>NZ_CANMCP010000055.1 GCF_947496385.1 uncultured Croceicoccus sp. | reverse complement strand
TGCTTCGCCAAATTTCCAAGTTCGGTCATTGCTGCCGTGTAGGAGCGAAGTCCGTCGGTCGTAATGATCTCAGGCGAACCGTGGCGTTTCAGCGCTTTCTTCATGAAACGCAGGGCGGCGGCCTTGTCCCTCGTTTTCGTGACGTAGCTTTCGAGCACTTCACCTTCATGATCGACGGCACGCCAGAGGTACATCATCTCGCCATTGATGCGGACGTAC
>NZ_CANMCP010000054.1 GCF_947496385.1 uncultured Croceicoccus sp. | reverse complement strand
CAGCGCTGCAACCTTGTCCCTCTTCTTCGTAACGTAGCTTTCGAGCACCTCACCTTCGTGATCGACGGCACGCCATAGGTACACCATCTCGCCGTTTATGCGGACGTACATCTCATCGAGATGCCAATGCCATTTTCGAAAGCCGCGCATCCGATTTACGCGCTGCCGCCGGATGTCGGCCGCGAAAATCGGGCCAAACCTGTTCCACCAGAGGCGGACCGTCTCATGGCAGATATCGATGCCGCGTTCCGACAACAAATCTTCG
>NZ_CANMCP010000053.1 GCF_947496385.1 uncultured Croceicoccus sp. | reverse complement strand
AACATCAACCCTGAGACGAGGCCCGCACTCCGCTAATTTACGCCGCGACTTGTGCCAAATGTTCTGACGACGGACACGGATCAAACGATAGTTACTAGCCTATGGTGTAGTTTGCGGCGTCCTGCGGCAGGCTTGCATGGAATGACCAGCGGCATGCGTGTGGATCGGCCTTCGTCGGCGCGGCGATTTGCGCATCGCGAGCGGTTTTGCGATGGCATTACGTCGCAGACAGCGAGCGATGGAAGTCCGCAAGATATGGAACGCCGCCGATATCCATGCCGCGGCCTAAAGACGGGGGATATTCCTGCATTCGATCCGCCAGT
>NZ_CANMCP010000052.1 GCF_947496385.1 uncultured Croceicoccus sp. | reverse complement strand
GTTCGTTTTCCGCTTTCGCTGCGGAACGTGGAAGACCTACTGTCGGAGCGTGGGATCGACATCTGCCATGAGACGGTGCGGCTTTGGTGGAACAGGTTTGGTCCAATGTTCGCGACCGACATTCGTCGCCAGCGCGTAAATCGAATGCGCGGCTTTCGCCATTGGAACTGGCATCTTGATGAGATGTACGTCCGCATAAACGGTGAGATGATGTACCTCTGGCGTGCCATCGATCACGAAGGCGAAGTCCTGGAAAGCTACGTCACAAAAGCGAGGGACAAGGCCGCCGCCCTGCGTTTTATGAAGAGGGCGCTGAAACGCCACGGATCGCCAGAGTTCATAACGACGGACGGACTGGGCACTGTCAGAAGGATTGTACCTCTGGCAAATTGTGGAGCGCAGGGTAGGAGAAGCGGATGCCCCGAGCCAAGAAA
>NZ_CANMCP010000051.1 GCF_947496385.1 uncultured Croceicoccus sp. | reverse complement strand
TACGAGATGGAAGACTTGTCGTTCTACGAGCGGGCTTCGCTAATATGAAGCAAACATCGTAAGGGATTGGATGCCGCCGTCAGGCAGATGCAAAACGTTTTCCGTTTTGTAGAGTGCACCCCTCCCCTTTAGGAGCTGTCAGTCGGATGCAAACCGCTCTCCGTTTTGCGTCGTGCGCCCTTCCCCGGCTATTTTTCAGGCCATGAGGTTTTGCCACTCAGCCAATGCAACTGAGCGGCGGGCTATGTAAGTTTGACAATCAACGAGGTGACGTTCGGAATTGAAGTGGTTGTGGAAGGATGCGTGAACCGATGCGAACTTCTGTAGCGACTTCATTTGCCGGAAGCGCAGCATCGCTCGTTCCCTTCGTCGGAATGGCAGATGTGAGTTTTCAGCACGGTTGTTCGCGTAGCGGCCTGTCTCCTGCTTCGCCAAATTTCCAA
>NZ_CANMCP010000050.1 GCF_947496385.1 uncultured Croceicoccus sp. | reverse complement strand
AGGGTCGCGCCTTCGGGTATAGCCTCGATGAGTGCGTCGGCCTCGCAGGCATCGTAGACCTGACCAGCGGCCAGCCTCAAGCCGAGAGGGCGTCCGTCAACCTCGACAAGAGCGTGGAGTTTGCTGATGAGGCCGCCCCGGGAACGTCCCATGCCACGATTGCAGCTCCCCCTTTTTGCCCGTCGCACCATGTCGGTGAACGCGCACACAGGTGGAATCGATCATCACCAACTCGCCATTGAAATCAGCGGAAACCGCCGTTGGCAGCCGGTCCCAGACCCCGGCTTTGCGCCAGCGAACGAACCGACTGTAACAGGTCGTCGGTGACCCGTAGCGCCCCAGGATTTCCGCCCATGTCGCAACGGACCGGAAGCGCCACATGATTCCGTTAAGCACCCGCCGGTCATCCACCCGGGGAACACCGCGCGGCTTGTCGGGCAACAAAGGCGCGA
>NZ_CANMCP010000049.1 GCF_947496385.1 uncultured Croceicoccus sp. | reverse complement strand
CCCGACAACTATCTCGCCGCCGTCAAGCTCATCTGTGCACGAATCTGGTGCGCCGCGTTATGAGTCTACGGCCTAGTCAGCCCGTTCCGGTATTTCCATTCTTCGCCAGAGGTGATCCGACAGGTCGTGATGATGTATGTCCGATTTCCGCTTTCGCTGCGGAACGTCGAGGATCTTGTGTCCGAGCGCGGCATCGACATTTGCCATGAGACGATGCGGTTTTGGTGGAACAGGTTCGGTCCGATATTCGCGGCCGACATTCGCCGCCAGCGAGTTAACCGGATGCGCGGCTTCCAAAAATGGCAATGGCATCTCGATGAGATGTATGTCCGCATGAACGGCGAGATGATGTACCTCTGGCGGGGGCACTGACAGTGCCGCCCAAATACGGGAGCTGGAACACCATCTATCGCCGGTTCCGGCAATGGAGCGAAGCCGGCGTCTGGGAGACCATTGCCGTGACTTTGGC
>NZ_CANMCP010000048.1 GCF_947496385.1 uncultured Croceicoccus sp. | reverse complement strand
GATATGCAGACGGCGATAGCCGAACCGCCGACGCTGGTTGGCCAGCTCGCGCAGCTTCTCCCGCAGACCAGCGTCATCGTCCCGGGTGGAACGGTAACGCACGCTCTTGCGATCGGCATCGATGACACGGCACGCCCGCCGTTCGCTCATCCCGTGGCACGCCTGGAGATGAGCGACAGCTTCCCCCTTTGCGACGGGCGTCAGAACTTTTTTGCCAGAATATCCTTCAGCGCAGCCTTGTCCAGCATCGCATCGGCCAGCAACCGCTTCAGCTTCGCGTTCTCGCTCTTCAGCTCTTTGAGCCGCCGGGCATCGGAGACCTCCAGCCCGCCATACTTCGACTTCCAGTTGTAGATCGTCGCTTCCGACACTCCGTGCCGACGGGCCAGGTCAGCGGTCTTCGCACCCGCCTCCGCTTCCTTCAGAACTCCGATGATCTGCTCTTCTGAAAACCTCGTTCTCTTCATCTCGTCCGTCCTTCTGTCAGGGCCGGACTCTAAT
>NZ_CANMCP010000047.1 GCF_947496385.1 uncultured Croceicoccus sp. | reverse complement strand
TAGGCGGTAAACTCATAAAACGGCTTGTGATCTGCGGGGCCGCATGATTCAGGTTCTTCATTGTGATGGAGGGCTTGATGGCGCTGCGACGATACGAACTAACGGATGCAGAGTGGTCGATCATCGAGGCTTTGCTACCGAACAAGCCTCGCGGGGTGCCGCGTGTTGATGATCGGCGGGTGTTGAACGGCATCCTCTGGCGGTTCCGCACGGGTTCGCCGTGGGCTGAGATACCCGAGCGCTACGGCCCGTCGACGACCTGCTACAACCGGTTCGTGCGCTGGCGCAAAGCCGGGGTGTGGGACCGGTTGCTGGCTGCAGTTTCCGCTGGCTTTGCTGGCGAGATCGTGATGATCGACTCCACCTGCGTGCGCGTCCACCAACATGGTGCGACGGGTAAAAAGGGGGAGCCGGCGATCGCGGCATGGGACGTTCCCGAGGTGGCCTCACGAGCAAGATTCATGCCCTCGTTGACGCTGACGGTCGTCCCGTTGCCCTGCGTCTGACCGGCGGCCAGGTCCACGACAGTCAGGAAGCCGAAGCACTGATCGAGGTCATGCCAGAAGGCGCAACACTGCTCGGTGACAAGGGCTATGACAGCAACGCCATCCGCGAAGCCGCTGCCCGCAAGAACGC
>NZ_CANMCP010000046.1 GCF_947496385.1 uncultured Croceicoccus sp. | reverse complement strand
CTAGGCCGCGTTGACATAAGATTTCAGCCATAGGCGCACTGCGGCGAGGTTGAGAAAGCTCTCAAAGGAGAGGATCGTCTTGTCGTAGCGGGTGGCGATGCGGCGCTGCTGCTTCAACTTGCCGAACATGCGCTCGATGCGGTTACGATCCTTGTAGCGGCGGTAGTCGGGATGCTCGGGCACCTTGCGGTTCGAGCGAGGCGGGATGATCGGCAGAATACCTCGGATCAGCAGGCTCTCGCGGAAGTGGTCGCCGTCATAGCCCTTGTCCGCCAGCAGCGCCTTGGGTGTGGCGACCGGGATGGTCATCAGCGGCTCGGCGGCGACGTAGTCGGAGGCTTCGCCGCCGGTCAGGATGAAGCCGAGAGGGCGTCCTTGATTGTCCGAGCGGGCATGGATCTTGCTCGTAAAGCCGCCGCGTGATCGACCAAGAGCGTTCGCACAAGCCCCCCTTTTCCGCCCGCGGCCGAGACGTGGCCGCGAACGCTGGTGCTGTCGATCATGTGCTGCCAGTCGTCGGTGAGCCCCAGATCGACCAGCGTTTGCAACAGCGCATCCCATACACCCTGCTCGGCCCACCTGCGGAACCGAACATAGACTGAGTTCCACTTGCCGTATCGCTCGTGCATGTCGCGCCAGGGGCAGCCGACCCGCAGAACATGCAGCATGCCGTTGAGAAAGCGCCGGTTGTCGCCCGCCGGCCGCGCCCAACGGCCCCGCTCAGGCGGCAGCAGCGGTCCGATCACCTCCCATTCCTCGTCCGACAAATCCCCGCGACCCATAACTGCTCCGCAAAAAGCAGTCTTGAATCAGAACCCGGCCCGCTTGGGAATCCCTTTTGTCAACACGGCCTAG
>NZ_CANMCP010000045.1 GCF_947496385.1 uncultured Croceicoccus sp. | reverse complement strand
ACGACCTAGGCTCAGGACCTATTAAAGGGATTCTCCTGACAGTCTGATGCTTATTCATTGGCGGCGCTCAGGAGGCGTTGCCATGAGCGATTTGATTTGGTTGTCAGAGGCGCAGATGCGCACGATCGAGCCGTATTTTCCGCTGTCTCACGGCGTGCCTAAGGGCGATGATCGTTGGGTCATCAGTAGGATTATCTTCGTGGTCCATGACGGTCTGCGCTGACACGATGCACCTGCCGACGACGATCCGCCCAAGACGATCTATAACCGCTTCGTCCGCTGGAGCCGGATGGGCGTGTTCAACCGGATACCTGCAGCGCTAGCGGCCAAGGCTCTGCTGGGCGACCGAGGTTATGACGCCGACGGGTTCCAGCATGCCTTGATGGAGCGCGGCATTACCCCGTGCATCGCGTCAAAGGCGAACCGTAAAATCCCGATCCCGCACGATCGCACCCTCTATCGTCAGCGGCATAGGGTCGAAAATATGTTTGGCCGCCTTAAGGACTGGCGACGTATCCGCACCTGCTATGACCGCTGCGCCCACACCTTCTTCTCGGCCATCTGCCTCGCCGCCACCATCATCTTCTGACTGTGATCAATGAGTCCTGAGCCGAGATTTCCTCCATTGATAAGTAGAGTCCGGTCTTCGTCAATGAGACGGACGAGATGAAGCGGAGCGGGTTCAGCGAGGAACAGATCATCGCTGTTTTGAAGGAGGAGGCTGGGATGGCGACGGCGGATATAGGCCGTCGTCATGGGATCAGCTCGGCGACCTTCTGCACGTGGAAGTCCAGGTATGGCGGGCTGGAGGTGTAAGATACCCATCGTCTGCACCAGCTGAAGCAGGAGAACGAGCGACTAAGAAGCTGCTGGTGGCCTCGATGCTGGACAACGACATGCTCAAGGAGATCAGCGCAAGAAATTCTAG
>NZ_CANMCP010000044.1 GCF_947496385.1 uncultured Croceicoccus sp. | reverse complement strand
TAGGCCTCGTGGACAAAGGGTATCCACAGTTTGACTGAAGCGAGCGCGACGAAGCCGAGGTAGGACTCCTTGGTTTTGTCGTAGCGGGTTGCCACTCTGCGCCAGTTCTTGAGTTTGTTGAACAAACGCTCGATGAGGTTGCGCCATTTGTATTTGGTGCGGTCGTGCGGGGTTGGATTGCGCCGGTTGACCTTAGCCGGGATCACCGCTTCCGCACCGGCTGCCTCGATCTCCTTGCGGATCGCATCGGCATCGTAGCCCCGATCAGCCAGGAAGGCCTCGATCCGGTCGGTTATCATGCGGAACAGTGGAGCGAAGCCCTGCACATCGTGCGCCTGTCCAGGTGTCAGAACGAACCCTAGCGGGAGACCTCTGGCATCGCATCTGGCATGGAGCTTTGTCGTGAAGCCGCCTCGCGATCGGCCAAGCGCCTCGGTTTGCTGAGTCCCCTTTTTATACCGACAGCACAATGATGTGCCCGGACCACCGTGCTGTCGATCATGTCGGCGGCTGTATGCCGCCCCGCCAGTTCGGACAGTGTCTCGAGCATGGCATCGAACACACCGGTCGTGACCCATCGTCGATAACGTCGGAACACGCTGTTCCACTTGCCATATTCGTCCGGCAAGTGTCGCCACTGCGCGCCGGTCCGCGCGATCCACATCATGCCTTCGAAATAGGGACGATTATCCTGCGCCGGGCGGCATCCGCGACCACGCTCAGACGGCAGCAGCGGCCCGATCACTTCCCATTCTTCGTCCGTAACGCCAATCCGTTCGCCCAAGGCCGCCTCCAAAAGCCAGCCTTGAATCAGTGGATCGGTAACGCGTCAAGGATTGCTGGCGTTCCTGCCGGGCCACAGCGACGTTTACATCTCCGCGTTCGATATTGTCGTCTGGATATCCGTTGGTTTCAGAATGTCGGAACCTGGGGTCTTATAAACGGTCAACTCTCCGTTTTCCCAAAGGCCGACCTCGACTGCCTTGGCTGACGGATCGACAAGCAGATAGAATGCGTCGCTACCCCCCTCATTATCCTTGTTGCCCGACGTGAAGAAAACTTCGCCATTGCGTTGCAAGGGAGCGGCTGTCTCGCTGTTCTGCATCAGCACGTTCAGCTTGTCGTCGAGAAGGTTCCTGAGCTCGGGCGCTATCGGGCTTTCGTCATAGAGCCTGCTATCCACGGGATGCTGACCCACATACTCGCTAAGTAAGGACCAATTCCCATCGTTCTCGCTCGCAGTGGGCACCGATTGGCTCTGAACTTGCTCCGTGCCATTTCGCGATGCCGTTGAATCGGTTGATTGCCCACAGGCTGCCAACAATATAGAGGAAGCTATGAGGAAATAGGTTGCACGCACTCGATTATCTCCCCGAAAGTTAATTGATCACTCTCCGCACTTACCGACAGATTGCTGGTATGCAAGGTTTGTCCACGAACCCTAG
>NZ_CANMCP010000043.1 GCF_947496385.1 uncultured Croceicoccus sp. | reverse complement strand
AATTAAGGAGGGTTTGGGCTTCGTCGTAGTGACGAAGGAACGAAGATGAAGCCCAAACCCTCCTTGAAAAATTCACTGACAAAGGCCCCTGCTGAGCGGGTGGTGAAGGATATTCGGCGGCAGACCCGTCGGCATTTCTCGGCTGAGGACAAGATCCGGATAGTGCTGGATGGCCTGCGCGGCGAGGACAGCATCGCCGAGCTATGCCGCAAGGAAGGCATCGCGCAGAGCCTGTATTACACCTGGTCGAAGGAGTTCATGGAAGCGGGCAAGCGCCGCCTGGCCGGCGACACCGCCCGTGCCGCAACCACCGGCGAGGTGCAGGATCTGCGTCGCGAAGCCCGGAACCTGAAGGAGTGTGTTGCCGACCTGACACTCGAAAACCGTCTGCTTAAAAAAAGCATGATTGCGGATGGGGGCGACGACGAATGAGGTATCCCGCATCCGAAAAGCTTGAGATCATCCGGATCGTTGAGCAGTCGCACCTGCCCGCCAAGTGCACGCTGGACCAGCTGGGCATCCCCCGCCGGACCTTCTACCGCTGGTATGATCGCCTCGTCGAAGGTGGACCGGAGGCGCTGGCTGATCGGCCATCAGCGCCGAGCCGGGTGTGGAACCGCATCGGCGACGATATCCAGCAGCAGATCGTCGAGATGGCGTTGGATTACAGTGAGCTGTCACCGCGCGAACTGGCGGTGCGCTTCACTGATGAGAAGCGCTATTTCGTGTCCGAAGCCACGGTTTACCGGCTGCTGAAGGCCCATGACCTGATTACCAGTCCGGCCTATGTCGTGATCAAGGCCGCCGATCAGTTCCACACCAAGACCACCCGCCCGAATGAGATGTGGCAGACTGATTTTACCTACTTCAAAATCATCGGGTGGGGCTGGATGTATCTGTCGACCGTGCTCGACGACTTCTCGCGCTACATCATCGCCTGGAAACTGTGCACAAACATGCGAGCCCAGGACGTGACCGACACGCTGGACCTGGCCCTCAAGGCATCGGGCTGCGACAGCGCCATGGTGCTGCACAAGCCCAGGCTGCTCAGCGATAACGGCCCCAGCTATATCGCGGGCGAACTGGCGGAATACATCGAGGCCCAGAAGATGAGCCATGTGCGCGGCGCTCCGATGCACCCCCAGACCCAAGGCAAGATCGAACGCTGGCACCAGACCCTGAAAAACCGCATCCTGCTGGAGAACTATTTCCTGCCCGGCGACCTTGAGGCCCAGATCGAGGCCTTCGTCGAGCACTACAACAACCAGCGTTACCACGAGAGCCTGAACAACGTCACACCCGCAGATGCCTACTTCGGCAGAGCCCCCGCCATCATCAAACAGCGCGAAAGGATCAAGCGACAGACCATCGAATATCGGCGCTTGCAACACCGCAAGCTCGCCGCCTAACATCAACCCTGAGACGAGGCCCGCACTCCGCTAATTTACGCCGCGACTTGTGCCAAATGTTCTGACGACGGACA
>NZ_CANMCP010000042.1 GCF_947496385.1 uncultured Croceicoccus sp. | reverse complement strand
CCCGTCCTATTCATGAGGCTACCGCTTCGTGTTGTTCGGACGGCGATGTGGCGGTGCCTGATTGATCAAGGCGCACGCCTCCACCGGCGTTTTTCACCGCGGCAGGAGCAATGGGCTTTTCGAGGTTGATGGACTGGGGCTCAGGGGTTCGGCGGCACCGCCGCTCTTGCTATGTGGGCGCTGGTCGCAGACTGGTGGTGATGGCCTTGAACACACCGGCATCCGGGCAAGCCGAAGCGAAGGCGACGCGGATACGCGTGGCGGTTTCGATGACGCGGGCAGCGACCTTGAGCAGGCGCAGGCGCAGCGTGGCGAACTCGGCGGTGGCGAGTGCGGTGGCTCTTGGGATTTCCTGCTGGATTCGCCACAGGAGCCAGTATGCGGCGGTGTGCAGGATGAGGCGCATCTGGTTGGCGCCCGCCGAGCGGCACGAGGTGCGATCGCTGGCGAGCTGGCTCTTGTGGCGCTTGATCAGGTTCTCGGCCTGACCGCGGGCGCAGTACAGCGTGTCGTAGATGTGCTCGGCCGAGCCTTCGGTCAGCGAGGTGACGACATAGCGGATGTCCATGCCCAGCGTGCTGGCCTCAATCCGGGCGACGACGCGGCGCTGGCATTTCCAGCTTTTGGCGCCGTAGCGGGTCTCGGCATAGTTGCGCAGGACCGGGCATTGGCGTTGAGCCCGCCTGACGGCACAAGCATCGGCGACGGTGACGATTTCGGGATCGGCACGCAGCACGGCGTTGGTCGGCAGACCAAATACGTAATCGACGCCGGTCGCCTCACACAACGTCATGACCTCGGGCCGCCCATAGTGCCCGTCGCCGCGGATGGTGATGTGGGTATCGGGCCAGTGCCGCCGAAGATGGCGCACCAGGCGCCGAATGTGTCCGGCAGCCTCGGCGCCCGACGGTGTCTTGCCGGCGCGCAGCAGCATTGCCACCGGCCGACCGGTGGCGGTGTCGTAGACATGAATCGGCAGGAAGCAGCGCTCCCCGTGATGACCGTTCCAGAACGAGAGTTGCTGATAGCCGTGCACGACATCACAGGTGTCATCGATATCCAGCGTCACCGCCGCCGGCGCGGCGGGATAGCTGGCGCAGTAGATGTCGATCATCGCGGCCATCATCCTGGCCAACTCGCGCGTAGTCGGCGCATTTTCCCACCGGCTCATGGTCGGTTGGCTCGCAAGCCCCACGCCCGATCCCGGCAGCTTGCCCAGCGCCAGGCGGAAGCCCGGATCGTCGCGCAGAGCGTCGAGATCATCGGCGTCCTCATAGCCACAGCTGATCGCAAAGATGCGGGCGCGCAGGATATCGTCGAGGTGATGCACCACTCTGCCCGGGTCACGCGGATCGGAAATGCAGGCTGCAAGCCGCTGGCAGATCCCCATCGCTCGTTCGGCCTGTGCCAGCAGCAACACGCCGCCATCCGAGGTAAGCCGGCCGCCGTCGAAAGCGGCTGTGACTTTCTTGCGGCCGACTGCTGGGAATCCAAATGCGCTTGCGATA
>NZ_CANMCP010000041.1 GCF_947496385.1 uncultured Croceicoccus sp. | reverse complement strand
CCATAACTGCTCCGCAAAAAGCAGTCTTGAATCAGAACCCGGCCCGCTTGGGAATCCCTTTTGTCAACACGGCCTAGCCAAAGCATCACTTCAAGAAGCGAAGGCGCAAACTGAATATCAGGATCAGAAAGCGACGCGGTTGCTAACGGTCTCAACCTTTTTGACTGCTCTCGCTGGTGCATTCTTCGCGTCATTTTCGACGAATTATCCTCTAAGGAACTTGCAAGATCAGGTCGGAGCAGAATGGTGGCTTCTTTCGGCCACCTACATCTCATTCCTCCTCTTTATCTTGTTATCACTCGGAGGGGCGCTGGTTACCTTTCATGCGTCGCGCACTCGCTTCAAATATCCTTCTGAAGCAACAGTAGATAGCCAGTCAGGCAGAGCACGCTCCTTTCTGTTCTTTCGCGAAATAATTGGCGTCACCCCAGAAGGTTGGGCGAATTCCTTTGTAAATGTTGGAGAGTCTACAGGAACCATGACTGTAGAAATCAACCCAATGCTGAAGGTAGAGTACCTCAAAAACTATGTTAGCGAAGCTTACCTCGTTGCCGCCAAGACAGCAGAAAAGTTACGGTATCTTCAGCCTGCTCAGAGTCTTTTATCTTATGCACTACGTTGCTTGATAGTCTATGTAATGTTGCTCGGCTATGTTTTGACCTGCGTGGAACCGACAAAGCCCACCCCACAACCGACTGAAGTTGAGATGATCGGGGGAACTCTTCACGTGGACGCTTTGATTGAACGCTCGCAGACTCCAACTCAACAGCCAAATCCAACCAAAAAGACTGACCCAGAGCAGTGATTAGGGCGAGCGAACTCGTCACAGTTTTTGTCGATGCAGACAACACTCTGTGGGATACAGATAGAGTGTTCGCGAGCACTCAGCTCCGCTTGCTTCACGACGTTGAGGAGTCACTCGGACTCACGTGGCCAGATGAAGATCGTCTTCAATTCGTGCGGGCAGCAGACCAAGAGCTTGCCTCCCTACATCATGATGGCTTGCGCTACCCGCCTGCATTGCTCGTACGTGCCCTAAGCTTGGCCCTGGATGGAATGGATCCGGTTCGGGCAGCGAAAATTGCGTTGCATGGAAGCGAGCCTGCAAAGATCTATGCCGACCAAGAAGGCGTAATCCTCAACCGCTATTTTCAATCTCTGAAGGCACTTCCACAACTTAAGAAGGGCGTTGCAGACGGCCTTAGGCAGATGAAGGAGCTTAACTGGAACATCTTGATGGTCACAGAATCTGCTGTGACGCGAGCAAGGGAAACTGCCGACGCTTTGAGCATCTCTCAATTCTTTGACAGAGTACTTGAAGGCCGCAAACGCCCCGAACTGTATCAAAGAATCCTGAAACTAGTTGGCTCTCCGTCCAACGCCTACATGATCGGTGACCAAATTGATCGCGACATTGCACCAGCGAAGCAGGCGGGGCTCAAGACAATCTACTTCCCCGGTGGCTTTAAGCCCCGTTGGCACGACGAGGAGGCCTCGCCGCCTCCGGATTTCGTGATCTCCGATTTTAGAGAGGCTGTGCAAATTATTCGCTTGGAGCACGCATGCTGACTGCGGAAGCATGGTGCTGCGCCTAGCCCGTCGTATTCACCGGACCGGTCCTAAAGGGTTAGCGGGAGTGGCCTAAGCCTCTGATCTGAATTAGGAACTG
>NZ_CANMCP010000040.1 GCF_947496385.1 uncultured Croceicoccus sp. | reverse complement strand
GACACCTGCGATATATCGTTGAACTGCCTTATTTTCGGACAGGGCGAGGTGAGCGAGAAGTTTATCCGCAAGTTGGAAGGCTGGGCGGCGCGCCGGGTCGGACAGTTGGCGATGCTTCCCGACGATCATCCCTACAAGGCGGAGGCGCCGCTGATCGAGGCGGACGATTTCCCTTATTTTTTCCGGCCCGATTACGATCAGTGGAACCAGTGGAAGATCGACCATCAAACGAATGACGACCATTTGTTTGTCCATCGCGGAGAAGCGGCACCCGACGTTCCGCGCGGCGAAGGAGGCTATCGGCGGGTGTTTTTCGACGACTTCGACAAGAAATATACCGTCACCAATTCGAAAATGGACAAGCCGGGCGGCGCACTGTGGCATGGGCCGGGCTGGAACCCGGCGGTGGGCGGCGATCACGCGGGGAACAACCCCGAAATGCCGACGCCCACACAGCGGCCGGATATTTACGAATGGGACAAGGATCGCGGCTATCTGAAACTGCACAACGCCTTCGACAAGGATCGTGGCCGGTGGGCGTCGGCAGCGGTTTATACCGTCAGCGATGGCAATTACGGGCGGGGCTTCAAGGGCGGCTACGTCTTTCGCGCCCGGTTCAAATACGACGCCATTGACGATCCCGCCACGACCGGCGGAGAACTGTTCTGGGGGCTGTGGGGCTATTCGCGCAATGCCCGATACATGCATCACGAACATCGCATGGAACACGATTTCATCGAGCCGGACGCCAAGTCCCCGACATTTGCGAACCTTTGCTCCCATCATATGTGGGAGGCGCATTTTGGCAGTTATACGCCGAAACAGGTCGGCTCTCGCAAGATGGTCGGTTCGCGGATCGAGAAGGAACGAGGCTGGCCCATTGACCTGCAACCGTGGGACAATCAGTGGCGCACGCTGGAAATCCGTGTCGACCCCGACTATACCTATTGGTGTATCGACCCGACCGGCAATACCGACCCGATGGACCGCAGCGGCTTCATCGAAATTGCCCGTTGGCCGACGAACCAGTGCATGTTGGAAGAATGGTATTTTGTTCTCAACACCTGCATTCGTCGCAACACCGAGGCATGGGTTCCGGCAACCGAAACACAGCAGCTCGACGGCGAAGGCAATCGACTGTGGAATGACGGCGAAGGCGGACTGACCACCACCGACATGGGCGATGCCAACCGGGCGATGGAGCCGGCACGTTATCGGGCATGGTTCGATTGGGTCGAGATTTTGCAGCGCGACGCGGTGGTCTATCCTGAAACCGTTCCGTTCCCGTTTTCAGAGTGTCCCACGCTGTCCCGCGACGGCAATGTGGTCACATGTGATCCGAAGCTGACCGGCATTCAGAACATTGATTACTACTGGCATATCGATGGCTACCCGGAAACGGCGGTCCAGGGCACGACATTCACCCTGAGTCCCGAAGATACAGGCAGGGAACTTGCCTGCATGGTCGTAGCAGCAGGTGCAACCAATATCCCCCACGCCTGGACCAAACCAATGCAAGTGAGTTGAGCGTTGCATATACGATAAAACATCGGCTTTGATTTTACGAACCGCGACAAAACCTTATGGGATTTGTCATACCAATGATTTATCTTGAAGTTTTTGGTGCGGTTCAATAAAAATTATTGATATTTCCCAGTGGCATCACGTCGTTATTATTTTGAAGTGCAACGCTCATTGGAAATCAATGTTCAAAT
>NZ_CANMCP010000039.1 GCF_947496385.1 uncultured Croceicoccus sp. | reverse complement strand
CAAGCCCTCCATCACAATGAAGAACCTGAATCATGCGGCCCCGCAGATCACAAGCCGTTTTATGAGTTTACCGCCTAATCACAGCCGGGGAAAGTAGAGGGCACCTCACTGGCTCTGGACAAGTCTCACGCTTAGGCTATTCTCATCCAATCGCTGTCGCAAAAACACCAGATCTTTACCCCTACCTACAATTTGATCGGTTTGGTCAGCCCCGCTCACCGTGAATCGGGCCATCTGCCGGCGGATAGGAACGGACATCCTCGATACGAAAAGTATCACGCTCGGTCACCGGAGCGTCGCGTTCGGTGACAAGTCCGTTACGGTCAGTCATAGGAGCAGAGTAGGACGGCGGAGCGGGAGCGAGAGCTACAGCACAGGTTTCGCCTGCAGCTTCCATCGCTTTGCGTATCCGACGATCTTGCCTCATGACCTCACAAGCAGATGCAGTTTTATCAAGAGCCGCCATTTGCGTGGCAAGCAGAATACGCTGACAGGTTTTTAGCCCGAACGGAATTCCCAGCGCCGCACCAAACGACGGACCGGATGCGCCGCCCGACAAGCCAGCGCCACAGGACGAAATCATGGTTGGCGCAATTGCAGGGGGAGTGTTGCGGCGGAATGTATCTCCCCCAACCGTCACCGACTGACTGCTATTCGTACTTCCCTCTCCGCCAACGGAAACGCTGTTTGATCCGCCGTTCCCCATACTCGATCCATCGGAACTGTATGTACCATTATTAGTGGTGGTTACGGCGTCACCAGCAACGTTATTGGTAACCGTATCATTCGTTTGCGTATATGTATCGGTGTTGACTGTATTAGTGTCTTGCTGAATATCATAAATAGTATTAGTTTGCGCCACTGCCGGCGTTGCCAATACTACGAAAAAGGCGGCCCATGCGTATTTCATTATTAATCTTCCTTAGAAAAACAGGAAATTATAAAAATTACTATATTCTTTCTTCAACAAAAATTGAGGATGCAAGGAATTCAGACAAACAACCCCGGCGAATAATCACCCAAATTTATTGACCCGGATTCAGTATTTATTCCGTTAAAAATAAATAACAACCATCGATCATATGGACGCTAAAAATATTCGTTGCCATTTCGAAATTTAAATCATTTTCGATAACGAACATTTTTCCTTCGCTACTTTTATATTACTAACCGGCACAAAAGCCTCGTATCCCTAAACTTTCAAGTGCGCTTTTCGTTTCAAACAATTGAATATCTTGTCAAAAGGTCCCAGTACGATCTTTCAGTTGACCCAAAATAAATCAAATTGGAAAGACTCGATGAGTCTTCGAGTCGCTCTATGAAACCTGGTAATACCAAGGCGCGTTGATCATGAGCCATGGGTCCATTGAGGCCGTCCGATGGACATGATGCGCAAAGGCTGATTGACGCGTAGATTCATTACGCGGCGAGGCAGAGGCGGGTGCAGACCAGTTTGATGGCGGCGAGATAATTGGCGGGATCCTTGTCGCATCGTGTCGCGATGCTTTGAGCTGCTTGATCCGGTTGAAGAAGCTTTCGGCGAGGTTGCGCTGGCGATAGAGCCATGGCGAGAAGCCAAAGCGCTGTTTGCGGTTGGATCGGTTGGGAATGTTGGCCCACACGTTCCTTGCTGCTGCTGCTGCTGCCTCGCGAATGGCGTTGCTGTCATATCCCTTGTCGCCCAGTAGGGTCGCGCCTTCGGGTATAGCCTCGATGAGTGCGTCGGCCTCGCAGGCATCGTAGACCTGACCAGCGGCCAGCCT
>NZ_CANMCP010000038.1 GCF_947496385.1 uncultured Croceicoccus sp. | reverse complement strand
AGGCGCCGACAGCTGGGTAATGATCGCCACTCTTATCGAGAGCGGCAAGTTACCAAGCATCGATTCGAACGCATGGAAGGTTAAAAGCCGCCCGATGTCCGAGAGCATGACACGCGCCCGCGTAATAAAGTCAGTGATCCATGCCCTTGCCGGGCATGTCTTCGGGCATCAGACGAATCGATACGACTTGTTCATCCGCACCATCCGCATCGTTATCGCGCATGCCAAAGTTACGCTGACTAACCATTCGCAACTTCAACCCGGGCCCCACTACAAACGGCCGTGGAAGCTCCAGAACGCTCATCCCGCAAATACCCAGCAACAACGAGGCCAGCGTCATCAAAACCATAGCCATCGCGGATGTCGGACTGGCTTATTGGCGGCGCACAGCTATGGGCAAAGTCTCATAGTCGCATCCTAGTTCAATAGACCTGTCGCGATTGATAGAACGAAGTTGGCAACATCGACACAGTATTGCTTTGGTCGCCATACCCTTATTGCGATACGCGATATGACACTGTTCCGGATGTGAGATTAATTTGAAGGTAGAACCCGATATCACATTCTGTTTCAAACCAAGCCTGCTCTACCCCGTTGTCGTTGAACACCGCCCAGTCGGCACCAGCCGCTTTAAGCGGAGAGAGCGTATCTCCGCCGTCGGAAGAGCGCAGTAACCGAACCGATCCTGCCCACTCGCCCGACAGTTCAATCGAAATTGCCTTCGCTGGCTGCGCGAGGAAAGGGCCTACCGTACCAGACGCATCTGCGGTGCCGGTTAGCGGATCCCCGCCAAGTTGTGGCACGTTGACTACAGGCAGCGGCCGACCAATCTCCACGAGAGAAAAAGAATTTTCAGGACCCTGAAAGCCCACGGCAATGGCAGGGGCGTAATGGGCGGGCAATTTGATATTCAGATCCTGGTCCATAGCAACTCCTTGAAACTGCATCAACTTAATGCGCAACCCGTATTCGATTTGAACGTGATGGTTAAAACGGCCAAGGCTTGTAGGAAAATAAAACTTATCACGTTTCTCCTGTTTCTCGACCTGCCGCGTTCACAAAAGACTTCGTCCGTAGCCTAGCGGCGGCCAGGGTCAGGCAGCTCTCTGAAGACAGGATGTTTTTAATATAACTGGTGGCGATACTTCGCTGTTGCCCGAACGTTGCGAACAATGCGCTCAATGTAGTTGCAACCTCTACAGCAGCCATAGTTTGGATATTCCTTTACTTTGCGGGTATACCACTCTGCACCGAGGTTATTTCAGCTATGGTGTTTCCAATCCGGTGATAGTCATCCTTGAATGCGTCCTTCATCAGGAGGAAGCGACGATGGGTCGAGCGATTGGCTTGCGGGAGGATTTCGACGGACCGTTACTCCAGCGCGTGACACGGCGATCAAAGAGTTCGCCGCAGGCACGCCGACTGTTGACCGTCGCCCTGATCTACGATGTTGGTAGCCGGAGCGAGTCGGTGCGGATCGGCGGTGTCACCCTTCAGATCATCCGCGACTGGGTGATCGGCTTCAATACCTGCGATCCTGACGGGCTACTGGACGGCAAGGCCGTTGCCAACGCATTGATCCTCGACGATATGCAGCGACGTGCACTGCTCGAGTCGGGAGAGGGGGCTCTCCCGGCGATCCATGGCGTCGTGCGCTGGCGGCTTATCGATCTGGCACATTGGCTGCACGGAGAGTTTGCGGTGTCGCTCGACAAAACGACCGTCAACCGCGCGCTGAAAAAATTTAGCTATGTGAAGCTGACCGCTCGGCCTGGCCATCAGCGCAGAACCAGATAGCCATGAAAATATTAAGAAAGGGGCTTTGCCTCGGCATTGGAACAGGTCTGGGCCACCATTCCGAAGAAACCCCAGAAAAACTGGTTTCAGCACAAGGCGCGCGTCGGGCAGAAACAGTGCTCGCCGCCGCTGGACGCATCGCGGCACGCGGCCGTCTGCCCCGAAAAGGGTAAGGGCGTCGGACTGGTTCTGCCCTTCTACAACGCCGAAACGATGACACTGTACTTGGCTAAGTTCGCGCTTGTAGCGTGGTCTGAGCCCGAAGTTTTCATCAGCTACGAGCAGGGCCTTGGGCCGTTTTGATGCCCATTGCCGTTTGATCCTG
>NZ_CANMCP010000037.1 GCF_947496385.1 uncultured Croceicoccus sp. | reverse complement strand
GCGGCATCCAATCCCTTACGATGTTTGCTTCATATTAGCGAAGCCCGCTCGTAGAACGACAAGTCTTCCATCTCGTAGCTTGGCGGATCGCTTTCCTTGCGCATTTCGTGGAGCCGCTTCCAGTGCGCAAAGAGCCCCAAGATATGCGGCGGATCACCGTGAATTTCGGTAAAGCCGCCGTTTAGGGTTCGCGTATCGAAATAGGCTGCGTTCACTTCATCAGCGTAAAGTTCGGTTGCAAGCTCGTATCCCATGTCAAGCCAGCGCTGACGCTCGCCTGCGAAATCAGATACGAGATAGGCGATATGGTGAAATCCTTCCCCACCTTCCGGGTACATGTCGCGATAGATTGATGCCTTCTCGTCGTGCTGTTCGATGAACTGAATCATTTGTTCGCCAAGGTATCCGAAGGCGTAGGATACATCAGCCTCTTCTTTCGTTCCGCGATAGGTGAATTCATCACAATGGTGGTGGCGCACCATACAGAAGGGGCCTGCGCCGAACGCGTCGGACCATTTTCTCGCGGCATCGTCGATGCTGTTCACGAAATAGGCATGCTGAAAAAGCGGCCGGGTCGAGCTGCCGCTCATTATTCTGCAACCTCGCTCAAGGGGTGCTCGATATATGGTTCAAGTAGCTGTTCAACCGCCAGTCCTTCAGGGATGTTCTCCCTCCCAATCAGGCGGTCGACCTGCTCGTTGAACCAGAAGATGCGACGCTCTTGGTAATTAACCATCATGCCGGTAAAGCCCCCCGATTCAAGGCTTCTTTGTATCGGCTCAAGATTCATCATGTCCTCTTTCAGCACTGCGTCGAAAATAGGCAGAAAACGGTTCCAGAACTCGGGAAGCTCTCCTTCGCCCCAGTCGGGTGCAACATAGATTGTCTGCATCGTGCATTTGGCTTTTCCGTGCGGCCAGAACAGTAGCACCGGGAAGCCCGTCGGTTCGACTGGGGTGATGAGGTTCGGGAAGGACATGTAGGCGACGTTATTAAGACGGTAAAAATCCGGCATCGTCGCAATATCGGGTGCGCCTTCGAACTCCACAAAGTTCAGCCCTTCGTTCATCTTCTTACGGGTGGCCATGCGGGAATGGCCGCGCTCCATAAGCCCCATCGCCGCAGCCTTACTGTCCAGCATTATGCCGGCGTTAGTCGGATGGATGGTGTTGATATGATAGACTTCCAGAAACGCGTCCATCGCGACTTTCCAGTTGCAGTTGATCTCGTAATCCTGCGTGTGGATGGTGCGCAGATTTTCCATGCCTACGCATTCTAGCTCGCCGGCCAGTGGGCCAAGATATTCCTGCAGCGGGACGGCATGGCGGTCGAGATTGACGAAGACCCATCCGGCCCATGTTTCGCATTTTACCTCGATGAGGCCGCGCTTTTCCTTGTCGAGGCAGGGAAAGTCGCGTTCGTCGGGCACGCCCTTCAATGTGCCGTCAAGTCCATACGACCACGAATGATACTGGCAGCGCAAAAGCCTTGTATTGCCCGCATCGTCTCGCACCACGGGCGCGCCGCGATGGCGGCAGGTATTGTAGAAGGCCCGTAATTTCTCGTCGCATCCGCGGATCAGCAGGAGTGGCACGCCAAGCCGGTCCCAGAGGCGATAGTCGCCGATTCCGCGCAAGTCCTCTTCGCGACCTGCGCAAACCCAGGATTTCCTGAGAACATGCTTGTTCTCCAGCTCGAAGAAAGCCTCGCTCGTATAACGCCCGCCTGGTATTTCGGGGAGCGGCGGAAAATCCGGGCGTGGATCGGTACGTGCAGCTTCGAACGCGATGATTTTCTCGACGTCGTCGTAAATACTGCCGTTCATTTCCCTCTCCTGTGCACGCAGATGTCAGCCGGAAATGCCATTTCGGCAGAATCGTCATTTTCTTTTACGGTTGCCAAGTCCACATCATGCGTGCGGCATGGTCCACTATCCGAAACGCTAGATCATATGTCGGATGACGGGAGCAGCGATTGCCGAGGCGGCATTGCTCAATTGAACCCTTATCGAGTATCTGTTCCGAAAACGATTCCGGGAAGGATTCCGAAAACTGGCGGATCGAATGCAGGAATATCCCCCGTCTTTAGGCCGCGGCATGGATATCGGCGGCGTTCCATATCTTGCGG
>NZ_CANMCP010000036.1 GCF_947496385.1 uncultured Croceicoccus sp. | reverse complement strand
CCCCGACAACTATCTCGCCGCCGTCAAGCTCATCTGTGCACGAATCTGGTGCGCCGCGTTATGAGTCTACGGCCTAGGCTCAGGACCCATTGATTGGCAGGCCGCGATGTGATTGTGGTTTGCACGCCTTCTGCTCCAGGCTCAGTGAGGAGACTGAGTATGGCGCCTGTATTGGCTGACGGAGAAGCAGGTGGCGCGGCTATCGCCGTATTTCCCCAGATCCACGGGAAGCCGTATGGCGATGATCGTCGGCTTTCGAGCGAGATCAGCTTCGTCAATCGGAACGGGCTACGTTGGCGTGATGCGCCCAGGGAATACGGACCTCACAAGACCTTGTGCAATCGCTGGAAGCGGTGGGGGGAGATGGGTGTGTTCACCCGGATGATGGAAGGCCTTCGCGCAGAGAGCCGAACCCCAAACCGTCATGATTGATGCAACCTATCAAAAGGCTTACCGCACGGCTTCCATCCTTGGGGTAAAAAAGGGGCTCGGACACCTGATCGGACGGATCAGACGCGGTATGAACACCAAGTTGCGCGCCATCACCGATGCCAACGGGCGTTCCTTGCGCTTTTTCATCATGCAGGCCAGATCAGCGATTCCACTTGCGCTGCAGCGCTGCTCGACCACTGGCCTTCCGCAATTACAACGCCGAATGGTTTAGGGATGCGCTCGAACGAAAGGGCATCAAGCCCTGCATTCCGGGCCGAAAATACCGTTCCATGCCCGTCGAATACGACAAGCGTCGATACAAACGCTGCAACTGCATCGAGATCATGTTCGGCCGCCTCAAGGATTGGCGCCGCGTCGCAACCCGCTACGATCGCTGCCCCGCTGCCTTCTTCTCCGCCCTCGCTCTCGCTGCGACCGTACTCTTCTGGCTCTAATCAACGAGTCCTGAGCTTAATTGTGTTCGAGAATTAAACAGATGTTTCTTGAATGTGGTAGTTCGCCAAACATTCGTTATCCGTCGTTTTTTGCCACTTATAAGGCTATCGAATGTCTCGAAACGACGAAATTTGCGCGATCATATCCGATCTTGAGAATATTCTAGCCAGAATCGATGGGCTCGACATCTTGGGGGTAGCCCGCTCCGCCGCCCTCCTTCACAGTTCAATAGAAAGCCTGCGCGATATTCATTCGGCTCGGGTGCTACGCGTGGGCAAGTCCGCTATAGGACCAAAGAGCGATTAGCCAAACGGGACCTTTCATGCGTATGAACCGTTTGTTAACCACTCTAAAATAAGCTCTAATGACAGGAATTGACAAAACGGTTGTAAAAAGGCGCTATCGCAGGAGCTGACCCGAGATGACGAATTCAACTTTTGATCCAACAATGACGCGCTTGCGCCAGATCGAAAAGCTTGTCGCTGGATTGATTGAGGATACCGATAGCTCGGTGATCGCGCTTCATCCTGAAGCTATCAGGCAAACAAGTTCCCTGCGATCGCCCGATATGCAAACCATTGGCCTCTTGATGCAAACATGGCGCGAGCGGCGGGAACAGATGTTTCCAGTTACGAAGTTTGGCGAAGCAGGATGGGATATCTTGCTCGGTCTCTACAACGAATATGTAGAAGGCCACACTCGGGTTTCAACAAAAATCGCTATATCACGTGCCTGCACATCAGCTACGACTGGACTGCGATGGCTATCCGTACTGGAGGACCATGGCGCTATTCGGCGTACAGCTTCAGCCCATGACCAACGGCTGAAGATGGTGGAGCTCAATCCCGCTACTCGCCAAAAAATCGAACAGTATCTCCAAGAATTTGGGGCAGGGATGACGTCGCTCTTCGTAGGTGAACGAAAGGTGCAGATGTCCAACGTTATCCGTGTCGAGCCTTCACGCTTCCCCGAGCTGCCGAAAAAAAGTTGTTCGCAGAAATTGGGCGCGTAGCTGGAAAGCACGCAAATCGATGGCGAGATTGAACCGCTCGACTTCAATCTGAGTTCGGGACGTCCGTGTCGAGTGACGTTTTTCGCCAAACGAACAGGGGAACAGCAAGCCAGATATCGACAACGATGAGCAGCAAGGTGTCGATAGCGTCGAAATTAAGTCGCAAGGCTGGATTGAGCGTATTAGGCCGTAGACTCATAACGCGGCGCACCAGATTCGTGCACAGATGAGCTTGACGGCGGCGAGATAGTTGTCGGGG
>NZ_CANMCP010000035.1 GCF_947496385.1 uncultured Croceicoccus sp. | reverse complement strand
CTTCCAACTCCGGTTCGAACCTGCCGTCGATGAGGACGAAGCAGATGCGGCAGTTGCTGTCGGTGCGATTGGCCCATCCGTGGTTGGTGCCGCGCTGCACGATGATGTCGCCGGCGCGCACGGTGGTCTCGCCCTCGTCCATGATGAGCACGAGTTCGCCTTCGAGCACGATGCCGTAATCGATCGTCTCGGTCCGGTGCATGAGCGCGTGCTTCGCGCCGGCCTTCGCCGCACTGGACGCAGCGCCCGCGCCGATCTCGGCAAAATGGGCGGCGGCTTCCTCGGGCGTCATGTTGCGGATGCCGTCCCCCTCGGGCGGAATGTCGAGCACGCGGATGCGCGTGCCGTTCGCCGGCGGGGCGAGCACGATGCCGTCCTCGGCCGGTTCGCCGCTTGCCGCATCGATCGGCGCGGGCGTCGCGCGCGTGTTCCACACCTCGTGGAACATCGGGCCGATCGCGCCGCCGACCTGCTGCACCCGCGGCACCGCGCCGTCCTCCTGGATGATCGCGTTTCCGTCCTTGTCATGGCCGGTGACGACGCGCCTGACTGCCTTGCTTTCCATGGAATCCTTGTCCCTCGTTACGATGTTCCGGCCTCGATGCGGCGATGCGGCGTCCCTGTCGCCGGGCCGCCGCGCCGCGCATCACCCCGCCTGTCCGCCCAACGTCTCTGCAAACCAGTCGGAGAGGAGATCGCGGCCATAGGCCATGTTGTCGGCGCCGACATGTTCGACCCCGCCTTCGCGTTCGGTGAAGATCATCTTTTCCCGCCGCGGCGAATTGACAAGCTGCTCGTACAGATCGTCGGCATAGGTCGGGCTGATCTGACGGTCGTTCGCGCCGTGCGTGACGAGGAAGGGCACCGTGATCCGGTCCATGTGGCCGTTGAGGTTCATCCCGGACGATTTCTCCAGGAAATCCTCCTGGTCCTCGGCGCCGAAGGCCCAGTGCACATGCGCCCAGTAATGCGGCACGGGGTTCTCGCCCTCGCGCTGCATGCGCTTGTCCTGCACCTCGCGCCAGTTGTGGTTCGCGCCCCACACCGCCCCGCTGGCAAAGCGCGGCTCGTAGGCGACCGCGCGCGGCGCGAAATGACCGCCCAGCGAAATGCCGGTCATGCCGATGCGCTTCGCGTCGACCTCGTCGCGGCCCTCCAGCCAGTCCACCGCCTTCGAGGCCCAGCTTTCGCTATGCGGATCGACGGGAAGCCCCTGCAACCGGAGCGCCTCGCCGCTGCCCGGCTGATCGACGCAGAGGGTGGAAATGCCGCGCCGCGCCAGCTCTTCGGGCAGGCGGGTCCAGTAGAGCAGCTCCTTGCAGCTATCGAGCCCGTTGCAGAACACCACCGCCGGCATGGCCCCATCGCCCGGCGCGCGCGTCCACAATGCGGGCATCGTGCCGGTGTCGAGCGGGATCTCCACCCGCTCGCGATTGATGCGGCCAAGCCTGGTCGAACGGTCGAACGCCTCGCGCGCCTTCGCAAAGGTCTCGGTGCGCCCCGGATGGCCATGGCCCTGCATCCGCTCCGCCGTGAAGAGGTAGAGCGAGGCGCGCTCCAGCTTGTTCGAGGCGGAAAAGGCGCGGCCCTTCGCCGCATCCTCGTCCGCGAGGGCGAGCAGCTTCTCGCCCATCTTCGCCCATTCGCGCATGAACGCGGGCGTGCCGGCATCCGCGCCCTCGTTCGCCGCGTCGAGGATCGGCTGACACATGTCGACGATCTCGCCGATCTGCCCGCCGCTTTCCATCGCGATGGCGACGCTGAGGTTCCAGATATAGTTCTTGAACGGGGAATAGAGGGCCACGGTTCAGATCTCCGCCGGGGTGAACAGGCAGGGATCGGGTTCCGGCTTGGGCATGGTCTGCGGACCGCCGACGCCGGTGCCCCACTGGTCCATGACCTGCGGGCCGGGTTCGTGGACCTTGTCCTCGTGGTTCTCGAAATCGACCTCGTCCAGTTCGGAGGTATATTCCACCGCAAAGCCGCCGGGCGTCGTGAAATAGCTGAACGTGTTGTTGCCCGCCGTATGCCGCCCCGGGCCCCAGCGGATGTCGGTCCCGCGCTTCTTCAACCGCGAGGCGCCGCGCATCATGTCGTCGACCGTCAGCATGTCATAGGCGACATGGTTGAGGCACGGCGGCCCCGGCAGCAGCGCGATCCGGTGATGCGCCGAATTGCAGCGCAGGAAGCACATGAAATCGCCGAGCCAGTCGCTCACCCTGAAGCCGAGCACATCGGTAAAGAACGCCACCATCGCCTGGTGATCGGGCGAGTGCAGCACGATATGGCTGATCTTGACCGGCATCCCTTCCCAGCGTTCCATCGCGCGGCTGTCCGCCCGCGCGACATCGGCGCTGATCTCGAACGGCAGGCCGTCGGGCGAAAAGAAGCGAAAGCCATACCCCCCGCCCGGCGCATCGAGATCGCGCGGTTCGTGCACGATCCTGCACCCGGCATCGGCCACCTTCGCGTGGAGCGTGTCGACATCGGCGCGGCTGTCGGCGGCCAGCGCGATCACCTCGACGCAATTGCTCTCCCGCTTGTGCAGGCGCACCACGTGATGCTCGTCATGGCCATGCGTCTTGAACCA
>NZ_CANMCP010000034.1 GCF_947496385.1 uncultured Croceicoccus sp. | reverse complement strand
TGGGCCGGTTGCGGACCGTCCGGTTCTAGATGAGCAAGCGCACAAAGCGGCCATTCGGCTTCCATACTCATCGTGGTCCTTTGCTGTCGGGTGCATGTCGGCTACATGACCAGTCTCCAGCAGCTCAGCGTTGCAATACCGATCGTGCAAGCTCCGATGGCCGGGATCGCGACACCTGACCTTGCCGCAGCTGTCTGCGAAGCTGGTGGGCTTGGGTCGATCGGCGTGGGTGCCACCGATGCTGACGGTGCACGCGCAATGATAAATGCAACCCGCACCCGAACCGACCGACCATTTAACGTGAACCTGTTCGTGCACGCGACAGCCAAAGCCGATGTCCTGCGCGAGCAGCAGTGGCTGCAAGCCCTTCGTCCTTTGTTCGATCAGTATTCCACCGAGCCGCCGAGCGCATTGCAGACGATCATTTCGGCGTGCCCGCGGCTGATTGGATCACGGCGTTTAAATCGGTTGGATGCACTCTGATCGTCTCCGCGACATGCCTGGATGAAGCGCGGAAGATCGAAGCCGCTGGTATAGACATGATTGTGGCACAGGGCTGGGAAGCGGGCGGACATCGAGGGATGTTCGATCCTGCGCTGCCCGACGATCAGCTTGGGACGATGGCGCTCACACACATGCTCGTCGCGCACACCTCGGTGCCGGTCATTGTCGCCTGCGGGATCATGGATGGTGCTGGAATCCGCGCGGCGCTTGATTTGGGGGCAGTCGCCGCGCAGCTCGGGACAGCGTTCATCGCCTGCCCCGAAAGCAGTGCCGACGAAGCGTATCGCGCTGCCCTGAACGGCGAGGGGGCGAGACATACCGTCATGACACGGGCGATCTCGGGTCGCCCCGCTCGTTGCTTGGCCAATCAGTTTACCAAGTGGGCTGCGGGAGATCGTCATGACGTCCCTGATTACCCAATTGCCTATGATCCGGGAAAAGCGCTGAACGCTGCTGCCAAGTCTGCGGGAGAAAGCGGCTTCGGAGCACATTGGGCGGGTCAGGGAGCACCGCTCCATCGCGCCATGCCAGCGTCGAGCCTAGTAGCCAAGCTGTGGCATGAGGCGGGCCGACCTATTTAGCTTGGCTGTGGTCCGCGCCCGTATTCCACCCCCCTCGATTACAGATGCGCGGAACTAGAAATCTGCCAACACCTGCTGAATGGTTTCTTGATAGATCTTGGTCCATTTGCGAACCATCTGGAATTAACTCTGTGGGCGGTCATGAAAGATCTCGCAAACTTAGTTTACCAGAAGTCTGCTCTACACCAGTCTGGGCTTGTGAGATCCTCGCTTCACGATTGATACCGCTTGAGCTGAGGCCTGCTCCGGCCGACGCGAGAACGATCAGGCCAATTGCCGCCCATTGGGAGATGCCGAGAACTTCGCCGAGAACGAGCGTCCCGATCAAGGCGCCGATTGCCGGTTCCGCGCTCATCATCGTGCCAAAGGTGTTTGAAGGCAGCTTGCCCAAGGCGACCATTTCAAGGCTGTAAGGAATTGCGCTGGACACGATCGCGACAATCAGTCCGAGCATGAGAACAACCGGAAGCAGCAGGTCCTGGCCCGCTTGCGCGATGCCGATAGGCGCAGCGACAATTGCAGCCACGATCATGCCAGCGGCGCTGGCAGCGGGCCCATGCTGCTCCCCTGCGCGTTTGCCGGTGATTATGTAGCAAGCCCAGAACAGACCAGCCAATGCTGCCAGAAGGAGCCCCCGATAATCCAGCGCAGTGGCAGCCGAATGTATGGGGAGGAGCATGGCGAGGCCAGTTCCGGCCAGTCCGATCCAGACAAAGTCGGCTTTCTTCCGTGAGGTGGCGATAGCCACGCCGAGGGGGCCGACGAATTCGATGGCTATCGCAATACCCAGAGGTATGAATTGCAACGCCGAATAAAGGGCCAGGTTCATGCCTACGAGGCACAGCCCATAGATGCCCAACGTTCGCCAATTGCCTTTCAGCGAAAGTCGCCAAGGCCGGAATACCAGGGCCATGATCACTGCCGCAAAGCCAAGTCGCAAAGCCGTGGCTCCGGACGGTCCTACCAATGGGAACAACTGCTTGGCGATTGTGGCTCCGCCACTGATACACGTCATCGCGACCAGCACCGCGCCGATGGCCATGAGTTTTTCCGTGGTTTCAAAAGGGAGGGATCTGATTTTTTCCATCGCTTCATTTTAGTGTCGACTGAATTTAATCGTGCTCGAAGTTGAAGCGTTTGCGATAAAGTTTATCGAGTAAGCGATGTCCGCTGAAAAATCCGATCTCGACACATTCGACCTGCACTTGCTCGAACTACTGCAACGCGATTCGCGTCAGCCTGCCTCGGTGCTTGCGGAGACGGTCGGTCTTTCTGCGCCGGCCTGCTATCGCCGTATCAGGCGCTTGCGCGAAATCGGTGCGATCGAAGGCGAGGTCGCGATCGTGAAGCCGCGGACGCTCGGTTGGAACCTGTCCGTCATCGTCACCGTGATGCTCGACCGCGAGGACGGTCCGACAATCCGCGAGCTGATGGCGAGGATCGTGGACCACCCCCAGGTGATCGACTGCACAAATGTCACGGGAGAGATCGACTTGTTTGTCCGCATGGTGGCTCGTAACATGGAACATTACGACGATGCCGTGATTGAGCTTTTCGCCAACGACGAACGCGTGCGGAGTTTCAAGACATTCGTCGTTATTCGCCAAGCCCACTCAGCGCCCACCTCGCTAAGGTGAAAGAAGTCACCATTCGCTGAATGGCGAAGCAGATCATCTGCCTTCGAATGTCTCGCTATCTGTCTTCTTAGGCTGTAATTCGGGCGCCAAGCTGAACTGCAGTTATTTTGGTGAAGCGGCTCGACGGCTCTTGGGCCGG
>NZ_CANMCP010000033.1 GCF_947496385.1 uncultured Croceicoccus sp. | reverse complement strand
AATTATTGATATTTCCCAGTGGCATCACGTCGTTATTATTTTGAAGTGCAACGCTCATTGGAAATCAATGTTCAAATTTAGTTAGGTTCAGACTCGTTCAGAGCCAGAGGGCGACAGCGACAGCGAAGCTGACGTGACCCCCACCTTTCTCCACGTGGGAGCAAAGCCGGGCGGTTGTTTTGCGCATCAGCCCATTGCTTATCCAGTTTGGCGGCAAACGCCTCCTGGGTTGCGTAGCCAAGGACGAGTGTCGTCTCACCCGGTTGTAATCCCCGACCGTGCATGGATCATGCCGAGGAACAGGGTCTCGTTCAGCAGTTCGTCGCGCATGCGGCCATTGAAGCTCTCCACGTAGCCGTTCTGCATCGGCTTGCCCGGGCCGACGTAATGCCACTCCACCCCGATCTGGCCACAACACGCGAGCGCGGCATTGCTGGTGAGTTCGGTGCCTTTGTCGCCGACGATCATCCCCGGCTTGCCCCGCTGAGCGATAAGCTGGGTCGACCCACGCACGACACGGTGATCCGAGATCGAAGTGTTCGGCACCGCTACCGGGCGCTCCTTGGTCACATCATCGACCACGTTGAGCACGCGGAACCGTCGGCCAGAAGCGATTTGATTGTGAACAAAGTCCAAGGTCCTCAGCGTTGGTTCGGCAGGGCAAGCACCGGAGCTGGACACCCACAGAAACCCCTCGCGTTGACGTGCTAATTATGATTCATTCCGTAGATTGGACGAAGAGTCTCGATGCAGCCGCACAGCCTGTTTTCATTGGCGTAGCACCTAGAGCGTCTGAGCAAGGACGGCGATCCGCTGGAGGCTTTGTCGGGCGCGGTAGAGTTCGAACGCTTCCGGCCGCTTTTGACCCGGGGGCTTGGCCATAGCGACGGAGCCAAGGGCGGTTGGCCACTGTTTGATCCGGTCACGACGTTCAAGGTGTTGGTGGTCCATGCATAACATAATCTGTCGAATGCGCGCATGGAGTTCTTGATCCGCGATCGACTATCGTCGGTGCGCTTCTTCGGCTTCGATCTGGGCGGCTCAACGCCTGATGAGAACACCATCCGCCATTACCGCAATCGGCTCACCGAGAGCGGCACAATCGAGGCGTTGACGCATGCTTTCGAGCAGCAACTGCGCGAGGCTGGATATCTCGCCATGGGGGGCAGATTGTCGATGCAAGCCTGGTTCCTGCGCCCAACCAGCGCAATACGCAGTAAGAAAGGCTGCCATCAAGGCCGGCAAGTCACCAAAGCAGATCTGGCGCGGCAAGCCGGGCAAAGCGCACCAGAAGGATACCGATGCGCGCTGGACCCTGACGGTCGGGGGCAAGATCCGCTATCGTCCCGACCGAACGCCGCTGTCTCAGATCGCCCCGCCGGTGTTCGGCTACAAGTCGCACATCAGCATCGATCGGCGCTCTGGATTCATCCGAAAGGCGCCGGTGACCTCGGCCGCAGAAAGTGATGGGCGCCAGCTGCGACAAGTAATCGACACAAGCAACACCGCTGGCAATATCTGGGCCGGCCGCGCCTATCGCAGCCAGAAAAACGAGGCTTGGCTGACGCTAAAAAGCCGCATCCATCGCCGGAAGCCCATGGGCAAGCTGATGCCAGAGCACATGTCGCGTGCCGATGGTGCAAAGACAGCCGCGCGGGCTAGGGTTGAGCATGTCGTCGTCCAACAGAAGAACCGCTATGGGCTCTTCATCCGCACCATCGGCATCGTCAGGGCGCAAACCAAACTGACGCTGGCCAACCTGATCTAGAACTTCGACAGCTTGATATTCCGCGGACGGCGTGCCTCCACGGGATAGGTGCGCCTGAAATCCAAGGAGCCACTTCAAAAGCCGAGAAACACCTTCGCAGAACAGCCCATCGACGCCTTCGAATGCGACCTCTCACGCCGCCTCAGCGACCCAGCCAATCATTCCGCCAAACCTGTGATTGTTTGCGGGTGTCCGGCTGGTGCTCTGCTCCCCACAGCGCGCCTGCGATTGTCGCGGCCTCACCGACAGACCTTCCTCCTTGGAAGGCCGCTGCGTCTTCTTGCGGTTGATCATCACCCCGTCTCGCCGTAGCAGGATGGGCAAACGGCGATAGCCGATCCGACGCCGTTGGTTGGCCAGTTCGCACAACTTCTCACGCAGAGCAGCGTCATCGTGCCGGGGTGGAACGGTAGCGCGCGCTCTTGCGATCGGCTTCGACACGGCACGCCCGCCGCTCACCTATCCCGTGGCATACCTGGAGATGCGCAGCAGCTTCCCGCTTTGCGGCGGGCGTCACAACTTTTTTGAGAGCAGATCCTTCAGCGCCACGTTGTCCACCATCGTGTCGGCCAGCAGCCGGTTGAGCTTCGCGTTCTCGCTCTCGAGATTCCGCAGACGCCGAGCCTCGGATACCTCCAGCCCGCCATACTTGGCCTCCCAGTTGTAGATCGTCGCTTCCGAAACCCCGTGCCGGGCCAGATCAGTGGTTTTCGTACCCGCCTCTGCCTCCGTCAGCACAGAGTAGCCCCTAGATTTCGGGACGTATTCTATCCTAATTTTAAGGACAGGAGACGACGATGGGGAAGCCCAATTTCAGCGATGAGTTCAAGCGTGATGCGGTGGCTCAAATCACCGAACGCGGTTATCTGGTGGCGGAAGTTTCTAAGTTGCTCGGCGTCAGTCAGCATTCGCTGTACGCATGGAAGCGGCAACTAGCGAAGGTGGTGTCTGGCGATGCCGGCAAGGATGCCGAGATCCGCCAGCTGAAGCGTGAGCTGGCCCGGGTGACCGAGGAGCGCGATATTCTAGGCGGTAAACTCATAAAACGGCTTGTGATCTGCGGGGCCGCATGATTCAGGTTCTTCATTGTGATGGAGGGCTT
>NZ_CANMCP010000032.1 GCF_947496385.1 uncultured Croceicoccus sp. | reverse complement strand
CCACATGATTCCGTTAAGCACCCGCCGGTCATCCACCCGGGGAACACCGCGCGGCTTGTCGGGCAACAAAGGCGCGAGGTTCAGCGTGTTGGCCATCTCCTCGGCGCGCATGTCGGTGCATAGCTTCCAGGGAATGATGTAACGCGAGAAATCGTCGAGCACGGTCGACAGATACATCCAGCCCAGTCCGATGATCTTAAGTAGGTAAAGTCAGTCTGCCACATCTCGTTTGGACGGGTGGTGTTGGTATGGAACTGATAAGCGGCCTTGATCACGACATAGGCCGGGCGGGTGATCCGATCGTGGGCCTTTCAGCAGGCGGCAACCGTGAATTCTAATACGAAGCCGTGCTTCTTATCGGTCAAGCGCCCCGCCAGTTCGCAGGTTCTCAGATCGCGTTCCTCCAGCGCCAGTGTCACGATCTCGTCTTGGTATCAACGCCGATTCGGTTCCACACTTCCATGAACTCATTCGACCACTGTAATAAAGACTCTGCGATGCCTTCCTTCGCAGAACTCGGCGATGTTGCCATGACCGCGCAGACCATCCAGCACGATGCGGATCTTGTCCTCGGCCGAGAAATCGCGCCGCGTCTGCCGCCGAATATCCTTAACCACCGGCTCAGCAGGAACTTGGCCAGCGCTTTTTCAATGAGGGTTGGGACTTCTTGGGTAATTTGGTACAACGACGAAGCCCCAACCCTCCTTAAATCACAACCTGAAATCTGTGCCGTCAGTGCTGACGGCAGACAGAACCAACATTTTGATTACCTGATAAATTGTAACGAGGATCATCCGAAATTGAAGTCATTTGCAGTCAGTGTTTCGATTGACACATTGGCGATTGTAAGAACACCCTGACCTCCAAATGTGAACACTGCATCGGATCCGACCTGTTTACCAGCAGCAAAAACCTCATCGAAGGTATCGAACGTCGTTCCCAACGATACTTGTATTACGTCGTGACCCTCGTTCCCAAATTGAAAATCAACGATCGTATTTCGTCCAAAACCCTTATCGATGACAAAAATATCGCTCCCGTTTCCGCCGTAAAGGCGGTCGGTGCCCAATCCGCCGATTAAAACGTCATCCCCATCCTCACCATAGATACGGTCGTCACCCGATCCGCCGATGAGAACGTCATTTCCGTCATCACCATAAAGCCCGTCATTTCCCGAACCGCCGTCTAATTTATCGTCGCCGCCCCGCCCATAAAGTTGGTCTCGGCCTGCGCCTCCATTAATGACGTTTTTCCCGGTGTTACCGTAGATTTTATTGCCTTTGCCGTTGCCGATACCATTGATGTCTGCGTTGCCGGTGAGCGTTATTTGCTCGGCAAACCTAGCGAGACCATCCATTGCAAAGTCTACGGAACTGATGATTTTATCGTAGCCGCCAGCATCGTTGCCGAACTGATCGGTTTCATCGATGATATCGTTGAGATCATTCACGATATAGAGATCGTTACCAGCCCCGCCGCGCAAAATATCTTGGCCTTCACCTCCATCCAAGCGGTCAGATCCTGTGTCCCCGATTAAGACGTCATTGCCACTACGGCCATACAAACGATCATCGCCTGGTCCGCCGATTATTTCATTTACTTTTGCATCTCCATACAATCGGTCATTTCCCATACCACCGATAAGGTTTTCAATATCGACGAAATATTTGCTGGATAGATCCGCAACAATTGCGTCCAATGCCGCCGAAAAATCGACGGTATCGATCTCCGAAGAGCCAACATAAGTGTTAGTTGGCGCCCCCCCCTCAATCACCTTCGGCACAGGCTTGGCATCAACCGGGTTTTGAGCGAGATCGAAAAAGGTTTCTCCCAATGGCGTAAGCGCACCGAATTCGTCGTAGAGCTCAGTGTTGAGGTTGAGACCGTCGAGATTAGGGTAGGCGGAGAACCAGGCTTGCCTTTCAACATATGCAAGGTCGTCAAGCATATGTGTGCCAGCTTCAAAAAACGCCTGCTGTTCCTCAGCGCTAAAGCGACCTTCGTTGGACCAGTCCGCGAGTGACCATTCGGTCACCCAGATCGGCTTACCATATTTCTCATGCACCTTTTCAAGGAAAGACTTGAAGGCGCCTACGTCGGTATTTGTGGTATAATAATGCACAGCGATGAAGTCTACTTCATACCCAAGCGCGTCAGCACCAGACATGAAGCGATCGAGCCAGCCGCCGCTTTTCAGGGTATTTGATGTCGTTACAGCGGGAGATCCAAGCCGCATCCCACTCGTCATTAACTCGGGCCATTCAGCCAACGCCTGTTCGACGCTCATGTTCGCCTGATTGGGATGATCGGGCTCATTGAAAGTCAGCAACGGCCCGCCCGGATTTGCAGCGGCAAGGCTATCCAGCTTACCCATATCAGCGGCCGACCAGATCATGGGGATAAAGCCGGGTGCACTCTGCGCCATCCCACTCGATTCGAAGTCCCCGTTGCCAATAAGATTTTTTCCATTGCCGAAAAACACAAAATCATCGAACTCGGCTAATCCGCTCTTCTCAGTATAGACCGTGATTTTTACATTCACTGCACCTTCGGGCGTACTACCATTCAGAACATAATCTTGATCGATCGCATTGATCCCCACCCATCTCGATGCCAGTAACGATCCCTGCGCGTCTTCGAACTTAAGCTCCACACCGGCGGAACCCAGAAGCAATTGGCCATCGAACTGGAAAGACCAAGAGGTACTATTGCCCAATAGCACTTCTTGAACAGCCCATCCATTTTGTCCGCTCAATAAAATTGAAGTGTCATCATGCTTGACCGTCAGATTCACGCCATTGCCGGATAACCAGCTATTTATGTTCCCGAGATCTACATTAGGCATCCAATTATAGAACCAATCGGCAGACACGGTCTGAGCATCAATAATCATGCTGATGCTACCGTGTACAGGCCATGTACCGATACCAATCTTTCCTTGATTCTCGATCACAAAAGGGTTGCTCATGTCGGCTCCAAGCAAAATTAACTATGAATGCGATTGCGCGGTCATTCGAATAATGGCCTAGAGACAGTTAAATTTGCCCTAATGGTTTAAAAATATATGCGTCTGGAGAGTCTCCTTCTGTTCTGGCCGCCTTCACGCTCGAAGGACGTCAAGCGGTCGACACGGCCTTAGGCGGCGTGGACAAATTTGAGCCAGTATCTGGCCTTGGCGAGATGGACCATTCCGAGGAAGCTGTTGGCCAATTGATCGTAGCGGGTGGCGATGGCGCGGTTGATCTTGATCTGCCCGAACATGCGCTCGATGCGGTTGCGTTGCTGGTAGAGCGCCCGATCATACTCGATTTTCACGCGGCGATTTGACCGGCCGGGAATGACCGCTTCGATTTTCCCTGCGGCAAGGTCGGCGCGGATTACGTCTGCGTCGTAGCCCTTGTCTGCAAGCAGCGCTTCCGGTGCCCGTTCGGGCAGTCCGGTCAAGGCATCATACGCCTTGCAATCTGCCGCCTCGCCGCCGGTCAGAATAAAGGCGAGCGGTCGTCCAAGGGCATCAGCCAGGCAGTGAAGCTTACTGGTGAATCCGCCCCGCGAGCGGCCAAGAGCGCGTCGATGAATCCCCCTTTTCCGCCCGCTGCCGAGACATGGACGCGAACGGTGGTGCTATCGATGCTGTAGTGGCCGCTGTCCGCCATGATCTAGGCCAAAGTCACGGCAATGGTCTCCCAGACGCCGGCTTCGCTCCATTGCCGGAACCGGCGATAGATGGTGTTCCAGCTACCGTACTTCGGTGGCACGTCGCGCAATGGAGCACCGCAGCGAAGCCGCCACAGGATGCCGTTGATGATTGAGCGGTTTTGCTCGGGCCGCCTGCCGCGACCACGGTTCTCCGCTTCTATGGGCAGCAAGCCCTTCAGAACACGCCATGCCGCTTCGGTGAGATCGCCGCGGCTCAAACCTGCCTCCTAAAGGCAGCCTTGAATCAACCTCATCGCTTCGCGTCAATCTCGCCGTGTGTTTCCTTCAGCAGTTCGATGGCGAAGGCCGCGCTTATGGGAAATAAGTTCACCTATGACTGCCGTGCCAATAGACGAAGCCGCGCCACAGGCATCGACACCGAAACTGGCGCTGATGGGGTTCCTGACCTTCTGGTGCCCGTATATTTTCGTTTGGTTCATCCAGAAACCAGAATACCCGATAGCGTTCCGCCGAGTCTTCTCCGCTTGGGCGATCTTCTGGTGCGGGTGCGCGGTGCTGTTTTTTATCGTGCAATTCGTCACGGGCGATCAACCCAGATAGGCATCCAGCCCGCCCGGAATTTGTCCACGCCGCGTAGGCCGTGTTGACAAAAGGAATTGGCAAATTTGCTTGGTTGTGATTCGAGCCTGCTTTTTGAGGGCCAGTCATGGGTCGCGGGGATTTGTCGGATGCGGAATGGGAACTGATCGGGCCGCTGCTGCCGCTTGAGCAAGGCCGGTGGGCGTCTCCTGCAGGCCATAACCGGCGCTTTCTCAATGGCATGCTCCACGCGCTGCGGGGCGGCTGCCCCCTGGCGCGGAAGCGAAGCTGTGCATAGCATACATCCACGAGCGACACGGCAATCGGAACTCGATCTATGTCCGGTTCCGGCGCTGGGCAGAACAGGGTGTCTGGGATGCTCTCCTGCAAACGCTGGTCGATCTGGGCCCGACCGACGACTGGCAGCACACGATCGACAGACCAGCGTTCGCGGCCATGTCTCGGCAGCGGGCGGAAAAGGGGGCTTGTGCGAACGCTCCCGGTCGATCACGCGGCGGCTACGAGCAAGCTCCCGATGCACACCCGGCCCGCCGTGACAATGAGGGGCTGCCTCTCGGCTTCATCCTGACCGGCGAGGCCTCCGATTACACCGTTGCCG
>NZ_CANMCP010000031.1 GCF_947496385.1 uncultured Croceicoccus sp. | reverse complement strand
GTAATCCATGTGTTGACCGAATCGAGAGTGCCCCATATATGCCCTCTCACCGGACGGCGAGACGCTCTCTAGCGGGGCATCGGGGTTCGGTCGCCGACATATAGGACAGCTAGTCCCCCGGTCTTAGAGATTGGGGAACATTGGTTGTCCGCTTTATGTTTTGGTTGGATCTTTGACATTGTTGGTTTTAGATGAAGGGACATGTGGGCGACGGCGCCCGGTTTCGCGGCTTCAAGGCGCGAGTGACCGGTAACCAAGTCGATGCCGAAAGTTCTGTTGGCTTTAAGCTGATGGGATGAACATGTCCTTACGTAACCATTACGTTTGACAAGTGCAGGTATCGGCTCCTTGAATTCATTCGTCATGGCTTTCCCGTTTACGGGGGTTGTGATGGATTGGACACAAACTTGAGAGTTTGATCCTGGCTCAGAACGAACGCTGGCGGCATGCCTAACACATGCAAGTCGAACGAAGCCTTCGGGCTTAGTGGCGCACGGGTGCGTAACACGTGGGAATCTACCTTTAGGTTCGGAATAACTTCCCGAAAGGGATGCTAATACCGGATGATGTCTTCGGACCAAAGATTTATCGCCTTTAGATGAGCCCGCGCAAGATTAGGTAGTTGGTGGGGTAAGAGCCTACCAAGCCGACGATCTTTAGCTGGTCTGAGAGGATGATCAGCCACACTGGGACTGAGACACGGCCCAGACTCCTACGGGAGGCAGCAGTGGGGAATATTGGACAATGGGCGAAAGCCTGATCCAGCAATGCCGCGTGAGTGATGAAGGCCTTAGGGTCGTAAAGCTCTTTTACCAGGGATGATAATGACAGTACCTGGAGAATAAGCTCCGGCTAACTCCGTGCCAGCAGCCGCGGTAATACGGAGGGAGCTAGCGTTGTTCGGAATTACTGGGCGTAAAGCGCGCGTAGGCGGTCTACCAAGTCAGGGGTGAAATCCCGGGGCTCAACCCCGGAACTGCCCTTGAAACTATTAGACTAGAATCTTGGAGAGGTGAGTGGAATTCCGAGTGTAGAGGTGAAATTCGTAGATATTCGGAAGAACACCAGTGGCGAAGGCGACTCACTGGACAAGTATTGACGCTGAGGTGCGAAAGCGTGGGGAGCAAACAGGATTAGATACCCTGGTAGTCCACGCCGTAAACGATGATAACTAGCTGTCCGGGCACATGGTGCTTGGGTGGCGCAGCTAACGCATTAAGTTATCCGCCTGGGGAGTACGGTCGCAAGATTAAAACTCAAAGGAATTGACGGGGGCCTGCACAAGCGGTGGAGCATGTGGTTTAATTCGAAGCAACGCGCAGAACCTTACCAGCGTTTGACATCCTCATCGCGATTTCCAGAGATGGATTTCTTCAGTTCGGCTGGATGAGTGACAGGTGCTGCATGGCTGTCGTCAGCTCGTGTCGTGAGATGTTGGGTTAAGTCCCGCAACGAGCGCAACCCTCATCCTTAGTTGCCATCATTTAGTTGGGCACTCTAAGGAAACTGCCGGTGATAAGCCGGAGGAAGGTGGGGATGACGTCAAGTCCTCATGGCCCTTACACGCTGGGCTACACACGTGCTACAATGGCGGTGACAGTGAGCAGCGATCCCGCAAGGGCTAGCTAATCTCCAAAAACCGTCTCAGTTCGGATTGTTCTCTGCAACTCGAGAGCATGAAGGCGGAATCGCTAGTAATCGCGGATCAGCATGCCGCGGTGAATACGTTCCCAGGCCTTGTACACACCGCCCGTCACACCATGGGAGTTGGGTTCACCCGAAGGCGTTGCGCTAACTCGCAAGAGAGGCAGGCGACCACGGTGGGCTTAGCGACTGGGGTGAAGTCGTAACAAGGTAGCCGTAGGGGAACCTGCGGCTGGATCACCTCCTTTCTAAGGATGTTTGCGAAAGCGCCGATGCCAGCCATCGGAAGTGCTTCGCGGACTTCTAAAGAACATTGCCGTCGTCCTCATGTCCCTTCATCACTGGAAATTGGAAGCGAAGGTTTTGCCTTTGCTTTCGACGCCTGAGCTGGCTCACGCCCTCGCGGCCTTTTGGCCGGCGGTGGCAACGGGCCTGTAGCTCAGTTGGTTAGAGCGCACCCCTGATAAGGGTGAGGTCGGAGGTTCGAATCCCCCCAGGCCCACCATTTACGTCTGATAAGGGGCCTTAGCTCAGCTGGGAGAGCACCTGCTTTGCAAGCAGGGGGTCATCGGTTCGATCCCGATAGGCTCCACCAGACGGGCATTGGCCCAAGTAAATGGTGATGCGTTTTGCCGATGGTTATTCCAGGGATGAAGAGAAAAGCTATCCGGCCTTGCCGGTAGGTGGCGATCTGCGCTGCCGATCTTTGACATTGTGAATGGGTTTTTAATCGATGCCGTGGCGCATTGTATCGACCGGAAGGTTGGTATGTATGCGGCACTTACAGATGAAAATATCTGGCTGAGATTATCGTCCGCACCAATTGGATGCGACAGGGTTTATGCAAGCCTGTCGTTGATGGTGTGGATTCTCAAGCGTGAGGTAAGAGCATTTGGTGGATGCCTTGGCATGTACAGGCGATGAAGGACGTGGCACGCTGCGATAAGCGTCGGGGAGTTGTGAGCAAACTTTGATCCGGCGATTTCCGAATGGGGGAACCCACCTTCACCATTTCTCTCAGTTGTTGGTTGATCCTTGGATTAGCCAGCGGGTGAGTGAGGTGGAAAAGGTATTACCAGAGTGAATACATAGCTTTGGTGAAGCGAACCCGGGGAACTGAAACATCTCAGTACCTGGAGGAAAAGACATCAACCGAGATTCCGTTAGTAGTGGCGAGCGAACGCGGACCAGGCCAGTGCTTCTCATTCAATTAGCAGAACACTTTGGAAAGAGTGGCCATAGCGGGTGACAGCCCCGTATGCGAAAATGATGTGAGAAGACTCGAGTAGGGCGGGACACGTGAAATCCTGTCTGAACATGGGGGGACCACCCTCCAAGCCTAAATACTCGTACATGACCGATAGCGAACTAGTACCGTGAGGGAAAGGTGAAAAGCACCCCGATTAGGGGAGTGAAACAGTACCTGAAACCGAATGCTTACAAGCAGTTGGAGCCTCTTTAGGGGGTGACAGCGTACCTCTTGCATAATGGGTCAGTGACTTAATTTATCATGCGAGCTTAAGCCGTTAGGTGTAGGCGCAGCGAAAGCGAGTCTGAAATGGGCGCCAGAGTATGATGAATTAGACCCGAAACCCGGCGATCTAGGCATGACCAGGTTGAAGGTGCGGTAACACGCACTGGAGGACCGAACCGTTTAATGTTGAAAAATTATCGGATGAGTTGTGTTTAGGGGTGAAAGGCCAATCAAGCCGGGAAATAGCTGGTTCTCCGCGAAATCTATTGAGGTAGAGCGTCGGATGTATGCCGTTGGGGGTAGAGCACTGGATGGGCTAGGGGGTCGCGAGATCTACCAAACCTAACCAAACTCCGAATACCAACGAGTCTTATCCGGCAGACAGACGGCGGGTGCTAAGGTCCGTCGTCAAAAGGGAAACAGCCCTAACCTACAGCTAAGGTCCCCAAGTCATCACTAAGTGGGAAAGCATGTGGGAATCCCAAAACAACCAGGAGGTTGGCTTAGAAGCAGCCATCCTTTAAAGAAAGCGTAACAGCTCACTGGTCTAAATAAGGGTTCCTGCGGCGAAGATGTAACGGGGCTAAAGTGATGCACCGAAGCTTAGGGTTCATAGTTTACTATGAGCGGTAGCGGAGCGTTCCGTAGGCGAGTGAAGCGGGAGGGTAACCGACCGTGGACGTATCGGAAGTGCGAATGCTGACATGAGTAGCGACAAAAAGGGTGAGATGCCCTTTCGCCGAAAGACCAAGGGTTCCTACGCAATGCTAATCAGCGTAGGGTTAGCCGGCCCCTAAGACGAGCCCGAAGGGGGTAGTCGATGGGAACCACGTTAATATTCGTGGGCCTGAAGATGTGTGACGGATTGTGGCAGTCGTTCGATCTTATTGGATTGATCGGGCGGTGAAGCAGTCCCAGGAAATAGCCTCTTCATATAGACCGTACCCGAAACCGACACAGGTGGTCAGGTAGAGTATACCAAGGCGCTTGAGAGAAGTATCCTGAAGGAACTCGGCAAATTGCCTCCGTACCTTCGGAAGAAGGAGGCCCTGTATCGACGCAAGTCTTTGCAGGGGGCACAGGCCAGGGGGTAGCGACTGTTTAGCAAAAACACAGGACTCTGCTAAGTCGGCTTCAAGACGACGTATAGGGTCTGACGCCTGCCCGGTGCTGGAAGGTTAAGAGGAGGAGTGCAAGCTCCGAATTGAAGCCCCAGTAAACGGCGGCCGTAACTATAACGGTCCTAAGGTAGCGAAATTCCTTGTCGGGTAAGTTCCGACCTGCACGAATGGCGTAACGACTTCCCCACTGTCTCCAGGATATGCTCAGCGAAATTGAATTCTCCGTGAAGATGCGGAGTACCCGCGGTTAGACGGAAAGACCCCGTGCACCTTTACTGCAGCTTCAGAGTGGCATTAGGAAAGAACTGTGTAGCATAGGTGGGAGGCTTTGAAGCGACGGCGCCAGCTGTCGTGGAGCCATAGGTGAAATACCACCCTGTTGTTTTCTGATGTCTAACCTCGCACCGTTAGCCGGTGTAGGGACCCTCTGTGGCGGGTAGTTTGACTGGGGCGGTCGCCTCCTAAAGAGTAACGGAGGCGCGCGATGGTAGGCTCAGGACGGTTGGAAACCGTCTGCAAGAGTGCAATGGCATAAGCCTGCCTGACTGCGAGACTGACGAGTCGAGCAGAGACGAAAGTCGGTCATAGTGATCCGGTGGTCCCTCGTGGAAGGGCCATCGCTCAACGGATAAAAGGTACGCCGGGGATAACAGGCTGATGATTCCCAAGAGCTCATATCGACGGAATCGTTTGGCACCTCGATGTCGGCTCATCACATCCTGGGGCTGGAGCAGGTCCCAAGGGTTTGGCTGTTCGCCAATTAAAGTGGTACGTGAGCTGGGTTCAGAACGTCGCGAGACAGTTTGGTCCCTATCTGCCGTGGGCGTCGATACTTGAAAGGAGTTGCCCCTAGTACGAGAGGACCGGGGTGAACATACCTCTGGTGTACCTGTCATCCTGCCAAGGGTGCCGCAGGGTAGCTATGTATGGACGGGATAACCGCTGAAAGCATCTAAGCGGGAAGCCTCCCTTAAGATTAGGTATCTTCGAGTCGTGATAGACCATCACGTTGATAGGCCGGGTGTGGAAGTGCGGTAACGCATGGAGCTAACCGGTCCTAATAACTCTGATCATGCTTGATGAATCTGCACCATCAATGACAGCCTTGGGTCGCCCCGAGCGTCGTTGACCGGACGGTCATCCAGCCAGATACGCCCAAGTACATTGCATCGATTAAAACCCGTGACACGCCAGCTTCATTGCTTGGTGACCATAGCGTCTGTGACCCACCCGATCCCATCTCGAACTCGGCCGTGAAACCGGACAGCGCCGATGGTACTAATGCTCAAGCATTGGAAGAGTAGGTCGTCGCCAGGCATTGAAGCCAGCGTGTCACGGGTATAACCCATTCACTTGTCAAAGGGCTGACCCCAAAAGGGCAGCCCTTTTTCCACGTTGGCGCAAAGCCAACCCGGCGCAATACGCGCCCGTCGCGGGGTGGAGCAGTCCGGTAGCTCGTCAGGCTCATAACCTGAAGGTCGTTGGTTCAAATCCAACCCCCGCAACCAACCTCTACAAGCGCTTGGGTCCAAGTCCGCTCCGGCGGATCGTGCGGCAATGATCGCAGCCCGCCTCGTTCAGCAAGCCCGTTCAGGATCTGCGCGAAGGTGTCCGCGGGAAGAA
>NZ_CANMCP010000030.1 GCF_947496385.1 uncultured Croceicoccus sp. | reverse complement strand
CTCCCCGAAAGTTAATTGATCACTCTCCGCACTTACCGACAGATTGCTGGTATGCAAGGTTTGTCCACGAACCCTAGATGCCGTCAACCAGCCCTCGAATTGTCTGGCTTCCATTGGCCGCGCGAACAGGAAACCTTGTGCTTCCTCGCATCCGACAAGAGCCAAGATCTCAGCCGCTTCCGCGGTTTCGACCCCTTCAGCGACTACCCGGTAACCCAGCTTGTGACCTAGGTTGATCATGGTTTCTACCAAGTCGAAGTCCGGCCCATGGTTCTGAACAAGATCGCGCACGAAAGCCTGATCGATCTTGACGACCTGAGCCGGCAGTTTTTGCAAGTAAGCAAGGCTGCTCTGGCCAGTCCCAAAATCATCGATTGCTACGCAGATGCCGATCGAAGCGAGTTCCCGCAGTATCCCCAGCGCTTGATCCGGCTGATCCATTATCGTGCTCTCGGTAAGCTCGATTTCTAGCTGATCGGTCCGCAGATGACGTTTCAGCAGGCCTAGTTGTATTCGCTGGATGAAGTCGATTTCTGCAAGATTGGCAGCCGAAATATTGATAGAAAGTTTGAGGCCGATGCCGCGCACTACCCAAGTTGACAAATGGTCCAGTGCAGCATCCAGCACCCATTGCGTGAGCGCTCGAGCCAGAGATGTTTGCTCTACTAAGGGAATGAACTCAGCGGGCGAAACCTCGCCCAGCTTTGGATGGCGCCATCGTAGCAACGCTTCAGCACCGACGCACTGTCCAGTAGCCAGATCGATCCGAGGTTGGAAAACGAGCCGAAGTTGGTCCGTCGCTTCCAGCGCCTCACCGAAATCCTGGAGCAGGCCGTACTGACGGCGATGAGTTCTGTCGCGGGAGGCAGAGTAAAGGCTGATTGCTTCATCTATAGATCGGGCATCCTGTGCTGCGCTGACGGCGCCGCGAAGGATGTCGTCGGCCGATCCAACGCCTATAGTGAAAGGGCTAACCCCCACGGCAAGGCTGGTCACGAAGCGCACTGAAGACGACGCCCGCATCCGCTCGAACTCGGTCTGCAGCATCTTCATATAGGCTGCTTCCCCAACTCCAGCCGGAGAGAGGAAGGCGAATTGAGTGGCCCCCACCTGATAAAGAGATCTGGTAGGCACAAGTGCTTCGCGAAGCGCGAGCGCAGCCTCTCGAACCATCTCATCCACCCGCCCGCTACCAAGAACGCGCATCATTTTGCCGACCTGATCATCGCGCGCGAGATCGACCACGACAGCGAAGCGCCTGTCACCGGGCTGGTCACCCGTAAGGTCGATCAAGTCATCTCGAAACTGGGTGCGGTTGGGCAATCCACTGACCGGATCGATCCGACCAAACGCGTGCTGTAGTTCGATTTGCGTCATCACCATCGCCGCAAGGTCGGTAAGCGCCCTCAACTCGGCTGTGGACGCCTCACGCGGCTCGGTGCCCAGGACACACAACGAGCCCAGGCCGTAACCCTCGCTGGTAATGAGCGGAGCGCCGGCGTAAAATCGCGTCCCGTTACGCGCCAGCAAGCTGTCAGCGTAACCTGGGTCAGCAAGAAAGTCCTTAATGACTAGCGGCCTGGTCGCTTCGGCGACCTCGGCACAAGGTGCCTTTTCGCGCGGGATAGTCCAATGATCGATACCGACACGTGATTTGAACCACTGGCGGTCCCGATCCGTCAGCGAGATCGCAGCAATTGGCAGGTCAAAAATCTGACTTGCCATTCGCGTGATTCGGTCAAAGCTCTCGCTTGCCGGAGTATCTAGCAGTTTGAGTTGATGCAAAGCATCCAACCGAGCCTCTTCCCGAAAATTGCGCACCAATTGCTCCTTTCGGTGTAGTGTTGCACGGCTAAGTTAACAATTTGTTTTGTTGCTGTACGCTAGGGGTGGTCAGCTAAGGTCTATCGTAGACACCCCAGGCAGTGCACAAGGGGTGTTCGAACATCAGAACTTTAGCACGAACGCTATGGTGGCTTCTGACAATGAGCGGTCGGTCCGCAAAGCGCCCCAACTTGGTCTTTCCAGCGGTTGCTCGGACTGTCCAAAAGCGGTCATTCGTTCATGATGCTGAAGACAACAAAGCGCGCTTTAGTTCCGGCCACGCAAGCAATTAGATTGAGTTGTGGTAGCTGCTGTTGGGGTTCCCGCACGACATTCCGAAGCTGCGGTCACTTATGAACTGAAATGGTTCGCAAGGAACATGGTTTTCATCTGGCTCGATGTAACGACCGTTTGCGAGATGCATGCAAACAACGTTACGAGCCGCCCGGTCCAACGTCCTTCATCAACTGCGCATTGTCCAAGGATGTATCGTCTCGAGGGATGATCGAAAACTTTCCGTCATTTTCAAGGATTACCCAGTTGGCATCGTCGAGGCTCAGGTGCCCCTTCTGCCTCAAAGCGTTGTAGATTTCGGCTTCGGAGATGCGTTCGGCGCGCATCGCGTCCTTCTGTAGTTCGCCCTTGTGCAACAGCATGCGCGGTTCTGCCTTGATAAGCTTGGAGAAAACATCGCTGCGCAGCACCAGCCAGGACGTCGCCCACTGAAGCGCGAACATGATTGCAATACCCAAGGCAGCGTCGGCTATACTGACATCTTTAAGCAAGATACCCGAGGCCGCGAGACTCCCCACCGCGACGGCCACCATCCAGTCGAAATTGTTCATCTGACTGGTCGTGCGCTTGCCCGTAACGCGGGTCATCGCAACGATCAGGATATAGAACACGACCGCGCCGATAGCGACGCTAGTAAGCCGATCGAAGCTGTTGAACCAGGTATCAATATCGCTGCTCGGTGAAGTCATTTATACGCTCGCAAGGGTTTGGCGGTTGGTCCTCGAATGAATAGCTAAGCACCGACAGGGCAGAGTGCAATCGGCGACACAAGCAGAATGACGGCGTTACGCAACCGTTCTCGCATGGTTCTCACCGAAATCCGGGCCAGACCCCGAAATCCCGTCCGGTGCAATGGTATGCGGGGTTGCCAAACCCAACATTCGGCGTTCGGCAGTTCAGGTTTTTTCTTCCCCGAGCGTATCGGCTTTGATGGCATCGCGATTGCCCATCCGCTCGTTCGGTCCGACCGTCGTATCGAGGCGGGTCTGGTGCTCGATTTCGGAATCGAGTTCTGCACCAAGCAGCACGATGTATGACGACACCCATAACCACATCAGCAATACGATAACGCCGCCGAGCGCCCCGTAGGTTTCGTTATAGCTACCGAAATTCCGCACGTAGAAGGCAAAGGCGATCGATGCGAGTAACCAAACCGTCACCGCCGCGACCGAACCCGGCGTGACCCAGCGCCATTCCGGCGCATCGCGCGAGGGACCATATCGGTAGAGCACGGACAACCCGCCAAAAGCGATAAGAGCCAATAACACCCACCGGCCATAGAATACAACGGTTTGAATGAAGGACGGCAGTCCAAGTCCGTCGGCAAGCAGGGGCAGGACGATCATCAGGCCCATCGCGATAACGAGGACGAGCACCATGAGAACCGTCAGCACAAGGGCTGTCGCATTGATCCGAAGAAAGCCACGCGTTTCGTCTTCGTCATAGGCGACGTTCATGCCGACCATCAGCGTTTTGACGCCTTTCGACGCGCCGTAGATCGCGAAGAGAATGCTGCCGAGCGCAGCCCAGCCCAACGTGGTGTTCGCGCCGGCGGCAACCTTGCGGGCTTGGTTCTCCAGTATTTCGGCTGCGTTTTGCGGTAGCCCGGCGGCGAAACTTTCGATCTGCTGTTCGACCACCATCGGATCAACGACTAATCCCGCGATCAGGATGATCGCGGCGATCGCGGGAAAGAGCGCGAGCATGCCGAAGAAGGCGACGCCTGCGGACACGACCGAAACATGGTCGGCTTCGAGCTCGTCCTTCGTTCTCAGAAGGATGTCCTTCCAGCCTTTCGCAGGAATGTGCGAAGGTTTCTTTGCCGTGCGCCCACGTGGTTCGTCAGTCGAAGTCATAGATTGCCAGTCGAATTATCCTAAGGTGATCTAACGCGTCAGACCGGCGAACACCGTTTGATGCCGCCGGCATGATTTCAGACAATTGCCCGATGCATCCGGGCTCAATACCCGTGCGCCAGTCCCGACAGAGATGAAACCTCGATCGGACTGGCGCAACTGGCGAGCAGGCAATGCGTTACGCCGGCCCTTTTTCTTCCATCTCGCGGTCGGCCTTGGCAACCGCTTCGTCCTTCTTCGCGCGTGCTTCGCGGCCAACCTCGCGGGCTTTCGCCTTGGCTTGGTCCAGTGTCTTGGCACCTTGGGGGCCCAGCTTTTCGCGCTCCGTTTGCGACGACGGTATCACCGATCCGGCAATGGCGCCGACGATGGCCGCTGCCAGCCCGCCGACGAGCGGATTGCTGTTATAGGCATCGCGTCCCTTGTCCATCGTGCGCCGACCACGTTTAGCCAGGTCACTTCGCGTTTGGCGCGCGCTATCGGCAAAGCTGTCGCGTTTTTCGCGCATGCGGTTGGTCGCGTCGTCGAGCCGCTTGCGATAGGACTTGTCGTCCTCGTCGTGATCGCGTTCGATCATCAGATAGGTTCCGCGATGTTCGTCGCGACGGCGGCGATAGATCGTGTCGTCTTCGTCGGGCTGCCGCTCGATACGCGACATATGTTCGACATAGCCGCGATGATCGGGATCGTAATCGTACGCGTTGCTCGAAACGCCGTCGCTTCCGGAATTGGATGTGAACGCCGATGGCTTGGCATCGTAATCGCTGACCAGCCAAATGCCACCGGCAGAGATCAGCGCCATGGCGAGCGGATTGCGGCGGGCACCGTCGAGGATGTAGCGCGCGTCGATGCCGTTCTCGTCCGCCTTGTCTAGCAAAGCGTCAAACAGTTTGCGCGGCGACATCTGGTCGCCGATCCGATCGACAGTTTCGCTCATGTTTTCCTGTGTGCGGCGGATGTCGGCTTCGATGGCGTCGGGGTCGCGAGTTTGGTTCTGGGTCATCGTTTTGCTCCGGAATGGGTAAGGTCGCCGGTGGCCGCATCAGGCGTGCGTTCGACCGTATCGATCGTGCGCTCCGGCTTGAGATTGGTTGCCTTCATCTTGCTTCGGGCGACGCCATAGAGGATGGCAGCCAGGATGAGGGTTGCAAGGCCGACCAGCAGGGTTGCCAGATCGCGGTCGTCGATGGCGTCGCCGATCAAATAGGCAATGCCCATCAACGTGACACCGAGACCGGCTATGCCGAACACCGCTGCGCCCAGAAGGCTCGCAACCGATTTCTGGATGTCTGCCACGGACTCGCGCATCTCCGCCTGGACGAGATTGACCTGCTGCTGCGCCAGATGCGCGCTCTGACTGGTGAGACGGCCAAGCAAATCTACGACATTGTCGTCGGTTCTGCCGGGCGTCGTCGCGCGGTCGGTTCTGTTGTCGATCTGGCTCATCGCGTTTCTCCTGTTGATCGGGAAGACGCAACGCTGGTGCGCGCCTGTGCCACGGTCTTTTCGCGATCACCCAGGCCCGTCGCCGCGGTGGGAGTGGTCGAGGCGCCGGTAGTGGCCGGAGTGTTCTCAGCTATGCCGGTCGAAGCACCATAGGTTCCGCGTGTCTGGTAAGCGTCGCTGCGGTCGCTGTCGTTCTGGCCGACATCGTAGTCGTCGTGATATTCGGCGCCGGCACGAAGGAAGCGGGCGGCAGCGAACCCGGCGGCAGCCGATGCAGCGAGGAAGGCTGACGGATTGTCGCGGGCGATCCGGCGCGTTTCGTTAGCCAGTTCACGCGGAGACTTGTTCTCCAATCGCGATGCCAGCCCGTCCACTTCGCGTGCCACGCTGCTGAATGCAGAAGCAAGCCAATCGGGTGCCCGGTCGTCGCCCTGCAGTTCGTCGGCGGCGGTTTGCATGGCCGAAGAAGCGGAATGCGCCGCGCGTCCGACCCGATCCTTTTCTTCGGCGGCCTTCGCTTCGCCCTGTCTGGTCGCCGTTTCCTTGAGGTCGCGGGCGTCGCCCTTGAGATCATCGGCTACGTCGCCGTGCTGAGAGCTACTTGTTCGGTTTCGTGGGGTGTCCACCATGGTTAATCTCCTAAAAAGATAACACTAGAGCGGTATCGCGCTGAGATTGTTCCGCAACTTGCCCAAGATCAATCGAATTGCAGCGTCCAAAGTCCGCGCATCTTGCCTTCGGGAAATCTGTACCAAAGAAAGGCCCCATGTTCAGAGATCGACACGAGCCATAGATAGTCTGATGGAAGGACTGCTTGCGAAAGGGGGCCAGCAGCACCATAGGGACCGCCTTTGGTCGCGCGTGGAATGTCGGCTTTCGACGCTGCAGCCACCAGATCCGGACAATCCGTTTCCGGCCCAAGAGCCGTCGAGCCGCTTCACCAAAATAACTGCAGTTCAGCTTGGCGCCCGAATTACAGCCTAAGAAGA
>NZ_CANMCP010000029.1 GCF_947496385.1 uncultured Croceicoccus sp. | reverse complement strand
AATTATTGATATTTCCCAGTGGCATCACGTCGTTATTATTTTGAAGTGCAACGCTCATTGGAAATCAATGTTCAAATCGATGAATAACAATTTTTCCAAAAAATGCTAATGAATGTCGTGCATCATTAGCACCAAGGTTGTGCTGCACTGCGGCATATGGCAAAGGGTTTTGGCAAGCGAGCAATGCATCTTACGAGTACGCTTCGTTTGTCATTTATAAATATTAGGGTGAACGATGGACGCTGAAATTTTTGGTGGAGCTCAGCCCAAGGGGCGAGTTCGGGTCAGTGGCGCAAAGAATTCAGCTACGCGATTGCTCGCGGCTGGACTCCTGGCTGATGGCCCCGTCGTTCTCAACAATTTTCCGACCAAGCTTGTGGATGTTGGTCATAAGATCGAATTTTGCCGTCAGATTGGCGCAGTCATCGATGTGTCTCATGTAGACAATATGGTTCGTATCGATCCAACGGGTTTGGAATCTCGCATTCTAACCCGTGAGCAGTTCGATATTCCGATTCGTACGACTTATCTTCTGGCGGCAGCACAGATTATGCGCTCCGGAATTGCCCGTATCCCTTATCCGGGCGGTTGCCCGATTGGTGGAGGTGCTGGCGGTGGGCGTGGATATGACCTGCATGCGATGGTTTGGGAGAAGCTTGGCTGCATCGTTACCGAACGCGATGATCATATCGAGATCACCGGTAAGGGCTTTCGCGGCGGTGAAATCGTCTTTCCTATCTCGACAGTGGGTGGCACAGAAAATGCATTGCTTTGCGCCAGTATTGCCGAAGGTACGACGGAAGTTCTCAATGCCTATATCACACCGGAAATTGAAGATCTGATCAAACTCCTTCGCAAGATGGGGGCGCAGATCGAGGTATACGGAACAAGTCGTATCGTGATCGAGGGGCGACGCGTGCTGACCGTCGCTAACCACACGGTAATGGCCGACCGGATCGAGGCGCTTACCTGGATTGTGTATGCAGCCCTTTCCGGTGGAACATTGACCATTGAAGACGTCCCTTTTGGCTCGATGGAAGTTCCGTTGCTCCATCTCGAAAAGGCGGGTATCGATTTGTTTCGAAACAGCAATAGTGTGCATGTTTCACCGGCGTGCTTAACTGCAGGGGCGGTTCAGCCCTTCGAGCTCGCGTGCGGAACGCATCCGGGTGTAATTTCGGACATGCAGGCTTTTTACGTCTTGCTTGGCGTGGTGGGGGCAGGAACCTCTCGGGTGTTCGACTATCGCTATCCCGAGCGGATCGGTTTCGTCGCCGAGTTGCAGAAACTCGTCGATCGGCCATGTTTGGAGGCAAAGCATGGCGCAATCACCATTCGCGGCCCCGCCGGTTTTTCACCAGGAGAGGCAATATCAACGGATTTGCGTGGTAGCATGGCTATCGTGATTGCCGCATTATGCGCCGATGGCCGATCAGTCATAAAAAATGTGGAGATGGCGCTCCGCGGTTACAACGACCTGCAAACGAAGCTGCGGAAATTGGGTATTGGGTTTAACACATTTGAGCCGGCTACGGTCGGATCTTAAGTCAATTTCCGGTTTGGAGACGCGGGCAGCGATGGCCGACCGATATCAATCTCTTTTGACTGCACTCGCCGAGCATGGCAGCGTACGTATAGGGGTCGATGTACCATTGCGTACCATTGCCCGATGGCGAATCGGAGGCCCCTGCGACGTATTGCTAGAACCGTTGAACCAAGACGGCTTGTCTTGCACTCTTCGCGAGCTCAACGGAAGCGGGCTACCGTTTGTCGTGGTCGGAGACGGATCAAATCTGCTTTTCGATGATGCGGGGTTTCGCGGCGTTGTCATTCGCATCGGACGCAACTTGTCGAACTTTGCAATCGAAGATACTCGGGTTACGGCCGAGGCTGGCATATGGATTCCGAACTTCGTCCGTCGCGTAGGATGTGCTGGCCTTAAAGGGGCTGAGCATGCGGTCGGGATACCTGGAACGCTAGGCGGGCTGCTCGTGATGAATGGGGGAAGCCAGCGCAAGGGCATCGGTGAGAACGTGGTGAGTGTCACCGGCATTGATATGCAGGGCGAGCGGATCGTGCTTACTCGCGAAGAATGCAATTTTTCTTATCGCTCATCGGTCCTCCAGGAACTGAAGCTCGTCGTGGTCGAAGCCGAATTTCAATTTGAGCGTACAGATGCAATGGAGTCGCGCCATGAAATGATCGGGATCATGGCATCGCGCAGAAAGAAATTTCCCCTGCGTTTACCGAATTGTGGATCTGTCTTTCTTAGCGATCCGGCGATGTACGAAATCGTGGGGCCGCCGGGAAAGGTGATCGAGGACGCCGGGTTGCGCGGTACGCGAATTGGCGACGCACAAATTGCGGAAAACCATGGTAACTTTATTGTAAATCTGGGCGCGGCGAGCAGTAAAGACGTTCTCTCGTTGATTCACATGATCAGGAACACCGTCCATGATCGCACTGAATTCTGGCTCCGATGCGAAGTTCGCTATCTGTCACCGGAAAGTGGAGATATCATTCCGGCGCATCTGGTGCCGGCGGGCGGGAATGGCTCTATCCACTGAAATACGCCGCATTTTCGTTCAATGTTGTAAAGTTGACCCTTCTCTTTTCCAGTGCCTGAATTGAAAAGTGCATGCACTTTGTTCGAGGCCTCAATTAATAGAAAAATCTTCTAATGATCAAGGCGCTCGTACAAAAGCTTTTCGGTGGCGCCGCTAGCGGCGTATTTCGTGGTATGGCTCAACTGGCGACCGGCACGATCGCGGCTCGGCTGGTCGGTTTGGCAACGACACCTTTGATCACACGTCTCTACACACCGGCGGAATACGGTACTCTATCTGTCTTTACGGCATTGATCGCGATGATTGTTCCTTTCATGGCGCTGCAGTATTCGTCGGCCATCCCGCTTCCAAAACACGACGGCGTTGTAGCCAATCTTCTCGCGGCCGTCGCAATTATGACCGGTGTTACGGTCTTGATCGTTAGCCTTGCAATTTTGTTTTTCGGACCCGTATTGGTTGAGTATTTTTCGGCGAAAGCGATTGGCGATTATTTGTGGCTCTTGATCATCGGTGTCGTGGGTGCGGGCGCGTATGAAATTGCTTCCATGTGCGCGACACGCCGGCGCGATTACAAACTCATCGCCAAAACGACGATTATTCAATCCTTCGCCGGGCGCGGTGTTCAACTAGCTTTGGGGTATCTCGGCTTCAAGGCGATAGGCCTCCTAATTGGTCAGATCGTCACACAATCTGCCGGGATAGCCAGTTTGCTAAAAAGCACTTTCGAAGATTTGAAGCGAACGCGACGCTTTGTCACGCCTAAGCGAATGATATTTGCGCTGAGTCGGTTCCGCGCTTTTCCATTTTACCGACTTCCGTCGCAACTCTTGCTCAGCTTTTCGAATGAAGTCCCCATCTTATTTGTTGCGGGCTTGTTCAACACCGGCGTTGCGGGTCAGTTCGGGCTTGCGGCGAGCATGACTGCGCTGCCCATGCGCCTCGTCGGAAATGCCGTAGGTAAAGCCTATTATGCTGAGGTAGCGGCGCTCGGAAGGAAGCGAGGGCAAGAGATATACGATTTGACCAAACAGGTCGTTGTTCGCATGATCGCGATCTCCTTGCCTCCCACGATCGCCCTTCTGCTATTTGGTTCGGAAATGTTCGCACTCGTTTTCGGAGAAAATTGGCGCTTAGCGGGATCAATAGCGAGCATCCTGTCTTTATATCTTACGGCACAGCTTGTGTGCGGAACAATTACACAGGGTTTGGCGGTAATCGGTAAAGACCGATTTTTTCTTATTTTCAATATTGAGAGAACTGCAAGCGTTGCAATAGCGTTTGGCCTAAGCTACTATTTCAAGCTAGGCATTTTGAATACCACTCTCATGTATAGCATTTTACTATCCTCTCATAGAGTAATACAAAGCATTATTACTTTAAGGCTTCTTAGATCGCATGCTCAGAATTTAAGCGGATCGTTTGAGTAGCTTAATTTTTGGTGGGGTAGGCAATTTTAAGCTAGTCTCTGGCTTATCATCTAAACTGCATGAGGTTATTAATATGTTGCCAAGTATGGTTGATAAGGGTCAAGATTCTAGTAGTATAATCATGTACGAACTGAACGAAGTTCCTTGGGCGATTATCGACTGGTACGTTGCGCGGAAGCCTGAATCTAATATTGCATGCATCCTGGGGTGCTCGAGAAGCTATACGACGAATTCAACCGATCAGGGGGAATTGCATCCTTGGGTCACTTGGCCAACTCTCCATCGGGGGGTTAACAATACTGTTCATGGCATCGAATTTCTGAATCAAGATTTGACTGAGGCGTCCGCGTTTCCGCCTCTATGGGAGACAGCGGCGGCTGCAGGTAAGAAAGTCGGGGTGTTCGGAAGTCTTCAATCATACCCTGTACCGCAAAACCAGACCTATGCATTTTACGTGCCAGATACGTTCGCTCCTAAGCCTGATGCCTATCCAGCAAAATACGAGGCTTTGCAGGAGCTCAACTTGCGTCAAACCGCAAGTGATGGGGGAATCGTTTCGAGCGTAAAAATCGATAGGAGCGTTTTTTCGAACGTAGTCCGTCTGTTTCGGGTGGGGCTATCTATTCGTACAGTTTTTCGAATAGCGAAGCAGCTAATGCGGGAACGTATAAATCCTGCTTACAAAACGCGACGTGCGGTTTTCCAAGCTCCAATTGCATTCGATGTTTTTTTACATGCGTTTAAGAATAACCCGCCCCAGCTCTCTACCTTCTTCTCCAATCACGTGGCAGGAATGATGCACCGGTATTGGAAGCATGGACTACAAAATAACAAAAGCGATCACAATCCCGATCCCGTGCGTGCCGGCAACATCGAATTTGCGATGGATGTCGCAGATGAGCAAATAGGCCGTCTTCGAAATCTTGCTGACAGAACGCGTGCGCAGTTTGTTATCTTGTCAAGCATGGGCCAGGCTCCGATCGAGCGGAGGGGGGGAGACCAGCTTCGGATTGAAGCGATTGATCGTTTTGTAAGTGCGATTGGATTTCATGCACCCTATACGTCCCAGCTTGCAATGCATCCTGACTTTAATTTCAGCTTCGAAGCAAACGATCATGCCGAATTGTTTGCAGAATTGGTGAAAAAGGTGAAGCTCCCGGATGGTCGGCCACTCGCCTATAAGGTCAACGTCAGCGGAGCGACGGTAAACATCGGGGTCGCGCAGCCTCGCTCGTCCACCGGGGAAGACTTCATTTCTATAGCTGATAGCGAAAAGGAAGTTCCGTTCGTCCAAGCCGGACTTCGCCGGTTTGCCCGCGATATAGGAACAGCGTATCATATTCCCGAGGGGATAATGATCTGGTACGATGCCGAAAGCAAACCCGACATGTCCAGGTCAAACATTGATAGTCGCGCAATACGATCCCAAATTCTTGCCGCAATCGGGATCGATGAACCTCAATCCTACCCCAATTTTGAGAAAGAAAATCTAGTAGCCTGACTTTGCATTAAAAGCTTCATTCTTCCCTTGTGCCTGGTCTGAGCCCCTAGATCTCCTCCAGTGATAAGTAGAGTCCGGCCCTGAGAAGGAGACAGACGAATGAAGCGGAGCAGGTTCAGCGAGGAGCAGATCATCGCTGTGTTGAAGGAGCAGGAAGCGGGGGATCAGTTCAGCGAACTTTTACAAGTGGAAGTCCAAGTATGGCGGGCTGGAAGTGTCCGATGCCCGGCGGCTGCGCCAGCTGGAGCAGGAGAAGGCGCGGCTGAAGAAGCTGCTGGCAGATTCGATGCTCGACAACGCCATGCTCAAGGAGATCAGCGCAAAAAATTCTAGCGCCCGGTGCCAGGCGGCAGGCGGTGGCTCATCTCCAGGAGGTCTTCGAGGTGAGCCAGCGCCGTGCCTGCACGGTGCTGGGCGTGGATCGGACCATGGTGCGCTACGTCAGTCGTCGGCCTGACGATGCGAAGGCGCGCGAGCGCATTGGGGAACTGGCCAGCCAGCGTAGCCGGTTCGGCTATCGGCGGCTGCACTGGCTGCTGTGCCGGGAAGGATGGGCGATGAACCACAAGAAGTTCCGGCGGCTGTATCGTGAGGAACGACTACAGGTGCGCCGTCGTGGCGGTCGCAAGCGGGCTTTGGGCACAAGAGCGCCGATGACCGAACCAGCGCTGGAGCCTCGACTTCGTGTCCGATGCCTTCGCCTGCCGGCGCAGCTTCCGGATCTTTGCGGTCGTCGACGACTATAGCCGCGAGTGCGTGCGCCTGATCGCCGACACGTCGATCTCCGGCGCTCGGGTCGGGCGTGAGCTCGATGCAGCGGTGTTCGAGAGGATAGCACGGCCCCACACCATCGTCAGCGACAATGGTACCGAACTGACCAGCACGGCGATCCTGCGCTGGTCGAAGGAGCGCAACGTCGAGTGGCACTATATCGCACCGGGCAAGCCCTATCAGAACGGGTTCATCGAGAGCTTCAACAATCGCCTGCGGGACGAGATCTTGAACGAGGCGATCTTCGCTAGCCTCGCCCACGCCCGCCAGGAACTGGAAGCCTGGCGGCACGACTACAACCACTTCCGGCCCCACTCGAGCCTCGGGAACCGAACCCCGGCCGAGATCGGGGCAGGATCAAGCGGCAAACCGTATCGGGGGCATGCCCCCGATACGGTTGTTGCCATCACGCCCAACGACGGGCATCAAAACGGTCCAAGGCTCTACTCCTAGCTGGTAGAAACTTCGGGCTCAGACCAGTCAGAAAACGGCGGTTGCAGTGATGATACTGCTGGCACAAAACTGTATCCCTTGCGACCGTGGTAGGTCGCCCGGCAATTAGGCCGTGTTCACAAAAGACCTCGTCCGTAGGTTGGCTGCGGCAAGGTTAAGGGAGCTCTCTGAGGACAGGAC
>NZ_CANMCP010000028.1 GCF_947496385.1 uncultured Croceicoccus sp. | reverse complement strand
CTTCGTCACTACGACGAAGCCCAAACCCTCCTTAATTACAACCTCAAATCTGTGCCATGGGTGCTGACGGGGAACAAATCTCTTGCCTTTCATCCTCGGCGTCCACCGGGCACCGGTCGCGCTCCCGGCGATGAGAAACCCGCAGGGAACATGGCAATTCTACAAGCCCGCCGATGTTCGCAGAATGGGGTTTCGCAACACGGCAAAACGTTTTGCCGAGATCAATGACAAGCTGAGCGGTGATCCCCTTGAAGAGCGGATCGACTACCGCCTCAAGCTCTCCAATCAGGTATTTGGGGACGGCAAATTTCTCGTGCTTTCAGGTGCAGGCGGCACCTACATTTGCGCCGCCTGCATTCCCACGGCGGAAGCCGAGAGGCTCGTGATCGACCAAACATTATACTGGCAGGAGGTCGACAGCGAGCAAGATGCTTGGTTCCGCACAGGAATCTTGAACAGCAACGCTTTGACCCAAGCCATACTGCCCTTCAATCCCGAGGGCGACTTCGGTCCGCGGCATATTCACACGCTGCCTTACCAACTCATGCCTGCCTATGATCCTGCAAATAACCTCATGCGCTCGATTTCCGAAGCCGCAGAGAAGGTTGCGGCAGTAGCCTCATCTCTTGTCGCTAAAGACAATTACGTCAATGATGCATTCAAGTCGCTTTCACATCGCCGGCGCAGGCTCCGAGAGCAATTGATCAAGAACGCCGATTACCAAGAGCTTGACCAACTTTGTGCGGTATTACTCGGCATCGACAGCGCAAAAGAATGACGCCGGGCAGGGGGCACGATTGAAACTCAAAAGGATCAAAGTCAAAAATTTCAGGCTCCTTCGGGACGTGGAAATCGTCCTCGAAGATGGCGTCACCCTGATCGTAGGGCGTAATAACAGCGGTAAGACGTCGCTCTCAGAAATCCTCCAGCGCTTCACCTCGGAGAAGAAGCTGCCCTTTAAGATTCAGGACTTCTCGACCGCTTGTTATGACGAATTTTGCGCAGCCCTTTCTGCTTGGCAGGCCACCGCAGATGAAGAGGAAACAAGGAAGCTCCTGCCCTACATCGAGCTCCGGCTCTACGTGGAATACGATCCCGCTCAGCCACTAGGATCGCTTGGCGAGTTTGTGATCGACCTTGATATGGATTGCCGGGAGGCGTTGATCGTCGCCCGGTTCGAGCTTGCAGACGGCGCGATCGCCTCGTTGTTTGACGAAGCGCCGGAAGGCGGGATCACAGAGGACAATTGCGCGGCCTTCTTTCGCAATCTTAGCGAGCGGATCGAGAAGCACTTCGTCATCAAGAGTTGGGCGGAAGACCCGAACGATCCTGAAAACCGGAAGCCCACCAAGCTCTCCACGGTTCAGGCGGTGCTGCAAACTGGCTTTGTCAATGCCCAGCGCGGTCTTGATGATGTCAGCGGCCGAGAGTCACATGTTCTTGCCAAAGTTCTGGAGGCCCTATTCAGTACCGCATCGATGGAATCGGCTGCCGAAGAGCAGAAGCAGATCGCCTCACGGCTCGAGGACGCCGTGAGCTCCATTCAGGAGGGCATCGACAAGGATTTCCGCGAAAACCTCGACAAGCTGCTGCCCACTTTGCAGGCTTTGGGCTACCCCGGTCTTGGCGGCCCGGAGCTCACAACCGAAACAACGCTCGATGTGAAACGGCTTCTGAGCGATCACACGAGCGTGCGTTACAAGGGGCACAGCGGGGTCCTGTTGCCTGAGTCCTACAACGGACTCGGCATGCGGAACCTGATTTTCATTCTGCTGCAAATTTTCAGCTTTTATCGCGAGTTTAGAGCTGAACCCGGCGCGACCGATTTACACCTCGTCTTTATAGAAGAGCCCGAGGCCCACCTTCATCCGCAGATGCAGGAGGTCTTCATCCGGCAGCTTCTGGAAATCGTCGCGCTGCTCAACAAGCAGCATGCCGATGAGCCGCCTTGGCCGGTCCAGTTCGTCGTCTCAACCCATTCCTCTCACATCGCCAATGAGGCGCACTTCGAAACAATCCGCTATTTTCTGCCGTGTGCGGAGGATGCCGAGAAGGGGCTTTGGCGGACACGTATCAAGGATTTGCGCACTGACCTCGCGATCAGCGAACCCGACAAAAAATTCTTGCGGCAGTATCTAACGCTCACCCGTTGCGACCTCTTTTTTGCCGACAAGGCAGTGCTGATCGAAGGAACCAGCGAGCGCCTCCTTCTTCCTGCCATCATCGCAAAGCTAGACGAAGGCCGGCCCCAGAAAGACCAACTCGGCAGCCAATACCTCGCGGTCATGGAGGTCGGGGGCGCGTACGCACACAAATTCGTCAAACTGCTCGATTTCCTTGAACTCCGCAGTCTGATCATCACGGACCTCGATCCTGTCGAGAAAGCGGGCGGAAAGAAGTGCACCGTTCGCCAAGCGAAAGCGACGAGCAATGCCTGCCTTAAGGACTGGTTTGGCAAAACACGTGAGCCGCTTGAACTCGCAGGCCTAGCCGACGATGAGAAGATCAAAGACATTGTGCGGATCGCATTTCAGCAGCCGGAGGAGAAGGACGGCGCTTGCGGACGCACACTTGAAGATGCTTTCATTCTCGCGAACCCGGCAAAGTTCGCCGCAGTCGGATCGACCGTTGAAGAGCTTGAGGTGAGTGCGCGAGACCTAGCAGAAGCAGAAAAGAAATCTGCTTTCGCGCTCACCTACGCAATCGACGATCAAGACTGGGAGATTCCCCGCTACGTCCGGGATGGCCTTCTGTGGCTTTCCCAAGGGCACGGATCGCCGCCGGCCGTGATTGCTCCGCCTGCCGCCGTCGTTGCCGAAACTGCCGCTGTGAATCCTGGGGAGGAAGCTGGCGATGCAGGCTGAAGTAGTCGAGCTTAGCCCGGCGGAAAAGGCCAGCAAGATTGCTCTTGAGAAGGTCGAAGAGAGCATCATCGCAGGACAAAGTTTCAAGCTGGAGGCAGGGGCCGGTGCGGGCAAGACCTACTCCTTGGTTGAGGCGTTGAAATTTTTGATCGCGACGCGGGGAACGTCCCTTGCCAAGAGAAATCAGCGCATCGCCTGCATTACCTTTACCAACGTTGCCAAGGATGAGATCGCGAGCCGCACCGATCGCAGTCCTGTCATTCATTGCGACACGATTCACGCATTTTGCTGGTCCGTGATAAGCGGCTTCCAATCTCAGCTCCGTCAGTTCGTGACTGAAATTCCGCAGTGGAACGAGCGCCTTGAAGAGATCGGCGAAGTGGGCGCCAGACGGATCGAATACAGTCTGGGCCACCGGAGCATCTCGGACGACGCGCTATCAATTCACCATGACGACGTTCTTACGCTTGCTGTCCGCCTCACTGAGTTTGAGAAGTTTCGGCGCATCCTTGCCAGCATGTACCCCTACATCCTGATCGACGAGTATCAGGATACCGACGCCGCTTGGATGGAGGCTGTGAAGGAGCGTTTCCTCGGAGATGCCAACGCTCCCCAATTCGCGTTTTTTGGGGACCACTGGCAGAAAATCTACGGAACTGGCTGCGGCAATCTTGAACATCCCGCCGTGCGCGAGATCGGCAAGGAGGCCAACTTTCGTTCCGTTCCGGCTATCGTTAAATGCCTAAACAGAATGCGCCCCGAGCTTCCGCAAGAGGTGAAGGACCCCGACGCAGATGGGCAGGTTGTCGTTTTCCATACCAATGATTGGCCCGGTGTGCGTGAGACAGGATACAACAAAGGCGATCTCCCCGGAGACAAAGCGGTAGAGGCGCTTTCCGCAGCGAAGGAATTGCTCACCGCTGAAGGGTGGGACTTTGAACCCTCCCACACAAAAATCCTCATGCTCACACATCGGGTGCTTGCCGCGCAGCAAGGCTACAGCAGCCTGCCCGTTGTCTTTCGGTACAATGAGTCCTTCACGAACAAAGAGCAGCCACATATTGCGTTCTTCGTCGATCAACTGGAACCCGCCCGTCGGGCATTCGAAGCCAAGCGCTTTGGCGAAATGTTCGACTATCTCGGCACAAACAAGCGATACATTCTCCGCGCAGCGGACAAGGCCACCTGGTCCTCATCGATGAGCAAGATCATGGATTTTCGGACGTCCGGTACGGTGGGTGACGTTCTTGCTCACCTACGCGAGCAGAAGGTTCCACCGCTGCCGTCTGCCGTGGAGCGACTAGAGCAGAAGCTGGCCGCGTTCGACCCGGACGGCGAAGAGGAAATGCCGAGAAACCTTCAAGAGCTTCGTGACCTTCACGATGTGCCGTATTCGGAGATTGTGAGCGTGACCGACTATCTCGAAGGGCATTCTCCATTTGAGACCAAGCACGGCGTCAAGGGTGCCCAGTTTGAGAACGTCTTGGCCGTGATGGGCAGGGGCTGGAATCGCTACAACTGGGACAAGATGCTTGCGAACGCGGCCAATCCCGATCTCGTAGCCGACAAGGATCGCAAAATGTACGAGGACAACCGCAATTTGTTCTACGTTGCCTGCTCGCGCCCGCAGAGGCGCCTTGCCGTGCTGTTCACACAGGAGCTGTCAGACATGGCAATGCAGACCGTGAGAAAATGGTTCGGCGAAGAGAATGCCCGATCTCTTCCCTTGTGAACGACTTTCCCCCCGAGATCCTTTTGTTTAAAAAAATTCAATCGCGGAAAGCACTGTTTCCTCGGACTAATCAATTCGTGCACACTTAGGTTTTCTCGGAATAGATTTTGCGCGATCAGAATTATCGAGAGAGCCAGACCGCAATCTGAAAGTGTCGGTTTTGAGAGGCGGCTCCGGAACGGCTAGTAGAATCGGATGATCAAAGTTCTATCATCGCGCATTTTCCGTTTTGGGGGTTGTCGCTCAACCGCGGGAGGTCGGCAACGGCTCAATTCCGTCGATCCTAGAGGGCTCTCCCGAACCAGATCACTCGCCCGACCACGTGGACCTCTGAGCGGTTCATGTCGCTCCAGGTCGGGTATGCGGGATTGTCGCTGGCGATCGTAATCTGCTTGCCGCCGGGTTTGATGGCGACGCGCTTCACCACAAGTGCGTCGTCGGCGCGCAGGACGTAAATCCCGTCACGAAGCCGTGATGCGTGATCGGACGCATCAACCAGTACTTCATCGCCGTCGCTGAGCGTGGGCTCCATGGAGTCGCCCATCACGCGCACGATCGACAGGCTGGCGCTCTTCGCCGACGTCAGACTTCGCAGCCAGCGCTCATCGAACCCGAAGCGTGTTCGCGCAGTCTCGCTTGCCGCCACCGCGCCAAAACCCGCAGATGCCTCGACATCGAGCACGGGGATTTCCACGAGGCCGTCCCACACGACATTAGCCGGGCCGCCGAAAACCTGCTCATCGACACCGAAAAAGCTAGCCAGGATCTTGCGGTCTTCATCGTCGAGCTTGCGGGGCGAGCCCCGCTTGATGAATTGCTGGATGTAGCTGGCATTGCGCCCTAGCAGCCTCGAGATCGAAGCATAGCCATATTTGTGCTTCTGGATCAGCCGGTCCAGCTCTTCCCTGACATTCTCCATGGTCAGTCCTCTACGTTTTCTCGTCGGGTATAGGATTCTTCCTAGACTCACGAAATCCTTCCTAGTAGGAACATAACAGGAACACAAGCAAGATGCGAGTCGAGGCGAGGAGCGATGACGTTGTTGGACCGGATCGAGATACATCTCATCAAGCACCGCATTACCGCGACACGCTTCGGCCGCCGCGCAGTCGGTGACCCAAGGTTCGTGCTCGACCTGAGATTAGGAAGGCGTCCCAGACGACGCACCCTTGAGCGGTTAAATGCCTATCTCGATCGGATCGAACGCGGCAGTGAAGACAAGGGCCTTACGAGGATCGGTCGTCTTTCTGCCGGTCCGCGAGGCTGTCAAAGCGGCGAGCAACCTCTCGCCACAGCCGAGCCCCGTCCTTTTCACCGGATCGAGCAAGGGCGTCTATTCTCCCGGCAATGAAAGAGGGCCCGCGATCGCCGTGTGCCTTCTCGACCGAAAGCGCCATGCCCCACAATTCCTGTTCTCGTGTGAGAGTCACATCAGCCAACCAATAGCGCCCGAGATCGCCAACAGCATCGCGGCCCCGATCAGCCACGCTTCGAGATGGAGTTTCCAGGCGTTCGCTTTGTCCTCCGCGCGCTCTTCGTCGGTCTGCCAATCGCGCATCAGCACCAAGACTCCCGCCGACCGGTCCAGGTGCGGGCGAGGTTTTCCGATACGAGCTGATCGCCCAAGGACCGGCCGCTTCGCACGATGACGCGAAGCTTGCGTCCGTACTGGTCCTCATCGCGATTTCCAATCGGCCGCAGTTCGAACTCGCCTTCGTTGAGCAGCACCACGAGCCGATCGCGCGCACGAATTCCTCTCGCGTGTTCGGCATCGCATTTCGGCGAGGAGATCTCCGGCGTGTCGATATCGGCAATGCGGATCTTCGTGCCCTCAAGCCAGATCGTGTCGCCATCGACCACGCACGTCTTTCGGATCGTTCCGCACACGGCAAAGGTGTGCGCCGCTCTGGCTTGCGCGCGAGCTGAATTAGTCGGCCAATTCGTTCCGACGAGCCCGCCGATAGCTCCCGCCAGCAGACCACCGCCAATAAGCATCGCGAGCGAGCGGCGCTTCGTCCGTTTCTGCCGACGTAACTCCTGGCGGAAGTCGAAGATCAGCGCACCCGGTTTGCTGCCGCACAGCTTCTTTGATCTGCGCCGGAACATCATGCCGAGGCCACACAGGTCGTGATGAGGAGCCCGCGTTTCATTCTGATTGTCTGCCATCACCCCTGAAAAGAGCCAAGTCCTGCATATCGAAGTTCCGAAGCTTTTGTGCTAAGATGCGGGCACCTCCTCTCCGAATTTCTTTCAGAGAGCGGAGATGGGCGGCGCTGGTTTGTGAAGTGTCCGTCGTCAGAACATTTGGCACAAGTCGCGGCGTAAATTAGCGGAGTGCGGGCCTCGTCTCAGGGTTGATG
>NZ_CANMCP010000027.1 GCF_947496385.1 uncultured Croceicoccus sp. | reverse complement strand
CCACATGATTCCGTTAAGCACCCGCCGGTCATCCACCCGGGGAACACCGCGCGGCTTGTCGGGCAACAAAGGCGCGATGATCGCCCATTCCCCATCTGTCGGTTCGTACCATCGCCGCGCCATCCTGCCCTCCAAGCTCGGAGAGCCGTGAATCACGCGCAGCCATAATCCTCAAGGGATTCCTATGAGTTTATGCCAGAGATCGTCTTGTGAGGACCATAGGCAGTAGATGCATCGCGCCAGCGCAGTCCGTTCCTGATCATGGAGATAATGCAGCTGACGATCCGGCGGTCATTGACCTGCGGAATGCCGTGCAACACTGGGAAATACGGCTCGATGCGGCGCATTCGTGCCTCGCTCAACAACCACAACAAGCAGATCAGCAGCGCCCCCCCGATGTCGCTACCGAATCAACCTACTGCCTCCCGCACAATCGATTTAACCGGTCCTTAGCGTAGAACAATTCGCACGTGAGAAATGTACAAATGGTGGTTTAAATTGTTGCCGGAACAAAGCTGTCGTGAAGAAAACTGGGGCGCCCCGATGGAGCGCCCCGAACATATTCAATACGATTTCATTACACTGTGAACGCCATCAGATCGCTTCAGCAGTCAGACGCGGCATTGTCTTATCGTTGCGGGGCTTGCCGATGCTGTGCAGTTCGATACCAGCGCGTTCGGCTTCCGCCCGCGGATAAATATTGCGCAAATCGACCACTAGCGGCTTGGTCATAATCTTGGCCAGTCGATCGAGGTTGAGCGCCCGGAACTCGTCCCATTCGGTCACGATCACCAATGCGTCGACACCTTCGGCCGTTTCGTACGGACCTTCGGCGAATTCCACATCGGTCAACATCGGACGTGCCTGCTCAAGCCCTTCGGGATCATAGGCGCGGACCTTGGCGCCTGCGTCCTGCAGGGCGGCAATCACCGCAACGCTGGGTGCGTCGCGCATATCGTCAGTGTTCGGCTTGAAGGTTAGACCAAGGACACCGACGGTCTTGCCGCGCACTTCCCCGCCCATTGCCCGAATGACCTTGCGGCCCATAGCACGCTTGCGGGCATCGTTGACCTGAACTGTCGCCTCGACGATCCGGAGCGGCGTTTCATTGTCCGCTGCGGTCTTCATCAGCGCCAGCGTATCTTTCGGAAAACAAGAACCGCCATAACCCGGGCCAGCATGGAGGAACTTGCCGCCGATCCGACCATCGGATCCAATACCTCGCGCCACTTCCTGCACATCTGCGCCGACCTGCTCACACAGATCGGCGATTTCGTTGATGAACGTGATCTTCACCGCCAGAAATGCGTTTGCCGCATATTTGATCAGCTCAGCCGTACGGCGACCGGTGAACATGACCGGCGCAGCCTGGTTGAGCGACAACGGACGGTAGATCGCCGCCATCACTTCCTCGGCACCCGCATCCTCGCAGCCCACAACAACGCGGTCGGGGCGCTTGAAATCTTCGATCGCCGCACCTTCGCGAAGAAACTCGGGATTGGAGACGACCTTCGCGCCCGACTGCGGAGCGACTTCGGCGATGATACGCTCTACTTCGTCGCCAGTGCCAACCGGCACGGTCGACTTGGTCACAATCACCGTCGGCTTGGTAAGATTTTCAGCGATTTCGCGCGCTGCTGCAAACACGTAGGACAGGTCGGCATGGCCATCCCCGCGACGCGAAGGCGTACCCACCGCGATGAAAACGGCGTCGGCATCCCTGACACCCTTGACAAGATCCGTGGTGAAGGAGAGCCGTCCAGCCTTCACATTGGACGAAACCAGTTCGGCCAAACCTGGCTCGTAGATCGGCATAACGTTTTCATGAAGGAGATCGATCTTGCGTGCATCCTTGTCGACGCAAACCACGTCGTGCCCGAAATCGGAGAAACAAGCGCCCGAAACCAGTCCGACATATCCCGTACCAATCATTGTGATTTTCATGCCAATTCCCTGACTTTAAGAAGTATTTTTAATGCTTATGATCGCTTTGGTTTGAGCCCAAAACGCCTTCGCACGTCGAAATCTGCGCTGGTTGCTACCATCGCTTGCTGCAGTGCACAACTTTCAGATTGAAGACGTTTCAAAATGGGCGCTTTAAAAATTGCCTTTTATTTGGGTGTACGCCTTACGCCACTTTGCCCCGGTCCGGCGCCATGGTCTCGATGATGGTCTGCACCACGTTCGCAGGCTCAAATCTGTCGAGGTGTCGCTGAACCTGCAGCCGATAGGCCGCCCAGGCTTCTGGACCGGAAAGCAGATTGTTGCGCGTCTCGCGTGCGGTATTGAGCGCTAGAACGAACGATTTGTCGTCATCGGGATCGTACATGATGCCCAATTCACCGGCGGCTTCGCTCAGCCCCCCCCGATCTGCGACAATGGAAATACCTCCTGCGGCGACGGCTTCTAACGCGACGGCACCAAAGGGTTCCTGCCAGAGCGAGGGGACAATGATATAAGCCGCTCTGCCCATCTCTCTGGCGGTTTGATCGCCTTCCAAGCGACCGACGAAAGTAACGTTCTTTAGCCCGCTATCGATTCGTTTCTGAACCTCGCCGGCAAGCGAGCCGTCACCTACGATACGCAACTCCTCGACGCCGAGCGTCTCCTGAATCAATGGCCATCGATCGAGTAAATAATTCACGCCTTTTTCAGGTTCGACCCGCCCGACAAACAAGGCGCCGCTCCGTTCTGTCGGATCCTTGATGATATCTTGCTTAATATGCAGCGTATTGGCGAACGGCGAGGTGACCGTGTATTCAGGTAAACCGCTAACCCGCCCGATATATTTGCTGGTCACGAAATGATGTGCTCGCGCCATGATCCAGCGCCGGAGGATATCGAAGGAGAACAATGATTTTGAAAGGCCGAACGCGCTTTCGGAATGATGACGCAGACCAAAGGGCCGCCGAATATAGAGTAGGGGATAAAGCAATCTCAAAGAGAGATTGGACAAAATCAGTATATCGGCAGTTTTGTATAGTTTCGTTAGCTCGGAGGTATTGGGTTGCCGGACGATCTCAAATTCGAACCCGTCCACCGGGCCGGGCGTCAGCGTAACCACCGTTACGTCGTGACCGGCCCTGCTGAAGGCCGTCGCCAGAATGGATACATTGGTCGAAACACCGCCAATATCGGGAAAGAACGTATAGCTGGAAATTACGACCTTCATGCTTTAACTTTCTGCACGTTCAGTTTGTCGTAGAGTATCAGATAGGAATTGACGACGTTGCGAATGTCGAAATGTTCATAAGCATAGGCTTCGACATTTCGCGACATTTCCGCCCAATGCCTATCGTCTACCTCTGAAATTTGTCGAAGGCCGGCCAGCAAAGCCTCACGATCGCTATTTTCAAAGAAAAAGCCTCGCACGTTTGGTTCGATATGGTCGACACATCCGCTGACTTGGGTAGCGAGAGGGACTACACCGTGCGCCATCGCCTCGAGCATAGAGTTCGAAAGTCCCTCGGCCGAAGAGGCAATGAGGATATATCCGTATCTTTCGAGCAGCTGGCTCGGATCGCTGGAAAATCCACGGTAACGCACGTGGCTGCTTGCGGGGGCAGTCTCGATTGTGTTTTCAAGCCTATTCTGCAAGGGTCCCTTGCCCCAGATATCGACCGTAAGCCTAGAAGAATTTCCCAAGCTGATCGCCGCATCGGCAAGCGTCACCACATTCTTGTCATCCGCAAGCCGACCGAGAAAAAGCGCCTTCGAAGCACGCGTCGCGTCGCGTTCGCGGCTACTTTTGCGGGTCGGTAATACCAATCCGTTTGGGATCAGCGCCACCTTCGCCTCGTTGACGCCATGCGAGGTAAGATCCTGTTTGATCGCAGCGGTCGTAGCAACGAAACAGGTGACGTTCTTAGCGACGAACCGCCTGCCGACCGCACCGAAATATTTGCGTGAACCAATTGCCTTTATGTCGGCGCCTTCACCGCCGGTCGCCGATTTGAGCAATGACGGTATTTTGAAAAATTTGCTCGCTATTGCTGCGACGAAGGCATGAATGCGAATCTGGTGGCAATGAAAAACATCGATGATGCGCCTGTTCAAGAAGACCCAGAGCAAAATCTGGAATGCCCATATCAACGCAGCAGGTAGGTATCGTCCCGAAACTTGCGGACTGGCATAGGTCCAGAAATAGCGGACGCGCACCCCCTCATCGATTGTCCATCCGGCCCGCGACCATTTGCGCGTGCTGGCAAGCATGATGACATCCGTACCGGCCGCCTGCATCGTACGAGAAAGCAATCTGGCTTGTTTATCCAAGCCGCCGCTGCTGTTGGTATCGTCATAATGACAGATAGCCATCACGATCATGCCAGTTCGCTCCAAATGAAATAAAAATTGATCAACATGGCGTGCTGGCAGGCATATCTCGGTAAAGTATTTCGCCGACTGGCCGTCGGGTCGACCGGTTACGTCCTGACATTACAGTTCGCTCATAAGGCCTCAATAGGCAATTCTACGCTTAGGCGGTCGCAAGTGAGACCTCAACGCCGATTTGACAGCCGCTTTGAATCTCTTCGCGAAGCCGTAAGTGCGTCAGTATTCCGCACAATTTAGTTCTCGCCCACAGCCTGTCGAAGCATGGTATTATCGCCTGTTCCGTATTTCTTGCGCATGCGTTTTGCAACGCGTGGAGAGGCCAAGCATTCGGCATAAGCGGCGTCGAGCTGCGCAAACATGCTGGAAAACGCCCAATCGCTCGTCGGCGACTGCTCCGCTCCGATCGTATAGCGTGCCAACCGCTCGCGATCGCGTGCGAGTTTTACCGCCTCGCGTGCAACGGCCTCGGCGTCGCTTGTCGCGGCAATGATCCCGTTCCTGTCCTGCGCGATGATTTCCTCGATCCCTTCGAACGGGCTCACCACCGCGGGCTTGCCACCGGCCAAGCTTTGCACGATGACTCGTGGCAATCCCTCCCGCAACGAACAAAGAATACTCATGTCGCTAAGCGCGACAAGCCGTTCGGGATCATTGCGATACCCAAGCAATTCGACCCGATCGCGCAGTCCCAGATCCGATATCATCGCCTCCAGATTGCCACGCTCCGACCCGTCGCCGGCGAACAGCACGCGAATATTATCATCCGGCTGGATCATGCGCGCAAACTCGCGCAGGAATTCCGCATGGCGCTTCCGCGCCTCATAAACTGCCATCATAAGGATGACGACGGGCCGGTTTGCCCGATCGGACGTACCGATCAGTGCCTGCGCGTCGGCCGGCCTGGGTGCATCGTAAAACTTTTCGATTTCCATGCCCGAACGCACAACGCTGTGCGGCTTGTTCTGACCGATATCATGGGTGAGATAGGACTGCTTTGTGCCCTCGCTGACATGGATGAAATGATCGGTGACCGCCGCCGCAGCATGCTCCACGGCAAGATAGGTTAGCTTCTCGCGCGTACTGACATTGCTGAACGGTAGAATATGAACGCCGTGGATAAGCGCCGAGGCGCCCGCCATTTTACCAGCGGTTCTGCCAAGAATGCCCGCTTTGCTCGAATGCGTATGGATAACATCGGCGCCGATTTGTTGGAAAAGCTTCTTGAGCGCTCTCACGCCCGCCCAATCGGCGACCGGCGATATGTTCCACACCATTTCCTCGACATGGTGGACAGTCACCTGCGGATGCCGATTGCGATAGAAATCGATATCGGAGTTCTGACCGCAAACCAGGTGAACGTCATTCCCGCTTTCGGCCTGGTGGACACAGCTTGCCCAAGTGTTTTCTTCACATCCCCCAACACGGTTCATTCGGGTTTGCACATGCGCGATGGTAAGGGGCTGCACGCTGATTTTCCTTAAATGTTAGATTTTCCAGCAAGAAAATTTGACATACCCGTGTCATGCTGGCGGAGGTTTTTTGCCATATCGAGTTTTAAGGTTTTTATCTGATTTTGACAAGGCAAGCGTAGCTTTTAGAAATATCCTGACTGCCATTGATACCTCTATTTTCGAGAAGACCGCTGAGACGAATGTTGCAGCGAGCATGGCTAATGTGGATTGCATACCTGCTCGCTGCGAAGCGACGGAGAACAGATTATTCGCAGCAGTTTTCATCATTATTTTAACGTGAGAGACGATTGGGAATACGCAAACGCGAGTTGGAGGGGCGCCGGGCCGGCATGATCCGTTGAGGTCTTTGCATGTTTTGCGTATGTCCGAAAAGTCTCGCTCCCTAGTCGCGTTGCAAATGGTGCTATCGCGCGTTGACGCCTGATGTAGAACGCCGGACGTTAAGCCCAATTGCCGAATTCTGGCATTTACGCCGCCATCGTCTTATGAGTGGGTGCGCTGTCTTTCAGAGGAAATGTGAATGCGAGTGATCCTGCTCATAAGCAATTTCAGCAAGATGAATACGGGCATCGGCGGTCACTATTACAGCGTTCTCGCCACGGCCGAAGCATTGGCGGAGGCAGGTCACGCGGTTCGAGTGGTTTGTATCGGGGACCGTCCATCTCCGGTCCTGTCCCGTTGGGAAAGCGGCGTTTGCGACTTTATCCCCGTGAACGCCCGCAAGACAGCAATGTTCTTGCCGCAGTTTAGAACATTGATCAGTGAATTCAAACCGGATGTCATTCACGGGTTTGACATGAATGCATCTTTGTTTGGGCGCATCGCTGCGTTGTTATCACGAACCTACTATGCCCATACATTATGCGGAGGCAAAGCGCCCAAAGGTTGGCGCCATTTTCCGTTCGTGCGAAATCTGGTGGTGTATTCCGCAGAGCTGCAGCAGCATTTCCGCAATGCTTTTGCGCGCGACGATAGAAATCTGGCTCTGATCGCAAACAGGGTCAGGGCGGTGACCAGCCCCGAGGAGCGATTGTCACTTTTTCGCGAACACATAACCCCTGGGGCATTGGTAATCCTGCGGATCAGCCGCATTCACCCCTATTTCGAACGGTCAATCCGCCAGACGCTTTCCCTAGGGAAGCTATTACGGTCGCAAGGCGTTAAATGCCAGGTTGTTATTCTGGGCCATGCTTCCGATGCGGGGAGCATGGAGCGCATAAAGGCGATCTTGCCGGAAGAAGATCGCCTCGTTACTGATCCTGAGCTGGCGCATAATGCAAAAGAGTTGAACGGCGCCGCCGACTGGGTTGTCGGTACCGGTCGCTCTTTCATGGAAGCGGCAAGCCTTGGCAAGGTCATGCTTTGCCCATCTGCCGATCAAGATTTACCGATACTCATTACGCCGCAAACGTTCGACGCAGCATTTGCTGCGAATTTTTCGGAGCGTGTAACCGTTGATTTGTCTGAAGAGGCGAATCGTGCGGAAATTATAAAGGAAGCTAAAAAAGAAGAAAAAGAAAGTGCTTTGGCGAGCTTGTCGAAAGAATATTTCGAAACCCACTTCTCGATTGACAGGCTTGCTCAAAAATACGAAAAATTTTATGCCAAACTGCAAGCATCTCGCGTGGGTGATTTCAAAGACTGGCCCATACAGGCTGCGTCTTTTTTAAAGCGGAATATCACTCTTAAGAACCGCTATTGATATTTATTGCCCCCGGCAGAAGTTGGATGCAAACTTGCCGTAGCCATAGATGATACGCTTAGTCTGCAGGCATGACTGAATTGCAGGAAGGGGATTGTTTTCTCTTTCATTGGCATCCTACTGGATTGCACACGGTATGAGCCGTGGGTCCTGTCTTCGAACATGTCGCTTGACGGCTACATTACCGACAAAACCGATGTGCCGGGTTTTAAATGTCTGGTTTAAGTTCATGATCTCCTGACAATGATGCCTGTGGTTGTGAAGGGGTGCACGCAATCAGCCATTCGTCGTACCGAACCATCGCGATCTAATCCCATCGGCAAAAGGACAGCGGCCCATGACGCTTTTCAAAATCCTCTATCGCAAGCAGGGCGTCGTTGCCTGGAGCCAGTTTGTGGGTCCCGCAATCAGCAGCCTCGTCGAAACCTTGCAAGATGAAGTCGCGTATGAATTCGATATGGGCGACGGCAAGGTCAGGACTATCGCCGCCCGCCGGCCAGCCATTGACGATCCTTGGGAGCCGACCGCTTTTCCGCAACTTCATGTCTTTTCCATTTTACCTGAGGTGATGCTTGCTCAGGGATTTCAAGATGGCGCTGGGTATGTGCCCAGTATCTTTTCGGACAAACCTCTCGAGCAGGACGATCCCGGCAGGCGTCCGGCCGTGGACATCGACAGCATTGACTTCAATCATTCGAAACAGGACCTTCTTGCCTACAAGGGAATGGGCGCGGTTGGGCCGTCACTCACCAGATGGGGAATAAGCATTTTTCGCGTCGACGATCCCAAGAAAAACAAGGAGGTCATGATTGGTGGCATGGCGATGGGCGGCGGCAAGAACCGAAACATGCCGCTCGTAGAGTACAAGAATGGCCAATTTCGCGCGCGATGGGACACGATCATCAGCAACGTACACAGCGATGGAACCTTCATTGATGCCGAGCGCAACACCGTCAAAATTGAATGTGACAATGTTGTAACGGACGGCACATCTTGGAACATTGGGACGTTCGGTCGCCATAATGGTAAACTTTATGCACGTCTCGGCGGAAAACCGCATACCCGCCATTCGCACCCCGACCTGCGTTACAGCTATTCCGCTAACCCAGAAGCCAGCAATCTGGTTGGATGCCGAAAAGGCGACACCTGCGATATATCGTTGAACTGCCTTATTTTCGGACAGGGCGAGGTGAGCGAGAAGTTTATCCGCAAGTTGGA
>NZ_CANMCP010000026.1 GCF_947496385.1 uncultured Croceicoccus sp. | reverse complement strand
TTCGTCACTACGACGAAGCCCAAACCCTCCTTAATTACAACCTCAAATCTGTGCCATGGGTGCTGACGGGGAACAATGGCCGGTTTTGAAAATCCTCTCCGCCATTCGGCGAAATTGCCCGAAAACCTGCTCGCATTCTTCATGATTGTCACATCTTTCGTCTGGATCTGATCCTAGCGCGCCGCAATGCTCGGCCACGTGCGCGAAGGCAGCGTGACCGATTGAGAAACGGTCATTGTCTGCGCGTCGGAACCGACATCGAACCTGTACCGTCCCGCCGGCATCTGCCAATGGTCGCCGTTCCGCTCGGCCAAGATGCGCGAATCGATCGTGATTGTGACCGTGCGCGTTTCCCCGGCGGCGAGTTCGACCCGTTCGAACCCTGCGAGGCGGGTCAGAGGCTCGCCATTGCGCGATGTCAGATAGAGCTGCACCACCGTTGCGCCGTCGCGATCCCCGGTATTGCGCACCGTGACCTTTGCCGAGTGGCCATCGGTGACAAGCTCGCTGCTCTCGAAATCGGTGTAGGAAAGGCCGTGGCCGAAAGCGAAGAGCGGGCGCTGACCCTGCCGCGCGAACCAGCGATAGCCGACATCAGACCCCTCGATATCATAATCCGCGCGAAGCGGTGCGGCGCCCTCCGGAGGGTTGCCGAAAAATTCGGGCTCCACCGTATCGGCGCCGTCGACACGAGACCGCGGCCATTGCGTTTCGGCTGCGGGAAAGGTGATAGGCAGACGGCCCGACGGGTTGACCTTTCCAAAGATAACCGATGCGATCGCTTCGCCGCCGCGCGCGCCGGGATACCATGCCTCGATCACGGCCGCCGTCTTATCGAGCCACGGCATTAGGACAGGGCCGCCCGTTTCCAGCACCACGATCGTGTTGGGCTGGGCGTCGGCCACCGCGGCGATCAGCGCATCCTGCCCGTTCGGAAGGGTCAGATCCGGCTGATCGTAGCCTTCCGAAGCCCATTGTGTCGCAAAGACGATCGCCACCTCGGCTTTCTTCGCCTGTGCGACTGCCTCGCTGATATAGCGGCCGTTGCGATAGGTGATGTCGGCATCCGGCGCTTGCGCGCGGAGCGCGGCGAGCGGCGAGGACGCGTGATAGCTTTCGGTGATGAACGCGGCGGTCGGGCCTACATTGCTGAGTGGGACGCTGATGGCGGGGCCGCCCTTGCCTTGAACCTGGCTCGATCCCGCGCCCGACAGCACGCCCGAATCGGCATAGCCGCCAATTACGGCGATCGACTGTGCCCTCGCGGCCAACGGCAGGGCGCCATCACGATTGCGGAGCAGGACGATGCCCTGCTCGGCCACGTCCTGTGCGATATCCGCATGGACTTCGAAATCGATGGGCACGCCGGGCACGACCGGGTTGGTATCGAGGTTATTGTAGTACATCGCCCAGAGTATCCGACGGTTCATGTCGTCCAGCCGCCGGGCATAAGCAGGATCGTCATGTGCCGCGCGGGCCAGCATGTCGCCGAAGAACACGCGCGTATCGAGTTGCGATCCCGATTGCTGATCCAGCCCCGCAAGAGCCGCATCGAGCCCTGGCACCGCGCCCCAATCGGACATGACGAAGCCCTTGTAGCCCCAATCCTGTTTTAGGACGTCGTTCATCAGCCAAGCGCTGCCGCAGGCCGGCTCGCCATTGACGCGGTTATAGGCGCACATCACGGCGCCGGGATTTCCGATCTCGATACCGATCTTGAAAGCCAGGAGGTCGCTTTCATAAGCTGCATCTTCGGAAATGATGGAATCGACGTATTTGCGGCCCGTTTCCTGTCCGTTGAGCGCGAGATGCTTGATCGTGGCGATGATGTCGTTCGACTGCACGCCGCGAATGGAATGGCCGACCAGCGTTCCTGCAAGCAAAGGGTCCTCGCCCAAATATTCGAAATTGCGGCCATTGCGCGGATCACGGAGGAGGTTCACGCCGCCGGCCAGAAGGACATTGAAACCCTTGGCCCGCGCTTCTGCACCGATCATCTGGCCGCCGCGTTCGATCAGGGTTCGGTTCCAGGTCGACGCCATCGCGAGCCCGGCCGGCAGCGCCGTCGCGCCGTCGCCGCGAAGGCCGCCTATCCAAGAGATGCCGAGGCTCGCGTCGGTTTCGGTGAGTGCGGGCACATCGAGGCGCGCAATGCCCGGAATATATCCTGCGCCAAGGACCGCCTCCTCGGGAAGGGGGGCGCTATCCTCGCCGAACGGCATGGCGAGAATGCCGACGGTCAGAACGGTCTTTTCCGCCTCCGTCATCTGCTTGAGGGTGGTTTCGGCACGTTGCGCCGCGGTTGCGGATTGGTCTTGTGCCGCAGCCCCGGTCGCGGCGAGCGGGGAGAGATACACCGCTCCGAGCAGGAGGGACGCAAGGCGTTGGGTTCTGATTTTCATCATGGAATCTCCGGAAAAATTGTCGTCGTGCGTAGGGTTCGAAAAGGCGGAGCGGTCCCGGACCGCGCCCGGGCGGCATGGGGGCGGTCCCGGTATGGACGGGGCGCTGCATGGCCGCCAGTGTGCGGAAATCGCGAAAATTGTGGCATATTTATCGAAAAGCCGGATAAAGCAGGCCCATGTCTGATTTCGCCACCGCCAGCCGCCGTATCAATCTTCGCCAGATGCGCGCCATCGTCGCCATTTCGCAGCATCGCAATTTTACCCAGGCAGCTCAGGTCGTGGGCCTGTCGCAGCCGGCGTTTAGCGCGCTCATCGCGCAACTCGAAAGCGAGCTCGAGGTACGGCTCGTCGATCGCACCACCCGTTCGATCAGCCTGACCCCGGCGGGCATCGAATTTATTGCCGCCGCCCGGCGGATTCTCGAAGATGTCGAAGTCGCGGTTCGCGACGCGCAAGGGCATGCGCAATTGCGCCGGGGACGGCTGACAATTGCGGCCCTGCCGTCGCTGTGCATCGGTTCGCTTCCGCGACTGTTGGGCGATTTTTCGGCGACCTACCCGGACATCCAGGTCTCGGTCATGGACTTGCTGGGCGAGGAACTCGTGCAGGCGGCGATGTCGGGGAAGGCGGATTTCGGTCTTGGCTATGTTGGTCCCGACCGGGCGAAGGATCTCGAGGTAGTTTTTCGCGACCGGCTGGTTGCCATCGGCTGCCCGGAACTCCTGCCTGGTAAGGCAGCGCGGATCGGATGGCGTAATCTGGAGGGCCGGCCGATTATCGCGATGGCACTTGGGTCCAGCGTGCGACAATTGATTGATATCGGCAGCCACCAAGCCGGCGCCGATCTTACGATGGTGATCGAACCTGTGCAGATAGCAACCGCGCTCGCCTATGCGCGCGGCGGACTGGGCATTTCGATCCTGCCGTCCAGCATTATGGGGCAATTGCAGAATAGTGGGCTGGTGATGAAGGAACTCATCGATCCTGCTATAGAGAGGCCGATCTGTATCATTCGGCCGGGGAATGTGGCCCTGACGCCTGCTGCCGAAGTGTTTCTTCAGACGCTCCGGAACGAGATCGGGGCCGCCTGAAATCGCGGCGTCGCACGGCGCATCCGGTGCGTTTGCAGCTTTGCGCATCGCCAGTCGGTTCAGCGCAGTTGGGCTGGGCGGCATGACGTCCGGGCGGCAGGCGTTCCAATGCGTAGAGACGCTGTTTGGATATCGTGCATGGTCCGCTCCCGACGGTTGCGCGGCTGCGGCCGCATGTTTCTCGGCGGAGACTACGACCAATAAGTCATCTGTGAATTCGAAAAACCATATTATTTCATCGTGATTTCCGATTGACTGCTCTTTTCCACATTCTATCGGCAAACCGGATAATTTTATGTGATCGTTCGATTTGATCTATGGCAAGCAGTGGCGCAGGCTTCGTCTGAAGGCCCGCCGAAAAGACGCGCCACGCAAGAGGATTGAATGCGTCACCCCTGGTCTCTCGTGCCGGTTTCAATCGGTGCCACCGCCACTTCGACCAAGCGATTTGTAGGGGGAGATGCCGCGCTGTCCGGCATGATGAGCAGTAGCACAGTCAAGGCTGTGTGACGTTCGAAAAATGGCAAAACGAGGCAAGTCAATGAAGGGATCGGGCAGCAATATAAAGACGCTTGTCGCAGCGATGGGCTTGCTCGGCGCCGTGGGTGGGTGCGCCGCGCACGCGCCGTTGCGCAGCGAGGTTGCGGCCGTCGATGCGGCATCTTCCGTCTTGCAGGCCGATTTTGAGGAAATGGTCCGCACGCGACAGATACCGGGCGCCATCGCGATCATACAACGCGATGGCCGAACGCTTGTCCATGCACGGGCAGGCTGGATGGACGTGGAACGACGTGAACCGTTGAAGCAGGACGCGCTCTTCCGGCTCTATTCGATGTCGAAGCCGATCACTTCGGTCGCCATACTGATGCTCGCCGATCAGGGGCGGCTGCGGCTGGACGATCCCGTGTCGAAATATCTGCCCGAACTGTCGGCGATGAGGGTTTATGATTCCGGCGGGCTCGATGATATGCGGACCGTACCGGCAAGCGGTCCGATCACGATCGCACAATTGTTAACCCACACGTCGGGCATAATCTATCACTTCACCGGCGATACGCCCGTTCACCAGTATTATCGCAGATACGGGGTCATGCGCGATACGCCGGTTGGGCGTACCCCGCAAGACGGTCCGCCGGCCCGTTCCCTCGACGCGCTACTCGCGAGGCTCGGCGAGGCGCCGCTACTGCATCAACCCGGCGAAACCTTCGCCTACAGCTATTCGACCACCGTGCTCGGCGCAGTGATAGAGCGCATCATGGCCCAACCCCTCAACCAAGCGCTCGACACCATGCTGTTCACGCCGCTCGGCATGACGGACACTGGCTTTTTTGTCTCGGATGTCGACCTCGATCGTTTCACCACGCTTTACAGAGCGACTGAGGACGGGATCGAACCCGCCGAGCAACCGGAAACATCGGATTATCGCGACCGAGACCGCCTTCTCGATGGCGGGGGCGCCATCGTCGGCACCGCGGCGGACTATCTCCGCTTTGGCAGAATGCTCGCAAATGGCGGCGAATATGGTGGGAAACGCTTTCTTGCGCGAGAAACCGTCGCGGCCATGTTCACGCCCCGAACCGCGATGGAGGGACCGGACAAGGTCGCGTTACCCTTTGGCTATGGCGTGTCGATCGGCACGAGGGAAACCGCGGCGGCTGGGCTCCAACCGTTCGGCACGGTCAGCTGGGCGGGGTCCGGCAATACGTATTTCTTCGTCGATCACGAAAGCCGCATCGTGGCGCTCTTGATGACGCATGAACTGACCGGTGCGGATCAGGCGCGAACGCTGCGGATCCGCGCAGTGCTCGACCGCGCAGCCGCGCCTTTTCTGAAGCGTTAGGAACGTGATGGCCGCTCGTATCCGTAGCTTTGCGGTCCCAGCGGTCGGCCTAAACGCGGCGAAGCTCTGCTTTGTTGTCTTAACCATGCGACCAACGACCGCCTCGCGGCTGTCGATCAGAAACACACATGTCGGGGCGCGTCGGGCGCCGTCTACAGGAACGTACGATGCTTGATTTGCTCAAGGGCATAAAAATTCTCGATTTTACCACCGTCGTACTCGGTCCCTACGCGACGCAGATACTTGGCGATCTAGGCGCGGAAGTGATCAAGGTGGAACCTGTCGCGGGGGATGGCTTTCGCGCGGTGCGACCCGGGCATCACCCGGCCATGGGCGCCGGCTACCTCAATCTCAATCGCAACAAACGATCGCTGGCCATCGACGTAAAGAACGAGGCCGGGCTTGAGATCGTGGACCGCCTGGTCGGCAAGGCCGATGTCGTAGTCCACAATATGCGGGCGGCGTCCGCCGACCGCCTCGGCATCGGCTTCGACAGGCTGCGAACGGTCAATCCGGGGATCGCGTGCTGTTATACCGCCGGTTTCGGGGTGGAGGGGCGCGATCGCGGCGAGCCGGCCTATGACGATATCATTCAGGCCCGTTCGGGTCTTGCGGCTCTCAACTCCAATTCGGCGGGTGAGCCGCGCTTTGTCTCCACCATCATCGCGGACAAGGTCGGCGGGCTGCATCTCGCCATCGCGGCGCTTGCCGCCATCGTGCGACAGCAACGCACCGGCGAACCTGTCGAGGTCGAAGCCCCGATGTTCGAAAGCCTCGTATCGTTCATGATGGTTGAGCAGCTTGCTGGCAAGACCTTCGACCCTCCGCTTGGCGGCATGGGATACGAGCGGCTCTTGTCGCCCTATCGCAAACCCTATCGCACGAAGGATGGCTTCGTGGCGCTCCTGCCCTACAATACGCGGCAGTGGGTGCGTTTCATGCAGATTATCGGCCGCGATGACATGGCCGATGCGTCGATACTGACCGATCCTGTCGAGCGGAGCCGCAATATCGACACGCTCTATGCGATCATGGAAAATGCCGTGGCCTTGCGCACCACGGGAGAGTGGCTGGATATCATGCGTGAAAACGATATTCCCTGCTCGTCGGTGAATGCGCTGGACGATCTCATGGCGGACGATCATCTGGCCGATGTCGGCTTGTTCGAACGAGTCGAGCATCCGTCCGAGGGCAGCACGATCGCTGTCCGCTCGCCCTTTCGCAGCGGTACCGCCGACCGCGACCGCCCGGCTCCGCGCTTGGGCGCCGATGCGCGCCAGATCCTCGAGGAATGCGGGGTTTCACACGATCGGATTGCAGAGCTAAAAGCCGCGGGCGTCATTGCCATGCCAATGCACGAAGGTGCCGACTAAGCCATGCTGGCGATCGGAGGCCTGCTGACAATCCTGCTCGTCCTTGCGGCGATACTGAGCCGCCGGATGTCGGCGTTCGTGGCGCTATCCGTTATTCCAATTCTGTCCGCTCTGCTCATCGGACAGGGCGGACAGCTCGGCACGATGATAATGGCCGGTTTCGCCACAGTTGCGCCAACCGCGGCGATGTTTCTGTTCGCCATCCTGTTTTTTTCCATCATGGCGGATGCGGGATTGTTCCGTCCTGTCATCGCTGGCGTTCTTCGGTTTGCGGGCGACAGTCCGCCCCGCATTGCAGTGGGCACCGCGGTGCTGGCATCGATCGTTCATCTCGACGGATCGGGCGCGTCAACCTTCCTCATCACGATACCCGCTATGTTGCCGATCTACGACCGCATTGGCATGGATCGCCGGGTGCTAGCCTGCGTCACCGCGATGGCGGCGGGAGTGGGCAACATGCTGCCATGGGGTGGGCCGACGTTACGAGCAGCGGCCTCGCTGCAGGTTAATGTGGTCACGCTTTTCCAGCCCGTGTTACCAATTTACGCGGTGGGGTTGTTTTGCGTTCTGTCGTTCTCTTGGTGGCTCGGCGCGCGTCAGACAGACCACTTGTCGGCAGATGCGGCCATGGATGGCAGCATGGTTTTTGACGGGGCGGCATCTGCCGGCGCAGGGCCGATTGTGCTTGGCTGGCGTTACTGGATCAATCTTGCAACGGTTGGCGCGGCAATCGGTGTCATGCTGGCCGGCCTGCTGTCTCCTGCGGTGGCCTTCTTTGTCGCCCTGTCGGTCGCCATGATCGTTAACACTCCCGGACTCGCTGCGCAGCGCGAGACTTTCGAACGTCATGCACCATCCGCCATAGTGATGGTCGCAGTTCTGCTCGCGGCTGGCTGCTTTACCGGCATTCTGCGCGAATCGGAGATGCTCGACGCGCTTGCCGGAACGGCGGCCGGGGCTCTGTCCCACGAAGCCGCCAGCGCCCTGCCAGTTCTGATCGGAGCGCTGGGCGTGCCTCTCAGCCTGCTGTTCGATCCCGATAGTTTCTATTTTGGTATTTTGCCCGTGCTGGGCAATGTCGCGGAGGCCGGCGGAGTGCCGGCGGTGACGGTCGCGCGCGGCGCAATCCTCGGCCAGATGACCACCGGCTTTGCGATCAGTCCGCTGACCCCTGCTACCTTCCTACTGGTCGGTCTCGCTAAGATCGATTTTGCCGAGCATCAGCGTTTTACTTTTCCGTTCTTGCTTGCGATCGGGCTGGTGATGACGGCTGCGGGAACTGTGATGGGAGTATTGACGACGTGATCCTGCCCGAAACGATCGAGCTAGTCGAAGTTGGCGCCCGCGACGGCCTTCAAAACGAAAAGACCTTGGTATCGACGGCGGACAAGATCGAACTGATACGCCGCGCCGCCGCGGCGGGGGCGAGGCGGATGGAAGTCGCCAGCTTCGTTAATCCGCGCCGGGTGCCGCAGATGGAGGACGCGGAGAATGTCTGCGCTGGTATCGAGGATCTCGATGTCGTGCGCATCGGGCTCGTGCTGAACCGACGGGGGGCGGAAAGGGCCTTGGCCACTTGTGTGGATGAATTGGGCACGGTCGCATGCGCGAGCGATGGCTTCGGCATTGCGAACCAAGGCCAAACTAGCGCAGAATCAGTCGAGGAAGCAGCCGCTATCATACGGTGCGGTCTCGACGCCGGGCGGCGGGCGCAGGCTACCATTTCCGTCGCCTTTGGTTGCCCCTACGGTGGGCCGGTCGACCCTGGACGCGTCGGCGAAATGGCGCGCCGCCTCGGCGACGCTGGTGCGCACGAGATTGCGCTTGCCGACACCATTGGCGTCGCGGGGCCGGGGGACGTAGTCCGTGTGATGAAGAAGGTCCGCGTGAGCGTGCCGGACATCCCGATCCGCCTGCATTTCCACGACACGCGCAACATGGCGATCGCCAATGCGCTGATTGGGGTTTCGCTGGGTGCAAGCGTTCTTGACGGTTCCATCGGCGGCCTTGGCGGATGTCCTTTTGCGCCCGGCGCATCGGGCAATGTGGCAACGGAATCGCTTGTCTACATGCTGGATTCCCTGAAAATCGAAAGCGGGCTCGACCACAGCGAATTGTGTAAGTCGGCTCAATGGATATTGACAAAACTTGGGAGGCAGTGACTTGCGGGGCACTGTCAGAAGGATGGTACCTCTGGCAAATTCGTAGGTGCACGGTAGGGGAAGCGAATACCCCGAGCCAAGAAACTAGGCGGTAAACTCATAAAACGGCTTGTGATCTGCGGGGCCGCATGATTCAGGTTCTTCATTGTGATGGAGGGCT
>NZ_CANMCP010000025.1 GCF_947496385.1 uncultured Croceicoccus sp. | reverse complement strand
CTCATGACCTGAAGAATAGCCGGGGAAGGGCGCACTCTGCAAAACGGAGAGCGGTTTGCATCCGACTGACAGCTCCCGCTACAGCAGTTCACGTCGGTTCATGCCTCCTTCCACAACCACTTCAATTCCGAACGACACCTTGTCGACAGAGAAACTTACAAGGCCCGCCGCTCAGCCGCCCTGACTGATTGGGAAAAACTCATGGCCTGAAGAATAACCGGGGAAGCGCAAACTCTGCAAAACGGAAAGCGGTTTGGATCCTGCTGAAAGTTATGCCTGGTTTCTACGCAGCGCATCATGAAGGTAGGCGCGCGCGCAATATATGCGCTTGCGCCCGCCAAATCTCTCGCTGTTTGTGAGCGGGCCAGTTTTGCGGATCGAAGAGAGCTTGCATGGCAATCCCGTGCAGCGCGCTGAGTGCCAAAATCGCCTTTCGATCAAGGTCGCCCTTGTCAGGACAGGCCGATTCAAGCATCTGGCGGGCGAGCGAAAGCGCATTCTCGCTCCACCATCGTTGTTCGCTTGCCAGTTCCTCGTCATGGTCTGCCATCGGCCAGAACTGGAAATACAGACGCCAAGCGTTGCGGCCCTCCTCATCGATGGGGAGCAGGGTTTCCAGCCGTAAGAGCGGATCCGATATGTAATCTGCCGCCATCGCGTCAAATCGTTCCTGGCTGCGCTCCGCGACATAGCGGTAGGCGGCGAGCAACATCGCACGCTTATTGGCGAAATAGTGGGTAACAACCGTGGTGCTGAACCCCGCGCAGGCTGCAACCTTGCGTATCGTGGCCGCTTGGAGGCCGTGTTCGGAAATGAGGTCGGCAGAGATGCGAGCGATCTCCGCGCGTTTCGCGTCATGGTCAACATTTGCTGGCATAGGGCTCCCCTAATACTTCCATCAAGATGGCCAAGAGACCTAGCTAAAATTTCAGGCGCATTATACAACGCATGTTGTATAATAAGAAGCGGGCGTAGTGCGACGGACTGTCGGCTGCACGCCCGTGATTGCGCGATGAACAAGCCCGACAAACTGGGCAGCGTACCGAGAGAGGATTATGGCAGAGGAAATGGCGAACGAAAACTTGGATTGGGACTGCGCTGCAGACGTCGTGGTGCTGGGCTCGGGCGGTGCGGCGATGACGGCCGCGATCACTGCGCATGACTTCGGCGCGAGCGATGTCGTGATCCTTGAAAAGACTGGCATGGTCGGCGGTACCACTGCGATGTCTGGAGGGATGCTGTGGATACCCAATAATCACCATCAGCATGATGAAGGTCTTACAGACTCAGACGAAGATATCGTCGCCTATCTCGACTCGCTCACGCCCGAGGCGCTTGATCCCGAAACACTGTGGGCTTTCATGCAGAATGGCCCGGAAATGGTGCGCTATTTTGCGGAACGCACGCCAGTTCGCCTGAAGGCGTTCACCGACTTTCCGGATTATCAGCCCTATGCACCTGGGGCGAAGCCGGATGGCGGCCGCTCGCTCGACAATGAGGCGTTCTGTTTTGAGGAACTGGGAAAGTGCGCATCGCGGGTGAATCCAAGCAAGATGGCCTATCCTCTTCGCAGCAGTCTGATTGAAGCGACGCGAGGCTTGCTTGATGAGGCCGCTCTGGCCGAGCGAGAGGCGCGAGATTATCGCGGACTGGGCCAGGCTCTTGCTGGCTCGCTTTTCAAGGCGGTACTGGATCGGGGCATTCCCGTCGAGTTCGAGAAGCGCGCCCGCAAGCTGGTGCAGGATGGTGAGCGTATTATCGGCGTCATTGCCGATGATGCCAACGGCGAGGCATACCGCGTCCGCGCGCGGCGCGGTGTGGTCATTGCCACGGGTGGATTCGAGTGGAACGAGGAGCTCGTGAAGACTTTTGTTCGTGGTCCGCTGACGGGTCCGGTGAGTGTACCCGAGAACGAGGGTGACGGACTACTCATGGCAATTGAAGCAGGTGCCAAGCTCGGCAACATGCAGAACGCCTTTTGGATGCAGAGCGTTCTGGAGATGAAGCCACAGCATCGTGCGGCTAAGCCCAACTACCTGCTCGGTTCGGACGAACGTGCACGACCTGGCGCTATCCTAGTCAACGGAAAGGGCAAGCGCTTCGTGAATGAGGCTGCCAATTACAACGCACTTGGGAAATCGCTCCACGCCTTCGACGCCGGCACACATTCCTATGCGAATTTGCCATACTGGCTGATCATCGATCAGCGTTACAAGAACAAGTATCAAGCGTTCAACTCGCCGCCGGGTGGGCCGGCGCCATCCTACATGATGCAGGCCGATACGCTCGAAGGGCTTGCCGACGTGGCGGGTATTGATCCGGAGGGGCTCGTGGCGGAAGTCGCGCATTTTAACGAGATGGTCGCCAGAGGTCATGACGACGATTTCAATCGCGGCGACACCACTTATGATAATTTCTACATGTGGGGCGATACCGATTTCGATCCACCTTACCGCACGCTTGGAATGATCGATCAGGGGCCGTTCTATGCCGTTAAAATGGAAGCGGGTGCGCTGGGCACCGCAGGCGGCCCGAAAACCAATGCCAATGGCCAAGTTGTTGACTGGGACGGCAACCCGATCCCCGGACTTTACGCAGCAGGCAATGCCATGGCGGCGGTTCTAGGCGAGATCTATGGAGGTGCAGGCGGAACTCTTGGTCCCGGCATGACATTTGGCTATATCGCTGGAAAGCATCTCGGCGTTCACCTCCCGAACGTCTAGGCGGTTAGCCTTTAGTAGATGTTCGGGATCTGTGTGAGGCGAAGAAAGAGAAAGACTTGAAAACGTACGCGCAAGGTGAGCGGAAGAGCTCCGTTTCTGCTTAATACCGTCACGACATTTCGAAAGATTGTATACACCGCCCCCTGCGCTAGGCTCAGGACCCATTGATTGGCGAGAGGCGATGTGATTCAGGCTCCGGGAGGAGATTGATCATGAATGACCTGTATTGGCTGACGGACGAGCAAATGGCGCGCCTGTCGCCCTATTTCCCCAAGAGCCATGGCAAACCTCGGGTTGATGGCCGGCGTGTGCTGCGGGATCATTTTCGTCAACCGCAACGGCCTGCGCTGGCGGGATGCGCCGAGGGAATATGGGCCACACAAGACATTGTATAACCGCTGGAAGCGGTGGGGCGAGATGGGCGTGTTTAGCCGGATGATGGAAGGTCTGTCCGCCCAGAGGGCCGAACCCCAGACCGTCATGATCGATGCGACCTATCTCAAGGCCCACCGCACGGCTTCCAGCCTTGGGGTAAAAAAGGGGATCTCGGGCGCCTGATCGGACGGACCAAGGGCGGCATGAACACCAAGCTGCACGCCATCACCGATGCCAACGGACGTCCTCTGAGCTTCTTCATCACAGCTGGCCAGGTCAGCGACTACACCGGAGCGGCGGCTCTGCTCGAAGACCTGCCAAAAGCAGAGTGGATGCTGGCCGACCGGGGCTATGACGCCGAGTGGTTCCGCGACGCGCTCGAGCAGAAGGGCATCAAGCCCTGCATTCCCGGCCGTAAATCCCGCTCGATGCCCGTCAAATACGACAAGCGCCGATACAAACGCCGCAACCGCATCGAGATCATGTTCGGCCGCCTCAAGGATTGGCGCCGTGTGGCAACGCGATACGACCGCTGCCCAACCGTCTTCTTCTCCGCACTCACTCTGGCCGCAACAGTGCTCTTCTGGCTGTGATCAACGAGTCCTGAGCCTAAGCTGAGACTTTCAATTCGTCTCGCAAGCTGATGCGACAAAACGGGGGAAGTAACTATCATCTCACACGCATTCCACCGCTTAGCCTTGCTTAGGATAAATACTAAATAAGGTTTAAGCCCCCACTCCGACATGCGCGTATTTAGCGAACGGATTGGCGATTGGTTTTCCCCAATAATAACCCTGTGCTTCTTCGCATCCCTCGTCGCGAAGCAGCTGCAGTTGATCAATAGTTTCAACTCCTTCAGCGAGGACGGGCACATGAAGGCTTTGACCTAAGGCAAGCACAGCGCGAATGATTGCCCTAGATTGGTGGTTTGTACCGGAGTCCAAAAGAAAAGATTTGTCGATCTTTATCTTATCGAAAGGAAAGGAGTTGAGCGTATCAAGTGAAGAATAGCCCGTACCAAAATCGTCAATGGCGATAGAGATTCCAAGTGCCTTGATTTGCCGGAGTACATGCAATGCCCGTGCCTTGTCGGAAATGAATGCCGTCTCAGTAATTTCTAGTTCCAGACGTTGCGCCGGGAGACCGCTTTCAATTAGCGCCTTTGCTACGCTTTCGACAAGATTTATATGCATGAGCTGTATTGGCGAAAGATTGACCGCAACGCGCCATGGCTTTGGCCATTTTGCAGCCTCGTTACATGCGGTACGCAGAACCCATTCGCCGATACGTACAATTTCCCCGCATTCTTCCGCAATGGGAATGAACTCGACCGGAGGTATCGTACCATTGCGGGGATGGTGCCAGCGCAGAAGTGCCTCGTATCCGGTTACTTCTTCTGATGCGACCGAGCGCTGCATCTGGTAGGCAACGCCTAATTCACCGCCGTCTACGGCTTTACGAAGATCGCTAATCATGGTTCGGCGCGATTTGGCGGCCAGATCCATGCTCTGTTCGTAGTAACAAATGCGCCGGCCCGCCGTATCTTTGGCGCGATACATGGCCAGATCAGCATTATTCATGACCTTTTGACGGGTTAAACCGTCGGTTGGGCAAAGGGCAATTCCGATGCTCGCGCCCGGACAAAAGGAAAGGTCATCAAGTTCGACTGGTTTGGACAAGGCGGCGTCCAGTCGCGTAACGAAGTCGGTCAGGTCTGCGTCAGACTCCAAATGTTTGAATGCAACAAATTCATCTCCGCCAAAGCGTGCTATAAACTCTTTTGGTTCGAGCAGACGTTGCATGCGCTTGGCAAGCTCACGCAGCACTAGATCGCCTACCGCGTGTCCATGTCCATCATTAATTTCCTTGAAGCGATCGAGATCGATACATAGAACTGCGACTTGTTCGTTCGAGGGTTTTGCTTGTTCGATCGCGTTATCGAGACGTTCAATAAAATTGTTACGGTTTGGCAGGTCTGTCAGAATGTCATGCAACGCCATGTGTTCAATGCGCTCCTGATCGCGGCGCCGTTCGGTGATATCTTCGAACGTGGATACCCAACCGCCCCCTACCAAGGGGCGATGAGATATAGCCAAAATGCAATCTTTGCGGAACTGCACACTCAGCTTCCCGCCCCCTGGTTGGGCGAGAATTTCGTAATGACGCGCAAGCGCTTCGTTCAACATCGCAGGAGAGACAGGCGCACCCAGAGCCTTGCTCATCGCAAGACGGTATACATCTTCGAAATGTGTGCCGACTGGGCATTCATCATGCGTAAGATCGAAGATCTCTCCGACACGATCATTGGAAATGACCAGCCGCTTGTCCGGGCTGAAAAGGCAAAGGCCCTGATGCATGTTTGACAACGCGGCATCAAGATTATCCTGATGCTTTTTGAACAATGTCATGTCACGCGTGATTTTTGCGAATCCTCTGAAGATTTGCTGGTCATCGTAAACCGCTTCGATAATCACATGAGCCCAGAAGCGGGTCCCGTCCTTGCGATATCGCCAGCCTTCAGCCGAATATTTGCCATGGTTTCGTGCCGCCTCGAGCCCGCGTGTTGGTGCGCCCGCAGCGCGGTCTTCGGGTGAGTAGAACGTCCCGAATTCAAGTCCGATTGCCTCTTCTCGGCTATAGCCTTTGAGACGCTGAGCGCCTGCGTTCCAGTTCGCAATCCGCCCATCGGTAGTTAGCATGTAGATGGCGCAATCGGTGATGCCTTCTACAAGAACCTTGAACTCACGCTCGCTTGCCCGGACCGCCTTTCTCGAACGTGCGCTCATCAAAGTGGCCATCATCCCGAATGTCAGAACGACGAAGGCGGCTGCTGCAACAGCGATGGCGATCGTCAATGGCGCAAGTAGGCCCGGCGTCGTTTCACTCACGCGGCTCGGGATGATCGTTATTCCGGCCATGCCGATGAAATGGAGAAGAATAATTGCGCCTGTTAGCAGCGCTGCTGCGGCGACGGCGCTTTTAGTGGTTTGTCGATCAAGGGCCAGCGAAAGCGCTGGCACAATCGGTAGAACAGTCGCAACTATCGAGGCAATCACATAACCCCAACCCCAGCGGATCTCGCCCGGCAGTTCGACGGCCTGCATGCCAAGATAGTGCATGGCGGCGATACCTAGACCGATAGAGGCGCTCGCTGCGCAGCGAGAGGAGATGGTTTTATTTATCAGAGACAGGAAAAATCCACACGTCGTCGCTCCGATCGCAACCATAAGCGAAGTAACCGTCGGCAAAACCGTATAACCGATGACAACACCAGGATCATAACCCATCATCGCGACAAAATGCGTAGCCCAGATCCCAAACCCGCTGGCAAGACCGGTTACAGGCACCCAGATGCGCCGCGCTCGTCGCGTCATGTCCCGGGCATGTCGAAGCAGAAGGATGACTAAGCTCGATGTCACCACGCAGATCAAACCAGCCAACACGACGAGGCGAAAATCGTGGTCATCTTGGATGCAATAGTAAATGCCGAGCATGTGCCAATCCTATTGGAGCGGCCTGCGGCTTATCGAAATGCGACTAAAAATTCGTTAACCGATGATGAGGTGGGATTCTCCTCAGCATAACCAGCCGCAAAGCTGGCTCGATTAGAGACAATTTTTTCGCCGAAAATTGGTATCGGAAATCACTCACCGGGGTGCTGTCAAATCTAACCAGAATTTGGTTCGCTCGTTTCCATCAGGAATAGGCAGGACCGAAGTGGTGCTTCATCGCCTTAGTCATTTTGAGATCAGACCGTGCACAAATTAGGCTTGTGGTGCTTTTGAATAAGCGGCGTACCAATGCCGTGAACGCAATGAATTTGCTTTGACAGCACCCGACGATCCGCTGGTGTGGTTCGAGGGCACTGTCAGAAGGATTGTACCTCTGGCAAAAGCCGCGGTGCGGGGTAGGGGAAGCGGATGCCCCGAGCCAAGAAACCAGCAAACCCGTTCCGCTATTTTCACTCGTCACCGGAGGTCATCCGCCTCGTAGTTATGATGTATGTCCGCTTCCCGCTGTCATTACGAAACGTAGAGGACCTCCTGTCCGAACGCGGGATCGACATCTGCCACGAGACGGTCCGACACTGGTGGAACCGTTTCGGTCCAATGTTCGCGGCGGACATCCGCCGCCAGCGGGTAAATCGGATGCGCGGCTTTCGTCATTGGAACTGGCATCTCGATGAGATGTACGTCCGCATAAACGGTGAGATGATGTACCTCTGGCGTGCCGTCGATCACGAAGGTGAGGTGCTTGAAAGCTACGTAACCAAATCGAGGGACAAGGCCGCCGCTCTGCGTTTCATGAAGAAAGCGCTGAAGCGTCACGGATCGCCTGAGATCATTACGACCGACGGACTTCGCTCCTACACGGCAGCAATGACCGAACTTGGAAATTTGGCGAAGCAGGAGACAGGCCGCTACGCGAACAACCGTGCTGAAAACTCACATCTGCCATTCCGACGACGGGAACGAGCGATGCTGCGCTTTCGAAGAATGAAGTCGCTACAGAAGTTCGCATCGGTTCATGCATCCTTCCACAACCACTTCAATTCCGAACGCCACCTTGTCGACCGTCAGACTTACAAAGCCCGCCGCTCAGCTGCATTGGCTGAGTGGCAAAACCTCATGGCCTGAAGAATAGCCGGGGAAGGGCGCATTCTGCAAAACGGAGAGCGGTTTGCATCCGACTGACAGCTCCATGCGCAGATATGCGCTCGTGGAACCTGTCTGCTGTAGCAACCACTGCCGTGTCCTGGCGGAGGCAGGAACATTCGCTGGGTAAAGCTGGCTTACCATCTCCGAGTAGATTTCATTCCAGCCCGGCATGCTTCCGGCGATAGCACGGGCGGCAACGGCATTGCGGCTGAAGCCTGCGCCCACAAGCACGGCGGCGGTACCTGATGGCTCACGTGACCATAGCGCCTTCTCGATGCGCTGAATGTGGGGCTCGTCGATGAAGCTGTCGCCTGGCAACTGGATGCTCCTTGGAAGATTAACGGTTTGATCATCGGTCCCGAAAATAGAATCCGCAATGTAAGATCTAAATTCAGATTCCGGTAGCTTACGAGGGCACTGTCAGAAGGATGGTACCTCTGGCAAAAACCTTTTTGCAGGGTAGGGGAAGCGGATGTCCCGAGCCAAGAAACCAGCCAACCCGTTCCGGTATTTCCATTCTTCGCCGGAGGTGATCCGCCTCGTGGTAATGATGTATGTTCGATTTCCCCTTAGCCTGCGGAACGTCGAAGATTTGTTGTCGGAACGCGGCATCGATATCTGCCATGAGACGGTCCGCCTCTGGTGGAACAGGTTTGGCCCGATTTTCGCGGCCGACATCCGGCGGCAGCGCGTAAATCGGATGCGCGGCTTTCGTTATTGGCAATGGCACCTCGATGAGATGTACGTCCGTATAAACGGCGAGATGATGTACCTGTGGCGCGCTGTCGATCACGAAGGTGAAGTGCTCGAAAGCTAGGTTACGACGAAGAGGGACAAGGCTGCAGCTCTGCGTTTCATGAGAAAAGCGCTGAAGCGCCACGGATCACCGGAGGTCTTAACGACCGACGGACTGCGGTCCTACAAAGCTGCGATGTCCGACCTCGGAAATTCGGCAAAGCAGGAGACAGGCCGCTGGACGAACAACCGAGCCGAAAATTCGCACTTGCCGTTCCGACGACGGGAACGAGCGATGCTGCGCTTCCGGCAAATTAAGTCGCTGCAGAAGTTCGCCTCGGTTCATGCGTCCTTCCACAACCACTTCAATTCCGAACGCCACCTCGTTGATCGTCAAACTTACAAGACCCGCCGCTCAGCTGCGCTCGCTGAGTGGCAGAACCTGATGGCCTGAAAAATAACCGGGGAAGGGCGCACTCTGCAAAACGGAGAGCGGTTTGCATCCGCCTGACAGCGGCATCCAATCCCTTACGATGTTTGCTTCATATTAGCGAAGCCCGCTCGTAGAACGACAAGTCTTCCATCTCGTA
>NZ_CANMCP010000024.1 GCF_947496385.1 uncultured Croceicoccus sp. | reverse complement strand
CCATAACTGCTCCGCAAAAAGCAGTCTTGAATCAGAACCCGGCCCGCTTGGGAATCCCTTTTGTCAACACGGCCTAGTCGATTTTCTCGACGAACACGAGACGCCCCTCGTTACCGCCGTTGCTGCGGAGCAATATTTGTTTGCCAGAGGAATTTTGGCCCGCAAAACAATGGTGCAACTGAAATCGGCACTTATGCGCGGAGAAGGTCCGCTCGGTGCCGTAAAGACCGCCTTGGAAACTGGCGGGCTGGATCGGCGTGAGTGGCTTCGAGCACTTCAATACGCATTGGAGGCTTTCGAGGGGAGCAACGCGGAACGTTTTTCGACAGAGAACCACGGTGTCCTTGATTGGCGAAACGAGACCGTCAAATATATCCGAGCTTCACGCGGCTTTGTTTGCTTTAGCAAGAAGCAAGATGAGTTGGATCTCCTTAAAAAGGGTGCATGAAGCACTAGCTGCTTGGCGTCCCCTGCCATCACGCCTGTTGCTTACAAAGCTGCGCGCTGAAATGAATGAGCGCGGGATCGAAGTTCAGGACGATGCCATAGGAAACCCGGAAGTCGGTGCTGTTTGGTACCTCCGCCTTCTCGAGAAAGACGAGCCGGGTTTGCAAGCGCTGATCGATCGAACTGTAAGGCATCATTCGGAACAACTGCTTGATCAACTACTTCCACAGGTCAACGATTTTGCGGCGCGGCTACGGAAGATCGACGCAGGGAAAGACGCATATGATGTTGTGAAACGCAGGTTCGGCCTCGATCTTTCCAACGAAGCCGTACTTCTCACAGCGAAAGCTGGCCACAACGCCTTCATCGGCAGCAAGCCTTCCAAAAGCGCCCATGTCGATCTAGGACACATCCTACTCATCGGCGGAACATATTGGTTCTGTGCGACACCTGCGTGCGACATGGTTCCAGGGCAAGACCGCGGATCACCCCCAGACAAACTTCCTGAGCTCAAACGATTTACCGCGCTCAAGTTGATTGAGCATGGCGAGAACAAAGCTCTACGCGATGCCAATCGCGGCGGTCAGGTATTCGTAAACCTCCGCAACGGGGAGGGAACAGAGCGAAAGGCTTTCAGAGTCGCCGAGTCACTTGGCAGTTCTCCAACCTCAATGACTATGTATGTCGAAAACAACGGCTATCTTTCAGAAGGTCTGCCGCCTTTTTGCCGCGTGGTGCATGTCGGCGCCGAGACGAAACCTGATGGCACAATGGCCCCGGCTCTCGTCGAACAAACCGCGCTTGTCTGTGGAATGTTGCGATACGAGTATGCACTGGAAATTCAGTCGCGATACGTTGCCTCACAGGCTCGCATCGGCCGAGAATTCGAGGCGCATGAGCCGCAGGCGGCTGAAGAGAAATCGGACTAGGCGTCGGCGCATGGAACGAGTCTCTTCATCCACTTCGACATACGATCTAAGCGAAGATGCGACGGCGTATGATGAACTCTCGCACCTTCCTGTGGCAGCCGTGAGGAATCACGTTCCGCTGGCGATCGACGTTTTCTCGGGGGCTGGCGGTTTTTCCCTTGGTGCAATCCAAGCGGGTTTCGAAGTTCGTGCCGCCGTCGAAAACTTCGGACATGCAGCGGCCACCTACCGAAAGCAGATTAGGAATTTTACGGGGCGCAAAGTCGAATTTTTTGAAGAAGATATACTGAACTTATCGCCGCACAAAGTGATGGACGAGGGTGGCCTTGCGCCGGGCGACTGCGATCTTTTTCTTGGCGGCCCGCCATGCCAAGGCTTCTCCTCGCATCGGCTCGGGAAATCCGGAGTGAACGATCCGCGTAACGCGTTGCTTTATCGATATTTCCATTTTCTCGATGCGGTCCGACCACGGATGTTCCTGCTCGAGAACGTACCCGGTCTGCTGCAACCTAAGCATGCAGAATACCTCTCGACATTTCTCGGATTGGCGGAGGACAACGGATATGCGGTCCGGGAACCGATCATTCTAAATGCGAAGGATTTTGGCGTACCCCAAAATCGAAAGCGCGTGTTTATCGTCGGATACGATCCCAAGGCCGTTGAATTCGCCATTCCTTGGCCTCCGCACCCGACGCATGGCGAACCAGGAAAGCTGTCGGAGAGAGGTCCGCTGATGGAGTGGCGAACTTCGGCAGAAGTCTTTGCCGTTCCAGCGCCACCGAACGACCCCAATGACCACCATATGCAGCATCGGGCTGAATTGATCGAGGTTTTCCGCAGCACGCCCCCGAATGGCGGGTCTCGAAGCCAGTCGTTGAGAACTCTTCCCTGCCATATGCAGCATAACGGACACAAAGATGTCTACGGACGGATAGATCCTTCCAAGCCATCGCCTACCATGACCACGGCATGCATAAATCCGTCGAAAGGCCGGTTTGTCCACCCTACCGAACATCACGGAATTACCGCGCGTCAAGCCGCTCGGCTGCAGACTTTTCCAGATGACTTCCAATTTGAAGGAGGACTAATGGCTTCCGGCATACAGATTGGGAATGCCGTGCCAGTCGCTCTCGCCAAACATGTCGTCTCCCAACTCCGAAATGTTCTTACAAGCTCAACAGGCTGAGAAAGCGAATGATCCTGCCAAGATTCTATCTCTGAATGACTCGGAAGTATGTAGCTTATTGGCGCCCCCCCTTGGAAGCAGGCTATTAAATCTGTCGATCCGATCACCGGAATTCGGCCGTCTCGATACGCTCCAAGCCGCTTAAGGAAGCACATATTGTCTATCAACTGCTTGGGCTGGACGCCCTCCGAAAATGCGTGATGTCGCCCTCGCGATTTTGGAAGATCAGATAGAAAGATCGAAATCGAATCTTGAGCAATGGCGGCAGCCGATCGAACCCCTCTTATTTGAAACACTCCGCGCGATCGATCACGTTTTTTGCGAAGAACTGTTCGTGCCATCCGAAACTTGGAAGCAAACGAAGAAGGCACAAGTCGGCCTCTCGTCATGGGGGGTGAATAAGGCCCTCTCCCTTATGGTGCCGCCGCAGCTCGAAGGTGGACCTTTTCGCCTTTTTCCCAGCACGGGCCAGACCCAGCGACAGGCTAGCGAGTTGCTGCTCCGGTGTGGGATTCTTCAGCGCGCGGAAATGCTCTACGGCTGGCTTCAAGAGGGACTTCTGACCGCCAGGATCGACAAGCCATCCACCGCAATGCCGTCGGGCATTCAAACGATCCTTGTTCTCAAATCGGACCATCCTTCAATGTTCGGAGAAGTAGTTTCTCAGCGGAACAAGCGATGGGTCAGCGATTTTACGATCGAGCAGGACACCACTTGGGAACTTGATCTTCAAGACCGACATGCAGCCCTCGAAGCGGAGCTGGAGAAATCAGTTGGCTGCTTCGGCGGTTGGGGCATGTCCTACACAACGACCCGAGAAATCGATGATCATTTTTTGGAGTGCGGTCAGATATATCTGCGTCGTATGTGGAGCCAAGACTTGCTTGGGCGGGAGGACATCATCGGTGGCGAGCCATTCAATCATTATCTTGGTGTCCTGGCGGCCATTGCTGGCCGCGCGGAGAAGCATCTCTGTTTTAGCTCCATTCTCGCGCGGCGGCGTCCAGAACTCGATCTCCGCAACTTGCTAACGACGTTCGCGCACCGCGAGGAGTTCATAACTGGTCTCGCGGTTCACCTCGATGCCGAGACCGACCAGATTCGCAAACTGCTGGAACCATTGACGCTCAGCTCCGGCAATCTACATGACCACACCTCATCAGCGGACATCGCATGGACCCCGATTGTCCGTTCGAGCCAAGACTACTACATCCTCCCCATGTATGGGTTGGACACCAATCCGTTCCTGTTCCTACTCGCCGACCTGAGAGCGAGATACCCACAGGATTGGTTTCGTCTTGCAAATAATCGCGAGAAGCGTTGGTTGAACGATCTCAAGCTCATTTTTCCAGGAGACAGATGGTCACTAAATGACCGGAATCTCAAGTTACGTGAGGGCAAGAAGACGGTCACCGACCTAGACTTCATCGCTTACGACAAGGAACATAATGAGTTGGCTCTATTTCAGCTGAAATGGCAACACCCGGTCGGGATGGACAATCGCGCGCGTCGCAGCGCTGGTAAAAACCTGCTCGATCAAGGCAACGATTGGGTCGAGAGAGTTTTGGGTTGGCTTGGCAAATACGACATCTTCGAACTTGCGAAGCGTGCCGGGATGACCGTCAAGCCAGACGTTGATGTGAAGCTGTTCGTGATAGGTCGCTACAATGCATACTTTACTGGTTTCTCTGAACGCGACACCCGCGCTGTCTGGTCCGACTGGAACCATTTCATGAGAGTTCGTGTCGAAAATCCACGGGCCTCGATTAGCGAACTCGCCAAAATCTTGAGTAATGAAGCAGAGGAATTCTCCCGGTCATATCCGGGCGATTCATATATGCTTCCGCTAGACAGCTTGGCTGTCATCTTGAACCCTACGAGTGAGCCGCATTGAGCGAAATTGCGATGCCTTGAAGCCAAGGTCCGCTTCCCGAGAATTTGCGTTCATGCAACAGCGCTCAAAGTGATGCGTAATACAATCGCCCACTTTGCAAACAAGCATCAACAGCTTGCTTCACCTCTTCGAAGCTTGTCTAGGTTGTCGCTCCACCACTGAGCCATTTTCACACGCTCATCCCAGTAGTTCCCGCGATTGTAGACACCCCGGATCGCATTGCTATCACCATGAGCCAGAGCACGTTCGATGGCGTCGGGATGCCAGAGGCCGCTTTCGTTGAGCATCGTGGATGCCGTTGAACGCAAACCGTGCGCGGTCACTTCGTCCTTAGTGAAACCCATGCGGCGGAAAGCCGCATTGATGGTGTTCTCACTCATGGGCCGTTGCCGGGTGTGGAATGCCGGGAAGATGTAGCCCTTCCCGCCGGAAATCGACTTGAGCTCGCGGAACAACTCCAAGACCTGTCGGGACAACGGCACAACATGGGTCCGCCGCGCCTTCATCTTGCCTTCTGGAATCGTCCAGGTAGCCTTGTCCCAGTCGATCTCTTCCCACTCTCCGTGACGGAGTTCGCCAGGGCGCACAAAAATGTGAGGCGCGATCTGCAAAGCGAATTTCGTGATCGGGTAGCATTCGTAGCCATTGATGGCGCGCAGCAGTTGGCCCAGTTTTTCTGGTTCGAGGATCGCAGCGTAGTGCCGCGCCTTGGGCGAAACCAGCGCGCCTTTCAGGATTGATGTCGGATCAGTCTCACAAAGACCCATGGCTGCTCCGAACCGGAACACCCGACTTGCGAACGAACGGCACTTCTTCGCCGTTTCCAGATTACCCTTCGCCTCCAGCTTCTTGAGAGCCGCCAGCATCAGCTGCGGATCGACATCATTGAGTGGCATGTTGCCTACGGCAGGTTTGAGCAGATCGAGAAACCAGCGTGCCTTGCGAAGCGTGGCTTCGGCCCGCCCCTCCCGCACCATCTTTTCCTCGATGTATGTCTGCGCCACAGATGCGAACGTGTTCTCTGCACCGAGTTTGATTTGCGCCTTTTCCCGCTTGCGTTCGCGCATGGGGTCGATGCCATCGGCGATTGCGAGGCGCGCGCGATCCCTTTCGTGACGCGCCTGTGCGAGGCCGACTTCAGGGAAAGGGCCAATCGGCATCTTCTTTTCCCTGCCACCGAAGCGATACTTGAGATGCCAGAGCTTTGAGCCGTTCGGTTTCACGAGGAGGTACAGACCTCTCTCATCGCCCTTTTTGTAAGGCTTGTCCTTCGGCTTGAACCCGCGAACCTGCTGAGTCGTCAGAGCCATCCGGGGGCCTCACTCAGATTCACAAACCCACATGAGCTAAAATGAGCCCCCATTGAGGCCCCCAGTCGATGCAAAACATAGTGGAACAAAGCGGGACTCCAATCATCACGACCGGAGAAAAAATGGCAGAATTCCGCCATTTATGCAATATGTTTGGACATCGCTGAACGCTGAAATGGTGCCCAGTTTGGTCCTTCTGGTCGTGCTGTGCGGGCTCGCGTGGATGTCTTGGCGCGATGCGCGCGACTACGCAGCTTTCAAGAAGTTTGATTTCAGCGCGGACCGGGTGCGCTTCTACCGCCGATGGACTGTCGTTCCGATGGCGCTTTTCGGTGTCGGTGGGTTAGCCGTGCTGCTGACCTTCGGGAGACTGGACTCACTATACTCAGTGCCCGTTGAATTCGCGCCATTGATCGCTCCCTTCGAGGCAGTTTCGGAACCCGAAGGTTCCAGCTTTGAAACGGTGCTCGGAATGGCCAGTGGCTTGCTTCTAGGCCTTACCATCACGACAGTGGTCTGGCGTCGGCGGTTGAAGAAGATGTCACAACCGGTGGTCGGCGACATTGAAGCTCTTCTGCCGCGCAACGGAAAGGAGGTGGCATCCTGCATCCCTCTGGCTTTGAATGCCGGCATCAGCGAGGAAATCTTCTATCGCGTCGCCCTCCCGCTGTTGGTGCTGGAAGCTACCGGATCAATATCGGCGTCGCTGATGATCTCGATCGCGGCATTCGGATTGGCGCACTGGTATCAGGGTTGGAAGGGCGTTCTCGCGACCAGTGCGATGGGTGCGCTCTTCTTCTGGTTCTATCTCTCGAGCGGATCCGTCATCAAGCCGATTGCGATGCACGTGCTCATCGATATGATCGGCTTGGTGATCAGGCCTTTGGTTTCCCAGTATCTGGCTAGGCGACGTGCAAGTGCCGAGGCGAGTGAGGGGGCCTTGCCAGCAATGCCGGCAGGAGCAGCTACGGTTGTCGAGACGGAGGCAAGCACATGAACAACTCTGAGGACCCACGGGACGCACTGGCAGCTCTCGAGTCCACGAATGATCGTCTGGCGAGACGAATGAGGTGGCCGATCTGGAGGCATTTTGCTGGTGGATTGCTCATGACGCTGATGGTTGCGGCAGTAGCTCTCCCTCGTGATGTTGCGGCCGTGGTCTTCGTGACGGCAATGGTCCTGATGTTGTTGATTGTCCGGGACGATAAGAAGCGTCACGGCATGTTCGTGAGCGGATATCAACGAGGCAGGACCGTGTGGATCGTAGCAGCGATCATCGTTCTGAACCTATCCGCGCTGGTCATCGTCCTCACCCAGTTCGAGGACCCGACCGACGATCCATGGTTCTGGGTGACGTTGTCAATCGTCGCTCTCGGGACATCGGGACTCAGCTGGATCTGGGAACGGGTGTATCGCGCAGATGTGCGTGAAGGGAAGTTATGAGCGTGGGTCTCGACGAGATTTTCAACACTTCCGCGCGCCTGCAGATCGCAGCAATTCTTCTCCGCGCCGACGAAGCCGAATTCTCGGTCATTCGAGACGTCATCGAGGTGAGTGACTTGGCTCTTTCGAAACATCTCTCGACACTGTCAGAAGCGGGCTATGTATCGATCAAGAAAGCGCCGCGGAACGGCCGCCAGCGAACTTGGGCAGCGCTCACGTCGAAGGGCCGACGGGCCTTTCAGCAGCACGTGAAGGCGCTCCAGGAAATGATCACGGTAGCGGACGAGAAGATCGGTGAGACTGCTTCGGACTAGATGACGCTGAGGACAACTATGAAGCTGTCGAACTAGATGCCCAGGTCGCGGGGCAATTGGGCGGTTTGAGGCCGAAATGGCCGAACGGCGAACCTCTGCCCGTTCACGCCACTTTGGGCTTCCATTGCCAGTTTATGGTAGTGCGCTGGACGTCCGCAACAAAGGGCTGGAGCTTTTATAGAAAAGGACTCGCTGATTGTCTGCTTTTTGGGGCTTGCTTTCCGAAACCGGGCAGTCTGCTCCTGGCTCAATTCCAGCCATATGATTTAAGAAAGCCTCAATGGGCAGCTTCTGGGCCGAAAGGAGAATGTCCGGAACTATCGAACATTGAAAATAAGCAGACACCGGCCTCCTTCGCAGTCCCGTGATCCTATCGATCCCGAAATATGGAGCAACGAAATTCTGTTGGAAGACCGCGACTGCTCGGAAATCTGTTTCCTAGGATCTTTCTATCCTTTGAAACTCTGGAACCTTACGAAGCAACGCGGCACCGCCGTCCGAGCGCTTGTCGGGAGGCTCTAAACCATCTCGTGAGGAAATTCAGTTGCGAGCTTCGTTTTTATGTAAGGGGGGTGATGGAACAAAGCCTATCGCTTGCTGTTATTGAATGGCAATCAAAGAAAGGCATTTCATGCGCGCACTGGTCTGGCACGGCAAGAACGACATTCGTTGCGACACGGTGGAAGATCCCGGCATCGAGGATCCGAAAGACGTCGTCCTTAAGGTAACGGCGACCGCAATTTGCGGCTCTGACCTCCACCTGATGGACGGCGTGATGCCCGGAATGCAATCTGGTGATATCCTCGGACATGAATTTATGGGGGAGGTTGTTGAGATAGGCTCGGAAGTTACCCGGCTAAAGAAGGGCGATCGCGTGGTCGTTCCCTTCACAATTTCGTGCGGTTCTTGCTGGTTCTGCGAGCGAGACCTCTATTCCTGCTGCGACACCACAAATCGCACCGCCGAAAACGCTGTCGAGACGATGGGTCACGCTCCCGCGGGGCTATTCGGTTTCTCCCACCTCGTCGGCGGCTATCCGGGCGGGCAAGCCGAATACGTTCGCGTTCCGCATGCCGACGTCGGACCCATAAAGATCGAAAGCGACCTAGCGGATGACAAGGTTCTCTTCCTTTCCGACATCTTCCCGACGGGTTACCAGGCGGCCGAAAACGCGGTTAGCGAAGGTGACACAGTCGCTGTCTGGGGCTGTGGTCCCGTAGGCCTATTCACAATTCGATCCGCTTGGATGCTCGGCGCGAAGCGTGTCATCGCCATCGACGACGTGCCTGAGCGGCTCGCGATGGCGCAAAGCTACGGGAAGGCGGAAACCATCGATTTTTCACAGGAGGACGTTTACGAGCGACTGCAGGAGATGACGAACGGTCGCGGTCCCGACGCTGGTATCGATGCTGTTGGAGCGGAAGCGCATGGTAGCAACTGGGGTGCCTCGCTCGCTGAATCGATAGAGCTGCACACTACCGGGGCGCACGACCGGCCACATGTTCTCATGCAAATGGTAAAGTCTGTTCGGAAAGCCGGGAAACTTTCCGTGCCCGGTGTCTACGCCGGCCCGACCGCCTTTCCAATGGGTCCTTTCATGAACAAAGGTCAGACCATGAGAACCGGCCAGACCCATATGCAACACTATCTGGAGCCGTTGCTCGAACGAGTGCAAGCGGGCGAAATCGACCTTTCCGAAATAATCACACACCGTGGCACTTTGGAAAATGGCCCAGACTTCTACAAGACCTTTCGCGACAAGAAAGATGGTTGCGTAAAGTGCATCATGACCCCGAATTAGGAATGGGTATGAGAAAAGGGTCGGGTAGGTTTTGCCAACCGTGCTTGGGGTCTTCGCTAATTAGAGACGATAAATACCCCCGGTAGTATTCCTCTCGGACCGAGTATTAGAAATTGGAGAGCTAAATCAGATTAGGTGCCGGTCGAGCACATCCGTATTCCGCTGCGCGATGAATGCCATTATCTACAATTACTGGGGCAGTTAATTCGTCGCGGCAAAATAATTAGTGTGAGAGATGATAATTGCCGCTAGAAGGAACCTAATAGCAATAAGTATCACGACCAGTACCTCACGGCAATTTTGAATTTGTAGCTCACAGCGACCGCCGCAAAATGTGAAGTAAGCGCAGGAAGGTTTAACTTTCGATGTCCCTAAGCCATTTCAGCGACCCAGCTTCCATTCCTTTGAACTTGGGGTCATCCGCCAACGGGGCGACCAGAAGTGCCGCGCCATCCTTCAGTTGCCATTTAATCCGATGATACAGTTTTGAGCGGGTCAGTTCGCTCTGGATGAGATACAGTCCGTCACGCAATCTGATGCCGTCACCACACAAGTCGAGGTCCTTTGGACCATAATCCGGATCAAAGAACAGGAGATAAAGGTTCATCTGGTTATAAGTAGGCTGATAAGATGAAGTTACAAATTGAGTCTTAGCAGGCCGTACAAGCCAATCTCGCCGGGGGTGATGTGACCCCCTGATTTTCCTCCAAGTTGAATTAGAGTCCGGCCCTGACAGAAGGACGGACGAGATGAAGAGAACGAGGTTTTCAGAAGAGCAGATCATCGGAGTTC
>NZ_CANMCP010000023.1 GCF_947496385.1 uncultured Croceicoccus sp. | reverse complement strand
CGCTCCGACAGTAGGTCTTCCACGTTCCGCAGCGAAAGCGGAAAACGAACGTACATCATTACCACGAGGCGGATCACCTCCGGCGAAGAATGGAAATACCGGAACGGGTTGGCTGGTTTCTTGGCTCGGGACATCCGCTTCCCCTACCCTGCACCGAGGCTTTTGCCAGAGGTACCATCCTTCTGACAGTGCCATCTCAGGCGAACCGTGACGCTTCAGCGTGTTTTTCATGAAATGCAGGGCGGCAGCCTTGTCCCTCTTTTTGTAACGTAGCTTTCGAGCACCTCACCATCGTGATCGACGGCACGCCAAAGGTACATCATCTCGCCGTTTATGCGGACGTACATTTCGTCCAAGTGCCAGTTCCAATGGCGAAAGCCGCGCATACGATCTACGCGCTGGCGACGGATGTCCGCCGCGGGCACTGAATACGAAGCGCTAGCAGGTAAAGAGATCACGTTGCCGACGTCGCAATCTGACTACCCGAGTGAGCTAGCTCTCGAGTGGCATCTCGTTGAGCACAGTTGGGGGAAAAGAATGACTTCCGGGTCAAGTGTCTTGAAAACTTGGAAGATTAAGGCGTATCGAAAGACTGCGAGAGGCCGCAAACGTTGGCTGATGGCTGCCCTTAAGCCGATTGCGGTCGATCCGCTATTGAGTTCGCAAGTCCCTGGAGCTGCACTCCAGCCAACGACCCATCCGTTCATCAGACCAAAATCGGCGTGATCGATAGCGCGGCAACCGTCGAACCGGGCTACCGAAGCGCAAGCTCACTTTTGTCGAGTGGTATGGTGTTTCTCTGGACCGTAGCAGCAATCTACCTCTCTCAGGACTTCTTCGGTCGGTCCGGTCTCCCCCGATATGATCGAGATATCGCCTGTGCTTTCCAAAACCATCGAACGAACATGGGATAGGTCGCGAATACCCTGCAAGCGGATCTCGTATAGTACATCGCTTTCGCTCACGCGCGTTTTAGCAAGCGCGCCTTCCAGTATCTTACCATCATGCATCAGCATGACCGGATCGTTCTCAATCATAAGCTGGAAGGTCCGCGATCCGCGACGTAGCCGCGCCAAAATCACCTGCGCTATCAGTAAGGCGAGAATCGCACTCAAAGCCTGGACCAGCGCTATCCAATCGGTAACGGTTGCCGCCGACGCGAGCAGCGAACCGGTTGCCAGCGTGATAACGAAATCGAAGGCGGTCATTTTCGAAAATGTTCGCAAACCGATCACACGAACGAGAAGAATAACCCAAACCAGCGTAACGAGGCCAAGCGCCACGCCGCGGATGATTGCGTCAGGATAGTCGCTTAGTCCGAACATCCTTTGATTTCCTCAAATTTGGTTGAAGGGGCGAATGGGTTCGGTACGTCAGTATCAGGCCAAGGTGCACGCTGTAACCGCACGCTCGCCTAAGCGATCGATTCCCAGGTGATTTTCGATGGTCGGCTATCGCGCGGGTTGCAGATCGGCGAAATATGGGCCGCTTCCGGTCTAACAGCTTCTGGACGGCACGAAAAGATAGCCGACATATTTTCATTCTCCGGACCACTTGAACAGTGCGGCACGTCCGCTAAGCAGCAGCAAGCGAAGCGGCTCGAATAAGGAAATGACGACGCCATGGACACGATAGGCTATCCGTCGACGAGTGAGCTGACTCAGGGCACCATCTTTACCTGTGCGGCGTCCGAGGACTATCGCGATGCAGCTCCTCGTGGCCTAGTGATCACCGCCCGCTGCGATGTAGCGCACGGCAAGGCTCCGGTAATCAGCTATGTGCCGTTGATCAATTTTCGTGCGTGGCTGTTTTGCGACGGACTGAGACTTCTAGCTTCGCGCGTCCTCGCCGCGAGCTTGGGAGCGATGAGATCCGCGCTGCGCGACGCCGGGCTGGCAGAGTCCATGCTTGATACGCTTTCCCTTCAGACGGTGCGTGAGCACCTGGCAGAGATGACCGCGAAATCAGAGCGGAACGCTGCCAAGAGGTACTTCACCGCCGAGACGCAAAAGGAGGCGGCCGAGGCGGCGCTTATCGCTGCACCGGGGGCGAAGCCCGCAGCGGACTTGTTCGACAAACAGCCAAAGCAATACCAGCAGATGATACAGGAGCTGCTTTCGAATGGTCTCTTGGATTACCACTTCGTCGAGCGCTCCGAGCCCGGTGAGGACTGCGAGGGCTATGTGGCGCTGTTGCGCGAGATACGATACCTTCCTGTCGCGCTGGCAGGCGAGCTAAAGGACGGAATCGATTTCCGACGTTTCTCAGAGCTTTGTCGCGGCCAGCCCAGGTATGCCGACAAGCTAACCATTACCAATGAAGAGCATTATGCGATGCCCATCGGCATATTGCGATCTCCGTTCATCGAGCTGTTCATGCAGCGCTTCACGAGCCTGTACGCCAGGATCGGCGTCACGGATTTCTCGCCTGAATTGATGAAGACGTTGCGCGGAATAATACCATTCAATCTCGGAGACGCTTCATGACCTTTCTCGCATTTAGACGAGACGCGGCGGAGGACATTATCGCGGAGCGCGTCCTTCAGTCGACCGACTTTCCGCAAGGCTGCCAACTTGCCCGCCACCTCAAATCAGGATCGATCGACGACATTGGGCCAAGAATCTCGACTTCGAAGACCAAGCACGGAGTAGTCGCCTACGGCAAGGACGCCGCGGAGCATCGCTACGTGGTCTTCGACCTTGACCAGAGCCACATCTTCTCTGATGCCACGAACGACCAAGCTATCCTCTACCTCCAGCGTGTTCTGCGCTTTGCCATCAAGTTCTGGGACAAAGGCGTCCTGACCCCGGCCGAAAAGGTCCTGAGCGCGAGCACAGCGGCAGTGTTTCCGTATCCGATGAGCCAGAAGACGGGGGTGCGAATTTCGCTCGACCTCAATCCAGACGTGGACAGGCTGGCCAAGCGCGGCAAATCTGGGCGTTACCTTCTCGCCTACAAGATCGGGACCAATCGGGGAGACGGTCCGCAGGAGACGGCGAGCGTCACGACGTTCCGCAAGTTTCTGGATGACCTTGACGGGCTCGGGCCGAGGCTCGCGGCCTCGGCGAGGCAGCTCGCGCCATCATGGGAAACGAATTTTTCAAGCACTTCTTTAGGACCGATCACCTCCAAGGTCGACATCCATCAAGGCTATGAGACCTGGATGCGGCTGCTCACAGAGGACCAGAAAAAGTTCATCGGGGCGTCCTTGGTACATCCGGTCAGGATCGATGGACCGGCGGGGACGGGAAAGACCGCGTCGTTGTCGCTTGCCGCGATCAATTCGATGCGAAAGGCCGCGAGCGAGGACCGGGAATTTCAGGCCATCTTCATCACCCACAGCGAAGCGAGCCGACGCAACATCACGACCGTTCTTGAGGCGATGGGCGGCGAGGAATTCATGCCCGACCAGCCATCGATCCGGCGTTTGCGGGTCGAGACATTGCAGGGCTACTGCAGCGGCCTGCTGAGGCAGGACATTTCCGAAACGGAGTTTGTCGACACGGACGCGTACGACGCAAAACAGCTGCAACTGATGTACGTCGACGAAGCGCTGAGGCAGGTCCGCGACGAATTCACCTCCTACGCGAAATTCATGTCGCCTGATTTTAAGGCCTACATGGAGGGAGAGGAGGACGAATTTAAGCTCCCGCTTATTCAGCACGAGATCTCCGTTGTGATCAAAGGGCGTGCCAAGGAGAATCTGGAGACATACAAAAAAATCCCCCCCATCCCGTCTGCGCTGCCGGTGAGCAGCGAGGGCGATAAGGCTTTCGTCTGGCGGGTTTACGAGCGCTACCGGGAGCAACTCGTGGCCGGCGGGCAATTCGACACGGACGACGTCGTTCTCTCGGCGTTGAGCCAGCTCTCTACGCCGATCTGGCGTCGGCGGCGCGCGCGCGACGGTTTCGATGCCATCTTCGTAGACGAGACGCACCTGTTCAACATGAACGAACTGTCGGTCTTCCACCACCTAACCAGATCGGAGAAGTCGTTCCCAATCGCCTTCGCTGTGGATCGCTCCCAGGCCATAGGCGACAGGGGGTGGGCCGACGACATAGACGTGGCGTCGCTGATGCCATCGTCGGACGAGCGTTCGTCGAGCACGACCATAAATGTGAAGGGCATCTTTCGTTGTTCTCCCGACATCGTGAATCTCGCCTTCGGCATAACGTCGTCCGGAGCGAGCCTCTTTACGAACTTTCAGGATCCTATGGCGCTTGCCCACAGTAATATGACTTTCGAGGAGGAGAAGAAGGCGAAACAGCCGTACTACGTCGAGTACTCAACCGACGCGGCTATGGTGGATGCAGCGCTGTCGGTGGCCGAGGAGATGCGCGTTTCAATGGGCGCGACGAAGGGAGACGTCGCAATCGTCGTGTTCGACGAAAGCCTGTTTCATGATTTCGAGAAGAGATCGATCGAAGAAAACCGGCCGGTTGAAATCCTTAAACACCGCGGCGACCCCGAGGTGGTGAAGCGCGCGAGGAGCGCCGGTCGCTTCGTTCTGTCGCTCCCGGACTATGTGGGGGGCCTCGAGTTCGATGGCGTAGTTCTCGTTGGCGTGGACGACGGGCGGGTGCCTCCATCGCCCAGCAGCCAGCACTCCCAAAGCAAGGCGTATCTTAGCTTCGCGGCTCATAATAAGCTGTACGTCGCCGTTACGCGCGCCAGGTATCAGGTCGCCATTTTGGGCGTGCAGGCGAGAGGGCCGAGCGTCATCCTCAAGAGTGCGCTGGACGCCGGCGCGCTTGAGCGGCGCAATAGCTAGACATAGCGAGGAAGGTTCGACAGCCGAGCAATTTACAATGCAGGGTGAGGCCTGACCGAATCACCCGCGTTCTTGGCCTTTACCTCAGAAATCCGCTGAATCGACACCAACGCCGAGAGAAGCGTTGATGTGATGGGAGTTGCGGTTACATCCTCGGCGGAAACTGCTAATCCGGTTGCACGTCAGCTTTTGGGACGCCCTGAACGTCAAAGAGCGACTGGGGCTGACGTGCTCCCCTGAAATGTGACCATTTTTTGGTAGAGTCCGACGCAAAGGAGTCGGACGACCATGAAGCGAAGTAGGTTCAGCGAAGAGCAGATCATCGCGGTATTGAAGGAGCAGGAGGCTGGTATGCCTACGGCGGAAGTGTGCCGCCGTCACGGGGTCAGCTCGGCCACTTTTTACAAGTGGAAGTCGAAGTTCGGTGGGTTGGAGGTCTCCGATGCCCGTCGGCTGCGGACGCTCGAGCAGGAGAATGCCCGGCTGAAGAAGCTGCTGGCCGAGGCGATGCTCGACAATGTCGTGTTGAAGGGTCTGGCATAAAAAAAATGGTAACGCCCGGCGCGAAGCGGAAAGCCGTCGCCCATGCCCGTGAACAGCACGGGCTGAGCGAGCGTCGGGCGTGCAGTCTGGTCGGCGTAAGCCGCAGGGTGATCCGTTACGAGCCGACGAGGCCGGATGATGGGGCGCTGCGGCAACGGTTGCGCGAGCTGGCGGCGGAGCGTCGCCGGTTCGGCTATCGCCGCCTGGGCTACCTGCTGGCGCGGGAAGGCATGAGGCCCAACCACAAGAAGCTGCTGCGCATCTACCGCGAGGAAGGGTTGCGGGTGCGCCGTCGTGGCGGCCGGAAACGGGCGCTGGGCACGCGAAGGCCGATGGTGCTGCCCGATGGACCGAACCAGCGTTGGTCGCTCGACTTCGTCTCCGACAGCCTGATCTGCCGTCGGCGCTTCCGCATCCTGTGCGTAGTCGACGACTTCTCGCGGGAGTGCCTGGCGCTGGTCGCTGACACGTCCCTGTCCGGCGCACGGGTCGCTCGCGAACTGACCAGCCTGATCGGGATGCGTGGGAAGCCGCACACGGTGATCAGCGACAAGGGCACCGAACTGACCTCGTCGGCCATCCTGTGTTTGTCACAGGAACGCGGGTCAACTGGCATTACATCGCGCCGGGTAAGTCGATGCAAAACGGCTTCGTCGAGAGCTTCAACGGGCGCTTGCGACACGAATGCCTCAACGAGACGCTGTTCACCTCGGTCGCCCATGGCCGGTTTGTGCTGTCTGCCTCGCGGCATGATTACAACACGGTCAGGACACACTCGAAACTGGGCGGGAAGACCGCCGCAGAGATCGCTGGCGAACGTGTCTGGGGGCATGCCCCCAGACACGTTGCCATCCCATCAAACATCAATCATGAAGGAGCGAGACTCTACCTCTGAATGGTAACAATCAGGGGAGCACGTCAAAATCCACATAAAATTGGATGGGCATTGGCATCTCTGCACCGGCCCGCTACCCTCGCTGAATGGGGGAGTAAGCCGTTGTATATAAAACACATCCGCATTGAAAATTTTCGTTCGATTAAGCGAGCGGAAGTTGAGCTTGGCCGGACAACGGTTTTGATCGGACCTAACAATGCAGGCAAGTCTGCGGTGCTGGAAGCCATTCGCATTGCTTTAACCCGGCGGTGGGGGCAGCGCGGCACTGGCTTCACTGAGTACGATGTGCATCTTTGTGACACCCGCCTTGACCCGAAGATTGGCGACCCGGTGGTTATTGAGGTTGAACTGCAAGAAGATGAGCCGGGAGAATGGCCCGAGGACCTCGTTAACGAGCTTGAGGACATAACTCAGACTGACCCGTATTCGGGTCGGTCATCAATCTTGATGAGGGTTAGCTGTTCATGGGACGGCGGCGAGGAGAGCTACGTTCCTCGTTGGGAGTTTTTAAACGTTGAGCGGAAGCCGTTGGCAGGACGGGGTGCAAGAGCTGTCAATTTGCAAGAGTTCTTCCGGTTTCTTCCCGTATTCTACCTTGAGGCTTTGCGAGACGCTTCTTCAGAGTTCACCGCAAAAAGTCAGTTTTGGGGGCGCCTTCTTAAGACCGTCCAGATTCCCGAAGTCTTAGAGAAGCGATCGCAACGCATTTTCGACCTTCTGAATACCAAGCTCTTGGACGCTGATCCCCGATTATCTGATCTGTCGCATGGACTATCTAGCATCAGCAAGGTTGCTGCTACCGATGTTCCAGGCGAGGCCGATCTCCGAATTCTACCACTGAATACATGGGACATTCTGTCTAAAGCAGAGGTCATTTATCGAACCGAAATCGCTAAGCCGTGGCTTCCGCTTCCGCGACATGGTCAAGGCGTTCAGAGCCTTTCGGTGATGTTCCTTTTCAAAGCTTTCGTTGAGCTACTGCTAACTGACCTCTATCATCCGGACAGTACCGCCGTGCTCGCACTTGAGGAGCCCGAAACGCACCTGCACCCTCAAGCAGCCCGAAGCCTCTGGCGTCACATCGCTGAGCTCCCCGGTCAAAAGATAGTGACTACCCATTCGCCCTACTTCCTTCAGCACGTTCCCTTCCGTGACATTCGCGTGGTGCGGATGGAGGCTGATGGCACGACGGTTCGTTCACTTCCTCGTGATTACCGCGCAACGGTGCCTCACATTCCAGCGGTCGATGCAGTTGTTGCGAAGGCGCCTGAACTGCTTTCGTATGATCGCGGCGTCGGTCAACTGATCGTAAAGGGCACGCTGACGCAGAACCTGTATCGTGACCTACTCATTGCGTATGCTGGCCGACCGGATACAGTCGCACTTCATGCTCAACTTAAGGCAACCTTTGCCGCGTCGCAGTGCTTCGTGCCGGACGATGAGCTGGAGAAGCTGGAGACGTTCGCGCGGCGCATCCGAGGTGAGATATTCTTCGCCCGTCGCTGGTTTCTCGTTGAGGGACAATCGGATTATCACTTAATGCATGGCTTGGCCGAGGGGCTAGGCTACAATTTAGATGAACACGGCGTAGCGGTCATCGACTTTCAGAACTGCGGCAATCCTGAAAGCTTTGCCATCCTAGCCCGAGCACTTGGGTACCCGTGGTATATGGTCGTTGATGGCGATAGTGCGGGTCACAAATACATCGCAGATGTGACGGGTCGAGGATTCAGCGGCGTGGAAATGGCGGCTCGAGCCGTCGCCCTTCCCGCAGGAGATATCGAGGCAGAGCTGGTCGCAGCTGGCCTAGATGTCGAACTTCGAGAAATATGCGCCGAGCTTGGCGTTATAGGCGCAAACGCACTCACAGGAAACGACTTGGCCGAAGCGCTGAGGGGACTGAAGACGCGATACTCGCCGCTACTGGCACGGCGTTGTGCTAACGACTCCACCTTCGCTCTGCGGATGCCTCAGACGCTTCGCGATGCGATTACGAATCTGAGAGGGTTGGCGTGACTGAATTGTCAAAGGCTCTTGCCGAACTGACACCGGCACAGGCCGCAGCGGTAGGCTGGGGCAACGGTCCTATGTTCGTGCTGGCTGGACCCGGGTCGGGTAAAACTCGCGTCCTTACAACGCGCATCGCGAAACTCCTGTCAGACGCGCCAGACCGCTCCTTCCGGATCATGGCCCTTACGTTCACGAACAAAGCCGCTGACGAAATGGCCTCTCGTGTCGCCGCACTCGTGCCAAACCAAGAACGAAGGGCGTTGGTAGGCACCTTTCACTCATTTTGCATGATGCTGCTACAACAGCACGGCTCGCATATCGGCATCCAATCCGACTTCGCGATCTATTCCCTCGACAGCGACAGAGAGGACATCCTGCGAGACGCGCTCGGGTACGCCAACTCAGCTTATGACGAGGCGAAGCTCCTTTCAGCCATAGATAAACTTAAGTCGAGATTAATCCTTCCTGAGGGATGCGCACGCTTCTTCCACGACGCTACGGTGGGTCGTCGAGTGGAGTTGGCCTATACCTCGTATGATAATGCTCTTCGAGCCGGCAATGCGTTGGATTTCGGCTCTTTGATTGCCCAATCTTACAAGCTCATCTCGGAGTACCCCGGAGTTGCAGCACGGTATCGTAAAACTTACGCCTATTGGATGTTCGACGAGTTCCAGGACACGACGGACGGACAATATCGATTGATTAAAGCCTTAGCAGGAGACGACTTCAAGAACATCTTCGCCGTCGCTGACGACGATCAAATCATATATCAATGGAATGGGGCCAGCTATCAACAGATCCAGAGGTTCAGGATTGACTTTCAGCCACAAGAGCTTCAGCTTCCTACCAACTATCGATGCCCTCCCGCGATTGTGGCGGCTGCAAACCGATTGGTTGTGCACAACTCACAGCGAACTCTGGACAAGAGTGCCCTTGAGGCCGGGAAAGTTTCGCTAAAATACCCGGATATTGAGCACATACAGGTGCATCGATACTCTTCCGACTCTGTGGAAGCCGAGCGGATTGCCGGTGGCATTGCAGCCACCGAGCCGGCGAGGCGCGGCGAGGTGGCGGTCCTCGCTCGCACTCGCGCTATACTCGAGAAAGTGCATTCGGCCTTGGCCGATAAGGGCGTGTCTAGCGTGATCGCTCAGCGTCGCGACGAGTTTAGTTCGCCACAATTCCAATGGCTCTCAGCTGCTCTCAGGCAAGCCTCTCGGCCCCTCGATCGGCGTGCCTTGGAACTGCTCGTCGGCGCCTTTAACCGCTGGTTTGGTTTGAACGTTCGTGCTGACGACCTGAAAATGTCCGCTGAGCTGACAGGTCGCTCTTATCTTGATGAGTGGGCGGCGGCGGTTGGTGCCGAGGAAGGCTCCGAAGTAACATCATTCATCGAACTGGCTACGGAGTTGGGCAAACAGCCTGCAGCGTACCGTAAGCTGATCGATCAGTTCCTCGCCCAAGTGGAGAGCTCGCCGGATCAGCCAATCGATCTTACAGAGGACCTCAGCGCTTGGACCGACCTGACGCGTGCGATCGGCAAGTCAGTCGGTCGTGAGGCTCCGTTAGAACTATTCTTACAAGAGCTTGCGATGCGCTCCAAAGAGCCTCCCGTTGGCCCAGCGGTCGTGACTCTCATGACCATTCATGCCGCGAAAGGCAAAGAGTTCGATCACGTGTACCTCGTCGGCTTGGCTGAGGAAGTCCTGCCAAGCTTCCATAGCCTGAAGGCGGGAGAAACCAGCGCTGAAATGGAGGAAGAACGTAGGAACTGCTTCGTTGCTATTACGCGTGCCCGCGAGTGGCTCTGCCTGTCTTATGCAGATTCATACCGTGGTTGGGGTAAGCAACCGTCTCGCTTCTTGCAAGAGATGGGTCTAGCGCTGCCGGTGAGCGCGGAAGCTTAGCTGTTTGGCAGCTGCACTGAACAAATGCCTAATCACGCGGCTTTTGCCGATGACTGTCAGAATCAAGCAAGCCGACTGACTTTGGCGGTGAGTTGTGGTTCTCTGTTCCCCGTCAGCACCCATGGCACAGATTTGAGGTTGTAAATTAAGTGTCCGTCGTCAGAACATTTGGCACAAGTCGCGGCGTAAATTAGCGGAGTGCGGGCCTCGTCTCAGGGTTGATGTT
>NZ_CANMCP010000022.1 GCF_947496385.1 uncultured Croceicoccus sp. | reverse complement strand
CTGCTGCGCCGACCGCCGGGTCCGGCTCCGATCTTTCGGACCAACATTTATCAACTCGGTGTCAATCGACGAACGCTAGAGCAATTGCGCAATAGATGCAGAAACCCAATCAGAAGGAGCTACGGCCATGACCGGAGACATCAACACGTGGTTCAACAGTGTGAACCGCCTGGAAGATATTCTGCTTTCGGCAACGGTGATTTATCTGGCGATCATCATTCTCGTACGAATTTCGGGGAAACGCACCACTTCGCAGATGAACAATTTCGACTGGATTATAACTGTGGCTCTGGGCGGTCTGGTTACATCTGGCATACTTCTCGAAAACGTCTCGGTCGCAGACGCTTTGGTGGCAGCCTCATGGCTCATGCTCCTCCAATGGCTGATGACGAGCATCGTGCTGAGAAGCGATATGGTCGCCAACCTTATTAAGGCGAGGCCAACCCTCTTGGTTGATAACGGCAATTATCTGCGCGACAACATGCGGAAGGAACGCATCAGTGACGCGGAAATCATGGGCGCATTGCGCGAAAACGGTTTGCACGAGATCGGCCAGGCTAAGTGGGTCATTCTGGAAACCGATGCCAGTTTCAGCGTTATCGCCGATAGTGACGAGCGGCCCGAAGAACCGCAAATTCTTGCCAATGTCGGTGGCCGTCCGCAGGCAACCGGATAGTTAGTTCTACTAATTTGAGAAGCACCCATAATGACAATGGCCCTACTTTGGAGCCAGACTTTCGTCTCCGACGTATTCAGCGTCCGAGGCGAACATGCTGATTGATAAATGTTACTCCAAAGAAACTGGATAGCTATCTTCGCGTTCTCAAATCGTTCGCGAAAGGAAATCGACATGCTGATGAGACTCGCCGCCTTGGGCGCACTGGGGTATTTCGGATATCGTCAATTCTCGAAGAAACGAAGCTCGCCAGCCTACGCTAAAGGGGAACCCGAAGATGGTGTACGCAACGCCGGTCCAGAAGCAACCCGCGATGAGACTAAGGAAAATTGGGACGAAACCGACCAGGCTCTGGACGAGAGTTTTCCGGCAAGCGATCCGCCAGCGAAGTACTGAATGAATTCCAAGCAGCAGGCGATCAACGTTCTTGCGGAGCAATCCATTGGCGTCGGGTGAAGATCTCAGCGAACAGCGCACCGACTTAGCCGAAGACCGGACGATCCTTGCGAATGAACGCACCTTTGCAGGATGGATGCGCACCGGCATGGCTGCGGTCGGTATTGGCTTGGCCTTCAATGCGGTCTTCACGAAGATCGAACCGGCATGGGTGGCACGTGCGATTGCCAGCGTTTTTATTGTCGTCGGCATTATCATTTTCTACCTTGCCGAGAACAAGGCGTGCAGCGTGATCGAACGTATGGATCCGCACGAGATCGAGCCGATCAAGCAGTTCAATATGAAGCTTATCGCTAGCCTAATGTCCCTTGCAGCCGTCTTGCTGCTCATCGCGATCTGGCTTTTGATGTGACGGTGTTCCGCATTGTCGCATTTCAGTTCATACGCTTACAGTGATGGACGAACCCTTCTTCGCTTTCGCACCTTACGACGTCCTGCTTGCGGGATGCGGTCTAGCGATTGTCTTTGCCTATTGGCTTCCACGATGTTTCTCAGGTCGCGAACCAGCAGCTTCCGGACTGTTGATCCTCGGTGGACTGGCGGTCTTCGGTCTTTTGCCAGGCGTACCGGAGGCCTTCAGCCCGCTTGATCGGCCCGTTTTTTGGGAATTTGCGTCCGAACTTGCTGTTATCATAGCGCTGTTTGGAACGGGCCTTCGGCTCGATCGCATTGCCGATTTTGCTAAATGGTCGCCTGCAATGAGGCTGCTGTTGATAGCGATGCCTTTGTGCATTTTGGCGGTGGCCTTTGGCGGAATGCTGATCGGTATGACACTAGCTGGTGCAGTGTTGCTCGCAGCGGTTCTGGTGCCAACCGATCCCGTGCTCGCTGCCGATGTTCAGGTGGGTCCGCCGCGCTAGGGTGGCGAACATCCAGTACGCTTTGCGCTAACGACCGAAGCGGGCCTGAATGATGGACTGGCGTTCCCATTCGTCTATCTCGGCATTTTCCTTGTTGCCGCGACAGGCACGGCCGACGAGTGGCTATGGAAATGGTTCGGGCTGTACGTCATTTACAAGATAGTGATCGGCACTCTCGCTGGACTTGTCGCTGGATGGCTTCTGGACAAGGTATTGTTCGCCCTCCCCCGCAACAATCCGCTTGCAACAACGTCCTCGGGCGTGATTGCGTTTGCCGCCGTCCTTCTGACCTACGGCGCGACAGAATTGATTGAAGGATATGGGTTCATTGCAGCGTTTGCGATGGGACTTATTTTGCGGCGCGCGGAATCAGATCATGATTATCACACGCGCCTACATAGCTTTTCAGAAGCACTCGAGCATGCGTTGACAGCAATTCTGTTGGTCCTGCTCGGCGGTGCTCTGCCGGTGCTATGGCCCTACCTCGATTGGCCTCATGCGCTGCTCGGCTGCGCGCTCATCTTTCTCATTCGGCCAGCGACGGGGATGGTATCGCTGTTCGGCAGCGATCTATCTCTTCGGCAACGAGCGATCATCTCCTTTTATGGTGTGCGCGGGCTGGGCTCGATCTATTATCTCGCTTATGCTGGAGGACAGCTCGATCTTGTCGATGAAGGCGAATTGTGGGCAACGGTCGGTTTCACGATCCTTCTTTCCACGCTCGTTCATGGCTTCACTGCAGGGGCGGTGGTTTCCAAAGCCACAAACACCGCGCATCAATGGTTATTGGGTCGGCCGCTCAAATCGTGACCCTTGCTAGAATCGACAAACATAAGCATGAGGATCTGCAACTTGCGAACCAGACATATCAACGGCTGACCAATGACATAGCGATCCCAAAACGCGAACTGACGCAATCTGATCCGCCACTAAAGGATTGCCATGCTCACCAAATTGTTTCTGAAGGGTCGCCTAAGGCACGACTTACGCGATGAGGAAAAATGCGCTTTGGAAAATGCGGTGGCTCGCACCGTCGATTTAGAACCGCGAAGGACACTCGTTCAACGCGGAGAGCGGATCGAGAGCTCCTACTTCATCGTCGAAGGCGCCATGCTCCGGTATTTGGACGACCAGAAAGGCGAGCGACAACTGGTCGGGGTAAATGTCGTCGGAGATTTCGTCGATCTCCACGGCTTTGCCATGAAGCGTCTGGACCATTCGGTCGGGACACTGGACGCTGTGAAAGTGGCGCAGGTGCCGCATAAAGCAATCGCAGAGCTAGTGGATCAGTATCCACATCTTGGACGAGTTATGTGGTTTTCCACCATGCTCGATGCTGCCATGCATCGAACATGGATATTCCGGCTTGGTCGGCTTAACGCGGAGGGACGCATTGCGCATCTCGTCTGCGAGCTAATCGAGCGATTGAGGCTAGTCGGGCGCTATGACGGGCAGAATTTCCCGATACCCTTGCTGCAACGCGATTTCGCCGAAGCGTGCGGCATTACCACAGTGCATGCCAATCGCAGCTTTCGTACGCTGCGCGAGCGCGGTCTGCTCATCGCACAAGGTGACGGCGAAATAGAAATTCTCGATGAAGTTGGCTTGTGCAAGTTGGCACAATTCTCGCCCGATTATCTCTATGGTAAAGGTGAACTTGCTCTTGATGGCCTCTATGATCGCTGAGCGAGTACGTCTCGATAAATATCGATGGTTTCACGCGCCATTCGCGTTGAGGAGAAGCGCTCCTCAAACCGCCCGCGGATTTGCTGCCTGTCGAGCTCCTGAACCTTTTCGATCGCGCGCTCCGCTTCTTCGATCGAGTTCACGACATACCCGGTAAGACCATCTTCGACGATTTCGTTAGCGCTGCCTCGGTTCCATGCAATAACCGGCGTCCCGCAGGCCATCGCTTCGATCATCACCAGGCCAAATGGCTCGGGCCAGTCGATTGGGAAGATAAACGCCATTGCATCGCCTAAGAGGGATTGCTTTTGTGCGTCATCTACGCTGCCAATGTGCTCAATGGTTTTGCCAAGATGCGGCGCGACTTTTTGGACGAAATAGTCTGGGTTGCCCGGATCGATCGGCCCGGCGAGCTTTAGCGGGAGCGCGGAATTGTGCGCGACCTGAATGGCTCGATCTGGACGCTTCTGGTCGGTCATGCGGCCTAGAAAGGCGAGATAGCGACCTGAGCCTTCGCCTCGCGTATAACGATCCTTCGGCAGCCCATGATGGACAATGCCGGCGAGCGAGGAGTGCGGCACCGCGCGGGACTGGTCGTGCGAAATGGCGATGATCTTCTCCCTGGGAAAAGCGCGGAAGTGTTCGACATGATCTGGTTCGTCCGCACGCCAATGGATAGTGCGCACCGCCGGAACATCGAGAACAGCGCAAACTCCGCTCGCATGAGCGCTTCCATGCAGGTGAAGAATATCGAAGTCGCGCGCGTAGCGCACGAGATCGCACAGCTGCTGCGCTTCCAGTTCAGCCGGTAACCCCGGCGGTGCCTCTGCAACGTTTTCTTTGTATGCGGATACCGAGGAATAGTCGCCGGTCAACTGCGCGCGCTCAATCTTGCAATCGGCGGGTCCGAACACGGTTACATCATGATCGCGTGTCTGCTCACGCACCAGATCGGCGATGACCCTTTCGGTTCCTCCATATTGTTTAGGTGGGACCGGATATATGACCGGCGCGATATGCGCGATCTTTAGGCGATGTAACATTTATTACTCGATTCATTAGAAACGAGAATGGGTTACGCCAGTTAGACCCCCTGTGAAAGGTGGTTCTGGATGTTTGTTTGCCATATCGCGTTGCAGGGATGTCTAACCCTTACCGATGTTCCTTATGGCATTACCGCTGATACAGGCGGGCATATCAAATATCTGCTTGAGCTTGCTGAGACGAGCGCACTGGACCCGGAAATTGACCGGATCGATATCGTCACGCGTGGGTTTGAAGATTCCGCATTTTCCGATGAGTTTGCCCCCGGTTCAGGCGAGATCCGCGGCGACATTCGGCTTGTGCGGCTTGCCGATGGCTACGAAGGTTACCTAACAAAAGAGGAACTGCACGAACAGCACGAAGCGCTGTGCAAGGCCTTTCTCGACTATCTGAAAAGCTGTCCGAAGCTACCCGACATCATTCATGCACATTATGCCGATGCTGGTGTTCTCGCGCGAGCAGCGTTTGAGGAACTGGGCATCCCCTATGTTTTTACCGCCCATTCCTTGGGAGCGGTAAAGCGTCAGGCCAATGGCACGACAAGTGCCGAACTCGAGCGGCGCATCGAAATCGAAGAGAGAGTGCTTGAAAAGGCGAGCGGCATCATTTCGAGCTCGCGGGACGAAGCGGAAGCCCAGTACGCCCACTACTCGAAGATAGAAAGCGGCCGCATTCGCGTCATCCCGCCTGGCTGCGACTTGGAACGGTTCAAGAATGCGCCTGTGAGCGACAAGGTCCGCAGCGATGTTGCAAGATTTCTATGCGATCTTGAGAAACCCATCATCCTCGCGATCGCGCGGCCTGTACGTAAGAAGAACCTGGTCGCGCTCGTTGAAGCTTATGCTGCACACTCGGAACTGCGCGAACGCGCAAACTTAGTTATTGTTGCTGGGTGCCGGTCACAGCTATCGGAACTCGAACAGGAATGCCGCGAGGTGATCGAAGAGCTTATCGCCGCGGTCGAAACCCACGACCTTTACGGCCATGTGGCTTATCCAAAGAGCCATGAACCAAGCGACATACCGGCTTATTACGCGCTCGCGAGAGAAAGCGGCGGGGTGTTCGTCAATCCGGCGTTGAACGAACCCTTTGGGCTGACTTTGCTCGAAGCAGCCGCTTCGCATCTTCCGGTGGTGGCAACCGATAGTGGGGGTCCCAATGATATCATTGAGCGGTGTAAAAATGGCGTATTGGTTCGGCCGACCGATCGCAGCGCGATTGCAGACGCGTGCTTTTCGATCATGACAGATCGTAGAAGCTGGATTCGCTATGCCTCTGCCGGCGGCGACGCAGCGAGTGCTTATGATTGGCAAGCGCATTGCCGCATCTATCACCGATTGCTGAACGATCTGGTTTCGCCCCTGCAGAAGGTACCCTCATGGGGCCGGCTTTTGGTCTGCGACATTGACAATACGCTGCTGGGCGACCGCGAGGCTTTGCGCGAATTTCTTCGGTGGCAGACCGAGAACAGCGAGAATATTGCGCTGGGCATTGCAACAGGCCGCAGCTTCCACAGCGCTCAAGCTATTCTTGCCGCGGAAGGGGTTCCCAACCCCGATGTCATCATCAGCGGAGTCGGTACGGCGATCCACTGGTACGATCGGGAGCGTCGCTATTTTGTCGAAGATGAAGCTTGGAAGGCCGGACTCGCGCGCGACTGGGACCACGAACGGGTGCACGATGTTGCGACAAGACTAAACTTGCGGTCGCAGGCTTTGCTCGAGCAGAAAGTCGGCAAAGCCAGTTTCTTCACGGGCGAGCTTTCAACAGATGAAATTCGCGCTGCCTTCGATAAAGAAGGTTTGGCGGTCGAAATCATTGCCAGCCATGGTCGGTATCTGGATATCCTTCCGCGTGGCGGGGGAAAGCAAGCGGCCGTTGTCCACGCTGCAGCTCGATTGGGGCTGACCCAGTCAAGAGTTGTTGTGGCTGGTGATAGCGGTAACGATCGTTCAATGCTCGTTGCCTGTCCTCATCCGGTGATCGTTGGAAACTGGTCGGACGGCCTGGGCGAAGATCCCGCTCTGTCCCATGCGTTCGTCGCGTCGAAAACCCATGCCGCCGGGGTTCTCGAAGGCGTGCGTCACTACCAAGCAGCTGGCAGCTGGTGAGCAATTACCGGTCTTTATCGATCCTGACGCTTATTCGCGGACGCCAGGATCATTTCGACCATATGCTTGCAGGCCTGGCGTCGCAAACTCGCCAACCCGACGAGATCGTCGTCGCCTATATGCAGGACGAGCCCCCTACACTTCCGGAAAAGGCGGTTTGTCCGATCCGATGCGTTCATGTGCCAGGCGATCCGCTACCCCTAGCCAAGGCACGAAACAAAGCAGCCAAGGCGGCTAGCGGAGATATCCTCGCATTTCTCGATGTCGATTGCATTCCCGATCCGGAATTTGTTCGCCGCGTGGATGAAGCATTCGATGAGGATTGGTCGGGGGTCTATCTCCCGGAAGTAAGATATCTTCCCGCCTGCAAAAATGGTTGGTTCAGCGCTTACGATCCCAAACCTGACTATTCTCGGTTGGTGCAAGAAGCGGTGAGACATCCCGCCAAGCCCGAAGTGTTCAACAAGGCAACCATGCCAATCGACGATTACGGCGAGCTATGGGGACTGGCTTTCGCGCTCAGTTTCAACACCTGGCGCAACGCGGACGGAATGGACGAAGCCTATGTCGGCTACGGCGCTGAAGAAACCGATTTTGCTGAGCGGCTCGCAGCTATTGAAGCGCCGTTATTTTGGCTTGGCGGCACGCTCTGCTTTCACCAGCATCACGCCGTACACAAACCCCCTCTGCAACATTTTCAATCTATCGTGCGCAACGCGCAGCTTTTTCGCGAGCGTTGGGGCAAGTGGTGCATGGACTATTGGCTCGACGATTTCGAAAGACGCGGCCTAATCACGCGGTATGACGATGCGATAGAGGTACGTCGCGAACCGAGCGCGCAGGAGGTCGAGGCTACCAAGCAGGGGTCGGACATTCGCTTTAGCTAGCGGTCCAGTACTCCTTGGCTTTCGCCTCCAACCATTCCGCAGCTCGTCGCGCTGCATCCGGCTCGTGAAGTTGCGCCAGATTGGCCGTATCTAGATTATCTGTAGCAGCAAGCGCTTCCTTCCACTCCGGAATCGACGCTGGCCAGGTTTCGCGATAGATCGCTCCCCCGACCCGGTCGAGTTCGATCGCTTTGCGGCGCTGTTCATCGAAATAGCGCCACTCAGGAATGCAGAGAAACGGTTTGGCGAACCGTGCAATCTCATGCACGGTGTTGTCGCCGGCCGAGGCGACGACGCGATCGGCTGCGGCAAGATACTCGTTCAGATTGTCGATCCAGCCAAGCTGGCGCAAATTCCCGAAATCGGTCTCATGTCCCTCTTTGTGCAGGGCCCCCGCTATGAGCCATAGCGCATCGGGTTCGGCCCGAGCGGCCACCGTTAAAGGCGCATAGGGAGTCCCCGACCCACCGCCCCCTGCAATCACCAAAGTAATCGATTTGTCAGTTGGAAGACCAAGCCTCTCGCGTGCCAGTTCGCGCTCAAGCACTGAACCGTCGGTCGTACACAGTCCGCCGGTGTAATAGGTGCGCTCACGTGCCCAGGCAGGATAGTCTTCCTGCTCGATCACTTCATCGAAGGGGGCGAGCATACCTACCGAAGCCTCGTAAGCGGCCAGATGTCCCGTATCATTGCGAGAGCCATGCATGCGGATCGAAATGGCCGGAACGCTCATAATCCGCGCCAGTAGGGCAATTTCGGCCGAAACATCGATGACGAAGAGCGCAGGATCAACTTCGCCAAGGGTATTGGCAATGATCCGCATGTGCTGACGCATCTCGTCGACGCCCAATGGCACACAATGCATAATTGATGGTGTCGGCTCTTCGTGAAGCGCGTTGCTGCGCGAAGGCGCTCCGATCATATCAGGCAGCTGCGTGATCTTTGAATGGCGCGGCATGTCGTCGAATTGGTCGGGCTTCGCGGTGAGAATGTGAAGCGGGCGGTCGTGAGGAATGTACGCCGCAATAGCCATAATCCGATTGGCATGGCCACGCCCCTGGTGATGCGCGAAGAAGACGAGCGGGCGTTTAGTCATGAAGCATTCCGGAAAGCATTTGAGTTTCAGCGGCCATAAAGCTCATAGTGGTATGCCGTTCAGACGTCGTCATGAGGCGTGATCTTCACAATAAGCGTTCGGATGGCGGTAAACAGCAGCGCGACCATAGCGACAAGCATGGCGCTCAGAATTACGACCAGCCCGTAGAGAACCTTGTAAAGGCTCGGGAACCAGACCGATGGTATTTCATCGAACTCGCCAATCGGCATAGTCATCAGCAGCAGCATCACGACTGAGCCACCCAGTAGGAAGGCGCTGAGTAAACTGATGTGATAGACGCGCTTGTACATCGATTGGTCGAACTCGGAATCGACCCGCCGAACAAGCCCTAGAAGAGTCAGCATTAGTGCCATTGTTGTTGCTGAACTCGCTGCGATTGCGCTGCCGAGATAAAGCGCCGGCGAACTCAGCGCTTCGATCATCTCGCGCGCATGAAGCGAGGAGTAGATAGCCCCGTTCGCAAAATGGCCGCCAATACCCACTGCCAAAACCAACCCTGCAGCAAGAATGGCTATCCAGGCCGACTTCATGCAGGCTTCCTTTCGGTCGATCCTGCATCAGGTTCTGCTCGAATCAGGTAGCGATAGACGCCCCACAGATTGATCGCCAGAAGGCAAATATTCTGCCATCCGATGCCCTCGGCGTCTTCGCTCATAAAAGCCCACACTATTAATGCGGCTGAAGATGTAACGAAGAGTACGAACGCCCAGCACGATATCCGGGTGGAGATATTGGACGCAACGACAAGCGCGGCGACAACCGCTGAAATCGCGCCATACCACTCGAGAATATCGAGGAAGTTCATTGCAGCGGCTTGCCCGGTTCGATGCGATAATCGATTGGTTTGAAGCTGCCGCCATTCGAAGCATAGGCCGAACATGCCGTCAGTCCGATGATCAGGTCGATATTCGCGCGAAAGCGAATGAAGTCGCCTGGTTTGCTGAGCGGCGGCAATACTTCGATCGTACCGGATGAGGATACCGGCACGTTCATAAAGATATTGAACGCGGTCGGTATCTGATCTTCGTCGATACCATATGGCTTGAGCGCAGCGGCCAGGTTTCCAAAGCAACCACGATGAGCGGGTTTGTCCGGGTAGAAATGTGAAAAGGTGTTTTTCGAACACGGGGTGAGCAGAAAATCGTGTTTGCCTACCGTGTCGTCCTCGATAGCAAGCATGATGCGCGAGCGGTTCGACCACAGGCGCGATCCGATTCCGAGATCGATAGTCTCTTCGTAATCGAAGGTGCGCCCATTGGAGAGCCATTCGCGTGGATCTTCGGCTGCAAAGGCGACGAGATCGCTCACCTGCGATCCCTCCGGATCGAACACGGTCAGAGCGTCTCCAGCGCGGAGCTCGAAAGCTACACCAGTACGCGGTTCGATCCGCTCTTTCTTTATTGTCTCGGATCTTTGAACGGACATTCCCAATCTTCCCCCACTATTCGCCCACTGTATTGACGCGCTTCGCTCGCTTCCCCGTGCCGGGCAAGCATTGGATTAATCGACCCGGCGAGTTGTTTGTCACGCTGAAGAATAGCTTTGCGAAGCTTTTCATAGCGCTGTTCGGCTCGTAGCCGCTCGAACTGATCGTGTAGATTGAACACGAGCGTCGGATATCGCATGCGCCGCGCGGGGCGCGAGGCGTTAGGGTGCATTCCGACTACGAAATATGCCCTGCCCCCAAAGCTCAACGAAAAATGCGGATCGCTCGGATCGCTGCTGACGCTCGGATCATAGCGCTGCCCACGCCACCCATCTTTAGCCGCGAGAGAAGACAATCGCTCCCACATTGCTGATTCGAACGCTTCTTCGTTTAGGTCCAAAGGACCGGAAAAGACCACCACGAAACTGCGAAGTCCGCTTGGGTCATTCTCATAGAGATCGCGCCAGCGAAGCAAACCCTCATGGATCGAAACATCGTCCCATGCGCTTGTCAGCTGCCAAGCCGATCGTACCTCAAGTAGCCCGGAATTGAGCGCGGACTTAGCGCCGACGCAGGGAAAATTTTGGTCTTCAATATGCGCCTGAAGAGACGAAACCAGTGGCTCCGCATTGACTTCCATTGGCCCCCATTCACGTTGACGCAGCTTACCCATGCGAGCTCTACGCGCATGTACCGCTTAAGTTTCTCCAACATAACAAAGATCACACGATTTTTCGGTCCGAAATCTCCCCGAGTTGGTAGTCGCCTAGGGGAACATGCGAAGAACAAATGAGGCGGTTCATGATCCGGCGAGTTCAAGTCTACGGTCAGCGTTGCAGCGGTACGAACGCGCTGATCGAATTAATCGAAGCCAATTTCCCCTGACGTGACCCCCAGCTTTCCCCCAGCTGGGATTAGAGCCGGACCGCGTTGTTGCGCATGAGCGCGGTTGAAGCAATGGGCTGCGTAGCGGAGCCCGTAGGGCGTAGCGAAGCAGGCCATTGCTTATCCAGTTTGGCGGCGAACGCCGCCGGAGTGTCGTAGTCGAGGGAGGAGTGCGGTCGCTCCCGATTGTAGTCATCCACCCAGGCCGCGATCTCGACACGGGCATGGGCCAGGCTCATGAACAGCGTCTCGTTGAGAAGCTCGTCGCGCATGCGACCGTTGAAGCTCTCGACGTAGCCATTCTGCATCGGCCTTCCCGGCGCGGTGTAATGCCACTCCACGCCGATCTCACCGCACCATGCCAGCACCGCATTGCTCGTGAGTTCTGTCCCATTGTCGCTGACGCCCCGCCGGACGATCAGTTCTGTCAGCTCGCGAACAACACAGCGACCGGAGATCGAGGTGTCCGGCACCGCTGCCAGGCACTCCCGGTTCACGTCATCGACCACGTTGAGCACCCGGAACCGCCTGCCCGACGCTATCTGGTCGTGCACGAAGTCCAGGCTCCAGCGCTAGTTCGGCAAGGCCAGCACCGGAGCAGGAGCTCTGGTCCCGACAGCGCGCCTGCGGCTTCGTCGTCGCCTGACCGCCAACCCTTCCTCCTTGTAGAGGCGCTGGGTCTTCTTCCGGTTGATCATGATCCCCTCCCGGCGCAGCAA
>NZ_CANMCP010000021.1 GCF_947496385.1 uncultured Croceicoccus sp. | reverse complement strand
CAAGCCCTCCATCACAATGAAGAACCTGAATCATGCGGCCCCGCAGATCACAAGCCGTTTTATGAGTTTACCGCCTAGTCGGATGCAACGTTTAAGTTTGACAGAGCAAGCGAAAAAAATTCGCGATCTTGAGGCAATTCGCGCGCGCGCTGTCCGCCACGCGAATTGCTTGTCTCCCGCCAAGGTGCCATCGACGGTATAACTGATAAGCTGCGCGAATGGTGGCAACATGATCAGGACTGTCGTGCGACTTAGTGACGCACCTTAGTGCTTGACGGTATCAACCCGAGATTACTCATGCGCGACCTCACTATCGAATAGCTGCAATGCCAAGTTTTCTAGCTCCTCATCACGACAAACCGGGAAAGCTATCTTAAGGTTATCAGCCATTTGCATGAATTCGACACTTGCATTGGGCAAATCTACCGATACCTTACTGGGAGCTGAGATCTCGCATTTCCGCAAATATTCTAATTCAGATATATATGCGCGCACGATCTCAATGTCGTTCGGATGGGAGAGGGACAGCCGGGAGATATGTTCCGCTTGGGAAGCTAAACGGGCGAAAGCCAAAGTGCTCTCCATCGAAGATTCGATATGGACAGTTTATAAAGGGTAAATGGTTAACGAATCCTTTAAGTTCATTTTATTGCGTTTGCCGATCCGTGGCGCAATCGAATCGTCGATTGTAATGCTAGGTCGTTTTGACAGAAGACTTCAGCCATAGGCGGGCGACGAGGTAGAGAAAGCTCTCGAAGGAGAGGGCGGTCTTGTCGTAGCGAGTGGCGAACCGGCGCTGTTGCTTCAGCTTTCCGAACATGCTCTCGACGCGGTCCCGGTAGCGGCGATAGTCGGGATGTTGGGGAACCTTGCGGTTCGAGCGAGGCGGGATGATCGGCAGGATACCCGGATGAGCAGTCTTTCGCGGAAGCGATCATCGTCGTAGCCCGTGTCCGCCAGCAAAGCTTCGGGCGCGGCGACGGAAATCGACATTGGCGGCTCGGCAACGGTGTAATCGGAGGCCTCGCCGGTCAGGATGAAGCCGAGAGGCAGCCCCTCATTGTCACGGCGGGCCGGGGTAAGCGTGGCGTGGAGGCCGCCGATTATGCGGCTTCGGCGATCAGCGGTCTCTTGGGATCTTCCCAGTTCCAAGGCATGAGTTCGTCCCAGCGAGAGGCTGGCCATCCGTCTGCGATCTTCGCGATGACGTCGGCGATATAGGCCTGCGGCTCGATGCCGTTAAGTTTCGCGGTTTCGATGACGGAATAGATAGCAGCGGCGCGCTCCCCTCCAGCCTTGGAGCCAGCGAACAACCAGTTCTTGCGACCTATCGCAACGCTGCGCATCGCGCGTTCGGCGATATTGTTGTCGATCTCGGCCCGTCCATCATCGAGGAAACGCGTGAGAGCAATCCAGCGCTTGCGGCCATAGGTCAGCGCCTTGGCCATTGCCGACTTGGGCGATAGCCGGCGCAACGCATCATCGATCGCCGAGCGTAACTCGTCGACCAATGGCCTGGCTTTCTCCTGCCGCCATTGCCGGCGGATATCGGGGGGCTGACCGCGAACTTCGTCTTCGATCCGATAGAGCGCTCGGATCCGCTCGAGCAGATCGGTTGTTAGCGGTGTCGGACTGGTCTGATGGTTCTCAAATATCTTGCGCCGGAAATGCGCCCAGCAAGCCACTTCCTGAATGCGATTGCCGCCATAGAGCTTGGCCTATCCGGCGTATCCATCTGCTTGAAGGAGACCGGCGAATGTCTTCAGTTCGGTTTGCGGATAGGTGCCGCTGCGTGTCTGAGTGAACTTGTACCACACCAGTGGTGGCCCGTTTGCTCCGCTGGCCGGGTCATCGACGACATAAGTCCACAGCCGGCCCTGCGCGGTTTTGCCCTTGCCGGGTACCAGCATCGGCACTGGCGTGTCGTCGCTGTGGATCTTGGCTGCCTTCAGCCCTTCCTCGCGAATGCGCGATACGATGGGGTCGAGCAGCTGCGCGGCCTGTCCTGCCCAGCCTGCCAGAGTCGACCGATCGATATCGAGTCCTTGTGCCGTCATCATCTCGGCCTGCCTGTAAAGCGGGAGGTGATGATCGAACTTGGATACCACCACATGGGCGAGCGTGCCGAAGCTGGCCCTGCCCCGGGCGATTGCCTTGGCAGGAGCCGGTGCCTGCACGATCTTCTCGCAAGAGCGGCAACTGTACTTGGGGCGGATTGTGCGGATAACGCGCCACTGGACCGGCAGGACATCGAGGATCTCGTTGCTGTCCTCACTCAAGGGGCGCAGAATGCCGCCGCACTCGGGGCAATTGCAGTGACCTGTCTCGGGTTCGATCCGCTGCTCGTCCCGAGGCAGATGAGCCGGAAGGCTGCGAACCGGCGATGGTCGTTCGGACCTGTGTGCCGACTTGGCCTGACGGATATTGGCGACAGCGGCTTCGCCTTCGAGTTCTTCAAGCGTCAGTTCGAGTTGTTCGATCTGCGCTGACAGCTTCTCCGACGACTGCCCGAACCTCATGCGGCGCAACTGCGCCAACTGAAAACGCAGCGTGTCGATCAGCGTATCCCGCGCCGCCAAAGCGGCTTCCAGCTCGGCGATCCGGGCATCTTTATCAAGGTTGGAAGAGGAGGCGTCCGACACTGCGATCCACTAGCAGGATGGGCCGCCATTTGCCAGAACAACCGCGCAAACCCGCCACTTTTTAGCCCGTAAGAAGCGGCGCTGTGGTGCGCTCCGGACGACGCCAGTCGATACCTTCGAGAAGCATGGAAAGCTGCGCCGAGGTCAGGCTGACTTTGCCCGTCTTTGTCATTGGCCAGACGAATTTGCCGCGATCCATACGCTTGGAAAAGAGGCACATGCCCTGGCCATCGAACCAGAGCAGCTTGATCAGATCGCCGCGCTTGCCATGAAACGCGAACAGCGCGCCGCAATGGGGTGAATGCTCCAGCACCTGCTGGACCATGACCGCCAGGCCATCAAATCCCTTCCTCATGTCTGTCGCGCCGCACGCCAGGTAAACTCGCGTCGAGGGTGGCAGGGGCATCAAAGGCTTAATACCGAGATCACGCGAGCCAGGGCGTTGCCATCGACCATCGCATCCACAGTCAGCCGGACACCTGTCGGCAGTTCGATCCTGATATTCCCGCAATGAGACGGCACGGGCAACGCGCCGTCGCTGACAACCGGATCCGCGACTTCAACCTCGGAAAATGCCGGCACCGATCGCGGCGTGACGCCAACCAGTTCTCCCGACATGGCCTGTCGCCGCCATGTATAAATGGATCCGCTGCCAATCTCGTGCTGCTCACACGCCGCGCGGACCGAGCCGCCGGGCCCAAATGCATCCCGCAGGATCGCCAGCTTCTGCTCCACCGTCCAGCGTCGTCGGCCTGAAACCCGCCCGACAACCTCAATGCGAGTACTCATATGACCACTCATATGCGCACTCGCTCGATCCGGCTCGCTATCGCCCATCTTTGCCACTCCATTCAAAGAAGCGGCCATCAACCCTGCAATCCCGCTCCACGCAAGGCGGCCTGCAGCCCACGGTTACGGGGCCGGGTGTGCATCGGGAGCTTGCTCGTAGCCGCCGCGTGATCGACCGGGAGCGTTCGCACAAGCCCCCTTTTCCGCCCGCTGCCGAGACATGGCCGCGAACGCTGGTCTGTCGATCATGTGCTGCCAGTCGTCGGTCGGGCCCAGATCGACCAGCGTTTGCAGGAGAGCATCCCAGACACCCTGTTCTGCCCAGCGCCGGAACCGGACATAGATCGAGTTCCGATTGCCGTGTCGCTCGTGGATGTATGCTATGCACAGCTTCGCTTCCGCGCCAGGGGGCAGCCGCCCCGCAGCGCGTGGAGCATGCCATTGAGAAAGCGCCGGTTATGGCCTGCAGGAGACGCCCACCGGCCTTGCTCAGGCGGCAGCAGCGGCCCGATCAGTTCCCATTCCGCATCCGACAAATCCCCGCGACCCATGACTGGCCCTCAAAAAGCAGGCTCGAATCACAACCAAGCAAATTTGCCAATTCCTTTTGTCAACACGGCCTAGTAATTAAGAATTATATAAAATGAAAACCCGCCGGACGCAAAGTACGTTACCGGCGGGCTATAAAAACGAAACATAGTCTCGTTCAGATCACTTTGGGAATTCAATCCCTCGGTGATTACCTATTTTAGGAAAAGGTAAGATCACCGAATGGCGTGCCATCCGGAAAGTCTGCGTCAAGGAAGTTGCCGGTCGAGCTACCGAGCGTCAGCTCCTCAAACGAGCCGATTTTTTCCATCTTCGGTGCTTCATAGCCGTTATTTTTCAAGGTTTCCATATCTGCGCTCCTAGTATCAGCAGGCGAAAAAGCCTAAGCATCGAGATAGCCCGACTCATCGACTAGGAACACGCGGAAATTCGATCTGTTCCAATAACATACAGTTCCGGCAGGCCTAAAGATTGTTACTAAATTACAGTAAAAACCTGATCCGATATCGGAGTAAAATAATTGAAACCTGTTTTTACGGAGGAACTGGCGTTCGTCGCGAGATGCACATCGATGGCGACGCATCCGGCGCATGTAGAAAAGGTCGATGCAAGATCGTTAGACTGGGATCTGGTCATGCGGCTTGCCAAGCGTCATCGTGTAAAAGGGCATTTGGCAGAATATGTTTTGAAAGGCGCCTCCGATAATCTAACCGGCGTGCCCCCCTGTGTTCTGACGAAGTTAAAGACCGAAAAAGATGCACTTGCATTTTCTGAAATGCGGATGCTTTCGGCCTTTAAGATGATCAAGGATCAGCTCGACAACGACCGAATTGGCTTCGTTCTGATAAAAGGCCTGCAGATCACGTCGCGTGCTTATGGGCGTCTTGGTGTACGCAGCAATCACGATATCGACATTCTCGTCGACGAAAGCGATGTCGTGGCCGCTAAGAAAAGTTTGACGCGGCTCGGGTTCAACGGAAATTCCAACAGCGGCGATATTCGCGCTTCCGGAGTAATGTCGAAGCGCAAGGATTTGGAACTCTATAGCGATCGCCTTCAGGTCGCAGTGGATTTGCATTGGCGCTTTTTCGTTAATCGTTTTCTCCTGCCGGTCATGTCCGCCGACCTTACTAGGACGGAACATATTTTAGGAAACTGCGCGGTACAGGTGCTCCAGCCTCACGCCAATATCGTGTATTTATCCGTGCATGGCGCACATCATGGATGGTCTCGCCTGAAATGGCTGGCGGACATGAATGCCCTTCTTGCCGTGGAGGGCCGCGATACTCTTGTGGATGCTAGCGAGCTTGCAAATCAGTTGGGTGTTTCAGCCTGTCTCGATCAGGCACTGTTTCTGCAAGATGCTATCTACAAAGGGAAAAAATATGCCAAGGCGGATTTTCCGGGTTTGCGAGATTGGTTGCTTCACCAGCTTGCGTTGACCTCGATAGCCGGGTTTGAGGACAGAGAAATCGAAATGGTTTGGGGTGGAACAAAGTTCAAAAATCTTAGCCATTATTTATTGAAAACCGAGGGCCGCTATCTTCGCCAAGAATTCAAATTCGACCTAAAAAGCCGTATTTCCGAAATAAATCCGTTCCGTAATAATACTTATTCAGATCCAGCTAAAATTGAATAATATGCTGCATTTATTGCAAGAGGCAGTTTAAATTCTCTATGATCGGCTTGCGCCATTCAATTTCGGAAAAGATAGCGCACTCAATTCCGTTCATCGTCTATTTATGCCGAGCGGGTATTGATATTGTCGTCACATCGCTTCCAAGGATTCGATTCACGGGCGCCGAGGGCGCCAGGATGAAGGGCGGCGGAACGGTTGTGCGACGGACAGTTACCATGAGGAATTTCATTATGCCGCGTGCCTATCGCGCTTTCCTTGCGTCTCTTGCGCTGCTTGGGGCCCCTGCCTTCGCCGCAATTGCCGCTGCACAGGAAATAGCTGCACCCCAATCCCTTTACGAAGTGGGAGAAGGTGACGTGCTCCAGATCAACGTTTACGGGACCGATGTCTATGATGCATTGGTTCAGGTGTCCGCCGACGGCACGATCCCCGTTGGCGAACTAGGTGAAGTGATGGTTGGTGGTTTGTCCGCCACGCAGGTAGGCGAAAGACTTGCCCTCGAGTTCAGGCGGCGGGGAATTCTCCGGGATCCGGTCGTCAATGTGGTTGTGCAAGAATACAAAAGCAAAAGGGTTTCGGTGCTTGGTAACGTAGCACGGCCCGGTGAATATGTTCTTGATCGAGCGGGAATGCGGTTGACAGACCTTCTTGCCCGATCAGGCGCCAATCTTGCTCAGGGTGCGAGTGTCATTCGCATCACGAATGCGAAAGGTGAAATGGTCGAAATCCCCGCCTCGGACGTTGTCAGTGGCGAGCGAGATCGCGTTGCGCAGCCCTATGAAACAATCGTTGTGACGGAAGCCCCGACCTTTTATATCCTTGGCGAAGTGCAGAATCCCGGAGCCTATCCCTTAGAGCCAGGGTTGACCATGGAGCGTGCGATGGCACTTGCTGGTGGCTTGACGCCGCGTGGCTCCAGAAACAAGCTGAAGGTGACACGGAAGGCGCCAAATGGTGTGGAAATTTCCGGCAAGGTTGACAGAGATGCCGAGATTCGGCCGAACGATCTCATTCGCGTCGGTGCGCGCATTTTCTAAGGGGTGTAGAATATGATTTTGAGCCACATGCTCAAGGTGTTGCGCCTGCGGTGGCTTATTATCGCAGGGCTTGCATTCGCCGGTCTCGCCTTGGCCGGGCCATATGCTCTTCTCGCTCCGGATGTTTATCAGTCCGATGCCTCGGTCGTAGTGGAAACCCGGTCGTCGGAGACAATCGGCGCCCGAACGCAGGGGGAAAGTCTGTCTCCTGATTATCTTCTTACGTTGGAGGATATTCTGAAGAGCAATCGCGTGGCCGAACGTGTAGTGGATTTGCTTGACGAGGAATCCCTTCCTGTTCTCGCGTCCCGTTTTGGATGGGTGCCAGGTTCGACTCCGGTCAAGCCATTCCTCGCGAAAGTGTTGCAGCCGCGCATGACTGTGCAATCGAGCCTGCCAAGTTCGCGTCTCATGCGAATCGGGTATGCAAGCAATGACCCTCAATTTTCGGCGCTCATGGCAAATGCGTTTGCGCAGGCGTTTATTGACGTAAATCTCGCATTACAGACGGAACCCGCTCGCGCCGCGGTCAAATCCTATAATAATCAGCTTACGCAAAAGGCGGATGAGTTGGAGGCGGCACAGCGCCGTTTGGCAAGCTTGAAAAGCCAGCTCGGTGTCATCGATTCGGAGGGCGGAAGCAGTGCGGACAACGTCGGGTTGACTACGCTCGCAACGCAGCTCGCGAGTGCCGCCGCAAATGCAGAGGTCGCAAGCTCACAGGCAGCTAGCGGTGCGCTTCCTGCCTTGCAATCGGACCCTGTAATCACGCAGCTTAACGTTCAGCTTTCCGCGCTGCGATCGCAGCTCGCCCAATTGAATACCATCGCCGGCCCCAACAATGCGCAGGTCCGGCAGCTTCGCGATCAGATTGGCAGCGTGGAATCGCAAAAATCGCAACAAATTGCAGAAGCGCGACGCAGCAAGGCGGCCGAAGCTGCACAGGCGCGTCAGGCGCAGCAGGGAATTGCAAACCAGGTCGCTGCGCAGATGCAGCGTACCATGGCATCGCAGGCAGCAGAAAGCGAGCTTGCTCAGGCGCGTCTTGACGTCGCAGGCGTGCAAGAAGCCTATGACCAGATGGCCCAGCGTCGGACGCAACTCGAAGTGTTGAGTCAATCCGCGCAAACCAATATTTCTTTGCTTACGCCGGCAACCCCGAACTTTAATCCGGTCGGTCCGAGGCGATTGTTTATTATCGTCCTGGGCGTCCTTGGCGGCTTGATCGCTGGAATAGCCGTGGCCATTTTGCTCGAGCTTCTCCACCTAAAAATTCGGATGGCTGAAGAACTCGACGGCTGGCTCGGAATTCCAGATTTGGGGTCGGTGCGTTCATCCGACGGACAGAACATTTTGCAACCCCGAAGATTTGCTGGATTGCTGCCATCCTTAGGGAATACATAGTGGATCAACGCACAATGACCGATACGCCTGCTAAGGATGGGCCTCATTACGGGTCCGCAAACGAGGCGATTGCGGACGAAGGCTCGCATACTGGATTGGCTGACGCAATTGCCGCGCAAGGCGGTATGGCGTCGGCTGAGCGAAATTTTACTGCCCCTAACAAGGGGGGCGAAAACGTCGATTGGGATCGTCTGGAGTACGTCAGCGACGAAATCGTCGTTTTGAAGGACCCTATGTCGGCACGCGCGGCCGATCTGCGACGACTAGCGCAAAAATTGGCGGTTCAGTGGTTTCTTGGTGACGAGGTGCGTTGCGCGCTGTCGATTATCAGCGCTGATCGTGGAGAGGGGCGTACGACTGTCGCTACCAATCTGGCCTGTGTTTTTGCGCAAGCCGGCGCGCGAACCTTGTTGATCGACGCGGACCTTTACAATCCGACGGTCCATAGGAATTTGGGCGTCGAAGAGGTCAGCCAAGAGATGGCGGGCAATCCGGTCCCTACGTCCCTGAGAAATTTGTTTGCACTGTCCTGTTCGAAGGATCTGGGTTTGGACCATGATCTGTTCATGCGTTCAACGATGTCGATGCTGATCGAGACACATAAGAAAAATTTCGATTTGATATTGGTAGACACGAACGCAGCTTCCATTTCTGACGACTATCTTTTTGCGGCACTTTCTACAGGGGGCGCAGTCGTCGCGACCCGCGAAGGCGTTACCAAGGTAAAATCTGCGGCACGGATGTTGAATCGTTGCGAGGATGCCGGTGTTCGAATCGTTGGCGGTACAATGCTGAAAAAGTAAGTGAAAATTATGACCGATTGATATCGGCAAACGGACGCACTCGAAAATGCGGATGCCCGAAGGGCACAGCTGTTCCGATTATAACCAATAAGGTTTTATTTTCCTACAAAGGATAACCAATGCACTGATCGTGGGCCTCCAAAAAAAGAGAGTCCACATGATCCGAACATTCTCGAAAAAAAGTCGAATCGATCACGCCGTGCCTGCTTCCACGGTGGTTTGCGAATGTGACCTCAAGTTCGATTTAGCCAATAACCAGAATTTCGAGCTCAGCTTCGTACAGGTGTCACTATGAGCGGGTTCGATCATATCGCCCGCGCCATGGGCAGTGGCGCGCGTGAGCAAGCCGCAGAAGCTTTCGAAACCGCAAAATCGGTTGAAGCTTCCACACAGCAAACCCAAGACGCGATAACCGATTTGCGCGCAGCGACCGATGATGTCGCGCGTGTGGCTACCGGTACGGGAGATAAGGTCGCCGAACTTGCGCAGGATCTGGCGCAGCATTTGTCGGGTTCCATCCCACGACTTTTCACGACGATGCGTATATCCCCGCCGCCCCATGTCGAGAGGATCCATAGCAGCGGCTATGCGCAGACCGGTTCCGGATGCGCGTCCTATGTCAGTGATGGGCTGGCAACCGCCGAATTGCTTGCTGCGCATCCACGCGCCTGCCTGAAAGGGGAGGGCGAGAGCCATTTCCGTTTGCTGCCCTCCGAGAGCGGCTCCATTTCGCCCGATCAGTTCGGCTATACCGGGAGCGGTAATGCGCAGCCGTTCATTCAGGCGGCGATCGACTATGCCAATGCCGTAGGCATCGAGCGGATCGAATTGCGCGCAGGCACTTACGATTTGTGGGCGCCGCTTCGTAACCCTGAAGAGAGCGCTACGACGGGCTCGTCCGGTCATTATATGGTCGTGCGGGAAAACCTGGTCATTGGCGGAGCCAGCCGCCACCGGACCACGCTGCGGCTTTTGAATAGCCACGGTAGCAACAACGACAGCATCACACAGTTCGGCATGACTTACGATCCGCCCTTGGCCGGTTCTGGCGCCGATCTGCAATCGGACTGGATCGGCAGCGGCATCGTCATACTGCCCCGCACGACCATGGACTTCTTCAAACTGGAGAATGTCGAACTAGACGGCACGAGAACCTATCATGCCGAACTTCCGGTCGAGCCTCAGGTCAATCTAACGCACAAGGGTTTTTGGGCTCAAGATGTGACGTGTACGCGAATCGAAATGCGTAATGTCGACATGCGCAATTTCGGCGGTGAGATTTATTGCACCGCAGGAAACGCAAAAGTCACCGAAGAATATTTCGAGAACGTTGTGTTGGACGGCTCTCCGCATTGCGCCTGGAATCCTGGAACCGCTGCCCATAGCCTGTGTGTAAATTTGCAAGCTGGTAATGCGCATCAGAACCTGGTGACGGGCGGTTCAGGCAAGATTTTTGTCGGTGGCCGTTTCTATGATCTGAAAAGAGCAGCGCTCATGGGCGGGGTCGCGGGCGGCGACAATGGCGCGGATGGCGCGCCGCATCCTGCTTATCCGCTGCGTACCGGTTCGGGCAGCGCACCGTACATCACCTTCGAAGGTGGCTTTACCATGGAACGTTGCGGCGAGGTGGTTGCTGGCAGCTACATGCGCGGTCAGCTTCGCCTGATCGATACGACCTTGGCGCTCGATGGTTTCGGAAAGCTCGTCGATGTCGATCTGCAGCTTGTTGCAGTGATCGACCGCAGCGACCGCACCCATGCCTTGTCGATTGCCGGGCCACCGAATGCCGCAACGACAGTTGCGGGGACTGATGTTGTCGTCCCGCCCGCCAGCAACATCAAGGTCGACCTTACCTGCGATCGGACCAATCTGGCCTATAGAGCGAACCGTTCCTTCGATCAGGCGGTGCTCCTTCATGGCGGTTTGTACCATGCGAACACGATAACACTGACCGTGCGAGGCGACGGCGCCTGTCTTCCCGTAACGCTTCGGGATTCGAAGCCGGGCTTCGTATGGCCTCGAATCGTCATTGCCGATAGTTTCGACGATGCATCCGGGCAACGCGGTATGGTGCAATCGTTCGTAGCGGCGGAAGATTCGGCGATGACGCTGCTGCCAGGAACAAATGAAGTACGACCGGCGGCGAAAGGCCCCGTCATGGTGAGCCTTAACCAAACTTCGACCGGCTTTGTCGATGGGCAGCTTGCTACGATTGTGCACGGTGGTAGCGATGCGCAGATCGTGTGTTTCCCGCGCGTGGGTCACGGTATGAAGTTGCAGCAGGATCGCTCTCTGTTCAATCAAGGCGACCGGCTGATGTTGCGCTGGGACGATGTTCACAAGGTCTGGGCAGAAACAGGTTACAATACTAGCGCCCAACTCGCCTTTTTCGGTCAGAAAACCTGCACCGCCTCGACCATTGTCTCAAACCAAAAGATCAGCATGTCCGTGCCTGTCGAAGGCGCACGTGTTGGCGACATCGTTAGCGCCATTTCGTTCGGCGCGGTCGATACGACCGGGCTGATCGCGCGCGGCGAAGTCACAAGCGACGGGACCGTGACGGTCGGCATCTACAATTCAATACCCGATCCTATCGATCTTACCGGTGCCACCGTGAGGGTTAAGGTGGATAACCAATGGGCAGCATTACAGTCGCGAAAGGCCGCGCCTGCGCTAAGCTCTCTCGACCTGGACCCGATAAATGCGACGACCGGAGAGCTGTGGAAAGGAACCGTCGTAAATAATACCGCCTCTTCCACGATTACCGCGTTCAGTTCGGACGGCACTCCTTTAACCGTATCGGACGGTATCGTCAGCGGTTCGTTCGCAAACGTGGGTGAAAAAACGATTGCGCTGACGGAAACGCTGAAAAATAGTCCCAATAGCCCGCACGATACGATGGTGATCGTCACTGTCGCTGATCCTGTTGCCACTCTCGGAACGCTCTCGGTCTCACCCGACAGCCTCACACAAGGTCAAGCCGCAACAATCCATATCCATGGCGCGAAAGACGGCAGTAAGATTACACTTGCAGGCGGATCGCTTCCGCAGGGTCTTACGCTCAACAGCGCCGAGCGTACGCTTACCGGCACATTGACAACGGCGGGCAGCAGCAATTTCACTCTGCGCGAGACATTGGAAAATAGCCCCGACAGTCCGCGCGATACCATTTTGGCCTTCACCACGGTGGCAGAGCCGTTGCTTGGCTATACCCTGCCCGACGAATTTCAGCGTCCCGCAATCGCTTCGGCTCCTGCGATCACCGGTACAAGTTACTATGTAGCGTCGGACGGCGATGACAATGCTGCCGGAACCTCGGCCGATGCGGCGTGGCAATCGATGGCCAAGGCCGTGGCGCAGATGCCCGCCATGCAACCGGGGGATGCCATCCTGTTCCGCGGCGGTGATACGTTCGAAGGTCATCCCAAGTTCCGCGAGCAGGGCGACGCAGCCATCCCGATGACGATCGGAAGCTACGGCGAGGGACGCGCGCGAATACGCTGTGTCCAAGCTGATCGCGGCATATTGGTTTACGACAGTTCCGGCATCGTCATTCGGGATCTTATCCTCGACGGCGATAACATTGGCACCGATGCCATCATGATCGGCAATGCAGGCTCCCGCGCGCAGCGCGAACGTTTCGTGCGCGTCATCAACGTCGAAATGTCGAACTTCATCGAATCCGGACACGGCATCTTGCTCGGTGGCGATAGCGGCGACGCTGGTTATGACGATGTGCGGATCAGCGGGTGCGACATTCGCAATTGCGGGCGTGCCGTCCTTGGCTACGGCCCAGGATCAAGTGCGGACGGCGCGCCGGTCCATACCGATGTTCATTTCGATAATTGTTTTGTGGACGGCAATACCCGTGACGGCCTGGTGATGGGCCATGTACGGGATGGGAGCGTCACATGGACGCGCTCGACCAACAATGGCGCGGCCAGCACTGACGGTCCCGTCGGCATCTGGATGTACAATTGCGAAAACGTCTGGTTCCGTCATTGTGTGTCCGATAATAACAAGACCGGCAACCATGTTGACGGGGACGGCATCGATATCGATGGCGGGTGCCGTAATTGCGGTATCGAATATTGTTATACGTCCGAGAACCAAGGCTGTGGGTATTTAGTCTGTTCCTACGAAAACGGACCAATGTACAATAACATTGTTCGCAACAACATCAGCGTGAACGATAACGTATCGGGACAATCCTATTACGGCGGTATCACCCTGTATACACCGCCGAGCCACGACCGTCTCGAAAACGCGATGATCTACGGAAATACGATCATCAATGCCAACCCCGGGGTGGAAAGCATGTCCGGCGATGTCACCAATGCGACGGCGACGTTCGCCAACAATCTCATCATCTCGTCCACCGGGAAACATCTTGATTTCGCGGGCGATGCATCGGGACTGAGTTTTCGGAAAAACCAATATTGGGGTCTAGGCAGCTACTATGTGGGCGGCGACAAGTACGCCGATTTCGCGGCGTTCCGAGCGGGGCGTTCGAACACCTCCATCTATGCCGACCCTCAGCTTCCGAGCACCGAACCGATAGCTCTGGATCATCACGACGCCAATGCACTGGCCAACGCCTATGCGCCTGTTGCACCGCTAGCGGGTATCGAGCCTTCGATATTCGGGATGGTCAAACCGACATACAACGCCTTCGGCCGCCTTTCGAGCAGTCCGCCGGCGATGGGTGCGGGGGCAATCACGGACGTCGAGATGAAAGCTCAACTGTCCGCGCTGACGCTCGCGTCGATCAGCATCACCGTAGGACAGCCGTCCGCCATCGACATTGGCGGAGCGACACCGGGAAGTACGATCGCGTTGGCACAAGGATCGCTGCCGGCGGGTCTGACTCTCGACAGTGCGGCGCGTGTGATCACGGGGACCCCGAACGCGATTGGCACAAGCAGCTTTACGCTGCGGGAGACGTTGCCGGATAGCGTAAACAGCCCAAGCGATACGGTTCTGTCGATGATGATAACGGCCGGGTCGGACAATTTTGTGCAGAATGGAACCTTCGACGGGCTTTCCCCATGGCAGGTCACATCGAATGGAACGGTTGTGACGTCCGACAATGTAATGAGCCTTACTCGATCAAATAGTGCGCCGACAGTCTTCCAAACGCTCAACTTGATAGCCGGGGAAAGTTATCGCGTTATTTTTGATCGGCGAAACGCCAGCGGTAATTCAACCACAGCCCAAGTTGCCATCAAGAACGGGGTCTCACTTGGGACAACAACTATTGGGGTTCATCCCGATAATTATGCAGGCAGTACATGGCAAAACGAAGCAAGTTTTGAGTTTAAAGCCGAAGAAACGAATGTAATCCATCTGGTGGCCGGCTCCCAAGCGGGCACCGTTCAGTTCCGAAACATCTTTGTCGTCCCGAGGGCAACGATAGCGCCGCCGCCGACAACGACGGTCGTGGAACCGGCGAGCGCAGTAGGGGCCCCGCACGGGATTGAAATCTCCGGTCCCGATTCCCCGCCCAATGGCAACATCGAACCTGCACCCCACGCTCTCAAATTCGAAGGATAAATGATTATGGCAAATCGCAGCATCTTTTACCGTAAGAAGGGCGAAACGGTTTGGAACCGTTGCGTCGGACCCGCGACTGGCTTTCGCATCGATCAGCTTCCTTCCGAAGTAAAATACGAAGTCGATATCGGTGATGGAGAGTTAAAGGAAATTGTTACGCTATTGCCTGCGGTAGGGACAGAATGGTCACCCAAACTGTTTCCAACTCTCCAGGTCATCCGGGCCTATCCCGAAGAAATGCTCGACGCTGGTTTCACGGAGGGTGCCGGTTACGAGCCGACCATGTTCAGTGATACGTCTTTCGAACAGTCGGACGTTGCAAGGCGTCCGGTCGTCAACACAGACGGCATCCATTTCAGCACTGCGAGCAAAGATATCCTCGTTTACAAGGGCATGGGCGCCGTCGCGCCGTCGCTCACCCGCTGGGGTATCGGGATCTTCCGCGTCAACGATACGGCCATGAGCAAGCGCGCTAACATCGGCACCATGATGGGCGGCGGCAGCTCCAACCGCTACGCTCCTGCTGTCCAATACACAAACGGCAAGATGCAGGTTATCTGGGGCGCGTTTAGCGCGACGACCGACACCGAGGGCCAGTTCATTGATGCGCAGCGCGCCACGATCAAGATCGATTGCGATGGCGCGATTACGGATGGTCAGACTTGGAACATCGGCACGTTTGGCCGGCATAACGGCAAAACCTATGCCCGCCTTAACGGGAATCCGCACACGAACCACACGCACCCCGACTATCGCTACAGCTACACCGGCGAAAGCGAAGCGATTAATTACATCGGCGTGACGAATTCGGACACCTGCGATATATCGTTGAACTGCCTTATTTTCGGACAGGGCGAGGTGAGCGAGAAGTTTATCCGCAAGTTGGA
>NZ_CANMCP010000020.1 GCF_947496385.1 uncultured Croceicoccus sp. | reverse complement strand
CAATCGCACCGACAGCAACTGCCGCATCTGCTTCGTCCTCATCGACGGCAGGTTCGAACCGGAGTTGGAAGGCTGACGTCCATGCGCCCGTCATGCAGGTGCCGTTCCTCTGCGGTCGGCGGCAGGCTTTGCGGGAGTGAAGCCGGGCCGTGTGATATCCGGAGAATTCGATGAAACTCCACATGCGTCGCGGCGATACGCCGGACCGGCAACGGGGCATGCTGTCCCGCGGCGGCGCGCGTGCTCTGCAAGGGGGCAAGGCTGCTTCACATGTGGCGGCGCGCCCCATGGCCATCGGTGCGATCATGGATTCGGGTCTTATTTCTTGCGGCAATGATGCAGTAATCGGGCCTTTCTGCGTGCCCAAAATCGCCGCCGATGACATCAACTTCGAGCGCGCGGCCCGCGTCGTTCATGACGCCTTCCGGCATGGACGTGCGGGCGGTCGTGCCGGCGTGACCGGCCCGGATCCGCCGCCTGCAACCCCATTCGTTTTTCCCAATCCCGCCGATCTTCCGGCATATTAAAGGAGCCCATCATGGCATCCAAGATCCGCAGGGGCGTCAGCCTCTACAGTTTTCAGGAGGAGATGTTCCTCGGCAAGATGAACGTGGAGGATTGCGTGTCCTTCGCCGCTTCCATCGGCGCGAAGGGCATCGAAATCCTGCCCGAACAGAACATGCCCAGCTTTCCCAACGTCACCGACGCGGAAATCGCGGGCTGGCACGAGATGCTCGAACGGCATGGCTGCCACTTCACCTGCTACGACATGTTCCTCGATACGAAGCTGCGCAACGATCGCCTGCTGACCGACGATGAACAGGTCGAAAGCATCCGGCGCGACCTCGCCTTGTGCAACCGCATGGGCATTCGCAACATGCGCGTGCTGATCTTCGTGCGGCCCGACATTCTCGAACGTTGCGTGCCCTATGCCGAGGAACTGGACGTGCACATGGGTGTGGAGGTCCACGCGCCGTGGTATCTCGACCATCCGTGGATCCTGCGCACGATCGAGGTGGCCGACCGGCTCGGCACGAAACATCTCGGCATCCTGCCCGACATGGGCATTTTCATGAAGCATTACCCGCCCGAACTGCGCGCGCGGTTCGAGCGCGAAGGTGCGCGGCCCGAAATCACCCAGTTCATCGTCGATCAGCACGAGCAGAAGGTGATGTGCGAATACACCATCTACGAGGTGGCGGTGAAGATGAAGGGCAATCCGTCCGAGGTCCGCATGGCCGAAACGCTGCGCCATGCACCCTATGCCAATCCCAAGCGGATCGGCGATTTTGCCCCTTATTTCCGCCATATCCAGGCAAAGTTCTACGGCATGACCGAGGATTGCCGCGATCCGGCGCACGCCTATGACGAGGTCATTCCCGAGCTTTTGAAGGCCGGTTGGGAAGGGACCCTGTCCAGCGAATACGAAGGCAACCGCTGGGTGCAGGACGTCATGGACGTCGACAGCCGCGAACAGGTCCGGCGTCAGCACGAGATGTTCAAGCGCCTCTTGGGCGAAACCGCAAATGGGCAGGAGGACGCCTGATGTTCGACAAATATCTTATCGATCCCGACAGCGTCACCGACATCGGCCCTGCGGACAGCCCGACCGGTTTCAGCTTCACCACCAAGCTGGGATATTATCGCGGGCTGACGCTTTCGATGCTGGAAGAGATGACCGTGGCGGTCGACGGCGAGGAGCTCCCGCGCGAGGCGGTCAGCTTCGACGACGGCAACGGCCCGATCACGCTCGACGAGATGGAAACCACCTATGACCGGCGCTGGAATTTCGGCGCGCCGGCCACTTTGTCGGTGACCTATCCCGGCGGCTTTCCCAAGGGCGAGCATACGCTGTCCCTGCGGCAGCGGCTGCGGATCAGCTACATGCCGTTCCCCGCGATGCGCTTTACCGAAAAGACCATCGTGAAGGAATAACGACCAAATCGCGGCCTGCCCGGTACAGGGCAGGCCGCGGCGGTTCGGCGGAGCTTCCGGTGGAAGCCGTCGCCGAACAATATGACGTCAGCCCTGCCAAAAAGAGCAGATCGTGGTGCGGGGCCATCCACACCGGGCTTGAGGCAAACCGCGACGCTTCGTAGTTTTCATCGGCATTCCCATCCATGTCGCGGGCCATGACCGGGTATCCGAACCCGGCGCCCTCGTCCGAACAGGGCAGAATTCCGATGAAAACGCCAGATTGCGACAGGTTCTATATCGGCGGCGAATGGGTCGCGCCCGCCGGGGCGTCCAGTGTCGTTCCCATCATCGACCCCGCCAGCGAAGCGCAGATCGGCACGGTCACATTGGGTAGCGTTGCCGATGTCGACCGGGCGGTCGCGGCGGCGCGCGCGGCCTTTCCCGCGTTTTCGGCCACTGATCCGGGTGAGCGTGCGGCGCTGCTGCGCAGGATTGCCGAACTGCTGGACGAGCGTGCGGAGGGTATTGCGCAGGCGATCACGCGCGAGATGGGCTGCGCGATCGGGTTTTCCCGCGCGGCGCAGGTGCCGTTCGGCATCGCGCATGTCCGCGCCGCGATCGAGGTGCTCGACCGTTTCGATTTCCTGCGCCGGCAAGGGACCACCGCGATCGCGCGTGAACCGATCGGCGTGTGCACGCTCATCACGCCATGGAACTGGCCGCTGTACCAGATGACGGCCAAGGTCGCCCCGGCGCTGGCGACCGGCTGCACCATGGTGCTCAAGCCCAGCGAACTCTCTCCGCTCAGCGCGCAGATCTTCGCGCAGGTGCTCGACGATGCCGGCGTGCCCGCAGGGGTGTTCAACATGGTCATGGGGGCGGGGCCCGACGTGGGCGCGGCGCTGTCCCGCCACGCGGACGTGGACATGGTGTCGATCACCGGGTCGACCCGCGCGGGGGTCGAGGTCGCGATGGCCGCCGCGCCCACGGTCAAGCGCGTCACGCAGGAGCTGGGCGGAAAATCGCCGAATATCCTGCTCGACGATGCCGATTTCGCGAATGTCGTCGCGCCCGGCGTGGCGTCCGCGATGCGCAATGCCGGCCAGTCGTGCAGCGCGCCGACCCGCATGCTCGTCCCGCGCGACCGGCTCGCCGAGGTCGAGGCGCTGGCCGTCGCCGCGGCGGAGGCGATGATCGTCGGCGATCCTGCGGACGAGAATACGCTGATGGGTCCGCTCGCCAATCGCCCGCAGTTCGACAAGGTGCAGGCGATGATCGAAATGGGCATTGCCGAAGGCGCGCGGGTGGTGTGCGGCGGGACCGGGCGGCCCGACGGGCTGACCAGCGGCTTTTATGCCAGGGCCACGATTTTCTCCGACGTGTCGATGGACATGCGCATCGCGAGCGAGGAAATCTTCGGGCCTGTCCTGTGCCTCGTGCCCTATCGGGACGAGGAGGATGCCATCCGTATCGCCAACGACACCTGCTACGGCCTTGGCGCGCATGTCCAATCGGCCGATCTCGACCGCGCGCGGCGCGTGGCGCGGCAAATCCGGGCGGGGCAGGTTCATATCAACCTGCCCGCGTGGGACGCGCACGCGGCCTTCGGTGGTTACAAGCAGTCCGGCAACGGGCGCGAATATGGCGCATTCGGGTTCGAGGAATATCTCGAGACGAAGGCCATGCTGGGGTATTTCCCGTCATGAGCCGCGCCATCGCCGCGCGCCGTGACGCAGCAGGAGAACGCGAATGAGCGAAGCTGTACGCACAGCCGACAGGGACCTGTCCGGCCAGACCACGCTGAACGAGCTCGAGACGCCGTGCCTCGTCCTCGACGCGGACAGGATGGAGCGCAATGTCGCCCGGCTGCGCGACCGGCTGGACCGGTTCGGCGTGACGCTGCGCCCGCATCTCAAGACGGCGAAGTCGATTGCGGTCGCGCACGCGGTGATGTCCACGCCGCAGGGGCCGGCCACCGTGTCCACCCTCCGCGAAGCGGAATTTTTCGCCAACGCCGGCGTCACCGACCTCATCTATGCGGTCGGCATCGCGCCATCCAAACTCGACAGGATCGTGGCGCTGCGACGCGGGGGTTGCGACCTTTCCATCGTGGTGGACTCGGTGGAGCAGGCCGAAGCGGTGGCCGCCGCATCGCGCGAGGCGGAGATGCCGATCCCGGTGTTGATAGAGATCGACTGCGACGGCCACCGCTCCGGCGTGCTGCCGCGTGACCGTGAGATGCTTGGCGCGATCGCCGCGGCGTTGACCGACGGGGGAGAGCTGCGCGGCGTGCTGACCCATGCGGGCGGAAGCTATGCCGCGCGCGGAGACGATGCGCTCAGGCAATGTGCAGAAGAGGAGCGCCAGGCCGTCGTCGATGCCGCCACGATCCTGCGCGAATTCGGCCATGCCTGCCCGGTCGTCAGCATCGGCTCCACGCCGACCGCGCATCATGCTGCCAATCTCGACGGCGTGACCGAGGTTCGCGCCGGTGTCTTCGTCTTCTTCGACCTCGTCATGGCGGGCATCGGTATCTGCCGCATGGAGGACATCGCGCTCTCGGTGCTGGGAACCGTGATCGGCCATCAGCCGCGCAAGGGATGGATCCTGGTCGATGCGGGGTGGATGGCGATGTCGCGCGACCGGGGAACCGCGAAGCAATCGGTCGATCAGGGTTATGGCGTGGTCTGCGACATCGACGGCGTTCCTTATGACGATTTGATCCTGGTCGACGCGAACCAGGAACACGGGATCATCGCCGTGCGCGAGGGTTCGGATGCCGTCCTGCCCGATTTGCAGATCGGCGACAGGGTGCGCATCCTGCCCAACCACGCCTGCGCCACCGGCGCGCAGCATGGATCGTATCACGTGGTGCGCGGCGAAAGCCACGCGGTCGAGGCGGAATGGCAACGGTTCGCGGGATGGTAAGGAAAGACATGCGCAAAATCATCGAAACCGACAAGGCGCCCGCCCCCGCCGGCGCCTATTCGCAAGGCGTTCAGGCGGGGCAGACGCTCTATATCTCCGGACAGCTTCCGATCCGGCCGGACAAGGCGCCGCTCGACGACATGGGTTTCGCCGCGCAAGCCCGTCAGGCCATCGCCAACATGCTCGCCGTGCTCGACGCGGCGGGTGGTTCGCCGGCGGATCTGGTGCGGGTTACCGCCTATATCTGCGGGGTCGAAAACTGGCCTGCGTTCAACGAGGTGTATGGCGCGATGCTGGGCGATGCGCGCCCGGCCCGCACCGTGGTGCCGGTGGCGGAGTTGCATTACGGCTATCTCGTGGAAGTCGACGCGGTCGCGATGCTCGGGCAAGGCGGCTGAACGCGGCGCCATTCCCATCCGCGGAACTTACTGCCATTGGCATGGTGAATTTTGGAACAATCAACCAGATTCCTTGCAAACTCACATATCCTGTTGGCCCGGCATCGGTCACCATGCATCGGATCAGCGATCACTGTAACGGATGCGAATGATGGCAACTAGCATATCAATGCCGGCAAGCGCGCCGGCCCGACCGGCCGCAGGGCAAACCAACGTCAAGGCGAAGGCGCGCCTGGCCAATATCGACGCGCTTCGCGGTTTCGTCATGATCCTCATGTTGCTGGACCATCTTCGAGAGACCTGGTTCGTCAATTACATCGTGGCCGATCCGATCGACGCATCGACGGTTATCCCGGCGCTGGGTTTCGCGCGTTTTGCGGTGAGCTTCTGCGCCCCCATCTTCGTCGCTCTCACCGGGCTTGGCGTCTATCTCTACAGCCTGAACCACACGGTCGAGGAAACGACCTCCTATCTCCTGAAGCGTGGCGCGCTGCTGATCGTGATCGAGCTTGTCTATCTCTCCCCGCTTTACTGGGGCATCGTGCCGCAACCGACGTTCTGGCTGCAGGTGATCTGGGCGATCGGTATTTCCATGATCGCGCTCGCCGGGCTGATGCGGCTGCCGCGGCCGGCGCTCATCGCGTTCGGCTTGGGCATGCTGTGCTTCCACAACCTGCTCGATCCCGTGCGCCTGACGGCCGAGAACCCGGCGTTTCCGCTGTGGGCCATCCTTTATCAGCGTGACGTGATCGACCTGCCGTTCGGTTTCGTCGCCAAGACGACCTATCCGATCCTGCCATGGCTGGGCGTCATTTCGCTGGGCTATGTCGCGGGGGCGTGGTTCCGGCCCGAATACCCGGCCGAGCAGCGCAATCGCAACCTGCTGATCCTGGGTTTCGGCATGATTGCGGCGTTCATCCTGCTGCGCACGCTCAACATCTATGGCGACAAGCCGTGGTTCATGACCGAAGGCAATTCGGTGCGCAGCGTGATCAGCTTCATCTCGATGACGAAATATCCGCCCTCGCTGCTGTTCCTCCTGCCCACGCTGGGCGGCGGGGCCTTGCTGCTGGTCCTGTTCGAGAAGATCGAGGATACCGGACTGGTGGGTGCCATCGCGATCTTCGGTGCGGCGCCGATGTTCTTCTACCTTCTCCACCTGACCGTGCTGCGCATCCTGTATCACAGCGCGCTCGGGATCTGGGGGCCGAACAACGGCAGCGCCTACATGTTCGACAATTACCACTGGGTGCTGGCCTGGTATCCGATCATGCTCGTGGTGCTGTATTTCCCGACCGTCTGGTACGCGCGGCTGAAGCGTCGCCGGCGGGACATCACCTGGCTCAAATATTTCTGACAACCGATGCGCGCGTCCCGACGGGAGCGCGCATCCTTTTTCGATCGCGCCGCGTCCGTGCCCGTGCGTCAAAGCGGGGCGGGCGGGCGTGTGCCTCGTGCACGTATCGATCCCCTTTGAAAGGACAGCAAAGCATGACGACAACGACCACCTGCCCCAGCTTCATCGACCTCAAGGCGCTGGCAAAGGCGGCACCGCGCGGCCATGACGACCCGTTCGGCACGGGCGCGACCGAGTTTGATCTCGACGCCGGTCCCTGCACGGTGAAGGGGATCGCGCTGTCCGCGGGCGGGGCCGATGCAGACGCGCCCTCCGGCGACCTGTTCGTGGTGGTCGCGGAGGGCGCGGTGACGCTAACCGGGCCGGACGGAGAGGTCGCGCTCGCAACAGGCGAAGGCGCGGTGATCGCCCGCAGCACGTCGTTTGCCTGGACCGCGGATGCCGACGCGACGCTCATCGGGATGTCCTATCCCGGCGGGGCGGGCGGTCCGCCGCGGATCGTGAAGATCGACAATGACGCTGCGCTGACGGCGTCCAACCCGCCGGCGGACGATGTGCTGCTGTCCGACAGGCCGTCGTGCCGCTCCAACAATCATTTCCTGTCCGAGGACGGGCAATACAGCTGCGGCGTATGGGACTCCACGCCCTATACGCGAAGGGCGATCTTCTTCCACCATACCGAGCTGATGCACCTGCTCGCCGGCGAGGTGACCTTCACCGACGCGGCGGGGACCAGCGCGACCTTCGCCAAAGGTGACATTTTCATCATCGAGAAGGGCGCCGAATGCACCTGGGACAGCCAGGTGGACGTGGCGAAGATCTATTCGCTGTTCCGTCCCGCGGCCTGACTTGACCTGGCCCGGCTGGCCCCGAGAGGCTGGCCGGGCCCACACACACAGGGCGCATGCGTCGAGGGCCGGGAAAACATCCCCGCCCGCGCGCCGATCACAGCCCGCCGATGTCGAGCGGCGACCCGTCCACCAGGCGGGAGAGGCGGAACGGATGCGGATCGACGCAGGTGTCGGCATCGGTCAGCAGTTCCGATGCTAGCAGGCCGATCCCCGGCCCCATCCCGAAGCCGTGGCCCGAACACCCCGCCGCCAGCACGAGCCCGTCCAGTCCGTCCGTTTTCGAGATCACCGGCACCGCATCGGGCGAACAATCGACGAGCGCGCCCCACGATCCGACGAGTTCCATTTTCGCGAATTGCGGGAAGGCGGCGCCGACATTGGCCATGATCTTGCGCACCAGCCATTGCTGCGGCGCGGGGTCGAGCACGCGGGTGCGTTCGAAGATCGTCTCGTCGTTCCTCAGCACCGAGAGCAGCGATTCCGGCCCCGTCACGAAGGACGGACCGACCGCCAGCCTCACATTCTTCAGCCGGCGCATGAACTGCGGCACGAACTCGCGGGCATAGCGTATGCCCTGCGGCGTCAGGTCGATCGTGGCCTTGCCGCTGATCGCGAGGGTGTAGCTGCCATCGAGGCGGCGCGTCATCGCGAAATCGGGCGCATAGAGGCACGCGCCGACATCGGCGGTCGGCTTGGTGCGCACCGCCGTCTGCCGGACGCCGGCCTGCGGGAAATTGATGCCGTGGGGGCGCAGGAAGCGCGAGGCCCACGCACCCGCGGCACACAGCACGGCATTCGCCCGGACCAGCCCTTTTTCCGTATGCACGCCGACGACCCGGCCATTCTCGACGTCGAGCGCGCGGGCGGCGCAGTTCTGGTGAATGGTCGCGCCATGTGCCCGCGCGCCCATGGCGATCGCGGGCCCGGCGATGGCGGGTTCGGCCTTGCCATCGTCGGGGGAGGCGACGCCGCCGATCCATTTGCGCCCCGCTTCGGGGATCAGCTTGCGCACCTCCTCGGCACTCAGCAGGCGGGTATCGACCCCATGATCGAGGCCATAAGGCTGCCAGTCCGACCAGCCCGCGAGCTGCGCCTCGTTATCGGTCGCATAGACGAGGCCGCAGCGGCGAAAGCCGACGTCCTGTTCGAGATCGTTGCTGAATTCGTCCCAAAGCTTCATCGCCACCGACGACAGCGGCAGTTCGCGCGCGTCGCGGTTCTGCTGCCGGCACCAGCCCCAGTTGCGGCTGGACTGTTCGCAGGCGACATGGCCCTTTTCGATGAGCGCGACCGAAATGCCCCGCCGCGCGAGGAAATAGGCCGCGGTAACACCGACGATGCCGCCCCCAACGATGACGACATCGGCGGATGCGGGCAGCGTCTCGTCGCTGTCTATGCGTTCGACAAACGGTGACATCGGATCTTGACCCCCGTGAATAATGACATGCTGACGGAACATTCCACTGCGCCGGGCGGCAGGTGATGTCGAAGATCGTGCGAATTTCATCCGATTCGCGCGAATCCCTGCTCCGATTTGGCGTTTGGTGACAGCGACCGGCCCACGGGCGCGAAACCCGACCTCGTTTCGAATGCGGCGCGCAGCCGGGTTTCTTTCGCTCGCCGTGGTGCTTGACGGGGGCGCGGGTCAAGGAAATGCCAAGTTGCAATCGGATTACAATATTTCCTGCTGCCACGCCGCGAACATTTGATCAAAATGGCGCGGCAGACGCTTCAAACTCATGCTCAGGGTCAAGGCGGCCTGACGGGACGGCGGGATTCGCCGCGAACGGGGTGAAAAAGGCAAAAGGTCGATCGACGCCGCCGGGGATACGGGCACGCAATTGCTCCTTTCCCGAAAAGACGTACCGGCACCGTCCGGTCGTTTACGCGGCGGTGATGACCGGAAACCGGATTTGTCCGGCTGCTGCGGGAATCCAACGTCAACCGCCGGCGCCCGCGCCGCTACGCTAAGGGGAATGGACCGAATGGTTGGAAGTGTGGAGCCAGAAACGCCCGGTCCGGTCGCGCTGTCCGTTCGCGATCTGCAGGTGGCCCTGCCCGCGGGCATGGACCGGCTGCACGCGGTCGACGATGTCTCCTTCGATCTTCCGCGCGGCAAGATCCTGTGCATCATCGGGGAATCGGGCTCCGGCAAGTCGGTGTCGGCCAATGCGATCATGGGCCTGCTGCCGCGGGCGCTGCGCATTGTGTCGGGCCGCATTGTCCTCAATGGCGAGGACATCACCGATCTCGGCCCGGACCGGCTGCGCGCCCTGCGCGGACGGGTCGTGTCGATGATCTTTCAGGATCCGCTTTCCGCGCTCAACCCGTTGATGACGGTGGGCGAACAGATCGAGGAGGTCATGGCCGCGCATGACGTCGGATCGCCCCGATCGCGCGCGGAAAAGGCACTGTCCCTCCTCGACGAAGTGGGGCTGCCCGATCCCGAGGTCATGTTTCACCAATATCCCTTCCGCCTGTCGGGCGGCCAGCGTCAGCGCGTGATGATCGCGATGGCGCTGGCGCTCGAACCCGCGATCCTGATTGCGGACGAGCCGACGACCGCGCTCGACGTGACGACGCAGGCGCAGATCCTCGCGCTCATCCGCGAGATTCAGCAGCGCAAGGGCATGAGCGTCATGTTCATCACCCACGATTTCGGCGTCGTGGCCGAAATCGCCGACGAGGTGGTGGTGATGGAAAAAGGCCGCATCGTGGAGCGCGGCCTAGCGGACAAGGTGCTGCATGCGCCGGACCATCCCTATACGAAGCAGCTGATCGCCGCCGTGCCGAAGCTGCGCAGCGGGGACCGCGACAGCAACGAGGCGGCGACAGGCGGAGCGCAACTCTTGCAGGTCGAAGGCTTGATGAAGACCTACCGCAGCGCGCGCGGCCTGTTTCAGCCGCCACGCATCGTGACCGCGGTCAACGACATCTCGTTTGAACTGGCGCCGGGGCGCACGCTGGGCGTGGTCGGGGAAAGCGGTTCGGGTAAGTCGTCGCTCGGCCGGGTGCTGATCAAGCTGCTCGACAATGACGGCGGCAGGATCCTGTTCGAGGGGCGCGACATCGCGGGCCTTTCGGAGCGTGAATTCAAGCCGCTGCGCACGAAGATCCAGATGATTTTCCAGGATCCGTTCGCCTCGCTCAATCCGCGCGCGACGATCGGGTACAGCCTGACGGTCGGCCCCGTCGCGCATGGCATGGAGCAGGACGAGGCGCGCCGGCAGGCGATGGCGCTGCTCGAGCATGTCGGCCTCGATCCCGGCGCGTATGACCGCTATCCGCACGAATTTTCCGGCGGGCAGAGGCAGCGCGTGGGCATCGCGCGCGCGTTGATGTTCAAGCCCAAGCTGCTGATCGCGGACGAGGCGGTGTCGGCGCTCGACGTGTCGATCCAGGCCCAGATCCTGCAACTTCTGGAAGAGATTCAGCGCGAAACCGGCGTGGCGATGATCTTCATCACCCACGATCTGCGGGTGGCGAGCCAGATCTGCGACGAGATCGCGGTGATGCAGAAAGGCCGCGTCGTGGAATATGGCGCACCCTCGCAGATCTTCATGTCGCCCCGGTCGGACTACACGCGTGAACTGGTCGCGGCGATTCCCGGACGCGATGCCGGTCCCGATGCCAAAACCACGACAGAACCGCAGGCAGGAATGAACCGATGAGCGAAAGCACCACGCGGCGCGGTTTCGACCGGCGCAAGATCCTCGCGGCACTGGCAGTCGGGGGCGGCGGCGTGATCGCCTGGAACCTCGTCGGCCGGCCCGATGGCGGTTCGCAGGCGTCGACGACGGCAATGTCCACCGCGGACGGCGTTGACAGCGTCGTCGTCGGGCTGTCGCAGGAACCGACGGTTTTCAACCCGCTGATGGTGCATGGCGAAGTGGACGACGGCGTGCTGTTCTCGCTGTTCGATCCCTTGGTCCGGATGGATCCCGACGGGTTGGTGCAGCCGCATCTGGCGGCCGAGGTTCCCAGCCTCGAAAACGGTGGCATTTCCGAAGACGGGCTGCGCTGGCGCGTGCGCCTGCGCGACGATGTGCGCTGGCACGATGGCAGGCCGTTCACCGCCGACGATGTGAAGTTCACGCTCGAGCTGATCACCGATCCCGATTTTCGTGCCTGGCGCACGTCCGGCCATACTTTGGTGCGGGACATCGAAGTGGTCTCGCCGACCGAGCTGACCTGGCGGATGGAGGAGCCGTTTGCGCCCTATCTGTCCTTCCTGACCGAAACGTTCATCGTGCCCCGCCACACGTTCGAGAACGAGGCCGACCCCAATAATGCCGCCTTCAATCAGGCGCCGATCGGGACCGGGCCGTTCAAATGGGGCGCGCGGATGGCTGGCGATCATCTGGAACTGGTCGCCAACCCGGATTATTTCGGAGAGGGGCCCTATCTCGACCTGCTGATCTTCAAATATATCCCCGACATCACCGTGCTTTACACGCAGTTCAAGAGCGGGGGCATCGATCTGGTCGGGCAGGTCTATATCAGTCCCGACAATTACGACGAGGCGCGCAAGCTGCCCGGCATGGTGGTCGAGCCGGTCCTCGCCTCCTCGGTGGAGTCCTTCTACCTCAATCTCGCCCGGCCGCAGTTTCGCGAACTGGCCGTGCGGCAGGCGCTCTATGCCGCGCTCGACCGGGAGGCGATCATCGGTTCGCTGTATCACGGCGTGCCGCAGATCACCGAAACCTTCATGCCGCAGCAGTCGTTCTACCATAATCCCGACCTGCCGGTGCAGGAGTACAATCCGGAAAAGGCAAGGGCCATCCTCGATGCGGCGGGCTGGCGGCCGGGGTCCGACGGCATCCGGGAAAAGAACGGCGTGCGCCTGGCGTTCGAGAATTCGACGACATCGGGCGATCATCTGCGCGAAATGGTGCAGCAATATCTGCAGCAGACCTTCCGCGAGATCGGCGCCGAGATGACCATCGCCAACCTGCCGCCCGCGGTGATGTGGGGCGATTTCTGGACGCAGTCGCGCTTCGACAGCGTGATCGTGGGCAGCACCTATCTCATCGGCGCGGACCCGGACGTGACCAACCGCCTGCACAGCAAGTCGATCACCGCGCAGGGCGGCAGCGGATCGAACAACGCGCAGTACAAGAACAGCGAAGTCGATGCCTTGCTCGACAAGGCCGCGCGAACCTTCGACGTGGAAGAACGCCGGAAACTCTATTTCCGGGTGCAGGAGATCGTGCGCCACGATCTGCCGCTGCTCCCGATATTTCAGTACAAGAACGTCTTTGGCCGAAGCGCGGACATCAAGGGGTTCGAGCCGAACAGCAACACGCGCACCGAATCGTGGAACGCCGCGAGCTGGTATCTGGCCAATGGCGACAAACAGCCTGGCGGGGAGCGGGATCCGGTCAGGACCTCGTCACGCGCGGGGCCGGTTCCGCGCCTGCTATCGCAAAAGAAGGAGGGCTGAATGCTGCGTTTCCTGCTCAATCGCATCACGCAGATCATCGTCCTCCTGGTGATCGTGTCCGTGATCGGATTCTTTATCCTCAACCTCATTCCCGGCGGGCCGCTGGCGCAATATGCGCTCGACCCCGGCATGACGCAGGCCGATATCGAGCGGCTGAAGGAACAGCTTGGCCTCAACCGGCCGCTTTACGTGCAATATCTCGACTGGGCGTGGCGGCTGGTGCAGGGGGATTGGGGGCAATCCTTCCGCGACGGCACTTCCGTGCTCAGCGTGATCGGCCGGCATCTGTTCGCCACGCTGCTGCTCATGGGCTCGTCCACGGTGATCGCGGTCGCGGTGGGGAGCTGGGTCGGCATTCGCGGTGCGACCCACCGCTATTCCACCTTCGATCACGTGGCGACGATCGCCGCGATGGTCGCGCTGTCGATCCCGACGTTCTGGTTCGGATTGGTCGGCATCTACATCTTCTCGCTGCAACTGGGCTGGCTGCCGGCGGGCAACATGTACACGGTCGGCGACGAATCGGTGGGCGATTACCTACTCCATCTCATCATGCCGAGTGTCGTGCTGGCGCTGGTCCATATCGCGATCTGGAGCCGTTACATGCGCACCGCGACACTGGACGTGATCAACCAGGATTTCGTGAAAACCGCCCGCGCCAAGGGGGTGAGCGAGCGCCGCATCCTGATGAAGCATGTGGTCGGCAATGCGCTGCTCCCGATGATCACGCTCGCCGGGATGCAGCTTCCCTCGCTCCTGACCGGCGCGCTGGTCACCGAGACCGTGTTCACATGGCCGGGCATGGGCCGCCTCTTCCTCGATAGCATCAGCTATGGCGACTATCCGGTGGTGATGGGGCTGCTGATGTTCTCGGCCATCCTCGTCATCTTCGGCAATCTGATCGCGGATATCGCGGTCGCCATCGTCGATCCCAGGATACGATTGAGTTGAGCGCGCCTGTCCGAACCGAACCGGTGCGCTTCCGGAAACGACCGCCGAACCGCGTGGAGCAACTCTTGTGCAAAGCCCGCCCCATGTCCCAAAGGAGGCATCCCGAATGACCGCCGTTTCAGCCAATCCGGGACGGACCAGCTGGTGGAAGAACCGCACCGTGCGCCGCTTCGCGAACCATCGCCTCGCGCTGTTGGGCTTCACCATGATCACCGTCCTGACGCTTGCATGCTTTATCGGGCCGTTCTTTCTTCCGCATGATCCGCTTTACATCGACCTCGGCGTGCGATTCACCCCGCCGCTGACCGGCGACTATTATTTCGGGACCGATCCGCTCGGCCGGGACATCGCGGCGCGGTTGATGATGGCGGGCAGCGTTTCACTCATCGTGGCGTTTTCGGCCATGATCATGTCGACTTTGCTGGGGACGCTGGTCGGGCTGGTCGCGGGTTATCGCGGCGGCTGGGTCGGCGCGGTGCTGATGCGGACGGTCGACGGGTTCCTGGCGTTTCCGTCCATCTTCCTGCTGCTCGCGCTCGCCGCCGCTCTCAAACCGACGCCCACGATGGTCACGATCATCATCGCCGTGACCGGGTGGATGGAGGTTGCCCGCATCGTCGAGGCCGAGGTCCGGTCGCTTCGTGAACGCGAATTCGTGCAGGCCGGGCGCATGCTGGGGCTGGGCGGCACGCATATCATGCTGCGCGAGATTCTGCCCAACGCGATGGGGCCGATCATCGTCGCCGCGACGCTCACGGTCGCGCGCGCGATCCTGCTGGAGGCGTATATCAGCTTTCTTGGCTACGGCATTCAGCCGCCGCTGCCCAGCTGGGGCAACATGCTGGGCGGGGCGCAGCAATATCTGGCGACCGCGCCCTGGCTGGCGATCATTCCGGGCGTCGCGATCACCATCGCGGTCACCAGTTTCAACTTTGTCGGCGATGGCCTGCGCGACGCGCTCGACGTGCGCGACGACCGGAGCTGATCCGTATCCAAGGGCGCAGAGCCGTGCGCCGCACCGAGACCAGAAGAACAGGCAATCCATGACCAAGACCTCCCCCGCACCGTCCTCCGCACCCGCCGGAGCAATCGAGATCATGCCGATGACGGCCGAACATCTGCCGCAGGCGCTTTCCCTGTCGCAGGATGTGCAATGGCCCTACCGGATCGAGGATTGGGAGGTCGCATTCGGCCTCGGTCACGGCTTTGCGGCGGAGAAGGACGGAGAGCTCGTGGGTACGGCGCTGTGGTGGCCGTATGCGCCGGATTTCGCCACGGCGGGGATGATCATCGTTTCCGAAAAGGTGCAGCGGCGCGGCATTGGCGCGCGGCTGATGGAGGCGCTCCTGTCCGATGCGGGTGAGCGCCGGGTGGTCCTGAACTCGACGGCCGAGGGGCAGAAGCTCTACCTCGGCACGGGGTTCGAACCCTATTCCATCGTGCTTCAGCATCAGGCCGTGCTGAGCCGGGCGCCGGAGGTCGATCCGTCGGTGCCGCTGCGCAATGCGGAGGCGAAGGATGACGATGCGATCCTGGCGATCGACCGCGCCGGCGCCGGGATGGGCCGCGCGGCACTGATCAATGCGATGCGCGAGGGGGCGGAAACGCTTGTCGTGTACAGGGGCGAGGGCGTCACCGGCTATGGCGTGGTGCGCCGCTGGGGACGCGGCGTGGTGGTCGGGCCGGTCGTGGCTGAGGACGCGGACGATGCCCGGGCGCTGATCGCGGCGCTGGCGGGGCGGCATGTCGGAACGTTCGTGCGGATCGACGTCACCGAAAGCTGCGGGCTTGCACCATGGCTGGAAACGCTGGGCCTGCCGCGCGCGGGCCGGGTCGTGACCATGGCGCTTGGAAAGCCGCCCGAACCGGATTCGTCGGCCACGCTTTTTGCGCTCGCCAATCAGTCGCTTGGCTGAACGCGCGGGGACGGGTGCCTAGCCGCTGAACAGGCTGTCAATCGGGTAGGATTCGCGCACGATCGGCGAATCGAGGATGATGTAGCTGAAATATTTCGATATTCCTGCATCGCTTTCGAGCGCGCTGATAATGGCTGACGCTGCGCGCGACCACCTTCAGGAAATAGTCGTAGCCGCCGCTGACATGATGGCATTCCACGATTTCCGGCACCGTCCGCGCCTGCGCGAGAAAGCGCTCGAGATCGGCGTTGCGGTGATCGGAAAGCGTGACCTCGGTAAAAACCATCAGGAAATCGCCCAGCTTTTCGAGCGAAATCCGCGCGCCATAGGACTTGATATAGCCCCGCCCCTCCAGCTTCTTGAGCCTGTTGAGGCACGGGCTGGCGGAGAGCCCGATCGCATCGGCGAGTGCGACATTGGTCGCGCGCCCGTTCTCCTGAAGATAGGTCAGGATCTTGAGATCGAGGCTGTCCAACCGTTCCAAATGCATCCCTCCAGGCCAATTGTTCGGGATCGTCCCCGAGCGCCGTGCATCATAGGCCGTTCCCGCCACGCAAATATGCCGTGACATGCGGCGCGCATGCAGAAATTCGCCGCGCCTGCGCCATGCCAACAGCACATCTTGCCGCACGACCTGCCGTAGGCTGTACCGCAAGGGCATGCGGGCGCATATCGCCGGACATGCGAACCCTGGCAGCGGGAGTGTTTGAAACGCGATGAATCTCGACCGGATCGATTTGAAGATCATCCGCACGCTGCAGAACGAGGGCCGCATCAGCAATGTGCAGCTCGCGGATGTGGTGGGCCTGTCGGCGAGCCCGTGCCTGTCGCGGGTCGAGCGGCTTGAGGCGGCCGGGGTCATCGTGCGTTACGAGGCGCAGTTCGATCTGGCCAGGCTGGGCGATTTCGTCGCGGCCTATGTCCAGATCTCAATGAAGAACCACAGGCGGGAGACCGCCATGCGTTTCGAGCGCTATATCACGCGCGTCGAGGAGGTGGTCGAATTCTACATGGTCAATGGCAAGTTCGATTACCTGATCAAGGTCGTGGCGGAGGGATATGATGGCCCTGCACGCGTGATCCAGGAGCTGTGGCAGGCGGATCTGGATATCGAGAGCTATTCGGTGTTCATGGTCTCGGCCACGCCGATCAGCCACCGGCCCTTGCCGCTCAGCGACTGATATTCTGCAAAATCGACATCAATCGCAAGAATCTTCCTTGGAACATGGCATAGACGGGTGAAATCGCCGCATTCGCGGGATTAGCCTTGCCAAGGTTCCAATTGTTCCCCGTCAGCACCCATGGCACAGATTTGAGGTTGTAATTAAGGAGGGTTTGGGCTTCGTCGTAGTGACGAA
>NZ_CANMCP010000019.1 GCF_947496385.1 uncultured Croceicoccus sp. | reverse complement strand
GAACTCCGATGATCTGCTCTTCTGAAAACCTCGTTCTCTTCATCTCGTCCGTCCTTCTGTCAGGGCCGGACTCTAATCCAACTTGGAGGAAAATCAGGGGGTCACGTCACTATCGCCGTTGCGCCGGTGCTTGTGAGCGACCGCTTCGTCGGTTCTATCTTCCGATAGCTGACCGTCGACAGACGGCCCCCCGTCAGTCATTAGAGCCTCAGAAATTATGCGGGCTAAACTGCGGGCCCCGACACCGCACGGAGCCAGCTTTCTGATTGCGCTGCAAAAAGTTGGGCGGTCATCGACGTAGCTTTTTCAGGACTCGGAATTGTCTCAGCGGCTTCGAATGGCAAGGTAGTTCAATGTCTTCTTTGCGCCCTTATTCTGTTGAAGAAGTCGCTGCTGTTGCGGGCAGAGGATTGCGGCTGCCAGCAGGTTAGCGGACTTGCCGCTTCTCTCAGCTGAGTGCGAGGCCCGGGATCGGCTTCATCTTGGCGAGTTTGCGGAGGTTTTGGGCTGCGGCTGCGAGGTGGAACTCGTCTTTGGCTCCGTTCGGACCGCGCAGGCGCAAGCGGTCCAGCTTGAGGATGCGTTTGAGATGGGCGAACAGCATTTCGACCTTCTTCCGCTGCCGGGATGAGACGAGGTATGCATCGGTCGTGGCGATATCGCGGGCCATATCGCGCGCGCCTTCGTGAATCGAGCGGGTCACCTTGCGCGCGGCCATGTTCGGCGTGCAGAGCTGCCGGAAGGTGCAGGCTTGGCAGTCCTGCTGCCGCGCGCGGTAGCGGATTGATCCATCCTTATCGACACCGCTGCGCGGGGTGCTAAAGTTGCGGTTAGACCGTCGCAGGCGATTGCCGCCCGGGCAGATATAGTTGTCGTCCTCGTGGTCGTAGATGAAGTCCGATCGGGCGAACGTGCCATCGTTGCGCGCGGATTTTTCGAACACCGGGATATGCGGCTCGATACCTCGGTCTTCGACCAGCCAGGCCAGGTTCGGCGCGGAGCCGTAGGCGGTATCGGCAACCAGCTTCTCGGGCCAAAGGCCGAACCGCTCCTGCGTGCGTTCGATCATCCGACGCTGGGCGAGCACCTCGGCCTGGCGGATCGCGGTCGTTGCTTCGACATCGACGATGACCGCGTGGTCGAGATCGATGAGGTAATTGGTCGAGTAGGCGTAGAAGGCCCGCTCGCGCGTAGCTGCGGTCCACCGCGCTGCCGGGTCGGTCAGGTTGATCCGCTTGGGCGTTACTGGCGTTGATCCGCCAAAGGCTGCATCGTCGAGTACCTCCAGATACTCGGCAACCGCCCGCCCCGCGGCCTTGGGCGGCAGCCCTTCCTCGCCCGGCACCGAACGCTGGCGGTGGACATCGGCGCGGATCAGGCTGGCATCGACCGCAAAGCCCTCGGCACCCACCAGTCCCTCGGCCATGCAGCGCTCGACGGTCATCTCGAACAGCTGGCGCAAGAGATCGCTGTCGCGAAACCGCCCGTGTCGGTTCTTCGAGAAGGTCGAGTGGTCGGGCACCGCCCCATCGAGATCGAGACGACAGAACCAGCGATAGGCGAGGTTGAGGTGCACCTCCTCGCACAGCCGCCGTTCCGACCGGATGCCCATGCAATAGCCGATTATCAGCATCCGGATCATCAGCTCGGGATCGATTGATGGTCGACCGGTCGAACTATAAAACGGCTTCAGGTGCTCGCGTATGCCATCGAGATCAACGAACCGGTCGATCGAACGCAGCAGGTGATCGCCCGGAACATGATCCTCGATGCGGAAGCTGTAGAACAGCGCCTCCTGCATCACCGTCCGCTCGCCCATCATCAGCATATCTCCTGCTCGTGAGGATCACTGAATCAGCAGGTTAGCCGATCTGCAAGCGGAGTTTTTCAACAGAATACGCCCTCATGTCGGACGTTCAGGCTCTAACAAACGATCCCTGAAAGCCAACAGGTAGCTTGCTCTAGTTATGCGCGCCGCTGATGTTCGATGATGGTTGGCATTGCGTTGATCCTGGCACAACCGGCGCTATTTATCCATGATGAGACAAACGTTGACGAAGCCAATGTCATATGCGCGTCCGTGGATAGTGGTTCTGATCATCATGAACGTCTTTCTTCTCGCCGCCTCAGCAGCCCTCTTGATCAACCAATCCGCCCCGGTGGCCGAACCACGCGTCGTCACTGCGCGGGGCGATCTTGGCGCGGACGAACGCGCCACTATCGACCTGTTTCGCAATGCGCGCGATTCAGTCGTGTTCATTTCCACCCGGCAGCGGGTGGCCGATTTCTGGACACGCAATATCTATAGCGTGCCGCGCGGATCGGGCTCGGGTCTCGTATGGGACGAGGCAGGCCATATTGTGACCAATTTCCATGTCATCGAGGGCGCCTCCGAAGCGCAAATCCAGCTTGCCGACGGTCGCCAGTTTTCCGCCACGCTGGTCGGTGTTAGCCCACAACACGATCTTGCTGTCCTGAAAATAGGCGGTGCGGGCTTCACTGCGCCCGCGCGGGTGCCAATCGGGACAAGCAGCGACCTGCAGGTCGGACAGAATGTTTTCGCAATCGGAAACCCGTTCGGACTGGACTGGACCCTGACCAAGGGCATCGTTTCGGCGCTGGATCGTTCGCTGCCGAATGAGAATGGTCCCGACATTCGGCACCTCATCCAGACCGATGCCGCCATAAATCCCGGTAATTCGGGTGGTCCGCTGTTGGATTCCGCGGGCCGACTGATCGGGATCAATACAGCGATCTATAGTCCTTCCGGGGCATCGGCCGGGATCGGCTTTGCCGTGCCGGTCGATACGGTCATGCGCGTTGTACCGCAGCTCATTTCCGAGGGGCGCTATACGCGGCCCAGCCTTGGCGTTGAAAGCGATGACGATATAAACGACCGGCTCAAGCGCGCCTCGGGGATCGAGGGCGTTTTTGTCCTGCGGGTCGATCCCGGGTCATCTGCAGAGCGCGCCGGTCTGGTTGCTGCCCAGCGCACAAGGCGCGGGGTCGCTCCAGGGGACATCGTTACCGCTCTGAACGGCAAACCCGTTTCCAGAGTCGGCGATCTGCTCGCCCGGCTTGACGATTTTCGGGTCGGACAAAGCGTCGAACTTACGCTGATGCGCGGCGGCGAAGAGCGAACAGCCAGGCTCGAACTCGAACCGGGAAGCTGATGCAAGAAGAAGGGCCGGTCCACTGGTAGGACCGACCCTCACGGCTGCCATTAACCGGCGTTGATCGGGATCGTCTTGCGTCCCTTTGCCGCTTCTGCGGTGCGCGGAACCGTAACGGTCAGAACACCATTGCGGAAGGCCGCCTCAACCTTGTCCTCGTCGATCTGCGAAGGCAGGCCGATGCGACGCTCGAAGCGGCCATAGCTGCGTTCGGAATAGCCGCGTTCCTCGTCGCTGGTTTCGGACTTCTTTTCGCCCCTGATCACCAGTTGGTGATCGTCCAGGCTGATTTCGATGTCCTTTTCTTCCATGCCCGGCAACTCGGCCGTGACCCGGATTTCCTTGTCGGTTTCCGACAATTCGAGCCGCGGCCAGCCAAGGCTGCGTCCGATGGACGGCAGCGACGGCATGGAAAACCCGCGAAACATGTCGTCGAACAAGCGATTGATATCCCGATGAAGCGACATCACCGGATGATCGACCCGCTCCTCCTGCCGGGGAGCAATGTCCTGGCCCTGGCTTTTCCAGGGAATGAGATCGCGAATAGCCATCTCGACTTACCTCCTTATATCCGACTGGTTTGGGCAAAAATCCCCATCAAGCGGGGCAGGTGCGATTGCACCCACCCCACCGAGGATTCGCCCCATGATTGAGGCTTAGGCCGCCTTGTCTTCAGTCAGCTGCGGCGTGTCGTCATTGCCATGCTCGCGGCTTCCGATGGCGATCTTGCGCGGCTTGAGCGATTCCGGGACGATCCGCTGGAGCGAAATCGTCAACATGCCGTGCTCATAGTCCGCATCGCGCACTTCGACATAGTCGGCCAGCTGGAACCGGCGCTCGAACGCACGGGCAGCGATACCGCGATGAACGAATTCGACACCGTCTTCGTCCTTCTCGGTCTTCTGACCGGAGATGACGAGCTGGTTCTGCTGTGCAGTGATGTCGATTTCGTCCGGACGGAAGCCGGCCACCGCCAGAGTGATCCGGTAGCTGTCCTCGCTGGTTCGGACGATGTCGAAGGGTGGGTAGCTGTCCTGCGTCTCAGCACGGAAGCTGTTTTCGAGCGCATCAAAGAGCCGATCAAAGCCGACCGTCGAGCGGCGATAGGGGGTCAAATCAAATGCAGTTCTCATTTCCAAATCCTCCTTGTTGAGCAATCTGGGCACGAGAAGCGTCAGCGAACGAAAGAGCTGACGCCCTAATGTCCAACCGGACCCATTATGGCATCCGGTATTAGCGAAATTAGGAAATGCGCAATTGATTTCAAGACCGGATAAATTTTTTTATCTTCGTGTTTTCAGTATCTTGCAAGAGAAAACCAGGCACACCGATACAGGTGCGCCTGGCCTTCTTCCAAGAGAGAATATGTTTGGTTCTAGTCCGTTTACGCGGTCAGCCGATCGCTGCTCGCGTGATCGGAAGCCCAGCTTTGCATCTGGTCCTTGAGCGCCAGTTTGAGCTTCTTCAGGCGGGCAATCAGAACTTCGTCAGGCTTGGGTCGTTTGCTTTCCAGCCGGATTTCGTTCTCGAGCCGAGCATGTTCGCGTGAAAGATAGTCCAGATACCTGTCGGTCATTATCTCCTCCTCTCTCATTCGACCGATTTTCTGACAACGCCATTTTCGGAGACTGCCCCTCTCAAGAGGGCGTGTGGAGACGCTAGGCAACACTGCCGCCAGCCGTGCGTGGAGGTTGGGAGAGCGCAGCTTGATGCCGCGCTCTCCTCACCCTGTTAGAAGTCCATCGCCGGCATCGGTGCGGGCGTGTCTTCCTTGGGCAGTTCGGCCACCAGCGCCTCGGTGGTGATCAGCAGCGAGGCAACCGAAGCAGCGTCCTGCAGCGCAGTGCGCACCACCTTTGCCGGATCGATGACACCCGACTTCACCAGATCTTCATATTCGCCGGTCGCGGCGTTGAAGCCGTGGTTATAGTCGTCGCCTTCGAGCAGCTTGCCGACGATATAGGCACCGTCCTCACCCGCGTTCTCGGCAATCTGGCGAGCCGGGGCGCGCAGCGCACGGCGCACAATGTCGATACCCGACTGCTGGTCGTCGTTGGCAACCTTAAGGCCTTCGAGCGACTTGAGCGCGCGGAGCAAGGCGATACCGCCACCCGGCAGGATGCCTTCCTCAACGGCCGCACGGGTTGCGTGCAGCGCGTCGTCGACACGATCCTTGCGCTCCTTGACCTCGACTTCGGTGGCACCGCCCACGCGGATGACGGCAACGCCGCCAGCCAGCTTGGCCACGCGTTCCTGCAGCTTCTCACGATCGTAGTCGCTGGTCGTAGTCTCGATCTGGGCGCGGATCTGACTTACCCGGGCGTCGATGTCGGCCTTGTTACCGGCACCATCGACGATGGTGGTGTTGTCCTTGTCGATGATGACCTTCTTGGCCCGGCCGAGCATGCCGACCGTGACATTTTCCAGCTTGGTGCCGAGTTCCTCGCTGACCACATTGCCGGCGGTGAGGATAGCAATATCCTCCAGCATGGCCTTGCGGCGGTCGCCGAAGCCGGGTGCCTTGACCGTCGCGACCTTGAGGCCGCCGCGCAGCTTGTTGACCACCAGGGTTGCCAGGGCTTCGCCTTCGACATCCTCCGCGATGATCAGCAAAGGCTTGCCCGATTGCACGACCTGTTCGAGCAGCGGGATCAGCGCCTGCAGGTTCGACAGCTTCTTCTCATGGATGAGGATGTAGGGATCCTCGAGTTCCACGTTCAGCTTTTCAGCGTTGGTCACGAAGTAGGGCGAGAGATAGCCGCGATCGAATTGCATGCCCTCGACCGTTTCAAGCTCGGTTTCGAGGCTCTTGGCTTCCTCGACCGTGATCACGCCTTCGTTGCCGACTTTGTCCATTGCTTCGGCAAGGATGCGACCGACGGTCTCGTCGCCATTGGCGGAAATGGTCGCGACCTGTGCGATTTCGCTGTTGGCGGACACCTTCTTGGCATGGCTTTCGAGGTCGTTGACCACGGTGCCGACGGCGAGGTCGATACCGCGCTTCAGGTCCATCGGGTTCATGCCGGCAGCAACCGCCTTGGTACCTTCGCGCACGATGGCCTGGGCAAGAACGGTGGCGGTGGTGGTGCCGTCACCCGCCTTGTCGTTCTGCTTGCTGGCGACTTCGCGTAGCATCTGGGCGCCCATGTTTTCGAACTTGTCCTTGAGTTCGATTTCCTTGGCGACAGTGACGCCATCCTTGGTGATACGAGGGGCACCGAAGCTCTTCTCGATCACCACGTTGCGGCCCTTGGGGCCGAGAGTTACCTTGACCGCATTTGCAAGCGTATCCACGCCGCGGAGCATGCGATCACGCGCATCCGACGCAAATTTTACTTCCTTCGCAGCCATCTGGCCTGCTCCTTCCTATGCTTCTTTCGGTTGAACAGAAGATTGAACGTTTTGTGCTTACGCCGCCTTCTTGAGTTCGGCGTTGATTTCGATGATGCCGAGGATGTCGCTCTCCTTCATAATGAGCAGGTCCTCGCCGTCGATCCGCACTTCGGTGCCGGACCACTTGCCGAACAGGATGCGGTCGCCCGCCTTGACGGCGAGTTCCACCAGCTTCCCGGCATCGTCACGCGCGCCCGGGCCAACGGCGACGACTTCGCCTTCCATCGGCTTTTCCTTGGCGGTGTCAGGGATGATAATGCCGCCGGCCGTCTTTTCTTCGGCCTCGATACGGCGAACCAGCACGCGATCGTGCAAAGGTCGGAAATGCATGCATAACCTCCATTACAAAGCGAAATGACTTACAGCGCCTCCCCCGGATGATCGGCAGGAGGCATTTCGCGATCTAGTCTTGCTGGACACGGCTTCAAGAGGTCCAAATCACTCGCCGATTGCGACTGCCAATGGGCGCTTTCCGGAAGCCTTATCAGGGTCTTGACGGTCTGAAATCGACTCACAAAATACGTCGAGCGGAGCAATCCGCAGTGAGTCACCAGCGGCAAGGCAGAAAGGAGGATTTTCCTATGTCGCAACCATTCGCACGATATTTGCATCCATTCGATCTAGCGCATCATCCCTCGCTTGAGCCCGAAGTGAAGCGAGCCATCCTGGCTTCCTGGGCGTCCGATCGGCATACCGTCGAAAACCAGCCGGCGATGCGCCAGCCCCCCGAACTCAAAAGTCCGGTTTCCGTTGATGATGTTTTCGCGGCGCTGCGCTCGCTCGACGGCCCGGGCAGCCAGCCCACGCTGCAATGACCGATCGCGCTTTCCTGGTTCAGCTGGACGGATACGGGCTGACCACGGCAGAAATCTGCTATTTCATGCCCGATCATCCCTCGCTCCTGCAGATCTACGCCTGGCAGGAATATGATGCAGCACCGGATTTTCCGGTGCTGTTCGACTTCCTCGCGCATTGGCGGCGCGAGATCGAAGCGGAGATCAGGTCACTCCGTATCGCACACGAAAAGATGATCCGGCCAGCGAGCTGGCGTTCTGCCGACGGGGTGATTTCCTGGGAGTAGTCCTGCCGGGCGATTGCGCCTGCAGGCTCGGATTCATGCTTATGGAAATGGAATGCTACCTAGAAATCTGGTAACCTTCGCCCACTTGATTGACAGCTTTCCCATTTTCTCGCACTGAAATCTGCCAGTCGGTGTCCGATCAAATTATTCATTGAGGCGGCAAGCTCGGAATTTATGCGGGCCCAGCTGCGGGCCCCGGCACCGGATGGGAACAGCTTTCTGATTACGCTGCAATAAATTGAGCGATCAGCGACGTAGCTTTTTCGGGACTCGAAACTGAGTTTCTCCTCTTGAAAATTGGGCGAGATCAATGTCTGCTTTGCGCCCCTATTCTGTTGAAGAAGTCGCTGCTGTTGCGGGCAGAGGATTGCGGCTGCCAGCAGGTTAGCGGACTTGCCGCTTCTCTCAGCTGAGTGCGAGGCCCGGGATCGGCTTCATCTTGGCGAGTTTGCGGAGGTTTTGGGCTGCGGCTGCGAGGTGGAACTCGTCTTTGGCTCCGTTCGGACCGCGCAGGCGCAAGCGGTCCAGCTTGAGGATGCGTTTGAGATGGGCGAACAGCATTTCGACCTTCTTCCGCTGCCGGGATGAGACGAGGTATGCATCGGTCGTGGCGATATCGCGGGCCATATCGCGCGCGCCTTCGTGAATCGAGCGGGTCACCTTGCGCGCGGCCATGTTCGGCGTGCAGAGCTGCCGGAAGGTGCAGGCTTGGCAGTCCTGCTGCCGCGCGCGGTAGCGGATTGATCCATCCTTATCGACACCGCTGCGCGGGGTGCTAAAGTTGCGGTTAGACCGTCGCAGGCGATTGCCGCCCGGGCAGATATAGTTGTCGTCCTCGTGGTCGTAGATGAAGTCCGATCGGGCGAACGTGCCATCGTTGCGCGCGGATTTTTCGAACACCGGGATATGCGGCTCGATACCTCGGTCTTCGACCAGCCAGGCCAGGTTCGGCGCGGAGCCGTAGGCGGTATCGGCAACCAGCTTCTCGGGCCAAAGGCCGAACCGCTCCTGCGTGCGTTCGATCATCCGACGCTGGGCGAGCACCTCGGCCTGGCGGATCGCGGTCGTTGCTTCGACATCGACGATGACCGCGTGGTCGAGATCGATGAGGTAATTGGTCGAGTAGGCGTAGAAGGCCCGCTCGCGCGTAGCTGCGGTCCACCGCGCTGCCGGGTCGGTCAGGTTGATCCGCTTGGGCGTTACTGGCGTTGATCCGCCAAAGGCTGCATCGTCGAGTACCTCCAGATACTCGGCAACCGCCCGCCCCGCGGCCTTGGGCGGCAGCCCTTCCTCGCCCGGCACCGAACGCTGGCGGTGGACATCGGCGCGGATCAGGCTGGCATCGACCGCAAAGCCCTCGGCACCCACCAGTCCCTCGGCCATGCAGCGCTCGACGGTCATCTCGAACAGCTGGCGCAAGAGATCGCTGTCGCGAAACCGCCCGTGTCGGTTCTTCGAGAAGGTCGAGTGGTCGGGCACCGCCCCATCGAGATCGAGACGACAGAACCAGCGATAGGCGAGGTTGAGGTGCACCTCCTCGCACAGCCGCCGTTCCGACCGGATGCCCATGCAATAGCCGATTATCAGCATCCGGATCATCAGCTCGGGATCGATTGATGGTCGACCGGTCGAACTATAAAACGGCTTCAGGTGCTCGCGTATGCCATCGAGATCAACGAACCGGTCGATCGAACGCAGCAGGTGATCGCCCGGAACATGATCCTCGATGCGGAAGCTGTAGAACAGCGCCTCCTGCATCACCGTCCGCTCGCCCATCATCAGCATATCTCCTGCTCGTGAGGATCACTGAATCAGCAGGTTAGCCGATCTGCAAGCGGAGTTTTTCAACAGAATACGCCCCAATCTCGGTCATTCGAAGAGTCGTCAACGCGACCTGAAAGCGGCCGTTCATCCAAATAGAGCGGACGGCAGCTTTTGTGCCGTGCTGCTCGCAGAGGTGCGCATACCGAGCATCTGGATCATCTTCAGGTCTTCATCCTCCGTTTCGAACTGTCAAAGCCCATCGGCGATGGCCGCGGCTTGCTCGCACACGTTGGCATGCAGGCAAAGCAGATCATGGCTGGTCCGCGGCGATCCGAAGCCTAGATGTCCCGTCCAGTGTGCGGCTTCATCAGCGCGGCGTGGGTATGGGGCCGCTCCTGCATTGCCGATCCGAAAATCACCGCCTGAAGGCACCTAGCCACGATGACCTCAAGATCGCGCGTCGCGTCTTCCTCATAGCGCTCGTAGTATCGATGATAGTCGCTGGACTCGTAGACGTTCGGAGCACCCCCGTGGATAACGCTCGCCCGCAGGCCGAGCAGCCGCTTCAGCCGCTCATAATCGTAGACCGGACCCATGACTGGCCCGACAGCATCGATGACGCTCAACGTAGCCCTGCCGGCGTCGCCGTAAATCGCATCGAGCGCCCCGAACAGGGTTGGGAACCGGCGCGTCGGATCGGGCACCCAAGCGCGGTAGAAATACTCCAGCGCTCGCATCTGGCGCTTGTCGACCTTTATCGGCGAGACGATCTTTTGCGCCAGCACAGCCAGCCACGCGTGATCCGCGCTTCCTATGACAATGTCTTCAGACAAGGCGGGCGATGAGGGTCGCTACTCGTCATGCTCAGCGAGCCGTTGAAGGTTGAGAGGCCGCCGAACAACTTTCGGCCGGTGAAGAGATAGCGTTCCAGCCGGTGAGGTAAGAGCGCGACCGCGCCTAAGATGGCCGCCCGGTTCCGCTTCGCCACCTCTAGCGTACCAGCCCGCACGCCGAGCCATGACGCCGGAGAATTGCGAACACCATCCCAGCGCCGAAAGGGCGGGAAGCTTTCCACCTGAAGATCGGCGGCGACATAGCCCGGTGGCAATCGACCCAGTGTCAACCCTTTGGGTTTAACAAGGAAGAAGTCCGGGCAATCGAACTCCTGATCGACGCGTACGACCACCAATGGGAAAGCGAAGAGATGGCGAGGCTCGATAAACAGATCAGACGCCAATATCGCTTCGGCCAGACGCTCCTTCGTGGCCTCTGCAACAAACGCCGAGAAGGGTGCATCGTTTGCTTGGCCGGGCCCTAGAAGACACCCGTCCCATGCCTCGTTGCCGATGATCCAGAAGTTGTCGCTGATGAAGTCGGTGAGCACCTTTTCGACGTCAGCGACGGCCAAAGACCTCAAGTGCGGCGCGGCGTTCCGACGCATGAAGAGTGCAGCCTGAAGCAGTCCGCGAATGTCGTAGTGCACCTGAAAGCCGGCACCGCCGCCCCTGAAGAGGGACCCTCCCGGCTGACTATACATCAAGCTGTGCTGCCGCCGATCGGGGTGGCGTTGGCAGAACATGGCCGCCAGCATTAGGTCGATCGCGCGGCGGGGATTGGAGCTTGTAATCGCTCCGGCAATACCGGATCGAGCGCGGAATGAGACCCCATCCCTACCTCGACCCGCCCACAGCAGCGATGATCCGCCTGACTGAGCAACGGCTACGGCTGATGTTCAACGAGCCCTCCGAGTATCATGCTCTCAGCGCGAAGGGGCTCAGCTTTCACCACCGGCCGAACTCATCCGAGACACTGAAGCTTTCTGAGTCCGGCTACTTCTCGCTTGAGCTATTCGAAGCGCTCATCTGCGGTGGAGAGTCTTACAAGACGGGGCCGCTGAATTTCATCTGGCAACGGCTAGTCGCCGCTCGCATCGTGCTGCCGGCCTTTGGCCACATGCCGGGGGCGTTCGTCGACCACGCGGTCGATACTTCCACCTTGCTGGAGCACTTGCGGGGCGACACGTTGCAAAACCTCTTTGCACCGCCCGCCGCCCTCGCCGATCGCTACAGTGACGCGCTTCTGGCGATCGAGGTGCTAAAAGATGGTGAGCCGTATCGCGGGAACGGTTTTATCGCGCACGCTCCCTCGCCGATGAGCCTTCGCGTTGCTTCTTCGTCGTTGGCCATCGCTTGAATATGCCTTTCGCGCGGCGGGGTTTCTCGCATCTTCTGTCGGAGAAAGATGCGCACCCTCGATGGCGACTGTCAGGAGAATGCGCCGCCGACGTTCCGACAGGAGCACCTGTGTGAGGCCATCAGGCAAACAATGTCAAAGTTGGAGGCAGATGCTGTGCCATAATATTCAATAATTCGCGGCTAGCTCTGTGAGAAACGTTTTCGCCAAGACTAGCGTTCGGGCTGCGCTAGGCGTCGGTGCATTTGCGCGACCAGTTCGTCTGGGAGAATGTCGGCGAACAGGTCCTGCAGCTTGTTGATAATGCCGCTAACCCCTTGCGTCTCGCCTTTGAGAAGCGCGAGATAGCCAGCGTGCGCGACCTTTGCCGGATCGGACTTGTGGTCCATCTGCCCGGCCTACGTGTCTTCCATCCCGGCGCGCTCGAAGAACTGCGAATCGGTCACGCCGGGCATCAGGCAGGAAACCACGACGTCGGTGTGCTTGATCTCGTTCGCCAAGCCTACGCAGAAATCGTTCACGAAGGCCTTGGTCGAATTGTAGACCACCTGATACGCGCCGGGGAATGTGGCCCGCAATCGACCCGGTCACCAGGATGCGCCCCTGTTCGCGCAGGACCATGCGCGCGCCGACCTTGTGCACCAGCGACACCGTGCCCTTGATGTTCGTGTCGATCACATGCGCGACGTCCTTCCATTGCTGAAGAAAGAATGCGTCGCCGAAGCCGTGGCCTGCGTTGGCGACCAACACGTCGACATCGCGCTCGCCAATCTTGTTCATCAGGTTTTCGATCCCCTTTTCGGTGCCGAGGTCGGCCTCGATCCTCTTGACCGAAGCGGCGCCGCAATCGCGCAGCGTCGCTCCGGCAGGCTCCAGATCGCGGTCGGCCACGATCAATAGGTCGCATCCATCTTCGGCAGCGAGCTTGGCGAGTTCGAACCCGATCCCGCTGGACCCGCCGGTAACCACGCAGAAACCGCTAAGCTTGTCGATCGGGTTCTTGCTCATGCAGCCTTCTCCATTTCCAAGCCGGGCTTGAGAACGACCTTGGTCCAGCTGTCCTGCTCTTCCCGGAAGTTTTTGTAACCGCGCGCGGCGTCTTCGAGCGGCAAGCGGTGCGAGATCAGGAAGGTGGTGTCGATGGTACCATCCTCGATCTTATCGAGCAGCGGCTTGGTGTAACGCTGAACGTGCGTCTGGCCTGCGCGCACCTGCAGCCCTTTTTCCATCAAAGCGCCCAGTGGGAACTTGTCGGTCATCCCGCCATACACGCCGGGTATCGAGACGCGCCCGCCGGTGCGAACCGCGAGGATCGCCTGCTTGAGCGCTGCTGCGCGGTCTGCGCCCATGCCGACGGTCTGTTTGACCATGTCGAGCATGTTGTCGACCGCGAAGCCGTGCGATTCCATGCCGACCGCATCGATCACCGCGTCGACACCGATCCCGCCCGACATTTCCATCAGTGCCTCGCGCACTTCGGTGGTCTTGAAGTTGATCACCTCCGCGCCGAGCTTCTTGGCCAGTTCGAGCCGGTGCGGATAGTGATCGATCGCGATCACCTTGCTCGCGCCCATGATGATGGCGGACTGGATCGCGAACAGCCCCACCGGGCCGCAGCCCCACACAGCTACCGTATCATCGGGCTGGATGTCCGCATTTTCCGCCCCCATCCAGCCGGTCGGAAGGATATCGGAAAGGAACAGCACCTTCTCATCCTCGAGATGGTCGGGGATCACGATCGGCCCAACATCGGAAAACGGCACGCGGACATATTCGGCCTGGCCGCCCGAATAGCCGCCCGTCAGGTGCGAATAGCCGAACAGCGCAGCCATCGGATGGCCGTATAGCGTTGCCGACATGTCCTGCTTTTCGGCAGGGTTGGAATTCTCACACGCGGAATATTGCTTGATCTGGCAATGGAAGCAGCCGCCGCAGCTGATTGTGAAGGGCACCACTACGCGCTGGCCCTTCTTCAGAGTGCTGTCTTTCCCCGTCTCCACGACCTCGCCCATGAATTCATGTCCGAGCACATCGCCGGGTAGCACGCCGGGGATGACGCCGTCATACAGGTGCAGGTCCGAGCCGCAGATCGCCGTCGAGGTAATCTTGAGGATTGCGTCGCGCGGATTAATGATTTCGGGATCGGGAACTGTGTCCACGCGGACGTCGTGCGTTCCGTGCCATGTGAGTGCACGCATTATCCGTTCTCCTGCTGTTTTGCTTTACGCGTTTCGCTCTTGCGATGGGCGGACGTGGCGATCTCGCCCGTTTCCATCAGCATCTTGAAACGCTTGAGGTCGTGCCGGGCCTGAACTTCGGGTTCGCGCAGAAAGGCCTTGGCAATCCCGCGCCCGATTGCACCGCCAGGTGCATCGTATTCGATCCGCAGCGAAACGCGGGTGCCGCGATCGCCGGGCGCCTCGGTAAAGGTCACCTCGCCGGTGGTTTCGATATCGGAGCCTTCGACCGACGCCCAAGCAATCCGATTGTTCTCGACATCGTCGGTGACCTCGGTTGTCAGATCAACCGTCGTCCCGGCGGGCGCCTTAATCGTCCAGTTCGCACGGCCCTTCGTGCCGCCTTCTTCGGTGATCCGCTCGACGTTCTCCATGAACTCGGGCAGGTTTCCGAAATCCCGCCAGTAGGCGTAGAGCTCCGCGGCGGGCTTGCGGATGGTGACGGTGCGCCCCACCAGCGCATGCTCGCCATGGTTTTTCCGGCGGGCGTTCTTCGGCGCATCATCGCTGCCGCCGTCGTGTCGTCGGGAGAGGAAGGCACCGAAGGCCAGAGCGCCAAGCGCCACGCCCGCGGCGGCGACGCTTCCCGCCATGCTGATTTCTCGATTGTTTTTCATTTCGGTCTCCTTCCCACTCAGTCCTGCTTGACGCTCTCGCGGTCCCAGAAGCGCAGTTCGCCGCATTTCTTGATGAAGGCGCTGGCCGCATCCTTCCCCGAGGAGACATCGACGAAGCCGTCGTCCATCCAGTTCCACACGCCGGCCGTCTCGAAGAGCGGCTTGACCTCAGGAACATAGGCGACGAACTTCGCATGGGCGAAGGCATCGTTGACAAAGTCGATGCTCGGCTTGTCGGTGTTATAGCGCTTTGCCGAAGCCTCGCTCATCACCACGGCCACCGCATCGTAGGTGACCGAAGGACCGCCATCGATCTTCTCGTCGGCTTCCATCATCTTGCCGTCGGACAGCTTGGCACCGGCCACGTGCGGCGCAACGATTTCGACCATGCCGCCTGCGCCGGTCGCGGCATCCTTCAGCGCCTTGACAACACCGGCATCGGCGCCTTCGGCGATGTAGATGCCCAGCTTGCGGCCCTTGAACTTGCCGGGGCCGTTCTTGAGGATCGAGAGCGCGGGGCTTTCCGGCAGGTCGGTAATCGGCTTGCGTGCGAAAGGCACCTTCTCGGGCAGTTCGGTCAGGCCGATACCGTCGGCGACGTCCTGCGCCAGTCCTTTGTCGATATGCCGCAGATGGCCGACCATGCGCTTGCGGATATCCATTCGCTGGACCTTCGACAGCTCGAAGGTAAGCGCGTTTGCCATATGCGTCTGCTCGACCGGGGTCTGCGAGATGTAGAACTGCCTCGCCTGGCTGTAGTGGTCGGCAAAGGTCGGGCTGCGCTCGCGCACCTTGGCGCCACTGATCTCGGCCGGATAGGACTGGAAACCGCGTTCGGCCGACGCGCGCGGACCGGGATCCACGTCTGCGCCATCGCCGCTGCCCCAGCTGTTGGGTTCGTAATTCACGCGGCCCTTGGGATTATGCATCGCCATGTGCCCGTCCTGCTGGAAATGCCGCACGGGGCATTTGGGCGCATTGATCGGCAAATGGGTGAAGTTGGGCCCGCCGAGCCGCTTGAGCTGCGTATCGAGATAGCTGAAATTGCGGCCCTGCAGCAACGGATCGTCCGAATGGTCGATGCCTGGCACGAGGTTCTGCGTGCAGAAGGCGACCTGCTCGGTCTCGGCGAAGAAATTGTCGACATTGGCATCGAGCGTCAGGGTGCCAATGATCTCCACCGGCACCTGTTCCTCGGGGATGATCTTGGTCGCGTCGAGCACGTCGAATTCGAACTTTTCGGCGAATTCCTCGTCGAACACCTGGATGCCCAGATCCCACTGCGGGAAATCGCCCGCATCGATCGCATCCCACATGTCGCGGCGATGGAAGTCGGGGTCCATCCCGTTGACCTTGAGCGCCTCGTTCCAGATGACCGATTGCAGGCCCAGCTTCGGCTTCCAGTGGAACTTGACGAAGTGGCTCTCGCCCTTTTCGTTGACCAGTCGGAAGGTGTGCACGCCGAAGCCTTCCATGAAGCGGAAAGACCGCGGGATCGTGCGGTCGGACATGATCCACATGACCATGTTCATCGCCTCGGGGCTGAGGCTGATGAAGTCCCAGAAATTGTCATGCGCGGTCTGCGCCTGCGGGAAGCCGCGATCGGGCGCGGGCTTGGCAGCGTGGACCAGGTCGGGGAACTTTATCGCATCCTGGATGAAGAACACGGGAATGTTGTTGCCGACGAGGTCCCAGTTGCCCTCCTGCGTGTAGAACTTGGTTGCGAACCCCCTCACGTCGCGCGCCAGGTCGGGCGAACCCTTGTTGCCCGCCACGGTGGAGAAGCGCGTGAAGGTGGGCACTTTGACACCCTCTTCATTGAAGATCCGCGCCCGTGAATATTGCGGGATCGCTTTCTTAAGCTCGAAGTGGCCATGCACGCCATACCCGCGGGCATGAACCACCCGCTCGGGAATGCGTTCGTGGTCGAAATGGAAGATTTTCTCGCGCGCAATCTGGTCTTCGAGAAGCTGCGGCCCGCGCGGCCCGGCGGTCAGCCAGTTCTGATCGTCCGCAATCGGATGACCCTGCGCGGTGGTCATCACGTCATCGTCACCCTTGGGCTTCTGATGGTTGGCTCCGCCGTCCGACAGGTTGAGTTCTTTGGCCATTGAGTGCTCCAATTTTGGGGGTTCTATCCCCACCTTAACGGCGCCCTTCGCCAAGGGTTGCACTCCCGCCAAAAAATAACTGCGTGCACGTCAAAAAATTCGGCCGATAACAAATATCAACTTTAGAGATGCATTAAATTTGGTTGCGTTTTGACGGGCCTTTCTTGGCGGACCGACTAACATTTGATAATCTCAGAAGATTGTCTTCCCCGGTTTGGGAACGAATACGTGCGTCATTCTTATCATTCACGCTTGCGAAATCTGTCGCGAGCGCGAGCCACGATTGAAGGAACAGCCTATGTCCGCTCCCGAAAACCTCTCTGAATGTTACACCGAAGAACTGGCCGACCTGTGGTCTGCCAATGACCAGATGGAAAAGGTCGTGCACGAATTGGCGAGCAAGGCTAGTGATGCCACACTGAAGAAGAGGCTAGAGAAGGGTGCCGAGGGTATTGCCAAGCACACCAAGACGATCAAGGAGCTGCTCGATGATTGCGGGGTCGACGAGAAGGAGCACTGCAAGGGTATGGACGGCCTTGTGAAAGAAGCCCGCAAGCACGCTCTCGATGCCGACATCTCCGACGATAACGTGCGCGACGTCGTGATTGTCGCCCAGTATCAGCGGATGTGCCATTACGGCATCTGCGGCTTTGGCACCACAAAGGCCTTCGCCGAAGCGCTGGGCAAGAGCGACCATGTCGCCAAACTCGATGCAATCACCGAAGACATCTACGACACCGATGAGAACCTGAGCGATCTCGCCGAACGCAGCTTAAACTTGGCGGCGAAATGACTGCACTGGGCGGGGTCGGGCACGATGAGGTCCGGCCCCTACTCTCCGTGCCAGACCTTTCACGCGAAGGACTGGGTCTGGGGCCGGCATCGACGGACGAAGCCCAACTTGCTGCCCTTCTTGCGAGCCCGCCGTTTATCGGCAAAGCGGAGTTAACGGGGTTCTCGGGCTCACTGAAGTGCGGTTGCGACTTCGCGATCGCCATTCCGGTACGCAACGAGGAAAGCCGCCTTCCGGCCACGCTCGAGGCACTTTCCGCTGCCATGCACTGCACACCTGCCGCTGGATGCGCGGTGTTCGTGCTGAACGATACAAGCGATGCTTCGCCCGAGCTGATCGAGCGATGGGCTTTGCGAGAGGGCTGGTCGTTCCTTGCGGTTGAGGTGTCCTTCGATCGCACGATCTGCAACGCACCGCATTCCCGCAGGCTCGCGCTCGACATGGCGGCGCGGGCGGAGCCCCAGGGTGCTCTCTTCACCACCGATGCCGACACGATGGTGGGCAAGGGCTGGATCGATAAGGGGCTCCGCCTCCTGTCGGAAGGTTATGATCTCATATGCGAGGATGTCTTGCTTGATGATGCCGAGCTGTCCGCGCTGCCGGCGCAAGTCCGCGAAGTTGGCGATGCCGAGCGCGCCTATCTCGACCTGTGCGACCGCCTCTGGCGGTACTGGACCCGGGGACAGGCGTCTACCTTGGCCTTCCGACCTTCCGGCGCGAGCCTTGTCATTAAGGCATCGAGCTATCTCAGGCTCGGCGGCTTGCCGACCCCTCCCGTCGGGGAAGATCGCGCTCTGTGCGATGCGATGATCGGGGCGGGGTTCGCGGTCAAGGCGATGGAGAATTTCGGCACCCGCACGTCCGCCCGCCTTACCGCACGGGCATTGGGGGGATGCGGCGATACCTTGGCGGAAAGGGCGCTTTCCGCCGATCCGGAATGCGATTCACGCCTGAAGCCGGTTCGGCTCCTGCACGAGGAAGCGACTTTGTCGATGGAGATAATCGGCGGGGCTAGCCCGAGGTTTCATACGCCCCCTAAGCCCTCTGCCCCAATGACGTTCAGCGCCGTGCAACGCGAATTGCAGATCGCGCGCAAGCTTGCGGCTAGTTACGGTTTGGGCGATGCTTGACGCAGCTTCGACAGGAGAGCTCCAGACGGCGGTTCGCCAACTGGCTCCAGCCTCGGATTGCACCGGGGGTTCGCTTGCCGAAGAGGTTTCGCTGTTGGCCGAACGCGGCTGGCTTCGCGCCTGCTTGCCCAAACGGTGGGGCGGCGAAGGCTGGGGCTGCGAACCAGCCGGAACGCGCGATGCCTTCGATGCATTGCGCGCACTAGGCCGGGCCAATCTGTCGCTCGCAAGGTTGTTCGAAGGCCACATGAACGCCGTCAAGCTGATCGCGCTGTATGGCAGCGAGGGCACCGCGAGCAATGCGGCGAAAGCAATCGAAGAAGGCGCGCTTCTTGGCGTGTGGGGTGCCGATGATCCCGCCGAACCGCTCGACTTCGATCGTCGCGGGGACGAGGTGGCGTTAACTGGAGCCAAGCGCTTCGCCTCCGGCCTTGGGCTCGTCGGGCAGGCAATGGTCACTGTCGCGACGGCGGAAAGCCAGCAGTTGCTGCTCGTCCCGGCAAACGAGCCTGAGCGGTGCGATTATTCGGCTTGGTCGATGGGTGGGATGCGTGCCACCCAATCTGGTCGATACCAGTTCTCAGGGGTCAGCGTCCGCGACGATGCGCTGATTGGCACCCCGGGGGACTACCTGCGCGAACCTCATTTCGAGGGCGGTATTTGGCGCTACTGCGCGGCCCATCTCGGCGGCGCCGAAGCGCTGTATCATGGGATGCTGGGGCAACTGACCGACCGCAAGCGTGCCGATGATCCGAACCAGCAGGGCCGTATCGTTGCCAGCGCGATCGCGATAGAATCGGCTCGGCTCTGGCTGCTGCGTGCTGCCGATGAGGTCGAAGCGGACGGAGCTGCGGGCCACAAGGCTGCGTTATCCTTACTCGCACGTGAGGTGACCGAGGATACGTGCCGACTGGTGATTGAGAATGCCGAGCGCGCGCTCGGCATGGCGGCGCATGTCGAAGGCTCGTTCGTTTACCGCATGATGAGGGACCTGCGTCTGTTCCTGTGCCAGGCCGTACCCGACGCGAAACGCGCCAGAGCGGCCGAAACATTGGCAGCGATGGCCGCACGTGCCGAACAGCTATGAGCGTTCCCACTCTGCCCGAAGGCTCGGTTCTGCGCGCCGCCCGGTCAGTCGGGCGCGTGTCTCTCGAAGCGCTGGCTCCGCCGGGCCGCTTGCTGATCATCGCCCCGCATCCGGACGACGAGACACTGGGCTGCGGCATGGCACTGGCGGCAGCGGTCGCCGAGGGACGTGAGGTCGCCATCCTGTTGCTGACCGACGGCGAAGGCTCGCACCCCGCCTCACGCAAATTCAGCACTGCGCGGCGTGTTGCGGTGCGAGCGGCCGAGTTCGATAATGCGTTGACGGCGCTCGCTCCCGACAAATCGCTTCCCGTGGTCCGAGCGCATCTACCCGATGGCAAGACGACGGACGAAAGCGCCTCCCAGCTCGTCGATCGCCTTCTGGACCACCGCTGCGTTGCGAATGCGGCCTCGATCTGGTCGACATGGCTTGGGGATCCGCATTGCGATCACCGGACTGCTGCCATCGTGGCGCGGATGCTCTCCGACCTAACGGGCGCTGCGCTCTGGAGCTTCGCGGTGTGGGGGCGCTTCGGCGAGCGTCCCGTGCCGGACCGCTTGGGCCTGTTCTTCGATAGCCGGTTTCACCGTGCGAAGTGCGACGCGATGGACGCCTATGCCTCCCAAATGACCGACCTGATCGACGACGATCCGGCAGGCTTTACTATGCCGCCCGCATTGTTCGAGCACTTCGCGAGCCATCCCGAGGTCTTCATCCATGAAAGATGATCCGTCGGACCGGCGGGAGACGTTCGATGCTCTCTTCGTGGCCGACCCCGACCCATGGGGCTTCGAGAGCAAGGCGTACGAGGCGGCCAAACGGCGTGCGACGCTGGCGATGCTTTTTCCTTATCAGTTCGAGCGTGCGCTGGAGGTCGGATGCGCCAATGGGGTGCTGACGGCGGAACTGGCGAGCGTGTGCGACGCGGTTTTGGGCATCGACGTCTCGTCTGCCGCTCTGCGGCTGGCAGAATCGCGCCTCGCCGATCTCAACCACGTATCGCTCGTCCGAGCCGAAGTTCCCCGGGAATGGCCGGAAGGAACCTTCGACCTGATCATATTCTCCGAGATCCTCTACTTTCTCTCGCGCAAAGAGATTGCGCGGGTCGCGAACCTTGCTTGGCAAAGTCTTTCCCAAGATGGCGTATGCCTGCTGGTCAACTGGACCGGACCCAACGACCTGCCGGTGGATGGAAAGAGTGCGCGCCTTATCTTCGCAGAGGCATCGCCATGGCTCAGCGCGGCGAGTGAAGTTCAGCCACAATATCGCATCGACCGCCTGCAGAAGCCTTTCGCTCGGGAAGAGGCTACTCCGGAGCGTCCGAAGGCTTAGTGCGAGCTACTGCCGATGGCCGCGACGGGATCGTTTGCTGAGGGCAGCTTTGGTCGGTCGCCCAAGGATAGGCCGACAGTCTCCTTCCGACCGGCCTACCGCCATAGCTCAGGTAAATATCATAGGTGAATTCGGAGAACGAAAGCCCCTTGGGATCGATCACCGGAGCACCACGCGGTTACCAGATGCGCCGCGGTCTGTTACGTGCGGGCTAAAACCCACCGCAACCTCCACACACCGAAACTCGAGGAAATTGAAGCATGTTCGGACTGAGCGACTATCCCGATGCAATAATTCGCGGAGTGGCGCTTGGCCTTATTACGCTTGTCTGGGTCATTCTTGTCGTGCGCGTGATCGGTCTGCGCACATTCTCGAAGATGACGGCCTTCGATTTCGTCATTACGCTCGCGACCGGTTCGCTGCTCGCCTCGGCAGCAACCGTCACCGAATGGACGGCGTTGGTTCAAGCATTGAGCGCAATCCTCGCCTTGCTGATAGCGCAATTGATGTTGGCGCGGCTACGCCGCGGATCGCGGACCTTCCAGCTTATGATCGAGAACGATCCAGTTCTGCTGATGCACGACGGTAAGATACTGGAAGGCGCGCTTGCCAAAACGCGCGTGAGCGAAAGCGACGTCCTTTATGAAATTCGCCTGCAAGGTATTCACGACCTATCCAATGTTCGCTCGATGGTCTTGGAAAGTACCGGGGATATCTCGATCATATCGGGCGAGGCCGGACCGACCGAAGAAGTCTTGAAAGAGGTCGACTGTTGCTACGGTCCAGAGAAACACCATACCACTCGCCAAAAGTGACCTCGCGTTTCGGTAGTCTCGTTCGACGGTTGCCGCGTTATCGATCTGCCGATCCCGCATTGGCTGAACGGACGAGTCGTTAGGTGAAGTGCAGCTTCGGGATGTGGCGAACCCAAAACCGGACTGTCTGCAACCGGCCCAAGAGCCGTCGAGCCGCTTCACCAAAATAACTGCAGTTCAGCTTGGCGCCCGAATTACAGCCTAAGAAGA
>NZ_CANMCP010000018.1 GCF_947496385.1 uncultured Croceicoccus sp. | reverse complement strand
CAGCTGCATTGGCTGAGTGGCAAAACCTCATGACCTGAAGAATAGCCGGGGAAGGGCGCACTCTGCAAAACGGAGAGCGGTTTGCATCCGACTGACAGCTCCCATGCGCTGTTTGGCGATGGCCGGGCGATACCGACCCTGCTGGTCTGGACCGCCTTTTTCGCTGCGCTGATCATCCTTTATCTCGTGCTCAACTGGCTTCCCATACTGCTGGCATCGGCGGGTCTGACCGCACGCCATGCGCTGTTTGCGCAAGTGCTGTTCAACGGGGGCGGCTTTATCGCCTGCCTCGCAAGTGCCCCCCTGTTTGACGGGCGGCGCGCGTGGCGGGTTGCATTTTGTGCCTTTGCCGCGATCCCGTGCCTCTTGTTCGCGATGGCGTTGCCGAACGGAACATGGTCCAGCCTTGCGCTGGCGTTCCTGTTGGGCACGGCAATCCTGACCACGCAATCCTATCTCTATAGCATCGTTCCTGCCGTCTATCCCCAGGCACTGGGCGGCACCGGGGTGGGCGCTGCCGTCGCATGGGGGCGAATTGGATCGATCACATGGCCACTGATCGGCGCATGGGTGCTGCAATCGACGAATTCGCCAGCATCGGTGCTAACAGCGATCATTCCGGTGGCGATCCTGGCCGGCGTTTCGGCCGTTGCCATTCCATGGTCTTTGCGCGGGCGCGCGGCGATTGCTGCGTGATCGGTTGGCCCATGATTCTTTGATGGGGCGGCGCGAAAAACGGGATCGCGCGATCCAGCGGGTGCAGATTGGCACGAACGGTCAACCGTTAGCACGCTCTGCCATGGCCCGCCCCCGAAACCCCCACTAGGGTAAAAATCACAAAAGCCCGATTCCCGCGCAAGGAAACGGGCATGTGAAAAGAGTGGTGGGAGGACAGTGGCACGATGCTGCAATCGAAAGAAAAAGTCGGCACGCTTTCGCAGCTTGTCGAAAACGGCCCTCTGAAGGCAAAGGTCGCCGATACCCGCATCCTGGTCTTCATGGCCGACGGCGTGCCTGTGGCCACGCAGGCACGGTGCCCGCATGCGCAGGGCCCGCTTCATCAGGGCGAGATTTGCGGCGCGGTGCTGACCTGCCCGTGGCACGGCTGGTCCTTCGACCTTGTTACCGGAGAGTGCGAGGAAGACCCCGACCTGACGATCGAGCGATACACCGTCACTCTCGACGGCGACGACATTTACGTGAGCGTCTGACGTATGACCGCGCCGGTCCTCCATGGCTATCCGGTCAGCAATTGGTTCAATTGCGCGCGCGCCGCGATGATCGAACTGGGGCTGGGCGCGGACTACGTGGCTACCCGCGCGGCGGGCGATGACGGGTTTCTGGCCAATAGCGCGATGGGAAAGATCCCGTGGCTGGACACCGGACGGGGCGGGTTGGCCGAAACGGTGGCGATCCTGGAATATCTGGAGGAAACCTCCGGTCCGCTATTGCTGCCGGACGATGTTTTCGAACGCGCCCGCGTCCGGCAACTGTTCAACATCGTGCAGCTTTACATCGAACTGCCGATGCGTTCGCTCTACCCCGCCGTGTTCATGGGTGAGCCGGTCGATCCCGATGCCGCGACCGCCGCTTTTGCCATGACCGATCGTGCCATGCGGGCGCTGCACCAATTATGCCTGTGCCAACCGTTCCTGACCGGCTCCGCGCTGACCATGGCAGACCTTGCTGCCTTTTATATCTTCGAATTGGCCAACCGGGTCTGTTTTCATCTTGGCCGGGATGGGCTGCTGGACCGCCAACCGGGTTTCGGGCGCTGGCTGCACGCGATGCAGGGGCGTGAGAGCACAAAGATCGTGCTGGCAGATTTCGCGCCCGCATTTGCCGAATATCGCGCCGCCAGAGGCGCTGCTTTCGATGAGGAAGCGTATCAAGCTCAAAGGAAAGTCCATGCGTGACGTAGCCCTGACCGACAAATATACGCAGGTCGATGATCGCGTAATCATGAGCGGCACTCATGCCCTCGTGCGCCTGCCATTGCTGCAAAAGCAGATCGACGAGGCGAACGGGCTGAACACCGCCGGCTTCATCTCGGGTTATCGGGGTTCGCCGCTGGGCAGCTATGATATGGAACTGTGGCGCGCCAAGGACCTGCTTGGCAAGTCCGACATATTGTTCCAGCCCGGCGTGAACGAGGACCTGGCCGCCACTGCGGTCTGGGGCACCCAGATGCTGGACGGCGTGCCCGGCAAGAACCGCGATGGGGTGTTCGCGATCTGGTACGGCAAGGGGCCGGGCGTCGACCGGTCCGGCGATCCGTTCAAGCACGGCAATGTGGCGGGCAGTCACCCCAAAGGCGGCGTGTTGCTGGTGGCGGGCGATGACCACACCGGCAAGTCATCGACGGTCGCGCATCAGTCGGAACATGCACTGATCCATGCCGGGGTGCCGATCCTGGCACCCTCCAACGTGCAGGACGTGCTGGAACTGGGTCTCAAGGGTTGGGCGATGTCGCGCTATACCGGGCTGTTCACCGGGTTCAAGCTGTGCAACGAAGTCCTGGAACAGACCATGACGGTCGATGTCGCGCTGCCCCCCGCGCCGGTAGAGCCAGAGCGCGGCGATGCGCCGCAGCACGGGTTCCACAATTATCCCAGCCATCTCGACCGGCTGGCCTCCGACATCGTGGTCAAGCGTTACCGCTGGCCGCTGGTGCACAAGTTCATTCGCGCCAATGCCATAAACCGCGTGCTGTTCGATGCGCCCGTTCGCAAGCTTGGCATCGTCGCCACCGGCAAGGCGGTGGAGGATGCGCGCCAGGCGCTGATCCTGCTGGGTCTGTCCGATACCGATGCGGGCGCACTGGGGATCTCCTTCTTAAAGCTGGGCTGTTCCTATCCTGTCGAACCGGAAGGGTTGAAGGACTTTGCCCGCGGTCAGGACGAATTGCTGTTCGTCGAGGAAAAGGACCCGATTACCGAGAACCAGGCCAAGCAGATCCTGTATAATTCGGGCATACAGCCCCTGGTCATCGGCAAGAATGACGAGAATGGCGTCATGCTGCTCCCATCGGACGAGCAGCTGGAGCCGGTCGATATCGCCATTTCGATCGTGGGCCGGCTCGCAGGGCTGGGCGTCGAGATCGGCAATCTGTTCCAGCGGGCCGAAACGCTGGGCCGCCAGCGCGACACGATCCGCGGCATGAATTCGGCCGAGGCTTCGCGAACCCCCTATTTCTGTTCGGGCTGTCCGCACAACACCGGCACGCGCTTTCCCGATGGCAGCATCGCGGCGGGCGGCATCGGCTGTCATGCAATGGCGATGTATTCCGGCCCCGAAATGCTTCCCAATACGCAGATGGGGGGCGAGGGCGCGCATTGGTATAGCCTTGCCCATTTCACCGATACGCCGCACATGTTCCAGAACATGGGCGATGGCACCTATTACCATTCGGGGCTGCTGGCCGTGCGCGGCGCGGTGGCGGCCAAGGTGTCGATGACGTTCAAGATATTGTTCAACGATGCCGTCGCGATGACCGGCGGACAGCCGATGGACGGTCCGCTTTCGGTGGGCGATATCACGCGCCAGGTGCTGGCCGAAGGGGTCGTGCGCGCAGTCGTCGTGACCGACCGTCCCGATCTTTATGGCCGCGACAGAGGGCTGGGAGACGGTGTTACCGTGCATCACCGCGACGATTACGATGCGGTCCAGCGCGATCTGGCGCAGGTCAGGGGCGTGACAGTCATCGTCTATGAACAGACCTGCGCAGCGGAAAAGCGGCGGCGTCGCAAGCGTGGCAAGTTCCCCGATCCGCCCAAGCGCATGTTCATCAATGAGGCGGTTTGCGAGGGCTGTGGCGATTGTTCGGTCAAGTCCAATTGCGTCAGCGTGTGGCCAAATGAAACAGAGCTTGGGCGCAAGCGCCAGATCGACCAATCGAGCTGCAACAAGGACTATAGCTGCGTAAAGGGTTTCTGCCCCAGCTTCATCACCGTGCTGGATGCCGAACCGCGCAAGCCAGAGGCATCGGCGCTGACGGGCGAGACGGGTTTCGACTTGCCCGAACCGAAGCGGATCGGCCTTGATGCGGGATCGTGCAACATCATGGTATCGGGCATCGGCGGGACCGGCGTTGTCACCATCGGCGCCTTGCTGGGCATGGCCGCGCATCTGGAAGGCAAATCTTCGTCGGTGTTCGACATGACGGGGTTGAGCCAGAAGAACGGCGCGGTCTATTCCCATGTCCGCATCGCCGCGAAAGACAGCGATCTGGCCGCGCAAAAGCTTGGCGCGGGCGAGGCCGATGTGATGCTGGCCTTCGATGCCATCGCCGCGCTTTCGCCCGAACCTGTAGTCACGCTAAACAAGGAACGTACCTGCACCGTCGTGAACGGCCGGATCACCCCCACCCCGGCGTTCCAGCGCAATCCCGACTTGAACCTTGAAGAAGGTTTGCTGCTCAAACGGCTCGAGCGGATGTCGCATGAATATCACGCGGTCGATGCGACCGGGCTGGGACTTTCACTGCTGGGCGATTCGATTGCCGCCAACCTGTTCATGCTGGGCTATGCCTGCCAGCTTGGCCTGTTGCCGCTGTCGCCGGAATCGATCCTGCGCGCGGTCGAGATCAATGGCGTGGCAATTGAATTCAACCGTGCTGCCTTCCAGCTGGGCCGCTTGCGCGCGGTCGATCCAGAACGCATCGACGCGGCCGTGGCCGACACGATTTCCGAACCGGTGTTCCAGCCGCTGACCGATCTTGACGATATCGTCGCGCATCGCAGCCGGCTGCTGACCGATTACCAGGACGAGGCCTATGCCGCGCGCTATCGCGCCCTGGTCGACAGCGTGCGCGCGGCAGAGGAACAGGCGGTGCCCGGATCCGATGCGCTGGCCATTATGGTGGCGCGCAATTTCGCCAAGCTGATGACCTACAAGGACGAGTATGAAGTCGCGCGCCTGCATGTCGACCCGGCCATGCGCGCCACGCTTGAGGCGACGTTCCAGCCCGGCGCGCGTTATCGTTACAACCTGGCCCCGCCGCTGTTTTCGAAAAAAGACCCAGAAACCGGCGAATTGCAGAAACGCGAATTCGGCCCATGGGTGTTCAGCGCCTTCAAGCTGCTGGCCAGGATGAAGGTCCTGCGTGGCACCGCCTTCGATCCTTTCGGCTATACCGGCGAACGGCGCATGGAACGCGCTCTGGTCGATGAATACGAACAGCGCGTGGGGCAGGTGATCGCGCGGCTTTCCGGCGAAAATCATGGCCTGGCAATCGAGATCGCATCGGTCCCTGCCACCATACGCGGCTATGGCCACATCAAAGAACGCAATGCCGAGGCGGCTGCGACGCTGAATGCAAGGCTGATGAACAAGTTCGCTGCACCCGTCAATGCGCGCGACACGGATGAAACAAGAGCGGTCGCAACCGCCTGAATTGTGGAAAGAGGATTGAGAGGCAATATGCACAAGATGTTGATTGGCGGGTCACTATCCGCCGGATCGCGCACGATGGATGTCATCGATCCCTGCACTGGCCAAGGATTCGACCAGGTGCCCGACGCGACTGCCGACGATGTCGATGCCGCAGTGGCCGCCGCCCGGGCCGCCTTTCCGGCCTGGCGCGACTGCGGCTTTGGCAAGCGCGAAGCGGTGCTGAAGGAGATGGCCGATGCGATCATGGCGAACATCGAGGAGCTGGCCGATTTGCTGATCGCGGAAACCGGCGGGCCGCGCGATCTCGCCATGTTTGAACTGGCGCATCTGGCGACCGGCTATCTCAACTATTACGGATCACTGCGGATCGAACCGGAACTTATCGTCGAGGACGATACCCGGCGTGTCGAACTGCATCGCAAGCCGCTGGGCGTGGTGGCCGCCATCGTGCCGTGGAATGCGCCGGTGTTCATCGCCTGCAACAAGATCGCCCCGGCCATGGCGGCGGGCAATACGGTGGTGGTCAAGACCGCGCCGTCCACACCCCTGACCACGCTGAGGCTGGGCGAGATCCTGGCCGATATCGTGCCCCCGGGCGTGCTTAACATATTGTCGGGCGGCAATGACGCGGGCGCTACGCTGGTTGCGCACGAAGATGTGGCGAAGGTAACATTTACCGGATCGAGCGAGACGGGGCGCAAGATCATGGCGGCTTGCGCGCCGACGCTGAAGCGGGTGACGCTGGAACTGGGTGGCAACGATGCGGCCATCGTTTTGCCCGATGCCGATATCCAAAAGGTGGCCGCGCCGATTTTCGCCTTCTCCTTCTTCAATTCGGGGCAGGTGTGCGCGGTGATCAAGCGGCTTTACGTGCACGATAGCCTGTACGACGCGATGTGCGGTACGCTGGCGACGATGGCCAAAGGTAGCAAGCTGGCATCGGGGACAGACGCGGACGCGCAGTTCGGCCCGGTGCAGAACAAGGCGCAGTACGACAAGGTCTGTCGCTATCTCGAACAGGCGAAGCGCGACGGCAAGGTGATCGCTGGCGGCGAGATCGGGGACAGGCCGGGCTATTTTGTGCCGCTCACCGTGGTGCGCGATGTGGCCGAGGGCCATGCCATCGTCGATGAAGAGCCGTTTGGCCCGATCCTGCCCGTGATCTGCTACAGCGACATCGACGATGTCGTCGAACGCGCCAATGCCTCTCCCTTCGCACTGGGCGGTTCGGTCTGGGGCAGTGATGTCGCTGCGGCCGCCAAGGTGGCGGCCCGGCTCGAAAGCGGCAGCGTGTGGGTGAACCAGCACTGCGCACTGGACCCGGCGGTGCCGTTCCCCGCCAACAGGCAGTCCGGCTTTGGAGTCGAGGGCGGGATCGAGGGACTTTATCCCTATCTGGCGTTGCAGACGCTTAACATTGCCAAGCCACAAGCTGGCTGATCGCAATCGCTATGCGAACCGACGGGAACTGATAATGCAGGACATCCTGATCTATGACCATGCCCGCACACCGCGGGGCAAGGGGCGGCCCGATGGCGCGCTGCACGAGATACCGGCGGTTCAGCTGTTGATCCAGCAGCTTGAAGCGATCCGTGACCGTAATACGCTTGACACCGCTCTGCTGGACGAGGTGGCCATCGGCATTGCGCAACCGGTAGCCGAACAGGGCGGCGTGTTGCCACGGGCGGCGGTAATCGGAGCTGGCTACGATCAATCCGTCGCTGCGATCCAGCTGAACCGGTTTTGCGCATCGGGACTGGATGCGATCAATCTGGTCGCGGGGCAGATCGGTACGGGCATGGCGCAGGCCGGGATCGGCGGCGGCGTCGAATCGATGAGCCGGGTGGCATTCGGCACCGATGCCGGGGCGTGGACCAGCGATCCGCGCATCGCCTTTGGCGGATATTTCGCGCCGCAAGGGATCGGGGCCGACATCATTGCGACCATCGACGGTTACAGCCGTGCCGATGTCGATGCCTATGCAGCCGAAAGCCAGCGGCGCGCGGCCCGGGCATGGGACGAAGGCCGCTTTGCAAAATCGGTCGTCCCGGTACGCGACTTGCTGGGCGAGATCATCCTTGCCCGTGACGAGGCGATCCGGCCCGGCACCACGCGCGAGGATCTGGCGAAGCTGAAGCCGGCGTTCGCCGGGCTTGCCGATGCCGGATACGGCCGGATCGCGCAGGAACGCTATCGCCAGATCGAGGCGCTCGACCATGTCCACACTGGCGGCAATTCCAGCGGCATCGTCGACGGGGCTGCCACTGTGCTGCTGGGCAATGCGGAATTCGGCGCCCGCTCCGGGTTGAAGCCGCGCGCTCGCATCCGGTCATGGGCCTCTATCGGTTCGGAACCCACAATCATGCTGACCGCCCCGGCTGACGTCGGCCGCAAGGCGCTGGCCAGCGCCGGGATGGCGGTCACCGATATCGATCTGTTCGAACTTAACGAGGCGTTTGCCAGCATGGTCTTGCGCTTCATGAATATCATGAATGTCGATCACGACCGGATCAACGTCAACGGCGGGGCGATCGCCATGGGGCACCCGCTTGGCGCAACCGGGGCAATGATCCTGGGCACCGCGCTTGACGAGCTTGAACGGAGCGGGAAATCGACAGCGATGGTGCTGCTTTGCGCCGCCAACGGGCTGGGTTCGGCCACGATTATTGAACGGGTTTGAAAGGCGCGCGATGAAGCACATGCACCTGCAATTTGGCAACGATGGCGTGGCCACCCTCACGCTCGAACGCGACGGCGGATCGGTCAATATCATCTGCGACGATTTCATGAATGACCTGGGCGGGGCGCTGGATATTGTCGCGCAGCGGCAGGATTGCCCCGGACTGGTCGTACGTTCGGCAAAGGCGGGGTTCCTTGCCGGAGCAGACCTGACCATGCTGGCGGCGGAATTTCCGACGATGACCGCCCGGCGCGGGTACGAAATCAGCCAGCGGATCAGCGGCCTGCTGCGACGGCTTGAAACTCTGGGCATCCCCAGCGTGGCCATCGTGGATGGGGCCGCCCTTGGCGGCGGTCTGGAACTGGCGCTTGCCTGCACGCGCCGCCTGGCGAGCGAAAATGCGGTGCTGGGCCTGCCAGAGGTTAATCTGGGCCTTTTGCCTGCGGCCGGGGGAACACAGCGATTGCCACGGATGATCGGCGCCAAAAATGCGCTCGACCTGCTGTTGGTCGGCAAGACCGTCGATGCGAACAAGGCCGCCGGGCTTGGCATCGTCGATGAAATCGTCTCGGCTGAAGATTCGCAAGACGTGGCGAAGCGCTGGTTGCTAGCGCGCCCCGCGCCCGAACAGCCGTGGGACCGGAAAGGCTATCGCCCGCCAGAGGCGCGCGGGCTTGTCCTTCCCGAAGTGGCTCTGAGCTATTCGCTTGCTGCTGCCGGTGTGGCGGGCAAATCCGGTCACCGACAGCCCGCGCCCGTTGCCATCCTTTCCTGCGTGTTCGAGGGGATGCAATTGCCGTTCGACCGTGCCTTGCAGATAGAAAGCAAATATTTCGGCCGCCTGCTGAGCGGCAAGGTGGCGCAGAACATCGTCGCCACCACCTTCCTTGCGCGCCAGGCGGCGTTGAAAGGTGCACGTCGGCCGCACGGGCATGAGCGCCGAACGGTTGGGCGTCTGGGGGTCGTGGGCGCAGGCATGATGGGCGCAGGGATCGCACAGCTTGCCGCAACGGCCGGGATCGAAGTCGTGCTGGTCGATCGCACCTCCGTGCTGGCAGAGCGTGGCAAGGCGTATTCTGCGCGCAGCATGGACAAGTTGATCGAGCGTGGCAGGATGACACGCGACAAGGCGGATGCGTTGCTGGGCCGGATTGCGCCAACCGATGATTTCGCACAGCTGTCAGCCTGCGAACTAGTGGTCGAGGCGGTATTCGAGGATGCGGCGGTAAAAGCCGACACCATTCGCAAGGTCGAAGTCGTGACCGGGGCCGACACGATCTATGCCAGCAATACCTCTACCCTTCCGATCGGCGGGTTGGCCCAGGCGTCGATACGCCCCGACCGGTTGATCGGACTGCACTTTTTCTCCCCCGCCGAACGCATGGAATTGGTGGAGGTCATCCGCGGCGCGCAGACCAGCGATGCAACGCTGGCGGCCAGCCTCGACTTCCTGTCGCAATTGCGCAAGACCCCGATCGTCGTCAAGGATGGGCGGGGTTTCTATACCAGCCGGATCGTGCAGTTTTTCATCAACGAAGGCGCCGCAATGGTGGGGGAGGGGATCGCGCCGGCCCGCATCGAAAACGCCGCCCGCTCGATCGGTTTTCCGGTTGGCCCGCTGGCCTTGCTGGACGAGGTGACGATCGATCTGCCGGTCACAATCCATGACCAGGCGCAAAGCCAGGAGAGCGACATTGCCGAACCGGCGGGCTTGCCCACCTTGCGGCGCATGCAGGAATTGAACCGCCACGGCCGCAGTTCCGGCCGCGGTTTCTATGACTATCCCGAAGATGGGCCCAAACATTTATGGCATGGTCTTTCCCAGGCGTTTGCGTTGGCGGGCCAACAGCCGGATGATGCCGAGATCGAGCGCAGGCTGCTTTATGCGCAATCGCTGGAGGCAGTGCGCTGTCGCGAGGGCGGGATTCTGGAAACCGATGAGGACGGCGATCTGGGGTCGGTGTTCGGCTGGGGCTTTCCCGCCTGGACCGGCGGGGCCCTGCGCTTTATCGAGACAGAGGGCGTGGCGCGGTTCGTTACCAATGCCAAGGAACTGGCGCGTCGACACGGATCGCGCTTTGAACCGACGGCGCGGCTAGTCGAAAGGGCGAAGCCTGCCGCCTAGGTCGCCATATGAAGGATCGCGACAAGTGAAGCGATCGCCGCAATCACGGCGGCAAAGCCGATGCGCCAGCCCCGCGGTGCCATGCCGATATTCATGAACACCCAGGCGACGATTATGGCCTTTGCCGCTGCCACCGCGATCACGGCGGCAAAATTCCACCGCACCCCCGCGACAATTCCGTTCAGCGACAGGCTGGCAAAGCCCAGCATCAGCAGCACGCACCATGTCAGCGCGATCCCGCGCCGCCCCGTCACGGCGCCACCTGCAGATAGACGACCGGGAAGATCAACAGCCACAGCAGGTCCACCATGTGCCAGTAGAGCGTGATCGCGCCAAAGACCGAGGCCCGCCGCGATCCGCCATTGCCACGCCGCAGCAGCAGCATGCCCAGCAGGACCATGCCGACGAGATAATGGGCGAAGTGCAGGCCCGTCAGCACGAAATAATAGCCGGTTAAGATGTCATCGCCCGCCGCCCCGGCGGCAATGCGTTCGCGATATTCGAACAGCTTGATGACCGCGAAAACCGATCCGGCCGCAATTCCCGCGCCCAGCCAGCATCGCCATGCCCCTTGCGTGCGAAAGCCATTTTCGGCCGTTGCCACCAACGCCCCGCTGGTCATCAGCACGAATGTATTGATCCAGCCCAGACCAGCGTGCAGCCTTGCCGCGCCCGATGCAAAGCCGGCGGGATCGCCCAGCCGCTCTACCATGAAGATCACCAGGAACACGCCAAATGCAGCGATATCCATGATGATGAATATGGCGATGGGGTGGGGGACAAGCGTGGAGTGCGTGGTGTCTGTTTTTCCACTGGTGCAAGGGCCGGCTTCAACCATCGCGCTCGATCCGCGCAATCGCCCGGAAAAGCACAACTGAAACCACCATCATGAACAGGAAGAACATGGGGAATTCGAACCAGTAATTGATCAGCCCGTCGCGCGCGAACGGTCCCGACTTGAACAGGGAAATCAGCGCGAGGATCGGCAACATGCAGCCGGTCCATGCCACGAACCAGCCTGCCCAGCGTGGCACGACCGGCACGGCGCGTTGGTCGCGCAGAAAGCAAGCCGCCATCGCAAGGATCTGAAGCGAGGTCAGCGACCATTGCACATCGAACAGCATCCAGCCTAGATCATAGAGCATGAGCGTGGTTTCGGGTGCCAGCCTTTCGGGACGAAACGCCGCAGTCGCCCAGATACAGCCGGGTATGGTAATGACCAGAGTGGTAAAGCCCGCGCCCCACAGCTGCAGGCGGGGCAGGATCGGCTCGGCAGGATCTATCCGCTCCATCACCACGGAAATGGCCACGCCCCAGACCAGATAAAGCGGACCAGCAGCCACGGTCACGATCATGCCGATGCGCACCTGGATCGTGTGTTCGGCAAGATAGCGTGCGACTATCGGGGCGGGCACATCAGAGCCGAATGGCGGCACATTGCCGCCCAGCAACCCCCAGAAGACGATCAGCAGGACGAGAAAGACTGGACCTGCCCACGCACATGCTCTGACAAGGGACAGGCTGCCGGTCATGCTCATACTCCGAAGATCAGGGTTTCGACGTCGTGCTCAAGCTGGTTGTTGGCACCGATCTCGCGGATGGTGCGCACCGCATCCGCGCCGCGCAGGCCGGTGGGGGTGGGGCGTCCGCCGGCAACCATTACATAACGTTCATCGGTGCGAAAAACGGTAACGCCATCGGGCAGGGGCGGCAGGGCGCACCCGCCGCTCCAGTATTGCGCCACGCTTTGCCAGCCGACCGCGCCGGGCGAGATCCCGTTCCACAACGAAGGGTCGGCACCGCGCAAGTCGTGCAGGTGAACTTCCATGCCTAGCCCACTTGCCGCGCTGGCCCAGTGCTTTGCCGCGCCTGGCTCTGCGAACAGCAGGAATCCGGCGACATCGCGGTCCTCAGCGGTGTTCTCGTTGAAATGCTGGCTGTCCTGCGCTTCGAGATTATATAGCAGCGCGCGAGTAAAAACGTTGGGCTCGTCGCGTACTATCTGCGCCGCCACCGCGCTCTGGGCAAGGCCGGCGCGATCCGCCTCGCTCGCGAACCGGACGACGGCGATGCCCTCGAAGGCGATATCGCCATTATCGCCCGCGATCTGCGTCACATGATGTTGCACATAAAAATCAAAGCCCGGAATCCGGGCCGCCATCACCCCGTGCACATCGCGCCAGTAACGCGTGAAAAGTTCACGCGAAATGTCCGCGCGCCGCTCGATCAGAGCAATTGTCGTCACGCCTGCCACAGCGCGCCCTCCACCGGCAGTACCGCGCCCGAAACATACGCCCCGGCCCGCGAGGAAAGGTACAGCACCGTGCCGCCAATGTCCTCGGCCGTGCCCAGCCGGCCCGCCGGTATTCCGCCGATCATCTGTTCCCTCAGCCCCGGAACGGCTTCGAAGAACCCGTCGGTCATGTCGCTGGGAAAGAAACCGGGAGCGATGGCATTGACGTTGATGCCGCCCGCCGTCAGGTCCGATGCCAACATGCGCGTCAGCTGGTGCACCGCGGCCTTGCTGGCGCCATAGGCATAGGCGCCATTGCTGCTGTTTCCCCAAAGCGCACCGATAGAGCCGATCATGATGACCCGCGCCGGATCGCCCGGGTCCGATGCCGCCTTCAATTGCGGCAACAGCGACTGGACGAGGAAGAAGGGGGCCCGCAGGTTGAGGCCCATGAGCCGGTCCCAGCCATCCGGGTCGGCATCCTCTATCGCGCTTGCGGCAAAGCTGCCGGCATTGTTGACCAGCACGTGAACCTTGCCGGCCAGCGCCGCGATATCGGCCGCTGCGGCCGATACGCCCGCGGACGTGGCCAGATCCGCCTCGACAAAGCGGCAGGACCCGCGTGCACCTTCCAGACCGGTGACGAAATCCTGTCCCGCCCTGGCACCCCGGCCCAGCACGATCACGTCGGCCCCGGCCTCGCACAGGGCGGCGGCAATCATCGCGCCCACGCCCCTGGCCCCGCCGGTCACGACGGCGGTCTTGCCGGATACGTCGAACAAGGGCGAGGGCGCGCCGATGACATCGACCGCATCGGTCACCTGTGCCGAACAATTCTCCAGATCGACGAAATTGGGTTCATCGGGGCGGATCGTATTGCGATATTCGTCGCAGTTGAAAGCCGCCTCCAGCGCATGGCGATTTCGGAACCGCAGGACCGCCACGCCATCGTACTTGCCGCTTCCGCCGAACAGGCTGGCCAAATCGTCGGGGCCGGCGTGCACATCATATTGCGTGTAGGACACGAGCTGTTCGGTAAATTGTGGGCAGCTGCGGATCAGGGGGGCATGGTAATCGCGCCAATAGTTGACGAATTCGGCGTGGCTCAGATCGGGCCGCCGCGCGACATTGACGACAATCGTACTCATCGTGCGAGAAGTCCGGCGCTTCGCTTGCATTGCGGCATGTCGTAGTCTCTCCCGTTACTGGCCGCCCAGTCTTTGCCGGTGCGACCGTAAATTCGTCTATCTAGCGTTGATCGTCAGCACCTTGCCGGGGTTGAGGATGCGCTGCGGATCGAACAGATCCTTCAACTGGCGCATGACCGCCAGTTCCTCGGCATTGCGGCTGATCGGCAGCCACGGTTTCTTTTCCAGCCCGATGCCGTGTTCGGCAGAAACCGATCCGCCGATTGCGCCCAGCGGGCGATAGACGCATTCCTCGACCGCGTGCCTGTCGTCCGGGCCGCCCGCACCGATCGCGATGTGAAGATTGCCATCGCCGACATGCCCTAGGAACGCGATCTTTCCGTCGGGAAATGTCTGGGCCAAATCTGCGCGCACGCGTTTCATGTACGCCTCCATCTCGCCAACCGTAAGGCTGACGTCAAAGGCATAGAACGGAGTGAAATCGCTGACCACATGTTCGAGCGTTTCGCGGATCGCCCAGATGTCGGCGCGCTGCTGTTCCGAAGCGGCAATGATGGCATCCGACACCAGCCCCGTTTCCATCGCTTCGGCCAACACGCTTTCGAATATGTTGGCATCGCGGGTGGAATCGGCACCCTGGCTTTCGATGATGACGTAATAGGGGCTACGCTTTGCAAAGGGAGAGCGCAGACGTCCTTCACTGGTATTGACTCCGAAGAAATCGCTGTCGATCAGTTCGAACGCGCTCAGCTGGCCGCCAAGTCCGGCATCCACCTTCCTCAGCAGGCTGGCGACGGCAGACATGGTTTGCACCGCAACGATCGCGGTGTTGCAACTGACCGGCATTTCGCGCAGTCGCAGCACCAGCCGAGTGATCACGCCCAATGTTCCTTCCGAACCGATGAACAATTGCTTGAGGTCATAGCCGGTGTTATTCTTGAGCATCGAGTTCATCGAAGACACGATACGCCCGTCGGCCAGCACCACTTCGAGGCCAAGCACCTGTTCGCGCATCATGCCATAGCGCAGCACGCGCATTCCGCCCGCATTGGTCGAGGCATTGCCGCCAAGCTGGCATGAACCGCGACCGCCAAGATCGAGCGGGAAGCACAGGCCTTGCTTCTCGACCGTTTCCTGAAAATTCTGAAGGATGACGCCCGCTTGGACGATTGCCGAACGGTTTTCACCATCGATCCGCTCGATCGCGTTCATCCGCTCCATCGAAAGGATGATTTCGCCCGGGCGCGTTTGCGTTGCACGGACCCAGCCCGATACACCGCCATGGACGACCACCGGCTGTTGCCGCGCATTGCACAGCGAAAGTATGGCTGCCACCTGTTCGGTCGTGCTCGGGCGGACCAGCAGGTCGGCCCTGATGCCGTCTATGAAATAGCCGGGGTCTCGTTCGCGCAGGTCCGCGCCGGAAATGACGCTGCCCGGTCCGGCAATGTCCAGCAGTTCGGCTTCGCCGATCCGTGCGCGTGTGTCCGTCATGCCCATGACACCGGCCTCGCGTCGATCAAGCGGGGGCGGAAATGATCGAACGGATCAGCCACGGATCTTGAACCGGACGGGCAGGCCCTTGGGACCGCGTGCGAAATAGCTTTCCATCCATTTCGGTTCGCCAGTCAGCGGTTCGAGCACTTCGAACCGCTCCAGCAGCGTCTCGATGGCAAGGCGAGCCTCCATTCTGGACAGATAGAAGCCAAGGCAGAAATGCGGCCCTTGACCGAATGACATCATCTCCTTGGGCTTACGGTCCAGTTCGAATTGCTCGGCGTTGTCATACTTGCGGTCGTCGTGATTTGCGGCGCCAAGCAATGGCATGACAAGCGTGTTGGCCGGGATCGTGACACCGTGCATCTCGACCGCGCGCGTCGTGTGGCGGAACAGCATCTGAACCGGCCCGTCATAGCGCAGCATTTCCTCGACGAACGGGCCGATCAGCTCCGGATCTGCGCGCAGCTTTTCCTGAATATTGCCGATCCGCTTCATGTGGGTAAAGCTGATGCCGAGCAGGTTGGTGGTCGTCTCTACCCCGCCGATCAGCAGCAGGATCGCCATGTTGAGCACTTCGCTGCGGGTCAGCTTCTGGCCATCGACCTCTGCCTGGATGAACCCGCTGATCAGATCTTCGCCCGGATTGGCGGAGCGCTGGTCAAACACCTTTTCGAAATAGGCGCGAATATCCTTCGATGCCTCGGCGATGCCATCGAGCCGGTCCTGATCATAGGCCGCGCGATTGCCGGCCGAGAGCAGGGCATCGACCCAGTGCTTGAAATCCTCGCGCTGGGCAAGATCCACGCCCAGCACATCGGCAATGACCGTGACAGGGAAAAGGGCGGTGAATTCCCAGACGAAATCGAACTCGCCCTCATCGCCGTGGCGATCGAAGATATCGTCGATCAGCTCGTTTGCGACGCGGCGGATCTTGTCGCCCATCTTGTTGACCTTGCCCGGCACGAACGCCTTGTTGGCAAGGCGTCGGATGCGCACATGGCCCGGCGGATCGAGCGAGATCATCGGCGCGACCTCTGGTACCGGATCGTATTCGCCGAGTAATTCGGGCCAGAACTGCGCGGAGGAGAAGGTCTTGCCATCCTGTAGCACGGCCATCACGTCATCCCAGCGCGAGATGACATAGCCGTTCATCGATTCAACGTAGTGGACCGGCGCGATTTCCCGCAGTTGCGCATAATGCGGATAGGGGTGATCGGTCACCTTTGAGTCTAGCGGATCGTAAGTGACCTTTTCGGTGGTGGCCGTTTCCGGTGTCATGGTTGCTGTTCCGTTCTAAATATCATTCGCAGGGCAGGATTGTTCGCGCATACGATTGTTGGCGGACACGCCGATCAATGTTCGACCGGCGGAACCGCGCCAAGCTGGCTATAGACCGCCACCGCGTCCCAGATGCTGCGTTCGAGGATGATCAGCCCGTCGCTGTTCCAGCCCATCGTCGTCATGCCGCGTGTCTTGGTGACTTTCCCGGCTGCCGGAACGCCTAGAAAATCGCTCGCATGCTTCGTTTCCCAGGTCCACTGGAAATGGCCGAGCCGGTCGTCGCCAACATAATCGAAAACGTCGAACTTGTTATAGCTGACTGATTCGTCGGTGTTCTGGAAATTGTCGAAGAACTGTCGTAAGGCGTTCTTGTCGTTTTCGATCCGCAGACCGAAGTTTACATCTTCGAACAGGAATTGCGGACTATAGAGCTTCATCAGCTCGTCCGTTCCTTCCTTGAACAGATTGATCCAGTATTGTGCCCAGGACCTGTGCATATTCCTCTCCTGCGAATGCCAATCTCGATGCGACGGGCTTTCTTGCTGCGTATCACGCAGGTTTCGGGCGGCTCTTGCCAGCCTCGAAATCCTTCCGTTGCTTATACGCGCCGTCAGCCACTTGCGATAACTTGCTGCGCCAGAACGTGACCGTCTGTGCCAATATCTCTTCGAATGCCAGAGCGCGCCACTTCCTAGAGCGCGCGAAATCGCGAATTTGCGTTGCATTGCAGCATGAAATTATGTCTCACAGCGTCACGTGTTGGCGCGAAATGGTATTTCAATTTACCACCGCAATGGGCAGCAATCAGGACAAGAGAGCCCGAAATCGCCAAAAGATTGGGCCCGATATCGAGGATAAATTGGGAGGGGTTCGATGAAGACCACGAATATCCATTACGTTTCCGCACTCGCCGTCGCGACCGCACTGGCCATTCCGGCCCAGGCACAGGATCAATCGACCGCGCAAGCTGCGAACGATGCCGACGGGCGGAACAGCGAAATCGTCGTGACCGCGACCAAGCGCAACGAGAGCCTGACCGATGTGCCCATCGCGGTTCAGGTGTTTACCGACCAGGCCATTGCCGATCGCGGTATCACGCGCCCTGCCGATTTCCTGTCCACCACCCCCAATGTCACCTTTATCGAGGACAATGCGGGCGAGGCCTATATCAATATCCGCGGTCAGACATCGGTCCGCAATTCCGATCCGAACGTCGCCATCGTGATCGACGGCGTGACCTTGTCGAGCGTGAAGCCGTTCAACCAGGACCTGTTTGCGATCGAACAGATCGAAGTGCTCAAAGGACCGCAAAGCGCGCTCTATGGTCGCAACGCCGCGGCGGGCGCTATCGTGATCAGCACCAAGAAACCATCCGACGTGCTGGAAGGCACCTTCGTTGGTGCGGTCGGCAACTGGGATACCTATCGGGCCAGTGCAAACCTGACCGGCCCCATCACCGAAACGCTGGGCTTTGCCATAGCCGGATCGTTCCGCGACACCGATGGCCCGTTCACCAACACCGTAACCGGCGAAAAGGTTCACCGCAGCCGCAACGTGGCGGGGCGCGGGCGTCTTTTATTCGACAATAGCGAGGGGCTGACTATCGATCTCAAGGTCGGCGGACACGATGCAAAGGGCGGAGGGAGCGCATATAACGCCCAGATCGCCGGGTCGGGCATTGGCGGCCTTCCGGCTGACCCGCCCGTGCTCGATGCGAATTTCGCCGAACAGGATTTCATCTCGAACGTTCGCGGCCAGTTCGATGAAACCTTCTGGGATGCAACGCTGAAGATCGATTACGAGACCGATTTCGCGACCTTCACCTCGATCAGCGCCTATAATCGGCTGGACCAATATTTCGGCAGCGATTCTCCACCTTATATTCCCGATACCGGGGATGCGGCCGCCACGATTCAGCAATACACCTATCTCGACAAGAATTACTCGCAGGAAGTTCGCCTGACATCGTCAGGCGACCAGCGGCTTCGTTGGCAGGCGGGGTTCTATTACCTTCGCTTTACCCGCGACCAGACGAGCAATATCCTTGTCGATGCCGACGGCACCCTGCCGGGAAATCCGCGCATGCTGCGCGAGGCGGGCAATACCTATCCCTCTCTGTCCTATTCGAACCCTTATTATAAAACGACCAGCTATGCGCCGTTTGCAAGCGTGGAGGTCGACATCACCGACGCGCTGGAACTGCGCTTAGCCGGTCGATACGATACGGAAAAACGCTCGATCCGCGAAAACGCCTCGCCCGACATCAACCCTTTGACGGGCGCAAGTTACAACAATTGCGTGGCGCTCACCGGCCGGGATTTTGCCGATTGTACCAATTCAAAGACTTTCAAGCAGTTCGAGCCAAAAGCCAGCCTGACCTATGAAATCTCGCCCGATGCAAGCCTTTATGCAAGCTATGGCAAAGGCTTCAAATCGGGCGGCTTCAACCCCATCGGTGCGCGTGCCGCCCTGCGCGCGGCAGCTGTCGGGGCCGGGCTGGACCCCGATGGCGTCTACGTCGAGGATCTTTACGACAAGGAAGTTTCAGAATCGTATGAAATCGGTCTCAAGTCCCAGCTTTTCGATCGCCGGCTGTCGCTGAACCTGGCTGCGTTCCACACCGATATTTCAGGCGCGCAGCAATTTGAATTCTATCCCACGGTGGGTCTTCAGACCACCATCAGCATCGACAAGGTGCGCGTGCGCGGCGTGGACGTCGATTTCAACCTGAACCTCGACAGCGGAACCCATATCTATGGCGGCGCGGGCTATATCGATGGCAAGATAAAGCAGTTTGACGGCAACCCGTCCTTTGTCGGCAATGTCGCCCCCGGCGCCTTTGAATATACGCTTTCGCTAGGCGTGGCTCAGGATATCGCGCTGACCGATACGCTGGAACTGGTGCCGCGGGTCGAATATAATCGCTATGGCCCGATCTGGTGGGATGTCGCCAACACCCCGGGCACCCGCCGCGACCCGCTCGACCTTCTGAAGGCGCGGCTCAGCCTGCGCAGTGACACGGGGTGGGAAGTTTCGGCCTTTGCCGACAACATCACCAACGAGAAATATTTTCAGGAAGTGGTCCCGCTGCTCGGCTTCTTCACCGTCAACTATCGCGGTCCGACCCGGTCGTATGGGGTCGAGGCTCGTTACAGCTTCTAGGGCTCAACCTCGGGAGCGGGCTCTGACCCGCTCCAACCCCCCTGTTGTTAAAGGCTGACCATGAACCTTGCCTGGGAGCAGGACTGGCTCGAACAGTTCGACAATCGCCTCGACCGTCTGATGGAAAACTATCCTGACACGTTCGAGTATGAAGACATCAATTTTGGCGTGCGGATCATCAATGACCGAAACCGGCTTCGGCGATGGTTTGCCGCGTTCGAAAATGCCGAGCCCGATGCCTCGGTCCATCGGTTTCGTGCAACCCGCTATCACGGCGATGAACGGGGCGGCACGCTGGAATGGGAGTGGGAGATCGAGCATCGCACCGACTTCCTCGGCCTGCCGGCTGCCGGGCACCGCACCTGTATCGCCGGGCTGACGATCCATGCCTTCGATAAAGGCCTGATCGTGCTGGAACGTAGCCTCTGGGATGCGGGCGCAATGATGCGGCAACTGGGTCTTCAGGCCCCGGCAGAGGCAGATTTCCAATGAATTTCTCACTTGAAGGCAAAGTCGCCATCGTCACCGGTGCGGCGTCGGGCATAGGCGAGGCGATATCGCGCCGGTTGCGGGGGGCAGGGGCCAGGGTACTCGACGCGGATCTGAATGCGCCGCCGCAGATGGGTCCTGCCGAAACCCATGATTTTCGCCGCAGCGATTGTTCCCAACCCGAAGAACTTGCGGCGCTGTGTCAGACTTGCATGGATCGGTTTGGACAGCTTGATATCATGGTCAATAATGCCGGGATTGCCGATGCAGCGCCCCTGCGCGAATGGGATGCCGCACGATCCGAACGATTCTGGCGGCTCCATGTGCTGGGCGTGCAAAGCGCCACGCGCGAGGCGGCGGCGCGAATGACGCCGGGCGGTGCCATCGTCAATTTCTCTTCCATCACCGCCATGCGCGGTTTCGTAACATGGGGCGAATATGCGGCAACCAAGGCGGGGATCATTTCGCTGACGCAGACCGCCGCGATGGAATATGGCCCCGCTGGCCTGCGCGTGAATTGCGTGGCGCCCGGCATCATCGAAACGCCGATGGCCATGGCCGAAGCGCCTGACATGGTTAAACGCAATGCGCGCATATTTGCCCCATTGGGCCGCATCGGTCAGCCTGAAGAGGCTGCGGCGGCGGTCCATTTCCTGGCCAGCCCGGATGCAAGTTATATCACCGGACAGGTTCTTCTGGTCGACGGCGGATGGTCGGTTGGGCCATCGATCGCGGGGCTTGAAATGGCTGCGGGCGCAACGCCGCAATAGGCGGCCAGTTCAATCGCCGTGGCCGGCAGGATAGCCGTCTTCGGGAGGATGGGCCGTTTCGCGCACATTGACCCGTTCGCGCCATTCGCTTGGGCGTTCGCCGGTCCAGCGCATGAACGCGCGCGAAAACGAGCTATTGCTGGAAAAGCCCAGCAGGAATGCGATTTCCTCGCTGGTCAGTTCTGGCCGTCGCAAATAATCGAATGACAAGCTTTCGCGCAGCCGTTCGAGTACATCCTGAAATGTCGTGCCTTCATCGCCAAGGCGGCGGAGCAATGTCCGTTCGGTAATGCCAAGCAGGATTGCGGTTTTCTTCCGACTGGGAAAACCGCGCGGTAACTGGCCCAGCAACGCCTGCCGCACCATAGACGAAAACCGTTGAGTCTGGCGCTTGTCGATGTGATTGGCGGCCATCTCGTCAAGGACATGCGCCAGTTCCTCATTCGCAGAGGGAATGTTCTGGTCTATCGCCTTGTTCGAATAGATGATCTCGTTGCGTGGCTGATCGAAGACGATCGGGCAATGGAACACATCGCCATAAGGCTGCGGATCTCCCGGCGCGCGATGTTGCAGATGGACGGCAAGCGGCACGACTTCGGCACCGACAATCCATTCGCACAGATGATGATACCCGGCCAGGATCGTATCGATGGTGTGATAAACGGGGCGTTCGCCCAAGGGTTTGAGTTCGACCGAAAGCGAAACGCCATCCTCCACTGTTTGGAAGCGCACGATGGCGGCATCGGAAATGATGCGGGAATATCGGGCAAAACGTTCGCCGGCGCGGCGAAGGGTCTCGCTGCAACTCATCGCATAGCCTACGACATGGAAGGTGGACGGCCGCACATGGCGCGCCACCTTCAGCCCGAAGACCGGATCGGCCGTGGCCTTGCTGGCCGCTATCCAGAGTGCGGTGACCTGTTCCTGAGAGTAACGATAGGTAAGATCGCCGATTTTCGATGCATCCATCCCGATCTTGCGACACAATGTGTCAGCATCGATGTTCGCGTCCTCGATGGATTTGATGATCGCCAGAACCCAGGACGATAGACCGGTTTGCATGTGCAACCCTTACCACCGTTACTGGCAAACTCAAACCTGTCGGGGCGCATCTGTCCGGGATAGCCGCGGACTTGGGCAATTGCCGGGAAACGTTCCTGATTGAGTTTGCGCACGCATCTGCCCTCTGTATCGAACCCCACGCCATGATTAGCGCAGCAGATGCGGCGACCGTCGTAGCTGACGTGACCTGCGCTGAGCGGCGTTGCACGGTGGCTGCACCGATCTTCCACCGCAGCGATCTTGTGCCGTTTTGATGCCCATCGCCGGGCGTGATGGCAACAGCCGTATAGGGGGCATGCTTTTCCTATGGTTTGCCGTTTGATCCTGCCTCGATTGTAAGCCTCGACGTGCCCGCCCAGCGCAGCGGTGCGGCAGTGCTCGATCGCTGACATGACCCGAAACATGTCAGCTGCCCGGCCTTTGCCTTCCATCAATTCCATGTGGCGGTCGAGCGGCTTGGTCACGGCATAGATTGTCCTCGTCGCGACCTTGGTGCGTCCCAGCAGAACCTGGATGACACGAATATCAACATCCTGTTCGAGCAGATAGGTAACAAAGCTGTGGCGCAATGTGGGGGAGCTTATCACCCCGGCGATCTACGATACAAGCTGCGCTGGGATCTATAGAGGTTCATGACATACCGTGCCCGGGCACTGTCAGAAGGATTGTACCTCTGGCAAAAGCCGCGGTGCGGGGTAGGGGAAGCGGATGCCCCGAGCCAAGAA
>NZ_CANMCP010000017.1 GCF_947496385.1 uncultured Croceicoccus sp. | reverse complement strand
CGCCAATTATCTCGCCGCCATCAAACTGGTCTGCACCCGCCTCTGCCTCGCCGCGTAATGAATCTACGCGTCAATCACAGCTGGGGAACTGCCCCAGAAATTGCAACCACATCGAGCGCATGTTCGCAAAGTTCAAGCAGCAGCGACATATCGGCACCGGTTACGATAAAACCGTCCTGTCCTCAGAGAGCTCCCTTAACCTTGCCGCAGCCAACCTACGGACGAGGTCTTTTGTGAACACGGCCTAATTTGGCAGGGGGTCCCTCTTCCCCGCGCCCCGTGTATTGCGCCGAGTAGTCCGTCTCCCGCTCCTGCGAAGACGTCTTTGCATCAGATTTCCTAACGACGGCGCCGGCAATCTTGCCGCGACCACGCTGTTGACACCGATCAGAACCAGCATCCCCGTGTCAATTGCTTCCGCATAAGCGTAACTCATGACATAGAGGCACAGAAGCAGCGGAGTACGCTCAAGTGCTGTTCCCGTTCGTTCGGGGCGCAAGAAGGCGAAATGAAAAGCGCGCCAGATCGTCGCCGCAAGATAGGCGATTGCAATGACTATCCCTACGATCCCGCCCTCTGCTGGCACACGGTGCACCTCGCCATGAACGTTCATGGCAAAGTCCGTGGCGCCGAAGACTTCGAATGCCCATGCGCGATAACCGGTGGCGCCTACACCGAGAAACGGATTGTCCTTGAAGAGCTGCCAAGCATTGCGATTGACGAATTCGCGGACCAGATCGCTGTAATCGCCGATGTTCTGAAAGGTCGAAAAATAGCGGTCCGAAACTGTCGTCACGTCGATCGGAGCCGCTTGAAATCGGTTTGCGAGATAGCCGTTGTCCCACCCCGTCGAGGCGGCAAGGAGAATTAGGAGTATTCCCCCCCCAAACAGAAATATCTTCGCCCGCCAGGTCAGGGTCGAAAAAGCCGCCGCTATGACGAACAGCAGAAAAGCTTTTCTTTCCGCACTCGCCGCAATCAGCCAGACAAGAACCGCCATGACTATCGGAAAAGGGACCCTTCGCCGGATTTCATCCTGAAGCGCGAAACATAGAAAGACAGTCAATGATATCACGGTCTTGGTATCAGATAGATATTTCCACGTTTGATATTTCCCGATCGACAGATGATAGATGATGAGATGCGCGAAGATCGCGACACTGACGATCGCAATGAGCTTTAGCGCGCGAAGCGCGTGTTCCTCACCAAGATGCCAGGAATAGAGATAAATGCCCGTCAATCCGCCCGCTACGATGCAAAATTGCGCGGTGCGATACATGCCTTCGCCTGTCGACACCAAAAAAGCACTGACGGTCGCGCTGGCAATATAGAGCAGCCCAAGAACGAACACCATATTCACACGGCCAATGGCATCGCGTCCAGCCCAAATGCCTGTGGCCAGAACGAGCATCGATACAGTCTGAAGGATGGCGATCTTGTAAGCGAGTCCAATAAGCAAAAACAAAAACGCAGCGAGCAGAATTCCGAACAAGTTTCGGCTTTCCTTGCCGGACCTTATTCCAAACATAGAATGACGGTTGCGCGCCGACTGTGAGATTTGCTTTGCGCGACGACGAAAAATCGACTGCTTCATTAACCTGCGCTCTCGCTTTCCATTGATGGCGCATATGGAAAGCGTGTCGCTTTATTCAGCATCTGGTACTGTCCTTTATATGCTGCAGTCGGATATGAAATTCACGCACGCATCCGCCATATCAATGTTCGGTTTATCCGATGATGCTTAAGAAACCAACTGCCGACAGGGTACTTTGGCCTTTGCTCTCATGCTGCAGGTGCATATAGGCCCTGTAGCCCTCGAAATCTTCTCTTGGGCGCACGATGCCAAATTAGATCAGGGGAAAAGCCGCTATGCGAACCGTCATGGTCACCGGAACTGCGGGTTTCATCGGCTTTCATCTCGCCAAGCTGCTTATTGCCGAAGGCTTTCGTGTCGTCGGTGTCGATTCCATGACCGATTATTATGACACCGCGCTTAAGCAGCGTCGCCATGCCATCTTGCGCGAAAGCAACGCCTTCAGCGCCGAGGAATTCGATGTCCTCGATTATCCGCGCTTGCGTAAATTCATGGACCAAGCAGCGCCTGAGGTTATCGTTCATCTCGCGGCGCAGGCCGGGGTGCGTTACAGCCTCGAAGAACCACGCGCCTATGTTGAAACAAACATTACCGGCACATTCAATGTCATGGAGTGCGCGCGCGAACTGGCGGTCGATCACTTGCTGATGGCTTCAACCTCTTCGGTTTACGGGGCCAACGAAGAAATGCCCTACGCCGAGACGCACAAGGCTGACACACCCATGACGATCTACGCCGCCACGAAGAAGGCGAACGAAGCCATGGCCCACAGCTATGCTCATCTGTGGAATCTGCCGACGACTATGTTCCGGTTTTTCACCGTCTACGGTCCTTACGGAAGGCCGGACATGGCGCTGTTCAAATTTACCAAGGGGATCAAGGACGGCACGCCTATCGACATCTACAATCATGGCGAGATGTGGCGCGATTTCACCTATGTTGAGGATCTGGTGCGGGGCATCCGCCTGTTGATCGACGTTCCGCCCAAACGTCCGGACAGCCGGGAGGATATTGCGCAAGGCGATAGCCTGTCCGCCGCTGCGCCATTCCGAATCGTCAATATTGGCAATGGCGATTCGGTCCGACTCGAGGATTTCATCGATGCGCTTGAACAGGCGATCGGCAAGCCGGCGGTGCGTAACTATATGGATATGCAAGCTGGAGATGTACCTGCGACCTGGGCTGATTCCTCGCTGCTTTTCGAGTTGACCGGCTATCGACCGCAGACCGACGTTCGCGAGGGAGTGCGTCGCTTCGTGGATTGGTATGAGGACTACTACTCCGAATAGTGCCGCACCTGCGCCATCCCCCTTCCCAGTGTCCCTTAACCAGACAATACTTATTCGTCAGTTTGACCGCACACGGTCGCTCTGCTGAAAACAGACAATGGTCCGGTCTGCCATTTGGCGATCGGAAACAAACAAACATAAGGCTCGGCAATGAAAACGCACGGCTCTCTCCACTCGGAAACCAAAGAATGGTCGTCGTCCTTGTCTCGGATACGAGGCTTTTTTCTTCTGCTATTGTCGGGCGCGTTCGGAACGCTGCCTGCATCGCAGCAGGCATGGTCACAGTCCCGAGAGATTTCTTTAAAAGTACTCACTGTTTACGACGACAATCTGTTCCAACTAACCGACGATCAAAAAGACGCGATAGATCCGTCGGATGAATTCAGTACGTTTGTCGGCGCAAATCTGGAATATAACACGCGAATATCGCTATTCGATATCACGGTGAATGGTGATATTGGCGGACGGTTTTACGCCAATAACAGCCAATTTAATTCGGAAGAATATCGTCTCGCTGGGCGGACCCAATATCTGGCGGAAAGTGGGTCGGCGCAGTTTGATGCCATGTTGAGCCGTCAAAACCTGAGTTTTAGCGATCCCTTGTTTCGTGGAACCAACATTCGCAGCCTAGAACGGTTCAGCGTTCGCGGCGACCGGCGAATTCTTTCAGATTTTCACGTAGCCGGTTCCGCGCGGGTGTCGTCGAGCTCCAGTCCAGGGTCGGACTTACGTGGGGTCAATAATACGATTTACGCTTATTCAGCTGGAATCGAATATGTCTCCCCGATCAAGAACCGTATCGGCGTGGGATACTCCCAATCGCGAAGTGAAGGCGATGGTCTTCGCACCGTCCTGATCGGCGGTGATCCGATTCTCTATTCGCCAGAGGCAAGCAGCGAAGGTGTCTATGCCGAAATCATATGGACGGCGCCGGTCACCTATTCGCTAAGCGGGCGGGTGGGGTATACTTGGCATGACGACCGTTCTCCGCGCGACATCGATTATCAAGGATTGACGTATAATGTCGCAGCCAGCTGGGCGCCATTACGTTCGCTCAACATCGCGGCCCGTGCGGTGCGGTCCTTTTCCAGCAATGACGAATTGTTCTCGAATGGCGTGGTGCTCAACAGCTACTCGCTTGGAGTGAGCGGCACGGCCTATGGTCGACTGGGGTTCAATGCCGGCATCGAGCGGGCGGAACGCGAATTTCGCTTTCTGCCCCGCAATGGCCTCGAAGACAGCATGAATCGAACTGACAAGTTCTGGGTCCTTCAGGCCGGATTGAATTACGAATTGGGCTCCGGGATCAATGCTGCGCTTTCTGCAAGCAGGGTCTTGATCGACGACAGCACGATTGCGGATGATATTACCTCGAACGCGATTACGCTGACCTTGCTGAAAAGTTTTCAGTTTTAACTGTACGGTCAAAGCGTTCAGAGGGCTTGGAGTTAATAATGGAAACGGTTAGAGGTAGGACTTTGTTGCAATGCAGCATTGTGCTGCGCATGCAGAATGGCAGATTAGCTTGTGCCGGGTCCGAGGCTTTGCGTTGTGAATTTATGTTTAAGGGGTGAGATGACCGAGCGATCGCAGGCACCAGTCGCAGCCATCCTGACCTGCTACAACGAAGGGCCTTATATAGGCGAGGCGGTTCGCAGCATTCTCGACCAGAGCCGGGCCGACCTGATCCGGGAAATCGTCATCGCCGATGATGGTTCGCATGATGACACCCTGGCAACCTTGCGTGAAATCGAGCGATGGGACGACCGTATCCGCGTCCTTTACGGGTCCGGGGGCGCCGGGTTGCCCGGACAACGGTGTTGGGCAATTTCCGAAACCAGCTCGCCCTATATCGCCATCCTTGATGGCGACGACATATGGGTCAAACGCAAGCTGGAGTTGCAGGTGCCGATCTTGGACGAACGACCGGAGGTCGGAATGGTGTACGGTCGTTTCTTCACCTTCCCCGATTTCGACAAGGATCGAGCGCTGCTTGCCAACACGATCGACATTTCCAAAGCGGGCGACTTGCCGGTTACCTATTTTCTGAACGATCCGCCGATTATTCCGTCGACCACGCTGATACGACGGGACTGCTACGACGCGTCGGGCGGTTTCGATCCACAGGTCAAGGTTTTCGAGGATACGGATTTTTTCCTTCGTATCATAGCGGTTGCCCGTCTAGGCTTTGTCGACGAACCCCTGCTGTACAAGCGCAATCGCAACACCAGCATCACCGGCGGCCGCAAGGATCTGATGGCGCACCATGCCTTTGTCGCATTGCGTGCCGCGGCGAATGAGCCGGAACTTCTGCCCCTCGTGCCGCGGCGACTGGCTGAGCGAGCGCGCAAGCTTGGCAATCATCGATTTTTATTGAACGACCGGGAAGGTGCGCTTTTATGGCTGCGCTTTGCCGTCCGGCTTCACCCGTTCAACCGTCGCAGCTGGATGTCGCTCGTGGCCGTATCGGTTGCCCCCGGACTGGCATTGCGAATGCTGGGACGCGCGGGACGCGAACGCCAGTCGGCGTTGGGAGTAAACTAGCACATGCCTAGCACTGTCATCCTCGTCACATGCGAGTATCCCCCCTTTCCCGGCGGGATCGGTACCTACTCGGGCCGTCTTGCCGCTGTCTTGGCCGCGGACGGGCATCGCACGATCGTGATCTGTCCAAGATATGATGGTGGGCAGGATCTAGACGAGCCGACCGGCATCGAATATCACCGCGTTCTGAAGCATCATGGAATTCGCCCGATAGCGGCGGCGACATTGCTGCGCGTATTGCGCCGCGCGCCGCGCGATGCGATCCTGATTGCGGCAGATATCCGAACCTTACTGCTCGTGCATTTGCTACAACCGCTGCATCGGCGTCCGTATCGCGTGATGGTTCATGGTAGCGAGGCGCACAAGTTCCGCGACGGGTCGCTTTTGTTTAAGCTGGTACGTCGTGCCTATCTGAGTGCGGACCAGGTTCTCTACAATTCAGAGGCGACCGGTGCGATCTTCCGCGCACAGGTGGGGCAACCCAAAAGCGACACTGTGACCTATCTCGGTGTTGACGATGCTTGGTTCGAGGATCCGCTCTCTTCCGCGTTCGAGCATGAGGCGCTTGCCGAAATACCGCCGGAAGCCAAGGTTTTCTGTTCGGTCGGAAGGCTCGAGCCGCGTAAGGGACAGATCGAAACGGTGCGCGCCCTCGCATTCGCGCGGGACCGTCTGAGCATGGACGATCCGGTCTATGTCGTGGTCGGCCGCGCGGAAGATCAGGCCTACGCCGACGCGATCATGGGCGAGGCGCGCAAATACAAGCTGCGCACGATTCTCACTGGCAAATTGTCTATGGACGATGTGAAGCGCGTCTATCGCCGTTCGACCGCGCATCTGCTCTTCGCGCGCCCACTGCCGGGAAAGGTGGAGGGTTTCGGTCTAGTCCTGCTGGAGGCGGCAGCGCAGAAATGCCCGTCCATCGCCGCGAAAACCGGCGGTATTCCGGAGGTCGTTGCCGATACCGGCTTGCTGGTCGAGCCGGATAATATTGAGGAACTCGCATCGGCAGTTCTGCGCATCACTCGCGAGCCGCAAGCCGAAGCGACGATGGGCGAAGCGGCCTGCAGGCGGGCGAAGGACTTTTCCTGGCGCAAATGCGCGGAACGGACGTTCCCAAGCCTATACGCGTAAAATTGAAGCGGGGGCGCGGTATTCCGCTTATTCCGACGCGTACAGAGCGTCCAGGGACAGTTTTTCCGTCCCTTCTTCGACAATGCGGCCATCGCGCAGCAGCACGACATGGTCGGCAACGTCGAGGAGGGCGGGCCTATGCGTAATTGCCAGAATGCTTGTTTCGTGCCTGATATCGGCTAGCGCCCTCACCACCTCAGCTTCGGTGACCGAGTCCAGCGCGCTGGTTGCTTCGTCAAGCACCAGCAATGCCGGCTTGCGTAGCAATGCGCGTGCGAGCGCGAGCCGCTGACGCTCGCCACCAGACAGCATCTGGCCGCGATCGCCCACCGCAGTATCGAGCCCGTGCGGCAGACGCCTGATCGTGGCGAGTATATGCGCTGTCTCCAGCGCCTCCTCCATTTCGGCATCGGTGGCATCGGGGCGAACCAGATGGAGGTTTTCGCGGATCGAACCATGAAACAGCACCGGATCTTGCGGCACCAGTGAGACATATTCACGCCATGCCCGGCGATTGTCATTGCCTAGCGTCACCCCGTCGATGGTAAGACTGCCGCTATCAGTTGAAAGGAGGCCCAGCGCCAGGTCCGCAATTGTGGTCTTGCCGCTACCCGTACGCCCGACCAGCGCGGTTAGCTTGCGAGCGGGAATGACAAGGGACACCCCGTCGAGGGCGGGCGCCTTCGCCCCGGCGTAGGTCAGCATCACGCCATCGAAACGCATTTCGTGGTGCAGGCGTGGCGCATCCACCACCGCCGAGACAGGCTCCTCCTCATCCATCGAGTATTGCGCGATCATCCCGTCCAGTCGTTCGAGACAGGGCGCATTGGATTCTATTTCGCGAAGAGACGTCTGGATGGCTTGGGTGCGCCCACTTAATCGGAAGAACAGCAAGAGAATGATCAGCACTTCGGCCTGTGTCGTTTCCGCGACTACGAGCGATGTATAAACGAAAAGCGAAAGCCCGATAATCATGGCGGATTGCACGATCAGGTTCACCCGGCCCTGCAGACTTACATAGGCGCGCACGGTTTCTTCCTGCTCGATCATCAGATCGTCGAGTGTGCGGGCATAGCGCGGCTCGAGCGAAAACGCCTTGTTCACCTTCAGAGATGACAGGAAGTCCGAAACGGTGCGGGTTTGCCCCGTTCTGATGTCGAGCGACCGCTGCCCGATGGCGCGCACCTTTTTGTGGAGCGGCACCTGCATCAAGAAGATCAACCCGGCCAAGGACAATGCCACCACGGTCAGGAACGGTGATATCAGGCATGCCACGGCCAGATAGATCGCCACAATGATCGCCGCTTTAGTAGCGGATAGCGAGGAATAAGCCAGCGCACTGAGGCGATCGACCTCGGCCGTCAGATTGTGATGCAAATCGGCCGTTCTTTGCGAGGCGAGTACGCTCCACCGGGTCTGGCTGATCGCCGTGAAAAGGGAAAACCGCGTTCGCCGTACAAAACGGGTGATAAGCGCGGAGGTGCGCAGATCCGAGCTTCGCTGCACGAGCACTCGCACGATCACCAGTGCGATCAATATCGCCAGCACCACGCCGATATGGATTTGCAACTCGCTGTTACCGGCGAAATCGGACACCTTTCCGGGGAGCGGGAGGGTTAGTAATGCAGCCCCCGGCTCCGCATAGGTGATGAGCGGGATCAGCAGGCCGATCGTGATATTCTCGGTCAGCGCCACGATCAGCGTCAATCCCAGCGTAAGGACAAGCCGCTTCGGTTCCGGGGCGGCCATACGCCGCAGAACACCAAGCCAGCCCGAGACGAACTTGCCTGGTCTCACTCCGCAGCCTCAAGCACCGATAGGACTTCGTGCAGACGGTCGATGCCGGAAGGAACGGTCAGAATGGCAATTTCCACGTTGCGCGAAACGGCGCTGCATTGCTTTAAATGAAGCGCTTTGCGTTCGGCGCTGGTGAAGGCATCGCGATATTTGGCCATGTAGGTATGTTCGACCATCGCGCGGAACCCTGCAAAATCGTTCAGCCTTTCATACCCCGCCTCTTCGCCGCGACGCAGGACGCAGATTCGCCTTATTGTACTGGTTTGCGGCATGGCGGGCCTTGAAAGCCGGACGCGAAGTTTGGGGTAACCTTCGAAACTGACCGGCAAAATTTTCGCATCGGCAGGCGCGAACGCCTCGACTGCTGCGCTGCTCAGCTTGACGAGGGCATAACCGGGCTCCACCCAAGGAGTACCATCTGCCGCGATACGCACGGGGAGGATGTCGTCGGTAAACAAGGTTCCGACATTCGACGCGAACCACCCGCCGGTCGTCGACTTGCCCGCTCCGCTATCGCCGACAAAAACGGTCAGCCCGTCCTTCAGCAATACCGCATTGCCATGCAGTATGAGCATTCCGCGCCGATGCAAGTAAGTCGCCAGAACCGGGCCGAGCAAAGGAAGGCTGAGATCGGGGTGACGAATGCCGATCACGGGTGAAATCGTGATGGTATCATCCGTGATATCGTATCGGCCAACGGCGCCGAAATCCATGCGCTTACCTAAAAATGCCGATCCGTCGGGGCGCCGATTTTCGATCGCGGCTTGGAATTCTTCAGGATCGAGTTCGGGGCCGAGCCTAATGTAAAGGTCCACATCGCCTTCAGGTGCGGGGTCGAGTTCGGCAAATGCGATATCCGATCTGATGCGCAACCCGAAGCATTGGTAGAAATACGCGTTTTGAATAGGGCGCCTCTGTGTAAGGCCTCTCTGCATATCCGTCATCGATCTCTTTCCTCAAGCCAGTGGCTCAGGATCGTCACGCGCCAAAGATAGAACAGATCGAGCGGGCCGATCTCTCCGGTCTGCAAGTCGTGCAGCAATCCGCGGGCATGACTTATGTTAACATAGTGCGAAACTCGCTCGGCGTCCTCGTTCAGCGCATGCGAAATCAATGCAACGGATTCCGCTCTGCGCAGGCTGTTTTTGAAACGGAATACGTAATTATATTTATCCGGCCGCCATGCGACCTCTTCCGGGAGTATTCCCTCCATCGCGCGGCGCAGGAGAACCCGTGGCCAGCCGCGTGACCATTTCTCCTCCCCCGGCAGCGAAATCGCCAGCTCGATAAGATCCTTATCCCAAAATGGATAACGGAAAAGAAGCCCGCTCGGCGTACGGGTTTGATCTAGGCCTTCAAACGCCTCGACCTGCATTGGATTAAAGAGATTGGCGATATGGCTGCGCGCGGAAAGGGGGAGCCTCGCATCTACTGCGGGGGTACGCGCCGAGTCATACCGCTGCGAGAACGCGGCCGCGTCGGCCACGCGGGGGGAAACGTATTGCATCCATGACGACGCTACAGGTGCTTTTGGCGCGGGGTTAAGCATCCGCACGAACCGCGCCGCCCTGCGCGCCATTGGCGAACTAGCAAGGAACAGATCTCTAAATACCCTCGCTCTCGAAAAACCTAGGACATCGGTGTCACCAATTTCGGACCAGAGCCGGCTCCATTGCTTCGCCTGTGCCAACTCACGCAGGAAGGAAGAGCCTGACGACACTATTTCGTCACCGCCATGACCGCAAAGAATGACCTGAGCGGTTCCGGTTGCCGCCACACTACGCGCCACATATTGTGCAAGGGCATTGTTGGGTCCGTAAGGTGGCCGATCCAGCGCCCTGAGCCGTGTCGACAAATCGTCGAAGACATTGATAGCATCAGCGTCTATAAGCACCGGATGTGAGAGGCCGTATTTGCGCCGGACCGCATCGGCGTAGGGATCCTCTCCGTCGGGATCGTTTTTATAGAATGACGTATAAGTCGGGAGTTCCCGTCCGCCGCGAACTTCGCGTGCTGCAAGACTCGTGATTGACGACGAATCCAGCCCCCCGCTCAGCAAAGCGCCTATTTCCCCGTTCGCGCGCATGCGGCGGCGAACCGCGATCGAGAGGCGTTCGGCGAACCGTTCGGGCGCGTCCTTCCCGCACGATCGCACGGTTGTGTCTAGGGTATAATAGCGGCGGACGATGATCTCGCGCCCACGTATCATTACGATGGATGCGGCCGGTACGCGCTGGATTTGTTTGAAGATCGTCTGTTCCGGTTCCGCCGCATGAATATTGGCGATGTAATCCACGATCAGATCTTCGCGCAGCGCACCCCGAAGATCGGGTTCGGCGGCCAAGATCGCCTTTATTTCGGACGCGAACACAAACGAGGAACTGGTGTTTGCGTAGTAGAGCGGTTCCACGCCGAAACGATCCCGCACCAGAACGAGGTTCGCCTCTACCCTGTCCCACAGGAAGATCGCGTATTCACCCTGGATATATTCGACAAAATCGGTCCCCCAGCGCAGATAGGCGCGATAGACCAGCACTTCATCGGATGGGGTCGCATCGAGACCAAGCGTTCTAGCCAGCTCATCCGGATCGTCCAGCCGCCCGGACAGGCCGACGATTGCGCGATCCGCGATATGAAGACCGTCGAACGCCGCCGTGTGACCGAGTTGCGCAACGATGCCCTTGTCAGCGTCGAGCATCCTGACCGCAGGCGTGCCGCGATAAGCGACTGCCGACACCATCCGACCTGCACGGCGCTGAAGCGCTTCAGCTCCATGCTCGCCGATGATTCCGGCAAGTCCGCTCATACGAATTCGGCGATCTGGCGAAAAGGAGCGATCTTGGCATCGGGCCCACCGACCATGGTAATTCCTCGAACCGAAAGCCATGCATGGGCGCGAACCGTGTTGTCTTCGCCAAGACGAACGCCGACATGCAGAACGGATTGCCGGTCGAGAAGATTCATGAGTATTTTTCCAAGCGATGCTTGGGAAAGACAGGTTTTGCTCGGGGACAGGCGAATTGCGCGCCGAACCGCACGCTGAACGATCGTCACTTCTCGAGCGGTCGCCTGCGATTTGCCGGGGCCATTGGGCAAAAATCGGTGCACCATCTCAAACCGGCCCATGCGAACGGCCAGCCCGATCAGAAAGCCGCACGGGATGGCAAAGGCCAGCAACGTGACTTCATTGAGGAAAAGTCGGCGAAGGCGACTATTGGCTGTTTTCGACACGTCCGCTTACGATCAGCCCCGCCGTTTCCAGCCCTTCGATAAACCCGCGGACATCGCCTGCGATCTGGCTGCGTTCGGCGTCGTATTTGCTGGTGAGATCATCGACGATGCTTTCTTCGTCCGCGCCATCCTCGATCTTGCGCCAGATCTCGATGCCCATCTCGTTTAACCTGAAATAGGCATTCGACGAGAGGTCAAGGACCACGAGGGACGATTCAAGCTCCGCCGTGGTTACAGAGGAGTTTACAGTAAAACCATTCGACAAAGCAGTCTCCGCCTAGCCCGAGATTGGGCAAATGGCTCCGCCATGGCCAATGCACCATGGCGGAGCCGAAAGAATTACGACAAGGTCAGCTCGCCGTCGGGAGTGCCCACCGGGAAATCGAAGTCGAGAGTCGCGCCCGAGGAATTGCCCATCGTGAGCTCCTCGAAGGAGCCAATCATTTCCAAAACAGGGGAAACATACGTGCTTTTATCCGTCATAACAATCTCCATCGTGCTAGCCTCGGTACAACCCTTAGCAAGTGCAGCATTTGCGTTAACCATGTTAACAAATGGTTAATGCTTGGGGCCCTTGTTCGGCGACGGCCATACGCGGTCTCCAATCCCTCGTCAGGAAAGTGTTTTTCGAGGTAATTTAAGTTTTGTTCGTCTGACCCCAAGGTGGAGAAAACACAGGCGAGATACCTGCGTGCGGGGGACGCATTCCGCCGCCGTAACAAGCAAAGATTTCTCTTTTTATTTCCATGATATCGGGCGATATTCGCTCCTAAATGGGTGACAGGATTCACTATGGCTGTTGAAGTTCAGCAACGTGCATTGGTTACAGGCGGCGCCGGTTTTTTGGGATCGTTTCTGTGTGAACGCTTGATTGAAGACGGCCGAGATGTCGTCTGTGTCGATAATTTTTTCACGGGCCGGAAACGGAATATTGCCCATCTGATGAGCAATCCGAATTTCGAAGTGCTCAGACATGACGTTACGATCCCGCTTTATCTCGAAGTCGATGAAATCTACAATCTGGCGTGTCCGGCAAGCCCTGTTCACTATCAATATGATCCGGTATCGACGACAAAGACGAGCGTCCATGGTGCCATCAATATGCTTGGCCTTGCCAAACGTACCAAGGCGCGAATTTTTCAGGCTTCGACATCTGAAGTGTATGGTGACCCGCTCGTGCATCCTCAGCGCGAAGATTATTGGGGGCACGTCAACCCGATCGGACCGCGTTCGTGTTACGACGAAGGCAAGCGTTGTGCCGAAACATTGTTTTTCGATTACTGGCGCCAGTTCCAGTTGAAGATCAAGGTCGCGCGAATCTTCAATACCTATGGTCCGCGAATGCGCCCCGACGACGGGCGCGTGGTTTCGAATTTTATTGTGCAGGCATTAATGGGTCAGCCCATCACTATCTACGGGGATGGAACGCAAACTCGCTCTTTTTGTTATGTCGATGATCTGATCGATGGATTTATCGCCATGATGCACAGCCCCGCGGATATGACCGGACCGATAAATATTGGAAACCCGAACGAATTTAAGATCGGCGAACTCGCCGAGCTGGTCATCGAATTGACGAATTCGCGATCGGAGATCGTGCATAAGGCTTTACCCGTGAACGATCCGAAGCAACGTCAGCCCGACATTTCGCTGGCGAAAGACGCGCTCAATTGGGAGCCAAAAGTCAAGCTTCGCGAAGGCCTCGTCAAGACGATCGCGTATTTCGATGGCTTCTTGCGCGAAAAGGGCGCGATCGGTGAGGACAGCGCGGCAAATCTGACCTCAAAACGCGATGAGCGCGTATCATGAGAACGGTTCTGGTGATCGGCGGTGCCGGTTACGTCGGCTCACATTGTTGCAAGGCTTTCGCTGCCGCAGGCTGGCGCGTAGTCTGTTTCGATAATCTTTCACGCGGCTGGCGCGACGCAGTGAAATGGGGCCCGTTAATTGAGGGGGATCTGCTGAACCGGGGCGAGATTAGCGCCGCGGTTCGGGATACGCGGCCCGATCTTATCGCCCATTTTGCCGCATTCGCCTATGTCGGCGAATCCGTTGCTAGCCCTGAAATCTATTATCGGAACAATTGCGTCGGTACGATCAACATGCTCGATGCGATGCTGGAGTACGAGGTAAAGCCGCTACTGTTTTCGAGCACGTGCGCGTCCTACGGTATTCCGCAGCATCTGCCGATCGACGAAAACCATCCACAGGTTCCCATCAATCCCTATGGCGAATCGAAGCTCATGGCAGAAAAGATGCTCCGCGATTATGGCGCGGCACATGGGCTGCGCACCGTGGCATTGCGCTATTTCAACGCCGCGGGGGCCGATGCGGACGGAGAGATTGGCGAACGGCATGAGCCGGAAACACACGCCATTCCCCTCGCGATCGAGGCCGCCATCGATCCGGATGCTACGTTTACGGTCATGGGCACCGATTTCGATACGCGCGACGGGAGCGCTGTTCGCGATTACATCCATGTCACGGATCTGGCCTCGGCGCATGTCGCGGCGGGCGCGTTCGCACTTGCCAACGAAGGAAGCCATATTTTCAATTTGGGCACGGGCGTCGGCACAACCGTACTGGAACTGCTTGCCGCGGTCGAACGCATAGCGGGACGTCGCCCTTCGGTGGAGATGGGCGGCCGACGTGCGGGCGATCCGGCGGCTCTGGTCGCATCATATGAAAAGGCGCAGCGGGTATTGGGCTGGCAACCGCAATGCTCCGACATCGATACGATCGTCGATACCGCTTTGGCTTGGAGGCGAAGCAGGGCGGGCGCGTAGTGGAAGTTGGCGATATCGATCATATCTTAACAATGTTAATGGTGGCCGACCGAGGTGCGGATCATTCCGACCACAATTGTACGAAGGGTTTGCCAACCATTGGATCATGCGTGGCTCGACGAGCGCCGGTGAGCCGCCTGAAGACGAAGCGCATGATATACGCGGCGGTTGACGTGGGAGCAGTCTGGAGCATTTCGAACAGCAATTGGCTCGACAATCTGTACATCCGGCTACGCAACGCGCGAAGAAGCATCCATTTGAGCATTTGAAATCGCCCCCGGCGGGCAATCGCGACAAGGGCGGGATGACGGTCGACCGTTTCCTCTATGCACAAGTCCCGCGAACGCAGCATCTGTTGAAAATCACTGGACATTCCCTCGGGCATTTCGCGGTAGCCGACCAGATGTTCCTTCACCACCGCGAAGTTGTAATGTTCGGCAATTGCCAGATACAGCTTGTTGTCTTCGCAGCCTTGGGCGTTACGCGCGCGCAGGGTTTCGTCATAACCGCCAGCATGCTCGATCGCGGCACGTGTTACGAGGGGCGAACTCGCGTGCCCTACGATGTTGTGGACGCATAATTCCGCGAGAACGTTTCCCTCCGCCGTGTGACGGGATTCGAACTCGATAATTCGACCTTGGCGATCGATCTTGGCGAACCAGGTGTAAACGAGCCCGATGTTCGGGAACGCCTTCAAGACATCCAACTGGCGCTCCAGCTTGGCAGGGTGCCAAAGATCGTCGGCGTCAATGGGCGCAATCAGATCCGCCGTGCTTACGCTGATCGCCGTGTTGCGGGCCTTGGCAACGCCGCCATTGGCCTGTTGAATAACCCGCACACGCGGGTCCGACGCGGCATACTCCCGTGCAATATTGAATGTATTATCTGTCGACCCATCGTCGACCACGATCACCTCGATAAGGCTGTGTGTCTGCGCAAGAACGCTGTTCAGCGTATCGGTTAACGTGTCTGCGCTGTTATAAGCTGGAATGATGACCGAGATGAGGCGTTCAGAACGATGATCGTCGGCATTGGGCTGTGAGGGGGGCAGTGGGCTCATGCCGGCTGCCATTTACAAGGGGGTAGAGCCTCAACCACTGGAACGAGCGCCCGGTTCGCGCATAGCAAATTGCTCTTTTCCCCCTCGCAGCTGATCTTGTCTGGCCTTTCCCCGTTATCGATATGTTGCATAGCGAGGTTCTGCCGAAAGGAACCGTTTGCGCTCTTATTCCTCAAGCGCATTTGTCGTCCAGCGTCGTGGTGGCGATAATTTGCCCACATCCTCGGTCGAGCCGGTAATGTTCAAGGGGTAAGCATGCCAATGGTAGTCATAAGCGTATTCCCAGCCAGCGGGAAATATCCCGACGCTGACGAAATAGCGGCCCGCGGCGAGATCGACACGGTCGAGTTCGAGGCGGACCACGCCCTTCTTGCCCGTATCATTTAAAATGGCCTCGTCGGCCTCTGTATTTACGTCGAGGCATTTGATTTCCTCTGCCGTTGCGATCGTGACGCTGACGATCGGTGCCGAAATGCCTCCTTCGGTGAAACAGACTTCGATGGAAAGGGGCGCGCCCGTTTCGATTGCATCGACGATAGCTTCCGAACGGTCCCGCAGGCTTACCGCATCGATTCTCTTCTCGAGCGAACCAAATCGATTTTCATGCGCGCGTAACACGATGCCCCCCGTGCTAATCTCATCGGGCATTTCGGAATATGTCCGCTCTCGGGTTTGCTGCGCCATGGCCGCGCGATACTCACCGCTCAGGACATCAGGCGGGCCGTGCGCAACGACTTCTCCCTTTCGCAACCAAAGGGCGTCAGTGCAAAGTTTCTCAACTTGGGAAAGATCGTGCGTGATCAAAATGATGGCCGATCCTTCGTCGCGATGGCGGCGAATACGGTCAAGGCATTTGGCCTGAAACGCAAGGTCCCCCACCGACAGGACCTCGTCGATCAGCAAGACGCCGGGATCGGTATGGATCGCAACCGAAAAGCCGAGGCGCAGACGCATGCCCGCGCTGTAGGTGCGCACAGGGCTGTCGATGAAATCTTCCAGTTCGGCAAAGGCAATTATTTCATCCATGCGCGCGGCGATCTGTCTGCGGGTCAGCCCGGCAATTACGCCGCCGATTAGCACGTTGTCGCGCCCACTAAGTTCCTGATGCATGCCAGCATTCAGCTCGAGAAGGCCGCTTATGCTTCCCGTGGTCACGACCGAACCTGTATCGGCCCGCATGACGCCGCCAACGATCCGCAGCATCGTCGATTTGCCGCTGCCGTTATGACCGATGATCCCGAGCATCTCTCCCGGCTTCACCTGAAAACTGACGTCGCGGACCGCCCAGAAATGATCGGAAACCTTCGCAGCACGAAAGCCGCGCCGCATGGCTTCCCTGATCGAACTGGCGCGCGGACCGTCATAGCGCGCGAAACGCTTGCCCAGATCGCGAACTTCGACCGAGCCGCTCATCAAAGCTCCTCTAGGAAACGATAGCGCGCACGGCTGAATATCCGGACGCCGAACACGAGGAACAGGCAGGACCCCGCCGTGATGATGCCAAGTGCGGTCCAATTCGGCCAAATGCCGTACATAACGATATCGCGATAGGACGAAATGACCCACGTCATCGGATTAAACCGAAACATGACGTGAAAATCCGGCGGCACGTTTTGCAAGGAAAAAAAGATCGGCGTGACGTAATATCCCAGTTGCAAGATGATCGGCAGAATCTGCTCCACATCGCGCAGGCCGACATTGAGGGCCGCGATGATGTACGCAACCGAGAGGATGAAAAGAAACTGCGCGATGATCACGACCGGCAGAGCGATCAGCACAAAAGTTGGCGTCCCGCCGTCAATCCAGGAGAGCGCGAGAAGAAGCGGGAATGCGATCGCGAGATTGAGCAGTGCAGATAATACCGATATCACCGGAAGCGCCGCGACAGGAAAGCCGGGTTGCGCGACGAGTCCCTGATTGGCCGATATGCTGGTGACCGAAGCGATAAGAGCCTGTTGCGTCCAGTTCCACACGATAATCCCTGTAAACGCATAAGATGCGTAGCGGGGAATATCGAGATTAATGACACGCTGAAACAGAAAATAGAAAATCAGCAAGAACATGATTGGGCTGGCAAGTGACCAAAGTATGCCGACTTTCGTATGCTTGTAACGACCGCGAAAGTCCCTGCTGACCAAAAGCAAGACAACGTCTTTCCAATGGTTAAGGCGCATCTTCAAGTCAGGAGATATGCCCCCCATTATGTATGACCTTGTCGCGTGTAGGGTAAAAGAGATCTTCTACGCCGAGCAATCCACACCAAATGGCTGCGTTTCTAAACGTAAGCGAAAAGTGCGGATGATCAAGTTTGTTCGCTGCATGAGAGCACTCCAAGGCTGCTTACCGCCACCCCTCTCAGTAGGTTCACTGCTCTGGCAAAAGGACCCGCCCGGCCTTGCTTGCTGTATCCAGCATGCCCCCCTATGGATTGCATGTGCCTTCATTGTCAGGACAGATTTGATGCAACGCTCTCCGGCACATTCCGATCCATCGGCAATACAAAGTTGCCAATCCATCGAACCATTTGCCGACATCTTTCGCTCACCGATCGACAAGGCGTCGCCAATTATGGCGGGGCGACCGGCTCTGGTCATTTTCGAAGCAGACGGTCTGCCGGCCGGTCAACAATGGCTGAAGCCAGGCGAGCAAGCTGACCCATCCGAGGAGATTGCCGCGCGTATCGAGGCACGGCGCGAGCGACCGATTCGCGCGTCCGCCGGCTATTCGACAAGCGTGGTGATCTGCACCCGAGACCGCCCAGAAGAATTGCGTCGGTGTCTGGCAAGCTTTGCCGATCAAAGCTGGACACCCGACGAATTGATCGTAGTTGACAACGCCTCTCGCGATCAACGGACCCGGGACGTCGTATTGTCCGCCGGGGCAACCTATATCCGTGAGGACCGACCCGGGCTCGACTTTGCGCGCAACAGCGGGGCGCGCGCGGCGCACGGCGATATTGTGCTTTATACCGATGACGATACCGAACTTCACGAACGGTGGGTCGAGAGCACGATCGCCGCGTTCGATGCACCCGACATCATGGCCGTGACGGGCCTTGTTCTGCCCGCCCGTCTCGATACCGAAGCGCAATGGATATTCGAAACCGAATGGAGTTTCGGGCGCGGGTTCGACCGTATCGATTATGGCTACGATTTTTTTTCTCAGAATGGCAGATATGGTTGCCCTGCGTGGATCGTCGGTGCCGGCGCGAACATGGCCTTTCGCCGGATCATATTCGACCGTGTCGGCTATTTCGACGAGAGGCTAGATGTCGGACAGGCGGGTTGTTCGGGCGACTCCGAGTTTTGGTACCGTATACTCGCCGCAGGTTATATCTGCCGCTACGAACCGTTGGCGGTGATGTTTCATCATCATCGTCTGGAGATGTCGGGATTGGCCAGTCAGATCTATCACTATATGCGCGGGCATACAGCGGCGCTTATGGTTCAATATCAACGAACGGGGGAGACCGGTAACCTACGGCGCGCGTTTGTTCTGCTTCCTAAATACTATTTGGACCTTGTCGCTAACCGTCTGAAGAATGGCTTGACCAACAAAAACCGCTTCCTTGCCGAGCAGATCAAGGGTGCGGCCGCTGGAATATGGTTCTTCCTTCGGAACAGGCAAATTCCCGCGCCGCCCGCGGAGTCATCCAATATCCCCCGACGGTGAACCGAACGGCAGGGTGAGTCCTGCATCCGCGGTCACTCCATTTTTCAGAAACGGCGCACCCACGACCGAACCGGACTTCCTGCGCATTTTCTGTCGAAAGAACTTCGCGCCAAGTTTGGCGCGCCTCGCCACCATGCGTAACGGGCGCGATTCGGGGCGGCGTTCGTGGATCAAGGTCATGCAGTTCTGCCAGTTCAGGGCATCGAGCTCACGCCAAAGCATCCATTCGAGATAATGGCGCCGCCCCCACTCCAGTTCGAGGCGCGAGCTGGGATGGCGCGCGGCCATTTCCCCGCGCACGATCGCATCCGAACGCAACATTTGGGAAACGTCGCCAGACATTGCCGCAGCCGTGGACCGATAACCTACGAGGTAGTCCGGTATGACGGCAAAATGGCTGCGTTCGGCAAGCAAAAGATAAAGTTTCCAATCTTCGCATCCTTGCGCCTTTCGAGCACGAAGTGACGGATCGAAGCCGCCGACGCCCTGTACCAGATCTTTGCGCATCAATGCAGAACTGCCATTGCCGACGAAATTTCCATAGAATAGCTGCGGCAAGACATCGCCGGCGTGGGAGGGCGAATTGGCCCGTGAGATGACGCTGCTTTCCTCGTCAATGACCGCGCTCCAGCAATAAACGAGGCCCGTATATGGACCCGCGGAATGCATGGCGCGCAATTGACGTTCGATCTTACGCGGGTGCCACAAATCATCCGCATCGACCGGTGCGATGAACTCTCCTTTTGCCAGTTCGATACCGTGGTTACGCGCCGCCGCGACCCCGCCGTTTTCCTGCGTGACCAGACGTATCCTCGGGTCAATAGCAGCCTGCCTTTCCGCCACGTCGCGGGTATTGTCCTTCGAGCCATCATCGATGACGATAATCTCGAGGTTTCTGTGGCTCTGCTCGCGAATGCTCAGAAGCGTCTCATCAAGTGTCGCAGCGGCATTGTAAGATGGTACGACCACGCTGACGAGATCATCGGTTGAGTGGAACGGTTCGATAAGGCACCTGTCAATCTTGTCGCGCTCCGGAATGAAGCGCCTCGGTAGTGCGGGGTTACGGCTGTTCAGTGCACGGTTAAATCATTTTGTAAAACCTTGCACATGCTTCACATCTATTCTGATGCGCCCACAACGATGCGGGCGGATCTGTCTGTTCCTTCTGAACCGTGACAGCCCCGCCTTTGAAAACCGAAGGGAAGCACGCATGTGACAAAGCCCGATAGGATCGTGGCGCGTGCTAGATAGTTAGCCCCGCGAGACCATTGCGCGATAACGTTGGACCGCTTTGGACAAAGCCAACTTTGAAACACAATTTTCGCGAACTTGTGGCATTGTCTGTGCCGATTTGCGAAAACCCGTAACAATCGGGCAGAAAAGGAAAGACTATGCGGCGCACCATGACCACGACCCCTATCGAAGGGCAGCGTCCGGGAACGTCCGGGCTGCGGAAAAAGGTAACGGTCTTCCAGCAGCCTTCCTATGCAGAGAACTTTCTTCAGTCCGTGTTCGACGTGGTCAAGCCGGGCAGCGACGCCACGCTCGTGATCGGTGGGGACGGTCGCTTTCACAACCGGACTGTTATTCAACAAGCCATGCGAATGGCCGCGGCGAACGGATATGGCCGTGTCCTAGTCGGGCGCGGAGGTATTCTTTCCACCCCCGCAACGAGCCACATCATTCGTAAATATGGCGCTTCGGGCGGCCTCGTTCTCTCGGCGAGCCACAATCCCGGGGGTCCGCAGGGGGACTTCGGAATCAAGTATAATATCGCGAACGGCGGCCCCGCTCCGGAAGCGGTGACCGAAGCCATTTACGCTCGTACGGTTGAAATCAATCGTTGGTACATTGTCGATGCACCGGATATCGATCTCGATACTTTGGGAGCGAATCAGATCGGCGATATGCGCATCGAGATCATCGACCCGGTGGCCGATTATGCCGATTTAATGGAGGAATTATTCGACTTCGATGCCATCCGGGCGGCGGTCGCCGGTGGTCTCAGCATGAGCTTCGATGCGATGGGGGCTGTTACCGGACCCTATGCGACCGAGATTTTCGAAAACCGTCTTGGTTTCACAAAGGGTACGGTTCGCAATGGCACACCGCTCGATGATTTCGGCGGACATCATCCCGACCCCAATCCCATTCACGCGCACGAGTTGTATGATCTTATGATGAGCCCGGCTGCGCCTGATTTCGGCGCGGCGTCCGATGGCGATGGCGATCGCAATCTTATCGTCGGACGCGGCCGGTTCGTAACCCCGTCGGATTCTCTCGCCATGCTGGCGGCCAATGCGCATCTGGCTCCTGCCTATAAAAAGGGATTGCAGGGTATCGCCCGTTCGATGCCCACTAGCGCCGCCGCGGATCGCGTGGCCAATGCGCTGGACGTACCGTGCTATGAAACCCCCACGGGATGGAAGTTTTTTGGCAACCTGCTCGATGCCGGTTTCGTGACGATCTGCGGCGAGGAAAGCGCCGGCACGGGGTCCGACCACGTACGTGAGAAGGATGGGCTGTGGGCCGTGTTGCTATGGCTCAATATCCTTGCGGAGCGGCGCATTTCCGTCAACGCGCTGGCTCTCGATCACTGGAAAAATTATGGTCGGAACTATTATGCCCGGCACGATTACGAAGGCCTTGAGGGACCGGCAGCAAATGCGCTGATGGCGGAGCTAGAAAACGGCCTTCCCACGCTCGCTGGCAAAAGCTTCGGTCCGCTTACGGTGAGAGCGGCGGACAATTTCGCCTATAGCGATCCGGTCGACGGCTATAAAACCCCAGAGCAGGGCGTGCGCATCTTTTTCGAGGATGAATCGCGCGCCGTATTCCGCCTGTCCGGCACGGGAACGGAAGGGGCGACGCTAAGGATGTATCTCGAACGCTATGAGCCCGCCGAGGGCCGCTTGGACGAAGACACTACATATATGTTGGGCGAATTGACGGAAGCAGCAAAGACAATTGCCGCAATAGAGAAACACACCAAACGCACATCTCCAGATGTCGTGACATGATGCTATCAGCTAGGCCGTGAACCCATTAACGGGACGATGCCTGAGCCTTCATAAGCTGTTGCACCGCCCAGATGGCAATCGGGACTGCCAGAATCACGAAGACGATAATTCGCGTGTTCCATTGCTCCCCGCTGAAGAATGCGATCAGGGCGGTGGCAAAGAAGAACAGCGTCCAAGACATCCACGGTTTCATAGCAGCCATCTTATCATGCCTTCCCTCTCGGAGCGAAAACCGAGTCAGCGTCGGCATGAGCCGATATGATCTGACTGACTTCGAATGGCGTGTAATCGAACCGCTGCTGCCCAATAAGCCACGAGGCGTTCCGCGGTCGATGATCGCCGCGTGCTGAACGGCATCTTTTGGGTACTACGATCAGATGCGCCGTGGCGCGATCTACCGGAGCGCTATGGCCCACGCACTACCTGCTACAACCGCTTTGTCCGCTGGCGAAAGGCGGGCGTCTGGGGTCGGATGATGGACGCCATCACCTCTGCGTATGATGGTGACATCCAAATGATCGATAGCACTTCTATCCGGGCGCACCAACAGGCTGCGACGGCAAAAAGGGGGATCGAGATCATTGTCTCGGTCGCTCCCGAGGCGGGCTCACGACCAAAATCCATGCTGTCGTCGACGCGCAAAGGCTCCCGATCCAGCTCTGCCTGACTGCTGGGCAGGCGCATGACGGGCAAGTTGCCGACGAACTGCTCAACCATCTCGGGCCGCGCATGATCGTGCTTGCCCACAAGGCCTACGACGCCGACCGCATCCGCACGCTGATCGAGGAACAGGGTGCCACGCCCAACATCTCCGCCAAATCCAATAGAAAGTTGAAGCCGTGTTTCAGCAAACGGCTCTATCGCGAGCGCAACCTGATCGAACGGTTCTTCTCCAAGCTCAAACACTTCCGCCGCGTTGCTACCCGCTACGATGAGCCAGCCGGTAACTTCCTCGCCATGGTCCAACTCGCCTCAATCCGGCTATGGCTCCGCGCTTATGAGTCTACGACCTAGGCTCAGGACCTATTAAAGGGATTCTCCTGACAGTCTGATGCTTATTCATTGGCGGCGCTCAGGAGGCG
>NZ_CANMCP010000016.1 GCF_947496385.1 uncultured Croceicoccus sp. | reverse complement strand
TAACATCAACCCTGAGACGAGGCCCGCACTCCGCTAATTTACGCCGCGACTTGTGCCAAATGTTCTGACGACGGACAGTCACTGGTCACCACCCGAGCAATTGGGGACGATGTGCACACCGTACGCAGCGGGGCCGCCATTGTTCTTCTAATGTTCTCAATCGGTTCCGGTGCAAATTCGGCATGTGCATCGACCGATTTGACCGCAAATCGCGATTTGGATTCGCAAATTGGCGACAATTCACTTTCGTCTAACACGCTGGAATAGCTAGGGAACTTTTCGTTTTCCTACATGGCCTTTCCTATTTAGTGTGATCCTCGCCTTCCGCAGGTCGAACCAGGCTTCTTGAGCACAAGGAGCTTGGAAAAATGCAACGTTACAGGGTCCTCCAGACCTACGTCCCGCAGCTGATTGCGGACTGGATTCTGGAGCAGTCAAACACCCGCGATACAAGCGTGAGCGTGGTCATTCGTGACCACCTCGTCACGGCATGGAACCGCGACAACGATAGCGCTGACCGTCCCGGCGGGAGCGATCCGGCTCGCCAGATGGTGTTCCTCACCACGGCGCTCGATGCGCTGCTGGCAAGCCATTCCGACGACAATCTGCGCAAGCGAACCCATGCCGCCTACCACCGCCGCCTGGCCCAGCTCGGCTTCATTCCTGCGCGTGCGAAGGAGGCCGGCGATGAAGAATAGTATCGTCAACTTCACCCGCGGCACCCAGCTCCTGGGACACTTCGGCTTCATGTTTGCAGCCGGCTTCAAGCTGCCGCTTATCATCTCTGCACTGGTTATGCTGGGGATCTGCTGGTGGCAGGTCAGCAGCGCGCTTGATGACTACCAGGCCTACCTGTTGTGGATGCATCTTTATGCCTCGGGCTACATGTTCATGGAGTTCGATCCGGCCAAGCTCGTGAACCTGCGCCTGCCCGATGGCGACATGATTGCCTTCCCCATGGCGGTGGTCCGGGACTTCCCGCCGATGCGCGAAGCCTGGGACCTGTTCTTCGCCACGGTGAAGCAGGCGGTAGTGCTCTCCACGGTCTGCCTTGTGCCGCTCATGGCGCTCTTCTGGTGGGTCGCAGAGCACTTCGGCGAGAAGTCCAAAGCCAGGCGCCATCTGCGTGGTGCCAAGCTTGTATCGCTGCCCGAACTCAAGGCCGACATCGCTCGCCACAATCGCGGCAAGCGCGCGCTCGAGTATGGCCGCGAACTGGGTTGGAAATGGCGACTTGCTGGTCGCAAGGCGCTGCAAGATGCCGGCCTCTATGCGCCCGCGCACCTCGCAGGCGTAAGCTATCCGTGGCGGCAGGAACAGGGCCACGCCATGCTCGTCGGCACCACCGGGATGGGCAAGACCGTGGCGCTCTTCGAACTCGTCGACGAGATCAGACAGAGGGGAGAACGCGCGGTCATTTTCGACCTCACGGGGGCCTTTATCGAGGCCTTCTACGAGCCCGAACGAGACGTCATCCTGAACCCGCTTGATGCCCGGTGTCCGGCCTGGAGCGTGTTCAACGACTGCACCACCAGTTCCGAGTTCCATGCTGCAGCAGAGTCCCTGGTGCCGCATGACGGCGGCGGGGCAGAGCAGTTCTGGGTGCTCGCAGCACGTACCCTGTTTGTCGAGACCTGCCTCAAGCTGGTCGAAAAGGGCAAGGGCACAAACGCGGCGCTCGCAAGCGACCTGATGAACGCCAATCTCTCCGATCTGCACCAGCTGCTCGAGGACACGATGGCGGGGCCTATGACCGATCCGCAGGCCGCCAAGATGGCGGAATCGGTGCGCGCGGTATTCAACGTCAACGCCAAGGCGCTGCAACTGCTGCCGACCGAAGGCAAGGCCTTCTCGATCCGCGACTGGGTCAAGGGTGGCGGCAAGGAGGGATCGTTCCTGTTCCTCTCGGCGCGCTACGCTGACCTCACGGTTCTCTCGCAAATGCTCACCCTCTGGCTCGACACGGCGATTAATACCCTGATGACCGGGCGGACCTCGTCTGACCTCAAACTGTGGTTCCTGATCGACGAACTTGGCGCGCTTCATCGGCTCCCTTCGCTCGAGAAAGGCCTGCAGACCGCGCGTAATTACGGCGGCGCCATTGTCACCGGCGTGCATGCCTATGCCAAGCTGAAGGAGGTCTATGGAGAAAACATGGCGATGACCTTGTCGTCGCTCGCCAAGACCAAGCTCATGCTCGGAACGGCCGACCGCGAGACGGCCACCTGGTGCTCGGACACTGTCGGTCACCGCGAAGTGCGCGAGGTCGAAGAGAACCAGAGCTATGGGCACAACAGTGCCCGCGATGCGGTGAGCCTTACCGCCCGCCGCGAGATCGCACCCTTGTTGCTGCCCGACGAGTTCATGGGCCTCAAAAGCCTTGAGGGTTACATCAAGTTTCCCGAAGGGCTTCCGACTGCACCCATCACGCTTGAGCCCCAGGACTGGCCCCGCATTGCCGAGGGGTTCATCCCACGCAACACACCGAAGCTCGCAAAACCTGCTGCCAGGCCCGTCACCATCGAGCCCGACGATTGCGACGATGACGACGATACCGGGCAGCATGGCGGCGACAATGACGATTCCGGTGAACGCCGTCGCCGTGACGAGAAGCACCGTGGTCAGCAACTCGATAGCGATAAGGACAAGCGTCCAAATCGGGGGGCACGGCGCAAGCGCGCACGAGACCGGTCGCGCGAGGAAGCGCGGGACAAGGACTTGGCCAACGAACGTGACAGGTCGGGTCGCAGCGAAGACCCCGCTAAGGCGCATGGGCGCGCAGACCAAGAGGGTAATCGGCAAAGCGAACTGCCGCTTGGGACCGACAAGGATCGGGCGCGCGATGAAACCGCCAAGGGTCGCTCCGCGAAGGGCGGTGAAGATCATGATCCGCACCGCGACAAGGCGAGCAGAGAGGGGCGCAACCGTGCCGACCAGGAGCGCCGTCAGCAGGGTCTGCTTGGTGGTGCCGCGCATGACAGGGACCACGACAAGTCCGATCGGGACGAGCCCGACGTGGGCGATATCGAGCCAGATATCTGATGCGGGGGCGCGGGGCAGCAGTGGGCTCGTTGGAGGACTAGGCCATGCTCTCAATCGCCAATGTGCGTTCGCCCTCGGCTGCGGCCAGCTACTTTGCCGACGACAATTACTATGCCCGGGCCGATGCCGATCGGTCCGGGCAATGGGTCGGCGAAGGCGCGAAATCGCTCGGTCTTTCGGGACGCGTCGAGACGAAGCAATTCGATGCCTTGTTGCGCGGTGAGCTCCCCGATGGGTCGAGCGTCGGCAATCCCGGCCAGGCGCATCGGCCGGGCACAGATCTTACCTTCTCGCTGCCCAAGAGCTGGTCGCTGCTGGCGCTGGTCGGCAAGGACGAGCGGATTGTTGCTGCCTACCGCGAGGCGGTAACCGAGGCCCTCAAATGGGCCGAAAAGAACGCTGCTGAAACCCGCCTTGTCGAACGCGGTAAGGTCAGGACCGTGGCGACCGGCAACCTTGCCATCGGCCTCTTCCAGCACGACACCAACCGCAACCAGGAACCCAACCTGCACTTCCACGCGGTGATCGCCAATGTGACGCAAGGCAAGGACGGCAAATGGCGCACGCTGAAGAACGACAGGCTCTTTGCGCTCGGCACGCTGCTCAACTCGATGGCCATGGCGCGCTTCCGGATCGCGGTCGAAAAGCTTGGCTACGAGACCGGCCCGGTTGGCAAGCACGGCAATTTCGAGGCGCGCGGAATTTCGCGCGAGCAGGTGATGGCTTTCTCCTCGCGGCGCAAGGAGGTGCTTGAAGCGCGCCGTGGTCCGGGGCTGGAAGCAGGCAAAGTGGCGGCACTTGCCACCCGTTCGCCCAAGCACCCGATCGAGGATCGCGCGGTCCTCGGTGAGCAGTGGCAGGCGGCGGCGCAGACAGTCGGCCTCGATCTTCCGAGACTGATCGATACCGCGAAGACGAGAGCAAGCGAACGCGACGCTGCCGATACGAAAATGCCCAGCCTGGCCGAGCGCGGGCTGGCGCTGCTCAAGGATTTTGCCGAACGCATCAAAGGCAAAGAACGTGATCCGCTTGTTCCGGATCATGTCCTGAAGCGAGGTCCTCAAGAGATAGCGGCGGCCCAGGCTGTCGCATCTGCCATGCGCCACCTGTCGCAACGCGAGGCGGGGTTTGCGCGCGAAGACCTGTACAAGGCAGCGCTCGATTTTGGCCTGCCCACGACCATCGCGCACGTCGAGAAGGCGGTCCGCTCGCTCGTACGTTCGGGGCAGTTGCTGCGGGGCAAGGGCGAGCACAAGGGATGGCTGGCAAGCCACGAGGAAGTCGAGCGCGAGGCGCGGATCCTCGCCTGGGCAAACGAAGGCAAGGGTGCGGTCGAACCCATCATCACCGAACGCAGAGCTGACGCCAGCGTACAGGCATCGGCTCTCGCCAATCAGGGCTTCAAGCTGAACGAGGGGCAACTTGGCGCTGCGCGGCTTATCCTGACTTCGCGCGATCGGACCATTGCAGTGCAGGGCGTTGCCGGTGCGGGCAAGTCGAGTGTCTTGAAGCCCGTCGCCGATGTGCTGCGGGAAGAAGGTCACAAGGTGCTCGGTATCTCGGTGCAGAACACGCTGGTGCAGATGCTCGAACGCGACACAGGGATCGAGGCGCAGACCCTCGCGAGCTTCCTCAAGCGGTGGGGAGCGATCAGCGAGGGGGAAGCACGGTCCGGCCTCGATCGTGAGGCGCGCAAGGAATTAGGCGGCAGCGTCCTCATCCTCGACGAGGCCTCGATGGTCTCCAACGCCGACAAGGAACAGCTTATCCGCATCGCCAATCGCGCCGGTGCCCAGCGGCTTGCTTTGATGGGGGACCGCAAGCAGTTGGGTGCGGTCGATGCCGGCAAGCCTTTCGACCTCCTGCAACAGGGAGGCATTGCCCAGGCGCAGATGAATACCAATTTGCGCGGCCGCGATCCGGTCCTGCGCGAGGCACAGGCAGCGGCGCAGGCGGGGCTGGTTCGCACGGCGCTAGACCACCTCAAGGAGAACACGGTCGAAGCCAAGGGCGATGGGGCCATACTCGCTGCCGAACGATGGCTGGCGCTTTCACCGGAAGAGCGGGAGAGGACAGCGATCTATGCCTCGGGCCGCAAGATCCGCGCCGCCGTCAACGAGGCAGTCCAGACCGGCCTTGCCGCCATTGGCGAGATCGGCCCTGAGAAGATCCAGCTGGAGGTTCTCGACCGCGTCAATCTCACGCGCGAGGAACTACGCTACCTTGCCGCCTACAAGCCTGGAATGGTTCTCGAGGTCGCGAAACTTGAGCGCGCACTTGGCCTCAAGCGCGGCGAATATGCGGTGCGGAAGGTCGACGACCGTAAGGACACCGTTGAGCTTGAGGACAGGCAAGGCAAGCTGCACAAGCTCAAGCCGTCTCGGATCGGCAGAACGGGCAAGGACGACAACCTGTCGCTGTTCGACCTGCGCAAGCTCGAAATACATCAAGGTGAGCGCGTTCGCTGGACCCGGAACGACCATCGGCGCGGGCTGTTCAATGCCGACCAGGCCCGGGTTGTCCAGATCGATGGCGATCGCGTCACCGTCGAGACCTCCAAGGGTGTTGAGCAAAGGCTCGGAAAAGACGATCCGATGCTGAAGCGCCTTGATCTTGCCTACGCCCTCAACGCTCACATGGCTCAGGGCCTCACCTCCGACCGCGGCATTGCCGTGATGGACAGCCGCGAGCGCAACCTTGCCAACCAGAAGACCTTCCTCGTGACTGTCACGCGCTTGCGTGATCATTTGACTCTCGTGGTCGACAGCGCCGCAAGACTCGGGGCGGCAGTCTCGAAGAACAGGGGCGAGAAATCATCGGCGCTTGAGGTGACTGAGCGTTTGAAAGTGGCCGCGCAGGTCGGGGCGGGCAAGGATGTAACTGAGAAGAACCCCAAGGCTCCCGAGCCGGAACTCGCCAAGGAGCGCAATCGCTCCATGGACTTTGGGATTTGAGGGGAGGTCCTCCGCGCAATGGTGAGCTTGAGCTCCATTGAGCCGACCACTTGGATGGTGTCAAACCACCATGATGGCACGCCCCAAGGCCAATAAGCCCGATCAATTTATTAGCCAGCCGAACCAACGCTTCCAGAACCCCGGCTTTTTCAGCGTCTTCTTGCTTGATGTGCTACTTAGGGTGCCGATTCCGTAGTGATGCTCCTTGCTTCTGCGATCATTCGCGCGTCCGGCGTTAATCTCTTCGTCGGTCCAGTCTCCCGCCCAGTGGACCTGATTCTGCCTGATCCAGTAATGCGAACGGCACGGGAAGCTCCAGTTCCCGATTGATGGTGACAGCGAAATGGAAACTCCGTCGAACACCAGCTTCCAGTCGGTCGGCGAGAAGGGGGTGACCACCTCCATCCCGCACCCGCAGGCGCAGCTATGAATAGCCGTCGCAAAATCAATCGAGATGTAGATTTTGCCTTGTTCGATTGTCGCTGGAATGGTGTCTACAAATTCTGGACTGAGGTGGGCGCGCTTATTCATTCGACATGTGGTTCCCGTCTATTGTGTAGTTCGCGTTCATCTCGCCTTCGAGGTCGAGATAAATCCCGTTCAGTTTTTTCCATTTTATCACGGCAAGGCACGCGTTGAGCGCGTTAAGTTCCGCAATCTGCACATTTTTCGTGTAGGCGGCATCTTCCTCGCCATCGCCGAACCGGACGAACTTCCGCAACGTGTCGCGGTCCTCGGGCGTGCTGGTGCTGGTGCGGACCACGCCAAGCAGCTTCCCGTCGGCGATTTCGACGCCCATGCCGACATCGATGAAGCTCTTTCCCGTTGCTTCCAGATGGTCGACGATCTTCTCCTTCGCGCTTCCCTTGTCGACGCAGATGAAGATGAAGTCGAGTTCGTCCAGTTCGGCCAGATTGGCTTCGGTGATGTAATAGGGGTGGGGCACGACGCCCTTGCGGAAAACGTCATAGATGGCTGCGTAATGATCGGCCTTCATCGGCCTGTCACGCAACGTCTCAGCCGATACCGCGCCAGGGCAGCGGAAAGCGTTGTGCTGAATAAGGTCGTCGCCATCATAGAGGTGGATCTCGGCCACCCAGCTCTTGGCAATCAGGTCGAGGACGAAGGAACCGCTTCCTCCAAGGCCGACAATGCCCACCTTCTTACCAGCAACGCGCTGCGCCATGTCGGTAATACCAGCGAGGCCGGAGGCATTGTCGAGGTAGCGGAAGGGACTGTCGGGTTCATCAATCTGGGTCACAGCATGAGTGCGCCCCGTTGCTCCTGGCTCAAGCTGCTGCGCATGAACCGATATCATCTCGGCGTAGGTCGTTACCTTCGCATAATAGTCAGGGTAGGGGCCTGTGGTCGGCTTGCATGAGAACGAACGTGTGACGGTATTCCCGTCGCCAATCACTTCGTTCTTGATGCTGTGCTTCATGTATGCCAGCTCCTTGCCATTCTTGTCGCAAGGATGGTCGCCGGTGAATTTCATCACATGGGTTTTTGGTGCCAGCGTCGTGTCATCGGACAGGCGCAGCTCGCTTACCAGCGCGGCGCGCTTCACGGTCTTGTCCGCCGCAACATAGGGAATGTTGCTGACTACGAGCTGCCCACCCACGATGGACAGCTCATAGCCATCATCAAACAGCCGCTTCAGATCGTCGCTACGACTTATCAGTTGCGGTAACATTGAAGATAGTTCCCTTCTTGACCTTCACGCATTCGCCTTCGGCAAGAGTGCCTTCGGGCTTGTTGCCCATCGCCTTGCGGTAGGTGATCGTGAAGCAGATGTTCTGGCCGGTCGGCGGATTGTCGAAAGCCAGCTTCACCAGTTCGTCGAAGCAGATTTCTTTGCCGTTCACGACCTTCTCGCGACCGTTCACGATGACCGTGGTTTCCTTCTCTTTCTTGTCTTTGTCGTTCGTCATGCGAACCTCCTATTTCTTGTCTTTAGGCGGGCAGGGATCGTTGCCGTGGCTATCGCTGCGGGCGATCTTTCCGTCCTGGTTATGGATGCGAAACTCGGTGCTTTGATTGCGGCTGATTTCGCGGCCGCGATCGATGGCTTCGCGTTTCGTGCTGTGGTGGCTGCTGGCGCGGCTGGCGCCGCCCTTCTTTACATCCCAGCCCCCGTTGGGATTCGGGACCACGTGGTGGCTTTTCGGGCCTTTGCTCATTGGCGGATACCTCATTGTTTAACATTTATGACGCAAAAAAAGTGCGCCTACTCCGAACATCATATATTGCTTGAAAATCGGAAGTCAAGAGGTTATTGTATGCCTACACCGAACTTTTTGAGGAGGACCGCTTATGGCCAATGTCTTAGGCGACAAGATTCGTGACTTGCGTAAGGAGAAGAAGCTGACGCTCGACAAGCTCGCGGAGCTGACCGGCTCCAGCAAGAGCTACATCTGGGAGCTGGAAAACAAGAATCCACCCCGCCCATCGGCAGAGAAGCTGTCGAAGATTGCCGAACAGCTGGGGGTGACAATTGAGTATCTTCTCGATGACCAGAACAAAGTTGCCGAAGTCGATGCCGTCGATGCGCAATTCTACAGGAAATACAGAAGTATGCCCGCCGAAACGCGGGAGAAAATCCGCAAGATCGCCGAAATGTGGGATGACAGCGAATAATGGATAACAAGTCGCCGCAACGCTGGGCCATTGACCTGACCCTGCTTCTCAATGCCCGCGACGGCGACGACCGCTTTCCCGTTGATGTGAAGTCGCTGGCAAAGGACTATTCGCATCAGGTTTTCCCCAATGACCCCGTCACGCTTATCAAAGGTGGCGACCTCGATCGCTTTGAAGGCGGGCTTTACAAGGCCCCGCCTGGCAAGAAGGGCTGGGGCATCATCTACAATTCGGAGATCAAGTCCCCCGGCCGGATCAACTTCACCCTCGCTCACGAGTTTGGCCACTATCTCGTACACAGGCACCAGTTTCCCGATGGCTTGCAATGCAGCGCCGAAGATATGGCGAAATGGGACAGCGAGTATGGCCAGATCGAGCAGCAGGCGAACGAGTTCGCTGCAAGCCTGCTTATGCCAAGGGACGACTTCCAGCGGCAGATTACGCCCAGCGCCCAACCCGGCTTCGATGAGCTTGGTGCCTGTGCCGAGCGCTACGGGGTGTCTCTTTCCGCTGCGACGCTGCGGTGGCTACAGTTCACCGAGAAGCGTTCGATGTTCGTGGTATCGAGAGATGGTTATGTGCTTTGGGCAAGGTCGAGCCCAAAAGCATTGCGGACGGGTGCGTTCATCAAGACGGCAAACCTGCCGCCTGTGTCCTTGCCATCCGGTTCGTTGGCCGCGCAGACGCATTTGCTCGATAACGGCAAAGGGCGCATCGAACACAATGCCTTCACTTGGCTGAAGGAGCCCTGCGTTGAAGAGACGTTCCTTTCCGAGCGTTTCGATAAGACATATACGCTGCTTCATCTCGGGCCTGCCCCCGTCAGGCGTTTTCAGAACGATGACGAGGAAGAGGGCGAAGATACCTACGACCGGATGATTGGTCGCACTCCGGGCTCTTCATGGTTGGGCTAATTTGGCTTTGCGCATTCTTATTCGACTGATTGACTGTTTCTGCATCATATATTCCGAATGCCGAATTCTTGCTTCTGGATTATTCTGGAAGGTTATAGGGGGCGGGAAGGATTGGCCTTCGGTGCTGTCCGAAATTCATCTACATTTTTCGGACAGCTTCCGGCTCGACTTTGTCCGAAATTATGCTACATATTTCGGACATGGGCGTTGAAATCTCTCCGCTAAAGTCGCAAATCCTCGAGCGTATCGCAAAGGGGGCGAAGAATGCTGTCTGGACGCCATCGGACTTCCTCGATCTCGCAAGCCGGGATGCTGTCGACAAGACACTTCAACGCCTGGTGAAGGCAGGAGACCTGCGCAGGATTGACCGTGGACTGTACGACAAACCGGGCATCAACAGCCTGACCAGGGAAAAAAGTGCACCCGATCATCGTGCCATTGTCGAGGCAGTTGCGCGCCGCGATCAGATACGTGTGCTGGTTGACGGTATGACGGCCGCAAACGACCTCGGTCTTACAAATGCAGTGCCGGCGAAAATTGTCGTTCACAGCGAAGCAAGGCCGAAGTTGATCAAGCTTGGCAATCTCACCATCGAATTCAAGCAGACGGCTGCGAGTAAACTCTATTGGGCCGGGCGCCCGGCGATGCGGATCGTTCAGGCCCTGCACTGGCTGCGCGATACGATGCCTGGTGACGATGTTGCAGATTGGCAAGATCGCCTGATCAGCCTCCTCGCCGATCCTTTGCACGGCGAAAAGTTGCGAGCTGATCTGACGGATGGCTTCGCTACGCTTCCCGCCTGGATGCAGGATCTCCTCCGCCCTCTGCTGCGCGATCAGGCATCGTTCTCGTGAACCCTTCATTCGATGAAATCCTGCGTGCCGATGCAGAAACACGCAGCGGGCTATATACAGCAACCGCGCAGAGGCTCGGTACGACGCCGCAGAACGTAGAAAAGGATCTCTGGGTCTGCTGGACGCTCGATGCGCTGTTCAACGGGCTTGGAGAGGGGCCGCGGCTGCTGTTCAAGGGAGGCACTTCGCTGTCGAAGGCTTTCGGTTTGATCGAACGCTTTTCCGAAGACATCGATGTGACTGTCTTCCGCGATGATCTGGGACATCCGGCTTCGGTCGAAGAACTCGCAGCGCTCAGTGGCAAGAAACGGCAAGCCGCGCTCGACGAAATCCGCGAAGCCTGTGAGGCCTTTATCAACGGGTCATTGCTGGAACGGCTTGCGGCAATATGCGACGAAACGTGCGCGCGCACGGGGATCGAAGCTGGCGCACTACAGGTGAAGCCCGACCCACAAGACCGACAGACACTATTGTTGGTTTATCCCAGTGCAACTCCGACCGACGCCTATATCGCCAAGTCCGTGAAGATCGAGTCAGGGGCGAAATCTGCGCTCGACCCAAATTCACTGCGAACCATTACACCCTATGTCGATGCCGACGTGCCGGATATCGACGTCGCCGTGCCAAACGTCACCGTTGTCGATGCCGAGCGTACCTTCTGGGACAAGGTCGTCATCTTGCATGGACTGCGGCGCTGGTACGACATTCGAGGACAACTGCGCGGCAACGGACAACGTGTTTCTCGCCATTACTACGATGTGTTCCGTTTGCTCCAGTCCGACGCTGGCCAGGCAGCGCTGGCAGACCAGCCGCTGGGCGAAGACTGCGTCGCCCATGCTCGCATGTTCTTCAACAGGCCGCCGTTTGACCTGGCGTCGGCACATGCCCCAACGTTTGCTCTGTGTCCGGAGAAAGGGATGATCGATGATTTGCGCCAAGACTATCGCGCAATGAGTGTCATGATCTTCGGCGAACCGCCACCCTTCGATGAAGTGATAGAGGCGGTGGCCGACCTGCAGCACCGTCTTAACGATCAGGCATGACGGGCTTCTTCGAGCGCCTGTTCGGTAAGCGTGCTCCCGACCAGGCAGGGCAGGTCGCGCGGTCAAAGGAAAGGCTCGAGATCGACGAGTTCGCTCACGGTCTTGTCAGCATTCCGCAACTCGATTTTGTTGGCCATCAAGCTAGGTCGCCCAATCGCCGGTTCCGTCTGATCTGGACCGACCGAACGCCTGACGGTTTGCGCGGTGGAAACCGCGAGAGCGGGCACGGCTCCTGGTCGCTGCTTTTCGACGAGAGTATCGTGAAATCGGGCAAGCTTGAGCGACCGCAGGAGGGGAAAGTCGCCGACAACGGCACTTTCATCCTTCACGACTGGATGTTCGGACATGGCTTGCACGGTCGATTTGTAGCCTGCGATTCACAGGGCCAAACGCTCATCGCGCAGCAGTTTTCTGCCAATCTCATGAGTAACGGCCTGTCTCCCGACGGTCGTTACGCAATCTGCCAGACAGCCAATGCCCCAGGGAGCGACGACAGTTGTCGATACATGCTTTTCGACCTCGAAGCTGGTCGGGAGATCGCGCGATGGGAAGTCGAGACCGGTTGGGCCGATGGCTATAATTGGAATTGTGATGCCGGCAGGGTAGTGATTTGCCTGAAGGACGGCGAGCAAGCGATCTACGACCTTGCCGGCACCATGGTCGATCGAGAGGGCTGGCGGCGCCGCCGTATCGCTGCTGGTGATCTGGGCGTGATCAAGGATGTCCTGTCATCGCTAGCTCCCCTTGACCGCGAAATGCGGCAAGACATCGCCGCTGGACTGAGACGCGCAGCGCGCGAGGGAGAGATTTGGAGCCAGGCCCGCGCGTTTCGTCTTCTGGGCGAATTGCATGAAACAGAAGGCGAGCCGGAAAAGGCGATCAAGGCCTATGATGATGCGCTGAGGCTGGATCCAAAGGTGGGTGTTGCCCGGAGGGTTGAAAAGCTTCGCAAGGAAACGGGGCAGCAGGAGGTCAAACGCGCGAGAGGGAGACAGAGTCGGTTTGAAAAGCAGGCCGAACGTCTTGGTATCGGGCACGATGTGATCATGCTCGACAAGGGCACCGGCAAGGACTGGAGACTTTACACGGTCCACGACTGGTCATTGGTCGAATTCGCCGCGCTCGAACACTATCTTGAACAAGGATGGTCAGGTGCTGCCTCCGAAGGCGGCTTGATCCTCACATTGATCAAGGCTGCATCATTCCCAAGGCTTGATCCGCGCCACGCCGATACGTTTGTCGAAGCGCTCTATGCTCAGAATGTCGCCTTCGCGCAGGACAAATTTGCCAAAGACCAACTCCTCGCCTCGGTTTCCCGAGCGACCCGGTCCCAGATCGAAGACAACTGGAAGATCATCTCAGCGAGCGCAGGCGATACTCCCGCATTCTATCCCAGCGTCCGTGCAGAGCATGTCTTCGGCCTCTTCGAGGCATTGGGTAGCGATCGTCTTGCAGAGATTGCCAATGTCTTTGCTACCGCGCCCTATGATCTTCGCTCAGGCTGGCCCGACTTAACCCTGTGGAAGGGCAAAACGGTCCGCTTTGTCGAAGTGAAGGCGCCTTCGGATAGCTTTCATGCAAGTCAGGCGCGACTGATATCGCAATTGCTTCTGCCTCTTGGCTTCGACGTTTGTCTAGGGGAAGTCAGGCCGACGACATGAAATGACGTCGCTTCGGCAGGCGACCTAAAGAGCCCGCCCGAACCAGATGACCCGCCCGACCACGTGCACTTCGGAACGATCCATATCGTTCCACGTCGGATAGGCGGGATTGTCGCTGGCAACGGTGATCTGCCGCGCCCCCGGCTTGATGGCGATGCGTTTGACAGCCAGCACATCGTCCGTGCGCAGGACATAGATGCCATCGCGCAGCCGGGAACCATGATCTGATGCATCGACGAGGACCTCGTCACCGTCGCTGAGGGTAGGTTCCATCGAATCCCCCAGCACGCGCACGATCGACAGGCTTGCGCTCTTGGCAGGGGTAAGCGCGCGCAGCCAACGTTCGTCGAAGCCGAACCTTGTGTAGGCATTTTCGCTTGCCGCAATCGCCCCGAACCCAGCTGAGGCCTGGACATCGAGAATGGGGATTTCGACCATGCCGTCATTGTCGCTCTTATCCGGCCCGCCGAGCACGTGTTCGTCGACGCCCAGGAAGGAAGCGAGCATCCGGCGATCATCCGGTTCGAGCGTCTTGGGCGAACCGCGCTTGATGAACTGCTGGATGTAGCTGGGGTTGCGACCGAGCATCCGCGAGATCGCGGCGTAGCCGCTTCCCCGCTCACGCAGGAGCCGGTCGAGCTCTTGTCGGACATGTTCCATCGTCTCGTGCCTTCGTTCTGGATCGTAGGATTCTTCCTAGACCTGAGGATGTCTTCCTACTAAGAACATAACAAGAACACAAGTGATTCTTGAAGCGATGCGAGTTGTAGATGACCCTCCTGGAACGGATCGAAAACCATCTGAGAGATAACGACATTTCGGCGACCACCTTCGGGAGGGAGGCGGTCGGCGATCCCCGCTTCGTGCTCGATCTCAGGAATGGCCGTAATCCGCGCCGCAAAACCGTGATGCGGCTGGAAGCCTACCTTGCGGAGTGTGGCGCCGAGGCGTGTGCATGCCAGTGTGGGAACGACCGCATCACGAACGGGCGTGCGAGTGAGCAATTCAAATATCTGGACAATTCGGCTACGCTCGACAGGCTCGAGACTGGCGCGTCCAAGAGGAGAGGCCACTCTGGATCTGGCGAAGGAGACAATCGATGACCAATCCTGACAACTCTCCGCCGCCATCTAAGGAAGACTGGCAGGGCTTTCGCGAAATCGATCGAGCTATCGCTGAAAATCGAATGACCGCGTACAGTTGGACGAAGGCGTGGGCGGACCCCTGGAGCCGAGCTGGCCTGATCCTCTTTGCCGTACTGTTCGTCGCATTCGTTATCTTTGTCGTGATCTACGACGGCCTGCTCTGACCTACCATTCCTTGATCTCGTCGGCCGCTTCCGCGCTTGCTCCCCGCGCATTGCGTGTGCGGCCCTCGAGGTAGTCTCCAACGGTATCGACCCGGTCCCCACCGCGGCTCTGCACACGGTCTACCGCGCGGCCGATATCTTCCCGCGCGGATGAAGGTTCCGACAGGCTTCCTGGCACCGATCCCAATCGCACAGACCCGCGGACGTCACCTCTGCTCCCAACACTCGGTCGCGAGATTGGTGCGGCCGGGGGCAAGGTAAGCTCGCCCTCGATATCTTCGTGGATGCGGTCGGCGTAGCTGGCGACAAAGCGAGCCTGCAATTGCTGTCCGGCTGGACTCATCTGAAACGCGATATCGTCGAAGCGGACAGGGCCATAATAGTCGCGATTGGCCTCGATCTCGGCCATTCCCCATTCGCGATAGGCCTGGCTGAGATTGAGCGTACCCGCAGCATTGGCACTCTCGTACCAGCTTGCCTGGTCCTCGAGACGGCTGGCAAGCTCCTCGGCACGGCGGGCCTCGATAGTGTAACTCTGGGCCTCGGTGAGCGAGGTGTTGAGGCCCGAGGCAGTGGTCGAAACCAGGCTCTCCGAACTTGCGCTCGTCTCGCGCAGGAAACCTTCGCGTGTGCTCGACCAGTTGCGGCTCTCGGAGATCTGTGTGAGCGCGGCCAAGAGTCGCGAGCGATCTTCCGAGGCGATGCCGATATCGCTGTCAGTCCAGCTTTGGTTTCGCCCACCACGCAAACCAATATCGCCGCGTAACGGCCCTCTCTGCCCGCGAAGGCCCAGCCCCGCGTCACCATTCAGGAACCACGAGACGGTGATGTCGTCCGAGGCGCGCCGTGAGAGGCCAAACTGCTGCTGCAGCGTGCGCGAGGCATTGTCGATCTCGCTGAAGGCGGTGCCGATGCTGTCTCCCGACGAGGTGCCGCTGACGGTCTCGTTCGACTGGCCGGTCGAATAGGCATCGCGAAGTTCGAAGAAGCGAGTGATCGCCGAGCTCGTCGATTGCTGCGCGAGGTTGGAATAGGTCTCGCTCTGGCTGCGGCTTTGCCCGGCAATGGTCGACAGCCTGCTCGAGAAGTCCGATCCCAGCGTCGGCGAGAAGGGATAGCTCGAGGTCGGAACGTGAGCGAACTCGGCAACTGGAAAGCCCGTGGTTTGTGTGCCGCTATCGCCGAAACTGCGCGTCTGGCCCGCGCCATAGGCGATATTGGGTGCCAGATTGCCCTGCGCGAACTGCCGCGAGAAGACCGACGAATTCTCAAGATTGGTGTTGCCGAGCGAGATGTTCCCCGTGCTCGCTTCGCGCGCGGCCTCCTCGGCGGCGTTCTGGCTGGGATTGAGGTAGGAGGTCGCCTGGCCCGAGATCGCCATGGCGCCACGCGCCACGCCGCCCGCGAGGAACGGAATTGACGCGACTAGATAGCCGGCGAGCACGCCGATATCGGAGTTTACATCGGACATTCCGGCAAAAGTCGCCAGGCTGAGACCGGTGTCGCCACCCGCAGCAGCCACATCGCTCGCACCCTTGAACATGAGGATCATGTGGAGGATCACGAAGAGCGGTCCCCATGCGGCAAGGTAGAAGAACCCGGTGACATAGCCGCGCAGCGCAATCGGCCCGGTCCGCGGCATAAGGAAAAGCGGGAACAGTACCGGGAAGAGGGCGTAGAAGACGACTGTCAGCACGACATTGAGGATCGGCACCCATTTCATCGAATTGTGCGCGATCGAGGAATAGGTGCGCTCGGTCTGGATATCGGCGCGGGTCTGGGCGAAGACATCGATGCTGCCCATGCCGCTCGCCCCGGCAAAACCGTGCATCGCCTGGTTCATGGCGTTGATCGAGAGGACCTGGCGGAAGATGCCGCTGGCATTGCTCGAAACGCCTGAGAGGTAGCTGTAGGCAATGGGCAGGTCGGCAAAGAGCTTGGCGCGGGCGAGTGCTTCGGTTTGACGCGGATAGAGCTGGCGCCCGAAGGCGCTGCCCATATCATCGATGAGACTCGCCCACTGGGTGCCAAGCGTGTTGTAGGCTTCACGGCAGGTGGTGACGACCGAAGTCACCTCGCCGGTGTTGACGTCGCGGATGAGGAAACGCTGCGCGCGCGCTTCGCTGCCGGGGCCAATGGTCGCCCAGATGTCGGCGCTCTCGGCAAGCTCCTGCATCGAATAGCGGCCGAGCAGCACGTCGTAGAACACGCATTGCTTGAAATGCTCGTCGAGATTGGCGGCGAATTCGGGATCGGAAATGCGCAGGCCCCGCGTCGCTTCCAGGAGCCGGGCGCCGTAGATCATCCCGTTCTTCGAATAGTTGAGGTCGTCGGGCAGGCCGAAGACCAGTTCGGCCGAGCGGGTGAGATAGTCGCCTGCCTGGCTGGTGAAACTCGCCATCAGCGCAAGGCCCAGCGGGACATTGGCGACTTCTGCAGGCGCGAGGCTCGGATTGACGCGGTCCGTGACATGGACGTCCATGCGCGGCACCATCAGGCACATGTAGATGAGCGTTGCGCCAAGGAACCAGTTCACCCAGGCGCGCCAGTCCTGATTGAAGGCGAGCACAATGACGCCAAGCGCCATGCCCATGACGAGCGCGACCTGGATCAGGCTCTTGTAACCTCCCGCACCGGTCCAGGCGGCGACCGCGTTGAAGACGTTGACGAGATATTCGCCGCCGCCGACCGTGTAGACTTCGACCATGGGATTACCTCAAGGAACGATCGAGCGCGACTGGATGCCGCGCGACCAGTCGAGCGCGGCGGCCATCGAAGGCGACATGGAAGCGGCGAGCATGTTCTCGATCATCGCGGTCTTCTCGATGATCTGGACGATGGCGGTCACGCGTGCCTGTCCGGTGGCCTGCCTGCTGGCGAGCTGGTTTCGGACCTCGGCAACCTGCGAACGCCAGAGCGTCAGCTTGGCTTCGTCGGCGGCAATGAAACTCGCCATCGAGCGGCTCGCTTCGGAAGAAATCCGCTCGAGGATCGCGTGCAGCAGGTCGATGCTGGTGACCTCGGCAAGCGTGGCGCGATCATCGGTCGCCATGCCGCGGCCATAGGCGGCCTGGACGGTGAGGATCTTGTACAAGGGGAGCGAAGCCACCTGCAGCAATTCGATCTCTGCAGCGCCGATCGCGGTATCCTCGCGGATCGCTTCCACCATATTGCCGATCATGGTCGCAACGCGCGGACGGATTGCCTTGGCCGACGACAGGCTCAGCTGCTGGAAGGTGGGGTTGAGGCAGAGATCGGGCTCGTCGCAGCGAAAGACCTGGACGCTCTGACCCTGCGTCCCGTCGAGCAGCGCGGTCACCAGCGTCGAGGAAGCATCGCTGGCAAAGGGCACGAAGCTGCCCGGATCATCGTCGCTCGGCGGGACATAGATCACTGTGCCGATCAGCGTCATGGCATATTCGGCCAGATCGCGGTCGAAGGTGCCACCGGGATTGAAGAAGGCGCTCTCCTTGAGCACGTGCCAGGTATAATTGCGCGGCACGCCGGGGTTGACGTCCTCGAAGTCGGTTCCGCCGGCATTGTTGGTGCTTTCGCGCTGGCCGCGCGTGCCGCAGCCATGCTTGGCAGCGGCGTAGTCGGTAAAGATCCCGGTCGAATTGCCGATCGCTTCGCAGATCGCCTTGTCGGCAAGATCGCCCTGCGGCCAGACACCGCCGACAAGGCCCTGCGCCATTTCGCAGGAGTTGATCGACAGCTCGTTCATGAGCTGCGCCTTTTGCGAAAACTCCTGCATGATCTTGTTGCACTCGGGGCAGATCGTGTCGATCGCGAGGCTGAAGGCAAATCCCACCGCGTTGTTGGCGACGGCTTTCAAGAGCGCGACCATTTCGCTTGCATTGATGAAGGAGAAGGACCCGGCGAAGATATCGATACCGCCGCAACCTGCCCGTGCTCGCGGCAGCTGGAGATTGGCAATGTTGGTGGTCTTCTGCGGAAAGCGCGTCCAGACATTGCCCATGGAGTAATAGCCTGCCGACTGGCCTTCGAAGGCAGTCGGGCCGGTGACATTGGCCGCCGCGCCCATGTCATCCATAAACCGGTCCATGCTGTCGCCGACGTCCTGCGCCGATGCGGCAATCGGTGCGGTGCTCATGGCGAGCGCGCTCAGCGTGAGTGCTAATTTTCCGATCCTAGTAGTCATGGCCGGCTTCCCTGGTGGTGAGGAGGTAGATGCGGTCCTGCAGTTCGTCGGCCGAGAGCACGCCGTAGCCAATCGGGATCGGGCGGCGGGTCTCGCTGTCCCACAGGACGACCGCAGGGGTGATGCCGGGCTCGAGGCCCATGCGCGGGCGCTGGCCATTTTCGACGGTGTAGTTCGGGAAGTGGCGCGAGGGTCCGCCATCGGTCGAGATGGCGCGCACGGTGATGCGCCACCGCTCCGCGACCGATTTGACGATCGGGCTCATGACCTCGCAGGCGCCGCAGGTCTGGGCGAAGAAATAGAACAGGCCGTAACGCTGTGACAGCCGCGCCATGACCACGTCGCGCTCGGCAGCGCGCGCGTCCTGCCATTGCCTTTTGGCGAGCGCGCCGACCGGGCGTTCGAGCGTATAATCGAGCGCGGGATCCTGCCAGAGCGCGCGCTGCCAGACATCGGAAAAGAGCGAGGCGCGGTCGAGTTGTTCGCGCTGGAAGCGGATATAGGCGGTGACGTTTGCAGGCGTGGGATAGAGGATCGCCTGGGCTTTCAACTCGCGCAGCTCGCCGGTTATGGCGTCGAGTTCTTCAGCCGCGCTTGCCGTCGGGATCGAGGTTGCCTCGTCCTCGCGCGGCTCCGGATCGGGGTCGATGCAGTAGAACCAATATCCGAGCTGCCGCTCCTGGCAGTAGAGCGTGTCAGCAGTACTGACGCTGGGCCGACTTTCCTGCGCGATGGCTGCATTGGCGGAAGTAAGCACGGTCAACGACAGCACCAGCGCGAGGCGGATGGAATGGGCGGCACGGCGCATCACGGGTTGCTCCTTGCATAGTAGTCTTCGATTTTCTGCTGGATCAGCACGCTGGTTTCGAGTTCGTTGGGCAGGCGTGCCGCCTCGGTGAACTCGGCATAGACTTCGGAGAAATCCATCTGGCTGAGGTCCAGCTGCGCGAACTCGTCGAGCGTGAAGCCTTCGCAGGCTTCTTCTTTGGGCGCGTCCCAGGGCTTGGGCAGCTGTGCACGGCCCTGTTCCTGGAGGATGCGCGAGAGCTTCGACTCAAAGCAGCAATAGGCCTTGCGCTTGGTGAGGCAGACTCCGAGGAACTTGTCCGAGCAATAGGTGCCGACATAGGCGCAAAGGCCCTGCGCATCGCGCTCGTGAAGCAGCACTTCCTCGCGGTCGCAGCCCAGCGCCACCAGCAGGCCGATCCCCGGAATAAGCGGGAAGCCTTTGCCCTTGCAGCAGTTGAGAATGCCGAAGACCTTGGACGAGCAGGTGTTGCGCGTGCCGGTAAAGAGCGTGAGCGTGTCGGGATCGAATTCGCCGCGCGCCTGGTTCATCGCGTTCAAGGCAACGACGGCATCCTTGAACTCGTCATTGGCGGTCCGCTCGATGGTCTCGCACGAGCCGTCGATGCAATAGACGTCGCCATCGCAGATATATTGCGCAGGTGCCGAGCCATCGGGCGGCAAGGCGCACTCGTAAAGCCGCTCGCTGGTCTGGCAGGGCGTCTCGTCGGTGAGACATTCCTCGCGGAGGAACCGGCATTCGGAATTGGCTTCGATTTCGCCGCAGTCATTGCCCGACACTGTGTCGAGGCACTGGTAGTCGCGCTGCCATTCCCAGCAGCTGCGGGTGATCGAGACGCCATCGACCACCCGCGTCTGAGGGCTGGCATCGGTGCAGGTCTCGGTGACCTGTGAGCAGGTAGAGGCCTGGGCAAGCGGCAGGCACTGGCTGTCGTCGAGCCGCACATCGACCGTCCGGGTGGTGGTCACATCGTCAGGCGCGAAGCCACCGATCTGCTCGCCGCAGCGGAAGCGATGCACCTCGATCATGTTCTGCCCGCGGCACGGGATGCTCGAGAATTGTGGCAGGCTCGCGCAATGGATGAAAGCGGTCTGGTAGAGATAGCAGCTACCGCCAGTATAGTTCGTGCACGACCACTTGCCGTCATCGGGCGCATTGTTCGGCAGGCAATAGTAGTCGAATTCGCTGGTCGTCGTGACTTCCGGCACGAGGCTCGCTGTGCAGCTGGCATCGACCAGTTCGCCCGAGGTTCCGCTGTTGCAGGTGGCGATGTATGTGCCTGCCGAGGCCGAACCCGGCGGCAGTTCAACGCACTGGCCCTGGCTGCCGCCGATGGCCATTCCGCTGGTATAGTCGAGCGGGGCATCGCTGATCGCGCCCGCGCGCGCGATCACCGCCTCGATTTCGCTGGGATCAAACCGCGCGCGGCGCGCGAGGCTTTCTTCCATCGCCCGATAGCCTTCGTGGACCTGTGCCGCGCTTCGCGAATTGTTATCGATCCGGTCGGGATCGTCGGCCAGCGTCTCGAGGCCCTGCACGCCTGCCGGATCAAAATTGGGCAGGCGATTGGCATCGACCGGCGCAGAAGCACTGCTTCGTGCGGTCTCGAGAAGCTCGCGCGCGGTTTCCTTGCCATCGGCGCGCGCGGCATCGGGCGATTGGGATAATGCACTTCCCGGCAAGGCGAGGGCCAGCAGGCAGGCGAGGATTGGTGCCAGTTTCATGGCCGGGTTCCTTCAAGCTGGGTGAGGCGATGGCGAGCGGCAGTGGCCCCGGGACCGCCGCCTCCGGCGAAAGTCTCGAGGACGTAGGCAACGCTCACATTTCCCGCGAGGCGGTCGTGCGGGGGCACATGGCTGGTGCAATCGAAGCCGTCGCAAGGGCTGAAATCGCCGCCGAGCATGACGAAACTCGGTGCGGCCTCGATATCGAAGGCGCGGAACAGCCGCGGATCGATCCCGAGCGCACCTGTCTCGCTGCCATCGCTCCAGATCGACGCCAGGCGCCGCTTGAAGAGATCGGCATTGCCTTCGGGAAAGCCGCGCAGCACGGTGACACCGCCCGCGCGCGCCATGTCCTGTACCAGGGCCTTCAATGAAGCTTCTGGCATGGAAAGCGAGGCAAAGGCGATGAAACGCGGGCTGGTGCCCATTGTGCTGCGCTCGGCAGCGGCCTGTTCGCGCACCATGGCATCGAAATCGAGCACCTCGCCCGAGCTTTCTGCTCCGACGCTCGCGAAATAGGCGGCGCGATTGGCTTGCGCCTCGCTCTGCGTTGTCCGCGCATCCTCGACCAGCGTCTCGGCGCGATTGCGCACACTGGTCGCAAGCGCCTTGGCATCTTCGGTGAACTCATTGGCCCGCGCTCGGATCTCTTCGAGATCAAACTCTGGATCGGTGTCCTGCGCCGCGACGGCGGCAAAGCCGGCGGCGGTCAGGAGCGCAATGGCGACGAGTAGGGGAAAGGTGTGTTTCATAGCGCGCAGCAATTCCTCTTTCGCCAGACGAGATAGCCCATGTCCTCGCCGATGGCGGGAATGACCTGTCCGGGTTCCTGGAGCGTGGTGGAGGCGCCAATCGGCGGGCAGGCGTAGCGGCCCGAGGTCGCCGGATTGGGGTTGGTCATCTGGAAGCGGTATTGCTGCTTCCTCATCACCGGCATGAGGTACTTGCCGCAAAGCCCGGCGCTTCCCATCGTTCCCCAGGAGACAAGTTCGCGGTGGAGCTTGTAGGCAAAGCGCGAGAGCACGAGCCGTGAAGCCTGCACGTGGCCGATCGAGGCCGAGACATTGCCGTTCATCGGGTACATCGAACCCTGGCAGCCGGCGCACCAAAACATCTCGTCGAGCGGCAGGTTGGCGGTCGATGCGGCGCAATCGGCCGCGCAAGCGGCCAATGCCAGTGGATTGGCGAAGAGCACGGCCTCGGGGTTGATGATCGCGGTGAGTTCGGAATCCTGCCACAGCGGATCGATCTCGGAGATGTAGAGAATGTCGATCGAGCCGGGCTCAAGGCAGAGGAAATCGGCGACGATCTCCATCCAGTAGATCAGCGGATAGGCGTACCAGTGGACGTGCCAGCTCGAATAGTACTGGCTCGCCCCGCCTACCGCCGAGGGGCCCGAGATCGAGCGGAAGCCGATATCGAAGCCGGGATCGAGCTTGGTGCCGCCCAAATTGACGAAGCACCAGGGCTTCATACTGACATCGGCAAGCCTTACCGGCTCCCAGAAGCCCATGGCGATGCCGGGGCGAATACCGCACAGGCACAAGGGTAGGTCGGGATTGTCGGGATCGGGACGGTTAGAGGGCCAGATATCGAGCGCCCCGATCGAGATCGGGAACAGGCAAGACCAGCAGATATCGGTAATCGGGTTGACGAAACTGCCGGTGCATTTGCCGGGCTCGCCGCCCGCTGCGGCGGGCGTGGCAAGGGTTAGCGAGAGCATCGCAAGCGCCGCGGCAAGGAGTTTGCGGAGGGCGCTCATTGGCCTGCCTCCGTCCTTGCGGGGAGCGCGATTTCGCTGACATCGAGCTGGCGACCCCGCTGGCGCACGCGCGCTGGCACGGCAGTAATGCCGAAGCGCGAGGTGAGCGTTCCCTGCTGGTCGAAATAGAAACGCCGCTGCCGCGCGCGCATCAGCTGCAGCGGTGCGCCATTTACAAGGATAAGCTTGGGCGTACCTTGCTGGCGCAGCGCCCAGGCGAGCTGCTCGGCATCGTCGCCATCGAGAAAAAGGAGGTCACTGCGCAGTTCCACGCTGTCGAGCGGGTTGACGCGCGTCCCGGCGGCATGGATGAGCTCGCCGCGCGCACCCCTGATATCCTCTTGCAAGGCGATGGTCGGATCGAAGACCCACGAGCGGCTTTCGCTGGCGTGCGCAATTCCGGCAACGGGCGCGGGGCGTTCGACCCGCGCGAGCGTGCGGCGCTTCAGTTCCTCGTTGAGCCGCGCGGTCTCGCCCGAAGCTTCCATTGTGGTGAGCCGCGACTGGATCTGTTCGAGGAGGTCGCGTTCCAGCACGGGAAAGACCGTTCCGCGCTGGCCGTAGTCGCGGGCATGGGCGGTCGCGGGCAAGGCGAGCGCGAGGGCGAATATGAGAAGGGCGCGGCGCATCACAGGATCGCCTTTCCGCTGCCGAGGATCTGACCCCGGCAGACAAAGCCGATCTCGCCGTAGCGACTGTCGAACCCGCGCGGATGATCGGTTCCGACATAGAAGCAGTTGTCGGGGACTGGTCCGTCAGGACCGCGCGTCAGCGTGATGCCAAGCCGGGTCCGGGCAAGCCGGGTGGCGACCTGCTTCCCGTTGACGAAGACTTGCATGCCATGATGGCTGACCACATCGCCCGGCGTTCCAATGACCTTCTTGCCGAACATCTGCGGGTCTTCCCCGAAATGTTTCGCCACGAGCGTGCTTGCGGGCGGCTTGAAGAAAATGAGGCTGCCGCTCTCGATGGGCGCTGCCTTGTCGAGCCAGAAAGCCCAGTTGGGAAGGCTCGGGCTGGCATTGATGAGGAAGGCATGGCTCTTGCTGAAAGCGTCGATTGGCGCCCAGGCGAGCGGAAGCGCGACGAGGCCGCACAGCAGGGCGACGCGCTTCCAGTTGAAAAGGCGTGTCATGGCTGTGCCTCCACCTCGAGCATTGCCGCGATGCGGGCTTCGAGTTCGGGGGTTGCGTCCTCGGCAGCGCCGGCAAGCACGGCTTCGGCGACCAGCACGACGCGCCCGTCCTTGCCCATATCGGCGACCGCTAGCTCGGCAGCCTGGAGGTAGGCGAGGCTGGCGGCCTGCACGGTGGCGGGATCGGCATCGGCGCGCGCAGCCTCGTCGATAAACTGGCCGATGGTCTCGGCAAGCCGGACAGTGACGATCCGCGGCGGCTCGTCCATCAGCACCGCGCGGGTGATCCAGCCTGCCCAGAGCAACACAGCCGCAATTGCGAGCGTGGCGGCGATCTTCAAGGCCAGCGGGCGGGGGGAAGCTTGCTCAGTCATGTGGCACCTCCCGCTCGAGCTTTGTGCAAAGACGCCGGATGAAGCTTGGCAGGCGCAGCAAGGTGAACCCGCCCGCAAGGATCAGGAACGCCAGCTGCAGGTCGCGGCTGAAGGCGATGCGCGCAGGTCCCTCGGCGCTGGCGTAATGATCCGCGAGATTGCCAAGCTGGGCGAAGAGCAGTCCCAAATCCCATCCGGCGAGGAACAGGAAGACGAACAGCGGCAGGCCGAGCACTATGAGCAGCGTGCTCGCGGCAAAACCCGCCGCCTCGATCAGCACCAGGCAGGTGCCTTGCACCATGGGCTTGATCGCGATCCGGGGCTTAGGAAGATTGCCGTGCTCGATCCGGTCGAGCATGGTTTCGACATGCATGCACATCATGCCTCTCCCCCAAGAACGTCAGGGCGGCCGGCGACGAGCGCGATGGCCTTGTCGAGCGGCATGCCGCTTTCGACATGGCTATGGATCGCGGCGTAGGTGTCGGGATCGGAGGAGAAGATCGTTGCCGAGAGCGGGTCGAGCACGAGCCGTCCCACCGCTTCGACCTCGGGGCCCTTGATATAGAGCTCGCTGTATTCGGACCCTGAGCGCTTTAGGCTGCGGATCAGCGTCTCGGTGCGGTCGTCCATGTCGAGGCGCGCCTCTTTTCGAAAATCGGCAATGGTCTCGGGTTTCTGCTGGAGCACCAGCATCCAGTCGCTGTTCTCGAGCGCGGCGCGCGCACCGTCGGACTTGTAATAGTCGTTCAAGGACTGCGTAGCGGTAGCGAGCGCGCCGCCATATTTGCGCGCGGTGCGGGCATAGGTCTCGACGAACTCGCCCATCGAGCCGCCCTTGAGCATGGCCCAGGCCTCGTCGATCAGCAGCAGCTTCCTGGTAGACCGCGATGAGCGCGTCATCGCCTGGCCAGTCATGAACATGATCGCCGAGAGGACCACGCTCCTGAGTTCCTCGCGGCTTGCGAGATCGCTCATCTCGAAGACGGTGAAATCATCGTCGAAGGCAAAGCTAGCCTTGCCGGAAAAGAACCCGGCATAGCTGCCGCCGCGGCAGAAGGGGGCGATGGCGAGCGCCAGCTCCTTGCCGGTCTCGTTCTCACCTTCGTGCAAGGCAAGGGCGACATCGTCGATCGATCCGCCACTGCCAAGGCTCGCCCAGACCTGCGCAATCGCCTTGTCAATAAGGCCGCGTTCGGTGTCCGAAGGCGCGGTACTGGGCCGCGCCATCTGCCCGACGATCGCTTTCACCATGGCAAAGCAATCGAGCCGGTAATCCTCGTCGACTTCGGCGCGGACATCGTCGATCAGCGAAAAGGGATTGAGGGAGAACCCCGAGGCCAGCGTAAACTCGACGAAACGCCCGCCCTGCAGCTTCACCGAATGCTCGAAGCTGCGCCCGTCATCGATGACGACGACCTTGGCGCCTGCGCCGCGCAGGGCGGCGCAAAGCTCCTGCAGCAGCACCGACTTGCCCGAACCCGACTTGCCGCAGATCGCAATGTTGTGGTTGCCCGCCCCGTTCTCGAACGGCGACCAGAAGAAGGGCTGGCCGCGCCTGCCCACGAGCAGCAGGTGCGGGACGGGGCCGCCGAGATACTCGCCCTGCATCGGCGCGATATTGGCGGCCGTGGTCGAGAGCATGGTGCGAAGGCGCTTCAAACGCGTCATGTCCGCCGAGAGGCCGTCGGCAAGGCTCAGCGGGAAGGCCGCGACCAGACCCTGCAATTGCAGGAAGCGTTCGTCGGCAAGATCCCAGCCTGCCGCCTTGTAGATGGCCTTCACCACTCGTTCGTGGGCATCGCCTTCGCCGAGCGGCGAATAGGTGGTGAGCCCGTAGAAGAGCCTGACCAGCTTCTTGCCTTCCTGGAGCTCGGCCTGGACGTGCTTCCATTCGGCCGACTGCTCGCCAAGACGCGGCAGGAAGCGCGCGCTCTTGGTATCGGCAAGGCTGGTCGTGCGCATGAACTTGTAGCCCGCTCGCGCGGCGGCGGCTTCCTGGTCGGGATAGACGAGGCACAGCATGGTGGCGGCAGGACAGGGGAAGCGCAGCTTGTCGGTGAACATATCGCCGATCAGCCGCGCGCATTCCCACGGCGCCCAGCGTTCGGGCGCGGTGCGGAAGGCATAGTGGCGCAAGTCAAAGCGGTCGGGATAGCATTCACCAACCTGCGGCACGCCCTGCCGGTCGCGTCCGGTCTCGCGGAAGCGCTCGGTGCGCAAGATCAGCCGGTCGTCCTCGACCTCGAGTTCGATATCGCGGCGGATGGCTTGCACATCCAACGTCTCGTGCGGGTTCCAGTCGATCCGGTCGGGCTCGCGCGCCGTGGTGGGCGAGGTCAGTTCGTCGATGAGCGCGAGAAGTCCAGCGGGTTCAAGCGGCGCGGCGTGCAGGCCCAGTGAATGGAGCATGCCGAGCAGGCCTTCGCGGCATTCGGTTAGCTCCGCATCGCTGATACTGCCCGGTACCGGTACGCCCAGGGAGACGACCAGACGGCTGCTGCGCGCATGGAACGGTGCATGCGCGCTCCCTGACTGCCAAACGAGATCGTAGAACCGGCTCGTGCGGGCCCTGGCGATGGCTTCGTAGATCCCGCCCTGTTCGTAGCGCGGCGCAAACCAGGGGGCCACGACATTGCCGATCCTGGGCGAGGCGAAGTTGAGCACCTGCAGGCAGGCACCGGGCGGCAGGCCTTCGGAGAAGAACTGCCCGAGGATCTCGCCGGTGCGCTCGTCCGCCCCGACAAGCGGCGTCACTTCGAGCACGAAGCCTTTCGAGGCACGGTTGCGGTAGAGCCCCGCGCGCTCGTCATAGACGCGGTATGGAAGCCAGTCGGAAAGCATGTCGAGCGCGAAATGCGCAGCACCCTTCTCGGCGCGGTCAGTATCGGCGAACAGGCCTGCCATGAGCGCGTCGCGCGCAGCAGCGAAAGAGAGGTTCATTCCTCGTCTCCTTGGGTCTGGGAAGGGTGGGGCACCCGGACGCGGGCTGCCTGCTCGGCGCCGGGTGCCCCTGTTGCCGGCGCGTCAGCGCCGGGCTCTGCCGGAACGTGCTGCCAGGGGGGAAGCAGCACGTCCGGCATGTGCTCGGAGGTGTGGGTGGAAGCGTTCGATCGTGCATCGTTGGATGCTTCGATCGAGTTGCCAATCGCGCGCAGGACCTCGCCCGTGCGCTGCGGCACGCGCCAGTTTGCGCCTGCCGGTTTGGGCAGGGTTACATGGACCACGCGCGCCTCGTGCGTGCGGCCTGCTTCGTCGCGATAGCCGGCTAGCACGATCCGCAGGCTCTGGCCGCTCGCGTTTGTGGGCGCTGTTGCCGGTACTGGCACTGCATTTACCTGCGCATCGATCCCGGTGGCCGCAGCATCGATCAGCGTTGTCGGTGCGCACGACCCTTCGGGCGCGCGGCAGGCAAAGTCGCCCGACACATTGCCGCCTAGCGTCGAGCAGCCGCCCGTCAGCATGAGCAAGGCAAGGCCCGGTGCGCGCATATACGAGAGCGCGCTCATTTGCGCTGCTCCTTCGTGTGGGCTGCAAACTCGCGCAGCGTGGCCGCATCGCGGTAGCCGTGAAGCACCGCACCATCGCTTGCGCGCACGATGACCGGGGTTCCTGCAAACCCATTGGCGCGCGCGAAGGCCTCGTTGGCATCGAGCCCACGCGTCTCGGCACAGCTTGCCCCGCTCGGATCGAGCGCGCCTTCATAAGCCTGGTGGAGCGCGCTTGCCGGATCACTGGCGCAGATCACGGTCTCGGCAAGGCGGCGGCTTGTTTGGCCGAGGATGGAGATCGGTCGTTCCTCGACCAGCACACCCGCCTTGCCGAGTTCACCTGTCAGGCGACGGCAATAGCCGCACTGGAAATCGGAGAAGACGATAAGCTTTGGACCCTTTTTGTTCCCCCAATGAATTGCGCCTTCGGCGGGCAGGGTGGAAAGATTGACTGTGTCCGCAACCGGCGCGACGGCCGCATTTTCATTTGCAGACGGGTTGGCGCGCGCTGCGCCTGCCGCGATCAGGTCGGGGTTGAGTTCGAGCAGCCGCGAGGCGGTGACATCGCGCCGCTCTTCCATGTCGTAGAGACGCCCGACCAGCAGGTAGCGCGCGCTCTTGTCGATATAGAACAGCGTCTCGCCCGAGACGACCTCGCACCAGGGACCGAACCGGTCGCAGGCGATCTCGTCGATCGGCGTCTTGGGTAGCCGCAGTTGCAGCGCCTCGGCGACTTCGCTGGCCAGATCCTGTGCGGTTGCGGGCATGGCGGTGACCGCGCTGACGCCAACGGTCAGGACTGCGGCTGCGCTGCTCGCGGCAATAGCGACGTGGGCGAGGCGGGCCTTGAGGCCGGGCTGGTTCTCGGAAAAGTTCATTGGGGTGTGCTCCTGACATGGACGCCGTCGAGAAAGACGATCTCGACCTCGATGCCGGTCGGCATCTCGACGACTGGTTGGTATTGTTCGGCGCGTTCGATGAGGTAGCGGCTGACCGTATCGGCCGCTTCGCCCGCGCCCTGTCCGATGCCGCCGGCAAGGATATCGGTTGGCGAGAGCGCCTCGCGCTGGCCATTGGCTCCGACCTGACCGGTGAAAATGCCGTTGGCATTGGCGGAGAACCCGCGCCCGAACCCGCCAACGATCCCTGCAAGCAGCGCCTGGCTGACAAGGCTGCCTTCGCGGCTGACGACGCGGCCGCGCACGCCCGACTTGCCGGCAAAGGCGATGAAGCCCTTGACCTCGGAGACCGCATAGCGGCCGCCGGGCTGGGCGCAGGTCATGCGCACCAGCTGGACATAGACCTTCTCCGCCGAGAGATCGCCGCGCGCCGCGCCATTGACGAGGCAGCCGGTGATATCGGTCGAGAGCAGTTCGTTCCCGCGCATGACCGAGCGCGCAGGGCCGGTGATCCTGAGGACCACGGGCAACGGATCGGTCTGGCTGGCAACCCCGGTCGAGGCATCGACCCCGACGATGACGCGCGCCGGAGCATAGGAATTGGGCGGCAGGTAATCGCGGCTTGCTTCGAGCATCAGCGCTGGCGCGCGTTCGGCAGCGGCGGGCCGCGCGTTCGCGGGTGTGCGTTCGCCAAAGGTCAGCATGTCGAGCCCACCGGCTCGCGCGGCAGCAGGGATAGCATTGCCATTGCTCTCGCCGGGCGGTGTCACGCCGGGCCCGTAGGCAGGCGGCGGCATGATAGGCGCAGCAGGTACCGCTTCGCGCGAGCGCTCGAGTTCGGTCCTCAGCGCCGCATTCTCCGCCGAGATCGCATCGATCGCGACCTGCCCGTCGCTCATCATCCGCGCGTTCTCGGCGCGCATGGCTTCCAATTCCTGCTCGATCTCGGGGCGCGGGAGCTGGGTATCCTGCAGGTCCTTGATGGCGCGGCCCTGCGCATCGAGCCGGTTGCCATAGGTGGCGACGAACTCGCGCTGCGAGAGGTTGCGATTGACGAGACCGCCGGTGTCGATGCTGGCGACGCCCTCGCTGCCAGCGGAGGCACTGTCGTCATCGTCAAGGATGAACCAGGCCCCGGCCAGCAGTGCCACGCCGCCAATTCCGGCGAGCAACAGCTTCTGCCGCTGCGCAATATTGGCATTGAGATTGCGCCGCGTGTCCTTGCGCCCTGCGTCCCTGGGTTCGGTCGGGCGGGTTTCGCTTTTGCCCCTGGTGTCGTCTGCCTCGGCCATCACTCGAGCCCTCCTGCTGCAAAGACAAGGAAGGCGCTGGTCGCTTCGCCGGGAGCGAGGCTCTCGCGGCCATAGGCAAAGGCGAGCGCGCCTGCAGGGGCTTCGCGTTCGCTGGCAAGGTCCAGTGCTTCGCCGCCAAGATTGCGGATCAGGAAGCGCTGGCCGGTTAGCTCGGCGCCGTCATATTGCGCGACCTGCTGCACTTCGATCGAACCGGTGCGGCGCGGTCGCGACAGTTCGGCGCGCGCGGCAAAGCCAGGCAGGACCGCATCGCTCGCCATTGCTTCGATCAGCCGGATGGCATTGTCCGACGCACTTGCACTTGCCTGCCATTCTTTCGCTTCGCTACGGGCAAGTGCGGGATTGGTGATAAAGAGCTGGGTCGCTTCATTGCCGCCAAGGCGGCAGGCGAATTTGTAGACATGGCCCGCCTGGCTGGTGGCGAAGAAGCTGATCCGGTCCGAGGCATATTGCGGCGGGACCGAGATATAGATGTCGCCGCGCACCGGCTCATGCGTCACCTGAAAGTCGTTATAGGGAAAGCCGCTGGCGATCTTCGAGACATTGGCAAAACCGTCCTCGATAAGCGCGATACGGGTGAGCTCACCGCGCGCCAGTTCGCAGTCGATCGTCGAGCCATCGCTCGCCTCGATGAACTGGTCGGCCAGCGCGGGCGTCGGCACGAACGCAAGCCCGAGCGCGGTCAGGCCGGCGAGTTTCAAGGCGACATCGCGGCGTTGGCGCGCGCCTACGCTGAAAAGCCCGAGACCGGTTGCGGCAAGCACGGCGGAGGCTGGATTGCTGAGGAGGTTCATTGGTCATGGTCCTCTGGAGTTGAATTCTGTTCGAAGCCGGTGAGCGCGAGGCTGAGCCCCCGCCGCGACCAGCGGAATGTGAAGCTGCGCTCCTGGCTCGCGATCACCTGCGCGCCGACAAAGGTCTTGAGCGTGCCGCTGACCGTCGAGGTCAGCGCCTTGGTGTCGACCTCCATTGCGCGGATGACGAAGGCCTGGCTGATGTCCGAGCCGCGTTGCTCCTCGACAATGGCAACCAGCTCGGCCTTGAGACGACCGTGCGCTGCCGGATCGGCCACTTTGAGGATCTGCTCCATCCAGTAGTCGAGGCTTTCGGGCGCACGATTGAGCAGTATCAACGCGGTGTCGCGCGTGACGAGCTCGAGATAATGCGCGTCCACCCCGCCGCTCGAGACAGTCAGCGTCTCGGCAGTAATCGGGACCAGCACGATCGCCTCGTCGCCGGTGACGGCGGCGCCGATGCCGATGAGGCTGGTGACGCCGAGCACGCCCACCAGCGCGGCAAAGCGGTTGCGCTGGGCAAGATGACGCTGGGCCTGTTCGTGCGCGAATTCGGATTGCATCGGTTTCCTCCCCTCAGCCTGCGAGCAGGCGGCAATGGGAGGGCGGCGTGGCTTTCAATCCGAGGAATGACCCCGGCAGGTACCAGTAGGCAGCATGCACCAGCTTCGCGCCCTTGTTACCTGACTTCGCCTTCCGCAGGCCGAACCAGGCTATGACCGAAAGGCCAGTGCCGATGATGATGTGCTGCGTGAGGATGCCCCAGGCAAAGGGGATCAGCATCCCCGCAAACTCGTCCACGGTCCAGAAGCCGATAAGCTCCGGATCGTCGAGCCGCCGTGGAACCATATACCTGTCGGCCATGCCGCCCTCCCTGTCGTGAACCGCGAGGAACGCGTCAGATGACCGCGGTCACGACAGAGGTGACGATCGGAACGCCGGTGCCGACACCGATCCCGACGCCTACGGGCACGGCCACCTGGCCGAGCGCGAAACGTCCCGAAGCAAGCGCGATCAGGCCGCCCGCCAGCGAGAGCACGGTGATGATCTTGCCGCCCGAGCCTTCGAGGAAGTCGGTGAACATGGTGAGCGCCGGATCGAAGGTCGTATCGGCACCGGCATAGGCGGCACCCGCAATCGCGAGCGCCAGTGCCGCGGGCACCATGTAGTCGCGCATCCGCGGCGTGGAACGGGTCAGGGTCTTGGTGGTCATGAAGGAAAACTCCGGTTGGTTGATCGACAACAGCGAGTTTCGTGTTCGCTGTATGTTCTTTCCTTCAACCGGAGCAGCGATGTAGGAAATGGGGCGGCGCAAGATTGCGGCGTGTGACCAAGCAAAAAGCGACAAATCGCGCAGGCGAGGCCGGATCGCGCGCTAGCACGGTGGGATTATGCGCGGTGTTTGTCGTATTCTGAGCGCAGGTTGCCGGGATTTGAGATTTGGCGACCGGATTTTGCGCGAATCATCGGGCTGAAGCGATTCGATGCTTCCTATCTGTTCCATTTATGTTCTTTTCGTTTTCCTACATCCGTCCTTCGCTCTAGCTCTCGAGTCGAACCTTGAGTGATTGCAGAAGGGAGTCGTTCGTGACTGACGAAACAGAATACTCAGAGGAACGGATTCGCCTCGGACTGGCCCGCCTTTTGACTGCCGCAGTGGATGCGAGCGGGCGGGCCAAGTGCGATGTTGCTGCCGATGCGCGACTTCACAAGGATGCCCTGCGGCGTGTCTTGCAAGGGGAGCGCTCGGCAACCGTGGGCGAAGCCCTTCGTGTACTCGAAGCGAGCCGCGTTGCGCCCCGTGCGCACCTGCTGCTGTTCCTGGTTTGCGGAGAGGACCAGGCAATCGACTGGTTGCAATCGGACCTGGCTGAGTTCTTAGAGGAGTTCAGCGCGGAGTTTCCGCAAGCATTACAGCGATCTCTTGGTGACAATGTTGGCGATGTGAAATCGCGGTGGGCGAAAGGAACGGCGAACAGGGTCGCAAGGATGCTTGCCGATCACGTCGCTGAACTTGAGCGCAAGGACGAGTTCCTCGGCAATTTCTTTTCTGGCGAGCGGGAGTCATCCAATGTCTGAATTCACAATTCATCAGGTCGAGGTGCCCGAGCAACCGACTCGTCTACTCAGGATAAGGGAGGTTCAGCATCGGACCGGACTTGGTCGCTCGACGATTTACCGCTGGATAGCTCACGGGAATTTTCCCAAACCAGTCCATCTTGGGGGCCGTGTCGTAGCTTGGACCGAGGACGATATCGAACATTGGATTGCAAGCAAGGTCCATTGAACGCTTCCGATCTGGGAACTGGGAGAATGTCGAGCGAACTTGCTAACCCGTCCTATTCATGAGGCTACCGCTTCGTGTTGTTCGGACGGCGATGTGGCGGTGCCTGATTGATCAAGGCGCACG
>NZ_CANMCP010000015.1 GCF_947496385.1 uncultured Croceicoccus sp. | reverse complement strand
CATCATTACCACGAGGCGGATCACCTCCGGCGAAGAATGGAAATACCGGAACGGGTTGGCTGGTTTCTTGGCTCGGGGCATCCGCTTCTCCTACCCTGCGCTCCACAATTTGCCAGAGGTACAATCCTTCTGACAGTGCCGTCGGATGACTTCCGGCGAAGAATGGAAGTACCGGAACGGGTTGGCTGGTTTCTTGGCTTGGGGCATACGCTTCCCCTACCCCGCACCGCGGCTTTTGCCAGAGGTACCATCCTTCTGACAGTGCCCAGATGTGAGTTTTCGGCTCGATTGTTCGCGAAGCGGCCTGTTTCTTGCTTTGCAGAATTTCCAAGTTCGGTCAGTGCTGCCGTGTAGGAGCGAAGTCCGTCGGTCGTGATGACTTCGGGCGAACCGTGGCGCTTCAGCGCTTTCTTCATGAAACGCAGAGCGGCGGCCTTGTCCCTCGTTTTCGTGGCGTAGCTTTCGAGCACTTCACCTTCATGATCGACGGCACGCCAGAGGTACATCATCTCGCCATTGATGCGGACGTACATCTCATCGAGGTGCCAGTTCCAATGGCGAAAGCCGCGCATCCGATTTACCCGCTGGCGGCGGATGTCCGCTGCGAACATTGGACCAAACCTGTTCCACCAACGCCGCACCGTCTCGTGGCAGATGTCGATTCCGCGTTCCGACAGAAGATCTTCCACGTTTCGCAGCGAAAGCGGGAAACGGACATACATCATCACGACCAGTCGGATGACTTCCGGCGAAGAATGGAAATACCGGAACGGGTTGGCTGGTTTCTTGGCTCGGGGCATCCGCTTCCCCTACCCTGCACCGAGGTTTTTGCCAGAGGTACAATCCTTCTGACAGTGCCCTCGGGACATCCGCTTCCCCTACCCTGCCCTGCCCACCATAATCTGCCAGACGTACCATCCTTCTGACGTTGCCCGTCCCGGAAGATGATCTCACCAAAGCCCTATGCCGGCACCTCAATTTCCGAAGCGATATGTCGCGCGTAGCCAGACTTGGCGACCACGACTGGTAACCGCCACTGTGTCCGCAAGCACGGTTCCCGTACCACCGGGCGCGCTGCCCGAGAAGGGGTTCCCAGCTGAGCGCGTGAAATACCGTTCGTCGGTAAGGTTGCGGCCGAGCAGGGACAGTTCCCACGTTTCACCAGCATCCTTCAGCGTCAGGCCGGCATCGAACAGCTGATAAGCTGGCTGGCGTCCGCCCGGCGAGCTGATGACATCCGTGAAGAAACTGTCGGTGAAGAAGAAATTGCCAAGCAATTCAAAGCGCATGCCGGAAAATTCGGGCGTTTCGTAGTTAACGCCGAAAGTGCCGGTCCAATCCGGGGCGCGGACGAGCTCGGTGCCTGACAGGTCCGTCAACAAGGCAGCTTCGCCGGTGAAACGGTTTACCTGAACCTGGCACTCCGGCGCCGGCAGGCCGGAATAACAGATGCTCTGATAATCGGTGTACTCGCCGTCGAGATAGGACAACGCACCATTGAGCGACAATCCATCGAGGGGCGTGCGGTAGGTGAAGTCGAATTCCGCTCCGCGAGTCCGCACTTCACCCGCATTGCGAAGTTCCTGCGTCACGCCGACCAAGACCGCGACTTGCAAACCCGTCGTTTCGTAATCGAAAACCGCGAAATTGGCGAGCAGATCGCCATCCAGCAGTGCCGCCTTCACACCCCCTTCGAAACCGGCGATCTCCTGCTGCCCGTAGCGCGGATCTATCAGGCTTTCGAGATTGCCGCGCGCGTTGATCGACGAGGTCGTATTCGGGTTGGTCGCGTTGAAGCCACCCGACAGAAAGCCCTCCTTGTATGACCCATAGATGGTCAGGTCCCGCGAGGGGCGATAGCTGAGCGTGACCTCGGGAGAGACATTGTCGAACTCGATCTCGCGCGGCGCTTCGATATTCAGGAGGTTGTCGAAATCGCTCGACAATGCGGACTCGAACACTGGCAGCGATTTCTCTTCCTTGGAATATCGCGCACCTGCCGATAGCTCGAAGGAATCTAGGAACTCATAGGAAACCTGGCCGAAGATCGAATAGGCGGTGCCGTTTTGAACGTAACGATAGTTCGAGCGCGGAAACGGATTATAAGCGTTGAAAGATACCAGCGCCTGCGCTTCGCCTCGTGAATCCTGGATGAGTCCGCCGACGAGGAAATTGAAAGGCCCGTCAAGATCCGAGGTCAACCGGATCTCTTCGGTCACTTCGCGAATTTCGAGGTCTGCGTATGCCGGCAGAAACGTAAGCGGAATGCCATTCTCGAGGAAATTCGCGGTGAAGCTTCCGACATAACTATTACCCGCATCGTAGAAGCCGGTGATCGACGACAGGGTAAAGGCGTCGCTTAGCTGGTAATTCATCTCGAGACTGGCGAGAGTTTGCTGGCTCTTCAGATACGTTTCCTCGCCAAAACGGCTGTCCAAATTCTGAAAGTTGGGTCCGATGTTGTCGGTGGCCGTGACCCGGCCATCGGCCACGCAATCTTCCGGCGTATCGTAGCCAGCCGGCGTTCCCTGCGGTATTCCGAGCGGACAGTCGACGAATTGCAGGACATCCGTCGAACCCGATGTGTTCGAACGGTTATGCGCCACCTTGAACCGCGCATCGAAACGGTCGCCGGGTTCGAACAGCGCCGTGGCGCGGGCAGCGTATTCATCGCCATTGGGCACGCGGCGATCGAAGGGCACGAATACGTTGGCGCCGCCGTCGGGCGCGACGTTGCGTATGTCACCTTCGGAATGGCTATAGAAACCTGCGAGCCGCACACCGAGCGTATCGGTGACGGGGCCGGAGACGTAGCCTTCTGTACGAATTTCGTCGGCTTCGAATTCATAACCGGCGATGATGCCGGCTTCGAAATAGCCTTTGGGATCGTTCGTGCGGGTCGTGATGATGCCCGCGGGGCTGTTCTTTCCGAAGAACAGCGACTGCGGCCCCTTCAGCACTTCGATCTGGGCCACGTCGAACTGGCCAAGACGACGCACCGAGGACCGCGCAACGGGCACGCCATCGATATTGAACGAGACGGCCTGATCGGCAAACGGATTGGCATCGACGCCGGACAGGCCGCGTATCGCAACAATGCCGCCTTGCGGCGAGGACGTGGCTTCGCTGGTAATGAGGGTCGGAACCGCCTGCGCCAGCGAATCGACCGAATTGATCCCACGCGCCTGCAACTGGTCGCCGCTGATGGCCTGGATCTGCACGGGCGCGTTGATGCTGGTTTCCTCGCGTCGGCGGGCCGTGACGATGATGGCGTTTGACGAACCATTCGACCGACCGACTTCCGCTTCTGGATCAACCGCTTCGGATTCGGAAACCTGCGCTGCCGCGGGGAGTGCCGTTAGCGCGAAGCAACCAGCGGATGACAGCAGCAAAGTTCTGGTGAATGCTCTCATGTTTTCTCTCTCCTTCTGACACCGCAGCCTTCACGGACCGCCGTTTTGTGATGCCACGATTGCCTGCCCCGACCCGCCTGTCAACATTTGAGAATATCGTTCTTTATAGAGAATTCAGGTGAGCGCCGCCCGTGGAGGAGGATGCCATCTCCAAGGTTTACACGGGGATGAACTTCTGTATGATGAACACCATTCTCTATTCCGAATGGAAAGAGCGGCGTCACCGGGGAGAGGCAGATGACAAGGAATAGCGCCCGACGGCGGCTGAATCGTCAGATCATCCTGTGGTGGATGGCCGCATGAAGTTCGGTGAAATCTCGCGCGAGCATCCTTCGACCGCCTATCGCAACTATGTGCTGGGTGTGTTTTCGCTGATCTACGCGCTCAACTTCATCGATCGGCAGATCATCAGCGTTCTCGCTCTCGACCTAAAACGCGACCTTGGCCTTTCCGATGCCGATCTCGGTTTCTTGTACGGAACAGCGTTCGGCGTGTTCTACGCCCTGTTCGGCATCCCCATGGGTCGCCTTGCCGATAGCTGGAACAGGATTCGCCTGGTTACGATCGGATTTGCGTTCTGGTCGTTGATGACGACATTGTCGGGCTTCGCCCGTACCGGAGTGCAATTGACGCTCGCCCGCATCGGCGTGGGTGTCGGGGAAGCAACCGCGTCGCCGTGCGCATATTCGTTGATCTCCGACTACTTTCCGAAGAATCGGCGCGCGACCGCGATCGCGCTTTATACCGCCGGAATGTATATCGGATCGGGCGCGTCGCTGTTCATCGGCGCGAAGATTGTCGAGGTATGGAACGACGCATTTCCCGAAGGCTGGCAAGGGATCGTCGGGTGGCAGGCTGCCTTCATGGCAGTCGGACTGCCCGGTCTTGCGCTCGCATGCCTGGTCGCCACGTTGAGGGAGCCGGTTCGCGGCCTGTCGGATGGGATCGAACAGCCTCCCGTGGAGCGTCCCTTTCGCGGTTTCCTCGATGAATTGCTGACCATGGTCCCACCGTTCTGCCTGTTCACGGCGGCGCGCCGCGGGCGCGGACCGCTGTTGGTCAACATTGCCGCGGCCACGCTCATTTCGTTGATAGCACTGGGTCTGATCGCATGGACCGGCGACAAGCTGCAATGGGTCGCCGTTGGTATCGGCGTATATGCTATCTTTAGCTGGGTTGCCGCCCTCAAGAGCCGTGACCGTCCTGCATGGACGCTCATATGGAAGACGCCGTCTTTTCTTTATCTCACCATCGGCCACGGACTGACATCATTCGTGAACTATGCGGTGATCTTCTGGTCATTGCCTTACGTCGAAAGTGAATTGGGTGCGGACCGCGCCGAGGCCGCCTTTTTTATCGGCGGTGCTGGCGCGGTGGCGGGCTTCGTTGGCCTGATTTTCGGGGGACGCTTCGCCGATTTCCTGAGGGAACGCCATCCCTCGGGCCGCGTGATGGTGATGATCGCGGGCGCGATCCTTCCGTTCGTCCCGTTGACCGTGATTTTCACCACCGGAAGTCTTGGCGTGTTCTACGTCCTCTATTTTCCGATGATCCTCTTCGGTAGCATCACCTTGCCGGCGGCAGGGGCCACCTCGCAGGATCTGGTGCTTCCACGCATGCGCGGATTGGCATCTGCGACGTTCCTTCTATCACTCACCATGATCGGTCTGGCCCTTGGTCCCTATTCGGTTGGAGCCATCTCTTCGGCCACCGGTAGCATGTCCACGGCCATTCTCTCGCTCATGGCGGTGCTACCCGTATCGATCCTGATGTTCGTCCTCTTGTACTTACGCTTGCCAAAAGCTGAGGAAACCCTCGTCGAGAGAGCCCGGCAAGCCGGAGAACAATTATGAGAAACAAGGTAATGGACAGCGCCGATAATGCGCTGAGCGATCTGTTGAAAGATGGCATCACGCTGATGTCGGGCGGGTTCGGGCTATGCGGCAATCCCGAAACCCTGATCGAGGCTGTTCGCGCATCGCAGGTGAAATCCCTGACCGTCATCTCCAACAATGCAGGTGCCGATAACTTCGGCCTGTGGGCGCTGCTCGAAAACAAGCAGGTGAAGAAAATGATTTCTTCCTATGTCGGAGAGAACAAGCTGTTCGAGCAGCTTTATCTTTCCGGCGCGCTCGAGCTTGAACTCAATCCACAAGGCACCTTGGCGGAACGCATTCGCGCAGGGGGTGCCGGCATTCCGGCATTCTATACCCGGACCGGTGTCGGCACAGTGGCGGCCGAGGGAAAGCCGACCGAGGTTTTTGACGGGATCGAGTATGTCCGCGAACGTTGGCTCAGAGCGGATGTTGCATTGGTCAAAGCTTGGCGCGCAGACCCGGAAGGAAACCTGGTTTTCCGCAAGACCGCTCGCAATTTCAACCCGATAATGGCCACCGCCGGCAAGGTCACGGTGGTCGAGGTGGAGGAACTGGTCGAGGCCGGCTCGCTCGACCCCGATTTCATCCACGTGCCCGGCATTCATGTCGACCGCATCGTGATGGCGACAATAAACGAAAAGCGCATCGAGCGTCTTACCGAGCGAACTCGGGAAAGCGCCTAACCCAAAGATTACAGGATACCCAGACCATGAACGATTATTCCAGCAAGCTCGGCCTCTACATCGGCGGCGAATGGCTCGGCCCCGGGGGACGCGACACGACGCAACCCCGCAATCCGGCCACCGGCGAGGTGATCGGTGAACTGCCGAGCGCCAGCCATGATGATCTGGACCGCGCCCTGCAGGCCGCCGAAGAAGGGTTTGCGCAGTGGCGCGACACCTCCGGAACGGAGCGGGCCAATGTCCTGCGGAAAGCCGCCGCGCTCTTGCGTGAAAGGGCAGACGACATCGCCCGCATCGCGACCATGGAACAGGGCAAGCCGGTGGCCGAGGCAAAGGGCGAGCTGGGCCTGACCGCATCGCTGATCGAATTCCATGCTGGCGAAGCGGAGCGCATCTACGGCCGCGTCCTGCCTCGTCCGACGGGCTCCCGTTCGCTCGTACTGCACCAGCCGATCGGCGTGGTGGCAGCATTCTGTGCCTGGAACTTTCCCATACTCAACCCGGCGCGCAAGCTTGCCCCGGCTCTGGCGGCGGGCTGCTCGATCATCCTCAAGCCAAGCGAGGAGACCGCCGGGAGTGCGATCGCGATCATGCGTTGCTTTGAGGATGCCGGCCTTCCCGGCAAGGTCGCGCAGATGGTGTTCGGCGTGCCTGACACGATTTCGCGCCACCTGCTTGCCCCCCCCGTCACCCGCAAATTGAGTTTCACCGGATCGGTGCCCGTGGGCAAGCATCTGATGAAGCTCGCGGCGGACACGGTCATGCGCTCCACCATGGAACTGGGTGGGCACGGGCCGGTACTGGTGTTTGACGACTGCGATCTGGACAAGACTCTGGACATGTTGGTTCCGCACAAATTCCGCAATGCCGGACAGGTGTGCATCTCGCCGACCCGTTTCCACGTACAGGAAGGTATTTACGAAAAATTCGCGCGCGGCTTTGCCGAGCGCACGAGCGCGCTGAGGGTCGGATCCGGTTTCGAGAGCGAAACGCAAATGGGGCCGATGGCCAATGCGCGCCGGCCCGAAGCAATCGATGCCATGGTCGAGAATGCCCGTTCCGAAGGTGCGACAGTGCTCACCGGAGGAACGCGCGGCGCGAACGGGCGCGGCTTTTTCTACCAGCCGACCGTGCTGACCGACGTGCCCATGACTGCCAGGCTCATGAACGACGAGCCATTCGGTCCGGTCGCCATGATAAGCCGCTTCGCGAGCGACGATGACGCAATAGCCGAAGCCAACCGCCTGCCCTACGCCCTGGCAGCCTATTGCTTCACGGAAAACGGCCGCCGCCAGAACCGCCTGGGCGACGAGATCGAGGCGGGAATGATTGCTGTGAACCAGCTGGCCCTGAGCTGGCCCGACAGCCCGTTTGGCGGGATGAAGGACAGCGGCTTCGGATCGGAAGATGGACCCGAAGGGGTAATGGCTCACCTGGTTACCAAGACATTTCACATGAAATGACCCGCTCGGCACCAGACGACCAGCGCAGGACAGGAGAGAGATCATGACAGACCAACCACGCATCGCCGGAGGCATCGGCGCCGATGATCCCTTCTGGGATGCACTCGAAGAAGGCCGTTTCGTCGCACCGAAATGTTCCTCGTGTCATCAGTGGATGTGGCCCGCGCATTACCGGTGCGGCAAATGTGGATCCTGGGATCTCGATTGGGAAGAGATCGAGATGACGGGCACGCTTTTCACCTGGACGCGCAACCATGCTGTATCCGAAGTGGTGAAGGAACGCCGTGAGGACACGCCTTTCGTAACGCTTCTCGTCGAGCTTCCGCAGGCGGGCTCGATCCGTATTCCCGGCGTGCTGGAAGGCGATGAAGACGGTCTGGCGATCGGCGCCCGGCTTACGGGTCGTATCAGGCCGGGTGACGAAAAGTCGAAAGGCTACGCCACCGTGGTCTGGCATCTTGCGGAAGGAAACCGTGCATGAACACCGCAAACGCATTTCGAGGAGCCGCCGCTGTCGTCGGTATCGGTCAGACACCGTATTACAAGCGCGGAACGTCACCCGATGGCGAAACGAAGCTGGCGCTCCGGGCCATCATAGCCGCAGCCGAGGATGCCGGGATGGATCCGGCGGACATCGACGGTTTCGTATCCTACGGGTCGGAGCGCAATACCGGCCAGAAACTCATGCCCGCGCTCGGCACAAAGGATATGCGCTTCGCGGCACTCGCATGGACGCATGGTGGCGGCATTCCCGCCGCCTTGTTGCTGGCCGCGCAGGCCATTCATTCAGGCCAGGCCGAAGCCGTCGTCGTTTATCGCGCGATGGCGGAGCAGAGTAACCAGCGCTTGCAGGTCGCCGTGACGCAGGGGGATACGCCGGCACAGTTTCTGGCCAACGGGATCGATATGGTCCTGCAGCGTTCCGCCATGCGCAGCCAGCGGCTCATCGAGCACCACGGCGTCCCCGCCTCTACGCTGGAGGCGATCGCGCGCGCCGGATACCATCACGCGCGGAACAATCCGGGCGCCGCCGGTCACGGGCAGCCCTTGAGTCACGAGAAATACCAGGCATCGCGTTTCATTTCCGAACCGTTGCACCTGTTCGATTGCTCCCGCGAGAACGACGGCGCGGCCGCCGTCATACTGGTTTCCGCAGAACGGGCGAGGAGCATGAAGCAGAAACCCGCCTTCCTCCTGTCCTGCCCGATGGGTGCAGAAGCGCAGTCGTCATCGGGATCGCTGGAGGACAATCACGAGCCCTACGTCAGTGTCGGCATGATCCATCTTGCCAAGCGCCTGTGGGAGGAATCAGGATACGGCCCCGAAGACGTGGACGTTGCCCAGATCTACGAGAACTTCACCGGCATGGCCGTGGCCTCGATCATCGATCACGGCTTTTGCACGTACGAAAACGCAGGGGCGTTCATCACACTGGACAATCTGACTGCACCGTCCGGCGCCTTGCCGATCAACACGTCGGGCGGAAACATCGCAGACGGTTTCATTCACGGAATGGGGCTGGTGCTCGAAGCGGTCCGTCAGATCCGCGGGACATCGACAAATCAGGTGCCCAACGCGAAACTGTCACTGATGGCAGGCGGGCCTGGAGACTCCGTGACCAGCACGGCGCTGTTCGGAAGCGAGGAGACGCTGTGACATGAGCCAGATGGGATTGATACATGACGGGCTGGACTACTGGGCGAGGCGCACCCCTGAAAAAATGGCCTTCTCGTTCGACGGGGAGGATGCCCTCACCTACGGCGAGCTCGCCAAATGGAGCGACGGTCTGGCGGAGCATTTGCAGAGCCAGGACGTCCGGCCGGGAGACCGCGTAGCAATTGCAGCAGCCAACTCGCTGGAATGGATCGCCAGCGCCTTTGCCATTGCCAAGTCCGGCGGCATCATCGTGCCATTCAATGACCGGCTTGTGGGACTGGAACTCCACTACCTCGCCTCGGACAGTGATCCGCGCCTGATAATCGCGGATTCCGAGCGCGCCGAGCGAATGGTGAAAGCGGGCGTGACCGCAACCATCATGCCCATCGACCATGTCTCGCAATTTCGCGGCGGCGCCACCGACGGATGGCAGCAGGTCCGCCGGGAGAGCGAAGATGTGGCGATGATCATTTTCACCAGCGGCTCCACCTCCCGGCCCAAGGGAGCCATGATGACGCACGGGAGTTATCTCCTGAAGTTCACCGAGATGCTGCTGCTCGACAATCGCATCGGCGCCGAAACCCGATCACTGATGCCCTTCGGTCTTCATTCGTCGCCCGGACTGCCCTGGGGCCAGATGTTCACGACCATGGTCGGCGGAACGCTGTATTTCACGCAGAAATACTCGGCCGAGAAAAATTTGCGACTGCTCGCTCAGGAGCGGATCACATTCTTCATTGGCGTGCCCATGATCTATGATCAATTGGCCGATCTGCCTCAATTCGCCGATGCGGATCTATCGCATTTGACTTTCGCCCGCATCGGCGGCGCCACACCCACCAGGGAAACGCTCGCGCGCTGGATGGAAAAAGGCATCGCCCTGCGCCAGCTCTACGGCATGTCCGAGGTTGGCGGAGGTGCCATCATCGCCAGCGAAGCGGAAGCACGTGCCCGGCCCGACAGTTGCGGCCGCGGCCTCGCTCTGTCGCGCTTCCGCATTCAGCGTGACGACGGGAGCCCATGCGATCCTGGCGAAGCGGGGCATATCCTGCTCACCGGACCGGGTTTGATGAAAGCATACTGGAACAAGCCCGAAGAGACATCCGCTGCATTGCAGGACGGATGGATGCATACAGGCGATATCGGCATGGTCGATGAGGAAGGATATTTCCATTTCATCGACAGGTCGAAAGAGATGATCAAGTCTGGCGGCTTCAACGTTTCTCCCGCCGAGATCGAAGGCATCATCTCGCAGCATCCCGCCATTGCCGAGGTCGCCGTTTTCGGCGTGCAGGATGCCGATTACGCAGAAGCAATTTTCGCCTGCGCGCGTTGCAATGCTGCGCTGGAAGAACAGGAATTGTTCGATTGGTGCGCGGAAAGGATGGCAGGATACAAGCTGCCGCGATATGTGGAATTAACGGATAAACCGCTCCCGCGGCTTGCAAATGAAAAAGTCGATCGACAACAACTCAAGCGAACCTATGCCGCCGTTTCCAACAGACGCGACAGACTAAGGTCCGGCATCGGATAAAAGCTGACGAAAGGGTCGGGATGGACGGCGCAAAGACAGGGAAGTTGGCCAAAAGGGTGGGTGCCGTGACGCAGGCATTCGCCCTTTTGCGGATACTTGCCCGAGCGGACCCACCACGCGGCGTGACGGCTCTGGCCAGGGCCGCCGATGTCAATCCGTCGACTGCGTTCAATATCTTGCGAACGCTTGTTTTTGAAAACGCGGTAACATTCGACGAGCGTACCAAAACCTACGCCCTGTCACGCGGCTTGCTCGAAATATGCGGCGGTATGGCGGCGCGATCCCTGGAGCAGGAAATGGTCGGCGATCTGCAGCGCATCGCCGACAGGACGACTTGCCTTGTGGGCCTTTGGCAATCGACCAATGGCAGGATGCAACTGGTCGAGCGGGCCGTGGCAAAAAGCCCGGTGCGGCTCGACATGCAGATCCATCAGAAACTGCCTGCGTTTGCCGGGGCGGTGGGGCGCGCCTGGGCTGCGGCCCAAGGTCTATCCGACGAAAAGCTTCGAGATGGCTTCGATGAAATCCGCTGGGACGGACCGCTCGATGGCGAGCGCTACATCGCCGAGGTGCAGATGGCGCGCGAGGCCGGATACGCGATTGACGAGGGTGCTTTGCATCCGGGCATCGTTACGGTGGCTGCCGTGATCGTGGACAGCGACGGGACGGTTACCCACGGCCTGACCGCCAGCGACATCGCGCACAGGCTGGATCGGGAGCGACTGAAGGAACTGGGCAAGGACTTGCGAGAGCTTGCCATTCGCTTCTCGGGATTTCCTTCCGATAATTCGGAATAGAGAATATTATTCTCAAATATTGACGGATCGCTTCCACACTGTGATTCTGACCATCAAAACATAGGCTACGGGCCGCCGATTTTCACGCGGCACCAAGAGCAAGCGATTGGAGAGAAAGCAGTGTCAGGTGGTGGAGCAAGCGGGCAGAAGGTCGAAATCCCGGCGCATGTGCGTGCAGATCAGGTTTACGAGTTCGACATCTATCAAGACGAACGTCTGCTGAAAAATCCTCATCTCGGATATTTCGAGATGGCGCGGGAGGCTCCCGAAATTTTCTATACCCCGCACAATGGCGGGCACTGGCTGGTGACGAATTACGAGTTGGTGACTCAGGTCATTAGCGAGCACGAGAGTTTCTCGAACAACGAGATCGAAGTACCCAAGACCGAGAGCCCGATCCGGGCCATCCCCATCAACCTGGATCCGCCAGCGCACACCCCCTACCGCAAGATGCTGATGAAGCACTTTACCCCGAAGGTGATCGCCGGCCTCGAGGACAAAATGCATCATTGGTCGAAGGAATTGATTGGCAAGGTGCAGGATCGAGGCGCGTGCGATTTCGCCACCGAACTGGGCGCGCTTTACCCCGTGACGATCTTCATGGAGATGGCGGGCCTGCCGCTGGACCGCTATGTCGAGTTCCGCAATCTGGTGACCGAATTCTTCGGCCAGATAACCAGGGAGCGCCGCATTGAATTGCAGCGCAAGATGCTCTCGGAATTGAAGGCTGTTTTCGACGATCGCCGCGAAAACCCGCAGGATGACCTCTTTACGAAGCTCGTGAACGAGGAAATTGACGGACGACCGCTGACGGAGGACGAGCTTCTCTCGATCGGCTTCCTTCTGTTCGTGGCGGGTCTCGATACGGTGGCGAATGCCCTGACCTTCGGTTTCAACCATCTGGCGCACAATCCCGCTCTCCAAGACCGGCTCCGGGAGAATCCTGATGATATCAAGGATTTCTTCGACGAGAGCATGCGTCGCTTCCCTGTCACCAATGGGGTCCGCCTGATCCGCAAGGACATGGAACTCGCCGGCGCTCATTTGAAAGCCGGTGAAATGATCGTCGCACCCATGACGCTCGCCGGGCTCGATCCGGAGGTGAATGACAATCCCACCGAGTTCGACATTGATCGCAAGGGGCGCAAGCATGTCGGCTTCTCGACCGGGCCGCATCTGTGTCTGGGGCATTGGATGGCGCGTGCGGAGGTGCGAATTTTCATCGAAGAATTCCTGACTCGCATTCCTCGCTTTCGCGTGAAATCCGGTTTCGAGGAAGATTGGCGCGCGGGCGTGGTGATGTCGCTGGAAAGCCTGCCGCTGGAATGGGAAGTTCCGGGAAAAGCGTGAGTAAGTCGATCATGTCGACCCGCCTGGATCATTACCGCCTGCTCGGGCATTCCGGACTTCGCGTATCGCCGCTCTGCCTTGGCACCATGACTTTCGGTGCTGCTGCAGACTGGCGAGCCGAGGAGAGCGAGACCGAGACCATGCTCTCCGCCTATGCCGAGGCGGGCGGAAATTTCATCGATACCGCAAATACCTACGGCGACGGGGAGAGTGAGCGTCTCGTAGGGCGCTGGCTCAAGGATCGGCGCGACACTATGGTCGTCGGCACGAAATACGCGGTGGCGCGGAAGAAAGGCGACCCGAATTCGGGCGGCAATCACCGCCTTTCCATGATCCGATCTGTCGAAGCCAGTTTACGCTCTCTTGGGACCGATCACATCGATCTGCTCTATCTGCACATGTGGGATTTCCGCACTCCGGCGGATGAAATCCTGCGCGCATTCGACGATCTTATCCGCGCCGGAAAGGTGCAATACATCGCCCTTTCGGACACTCCAGCCTGGGAGGCGAGCCGGATGCAGGCCATTGCGGAACTGCGCGGCTGGACAAGGTTCGCAGGATACCAGGCCGGATACAATCTTCTCGAAAGAACGGCGGAGCGGGATGTGATCCCCATGTGTCGCAAACTCGGCATCGGGGTGCTCCCGTGGTCGCCGCTCGCGGGCGGGGTCCTGACGGGAAAATACTCGCGCAGGCAATTGGACAAGGATGCGGATGCGCTAACAGGGCGCGGCCAGATTAACCGCAGTAGCAAGCGGCTTACCGAACGCTCCTTTGCCATCGCGGAAGTGGTAAGCGAAATTTCCGAAGAGCTGGGTCACACGCCTGCGCAGATCGCTCTGGCTTGGACGATGCGTGATGAAGCCATAACGGCGCCGGTGATTGGCGCGCGGACCGTAGATCAGATGCGTGAGAACCTCGGCGCTCTTGAGGTAGAACTCACAGCCGACGTGCTCACCCGTCTGGACGAGGTGAGCGCCATCGATCTTGGCTTTCCGCACGGCCTTCTGGCTGCACGCGTGCAGGAGCGACTGTTCGGTGACGCCGTGGTGGAGGCGCGCGATCGTCGCGCTGGCCGTGATGAGTGAGCGCGCGATCCCCGGCTCGCTCAACACAGGCTTGGTCGATACCATGGCAAGGACATGACAATGCATTTCGATCGTCACCCTCTCGCGCGGCCCGACATGCTCTACATCAACGGCGAATGGATCGCGCCGCGGCAAGGAGGGCGCATCACCGTGATCTCTCCCGCGACGGAAATGCCTTATTGCGAGGTGGCGGAGGCCGGCGTCGACGATATCGATCACGCTATCGGCGCGGCGCGCTCAGCGTTTGACGATGGGCCCTGGCCTCGCCTCTCTCCCGAAGATCGCGCCGATTACCTGATGTTGATCGCACGCGAAATCGACGCACGCGCAGCCGACGTCGCTGCGATCTGGCCAAACGAGATGGGCATCACGCATCAACTCGCGGAGGCTTTTGCCGGATCGATCGGAGACATTTACCGCGCTTACGCCGAATTGGCGCACAGCTTCGCGTTTCTGGAACCGAAAAGCAGCGCCATGGCCGATGCAGCCTTCATCGCGCACGAGCCGGTTGGCGTCGTCGGCGCGATCATACCTTGGAATGGCCCGATTTCCCTTATCGCGCACAAGGTTGCGCCTGCGCTGCTCGCAGGTTGTACCGTCATCATCAAAGCTTCTCCCGAGGCGCCTGGCCATGCGCTGCTGATGGCCGAAATCGCGGATAAAATCGGTTTGCCAGCCGGCGTGATCAACGTGCTTACCGCCAATCGAGAAGCGTCGGAAAAACTGGTGCGCGATCCTCGGGTGGACAAGATTGCCTTCACAGGCTCGACCGCGGCTGGACGAAAGATCGGGTCGATCATGGGCGGACGAATTGGGCGCCAGACCCTGGAGCTCGGCGGGAAATCAGCCGCCATCATCTGCGAGGATTATGACTTCGCAAAAGCAGCCGAAACGCTTGGCATGCGCGCCTGCGCTCTTACGGGACAGGTGTGCGCGTCGCTTACACGGCTCATCGTTCCTCGCGGTCGCCACGATGATTTCGTGGACGCTCTTGCCAGTCAGATGGCGAGCGTGAAGGTGGGCGATCCTTTTGATCGCTCTACCGGCATGGGGCCCCTTGCAACCCGGCGGCAGCGCGAACAGGTGGAAGGCCATATCGCACGAGCCATCAAGGATGGGTATGCTCCCGCCACAGGGGGTGGTAGACCGGGCCACGTCGACCGCGGATGGTATGTGGAACCGACCGTTTTCGGCAATGTGGACAATTCGGCGGCTATCGCGCGCGAAGAGATTTTCGGCCCTGTTCTCTCGGTCATTCCGGCTGACGATGAGGATCACGCTTTGCGTATCGCGAACGACAGCGACTTCGGCCTGGCCGGCGCCGTATTCACCAACGATGCGGAACGCGCCTATCGTATCATGCGACAGGTCCGAACAGGCACGATGAGCCAGAACGGGCTGAAACTGGACTTTTCCATTGGCTTTGGCGGTTTCAAGCAATCAGGCATCGGACGCGAAGGCGGGGAGCAGGGACTGCGCAGTTTTCTCGAAACAAAAACGCTTCTGCTTGATGCGCCGCCGACCGCCGCGGTTCAGTCGGCGGAATAATGCCGCGTAACGTCGGCGAGCATCTTGCCGGTCGCAGCTATATCGTCCTCGTTCAGCCGCTCGGCGAATTCGATCGCAGACAGGCCAAGCACGGGCTTGCCTTCTGTATCCGTCACTACCGAGGCAATTGCGACAATACCTTCGTAAAGGGCCCCACGATCAACGCCGTAACCCTGCTGTCGGGCAAGTTCGACGCTTTCAACGTAATCCGCCGGGGAAATGTCGCCTGCCCAGCGAAGCTTGCCGAATTCCTTTTTCAACGCAGCCTTTCCAAGACCATCCGCCGCTGCGGCAGCACGGCCCACAGCACCAAGATAACGCGGCATGCGCTGCGTGAGATCAAGGTCGAGACGAACGGGACGATCGCTCTGCGCGCGATCGAGCAGGATAAGCCGCGTCCCCATGACTTCCCAGAGCGCGATCAGCCGGCCGGTTTTCGCCGCGAGTTCGGGCAGCTCCGCACGTATCTTCTCGGCAAGGCTCGGTTGCCGCAAGGCGCCGCACAGATCAAGCAAGCCCGGCCCAAGCGAATATGTTTTCGTCGGCTCGTCAAACACCGTCAAAGTTTCGGCTGTCAGAGTGCGCAAAACATTGAATGCCGTGGAGGTGTTGATCCCGGCCGCGCGCGCTGCGGCGCTCACGCCCAACGGGGCGTCTGATTCCGACAAGGCTCGCAGAAGCCTGATGGTCTGCACCACAGCTCCTACCGGCTTGCCTTTTGGTTTTTCTGATGGGGCGGACATGATGCGCGAGAGCTATTGCGGTCCGCCACTCCGGTCAATGCGCAATATATTTTCTATCGAGAATGTTATTCTCAATGATTGACATTGGTGCGCAATCTTCGCCATTCCATAGCCCATAAATTCAAGAATAACCGCGGAATATGGAGGGGAACCCGATGGGAACACCTAGGAAACCAACATTGAACGATCTGAGCCCAAGCCAGATCGAGGACATTCGCAAGATACCTGCCCATGATGCGGGGCATGAACCGGTGCCGATCGCGGACTGGCTGAAGCCGGTGATAAAGAAGACACGTCCGGCCTCCATCTTTCTCGATCAGAAGCATTTCGATCTCGAGCAACGCTCCGTTTTCCGCCGGTTGCCGGTGCCGCTCATGCCTTCTTCGCGCCTTCCCGAGCCCGGATCCGCCGTCGCCTTCGATGGCTATGGCATGGCGCTACTGGTCGTTCGGGACAAGGAAGGCCAGATCGGACTGTACTACAACGCTTGCCAGCATAAGGGCTCCAAGCTGATCGAGGATTGCAAGGTCCACAAGCTCAGCCGGCTTGTGTGCCCCTATCACAGCTGGACCTACGCTCTGGACGGAAAGCTGCTGGGCGCCGCGCGAAGCGAGCTTTTCGAAGAGTTCGACAAATCGGAATACCACCTGCCGACGCTGCCGGTGCGCGAGCATGCGGGGATCATCTGGGGTGTTCTCGATCGCGCGATCGATCCCGACTGGAGCGGAATGGACGAAGGCTTTGCCATAGACATGCAGCATCTGGGCGTACCCGATGCCTATTTGTACGATACAAAGCGTTTCGATCTGAAGGCGAACTGGAAGCTCGTGCTCGAGCCTTTCATGGAAAGTTACCACGTGACGCGGCTGCACAGGGATTCGATCGGAGACCTGTTCAGGGACATGCCCGTCATCGTCAGCAAGCTGGGCCCTCATCAGCGCAAGGTCGCGGGCAAAGTCCAGTTCGAGCCGGAAATGATCGAGAACCGGGATGAGAACATCCACAAGACCGTCACCCATGCCTATCAGATTTTTCCGAACGCGGTCCTGATCACCAGTCCATACTATATCTCGATGATGGTGCTGATGCCCAGAGCGCCAGATCGCACGCTGGTCGATTACTACATGCTGCTGCCCGAGGAGCCTGTGACCGACAAGGCCAAGGACATCGCGAAGCGCTCCTATGACCTGGTTCTGGATGTGTTCGGAAACGAAGATTTCCGCGCTTCGCAGACCGCGCATGAAGGGCTTGCGTCAGGCGGCCTCGGCAAGCTGACCTATGGCGGGATGGAGAACACCATTCCGACCTATTACGATCAACTCGAAAGCCACTTGCTGGCCGACACCAAGCCGGCTTCCTGAAAGGCACGAGAGGTTTCATTCCATGTTCTTTGATCCCAGGTCTGTTCGCCCTTCGCCGGGGCTTTTCATCGGCGGCAGGCGCGTCGCCGGCGCCGAAACGCGGCAGGTTGCAAGCCCGTCGGATTCTTCGATCAGACTGGATGCCGGATGGGCATCGCAAGGTCAGGTCGATGAAGCGGTGATGTCCGCTCGGCATGCGTGGAAAGACAGTGGCTGGGGCACGATGGCGCCCCGCGACCGGGCGAAGATCCTGTATCGGTTTGCCGACCTTGTGGACGCTCATTCGGCCGAGATTGCCGCATTGGAAGCCATCGCCTCGGCGCGCATCTATTCGGAGGCAACGGCTCGCGATGTAAAGGTCGTTTCCGGTACGTTGCGCTTTTTCGGAGAGTACGCGGACAAGGTTGAAGGCCAGGTGACCGCGACGTCTCGAAGCTCCCTGTCCATGGTCGTGCACGAACCATACGGCGTGGTCGCGGCGATTGCCCCGTGGAACTTCCCTCTGATTCTGGCGGCATGGAAATTCGCGCCCGCACTTGCCGCTGGCAATGCCGTGGTGCTCAAGCCTTCGGAGCTGACCCCCTTCGCCACGCTGCGTCTGGCAGAGCTGGCCGTGGAGGCGGGCGTTCCGCAAGGCATATTCAATGTCATCAACGGCGACGGGAACGCAGGATCCGCGCTCGTCAAACATCCGGAGGTCGACTACGTCACCTTCACCGGCTCAAGCGCGACCGGCTCTCGCATCATGGCCGATGCCGCCATGTCCGGGCTCAAGCCGGTGAGCCTGGAGCTTGGTGGCAAGGGACCACAGGTGGTTTTTGCCGACGCACCCGATATCGAACGCCTCGCGCGGACGGTGGCCCGTGGCATCACCTATAATAGCGGGCAGGTGTGTTTTGCCGGGTCCCGGCTCGTCGTGGAGCGATCCGTCGCCGACAGGTTCATCGACCTGGTCGCCGATGCCATGACGGGACTGAAGCCCGGCGAGACCTGGTCGAAGGAAACGAGCATCCCGCCCATCATCAATGAAAAGCAGATCGAGCGCATCGACAGCATCGTGCGCGACAGTGTCTCGGACGGAGCGGAAATCCTGATCGGCGGCAGCCGGATCGATCACGACACGGCGCTATTCTTTCAGCCCACTGTCCTTCGCGGCGTCACCACCGAAAATCGCGCTTATCGCGAGGAAATCTTTGGCCCTGTGCTGGCCGTGCAGGAATTCGAGGATTTTGACGAAGCCATCGCTCTTGCAAACCATCCGGATTATGGACTCACGGCATCGGTGCATACAGCGGACATTACGCGGGCGTTCAAGGCGGCCCAGCGCATCGAAAGCGGCACGGTCTGGCTCAACGATTGGGGCCGCCGAACCGATCTGACCGCGCCGTTTGGCGGCTACAAGAAGTCGGGCATCGGCAAGGACATGGGTCGAGCGGGCTATGAAAAATACATGAAGTCGAAAGCGATCTGGCTCGAACTCGGTGAGTAATTCACCCGATTCCGAATTACTTTCTCGGTAAAGAATTCTTGTTCTGCGGTATCTTCAAAGAAGATTTCCCACCCGGTCAGCGTGTTACAGGAAAGAGTTTGCGAAGATGGCAAAATCGCTAGATGCATTGTTTGCACCGCGAAGCATCGCATTCATCGGTGCATCGAACGATCCCACCCGCATAGGCGGCCGCCCCCTGCACTATTGCCTTCGCGATGGCTTCGAAGGTGAGATTTATTCCGTAAATCCGTCCCGCGATAAGGTGCAGGGCCTGAAAGCATTTCCCAGTATCGGCGCAATACCTGCCGACGAAGTTGATTTGCTGGTGATCGCCGTTCCGCCCAAGGCTATCCCGATGGTCCTCGCGGAAGCGGGTGCGAAAAATGTCCGTGCCGCGGTGGTCCTCACTTCCGGCTTCTCGGAAACAGGGGAAAAAGGCGCGGCATTGGAAGCCGAGATGCTGACCACCGCCAGGAAGCTTGGCATCCGCTTGCTCGGCCCGAATTGCCTTGGCTTTTACAAAGCGGGTGATGGAATAGCCGCAACGTTTTCCAGCCTCCTGGAAGACGGCCCTCCCCCCCAAGGGGAGCTCGCCATTGTTTCGCAGTCGGGCGCTTATGGCGCACATATTGCCATGCTGGCGCGCCGCCGGGGAATAGGGCTCGCCAGCTTCGCGGCTACCGGGAATGAGTGCGATATCGGCGTTGCCGATCTGATCGAAGCAGCGGCAGCCGACATCAACGTGAAAGTCATCGGCTGTTATGTCGAGGGTATCCGGCATGGCCGTGCCTTTCTTCGCGCTGTCGAGGTGGCACGCCTGGCAGGCAAACCCGTCATCCTGTTGAAAGTCGGCACGTCCAGTTCCGGCCAGAAAGCCGCCCAGTCCCACACCGCCAGTCTCGCCGGAGACGATCGCACTCTCGACCAGATCATAGGCCGATCCGGCGCCGTTCGGGTCGAAACCACGCAAGAGCTGGTGGACACTCTCTACGTGTTGACGCGCCGTGGGCCACTGGCGGGCAATCGCCTCGGGATCCTCACCGTATCGGGGGGCGCCGGCATACTGATGGCGGACGCGGCAGAAGCAGCCGGATTCGATATCGCCAGCATGCCTGAACCGGCACGGGCGGACCTGGACGCGCGCATACCGCTCGGCTCATCCGCCAACCCTGTCGATACGACCGCGCAGGCGATGAGCGATGCTTCGCTCGTCCGCGATGCGGTATCGATCGTAACGCGCCAGGGTAATTACGATGCGGTCGTCGCGTTCTTCATGAATTGGCCGGAAAGCCCGGTGCTCGGCCCACCTCTCCGCGAAGCGATTCAGCAGGGACTGGAAAGCGGCAGCGAGGTGCCCTTCGCCATATGCATGAACGCAGGGCCGCGCACGGTAAGCGAGTACGAGGGGACAGGACTGCTGGTCTTCGAGGACCCCTCATTCGCCGTCACGGCGCTTGCCCATGCTGCAACCGCAGGGCGCGCAATATCGGGTGCTCCCGCATGCGTGCCAACGCTGCCCGATACGAGCACCAAATGTTTCGTTCGCCTTGACGAGGCTGAAGCCCTTGCCGCACTGGCGGACGCCGGCATTCCCACGATGCCCTTCACAACGGCGCGCAATTCCGCGGAAGCTGGAACGATCAGTCGCCAGTTCGATGGCCCTCTCGCCATCAAGGTGATATCCCCGGATGTGCAGCACAAATCCGATGCCGGCGGCGTTCGCCTCGCCGTCGATCCTGGAAATCAGGCCGCAGATGCCGCCTCCAAGATACTCGCTGACGTAGGCCGTGCGCATCCCGCGGCAGAGATACGCGGCGTTCTGATTGCCCCGATGATCAGGGGTGTTGCCGAACTCATACTGGGCGCCCGGATTGATCCGGTTTTCGGTCCTGTCGTGTCGGTCGGCATGGGCGGCATTTTTACCGAGCTTCTCGATGATGTCGCGATCGGTCTTGCTCCGCTCGACGCGAATGAGGCGCTCGAACTCATCCGGTCCCTTTGCGGGTTCCCTCTGCTCGACGGCATGCGCGGGAAACCTCGCGTCGATATACGCGCTGCCGCAGAGACAATGGCGGCGATGAGCCGCTTCATTGCCCGACATCGCGGCACAATTCTCGAAGTGGAAATCAACCCCCTGCTCTTGCTCGAAGAGCACAAGGGTGCGGTGGCGCTCGACGCGCTGATCATCCCTGAGAACGAAAACCCGGTGATACAGAATGGGCAAGCGGCTGCGTGACCCGTGGATAATGACTATGTTCGATGTGAGGCGCTGAACCGTGACAACTAACCAGACAGGGGAAACGCGACAGGACGGCGCCGCCGCGCCGACGCAATACTGCAAAGTTCTGCGTGAAGGGCCGCTCACGATCGTCAAGATCAATCGCCCGGATTGTCTCAACGCGCTTCATACCGACGCGCATTTCGAACTTGCCCGTGTGTTTGACGAGTTTGCAGCAGATCCGGAGCAGTGGATTGCCATCATCACTGGCGAGGGGCGCGCCTTCAGCGCCGGAAACGATCTGAAGTTCCAGGCAAAAGGGGGCGGACTCGACCGACCCGACAGCGATTTCGGCGGCCTGACCGGACGGTTCGACTGCGAGAAGCCGATCATCGCGGCCGTGAACGGGCTGGCGCTTGGCGGCGGGTGCGAGATTGCCCTGTCATGCGACATCGTGATCGCATCGGATGATGCAATCTTCGCCCTGCCCGAACCACGGGTCGGGATGGCAGCGCTTGCAAGCGGGTTGCATCGCCTGCCTCGCACGATCGGTTGGCAGCAGGCGATGGGCATGATCCTGACCGGCCGCCGGGTATCGGCACACGAAGCCCGCGAGATGGGATTTGTGAACAGTGTCGTATCTCCCGAGGAACTGATCGCCGAGGCACGCCGCTGGGCGGAGATGATCCTGCAGGGCAGCCCGCTCGCCATTCGCGCTGCGAAAAGCATCGCCCGCAAGGGTCTCGAAAAAGCGTCACTGGAGCAGGCTTTTCTCAGCCAGCGCGATAACGAGGCGCTCGATGTCATGCTAGGCTCGGAAGAGTATCGGGAAGGACCCAAAGCATTCGCTGAAAAGCGGCAGCCTATCTGGAAGGGCCGCTGAGCGCATGATGCGTAACAAGGTTTCCAAAACGCGCGATGATTGGAACCATCGGCAATCCTGAGTCGTCGTCGTCACGATTGATATGATCGGGTTGCCTGAGGCGCCGATGCGCTGGATCGAGCCGCATTTCCCCGTGTAACATGGATTGCCGCGGATCGGTGGCCGGCGGATAGTCAGCGGGATTATCTGATCAATCCGCCAGGGTCTGCGCTGGCGTGACGCCTTCGCGGAGTGGGCCAAGCGAAAGGCCATTTCCAATCGGTTCCTTAGGTGGAGCGGTCTGGGTGTGTCCGCAGAGATCTCTGCTGCGCTCGCTGCGAAAGGTGGAGAGCCGAATGAACCGATGATTGATGCACCGATTGAAAGCTCATCACTTAGCGGTCAGGTTTATTAAAAACGGCCTCTTTCTCAACATAGTGGGCGTGCCAAGGTCGGCCTGGAGCGCAAGCTTCACTCCAGGCTTCAGGCAAGAAGCAATTGTCAGGGACCACCTCTGGTCATGCTACTAAGCGGGGGGCAGACGAGCGGTTTGGAAAGCGCGGCATCGATAGTCAACGCTCTGCCCCGCGGCAGCGCACTGCTCGCCGACAAGGGCTATAGCCTCGCGGAAAACTCACCGCATGAAACCCGTCAAATCAAAAATAGCTTTATGCCCTCCATGCGCATCCCGGCAATTGTCATCTTCTCGCTGCTCCGATGAGTCCCGATCCTAGATAAAGCACCAGTGTGGCAATTCATCCGCGCCTATTCCAATCTCACCTTGGCGACCGACCAGATCGACTTCGCTCATGAGTTTCTCGAGCGTGCAAGCATCGTCGGCCTCCACCCGAGCGGCAACGCGGCTGCCATCCGGCGCACGGGCAATAGCTATGCCCTGGCGTACGTCTTCATTGCGATCGAACACTACGGTGTAGGTTTCCAGCCTCGCCAGTCCGCGATGGGACTGGTCAAGGCGCGGAGCGGCGCGTTCGATGTCTTTTTCCAGATCCCGCATTCGGTAATGCTGCGGCAAGGCCCGTTCGGGTTTCTTCGTGCCGAGCATCACCGCGTGATGCTTCGTCACATATTCACCTTGGCCGTAAAGCAGGCCCCAGCCGCTTTGCCGTCGCAAATGGTGCACCATCGCGACCACGGCATGTCCCATGAAGTTGTTAAGCGGCGCGCCGAAGAAGGTAAGCCCTCCTGTCACGCTCAACGCATCGTGGTCGGACAAGCCGAGTACGCGCCGCGCCATTTTCGGAACACAGGGAAAACAGCTGTACAGTTCGACAGCGAATTTGTCGCCTGCCAGCTTCGCGCTTTGTCCAAGCACGCCCTCCATGGCCCGCGAAAAGCTGTAGTCTTGCCGCGCAAGGATGTCGCGCGGCTCGTCAGCGGCCGTGCCGCCGTGAATGAAGATCATGCGATCTTCACAAATGCCGAGCTCGCGCGCCATCGTCAAGCTGGTCACGATAAACGCCGCGCCCTGGTTCACGATCGGATTGGCAACCATCAACTTACGGTAGGGCCAGGCGATCAGGCGATTGCCGCCATCGCCTGACAGTATCGTCTCGGGATCGACGGCGCTTTTGAGCCATGCAGCATCGCGTGCAGCGGCAATATGCGAATTGCGCGACCAGATGCGGGCGCTCTCTTGCTGCGCGGTATCAAAATTCTGTCGCCATGCCGCGCGGCTCGCATTTTCATAAAGCGGATAGACGTTAACAGGGCTCGTCAATCCCAGTGTCTTTGCAACCCTGCCCTGATAATCCCCGCCGCGCACCGGGCGGAAACCCTCATCCCGCTCGGGCCAATTCAGGGCGGCTTGGCTCTTGCGCGCCCGGCGTACACTATCCTCAGCCTCGCCTCCGCAAACGGCGATTATCCGCGCCCTACCGGCCTGAATATCGAGCGCTGCCTCGTGCAGCGCCGTGATCGGCGTCTGCCCGCCGACTGGCCAGTAGCGGGTCTGCAATTCAGACTGCCCCAATCGACGCCGCAGTTCAGCCTCCGGATCCGGATACGGCCACGAGATTTCGTTGATGATATCAAGTCGATCGAGCCGGGCGAGAAGGTTTTCACAATCCGCATCGCGCTCCGCCAACCGAAGGGCAGCGACCATCAAACCTGCCGGATCAAGCGCGTCGGCCAGATTTTCGGGTCGATCGGCCAGTTCCCCTGCGCCGATGATAACCGGACATTGTCGGGGGTCGAATTCAGGCTGGTCAGTCATCTCACTATTCTGTATGCGAAAGATCATTCTCGCAAGAAAAAGGTTGGAAAGGCATGGCAAACGGGCAAATCGCAGATGTGATCATCGTCGGGGGTGGTGCGGCTGGGTGTGTTCTCGCCAACCGTCTGAGCGCCAGTCCGAACCGACAGGTGCTCCTGCTGGAGGCCGGACCGCCCGACAGGAATCCGATGATCCATATGCCCAAGGGTGTGGGCAAGGTGTTGGCCAATTCTGCTTATGTCTGGCCTTTTCGCATTTCAGGCCGCGCCGGTAACAACGAGCCGGCCGGCTTCTGGGTACGCGGGAAGACGCTTGGCGGCTCGTCCTCCACCAACGGCATGATGTATGTTCGCGGAAAGCCCGCAGACTACGATGCGCTTGCCAAAAAGGCAGGCGATGATTGGGCATGGGAGCATATCGCACAGGCTTTCGACGCTCTGGAAGGGGAGAACGGCCTTCGGACATCCGTCCCGCCTCCCCGTCCGGAAATGGACGCGGTGATAGAGGCCGGCGAGGCGCTGGGGCTGTCGCGGCGTGGCAATCCCAACGATCCGGACGCCGTGGAGGCGATAGGGTACTGTCCCCAGACCGTCTGGCATGGCAGACGCCAGAGCGCTGCGGCCGCCTTTCTCGATCCCGTCAAGAACCGCGGCAATCTGGCGATCGAAACCGGCGTGACGGTCGATCGGGTCCTGTTCGAGAATGGCCGCGCGACGGGTGTTGCAGGGCTGCGCAACGGCAAGGAGGAGGTCTGGCGGGCGCACGAAATCATTCTCGCTTCGGGCACTTTCGGCTCGCCGGCAATCCTGGAACGCTCGGGCATTGGCGATCCGGAATATCTCGATCAACTGGGCATTCCTCTGGTTGCCCAGAACAGAGGCGTAGGCGACAATCTTTTCGAACATTGCGGCATCACGCTCCAATGGCGCACGCGGCCGCATTATTCCTTGAACCGCGAATATTCAGGCCTCCGCCTGCTGAAAAATGCTGCGCAATATTACCTGAAGCATGAAGGTCCGCTCGCGAGTGGCACTTTCGATGTCATCGGCTGGTTTCGAAGTCATGCCGATGCCGATCGTCCCGATGCCCAATTGCTGTTCGCACCGCACAGCATTGATCGTTCCAGCGCGAAGATGGCGATGGAAAGCTTCCCCGGCATTCAGGCGGTGATCTACCCCCTCCGCCCTCGCGCGCGCGGCCATGTTCACATCGTCTCGCGCGATCCCGCTGTGCTGCCCGAGGGTGCCCTCGACTTTTTCTCGAACGAGCAGGAGCGGCGGGAGCTGATAGGGACGGTCCGCTACGTACGTGCGCTGGCCCTTACGAAGCCTCTCTGCGACATCATCGTGGAGGAGACGCGGCCGGGCGCTGAGGCGGAAAGCGATGATGCCATCATCGAGGCCTACCGGATGCTGGGAACGCCTGCCTATCACGCCGCAGGCACCTGCCGCATGGGCGTGGACGAGGAATCGGTCGTCGATCCGCGATGCCGCGTGCGCGGAATCAAAGGCCTGCGCGTCGTCGACCTCTCCATCGCGCCAGTCATGCCTTCGGGGAACACGTTTGCGCCTGTCTGCGCGATGGCTTGGAGGGCATCCGACCTTATCGAACATGATCTTGAACAGGAGCGAGCATGACACGCAATCATTCTCTCGAGGGCCGCATCGCGCTCGTCAGTGGGGCATCGTCCGGCATCGGCATGCATCTCGCAATTAAGCTGGCGCAGGCCGGTGCAAAGCTGGTGCTCGGTGCCCGGCGGACCGATCGCACGATGGCGCTCGCCGACAAGATCAACGAAGGCGGTGGTAAGGCGCTGGCGGTCCCGCTCGATGTGGTTGACGAAGCATCGGTGCGCAACGCCTACGATCTAGCCGAAGATGAGTTCGGCAGGGTCGATACCATCTTTGCAAATGCGGGCGTCTCGCGCGCGGGGCGCTCGACCGATGTATCGGCAGATGCGCTGAGGTCCGTGTTCGATACAAACCTGCTGGGCCTTTATCTGACCGTGCGTGAGGGTGCGGGGCGGATGATCGCATCGAACATGCGGGCGCTTGCACGGGGACGCATCGTCCTGATCGGCTCCGTCACAGCGGATATGACCAATCAGGGGGACGCCGCCTATGCCGCCAGCAAGGCAGGCGTCGCGCATCTTGGACGCCAGTTTGCCCGCGAATGGGTGCGGCAAGGCATCAATGTGAACACCATCCAGCCAGGTTATATTCGCACCGAGATGGGAGACGAATGGTTCGAAAGCGACGCTGGCAAGGCACAGATCGCGAGCTGGCATCGCCGCCACCTCATGGATATCGATGCGCTGGACGATATTGCCCTCTACCTCGCTTCGGATGCGTCGCGCTATGTAACGGGCTCGACTATCACGATCGACGATGGTCAGGCGTTGTAACGCCGTGATCAGAGCGCCTCGAATATCGTGACGTTCGCGATGCCGCCTGCCTCGCACATCGTTTGCAGGCCGTAGCGTTTACCCCGCGATCTAAGGGCGTGGATCAACGTTGCCGTGAGTTTGGCGCCCGTCGCGCCCAGCGGATGGCCTAGCGCGATCGAACCGCCATTGACGTTCAGCCTGTCCGGATCCGCATCCAGTTGTTGCAGCCAAGCCATCGGCACGGGTGCGAACGCCTCATTGACTTCGTAAAGGTCGATCTGATCCAGGTTCATACCCGCCCGCTCCATCGCCCGGCGCGTTGCATTGATCGGCTCGTCCAGCATGATGACCGGATCGCCTGCCGTTACGGTCATGCCGGCGATACGCGCAATGGGCGTCAGGCCATGATCCCTTAGCGCGCGTTCTCCCACGATCAGCAAGCCCGACGCCCCGTCGCAGATCTGGCTGGCATTGCCTGCCGTAATGACCCCATCCTCCACAAGAGGCTTGAGATCGGCCAGCGCCTCCAGGGAAGCATCAAAGCGAATGCCTTCGTCCTGCGTATGCGTTCCTTCGCTGTCCGTGAGCGGCACCATCTCCGCGTCGAAGGCTCCGGAACGCGAAGCGACGGCCGCCTTGCGGTGGCTCATCAACGCGAAGTTGTCGAGATCCTCACGCGAAAAGCCATATTTCGCGGCCATCATTTCCGCGCCCGTGAACTGGTTGAACCCGTCGACACCGTACCGTTCAAGGACACGCCGGCTGTACGGCCCTTCGCCAAGGCCCGCCTCGTCATGCAGCTTGCGGTTCGAAAACATCGGCACCCGCGTCATGCTCTCCCCGCCGCCTGCAATCACCATGTCCTGCATGCCGCTCATCACCGACTGCGCTGCGAAATGTATCGATTGCTGCGAACTGCCGCACTGGCGGTCGATGGTAACGCCCGGCACCGATTGCGGCAATCTGGACGAAAGCACCGCATTACGCGCAAAGGCGTTGCTCTGCTCGCCCGCTTGGGTGACGCAACCGAGGATCACGTCATCCACCGCCGCGGGGTCGATGCCTGTCTTGTCGAGCAAGGCATTGATGACTTCAGCGGCCATGTCCGCCGGATGCCAGTGCGAGGCCGCTCCCTTGCGGCGACCGCCGGGTGTACGCAGTGTTTCAACGATATAGGCTTCATTCATGAGAAGGGGTTTTCCTCTGTCTGTTTCAGGAGCAGGCGCGCATCGCATCGCCGGCAAGTCTCGCCAGCTGAGGGAAATCCGCTGCCCTCTCAGCCGCTTGGGCACTGGAGGCATTTCCGCGAATGACCCGTCCCTTGATCCCGTGGAAAATTGCCGCCAGGCGAAAAAAGTTGAACGCGATGTAGAAATCCCAATTGGCGATGCCATCGCGCCTCGTGCGGCGGCAGTAATCGTCGATATATTCGCGCTCGGTCGGGATATTCAGCGCATTCAAATCAGCGTCGCGCAATCCGGGCACGATATGGGGCGGCATGCGGTACATCATGGCATTATAGGAAAAGTCGGAGAGCGGATGGCCAAGCGTGGAAAGCTCCCAGTCGAGCACGGCCAGCACGCGCGGCTCGGTGGGGTGAAAGATCATGTTGTCGCACCGGCAATCGCCATGAACGATCGTGGTCTCGTCGCCAGGCGGGATATTCCGCGGCAACCATTCGACCAGCGCATCCATCTCGGGATCGCGCCCGGCCTCCTCGTCGGCGAGATATTGCTTTGACCAGCGTCCGATCTGACGCGCGAAATAGTTTCCCGGCCTCCCGTAATCGCCAAGGCCGACGGCCTCGAAATCTACCGAGTGGAGCCGCGCGAGCGTATCATTCATTGCGCCGAAATAGGCAGGCCGTTGGTCACGCCCGACGTCGGGAAAGCTTGCGTCCCAGAATATCCGGCCCTCGACCATCTCCATCACGAAAAATGGCGTTCCTAGGACGGTATCCTCGTTGCACAGGCCCAGAATTCGCGGCACGGGAAATTCGGTTTCGCCCAGCGCCGCCATGACGCGGGCCTCCCGCTCGACCGCGTGAGCCCCTTTCAGGATTTCGCCGGGCGGTTTGCGGCGCAGGACGTAACGACCGGAGGGCGATGCGAGCCGATAGGTCGGATTGGATTGGCCGCCCTTGAATTGCGCGATCCTGAGCGGTCCCGAGTAATCGAGAATATTCTCGCCCATCCATGCATTGAGAGCGTCGCGATCGATTTCGTATCCCTCGCGCACTGCTGTCGTGCCGGTATTCTCCTGGCCCAAGGTGCTCACGGCACAGCTTTCCTCTGCTGCGCCTTCTTGATCTTTTTCGCGAGCGACCACTTGTGGACTTCCGTCGGGCCATCATAGATCCGGAACGCGCGCAATTCGCGAAACACCTGTTCGACCACCGTTTTGTCGGTCACCCCCGTCCCGCCCAGAACCTGCACGCAATTGTCCGCAACACGCATCAGGGCTTCCGACACTGCGACTTTGGTCATGGAGCTCTCGGTCGTGCCCAGATCGCCGGAGTCAAGTATCGATGCACACCAGAAGACCATCAATTCCGCCTGTTTCAGGTCGATCTGGTTCTGCGCCAACATGAAACCGACCCCTTCGTGATCGATCAGCAGTTTGCCGAACGCTTCGCGCCGGCAGACATAATCGATGGCGATTTCCTGGCAGCGCATCGCCGCACCCAACCAGCGCATGCAGTGCGAAAGGCGCGCAGGACTGAGCCTGACTTGCGCATAGCGAAAACCCTCGCCGGCCTCGCCAAGCATCTGGTCAGCCGGAACGCGAAGGTTCTCGATCGCCACGCTGGCGTGTCCACCCGGCATCGAATTGTCGATCGTGTTGGGAACGCGCTCGATACGAATTGCGGGATCCGGCAGGTCGACGATGAACATGCAAGCACCGCCCCCCTCCTCTACGCTCTCGGCCTTTGCCATCACGATACCGACGCCGGCGCCATCGGCACCCGTGATGAACACCTTGCGCCCGTTCACGACCCAATGATTGCCATCCTTGCGGCAGGTGGTCTTCATCATCGAAGGATCCGACCCCGCCCCGCCCCATTCGGCGGGCTCTGTCATGAAGAAGGCGCTGCGCTCCTCGCCCGACACCAGCCGACCCAGAAACTTTTTCTTCAGATGGTCGCTGCCGACATGGCCGAGCAAATACATATTACCTTCGTCCGGCGCATTGGTGTTGAGCGCCAGCGGGCCAAGCGGGGAGAGCCCGGACCGGATGAGCACATGCGCGGTTTCGACCTGGGTCAGGTGGCTGCCGTCCTCCAGAATATGGGGCGTCATCAGCCCGGCATCATTCGCCAGATCGCGCATTTCGCGCACCAGTTCCTCGGTCGGCGCCCCGTGGTGGTCGCGGCGCCCGTCAGTTTCGAATGGAACGATGACATCGCGCACGAAGCGCTCCACCTCGCCGCCAATATCGCGCGCCCGCCGGGAAATCTCGATCATACTCTCTCCTTGCAGGAACCCGCACTAACCGGACCCGCGAGCAATCGTCAACTTTTGAGAATGGCATTCTCTATTGCGAAGAAAGTGCTTGCTCGCATCCCCGTGAAGTGCCTATGTCTTTGGTGGATGAAAGGAGATGGGCATGGCCTGGACAAGGGAACAGATGGCCCGGAGAGCTGCGCGCGAAATCGCCGATGGGGACTATGTGAACCTTGGCATCGGCATACCCACGCTCGTCGCGAACTACATTCCGGACGACATCACCGTGAGCCTGCATTCCGAGAATGGAATGCTCGGCATCGGCCCTTTCCCTTTCGAGGGAGAGGCAGATCCCGACATCATCAATGCGGGCAAGCAGACCGTAACCGAGCTGCCGGGTACGAGCTATTGCTCCTCGGCTGACAGTTTCGCCCTGGTGCGCGGTGGTCATATCGATCTGACCATTCTCGGCTCAATGCAAGTGGCCATGAATGGCGATATTGCCAACTGGACCATTCCGGGCAAGGTGGTGAAGGGCATGGGCGGTGCGATGGACCTCGTGGCCGGCGTGCCGCGCGTGGTCGTGGTGATGGATCACACCAGCAAGGACGGTAGCCCCAAGATCCTGAAGGAATGCACGCTTCCTCTTACAGGCGTGCGCGCCATCGACCGCATCATCACCAATCTCGGCGTCTTCGATTGCGATCGTGAGGGCGGCAGCGGCCTGACCCTGCTCGAACTGGCACCGGGCGTGACCATCGAGGAGATCGAGCAGCAAACCGAAGCGCCCTTTGCCGTGAGCGAAGCTCTCGCAGCGGCCTGACCTTCCGATAATCCGACAAACATGAATTGGGATTTTCCATGATACTAAACTCTTCCATCGCAGCCGTCGTGACCGGTGGCGCATCCGGCCTCGGTGCCGCCACGGCCCGCGCCCTTGGCAAGAAGGGTGTTCGCGTCGCCATTTTCGATCGGGATGGCGACGGTGGACAGCGCGTGGCGGACGAAATCGGGGGAGTTTTCTGCGATGTCGACGTTACCGACGAGGCCAGCGTAGACGAAGGTTTCAAAAGGGCGCGCGACACGCACGGCCAGGAACGCGTACTCGTCAATTGTGCGGGCATCGGCAACGGCATAAAGACCGCAAGCCGCGACAGGGAAGACGGCAGCATCCGACATTTCCCTCTCGATGCATTCGAGAAGGTCGTGCAGGTCAATTTGATCGGCACCTTCCGCTGCATTGCGAAGAGTGCGGCCGGCATGCTCGACCTCAGCCCGCTGCCTGACGGAGATCGCGGTGCCATCGTCAACACAGCTTCCGTAGCGGCCGAGGACGGTCAGATCGGGCAGGCTGCCTATTCTGCCTCGAAAGGCGGTGTGGTGAGCCTGACGCTCCCCGTGGCGCGTGACCTCATGTCCGAGAACATTCGTGTGAACACTATCCTGCCCGGTCTTTTCGAGACTCCCCTGCTGATGGGTCTACCTGAAAAGACGCTTGCATCGCTTAGTGCATCCGTCCCCTATCCCAAACGGCTGGGTAAACCGGATGAATACGCAGCGCTTGCACTCGTGATGATAGAAAACAGCTATTTCAACGGCGAGGACGTCCGCCTGGACGGTGCCATCCGAATGGCACCGCGCTGATGATTGATCAGGGATCTGTCGGTCGAATGGGAGCTGTCAGTCGGATGCAAACCGCTCTCCGTTTTGCAAAGTGCGCCCTTCACCGGCTATTCCTCAGGCCATGAGGTTCTGCCACTCAGCGAGGGCAGCTGAGCGGCGGGCTTTGTAAGTTTGACGATCAACGGGGTGACGTTCGGAATTGAAGTGGTTGTGGAAGGAGGCATGAACCGAGGCGAATTTCTGCAGCGATTTCATTTGCCGGAAGCGCAGCATCGCTCGTTCCCTTCGTCGGAATGGCAGGTGTGAGTTTTCAGCCCGGTTGTTCAAATAGCGGCCGGTGTCCTGCTTCGTCGAATTTCCGAGGTCGGACATCGCAGCTTTGTAGGACCGCAGACCGTCCGTCGTAATGACTTCGGGCGAACCATGACGCTTCAGCGCTTTCCTCATGAAGCGTAGGGCGGCGGCCTTGTCCCTGGTTCTGGTGACGTAGCTTTCAAGCACCTCACCTTCGTGATCGACGGCACGCCACAGATACACCATCTCGCCATTGATGCGGACGTACATTTCATCCAAGTGCCATTGCCAATGGCGAAAACCGTGCATTCGGCTAACCCGCTGACGCCGTATGTCCGATGCGAAAATCGGGCCAAACCTGTTCCACCAAAGCCGGACCGTTTCATGGCAAATGTCGATGCCGCGTTCCGACAGTAGGTCTTCGACGTTCCGCAGGCTAAGCGGAAATCGAACATACATCATTACCACGAGGCGGATCACCTCCGGCGAAGAATGGAAATACCGGAACGGGTTGGCTGGTTTCTTGGCTCGGGGCATACGCTTCCCCTACCCTGCACCGAGGTTTTTGCCAGAGGTACAATCCTTCTGACAGCGCCATGCGGAGCAGTTGCTGGGGCGGGTGTTGCGGATGCCCTATGCCAAGCGGCGCAAATCGGGTGCGCTGAACCGGGCCTATGCCAATCTGGTGTCGAAGTCCTTCGCGGAAGCGGCCAATACCCTGCGTGACCGTCTGGTCGATATGGGATTTGAAGAGCAGGAGGCAGAAGCCAATATCGAGGCGCCACCTCAGAAGTCCCTGGAAGAGGGGCTGTTCGGTGTTCGCAAACGGCCCAAGCCCTCAGTGAGCATTCCGGTAAAGGCCGACGAGGGACAGCTTGCTGCCGCAAAGGCTGCTGCGCCCGAGAAAATCACCATCGAGACCAACGAACGCGGCGAGGCAGCGATCAAGGTCACCGGCCCGATGCGCGAAGAAGAGGTTGAGCGCGTAGCCGCCGCCCTGCCAGAGGATCAGGGCAATCGCGTGCGAGAGGAAGTGGCGAAGTTCCACGCCGAAATCCAGCATGAGGCATCGGCCGCGGAGCTGGGCAAGCCCTTCATCGTCCCGCGGCTGATGACTTGGGTGCAAGGCGAACTGGTGCTCGCCGATACGGACCTGATCAGCGAGTATTTTGACTGGTCGCTGGCCGACAAGGAGTACCAGTTGAGCGAGGCCGAATTCTCGGTCAAACAGACATCGGACGGCTTCGAAATCGATCTGGAGGGCGATAGCCTGATGGTGCGCCACCACGATCAGAGCGACCAGCTGATGCTGGATGTGCCGGTCGATGGCTGGACCGAAGCGGGCCTTGTCCACCTGCTGGACCGGCAAGTGCGGGACCAGTTCATCGGCCAGGGCGAACTGATCCGTTGGCTGACCGATGTGGTCAATTTCCTGACTGGCAAACGTAACATCCCGCTCACCACACTGATGCGCTGCCGGTTCGTTCTGGCGCGCAAGCTAAAGGAGAAAATCGCCCGCATCCGCAAGGAAGAGCTGAGCAAGGCCTATCAGCTGTTCCCCGTCAGCACCCATGGCACAGATTTGAGGTTGTAATTAAGGAGGGTTTGGGCTTCGTCGTAGTGACGAAGG
>NZ_CANMCP010000014.1 GCF_947496385.1 uncultured Croceicoccus sp. | reverse complement strand
GATCCTCTCCTTTGAGAGCTTTCTCAACCTCGCCGCAGTGCGCCTATGGCTGAAATCTTATGTCAACGCGGCCTAGGGATTCATATGGATCGTCATTTCCGTCTTGCTCAAAACACGGTTGCAGCAGCCCGAGCGCGAATTCGGTAAAAACGTCGTCCAAGTCTTCTTTCGTGTGGACGAGAATAAGATTGAAATGCTTGTTGTCCAAAGCTTCGCGCGCAATGCGGAGGGAAGCCGTCCCGTCATCATCCTTGGCTTTGTCAAGAATATAGTCGAGGATGAGCAAGTCAGTCTGCTGGAGCGTGCCAACCTTCTTCTCATCGGTTTCTTCGCTCGGTGAACGGCCGTCGTGGATGTCTAGCATGTAAGGAGCACCAGGCCCCCGAAATTGCTCGATAACACGCCTAACTCTCGCACGGCTGTGCGATGAGCGGTTCCAGTCTTTGTCGCCATACTGGCGCTTCCGTTCGCTGTCCGAGAGCAAAATTTCGTGCAGCGTTGGATAGTCGTCATCGACGATCAACACCGAGCGGATCGGGCTCAAAAAGGCCTCGGCCACCAAATCCTTATATGTCGCTTCAGCCATCGCCCCCAATATCCTCGGCCATCCGTATATTATTGAATCCCAAATAAAACGTAGCACCCTCTAGAGGCGGCTCATCGTCATCCCCGACATAACGCAACGAATGCCCTCCGGCCGCGAGATTCGACCGGGCGAGATAGAGCCCTACGCCTCGCCCAGACCGCTTCTTCCTAGTAAAGAACAGGTTGAAGATATGCTCGCGGTCTTCTTCCTCAACGCCTGGGCCACTATCGGAAACCAGAAGTTCATCTCCTGCTACGTCGAGCAAAATGCTCCTGGTCGAGCGTGGGGCGGTGCTCACCCAGTAAATCGCGTTGTTCACAAGATTCAGGAACACGGGGAACACTCGGGCGGGCCGTTCATAGAGCTGCACTACCTCAAATGCCGGCGTAGCGCTGAAATCGATTCCAGCCCGCGCTAACGTTGGCGCGAAGAACCGTCGCACGAAGTCCTCGATTTCACGTCCTTCGATCCATCGCTGGACCTTGTCGCCCGACAGTCTAAGAGGAGAAAGAAAGCGGAGCTGGTCGGTGAGCCCTTCAATGCCAAGGCGGATGTCTCGGACGGCTTCCGAGTTGCGTATGCTTTCTGGCAGTGCGGCGATCCCGGACGTTGCCATTTCGTCAAAGTCTGCAAGATCGTGCGCTGCGATTTCTACGTCAATGCCGAGCTGAGCGAGCGCCGTAAGGCGATCGAGCTCGCTCGCTGCTTCGCGAAGCTCCTCCGACTGCGCGCTCGCGAGCGTCTCGAGGTCAATTTCATCCTTCACCGCACCTAGGGCTGAAAGGTAAGTACCAAACAGTCTGCGGTTCTCTACAGTCCAACGATCACGCAGCAGGCGGACGGCTTCCACCGATTTCGCCAAATCGAAATTTCCAGTCTGCAGGTTTGCGGCGATAGCTGCCGTCTCACGTCGGAACTCATCAAGGCGCATCAACGCGAGCTCCCGGACGCCTCCGTATTGCTCGCGCTGCATCGCTTCAATGTCAGACTGGAATGCCTGAACTTGCTTGCGCACGGCGCTGACAGCAGCTTCGGTCTGTCGTTCGAGCACTGCCGCCGGGTCTGCTGCTTCGAATTCTTCGATCCGCTCTCGAAAGACGTTGTCAAATTCAGCAATCGACATGGCAATGGACTTGGCTGACGATCGCGCAGCTTGGTATCGCTTGTTGAGCCGCGCTGTGCCTGAAGGTTGGGGCCGCAACTCGGCTTCGGCCAACCTTTCCCGCCAGTCGGACAGACGCTCGGCCGCCTTTGCAATGTCTGCGTCGTCTTGGATGGCAAGTGTTTCTGAGGCTTGCGCAACCTCTTCCCTAAGTCCGGGGAGTAGTGCCTCAGCGGCGTCCAGCTCGGCTTGGAACAGCTTCCGCTCCCGTTCGCGAAGTTTCTTCGCTTCCTCCTTCGCGCGACCAGCACGATTGCTTTCACGAATTTCTTCGAGGCGCGGCGTCCGGATGTCCGAAGCCGACCCGAAATAGCGCCGCGCGGATTGTTCGAGAATATTCTCTACGACGGCGCGGAAGGTTTTCGCCGCCACGTTGTCGATGAATCCTTCGCGGCCAGCCTTGTCCCGTAGGTTGGGGTTGCTTCTTCGCGTTAGGGCGATGCGACCGAACATCTGCCGATGGTTCCAGAAATACCGTCCCGCGTTCTTGCTGCGCTTGAACTCAATTTCAAAGAAATCATTGTCTTATCTACCATACGGAAGCACTCGAAGTCCGTCGCGATAGATCATCAGACCTGCGTATTCTGATGCCAAGTCTACATAACGATCATGTTCCGAGGAAGAGTGCGTTGAGTTTTTCTTGTCGAATTCCATCGATGCGATGAAGAGTTCGAAGGCTCCGACTTTAGTGTCCGCTCGTTCGGGCATCGCGATGCCCTTGGGCAGCGCAAAATCCACCTTCTCTTCGATCCATGTTCCGAAGGCCTTCACCCGGCCTCGAAAGATGCCGTCTTCTCCGACTACCCCTTCAAGCTGATGCTCCAGCTCTTGGATCTGGGTCCTGTCGATCGCCTTCTCCGCTCCGACGATCGTCTTAGGGCGCCCAGCCACCTCGTTTGCCGAAACAATGTCGGCCCGATACTCGAAGGCGGGACGATCTTTTTCGCTGCCGTAAGGATCTACGAAATTGGAGAGTGTACGCTCAAAACGAGTTCGACTTTCTTCAGCGACTGGATCAGTGTCGCCGCTTTTTGGAAGTGCGCGAAGCGTATCGTCGAGCTCATAAACCAACATCGCTGTTCCAGGCGCCGCCCAGTGCGCAAGATGGCCAGCCTCAAACGGGAGTCGCTTTAGACTCTGCAGGATTCTCTGCGAAGGTGGAAGACCGGTGCGTTCCTCATCCTCGTCGAAACGCCGCCATCGCTCGCGGACCTTTGGCTTACCATTCCGCCAGCCGCGATCATCGTCTATCACGCTCGCGGCGATCGCATCGCAGAACGCCGGGAGTTCATCGAATATCTCGTCCAGCTTGTCGAATTCCCCTGTAGGAACGGTGATATCGGCCAGATTGATATAAGGATTCTCGAACAATCGCCAATCGATAAGCGCTGCCACGAAATTGGCACTTCGATGCTTCGTCACGAGAAGCATGACCGATCCCAGCTTGGCGCTGGACAAGCGTCCGATGCCTTTCTGTCCTTGTCGAGGGCGTATGGGCAGACCATTGCGATCCTGCGGCGGGACCGGCTTTACATCCGAGAGCTTGCTTTCGGTTCCGATGACAAGCCAGCGCTCGAAGAAGTCCTCTGGGCGCATGCCATGCCCATTGTCGGTGAGCGCTGCCAGATTCAAGTATCGAAAGTGGACCGAATTTCTGCTCTGTCGCCCGAAGACCGGGCGCTAAGCGCCCGGTTCCTTCTTCTGGTCGTCCAGCGGCGTTCGCAGGACGATCCGGCCATTGATCGGGACCACTTCGAGCTGAAGGGAAAGCCCCTTGCGGTCGCGGTGGAACCAGGCGGCTCCGATGCGGGTCCAGAAACCCTTGTCGCCTTTGTTGGCGACATGCCAGGCGAGGAAGTCCGGCGGATTGGTCTCCTGTGCGGGTGCGGTATTGCTGCGTGCCATGATGAATTCCTTTCGTGTCTGGCGGCTCGTTGCACCAAGAGGAAGGCCGCACGGCCAAGGTAAGGGGTCATGTCCAACACGGGTGAGCGGAGCGAACCGGCGCGGGCCGGACATTGAAGGCTGACCGCGTGCGGCCAATAAAGGTGCTCAAAACGAAGCCGGCAATGCGAGGCGAATCCTCGCACGTGCTGCACCTCGCGGACCCAGGCCGGCAGTCCGGTCGAATCCGGTTTGCGGTTCAAAAAAGCATCAAGAAATGGATGGGGAGCGCACCGCATTATGCGGCGCGCTTCTCTCGATTCAGTATTCCGATGCCAGCATGATCGTCAGCACCCGCCGGGTAACGGCAGGATTGGCAGGGTCTTCGCTGCCGAATCGCAAGTCGCGGTCGTAGGCATCGATCTTCCAAAACACGGTTTCGGCAGGCCGCGCCGGTCGCGTTGTCGTCCAGCGACCTTCGCTATCCTGATAGATCGCCCCGAAATCGCGCTCGCCGTAGGGATCGTTGTCCGGCGTGAAGGCGTCGAAGGTTTCGACCAGCTCGCGCACCCGCGACTGATCTTCCTCGGACAAGGCCCGGAAGTCCTCGGTTGCTACTGCAACGCAGGCCAAGCCCATCGCCTGCCGTGCCCGGTCATTGAGCCGGGCAATCCGCTCGCTGCGGGAAAGGGTGCCAATGGTCATTGCACCACCCTCCCGCCGCATTCGCAGATGTAAATCAGCTCGGCGAAATCCTCACGCTCGCCCAGTTCCTCCGCCAGACGTTGCACCGTCCCGAACGGCAGACCGTGCTCATTGGCCAGCATCCGCAACCAGTCTTCGCGGCACTCTGCCCCGCAAGCGCGGTAGTTCAAGATCAGATCACCCATTTTCTGCCCTCCTTCGGCTGAAAGCCGCATCCGACACGCGGCTCCGGCCTCGCGCGCCAGCGTACTTGCCGCGAAAACGGCCGCACGCTCGGAGAGCTTTGCAGCGGCCCAGGCGATCGCCTGCCGCGCCAGCAATTCGGGGCTGGCGGTAGTTTCGCTGCTCTTGGTCCGCTCTCTCGCTTCACCGATCAGCTTGTCTTGCGCTGCCTTGTCGAACCCGTTGGCGTCGGCGGTTGCCCGCCATTCGGCGCGCAAGGTGCGATGATCTACATTGGTCTTGGCCTCGCGCGTATCGAGCGCGGCGATCTGCTTTTCAGCAGCGCTCGCCTCCGCACGGCTCGTGCCCCGCTCGGCAAGCCGGGAATCGATGGCTGCGGTACGCTGGCTCAGCGCATCGATGGCCTTCTCAGGAACATCCGCGATCTCGAACAGCGAGTCTTTGCCCACTTCGATCTTGTACCCTAGCGCAGCAACGCCATGCGCCAGTTCCTGCCGGTAGATTGCGCCAATCTCCTTTTGCAGCTGGTAGAAGGCGCGGGGCTCAAGGCTCCGCCAGTTCACATCCTTGTCCTGCGTAGCGTTGATGATCACGCCATGTGTATGCAGCTGCGGATCCTGCGCCCGGCTTGTGGCATGGCGGAAGGTGGCGATAGCGAGATTGCCGGTCGCCTCGCGCCGGAACTCGCCACCCTGCCTGATCCGCGTTGCCGCCATATGCTTTTCGACATGGGCAAGTGCCACTTTCACCGCCGCGCCATGCGCCTTGATCAGCCGCTTGTCTCCGGCAACCTCGGCCATGATCGAGACGGACTTTGGGGCGGACAGGGTGATGTCCCAGCCAGGGCGATGCTCGATCTTGCCATCGCGCGTCGTGCCAAGCTGCTGTCCGGCAATCCGGCCTTCCAGCAACTCGGCAAACTTCTCGCGATCGACTTCGCCAGACAGGCCCAGCTTTTCCGCTGCCTCGCCAAACCACTCGCACGGAGCCGTGCCGCCTTCGGCATAGTAATCGTCAGCTTCATAGTAGCTCGCAGCCTGACCGGCACTCGATAGCGCCGAGACCGAAGCGACCATCAGACCGGTCCCGGTTTCGCGTCAGGCTCGGCACCTTTGGCGATCTCGCTGACCCGGCTCCATAGCGTGCCCGCCGGATCGCCTGGCACGTAGCCGGGCTGACGCGGCTCGCCACGCCGGGTGATGTGATCGGCGGTGAGACCGATACGCGCGACCGGCAGGCCATCGGGAAGTAGCAGATAGCCCTGATGCGGGCATAGCCGTAGCTCGCTTTCAAGCACGGCAGGACGGAATTGCCGCTGGGTCGCGATGGTAGTGCGCGGCACTTCGCTGCCAATCGAGAGCGTATCGGTGGCGACACGCAATTCCACTTCGCATTGGCCGATGGTCTCGCTCGCCCATTTGCGGGTTTCCTGATCGACCGTTTGCAGAAACAGCTTGGTGTTGCAGCAGGCCAGCATGGCCTCGGCGATGTTGGCACCGTAGCGATTGCGCATCTGCCCGAGTGCCTGAAAGGTAAGCACAATTGCTGCGCCAAACTTGCGACCCTCAGGCAGAAGGCGGGCAAGGTTCTCGACGCGGGGCAGGTCGGCGAGCTCGTCGAGCACGAACCAGATGCGGCGATCCGGCGATGGCGACAGACCCAGCACCGCGCTTGCCGCGCATTCGAGCCAGCAGGCCATCAGCGGCTTGGAGGCTTCGAAATAGTCTTCCTTGCGAGGGACAAAGATCCAGGGTTTTGCCCCCTCGCACTCATCCAGCTTCGCGATGAAATCGCGGAAGGCAAAGCGGTCCTCTCCCTCGTCCTCGACCTTCAGGAACTGGATCAGGTTTGCCGCCTTGGCGAGCATGAAGAGTACGCTGCCGGTGGCGCGGTCGGCGTCATTGGCAAAGGTGCGGGCGGATGACGTGTGCCCCAGCCAATCCTTCAATTGCTCCTTGTCCTTGACCTGCAAGGCTTCGAGCAGGGCTTCGAGGCTGCAGTTCTTTTCCGCCCAGAGTGAACGGATCATGTTGGCCACAAGAATGCGGCTCGTCTCCAGCCAGACATCATCATCTTGGCTGCTGGTTTCCGAAACAAGCTGACGCGCAATCCGGTCTGCATCGGCGGGGTGCGATATCTCGTCGAAGGGCGTCCAGAAGGCGCAGCGTGCGTCGAAGGGATTGAGGATGATGTCGCCCCGCGCGGGGTTGTAATAGTGCGCGATGAACTCGCCCGATGTGTCGTAGACCAGCGCCGCTTCCCCGCGCCTTTCGATGCCATCGAGCATTTGGCGCAAGGCAGTGGTCTTGCCGCTGCCGGTAGTGCCGAGAAAGGCGAAGTGGCGGGTCTCGATCCGGCGCGGAACGGGGACCGGGCCGATGCGCAATGCGTCGCTGCCACAGAACAAAGTGGTCTGCGCCGCAACGTCCTCTTCATTCGCAACACGTGTGCCGCCAATGACCCGGTCGGCAAGCGTATCCTTGCCTTGAGCCGACATGGTGCGCTGGAGCACCCAGACCGTGAACAGGCCTATCACAAGGCCGGTGATTGCACCGCCAGCGATCACTTTGACGACCTGCCAGAAGGTATCGGTGAAGAGCGGTTCAGAGGCGAACCAGGCGGCTGAAACGGTCCAGCGCTGGCCTTCCATCGCAATGTTCATCTTGATGTCGCTGCCCCCAAAGGAACCGAGCAGCGTCAGCACGTTGGCCCACGCATACTGCACCGCTGTCGTTATCGCAGGGCCATGCAGCAGGAACTGCGGGGCGATGAATGCTCCGACCCCTGCTGCACCAAGAGTGATCGTGGAAAAGAAGCGGAAACGCTGCTGCCATTGCGCCATACGCACACGCCACAAGGCATGGGCGCGCGTAACAAAGTCGATGTTCGAATTCATGGCTCGATCTCCAGGGCAAGCGAACGCTGGCGCTCGAACGCGGCGCGCGCCTCTGCTGCGATTGTTTCGTCGGATTTCTTCGTTCCCAGCGCCGCATGGCGGGCGTACGCATAGGCCGCACAGGCGGTGAACAGGGTCCGGTCGAGCACCCGTTCGGCTTCTGCCAGGCGCCCCGATATTGTCCCGATCTCGCGCGCCAGTTCGGCAAGATCGGTCTCCTTGTCGGTGCCGTGCAGGACCGAAAGGAAGCCCGCGTCGATCACCTTCAGGAGCATCGCATACTCCGACAATCCACGCCGGTCGGCGATGCCGGAAAGCGACCGAGCTTGCGAAGGATTGAGGCGGATGGTTCGCTTGATGTGGCTCGCCATCACCACCTCCCGCGCGCGCGAAGCGCGCTCCAGAAATGGCAGAATTGCGAGGGTCTGAACGCTTAGTTTCAGGGAGCGCGCTATCCGCGCGCTCCCTGAAACCGCAGAAATCCTCGATGCACACGTGCGTAGGGTGTATATGGAAATTACGGGTCCGATACGCAGTATCGTGGCCCTTCCTCTCTCCAGTCTTTCTCCGGTCAGTTGGCATGGGTGTCTTGCTCCATGCATACCGTTGGAGGCGTCGCGGACAGGATTAGATTGCGGGCGACATAATCGTCGAAATAGCGTTGCGGGATTGGCGCGAAGGCAACTGGCGGTCTGCCATCTCGGGACTCGTGAACCAGCGAAGCAATGCAAGGTCGATCGCTGATCGAACCTCATCTGCGAGCAGGTTGGTCTCTTCTGGCGTGAGATCCAGCCACCCGAATTCGGTACGAAGCTGGCTGCCAAGCGGATACCCTGTTCCGTCCCTGCTCCGGTAGATCGGTCCCTCGACGGTTAGACAACAATCTTGTCCCTCAAACCGCTCGCGGACCGGGCGTTCGTACCAGAGCCAGGGATGCAATGTGTGGCGACGGGCGCGCCCATCGGCATTGTCTTCAATGAGCAATTCGACGAGCTGGGTCGCGCGCTCTTCTTCGTCGCTCGGAAGGCGAGCGATCAGCCAGCCATGCTTCTGCAGGGCGGCGTTGATCAGGGAAAGGATAGACATGTGGGAGATGCTTTCTGCGGGCCATTGCCCGCCTTGGAGGGGTCAATAGCTGCGCAGGGGGAGGGCCTCGATCCACTGCTCGATGTCAGTGGAACGCCAGCGGATACGTCCGCCGCCAATGTCGATGGGAAGAGGAAAGGCACCCCGGCGGATGCGTCGCCAGATCGTTGTCCGGCTGCGAATGCCGGTGAGGCGCATGACCTCCTGGCAGGTGAGTAGTTCGATATTCGACATGACAGATTCCTTTGCTTCAAGGTTCTGTCACCGTTGCCGCACTCCCCTGCGACTGGGTTGGTTCTCAAATTGCCGTCGCGGATCGTGCGATCAGATATTCAACTCAGCGCCACCGTAGGCTTGGGTGACGCGAGCAAGGCTATGCGAATCGCAAGGGTGTAGGAAAGAACAAAAAGAGATCAAACATCGTTGCGCACTGGCTGGTGGACGATGATGGATTGCTATGGACAGTCCGGGACTGAAAGAATTTTTCCAGCCAATGTGCGCGCCGGGGCAATGAAGGTCCAAATTTACGGTTCGGGTGCTGTGGAAGACCGGTTTTCGCGCGAATCGCACATTGAGCCGACATGACAAGCAAACGCGCTTTCGCTTTGCACGTTGATGGGGACATGCAAAGAAAACGCGAAAATCTTTACACGTTGCCCCGGTTCGAGCACATTTATCCCGCGTTTATTGAAAGTTGGAAATTTGTGGGATAAATCGCAGCGATGGCTGTGATCCAACCTTTCTCTTCTGAACAGGAGCGCGCGCTCATCAATATGCGCCAGCGCTATGATGCGTGGATCGAAGCCGAGCGCGAACTCTATTCCATGCCATACGATCTGAGGCGCAAGAAGGTTGGCGAATACGAGTACCTTTACGAGATCTTTGACCGCAGCGGGAACGGTAAAAGTCTCGGTGCCTGGGACGATGAAAAGCAAACCCAGCTGAAGGCATATAAGGCCGAAAAGAGTGCGCTGAAGGAACGCCGTGACGGCGCACGGGATGCCCTTGGCGAGAGCAGTCGGATTGCACGCGCGTTACGCTTGCCGCTCCTCTCGGCAGAAGCGGGTCCTATCCTTCGAGAGGCAGACAGGCGCTCGCTTCTCGGCAGCCATCTGCTTGTGGTCGGGACAAATGCGATGGCCGCCTACGCGCTAGAAGCTGCGGGCACTTTCCGCGACGTGCCGGACGAAACAGAGGACTTCGATCTCGCCTGGACGGCTGACGAACCGGAAGACGGAACGCAGCTTTGGGATATGCTCAAAGCGGTCGATCCGACTTTCACGATCAACACCGAGCGGGAATTCCAGGCACGGAACTCGAAGGCCTACGAAGTAGAGTTGCTGGTCGCACCATCGCGCATCGAAACGCTCGCCGGAAAGGATCGTCCAAGACCCGTTCCGCTTCCCGAACAGGAATGGCTCCTGCCCGGTCGACGGGTAGACCAAGTCGTCCCGTGCCGTGATGGCAGCCCGGCGCGCATCGTCGCACCTGACCCCCGTTGGTTCGCACTCCACAAACTCTGGTTGGGTGCTCAGGCAAAGCGGGACCCGCTCAAACGCCGCAAGGATTCGGTCCAAGGTGCTGCGTTGCTCGATGCCATCGCTGAGGCAATGCCGCACTACCCATTGGATGGAGCGTTTGTGGATGGCCTGCCGAGCGAGCTGATAGCGTTCTGGGACGAATGGCTGAGACACCGGGAATAGTTCTAGGTACGGATTTAAAGCCCAACCAAAATCTATCCTGCTGTCCTGCTCTGGGCGGCCCAATGCAAACTCTTCGCGTAAACGACGTTGACAAGCGATGTGAACATCGTACACAGTTTCTGTGATCAGCGTTCACAGGAAATGGAAAATTGATTCGAAGGGATGAGCCGGAGCTTGTCGGACTTAATGAGATCGCCGCGATGGCTGGCGTCTCCCGACAGGCTGTTGCCAATTGGCGAACTCGTTACCGAGACTTTCCCCAGCCGCTGGTTGAACTCAAAGCTGGCCCTGTTTTCAAGGTCGGTCCTGTCAGAGCCTGGTTACGCAAAAGGAAGATTCCCATGGCCCGTATTGTCTCCTTGATTAATCTGAAGGGCGGGGTCGCAAAGACCACGACAACGGTCGCCCTGGCCGAGACGCTTTCCTCCCAGCACAGGAAGAAGGTACTGGTGATCGATCTCGACCCCCAGACGAACGCTACCACCATGCTGATCGGGGAAAACAGGTGGAAGTCTCTGAACAAGAAGGGCTACACGCTCGCTACGTTGTTCAAGGACGCACTGGACCCGACGAACCGTACGTTCGATCTCGACAAGACGCTCCAAAAGGGGGTATCCGACGTTAAGGGTGCGAACTCGATTGACCTCCTCCCTTCGAGTTTGGATTTGATTGACGTCCAAGACCGGCTCGCAGGCGCGCCTTCTGGCCAGTTCTATGCTCAGACCCCGATCGACCTGCTCCGCCTGGCGGTGAAACCGATCCTAGACGACTACGACATTGTCCTGATCGATTGCCCACCGAACCTCGGCATCATTACGCTGAACGGCCTTCGCATTTCAGAGGGCTATATCATCCCTACCGTGCCAGACGTTCTGTCGACTTACGGCATCCCACAGATCGTGAAGCGCGTCGGCAACTTCTCCAAGGACGTGGGCGAGGACATCGAACCCCTTGGTATCGTGATTACTAAGTACCAAGAGAACAGCACGATTCACTACAACGTCTCGCGCGACCTCCGCGGTCGTGGCGATCCACCCGTTTTCGACACAGTGATCCGGCAGGCAAACCAGATCGCGGCAGCCGCAGAAAACCAGCCAAGCGAAAGGACGCTCAAGCAGAAGTACGGCTATGGCGATCTGGCTGAGAGGTACATCGATCTCGCTGCGGAACTCATCGAGACGCTGGAGGACCTATGAAGCTTAAAACCCGATTGACACGACTAGCGATACTCATCGCCAGCGAGGCCGACCGCAATCCCGAATTCGCCGCCCAGATCGAAGAGCTTCTGGGCGACATGAAGAAGGTGCCGACGAAGAACGCTGTGCGCAAGGCAAAGGACAAGAAGACGTCCGCCGGCAGTGGAGTGACCAGCCATCGGGGCAGGCGAACCCCTGCAGTCTTGGATCCTGTGGCGCTCGCACGGGAAAGCGAGGCTTCGCTCAGGGCAGGCCTCGCCGAACTCGATCACGATCGCCTACTCGACGTAGTCGCCGAATACGGCATGGACCCCGGGAAGCTAGTTATGAAATGGAAAGACGACGAACGGATCGTGGAGCGCATCGTCGAACTGGCTATCGCGCGGGCAACAAAAGGTGACGCATTCCGCGCCGACTGATCGAATATTCAACGGTTGCAGAGGCGGGCCGTCGCCCGAAACCTCGTCCGCTCGGAGAATGAAGCGACGGCCGTACAAATGACAGAATTCAGGACGCAAAGCAGAGCTAGATGTGAAGGTACGAGACGGGCACTTTCGGCAGCTTGAGTCAATCTTTCCCCTGACGTGATACAAGACAAGTAGGACGAAAAACTAGCAGCCTCTGAACGCGGATATGCTATGCAACACGCTCGTCGAGAGATCGAGAACACCTAAATTCGGGAACCGAACCTTTTGAAGGGATGAAAAATTGGGGGCTTTAGTGGGGGCCCTTTTTGAGGCCCCCAAGGTCATTTTGCCCCAGAATTCTGCCATTTTTGTTCTCTTTCGAGTCCTCTTCTGATCCCCGCGATGGAAGCGGCGCTTGGCGCGAACCATTCGGTTGTCGTGCAGCTGGTGTCGACCGCCGAGGCCATGCTCGACCGGCGTCTTGCCGAGCTTACCGTGGAAGAACGCGAAGCGCTCGATATCGATCTGTCCCCGCGTGAATACGTCATCGACTACCTTACGAAGAGCTTCCCGGTACGATTGATGCAGGTCTTCGCCGATGAGGAGGGCAATCTTCGCTCCGAGGCGATGAGCGACGAGGAAGGCAATCCCGTATTCTGCCCCCGCGCCATGGCAGCACGCGACGCGCTGATCGAGCAGCTCTGTGCGCTGCCGCCCATCGCCACTGCGCTCGATGCGATTATCGAGCACTTTGGAACCGACGCCGTCGCCGAAGTCACGGGCCGGACCCGGAGGCTGGTCCAGGGCCGCGATGGTGAGCAGCGCCTCGAACGGCGTAGCCCCAGCGCCAATGTTGCCGAAGCCCAAAGCTTCATGGAAGGAACCAAGCGCATCCTGGTGTTCTCGGACGCGGGCGGCACGGGGCGTTCCTACCATGCCGACGTCGGCTGCCGGAACCAGCAGCGCCGGGTTCACTTCCTGCTTGAACCGGGATGGCGCGCCGACAACGCGATCCAGGGTCTCGGTCGTACGAACCGCACCAACCAGGCCTCGGCTCCGCTGTTCCGGCCGGTAACCACCGATGTGAAGGGCGAGCGCCGGTTCATCTCGACCATTGCGCGAAGGCTCGATGCATTGGGCGCGCTGACGCGCGGCCAGCGCCAGACGGGCGGTCAGAACCTGTTCGACCCGGCAGACAATCTCGAAAGCGACTATGCGCGCGACGCGCTCAGCCGCTGGTTCCAGCTGCTCTATGATGGCAAGCTCGAAACCACCACATTCGGCAACTTCGTCGAGCGCACAGGCCTCCGGCTTGAAAACCCCGATGGTGGGCTGACCGACAATCTCCCCACGATCCAGCGCTGGCTCAACCGCATCCTCGCGCTGCCGATCGCGCTGCAGAACGCGATCTTCGAGGAATATCTCGGCCTCGTCGAGGCGCGGATCGAAGCTGCGCGCGAGGCCGGAACGCTCGACCAGGGACTGGAGACCGTGAGGGTCGATCGTTTTACGGTCCTGGCAGATGAACTCCTGCGCACCGATCCCGTGACCGGAGCGGAGACCCGCCTCGTCTCGCTCGAAGTGACGAGGCACCTTCGGCCTCTGCGATTGCAGCGTCTGGTGCGGATGCACGAGATCGGCAGCCCGCACGCGATCCCGATGCGCAATGCGCGCTCGGGTAAGGTTGCGCTGTCGGTTCCTGCCCGGCGCCTCATCGCCGACGACGGCGCCGTCATCGAACGCCGACGCCTGCTGCGACCGCTCAAGTCCGCGAACTGGACACTTGAGGCACTCGGTGAGAGCCACTGGGAAGAAATTGGCGTCACCGCGTTCACGAGAGCTTGGCGGACCGAGGAAGAGGAGGCCGCTGCTTCACTGGTGACCGAGCGCGTCCATCTCGCCACCGGGCTGTTGCTTCCGGTCTGGAAGCGCCTGCCTGGCGATCATGTCCGCGTCACTCGGCTCGTTGCCGAGGACGGCCAGTCGATCATTGGGCGTGAAGTGCTCGATATCGATCTCGCCGCAATCGCCGAGACCTTTGGTCTTTCCGGAGTTACCGGACCGGCGCCTGAGCAGATCGGCAACCTCGTCATCGCCAGCGGCAAGCCGCTGGGCCTCGCAAGCCACGATGCCTTGACCGTCAAGCGATCGCTGGTCGGCGGCGAACAGCGCCTTGAACTGACCGGGTTCTCGCCCGATCGGCTCGACTGGTACAAGGGCAAAGGCTGCTTCACCGAGATCATCCGCTACCGCACGCGCCTGTTCGTCCCGGTGTCGAATGCCTCGTCGGTTCTCCCCGCGCTTGCCGCCTGATCCCTCGGGCAGACCCCAATCTCAGAATGAGAGTGGAGGGAGCCCTTTGGGCTTGTGGGCCTCGTGATCCTCACCTGCGCCTTCATTCCATCAGGAGAACACCCATGATCCAGTCGATTCCTTTGAAGAAGCTCGTCCCGAGCCCGCGCAACGTTCGCAAGTCGAGCGATGTGCTGGCCGACCTCCAGCTGCGGGCAGACATCGCCGCGCGCGGCCTGCTGCAAAACCTCGTCGTGCGCAAAGGAAAGCGCGGCAAGTTCGAGGTCGAGGCCGGCGGTCGCCGTCTCGCCGCGCTGCAGGCGCTGGCTGAAGAGGGCACCTTTCCCGAGAACCATGAAGTTACCTGCCTCGTCATCGAAGGCGAGGAAAGCGAGGTGCGCGAAGCCAGCCTTGCCGAGAACTTCCAGCGTCTCGCGATGAATCCGGCCGACGAGGCGCAGGCTTTCGCCGCAATCGTCGAGGCAGGCGCTACCACCGAAGACGTGGCGCGCCGCTTCGGCCTCACCGTCCGGTTCGTCGAAGGACGTCTGCGCCTGGCCTCTCTCGCGCCTTGCGTCTTCGAAGCGCTCGCCGAAGGCACGATCACGCTTGACATGGCCAAGGCCTACGGCGCGATCTCCGACGTCGAGCGCCAGGCGCATGTCTATGCCGAGCTGCAGGAAGCCTGGTACCAGATCACGCCCGACACGATCCGCCGCATGGTGCTCGATGCCACGGTGCGTGGTTCCGATCCGCGTGCCGTGCTCGTTGGACGCGATGCCTATCTCGCCGCAGGCGGCCGGATCGAGCGCGAACTGTTCGACGATGATGCCAGCGAAAGCTGGATCGATGTCGCGCTGCTCGAAGACCTGGCACACAAGGCCATGGAAGAAGCCGCAAAAAAGACCGCACTCGAATATGGCCTTGCCTGGGTTCGCCCGACGCTTGGCAACTACGTCAGCCATGACCTCGTCGAAGGTCTGAGCCGTCTGCCATGCGAGCCTGCGCCGATGACCGAACAGGAAGCGAAGGAACTTGGCGAGCTCGAGGCCGACTACGACCGCGTCGCCGCTCTTCTCGAAGACGAAGACAGTGACGACGACGAGGTCGCCAAGGCCGAACAGGAACTCGTGGTGATCGACCGCGCCATGCGCGCGCTCAATGACCGGCCGCCGGTACCCGCCGACGAGTTGAAAGCCGAGGCCGGCGCCTTCCTCGTCCTCTCGCGCAATGGCGAGCCGACCTTGGTCCCGCAGTTCTACACCGAGACCGAGCTCGCTGACGAAGGCGTTGTCGAGGCCATTGAAGAGAGCGGTGCGGCTAAGCCCAAGGGGAGCTCGCTTTCCCAGCGCCTGCTCGACGAACTCGCAATGCAGCGCCGCGACATCCTGGCAATCCATCTTGCCAACGACCCGGCACTAGCGCTCGACTTCATGGTTTTCACGCTCGCCGATGCCGATGGGCACGACTGGCGCGCCAAGAAAGCGTCGACCCTCGTTGGATCGGTCGCGTCCGGCCCGGTTGCCGGGTTCGAGGCCAAGGATGCACCGGCGAGCGCTGCTTTGGCCGAGTTCGCCGGCTCGCTCGATGAAAGCTGGCGTTCTGGCGAAGGCGATGTCGAGCGGTTTGCCAGGTTCCGAGCGCTTTCCGATGAGGCGCGCTCGGCATGGCTTGGCCATGTCGTCTCGCGCACTCTGATTGCCAGCCTTGCCTGCGAAGGCGAGCGCTCGGTGCCGCTGCACGAGGCGCTCGGCTCGCTGCTCGAAATCGAAACCGCGCATTGGTGGCGGCCCACAGCGGCCAACTACTTCGACCGCGTGGCCAAGGCTCGCACGCTCGAAGCGCTCGATGCCGCTGGCGGTCCCGAATTGGTCAGTCGCTACGCTGCCTCTAAGAAGGCCGAACTGGCGAGCGCTGCCGAGCGCATCTTCTCGGGCAACTTCATCGGCGAAGCTGAGGTCAAGGAGCGGGCGCAGGCCTGGGTGCCCTCCATCATGCGCTTCGCTGATACCGAGGATCTCGCGCTGGCAGATGCCGAAGTCCGCGAACCTGTCCGCGAGGATATAACTGACGATCTTGCCGAGCAGGCTGCCTGACCCCTCCTGACAGGTCTAAGTCACTCGGCGGGCGGTCCGTCCCAATTGGGACGGACCGCCTTTTCGTATTCTCCCGGTGCTGCGTTTGACACGATACTTCTGTCAGCTGACATTCTTAGTCTGAGGGAATGTGTCAGGAGCTGCCAACAAACTGGACGTTCCGCTTACTAAATAGGATTCCCGCAAACATTCGTACATTCGTCGGTAGAGGGGTCCCTGGACTGGCTGATTCTGGCTTAGTTATCCCATCTTGACGTTTCCTCCCGAACATCCAGTCGTCCGTCCAGGCCGACTTTCCCAGAGAGTAATTTCGACCGCTAAATTTGCGGGGACAGCTCGATCTACTTTTGGGGCAGCGCCTGGGATGCAGAAAGATATCGCGCCGTCGTATGTCAGTGTGCGATAGTCGGCCATGGACATCGAAGAGCAATTGCTCGCGGCCTCGATCCGCGACACCATACACAATGCCGACCTAGCGCTCGCAAAGTATCAGCACGTATGCGAAGGCAACCGGCACGACAATGTCGACAAGGGAGACCACGCCGAGGCGCTAGAGGAGGCCGAGCGCCACCTCGTCTTTCTTATCGAGAAGGTCTTCCGCGACACTGCCGTCCTCGCCGAGCGCATGTCGTTACCGGGCTATCGGAAGGATGTGCTCCGCGCGCGCCAGTCCATCAAGGACCTGACCGCAACCGAAATTCCACCGTGGGACGTTGCTTTTCATAGTCCGCCGCTAGCTGCAGCGCGAACAATGTTCGACTCGATCGCAACGATGGTCGAAGGTCGAGAGGTCACGGGATTGCGCGTCTTTGAGACGATGCTCCACAATACGCCGAAGATCATCGAGCGCGGCGGACTGAAGCCGTCGAACGAAGCCGAAGTTCGAAGCGCTGTGCGCGCAGTCCTGCAACTCGCGTTTCGCGACGTTGTCCGCGAAGTCCCGATCCCCAAGAGCATCAAGACCTACCGACCCGACATCGGCGTGCCGTCGTTGATGGCTGCAGCCGAATACAAGTTCATCGATTCACAACAAGAAGCAAAGGCTGCACTTGAAGGGATCTACGCCGACATGCGCGGCTATGCTGGACATCACTCATGGCGCAGCTTTTATGCTGTCCTCTATATGACGAATAATTTCTATAATCAGGCCGACGTCGATCACGAGTTTCGATTGGTAAAGGCCGACCTCAACTGGACGCCTCTTGTCGTGATCGGCCCAGGCGGGAGGAAAACCAAGGGTGTCGCCTGATCGCGACCACATCGAAAGCAGCTCGTCCCGAGTCCTCGGCACCAAACGCCAACATTCCTGGCATTCAAACCACCGCTTCAGATTCCTGATTGTTGCCAGTCGTTAACCCGACCCGTGAGCGCGGAACTCACCGATCCATCCGCTTCTACGCGTACGTCTGAGCCAAGGTGCCGCTACAAGCTGGCTGCCTACCAATATTGATGCTGTCATACTGGCACATCAACATCGAGCCAGCGGGCGTAAGCTCTTACATCGATCATAGGCACGGTAGCCTTTTCCTGTAGGCGCGCGATTAGCTCGAACAGAAACGCAGTGGCCGGCTTGCCAATGGGCATGAGCGTGCCACACCCATCGTCGTCACAGGAAAAGATGCCATGCGCGGCGACGCAGCCCAGGTCGAGCCGGTCGTCGCTTCCAGCCGTCGCCAACGAATTGGTCAATGGCTCGCCCAGCCCTGGACTCCAATCACTTTCCAAGGTCAGCAGACCACCGATAATATGCTGTAGCGGTTTGGCCGGATAGGTGCCGCCTGCATGGGGAATCGGCAGGCTGGTGCGGTGCAGGCGACGGACGCTGGCCACCTTCTTTCTTGCATAGGCGACCTGCTCGGCGTTGATAGATTGCTTCGCCTCGAAGACACCATACACGCTCTCAGCGGGAATTACCTTTTGCCCCTGAAAATTAAAGATGAAGGGAGAATACTGTCGATCGAAGACGACTACGTCGATCTGTTCGCTGAACGTGCCATCACTATCGACAACATGCGCAGAAGTCGCCTGATAGCGTTGGGGCAGATAGGTCTCGAACAGCTCCAGCCACACCGATTCGCTGGCATCTCCCTTGGTGCCGGGATGACTGAAAGCCCTTCGCGCCCGTGCGAGCCGATCCTGAATGTCGTCATGGAGTTCCGACAGCAGTGTTTGGATGGACCAGGTCATTTCAAGGCTCCCAATGTCTGCATTTCGTCACGAAACGGAGGTGTCGCGGTCATGCCCTTCGCGATCTGTAGTGCGCGATCGGCCTCAATGGGCCGGTCCGGATAGGCATCCAGCGCTATGGCAGGAAGCAGGCGTTGGGTGATGTCGGAGAAGGTGAACCCCGGCTTTCCGTGCGCAGCGCCGGTCGAAACGACCAACGCGTTGATCTGCGGCTGCGTGAATCCTAATCCGCCCAGTCGTGTAGAAAGGATGTGGAAGCGCTGCTCCTCGTTCGGGCGCGCGAAGGCCATGACATCCGCCGCTCGCCTCCGGACTGCCGGGTCGAGTGCGTTCAGCCTGTTGGTGCACATGATCACAGCCGCAGGCAGGCGAAGGTTGGCGAGCCGGTCGATGCCGCGGATGAAAGCGTTCACCCCAGCGCGATCCTCGTGGTGCATCTGCGCCGCCTCGCGCGACTGCGCCAGGGCGTCAGCCTCGTCGACCAGCAGGATGATGCCCCCCTTGGCCTTGCCCGATGCCTTCAGGCGCGTGGCAGCCTGAACCGTGTGCTCGAACGCAGCAGAGAGAAGCTGCGTCATCTCGCCCACGCGGCCCTGCCCGCGGGTCGCCAGGCTGAGGGGGTAGAGGGTGATTTCAATCCCTTCCTGCCTCGCGACCTTGTCACCGATAGTTTCCGCGAGCTCAGTCTTGCCGGAACCGACGTCGCCAGCAAGAACGACGAGCGGCGGACGACGTAGGACAGCGTCGAGCATGGGCTTGGCATCGCCCTTTACGAACTTCTCCGCCCAGCGCTCCAATCCCTGCGGATTGACTAGCAGGCCAAGGATCTTAGCCAGCCGGGACTTCTGATCATCCAGACCGACCAAGCGCGCGAGCCGTTCCTGGGGATCAAAATCGGGATATGTCTGGCGACGCTCGAACAGTTCGTCGAGACCCGGCATGTTTTGCATCAGTAGCTCCTCACACTGGAACGATCGAGAGCTCGGCCACCAGCAGAGTAGGTGCGATCGGAGGCAAGATATCCATTAATTGTCGGCTCAGAACCGGTCGTGCGCTGGACAGGGAGATTGCCTTCAAACTTCGACTTTTCGCTGTCGGAAAGCAGGAAATAGGCCATGGAGTAGTTCATGAAGCTACCAAACGTCGCGCCTGATATGTCCTTGCCAGGCAATACCCGCCCAGGATCATCATCGCCCGCAGATGCTCCCGCCAAGTCCCGCGCTGCATACTTGAGGGTCGGCTCGATCCACTGCCCATTGCGCTTGAAACCATAGGTGACGTCAGCCAAATAACCGGCCTTCAACATCGCGACCCCCTCCTCCTCAAATTGAGTGATCTGCCAGTCGTAAGGTTGCCCATAGAGCCGCTGCATCCGCTTCAGGTCGGTTGCAATCTTAGCGGCCATGTGGCGCGCATGCGTCACGGTGAAGGTCTTGCTTTCCGTGTAGCTGTAGCTGGACATCGTGACCTCTCAGACCTGGAAGGTGGAGCCAAAGACCTTCTGCCAGTAGCCGACGGTCAACTGCTTAGAGGGAGCCGCCAATGCGGCATCGATGGCGTCGCCGGCATCAAGGGCGGCATCCACGATCTCGCCCATGTTCGCCGCAGTGTAGAGCCGAGACACGTTGTTTTCGGCATTTACCGGGTCGATGATCCGCATGGGATCATAGAACGTGCCGATGCTGGAGAGAGGGTAGTAGTCGGAGAAGGCGATGCGATCCTTCAACCCGCTGGTCGCGATGTAGGTGAAGAAGTGCTGCAGAGCCTCGGGATAGTCCGAGAGGTCCAGCCCGTCATCGCACAGCTTGGCCATGATCATCTCGATCATAAACGACTTGAAGCGGAAGCCGTCACGCTCCTGCTTTTGACGCCTTGCCCAGAACTTCACCAACCGGACGACTTGGGCGAAATGCTTTTCCTGCGCCTTTTTGCGCTTTCCTGCGAACTCGAGGTGGAGAGGGATGCTGGTCCTCAGGAAGGAGCCGTCCTCTTGGCTGACTAAGTTGCCATACCACTGTGCATCCCCGTCATAAAGGATCGGCACAACATCAACATCCAGTCCGGATCCCCGGAAGGACACGGTGACCGAATAGGTCTGAGGCTGGACCTGATCCGGAGAGAAATTCGGGAATGCCTTCCGGAGGCGCTCCGCCAAGTAGGTTAGGAGCGCGCTGACTGAATGCGGCGCGTCCGCACCACTGATGTAGCAGGCCACGTCGATGTCGTTAAGCGAGCGCAAGGCGGTGCCCTTGGCCAGACTGCCCGACAGCATCATCTTCCGCAGCGTGAAATCGGGATGCTCATCAACATATGTTTCGAGCCTCTCGCGAAGCCGCCTTGCCTGCGCGCGATATTCCTGCGCCTTGTCCTGCGGTAGGTTCACTCGCTCTTCGGCAAAGCGCACAATATCGCGATGCCCAACATGGTCTCGGCTCATCGAATCGTCTCCGGTAGCCCTCCGTCCTTGACGCGGGCGGTCAGATACGCGACTCGGGTTGCCGACCCGCTAGAAACAATATGGGTATCGTAACTATACCCGTCAAGGAACTATACACATGGTCGAGGACGAAAAGCGCCCCTGGACGCAGACCCGCCGTTTCGAGTTCATCGAATGGAAGCTGTTTTGGGAAGGAGCGCTGAACCGGAGCGACCTGGAGGAAACGTTCGAAATCTCAACGCCGCAGGCATCAGTCGATCTCCGGCGATATCGTGAACTGGCCGGTGACAACATTGAGTATGATGCCACAAGCCGGTCGTTTAGGCCCACGCCCGATATCAAGCCATCCTTCCTGAAGGCGTCAGCCGACCGCTTGCTCATTCAACTGCGTGCGCTACTAACCGGTGCCTTGCCGCGGCGCGAAGTTTGGTTCCGCGACCTGCCGTCAATAGATATGGCGCCGGACATCGCCAGGCATGTTGATGCCGAGTGCCTGCGCCTGATCCTCAACGCCATCCGAACCAAACATTGCGTGGAAGTCCGATACCAGTCGCTCACCAACTCACGCACGAGGCAGATAGCGCCCCATGCCCTCGCGTTCGACGGGTATCGTTGGCATGTGCGCGCATGGGCTTGCGATCGCGACGACTTTCGGGACTTCGTCCTGACGCGTATCGACCAGATCGATGCGGGCGCCAAGGCAGATTTCGATCCCGCTGACGACCTGGAGTGGAACACGAAGATCACCTTGGACCTTCGCCCTCACGCCGGACTCACGCAGGAGCAGAGCCAGGCCATCGAGCGCGACTACGCGATGGAGGATGGAAGGCGTGAGATCGAAGTACGGTTGTCCATGGCCTACTACTTCATCAGGCGGATGAACCTCGATCTCACCGATCTTCCTCCCGCCCGCGCCCAGATATGTCTTCAGAATTTAAGTGAGGTACTACAAGCTATTGAACAAGCAAGAGCACAAGCTAGGCAACGGATTGTCGATCGAAAGATGAGGAATATTGACTGCGAATGATACCTCAATCCTAGTGCGATGTGGGTGCTTGGCTCGAGCGGCGGCCGCGTTGAACGGCACTGGGAACGCTCACGCTCTCGAGCAAATGTTCGGAACGTCCGCTTTCACCTGATCGCCACCCTTAGTGGACAGTCCAAATTGTCCGACATCGCGGACAGATCGAGGCGACTTTTCCGATGTTCGCTTTCGTGCGATCGTCGGCACTCTTCGATGACTGGAGTGAGGCGCATAGCTGTGCGCATTAATCGAGAGGGGAGAGGGCTTTGATTTTCCTGAACCGGGACATGTCTGTCCCGGTCATCAGGAGAACTCCCATGACCAAGTCCCGTCGCACTGCTTCGACATCGCCAGCGGAGCGCATCACCGCCGCTATCATCGAAAAGCTCGAGCAAGGCACCAAGCCCTGGGTCAAGCCGTGGCGCGGTGTGCCGGTATCACGGCCCTTGCGCTCCTGTGGAACGCCCTATCGAGGCATGAACACCTTCTGGTTGTGGATGGTCGCCGATGGCTGCGGCTACGCCTCGCCTTACTGGATGACCTATCGCCAGTGCCAGAAGCTCGGCGGACAAGTCCGCAAGGGCGAGAAATCGACCATCGCGATCTTCTACAAGAGCTACACCAAGGAGGTCGAGAACGCCGAAGGCGAAGCTGACACCGAGAACCGGCGCGTCCTCAAGGCTTATGCCGTGTTCAATGCCGACCAATGCGACGGCCTCCCCGAGTTCTATCATCCAAAGCCACTCGTTGCCGCGCTGGAGCCCGAAGGTCGCGAAGAGCGGCTTGATGCCTTTTTCGCAGAGATCGGCGCTGACCTGCGGCATCATGGAGCCCAGGCCTATTACGAGCCGCAGCGTGACCGGGTCACCATGCCGCCAGCCGAACTCTTCGAAGCCTATGACCACTACTACGCAACGCTCGCGCACGAGCTGTCGCACTGGACGGGGCATTCTTCGCGGCTCGACCGCGATCTCAAGAACCGCTTCGGCAGCGATGCCTATGCTGCCGAGGAATTGATCGCCGAGCTGTCCTCGGCCATCCTCGGGGCCGAACTGAGTCTTCCGGTCACCCACCTCGACCATCACGCCAGCTACATCGCGTCCTGGCTCAAAATCCTCAAATCGGACGAGCGCGCGATCCTCACCGCTGCGGCCAAGGCCGAGGAAGCGGCCAGCCTGTTGCTTGACCTTGGGGGTCACCAATCCAGCGAAAGCGAGCCCGACATTGATCTCGCTGATGCAGCCTGAGGAGCAGTGAGATGGGACGTTCCGTCAGCTATCCGACCGGCGCCGTGGTGGCCTTTCGTCTGCTTGATGGCAGCGAAGACGACGATGTCGACTGGGTCTACGAGTGCCTCGTCGACGAGGTAGTCGATACCACGAAGGCGACCTTTCCTTCCTTCGAACGCTTCGATGGATGGCGCGGCCGCGAGGATCGTATCCTCCTGCGCAACGCCTTTGCCGATTGCGGCATATCGACCTATTGCGGCCTTGCCGCGATCTGGCTCGCCGAACGCGACGATGCCAGGTACTGGGAGGCCGACTTCTACAACTCACGAACGGCGAGGGCGCGGCACTGGCTCGGCCAGGTGTCGGGACGGTTCATCGACCTGTTTGGTGAGTTGCGCCTGGTCGGTCGGTTCTCGAATGGCGAAGCGATCTTCGAGCGCTCCCGATCCAACTGCGACACCGGGTCCTGATCCTGCCTCATCCCTCTCCGCCGGGAGAGGCCCTTGGGCCGGTCGGGGCGCGCCGCAACCTGCGGCCCGTCGGCCCGTGTTACCCGCGCCAGCCTAGGGCCGCAGGTTTCCCGCTACGCGGTGCGTCACGCCCCTTTCCCCGGCCCTGATCGGGCTCCGGCGGACAGGGCCGAGGCGATGGTGCCTCCTCTCCTTGTCCCCGCGATCAGGAGACACCCCATGTACGACAGCTTCATCGACCAGTTGAACGGCCTTGACCTTTCAGGCCTCAGCATCAGGCCGGCCCCCTTCAACGCGACCGACTTTCCCAGCGAGGATGCGATCGACCAGACGCTTGGCGCTGTATGGTCCGACCTTTTCGCGATGTTTTCCGACACGGCCCTCGAGGCCGATGCCGAGGACATTGCCTGGGGCATGGTCAACCTCTTCCACCGTGCAGCCAGCCGCAAGTCGGCTCAGCTCGACCGGGCCAGCGACGAGATCCGGGTCCTGCTCGCATCAGCCGATGGCTCCGAAGTGCATTCGAGCAATCTGGAAGAACAGGTCGAGCGCGCGCAGGCCGCCGAAGCCAGCATGCTGGCTTTCGAGCAGATGCGTGAGGCTGCGGCGGCACTTTATCGCGACGAGACCGGTTCCTCGTGGAAGCCCGTTTCCGGCTCGCGCCCGAGCCATTCGCGCAACCTCACTTCGGCCGTAATCGATGCCCGCGATTTCCTCCGCGCTCGCGCTGAGAACCGGCGCCACGCCTTGATCCCGGAAGGAACTCCGGTCGTTTTCGCCGGTGGTCGTCAGTGCTTCGAGAGCCCCGGGGATGCAAAGCGTTATGCCGACAATATCTGGGCGACACTGGACAAGGTGCGCGATGTGGTTCCCGATCTCTTCCTGGTCCATGGCGGCGACGGCAAGGGTGCCGATCGCCTGGCCGCCAGCTGGGCTGAGCGCCGCGAAGTCCAGCAGCTGACTTATTCACTCGATCGTCGGCTTGGTGCCCGCGCCGGCTTCAAGCGCAACGAGCAAATGCTTGCGCTCAATCCGCGTTACGTCGTCGCCTTTCCGGGAAATGGCGTGACCGAACGGCTGGTCATCGATGCCAAGGCACGCCGGATCACAGTGGTCGATCGCCGCGGCCTCTTGGGCACCTCTCCCGGGTCCTGAGGGGGCATTCATCATCAGCATCGTAAACGTCTGCATGTGCATCCGGCATCGACCCGGCTATGAACCAGTCATGCAACTTGATGATCTGCTGCAGCGCTACTTTGCCACCACCGACCTTACCGGGGTTGCTCCCGACACCTTTGCAGCCGGCATCGAGCACTGCCGGGTCGATCTCGGCCTTGAGGAGGACCGGGGCAAGCGCTTTGCACTGTGGTCGTTCCTGCACATGTTCGGGTCCGCCCCCGATCTCGATGTGGCGTTCGAGAACGAAGAAGATCGGGAAGCCGCCCGCAACTTCATGGATCTCCTGGCGGCATCGGAGGGCGATGGGGTAAGCTGATTGCAGTAGGGTCTTGGCACCTTCAGACCCGCACCCGATACCCATCCGGCTTTCTTCGCGAACAGTCCTGAACCAGGTCAGCTGAGGACGGCAACCCGTTCCTTTCCGGCCGTGTTGGCAGCTGCGCTGCCTGCCCGCACCACCCGTCATGAACAGGTTCCCCTTGGAGCTTCGCTCCTGCGGTGCAGTCCTCCCATGCCCTGCTTCTTCTGGATGTTCGCAAGCCGGAGATGGTCTCCGGTTTGAGGAACTGAAGGACTTACACCATGACCAATATCGCAATCCTCACCGGCCGCATCGCTCGCGATCCGGAAACCCGCGAGACCAAGGGCGGCACCAATGTCACCGGGATCACCGTCGTCACCGATCGCCCCGCACGCGACAAGGACGGCAAGACCTACAAGGACGAGAACGGCTACACCGCCAAGGAAAGCGAGTTCCACCGGGTGACCTGCTTCAACGGCCTCGCCAAGACCGTCGGCCAGTACTGCTCCAAGGGCCAGTTGGTCAGCGTCCAGGGCCGCATCCATTACACCCAGTGGGAGGACAAGGACGGGGTCACGCGCTACGGCACCGAGATCCTCGCCGACAAGGTCGACTTTCTCTCCCGCGGCAACGGGTCGAGCGACGACAACGAGAACACCGACGCTCCCGAGATCGACTGACATCGATCCCGATCGTCCCCTTACGAAGAGGCTCTGACGCAAGCGGCAGGGCCTCTTCTTCTGTGGTTACTGGGTTCCCGGCGCTGCATTCGAGGCACGGGTTGAACCGCGCGCCGTCAGTTTCTCGATCGCGGCATCCTCGCCGAGTTTCCCGAGTTCTTCGGCAACCTTCCTCAGGCCCTTCTTCGAGAAGCTTTCAAGGCCGCTTCCCAAAATGATTTCGCCGAGTTCTCTGGCCGCTTGTACTTCGAGTTCGCGCTGTTTTGCGTCGAGCGCCTCACGGTCCGCTTCGAGTTTTTGCAGGGCTACAATCGCGCTCCTGTTTCGGGGCATGTTACTTGTCCTTTTGTCCCCCTTCGATCCGCTCCCCGGTTGTTTCCATGCCCGTTTCACCGGGGTGTAGGAAAGGCAATTCGCACGCAGGAGATGTTTGATATTGGGCGGAGGTGGTGGGTTCTTGCTCACGGTTCTCCCAGCATGATGGCCTTGCGCCTCCCGCCCCAAGGACGGCGGGGCCCCACCATTTTGCCCGCCACCGGATTGGATCCGGCAGCGAACAAAATCGTTACCCCCGCCGCCGCTATCGCGGTCGCCCATTCGGGCGATCCCTGACCCGGGATGCACAAGACCATCGCGCGCACCTCCTGTCGTCTCACGACAGAAATCAGGAGGATTATCATGGCCTATTCAATGCATTGCGCCGTTGCGTCCCGGAGCTACTTCGAGGCTCTGGAAACAGCCGAGAAGAGAGCGCTTCACAGCTTCTTCGATCAGCACGTTATCGAGGATGACGAACTCGGGTACTTTGCCCTCGACGAGGGTGACTACAACATCTTGCCAGCACATCTCGCAGCGCGGGTGGTCCACACGGTCCACGGCGGCATGCTCGACGAGTTTTGAGACTACCGACAGGGCGGGAACCGGGAACGGTTCCTGCCCTTTCTTCTTGTTCGCCGGGTAGTCCAATCAAGCACAAAAACCCGGTTCGGTCGGTTGCTCTGACGGCCGCCCACCGCACTGCGGCGGCACCCGATAAGTGGAGCGGGGCTGTGGACGCACTCTGTCCCGCGCATCTTGCGATGCGCTCCTGAGGGTGCGGCGTAATTTGTTCTTGGGCCCCGCGCGCACTTGCGAACCGGCAACGGGTCGGGCGGCGGGAAGCTTGGGCACGCGACAGGTCCCGCTTGCCTTGCTTCCCACGCGCCCTTGGCCGCTGCCTCTTTCGCAGGTGCTGTCTTCGGCTGGAGGCGTCCAACTGCTTTCTATCTGCATACTGTGAGCTGCCAGGCTTGGTTGCTCGCGCTCCAACATGGAGATCGGGAAAAGTCGTCCTTGATCAATCCCCCTCACTGCCTGGACCACCTCGCGCACTTGGGAACAAAGGAGCACACCCTACCCCGCGATTTCGGGATTTATCTTTCTGTTATTACGAAAGAATGTGGTTTTGGGCGGAATCAACCCGTCTGCGAGTAGAGCGGCTTTGCGCTGATCCGCAGACAACTCACATCTTTCTACCACACTGAAATATTGTCTGAATCTTTCGATTGACTGCGAGTTGTTCACGATTTATTCTCATCAGCACCTTCCGCAAGGTGAGCCAGGTTCCGTCGGCCCGACAAGGAACCTGTTTCATGACCCGACAAGATCGGCTTCAGACATTCGTATCTCCCTCCGTTGGTAACTGGGTTCGCCAGTGTGCCGCGGACCATGGCGTCAGTGTCAGCGTCTTTGTCCGTGACCTCATTGTCGCAGCGTGGCAGCGCGATAACGACGTGAAGGACCGCCCCGCAGGGCTCGATCCAGCGCGCCAGTCTATCTTCATTTCGGTAGCGCTCGATGCGCTTCTGGCCAGCCATTCTGATGCGAGTTTGCGCGACCGTACCCACGAGGCGTACCGGAGACGCCTCGAACGTCTTGGCCTCCTCGTCAACGCAAACATGGGAGGCCATTCCCATGAAGCATAATCTCCTGAACTTCACCCGCGGGAGCCAACTGCTCGGCCACTTCGGTTTCATGTTTGCAGCGGGGCTGAAGGGTCCTCTGATTGTCACCGGCCTGGTTGCCGTCGGCACCTGCTATTGGGAAGTGCGGTCGGCTCTGAGTGATCACCAGATCTACCTGGTCTGGATGCATATCTACGCCAGTCTCTATGCCTTCATGGAGTTCGATCCGGCCAAGCTGGTCAACCTTGAATTGCTTGACGGCGAAAGGGTCGGCCTCCCGTTTGGCATCGTTCGCGAGTTCCCGCCAATGCGCGAGGCGGTCGATGCGTTTCGATCGGCAGTGAAGCAGGGATTGCTGGTCTCGGCGGTACTGCTGATCCCGGCCTTCGTGTTCTTCTGGTGGTTCGCCGAGCGCTTTGGCGGGCGGTCGAAGGAGCGCAAGCACGAGCGCGGCGCAATGCTTGTTTCGCTCGACGAACTCGAAGAGGAAATCGAGCGTCACAACAAGGCATTCCGGGCCGAGGAACTGGGGCGCAAGTTCGGCTGGAAGTGGCGGCTTGCGAGCTCGTCGGCGCTCGCCGAAGCGGGCCACTACCAACCCGCACATCTCGCCGGTGTAAGCTGGCCGTGGCGGCTCGAGCAGAGCCACGCCATGCTCATCGGTACGACCGGAACCGGCAAGACCGTGGCGCTCACCGAACTAGTTGCCGAAGCGCGTGAACGCGGCCAGCGCGCGGTCATTTTCGACCTGACAGGGGCATTCATTGAGGCCTTCTACGATCCCGCGCGCGACATCATTCTCAATCCTGTCGATGTGCGGTGCCCACTGTGGAGCGTGTTCAACGACTGCACGACGGAAGCTGAGTTTCATGCTGCCGCTGAAGCGCTCGTGCCCCATGACGGGGGTGGTTCAGAACAGTTCTGGGTGCTCGCGGCGCGCATGCTGTTCGTCGAGATGTGTCTTCATCTTGCCCGTACCGGCACGGCAACCAACGAGGCTTTGGCACGGCGGCTGATGACCGCTGACCTGTCCGAAGTGCATAAGCTGATGCGCGGTACCATGGCCGATCCGCTGACCGCTCCGGAAGCGGCCCGCATGGCGGAATCGATCCGCGCTGTGTTCAATGCGAATGCGAAAGTGCTAAAGCTCTTGCCCTCATCCGGACCGCGCTTTTCGGTCCGCGACTGGGTCAAAGGCGACTGCCAGGCGGGCTCGATCCTGTTCCTGTCTGCCCGCTATGTCGACATGAGCATCTCCTCGCAGTTGCTGACGTTATGGCTCGACACGGCGATGAATACGCTGATGACGCTCGAGCGCACACAAGATCTGCGGATGTGGTTCCTGATCGACGAGCTCGGTGCCCTTCACCGATTACCGGCGCTTGAAAAGGGGCTGCAAACTGCGCGCAATTTTGGCGGTGCGATCGTCACCGGGGTGCATGCGTTTGCCAAGCTCAAGGAAGTCTACGGCGAGAACATGGCCATGACATTGTCCTCGCTTGCGCGAACCAAGCTCATCCTGGCGACGGCCGATCGCGAAACGGCGACCTGGTGCTCCGATTTCATCGGCCACCGGCAGGTGCGGGACATGGAAGAAGGCTACAGCTACGGGTACAACAACGCGCGTGACGCAGTCAGCCTGACCCCCCGGCGGCAGATCGAGCCGTTGCTTCTGCCCGACCAGTTCATGAACCTTCCGCGGTTGTCGGCCTACATCAAGTTCCCCGACGGATTCCCCGCTGCGCCGGTATCGCTCATTCCGCGCACGCGTGGCCGTATTGCCGAGGGATTCATCGCCCGCGAGAAACCGCTCATAAGGCCTGGCCAGGGTCCTGCGGCAACTACGCTCCAAGCAAAACCGGGTTCGAAACCGAATGACGAGCATCCCGCTTCGAACGATGACGGTGCTGGTAAGCCTGTCGATTCAAAGCAGCTCAAACTTGACTTGGAGGGGCAGCGCCGTGTCGCCGATGAACCGCAGGATCGGCAGGAGCCTGTGCTGCTTGAAAAGCTGAATGCAGGGCGCGCTGCTGGTGATCTCGGTGCCGAAACCCGGTCCGATACTCATCTGGATGCAGGTCCAACGCTACCTCTCGCCGCCGTGCAAACCGGTGAGGATGCACCAGCAATGGGCGCGGAACAGCATCTGTCCGAACCAGGAACCGCCGGCGATGACGCAGGTGGCAAGGATGGTTCGACGCCACGAGGCCGTTCGGCTGCCAACGGCCGCCAGCCTCTCACGCCGGTCGAGAAAGACCTGCGTGAAGGTGCGGTCGCAGATCCTCCGGAAAAGGATTTCGGCGAGTTCGAGCCCGACATGTGAAAGGCAAATGGGGAGGGATTACTCGGCCGCGAGGGGAGCCGTGACGAGGACCAGCCAGAATGCTTTCCGTCGCCAATGTGCGCTCCCCTTCCGCCGCCGCGAGCTATTTCGCGGCAGACAATTACTACACCGGTGCCGATGCCGATCGTTCCGGAACCTGGGTCGGGAAGGGAGCGGAACGACTTGGCCTTGAGGGTCGCGTCAGCGCTGAGCAGTTCGATGCCTTGCTGCGGGGAGAACTTCCCGGTGGTATCCAGGTCGGCAACGCGGGCCAGGCCCGCAGGCCGGGAACCGACCTCACATTCTCACTCCCGAAAAGCTGGTCGCTGCTCGCGCTGGTGGGCGGGGACCAGCGGATTATCGATGCGTACCGCGAGGCCGTCATCGAGACCTTGCGCTGGGCAGAAAAGAACGCGGCGCAGACCCGGATGGGCAGTCAGGCTGGCTACGGGAAGGTCGCGACAGATAATCTGACGATTGGTCTTTTCCAGCACGACACCAACCGCAACCAGGAACCAAACCTGCATTTTCACGCGGTCGTGGCGAATGTCACGCAAGGCAGCGACGGGAAGTGGCGCGCGCTTCGCAACGACAAGCTTTGGTCTTTCAACACCCTCCTCAACTCGATGACCATGGCGCGCTTTCGTCTGGCGGTCGAGAAGATGGGTTACGAAGCAGGGCCGGTTGGAAAGCATGGCAACTTCGAAGCAGCGGGCATTGTCCGTGAGCAGGTCATGGCCTTTTCGACGCGGCGCGAAGAAGTCCTCGACGCGGTACGCCAGCTGGGTGAGAACACTCCGAAAACCCGCGACATTGCTGTGCTCGATACAAGGAAAAGTAAGGCGCCCGTCAGGGACCGGGAAGGCCTTCTCGATGCATGGCGGCAGAAAGCCCAGGAAGTCGGCATTGACCTTGCCGGCTTGATCGATGCGTCGCAGATGCGGGCTGCAACGAAGGACATTCCCAGCTCGAAAGAAGGCAGCCTTCTTCAGCGTGGAATTGCGAAGCTGAGAGAGTTCGCGCAGCGGATCAAGGGCGATCCGGCTGATCCACTGATCCCTGCCCATGTCCTCAAGCAGGATGCACCGACCATTGCGGCCGCGCAGGCCGTGGCTTCCGCGGTACGCCATCTCTCGCAGCGCGAGGCAGCGTTCCCGCGTGAGGGATTGCTGAAGGCGGCGCTCGATTTTGGGCTGCCGACGACGGTGGATCACATCGAAACCCGTGTGAACGCATTGGTCAAAAGCGGCGCACTCGAGTCCGGCAAAGGCGAGCACAAAGGCTGGCTGGCGAGCCGGGAGGCGCTAGACCTTGAAAGCACCATTCTCGCGAATGTCGACCAAGGACAAGGTGCGGTGTTGCCCATTCTGCATCGACCGGACGCCGCAGAACGGGTTCAGGCTGTTGCGGCGCTCAACCACGGAATTTCGCTCAACGAAGGGCAGGAGGATGCGGCGAGCCTTGTCCTTTCGTCGCGTGACAGGATCGTAGCGATCCAGGGCATAGCCGGGGCGGGCAAAAGCAGCATGATGAAGCCGGTTGCCCAGCTGCTCCGCGAGGAAGGCAAGCAGGTACTGGGGCTCGCGGTGCAGAACACGCTCGTCCAGATGCTCGAGCGCGACACCGGCATCCGTTCGATGACCATCGCTCGCTTTCTCGCCCAATGGGGCAGGCTTCTGCACGAGCCTGGAAATGCCACGTTGCTGAGTGAAGCTCGGAGCGCGCTCGGAGACCATGTCCTGGTGCTCGACGAGGCGTCGATGGTGTCGAACGAGGACAAGGCCAAGCTGGTACGGCTGGCGAACCTTGCCGAAGTCCAGCGCCTGGTTCTCGTCGGCGACAAGCGACAGTTAGGCGCCGTCGATGCCGGTAAGCCGTTCGACCTCGTACAGCAGGCCGGGATCGAGCGCGCCAACATGGATGTGAATTTGCGCGGCCGCGATCCCATCCTGCGGCGAGCCCAGGCCGCCGCGCAGGAAGGACGCATCGACGATGCGCTCCGGGCGCTTGCTCCTTCAACCATCGAGGCTCGCGGAGACAGCGCGATTGTTGCTGCCGAAAAGTGGCTTTCGCTTAGCCCAGCGGATCGGGATCGGACGTCGATCTACGCGTCGGGACGGGCCTTACGTTCTGCGGTCAACGATGCTGTGCAGTGCGGACTCAAGGCCAACGGCGAGCTCGGCCCACGATCGGGCCGGCTAACCGTTCATTCGCGGGTGAATGTGACACACGAGGAGCTGCGCTATCTTCGCACTTACCAACCAGGCATGGTCCTTAACTTCCGCTCGCGCGACAGCACCCAGAAACTCTCCAAGGGCGACTACACCGTCAAAACCATCGATCATGCGCGCAAGCAGCTCGTGCTTGAGGACCGGAAGGGGCGGGTTCGGAAGTTCAATCCCGCGCGATTGCGGCCGGGCGCAGACGATAGTCGGCTGTCGCTCTTCGAACGCAAATCGCTGTCCATCGTTGAGGGTGACAAGATCCGTTGGACCGACAACGACCACAAGCGCGGGCTATTCAACGCCGACCAGGCCAGGATCGTGGCCATCGACGCAAAGGGCGTCTTGGTGGAGACATCTGAGGGCAAGGAGCTCCGCCTGAGCCGCGGCGACCCCATGCTCAAACGCATGGACCTCGCCTATGCCCTCAATGCGCATATGGCGCAGGGACTGACCTCTGATCGCGGGATCGCGGTGATGGACAGTCGCGAGCGCAATCTCGCCAATCGGCAGACCTTCCTGGTCACGGTCACCCGGCTTCGCGACGGCCTTACGCTGATTGCAGACAATGCCGAGAAACTTGGTCGGGCCATCAAGTCCAACAGCGGCGAGAAAGCTTCGGCCCTTGAAGTAACGCAAAGGCTTAAGGCGGCAGCGGCCAAGGGCCTTTCACACGACAAGGATGTTGGCAGCGCTTCGCCTGCAAGTGACAAGCCCGAACTGACAAAGGAAAGGGTAAAGCCTTTTGAAATAGGCATTTGATCACCGACAGCCTGGACGATTTCCGCGTTACCAGGCACGATGCCTGTTCGAGAGAAGTGCGGAGCGTTGCCAGTGAAGGGTGTTTTCGAGATCAGTGGCAATTCGCGCTACGACGACCTCATCACAGAGCGATATCATTTCCCCTCGCAATATATTCCTCAGGCCCGCCAGCTCGAGAACGATTGGATCCTCTACCGCGAAACCCGCGTATCCGGCGGTCGGATGGCCTACATCGCGACCGCTTTCGTTGAGCGGATCGATCCCGATGAGGCTGATCCAACCCATTACTATGCGCGCGTCAGGGACTATCTACCCTTCGATGACGCGGTGTCCTACCGCGATAAGGACGGACGCTTCGCCGAGCGCTTCCTTCGCGACATGGCCCGTCCTGGCGATGCCGGAAGGACGCTCCGCGGCAAATCGGTGCGCACGCTCGATGGCGATGATTTCGTTGCCATCGTCAATCAGGGGCTGAGCGAGACGCTCGACCCGGACAACCGGATCAGGCTCGAGCTCGACGAGCGGTACATCGACGATGCAACCGCCGCGCTGCTGGCCGATGAATTTGGCGAACGCCGGATCGAGCAGATCCTGGTGAACAAGAAAATCCGTGCAGCCAGTTTCCGCAATCAGGTTCTCGATGCCTATGACAGCACCTGCGCCGTCACGGGATTGCGGATCATCAATGGTGGCGGGAAAGCGGAGGCACAGGCGGCCCATATCTGGTCCGTCGCCGATGGCGGACCCGACGTCGTACCCAACGGTGTGGCACTCTCGGCTACGGCCCATTGGCTGTTCGACCGGCATCTCATCACATTCGACGACAACCTTTGCCTGCTCGTATCGCACAACAAGGTGCCGTCCGACCTGTTGAAGCTCTTCCCGCCTTCTGGACAGAAAATCAGGCTTCCGGTCGATCCGAGGGATCACCCCCGTCCGGACTTCGTTGCCAAGCATCGCGCGCGTTTTGCGGGGTTCTGATCCGGTAGGATCAGACAGCGCGTCCGAACCAGATGACACGGCCGACCACCTGAATCTCGGACCGGTCGACATCATCCCAACTGGGATAGGCCGAATTGTCGCTGCTGATGGTGATCTTGCGGCCACCGGGCTTGAGCGTCACGCGCTTGACCACCAGCGCATCGTCGGCGCGCAGGACGTAGATGCCGTCACGTAGCCGCGAGCCCTGGTCCGACGCATCGACGAGCACTTCGTCGCCATCGCTGAGTGTCGGCTCCATGGAGTCGCCCAGGACATGGATGATCGAAAGGCTGGCACTCTTTGCTCTGGTGAGCCTGGCAAGCCAGCGTTCGTCGAAACCGAAGCGGGTATGGGCGGTCTCGCTTTCAGCAATCGCTCCGAAGCCTGCCGACGCATCGACATTGAGCACGGGTATCTCGATCAACCCGTCACGCATGGGCACAGGCGGTCCGCCAAGCACTTGCTCGTCGACCCCGAAGAAACTGGCAAGCGTGCGACGGTCATCGTCATCCAGTTTGCGCGGCGAGCCGCGCTTGATGAACTGCTGAATGTAAGACGAGTTTCGTCCGATCATCCGCGAGATCGAGGAATATCCGAGCCGTCGCTGCTGGATCAGGCGATCAAGCTCCTCTCTGACATGTTCCATCGTGTCGTTCCTTCTGGCGGTCTGAGGAGAGAAGGAAATCTCCTAGACTCGATGGAACCTTCCTACTAAGAACAAAACAGGAACACAAGTGCTGAGTGAGTCGAGGAAGGCCATGAAATTGCTGGATCGCATTGAGCGTCATTTGAAGGAATCGCACATGTCGGCGACACGGTTCGGTCGTCGGGCGGTTGGCGATCCGCGCTTCGTGCTTGACCTACGAGCTGGTCGCAGACCGCGTAGAAGGACTATCGAGAAGGTGGAGCGCTATCTTTCACATGGTCCAAGATTGAAGAAGCAGCCTGATTAGCCCTTTGTCGCGATCATTGGGCCAATCCTCTTTTGGTTCAACAGGATGTGGCGATGATGCTTTGATTTTTGTGTTTGGCTCTGGAAGAAGTGAGAGCCATGAGCACTGGATCAGAACCTGCCCGTTACAATCCATGGCTCTCTCAGGCATGGGCCCCGGCATTGAGAACGCGAACTCTGGCGGCCTTGGACCGGAGCACCAGCGAGTGTGATCGGCTTGCATTGCTTCGGACGTTGGCATGGCTGAGTGGTGGAAGATTTGAATCTGACGATCACGAGTTTTCTGGATTCAGCGATGAGGGTCTTGCACGATTTGGTCTCGCTAGGATCGGTCCAAGCGCGATCCGGATACGTGACGAGAACGGACCGTCCTGGTGGCCTCAGATCCACGTCGATTCCCAGAGTCGACGCTATCTTGAGGAAGGTGTCGGCGATGGCATTCTGCGTCGTCTGACCAGTCTTCCCGGCTATCGATCGCTTTCCCAAAAGGCCGCGGTCCGGGCTCTCTTTACTGCCCCTGCTGGATCGGGATTGCTTGTGTCGCTCCCGACAGGCGCTGGCAAAAGCTTGATGTTTCAGTTGGCAGCCCTTCACGGAAGGGAATCGCACGTGGGTTCGTGCGTAGTCGTTGTGACACCGACAATAGCGCTAGCGCTCGACCATGAGCGAACTTTGCGGGGAATCCCGGGTTTGGAGGGTAGCCGCGCGTTGATCGGAGATCTCGGCAGTGAAGGTATCCGAGATGTGGTCGATGCATTCAGGCGCGGAGAAATCCCTATCTTGCTGCTGGGGCCAGAGCTTGCACTCCGCTCAGATATTGTCAGTCGATTAGTAGAGGTCGCTTCGCCTGAAGCCGCCGCATTTGGACTTAACGGCCGCCTTACCCACTTATTTGTCGATGAAGCGCATATAATTGAGAGTTGGGGCAGAAGCTTTCGTCCCGACTTCCAACGCCTTCCCGGATTGCTCGCGGAGCTTCGTCGATCCAACCCCGAGTTACGTGCGGTGCTGCTGTCCGCGACCATGCCACCTTCAGCACGGGCAATCCTGCGGCGCGATTGGTCGCTAACCGGCGACTGGCTGGAGATCGACGCCAGGGTCCCGCGCTACGAACATGATATTGTTGTTAGCCAGTGCAGTTCAGACGAGGAAAGGCAGGAAGCGCTGTCGTTCGTGGTCGATCGTGCCCCTCGCCCTGCAATTATTTACACGACCGAAGTGGTCGACGCAGAACGCATTTTCAAATGGTTGTCCGATGATCGAGGCTATCAAAAGATGGCTCTCTTCACGGGTGACACGGGTTCGGCAGATAGACGGCGGATCATCGAGGATTGGTCAAACAATCACTACGATCTGATCGTTGCAACGTCTGCTTTTGGTATCGGCATCGACAAGGCCGATGTCCGTTCCGTCATTCATGCGTGCCTGCCGGAGAGCGCGGCACGCTGGTATCAGGAAATTGGTCGCGCCGCGCGCGATGGTGGGCAAGCATTCGCCGCCTTGCTGTTTACTGGCTCTAGAGAAGGCGGAGATGATGTTTCAACGGCTCGACGGATGGCCGTTGGCGGCTGGTTGACGCGCGAGTTGGCCGAGAAGCGATGGGCGGCGATGCGATCCTCAGCAACGGACCAAGGCTGGGTGGGCGGCAAATGGCACATGAGCGTCGACCTCAACGCGATCAGAGAGGGCCTTCGGCCAGAATCGACAGACTATAATCGAAATTGGAACATGGCGTTGCTCACGCTTCTTCAGCGCGCTCAGGTCATTTCAATCAAAGCCGTGAAGCCAAAGGGCGGTGACGAAGCGCGCGTATGGGAGATCGAAATCAGTGACGGCGGCCTTCTGTCGGATGACCCTACATCGGCCTGGGACAAGATTTATGAGCATCGCGATCGAGAAGTGGCCAACGCACGAGACGAATTAACACCCTGGCTCAATCTCGTCCGCAAGCCGCTTGATGCATGCATGGTGAGGACAGCCTTCGAGCTCATCGAGCCCAATACCTGCCTGCCGAGTTGCGGTCGTTGTCCTCACTGCAGAGATCAGATGATCAGGCCCCCGCGGCATGTTGAGGCCATGGGCCTGGAGGCGGCCTGGCAGGACACGCCCGCCTTCGAAAACTCGAAGATCTCTCATGGCGTGCATTTGGTCGAACCCGTGGATCGTACTCTTGAGACCAATTTGCCAGCGCTGGTCCACACAATCACGAGCATCGGGATCCAGCAATTTGTGGTCGATGCAGAACTCGCCGAGGGGATTGCGGATGCCCTTGGTCAAGATCCTAAAGTGCTCGGACTTATTCTTACACTGGATGAATGGACCGAAGGCCGCAAACTTGCCAATCTGCCGACCGCATTGCTCGTCTCTCCTGATGAAAGAAACGGGTGGCACGTAGAACGCTTTGTTCAATGGGCTAAGGATGCGGCATTTACCTCTATTGTCGTTGCAAGGCGGGACAGGCAGTATCGTGGGCGTAGATTTGACCAGTGGGTTTCCCATCACGCACCAATCTCACAAGAATTTCTCATGTCTTTGGCAGGGGGCTGAGTTCTAGGAATGAGTATTCTCTCTAACCCTCAAGGTACGCCAGAGCGTGTCTGGTCTTTGATTGCGGGACTAGGCGCTCTGGGTGGGAGACTTCCGCGCGGTGAATTTTCTTCCATCTTAAACCCTGGCTATTCCGCTGGAGGGCAGCAGGTCGCGGCTCAGGCGACGAATGCCGCAAACGGAACAGGGGCCGCGACAGCGCTGGAACTGGTCGAACGCAATGGAGACGAGATCCAATTGCACGATGTGGGCGAGCTAAAGACACCGGCGCAGTTGGCGGACTACGTCCACGATTTTCTTTGCAGTCGAGATGAAGGCAATATCGAAGCGGTCATCGCCGAAGCCTATGCGTGGCTGGTGGTCGAAAGCCATTCCCGGCGTGATTTGGGCTGGCTCTATGAGTTGGGGGCTGCTGAATTCGCCGATCTCGTGGATGCTGGATTGGTCGGCGAGGACGAGGACGGGCGGCTAATGAATCCGACCAAAGTCCCTGCGTGGAGACGTTGGCTGCTCTTCATGGGACTGAGCGTCAAGATGCCTGACGCTAGGCTGGTGGATTATCCTTTGCCGGCGAGGCGGATCGAGATTGAGATGCGGAGAGCCGGCGTCGAAGAGCAAACTTCCATGCCGGCCGGAGCCTTTGTTGACCTCTTGGCGAACCGGTGTCCTTACTTGGATAGGGGGCGACTGTTTAGGCAGGCATGCGCAAGGAAAGGCTACACCGCAGACACCAGGACGCTTTCAGCGGTTTTGAGCAACGCTCTGCGGGACCTGAGTTCGGAAGGGAAGATCTCGCTCAAGCTGTCGCGGGATACCGCCGATGCAATCTCGCTTTGCCCGGATCCGACCACGCGCAGCGTAAGCTTCGATGAGGTCGAAATCTGGCCCGAGGTGAAGCACTGATGAGTGAACATCCTTTCCGCGTTTGCTGGACCGCACAACAAACGCGCTCGATGCTGGTTACAGAAGCCCTTGAGGGCGATGATGCAGTCTTTCTCGCGACACATACGCCAATCCATGGTTTCGAGGTCAGTGGCACCAGCGCGGCGGACTTGGAGGGGGCAGATGAGCAGGCGGTACTCACTTCCCTATCCGATCCCGATAGAGAGCATGCTTTTTGTGTGGTTCAGGGTGAGCCGGGATCAGGTAAGTCACACCTGATACGATGGCTCTCGGTCAATTGGCCGAAAGGTAAAGACGTAAAGCTCCTTCTGAGACGCGCAGACGGGAGTCTCGAAGGAGCTCTGCGACAGTTAAAGGACCGTCTCCCTGAAGAATTTCACGAGCATTTCGAAGGGCTCGGCACGCCCCAGCGAGCGACCCTGCAGGGGCGAGCCAATATCTTTCTGAACACGCTTTCTGCGATGATGGCCCCAGGGCATTTCGAGGAAGAGATGCCTGACGAACGGTGGTGCGAGCGCTATCGCCCAGATGAATTGCTCGGGAACAGCCAGATACGGAGCCAATGGTCTGCTCCCTCTCGGATACTGACATTGCTGGACGGAGCCGATGGCAACCGTGATCAGCAAAGCGCCTCCTTCAATGTATTCGACGTCGCTGAACTTGGAGACATCGCCTACAAATATGCGTCACAACTCCTAGGTGGAGCCAAGAAACTCGGTAGTGCTCTCGCGACCGAATCCGACAAGATCAAGAGCCTAAAGCGCGACAACTGGCTTCCCGACGAAATCGCCAGTGAAATTGCGGACGAAATTCCTACCACACTGGAGTTGATCGCGTCGCTGAATCGCCGAAGAAACGATGCAATCCAGAATGTCCTTGGCGTTTCTGCACAGGGTCTCAAGACCCTTTTCCGAAAGGTCCGACAGGCGTTGGCAACCCGGGATATGCGCCTCGTCCTTCTGCTAGAGGATATTACAAGTTGGGAAGGCCTCGATGACAGCCTGATCGACGTGCTGGTTTTCAACGCTACGGCACGAGGAGACGAGGCGGAGCAGGACGTTTGTCCATTGATCTCGGTCGTTGGCCTTACGCCCGCGTACTATAGACAACTTCAGGCCAACTATCGCCAACGGATCACGCATGAGATCCGGTTGGGCGAAATGGCCGGAGGCGATGTCGACGATCTGGAAGGTAAAGAACGTGTCGCCTTCGTATCGCGCTATCTTAACGCGGTGCGTGCAGGATCCGATGCCTTGAGAGCCTGGCGAACAGCAAACCAAGATTCAAGCGGGCTCGAGCCACCGCCAAATCCCTGCAATGCCTGCGCTAAACAGGAGAGTTGTTTCAAGACTTTCGGCGATAGCGAAGGTGTTGGACTATTCCCCTTTACGGAAACAGCTCTCGCGAGGTTCTACGAAGCGCTCAAGGTGGATGATGATGGCCAGACATGGCGTACGCCGCGCGGTATATTGCAGGCCGTTGTTGTACCGAACCTCTCGCAGCCGGAACTCTTGGAACAACAGAGATTCCCTGGACCTCTGATCGAGCATTCGGCGTTTGAGCCGTCACGGAAGCCCGATATCGCTGTGGCACCCCGTCTCGGGCAGATAATTGCCGCTCAAATCGAAGACGATGATCAGGCGCGGAGATTCCGCCGGCTGGTTACCTACTGGGGAAATCCAGAATCCGCTGACACGGTCGAACTCGAAGGCGAGCTCGCTTTCGCTGGCGTTACCCGAACGATCTTCGAGGCGTTTGGGCTGCCTTGGATTGGCCAAGATGAGGCGACGATGGCTGGGCCAGCCGTCGCCCCGTCACCTGCGCCTCCCTCTCAAGAACCATCGCCAGCCACGGAGGAAACGAAGGAAACCGAAGTCGCAGAGCCAGGTGAGCAAAGGCGGCGTCTCATATCTGAGGTCACTTCGAGGAATACGAACCGGACGAGCGTCCCTCCTCGCAACCGCGGGCCCACTCGCAACAAGCGCGAGCAGATGCGGCTCGATCTCGCCAAATGGGTGCAAGGCAAAGGACTTGAGAACGCGAGCCAATGGAATGGCTTGCTGCACTTACTCGTCGATAGTCTCGATAAGCGTTCGACCGGCGTTGCTCCCTTCCTGTTCGACAAGATCATCACACAGGAGATGGTCAAGCTCCACGGCAGCACGTCCGGATCGCGCGACTATCTGGTAATTCCGCCAGAAGAGTGGGTTCGTGTCGGGCTTGAAAGTTATCTTACTCTCGATATCGACCGGGCTACACTTGGTACCGAGGATCGGGCTTTCCATCTTCGGAACCTGTCAATTCTGATGCGCCGCCTGGAAACCCTCGCGGTCGATTATCTCGAACGCCGCCTGCCATTGACGGAAGACAGTAAGATCTGGTCTCCGGCCGGCGCCATGACGCAGGTTCTCCAGGCTCGGGCATGGCTGCGAGGCGTGCTCGATCCGAAGGCAGAGCCGATCGACCAACTGCGCAACATACTCAGTGATGAAGATGAAGCTGTCAGTGATCCTGGCGCGCGCTCCAAGCCGTGGAACGACTGGTTGAACGCTACCAAGAACTGGCACGAGCGCATTCGAGTCGACTTGAGGCAACTCATCTCGACGGAATCGCCTGGCTTGATCGATTCAAGCGAAACCCTGGCGGCGATCATCCAATTGAGGGACAGCGGCTTCATGGTTGAAGCGCCTGAGGCCGACCTCGGGCTGCCCGAGAACATGCGCAAAGCCAAGGAGTTGGCCGGTTACTGGAACAAGAACCGGTCTACGATCGCATCTGTTGAGTTCAAACAGGTCAAGGATCGCGCCGAAGCGCTCGACTTCTTGCTGCGAAAGGCTTCAATCGAAAGCCATCTGGATCGACTGGACAAGGCAATCACGCAGTCGTCGAATTTGCTTCCAAACGTGGCATTCGAATTGGTTGCAAGCTGGAAGGCAGAGTTGCCGCGAGCAATCGAGCGCAACTCCGAGCGGTTCCCTGCAGTCGAAGAATTGATCGACGCCTTTCTCGATGACGATGAAATTCCGGCTAAGCTTCCGCTGCGAATTGCCTGGCTGTCCGAACAGCCAGCACGCGAACTTCAGGATATTCTTGAACTCGCTCGATCAGGCGAAAAGGCTGTCCAGGAGTTGCGCGATCATGCGCGCGACTGCGTCAGTGCTTCAGGAAAGGGAGTTTCCCTCTCCGCAATTCACGAGATCGGGCGGCAAATCAAATTGGCTACCGGCCTGGACTAAGGATGCGAGCATAGTCGATGTCTGATGCACTTGCAGAACTCGAACATCTCCTGACCGATCTGCCAACAGCAGTCGAGCAGCGAAAATTCGGCGAGAACTTGGGAAAGGCGACGACAAGTCTGGCGTCGGCAGCAGAGCGGGTAAAGCGTATCGAGGCGCTGAGAGAGATCGCGACACGCCTTGACTATGCCTCTGAATCGAGACGAGCAGAGAAGCTGAGCGACGTGCTTGAGCTTGCTTGGGATGTCGGCAACCAGCTGGAGGAGTCCGCCGATGTCACGGCCCTCGATAAGGCGGTTTTCGCGTATGAACAGGATCTCAATCGCGAACTGAACGGACTGGATAGAGACCTCCGCGCCCGTTGGGATGACATTGTCCAGAGGCAATTTCGATCGCTGATACCGATTGGAGACCTACTCGATCGCTTGCTGGGGCAATCGGATCTCGGCAGCAAAATGGCGAAATGTGGCCGAGAGGCTATTGCTGTCCAAGACGGAGCAAGGGCCTCAGAATTCCTTGCGACAATTCAGCAATTGTTTGCTGATTATGAAGCCCTACAGGCTGAGCGTGAAAACGAGTTGGGCGATGGGGACGTCGCACTCTTTATCAACGCTCTGGCAAACGAACAGGCAACTTTGCAACACGTGACCGATGAAGTTTGGGCTTGGCTTGAGGAACATGGTTCTTTGGATGTCCTCAAAGTTCGCCCCATTTAGGCTAGGAAGCGTTCCAGCAGTGTCCGACTGGTGCTCGCATAGACCAGGGAGTCACCCATGAGGTCGCTCGACTGGTGTACACAAGCCCTGCAACCATCGTGACAAAGCGATGCTCCCAAACGGAAAACCTGTTCCGCGAGCCTGGCCGTGGGACTAAAGGATTCCTCGTCCGGTTCGTCGAGGAGGCCATAAGCTTCCAACAACCGCGCTAACTCGCCGCTTGCCCCACTTTCAGCATCAGTCACAGCGGCACTGGCAAGCTCCCAATCGGTCGGGATTCGTCCCATTCTCTCGATGGTCCGATCTCGCGCCTGTTCAACGTCTTCCGCGATATCATATAGGGAAAATGTCTCCGCGCCGACGCTCTCGGTTCCAAACAAGACACGGGAAATCGAAGCCGGAAGCGGCCTATCGGCGCCTGGTCTCAGCTCTTGCGATATCGCCGTTAGCGCGGATGGGTCGCGAGGGTTGAAGCTGCGCCATTGGTCGTGCTTTGAACGCAGGCTCCAGAAAACTCGAAGCATCGCGTCTTCGACTGCATTGCCACATTCGCAGAGTTGGTGGTTCGACCAGATCTGCATAAGTTTGTCCGTTTGAGAAACCGCGGATCTGATCGTGCCGTCTCCATGAGAGCCCGCTTCCGCAACCGTAATCAGATCTTCCGCATCCTGGCCGAATTGGAGGGGCAGACGAACATGCGCGAACATGCGGCCTTCATCGCCTCCGCCAAGCATCGCTACTGCTGACTTCAAACGAAGTGCAACGCCATGCAGCAGCGAACTCCTTAGATAGCCGCGCATACTTTGCTCATCGCCAACTTCAGTCAAAATTTGATCGAGCATGTCTCGAAACCTGGCATTGGCGAGCAAGCCCGCAGTTCGCTCTACTCGGCGCTGCGTCATCATCGGATGGCAGGAAAGCACTCGCTGCCTTGCGTCCTCCAGCAGGGATGAAAAGCGCCGATCATCCCAGCGCCTACGGACTAGCTTGGCGAGTTCGGTGCGCAGCTCGGGGTCGCCGGCAGCGGCCACAAGTAAATCTGCGCCGCGACGAGCTTCGTAGGCATTAATCCCGATAGAACGGGCACGACTGTCTACCAGGTAGCGTGTGAACTGTGCGCTTCGCCAGCGGCGCTCCTGCTGGTCGCGTTCCATTTTCGCGAAAGTCTCTTCGACAGCCAGATCGATGGCGTCCTTTCCGAGTTCGAACCGAATTCCTTCAGTGGTAACCTTGTAGCCGTGCAGCAACGCACGCTGCGTCTTGGGATGCACGAAGGTCTGATTAAATGCGACTGGCTCAGTTTCTCGTGAATCGAAGCGGACTTCCGCGTCGGCCCCCCAATAAACTCTCGCAATGTCGAGACCCGAAGATTTGTTCTCGGTGACGCCTGCCAGATAGACGCCGAGCTTGCTGAGTTTGCCATTGGTATCCTCAACTGAGAGAAGTTCGGCGGGTTCGCAGTTGGCGGAAACTAGGACGAAGCCTGCTAGTTCTCCCCGGCTATCATGGCGGACAGAGGTTTCATCCCTCGTCACCTCTGTCCATTGGCGAGGGTCATTTTGCTTCAGGCAGATCTCGCCGACCCATTCAGCGCCTTGCATCCGTCCGAGGCGACTGACCGTGATAGCCTTCGGCCTGAACAGAGTTTCGTGGACATCTGCCAATGCCTCTCGGGCATCGATGGGTAATTCGGTTAGAAGCTCTTCCGTCGATGCGCGCAGGCTTTGACCACCGCGCCCGAGGTAATCGCTTTCGCCGAACCACGGTGCCCTGCCTTCGTTCGGCGCAATCCAGTGGACGGCATGTCCGCTAAAGCGCCTCGTAGCGTTGCCTGGCGCGACCGTCGATAATGCCAGCGAAATGTCTTGACGCTCTCCCCCGACAACATCCTCGCCCAGGATGTCGAGTGTCGGCAAGTTGATGGTCTCGAACAGTGCTCCCGGCACCCATGTTAGAGCCATCCGAACTTGGGGGATGGTGTCACAGGTGGTGAGGTCAAGCTCCTCAGTTGCCTTTGCCCAGAGCGCCTCTGCGTCTTTTACCCCAAGTTCGTCCCAGATCGCTCCACCGAACATGACATCGAGCAAGTCCTTTGCCGATGCCAAGGCATCGGAGTTCGGCTGTCCGAATTGATTGAGCGCATTTCCACCCCTTCGTTCGAACCGAGCAAGCCCGTCAAGCAATGTCGCCACCGCCTGGCCTCGCCGGACGTACGCATTTGATGGATTGAGCGGAGCCTCGAAGCCGACAGGCGAGACCATGTCTTGAGGTCTATTGAACCACCAGTTGTCGCGAGGTGAATAGATGGAGAGCGTCACCGCAGTTGTGGGCCGGTCGTCTGCGCCCCGTCCGCCGCGGCCTTTTCGCTGCACAAAGCTGGCGAGGTTGAGCGGCGCATAGTGCTGGTAAACGAGGGTGATGTCCGGATCATCGTACCCAACCTCGAGTGAGGAGGTTGCGAACACTACATCCGAGCCTTTCACAAGGCGTTCCGCGTTACCGCCAGTACCAGAGAAGATTGGCGACGAAGCTACCGCGAGCGGTTGGCCCGGCGTTCTTCTTCCCTTCGCGCCGACTTGCCGATTGTCAGTTGCGGCAAACCACCAGCATTCCCCATCCGCGAACCTTCCGCAGCCAAGCGGCTGTCCGCAACATTCTGTCTGAGGCTCCCCGGCAGCATCATCTCCATATGCGCGGGTGCGATAAGCAGCTAGCTCTCTTCCTTCCTCAGCGTCGATAAATGCGCTGTGCAGACGCCGCATCTTGTCGATTGAATCGAAGAATACGAGGGAGCGAAAGCCGCCATCAGATCCAGTTCGTCGTCGCATGCCGTGGCCAATGCACATAAGCGATTGGATGGTCGTAGATGCACCGGCAATGTCTGCTCCGCGAGATTCAACCTCAGGTTGTACGAAGTAGAAGTATTCACGCCCTCTCGGGTTTGGTTCGGCATCTTCTTCGCTCGGTTGGATGACCTTTATCTGATCGCGGCCGATGAGCTTCGACCATGCTGACGCAGGGTCGCCAACCGTGGCGCTCATCCCGATCGCCAGCATTGGCTTTCCATCGGTTCTCGAAGTCTGCGCACGCGCTGCCAAGCGCTGGAGAGCAAGGCCCACCTGAGCCCCATGGATATGGGTGTAGAGATGGATCTCGTCTGCCAGAAGCGCACGCGGAGCCGCACAGTCCATGTCGTCGCCAAAAATGCGACCATATCTTGGATCATGAAGCCATTGGTGCAAGCTATCGGTGGTCGGCAGGAAGAGGCTAGGGGGCGTTTCGGCCAACCGAGTCTTCGAGCCGATCCACCCATCAAATGACCATTTGCAGTCGTTGCAGGCCAGGAGGTCGGCGCCCTTGGCTCCTGCGCTTGGCCGAAGGATCAGCTCATGTTGACAGCTAGGACAAGCAAAGAATGGGAAGACAAACGCGTTCGGCCCTGCAACCTTCCAAAGGGATTGAAGCCTTTCTGGAATTCGTTCGAAGTCCCAAGGAACCTCACCCACTTGAAGGCCGAGGGTAAGTTTTGGGAGTTCTTGGTCGGCTCCGAACATCGACAAGTAGTGGGCCAATCTCTGTGCCTGATTGGCGGCCAGTCGAATGCGTGGGTAGGCTAGGATCGCACGAGTGCCCATCACCCCGTCGATGCCGTCAGCCAAAGCTCCCGCGATCAGCGGCAATACTGCAGCTTCGGTCTTCCCTGACCCTGTGTCAGCGGCGATCGAAAAAGCGTCTTCTCCTTCACCGCGCCAGGCCGCAACGATACTCGTCAGGCTGTCGGCCTGGAATTTCGCTAAGGCTGCTTCCTCGCTCCAAAACTCGTGCAGAACGCGCGCCATCCCCGAAAGAGCATGTCCCATCGAGGAATCGGTGCCCTTCGAAGCCTGATCGAAAGCGCTTGCCAAACGAATGGATCGGGTGGGTTTGTTTCGCTCTCGAAGGACGGCCTTTAGGCTCCGAACCAAATAGGGGCGTGTGTCTGCATCGTCGCTGCGAAAGCGCTGCTTAACGTGCTTAAGTTCTCGCCCAATCTCCGCGAAGCGACTGCGCACTCTGCCTTCATCCGCCAGAAGCAAGTGGCCATGCGCCTCAAGCTTGGACAAGGATGCGGTCAACTGGTCGAGAGGGACCTTGAGATCTCGAGCGAGTTCGACCGTCGACACCCAGCTGTCATAGACCCCGAAATTGATGCGACTTGCTTCGAGCTCTTCCAAGCGATTGAGCGCTGCAAAATCCTCGTCGCCGAGCCCATCCAACTCATCCGGCTCCGGCAGAGAATCGAGTTCTGCAAGTGCCTTCACAACGATCGCAAACGAGTTGCCTACAGGTTCGAGGCGTAAGAAATCTTCTTCCTCCAGGCGACTGATTACAGGAGCCAAAAGATCGTTGCGCTCCTTGTCCATCCAAGCAAAGCGATCGCGCACGTCCGTGTAAAATGCATAGCGCCTGGTCTTGGCCTCGCGCACGCACATCTCGATGCGGCTCTTGACGGTGTCGTAGTCTACACTGAAGACCTTGCGAGCTTCCTTGAATGGCTTTGCGACCCAGAAGGGTTCACCGCCATCGCGCCGGGGTTGTTGGCGTAACGAAATCCATCCGAGGTGATGAAGCAGGCACGCTTCAGCGAATGGCTCAGCCGGTAAGGCCATGGCACTCTTGACCTTTGACAAGGCTGCATTTCCATATGCGCTGTCGAGTGCGAGCCGATTGATGACTTCGAGGACACCTCGTGCCAGGTCGGTCATCTCGTGTTTCACTTCCACCGGCGGCGGATCAGGCGTCAGATCAACGTCGGCTTCGTTGTCATCGAAGCCCCTCGCCCTGATATCAATCGCTACGGAGCGTCCCGCGGGACCTTGTATCTGAGAGGTCACGATCGAGGGGCAGGAAAACACAAACTCGCGCAAGAGTTCTGCCTTATCGAGCAGTTCCTGGTCAGATGGTACGGCTTCCAGGAGGCGCTTGCTGACAATAACAATCAGCTTCTTTCCCGCTCGCGTCGCCGCAACATTCAATCGTTCAGGCGAAAATATGAATTCAGCTTCCGTGAGTGCGAATTCTGGGTCCGCCACGCAATATGATAGGATGACTGCATCCCGCTCTTTGCCCTGAATGCGATCGACTGTCTCAACAAACGCGTCGGCTCGAATGGAGTCAGGTAACCCCGCTCTAATCGCCGCATTTTGCGCCCTGTGCGGGCTGACGATCGCGAGCCGTTTGCTCCAGAGATCGGACGGCGGAGTTCCATCAGCTGTCAGGCGGTGGGCAAATGCGGCTGCAATCTCACTCGCGATCTGTGTTTCGAACGGGTTCGCGGTAGCGGCAGTGGGGCCATCATGGAGAAGGACGACGAGCGGATAATCAGGTGCTAGCGCCAAGCGTATGGTTTGTGACAAGTCAGCTTGCCAGTCCTCGCGCAATTCAAGCTTACTGGCTTCAGAACGCGACACGTATTTGCCGGGATAGAAGGTCTTCTCGGGGAAATATGTGAGAGGTTTGTTGAGACGAAAGGTCTCTTCCAGCGCAAATTCGTCGGCACCAACCGATTTCATGAACGCATAAAGCGATCCGCCCAATTCGCGACCTTCGATGGTTACCGGTCTACCGGCTCTGATGGGCGGCAATTGCTGGTCGTCTCCTGCAACCACCACGCGCCCCGCATCGGCCAGTCCAGCCATAGCAAGTAGACCGTGTCCGAGGACCATTTGCGAGGCTTCGTCAATGCAGACCAGGTCAAAAAGCGGAGCGCTCATGCCATCGCCACCCGGCGGAGTACCTGTCGTCAGAAGTCTGTAGAGAGACCAGACTGTCATCCCCGTCACAGCTTCGCCGCCATTGAGGTGGTCGATGACCTGACCTTGCTCCTTTGCGCCGTAGGTGAGCACGCCGTCCGCGAGCCCTCCTGCTGGCGGCGATCCGAGGAAAAGCGGTGGCGGTGCGCTCGGATCATGCAGCACTTGCCGATCCCGCACAGCATCAAGAACGTTTCCGATCGCGTTGCGAGTGAACGCCGTGACGAGCACTCGGGCTGGTAACCCCGCTTTACGCCGGGCCGCACAGTAGCCAGCAATCAGCCAGGAGAGCAAAAACGTCTTCCCGGTCCCGGGCGGTCCAAGGATCAATCCTGTCTTTCTGTGGGCGAGGCCTTCCCAGGCACTGACTTGAGCCTCCCGGAGATGCCTGTCTCCCTTCTCCTCGATCGAGGGGATGGCAAATTCATTGAGGCCTGCGAGCCAAACATCGCCATCGCTGACATCATCGAAGAACGCTTTCGGCTCCTGCAAGAACCGCAGCACGTCAGTGCGAACACTCATGCTGCTTCTCCAGCAAGATAGTCGATGAAGCGTGCCACCTTGGGCGAATTAAAGTCGACGAATGTTCGGTCAATCCACCACCCATCCCTGTCGAGGCGGCGCACAAGGTCTTTCATCGTTGGACTATCGAAGACAGAATTCCAGACACCGACCCTGAGTATTCCTGTGTCATCGTTCGGTCCAGGATCCATCAGCTGGCAGCTCAGGTCAGGCCATCGGCGCGGATCGAGGAGTACATCAGGGCTCCCATCGCTCAAGACGAGGCCCAGCCCACCCTCAAGATCAACGTCCATAGCTTCGGCGGGTCGTCGAAACACGAAGACTCGGCCCATTTTGGTCTTGTTGATTCCGATAAGAAAAAGCGGTCCGATTGCGTTGCCACTATCGCGCCGGGACGAGGCCGGCTTTGCGAGACGGATCAACGTATCCAGCATTCCGGCTCGATTCTCCAACAATTCCAAAGCGCGAAGGATATCGAGGTCACCGGCTTCAAGCGGGTCGAAGGTTGCCTGCAAACGGAAGGGTAGCTTGTTCAATCGCAAAGTGGGTCGCTCGCTGCGATCAGTGCGGTCGCGATTGTCTTTCTGCAGCCACTCGACGATTTCGCGAAGGGCATTCAATCGGCCTCGAACGTCATCTTCGACGTCGGCTATGGCCACATGGTCCTTGCGTCCTTCTCGGATTCCACGTGTTACTTCAATTGAAAGAAGTGAGGAAAACGGGCGATGGAATGGTTCGCTAGGGGCATAGGGCTTTGGGATGAGCCCATCGTTTGCCATCGCCTGTGATACTTGCCGCAGGTCATAGGATACCGCCGTTGGGACCGCGAATAGCTGCTCGATAACTGTCCTCACCGCAGTCGCAGGCAAATGGTTCATGCCCCTGAACTCGGGCTCTGGCACCAGTTCTTCAGGTGGAAATATGCGGACGAGATGTAAGAGACCCGTCCTGATCCTCGCGTCGGACAGATGTCTCTTCACCGCGTTCTGAAGCGCGTTCGCCTCGCTCGGCTCATAGAGATAGATATGTGCGAATAAGGCACCTGAATCATCGTCGGAGAGCGCCTGATTGTGCGCGTCAACGATTTGGAGATCGGCGATAACTTTCGAGAACACCTCGATCAGCGCATCGGCCTCCGCCTTCCTGTCAGCCGTCGGAAGAACTTTGATGGTCTCTTCAACAGTTCCATCTCGGACCAATAGATAGCCAAGCGTCGCCAGACCATCATCGACTGGATCATGATCGGCCAGCAAGTAGATTGAGACGTCAGAACGCGGAGGCATCAGAAAAGTCTGCTCTTCGGCCCCAGCTTGAAGATGGCCGGCATTGATTGCGCGAGCACGGGCAATCAGTTGTTCGGCTCGCCGTGAAAGCGACCAACCGACTCCATCCATTTTGCCGATGCCTTGCGCCCGCTCTGCCAAGGATTTGACCGATCGTATGCCGTGATCGAGGAGGGCTCTCTTCCCTTCGTGTGAGAGACCCGCAACAGCAGAGACGTCCCGCTTGTTGGGCGGTCTTTCCGGATCGATTGCTGTCAAGCAGTGCGTCAAATAGGCGCATTGCTCACATTTGAAATATAGATGGAAAAAGGTCTCGTCAGTGCCAGGTGACACTTCTCGCGCGGCAATCTTGGGCAGCGTCTGCCCGACAAAGCTCTCGACGAGCCGGATGTATGGAGCAAGCGGGAAGCTGTCGACCTGGTAGCCGTCTCCAGAGGCATCCCCATTATCAGGAATTCGCCAGATTTCTCCAAACTGGGAGACGGTTCCCTCGATTTTCCTCTCGGAAAGGACCTGGCTCAACAAAATCGCGTAGTAAGCAACCTGGGTCTTGTGGAAAGACCGAGCAGCGCGGGTCGCCTTGATATCGATAACCGTGAAGCTCGGTTTGCCATCGATGAAATCTCGGCGAACGAGATCAGCGAATGTGTCTCGCAGGTTGAAATCGGCAATCTCGCCAAACACAGAGGGAATCTGTTTCGGGCGCACATTCACCTGAGCTGCAAACGTTTTGCTCCCTTCGCCTCTTAGGAAGGCATTGGTGATTGCCGTTGGGAGGCAAATCTCCGACCCATTGAGGTGAACCTGCCGCTGCCTCGCTAGTTTGGACACCACTCGATCTTCGTAGTCTACACCGAGGATTGCCCAACTCTGCTCGCGGGTATCTGATCCAATCGGGATTGAAGCCCGCTCAGTGGCATTCATGAGCTCATAGCGCGTCTTGCGCTCGCAGCGGTATTGGAACCACGATTTAATAGTCGAACCGCTGAGCCCTTTTGACAAATCTACGCCCCACGGATTGAGAGAATTTGGAGTGCCCCTTCATCGACTGAAGGTCTTTGGCAATCAAGTATATAATGCCAAACCTCTAGCCCGTCCTATTCATGAGGCTACCGCTTCGTGTTGTTCGGACGGCGATGTGGCGGTGCCTGATTGATCAAGGCGCACG
>NZ_CANMCP010000013.1 GCF_947496385.1 uncultured Croceicoccus sp. | reverse complement strand
AAAACCAAGGAGTCCTACCTCGGCTTCGTCGCGCTCGCTTCAGTCAAACTGTGGATACCCTTTGTCCACGAGGCCTAAACATGGCCAAAATCTCCGAGAATGGCGCTCCTGAGCTCAGCTTAGCTTGGGCTTGCCGCGTATCTTCTCTTTTCGCTCGCTAAGAAATGCTGAAAGCTTCATTCCGTATCATCGCCCGATCCAGAGCGGCAGCGAGATTAACACGGATGGCTTGTTGGATTGAAACTTCGCTCTCCGACCAAAAGAACGGCCCTCGGAATTGTCAGAAGGATCGTACCCTTCGCAAATTGCGGAGCGCAGGGTAGGGGATTTGCGTGCCCAGAATTTATCTCTGGCGTTTCGACGAGGAGTCCGAACGATGCTGCGCTTCCGGCAAGTGGAGTCGCTAGAGAAGTCCGGCGGGGCACACTCGAACTTGGGTCTTGTCGACCGGCAAACTGACAACACGCGCCGTTCCGTTGCCCTGACCGGGTGGCAAAAGCTCGTGGCCGGAACAACGGCGGGGGATGGGCGCACCCGGCAAAACGAACCGCAGTTTGCGCGCGGCAGAAAGCTCCCCGTAAAGCCAGCCGAACGAACAGATTAAGGAGCGACCATAGCGCGCGTATCAACCGCTCACAAGCCTGACCACGAAACGCAAATGGCTATATTCGCGTTTCGTGGCGTGGCGGTTTTCTAACCTTAAACTCAGGACTGCAATGGTGTTATTTCGACAAGCTCCACTGCGGAACCGGGCAGCTCACCCTGAATGGTGACGGATGCACCTTCACCCTGCTCAGATCCTAGCAGTTCGCCGTGGTGATTGCGGTCCGCTCGATATCGAGCCACCTGGTACGGGCCATCGCCCCAGGGCAGGTCGCTGACTTCGAGTTCATAGCCCGAATATGCGGCACTTTTTGCGTCAACCCGGCGGGGAGGAACGTTCAGGGACATGTCCTCCTTATGCGTGCCGATCGGTACCTGAAATTTGAAAACATCACGATCCCGTGCCTTCAGGTACTCTTCCGGTATGGCATAATTGGAGATCAGAATGCGAACGGCATCGCTGTTCGCGGTGCGGCCGGCCAGCACTGCGAAGCCGTTCTCGTCTCCACCGGTTGCGGCGAGGCGGTCCGCCGTGGCCAGTGTTCGTCCGACGAAGCGGAAGGCACCCGTCCTCGCGTTCTGGCTGCCATCGGCTTCGAAGATCCCGGCGGGGTCGGTGAAGTTATAATGGAAATCGGCGCCGGTATCGGCACGGAAGAAGATCGCCTTGTCGACGTCCGAATCCTGCATATAGACCGCCCCGGCCGCGATGAAGGCGGCGTTGTCGGCATCTTCGAACTTGGCGGTCGGGATGCCCGTCATGCTCCAGTATGACAGGAGCAGTTCGGCATCGCTGAAACCGTGCTTGTCGGCGACCGCTCGCACCTCCGCAGCAACCGTCCGGAAGTCGAGCGGGTCGCGGGAGTTGTCGCCGTACCACATCCAGGAAAGGAAATCCAAAGGCAGCGAATGGTCCTTGATGAAATCCAGGAATCCTTCGCGGAACGGGCCTTCATTCAAGGGGAAGGCGACGCAAGGGCCGCCGACCTTCATATCCTTGTCGACGCGCTTTACCGCGCGCGCAGCGGCCGCATACATCTGGTAGAATTGATCGGGCGTGCCGGAGAAGTGCAGGGTGCCGAAATCGGGCTGATCCCCGAATTCCCAATGCCTGACGGCCTTTTCGAACCCGTCGCCCCATCCGCATACGTAGTGGCGGACGATATGCTCGACGACCTGCTCATATTTTTCCAGATCGGCGACCGGCTTCTTGTTGAACGGGATCTCGCTGGCAATCGTGAAAAGGATGTCCGCGCCCAGCGAGCGCGTCTGACGCACCCACGTGTCTGTTGCCGCGAAGTTGTAGCTTGCCGGATCGCTGGGATCGGCAGACCAGTCGGGAAACAGGCTCTTGGGATTGTCGACCGTATCCAGCCTCGAAACCCAATCGTATGACCGGACGAGCGTTACCTGCGCGTCCTTCCACACGTCCCGAATGTCGGGGACGCTCTCCGTGCCCGGAGCCGGCGCGGGAATGCCCGACGTGCCGTGAAGCTTGCGCATGTCGCCGGTCGATCGCCCTGCATCGACGGACAGCTTTGCAATGGGGTTCGAAGTCATCAGTAATCACTTTCCAAAACGCGGTTGATATAATCGATTGCTGCCGGCTCTTCGTTCACCAGATAGTCCAGGCGTCGATCGAGCGCTTCGGGCGTCTCGGAATCGAATTCCTCGTGCATCATCTTCAACGACCAATCCCACACGGTTTTCACGCGGGGGTACCGCCTTGCCATGAATTTGGTCTGGATATCGTAGAGCGAATCGTCGGAGCGAAGGAGTTCGGCAAAGACCACCCCGTCTTCGATGGCCATGGCGGCGCCCGATCCGAGATAGGGCGTCGTGGCATGCGCGGCATCGCCCATGATCATGACCCGGCCCCGGTACCAGGGATAGGGAACCATGACCGTATCGAGAGGCGTGTAAGCCACGTTGGTCGCATGTTGCAGGGAGTCGATCGCCTCCGCCATGAAATCGGAATCGCCCATCATCTGCCGCGCTCTTTCATGCATCAGCGTGGCAAATGCGGCGGGATCGTGGCGCGGGCGACCGGGCTCGAAATGGGTGACGATCACGTACATCATGCCGCCGACCAGCGGTACGAAGCCGACTTTCCCGCCGAAACCGTGACAGAATAGCGCACCGTCGAGAGATTCCGGCGCGGGCACCGCGGCCCGCCAGGCGACGCCGCCGCTGGGAGTAGGGACGTACTTGTCCCCGAACAGGTGCCCGCGGATCTGGGAATTGATACCGTCGAAGCCGATCACGAGGTCGTAGCGACGCGTGGATCCGTTGCTGAGCTCCACCGTGACGCCATCGTCATCCTGCTGGATGTCGACCGCCGTCGTGCCCATCATGATATTGCATCCCAGCTCGATCGCGCGGGCGCTCGCCATTTCGAGGAATTCCAGGCGCGGCAGCTGGACGTTGTTCGGCATGCCATCGACTTTCCGCCCATAGGAAATGTCGACGACATGGTCTCCGTTCCTATCGTAATAGGTCAGAGGGGGCGTCGGGAAGCCCATGGCAAGCGTCTCTTCGAGCAGCCCGATCTGGCGCAGGGCGCGAAGCCCATTGGTCCGCAGGCCCCAGCCCACGCCGGCCACCGAGTTGTCGGGCTTGATATCGATGACATCGACCTCGGCGCCGTTCTGAACCAGCGCTACGGCTGCGCAAAGCCCACCAATACCCGCACCGACAACAAGGATCTTGTCAGATCTCGACATTTCGCTTCCTTCCCAAAATTCATGCCGATGCTGTCGAGGCAATCCCCGCATCGCCATCTCGTGATATATCACCAATACACGCGCATTATTCCTGGTCAAGGGTTGCAATCTCGCCGGTATTTATCGACGGTAACGGCGATCGCTTCGATAACGGGCCGACCTGGAGTTGCTGCATGGCAGAGGGCACTAAACGAAAGCAGACGCTCGCCGATCAGGCCTATGCGCTTCTGCGGGAGCGGATCGTGACGCTGAAAATGCCGCCCCGCATGCCCTTTACCGAGCGTGAGATATCAGCGGAGATCGGTTTCGGGGCGATGCCCGTGCGGGAAGCGCTGGACCGGCTGAACCACGATGGGCTCGTCGAAACGATCCCCCGCCGCGGTTATCGCGTCGCCGGGCTGACACTGAAATCGGTGGATGATTTCTTTACCGTGTGGAGCGCCGTATCCCCGTTGCTCATACGACTGGCCCACGAAAGGGCGACGCCAGAGCAGATCGAGGCTCTCAACGCGATCCATAACGAACATGCGCGGGCGGTCCGGAAGACGAAGCTCGATCCGGAAAGCTGGATCAGCATGTCGCGGCAACGCTTCGATCTGCTTGCGGAGGCCACGCGTAACCCGCCACTCGAACTGATCTACCGCAATCTTTCGGCGCAGATGGACCGGATATTCCACTCCATCAGCCATCACCGCGAGGATATCCGGGCCATCTTCGAACTCGCGACGCGGTTCGACACCGCGATACCGTCCGTCGACGACGCGAGCGAGTTCATAAAGATCAGCCGCGCGAAAATCGCCGAGGTGATCATCGAAAAAGGCTTCGACTGACCGCAGGGTAACTTGGGTTCAGCAACCGCTGCTCACCATTCGAAGTCGACGATGCCGGTGGCAGCGGGGGGTGGCCGGGCATCGGCGCGCAAAAACGCCGATGCCGCCAAAGTCAGATCGCCGTGAGGGTCAGCTACGGGTTCTTGCCACGATATTTTCGCACCATTCCTGTCGTCCGGAGCGGCGCTGTGGGTCGAGATCATGCTCTACCGCGTAATCGGCGATATCGGCGAGCGAGGTGCCCGTGCCATGGATCATGGTCCCAAGACGTCCCGACCAGTCGCCGTACCGGTCCCGGCGGAAGTCTTCCAGCGTACCGTCCTCGATCAGTTCCGCCGCGCGAAGCAATCCGCGCGCGATCGTATCGACGCCGCCGATATGGCCATGAAACAGGTCTTCGGCATCGATGGACTGGCGGCGGATCTTGGCGTCAAAATTGAATCCGCCATCCGTGAAACCTCCGGCGCGCAGGACTTCCAGCATGGCCAGAGTCCATTCCTCCACCGAGTTGGGGAATTGGTCGGTATCCCAGCCATTTTGATAATCGCCGCGGTTCGCATCGACCGACCCGAGGATCCCGAACGTCCGCGCCATCGCCAGCTCGTGCTCGAAACTATGCCCGCCCAGCGTCGCATGGTTAGCCTCGATGTTCACTTTGACCTCGTTCTCCAGGCCGTAACGCTGAAGGAACGCAAAGACGCTTTGGGTATCGAAATCGTACTGATGCTTGGTCGGTTCGTGCGGCTTGGGCTCGATCAGGATCGTTCCTTCAAAGCCGATGCGATGCTTGTGATCCACGACGAGGTTGAGAAAGCGGCCGAAATTGTCGAGTTCGATGCCGATCTCGGTGTTGAGAATGGTCTCGTACCCTTCGCGCCCACCCCAAAGGACATAGTTCGCGCCGCCCAGGCGATGCGTGGCCTCCAAGCAGTCGCGCACCTGGCTGGCAGCCCAGGCATAGACCTCGGGATCGGGGTTGGTTGCTCCGCCCGCCATGTAGCGGGGATTGCTGAACAGATTGGCCGTACCCCACAGGAGTTTGCGACCGTGCTTCGCCTGCAATTCCTCGAGATGGTCGACCGCTTCGGCGAAGCTTTTGCGGAAAGAGCCGATCCCGTCCGCATCGGCCATGACATCGACGTCGTGAAAGCAATAGAACGGCAGGTCGAGCTTCTCCACGAAGGCCAGCGCGGCTTCGCGCTTCGATCGCGCTGCATCGGCGTCATTCGCGCCGCGGTGCCATGGCCTGTCGAAGGTTCCTGCACCGAATACGTCGCTGCCGGGCCAGCAGAACGTGTGCCACACGCAAACCGCCATGCGCAGGTGGTCTTCCATCCGCTTGCCAAGGACGACGCGGTCCTTGTCGTAATAGCGATAGGCGAAGGGGTTGGTGCTATCGCGCCCTTCAAACTGGACGGTTTCAAAGTCTTTGAAATAGCTGGCAGACATAATGTGCTCCTAAAAGGTATCCATGACGCCGACGATCCGGCGATACTCCCAGAGTTTTTGACCAAGCGCGGAGTGGAGAGTCTCATCGGGCTCGATCGTGGCGTTGAGCGCAGGCCGGGTGCAAACGGTCGCAGGGCTTTCCCCGGTCACGCACATGCGGGCCAGCCGGGACGCGCCCATCGACGGTCCAAGTTCACCGTCCTGAAGATAATCCAGCGTCACATCCAGGGATGTCGCCAGAATGCGGCCCCAGTGCGTCGAGCGCGATCCCCCTCCGATGACCGTCATCCGGTCAACCGTGGTTCCGGCATTGCGCAGGGCAGCCAGCCCGTCGGCATGGGCAAACGCGATGCCTTCCAGCACGGCGGACGCGAGACGGGCAGGGGTGGTCGATCCGTCGCAACCGATCCAGCCGGCCCGCAACCGTTCGTTATTGTGCGGGGTGCGCTCACCATTCAGGAAGGGCAGGAACAATTCGGGCCCGGCGCCCGGCGTAACCGTTTCGGCCAGCGCGATGAGTTCCGCCGGCCCGCCAATGTTGAGCAACCGGGCCGCCCAGTCCAGGCACGACGCTGCCGAAAGGTGCACGGCCATCTGATGCCACTGATCCGGGAGGCAGTGGCAGAAGGCATGAACGGCGCCGTCCGGGTTTGGTCGAAAATCCCTGGTCGCGACAAAGGTCACACCGGACGTGCCGAGTGAAAGCAGCGCATCGCCGTCTTCGACGACACCAATACCCACGGCACCCGCGGCATTGTCGCCGGCGCCGCCCGCGACGGGTACGCGATCCATGCCCCATGCCGATGCAACGTCGGCGAGCAGAACGCCGCTTTGCGCGGTGCCTTCGAACAGGTCGGGCATGTTTTTCCGGGTCAGCCCCGTCGCGGCCAGCATCTCGTCCGACCACGCACGCTTCGCGACATCGAGCCACAACGTGCCGGAGCTGTCCGACATGTCGGAGGCCATCGCCCCCGTCATGCACAACCGCAGGTAATCCTTCGGCAGCAGGACTTTATGGATGTGCGCGAAGACATCGGGCTCGTGCTCGCGCACCCAGGCGATCTTCGGTGCGGTAAAACCCGGCATGGCGATGTTGCCGGTTATCGTTCGCGATTGGGGTACCTCACGCTCGATGCGGGCGCACATCGCGGCGCTCCGACCGTCGTTCCACAGGATTGCCGGGCGCAGCACGCGATGATTTTCATCGATCAACGTCGCTCCGTGCATCTGCCCGCTCAACCCGATCGCCCGGACAGCCCGGCGAAATTCGGGATCGATGGCCAAAACGGCGTCGCACGCGGCGTGCCACCATGCGGACGGGTCCTGTTCGGACCATCCGGTGTACGGACTGTTTGCGGTCAGGGGAGCAAGACCCTGTGCAACAGCTTTGCCGTCTTCGTCGACGATGACGGCTTTAACCCCCGAGGTGCCGAGATCTAAACCCAGAAACATCCTTGCCCACCTTGTCTGTCGTTGCCTCGACGTAAACGCACTTCGGCATAATTAGAACCGCTATTATAAAAAATACGTTCGTTCGCAAACGACGAATGCCGGGCACCATCGGGCCTCGCGGGATCGGACATGCCGAGATTGACAGCAGATGGACCGTGCCGTATTGGATTGGGTCTTCTAATTTGAGTGGGTTCGTCCGACCAAAACAGTAATCGGTATCAGCATTACGGCCGGCCGCCTGCCGGCCCGATTGCTCGATAACCGCGCGGACGAACCTAGGCTGCGGTTTTTCGATGCGGCCGCCTGAGGAGCCTGTCCCCGATATGAATAGCGAAGCGATCGCGATAAGCCTCGATCTGATCAATCGTCATTACCAGGAACCCAACCGGAACCGCTATGAAAGCCGGTATTTCTGGGAAGAACTCTATCCGTTGATCGCCGCAGCGGGGTTCTCGACGATCGAGATGCCTTACGAACCGGTGTGGCAATTCGGCGGGCGGACCGGTGTGCCGTTCAACGAATATTGCGTGAATGCAAAATACGAAAACGCGGCCAATTATCGCGCTTTCCTGAAAGAGAACGGCATCGAGGCAGTCACCGGCCTCACGTTCGATCCCAACCTCTTCATGCGCAACGACCAGATCGACTTCTTCTTCGGCGCGACGGGCCATTTCGGAAGCCAGGCGCTTTCCCATGCGGCCGAAATGGGCGCACGCTATCTCGCCATCAGCCCCTCCGCCTATTACGGGCGCGTCGCGCAATACCATCCCGACATCGACAACAGGATGGATGAGTTTGCCGAGCGCACGATCAAGATGCTGGGTACGCTTGCGGAAAAGGCGGGTGAGCTTGGTGTCACGCTCGTTCTGCGGAACGAATACTGGAGCCTGTTCGGGGGCGAGCGCATCATTCCCATAGCCGACGCCCTGCAAGACAGCGTCAAGCTGGACGTCGATACGGCGAGCCTTTTCGTAGCGGGGATTTCGCCCGCGCGCTTTATCGAAAGCAACATTACCCGGATCGGGACCGTGCACCTCACCGATACCGATTTCGTCGACAAGGACGAGACCTGGAAAACGCCGAATCCCGAGTTTCCCAGTGATCAGGCCACGCAGGTTTACCGCGATCCGGGCACGGGATCGGTCGATCTGGCCGGGATCACGGGTTTGCTCGACAGGATGGATTACAAAGGGCCCGTCATATGCAGCGCCCGCCAGACGAGAGATCCGTTCCGCGCCCTGCTGAGAACCCGCGCCCTCCTCAAAACATTGTCGATATAAGACGGACGGAGATTCCGCGATGCCCAATATCCGCTACGCAAATATGAGCCACTGGAAGACGATCCCCTACAAGCAGATCAATAATTTCCGTGAGTTCTATTATGAAGACAAGACCAATACGGCCTATTATTCGGATTGGGACACGATCCTGAAATATCAGTCTGCGTTGGGCTTCGACGGGATCGAAATCGCGCCATGGGACCTGGCGGATCTTGTTCCGCTGTTCGGATCGGCCGAAGATTTTGCCGCGTTCACGAAGGAGCGAGGGGTCGAGGTGATCGGCATGTTTCACGGTGCGCACGCCTCGCACGATCCGGCGCATTACGATGAGGCCATTCGTTCCGGGCGCGAGGCCGTGGACACGATCGCCAAGTTCGGCGGTCAGTACATGAACACCTGCCCGACGCAGAATTACTGCGGCACTGGACCTCTCTCGCGAGAGGAGGTGCAGCAATGCGCCAAGGTCATGAACGAGATTGGTGCATATGCGACCGATCATGGGATCAAGATCGGCCTGCACAACGAATTCTTCTGCGCGATCAATCTGCCGAACCACCGGGAGCTGATTGAATCGACCGATCCAAAGCTGGTCCATTATTGCATCGACACGGCGCAGATCGCGATCATGGGCGAGGATCTTTGCACGTTCTACGACGACTATCACGACCGCATCAGCACGTTCCACCTCAAGGACACTGCATCGGCGGGGCAGCCCGATAGCGTACGCTATGCGCAGGACCCCGAAATCACGGATGACGGCAAGCGCTGGTTCTGGGAGCCGGGCCTTGGAAATCTGGACCTGAAGGGCCTGTATCGCCTGCTGAAGAAGCACGAGTTCAAGGGCTGGATGTCGATCGAGTACGACGGATCGCCCGACTTGCTGGCATCGATGGCGCTCACCCGCCATTACCTCGACAATGAGTTGCGGCCGATCTACGACTAGGGAGCGAACCGGATCGTTCGAACATTGCAAATGGCAAAGTCGGACCCGGACCTCGCGAGCGTCGTTCGGGCCTGGCTAACCCTCGGTGGCCTCGGGCGAGAACTTGTCCTGGCCTGCACACTATGACGTGTTGCGCTACGTTTGCGCGCGAAAGGCCTGGTCGATTGCCTTTCGCCCGCTGACGCCGCCAGGGTCGATGGAATAGGCATGACGCCGCCGGTCGGGGTTCGCAACTGTGGCGCTATGCTTTGAGCGTTTCTTTTTCCCCGCAAAGTGACGATACACAGATTGCGCAGGCGGTGGCGTATCGATCTCGTACCTCACGCCGCATCGACCATCCTGGCCGGTGCGCTAATTCGGCGAGCCTCTTCCCCGGGATCGAAAATTTGCGAGTGAAGGACCCGACCGGGATCCTGAACCGGTTTTCGAGACGCCGGCGCGGGACCGGTTCAATCCTTATAGGTCAGGTAGGCGTAGGCCATGTCGGACAGCTGGGGGCGCAGTTTCTTCCAGATCTTGGGATCACCCGCTTCGATCGAGGCGCCCAGACCAAATTGCCGGGCGACCGATGCGAAGACCATGTGCAGGACAGCTTCGGCTTTTTCGCGCGGGTCGTTGCCCTGGATTTCGTTTCGATAGGACAGAATGACATCCGCCGTTTCCGATAGCGCCTTATGACACGCTTCCTTCCCGCATGGGGATACCACCGGATCAATCGCCGCGCGCTGCATGATGGCCCGCAGGATCGCCGAATGCTCGGCCATGAAGGCAATATAGGCCTCCAGATATTTCGTCAGAAACTCCTTGAGACTGCCACTTTCCGCAGCGATCGACTGCACCATCGCCGCTTCGGTTTCCACGACCGTCTGAAGTTCCTGTCCGATGACTGCGTAGAGCAGGTGGTCCTTGCTTTCAAACCGCAGATAGATCGAGCCGATCGAGACGTTTCCGCGATCGCTCACATCCTGAAGCGTGAAGTCTTCGCTTCCGCGCTCGAGCATCAGTTCTCGAGTCGCTTCCAGCATGCGTTCGAAAGACGCAAGTGAGCGCCCCTGTCGCGGCTTTCGGCGGATGGCCTCCTCGAGAAGTTTTTCAACCGCAGGAAAAGCACTGTTTGTTTCGCTTGGCATCTTTTCCGAAAGCATTAAGCGAATAGAAACGTCAATTCCAATTTGTATCGAGCCGAAATTATAATTTAATCGCGCAAGGTGCGGGAAGATGCAGTGTGCCGTTTTCTCGAAGGCACGCGCAATTCAGCGGGAGGATGATTGGCAACTGATCGAAAAGTGTCGAATAGCACGCAAAAAGGCGCATGATTGCGTGTTCGAGCCGATCTTGATGCCCGGCTATCACGTCAAAGGTGATAGGCCGGTCGGTAGCCGGAGCTCCATATTTGCTGCAATGATGGACCGGGCGTCTTTCTCGACTACCGACACCTGCCGTTGCATAGATAGCGAGCAGACCGGCGAGCAGATTTGTGCGGCACTTGAGGTCATCCTGCGCGCCTTGCAGGATTCGACCTCCCGGGCGAAAGGCGAAGAGGTCAGCAGGCGAACGGAGCATACTTCCGATGCTCTTACGGAAAAGTGGATCTGCACATGGTGCCTGTACGGTTCGCCGGAACCGGTGGTGGAGCAGGCGAAGTCTTGCGAAAACCGCGGAAGTGGGAAGATCCTCTGTGGCACTCTCACCGGACGGCCGATGGAGGAGAATCTGCGCGCAAGGGGTCATACGATCGGTCCTGTTTGCGAAACGTGACATGCGCTGAGCTTCGATGATAAGCCAACGATCATGTATTGTCGCAATAGGCGGAAAACAGCGGCCCGGTTCGTCTATCGAACTGCTGATGAGGTCGGTCGTGGACCTATGTACATCGCATGGCGCGCACCCGCCTCTTTGGCGGTGAGCATTTATGTCCGCAACTCCATCACAAGCCTTGGCCCCGAAACCGGATCAACGATGAACTGGCCTTCGTCGAGGCAGTCCCCCAAGCCGATGGCATCCTGACCGCGTAACCAAGCCATCACGGCGGCGCCTCCGGCCTCATCAAGAACAAGATCGACGCGACGAAAGATTTGCGGGGAGAACGGGCGGCTCCCATTCGATGGCTGTCCCGCAGCTTTCCTGATTTTCGAGGATAGCGGCGCGATGACAGTCGCGACTTTGCGCGCCGTACATGGATGGAATGCACCTTTGGGGTTCGCGATCAATTCCTCCGAGCCGACGTATTTTGCTTCCTATGGCTCTGTTCTGGCCGATCCTGCTGCCGGCCAGCCTGGCGCGATGGCTGGCCAATTCGCAATTGATTACGTCGGTCCGGCGACAGGCATTGACAATCACTCAACTATAACTAGAGCTTTAGTTCTATTATGCTTACCGGAAAAACCGGGGGTACGGGGAGGATCCTGATGAAGTTTCAGAATCACAAAACCGTTCTTTTTTTCGCAAGTGCGCTGGCCGTGCTTTGCATGCCGGCCCATGCGCAGATTGCGCGGCGCGAGCCCGCGCCGGTCGATCCCGAACCCACGAATGCCATCGTTATTACGGCGCGAGATCATGCCGAGAACGTGCAGCACGTGCCGATCGCGATCAATGTGGTGGGTGCCCAAGCCGTCGAAGATGCCGGCATCACCGCCTTTCGCAATTTTACCCGTGTCGCCCCCGTTTCGACCACGCAAGACGGTAGTCATTCCCGGGTTGCCGTGCGCAAGCCGGGTACGACTTTCGGCGGGGCCATCAGCGCGACCTACTGCATTTGGCATTCCCGCAACCTGGAAGCCAGCATCGATATTTCTTTTGGCAGGGTTGGCGGGTTGCGCCTCGCGGGGGTGTACAACACGCGCGACGGGTTTTTCCTCCGACCCAACCGCGCCGCTGCAGGGGGCGGACGTGGTTCATAGTGGGACCGTCGACAATCGGGGGGTGAGGGCGACCATTGCGCTGCTGCTGCCCGATGGTCTTTCGTTCGATCTTTCACGCGAGTATGGGCACGACGAGAGCTACGTCCCCGCTTTCGCTTCGCACAGCTTCAATGTTGCCGGCCGCGAACCCGGGCCGGATTGTACAAAAAACGGCTTCGTGGACGCTGCACCGCTGATCCCGGACTGCCAGTGCATTCCACTTCCGCAGACTCCGCCGACGCCGAAGCTGCGGGATAGCTATGCGGTCCGTGGGGAGATCGAATGCGATGGGAGTGGAGCGACAGTCACTGATCTCGGCGGTTATCGCTTCACGGATCAGGATACCGATCTCGCGCTATCGGACGACGCTTCCCGCGAATTCGACAACACGGTCGACACGATGGGCCATGAACTGCGGATCGGGGGCGTCAACAGTGCATTCACTTATCAGGCGGGCGTCTTCTTCTATCAGGAGAAAGGCGACAATCTTCGCAGTCTCATCCCGTTCATCGCGCCCAACGCCAGCCTCATCAATGCATTCGCCCCTGCCACCAAATCGCTCAGCTTCGCCGGTTTTCGCCGGGCGGAATGTATCCAAAGTGATCAGCTGACGCTCATGGGCGGTCTCCGCTCCGCGATCGAGCGTCGGGAAGGGATTTTTGGAAACTACGGATTGCGTTTCATTGCCGGTCCCGTCGCGCCAACGACGTCCCCGTCGCCGATTGTCAATCTGGAACATGACAACGAACAGCTGCCCTGGCTGGCCGGCATGAATTACACACCCAATGCCGATGCCCTCGTCTCCGGCAAGGTATCGATCGGCTACAAATCCGGAGGTTTCGGCAGCGTTGGGCCGTACGAACCGGCGACCAAACCGGCTTATGAAGCGGGTGCAAAATCGACGGTTGTCGATCGTGGTCAGCCTATCGGGAATTTTCGCTGGTTTCACCATGACTACACCGACCTGCAGGCGGCCCTTCTGCCGAACCCGGCTATCGGGCAGCAGATTTTCAACGCCGGTGACGCGACGATCTACGGTCTTGAGGTCGAGGGTACGTTCGAGGTCACTCCGGGCGATAATGGTCTGGCGGATCGGGACCCGGTACCGGCGGTGGTTCAGCCCGATCTTTCTCGAAACACGCTTCCGCGCTCTGTCCGGCTCACCATTGCCGCCGGTTCCGACCCAAAATCCGACATCGGCAACAGCGGGGTCATTTCGGCCGGCATCCGTTCGCGGATCAAGAGCTCCTATTTCCTCGACATCTTCAATCAACAGTCGAGCAGCCAGGGCTCTTTTTCTCGGACCGAGCTTGGTCTCAAATACGAGCCAGCCTTCGAAAACCGTAGCATGCGGGGTCTCGCTCGGAACCGAGGGGCTTCGCAACCGTCCGCCTACGCCAGTTTCGTTGCGGCCCGGCCGGACGGTAGGTTCAATTTCGCGCCCCGGCGCCCCCGCGCGCTCATGGCGTGCGCGTCGGCTACGAATTGCGATGCATAGGGCGGCGCGCTCCTTCCGGCGGGGAGCCCGCCCTGCGATGAACGTCGCGCGAAGGCAGGTGCTCGCAGCAGGGGCGCTGTCCCTGTTGCCGGGAATCGCTTCGGCAAGAGAGGTGGGCGGGGACAAACGCCAACCCAATATCGTTTTCATCCTCGCAGACGATCTGGGGTATGCTGATCTCTCATGCTTCGGTCGCCGGGATTACGTGACGCCATTTTGCGACCGGCTTGCCGCCGCGGGCGTGCGGTTCACGCATTCCTATGCGAACTCGCCTGTCTGTTCGGCCACGCGGCTTGGTCTGATGACGGCGCGGTATCAGTATCGGCTGGATGCTGGCCTCGAAGAGCCGATCGGACCGCGCGACACCGGTCTGCCGCCGGATGAACCCACGCTGCCGGGCCTGTTGCGGAAGGCGGGCTACCGCACGGCGCTGATCGGCAAGTGGCATCTCGGCAATTTGCCGAACTATGGCCCGTTGAAAAGCGGATACGATTATTTCTGGGGCTATCGCGGCGGCGGTATTGACTATCTGCGCCACGAGGATGCGCGCGGCGAAGGGCTGTGGGAGAACGGCCACGAAATCACTGAGGACGGCTATCTCACGCGTCTGCTGGGGCAGCGCGCCACGCAATTCGTGGATGCACAGCGCAGCAGCGACGCGCCGTTCTTCCTGAGCCTGCATTTTTCGGCGCCGCACTGGCCCTGGGAAACGCCTGACGACAGGGTGGAGGCCGAACGGCTGACGACCGATCCAAGCTACCGCAAGCTCGCCCATTTCGACGGCGGCAACATGGCGACATATGCCGAGATGGTCAGGCGCATGGACGAACAGGTCGGCGCAGTCGTCGAGGCTGTCGGCGCGCTCCCCACGGATCGGGAAACCATCATCGTGTTTTCCAGCGACAATGGCGGAGAGCGCTTTTCCGATGTCTGGCCGTTTACCGGGCGCAAGACGGAGCTGCTCGAGGGCGGCATCCGCGTGCCGACGATCATTCACTGGCCGGGTGTCTTTGGAGGCGGCCGGGTGGTGGATACGCCGCACATGACCATGGACCTGTCGGCCATGCTCGCCGCGGCCGGCGGCGCCTGCTTCCCGCAGGATCGCTTGCCCGACGGCCGGGATCTCAGGGTCGGCGGGTTCGACGAGCGGCCGATGTTCTGGCGCTACAATCACCTCGACCAGAAGGCGGTGCGCCTCGGGCGGCACAAGTATCTTTCGATCGCGGGCAACGAATTCCTGTTCGATATCGTCGCCGACCCGATGGAGCGCGCAAATCTGAAGGCGCGCATGCCCGATCGCTTCAATGACCTGCGCACCCGGTGGGAGCGCTGGAATGCGGGCATGCTCCCTTACCGAGACGACACGTTCACCCATGGATTTCGCGGCGGCGAAGTGGCCGACCATTTCGGAGTAGAATGAAATGTCCAACCTATCTGCATGTATTGAATGGCAATTTACCGAAGCCGGCTCCGGTCTTCCCGACCGTATTCGCGCGGTGAAGGATGCAGGGTTGCATCACGCCGAATTCCACCTCTGGCGGGACAAGGACATGGCCGGTGTCGCCGATGCGCTCAACGAGACGGGCGTCACCCTGACCGGGTTCTGCGTCGATCCGCGCCGGTCGATCGTCGATCCTGCCGAACACGAGGAAATGCTGCAGGCTGTGAGCGACACCATTGCCGAAGCGCGCAAGGTCGGCTCGCCGCCGCTGATCATCGCATCGGGTTTTCGCGTCGAGGGCGTTTCGGAAGAAGACCATTTCGCCAATGCCGTCTCGGTTCTGAAGCGGGCCGCAAAGATGGCGGAGGATGCCGGCGTGACGCTGGTGCTGGAGCCATTGAATACACAGCTCTTCGCCCAGATGTACCTCGTCAGCACGCCACTCGCGCTGGATATTATCGAGGCGGTCGACAGCCCCAATCTCAGGCTGATTTACGACGTTCATCACAGCGCCGTGATGGGTGAGGACCCGAAGGAGGTTCTGGCCGGACGGATGCACCTCGTGGCGCATGTGCAGGTGGCCGGAACCCCCGGACGCAACGAGCCCGGCACAGGCGATCTCGACTGGAAGCAGATTGTCGCCGACCTTGAGGAGTTGGGCTATCGCGGTCCGCTCGGCCTGGAATACATGCCGACCATGCCGATGGACCAATCCATCGCCGCCGCGAGAGAGGCCATGTATGGTTGAGGCGACCGCCCCTCGCCGCAAGCTCAGCTTTCTAGAACGCTTCAGCTATGGCGGGGGCGACCTGGGATACAGCCTCGCGTACAACATGGCGGGCGCGTTCCTGCTGTTCTACTATACCGACGTCGTGCGGCTGCCGGCGGAGGCCGTTGGGACGATCTTCCTCGTCGCGCGATTGCTCGATGCGGTCATCGATCCGCTCTTCGGGATCTGGGTGGACAAGACCCGGACCCGGTGGGGCCGCACCAGGCCTTATTTCCTTTTTACGGCAATACCTTACGTGGCGATCTTCATTGCCGTATTTCATGTTCCGGACGTCTCGCAAGGGTTGCAGCTCGCCTATGCATTCGTGACATTCAAGCTTCTCGGCATCCTGATGAGCGCGGGTTCCATTCCGTATACCGCGCTAATGCCGATGATGACCCTCGACACGAAGGAACGGATGAAACTTGGTGGTGCGCGTTCCGTCGGCACTTCGATCTCGGTCATTCTGGGCACGGCCGCGACAATGCCGCTCGTCGCGTTTTTTGGGGGCGATGACCTTCAGCAGGGCTTCACGTGGACGACCATCCTGTTCGGGGCGATCGCACTCGTCGCGCTGGCCATGCTGTTCCTGAATTGCCGCGAACGGTTCGAGGACAATGCGTCGGTGTCCGATTTCCGGGTATGGCCGGCCATCGTGCAAATGGTGCGTAACCGGGCGTGGCTGGTCTGCTTCTGTTTCTGCCTGCTGTACTTCATCAGGTTCGGAGCGATGCTGGGTCTGACCATATTCTTTGCCAAGGATGTCGTCGGGAAGCCCTGGCTGATCCCGGTCATGCTTCCGATGGTGTCGGGCGGCCTGCTTATCGCGGCATTCATAGCGCCGCCGATCCTCGCGCGCACGGGCATCAAGGCTGGCTGCGTCGGAGCCATCGGGGTCTCGCTCGCGCTTTTCGCGGCGATGGCGTCGGTGGACAGCGCGACCGACTGGCAGATCGCGGGAATGGGCGTCCCGCCGCTCCTGCTGCCGTATTTCCTGTTCTCCATCACGACGTCGATCACGATCACGGCGATCTTCACGATGGCGGCTGAATCCGTCGATTATCATCAGTCCAAGCACGGCGTCCGCTACGAAGGGCTGCTGTCCTCCGGCATCAGCGTTTCGACGAAAATCGGCATGGCCATCGGCAGCGCGCTCGCCGCTTATGTCCTGGCTTTCGCGTCATACGATCCGGCGAGCGTCACGGATGAGGCGCGCGCGAACATCCGCTTTGCCTATTACGGGGTCGCCGCGACGATGCTGGCGATCCAGGCGATCACGGTCCTGTTCTGGCCGATGGACAATCGAACAAAAGAGCAAACCGGGAAGGGCCGGACGGACTGGACCGATCCGTTGAAGGGAGAGACAGAATGAAAGCAGCTATTTTCGCCTCGATCGCGGCGAGCGTCGCCATCGCGTGTCCTGCCGCGGCGCAGCAGGTGCCGGTCGCCGACATACCCACCACGGTCGAAGCGGTCCCCTACGCACCCCCCGAAACCGTCCAGCGCGTGGTCACCCCGGTCACCCCGCAGGACGAATTGCTCAAGGTGCTGATCATATCGGGGGAGAACACGTACGAGCATGACTGGACAGGGGTGAACAACCGCCTTCGCACGCATTTGAAGGACACGGGCCGGTTCGATGTCCGGGTGGTCGAGGATTTCGAATTCGGCACGTTGGAAATGCTGCAGAAGTACGATGTCGTCTTCCTGAACTATGCCAGTCGCTGGAATTACGCCGATGCGGAGCAGAAGCTCTGGTCACCCGAGGCTTTTCAGGCGCTTTACGATTACGTCGACCAGGGCGGCGGCCTCGTCGCCTTCCATTCCAGTTTCACCTGGGGTTTCGACATTCCGGAGTACAAGCGTTTGCTGGGTGCCACGATGGTACCGGGGCAGAGCCGACGGTCGCCGCCCGACGGCTTTCGCGTTCGGATGACCGATGCCGACCACCCGATAACGCGCGGCGTACGGCGCTATGTCTGGTCCTTCATGGAGGACATGTACACGAACATGAGTTTCGCGCCGGACGCGAACGTCACGGTTCTGGCGACCGGTTTCGACGATATGAAGAATTACGTACCGGAATTGGCCGGCCCGAAATACGATTACGAAGCCTATTCGGCAGATAACGTCGCGAAGATGGATGGCATGAATGCGGCGAACCCGCTGGTCTGGGTTCAGGATTATGGCAAGGGCCGCGTATTTTCCATCACGCTCGGCCACGGTCCGGATACGTTGATGTTCGACGGGGTGAGGACGCTCATTGTCCGCGGTACCGAATGGGCGGCCACCGGCGAGGTTACGATCCCGCCCTACGACAAAGCGGCTGCCTACGACATTCCGGAAGAATACCAGACGGAAGATTGACGGCTTCGGGCGAGAAGGGGGCGTGTCGCGACACCCCCTTCCTTTTGCCGGGAACCGATAGTCTCGGCGTTCGACCTGGCCGATATCCGTGCAGCCAGGCTTGTTGCAGTAAGACCAGGTAGTGCGACAATTGCTTCGGGTTTGCGTTTGCTCAAATGGTTCTGCGCACGCGTTGTGCAAACAGCAGGACCATAATCACGCACAAGGTGGTCACGATGGCGCTTTGCGTGAGCGTATGCCACTCCGCGAAGATGATATGGACGATGGCGGCAACGATGTGATTGAGCGTGATCCAGATGGCGGCAAACATGCCCGGCCGCGCGAATTTCGGAATGAGCAAGCCAGCGAACAGGACCGCGGCGGCCACGAGTTCCAACCAGCCAACCGTCCGACCCAGCCAGACCGGAAGATGATAAGTCCAGGCAGAATGCTCCGCAAGTATCTCGATCGGGGCATTCGCCTTGTTCCATCCGACAAAAATGGAAAACCCGCCGATCGGTATCACCAGCGCGGCAAGAGTCACCCAAGTCGTGACGGATTTCCAGTTCGTTTTTCTGCTTCGCTCTTGCATATCCACCCCTCTTTCCCGCGTCGCGGCACAAGTAGACTTGGCCTCGCGCAGATTGTTATAGAATTATAGTTTTGATTATAATGAAGGGCAACGCAAGCGGCGTTGACGCATTTCATGAAAAAAGGCCGGCGATTTGCCAGCGAAGCGCGGAGGATGACGATGGCTCTCACGCGGCGCGTGAGCCTCTATTGACATCGGAACGAGACCTTTAAGGGTAAGACGAGCCTGGAAGATTGCATCCGGACATCGGCCGAGTTCGGCGCGAACTGCCTCGATATCCTCGGCCAGCAGGTACTCTGGGGCTGAAGTCGGCGTGGAAGATGCCGCTATCGAAAACTGGCATCGGCTGATCAGGACGTACGATTGCGTACCCCTCAGCCGCGATTTCATGCGCGATTCCAAGCGTGTGAACAGGCAGATCATGCCGTTCGATGAACAGGTCGCCAGCGGGAAGAGTCGCAGCAATTTTGGCGCCGGTTTGGAGATCAAATCTATTCGCGCGCTCTGCTCTGTTTCGCCCGACGCCCCATGCGGAGGAGAGGGCCATCAAGATCCTGGTCGACGTGCAAGCCCCTTGTACTTCGCCCATCCATGGATCATCCGCCACGTCGAAACCTATAAGAAAGGCGGCTGCGACGCGCTAGGCTTCTTGCCCGACAGGGGCATGTTCCTGCGCGCCTTTCCGCCGGCACAGCGAGGGGGGGCGCGCATGGCCGTGCCCGTGCCTGTCGCCGATTCCATCGTGAAGTCTTAACCCAGATCATGTGTTTGGCGGAGAACATCATGCTCGACGTGCATCAGATGGGCAGGTCCGACTTGCGATCCAGATGGCCGAAACGGCGCATCGCAACGCCGCTTTCGAGCCGAAGTGCATTCTCGATTACATGCACCGCATCTACAACATCCGCGGCAAGCTGCACCTTTTGACAGAGGACTAGGGGGAGCCTTCGCCCACTTATCACGAGATCGTAGAGGTGCGCATAATAGGTGCTACTACGGTTCCATCTACTCACAATATGAAGGCCATCGCTGAATCAAGCACGCCGAGGCCCCCGACAGCGTCGAACAGGTCCGTCGGCAGCAGGTGATGCCGGCCCGCCTGCTCTGCGATCGCGAAGTTCCCGCCCTCAATACTGCATGGAGGAGTGCGATGCCATGATCGACAGCAAGATGATCTGAATACCGCTGCACCGTGATCGAAGTGTGGCAACTCTGCAGAATTTGCAGCATTTTCGCTCACGAGTGGACAGGCTGCAGAAAGCGGCGTCGAATTTCTTTACTAAACGGTTCGCGTGTGAGGCATTTGCTACGGCAATCGCTAGCCCGGCAGTGCGGATTAAGTTTGCGGGACGGCGAGGACGTTGCTCCGGAAGCCGACGTCGTTTTCCTAGTCGTCGGCGAAACTTCGGACAATTGGGTAGAGAGATCAATACTCAGCAAGGCCTGCTTATTGCGAAAGAACAACTGACCGTGATGTTCCGGCTCTGTCGGACCAATTAAGGTAGGTTGGTAATCACCGGCGTCCGCCACGCCTACGATCCCTGTGGGGAGGACGTAGCAGCAGCGCATGTCGCGGCCTGGTATCCGTGGGACGGCTCCGCTAATGACATTGCCGCGAGGCTCGCTGGCGACCGCGGGCCTTGGCTGACGCGCGCGCGTCACCATCGAGTACCGTAAAACGGCTTATCCCGCGTTCGCCCGACATGCCGATGTTGGCAGCAAACTTTCCTATCCCCAACGACCTCCGGACCGTCTGAAGGTGCTGCTGCTGAAGCGGGAGCGGGAGCGGGAGCGGGGACGGGTATTCTTCGCCAACTGGGTAGGAACCGGAGATGAGAGCATCTTGCGGCGTGACGTTCGGTGGTGTCGGGAATGCGGGGCTGTAGGCGAGCGAATACCAGGTCGGGATGCGCAAACACCATTTCACGGTGCATGCGTGGAGGAATTGCATCAACGACGCTGAGACCTGTGCGGCGAGGGGGCGGGTGCCGATCTCGACCGGAACGGCTGCTCCAGGCTCGGTGGACGTTCGCTGAACTCGGGACATCAGAGCTATCGTTGGCCCGATCACGATCGCGGTGCGAAAAAGCGTCACGGCCATGGCATGAGCGGCCCCATTCGCTACGACGAAATCCTGGCTTTGTATGCGAGGGGCGAAACGTTCATTGGATTGGCCAGTGGCCACTGGAGCCGGCGCAATTGCGCGATGGACCGTTTCCTTTGCCTAGCCGTTTGATGCAGCGGAGCGTAACCCGATACAGCCGCAAGATGGCCGTACGCGATGCATGGGGTGCTCGCACTGGGCGAGGGAATATTCCTATGAAACAAGCGCGGCGATGCCGAACGGCCTGACGAAAGCAGGCGACGTGCTCGTGATCCGAATCGAGGATCATTCCCAATCGTCGTACCTTACAGGCGGAAAATGCGGATGGGCTTTGATCAGCCTAAGTCGGGTGGCACCGCAGTCCCATTAAGCGGTGCCGCGCGAATGGGCCATGATCCCGCAAGGCCCACGGCATCACCAATGCGTCGCGACCGTTGGCGCGCAGAGGAGTTCGTCCGACCGACAGAACTCTTCGCCAACCCGCATGGCGTTTACGGCCCATGCCGTCGATCGCACGGTGGGGCGTCTGCGTTCGCGTGCGATTTGGTGTCCCGATAGAAAAGAGGCGCCGGGTTGGACCCGGCGCCTCCATTGCATTCCCGGACTTGAATCGTCTGGATTCAGGGCACCGGTCCCTCTTTCGCCACGGCGCCGACCAGCTGTTCTTCATCCTCGGCGCGCGTGCGGCCCAGTGCGAAGAAGAAGATGACAGCCCCGGCGATCGCCACGAGCCCCATCGCCGCGAACGCAGCCTGCATGGACCCAAGTTGGCCGCGAAGAGCGCTCACGGCCAGCGGCGACGAGAACTGCCCGAAGAAGAAGGTCGCGGTCCAGATGCCCATTCCGCGTCCGCGATGGGCAAAGGGCAGGCGGCTCTGTGCCCAGGCGATGAGCGTCAGGATGGACATGCCAGCGCCCGTTTGCTGCAGCGCCATACCGGCAACCATGCCCTGCCAGTTGGAGGTGTAACCCATCAAGGCGAGCCCAGCGCCGAGCAGGGTCAGGAACGTGGCGACCTGGACGCGGAAGCTGAAACCCTTGCGTCCCAGCAGCCAGAACAGGCCGGCACCTACCAGGATGAACAGGGTCGGAAGCGCTGTGATCTGGCCAATGCTCTCGGGATCGGTAACGCCGAGTTCTTCCCACACGACAGAGCCATTGACGATGAAAACGTAGTAGATCGCCGAGCTGAACAGCGTCAGGATCGCAATCTCGAACATCGTTTTCCAGGGGAACGCAGTGCCTTCACCGGTTTCGTCCATGCCAAGGTTGCGGCGGACCGTTGCATCGCTTTCCGGCTCGTACATGTAGCGCCACATCGCGATCGCGATGGGAATGGCGAGCAGGTACAGCAGGAAGATACCGTTCCAGCGCCAGGCCGTGAGCGTCCCGGCAAAGAAGATCATGATGGAGGAAAATGCGGGCCCGATCATGCCCTGGAGCGTGAGCCAGCGGCGCCGACCCTCTTCGGCCCAATAGTCGGCGATCAGCGTATTGACCGTGGTGAGGATTGCGGCCTCGCTAAAGCCCAGCAGCAGTCGCGAGGCATAGATCCAGTCGAGATCTTCGAGGAAAAACGGGATGACACCGATGAATCCATAGGAAAACGTCGATACCAGAACGAGCTTGCGCCGGCCGTACCGGTCGACGAGCAGGCCCATGAAGAGAGCCGTCACGGCGATCGCGAGGCCCGGAGCGGTGACCATCGACGGCACTTTGGTGGCGGCATCGGGATCGATCGGCGCGAAATGGCCAATCATGGCCCCGACGGCCGGAAACATCGACACAATGGCGAGGATCGGCAGAAAACCTGCAAGAATGACGATTATTCCTTGCGGAATACCGGGCTGGCGCTGCTGAACGGTGCTTGAAACCAAATAACCTCTCCCTTGGCCACTGTGGCCCTGACTTATGCCGGGTCCGGATGACGGAGATTGACGTTTAGCATCATTTCGCGGTAATAGAAGCATGATTTTAATTTAAGCTGTCGAGGTCATGGCGATGCCCTCTCATGGAGGGGCGCGTGTCCGAACTCACAGATGCCAGCGCGATGTGCGTCGGGCCGGAGGAAATGTCGGATCGGCGCAAGACGGCCGCATTCCTGACGGTGCTGACCGCGCTCGTGATGGAGGTCGGCGATTCGACCATCGTGAACACCGCCCTGCCGGCGATCCGGGACGGCCTGATGGCCTCGCCTGTCGCGATGCAGTGGATCGTTGCAGGCTACCTCCTGACGCTCGGGTCGCTTCTGCTTCTGGGGGGAAGGCTTGGCGATGCGTTCGGCTATTCGCGGGTTTTCGTCGTCGGAACGACCGGTTTCGTCCTCGCATCGCTGTTTTGCGGTCTGGCGCAGACGCCGGGGCAACTGATTGCCGCCCGCATGGTGCAGGGCGCCGCAGGGGCCGTGATGGCACCCCAGACGATGGCCGTCGTGCAGGTGCTTTACACGCCGCTGGAGCGGGTCACGAAGCTGGCGTATTTCGGCGTGATCGTGGGCCTTGCCGCGATCCTTGGTCCCATCATCGGCGGTCTCCTGATCGAATGGAACCTGTTCGGATTGGGCTGGCGGCTGATTTTCCTTATCAATCTTCCGATTGGCCTGGGCGCCATTCTGGTGGGCCTGTTCGTGTTGCCCAAGCGTGATCCCAGCGCCAGCTTGCGGATCGATCCGGCGGGCGCGCTGATCTTCGCATCCGGCTTCGGCGGGCTTCTCTACGCACTTATCACCGGCGCGGAAACGGGCTGGTCTGTCTGGCTTCTCGGCCTCTTCGCGGTGTGCGTGGCCATGATCATTGGCGGCTGGTTCCGTGCAGGCGCGCGCAGGGGCAGGGGGGAGCCGGCGATTATCGAACCGGCCTTGTTCAACATAGGCACGTTCCGCTGGGGCGTACTCGCCGCCTTCTCCTTCGCCAGCGCGTCCATCGGCTTTCTGCTCATCCTGTCGGTGTCGCTGCAACAGGGGCTTGGCCTCTCTCCATTCGAAACCGCGCTCGTCCACATACCGTTCAGCGCCGGCGTCATGGTCGGTATCGGTTTGCTGGTCCCCAGGCTGCTTCCCCGTATCGGGAAAACCCTGCCCCTGCTTGGAGGCGCCGCGATGATCGTCGGTACATTTCTGGCAACGCGAGCCATCATGAACGGCGATGACGGGGGCATTGTCCTGCTTTCGTGCCTGGCGCTCGCGGGGGTGGGCATGGGGACGATGTCGGGGCCGCTCGGCCCGATCGTCCTGGCGGAGGTCAATCGGGCCAATGCCGGGACGGCCAGCGCGACCTTGCGCACGGCGCAGCAAATCGGCGGTGCCTTGGGCATCGCCATCATCGGAGCGGTGTATTTTGCCGCGACGGGCGAGGAGGCAGCCGCGCGTCTTGCCGGTCTGGGTCCGGCGGGTCTTGCGATCGCCGCGGCAGTGGCGCTGTCTCTGCTCAGCGTTTCCCGCCTGCCATCCGACATTTTCGGGCAGGACAAGCCCCCGCTGCGCAAAGCATCGGATTAAACCCGAACAGGCGATCCGACACCGATGGGGACGACGCCCGTGAGAGAACTCGAAATCCCTGCAATCGGCGGGCGCATGGGTATGACTTTCCGCTGCAATCATACGCGATCGTGCAGTTCATCGGGTAACGATCTTAGAGCGCGATAGCGAACGGCCGGTGCACCGCGCAGGAATTATCGAACAAGTCGGGGCGTCGTACCTGCAATCGCTCGATGTGGCATGCCCGCGTCCTTTATTGAGGCGGCCAGCGAGTTCTATGGGCCGTGTCGCCACGAGGGCAAGGCGATCCGGTCGTCCGAGCTCACGTGGCGCCAATATCGCCAGCGTATCGCCGGCCGATCATGCCGCAACGCCGACACATCGCGTCTCGGCCGCCATTGCGCTCGGCCTGCATCGGCATCCCGCCCCTGCCTCCGCGCCGAAAAGACATTGCAGTTCCGGACCTGTCCTATAGCGCAAGCGAACTTTCGCAGGCTTCACAGACTGGCGATTCGGAGAATGTCATGAGTGCCTTGCTGACGCTGATCCTTTCCCTGACGCCGCCGGTTATCACCGCCAATACGGCCAGAGTCATTCTCACAAAATTACCCGCTTCGTACGAAAATGGGCAGGCCACCGCACAGGCGCAAGCAATCGCGTTAACCGACCCGAAAGGCAAGGTGATCGAGTGCGAATCGATGTCGATCGGGGGAACGCCGGAAGCGAGCGAAATGCTGTGCAAGGCGCTCATCGGGAGTAAGACAAAACCGGCTCGTGGTCCCGACGGCACAGGTTCCTATGGGCTCTTCAAGCTGAGCATCGACCTTGGCCCGAACGGGAGTTCCCATCACCAATCGCTGCCTTTTCCCGACGATATGGTTCTTGAAATCGCCGCAAGCCCGCCGGGCATGACGCTGCCATTTCGTGTCGCGGCGCGGATTTTCGTCGACGCGGATGGCCATGTTGCGCAATGCGAAACCAATGCGGAAGTAGGTGCCCGGATCGGCGCGGTCGCTTGCGAGGAGCTTCGCGCGGGCTTCCACAATCCGCGGATGGCGAATGGCGTGCCCGTGCCTTACATCGCGCCGGCGTCGGTCGCGTTCGTTCTGGCGGATGCCGAACCGGCTGGCTGAACCGGACGTCGTTGTGGGGGTGCGCCTTCGTGTCCCGGGTTGAAAGATCGGGTCGGGATGCGTCGCGTCTGCAAAGAATGGTCGGGTTCGGTGGTGCCCACCTCGTTTCATGCGACCCCTCAAAACCCCGAATATAAACAATGGCTTGCGACTAACGGACGGCCCGCCGCATGGATGGTCAGCCATTTGTCGGTCCCGAAAGCGAGGCGCCAAGGCCAAGCGTTCCCTCCGATCGAATCTTCGCGACGAGGTGATGACCGCGGCCCACGGATTATCGCCTGCGTCCCGCCGTTTATTCGCGCGTGTACCCCGGCGCCAATCCCCTTCAAAACAAGAAAATTTCTTACATTATGACAAATTGTTTCAATTCTTGTTGACAGGAATCGATGGTGAAGAGATTGTTGCGCAAGGACCTCGGTTTACCTTGCCATCTGCAAGGTTTTCGGGAGAATCCTTAATCTCGTTCCGGTGAGGTTGACTGAAAGGCGTGCGGCGAGGGGGCCGCGGCATTCATTCATCTCGGGGAAGCGAATGATCACACGACGTAGGTTGCTCAACACGCTCGGCTCGGCGGCCGGGCTCGGCGTCACCGCAGCGGCGATGAAGGCCATGGGTATCGCGGGCATCGCCCATGCACAGGACTGGACCGCGCTTCCTCCGGGGGCGGGCGCGGGGCGTAGCGTGATCGTGCTGGGTGCGGGCATTGCCGGGCTGGTGGCCGCGCACGAACTCGAACAGGCCGGCTTCGATGTCACCGTGCTGGAGGCGCGCGACCGGGTGGGCGGCCGCGCGTGGGCGTTCCGCAACGGCACGAAGATCGAGATGATCGGCGAGGAAACGCAGACTGTTTGCTTTGCGGACGGGCTTTACATGAACGCCGGCCCGGCCCGCATACCCAGCTTTCACACCGGCTTTCTGGGCTATGCGAAGAAATTCGGCGTGCCGATGGAGGTCGAGGTCAATTCGAGCCGTTCGGCCTTCATCGTCGGCTCCGACGGCAGCCGCATCCGCATGCGCACCGCGATCAACGACATGCGCGGGCACGTGTCCGAACTTCTCAACAAGGCGCTGCGGCAGGGATCGCTCGACCAGACGTTGAGCGCGGACGACATCGAGGCGTTGATGCCGTTCCTGTCGCGTTACGGCGATCTCGACGCGCAGGGCCGGTTCATCGGCACCGAACGATCGGGCTTCGGCAAGGCGCCCGGCGCGGGACTGGCGTTTTCGGAGCATGGCGCGCCATTGCCGCTGCGCCAGTTGCTGTCCAACGAACAATTGCCGATGACCCTGTTCGAGGACAATCTCTACATGCAGGCGACCATGTTCGAACCGGTGGGCGGCATGGACCAGATGCACATCGCGATGGACCGCGCGCTCAAGAAACCGAGCGTGCGCAATGCCGAGGTGGTGGAACTTGCCAATACGGGCGCAGGCGCAAGCGTGGTGATGCGCGACCGGGTGAGCGGGGCGCAGCGCCGGTTGATGGCGGATTTCGTCATCTGCACCATTCCGCTCCCGGTCCTCGCCAAGACGAAGAGCAACCTGCCCGGCCCGGTCAAGCAGGCGATCGGCAGCGTCCAATACAGCTTTTCGAACAAGGTGGGGTTCGACGCGCCCCGCTTCTGGGAAGATGACCAGATCTACGGCGGCATATCGTTCGTCGGGGCGCCGACCGCGCTGATCTGGTATCCCTCCGGCGACCTGTTCGCGGATCGGGGCATGCTTCTGGGCTGCTACAATTCCGGCGACGTGGCCGAGGAATTCGCAAAGCTTCCGCTCAGCGCGCAGATCGAGGCATCGCGCGCCGCGGTCGAACGGGCGCATCCCGGACAATCGTCCAAGCTGTCGAACCCGGCCGTCATCAACTGGAACAAGGCGCCCTTTTCGCTCGGTCCCTGGCCCGATTGGGGGGCGGGCATGGCGAGCGGAGGGCAGGAGGGGCATATCGACCTGCCCGCCTATGCCCTGCTGCAGGAGCCGGCCGGGCAGATCTATTTCGCCGGCGCCCATCTCAGCCAGACGCCCGGCTGGCAGGAAGGCGGCATCCAGTCCGCCCGCATGCAAGTGACGAAACTGGCGGAGCGCGTGCGGCTCGAAGGGCGGCAGGCGGCCTGAATACGGCGGGCCGGGCACAACGTCCGGTCCTGCCGACGGATATCTCGTTTCTCAGGACTCGTTTCGAAAAAGGATGATCGCGCTTCGCATGGGTATCGTGCGGAGGAGCGCGAAAACGGGGGGGTTTGCCCGGAAGGTTGTAACAACCAACAGGGGAAGCTGAATGACTAACGCATCATTGGTATCGCTCGCCGCGCTTGCGGTGGCTCTTTCGATTGCAGGGCCGGTGGCCGCGCAGGACGCTTCACCCATCGTTTCGGACCGTACGACCGACAATGCTGAGTTCGACGAAAGCCTGGCCAGCGAGCAGATCATCGTCACCGGCACGCGGCGCACCGACCGCACCGTCACCGAATCCGCGGTCCCGGTCGATGTCTTCACCGCGCAGGATCTGGCGACGCAGCCCAGCCCCAATCTTCAGACGATCATCAAGAACCTCGTCCCCTCGTTCAATCAGCAACGCAACGCCGGTGCGGACGGTACCGCATTCGTGAGGCCGCCGACCCTGCGCGGCCTTCCGCCAGACCAAATCCTCGTGCTGATCAACGGGAAGCGCATGCACAGGAGCGCGCTGGTGCAGGTGGCGGGCGACGATCTGTCGACCGGCTCGCAAGGTCCGGATTTGTCGCAGATCCCCTCGGTCGCGCTGGGCCGGGTCGAGGTGCTGCGCGACGGGGCGGCGGCGCAATATGGTTCGGATGCGATCGCGGGCGTCATCAATCTCGGCCTGCGGCAGGATGCCGACGGGATCGAGCTCAACGCGCGTTACGGACAAAGCTACGAAGGCGATGGCGAGGACATCCAGATTTCGGGCAATATCGGCCTTGCGCTGGGCGAGGGGTTCCTGAATATCTCCGGCGAATACGTGGACCAGTCGCTTTTCAACCGCGCGATCGACCGGCCGGATTCGGCGGCCCTTCGCGCAATGGGCATCGACGTGCCCTTTCCGCCGACGCGCTACGGCCAACCGGAGCAGGACGCCTATCGCGTGGTGGTCAATTCCGCGGTGCCGTTCGGCGATATGAACGAGCTCTATTTCTTCGGCAATTACGGCTATGCCGATTCCGAGGTCGACTTCAACTATCGCCGGCCCGTGGCAGTGACCGTGCCGGGCGCGGTGCCGTTTCCCGGGCAACCGCAACGCCCGGACCAGACGTTCGGAAAATCGGTGGGCACGATCTATCTCGATCCCATTCCGGGCCTGCTGACCGCGGGCGGTGCGCCGGTCTACGACGCCGGCGGCGCCACGTTCGAGGCCAGCGCGTTCTTCCCCGATGGCTTCGTACCCCTGTTCATGAGCACGAACGAGGATGTCTACGGCGTGATCGGCGTGCGCGGCGAAACCGATTTCGGGATGCTGTTCGACCTCAGCGCGGCAACCGGACAGGATCGCATCCGCTATACCATGAACGAGACGCTGAACCCCTCGCTCGGCCCGACGTCGCCGACCGAGTTCTATCTCGGGTCGCTGACGCAGCAGGAGACCAATTTCAACCTGGATGTGAGCTATCCGCTCGAAGTCGGATTTGCGAGCGCGCTCAATATCGCGGGCGGCCTCGAATTCCGGCGCGAGACTTACAAGGTCGGGCTGGGCGATCCGGAATCCTACGCCATCGGCCCCTATGCGACGCAGACGGTGCAGCGCGCCGACGGCACCCGCTTTCAGGCGACGGCGGGCGTGGGCGCCAACGGCTTTCCGGGGTATGGCCCGGACTCGGTCGCGGACGGCTCGCGCAACAGCTACTCCGCCTATGTCGACGTGGAGGCCGATATCGTGGAGGCCTTCACGCTGGGCGTGGCGGGACGCTACGATCATTTCAGCGATTTCGGCGACACCGTAAATGGCAAGATCAGCGCGCGCTACGCATTCTCCGATGCGATCGCCCTGCGCGGCGCGGCGAGCACCGGGTTCCGCGCGCCGACACCGGGGCAATCCTTCACCTCCAACGTGCAGACAGGCTTCCCCAATGGCAGCACCGTTCCTGTCGCCACCGCGACGGTCACACCGGGGAGCGTGACGGGCGAATATTTCGGGTCCCAGCCGCTGAGCCCTGAAAAATCGACGAGCTTTTCGGGCGGCGTCGTACTGACGCCAATGCCGACGCTGACCTTCACGCTCGACTATTACAATATCGAGGTGCGGGACCGCATCGCCATCACCTCCCCGTTCCAGGTCAGCGCGGCGGACCAGGCTGCCCTCTCTGCACTGGGCGTCGCGAATGCCTTCGATCTGGGCCAGGTGAACTATTTCACCAATGGTTTCGAAACCCGCACGCAGGGTGTCGACGCGGTACTCACCCACCGGGCGATGACCGGGTTCGGCACCTTCAACAGCTCGCTCGCGGTCAATTACAACAATACCGAGGTCACCGGCATCTCCCGGCCCGAGGCGATCAGCGGGCAGCGCGCCGCCAATATCGAGGGGCTGACCCCGGATTTTCGCGGCGTCCTGTCGACCAACTGGACCTATGACGCGGTCTATGTGACCGGGCGGCTCAATTATTACGGTGAGTATACGTCCTATAACGCCGTGCCGCCGCCCGCCGGCACGCCCGACCTCACGACGCAGAGTTTCGGCGCGGAGCTGAGCTTTGACCTGGAGGCCGGGATCACCTTGCAGGACCGTTTCCGCATCGCTGTCGGCGCGGAGAACCTGTTCGACAACTATCCCGATCGCGAACTGCGCAATATTTATCCCGCCACCGGGGCGCAGGCGAGCGGCCGGCTTTACAACGATGCTTCGCCGCTCGGCTACCTGGGCGGTTTCTGGTATGTCCGGGTCGGCATGGATCTGTGACGCCGGGCTGACGCCTTATGGAATAAACAGGAGCGGTGCGTGCTCGCACCGCTTCGCATATGGAGACGAATGATGATCGTACCGCATTTCAGGCCCGCAATTCTGGCACTTTCGATCCTGCTCGGCATGTCGGGACAGGCGCACGCCCATCCCGGTCACGCCGACACGCCGCCGGGCGGCGAAGAGCCCGCCGCGATCGAACGCCACACCGGCAGCACGCCCGGCCTCATCCTTCAGGCGGTGACGGTCCGGCCCGGCACGGAAATGCTCTACCTTTCGGGGCAACTCGCATCGCCGATCGACGAGCAGGCGGTACAGGCGAAGGACCGGTCCGAGATCACCGCAGCCGATTACGGGGACACGAAGACGCAGACGATCAGCACGCTGAACAAGATCGCCGCGATCCTCGCCGAACACGGCTACACGATGAGCGACGTCATCAAGATGACCGCCTTCGTCGCCGCACCCGAAGGGCAGGACGCGATGGATTTCGCAGGTTTCAACGAAGGATTTCGCCAGTTTTTCAATACGGCGGACAATCCCAACACGCTCGCCCGCTCCACGGTGCAGGTCGCCGCGCTCGCGGCACCGCAATTCCTCGTCGAACTTGAGGTCGTGGCCGCAAAATGAAGAGCCAGGTGCGGGGCGGGGCCGTTTCGGACGGTTCCGCCCCCGCCGGCACGCGCGCCTTCGCGCTTCGCCCGGCGGTGATGGATGACGCCGCCGATCTTCGCATCCTGATCCGGCGCTGCGTGGATAAATTGCTGCCGGATGTCCTGACCCCGGAGCAGGTACGATCGAGCCACAGGTTCATGTCGCTCGACACGCAGCTGATCGAGGATGGCACCTATTTCGTGGCGGTGGATGGCGGAACGATCATCGGCTGCGGCGGATGGAGCTTTCGCGCGACCCATTACGGCGGCGACGGCAGCACGGGGCGCGACGCGCGGCGGCTGTGTCCCAAAAGCGAACCGGCCCGGATCCGCGCGATGTACACGAGCCCTGCGCATACGCGCCGCGGCGTCGCACGCGCCATCCTGCACGCCAGCGAAAGCGCCGCCCGAGCCCATGGCTTTGCATCCACGACCCTTGGCGCGACGCTCGGCGGGGAGGCGCTTTACCGGCTGTGCGGCTACACCGAAATTCGCCGGTTTCACGATGGCGACGTCCCGATTATCGAGATGACGAAGTCGCTTTCCTGACGCATGGATCGAGAGCCCGGTATGGACGGGCGTCACGACGGTGCCGGGCAATCGGCGGGGTGATCGCCTTCGTGCGTTGACCGCGCGCGGGATAGCAACCAAAGGGTACCTTTCCGTGCGGACGGATCGGCGCGAAGGCGTGCCGGCGATGCGCGCAATTGGGGAAATGGCGACATGGGGCATGAGGGCGGCGGCTCGCTGATCGGGCAGATGCTGGTATTGCTGGCCGCGGCGCTGGTGTGCGTGCTCGTCTTTCGCAAACTCGGCCTTGGCGCGACGCTGGGCTATCTCGTGGCGGGTGCGGTCGTCGGGCCGCAGGTGACCGGGCTTGCCGGCGGCGACGGCGCGGACATGATCGGGTTCGCCGAATTCGGTATCGTCCTGCTGCTGTTCATCGTGGGGCTGGAACTGGAACCGCGGCGGTTATGGCGGCTGAAAAGCGCCATTTTCGGTCTCGGCCTGGCGCAGGTGGCGTTATGCGGGCTGGCCATGGTGGCGGTGATCTGGCTCGCGGCGGCCTTTCCGCTGGCCGCGGCGCTGGCGATCGGTCTTCCCCTCGGCCTGTCCTCCACGGCGCAGGTGCTTCCCATGCTGCAAAGCTCGGGCCGGTTACGCACGCCGTTCGGGGAGCGCGCCTTTTCCATCCTGCTGTTTCAGGATCTCTCGATCATTCCGCTAATCACGATCGTGACTGCGCTGTCCGTGACGGGCGGCGAGGATACGGGGCCGGGCGGATGGGTTCTCGCGGCACAGACCGTCGGCGCGATTGGGGGGCTGGTGCTGGCCGGGCGGTTTCTCCTGCGCCCGCTGTTCGGTCTCATCGGGAGGCTGGGCGAGCGGGAGATGTTCGTCGTCGCCGGCCTGTTCACCGTGGTTGCATCCGCCGCATTGATGGAGAGCATCGGTCTTTCCACCGCACTTGGCGCGTTTATCGCGGGGGTCATGCTGGCCGATACGCCCTACCGGCACGAGCTGGAGGCGGATATCGAACCGTTCCGCTCGATCCTCCTCGGCCTGTTCTTTTTGTCGGTGGGCATGATGCTCGACCTGTCGGCGATTGCGCGCGAACCGGCCTTCGTGATCGGCATGGCGGCGGCGCTCGTCGCGGTCAAGACGGCGGTGATCTTCGGGCTGGGCATGCTGCTGCGCATGGGCTGGCGGGCGGCGCTGGCGCTGGGCCTCTTGCTCAGCCAGGGGGGCGAGTTCGGCTTCGTCCTATTCACGCAGGCGTTCACCGGCGGCATTATCGATGCCGAAACCAACAGCCTGTTCGGCGCCATCGTCACGCTCAGCATGGCGACCACGCCGTTCCTCATGATGGTGACGCGGCGCATCCGGTCCGGGCCCGGCGACACGCGCACGCGCGAAGGGCCGCAGCCGGACGGGGCCTCGGCGCTGATCATCGGCTATGGACGGTTCGGACAGACGGTGGGGCAGATCCTGACGCTGGCCGGCATCCGCATCTCGCTCATCGATCGCAAGGTCGACCAGATCGACGTTGCGGACGAATTTGGCACGCGCGTGCATTACGGCGACGGCTTGCGGATGGACGTGCTGCGACAGGCCGGCGCGGCGGAGGCTTCGCTCATCTGTTTCTGCATCGACGGAAATCAGCTGTCGTCGGAGTTCCTCGCCTCGGTCGGGGATGCGTTTCCCGATGCCGCCGTAATGGTCCGTGCCTTCGATCGCCGCTCGGTCATGGCGCTTTCGCCGCCGCGCTATCGTTTTCTCGTGCGGGAGGTGCGCGAATCCGCGATTGCCATGGCGCGCGCCGCGCTGGACTGCGTCGCGGTCAACGAAAGCGAGATCGACACGCTGGAGGCGAAATTCCGCGAGAACGATCGTCAATGGCTCGCCAATCAGATCGCGAAGGGCGACCTGCACGCGGATAACGGGCGCAGCGCGTCCGCACCGCCCGCGATCACGGAATAGGCGCCGCGGGGCAACCGGTCCGATGCGTGGCGACAGCGGTCGTCGTGCAATTATCCGGCCGATTTCGGCGAAACGGCGTCAGGCGAGCGGAAGGACGATGCGAAAACACGCGCCGTCCGCACTCTCCATGAGCGTGAGCGTTCCGCCCGCTGCCTCGATCAGCGACCGCACGATGGGAAGGCCGAGCCCGCTCCCGCCCGATGTCCGGCGTGTGGTGAAGAACGGCTCGAACACGCGATCCCGATCCGCGTCGGGAATGCCGGGGCCGTCATCCTGCGCGATCAGGTGTGCGGCGCCGCTCTCGACCCCGGCACGGAACGCGATGGAAATGGCGCCGGCCTGCCTGCTGTTTTCGATGAGTGCGCTGATCACCGCGTCGAGGGAGGCTTCGGCCATCGCGACGGGGGGCAGGCCGGGCTCGCAGTCGACCGCGACGGTGAACGCCTTACGATTCTGCGCATCGGACAGGCGCAGCAGCACGTCGCGCAGGTCGCCGGTGTCGCCCGATCCGCCGGTGCCGAGATCGGCGCGCGCGAGTTCGAGCAGGCGCGTCGCGAGCAGGGTGAGCCGGGCGGCATCGGCATCCGCATTGGCGAGGAAGCGCGCGCGTTCGTCCGGCGACATGTCATCGCCATGGTCGGACAGGATTTCGAGCGCGCCGCGGATACCGGACAGCGGCGTCTTGAACTCGTGACTGACCGCATGGGCGAAATCGCGCAGGTAGCGCGAGCGTCGCTCGATCGCATCGGCCATGCGCGCAAAATCGGTATAGAGCCCCTGGATCTCGACCGCGGCGGTGCGGGGCGGTTCAGGGATCGACCCTTCCGCGGTGCCGAGCGCACGCGTCGCGCGGCCAAGCGCCTCCACCGGGCGGACGATCGCGCGTGACAGCACGCCGCTCAACACGATGAGCAGGGCGAGGATCGCAGCCACGCCGAGCGCGATCTTCCCCCGATCGGCGTAAAGCCCGCGAAACAGATTGCGCGCCTGCCGCGACAGGAGCAGCACGCCGACGACGCGCCCGTCCACCACCACGGGCCGGGCATGATGCAGGCGCACGGCCGCGGCGCGCGACAGCCATTCGAGGCGATAGGCGGCGCGATCGGCGCGCGCGCGGCGCAGCACCGTGGCGGGCCGGCCGTTCAATGCGGCGCGTACCTCGGGCAGGGCGGCAAGGCTTGCGCCTGCACCCGGCCCGGCAATCCGGCCTTGGCTGTCGAGGAGGAGAATGGCCGCGAGGGTGACGCTGTTGGTCTGCGCAAACACGGGTGCGAGCGCCGTCGCCACCATCGTTGCCGACTTGTCCGCAGGGGCGGCTGGGACCGGCACCGGGCGCTCGGGCAGGACCGCGCTGCGGCTCAGGTCGATGCGTGGCGGTTCCGGGCGAAAGCCTGTGCGCGCGGTGCGGGGCGGTGGCGCGCCGGGCCAGTCCGCGGCGGCAATCGCGGCGAGGGCGGCGCCCTGCGCGACAAGCTCGCCCTCGGTCTGACGAACCAGCGTGTTTTCGTAGACGCGCAGGAACATCGCCGCAATTCCGGGGAGCGCGGCCACGATGAACAGCGTGGCGAACACGATGGTGCGCAGGCGCAGGCGTGGCCAGTGCGCCCTGATCCACGGTCTGATGCCCGCTCCTGCCCCGGTCATGATGTCCGCATGCTTCGGTCGTCAGTCATCGGCGGCGGTGCAGGGGCCGAGCGTATAGCCGATGCCGGCCCGCGTTTCGATCAGCGTCGTGGCGCCCACCGCCGCGAATTTGGCGCGCAAATTGCGGATATGGCTGTCGATGGTGCGGTCGGTGACGGCAAAGCCCGGGCCGTGCACGTGGTCGATGATCGCGTCGCGGCTGAACACCCGGCCCGGTGCCGAGGCGAGCGTGCGCAATGTCGCGAATTCCGTCACGGTGAGCGGCACGTCCGTACCGTCCCACGCCGCGCGCCAGCCTTCGCCATCGATGGAAAGGCTGTTGTGCACTATACGTCCGCCGGCGCATTCGCCGCCCGGTCCGCGCGTCGCGCCGCGGCGCAGGATCGCCTGCACCCGCGCGGTTACTTCGCGCGGGGAAAACGGCTTTACCACGTAGTCGTCGGCGCCCATTTCGATGCCGATCACGCGATCGATCTCCTCGTCACGGGATGACAGGAACAGGATCGGCACATCGCTTTGCGCGCGCAGGCGTCGGCACGTTTCCAGCCCGTCCATGCGCGGCATGTTGATGTCCAGGATGACAAGATCGGGGGCGCGGGCGGCGACGGCGGCAAGCGCAGCCTCCCCATCCTCCGCCTCGATCGTGTCGAGCCCCGACTTGCCGAGCGCGAAGCCGAGCAACTGGCGAATATGGGGGTCGTCGTCGACAATGAGGATCCGGCGCGGCATGGGGGACAGGATCACGGCTTTTTCACGCCCGTCAATCCTTCGCCGCGCGCCGCGCTCGCATCGGACGCCATGGGCGCTCCGTCGCATGCGCGTCCATCCCACTTCCGACCGGGCGATTTCGGCGCGTCACGGAGCATGCGATCGGCCTTTTCAAGACGGCGCGCGCCGGTCACGCTCCACCCCTGCCAGTGGGATTGCGATGCGCGGAGGTCGGCATGGATCCGTTCGCTCAGCTGGGCGGCGCGATCCTGCGTCACGGGGCTCACCGACGCAATTCGCAATTCTATCAGCGGGATAAGCGACGATGTGCCCAGAGATTCGAGGTAGCAGAGATCGAGCGCATTGCCATCGCGGGCGTGGCGAACGTTCCATGCCGCCGCAACCGCACCCGCATCGACGATCCCGAAAAGGCTCAGCATGCCCATCAGAACGAGCGCGTTCGCATTGATGAGCCAACCCGCCGACCGCCCGGCCATCAAGCGCCAGCAGATGAGCACGAGCCCGATGGCGACGCTTACCATCCAGGCGAGCGCCGCGATGCGCAGCACGGTGAGGGAATAGGCCTCGATATAATCGACGAGGCGCAGCATGCTGGACGCGACGAGCAGGATGTTCTGCGCCACGAAGGCGAGCAGGAGCGCACGCACGCCGCCATTCGCCGCCGCCGGCGAGCCGGGGCGCAGCGCGAAAAGCACGAATCCCCCCGCCAGAAGCGCCGTCAGAATGAGTGTATAGGCGCCGCGATGTGCATAATCGGCCAGCGTAACCCCGTCGGGCAAGGCTGCGCCGCTCCACAGGAAGACGAGATCGAGCGTGTTTTCCACCATGAAGACGGCATTGAACACGCCGAGCGTGAGCAGCATCGCGGTCACCGGCGCGTCGAACGCGGCATCGCGCGACAATCGCATCCGTTCCGACATGCGCACCGTGCGCGGCCGCAACGAGGGCCAGACAAGGCACAACGTCACGAGCAACAGGACCCCGTGCAGGACGAAGAGCTCCATGTCCGGCATGGCGGCGGCGAAGACATCGCCGATCACGGGATTGGCGCTTGCGAACAGCAGGAGGAAGATCGCGCCCCCGGCGAACGGCATCGCGACATGCAGGGCGATGGAACGTGTGCGCGTGCCATCGCGTGGCAGAAGCCGCATCGCATGGGCAAGATCGATCGCCACGCGAAACGGCGCCAATGCCGCAAGGATGCAGAGCCGCACGAACCAGTATCCGGCATGATCGAAATCATGGCGCGCAAGCAACGCAACGCTGCCTATCGCGGTCAGGAACAGCAGCACCGCCAGCACCCCCGGATCGAGGATCAGGACGAGCGCATATAAGAACGCCGCCGCGATGCCGATCCTGCCTGCGCGCGATCGCCGCGCGGACGGTTGCGACACCGCCACGCACAAAAGCCAGACGAGCGCGAAAGCGCCCATGACGGAGCCGCCGCGATATCCGAAAAACACCGCATCGGACAATGCGAGCAGAATGGCCGCCATCGCCAGCTTTGCAAGGAAGCGAAACCGCGCGGATTGCGGCACGGCGCGGGAAATGGGCATGGGCTGTCTCCGTCTGTTCGCCCTTTTCATGCCCGCGCCGGATGTGGGCCGGCGTGCGAAAGCAATGGGCAAGCTGTGTCCATGTCGTGCAGATTTCGTGCAGGGCAGGGGGCGTCGCGCGCGGTCCCGTTGCCGCGCCCGCCGAAGTCCGCGCCGCGTCATTTCAGGCGAAGCGTGCGCGCCGCGTTTTTTGCGATTGTCGCGGTTCGAAAACCGGGTAAACAGGCGCGATGCAGGCTGGCAGGGCGGAGATGTTTCGCTGCGGGCCTGGGAGTTCAAGACCCGATGCTATTCGACAGGGTAAAGCCGCTCGACGCTATTCTCGCGACGGCTCAGAAGAAATCGTTAAAACGCACGCTCGGCCCGATACAGCTCATGTTGTTCGGGATCGGCTGCATCATCGGCACGGGCATTTTCGTGCTCACCGCCGCCGGCGCGCAGAAAGCGGGGCCGGGGCTGATGCTGGCTTTCGTGATTGCCGGGCTCGTCTGCGTGGTTGCCGCGCTCTGCTATGCCGAAATTGCCGCGATGATCCCGGTCGCGGGATCGGCCTACACTTATTCCTATGCGACGGTGGGCGAATTGCTGGCCTGGACCGTGGGGTGGGCGCTAATCCTCGAATATGCGATTGCCGCATCGGCGGTGTCGGTCGGATGGTCCGGCTATTTCAGCGGGACGATCCTGAACGAGTTTTTCGGAATACATCTGCCGCAATGGCTGGCGGCGGGGCCGCTGGCGCTGGGCGGGGAGCCGGGGGGATTCATCAACCTGCCCGCCATGTTCATCGCGCTGCTCATCACGGGCCTGCTGATGCTCGGCACGAGCGAGAGTGCGCGCGTCAATGCCGTGCTGGTCGCGATCAAGGTGACGGCGCTCACCATTTTCATCGCGCTTACGTTCACCAGCCCCGAATTCAATGTCGACCGGTTCAACCCGTTCCTGCCGGCGGGGTTGTTGGGGCCGGGCGGTTCGGGCGTCGGCGCGGTCGGCGCGGCGGCGACGATCTTCTTCGCCTATGTCGGGTTCGACGCGGTTTCCACCGCGGCCGAGGAAACCCGCAATCCGCAGCGCAACGTACCGATCGGGCTGGTCGGGTCGCTGCTGTTCTGTACCGTGTTCTACATCCTGGTGGCCGCGGGCGCGATCGGCACCATCGGCGGACAGCCGATCATGGGGCCGGGCGGCATCCCGTTCCCCGCAGGGTCCGAGGAGCTGGCCCGTCAATGCGCGCTGCCGCAACACGCCGCCGCGCTTGTCTGTTCGGACGAGGCGCTCGCCCATGTCCTGCGGCAAATCGGGTTTTCGGGCGTGGGCAACATGCTGGGTATTGCGGCGTTCCTCGCGCTGCCGTCGGTGATCCTCGTGCTGCTGTTCGCGCAGACGCGCATCTTCTTCGTGATGAGCCGTGACGGATTGCTGCCCGAGGTCTTGTCCAGGGTGCATCCGCGCTGGAACACGCCCTATGTCGTGACGGCGATTACCGGCGTCATTGTCGCCGTGGGCTCCGCATTTTTCCCGGTTGGCGCGCTTGCCGATATTGCGAACGCGGGCACGCTTTACGCGTTTTTGATGGTGGCGGTGGCGGTGATGATGCTGCGTCGCAGCGACCCCGAACGGCACCGGCATTTCCGTGTGCCGGCGCTCTGGCTCATCGGCCCGGCGACGATCGCGGGCTGCGCGTTCCTGTTCATCAATCTTCCGTCGGAGGCCATGCTGGTTCTGCCGGTATGGTCGGTGATCGGGCTGTTCCTGTATTTCGGGTACAGCCGCAGGCGCAGTGCGGTCGGCCGCGGCGTGATCGAGACGCATGAAACCGAATATGCCGATATGGCCCCGCATCTTCCCGGCGCGGACGAAGGGCACGAATCGTAAGCATGGCGGCGGCGTTCGGCGCGCCGCCCTTCGCTCCGGATCGTTGAGCGGGACGCAGGCCTTGCCACCCGGCAACGCGATGCGTCGCCGCGTGCGCTATCCCACCATGGCGTGCAGCATGCGCGCGAGCCTGCTCATACGATCGCGATAGGCCGCGCGGCACTCTCGCGGCGCTCGCCCGGTCGCGCCGATGAGGGAAGGGTGCGCGGCTCGGCACCGATTGCCGACGCGCGCGATTCCCCGATCCTGGGGTAGAACCCGGCGGCCAACGCTTTCGCAAATAGAAGCAGATCAATCCGGCCGTTACGTCGTCCGCGCGCGTACGCCCGAAGCGGCGAAATCGGCGCTGCTTTCTCAACGCTCCGGCTCGATTTCGGCTTCGCGCCATGGGCGCCCTGCACGGCGCGCCGCGTTCCGCCAGCGAGGCAATTTTCTCCATACCGGAACCGGGGCGCCGGGTTGACATGCGCAACAAAAGCATCAAAGGAATAAGAACCTCAATTCTAATTCGGGTTGATGGAGCCGTTATAATTTTTATGGGAAAGGATGGGAGCATGCGGTTCTCCGTATTTCTGAATGCGCGCGCGATGCGGCCGGAAGACGACCGAAAGCTTATCAAGGATCTGGAAAAGCACGCATTGAAGGCCCGCGATTGCGGCTTCGACGCGATTTTCATGCCTGATCACCATTTCAACGGCTACATGCCGATCGCGAGCGACAGCTTCATCTTTGCTGCCTATCTCGCCGCGCAGATGCCGGACATGCACTTCGGTTTCTCGGTCGTGTCGGTGCCCCTGCATCACCCCGTCCGCCTGGCCGAGCGTATCAATATCCTCGATCAGCTGACCGACGGGAAGCTGCTGGTCGGTGTCGGCAGCGGCACCACGCCGGAGGAAATGATAGGTCTCGGCGTCAATTACGCCGAATCGAAGGACGTCTCCGATCGCAATCTCGAGATTGCCGAGCAGCTCTGGGCCAAGGAGATGAACGACCCGGCGATCGAATTCGAAAACGGCCCGCATCGTGGCCGCGTGCTGCAACGCATCGCGCCGATCGCCTATACCAAGGGGCACGCCCCGCTCATGCCCGTCGCCATGAAGGAGGCGAGCACGCGCCGCGCCGGCGAAAACGGCTGGCCGGCGTTCATTCCGGCGTTCACGCCGCCGCAGATCGGCGGCACCGAACCGTTCAAGCATGTTCACAAATATTTCACCGCCTACAAGGATATCCTGACCTCTTCGGGTCATGACAAGGCGACGATCAACCGCGCGCTGGGCTGGACCACCCACACGTATCAGTGCGTTCACGTCGCCGAGACGGACGAGCAGGCCCGCGAGGAACTCGAGGTCATCCTGCGCGCATATCAGGATGCGATCGAACGCGAGGCGGAATTCAACGCGCGCGCCGAAAGCGACGATGCGAACAAGAAGACCGACCGCACCCCCAACGCCCTGACCGAGGACTGGATCGGGACGTGGTGCCTGTATGGCTCGCCCGAAACGGTGGTGGAGCATCTGCGTCCCTATCGCGATCTCGGCATCGGCAACATCCTCTGCGGAACGCTGACCGGCCCGCTGACGGAGGAGAAGCTGCGCCTCGGCAACCAGACGCTCGACCTGTTGTCGACGCGCGTCATGCCGGAGCTGAAATAATGGCGCGTCAGCCGCGTATCGTCGGCATCGGCGGAACGCAGCGCCCCCGTTCGAGCACTGAACTCCTCGTGAGTTCGGTGCTCGACATCTGTGCCTCGCACGGGGCGCATGTCGAACTGTTCGGAGGCGAACGCCTTGCGGCGCTGCCCCATTTCGATCCTTATCAGCCGGAGCGGACCGAGGGGGAAAAGGAACTGGTCGAGGCGGTCCGGCGGGCCGACGGCATCGTCATCGCCTCGCCAAGCTATCACGGCGGCGTTTCGGGGCTGATCAAGAACGCGATCGACCTGCTGGAGGATCTGCGGGAGGATGAGCGGCCTTATTTCGACGGGCGCCCCGTCGGGCTGCTCGTGTCCGCGGCGGGTTGGCAGGCGGGCGGGGTGACGCTCGCCGCGCTGCGGGGAATCATCCACGCAATGCGGGGCTGGCCGACGCCGATGGGAATCGCGATCAATTCGATCGAACAGAAGCCTTTTGCCGAGGACGGAAGCGTCAGCGACCCGCAGATTGCGGCGCAATTCGACGCGATGGCCAAGCAGCTCGCCATTGGTTGCGTCGGCCTCAGCCGGATGGATTGACAATCCGTAAACTATAACTAGAAGGCCAATTCTAATTAATGGTTACCCGCCAATGGCGGTTGTTTCTGGGAGAGTATAAATGCGAATTTCACGGGTCAATCGTACCCTCATGAGCGGCTGTGCGCTGTTTGCTGTGGCAGGCCCGGCACTGGCTCAGGATGCGATTCCTGGTGCCGAGTCCGATCCCGGCGTTGACGCCAATGTGATCATCGTGACGGCGCAGAATCGTTCGCAGAACGTGCAGGACGTTCCCATCGCGATCGACGTCTTCGGCGACGACGCGATCGAGGATGCCGGCATCACCGATTTTCAGGATCTGACTCGCATCGCGCCGGTCCTCAACATCACGCAGGACGCGAACAACACCCGCGTCGCGGTCCGCGGCGTCGGCACCAATTCGAACGACGAAGCGCAGGATCAGTCCGTCGCGATCAACATCGACGGTGAGTATATCAACCGTCCCAACGTGCTGAACCTCGCCCTGTTCGACATTGAGCGGATCGAGGTCCTGCGCGGGCCGCAGGGCACGCTTTATGGCCGCAACGCGACCGGCGGCGCGATCAATTTCATCACGCGCAAGGCGGGGACCGAATTCGGCGCCGACGTCAACGCCACCTATGGCAATTACAACCATGTGAAGGTCGAGGGCGGCGTGGATCTTCCGCTCGGCGAGATTGCCGGGCTGCGCGTCTCGGGTCTTTACAACAAGCGTGACGGCTATTTCTTCCACCCGAACCGGGCGGCTGCAGGCAATGACCGCGTCCGCAGCGGTACGGCCGACAATCTGGGTGCGCGCGCCACGTTGAGCATCCTGCCGACCGATCGTCTGACCATTGACGTGTCGGGCGAATATGTCCGCAATCGGAACATCGTGCCGGCCTTCGCGTCCTTCGATTTCAACGCGCCGGGCAACGGGCCGGGCGCCGATTGTTCGCAGAACGGTTTCGAAGATGCCGCGCCGCTGATTCCGGGCGGGCAATGCATCCCCACGCGCACCGAGGTTCAGGACGCGTTCGGTGACCGTTCCAACTATGACGGCCCGCTCCCGCAGATCCCGCTCAATGAGAATAAGCAGGACAGCTACGCGGCGCGCGCGAACGTCGAATATGACCTTGGCGGTGCGACGCTGACCTATCTGGGCGGGTATCGCCGGACGGATCAGGATGCCGACCTTTCGCTGCCGAACTATGTCTTCTTCGAATTCGGCAACCGGACCGAAACGCAGAGCCACGAATTGCGCGTGGGCGGCGAAACCGGCGCATTGACCTATCAGGGCGGCGTGTTCTTCTACAGGGAAGAGCTGAGTCTGGCTCGCGGTCTGTTCAGCCCGTTCATCGCGCCCAACGGCAGCTTCATCAACTCGTTCACCCGTGATGCCACGTCGAAGAGCTACGCCGGTTTCGGTCAGGCCGAATATGCCGTGACCGATCAGATCACGGTCGTGGGCGGCCTGCGCTACACCATCGACCGGCGCGACGGCGTTTACGGCAATTATGGTTTCCGCTTCAACACCGGGCCTGTCGCTCCCGAAGGTCCGCCGCCGTCGATCATCGACCTGAAGCAGGACAACGAGAAGCTGACCTGGCTGGCGGGCGTGAACTACAAGCCCAATCTGGACACGCTGCTCTATGCGAAGGTTTCGACCGGCTACAAGGCTGGCGGCTTCGACAGCGTCGGGCAGTATGCACCGGAAACCAACACCGCCTACGAAGCCGGTGCGAAGCTTGGGCTCGGCCCGGTCGGCGAGCATACCATCAATGCCGCTGGCTTTTACTACGACTACAAGGATTTGCAGACCGCCGTCCTTCTCGATCCGAGCGTGGGTCAGCGGGTCTTCAACGCCGGTGCCGCGACCATCTGGGGCATCGAGGTCGAAGGCAGCTTCGAGCTTAGCCCGCGTGATTTCTTCAGCGCGTCGTTCAACTATCTGAACGCACAATATGACGAGCTGCTCGCCTCCTACGCGGTCCTGGACACGGTCAATCCGGGCAATAACGGTCTTGCCGATCTCGACCCCGGTCCGGGCGTCTCGCCGCCGAACCTCGCCGGCAATACCCTGCCGCAATCGCCGGACGTGACGATCACGCTGGGCTACGACCACATCTTCGATCTGGGCACGTCGGGCACGGTTACGGCCAGCGCGTTCTCCCGCTTCAAGAGCGCCTATTTCCTCGACATCTTCAATTACCGGTCGAGCAAGCAGGACGCCTTCACGCAGACCGATCTCAGCCTGAAGTATCAGCCGGACAGCGAGATGTGGAGCATTCAGGGTTTCGTGCGCAATCTGGAAGACGCGCAGCCGCTGGCCTATGCCTCGTTCGTTTCGGCCGGGCCTGACGACAATTTCAACCTCACCTTCGGTGCACCGCGCACCTATGGCGTGCGGGTCGGCGTCGAATTCTGATCGCAGAAGGTCGCCTTCCTTCGGGCAGGCGGCATTGCGAGGGCAATCGGAGCCGCTTCGACCCTTCGTGAGATTGCAACGCGCGCGCTCCTTTCTGGAGGGCGCGCGTCTGCGTGCGGGGCGCGATGGCACGCTGTCTGACGTCCGGTTTTGCCGGACGGCGGACGGTGGCCAGCTTGACCGCCCGTCAATTTTATATAGAATGCCAATTCTAATTAAGAATGGTGGCATGCGCGGTGCACGCAAGGTTTCCGATGCGGCACACAGCGCGGCCATTGCGCATGGCGCGCGGGGAGGGTGAACGATGGCGATCGAGCGGGGCGTGAGCCGTCATTCCTGTCGGCATGAAACCTTTGCGGGTGAAATGGACCCTGCCGCCTGCTTTCGCGTATCGACATCCTGTTCGAAAATGCCGTCCTCGACATCGATGAAATGGACCCGGTCCATCCCGATCGCCGGAACCTTGGTGAGACGGCGGCGACCATCGCGCCCATCAACGGCGGCGTCGATGGCGGGGAAGCCTGCGATGAATTTCGGCGTGCAAATGCGCGTCCTACCCTCCGTTCGTGCGTACGGCCACGGACACCAAACAACACGTAATGGGAGCCTTAGCGCGACATGGTTGATCTGAAACTCGAAGATGCCGCCGCGCTCACCGCCGGCGGTACGATGTGGTCGAGCGTTGCGGTGCCGTCTGCCGACATCGTAGCCTTCGCGATGAGCGATGGCCCGATGGGCATCGCCAGCGGCAAGGTGGACGAGCGTGATATTGCCCGGCTCAGCCCGTGCGCCACCTTGCTAGGCGCGAGCTGGGACCGTGATCTTGTCCGTCGCATCGGCGCGCTGGTCGGGCAGGAAGCGGTCGAGCGCGAGGTCGATGCGGTGCTCGCCCCCAATATCAACCTCGCGCGCAGCCCGCTTGCCGGGCGGGCGTTCGAATATTTCTCCGAGGATCCGCTGTTGACCGGCATTCTCGGCGGCTGCTGGATCGCGGGGTTGCAGTCCACCGGGACCGCATCCGTCGCCAAGCATCTGGTCTGCAACGATAGCGAGACCGCGCGCGACACCGTCGATATTCAGATCGATGAACGCACCTTGCGCGAAATCTACCTGCTGCCGTTCGAATATGCCGCCGATGCGGGCTGTTTCGGGATGCTGGCCGCCTATAACCGGGTGAACGGCGATTATTGCGCCGAACAATATCACGTCATGACCGAGATCGTGAAGGGCGACTGGAATTACCGCGGGGCGATCATGTCGGACTGGTTCGGGACGCATTCGACCGCGCCGACGCTCAACGCCGGTCTCGATCTGGAGATGCCGGGCCCGTTCCGCTTTCTCGGGCCGAAGGCGGCGGAGGCCGTGGCCGCAGGCGACGTGCCGCAATCGCGCGTCGACGATGCCGCCGCGCGTGTCGCCGGCCTCGCGAAAAATGCGACGGGGGCAAAATCGCGCCCCTATACCGATGCCGAGGCGCGTAGCCTTCTCGCCGAGGCGGCGGCGGCGGGTTTCGTCCTGCTCAAGAACGAGGGCGATATCCTCCCGCTCGCCCCCGCGAAGGCCGGGACCGTCGCGATCATCGGCCCGAATGCGGCCGCCCCCTGTTTCCAGGGCGGCACCTTTGCCAAGATTTCGGTCCGGCCCGATCTCCCCACGCCCGAGCAGACGGTCCGTGCGCGGTATGAAAAGGACGCTACCGTCCTGTTCGCACCCGGTGTCGATCCGGCGCCGCGCCTGCCGTTCATGGCGGTCAGCCCGGCGCAGGATATCGGCGACGGCTGCACGAGCGGCATGACGCTCGAATATTTCGCGTCGTCCGATTGCAGCGGCACGCCGATGACCCGGGAAACGCGCGATACCAATTCGCTGGTCTGGTTCACCGGCATGCACGATCAGGCCGATTTCGCCAATGGCGGGTCGATCCGCGCATCGGGTATCTATCGCGCGGCGAAGGACGGGGCGCACGCGTTCCACCTCGGCGCGACGGGCAAGGCCCGGATGTTCGTCGATGGCGAGGAAATCGTGGCGACCACCGAAACGCCGCCGGGCGACACGATGGGCGTGCTGAAATCCGGGGACAGCGAGAGCACGTCGGTCACCCTGACAAAGGGGCAGTCGGTCGAAATCGTCGTCGAATTCCCGTTCGAGGCCGCGCGCGTCCACGGGCTTTGGTATGGCGTCCGCGAACCGGGCAGCGTGGAGCAAATGCTGAGCGAGGCGGAGGACACCGCGGCGCGGGCCGATACGGTGTTCCTGTTCGTGGGCGAAACCTCCGACAGCTCGGTCGAAAGCAAGGACCGCAAGGATACGCTGCTGCCCGAATTGCAGCTCCGGCTGATCGAGCGGGTGTCGGCGGCCAATCCGCGCACGGTGGTCATCGCCAATGTCGGCCATGCCTATGATGCGAGCTGGGAAGACGGGGCCGCGGCCCATCTTGCCGTGTGGTATCCGGGCGAAGGGTTCGCCGATGCAATCGCCGCGGTGCTGGCCGGCGATGTCGAGCCGGGCGGCCGGATGCCCGTCTCCATCGCGCAGAGCGAGGCGGATTATCCCGCGCTCGGGCTCCAGCCGGACGCGGATGGCAAGCTCGCCTATGACGACGGCACGCGGGTCGGCTATCGCGGCATCATCGGCGCGGGCAAGCGGGCGCGCCACACGCTCGGCGCGGGGCAGGGCTATGCCCGCTTCGACTGGCACGATGCGCGGGCGGAGGATGGCGGTCTCTCGCTGCGTCTGTCCAACACGCACGACCGCGCGGGCAGCGAGGTCGTCCAGGTCTACAGGGATGCGCCCGAGACCGCATTGGTCGGTTTTGCCAAGATCATGCTCGACCCCGGTGAGGAAGGGCGGGTGACCGTGCCGCTGACGCGCCGTGCCTTCGCATCGTGGCAGGACGATGGCTGGCGCTATCCCGAGGGCGAATGCAAGGTTCGCGTGGCGCGTCACGCAGAAGACGACGGCATTTCGCTGACACTCGACATCGGCGCATTGCCGCCGGGACTCTGACCGGAACGGACATGGGGGCGGGGCCTTGCGGCTTCGCCCCTCATGCATTTTCCGGGCCGCGATACCCGCGCGCGTTTCCGTGCGGGGCGGTCGCGACCGTGCGTGCGCGCCCCGCGCGGCAGGGGTTGCCTTTGCCCAGCATTCAAAATAGAACTGCCATTACAAAATGGGATGGGAGAGCATTTCAGTGACACGCCTCAGAATGGGCATGGTAGGTGGCGGGCCGGGTGCCTTCATCGGCCCGGTTCACCGCATCGCGGCGGAACTCGACCGCGAGATCGAGCTGGTCGCCGGCGCCTTTTCGAGCGATGCGGGCCGCAGCCGCGAGGCCGCCGAAACCTACGGCATCGACCCCGCGCGCGGCTATCCCGATCTTGAAACCATGCTCGCCGCCGAAAAGGCGCGCGCCGACGGTATCGATTTCGTGTCGATCGTGACGCCCAATCACAACCATCTCCCCTCCGCGCGCGCGGCGCTGCGCGCCGGCATACCGGTCATGAGCGACAAGCCGATGACCGCCACGCTGGCAGAGGCGCGCGAACTGGCCGAAACCGTGCGCGATGCGGGGCTGCCCTATGGCCTGACCTTCACCTACACCGGCTATCCGCTGGTCCGCGAGATGCGGGAGCGGATCGCCGCCGGCGCGCTCGGCGCGCTGAGGAAGGTCGTCGTCGAATATCCGCAAGGGTGGCTGGCCGGAGAGGCCACGGGAAAGCAGGCCGAGTGGCGGGTCGATCCCGACAAGGCGGGGGCCGGCGGGTGCATCGGCGATATTGGCGTGCATGCGTTCAACCTCGCCGAATTCGTGACGGGCCGCGCGGTGACCGAGGTTCTTCCCGATCTCGGTGCGGTGGTTCCGGGCCGGGCGCTCGATGACGATTGCACCGTGCTTCTGCGCCTCGAAGGCGGGATGCGCGGCGTGCTGCTCGCCAGCCAGATCGAGGTCGGCGAGCTCAACGGCCTGCGCATCCGCGTTTACGGGGAGGCGGGCGGCATGGTCTGGCATCAGGAAACGCCGAACAGCGTCCTGTTTCACAAGCTCGACGGGACGACGCAGCTGTTGCGCGCGGGCGACCCCACGCTCGGCGCCGAAGCGACGCGGCTGACGCGGATTCCCGGCGGACATCCCGAAGGCTATCTGGAATCCTTCGCCAATCTCTACCGCGATTTCGCGACGATCCTGCGCGGCGGAGAGGCTCCGTTCCTGCCGGGGCTGGAGGATGGGCTGCGGTCGATGCAATTCATCGACACCTGCGTGCGCGCCAACGCGGCGAGTGCGGGCTGGGCGAAACTCACGGACTGAAATGGACACGACATCATGAAAACGATCAAGGGACCGGCGATCTTCCTCGCGCAGTTCGCGGGCGACGCAGCGCCGTTCAATTCGCTCGACACCATTTGCGAATGGGCGGCCGGCCTCGGTTACGAAGGGGTGCAGATCCCCACGTTCGAAACCCGGCTGTTCGACCTCGACAAGGCGGCGGAAAGCAAGGATTATTGCGACGAAATCGCGGGCACGGTGAAGCAGCACGGCCTGTCGATCACCGAATTGTCGACGCATCTTCAAGGACAGCTCGTCGCGGTGCATCCCGCCTATGACGCGGCATTCGACGGTTTTGCCGCCGAGCACGTGCGCGGCAATCCCAAGGCGCGGCAGGAATGGGCCGTCGATCAGGTCAAGAAAGCCGCCGTGGTGAGCCAGCGGCTCGGGCTGGACCGGCATGCGACCTTTTCCGGCGCGCTGGCGTGGCCCTATCTCTATCCCTGGCCGCAGCGTCCCGCCGGCCTTGTCGAGGATGCGTTCGAGGAGCTGGCGCGTCGCTGGCGCCCCATTCTCGACCATTTTGACGAGCACGGTGTCGATGTCGCCTATGAAATCCATCCGGGCGAGGATCTGCACGACGGGATCACGTTCGAGATGTTCCTCGACCGTGTAGGAGGCCATTCGCGCGCAAACATCCTCTACGATCCGAGCCATTTCGTGCTGCAGCAGCTCGACTATCTCGATTTCATCGACATCTACCGCGAGCGGATCCGGTGCTTCCACGTGAAGGACGCCGAATTCAATCCGACCGGGCGGCAGGGTGTCTATGGCGGCTATCAAAGCTGGGTCGACCGGGCGGGACGGTTCCGTTCGCTCGGCGACGGGCAAGTCGATTTCAAGGCGATCTTCTCCAAGATGGCGGAGAACGATTTCGATGGCTGGGCCGTGCTCGAATGGGAATGCGCGCTCAAACATCCGGAGCAGGGTGCGGCAGAGGGTGCGCCTTTCATCCGCGACCATATCATCCGGGTCACCGAGCATGCGTTCGACGATTTCGCCAAGGGCGGCGCGGATCGCGACCTGAACAAGCGGATCATGGGAATTGACTGATACGAGCACGCAGAAGACGGGCTGGGACCGTCGCGATTTTCTCGGCGGGGCGGCATTGCTCGCGCTCGCGATCGGGGTTCCGGTGGCCGCCGTCTCATTGTCCGACCTGGATGAGAAAGACGCGCCTTCGGAGCGTCAGCGCACGATGATGACGCAGGTCAGCCAGGCCGTGCTCCCCCGCACGGACACGGCCGGTGCGGGCGAGGTCGGCACCGGCGATTTCGTTATCCTGGCGCTCGCGCACGGGCTGGACGGGACGCGCGAACCGGCGGGATCGGCCGAAATGCCGTGGGCGTTTCCGGAATATCGCCGGCGCGACGGCAGCCTGCGTTACGTGAGCTGGCTCGAGCACGAGCTGGATCGCCGGGCGAACGGCGATTTTGTCCGCCGCTCGCCGCGCGACCATATCCGCATCCTGACCGAGCTCGACAAGGAAGCCTTTGCCGAGGGGAACGATACGCATCCCTGGCGCAAGGTGAAGGGGTTGATCCTGACCGGATATTACACATCGCAGGTCGGCGGATCGGAGGAGTTGCGTTTTGAGCTGGTGCCGGGACGCTACGATTCTTCCCTTCCCATGGGCCCCGATACGCGCAGCTGGTCGAGTGACTGGACTGCGGTGGAGTTTGGATGATGAGTGAAGCCATGCAATTCGACGCGATCGTCGTCGGCTCGGGAATTTCGGGTGGCTGGGCGGCGAAGGAGCTGACCGAGGCGGGGCTGAAGGTGTTGATGCTGGAGCGCGGGCAGGACATCCCGCACCAGACCGGCTATGAAACCGAGATGAAGACGCCGTGGGAAATGCCGTTTCGCGGAAGCGGCGATGCCGAGCGGTGGGCGCGCGACCACCCGGTGCAGATGCTGAACCGGCATTTCACGGAATACACCGAAAACCACTTCGTGAACGACCGCGAAAATCCCTATCAAACGGGCGCCTCGACCGACTTCAACTGGTTCCGAAGCTATAACCTCGGTGGCCGTTCGCTGACCTGGGGGCGGCAGAGCTATCGCTGGTCCGATTACGATTTCGGCGCGAACAAGCGTGACGGGAATGGCACCGACTGGCCGTTGCGCTATGCCGATCTCGCCCCGTGGTACGACAAGGCGGAGGAATTCATCGGCGTGTCCGGCGCGGCGGAAGGCTTGCCGCAATTGCCCGACGGCAAGTTCCTGCCTCCGTGGGATCTGAACCCGGTGGAGCAGGCCGCGCGCGAGCGTATCCGTTCGCGCTGGTCCGACCGCGTGCTCACCATCGGGCGTACCGCAAATCTCACCCGGCCGATCAATGGTCGGGGACAGTGTCAGGCGCGTTCGATCTGCGCGCGCGGATGCTCCTATGGCGCGTATTTCTCCACGCAGTCGAGCACGCTGCCCGCGGCGCAGGCGACCGGCAATCTTACGCTCGTCACCGATGCGGTGGTCGAACGCGTCGATTACGATGCGGCGCGGGGCCGCGTGACCGGCGTGCGCTGGGTCAATCGCAAGGATGGCACCCGGACGAGCGCCACGGCGCGCATGGTGTTCCTCAACGCCGGGAGCTTCAACTCGGTTCACCTGATGCTCAATTCCGCGAACGAGGCGATGCCGAACGGTCTCGCCAATTCGAGCGGAGTTCTCGGCACGCATATCATGGACCACGCCAGCACGCTTTCGGCGATGGCGATCATGCCGGGGTTCGAGAACGTGACGACCTTCGGCAACCGTCCGACGGGCGTGGTGATCGCACGGTATCGCAACATGGACGACATGGACGGGGTGGGCCACACCCGCGGTTACTCGTATCAGGGCGGCGCGCTGCAATCGGGCTGGACCCGGGGCAAGCGCGAGGCCGGGGTGGGCACGGCGTACAAGGAATCGCTGCAACCGCCCGGGCCGTGGCAGGTCGTGCTGGTGGCGTTTGCGGATTGCGTGCCGCGCGCGACGAACCGGTTGACGCTCCACCCCACGCAGACCGATGCGCATGGCATTCCGCAGCTCAAGATCGACTTTGCGTTCGGTGCGGAAGAGCTTGCCGCGCTCGCGCAGGCGAAAGAGGATGCGGCACAGATGCTCACCCAGGCGGGCGGGCATGTCGTCATGGGATTCGACCGTCCGGGTGCGGGCGGAAGCGCGATCCACGAAATGGGCGGGGCGCGCATGGGCTGGGATCCGGCGACAAGCGTGCTCAACCGTTTCAGCCAGGCGCACGATATCCCCAACCTGTTCGTGACCGACGGCGCGCAGATGAGCTCGTCCGCGTGTCAGAATCCCTCGCTGACCTACATGGCGCTGACTGCGCGTGCGGCGGACCACGCGGTCGGACTTTTGAAGCAGGGCCTGATATAAAACACAGGGCCGCCGGTTCGTGGGGATCGGCGGCCCTGGTTCTCGGGCATGCAGCTGTTCGCGCGTCAGGATTGACGATCTGCGCATCGATCCGGTCGGCGCGTTGATCTTCGCCGCGGGCTTCGGCGGGCTGTTCAATGCCCCGTAGCCCGGCGTATTGGGCGCTTTCGTGGTACGCAAAAATCGCGTCATCTGCGATTGTCGTCTCTGGCTGTGATCGCGCGCGGCGGGGCCGGGCATAGAGCTCCCACGCCATTATCGAGCCTGCATTTTGCGACATCCAGACGTTCCGCGGGGGCGTACCCTCGGCAATCTGCTTCGCCATGGCCGGCATGGGATGCCTGCTCGTTTTTGCCATCTAGCAACAGCAGGGGGTGTGGCTGAGTGCGCTTCAGACTGTTCTTGTCCTTATTCCTTTCGGCGCAGGGGTGATGGTCGGCATCGGGGTCCTCGTTCCACGTCTTCTGCCATCCTCCGGGAAAAACCGCCCGGCTGCTCGGCATCGCCGTCGTCGGTACGGCCTATTATTCGGTTGGCGGAGACAGAACGAAGGCGAGATCGGTGGGGCCGGCGCCCGCCAAGATCGCGATTGCCCTGGCATTCCTTTCGCGTGACATGCGCCCTGATAATTCGGCCGAGATTTTTGCAAAGCGTCACGGCGCGCGGCATTGACGCTTGGCGGTTCTTTAATTAGAAATCACATTCTAATAATATGACGGGGGAAAGGGGCTTTGAACGGCGAGGGGAAGGACCGGATCGATCCGGTGCCACACCCCGTCCGTTGCTTCCCATTCCCTCCTATACATTGCCGTCGTGTCCTCGCGATGCGGCGATAGTTTGAACCCCTGGCACGCGCGACGACCCCGTTCGCCGCGCCCCCCGCAGAGAGGAATTGCCCATGACCGCCCGTGTTACCGAGATTCGCTATGTCGGATACGGCACCAGCGATTTTGCCGCGGAGCGCGCGTTTTATG
>NZ_CANMCP010000012.1 GCF_947496385.1 uncultured Croceicoccus sp. | reverse complement strand
CCCCGCTAGAGAGCGTCTCGCCGTCCGGTGAGAGGGCATATATGGGGCACTCTCGATTCGGTCAACACATGGATTACAATTTTATGGCGTTCATGGCGATTTTTTTACGATTTGGCCGGAAAATGGCGGCTTTGCGTCGCTAATCTGGTTAACGCTCCGCCTCTCCCTCCATAATCGCGGCCATGTTTCGTGCCGCTACCCGCTCGTCGGCACTCTCGAATGTCGAATCGATGGACGGTGCCCGCCCAAGCATCAACATCAGTGACCAGAGCGCGAAACGCCGCCCCGCGTCCTCCTCCATGCCAAGGTCGACTGCCATCCGGTCGAGCCCCGCCGAGAGCGCGCCCGGGCTGATCTGTTCCGGGTCACGCGTGGCGAAATAGCGCTGCAGCTGGTCGTCGAGGTCCATCCTACACGCCCCCAGCTTCGAGCGTTTCACTCGCCTCGAGCCAGAGCGCCTCGGCTTCGTCGAGCTTGTCCTGCAACTCGGCGCGGCGCTTCATGAGCTCCGTCATCGTCATCTTCGCCAGCGCGCCCTGTGCCGAGCCCGGGTCGAACATCGCCTGGTCGTGGAGGCGAATCGCGGCGGCATGGGTTTCCATGTCCTTTTCCGCCTTGCGCGCTGCCTTCCTGAGCGCCTGGCTCTTTTCGCGTGCCTCGGCATTGGCGCGGCGTTGCTCCTTGCGGTTGTTCGCGTTGGCCGCATCGCCCTTCACCCCCTCACCGGGGTCCTTCGCGAGGACGAACGCGATGTAGTCGTCGATCGAGCCGTCGAAATCCTTCGCCGTGCCCGAATCGACGAGAACGAGCCGGTCCGCCGTCATCTCCAGCATGTGGCGATCGTGGCTGACGATGACGACCGCCCCGGAATAGGCGTTGAGCGCCTGAGTCAATGCCTCGCGCGCGTCGACGTCGAGGTGGTTCGTCGGCTCGTCGAGGATCAGCATATGCGGCGCCTCCCGCGTGATCAGCGCAAGCGCCAACCGCGCCCGCTCCCCGCCCGACAGGCGCCCGACCTCCGTTTCCGCCTTGGGCCCGGAAAAGCCGAACCGGCCAAGCTGCGCCCGCACCTGCGCCGGTTTCGCATCCTTCACCAGCCTGCTCATATGCTGAAGCGGAGTATCGCCGCGGTCGAGTTCCTCGACCTGATACTGCGTGAAATAGCCGACCCGCATTTTGGGCGAGGCATTCATCGCCCCGTCGATCGGGTCGAGCTGCCCGGCGAGCAGGCGCGCCAGCGTCGTCTTGCCATTGCCGTTGCGGCCGAGCAGCGCCATCCGCTCATTCTCGTCCAGCCGCAGGTCGAGCCGGCGCAGCACCGGATTGCCGTCATACCCCACGCTCGCCTCGTCCAGCGTGACGAGCGGCGGGCGCAATTCGTCGGGGCTGGGAAAATCGAAGCTCAGCGAGGGATCGTCGATCAGCTCCGCAATCGGCTGCATCCGGGCGAGCGCCTTGGCCCGCGATTGCGCCTGCTTTGCGGTCGACGCACGCGCCGAATTGCGCGCGACGTAATCCTGCAGCTTCTTGCGCTCGCTCTCCTGCTTCGCCTTGGCGGAGGCGAGTTGCGCCTGCCGTTCGGCGCGCTGACGCTCGAACGCGTCATAGCCGCCGGGATAGATCGTGAGCCGCCCCCCGCTCAGATGCAGGATATGATCGACCACATTGTTGAGAAAATCGCGTTCGTGGCTCACCAGCAAGATCGTCGCCGGATAGGATTTGAGAAAATCCTCCAGCCACAACACCGCCTCCAGATCGAGATGGTTCGACGGCTCGTCGAGCAAAAGCAGGTCCGGCGCCGAAAACAGCAGCGAGGCCAACGCCACGCGCATCCGCCACCCGCCCGAGAAACTGTCGAGCGGGCGATGCTGCGCCGCCTCGTCGAACCCCAGGCCCACGAGGATGCGCGACGCGCGTGCCGGCGCGGAATAGGCATCGATGGCGAGCAGGCGTTCATGCACCTCGGCGAGCCGGACCGGCTCGGTGCAGCTTTCGCTCTCCTCCATCAACGCCGCGCGTTCGGTATCGGCGGCCAGCACCGTATCGAACGGGGTCGCTTGCCCGGCGGGCGCCTCCTGCGCGATATAGCCGATGCGGCTGCCCTTCGGCATCTCGACGCTGCCGCCGTCCGGCTCCAGCATGTCGGCGATGACGCGCACCAGCGTCGATTTGCCCGCCCCGTTGCGCCCCACGAGCCCGACCCGGCCACGCGGTGGAAGGCTGGCACTCGCGCCGTCGAGAATGGAACGGCCGCCGAGGCGGACGGTGATATCCTTGATGTTCAACATGCCCGCCGCCTAGCCGCAAACCCGCCCCGCTGCAAAGGACGCAGGGCGAGCGGGGATATAAACCGGCACCGCCTGCGTTGCACGATCATGGACGATACGATCGAAAACCTGCGCAAAGCCATGGAAGACGCCGCCGCGGCGATGGATTTCGAAGAGGCGCGGCGGCTGCGCGACCGTATCAACCTGCTGAGGCTCGGCGCCGATGCCGACGGCGCGGCGGATGCGGATACGAGCGGACTGACCCGGCAACAGCCTGGCCGCATGGGGCTTGGCACCGGGCGCCAGACGGTCGAGCCGCCGGCGGGATGGACGCGCCCGAAAAAGCCCGACCCCATGACGCGCGGACGAAACAGGCGCCGCCGCGAAGAACCCTGAAATCAAGGGGCGTGCCCTAGCTCACGGCGTCGGGGCGCCGACGCGAGAGGCAGGCCGTGCGGTATCGGGCTCTGGCGCAAGCGGACGCGCCATCGCCGGGCTATTCGGCACCGCGGCGATATTCACCCGGTTCCGCCCCGCCTCCTTCGCGGCATAGAGCGCCTGATCCGCCATGCGGTAAAGCGTGTCATACGCGGTCTGCCCACGCGTTTCGGCGACGCCTATACTCACGGTAATGCGCCGCGATCCGTCGCCGAGCACATCGTGCCGGCATTCCGCCACCGCCGCCCGCACCCGCTCCGCAAAGGCCGCAAGCGGACCGCCCGCCAACCCGTGGGTCAGGATCACGAACTCTTCCCCGCCCATCCGCGCGACCGGAAAACCTGCGGGCGATGTGCGGCGGAGCGTATCGGCGATGCACCGCAGCACCTCGTCGCCGACATCGTGCCCGAACCCGTCATTGATCGCCTTGAACCGGTCAACATCGATGAGCAAAAGCGCCACCGGCGACACGCCGGCACCGGCGCCGAACATCGCTTCTGCCGCTTCGATGAAGTGCAGCCGATTGCCCAGCCCGGTCAGCGCATCCTGCCGCGCCATGCGATAGGCGATGGCCTCCGCACTGCGCGCACGATCGCGTTCGTTGCGCAGATGCGCGTATTTCGCGGTCGTCGATATGGCGAGCCAGAGGGTCTGCCACGCCGCGGCATAAAGCACGATGACCTGCGATCCGCCGCCCCAGAACATGCCCTGCGTATCGAACACCTGCACACTGCCGAGCGCGAGCATCGGCACCGCCCACGCCCGGCCCAGCGAGATCGCAGGGGCATGCCCGCGCCGCCACGCCACCACGATGCACGCCGCGCACAGCACCAGCACGCCAAGAACGAGAATCCCGACAATATTCGCCAGAAGATGCAGCGGGCCTGTCCTCATGAGCGCAAGCGGTATGCCGGATAGACCGATGAGCGCCCCCGTCCCCGCCGTGATCCGGCGCAAGGCGCGCGGCACCCTCGCCTCGCGGATCGCGCTCACCACGCTGGCCGTGGCGAGGAATATCGCCAGACAGGCCAGAAACGTCGCAATCTGTGCCGAGGTCCTTCCGGCAAGTCCGGGCACGAAGGCAAGGATCATCTGCGACCAGATCAGCCCCCAGACCAGCACGCATGCCGCCCAGGCCCCCTGCCACGCCGCACTTCCCGACCGCATCGCGACGGCAAGGCCGGCATTGTAAAGCGCACCGATCAACAGCAGCGTCAGCCCCGCCCCGATCGTCGCCGCAAGGGCCGCGAACTGAAGCGCGGCCTCGTCGTCATGCGTGATGTTCATGCGCAGGAACTGCACGTCGGAAAGCCGGTCGACCCTGAGGACGATGGATTCCAGCGGCGCATTCAACGCATGGTCCGAAAACGCGATCTTGGAACCGGGGCGCCAGTGTTCGGAAAAATCGCCGACCGCAACGGCGTAGCGGGCCACCTTTCCCGTCACCCCGACAAAGCGGACCTCCATGCGTTCGAACCGCGTATTTCCGATGATGAGAACCGCCTCGGCATCGGCATCCTCGGCGCCTGTGCGCTTCAGCCGCAGCCACAGGCTTCGCGTGTTGTATTCCTCCGGCGGCCCGGCGCAATCGTAGGCATCGGGCCCCGGCGGATCATCGGTGGACAGGGCGGTGACCGCATAACAGAAATCGGAGAGATGCAAGGTGCGGGCATGGGCGACCTGGGGGCGGAGGACGACGAGTAGCGCGAGCATGACGATTGTTCCCCCCGCCACAAGCGACAGCATCGCGCGCAGGCGCCAGCGGATCGCGCAACCATCCGGCGCCGCATCGTCGAGTGCAGGCGCACCGGCGCGCGGGCCGAACCCGTCCAAAATCCCGTGCCCCCTATGAAACGCCCGTCCCCACGGCGATTTCATGACTGCGTCCCCGATCACTATTTCGTCCGGGCGGCGCAAGACCTTCGTAAACCATGCGAAGGTCGACCGCCCCGACACCCCCGAGAGGGACGCTAGTCGCGGGATGGCAGTATTTCAAGCAAGCCCTGTTATTACGGGCCTCGAACACTTTGAATGGGCCGTGTTTTACTTCGCAGGATCGGGCGGTTCGCGGTGCAGCCACGAACCGAAACGGCGATCCCCCCTGATTATTTGAGCACGCTTCCCGGCATGCGGTCGCGGGCGCCAAGAACATGCGCGCCCCACACCGTCGCCATCACCAGCAGCGCGCCGACCGCCTGATGCGCGACCGCGATCCAGAGCGCCAGCGCGCTCATCACCGTCGCGATGCCGAGCAGGATCTGCGTCCCGAAAGCAGCATGGATCGCCACCGATGCCCCGCGCGACCGCACCTTGATCCGCCGCGCCAGAACCATCAGCGCCGCGACCGCCGCCCACGCCCACCACCGATGGATGAAATGCACGAGGAAAGGATCCGCGCTCAACGCATGGAGCACGCCCTGTGACCAGTCGATCCCGGCGGGAAACAGCGCGCCCTGCATCAAGGGCCAGTCCCGGGCGACATAGCCCGCATTGAGCCCGGCCATCCACGCCCCGTACAGAAGCTGAATGGCGAGCACGAGGAGCACGAACACCGCGAAGCCCCGCAACCGGGCCGGCGGCACCCCGCGCGCATTCAGCCGGAGATCGAGCGCCGTCCACACCAGCCCGCCCAGCGTGAAGAGCGCAGTCATCAGGTGAATCGAAAGCCAGTAATGGCTGACATCGGTGCGTGCATCGGCCAGCGCGTCCGGCCCCACGCCCGAACGCACCATCAGCCAGCCGAACGCCCCCTGCAACCCGCCAAGCGCGAGCAGCGCGAGGAGGCGCGGTTTGTACCCGCCGGGAATCATCCCGCGGATCCAGTAGAACGCAAGCGGCAGCGCAAAGGCGAGGCCGATCACCCGGCCGAGCAAACGATGCGCCCATTCCCAGAAATAGATGAACTTGTACTGTGCCAGCGTCATGCCCGCCGGGCCGTTCACCTGCACATATTCGGGAATGCGACGATAGGCGGCGAACTCGGCCTCCCACTGCGCCTGGTTCATCGGGGGAAGTGCGCCGGTGACGGGTTTCCACTCGGTAATGGAAAGCCCCGATTCGGTGAGGCGGGTGATACCGCCCACGATGACCATCGCCACGACGAGCACGGCGACGACCATGAGCCAGCGCGCAATGGAAAGCGGACGCGCCGGACCGACGGGCAAGCTGCCTTCGGGCATTGAATATTGCACAGCCATGCGTGCGCCCCTGCGACCAAATCGGAAAAATCGCAAGAGCGGGTTGCGCAATGTGATAATGTATCATACCTAGGAGCCATGCAGCGTCCCCGTTTCCTTGGCCGGCTCAGCCTCGACCGATTTGGCATTGGCCTCTCCGGCCTGTGCGCGGTGCATTGCGTGGCGTCGATCCTCCTCGTCGGGGCGGTCGGGATCGGCGGGCACGCGCTGCTGTCGCCGGATATTCACAAGTTCGGCCTGGTTCTCGCGCTGCTCATTGGCGGGGCGACGATCGGCCTGGCCGCGCTGCGCTCGGGCCGGCGCGGGCCGCTCGTTCTCGGCGGGGCGGGTGTCGCCCTGATGGCCGGCGCGATCGCGGGACCGCACGGGCCGGTCGAGGCGGTCCTGACCATTAGCGGGGTAACGCTCGTGGCGGCGGCGCATGTGTGGAACCTGCGGCTCCACCGCTGCACGATCTGAGGCGATTGCGCCCCGCGATCCATGTCGCGCCTTGCAGAGCGGCCATCGCGCGCTATGTCGTGCGCATGACCCAAACCACCGACACAATCGCAATCCAGGTCAATGGCGACCGCATGCATGCACCCGGCGGCGCGACCGTCGCCGACCTCGCCCGTCAACTGGAGCTCGATCCGACGAAGATCGCGGTGGAGCGCAATGGCGAGATCGTGCCGCGCTCCAGGCTCGCCGATGTGGCGCTGTCCGACGGCGATACGCTCGAAATCGTGCATTTCGTCGGCGGCGGGGACCATGACGATGACGATAGCTGGGAAGTGGCCGGGCGCCGCTTCACCTCCCGCCTGATCGTCGGCACCGGCAAGTACAAGGATTTTGCGCAGAACGCCGCCGCGCTCGAAGCTTCGGGCGCCGAGATCGTCACTGTCGCCGTGCGCCGCGTCAATGTGACGGACCCCAAGGCGCCGATGCTCACCGATTTCATCGACCCGAAAAAGGTGACCTATCTTCCGAATACCGCAGGCTGCTTCAATGCCGAGGAAGCGGTGCGCACGCTGCGGCTCGCACGGGAGGCCGGCGGTTGGGACCTTGTGAAGCTGGAGGTGCTGGGCGAGGCGAAGACGCTTTATCCCGACATGCGCGAGACCTTGAAAGCGACCGAAACGCTGGTGTCCGAAGGGTTCAAGCCGATGGTCTATTGCACCGACGATCCCATCGCGGCGAAGCAGCTTGAGGAAGCGGGCGCCGTCGCGATCATGCCGCTGGGCGCGCCGATCGGTTCGGGCCTCGGCATTCAGAACCGCGTGACCATCCGCCTCATCGTGGAGGGGGCGAACGTGCCCGTTCTCGTCGATGCGGGCGTCGGCACCGCGTCGGATGCCGCGGTCGCGATGGAGCTTGGCTGCGACGGGGTGTTGATGAACACCGCCATTGCCGAGGCGAAGAACCCCGTGCTCATGGCGCAGGCCATGCGGCGGGGGGTGGAGGCGGGACGCGCCGCCTATCGCGCCGGGCGCATGGCGACGCGCAAATATGCCGATCCGTCCAGCCCGCTCTCGGGCTTGATCTGACGCTGCGGGTCTGATCCCTGCCGGCGCGGTGTTTACGAAAGTTTAACCAAACCGCGCGATCTTCCTTTCCGCTTGGACGCGAAAGGGGTGTATCGTGATGGGTCAGGACAGCACAGGAGAGCAGCTTATCGCCGAGATGCGCGTGTTTGCCGCGTTCGATCCGGCAGAGCAACGCTATATCCGGCGCAGCCTCGACATCGCGTTCGAACGGCACGATCCCTACGAACGCTATGCCCGCACGAGCCGGGAGGCCGTCTCCATCCGGCAGCAGGTCATGGCCTACAAGGACATCGCCGAACTGCGCGGCGCAATCCCGACCCATGTCGATCAGAATGTCGACCTGTTCTTCGGGCGCCTCGTCCGGTTGACGGTGTTCGACCTGTGCGAGGGCTGCATCTCCAAATTCGATGCCTATCGCTTCCTGTATGAAAGGATGCTCGGCCCCGATGTCAGGCTGTGGCTGCCCGCGTCGTTCTGCGCGGTGGCGGCGATGCCGAAACTGGCGCCCGAACGCCGTGCCCGATTGCTCAAATCCATAAGCGAGGACGACGCGACCGCATCCGGCTGGTCGTCGCGGCGTCCGCAATTCGTGCCGACCTTCGTCGCGGACAAGGCGCTCGTACCGCAGCCCCCTGCGCACTGAGGGCGCCGCCGCTTACCCGCGGTAGAGCGCGTCGGTCCGGCTGCCGTAACGGTCGCGGATCTTGTGCCGCCGGATCTTGAGCGACGGGGTCATTTCCTCGTTCTCGATCGAAAACGCCTCGTCGGCAAAGGCAAATCCGCGCACCCGTTCGATCACCGAAAGATGGGCGTTCACCCGGTCCAGCGCATCGCGGATCGCGGCCCTGAACGCCGCATCCTCGGTCCATTCGCGCCATTCCCCGTCCCGATCGTGCGCGCGGCCCCATTCCGCGGCCCATTCCGCATCGGGCACGATGAGCGCGACGACATAGGGTTTGCGATCGCCGGTGACCATCGCCTGCGCGATTTCGGGTTCGAGGGTGAGCATCCCCTCCACCCGCTGCGGTGCGATATTGTCGCCCTTGTCGTTGACGATCATGTCCTTCTTGCGATCGGTGATGACGATCCGGCCCTTCGCATCGAGATGGCCGATGTCGCCGGTGTGGAGCCAGCCGTCCTGCAACGCCTTCGCCGTTTCCGATGCATTGCGCCAATAGCCGTGCATGACCAGTTCCCCGCGCACGAGGATTTCGCCGTCGTCCGCGATCCGTACCTCCACCCCGTGCAGCGGCGGACCGACCGTATCCATCCGCAGCCCCGCCGCCGGCCGGTTGCAGCTGATGACCGGGCCAGCCTCCGTCTGTCCGTATCCCTGCATCAGCGGCAGGCCGAGCCCGGTGAAGAAATAGCCGATATCGGGGCTGAGCGGGGCCCCGCCCGACACCATCGCCTTGATCCGCCCGCCGAATTTCGCCCGGATCTTGGGCCGAAGGCTGCGGTCGAGCACCGTGTCCTCGATCGGGTCGAGGAGGGGGCGGGTGCGCTCTTCCGATTGCCGCTGCGCCAGCGCGACCGCACGCGACAGCAGCGTGTTCGCCACCTTCCCCTGCCCCTTCATCTGGCGCAGGATCTTCGTCCGCATCACTTCGAACAGGCGCGGCACGACGACCATGATCGTCGGTGACGTCTCCTCGATATTGGCCGACAGCCTGTCCAGCCCCTCGGCATAGTAGATTTCCGCGCCGAGGCAGATCGGCAGATATTGTCCGCCCGTGTGTTCATACGCGTGCGAAAGCGGCAGGAACGACAGGAAGCGTTCGTGCTCCCATCCGAAATCCTGCGCGATGATCCGCGCCGCCCCCGCGCAATTGTGCAGGATGGCGCCGTGATGCTGCCGCACGCCGCGCGGCGCGCCGCCGGTGCCGCTGGTATAGATGATGCAGGCGAGGTCTTCGCGCGTGACGCCGGCGATGCGCGCATCGACCGCGGCGCGGGCGGCGGCGGCATCCCCTTCGTAAAGGTCGGGGCAGCGGTGAAAGCGCACCTGCCCCGCCTGTTCCTGCCGCAGCGGGTCGATGGAGACGAGATGTTCGGCGCAATCGCTGTTGAGCATGGCGGGGAGCAGGGTCGCCGCGAGCTTCGAATTGGAGACCACCGCGGCCCGAGCGCCCGAATTTTCGAGCACGTGGAGATGATCCGCCGTGGTGTTGGTAGTATAGGCGGGCACGGTGACCAGCCCGGCGGCCATGATGGCGAGGTCGGCGATGCACCACGCGGGCCGGTTTTCCCCGACGAGCAGCACCCGGTCCCCTTTTTCGAGCCCGATCCGCCGCAATCCTTCCGCCATGAGGCAGACCCGGCGCGCCGCCTCCGCCCAGGATATCGGGCGCCAGTCGCCGTCCTTCCTCGCCACGAGGAACGGCGCATCGCCCATCCGGTCGGCGCGCGACAGGAACATCGCCACGAGATTCGTCGCGTTTTCGATCTCGGACAAGGTCATCGCGTACGGCCCCTCGTTCGAACGGGTCCTTGCCATTGGCCGGTATCTCCTCTCTTGATCGGGGGATCTAGGTCGCCGCGCCCGTCCGCACAAGCTTGCGCACGTCTTGCGTCCGCTGCATCCGTGCCTATTCGGCGACGACCGCCCCTTCGCTGCGCGGATCGGCCCCGCCGCGCAGGATACCGTCGACACGCTCGATCCCGTTGGCCTTGAAGCGGCCCTGCCACACGCGCACCTCATGCCCCATCGCAGTCAGCGCCTGTGCCATGTCCACAAGCGCCGTCCCCTCCTCCAGGAGCACCGTATCGCCCGGCGCGTAAATCACCGGGAGCGCGATCGCATCCGCGACATCCATGTTCCAGTCGATCACCGCGATGATCGTCTTTGCCGTCTGCGCGATGATCGTCGATCCGCCCGCCGCCCCGATGGCGAGCCGGAAATCGCCATTGGGATCCATCACGATGCTCGGCGACATCGAACTGCGCGGGCGCTTGCCCGGCCCGACCGCGTTGGCGACGGGCATGCCGTTCTCCACCGGCACGAAGCTGAAATCGGTCAGCTCGTTATTGAGGAAATAGCCGTTGACGAAGAGGCCCGATCCGAACGCGCTTTCCACCGTGGAGGTGAGGCTGGCGACGCCCCCTTCGCCGTCGACGACCACGAAATGCGATGTTCCATGCTCGGTCCCGTGCATGCCGGCGGGCCCAATCGCAACCGATCCCGGCGGCGTGCCCGGTTCCGCCATGTCGAGCGCCGCGGTCGCGGACAGCATCGCGCCGCGCCCGGCGAGGTAATCCTCGTCCATCAATCCGCGAACCGGAACCGACACGACATCGCCATCGGCAAGATACGCGCCCCTGTCGGCATAGGCGAGCCGCATGGAATCGGCGATCAGGTGCCAGCTTTGCGGATCCTCCGCGCCCAGCGACGCCATGTCGAAATCTTCAAGCTGCTTCACGATGGCATAGACCGTCGTCGCCCCGGACGAGGGCGGTCCCATGCCGCAAATCGCGTAGGCGCGGTAATCGCCGCACACGGCGGGCCGTTCCACCGCGCGATAACCCGCCATATCGGCCAGCGTCATCGGCGCGGGATTGCGCGGCGCGGTGCGGACCGCCGCGACGATGGCGCGCGCATTGTCGCCGGTAAAGAACGCGGCCGCCCCTTCGTCCGCCAAGCGGGTGAGGAACCGCGCAAATTCCGGGTTGCGCAAGGTGGTGCCGACCGGCACCGGCGCGCCGTCCGGGCCAAAGAACAGCGCACGCCCCTCCGGGCTCAACCCGGCGATGTCGGGTGCGCTCGCCAGCGTATCGTGCAGCCGCTGCGTCACGGTGAAGCCATCGCGCGCAAGCCGGATGGCCGGCCCGAACAACGCGCGCCACGGCAGCCGTCCATGTTCGGCATGGGCCAGCGCCATCATCGCGACATTGCCGGGAACCCCGGTGGAAAGCCCGCCGGGCCGCGCCTCAGCAAAGGGGATGGGCCGCCCGTCGCGCATGAACCAGTCGCCGGTCGCCGCCGCGGGCGCGGTTTCACGCCCGTCATAGGTGGTCAGCGCCCCGTCGTCGCGCAGGACGAGGAAACCGCCCCCGCCGATGCCGCTGCTCTGCGGCTCGACGACATTGAGCGCGAGCAGAACCGCGATCGCGGCATCGGTGGCATTGCCCCCCTGCCGCAGGATCTCGGCCCCGGCCTGTGCCGCGCGGGGATCGGCGGCGCTGACCATCCCCTGCTGCGGCGCGGGTTGAACGGCTGCGTCGCGCCCTCCCCCCTCGTTCATGGGCAGGGTTGCGCAGCCGCCGGTGATCGCGAGCATCAGCGGGGCAAGGAGCGAAGCGGTTCTGAAGCGAAGCATGGAATCGAGTGCTATTCGCTTCCCACCGCCTCCGCAATCGTGGAAAAACCATCGCGCCGCATCAGTTCGGGCAGGCGCCGCGTGATCTTCGCCGCGATGCCCGGCCCTTCATAGACCATCGCGCTGTAAAGCTGCACCAGGCTGGCGCCCGCGCGGATCCGCTCCCATGCGTCCTCCGCCGTGAAAATCCCGCCGATTCCGATAAGCGGGATCGTGCCGCCCGTCGCCTTGCGGAAATCGCGCAGCCGCAGCAGCGCCATCTCCCGCAGTGGCGCGCCCGAAAGCCCGCCCGCCTCGTCCGCGTGGCGGGAGGCCAGCGGCGGGCGCGCCACGGTGGTGTTCGACACCATGAGCGCGCCCAGCCCCTTGTCCGCCGCGATGCGCGCGATCGCGTCGATGTCCGCAGGCTCGAGATCGGGCGCCACTTTCAGGAACACCGGCACGCGGATCGCGCCCCGCGCCTCGTTCACCGCGTCGAGCAGTTCGGTGAGCGCGCCCTCGTCCTGAAGCGCGCGCAGGCCCGGCGTGTTCGGGCTGCTGATGTTGACGGCGAGATAGGAGGCGTAGGGCGCCATCGTGCGCGTCATGCGCGCGTAATCGTCGATGCGGTCCACGCTGTCCTTGTTCGCGCCGATATTGATGCCCACGATGCCGTCGCGCGCGCCATCGATGCGGGCACGGCGCCGCATGCGCACCGCCACCGCATCGGCCCCTTCATTGTTGAAGCCCAGCCGGTTGATGACGGCCCTGTCCTTTGCCAGCCGGAACATGCGCGGCCTGGGATTGCCGGCCTGCGGGCGCGGCGTCACCGACCCCAGCTCGGCAAAGCCGAAGCCGCAGCGCAGCAGCGCGTCCGGCACCTCACCGTTCTTGTCGAAGCCCGCGGCCATGCCGACCGGATTGGGAAAGCGCAGCCCGGCAACCTCGCTCGCGAGGCTGGCCTGCGGCAGTGGCGGGCTGGCGAGGAGGGCGGACGGCATCGTCTTCAACGCCCGCAGCGCGACACCATGGGCGCGCTCTGCATCGAGACGGAAGATCAGCGGACGAACGACGGGATAGATCATGGCGCCTGCCTCTATGCAACCGATGCGCGGCTGTCGATATGCCGATGGGGACGGCGGCGGCTGGCCTTATCGTTGCATTTGCGACAAAAGGGCGGAAACGCATTTCCTATCCTGCGGAGAACGACAGATGAAAGCCCTTATCCCGATGCTTCTGGCCAGTGCCTCACTGGCCGGTTGCGCCACGGTCGAAACGCCGGAGGTGCCAACCTATCCCATGGCCGAGAGCGAGCAGGGTGCCGCGCTCAATGCCGAGTTCGAAGCCTTCGACGAGGCGCAGCTCGCCCTGTCGCCCGAATCGCGCACCTATCGCGGCATTCGCGACGAAAGCTATGGCGAATGGAGCCCCGGCACCGACGCGGCAGAAATCGCCGACGAACGCCTGCTCCAACAAACGGCGCAACGGATCGCGGCGAATTACGACCCCGCCAATCTGAGCGAGGAAGACGCGCTGTCCTACGAATTGTTCGCCATTCAGGCGCGCAATTCCGCCGCGCTTTTCCCCTATCGCGACTATGGCTATATCTTCGACCAGATGAACGGCGCGCAGAGCAGCTTTCCCGCGTTCCTCATCAATCAGCACGTGGTCGAGAACGAGGACCACGCCCTCGCCTATATCTCCCGCATCGAAGGCATCGGGCCAGTCATGGACACGCTGATCGCGCGGTCCGCCGCGCGTGCGCAGGACGGGATCATGCCGCCGCGCTGGGTCTATCCCTATGTCATTTCCGACATCGACAACCTCCTCGAAACCGGAACCGATTACAGCGATCAGGCGATTATCGAGGATTTCCGCGAGAAAGTTGCCGCGCTCGACCTGTCCGACGCGCGGGAGGCGGAATTGAACGCAGCCGCCATCGCCGCATGGCGGGATAGCGCCGCGCCGTCCTACCGCCGCCTGCGCACCGAGATGGAGCGGCAGATGGCGATGGCCGGCACCGACGACGGCGTCTGGCGCTTTCCGGAAGGCGACGAATATTACGCCGCGCGGTTGAAGGATTACACCACCACCGACCTCACGGCGGAGCAGATCCACAATATCGGCCTGCGCGAGGTCGACCGCATCCATGACGAGATGCGCGCCATCATGACCGAGGTCGGCTTCGAAGGCGATCTGCGGGAGTTCTTCGAATTCACCCGCACCGATCCGCGGTTCTACTACGACACGCGGGAGGCTTATCTTGCCGACGTGTCGCAGAAGCTCGACCGGATGGAGGCCGCCCTGCCGCAATATTTCGGCATGCTGCCGACCGACCCGCTGGTGGTGAAGCCGGTGGAGGCATTTCGCGAACAATCGGCGGGCAAGGCGTTCTATTCCAGCCCCGCGCCCGACGGGTCGCGCCCCGGCACCTATTACGTGAACCTCTACCGGCTGGAGGACATGAGCAAGAACGAGCTGGAGGCGCTCGCCTTTCACGAGGGTCTGCCCGGCCATCACCTGCAATTGTCGATTCAGACAGGGCTGGACGATCTTCCCGCGTTCCGCCGCTTCGGCCGCTTCACCGCCTATACCGAAGGGTGGGGCCTCTATTCCGAGGAGCTGGGCAAGGACATGGGGTTTTACCAGGATCCCTATTCCGATTTCGGGCGGCTCGGCATGGAATTGTGGCGTGCGGCGCGGCTGGTGGTGGACACCGGCATCCATTCCAAACGCTGGAGCCGGGAGGAGGCCATCGCCTATCTTTCGGAAAACACGCCCAATCCCGACGGCGATATCGAAAAGGCGATCGAACGCTACATCGTCTATCCGGGACAGGCGACGGCCTACATGATCGGCAAGCTGAAGATCATGGAGGTGCGCGACCGGGCGCAGGCGGCGCTTGGCGACCGGTTCGACTGGCGCGGCTTTCACGATACCATCCTGGCGAGCGGGCCGGTCCCGCTTTCGGTGATGGAAGAAAACGTCGATGCGTGGATCGCGGCGCAACAGGGCGCCTGACAACCCGCGCTATTCCGCCAGTTAAGAACCGCTCGCATCTGTCGGTCTATGGTTGATTTGTGACCCTGCCGCTCCCAAATGCCTAATCGGAACGAATCGCTCCGATTAGGCGGGGCGGTATGGGCACGCAAAGGACCAAAGGCAGGATATGCGCCTTTCCAGCATGGCAGATTACGCCGTCGTGGCGATGCGGGCCGCCGCGCTGCATTGCGGGGGCACGCGCACCAATGCGGCGGAAATCGCGGCGGAAACCGGCCTGCCCGCCCCCACCGTGCAAAAGCTCGTCAGCCGCCTGGGACAGGCGGGCCTTCTCAATTCCGTGCGCGGATCGGGCGGCGGGTTCCGGCTGGCCCGTCCGGCGGCGGCGATCACGCTCGCCGATATCGTGGAGGCGATCGAGGGCCCTATCGCCATGACCACATGTGCCACCGATACGGGCGATTGCGCGATCGAGGGCACATGCGGCGCGCGTCCCCACTGGCCGCAGGTCAATCGCGCCATTCGCGGCGCACTGGAACAGATCACATTGGCGCAACTCGCGCAGGAGGAAGTGGCGGCATGACCGACACCATGAATCAGCAGACCAAGGCACCGCAGGAAAAAAGCCGGGCCGACATGGACCAGGCCGCAAAGGCCGCGGCCAAGTCGCTCGAAACCTACGAGCATGGGTTCCACTCGGACATCGAGCAGGAATTCGCGCCAAAGGGCCTGTCGGAGGATACCGTCCGCTTCATCTCGGCCAAGAAGAAGGAGCCGGAATGGATGCTGGAATGGCGGCTGAAGGCGTATCGCCACTGGCTGACCATGACGCCGCCGGACTGGGCCAAGCTGGAGGTCGATCCCATCGATTACCAGGATGCGTATTATTACGCCGAGCCCAAGGCGAAGGAGAAGATCGGATCGCTCGACGAGGTCGATCCGGAAATCCTGCGCGTCTATGAAAAGCTCGGCATCCCGATCGCGGAGCAGGAAGTACTCGCCGGGGTCGAAGGCGCGCGCAAGGTTGCGGTGGACGCTGTGTTCGATTCGGTATCGGTGGCCACCACCTTCCGCAAGGAGCTGGAGGAGGCGGGCGTGATCTTCCGCTCCATCTCCGAAGCCGTGCGCGAATTTCCGGATCTGGTGAAGAAGCACCTCGGCAAGGTCGTGCCGATGCACGACAATTATTTCGCGACGCTCAATTGCGCGGTCTTTTCCGACGGCACCTTCGTCTACATCCCCAAGGGAGTCAGGTGCCCGATGGAGCTGTCGACCTATTTCCGCATCAATGCCGAGAATACGGGACAGTTCGAACGCACGCTGATTGTCGCCGACGAAGGCAGCTATGTGAGCTATCTCGAAGGGTGCACCGCGCCGATGCGCGATGAAAATCAGCTGCACGCCGCCGTCGTCGAGCTGATCGCGATGGACGATGCGGAAATCAAATATTCCACGGTGCAGAACTGGTACCCCGGCGATGCCGACGGCAAGGGCGGCATCTATAATTTCGTGACGAAGCGCGCCCTGTGCCAGGGTCGCAATTCGAAAGTGTCGTGGACGCAGGTCGAAACCGGGAGCGCGGTGACGTGGAAATACCCGTCCTGCGTCCTGAACGGCGAAAACAGCGTCGGCGAATTCTACTCCGTCGCGGTGACCAACAATCATCAACAGGCCGACACCGGCACCAAGATGATCCACAATGGCAAGAACAGCCGATCCACCATCATTTCCAAGGGGATCAGCGCGGGCAAGTCGAACAACACCTATCGCGGCCTCGTCCGCGTGGGGCCGAATGCCGACAACGTGCGCAATTTCACGCAGTGCGATTCGCTGCTGCTCGGCAATGAGTGCGGGGCGCACACCGTCCCCTATATCGAGGTGAAGAACCCCGGTGCGCAGGTCGAGCACGAGGCCACCACGAGCAAGATTTCCGACGATCAGCTGTTCTACGCGCAGCAGCGCGGCCTCGAAACCGAGGAAGCCGTGGCCCTGATCGTCAACGGATTCGCCAAGGAAGTGATGAAGCAATTGCCGATGGAATTCGCGGTCGAGGCACAGAAACTGCTCGCCATCAGCCTCGAGGGGAGCGTCGGGTGACGGAGCGCAAGACCCTTCAGATCCGCGAGCGCGGCGATGACGACGCGGCGCCCACGCTCAACCGCAAGGGGCGCGGCTGGGCCATTTCGGAGACGCGGCTCGACACGCTGCACGACCGGGCGCGCGAATTGCGCCGCCACCCGACCGAGGCGCAGACCGCGCTGTGGGACCGCTTCGTAAAGGCGGACCTCGGCAAATATCGCTTCCGCCGGCAGGTCGTCATCGGCTCCGCCATCGTCGATTTCGCGTGTCAGCCGCTCGGCCTCGCGATTCAGGTGGAGAGCGAGGCCGATGGCGCCTCGGCAATCGCGCGCCGCCGCGACAAATCGCTGGAAGAGGTGGGCATCCACCTCATGCGCTTTTCCGAGGATGCCATTGCCGAGGATATCGACGCGGTGCTGGCCGAAATCCTCGCCGCGATGAAGGAACGCTGGCGCGCACGGCGTACCAAGCCGCGCTCCACGATTGCGCGCTCCCGCCCCGATCACCGCACGCGCCCCGATGACCGCGGCCCGTACCGCACCGGCGCGACCGACCGACGTTGAGAAAGACCAAACCCATGCTGAAAATCGAAAACCTTCGCGCCGAAGTCGGCGGAACCGAAATCCTCAAGGGCCTGAGCCTCGAAATCGGCGCGGGCGAGATCCACGCCATCATGGGCCCCAATGGCGCGGGCAAATCGACGCTTTCCTACGTGCTGGGCGGCCGTCCGGGTTACGAGGTGACCGGCGGCTCGGTGACGTTCGATGGTCAGGACCTCCTCGAACTCGAACCGCATGAACGCGCGGCGGCGGGGCTGTTCCTCGGCTTTCAATATCCGGTCGAGATTCCCGGCGTCTCCAACGTGCAATTCCTGCGCGAGGCCGCCAATGCGCAGCGCAAGGCGCGCGGGCAGGATCCGCTTTCGGGCGGCGAATTCCTGAAGCTGGCGAAGGAGAAGGCCGGCCTTCTCAAAATGGACATGGAGATGATGAAGCGGGCGGTGAACGTCGGCTTTTCCGGCGGCGAGAAGAAGCGCGCCGAGATGGTGCAGATGGGCATTCTCGACCCGAAATTCGCCGTGCTGGACGAAACCGATTCCGGCCTCGACATCGATGCGCTGCGCGTGGTGGGCGACGGGATCAACGCGATCATGCGCGAAAGCGGCAAGGGCGTGCTGCTCATCACCCATTATCAGCGCCTGCTCGATTACGTGAAGCCCGATTACGTTCACGTGCTCGCCAAGGGTGCGATCGTGAAAACGGGCGGGCCGGAACTGGCGAGCCAGCTCGAGAGCGAAGGCTACGAAGCGGTGGCCGCGTAATGACAGACGACATCGTCATGGATCATTTGCCGACCCGGCGTGACGAGGAATGGCGCTATGGCGCGCTCGACACGCTCAAGGGGATGAGCAAGGACATATTCGAAAACTGGCGCGACATCGACGTGCCGGCGGGCGAAAGCATGTGCGAGACTTTCGTGCTCGACGCGGCGGACGGGCCGGACCTTACCCGCCTGCGCGTCAATATCGGCGAAGGGGCGACGGCCGCGATCTTTGCCGTGAACACAGGCGCGCCCTATTCGCGGATGGAGGTCGTCGTGCGCTGCGCGAAGGGTGCGCATTTCGAATTTGGCGGCGTCACCATCGGCGGCGGCGATGCCACGCGCGAATTCGTCACCCGCATCGCCCATGACGAGCCGGACGCGACCAGCAACCAGGTCGTCCGGGCCGTGCATTGGGGCAAGGCCGTCGGCAATTTCCTCGGCCGCATCGACGTGGTGAAGGAAGCGCAGAAAACCGACGCGGCGCAGGATTTCAAGGCGATCCTCCTTGAAAAAGGGGCGTCAGCCAATGCGAAGCCGCAGCTCGAAATCTATGCCGACGATGTGAAATGCGCGCATGGCGCGGCGATCGGCGCGCTGGATCAGACCGCCGCGTTCTACATGGCGGCGCGCGGGCTTCCGCCCGAACTGGCGCGCAAGTTGCAGATCCGCGCGTTCGTCGCCGATGCGTTTCTGGCGCTGGAGGACGAGGCGCGGCAGGAGGAACTGCTCGAAAGGGCGCTCGCCGTGCTGGACCGCAAATTATGACCGATACCGCGACCATGAGCCGCAAGGGTGATTTTCCCGGCCTCGTCACCGAAACGGGCGATGCTTGGCATTATCTCGACACCGCCGCCACGTCGCAGAAGCCGCAGGTGGTGATCGACGCGATGGCGAATGCGCTGGGCCGCGATTACGCCACCGTCCATCGCGGCGTATACGGGCGCAGCGCGAACATGACGCTGGGCTATGAAACGGCGCGGCGGCGGGTCGCCGAATTCATCGGCGGGCACGAGGACGAGATCGTCTTTACCCGCGGCGCGACCGAGGCGATCAATCTCGTGGCGCAGACATGGGGCCTCGCCAATCTGAAGGCGGGGGACCGCATCCTGCTCTCCACGCTCGAACATCATTCGAATATCGTGCCGTGGCAGATGTTGCGCGAACGGGTGGGCGTGGAAATCGACGTGTGTCCGTTGACCGCGGATGGCGCCATCGACCTCGACGCCGCGGCGGAGATGTTGAGCGAACGGCACAAGCTTGTCGCGTTTGCTCATGTGTCGAACGTGCTTGGCTCGAAGCTGGACGCAGGTCGCGCCGCCGATCTGGCGCATGGCGTCGGGGCAAAACTGCTGCTCGACGGGTGTCAGTCGGCGCCGCGCATGGCGGTGGATGTCGCCGCACTGGATTGCGATTTTTACGTGTTTTCGGGGCACAAGCTCTACGGGCCGACCGGGATCGGCGCGTTGTGGGCGCGGGGCGACATCCTCGCCGCCATGCCGCCGTGGCAGGGCGGCGGCGCGATGATCGACCGGGTGAGCTTTGCAAAAACCACCTGGGCCGACGCGCCGCAGCGCTTCGAGGCTGGCACGCCCGCCATTACCGAGGCCATCGCCCTGACCGCCGCGATCGATTATGTCGAGGGTATTGGCCGCGACGTGATCGCGCGGCACGAGGACATGATGGTGGCGAAGGCCCGCGCCGAGCTGAGCCGCATCAATTCGGTCCGCCTGTTCGGGCCGGAGGACAGCGCCGGCATCGTCAGTTTCGAGATCGAGGGTATTCACCCGCACGATCTGGGCACCATATTGGACGAAGAGAATGTCGCGATCCGGGCCGGGCACCATTGTGCACAGCCCTTGATGGATCATCTGGGCGTGGCCGCGACGGCCCGCGCCAGTTTCGGCCTGTATAGCGACGAGGCCGACATCGCCGCGCTGATCCGCGGCATCGAACGTACGCAGAGGATTTTCGGCTGATGAACGACACCGACAACAACGACCGCATCATCGCGCCCCCGCCCAACGAAACCGTGGGCGATGTCGCCCCCCCGCCCCGCGCCCGGGTGCAGGACGTGGCCGATGACGCGCCCGAAACCGATGCGCAGAAGCTGGGCCGCAAAAAGGATTATCTCGAAGGTTTCCTGAAGGAAAAGCCGCAGGCGCAGGGCGACGGCGAACCCGGCGGCGAATTGTACGAGGCGATCATCGCCGCGCTCAAGGAAATCTACGATCCGGAAATCCCGGTGAATATCTACGATCTCGGCCTGATCTACGGCGTTGAGGTCACACAGGGCGGCCATGCCACGGTGCAGATGACATTGACGACGCCGCATTGCCCGGTCGCCGAATCGATGCCGGGCGAGGTTGAGTTACGCGTCGGCGCCGTGCCCGGTGTCGGCGATGCGGAGGTGAACCTCGTCTGGGATCCGCCATGGGATCCGGGCAAGATGAGCGATGAAGCCAAACTCGAACTGGGGATGCTGTGATGACCGAGACCAAGACACGCGCCCCGGCGCGCGAACGCCCCGCGGCCGTCACCCTCACCCCGGCGGCGGAGCAGCGCATTGCCGACCTCATGGCGCGCGCACCCGACGATGCCATCGGGGTGAAGCTGTCGACGCCGCGGCGCGGGTGTTCGGGGCTGGCCTACTCGGTCGATTACGTGACCGAGGAAGCCGCGATGGACGAACGCATCGAAACGCCGGGCGGGACGTTCTGGATCGACGGGGCGAGCGTGCTCTATCTCGTGGGGAGCGTGATGGACTGGAAGGAAGACGATTTCCAGGCGGGCTTCACCTTCGACAATCCGAATGCCACCGGCGCGTGCGGGTGCGGGGAAAGCTTTACCGTCTGAGCCGGAATTACCGGCGCAGTGCGCGCACGCAGGCGGCCCGGTCCACCTCGCGCCCGTCGCTGCGCCGGGCATCGACATAGGTCGCGCGTTCCTGCGCCCGCGGGGTCGCGGGATAGAGATAGATGTCGAGCGTGCAGGCGCTGCCCGTGAATTGCAGCTTGCGCGCGTCGTCTTCCCACACGTCGAGCCGCGGCGTGCCGAATTGCTGCACCAGCCGCCCGGCATCGGCGCCGATCACCCCTTCGAGCCCCGGCAGGTTCATCACCCGCGGCGCGCGAAATGCGGTCGATGTCGGCACATCGGGACGTTGCGGCAGGGGTGTCGATGACGGCACGCCATCGCGGCGCCCGACGGGTGCCTGCGACGCGGGCACGGCGCACCCGGCCAGCAGGGACGCGAGCACGGCAGCGGCAACGGATTGTTTCAGCATTCAAATGTCATCCAGAATCAAGGTCGCGCGGCGGCACGGTGCACCATATGCGTGGCCGCCGCCGCGCCCAGAAATGGCGCCAGCAAGTTCAGCAATGGCACGGCCAGCAGCCCTACCACCGCAAGCCCGAGCAGGAAACGGCTAAGCGGCCCAAGCGGGGCATCGCGCAGGTCGGTTGCATGGCGCAGCCAGACCATGTCGCGCAGTTCCCGCCCCAGCAGCCATGCATTGACCACCGCGAACACGATCGCCGTCCCCACCCCTGTGAACAGCAGGGCCAGCGCAATGGGCAGCGCGATCAGATTGGCGATCAGCGCACGCATCGCCCCGCGCGCGGCCTGCCGCGCCTGTTCGCGCAAGGGCACATCGCGCGGACGGAGCGCGGGATAATGGCGCGCCTCCACCGCGGCGACCACGTCGTCGGCATAGAATTGCAGCACCGCCATCGCCACGATCCGCCATGCAAGCCACACGCCGAGCACACTCGCCACCACGCCCAGCGCCGTGCCCGCACCGCCCGTCGCCCATTCCGCGCCGAAGATCGCCGAGACGCCCCACAGCAGCGCCGCCGAAAATCCCGCCGCCACCGCCACGCTCAACACCAGCGCGAGCGCGATGCTTTTGAGCAGCAGACCCAGCACGCGTCGCTGCGCGATCTGCGCAAAGGCCAGCGCGAAGGCGGTGGGAATCGACACGGGCGCGGATCGGGCGATGGACATGGTGCACGATAGGGGGCGCGACACGCTTGCTGTCAACGCCGCGCTTCCCTAACCGGCAAGATCATCCGCAATATGCAGCAAGACGAGTGACCTGATGACCGCACCCCAATTCGACGTTCTCGCCATCGGCAATGCCATCGTCGACGTGATCGCCCCGTGTGAGGACGGCTTCCTCGCCGAACACGGCCTCGACAAGGGCGCGATGGCGCTCGTCGATACGGCACGGGCCGAAACGCTCTACGGCGCGATGGGCCCAGGGCGCGAAGTATCCGGCGGTTCGGCGGCCAACACCTGCGCCGGGCTCGCGGCGCTGGGCGCGAAATGCGCGTTCATCGGGCAGGTCGCGGACGATCAGCTCGGCCAGGTGTTCGCGCATGACATCCGCGCCGCCGGCATCCATTTCGACACCGCCCCGCATACAGGCGATGTGCCGACCGCGCGCTGCCTCGTCCATGTCACCCCCGATGGGCAGCGCACGATGAACACCTTCCTCGGCGCGTCGCAGGAGCTGACCGCCAGGGTCGTCGATGGCGCGCGCATCGCCGATGCGGCGGTGCTTTATCTCGAAGGGTATCTATGGGATCCGGACACGCCGCGCGCCGCCATGCGCGATGCGATGCAGGCGGCACGCGATGCGGGTCGCAAGATCGCCTTTACCCTGTCCGATGCGTTTCTCCTCGACCGGCATGGCGATGATTTTCGCGCGCTGATCGACGGCGGCGAGATCGACATCCTGTTCGCGAACGAAGGCGAGGCAATGGCGCTCACCGGGACCGAAAGCTGCGAGGCGGCCATCGCGGCGCTCGCGCCGAAATTGCCGGTGCTGGTCGTGACCCGCGGCGAGAACGGCGCCGTCGCGGTCACAGGGGACGAGCGCGCCGAGGTCGAGGCCGAGCCGGTGCAGAAGATCGTCGATACCACGGGCGCCGGCGACAGCTTCGCCGCCGGTTTCCTCGCCGGCCATGTGAAGGGGCGCCCGCTTGCCGAGTGCCTCACCATGGGGGCCGTCGCCGCGGCGGAGATTATCTCCCACTATGGCGCGCGGCCAGAAGCGGACCTGAAATCGCTGGTGGCGCAGCGTCTGGGCTAGGCGGTGCGGCGCGGGCGGGGCGTCATGCGTCTCGCTCGCGCGCGACCTCGCGCCATCCGATGTCGCGGCGGCAGAACCCGGTATCGAAGCCGATCGCATCGACGGCGCGATAGGCGCGGTCCTGCGCCTCACCGACGCTGCCGCCGCTCGCCGTCACGTTCAGCACGCGCCCGCCATGGGCGACGAGCGCGCCATCCTGCATCGCGGTGCCGGCATGGAACACGCGCGCACCATCGGCCTCCGCCGCGTCCAGCCCGGTAATCGCCCCGCCTTTTTCGGGCGTGCCGGGATAGCCATTGGCCGCCATCACCACGGTCAGCGCGGTCTGCGGCGAGAAGCGCGGCGGCGCAATGCTCCCCAGCCGGTATTCCGCGGCGGCCAGCAACACCTCGCCCAGGTCGTCCTCCAGCCGCATCATCAGCACCTGGCATTCGGGATCGCCGAACCGGCAATTATATTCGATCAGCTTCGGCCCCTCGCTGGTCAGCATCAGCCCGGCATAGAGCACGCCGCAATAGGGGGTCCCCTCCTCCGCCATGGTGCGCACGGTCGGCGCGATGATGCGTTCCAGCACCTCGCCCTCCATCATGGCGGAAAGGACGGGCGCGGGGCTGTATGCGCCCATGCCGCCGGTGTTGGGGCCGGTGTCGCCCTCGCCCACGCGCTTGTGGTCCTGCGCCGAGCCGAACGGCACGATGGTGCTCCCGTCGGTCAGCGCGAAAAAGCTCGCCTCTTCGCCGGTCATGAATTCCTCGATCACGACCGAGGCACCCGCCGCGCCGAACCGGCCGCCGAATATGTCGTCGATGGCGGCCTTTGCGTCGTCGCTCGTTTCGGCGATGATGACGCCCTTGCCCGCCGCCAGCCCATCCGCCTTGATCACCACCGGAATGGCAAAGCGCGACAGTGCCGCATGGGCCGCATCCCTGTCGTCACAGCGCGCATAATCGGCGGTCGGGATGCCGGCGCGCGCGCACAGATCCTTGGTAAAGCCCTTCGACCCTTCGAGCTGTGCCGCCGCCGCGTTGGGGCCGAACACCGCCGTCCCGCGCGCGCGCAGGCTGTCGCCCAACCCGTCGACAAGCGGCGCCTCCGGCCCGACGACGACCAGACCGATGCGGTTATCCTCGCAAAAAGCCGCAACCGCATCGTGATTGCCCACGTCGAGCGTGATACAGCGCGCATGATCCGCAATGCCCGGATTGCCCGGCGCGGCATACAGCACGCCGCCGCCGGTCAGCAGCCGGGATTGCGAAAGCCGCCACGCCAGCGCATGTTCGCGCCCGCCCGCACCGATCAGAAGGATGTTCATTGGCCCGTCGCCCTGTCAATTCGCGTGAAACGCCCAGCCTGTCCGGGGGCGATGAAAGTGACGCGCTGTTAGCGCGCGTTTCCCCCGGCGACAATGATGCGCCGGTCACGGTGAGCGAAATATCCAGCCTGTTGAAACGCACGGTGGAGGATCGCTTTGGCCATGTGCGGCTGCGCGGGGAATTGTCGGGGGTGAAACGCGCGGCATCGGGGCATCTTTACTGCGCGTTGAAGGATGACAAGGCGGTCATCGACGCGGTGATGTGGCGCGGCAATACCGGGCGGCTCGGCTTTATGCCCGAAGACGGCATCGAGGTCGTCGCCACCGGCAGGCTGACGACCTATCCCGGCCGCTCCAAATATCAGATCGTCGTCGATTCGATGGAGATCGCGGGCGAAGGGGCGCTGCTCGCCCTGCTCGAACGGGTGAAGGCGAAGCTGGAGGCGGAGGGGCTTTTCGCCGCGTCGCGCAAACGGGCGCTGCCGTTCCTGCCCGATGTGATCGGGGTCGTGACCTCGCCGACCGGGGCGGTCATCCGCGACATATTGCACCGCCTGTCCGACCGGTTTCCAAGCCGCGTCGTCGTGTGGCCCGTCATCGTGCAGGGCAAAGGAAGCGCCGAACAGGTCGCCGCCGCCGTGCGCGGGTTTTCCGCGCTCCCGCAGGGCGGACCGGTGCCGCGCCCCGACGTGGTCATCGTCGCGCGCGGGGGCGGTTCGATCGAGGATCTGTGGGGCTTCAACGAAGAAATCGTCGTGCGCGCCATCGCGGAATGCTCGATCCCGGTGATCAGCGCAGTGGGCCACGAAACCGATACGACGCTCGCCGATTTCGCCGCCGATCTGCGCGCGCCGACCCCGACCGCCGCGGCCGAACTCGCCGTACCCGTGCGCAGCGAATTGCGCATGGCACTCGACGAATATGGCTTGCGCAAGCGGCGCGGCGTGGCCCGGCCCGTCGCGCTCGCCCGCGAAAGGCTGGCGGCGTGGGGCGAGCGCCTGCCCGATCCCGCAGCGATGATGGCCGAACGCGGGCAAAAGCTCGACGATCTGGGCGAGAGGCTGCGGCGCGGGCTTGCCATGCGGGCCGACCGGGCGGGCAGCACGCTGGCCGAATTGCGCGGGCGGTTGCGCCCGACGATGCTGAACGAAAGGATCGCGCGGCAGGGGGCGGTGCTGTCCGACCTTCGCGGGCAGATGACGCGCGCCCTGTCCGCCACGGTACGTCACGAACGGCGCGCCCTGGACCGGGTGCCCGCCATCCACCGGATCGTCACGCGCGGCCTGACACAGGAACGCGAACGGATGGCCGCGCTGCGCAGCGTGCTGGCGCAGCTCGACCCGCTCGCCCCATTGTCGCGCGGCTATGCCATGGTGCTCGTCGACGGGCAGGCCATCAGCCGCCGTGACGACGCGGCGGGCAAGCCTGCGCTGACCCTGCGGTTCGGGGACGGAACGCTCGACGTGGCGCCACTGACCGAGGCGCCGCCGAAGCGCGAAACACCCGCGCCGCGCCGCCGCCCACCCCGCAAGACGCCGGAAAAGCGGGACGAACCGGAACAGCAGTCATTGTTTTGACAGGTCCGGCCCGCTAGATCATCGACCATGTTTTCAAGATCCGATGCAAAGCCCGCCCGCCTGGAATACGGCCCCAATTCCTTTCGCCAGCTTACCGCCGGGGATCACGTGCTCTGCGCGGTGAGCGGGGTGCCGATCCCGCTCGACATGCTGCGCTACTGGGATGTGGAGAAGCAGGAACCCTACGCCAGCGCGCAAATCGCGACAGAAGCGCTCTACCCGTCGTGATGGCGCGTATCCTTTCGCGCGCCGCGGGTGCCGCCGCGATGGCCGGCATGATTGCCGCATGCGCCGTCGTTCCCGAATCGGAACCGGGCGACGCCGCCGCCCGCGTGCCCGAGGCGTCCGGGACCCCGGTGCCGCTCCCGCGCCCCATCGACGTGACCTTCCCTGAACAGCAGGATCTGCCCCCCGCCCGCTTCGCCTATGATGGCGAAATGACGCAGGGCGGCTGGATTCGCGGCACCGCGCCGGTGGGGACCGACACGCTGGAGCTTAATGGCGTCGGTGTCCCGATGGGCGAGGACGGCAGCTTTCTCGCCGCGTTCGACCGCGATGCCGGGACGGTCGCCACGCTCGTCGCCAAGCGCAGCGACGGGTCGAGTGCGAGCGAGGCGATCGCCATTTCGCCGCGTGACTGGCGGATCGAGCGGGTCAATATCGCGCGCAGCAGCGGCGGACCGAGCGAGGCGTTCATGCGCATTCGCCGCCCGGAACTCGAACGCATCGGCACCGCCCGCGCCCGCGACACCGGGAGCACCGGCTGGCGACAGGATTTCATCTGGCCGGCGAAGGGGCGTATTTCAGGCGTTTTCGGATCGCAGCGCATCTATCGCGGCGAACCGGGCAGCTATCATTCCGGTATCGACATTGCGCCGGGCGCAGGCGTGCCCTTCGTGGCGCCGGCCGACGGCACGGTGGTTCTCGCCGCGCCGGAGGGCTTCAGCCTCGAAGGGCAGCTGCTCATCATCGACCACGGCCACGGCCTCAACAGCGCATTTCTCCATGCCCAGCGATTGGACGTGAAGGAAGGCGATATCGTCCGCCAGGGTCAGCAGCTCGGCACCATCGGGTCCAGCGGGCGCGCGACCGGGCCGCACCTGCACTGGAGCATGAAATGGAAGGATGCGCGGCTCGACCCGATCCTCTTCACCGGGCCGATGAAGGGCAATTGACGGGGTGAGCGCCGCCGCGCGGCTCGGCCGGATCGGCGGCGCGGCGGTACTGGCCCTGTGTGCTCTTGCAACGCTTGGAGCGCATGAAACGCGGCCGGTCGATGCCGGGCCGCTTGCCATTACCGCCGTCCCGGTTGCAGGCGCGGGCATGCAGATCGGCCCCTTCACGCTCGGCGGGGCATGGCGGCTCGACGGATCGCGCCCCGATTTTCACGGGCTTTCGGGGCTCGCGATCCTGCCCGACGGGCGTTTTCTTGCGGTGTCCGATCGTGGCTGGCGCGTGAGTTTTCCGAAGCCGGGCGACGCGGGCGGCGTCACGATCGATTCGGCGCGCATTCCCTCTTTCGGGCCGCATGCCCTTAACGATCTCGAAGGCGTGGCGGTCGACCCGGATACCGGCACATTCTGGATCACTTTCGAACATCTCAACGCGATCGCGCGATTCGCGGCGGGCGCGGAGACGGGCAAGGCCGTGCAACCCGCGGCGATGGCATCGTGGCCGCGCAACACCGGGCCGGAAACCATCATACGCCTGCGCGACGGTCGCTTCATCGTGATCGGCGAGGCCGTCAGCCCCGGTCGCTCACGCAGCCATATCGGCGTGCTTTTCGATGGAGACCCGGTCGGCGATGGCGTTCGCCGCCCGGCGGAACAGCCGCGTGCCGAACAGGCGAGCGGGGCACAGGGGCGCATCTTTCACCTCGCCATGCCGAACGGGTTCCGCCCGGTCGATGGCGCGCAATTGCCCGATGGGCGCGTGCTGATCCTCGGCCGGAAGTTCAGCGTGCTGACCGGGTTTTCGACCAGCATCGCCATCGCCGACCCGGCAAAGATTCGCTGGGGCGGGTTATGGCAGGCACGCGAAATGGCCCGCATCGACAGCGGGCCATTGGCGGATAATTACGAAGGTCTGGCCATAGAGCCGGCGCGCGACGGGGGCGTGCACATATGGCTGGTGTCCGACGATAATCTCGCCAGCATCATCCAGCATCAATATCTGCTTCGCCTCGACTGGCCGGCGCCCTAGGCGCCCGCGGCGGTTCAGGCCGCGGCGTTCGCCTTGGTCAGCTCGCGCTTCACCTTGAGCGCGCGGGGGCTGAGCTTGGTGTCCGAGGTCTTCAGCAGCCAGTTGTCCAGCCCGCCATTGTGCTCGACCGAACGCAGGCCGTTCGTCGACACACGGAACTTGAAGCTCTTGTCCAGCTTCTCGCTCATCAGCGTGACACGCTGAAGATTGGGAAGGAACACGCGCTTGGTCTTGTTGTTGGCGTGGCTCACATTGTTGCCGATCAGTCGGCCCTTGCCGGTCAGTTCGCAGATGCGCGACATGGTTTTAACTCGCTTGATAAAGGACGGTATAATTCGTCGGGAAAGCGCGGCGCATAGCGAGAGCCTGCCGAATCGTCAAGCAAACCACGCCGCGTCGCACCAATGCCGCGTTTATTGCCCTGCCGCCGCGATTCGGGCAAGCCTTGCGCCGATGAACGCGCCGCCCCCTCCGCCCCCTGTGCCCGACCGCGTGCGCTGGCCCCTGCCCGCGCCGATGGCCGCCGCCCTGGAACAGGCGCGCATCGCCGCCGATGCCGGCGAGGTTCCGGTCGGCGCCGTCGTGGTCCGGCAGGGGACGATCGTTGCCGCGGCGCATAACGAACCGCGTGGCCACCACGATCCGACGGCCCATGCGGAAATTCTCGCGATTCGCCGTGCGGCGCACGTGCTGGGCACATCCCGGCTGATGGATTGCGATCTCTATGTCACGCTGGAGCCGTGCGCGATGTGTGCCGGGGCCATTACCCATGCGCGGATCGCGCGGCTCTACTACGGCGCCGCCGACGAGAAGGGCGGCGCGGTGGAGCATGGTCCGCGCCTGTTCGACCGGGCGGAATGGCTCCACCGTCCCGACGTCTACGCCGGGATCGGAGAGGCGGAGGCCGCCGCCCTGCTCCGCGCGTTCTTTGCCGAACGGCGGAAATAGCAGCCTACGCCGGTTTGAAATCCAGCCCGATGTCGGCTGCCGGTGCGCTTTGCGTCAATCGTCCGACCGACACGTAATCGACCCCGCTCGCAGCGATTGCGCCGATGGTGTCGAGCGTGACGCCCCCGGATGCCTCCGCGGGTACGCGCCCGGCGATGATGCCGACCGCCTCGCGCAGCAGGTCCGGTCCCATATTGTCGAGCAGCAGATGCGTCGCCCCGGCGCCGATCGCCGGTTCGATCTGGTCGATGCGGTCCACTTCGCAGATGATGCTGACCACGCCCGCCGCCTTCGCGCGCGCGACGGCGGGACCGACACCGCCTGCGACCGCCACGTGATTATCCTTGATCATCGCCGCATCCCAGAGACCCATGCGGTGGTTCTGCGCGCCGCCCATACGGGTCGCGTATTTTTCGAGATGGCGCAGGCCCGGAATGGTCTTTCGCGTGTCGAGCAGCGTCGCATGCCCCTCCATCGCGGCGACATAGCGCGCGGTCATCGTGGCAATCCCCGACAAATGCTGCACCGTGTTCAACGCGCTGCGCTCCGCCGTCAACAACGCGCGCGCATTGCCCGACACGCGCATCAGATCGGTTCCGGGCGCAACCGCATCGCCATCGGCGACCAGCATCGCAATCTCGCACGAAGGGTCCAATGCGCGAAAGAACGCAGCAGCGATGGGAAGACCCGCGACGGTCACCGGATCACGGCTGTCCATGACGCCGTCAAACCGCGCGTCTGCGGGAATGACGCTCTCGCTCGTCACGTCATGGCCGCCGCCGGGCACTCCCTCGCCCAGATCCTCGGCCAGCGTGTCGCGGACGAAAGCGTCGAGGTCGAAATGCGGGATCTTCATCAGTGCACGAACCTTGCCACGACATCGCGATAGCTGCGCGACACCTTCACCTCAGCCCCCGACCCCAGCACGAGGAAACATTCGCCATTGGTATGCGGCTTCACCTGCCTTACCTGGTTCAGGTTGACGATGGTGGAGCGGTGCACGCGCTGAAAATCGCGGGGGTCGAGCCGGCGCTCCAGATCCTTCATCGTTTCACGCAGGATCAGCGAATTGTCGCCGGTATAGATGCACATGTAATCGCCCGCCGCCTCGATATGTTCGATCGTGCCGACATCGACGCGGAAAATCTGGCCGCGATCCTTCACGTTGAGCATTTTTTCGAACCGCCCCCCGGACGATGCGGTGCCGGCGTCGTCCTCCTCGTTCGGGTCCACCGCGTCGGGCGCCACCTCGGCGAGGACATTCTTCAGCTTCTCGACCTCTTCCAGCCCGCGCTTCTCCGAAAGGCGCGTGCGCGCCCGTTCGATCGCATCGGCGAGACGGTCCTCGTCCACCGGCTTCATCAGGTAATCGACGGCATTCGCCTCGAACGCGCGGACGGCATGTTCGGAAAACGCGGTGACGAAGATGAACAGCGGCGGCTCGATTTCCATCACCCCCTTCACCACCGAAAACCCGTCGAAACCGGGCATCTGAATGTCGAGGAACACGAGGTCGGGCTTTTCCGTCTTGATCGCGCGGATCGCCTCGCGCCCGTTGGCGCAGGTTTCTATCACCTCGATATCGGGATGCTGCTGCAGGCGGAGTTGGAGGCCCTGGATGGCCAGTTTTTCGTCATCGACGAGGATCGTGCGAATTGTCATCGGATTTCCTGATAAAGACATGTGCCCAACAAACGGGCGCATGGCGATGTGGTTTCACGCATCGTTGCGTTCCGGCGCCGATGGGGCGGGTGCCGGGCGCGCGGAGGAGGAGGGGGCGGGACGCGACGATGGCTCCGCCGCGTCATACGGAACGTCGATCACCACGGCAAAGCCATCCTCCGGCCGGGAACGGATTTCGAAACGCTGCTCCTCTCCATAGGCCTGAACCAGACGCTGGCGGATATTGGCGAGGCCGACACCGGTCGATTGCGCCTCGTTGCCATGGGCGACGCCGATGACATCCTCCGGGTCCACGTCCTGCGGCAGGCCGGGCCCCGTATCGGCGACGGTAATCCGCAGCATCGCGCCCATGCGTTCGGCCGACACGGTGATTTCCGCGCCGGTTTCCTGCGGCGAAACGGCATATTTGATCGCGTTTTCGACCAGCGGTTGAAGCAGCAGCGAGGGCATCAGCGCATCACGCACGTCGCCTGCGATGTCGAACCGGGTGCGCAGCCGCTCCTCGAACCGCATCCGCTCGATGTCGAGATAGAGCTTCAATGTCTCGATCTCCTGCGCGACGGTCACGCGTCCGGTCGGCGGGTTGACGAGCGTATAGCGCAGAAAGCTCGACAGCCGCGAGAGCATCGCATTGGCCGGCTCCGTCTGTTTCAGAAGCACCAGCGTCGAGATCGAATTGAGCGTGTTGAACAGGAAATGGGGGTTGAGCTGATAACGCAGCATGGCCAGCTGCGCGCTCGTCGCCTGATTTTCGAGGCGGAGCAGACGGTCGTTCTGCTCCTCCACCTGAAGATAGAAATTGATCGCATAATACAGCGCTGACCACGCGCCCAGCAGCGTCATGTCGAGATAGAAGACGCCGAGGAACAATTGTGCGAACGGCGTTTCCCCGGCGGGCCGGTAGAGCGATATGACCCAGCTGTCGATGAAGGCATAGAGGCCGACCGCGAAGCCCAGCACGATCCCCGTCGCGCCCCATGTCACGATGGCACGCCGCCCCATCAGCACGCGATAGATGACAGAGAGAATGAGGCTCAGCGAAAAGCCGGTGATCGACCCGATGACCACGATGACGAGGAAGGAGAGCGGGCGTTCATTGGCAAGGCTCGTCACCCCGCGCAGCAGCATCGCCCCGCCCCAGCCCGCCGCCTGCAGCCGCCAGAACGCCTGGTTCTTGTCCTGAAAGAACGGCGCCTGGGCAAAGGGCAGCATGGTCATGGGGCTATGCCGGTTCATGACCCCGCCATAGCGCGCCGATGCGCCGCGCGACACCGGCGCCGTGGGTCGGCGCACGCTCATCGTCGCGGTTTCGCCTCGTCCCGGCTCATCGGGAAGCATCCGGACCAGTCGAACCAGACGCGCGCATCGCCGATTTTCCTGCGCAGATCGGTGATGATCGCGATTTCCTCTTCCATGACATCGATGCGTTCGTCCCATGCATCATGGGTGAGGTCGAGGACACCGACGTCCCGCGACCGCAGATATTCCCGCATCAGCCGCGGGCCGATCTGCAGGTCGTAACCCGCATTGGCAAGCAGCCATATCGCCAGGCGATCGGCCTCGCGCTCGCTATGCCGGACGCGCCCCATGGTTCGCTTGCCCTTCAGGGTGATCGGATGGCGCAGGATCACATGCGCGAATTCGTGCGCCACGATCGCCGGGAAAAATTCGGCATCGCCATATTTGCGGGCCAGCGCATCGCCGATCAGCACGCGGCGCCCATCGCTGCGCGCGACGCCGGTGTTGGTCAGGATCTCGAACCGGCCGGCGCAAACCGGCTCCGCCGCGACCGTCACCCGGCGCAAGGTGCCCTCGGGATCGAGGCCGTCGATCCGGACCAGCCCGCACCGCGACAGCAGCTTGTCGACATGATCGTGCAGGTCGCGCGTGCGGCGATAGTCGCCGGGCTCGCTCTGAGTGAGATCGACGACGGGCCGCGCCTCGATCGCGACGAGTTCGCGGATCCCGGCGGCGCCCGCCCGGTCCCCCGGCCCGCCCTCGGCCAGCCCGCCAATGCCGAAATCGCCCGACAGCCCAAGCGAGGCGCGCGCAGCGTCGGCATCGCCAAAACTTTGCGCATCGATCAGCTGTATTCCCACGGACGGACGGCGATGGCGGCAGAACGGCGCATTGGCCCGCGCGAGCCGCCATCCCACGGTGAGGAGCCTTGCATCGAGGTCGAGCAGGCTGCGATAGGCGTCTCCCTTCGCGGCGGCGGCATCCCGCGCGGCGGAGGGCGGCGCCGCTGCCATGGCGGCGAGCGCGACGGCGACGAACAGGGAACGAGCCGAACGAAAGCGCATCACCCTGCCATTAGCTGTCTATCACCCCGCGGTCCGGTAGAGCGCCTCGCGCAGCGCGTCGGCCCCCACTGCCCCGCGCAGAAGCGAATCGCCCGCAACCCAGGCCGGCGTCCCGTCGACCTGCAATTGGGCGGCGATCTGGCGATTGGTTTCCACCTCGCGTGCGATGTCGGCGCCATCGGCATCGGCTCGGGCCTTTGCCATGTTCAGCCCGGCACGCGCCGCGGCGGCAGCGATGCTCTGCGCATCCGGCCTGCCGCCTTCGTACATGGCGTCGTGGAACGCGGCATAGCGGCCCTGCTTCGCAGCGGCGAGCGCCATCCGCGCGGCATCCTCGCTCGCCTGCGAAAGGATCGGCAATTCGCGCACCACGACCCGCAGGTCGTCGTCCTTTGCGATCAGCGCCTTCACGTCCGCGACCGATTGCCGGCAATAACCACAGGCATAATCGGTAAAGGTGACGAGCGTGCGGCTCCCGTCCGGATTGCCGAGCACCGCGCCGGGGAACGGCTCCGTGAGCGTATCACCGATGCGGGAGATTTCCTCGCCCGCCTGCTTCATGCGGAGGCGTTCGATCGCCTCGGGCAGGATTTCGGGATGTTCGAGGATGTAATTGCGGACCAGCGCTTCGATCGCGGCGCGCTCGCCCTCGTCGAATTCGTCGGCGGCCATGTCGCTCGCGCTGTCGGACTGCGCCTCGGCGGGGCCGGTCTTGTAGAGGACGGCGGCACCGAATGCGATGACGAGGATGACCGCGAACGCCGCGACGAGACGCCGGGCAATGCGGTGGGAGCGGGATCGATCTGCGGCCTTCATGGATTGCAAGGCTAGTCGCGTTTGCGCTTTCGTTCAATCGCATCGCGCGCCTGCAACGCAATATCCTGTGCGCGGAGCCAGTCCGGCGTGCCGGTCGGCAATGCGGCTTCGGCGGCCTGCGCATTCTGCAGCGCGGACATGGGATCGCCGGTCATCATCTTCGTTTCCGCGCTGGCAAGCCGCGCGCGCGGCAGGTCGCCGCGTTCGGCATAGATCCGCCCCAGCTGATACCATGCCTGCGGGTTCAACCTGTCGACCGCGACCGCCGCGCGCAGGACGCGCTCCGCCTCCGCATGGTGGGCGGCATCCTCGGTGGCGAGCAGCGCATGACCGAACAGCGTCGCGATGAGCGGCTGATTCCCCGTGAGCGAGACCGCCCGGCGCAGCGGGTCGAGCGCAGCCTCCGCCTGCCCCGCCTCCAGCAGGATCTGCCCCTTCAGTTCCAGGAAATAGGGATCGTCCGGCGCATCTGCCAACAACGCATCGGCCTCGGCCACGGACTTGTCGAACAGGGCCTGCCGGTGCCGGCTATACGCGCGGGCATAGCGTGCGGGCACCGTGTCCACATATTCGGGATAGGCGATGAGCACCTGTTCCGGCGGGGCGAGATAGCCGTAAAGCTTCGCCTTCATCCGCTGAAACCGGCGCTCGATGTCGGGATCGGCGGGTTTGTCCCACGCATCGTCGCGTTCATAAACCGTGCGCAGCGTTTCGATACGATCGCGCGAGAGGGGGTGCGTGCGATAAAACGTATCGCTGGAATCGGCATAATAGCCGGAGCGATGCTCCAGGTTCTGCAACTTGCGGAAGAAGTCGAGGCTCCCACGCCCGGACAGGTCCGCACCGGCCAGATATTTCGCGCCGGCAAGATCGGCGGCCGATTCCTGACCGCGGGTAAAGGCGAGGAACTTGCCCATGGCGGCCTGCTGTCCTGCGGCGATGACGCCCATCGCGGCCTCGCCGCCGCCCGCCGCCGCCGCCGCCACGCCGAGGATCAGCGACAGGATCGAGATATTGCCCGCCGCCTTCGCCCCGTCGCCAAAACCGATGACGTGCCCGCCGGTGATATGGCCAAGCTCGTGCGCGATTACGCCCTGCACCTCGAGCGCGTTGTCCGCCTCCGCGATGAGGCCCGAATGGATATAGACCGCCTGCCCGCCCGCGACGAAGGCATTGACCGACCCGTCGTTGATCAGCACGAGATCGACGTTCCCCGGCTCCAGCCCCGCCGCGCGGATCAGCGGCGCGGCCATCTCGTCGAGCAGCGCCTCTGTCTCCGCATCGCGCAGGATCGACTGCGCCGCCGCCGGACGCACCGACAGCAGCACCAGCGCAAGGATGCAGAGCGTTCGCGCAAGAAGGGACCGCAGGGCGGAAACGGGCATGATCGGTCGGGCTCGCATGAAGGCCGGTGGTGTGCCCGCCGGTGTGAACGGGCAATGAAGCCGCAGGATAGGGCCAGCGCACGACGAGGACAAGACACCCACCGCCCTCGCCGCAGTCGTCATCCCGGCCGCATCCGTAAGTGTCGCGCTTCTGCCTCCCGAAACTCCGGCCCGCCGCGCCGATCTTCGGGCGCGTCAGATGCCCGCGCTCTCCTTGTCATTGCGCTCGGCGGCCTCCACGATCCGCTCCGCCTCCCCGTCGTGGGCGAGGCCGATCTCCTCCAGAAACGCCTGCCCCCCGTCATAGGCGGAACCGGTCCATAGCGGCACGCCCGCATCGGCGATGCGCTGCTTCGCCGCCTGCTCCTCGGGCGAATGGGTGTCGCCGGCCATGCGGATGAAGATCGCGGCGACGCGGCCCGGATTATGCGCCGCCACATGGCTGAACGCGACGAGGTCGCCCTGCGTATCATCACCGATCATCAGGATCCGCTTTTCGGGATAGAACGCGAGAATGCGGTCGATGGCGTCGACCTTGTGCGTCCCGTGGCTCGACGAGCCGAGCGTCGCGCGGTTGAAGCCCCAGTCGCGCAAATGGATCGGACCGACCGGGAGGCCGCGCGTCTTCATGAAGGTCACGAGATAGGAAAACAGGTTCCACGGGCTGGACGACACGTAGAAGAACGGATGCCGCGTCGCGCGCAATTCCGCGCCCGCCTCACCCGCATGGGCGCCGCCCTCGCCCCCGCCCGCCAGCGCGCCATAGAACGTATCGACACCCGGCACCGCGGTCCTTTCATCCGGCATTTGCGCCAGAAGCCTGTTCCAGTTCCGCAGGACCGAGCGCAGGCCACCGGTCACGCCGGTTTCGATGATGGTGTCGTCGATGTCGGATATGATCGCCCGGTCGGTATCGGTGCCGGGCGCGAGCACGAAGCCGTCGGCCCGTTGCGGCCCCTCGCGCGTGGCCCAGTGGAATTCCACCGTTTCCCACCGTGTCGTGGGCGGCATCGGCCAATTGTCGAGCGCGATATCGAAGGCCACGAAACCCTCGTCATTCGTTACGCCCTCATACCGCGCGGTGATGCCGTCGGGTGAACGCACCAGGAGCGTCACCGGCAGGCGCGGCTCCTCCCGCGATGCGAAATGGTCGAGCAGGGCACGGATCTTGCGCCATTTGGCGGAATGGTCCCACCGCGGTTCGCGATTGCGCAAGGCGCGCGCCTCGATCCTCAGCCCGTGGGTGTTGCGATAACCGAAATAGGGAACGAGGCGAGGTTCTCTTTCAAACAGCGTCATGGGGTCACCAACGACGCACCCCCGCTTTCGTGCCGGACGAGGCCAGCAGATTGCGCGCCGCCCGCGTGACGAGCCTTTCGTCATGGGGCAGTTCGCCCAGCACGCCGACCCGCCCCGAACCGTCCCGCCGCGCGAGCAGGAGCGTATATTCCGGCCCGATCGTATCGAGCGCGTCCAGCCCGACCGTCGGAAACGGGCCGAGCATCTGCGCCGCGCTTTCCCCGATGCGTGGCCCCTGCCCCTGCCCATGCCCTGCGGCGAGAGCCCCGCCTCCCCGGCTCAGCTCGTGGCGAAGTCCGCCCAGAATGTTCTCGTCCACCATTTCTTTCCAGTTCAGCACGCCGAATACATGGTCGATACCCCGCCCGTCGCGCGAAAAGGGAAGCAGGATACCGCGATACAGAACCATCCGCCGCTCGCGATTGACGAATTCCGCCTCGAACCCGATGGGGGTCTGATGCGCGAGGATCTGGATATAATGATCGGTCACGCGCGACAGCAGCGAATGGGGCGGCACATCGGATAGCTGCGTGATGGTGCCGGGCGCCGAGACCCCGCATTCATCGGCCAGCGCGGCGCCCAGATGCGAGACGAGCGGGTTTTCGATCCCGGCGGCGAAATCGAGCATGACGCTGAACGGCCCGAAATCGTCGTTCTCGTTCGGTTTGATCGCGCTCACCAACGGGTAGCGCCCCTGCCCCAGCAATTGCGCCCAGCAATTATAGGCGCGAACCTGCATGCGGCGTTCGTCCTGTCCGATGGCGGGGGGCGCGTCATCGCCGATTTGCGCGGCATCGGGCATGTCCGGATCGGCGATTGCGTCGAGGGAAGCGTCGTCGGCGGGAAATTCGTCCTGCCATTTCCGGCGGCGATTTTCACCGTTCCAGTTCAACATTGCCATTCCCGTCGCCGCCACTTGAAGCGACAACAGCTATCGGCTCCGGGTAAACCGGTGGTTAATTCCGCCCCTGCGCCTGACCTTCCGGGGGCGCATCTTGCGGCCGGGCAGCAATACGCCGCGCGCGGGCAAGCAGGACTTCGGCCTGGGCGAGGTGAAGCCGCTCGACCATCTTGCCGTCGACACGGATCGCGCCGCGCCCGGCATGTGCCGGGTCGTCAAACGCCGCGACGATGGCTTCCGCCTCCGCGATTTCGTCCGATGAAGGGGCAAAGATCGCGTTCGCCGTCGCGATCTGCCGGGGGTGGATCAAGGTCTTGCCATCAAATCCGCCATCGCGCGCCTGCCGGCATTCGGCGTAAAGACGGTCCTCGTCGTCGAGCGCATTGCACACCCCGTCGAGCACGATCAGCCCATGCGCCCGCGCCGCCAGCACCGCCATGGTCAGCACGGGCTGAAACACCGCGCGGCCCGGCAATTGCGCCATGCCGCTGTCCTTCGCCAGATCGTTGAGGCCCAGGACCATCCCCGCAAGCGGCGTGTCCGCAGCGCACGCCGCGATCTGCGCCAGATTGAGCACGGCAAGCGGCGTTTCCACCATGATCCACAGCGCGACATCATCCGCAAAGCCCGCGCCGGCCATCGCATCGGCAAGGTCGCGCACATCCGCGGCATCGTCGATTTTCGGCGCCAGCACGGCGTCGAGCGGCGCCTGCGCCAGCGCGGCGAGATCCGCCCTGCCCCATGCGCCGTCATGCGCATTGATGCGCGCCACCCGGTAACGCGGGCCGAAACTGCCCTCCCCGAATGCCGCGACCACCTGCGCGCGGGCATCGGCCTTGGCCTCGGGCGCGACCGAATCCTCGAGGTCGAGGACGATCGCATCGGCGGGCAATGCGCGCGCCTTGGCGATCGCGCGCGCGTTGGAGCCTGGCATGTAAAGGGCGGAGCGCAGGAGCGGAGCATCGGTCATGCCCCGTGTCCTGTCACAGGGCGCGCCGCACTGGCAAGAAAAAGACCGCAGGCGTTTAGAGCATGTAGCGCATGCGGATCGATTGCCGCCCGCCATCGGCGCCGATGCGGAACGACGCGTCGCGAAACCGCGGCGGGCCCATGCGCACCTTCGCATCGCGGGAAAAGCCGAACCCTTCGCGCGGCATCATCAATGTCTTGTCCACGCGCCCATTGCCGTTTTCGTCGTGAAAGACGGCGATCGCATATTGGCCGGGGGGCACGTCCTCGAACACCAGCCGGGGCTGGCCCGCGGCGCCGATGACCTGCTTGCGCCCGTCATGCGCGCAATCGGGAAACGCCTCGGCCACGGGGGCGAGGCACGCGAAAAGCTTGCCATCGTGATTGCGCAGATCGGTGACCGTCACCTGCAGGTCGCCGGCCCCGACCGCACCGGGCAGGGTGAAGGCGATGACCGGCAACGCGGCGATCCTTACCCCTGCGCGCCGGAAAGCGGGCCCGAAAAATTTCATCGCTTGCGATCCCATCCTTGCGGTGCGAGCCCACGGTCGGTGCCGCACACCCGGTCCCAGAACCGGAAATACAGCCCGTAATTGCAGGCATAACGGTGATGATGCACCTGGTGATGGCTCGCCGTTATCAGCCATCGTCCCAACCGTGAATGAACGACGGCATCCGGAAACATGTCCCACCCCATGTGATTGGTCACACCCATGACCGTCATGATCGCCAGCACCAGAGCCAGCACGCTGACATGGATCGGAACGAGAAACACCAGCGCCGGGATCACCACCGCCCCGGTGAGCGCCTCCCACGGGTGAAACGCCATCGCCGCCCACGCGGTCGGCGGGCGGCTGGCATGGTGGACCGCATGCATCATCCGGAACGGGCCGGGCCGGTGCATCCACCGATGGGTCCAGTAGAACCAGCTGTCATGCGCGAACAGATAGATGAAGAGCGACACCGGCAACCACCACAGCGGCATGGCCCCCACATCGTCGTAGATCCGGGTCCAGCCGCGCTCCTGCCAGCCCCAGCCGACGATGCCCGCCGGAATGCCGTAGATCGCGGCGGCGAGCAGTGACCAGCCGATTTCCTTGCCGATCTGCGTATTCAGCCCCGCATAATGGCCCGGCCGCGTCATCCGCGTGGCCAGCGCGAAACCGCCGCTCGTCAGCATGTAGCGCACCGCGACGATGGCCGTCATCGCCAAGGCCGATGCCCCCATGGCCAGAACCCATCCCGGTATCGTCGCGCTCATCCCCGTGCCTTAGCGGCAAAGCGCCGTCATTCAAACGGCGAAGCGCATCGAGACGCTCAGCTCAGTTCGTTTTGGCCCCAGGGTGCGCATTGCGGGTCACACTCCACCTGCCGGCGCCGGATGGCGATCCGGGCGAGCCGCTCCACCTCTTTCTTGCGGCGGGCATGCGCGAGCGTGAGCAAGGGCGCGGGCCGAAGGATTTCCGCATCGTAGCCATCGGCCACGATCAGCCCGCAGGAATCGGGCATGAACTCCGGCATGTCCATACATGCCCGGTCGAGCGACGGACACAGCCCCCAGTAGAACCGATCGCAATAATCGAGATAATCGGGCCACTTGGAATCGCCCAGCAGATCGGCGCGCGCCACCTTGATCTCCACGATGATCAGCCGCCCGCTCGCATCCATCCCCATGAGGTCCGCCCGCCGCCCGTTGCGCAGCGGGACTTCCGGCAGGGTCCAGATATCGTTGCGCGCAAAGAGGCGGCCGATCCCGCGCGCGACGACCTGCGCCCGTGTCGGTGGCGCGGATGGGGACGCGGGCGGCGTATGTAAAAGCGAATCGGACATGGTGACGTATTAAAGAACAAAATACGAACCTGGCAAGCGTTCGGGATGTTCGAGCCCCATGAAAATGCACGCCCACGGCGGATTTTGCGATTCCCTGCCTGAATGCACCAACGCCTTTTGAAAAGGGCTGGTCAGCCATTCATCACCCTGCTAATCGCATCCCGCACGCACCCGTAGCTCAGCTGGATAGAGCGCTGCCCTCCGAAGGCAGAGGCCACAGGTTCGAATCCTGTCGGGTGCACCAGATTTTCCGCCATTTTCTGGATCCTGCTGGGTCACCCCGCTCCGGCTAATTTGACGAGAACGCGGCTGGCGCGGCGGCTTCGATGCGGCCGATCAACTCCTCGATGAGACGAGGCGCATCGACGAGATATGCCTCACGGTAAGGCGTGGCGTATTTATCTGAGACGTTCGGTTGGATGTGGCCCAGCATGAGCCGCCCCCGTGTCTCCCAAGCACCAATCGACTCCAGACGACCACGGGACCGTGCCGCGCGATCAGCTCCCAGAGCAGCGCGCCCCCGCCGCGGTGGCGATCGCGCGACGGACGACACCGCCATCCACGATCGCCCCGCGCCCGGCCCCGGGGGGCGCTTGTCATTGGGTGAGGTCGAGCACGACGCGTCCTTCGATCTGCCCCTTGCGCATCCGGTCGAACACGGCGTTCACGTCGTCGAGCCGGGCGGTGGAAATCGTCGCCTTCACCTTCCCGTCGCCCGCGAAATCGAGTGATTCCTGAAGATCGAGCCGCGTGCCCACGATCGAGCCGCGCACCGTGATACCGTTCAGCACCATGCCGAAGATATTGAGCGGAAAATCCCCCGGCGGCAGGCCGTTGAGCGCCACCGTTCCGCCGCGCCCAACCATGCCGACCGCCTGTTCGAAGGCCGCCTCGCTCACCGCTGTCACCAGCGCGCCGCGCGCGCCGCCCCCGGTCATCCGCTTGACCGCGGCGGCGGGGTCGCTCTCGGTTCGCGCGTTGACCGTACCGACGGCGCCCAGCCTGCGCGCGAGGTCGAGCTTTGCCTCGTCCACGTCGACCGCCACCACGTTCAGCCCCATCGCGACCGCATATTGCACCGCCATGTGGCCGAGGCCGCCAATGCCGGAAATCACCACCGCATCGCCCGGCTTCGTGTCGGTCATCTTCAGCCCCTTGTAGACCGTGACCCCGGCGCACAGCACCGGAGCGATCTCGTTGAAGCCGATGTTGTCCGGCAGGTGACCGACATAGTTCGGGTCGGCCAGCACGTAATCCGCAAAACCGCCGTTCACCGAATATCCGGTGTTGAGCTGGCTTTCGCAGAGCGTTTCCCACCCGCCGAGGCAATGTGTGCAATGGCCGCACGCGGTATAGAGCCACGGCACGCCGACCCGGTCCCCTTCCTTCACATGGGTCACGCCCTTCCCCACGGCGGAGACGAAGCCCACGCCCTCGTGTCCGGGAATGAAGGGCGGTTCGGGTTTCACCGGCCAGTCGCCTTCCGCGGCGTGCAGATCGGTGTGGCACACGCCGGACGCCTGGATCGCGACCTGGATCATGCCGGGTTGCACCTCGGGCACGGGCGCTTCCTCGATCCGCAACGGTTCGCCGAAGGCGCGCACGACGGCGGCTTTCATGGTCTTGCTCATGACATCTCTCCTCGATTTTTCAATGCGCGATGCAATGCGGCGGACATTCGCCGCATCGCGAGGGGTAGCGCCTCAGAAGAAACCGAGCTTCTTCGGGCTGTAACTGACCAGCATGTTCTTCGTCTGCTGATAATGGTCGAGCATCATGCGGTGGTTCTCGCGCCCGATGCCGGATTGCTTGTAACCGCCGAACGCCGCATGCGCGGGATAGGCGTGGTAGCAATTGGTCCACACCCGCCCCGCCCGGATCGCACGGCCGAACCGGTAACAGGTGTTCGCATCGCGGCTCCACACCCCGGCGCCGAGGCCATAGAGCGTGTCATTGGCGATCCGCAGCGCCTCGTCATCATCCCGGAACGTGGTAACGGACAGGACGGGGCCGAAGATTTCCTCCTGAAAGATGCGCATCCGGTTGTTGCCGCGAAACACCGTCGGCTTCACGTAATAGCCGCCCGCAATCTCGCCATCGAAGCGCGCCGCCCCGCCACCCGTCAGCAATTCGGCGCCTTCCTGCCTGCCGATGTCGATATAGGAGAGGATCTTCTCCTGCTGCTCGGACGAGGCCTGCGCACCGATCATGGTCTCCATGTCGAGCGGGTTGCCCGCCTTGATCGCCTCCACCCGCGCGATGGCGCGTTCCATGAACCGGTCATAGATGCTTTCATGGATGAGCGCCCGGCTCGGACAGGTGCACACCTCGCCCTGGTTGAGCGCGAACATCACCAGCCCCTCGATCGCCTTGTCGAAAAAATCGTCGTCGTCGCGGCACACGTCTTCGAAGAAGATGTTCGGGCTCTTGCCGCCCAGCTCCAGCGTGACGGGAATCAGGTTCTCGCTCGCATATTGCATGATGAGCCGGCCCGTCGTCGTCTCGCCGGTAAAGGCGATCTTGGCGATGCGATTGCTGCTGGCGAGCGGTTTTCCCGCCTCCACGCCAAAGCCGTTGACGACATTGAGCACGCCTGCGGGCAGCAGATCGCCGATCAGTTCGACCAGCACCATGATCGAGGCCGGGGTCTGCTCGGCCGGTTTCAGGACCACGCAATTGCCCGCCGCAAGCGCCGGGGCGAGTTTCCACACCGCCATCAATATGGGAAAGTTCCACGGGATGATCTGTCCCACCACGCCGAGCGGTTCGTGGAAATGATAGGCGACCGTGTCGTGGTCGATTTCCGAAATGCCGCCTTCCTGCGCGCGGATGCACCCCGCGAAATAGCGGAAATGATCGATGGCGAGCGGGATGTCCGCCGCCATCGTCTCGCGTAGCGGCTTTCCATTGTCCCATGTTTCGGCGATCGCGAGCGTCTGGAGATTTTCCTCCATCCGGTCGGCGATACGATGGAGGATCAGCGCGCGTTCGCCCACGCTGGTGCGGGCCCAGGCGTCCCTCGCCGCATGCGCCGCGTCGAGCGCGGCCTCGATATCGACCGCCTGGCTGCGCGCCACCTTGCCGACCGACTTGCCGGTTATGGAGGAGATATTGTCGAAATAGCGCCCGTCGCGCGGTGCGGTCCACTGACCGCCGATGAAATTGTCGTATCTGTCGGCAAAAGGCGCGGTCATCGACGCCGCCGGATTGGTTTGCATGTCCATCAGTTCATCCTCGTCACAATCGCCGGTTGCTCCCGGTCGCAAGGAGGATGCTTTCGCACTGCCGCATCGATGGAAAGAGGGGGCGGGCCGAAGGGACGCGCAACTGTCTCGCTATCGAGACAGTTGCGGACAAAGGGCGTCAGCCGCGCACGAGGCCGACCTTCTCCATGCGCCGATAAAGCGTCGCCCGGCCTATGCCGAGCGCTCTCGCCGCCTGTGTCGCATTGCCATCGGCCTGTGCGAGCGCACGGCGCAACACCGTGCGTTCCGAGTCGCGGAACGATACCGCCTCCTCCCCGCCAGGGATGTCCGCAGCGCTGCGGCAACCGGTCAGGCAGGCGTCGCTCAGCGTAAAACGATGCCGCGCGGCATGGGTGGCACCGATGACGAGATCATCCCGGTCGACCGCGAGCAAGGCCGCATCGCCGCCGGGAAGGTTCGCGTCGATGATGCGGTGCCCTGCGAAATACTGGCGGAAAACCCCGCTTTCGATCCGGCGCGCCGCATCCTGCACGATTTTCTGCACCAGCGACCCCATCGCCGCGGTGTGGTCCGCCCGGCAACTGGAAATGTCGAGCGCGCCCACCAGGCGCCCCGTCGCGTCCCGCACCGGCGCGTCCATGCAGCTGATGCCGATGTTGCGACTGGCGAAATGCTCGTCGCGGTGGATCGTAACGGGCCGGCCTTCTTCGAGACAGGTGCCGATGCCATTGGTGCCCTCGCGGCTCTCGCTCCAGACCCCGCCCGGCGTCAGGCCGACCTGATCGAATGTCGCGCGGTCGCCTGCGCTGCTGCGCGCTTCGAGAATGACGCCGTCATTGTCCGACAGCATGACCGCGCAACCGGTGGCGGCAACCGTCTGAAACAGCTGATCGAGCAGCGGGCGCGCCACGCACAGCAGGAGCTCGTGCCGCTGCCGCCGCTGCGCGAGGTCGGCGCCGGGCACCAGCTCGGCGGCACGTTCCGCGCTCGGCACGAGCCCGTGCTTCAGCCCCGAACGGCACCAGCTGGCCGCGACAAAGGATTGCGCGGCACGCGACGACGATTGCAAGACTGCTTCGACGGAGTCTGCGTGATGGCCAGCCATGACACCATCGTACCCCCTTTGCCGCCCGTTGACCACTGCGCAGAGATCGGGGCGAATGCGCGGACGCGATTTTCGCGCCCCTTGCCGCCCCGTGGCCAGTCTCGTCATGGATTGACCCGGCCGCATGAAACAGGCAGCGAATGCGCAGAGAGCATCACGATCGCTGGGCAGGCTGTGCATTCGGAAACTTCAGGCAAAATGATGCAGGCGGTGCTCCGGTCCGTTCCGGTCTGCGCTGGCATCGTCCTGCTCCTTTGTGCGCTTTTGCCGCAGGCCGCGATGGCGGCGCCGACGCAATCCTTCCTGCAACCGATGGGGCCGGTGGCCGAGGAACAGGCGACCCATCTCTGGCGGGTGATCGCGATTGCCATGGTCGTGATCCTTCCCGTCCTGATCGGGGTGCCTCTGCTCGTCTGGCGCTACCGTATCGGTGCGAAAGGGGCGAAATACACGCCGGAGTGGGATTATTCGGCAAAGCTGGAATGGCTGTTGTGGGGCGTTCCCGTGGCGGTGGTGATCGTGCTCGCAAGCTGGCTGTGGTATTCGACGAACCGGCTCGATCCCTACGAACCGCTGGGCCCCGCGCCGCTTCGGATACAGGCGATCGGCCTCGACTGGAAATGGGTGTTCCTCTACCCGGACGAGGGCGTGGCGACCGTGAACGCGCTCGCCATCCCGGTGGGGCGGCCGGTGGAACTCACGCTCACGACCGACACGGTGATGCAAAGCATGCTGATCGCGCCGCTCACCGGGCAGATCTACGCCATGCCGGGCATGACGACGAAGCTCAATTTCGCGGCGACACGCACCGGCGTGGCGGAGGGTGAGAATACGCAATTCAACGGCGCCGGCTTCGGGCGGCAAAAATTCGCCGTCACCGCCATGGAACCGGCCCGCCATGCCGCATGGCTCGCCGACGCGCGCCGCGCACCCATGCTCGACGCGGCGACATACCGCATCCTGCGCCATCGGTCGGTCCTTGCCGAGGCGCGCGAGGAACTGGGCCTGAGCCGGGAGGCGACGCCGCTTTATTTCGCGCTGCCCATGCCGGATCTGTTCGAGCGGGTCGTCGCGAAATATCACGCGACCGGTGGCGGCGGATCGGGCGCACTCGGCGGCACCGGCCTCCCCTCGCGCCCGCAGGGAGGCGATGAATGAGCCAGCCCACCAGCCCCATCTTCGGTCGGCTCGACTGGACCGTCACGCCCTATACCGATCTGTTGCACCATGTGACGAGCAGCACGATCGTCGGAGCGGGCGCGGCCACGGTTCTCGTGCTCGGCACGCTCGGCGCGGTCGCGCTCGTCACGCGGATGGGGTGGTGGGGGCCGCTTTTCCGGGACTGGCTGACGTCTGCGGACGCGAAGAAGATCGGCATCATGTATATCGTGCTGGCGCTGGTGATGATGGCGCGCGGCATTGTCGAAGGTTTCGTCATGCGCGCGCATCAGGCGACGGCCCTGGGCACGCTGTCCGCGCCGGAAAGCGGCCTCGTCGCGCCCGATCATTTCGCCCAGCTGTTCAGCACGCATGGCACGATCATGATCTTTTTCGTCGCTATGCCGCTGCTCATCGGGCTCATAAATTTCGTGCTTCCACAGCAATTGGGCGCGCGCGACATGGCGTTCCCCGTGCTCAATCAGGTCAGCCTGGGGCTGACGGCGGCGGGGGCGGCGCTGGTGATGGTGTCGCTGCTCATCGGGAAGTTCGGGACCGGGGGATGGACGGTGTACCCCCCCTATACCGGCATCGCATACAGCCCCGGCGAGGGGGTCGATTACTGGCTTTGGGCGATCACGATATCGGGGATCGGCTCCACGCTGACAGGCATGAATTTCGCGGTCACGATCTTCAAGAAGCGCGCGCCGGGCATGCATTTCATGCGCATGCCGCTGTTCTGCTGGACGTCACTTTGCGTTGCGATCATGCTGATCTACGCGATGCCCGCGCTTACCGTGTCGAGCGCGATGCTCATGCTCGACCGCTATGCCGGCTTTCACTTCTTCACGAATGGCGCGGGCGGCAACATGATGAATTACGCCAACATCTTCTGGATGTTCGGCCATCCGGAGGTCTATATCCTGATCCTCCCGGCGTTCGGCGTGTTCTCGGAAATCAGCTCGACCTTTTCGGGAAAGAAGCTCTACGGCTACACCTCGCTCGTCATCGCGAGCATGAGCATCGCGGTCATCAGCTTTACCGTGTGGCTGCACCATTTCTTCACCATGGGGCAAAGCGCGAACGTCAATATCGCGTTCGGCATCGCCACCATGATCATCGGCGTGCCGACGGGGGTGAAGATCTACGACTGGATGGCGACGATGTGGCGTGGACAGGTGCGCATCACGACGCCGATGGTCTATCTCATCGGGTTCTTCATGCTCTTCGTGATCGGCGGGCTGTCGGGGATCATTCTCGCCAATCCATCCATCGATTACCAGGTGCACAATTCCACCTTCCTCGTCGCGCATTTCCACAATGTGATCATTCCCGGCGTGCTTTACGGGATGCTGGCGGGCATCCATTACTGGTTCCCCAAGGCTTTCGGATTTCGGCTTTGCGAGACATGGGGGCGGCGCACGGCGTTTCTGTTCGTCGGCGGTTTCCTGCTGACCTTCATGCCGCTCTACGTGCTGGGTCTCATGGGCATGCCGCGCCGTTCGCCCACGTTTCAGAACCCGGATTTCCTGCCGTGGATGTATGTCGCGGGGGTGGGCGCGGTGTTGATGCTGTGTGCACTGGGGAGCCTTGGCTGGACATTCTGGAGCAGCTGGCGCCGCCGGGCGGATCTGGCCGTTCCGGGCGGCGATCCTTGGAACGGCGGAACGCTCGAATGGTCGAGCCCGGCGCCGGTGCCGGCATGGAATTACCCCCGCATCCCCGACGTGAAGGCGCGCGACGACTGGAGCGCGGCGAAGCGCGGCGGCGATCCGTGGAAGGGGCCGGACGATTATGCTGACATCGAAATGCCCGCCAATACGCGCTTTGGCCTTGTGCTGGCCGCCGCCGCCTTTGCGCTGGGCTTCGCGATGGTGTGGCACGTGTGGTGGATGGGGGTCGCCGCCCTGCTCGCGATCGTGGCCGCGGTGATGTGGCGCGGGATGATCGTGTTGGAGCCCGAGATCGTCCCCGCCGCCGAGGTCGAACGCGCCGACCGGCAATTTCGCGAATGGGTCGCGGCCGCCCCTCCGGCCAGCCGGGCGGACGAAGAAACCCCGCGCAACAGGGGCGTTCCCGACATCACGGAGTTCGCGGGATGAGCAACGGCGACAACGGCCTTTACCCCGGTCTCAACCTCGGCGCGGGGCACGGCGACGCGCATGACCAAGCGGAAACGAGCGTCTTCGGTTTCTGGGTCTTCTTGATGAGCGACCTCATCATCTTCGGCATTCTGTTTGTCACCTATGCCGCTGCGCTCGATCCCGTGGGTCTTGCCGGCGGTCCGGGCCCGCAGGCGCTGTTCGACATGCGCAGCATCGCGATTCAGACAGGTCTGCTCCTGCTCGGCGGGGCGGCTTATGGCGGGGTGTCGCTGGCGGTGAAATACGACGGGGGCGCGGGAAAGGTGGTGGCCTGGCTCGCGATCTGCGCAGGGCTTGGCGCAGGGTTCCTGTTCTTTGAAATTCGCGATTTCCTGCATCAGGCGCAGGAGGGCGGCATCCCGCAGGCAAGCGGCTGGCTGAGCGCGTACTGGGCGCTCGTCGGGCTGCATGGGCTGCATGTCGCGGTCGGCATCGCGTGGATCGGTGCGAGCGCGGCACAGATCGCCGTGCGCGGGCTGGACGATGTGGTCAAGGTCCGCCTCTCCATGCTGGGCGTGTTCTGGCATTTTCTCGACCTCGTCTGGATCGGGATTTTTTCGTTCGTTTTCCTGGTGCCGCTTTCATGACCCGGCCCAATACTGGCGAGCTGGACCCCGGCGAAAGCGCGAAGGCGGAGTTGCGCAAATATGCGCTCGGCTTCGTGATCAGCGTGGTTTTGACAATTGCAGCCTTCGCGGCGGTGCTGTCGCCGCTTGCGCCCATGGTGAAGATCATCGCGGTGTGCGCGGCGGCGCTGCTTCAGGTGGCGACACACCTGCGCCATTTCCTGCATCTCAGCTTTTCGGGCGGGCAATCGCGCGAGGATCTGCTGCTGGTGCTGTTTTCCGTGTGTCTGCTGTCCATCATGGCGGGCGGGACGGTGTGGATTCTCGCCGACCTTCAGGGGCGGATGCACGACAGCGAAGCGACCCGTGCGCACGGTGCAGCGCGCGGCGATGGAGGCGCTACATCCGCTCCTTGATCCCGGACCGGATCAGCAGCCAGTTCGGACCATAGGCGGTCAGGAAGCCGGCCAGCATCGCCCCCTGCATCGCGAACCAGAAAAGCGCGTCTCCGGCATCGACCGGCGTATTAAGAACGCGCTTGAAAATCACGAAATGCGCGATCCCCATGAGCCCGTACATCCCGACCTGCCAGCTGGTGAGCGAGAGCACGTCGGCCTTGGCCGCGCTCACCATGCCTTCCCTGAAAGACAGATCGCGCATCGGGGCGATTGCGAAATATTGGAAGACGATCCCGGTCGCGAGCGCGAACACGTAATCCATCGCCCAGGTCGCAAAAATCTCGTGCCCGAAAAGCCAGCCGAGGCCGAACACGGGCAGCACGCCCGGAAAGACATGGGCAAGGTTTTCGGCGAAGAGATCGGCAAGCGCGCACCCCGCACCGCAATGGAGCGTCCCCTTCGCGACCGAGGCCGCAAAGGGAATGTCCCCGCCCTTCCACGCGTAGCGCAGGTAGAACGCGATGAGCAGCGGTCCGCCGAAAAGCGCGCACAACGGCCAGACAAAGCGCATGACCGTCATCTTCGGCGGTCTTGCCGAGGTCAGCACGACCATGATCCCCGCGCACGCGACGCCCAGCACGAGCGACGCGACCGCGAGGGCATGGAGCCAGCCGGGCATGGGTCGCGCCGGCGCCCGCGGTCAGGCCGGGTCGGTTTCCGCCTGCGGCTCCATGGCCGCCGCGGCGCCAGCCTCGGCGTCCGCATCGGCGGGCATGGAGGCGAGCGTGCTTTCGATGCTGGCCGCGGCCTCGGCGACGCCATTCGCGTCGCTCGTTTCCAGCGCCGATTTCGCCGCCGCGATGTCCTGCGTCAGCTTTGCGCGGATATCTTCGGGAAATTCGACGATATTGGCCGTCACGAGCTGATCGAGATCTTCGAGAACGACCGCCGTCTCGGACATGTCGAGCGTGCCGGATTCCAGATGCTGCGCCAGTTCCATCGCCTCGGATCGCAGCTGCGACGGGGTTGCCGCCGTGTCTTCGAAACCGGGCTCGTCGACGGTCGCCTGTTGCACCTCGCCCTGTTCATGCGCCGCGTCGTCACCGCACGCGGAAAGAGCCAGGGACACCGGCAGGAGAAGAGAGAGGTAACACAATGTTTTCATCGCTGATCGATCCTTCGTCTCAGGCGGCCTGACATCGGCCCCTGTCCATGCTTTCATCTGCGCGCACGATGCGTAACGCATCGCCCGCCTATCGCAAGAAATTGTTGCGCAGCAATTCCACCACCTCGCCCGACCTTCCGTCGAGCACGGCCTTCACGCCGAACATGGCGGTCGATGCTACTTGTGAAATCTCGATTTTGGGCGGCATGACCAGCTCCATCTGGTTCACCCGCACGTCGAGGAGCGCAGGCCCCTCGGCGCGCAGCCACGCCTCCATCGCGCCGGCCAGATCACCGCCGTTCTCCACGCGCCAGCCCGCGATTCCGCACGCCTCGGCCAGTTTCGGGAAATCGGGATTCCTGAGCCCGGTAAAATGATCGACCAGCCCTTCGACACGCTGCTCCATTTCGACGAAGCCGAGCGTGTCGTTGCGAAACACCAGGAGCTTGAGCGGGATTTCCTCCTGCACCAGCGTCAGCAGGTCGCCCATCAACATGGTCAACCCGCCATCCCCGCACATCGCGATGACCTGTCGGTCGGGATAGGCGAGCTTGGCGCCCATCGCCTGCGGCATCCCGCTCGCCATGGTGCCGTGGAGCAGGCTGTTGAGGAAACGGCGCCGGCCATTGGCGCGCAGATGGCGCAGCATCCACACCATCGCGGTGCCGACGTCGGACACGAAAATCGCATCGTCCGCCGCCTTTTCGTCGAGCATGTTGGCGACGAATTGCGGGTGGATGAGCGTGGGATCGCTTTCCTCCCCCTCCTCCACATAGCCGCGCAGATCGTCCTGCCACTGTTTCTGCTGCGCCTCGAGATGGCGCGTGTCCGGTTTCGCGGCGACCATCGGCGTAAGCGCGGCCAGCGTCGTCCGCGCATCGCCGACCAGCCCCATGCTGATCGCCGAACGCCGGCCGAGATGGGTCGGGTCGATATCGATCTGCACGATCTTCTTCGCCTCGGGATAATATTGCGTATAGGCGAAATCGCAGCCCAGCGAGATCACGAGATCGGCAGTTTCGAGCGCCTCCACCCCCGCGCGATTGCCGAGGATACCGTTCACCCCGACATTAAAGGGATTATTTGGCTCCAGAAATTCCTTGGCCCGCGTCGTGTGGACCATCGGCGCCTTCACCTTTTCGCAAAAGGCGACAATCTCGGCCCGCGCGTCGCGTGCCCCGATCCCGGCATAGACCGTGACCTTGCCCGCAGCATCGACCATTTCGGCAAGCTGCGCCATTTCGGAATCGTTGGGCCGGCACACCGGTTCGGGGCGATAGATGTCCCACGCCATCGCATCCTCGTCCGTCTCGCTGAACATGTCGCCGTTCACGATGACGACCGCGACGCCTTTTTTCGTGAGCGCGGCCTGCGCGGCCTTCGTCACGATGCGGCGGGCCTGCGAGGGATGGGAGATATATTCGCAGAAATGCGAATGCTGCTCGTAGATCTTCTTCTGGTCGACTTCCTGCGGAAAGTTGAAGCCGGTTTCGGTCCGCGCCACGTCCGACGCGATGAGAAGCACCGGCGCGCCATTGCGGTGGCTTTCGTAGATCCCGTTCACGAAATGAAGCGAGCCCGGCCCGCACGTGCCCGCGCACACGGCCAGCTCTCCGGTCATGTAGGCCTCGCCGCCGGCGGCGAAGGCGCCCGCCTCCTCATGCCGCACGCTGATCCAGCGCAGGTCCGATTTCGCGATCGCGTCGGTGAGGTGATTGATCGTATCGCCGGGAATGCCATAGACGCGCCGCGCGCCCGCCTGTTCGAGAGCATCGAGAACGATATGCGCTACGGTCTTGGACATGTTTTCCCTTTCATGGCGGTGTTCTGCACGAAGGATAAGCAAACCTCTCCCGCCCCCTTTGCCAACCCGCGAGCGTCCGTCATGGTTTCCATCGCGAAGCCGCCCGGCGGCATTGCGACAAAATGATACAGGTGCGCGCGGGCGTCGGCCCCTCTTTCCCATTGGCCCGCGAGGTGGCAGCGCACACTGGCGACGCCGCAGGAGGATTGATGGCCAATGCGCTGACCGGCGGGATCGAGGCGGCAACGTCCCGATTTCGGATGCAAAGCAAGAGGTTCAAACTGGCGGTTGACGCGAACGACAGGGCTGAAAACTCGCACCTGCCGTTGCGACCACTGCTGCAATCTTGAACGATGAAGTCGTCACAGAAATGCGCCCCGGTTCGCGCATCCCTGAACATGCCCCTCAGTTCCGATCGCCATCCACAAACGGCATCGATGATGAATGAGAAAAAGAAAAAATTATTCGGATGGTTGGAAGCCTCTAGATTGCCTGCTGCGGCGCATGGCGACAAATGCAATGCCCGGGAGGGGTAGTTTCTGAACATGCGAAATCTGGACATCTTGATCATTGGCGGCGGGATCGGGGGGCTGACCTCGGCCATTGCACTGCGCCGGGATGGCCATGCGGTGACCGTGATCGAGAAAGATCCCGAATGGGCCGTCTACGGTGTGGGCATCATTCAGCAAGGCAATGTCCTGCGGGCGATGAAGGAGCTCGACCTCCTCGACGATTACATGGACGCAGCGGTCGGTTTCGACTTCGTCGCGATCCATGCGCCCGACGGGACGCAGATGGCCAAGGTGCCCACTCCGCGGCTGGTGGAAGGCTATCCCGCCAATGTCGGCATCGGCCGTCCCGCCTTGCACGAGGTGCTGGGCGATCGCACCATCGCATCGGGCGCCGATGTGCGTCTCGGCGTGACGGTGGACAGCATCGACGATGATGGCGATGGCGTGACGGTCCGCTTCTCCGATGGCCGGGAAGGGCGGTACGACATCGTGATCGGTGCGGACGGCGTGTATTCGGACACGCGCGCGAGGGTCATGCCCGATGCCGGAGCGCCGGAATACACGGGTCAGGCGGTCTGGCGCTACAACCTGCCTCGGCCGGATGATCTCGATTCCCTGCACGTTTACAACGGCCCGACCGGGGTTGGCCTGGTCCCGATCAGCGCAGAGTTGATGTATATGTACGTCACCACGCCGGAGCCGGACAATCCCTGGTATGACAAGCACGGCCTCGCTCGGACCATGCGCGAAAAGCTTGCAGGCACCGCCCCGTCGATACGCGAGCTGGCAGAGGCGATCACCGACGACGATGGCGTGGTCTACCGCCCGCTGGAAACCATGATGCTTTATGGAGCGTGGCACGAGGGACGCGTGGTGCTGCTGGGCGATGCCGTTCACGCCACGACGCCGCACCTCGGGCAAGGGGCCGGCATGGCGATCGAGGACAGCATCGTGCTGGCCGAGGAGCTGGCGAAGGCGGACACGGCACAAGAGGCGTTCGAAGCCTATCGCGCGCGGCGTTTCGAACGCTGCAAGTATATCGTCGAGAGCTCGCTGGCGATCTGCCACGGCCAGATCGGCAAAGGCTCTCCCGTCGACAACCACAAGGCCACGGCGGAGATGTTCGAAGTCACCGCCCAAGCGATTTAGGAAGACGTGATGAGCAGAGTTACCGAGATTCGCTATGTCGGATACGGCACCAGCGATTTTGCCGCGGAGCGCGCGTTTTATGCCGAGGACTGGGGTCTTGTGGAGGTGGGGGCGAGCGAGGATACGGCCTGGTTCAAGACGCATGGCCATGACGAGCATCACGTGGTGCGCCTGCACAAGCGGGAGAGCAATTGCGTCGAGGTGAT
>NZ_CANMCP010000011.1 GCF_947496385.1 uncultured Croceicoccus sp. | reverse complement strand
ATCGTGCGGCAATGATCGCAGCCCGCCTCGTTCAGCAAGCCCGTTCAGGATCTGCGCGAAGGTGTCCGCGGGAAGAACTATGCGCATCTCGCCGCCAATACCAAAAAACCTGTCGTGTAAGCGGGAACACTTTGGGGAAGCGGATCCGCTTCGTCTGCTGAATGGTCGCTGCTAAGCTTCCAAATCCGGTATGCCGCTCTTGGCGCATCCATCTTCTTGCAAGATCCCTCATTACGCGCCAGCACGAAATTATCCCCCCCCCCGCGTGATCTCCCGCGCCGTCCGCACGGCGTGCAGGCTCTTGCCCTCCACGACAAAGCGCAGTTCCAAAGCCGAATGACGAGCCCCAAATGCGAGCTCACGGGGGTTTAATGCCGAGAGCCCGCAATTGAGCAGCCAGATCGACGCCGGGATAGTCTCGAAGCCGATCGGTTGCTCGCTGCATACGTGTGGGTCGAGGCGCCGCGCCAGGACGTTCGCACCCGTAGCCCGCTCCAGCAACGGACTGGTCGCACCGGGAAGAGGGCCCCGATGCTTCCCCCGATTTCGAGCGCGTCGCGGCCTCACCCCTAAGACTCCGCCGCTCGGGTATCGGCTTGATCGAATCCCTCCCGCCTGTTCAAATCCCGGCCAGGGAAGGCCGCCGGGATTCCAGCAGCGCAGGCAGGTCCCGCTCGTCCACTGCGGCCGAAAAGAGGAACCCCTGCAACGCGTTGCACCCCGCCAATTGCAGGAAGGCCTTCTGCTCCGACGTTTCCACCCCTTCGGCGATCACTGCCACGTCCAGCGCCTGACCAAGCGATATGACCGTTTCGATGATCGCACCGGCCTGCACATCCTGTCCCAGTCGGGCGACGAAGCTGCGGTCGATCTTGATGCGATCGACATGGAACCGGCTGAGATAGTTGAGGCTTGAAAAACCGGTCCCGAAATCGTCGATGGCGAGGCGGAAGCCAGCCTTGCGCAACGCGGCGAGCGTGCACCTGATCGTTTCGTCGGTGTCGAGGAACATCGTCTCGGTGATTTCCAGTTCGATCTGCACCGGAGAGACGCCCGCCTCGCAAACGGCGGCGGTGACCTGGCTTGCAAAGCCCGGCGCCCGCAATTGCACCGGCGAAACGTTGACGGCAAAGCCGAGCCGCGGCCACGCCCGCGCAACCCGGCAGGTTTCCTTCAGAACCCACATGCCGAGCGGGAGAATGAGCCCGCAATCCTCCGCCACGGGGATGAACGCATCCGGCGCGAGCTCACCAAGCGTCGGATGGCTCCAGCGCACCAGCGCCTCGAACCCGGCGAGGCGTCCGGCCTCGGCGGTATATTGCGGCTGAAACTGGACATAGAGGCCCTCGTCGCCGGTGAGCACCTTGCGCAGGTCCTCCTCGATCCGGAGGCGGCGCAACATCGTCCGGTCCATGTCCGCACTGAACACCCGGCAACCGTCGCGCCCCTGTTCCTTGGCACGATACATCGCGATGTCGGCCCGGCGCAGCAATTCGGTGCGCGCCACCGCCTGCCTCGGCGCGAGCGCGATGCCGATGCTCCCGCCGATATGCACGGTCGAGCCGATGATCGAAAACGGCTCGCGCAGCTGTTCGAGCGCGGCCTCGGCAATGGCCACCGCCTCCGGTCCGCCCGGTCCCGCAGGCAGGCAGATCGCGAACTCGTCCCCGCCCAGGCGCGCCACCATCCCGTTTGAGGGGATTACCGACAACAGCCGCTCCCCGATCTGTTCGATCAACCGGTCGCCGGCCAGGTGACCCAGCGTGTCATTGACCTGCTTGAACCTGTCGAGATCGACCAGCATGACCGCCGGTCCTTCCCCGCCGTGATGCGCCGACAGCGCCCGGTCGACAAAATCCATGAAGGCGATGCGATTGGGCAGTCCTGTGAGCGAATCGTGAAGCGCGAGGTAGTTCGCCTGCGCCTCCTTCGCCTGCAATTCGGTATGCGCGGCGGAGATTTCGCCGATCAGTTTCGCGTCCCGCGCCATCAACCGCCCGATCCCGGCCAGCAGCAGCGCCAGCAGCACGGCCATCGCGGCCATCGCGGCGATGACGCGCCCGCGAATCGATTGGAGGATGGCGCGCCCCGGCATCTGCGGCCGCCAGGTGAAATAGCCGATCGGCTCTCCGGTCGAGGATTCGAGCCGCAGGCTGAGCGTTCCGGAACCGGGGGCATCCGGGCGCCCGGTCACGCGTGCCCCCTCGATCATGCCGAAATCGGCGAGGCTCTTGCGCAGGCCGGAATTGAGGAAGCGAACGCTGACCAGCAGAGGCTCGGTTCCGGCATAGGCCTCGTTCCAGTACGAGCTGGGGGACATGCGCATGACGCTCCCCGCCGCCGCGCGCCCGTCGATCTTTGCAAGGTCGGTGGCGTGGATCGCATATTCGGACGTCCGGACCGTGCTGTCGGGATGAAGCGCGTGCCCCTCGAGCCGGTCATGCACGGATGACGGGCGCGGCCCGATCCCGCGCGCCGAATCCACGAGCGGGGCAAGATCGGCGGCGACCTTGCGGTAGCTGTCCGCATCCGAACGCCTGCCATCGACCATGGCGAAGAGCGGTTCGTTCCGGGCATTGAGGATGTAGATCGAATCGTGGCCGAAGGTATGGTGGAGCCATATCCCGACATTATCCTCGATCCAGTCGAGATCGGGGGCGGGCTTGCGCGCCTCTTCCCAGGCCGGATCCCAGATGGCAACGCCGCCCTGCGTCTGCGCAAGTTCGTCGAGCACGCCGGCGATCGTCGCGCGCACTTCACGAATCTGCCGGTCGCGCATGGCCTGATCGCTTTGCCGGACCGTGGTCTGCAAGCTCCACGCGGAGAACAGCAGGACGATCAGCGCAAAGACGACCGACGGCGCGACGACGAAAGTCACGAAACGGAGTGCGAGCCGGGAATCGAATGCGGGCGGTAGCGAGACGCGCGCGATCCGTTTCTTCAGGGCCCGAACCCATTGCCGACCATCATTGAACACCATGGAAGAGAACCTTGCGAACGGCCCCCGGCTTGCGGGGCGCGGCATGGACCCGTGCATTTCCATGAATGCCCACGTCCGAAGTGCGTGCGATCATCCGCCACAACGCTTTAAGATATGGTGCATCGCGACATAGGGCCTGCGATCAGGCCATGCCCGCCACGGCGCGATGGCTAACCAAAATCGCGCGTCTCACCCGTATGTCTGCGTAATCGCGCCTGTTTCGTTTTTACATGAATGCGCGTCACAACGCCGCCCATGACAATTCGCAGAAAGCTCACCGCGTGCCTCGCTGGCCTCATCCTCATCATCGTGGCGATGGCGACGCTGTCCCTGTCGACTATGGCGAGTACGACCGCCGCGTTCGAGACGATCGTCACGGACCGCGTGGCGGCGGTGGGCGATCTCAAGGTCGTGGCGGATAAATATGCGGTGGACATCGTCGATGCCACGCACAAGGCGCGCAGCGGCAGCCTCACCTATGCCGAGGCGTCCCGGCAGATCGCGTCCGGGCGCGCCGAAATCGGCGAGCGCTGGACCAATTACCGCTCGACCCGACTGACCGAGACCGAAGCCGACATGGTTGAGCAGACGCAGGCCCACATGACGGCGGCCGATGCGCGGCTCGACACGCTGCAATCCATTCTGCAGCGTGGTGATGCCGATGCGCTGCGGCAATTTGCCCGGGAAGATCTCTATCCCGCGATCGACCCCGTGTCCGAAGATATCAGCGCCCTCGTCGAATTGCAGATCGACGTCGCCGAATCCACCGGGGCGCAGGAAATCGACCATGCCTATTTCCTGCGCAACCTGATGATCGCGCTGGTCGTTGTCGCCGGCGCCATCGGGCTTGCCGCGATCGCCACGGTCCGCACGCAGGTCGTCGGCCCGATACAGCGGCTTGCCCTTACCATTCGCGGGCTCGCCGCATCGAAGGGCGAAGCAGAAGTGCCGCATCTCGATCAGCGTGACGAGATCGGTGATATCGCCCGCGCCGTCGATAATTTCCGCGAGGCCGTCGTGGATGCGGAACGGGAAAAGGCGCGCGCCGCCGCCGATGCGACCGAAGTGCTGGCCGAACATCTGTCCAGCCTCGCCGCGGGCGACCTGACCTGCACCATCGATCGCGAACTTCCCGAAGCCTACGCCCAGATCAGGCACGATTTCAACGCCGCTGTCACGGAGCTCGCCGCGACCATCGGTTCGGTCAGCGACAGCGTCTCCGAATTCAGGGTCGGTGCAGGCGAAGTGTCGCAGGCATCCGACGATCTTGCACAGCGTACCGAACGCCAGGCGGCCAGCCTGGAGGAGACATCGGCCGCGTTGCGCCAGCTGACCGAAACCGTGCGCAAGACCGCCGAAGACGCCGAAAAGGCAAGCACCGCCGTCGCCGATGCCAAGGACGACGCAGGGCGCGGCGGCACCGTCGTGACACGCACCGTCGCGGCGATGGAGCGGCTGGAAACCACGTCGGTCGAGATTTCGGACATCATCTCGGTCATCGACGGCATCGCGTTCCAGACCAACCTGCTTGCGCTCAACGCCGGGGTCGAGGCGGCCCGTGCCGGCGATGCGGGGCGCGGTTTCGCGGTCGTCGCATCCGAGGTTCGTGCCCTGGCGCAACGCTCCGCAGAGGCGGCGCAGGATGTCAAATCCCGCATCAACGCCACCGCCGGGCAGGTGCAGGAAAGCGTCACCCTCGTCGGCGAAACCGGGCAATCGCTCAAACGCATCATCGACCGCGTCGCGCAGATCAGTACGCTGATCGAGGATATCGCGGGTGCCGCCAACATGCAGTCCGATGGCCTGTCCCAGATCAGCGGCGCGGTGACCGAAATGGACGGCGTGACGCAGCAGAACGCCGCCATGGTCGAGCAGGCGACCGCCGCCGCCCGGCAGCTCACCAGCGAAGCCAGCTCGCTTGCGGATGAAATCGGCAAGTTCAAGATGGAACGCACGCCGCGGCGGGCGCATGCTCTCACGCCCGGAACGATGCGTTTCGCGGCATAGGCCGGCGCGGCGTGGCGAATTCTCCGGGTGGCGGAGCAGAATAGCGCCTGCTCCGGCTTGCGTCTGGCGCCCCGGCCCCTATCTGGGCTGGCTATTCCAGAAGGGATGCGCCCGGCGCAGGAGAGGGAACCGAGTATGACCGAACGCAAAGATCCGCCCACCGAACCGGGCGTTCCCGGCCCGCATGGCGAGCCGTCGAATCCCGACCGCTCGCTCACCCCGCGCAAGTTTTACAAGGCGGAACAGGAGGCGGCCTTCTCGGACGCCTCGCCGCAGCATACGCCCCAAACGCGGCACCCGGCGTACAAGCTGGCGTTTCGCGATACCGATTTCCTCCTGCGGGAGGATCTGCGCCCCGTCCGGTTTCAGCTGGAGCTGCTGAAGGCGGAAACCATGCTCGAGGAGGCGGGCGTGGGCTCCACGCTCGTCATCTACGGTTCGGCGCGCATTCCCTCGCCCGAAGAGGCCGAGCTGCTGAAGGATGCGGCCGAAACGGACGACCGGCCGGCCAAGACGGCCGAGAAGCTGATCGAGAAGGCGAAATTCTATACCGAGGCACGCAAGCTCGCCTTCCTCGCGAGTTCCGCCGCGGTGATCGAGGATGGCAAGCGCCAGTTCGTCGTGACATCGGGCGGCGGCCCGTCGATCATGGAGGCCGCCAATCGCGGGGCGCAGGATGCGGGCGCGGAATCGATCGGCCTCAATATCGTCCTGCCGCACGAACAGGCCCCCAACGAATATGTGACGCCGCGCCTCTCGTTCCAGTTTCACTATTTCGCGCTGCGCAAGATGCATTTCCTGCTGCGTGCGCGGGCAGTGGCGGTGTTCCCCGGCGGGTTCGGCACGTTCGACGAATTCTTCGAATTGCTGACCCTCATTCAGACCGGCAAGATGAAGCCGATCCCGATCCTGCTCTTCGGCAAGGATTTCTGGACCCGCGTCGTCAATTTCGAGGCTCTGGCCGAGGAAGGCGTGATCTCGGCCAAGGATCTGAAGCTGTTCCGCATCGTCGAAACCGCGGATGAGGCGTGGGACCGCGTCACCCGCTTCTATCAGCTGCCGCCGGCCAAACCCTGATCGCCGATGGGGCGTGTGGCGTCGAACGGCACGCCCCCCATCGCATGGCCCAACGGCCCGCCCCCGCGGCCCAAGCCCGGCACATGCGCGATCGCCTGCTCGACAAAGCGGATCGCCCGCCCCGTCGCGGCCCGCAGGTCCATCCCCGCGCCCAGCCCTGCGGCAATCCCGCTCGCCAGCGTGCAGCCGGTGCCGTGGGTGTGGCGCGTGTCGATGCGGGGCGATACGAACACGGTTTCGCCGCCGCCCTGAATCAGCCGGTTTTCGATGTGAGGCCCGGTCGCATGCCCCCCCTTGATCAGCAGGGCGCGCGTCTTTTCGCGCAGCACGGCCTCCCCGCCCAAAGCCTCCAGCTCGGGCAGGTTCGGGGTGGTCAGCGCGGCGAGGGCCATCAACCGTTCGAACCCGGCAATCGTCTCCGCATCGGCGAGCACCGCGCCGCTCGTCGCGACCATGACCGGGTCGAACACGATGGGCACACGCAGCGTTTCGAGCAGGTCGGCGACCGCATGGGCAATGTCGGGCGCGCCGAGCATGCCGATCTTCACCGCGTCGACGCCGATATCCGCGATGCAGCTTTGCGCCTGCGTCACGACGAAATCGGCGGGCAGCATGTGAACGCCCTGCACCCCTTGCGTATTCTGCGCGGTGACGGCGGTGATCGCGGTCATCGGATGCGCGCCGAGCATGGTGATGGTGCGAATATCGGCCTGGATCCCCGCACCGCCCGACGAATCCGAACCGGCGATCACCAATATGCGCGCGATGGTCACGCGCCCGCGTCCCGCACCGCGTCGCAGATCGCGTCGACGACCTGTTCCACCGTGCCCGCATCGTCGCCCTCGGCCATGACGCGGATCACAGGCTCGGTCCCTGATTTGCGAATGACGACGCGGCCGGTGCCGGCCAGCATGCCCTTGCCGTGGGCGATGGCGGTCTTCACACTTTCGGTGTCGAGCGGTTGCCCGCCCGTATAGCGCACGTTTTTAAGCAATTGCGGCACCGGGTCGAACAGATGGAGCAGTTCGCTCGCCCTGCCGCCCGATTGCACCAGCGCCGACAGCACCTGTAGCGCGGCGACCGTCCCGTCGCCCGTCGTCGCATGGTCGAGCAGGATCATGTGCCCCGACTGTTCGCCGCCCACGTTGAAACCGCCCGATTTCATCGCCTCCAGCACATAGCGGTCTCCGACCGCCGTGCGCACCAGCGAGAGCCCCTCGCTCTCCAGAAAACGTTCGAGGCCCAGATTGCTCATCACCGTCGCGACCACGCCCCCGCCGGTGAGCCGCCCCTGCCGGTGCATGTCCCGCCCGATCAGCGCCATGATCTGGTCGCCATCGACCGTGCGCCCCGTTTCGTCCACCACGATGAGCCGGTCTGCATCCCCGTCGAGCGCGATGCCGATGTCGGCGCCTTCCTCGACCACCCGGGCCTTGATCGCGTCGAGCGCGGTGGAGCCGACGTCCTGATTGATGTTGAGCCCGTTGGGCAAAACGCCCATCTGCACGATGTCCGCGCCCAGTTCCCAAAGCACGGACGGCGTCACGTCATAGGCGGCACCATGCGCGCAATCGACGACGATCTTCACCCCGTCGAGCCGCACCCTGTCCGACAGCGAATTCTTCACCGCGTGGATATAGCGCCCCTTGGCATCGTCGATGCGGCGGGCACGCCCGATATCCTTTGCCGGGACAAGCAGCTGCTCCTGATCGAGCATCATCTCGATCGCCATCTCGTCCTCGTCCGAAAGCTTGAAGCCATCGGGCCCGAACAGCTTGATGCCATTGTCCTCGAACGGATTGTGGCTGGCCGAAATCATCACGCCGAGATCGGCGCGCATCGAACGCGCCATCATCGCGACCGCCGGCGTCGGCATCGGGCCGAGCAGCACCACGTCCATCCCCACGCTGGTAAAGCCCGCGACCAGCGCGCTTTCCATCATGTAGCCCGACAGCCGCGTATCCTTCCCGATGACGACGCGGTGTTTGTGCGCCCCGCGCAGGAAATAGGTGCCCGCGGCCTGCCCCACCTTCATCGCCATGGCGGCGGTCATCACGCCTTCGTTGGTGCGGCCGCGAATGCCGTCGGTGCCGAAATATTTGCGTCCCAAAAGTTTTCGTCCCTTGCTGAAGCAATGCGTGCGTGCATCATGCGGCTCAAACGCGTTCCATGTCACGGTGCGCCGGGCATGAAAAGGGGCAAGCATCTTGGCAACGGGCGGCGCAAACGGCGAATATCACGACGCGGCCGGGTCCGAACCCGCGTCGGCGGGCGGGCTCGCGCCGCCGGAAATCCGCATGCCGGCGGCATGGACGCTGGCCGCGCTCGTCGCGGGGCTGACGCTGGGTTTCGTGCTGGCCGAACGGGGCGGGGGCGATGCGGTGCTGGCCGTGCTCGGCCCGGTGGGGACATTGTGGCTGCGCGCGTTGCAGGTGACGATCGTGCCTCTGGTGGCGGCCCTGCTCGTCAATGGTATCCTGCAAATGGTGAAGGCGGCGGGCGCGGGCCGGATGGCGGCGCTGACGCTGGGGACATTCGCGGTCGTGCTGTTTGCAGGCGCGGTCCTGTCGGCGGTGGCGATGCCCGCGCTCCTGTCCGCCTTCCCGGTCCCGGGCGAGGCGGCGCAGGCGCTCGCCCGGCAGATGGCGGGGGCGGAGCCGGGGCCGGTGCCCTCGCTCGGCGATCTCATCGGGAGCCTGGTGCCCGTCAATATCGTCGCGGCGGCGGCGGAAACGGCGATCCTGCCGCTGGTCGTGTTCTTTGCCGTGTTCGCCATGGCGCTGACGCGGCTGGCCGCGGTGCAGCAGGACATCATTGCCGGGTTCTTCGCCGCGCTGGGCAATGCGATGCTGGTGATGATCGGCTGGGTGCTGAAACTCGCGCCGGTGGGGGTGTTCGCGCTCGGCACCGCGCTCGGCGCGACGAGCGGGGCGGACGCGATCGGGCTGCTCGCGCATTACGTCGCGCTGGTGGTGGCGGTGGGCGGCGCGATTTTCCTCGCCGCCTATGCGGTGGCGGTGGTGGGCGCGCGCGTGTCGCTACCCGCGTTCGCCCGCGCGATCCTTCCGGCGCAGGCGGTCGCTTTGTCGACACAAAGCTCGCTCGCCAGCCTGCCAGCGATGCTCTCGGCGACGCGGCAGCTCGGCGTCCGGGAGGAGGCGAGCGATTTCGTCCTGCCGATGGCGGTCGCGATTTTCCGCGCGACCAGCCCGGCGATGAACCTTGCCGTCGCGATCTATGTCGCGGCGTTGTTCGACGTGCCCTTGTCGCCGCCGGTCATCGCGGCCGGGCTGGCGGTGTCCATGCTGACGACGCTGGGCTCGGTGTCGCTGCCCGGCGCGATCAGCTTTGTCGCCTCCATCGGGCCGATCGCGCTCACCATGGGGGTTCCGATCGAGCCGCTGGCGCTGCTCGTGGCGGTGGAGGTGGTGCCGGACCTGATGCGCACGCTCGCAAATGTGACGATGGATGTGGCCGTGGCGGCGACCGTGGGGCGCCGTTCGCGCCCTGCGGAGCGGTAACGGCACGGGGCCGGGCGGCGCGGACAGGCAAAAATCCGGCTTCCGATGCAACTTCATCGCCGTTCACCCGTTGGTAATTTAAATACCCGGCCCATATCGGGGCCACGGGGTCGTACTCAATTCAATCAGGAGACACACATGTCGATCAGCTTTCCCGATCTTCCCTATGCCGCAGACGCGCTCAGCCCGGCGCTTTCCGCCGACACGCTGAACACCCACCACGGCAAGCATCACAAGGCCTATGTCGACAAGACGAACGCCGCCATCGAAGGCAGCGACCTTGCCGGCGCCTCGCTCGAGAAGGTCATTGCCGAGGCGGACAGCAAGGGCGACCAGGGCCTGTTCAACAATTCGGCACAGGCTTGGAACCACGGTTTCTACTGGAACTCGATGAGCCCGGACAAGAAGACGCCGTCGGGCGACCTGGCCCGTGCCATCGACAGCGCGTTTGGTTCGCTCGACGCCTTCCTCGACCAGATTCAGAAGGCCGGTGCCGGTCACTTCGCATCGGGCTGGGTCTGGCTCGCCGCGGATAATGACGGCAAGCTCACGATCGAGGAAACGCACGATGCCGGTACGCTCGCCATCGGCGACAAGAACCCGCTCCTCACGCTCGACGTGTGGGAACACGCCTATTACCTCGATCACAAGAACGTGCGCCCCGACTATCTGAAGGCGGTGGCGACCGATCACATCAACTGGGACTTCGCCGCGGAGAATTACGAGCGCGGCTCGATCTGGAGCTATCCGGCCTGATCGGGTAGATTTCGACCTAGGGAAAAAGGCCGGGCATCGCGCTCGGCCTTTTTTATATCCGCCGGACTTATGCGACGGGCGGAAGCGGGGGTTCGTCCTGCTCCTCGCGCGGGAGGAACAGCGGTTCGCCGAACAGGAAGCCGATGATATTGGGATGGCCCAGATGCTGAAACAGCGCGATCAGCGTGATCAGGATCGGCACCGAAAGCAGCGCCCCCAACGCGCCCCAGACCCATGTGAAATAGCTGATCGCGAGCAGGATCAGCACCGGATTGACGGTGAACCGCTTGCCCAGGATCGCAGGCGTGATGGCGTTCGCCTCGACCCCGTGGAGGGCGAGATAGGCCGCCGCGGGGATCAGCCCGGCGAGAATCGTGTCCGCACCGCCAAGCCCGAACAGCAGAAGCAGCCCCGTCATCGCCAACGGCCCGAGATAGGGCAGGAAATTAAGCAATGCGGCCAGCCCGCCCCACATGATCGGCGCATTCATGCCCAGCGCCCACGCGCCGAGCGCCACCACCACGCCGACGGATGCGTTGATCATGCCCACGGTAAAGATATAGCTGGCAACGCGGTCCTGCACCTCGCGCATGACGCGCGCAGCCCGTAGCGAGGCGCCGAACTCGCTGCGGTCGAGCAGCAGCCGCCGCCGCATCCGCACGCGCGCCTCGATCATGAAGAACGCCATGAGCAGCGTCAGCAGCGTTTCCACGATCAGCGTCGGCGTCGCATAGGCCAGCCGTTCGACGATCGAAGGGGTCGCGACCACCACCGTATTGCCGCGCTCGCCGCTCCCGCCGCCAAGCTCACCCAGTTGCTGGTTCAGTTCGTTCACCCATTCGATCTGCCCGCGAAAGGTGGAGAAACTTTCGGCGATGGATTCGATCATGCGCGGCACATCGTCGAGCAGGACGATCGCGGGCTGCAACACCGTGGCCAGCGCGACGACGACGATGGCGATGAAGATCACCATCGACAGAAACGAGGCCAGCACGTTGGGAATGCCCCACCGCGCGAGCCAGTCGGCCAGCGGCGACAGGATGATGGTGAGGATGATCGCGGTCACGAGCGGGAGGAACACCACCGCCCCGATCGACAGGACGAAGGGCAGGGCGAGAAATATGCCCAGCCCGCCCATCAACAGCAATGCAGAGAGCAGCCGGCTGTGATCGTCGGGCGGTGGAGGCGCCGCGGTCTCGGCGTCCGCGCTAGACGTTACGCGCGTGTCGGCGCCGCGCGCGACGCCGGCGGGCACAGTGTTGCCCGCCGCACTGTCTCCATCATTTCCGCGATCGGCCATTCCATCATGCCCCAACCGTGCCGGGTGCCTTTCGGCCGGATTGCCCGCCGCGATCCTGCGCGGCGCGGCCCGTTTCAATCGCGTCCGGCGTTCACCTGCGGCGATGCCATGTCATCGAGTTCGCCCATGATCGCCGCATGGGCGACCCTGTCCTTGACCGAACGCTGCGGGATCGAGCCTTCGTCGAGCATCGAGTTCAGCGCAGCACGCGCGCGTCCGACCCGGCTCTTGATCGTGCCGACGGCGCATTCGCAGATTTCCGCCGCCTCTTCGTAGCTGAACCCGCCAGCCCCGACGAGCAGCAGCGCCTCGCGCCGTTCGGGCGGAAGCGTGAGCAGCGCCCGGTGCATGTCGGAGAGATGCAGCGGCCCTTCTTGTCCCGCAGGCGCGGTCAGGATGCGTTCGGCCACCGTTTCGTCGTAATCGGCGCGAAACCGGTTGCGGCGCATGTCGGTGAGATAGGCATTGCGCAGGATCACGAAGGTCCAGGCGCGCATCGAGGTACCCGGCTCGAACCGTTCCTGCGCGGCCCATGCCTTCATCAAGGCTTCCTGCACGAGATCGTCGGCCATGTCGGGACGCCCGCAAAGCCCGCGCGCAAAGGCACGCAGATGCGGGATCACCTGTGTCAGCTCGTGTTTGAATTCCCTTTGACGCAACGTGCCATCCTGACCCGGCGCCTTCCTGCTCGGTGCAGGCTTGTCATGTGCTGACATCAATCCTCCGAATCGAACTTCGACAAAAGATCCGCGAAGCTGTCCGGCAAGGGCTCTTCGACTACCGAGTCGTAAAGTTGGCGCAAGCCCGTCGCCCAGTCGGGGCGCTTGCCCTCTGGCGATCGCTTGTCGCTGTCATTCGGCGTTTTTTTCACGTCTTTATTACCTGTCATTCCGCCTCGCAGCAAAGCCCGGAAGAACCGTGGATGGACCCAGTCCGCAACAGCGGCATCCGTGCTCGGTCCCGAAAGGCGGACATTACAAAAATTAATTCGACCCTCGTCATATGCGCGGAACGTTTGTCCGCCGCGATGGTTCCCCCATCCGATAGGGTATATGCCGACCCTTGACAACACGACACATCCTCCGGTCAGTGCAGGCTATAAAAGGGTATGATGCGGTTCGCAGGTTCAATGCCCGCATCGTCGCATACCGGCTCGTATCTGGCCCGGGGAATTATGAAGAAACAGAGCGCGATCATGGCAGAGCGCCCATTGGGCAGTGTCCCCGACGCATTCAGGGACGAACCGCGCATGGGCGGCGTGCTGCGATGGTTCGCGCATTATCCGCGGGCCTTGCCGGTGGCGATCTTCCTCGCCGTGATGACGATCACCGCGATCTGCGTGTGGGCCGTCGAACGCGCGGACACCGAAACCCGCCGCGGCGAACTTGAACAGCAGGCAACCTCCATCGCCTCCGCGCTGGAACGCAGGGCCAATGCCAATGCCGCCTATCTGCGGTCGGGGGCCGCTCTGTTCGCGACGCAGGACGAGGTGCCGGCCGCTTTGTTTCAGACGTTCATCGGGCAATTGCGGCTCGATGCGAATTTTCGCGGGGCCGAGGGGATCGGCTGGGGCGAGCGTGTCGATACGCGGGATATTGCCGCATTCGAACGCACCATGCGCGATGCCGGATGGGCCGGGTACAAGATCCACCCGATGCCCTCGTCCGACCAGGCCTATGCCGTTCCCGTCGTCAATCTTCAGCCGCTGACCGACCGGAACCGCAGGGCCATCGGCTTCAACCTCTTTTCTGAGCAGGTCCGGCGCAGCGCCATGCTGGAGGCGGAACGCACGGCGCGGCCCACCGCCTCGGGCCGGGTCGTGCTGGTGCAGGAAGAGGACGGCGATGCCGATCCCGGTTTTCTCATCTACATGCCGGTGTTCGATGCGAGCGGCACCGGGACGACCACGCGGCTCAAGGGCTATGTCTACAGCCCGTTCAATGCCGACGATTTCATCGAATCCGCGCTGGAGGGGGAATTGCCCGCACGCGCCGCGCTGCGCGTCTATGACGGCAGGATCGCGGCCGACCGGCTGATGGCCGAAACGATGAATATCGAGAACGGCGGGCAGAGCGTGACCAAGACCGTCAATATCGCCAATCGCGAATGGATCATCGAGCTGCAGGCGCTGTCGCCGGCCGCGCTGAGCCAACTTTCGGTGATCGTGCTGTTCGGCGGGCTGATCGTGGCGAGCCTCGCGCTCGCGATTGCCTGGCTGCTCACGCGGCAGGCGGTCGAGGCGCGCCGCACCATCGCCTGGCTTGAGGAGCAGGCCGCGATCCGCAACTCGCTCACGCGCGAACTCAACCACCGGGTGAAGAACACGCTCGCGAACGTGCTGTCGATCATGTCGCTCACCCGCCGGCGCGCGAAGAGCCTCGATGAATATGCCAATTCGCTCGACGGGCGGATCCGGGCGCTATCGGCGACGCACGATCTCCTCACGCAGTCGGAATGGGGCACCACCCCCGTGCGCGCCGTGATCGAGGTGGAAATGGCGCCCTATGCGCAGGAAGGGAACCGCCATGTCGAAATGGCGGGGCCGGAGGTCGATCTCGCCCCGAACGACGCCCTGTCGCTGGGTCTTGCCGTGCACGAGCTGGCGACGAATGCGGCCAAGTACGGATCGCTGAGCGTGGCGGACGGGATGGTCCATGTCGAATGGGATCTGGTGTCGGACAAGCTGGTCCGAGTGCGCTGGCGCGAGGAAGGCGGCCCGCCGGTGTCGCAGGAGCGGCCGCGCGGTTTCGGCACCGATCTCATCGAAAAGATCGTCGCGCACGAATTGCGCAACCCCGTCGACCTCGTGTTCGAGCCGAGCGGCGTGCGCTGCACCATGTTGATCCCGGTCCGTCTGCCCACCGAATTCGCGATGCGCGCCCGGCGGTAGAGCGGGCGAGGGCAGGGCGACCCATCCGAAAGCTGCACGAAAAAGGCCGGCACCGCGATGGCGGGCCGGCCTTTTCTCGATCCTGTAGAAGGAACCCCCGCGATCAGGGAAGCGGGCGGCTCGATCCGAAGAACAGCGCCTGGCTGATGGCGGCGCGCACCGTCGATTCCTGAAACGGCTTCGTCACGAGATAGGTCGGCTCGGGCCGGTCACCCGTCAGCAGGCGTTCGGGGTAGGCGGTGATGAAGATCACCGGCACCGAATCGATGGCGAGAATATCGTCCACCGCGTCGAGGCCGGAGCTGCCGTCGGCAAGCTGAATATCGGCGAGCACGAGGCCGGGCATCTGCTGCTTGATGACGTCCTGCGCCTGCGTCCGGGTGGCCGCGGTGCCGCAGATTTCATGGCCCAGCGACTGGACCAGGTCTTCCAGCTGCATCGAGATGAGCGGCTCGTCCTCGATGATGAGCACGCTCGTCGCGGCCTCGCGGTCGATTTCGGACACGGCTTCCTGCACGAGGTTTTCGACCTCGCCCGGTTCGAGATCCATGACCTCTGCCGCCTGCTTGATCGAGAAATCCTCGAGCGTGGTCAGCAGCAGCGCCTGCCGGTTGAGCGGGGTGATATTGGATAGCCGTTCCTGCGCCGCGCTTTCGTGATCGCCCAGCATGTCGCCCGACCCTTCGCCGTCGACCTGCATGTAGGCACTCGCCCAGAGCTTGTTGAAAGCGCGGTAGAGCGGCACGCGCCCGCCTTCGCCGAGGCTTTCCTTCAGCTCCGGATCGGCGAGAACAGCCTCGAGAGTGGCGCGCACGAAGGCATCGCCGGTGCTTTGTGATCCTGAAAGTGCGCGCGCGTAGCGGCGCAGATATGGAAGATTGGCGGCAACTTTAGCCCCGAGAGACATTCAAACCCTTCCGTATTATGAGACGCGCAACATAACGCAGCGGCGCCCGACTTGTTCCCGCCATAGCCATGAATGAACGGACAGCGCAAGCAATTCGGCAGGGCGTCACCCATGGCGCCGCCGCCCTGCACGGGCATTTGACAAAACCTGCGTGATTTCTTCTATCGCGTGTCATACGGCAATCATGAAACCGGCAAGGGGGCTGCGTGCAGGACGATACGGGGCGGGGCATGCGACACGGCGGGGACGCGCAGCCGACATCGTGCGAGCAATGCCCTTTGATGGGATGCGAAGGGCTGGAGCCGCCGTCGCGGGAGGATCGTGCGGGGATCGAACGCTACAAGATGGGCGAGATCATGTTGAAGCGCGGGACCGCCGTCTTCATCCAAGGCGCCCCGGCCACGCAATTGCATACCGTGCTTCGCGGCGTGCTCATCCGGTATCGCGCCCTGACCGACGGGCGGCGGCAGATCGTCAATTTCATGTTTCCCGGCGACCTCGTCGGCCTGCAATCCGCGCTCGATGAGCCGATGTCGCATGGGGTCGAGGCATTGAACGACGTGACGCTCTGCTCGTTTCCGCGGGCGGGGTTTCGGGATTTCATCGCCGCCCACCCACAGCTCGGTTTCGACACGGTCTGGATCGCGGCACGCGAGGAGGCCGCGCTCGAGGATCATTTGCTCTCGCTGGGGCGGCGCAACGCGCTCGAACGGATCGCCAATCTCGCCATTTTCCTGCTCCGGCGGGCGCAGGCGAGTTGCGTGGCGGATGGCAATCGCCTTCCGCTGGTCGTTACGCAGACGCAGATCGCCGACATGCTCGGCCTTTCGCTCGTTCACACGCATCGCTCGATACAGGCCTTGCGAAAAGAGAACCTGGTGCACTGGACGCTCAACGAGATCTACGTACCCGACATGGCGGCGGCCTGCGACTTCGCGCAATTCGATGTCCGAAGCGATGCGCCGCGCCCTTATATATAGGGGACAAAACGGCGCACATCCGCAGGTGTGATTCCGGCGGCGCCCGTGACGTTTAAAAAAATTCGAAAAAATTTCGGGGCGGCTGGAACCCAATTCCGACCCGGTCATTATGGCTATATCACCGCCGAGACCCCCCTCCCGTCCAAGCGGCCGGTGATACGATCCCGAAAGGCCTTCGCTCTTTAACAGGAGAGCGGAGGCCTTTTTTTAGACTTTCCGGGCATGGATCGCCGGTGCCGCCACGGTCGCGGACATGGCGCGTCATCCATGCGAAAATGGCGCCGGCCCGGTGGAGCCTGCGCCATCTGTCCTGCACGGTCGCGCTGCGATCCGCGTGCCGCAATCCTCGTGCGTCAATCGTTGGAGATCGCCCCGCGCAACTTTGCGAACAGGCCGGTGCGGCGGCTGTCGCGCGCGGCGTTGAGCAAGGCTTCGGGCGCGTAGGGCTTGGTAAGAACCGTGCCCAGTTCCTTGATCGTGTCGGGGATCGCCTCGGGATTGCCGGTCGAGAATATGATGCGCGGGCGTTGCGGGCCCAGTTGCATGACAAGCTCGGCCACGGCCCAGCCATCGTCCCGATCCACCAGATGCACGTCGAGCACGACCACGTCGAAACGCGTATCCTCGAGCGCGTCGAGCGCGGTCCGCGTGCTCGACGCGACGGTCACCTGCGGCGCGCCGCCATTGCGCAGAATATCCTCGATCGACATGGCGAGGATCGGATCGTCCTCCACCACCAGTGCATGACCGATCCGGTGATCCGGGTTCGGCGGTGTCTGGCGGGTGGTCATCGTCCTTGCGGTCCTTGCTGCAATGCGCGGTCGGGATGGGTGCCTTGCCGCACCTGTGCCTTTGCTGCCGGGCGCTTGTGCCGCGCGGCGGGTCTGGCTGCGTCAGGATGAAAACCCCGCATGGACGCCCTATGTTCCCGATGCGCCAAACAAATGATGGTCATACCCGGCATAGCCGCGTCAGAGCGCCTTTTCGTAGATCGTGTATTCGCGGTTCACGTGGGCCTCGATGGCCTCGGCGATGGCGTTCATGCCTTGGTTATCCTCCAGGATCCATCCGATCTCGCCGCGGGTGCCGCCATATTCCTTCACGGCGGCACGGCGGATATATTCGATCATCATGAAGGCGAGCTGGCTGGCGAGGCGGGTGTTCTGCAAATTCTTGCGCACGCCCATCAACGGCACCCGCATGTCCGCGTTGGTCGGCTTGCGCAGCCAGCGCAGCAATTTCGCCCAGCCGAATGGGAACAGCTTTCCGTCGATCTCGTCAATGACCTTGTTCACGTCGGGAAGCGTCATCATGAACGCGACCGGTTCGCCTTCGTATTCGGCGATCATGATGAGATCCTCGCGCACCAGCGGGCGCAGCTTCTTGCCCGTATGCGCCACCTCGCGGTCGGTGATGGGGACAAAGCCCCAGTTCCCGCTCCACGCATCGTTCAATATGTCGAGGATGATCGCCGCCTCGCTATCGAAATCGGCCTTGCGGACCTTACGCACGTTGATTTTCGCGTTCTTTTCGCCCGATGCGATGATTCGCTGAATCAGCCTGGGGAAGGGGACGCGAATGTCGATCTCGAACGTGCGGAGCAATTTGGCGGGTGCGTAGCCCTGCGCCTCGACCCAAGGTTGGTAGCGCGCATCGTGATGGCCCATCATCACCGTCGGCGGATGGTCGTGCCCGGTGGTGAGCAGGCCCGGTTCTTCCCAGATCGACAGCGATATCGGCGCCAGCACCCGGTCCATGCCCCGCGAACGCAGCCAGTCCTCGGCCTTTGCGATGAGCGCGGCGGCGACCTCTTCGTCTTCCGCTTCGAGCAGGCCCCAGTTGCCGGTGCCGGGGCCCATGCCCTGCTTTGGCGGCATGGACAGCGCGAGCCGGTCGAAATGGGCCGAGATATGACCGACGGGTTTTGCCGTGCCGGCGCGGAAGGCGAGGAAAAGCTGCACCTCGGCATGATCGAAAAACGGGTTCCGGTCGCGGTCGATCACCTCCGCCGCCTCGGCGCGGAGGGGCGGAACCCAGTTCGGATCGCCCGCATTGAGGCGATAGGCCACGTCGAGAAACGCCTTGCGCGCCTTGTCGGTGGAGACGGGTGTGATCGTGATCGCGGCGCTATCGGTCATTCGTGGCATCCTTCAAACGTGCCGGGGCACGCGAACGCGGTGGGTCATTCCTCTGTGCGGATAAGCACCATCTCGCCGATCAGCAGGAACAGCAGGAATGGCGCCCACGCGGCGAGAAAAGGCGGATAGCCGCCAAAATTGCCGATGGCCAGCGCCGCATTGTCCACGACGAAAAACGCAAAGCCCAGCGCCATGCCGATGATCGCGCGCACGAACAATTGCCCCGATCGCGCCAGCCCGAACCCCGCCACCGCGCCGAGCAGCGGCATCAGCGCCGCCGACAGCGGCCCCGAAATCTTGTGCCACCATTTCGCCTTCAGCTCGTCGGTGCGGCGCCCTGCGCGGTCGAGCGCCTCGATCGATTGCGACAGCTGGCCAAGGTTCTGCGCATCGGCGTTGACGTTGCTGATCTCGATCTCGGACGGGGAAATGCCGCGCGCGACGGTGGTATCGGCCATCTGCTCCTCGCTCGCGCTGGCGACGCGGAACCGGCTGGGCCGGGAGAGGAGCCAGCCATCGCCGGTCCAGCGCGCCGTGTCCGCCCGCCATTGTTCGGCCAGCATCAGCGTCGGATCGCGGCGATACCACACCACGCCCGAAAGCTGCATCGTATCGCCCGTCCCAGTGGCGAGACGCGCGCTCAGAATATCGTTGTCCTCGACCATGTAGATATTGGCCAGCGCCCCGTCGGTTTCGGGCACGGGGCCGTAATCCGCCTTCTGCCACGCGCTCAACGTGGCGGTGGCGCGGGTGACGACACGCTCGTTGAAGGCAAAGCTCACCCCCGCGATCAGCAACGCAGTCAGCACCAGCGGCGCGAGAATCTGATGCGCGGACAGGCCCGACGCCTTCATCGCGATCACCTCGCTGTTCTGGTTGAGCGTGGAGAGGGTGATGATCGTGGCGAGCAGCACGGAATAGGGCAGGAAGCGCGCGACGAGCTGCGGTATGCGAAGCGAGGCATAGGTCAGCAATTGCGCCTGCCCATTGCCGTCTGCGGCAAGGATCTTCCCGCTCTCGCCCAGAAGGTCGAGCACCTGCAGGATCATCACCAGCATCGCCAGCACGGCGAGGATGCGCACCACGAAGGTCGTGCCGAGATAGAGCGTCAGCCGCCGCGAGGGGAAGAAATCAAGCCGCACGGCCGGGCTCCTCTGCATCCGGCGCGCGGCGGGCATCACCCGGATCGCGGCGGAATTTCGCGACGATCCGCTTGATCCGCTTGATCACGAAACTGGCAATCGCCTCGAGCCAGCCGATCGCCTGCCCGCCCGGAACATAGGCCACGCGCCAGTACATCCACACGATCAGCGCGGCAAACACCAGGAACGGCACCCAGAGCGAGACGAGCGGGCTGATGAGGCCGAGCGCGGCGACGTCCTGCCCGTATTGATTGATCTTGTGATAGGCGACCACCATCACGATCGACACGAACACGCCAAGCGCGGAGGTCGAGCGTTTGGGCGGGATCGCCAGCGCCAGCGCCAGCAGCGGCAAAAGCAGCATCATCACCACCTCCACCAGCCGGTAATTCAGGCTGGCGCGGGTGACGTTGCGGACATCGCTGTCGACATTCTTGGCCCAGCCGAGTTGCAGCAGTTCGGGGAGCAGATATTCGCGCTCCTCCCCGCCGCGGGTGCGGAACCGTTCCAGCGCGGGCAGGTCGATCGGCAGATCATAGCGCGAGAAGGTGAGCACGCGCGGCACGGCAATCGAGGCCTGATCCTGAATGATGGTGCCATCGACGAGGCGGAGCACGATCGCGTTGGGATCGTTGCGGTCGGCGAGAAACTGCCCCTCGCGCGCCGAAATCGACAGCATGTCGCCGCCCGGATCGGTGACGCGGGCGAAAATCCCCTCAAGCTGGCGGCCATTGTCGGTGCTTTTTTCCACGCGCAGGGCGGTGCGGTCCTGCAGCGTGGTGAATTCGCCGACCTTGATCGACGCGCCCAGCGCACCCGACGTCAGTTCGAATTCGAGCCGTTCGTAATCGTACCGCGACAGCGGCTGCAGATAGCCGACCACGGCAAAATTCACCGCGGCAAGCACGATGGTGATCGCATAGGGCACGCGCAACAATCGCGTATAGCTCAGCCCCACCGCGCGCATCACGTCGAGTTCGGAGCTGATCGCGAGCTTGCGAAAGGCGAACAATATGCCGAGCATCAGGCCGAGTGGGATCGCAAGGCTCATGTATTCGGGCAGCAGGTTGGCCAGCATGCGGAACACGACGCCGATCGGGCCGCCCTCGCTCGCCACCACCTCGAACAGCCGGAGCATCTTGTCGAGGATCAGCAACGATGCCGCCAGCACCAGCGTGCCGATCATCGGCACCAGCACGAGCCGGAAGACATAGCGGTCTGTGGCGGTGAAGAATCGGCTCAACGAAAACGGGCCTCGGTCACGGGCGGGTCGGCGGGATGGCGGACGGCCGGGCTGATCCGACCGGGGTGTCCCGGCACGCCCATACAGACAATCGTCCCGCGGGTCACCTGTCCGCGTGGCGGGTTACGCCTTTTCGAGCGTGCATTGCAGCGGATGTTGATTTTCCCGTGCGAAATCCATGACCTGATTCACCTTCGTCTCGGCGATTTCATAGGGGTAGATGCCGCATACGCCTACGCCGCGCTGATGCACGTGGAGCATGACCTGCGTCGCCTGCTCCATGTCCATGCGGAAGAATCGCTTGAGGACGAGCACGACGAATTCCATCGGCGTGTAATCGTCGTTCAGCAACAGAACCTTGAACTGGCTGGGTTTCTTCGGCTTGGCGCGGGTGCGGGTGGCGATGCCGACCTGACCCTTGCCATCATTGTGGCCGTCGCCCTCGTCGCCGCCGGTGTCATCGTCCTGCGCACAGCGAACGGCGAACGGATCGTGCAGGGCGACAAGCGCGCCGGTATCCGTGCCACGAAGGCGGGCGGGAAGATCGTGGTAAATCATGACCGCTTTCGAATATCGTATCGAAGGGCCGGGGAACAAGGGGCGATGCGACAAGTTTTCGCGATTCGACCCTCACGCCGGCGGGATGAGCGGCACCGGATGCGATCCGGCGCGCATCGAAAAAGGCCGGATGCGGGGGTGCCCGCATCCGGCCTTCGTCAGCCTGGCGACAGGTGCGACGCACCCGTCAGCCCATTATTCAGGCGGCCTTCGCTTTTTCCATCGCCACGCTCATCCGGTTGGAGAGCGGCTGGCTCGCTTCGTTCGCGAGCTTCAGCATGGCTTCGGTGTTCTTCGAGCTCAGCGCGACGGCCTTGTCGAACTGCTTGCGCATGAAGGTGCTCTGCATCTGGAAGAAGTCGGTCGGCGACTTCACCGATGCCATTTCCTTCATCTCGGCGGTCATCGCCTCGAACTCGGCCTTGCTCTCGGCAAGCGCGTCGCGGCTCAGTTCCTGAAGCCCGGCGGCGAGGATCTTGTTCGATTCGACGATCGCCTCGACATTGCCCTTGGCGAAATCGCCGGCCTGCTGAAACATGGCCGAACCCTTTTCGAACGCGCTCTTCGTGCGCGCCGACATTTCGCCCATGGTGTTTTCGACGGTCTTGGTCATTTCTTCGGTATTGATAGCCATGAATTTCTTCTCCGTTTTTCGATCTGTCTTGCCGGTTGCGGGTGCCGGACGGGACGGCGCCGCTTTCTTTGCGGCCGCAACCTTGCGAGGTGCGGCCTTTCGCGCAACCGGGAGTTCGGACCGCACGGTGGCCTTCGCCTTCTTGGCGGAGGACGCGGACTTCGTCTGGGTCACGGATTTCTTCGCCTTGGACCGCGGCGGCTTGGCGCGGTCCTTCGCGATGGCCTGCTTGACCGGCGCGGCAGATGCCGGCGCGGCCTTCAGGGCGGATTTGGAAAGCTCCGCATCGGACGGCGCCTTGGCCTCGTCCGCCTTGGCCTCATCGACCTTGCCTGGCGCCGGCTTCGTCTCGGCGGCGGTCGGCGGGGCGGCGGGCGCGGTCACGGGCGTATCCTGTTCGACAGGGATGCTCGCCTTCGCCTCTTCGGGCTTGGGAATCGGTGCATCGTTGCTCTTGTTGTCAGCCATCAGGCGACCTCACTCTTCGTTTTCAGCCCGTGATCCGACCGAATGCCGGCCACGGGGGCATGATACGAACAATAGGACGTCGCCTCATGCTGCAATGCAACAATAGGGGGTCGCGGTCGCGAAGTCAAATGTTTTGTTGCACTGCACCATAATCGTCGCAGTGGTGCAGCATTTCGGCCTAAAAGGCTGAGGCCTAACGCGTTTTCACATAGCGTCCGGGCGCGTCCTCGATCACCGTGTCGCCCTTTCCGCCGGGCTTGCGCTTGCCCTTCGCCTTGACCGTCACGTTGTCGATGGAGCGCAGCCATTCGATCCAGTCCGGCCACCAGCTGCCCGGCGTTTCGACCGCCTTTTCCCGAAATTCGTCGAGCGTTTCGGGAAGCGCGACGCCATCGGGCAGGGTCCAGTACTGATACTTCCCACCGGCGGGCGGGTTCACCACGCCCGCGATATGGCCCGACCCGGCAAGGGTGAACTGCATCGGCCCGGAAAAATGGCGCGTCAGCTTCCACACGCTGGGCAGGGGGGCGATATGGTCCTCCTTGCCCGCCTGGATATAGACCGGCGTCGTCACCTTGCGCAGGTCGACCGGCGTGTCGTCGACGACCATCGCGTCCGGTTCGACCAGCCGGTTGTCGTGATAGAGATCGCGCAGATATTCCCGGTGCCAGCGTGCGGGGAGATTGGTCGTGTCCCCGTTCCAGTAGAGGAGGTCGAAAGGCCGGTAATCCTCGCCCAGCAGATAGTTGTTGAGCACGTAGTTCCAGATGAGATCGGGGCTGCGCAACAGGTTGAACGTCGTGGCGAGATAGCGTCCGTCGACATAGCCTTCGGTGGCGGTCGCCTCGATCGCGGCCATCTGCTGTTCGTCGATGAACGCTTTGAGGTCGCCGGCCTCGCTGAAATCCACCTGCGCGGTGAAAAACGTGGCCGACGCGACGCGATCCGCCTCCCCGCGCCGGTGCAGCATGGCGAGCGTCGCGGCCAGCGTGGTGCCCGCCACGCAATAGCCGATGGTATGCACCGACGGCACCTTCAGCCTGTCGCGCACGAAATCGATCGCCTCCACCTGCGCGCGGACGTAATCGCTCCACGTGACGTCGGCCATCGAACTGTCCGCCGATTTCCACGACACCATGAATAGCGTCACGCCTTGCGCGACCGCCCATTTCACGAAGCTCTTCTTCTCGCCCAGATCGAGGATGTAGAACCGGTTGATCCACGGAGGAAAGACGACCATCGGGGTTTTCAGCACGTCGTCCGTCGTCGGGCTATATTGAATGAGCTGGTAAAGCTCGGTTTCGTGCACGACCTTGCCCGGCGTCGAGGCGATGTCGCGGCCGATTTCGAACGCGCTCGTATCGGTGTGGGTGATCTGCCCGGCCTGCAGGTCGTTGATGAGCCGCTGCATCCCCTTCAACAGGTTCTCGCCGCCGGTTTCGAGCGTGCGCTCGATGACCAGCGGATTGGTCAGCGGAAAATGCGCGGGGCTGAGCGATTCGGTGATCAGCCGCGTAAAAAAGCGCATCTGCTCGCGCCGGTCGTCGGGCAGGCCGTCCGCCTTGTCGACGGCGGCCATCATCTCCTCCGCGCACAGGAGATACGCCTGGTGCAGCATGGCGAAGAGCGGCTGCTCGCGCCATTTCTCATCGGCGAAACGGCGGTCCTGCCGCGGCAGCGTGGCGGGTGCGCTCCCCTCCGCCATGCCATACTGGCCGAGCACGTTCTGCCACAGGGCGAGGCTTTCCTTCAGGAAATGCTGCTGCGTTTCCATTTCGGTGAGCGGCGACTGATTCATCCAGCGGCTCGCCATCTCCATCCATTTCGCAGGGTCGGCGAGGGGATTGGCCGCGCCCGGCTTCATGGCGAGATAACCCTGCCACATCGCGGCGAGATTGTCGGACAGTTCCTGCCAATGGGCGGCACCGGCGGCTGGCGGCGTGTCACCCTCTGCCGGGTCGGACGTTGCGGCTCCGGCGGCGGGGCGGGGGAGGAAGGCATCGAACATCGCCTGCGCGGCTTTCGATTGCATGGCTACCATTTCGCGCATCGGGCCGGCCATGACGGGCGCAAACGGCCCGGCCATCATCGTCGTAAGCCAGTCGTTCCCCGGTGCGTCCTTACCCGCATTGTCCGCCCCGTGCGCCATCTTGCATCACCCTTCGCCATCAAACTGCAATTGCATTTGTGCGGCACATGACGGCAATAAGCAATGTCCGCGCGAATTTGGCTTGAGTTCCCCGCATGGGGTAAGCAAAGCGTGGCGCAGCGCACACGAGCGCAATTTTGTTTCAATCATGGGCCATGAACCCGCAACCAAAAGCCGAGAAATGAACGACGAATTCTACCGCATCAAGCGTCTGCCGCCCTATGTCATCGCCGAAGTCAACGCGATGCGAGCGGCGGCGCGCCACGGCGGTGAGGACATCATCGACCTCGGCATGGGCAATCCCGATCTGCCGCCCCCCGACCATGTCATCGACAAGCTGTGCGAGGTCGCGCGCAAGCCCGATGCCCACGGCTATTCGCAGTCGCGCGGCATCCCCGGTCTGCGGCGCGCGCAGGCCAATTATTACGGGCGGCGTTTCAACGTCGATCTCGATCCCGAACGCGAGGTCGTCGTCACCATGGGCTCGAAGGAAGGGCTGGCCAGCATCGCCACCGCGATCAGCGCGCCGGGCGACGTGATTCTCGCGCCCAATCCGTCCTATCCCATTCACACCTTCGGCTTCATCATCGCCGGCGCCACGATTCGCGAGGTGCCGACCACGCCGGACGAGAATTATTTTCGCGCGCTCGATGCGGCGATGCGCCATTCGGTGCCGCGCCCGACCGTATTGATCGTGAATTACCCGTCGAACCCGACGGCGGAAACGGTCGATCTCGCCTTTTACGAACGGGTGGTGGCCTGGGCGAAGGAGAACGAGGTGTGGGTCCTGTCCGACCTCGCCTATTCCGAGCTCTATTACGACGGCAAGCCGACGCGTTCGATTCTCGAGGTGCCGGGGGCGAAGGATGTCGCGGTGGAGTTCACCTCGCTGTCGAAAACCTATTCCATGGCCGGGTGGCGCATGGGTTTCGCGGTGGGCAACCCGACGATGATCGCGGCGCTCACACGGGTGAAAAGCTATCTCGATTACGGGGCCTTCACCCCGATTCAGGCGGCCGCCTGCGCCGCGCTCAACGGGCCGCAGGACATCGTCGCGCGCAACCGCGAACTGTATCAGAAACGCCGCGACGTCATGGTGGAGGCGTTCGGCCGCGCCGGCTGGGACATTCCGCCGCCCGCCGCCTCGATGTTCGCCTGGGCGCCGCTCCCCCCGCAATTCAGCCACATGGGCAGCCTCGAATTTTCCAAGCGCATGTTGGCAGAGGCCAAGGTCGCCGTCGCGCCGGGCGTCGGTTATGGCGAGCTGGGCGAGGGTTTCGTCCGCATCGCCATGGTGGAAAACGAACAGCGCCTGCGCCAGGCGGCGCGCAACGTGAAGCGCTGGTTCCAGTCGATGGGGCACAATGGCGGGTAGATCCGCGGCACACTTGGGAGGCGGGAATTGCATCCGCGCATTTTGCCGGATTGCATTTCTCGCCAAGGCGCGCTAGCTGCGCTGCTCGCTCATCGAGGCCCGATGGCGGAGTGGTTACGCAGAGGACTGCAAATCCTTGCACGCCGGTTCGATTCCGGCTCGGGCCTCCATTTGCGGACATTGGTAATTGATTCGACGATGCGCAAAAACGCATTGCCGGATCTGCCACGCGTCGATAAGGCGCATGGCGTCGCCGCTTTAGCTCAGTTGGTAGAGCATCGCATTCGTAATGCGGGGGTCACAGGTTCGAGTCCTGTAAGCGGCACCATTTCCGGTCAAAGATGGGCACCTCGCTCGTTGATCGGGCAACCGACGCAGCGCCGTGCGCCAATGCGTCCGTCTGCCCCGAGATTTCGACCTTCAGGCCAATGCGGATTTTTCGATAAAGGCACGAGCAATCTGCTGGCGCGCCTCGTCCTTGCCGTGCTTCAGCTCTCGGCGAACAATGTCGCCAAATCTTTGGACTGCGGCTGAAGTGATACTAGCAGGCCCACGCTCGAGCTGCTGATGTAGCGTCGTGACAGTCGTATTAAGACCATCGATCTCCGTACGTCGTTGCTTCAGCCTGGCCGTGATGTCCGGATCGCGAGGAGAAACTGCTCCAGTCTCAATCGCGTCGTGCAGATTAGAAAGACGGCGACGGGCGTCTGCTAACTTCGCCTCGCACTGTTCCAATTCTTGTAGCTTGCGCTGACGGCCCTCATCGGAAGTATCGAGCACCTTCGTGAGCAACGGTTCGAGATGCTCTTCCCCGAATACCCTATCAGCGACTTCGCCTAGAACGAGTTCGTCCAGCTTCTCAGCCCGTACGTTGGGACAATCGCACGCCGATGCACCCCGGTTCACTTTCGAATTGCAGGAATAGTAGCGATATCGGCCACCCTTTCCTGTCCTGATTGTCATTCCCGCACCGCAGGCTTCGCATTCCGCTAATCCGATGAGAAGCGTCGGACCGCTTACTACCCGTGGAGGCGTATTTCGCGGTGCCCGCTCTTCCCTGAGCGCTGCAACGCGGTCGAATTGTTCCTGAGTGATAAGCTGCGGACAGTCCACCCAAGTCCATTCCTCCTCCGGCAGGAGATTGCCGAACTCGTCGAACTTGTTGCCTGGAAAACGGCCGAGGTAGTGGGGGCGAGACAGGATGCCTGCGACAGTCGCATTGTAGAATTTCTTCCCACGGCGGGTGTAGCCATGTTTGTTCAGGTATTCGGCAATAGCCCGGCCCCCCAAAGGGCTACCATTCAGACCTTTCTCCGCAAGGTCGAATATCATCCGAACGATGGCCGCTTCGGACGCGTTCAAAAAGAGCTTCTTCTTCTCCTTCTTCGAACGCACTTCGACTGTTCGGGACTCGTAGCCAAGGGGAACGGTCCCTCCGACCCAGAAACCCTCCTCGGCGGTCCCTCGGAGACCCCTTCGGGTATTCATTGATGCCTTAACGATAGCATCCTGATCCTGCCAGCTGGTCAGCAGCTTGTGCAACATGCCGAAATGGTTGTCTTCGAACCTCTGGTAGACGAACAGGCACTGCACCCCAGCGCGCTGGAGTTGTCCCTGCGTAATTACCGTGAATTCCACGTCGCGGGCGAGGCGGGCCATATCACAGGCGATAATGCAATCGACCGGATGATCATCGCCGGTAGCGAGAAGCATCATTCGGTTGAATTCCGGTCTTTTCCAGTCGGAGCCGGACAGTCCCGGTTCAACAAAGATCTCGATGAGATCGATGTCGTTCTGAGTGCAGTATTTTTTGAGATCGACTGTCTGCTGCCGGAGCGAGGTCTGATGCTGGGCCTGCTCGGCCGTGCTGACACGGACATACGCGTATGCCTTTCGCCGATCCGGTGAAGCCCTATTTCCCACGTTATCTCCTCTGCCGTTTCATTCTTCGTAACCAGCGAGATGCCATGCCATCTTACCCATGCCTATCGAGCAGCGCTTCCCTTTCCTCGTCTGCGCAGATGAACTCGATACCAAGCGCATCCAGTTTGCCGAGGATACGAAAATAGTCGCTATACTCTCTTGCCAGACGATCTTTCCCCGCCACGATCACTGCATCTATATTATCGCAAGTAATGCAATTCAGCATGCGCTCGCGCTCGGATAGAACCGAACAGCCTCCTCCAATATCAATAAAAACGCGATACAGGCGCAGGGAACGCATGGCTGCGATCAACCTTATTCTTTCGCTCTGCACAGCGATAGAGCGTGTCATCGCAGGCGCGTCCATGTGGGAACAACGAATGTATCCAACGGCATCATTCATCGAATATCTCCTTCAGTCCGTCCTCGCCAATAAGTTCGAGCAGCAAGCGCGCGAGGAGATCATCCGATGGAGACGCCAGCCACTCGATTTCTGCATGTGCGTTGTCGAGCGGCAGCGCGGTCGTGCGCGCATGCGAGGGTCTATCATCCCTTGCCATCGCCAGCATCCGATCCGTCGCTGCCGTTTCGATCCGAATCAGTTCGCGCCGGATACGGTCCGGGCGGCCAACACTTCGGCCACTGCCTCAAGGATCACTTCGAACACGGCCTTAGTTTCGGAGGGCGTGAAGGACTGCGGCAGGTTGGCGACGGGCCCACCCTTACGATCTGCTTCGAGCCACATGACCTCCCTGCTTCCCGGCACCAAGATTTCCTCGCCCATGTGGCGGGCACGGCGCTTGAACTCGCGTCGGCCGACGAGTTTGAGCCGCTTCTCGATCTCATGGTATTCCATCGGCTCGCCGGCCTCGACGAGGCTCTTCACTTCCGCCGCGAAGATGGCGAGGCGAGCGGGACCGTTAGATACCGGCGACTCCATGTCAAGTTTTTCACGCGCGTCGCAGGTCGCCTTGAGCACTTCATAGAAGCGGACCGGCGTGTGCGCCGGGGACGCGATGATCTCGCTGAGATGCTGAAATCTTTCCTCGGCTTCGGCCGCACCCCGCAACTGATTGATGCGCGCGTCGGTCAGCACCGCGTCATCTTCGAGGACGCGCAATTCCCGGGCGATCTGCGCGTTCGTGTATCCTTCGTTCCGCAGAATGAGCGCACGGCGGGCCCTTGCCATGGGTTCCGGGCGGGACGAACTTGCATTGTTCTGGCTACGAATACGCAGCCCCTCCGCCACGTTGACGATCTCGATCGGGACTTCCGTCTCGGGATCGATATGGCAGATTGCCTCGATGAGACTCCCGCCATCTATAAGACGGTATCCATCCACACCGATGACGACGGGAAACGTCCTCCAATTGTGGGGCTCGGTTGCCCGGAGGTGCTGCGCCTCGATATCCCTCGTATCGTAATGTCGGCGTTCGTAGATGTCCGCGCGGCAAGAAATCTCGCTTGCCTTTGCGGTCGAGTATTTATCACCTGACGGCGTTTTGCTGCTCCCCGAGAAATTGCCGTGGGGAGGGGCGGGCGTGGTGGAAGGGGTCATGGCAGTCCTCGTCGTTCAAGAGGACTGGGAAATTATGCAGATTCAGGTGCCTTGATAAATGAGTTTTGGTGGAACTTTCGTCTTACAAGTATTTATATATCAAGGACTTAGTATCTCAATTAGCTCTGCTTAGCTCATGCGCTTTTGTCACCACGCGTCCGCCTGGGGTATCCAGGTCGTGACGCCGTGGATTGGTAGTCCGAGAGATCTCGCCTTGCTCATGGGGTTGGGTGTTTCAACCAAATCGGCTGCTAGTGATAGGGATAGGTCGATTTCCCGAGCGCCGAGGGGGTGCCCGTTACGATGGCCTGGATACGCATAGCGAGGATCCAAGGTTTCAAGCGCATATCGGGCTCTATACCAAACGCGCTCTAAGGCTGTCGTCACTCGCGATCTCGACCATCCCTGGGCAAACGGAAACGCCCTAGCGAACGGATTCTTTTCCTCTTCGACCAAGCCGTTGGCCAACAGCTTGTCATATCGGTCTCGCAGTCTTGCAACATAACCGTCGGCCCAATCCGGATCGTCGATCTGCTGGAACGGCAGATCAGAACCCCGAGATGAGAATGGATCGAACCGGTCGCGTGGAATTGCACGCTCGAGCAGAGAAGGAAGCTCTTTCCCACCTTTCGATCTCGTACCGCCATTCGGACGTTCGCGCTCATTGGCATGCGAGATGCGCGCGACCAATTCTGCTTGGGCCTCATCCGCGTCGATATGTGCAAGGATGTTCAATGCAATTCTGAAGATCGCGGAATTCAGCGAGAAGCGCGAAGAGGCCACGGCGGGAAGATATGGTGCAAAGCGGTCGTGGGTATGGAAGAGGTACTGCGTGATGAAGTGCAGCGGTGGCCTGCCGAGGACGAGGTGCCAGCGATCGCCCTCGGGAGCCTGCGCCTGGTGATGATCCAGTCGTGCGCTTTTCAAAATTTCGTAATTGAGACGCGCGTGTCCGTCCCAGTCTCTTGGCTTGATCCGCTGCTTCATGCTGAGCGCTAGGTGGATCATGTTCGGATCCTGATCGCCGAAGATGAGACCCTTCTTGCCGAGGCCACCCCTCAAGTTCCGAAAATCGATCAGATGTGCAGCAACGTATTCGAATGTTCGTTCAAACTCGAAGGCCTGCTCGAGGACGTAGAGGACCGCCCCCCGGACACCTAATGCATCGATCAGCATGGCGAACTTGCTGGCGAAGCCGCCGGTCGAGGTGAGTTCAATCCTTTCCAGGCTTCTGCGCAGACGACCAAAATCGCGTCGCCAAGCGTATTCCAGTGCCTTGCAATTTCCAGCGCGCAACCGATCGTTCTCATAGAGAACTCGAAATGCAGAAGCTACGTCTCTCGAAGTCGGATGATGGCAAACCCGCAAAGCCTCTTCGGCAGTCGGGTCCATCGCTTTCCTGTGCTGAAGCCATTCGCCACGGTGGTATACGTCGAGGTGCCGGAACCGGAAGTCGCAAAGCTTTTCCAACTCCTTCTCGCTCGGATAGCCCCGCTCGGCGTATTTGGTGTTCTGGTCGATCCGCTTCGCCGCAGCGATTATGTCCTTATCGAGCTTGGAACCCTTGATAAGCGGAATTCTCATTCCGGCAGGGTGCATAGACGAGCATGCAGCAAACGCGCGATCAAGTGCGGTACTTGTGCGGCGTCTCGCCTTGGAAAAAGTGGCGCTATTCATACCTTGAGCAGTGATCGCCCCACCGATCAGTTCGGCTATGACCAACATACCCGGTGAGGCTGGCGAAAGACCGGGAAGCTTTCTAGGCATCGATCCGCTCCGCGATCTCATTGTAAGTGCGGACAGCCTGCACGAAGATATTCCAGCGCTCCTTTCGAAATTCCGTCCAGCCCGTTTCGGTGAAAGTCGTGTCGCCGAGCTGTCTGATAAAATCTTTGAATAACGGCTGCAGTGTCCGGCCCGCTTCAAGAAGCTGTTCGAGTTTGGCGATCCCACTCACCAAGTCGATATCGTCGGGGAGACGATACTCGGGCATCCAAGCGATAGCGGCCTTCGCCTCGTCCCAGCTTGCAGGTGACATCTTCCCCGGGGCAAAGATCGCCATCTGCGCTTTCGAGACTTCGATCGGCTCGTCGTAATCGTCGGTAACCGACAGCTCACGCCACCATGCAAGGCGTTTCTCGACGATTTCGAGCGAATGATGAAGATGTGTCTCGTCAGCTTGGAGTTCGGCCCGCTGCGAAATTCTCCACCGCGCGAAAATTTGCTGATAATCGGCGTTGAGCAGGGCAATGTCGGTATAGCGCCCTTCTTGTCGCGCCTTGGCTGTCTCGGCTTCGATATTTTCCAGCGCCACGGAGAAGTCCGCTAGCGTGGAAAGCGTCACGCGCTCGCCATCTGGGCGCCGCCAGGTGACAGTCACGGATGCACCTCGCGGTAGCGGGGGTTGGCTCCGATATCGCGAAGCCATGCGAATGCTATCCAGCGATTCTCCAGCGCAGGAAAATCGAGGCGCAGACACTCGCAGGTGTAACGCACCATGGAGATCTGTTTCCGCGTCGCTGGCTTGCGAAGCATCGCTGCCCGCTTCTCGTCATCGAGGGCAGCGAGGAAGCCCTCGGTCTTTCTCATGTAGGCGTCGAACCTGCGACGCCATTCTGCGTGTCGGCCTTTCGCTTCGAGGAACGCTGCTGCGCGATCCAAAAAACAGAGCAAGGCTTCGCCGACGGTCCTTTTCCGCGTGAACGAATCTTTCCATTCGTTGAAGAGATTTTCGTCGTTCAACGCTTTCAGAATGTCGAGGGCGAGAAAGCCATCGAGGCGACGCGCGTAATGTGCCGAAACACCGTAAGCGGAAAGCACGGCGCCTGTAGTGATGTGGTGGTAGGCGTCATGCGCGTCGCGGTACACCACTTCGCCAGGTGCGATCTGCACCTTGCTGGCGCGCGCTTCGATCCCGGCTAGCGTTGAGAGCATGCGATCAAGATCGCGAATATGCGATCCCAGATCATTCGTCGGATTGGCAAGGTCAGGGTTGTTCATTGCCCCTTTATAGATCGCCGACAAGCGGCACCCCAAACATCAGGGACCCGTTGGTTCGCTTTCCGTGCCGCATTAACGGGAAAACGGTTGCTGAATGCTCGATGGAGACAGACAATCCCATCCGCCATTTAAGCGCACTTAAGGAGAAAGTAGGGCGGGTTTGGCGAAATAAATGATGCACACTTAAGCGTCCGCTTCGCCCCGCCTTTCGCATGCAACCCGCCCATGAAGTTAAAGCCTAAAACGGAACTGGATTGCCTGGCTGTCGGTTCGCCGGAGCAGCGGCGGCAATGCGCTGCGCCGCGCGGCGATCTTCGGTATGCGGTGCTCGCAGAACGGCAGTGGCGGCGGGAAGCGTGGGCTGAATATCAGCACGTGAAATCCGTGAAGCGACTGGAGCTTGAAACGAAAGAAGCGCAGCGTGAATGGGATCGGCCTCACCGCAATTTCAAGGTCACAAGAGAAGCCACTTGGGGCAAGGAAAAGGGCATGGGTGTGCCGCGTCATGTCCTGCATCGCGTCGTCGCAATGCACAGCGCCGGAGGCACCTTGCCACGATATTCCCATGCTTTGACCGATAAGGCCGGACGTCTCTTCGTTTTCCAGCGGATACGCTACTATTCGGCCCGGAATTCGAAGCAGGGCCGCGGCGCCGACGCCGCACGCTACGCCATGAAAGGGGCACATGTTCTAGGCGACGGCAGGGACTGCATCTCCAGCAATGTCGGCGACACATTCGAGGAAATCGTGGCTGGAATGGACGTCGCCGAAGGCGTCAATCGCACCGTTTCGTTGGACGCGAAAACGCTTTTCCACGGCATCATGCAGTCGTGTCATGACCTCACGCCGGAACAACAATTCGAACTGGCTTGCGACTATGCCGAGTACGTATTCGGGCGACAGCAACTACCATATTTGGTCGTTCTGCATCCGCCGAGTGCCGAGGGCGATCAGCGAAACTGGCACGTCCACTTCCTCTATTCCTTCAGGCCGATGAGCAAGATCGGTGAAGGCGAATGGGCTGTTGGCAAGTACCTCAGGACCGATCTCGATACCCCGGAACAGTTCTCGCGCCTTCGATTCTTGTGGGCCGAAGCGCTCAATCACGCTTGCGAGAAGGCCGGTGTAGCGAAGCGCTTCACCCATCTCTCGTACGCCGCAGCAGGTGTCGATTTCATACCGCAAACCCATCTGGGCGAGGGACTGACCGCCAAGGTCAGGCGCGGTGAACGCTCTACTGTCAACGAAGCGAACCATCGCATCGCGATGCGGAACAGTATGGTGCGGGCGGTGCGAGATCTGAGGGCGAAGCTCCTCGCCACGGTCTCCCAAACCACGGACGCGGTCGAGCGCTTGCACCGTGCCGCGACCTTGGCCCTGGACGTTTCAGCTACCTTGAGCGATCTGCACGCTCGACCTGGTCCTTGGAAGGTTCTGGATGCTCGATGGTCGATCCCAACCGGACCCGCCGCGGTGAATGACAACAATGCTTCTGTGGATTCGAAGGTCGGGCAGCATTCTGATGCGCTCCCATCTGGCATCGCGAACAGTGTTTCGATCATACCGCCATCGCTAAAGCTCAAGGCGTTGGAGAACGATACGATCCCACCCCTCCCTACAGCAATTTACGGAAGGATGACGCTTCCAGCAAAACCGCTCAAGATTGATTACCGGCTTCAGGCCGCACGCCCTGCCCAGGTCGAGACTACGGAACTGTTCCAGCGGATTGCAGTGTCTGGGCCTTTACCGCGCGTGATTTCTCCACCGGCCAAACACAGCGTTCTGACCCGCATTTCGGTATCGGTGCTGTCCATTCCGAAGGCTCTAAGCTTCTCGAAACCGGCAAAAATGGGCTTGGCCAGGCTTCAACTTGAGGCCTCATTGCCGCGTTCGCCAGTCTCCTCCGGAACAGAATCCAAGGCTAGCGTCGCCAAGCTTCACGCAGCGTGTGACCGCAACCTGCCGGCAGGACCTCAAGCCTCACCACCACTGGTTCCAATGGCGCAGTTCTTGTCTGAGGGGCCTTTAATTCCGTCGGTGGTTTCGAGAAATGACGAGCACGCCACTCCCACCTTGCGAAGCCGTGTCATCGATCATCGTATACCGAAAGGCGTGGAGTCGATTGTCGATGCGCAGTCGGTCAAGACTGGCGACAGTGCAACAAAGGCTTTTGCAAAGGGCGACGCATCACCCGCTGCGTCGGAGGCGCTCGGTTCACAAACAGGCCCGGTTCGAGTTCAGACAACCGAAAAAAAGCGGCCAGTGCCCGTTCCTTCTGACTCCACTGAGGATGCCTCCAATCGCAAGTCGTTTCCTGTGATCCGGACCGACCGCGACGAGGCCTGGCCAGGTTCGTCGACAGAAACCGACCCTATCGCCAACCCCGCTCGCCGTGATTTTGTCCGCGCGCAAGAGCAGGATCGAGATGAGGAAGAGAAGCGCAAACCCATTCATAAACCGAACTCGGAAGCGATACGATTAGCGGCTGAAACCTTCAGGGCGCGACAGCTACTGCTCGGAATTCTGGAGCAAGAGCGGCATGTCATAACCAAAGATGCCGAAGGGAGAGTTGCCTTACCCGCAGCCCTATTGCAGCGCGCCGAGCTTCTTCCAGAGCAAATCGCCGATGCGAAAATGCAGGACCGGCTCGCGCGCTTCCACGCTCGCAATAAGTTGGAGCTTCAGGAAATGGCCCGCCAAACTTGCGAGGAACTCTGGTTCGGCGAAGAATTCTGGCAACCTTCCCACCCATCTTCCGCTGAGGTGCTCGACATCTTCCGAAGATGGCGAGACTGCCCTGAAGTTCAGGAAGCATTGCGCAGGACGCATCGGCTTACATCGGGCGCAGACCATACGAACGAACAGGATGCGCGGGAAAAATTTTTTCTCGGATTGCTATTACAACAGGGCGAGGACGGGAATTATTCGTCGAAGGTTTCTTCTGGCAGGGTAGTCGCTTCGCGACCGAGGGGTCCTTGGTCAAGCGATACAGGCTATGGCAGATGATGGGCCGTGTGTGGACGGCCCTCCGTTGGCAAGGGATTTTCGAAGTTCTGCACTGCGCTGGTCGAGGCGGCCATGTGTCCGGCCTTTGATTGCGGCTATGTCATGCGCCGCTGGCCATGATGCCTTTCGCGCGAACCGGGTCCCGACCTATAGCTCGCGCTCGAAGCGCCACGGCCCAAAATGGGTTTTCCCGATCCGGCGGTTTCAACCGGCTTGGTGCATCAACTCCTTTTTGCCCTTTCCAACCTCGTCGACGCAGCAGCTCCGCGCCTTAACTCTACGCCGCCATCGGCAATGGTTCTCGGTAATGTTCGCCGCTGGTCATCAGCGCCCAGACCATGCGCCCATTCTTGTTCGCGAGCGCTACCGCGGCGACCTTGGCGGGGCGGCGAGCAAGCAACTGCACCAGCCAAGGTCGCTTCGTGCCGTGACGCTGTGCGTAACGGATCACCGCCATCGCTCCGACCACCAGCATCTGCCGCAGGTATCGGTTACCAGCGCGTGTGATGCTGCCGAGCCGGTCCTTCCCGCCCGACGAGTTCTGCTTGGGCACGAGCCCGATCCAAGCCGCCAGGTCGCGGCCGGTCCTGAACACACTGAGATCGGCAACCGAGGCAACGAACGCACTCGCAAGGAGCGGGCCCACGCCGGGGATCTCCATTAGCCTGCGACCGAGTTCGGTCCGCCGCGCGCTGGCGAGCACACGCCGATCGTTCTCGAGGATTTGCCGCTTCACGACATCCAGCTGGGCTGCCAGCATCTGCAGACAGAGGCGGGCATCCTCGGGCACGCGATCATCACCGGCATCCGCGACCACCTCGAGCAGCCGCTCGACGCCGAGCCGACCGACAGGTGCCACCACTCCGAACTCGGAGATATGAGCACGAATCGCGTTCGAGATCTGGGTGCGCTGCCGGTTCAGCATCAACCGCACACGGTGGAGCATCATCAAGCTCTGTTGCTCCGGGCTCTTCACCGCGACGAAGCGCATCGTCGGCCGGGTCACCGCTTCGCAGATCGCTTCCGCATCGGCAGCGTCGTTCTTCCCACGCTTGACGTAGGGCTTCACGTGCTGCGCCGGCATCAGCTTCACGTCGTGACCCAGTGCGGTCAGCTCTCGCGCCCAGTAGTGTGAGTTGTTGCACGCCTCGATGCCGACGAGACACCGCGGCAGCTTCGCGAAGAATGGCAGCATCCTGGCTCGCGTCAGTCGGCGGCGGATCAGCACCTCGCCACCTGCTCCAACACCATGCACCTTGAACACCGACTTCGCGATATCCAGACCGATCGTAACGACTTCGCCCATCTCGACTCTCCTTCCAGCTCAACCACGCGATATTACCGCAGGAGGGTGGAGAGCCGTCCACAGCATCAGTAGCGGACTGTCTGCTCCTTGGTCTAAGCATGACCACAACGGAACTAGACATCGACCGCTCGGATCTTAAGTCAGTATAAGAAGTCGCCAGTTCGATCTCGTTTACAAATTGGCGAATTCCTCTCCGAGCGCCAGTGGACTTTCGAACTTTTCCTCTTCCGGCGCGCCGACTGCCGGCTTTTTCCGGATGTGAAGATTGTTCTGCACGCAATCGACCAGAAAGGCGCCGAGATCGCCCATGCGGCAGCGGAAAGCGAGTTTTGGAAGGAATTCCTCCTCGACCAGCAGGTCGCCCGAGGCGGGCTTATTGATGAGCCAGCCCGGACGTACCGCGGTCCAGCGAAGTCCGGGACGTTCCTCGAGCAGCGCCTCCATTTCCTTCATCTGTTCGAGGATGTTGTGCAGGGCGGGCACGACCGTCAGCTTGAACCATGTCGGCAGATTGGGCTGATCGATCACGAAGGCTGCGGAAATCACCGCGATGCGGTCGATCCCGGCCCCCTCCATCCCGTCCAGGATATGGCGCGTGCCGTCCATATAGAGCGGCGGCGGCGACAAGGCGTTGCCGGGCGAGAAACCGACGCCCAGCGTCGAGATCACCGCGTCGCAACCTTCCATGGCTTCGGCGAGGCCGCCTTGAAGAACATCCGCCTGCCGATAGGTCACGCCGTTGATGCGGTCGGCCTCGTCGGGCAGCGCACGGTCGATCGCGACCACCTCCAGCCCAGCGCGCAAGGCGTGTCTCACGGTTTCGCGACCGGTGGCTCCGCTGGCGCCGAACACTGCGATGCGTTTCTGGCTCAATTTTTATACTCCTTGGGCCGGACAAACCGGAAAAATTGTTGCGATTGACTTTCAAACCGCAATCGCGCCAGCTATGTTCCCCCCAAATGCCGGGTCTTCCCCTATTTCAGGTGGCCACGGCAGATTGATCCGTTCGATTTGGGGAAGCGATGCGAATGTTTGCCGGCAGCTACTGCGGAAGCCCGCCGAGCCTGGCGGAAGTCGCGACGCGCTGGAATTTCGATCCCGCCCTTCTCGCGGTTCTGGCCCTCGGGCTCGCGCTCAGCCTGCGGGCGGGAAACCGGCTGGCGACCGTCGGAATGGCGCTTCTCGCCATCGCTTTCGTCTCGCCTCTGTGCGCCGCGAGCGTGACGCTCTTCTCCGCCCGCTCGCTCCATCATCTGCTGCTGATCCTTGGTGCGCTGTGCTTCGCCATGGCAATGCGCGAGAGCGAGGTATCGAGCCGGCTTGCGCGCTCGCTCTTTCGACGGCGCGTTCCGGTCGGCCCGGCAACCATCGGCATGACCGCGGTGCTGTGGGGCTGGCACGTGCCTTCGCTCTACGATGCCGCGCTGGCCGACATGCTGGTGTACTGGACGATGCAGCTCTCGATCCTTGCTTCCTCTTTCGCCTTCTGGCTGGCCATTTGCCGGGCGAGCGCGGTTGGCGCAGTCGGCGGACTGCTCGGCGGGACAGTTCAGATGGGCTTTCTGAGCGCGCTTCTGACCTTTGCGACCGAGCCTCTTTATCGCATTCACATCGCCGCCGCCCCATCCTGGGGAATATCGCCGCTGGCCGATCAGCAGCTTGCCGGACTGATCATGTGGGTCGGCGGCATGGCGCCTTTCGCGATCGGCGCGGCTGCGATCGCCCGAAACGCGTGGGCGCGCCAGAACGCGGCGCAGCCCGCGCCGGTCGTCTCCCGGAACCCCGTCTGAGATGATCCTCTCGCTGGTCAAGGCGATCCATATCGCCGCGCTCATCATATGGTGTGCGGGGCTCGTGGGCTTGCCGCTGATGCTGAGCAAGCATGAAATCGGCGAAAACCAGGCGAGCTACAGTCAGTTGCGCCTGCTGACGCATCGCGCCTATTCCTATTTCGTCACACCCGCGGCGATCATCGCCATCGCGGCGGGCACCGCGCTGATCTTCTTAGCAAGCGCCTTCACTCTATGGATGTTCGTGAAGCTGTTGGCGGTCGGCGTGCTGGTTTCGCTTCACGCCTGGATCGGGCATTTGGTCGTGCTGATGAGCGAACGGCGCGGCCGCTACGCTCCGCGCAGCGCGCTTCCCACGCTCCTGCCGATCATGATCGCGATGGTGGCGATCCTGTTCCTGGTGCTGGGAAAACCTGCGCTCGAAAGCTTCGCGCCCGCTTGGCTCACCCAGCCGCTCGGTCACGAACTTCCGGTTGACGAGACGCCAATTTGATATTCGAACACCAGCTTGCCCCCGTGCCATCCGGTAAAGCCGGTAAAGCCAACGGCGAAGGCGGAAATCATGATACCGAAGGGCAGCACGGCCTGTTCGTAACCGAGCAGCCGGAAGCCCCAGTTCATGCCCAGGATCGACAGCAGCATCACCGCGATGATGAAATGCGTCCAGCTGGCCGCGCGCTGGCGAATGCCGGGCACGCTGAGCAGCTCGGCCGTTCCGGTGACGCCGGCCAGCACGCCGAACAGGAATGCCATTCCGGCCGCCCACAATCCGGCACGCGCCCAGAAGAGGTCGCCTGTCCACCAGTAGAAGACGTCCGCACCCAGCACACAGGCGGTGAGTGCGATCGGGAAGGCAACCAGCATCGCGTGAAGGGGATGGCCCGCGAGAGCGATGCGCGATTCCAGTCGATGGAAATTGGGCTGTTTTTCAATCGGATCGATCAGCTCTTCCGGATCGGCCTCGACAAGCTTCTTCTCGGCAACCTTTTCGTGCATCGTCTTGCTCATCGCATTCGTCCTTCGGGCAAGCGGGTCCGCTTCGGGGCCCCGATCCTTCTATCGTCTCTTCTTGCGGCCTGCGCGGGGTCTTTGTCCACCATCGATCCGGCGGGTCCCTCCGCATCGCGCGTGGCGAGCCTGTGGTGGTGGATGCTGGGCGGCTCAGCAATCCTGTCCGCACTGGTGTTCGCATTGCTTCTCGTCGCGCTTTTCCGGCGAGGCGTGGCGGACAGGAAGACGCCCGAGCGAAAGCGGGTATGGATCGGCTGGCTCGGCCTCGGCATGCCGATCGCCGTGCTCATGGTCTTGCTGGCTTTTGCCCTCTCGGTCGGCGAACGCAATCTGCCGACCGGTCCCGCCGCCCGGACCATAGACGTGCGGGCCTATAATTACGGCTGGGAATTCTGTGACGAGGACGGCCGTTGCAGCGAAGGCATGCTGCGGATCCCTGCCGGTCAGCCCGTCGATCTCGACATCACATCCAGCGACGTGATCCACAGCCTATGGATCCCGCGTTTGGCAGGCAAGATGGACGCCATCCCCGGTCAGGTGAACCGCCTCAGGATCGAGGCGAGCGTGCCCGGCACCTACGAAGCGGTCTGCGCCGAATATTGCGGTATCGGCCATGCCAATCACCGGTTCGTGGTCGAAGCTTACGATATAGGCGAAAGCGTTGCCGCAGGAGGAACCGCACCTTGAAGGCAATCCGCCTCCACCGCGACCTGACCCGCATCTGGGGGAACGAGCCCGGCTGGCGCGGTGTGTTCAGCAGCGTCAGCCACACCGATCTTGGTAAGCGCTTCGTCGTCGCGGCGGCAGTGTTCTTCGGAATCGGCGGCGTGCTCGCGATGCTGATCCGCGCCCAGCTGGCGACGCCCGAAAGCGCCTTTGCCGGGCCGGAGGTCTATGGCCAGATCTTCACCATGCATGGCAGCATCATGATGTTCCTGTTCGCTATTCCCATGCTGGAGGGCCTGGCTATCTATCTGCTGCCCAAGATCCTGGGCGCGCGCGACCTCGCCTATCCGCGCCTCACGGCTCTCGGCTGGTGGTGTTATCTATTCGGCGGCACCATCATGATCTTGGCGCTGCTGGGCGGTGTCGCACCCGATGCGGGCTGGTTCCTCTACCCGCCGCTTTCGGGCAAGGAATACACGCCCGGCGTCAACTCCGACGTCTGGCTGCTCGGCATCACATTCGTCGAGATTTCCGCTATGTGCGCCGCGATCGAGATCGTGGTGACTATTCTCAAGTTCCGCGCGGCCAATATGGGCCTCACCAGAATGCCGATCATGGCCTGGTACCTGCTCGCGACCGCCGGGATGATGGTGTTCGGCTTCCCCCCGCTGATCCTCGGATCGATCCTGCTAGAGGTGGAACGCGCCTTTGGCTGGCCGTTCTTCCAGCCCGAATTTGGCGGATCGCCTCTGCTATGGCAGCACCTCTTCTGGCTGTTCGGCCATCCGGAGGTCTACATCATCTTTCTGCCCGCAGCGGGAGCGCTATCGACCATCATCCCGGTGATGGCCCGCACCCCGCTGATCGGATACGGCGCGATCGTGACGGCGGTGATGGCGCTCGCCTTCCTCAGCTTCGGGCTGTGGGTCCACCACATGTTCACCACCGGCATCCCGCACATGGCGCTGGGGTTCTTTTCGGCGGCGTCCGTGCTGGTGGCGATCCCGACCGCGGTGCAGATCTTCGCCTGGATCGGCACGATCTGGGCGGGCCGGCCCAAGTTTACCCTGCCGATGTATTACATCTTGGGCTTCTTCGTGGTCTTCGTCCTTGGCGGGCTGACGGGCGTGATGCTGGCCATCGTGCCCTTCGACCAGCAGGCACATGATACCGCCTTCGTCACAGCGCATCTGCATTACGTGCTGGTGGGCGGCTTCGTGTTCCCAATGCTGGCCGCCGCCTATTACTGGATGCCGCACGCCACGGGGCGAACGCGCGTCATGCGGCTGGGGATCGCGGCATTCTGGCTAATATTCATCGGCTTCAACCTGACCTTCCTGCACATGCACCTGACGGGTCTGCTGGGGATGCCCCGCAGGGTGTACACCTATCCAGCGGAAGCGGGGTGGACTTGGCTCAACCTCATATCCTCGATCGGAAGTTTCATGCAGGCCTTCGGCTTCGGCCTGTTCGCGATCGACATCGCTCTCCAGCGCCGGATCGGCAACCATGCGCGTCGCGATCCGTGGGATGCCGAGACGCTGGAATGGGCCATGCCCATACCGCCCACGCAGTACAATTTCGCCAGCCTGCCTACGGTCGACAGTCGCGAGCCGCTGACTCGCGACCGGAAGATCGGCGCGGGGCTTGCTGCGGGAAAAGGCCTTCTCGGCCGCGCGATCGACAAGCGGCGCGAGACGCTGGCTGTCGACATGGTCACCGGCGCGCCCGAACACGTCGCGATCCTGCCGGGGCCGAGCCTGTTGCCGCTCTTTACCGCGATGGTCATCGGTGGGTTTTTCCTGTCGATGCTGCTCAGCCTCTACTGGCTGACTCCGCTTTTCGTCGTCGGCACAGCGATCATGGTCTGGCGCTGGGCGGGCACTACGGGAACAACGCGCGACCCCGGCCCGATCGATGTCGGGGCGGGAGTAATGCTGCCGACCAGTTTCGCAGTCGGCGGCAGCGTGGGCTATTGGGGCAGCGTGCTCGCGTCGGCAGCAAACGGAACCTTGTTCGCCTCACTCGTGTTCGGCTATTTCTTCCTCTGGGTGGTTGCGCCAAACTGGCCGCCACCGGGGGAGTACGGCGCATATCTCCTCGAACCCCTACTGATCACGGCGGCAGCCGCTCTCGCGCTCTTGGGAGCGCGCATGGGACAATACGATTTCGGGCAGGCGAGTGTCGGCAGTGCGTTGGCAGCCATAGGCCTCGCCCTCGCGATTGGCGGGCTGCTTTGGGCTGCCTTGCACCACCTGCCCGGCCCGACCGAGCACGCTTTCGCTGCAGTGGGCTGGGTGCTTACGAGCTATGCAATCTTCTCCGCCGCTGTCGGTCTGCTCACCCAGTGCTTCGTCCGGCGCCGAATCGCCAGCGGCCATGCCAACGCCGCGTGGCCGCACGAATTCCGTATCGCCGCGGTATGGAGCGATTACGGCGCGGGCGTGACCATCGTGGTCGCCTGGCTGCTCGCCCTCTCGGGTGACGCGCTGTGATGGCGCTCACCCGCATGGTCTCAGGCCTGGTTCTCTGGGCGGCGGCCTTCAGCATCCTCTATGCCCTTCACGGCTTCGGCTGCTCGCTCGGATGGACCGGACCCTCGTTGTTTGGCGTGACGCAGGTAAAAGTGCTGTTGCTGGCGGTATGGGGGATCCTGATCGTTACCCACGGCCTGCTCATGCTCTGGCTGCTCAAGCAGCATGAAACACAGATGGAGCGGATTGGCATCGCGATAGGGTGCATCGGTCTGGGCGCCACCATTAGTACCGGTATGCCGATCCTGGCGATCCCGAGCTGCGTTTAGTGTACAAGCGGTCCTGGTCGACAGACTGCGGCCACCTTAGCGGACCCGCGCCCGCGCGCCGTCCCTCATCCGGCCCCAGTGCCTAGGATGCGAAATGGCCTTAGTGAATGCGCCGCTGAACCCGCCTTCGACCTGAACTGCGGTGACGACGCCCTTGTCATCGTGCCTTCTGATAGGCCATTTTCGGAAGGGTCGGGCAGTTGGCACGGATGCCTTCGCCAGCATCATTCCGTATCGGTGTGAACAGAAATGATGTTAGAGGGTTATCTCGTCTAGATAGATGCTAACAGGTCTCCATGCTCGAAATCTTCGCCGGTTCCCTGTTCACCGAAGTGTCTGCACTCCTGATCCTTGCGGGCATGATCGGCTTGGCGGGGCACATGCTGAAACAGCCGCTCGTCGTGAGTTACATCCTCGTCGGAATCGTTGCCGGTCCATCGGTGTTGAACCTCGCTCAATCGGAGGGCTCTCTCGAACTCCTGTCCGAGCTGGGGATAGCCATTCTGCTCTTCCTGGTGGGCTTGAAAATGGACTTCAAGCTAATACGGTCACTCGGAGCCGTGTCGCTGACAACAGGTCTCGGGCAGGTGATTTTCACGGCCGCTTTCGGGTTCATGATCTCCTATTTGCTGGGCTTTGGCCTAATTCCGAGCATCTACATCGCCGTGGCGCTCACGTTTTCCAGCACGATCATCATCGTCAAGCTCCTCTCAGACAAGCGGGAGCTGGATTCGCTGCATGGTCGGACGGCACTGGGTTTCCTCATCGTCCAGGATATCGTCGTGGTCCTAGCAATGGTCGCGCTCTCTACGATAGGTATGGGTTCGGGTGAAGACGGTGGCGAAGTAACGTTTTCGCAAGCCGCGATCGCCGCAGCGGCGCTGGTCGGCGTGGTCGTATTGATCGTGAAATTCGCGGCGACGCCGATTACTAAGAAACTGGCTGAAAATCAGGAACTGCTCATTCTCTTCGCGCTGGGTCTCGCGGCGGGCTTCGCAGCGATCGGTGAATATCTCGGGCTGGGACTGGAGATCGGCGGCCTTCTTGCCGGTGTGGCGCTCGCATCAACTCCTTACCGGGAATCGATTTCATCTCGCCTCACCACCCTGCGTGATTTCCTTCTGCTGTTCTTCTTCGTAGTCCTTGGCACCGAATTGAACCTAGGCGCCTTGGGGAGCAACATTCCCGCAGCCCTCCTTCTCTCGGCGTTCGTACTAATCGGAAACCCACTGATCGTGCTGATCATAATGGGACGAATGGGCTACCGAAAGCGCACAAGCTTCCTCGCAGGCCTTACCGTGGCGCAGATAAGCGAATTCTCCCTCATCTTCGTAGGAATGGGTGTAACGCTGGGCCACCTGACCGGGAGCGAACTCGGGCTTGTAACGCTCGTCGGGCTGATCACGATCGCAGTTTCAACCTACATGATCACCTATTCGCATCAAATCTACAAACTTTTGGAGCCGTACTTGGGCTTTGCTGAGAGAGATGACCCCGCTCGAGAAATTCAAGAGGAGGAGAAAGACAAGTCCACACCACCGGCCGTTATACTGTTGGGTCTGGCCGGGTTAGGAGGTGCTTTCGCCGCTAGGCTGATGGAAAAAAGATACCTGCCCTCGGTGTGGACTTTGATCCATCCTCAGTGGTGAAATGGCGGGATCGGGGATTCGACGCGGTCTACGGTGATGTGAGTGATCCCCATTTCGTCGCGGAGCTGCCCTTGAAATCAGCAGAGTGGGTAATTTCAACTCTCCAACATCATGGGCCGGCGTTAGTGGATCAGGATCCCAGACTTACGATGATGCGCACCCTCAAGGCCGATGGTTTCAAGGGGAAGATAGCCATTGCAGTTTATCGGCATTCAGATGTCGAACATGTAGAAGGTCTAGGTGCAGACGTAATACTAGAGCCTTTCGAAGACGCCGCGCAGATGACGGTCAATGAAATCGAGTCTAGCTTTACTCGGATACCTGTCGAAAGCTCATGACTAAAAGCACACCCGAGCCCACGCCGACCAAACGGCCTAAGCCTCATTGGGTGGGAGCGCTCGTGATAATCGTCGTCTTCACAGCCTTAATGAAGGGGGAAGGCCCCGAACGCTATTTGATTGTTGGGGGGCTGATCACCCTCATCGGGGTGTTGCTCATGCACATCGAGCGGCTTGAAGCTAAGGAAGGTGACCGAGACGGCAACGAGTAATTGCATTTCGGGCTCGGAAATAAATGAGTGTTAGGGTTCCTTTGGAATAACGCTTCCGCCTGCAAAGCCTTGATGTCCGCTTTCAAGGAAACGGCGACGAACCTTCAATGGCCGATATTGGGGCGCGAAGCAGTCATGAAATCGCCTACTTCCACTGCCCTCGCGTGCCACCACACCGGGAAAATTCTGCCCGTCCAGCGTCGCTGTCCGAGGTCGGTAGGTAGAGGGGAAAAGCCCCTCGGTCGGCCTCGCGACACGAGGTAATTCCATGAAAGATTCAGAACAGCGGCTGGATGGATCCAGCATCGGCGAAGCATGTCCGGTCGACCAGCGCATCCTTCGCCCAGTCCGTGTCCGGAACGACTGGCCCCGCACGGCACCGGAGGGAGATGCAGTCCGCCGGATCGCCGTGGTCGACACCGAAACCACGGGCCTGTCCGCCGAGCGGCACACGGTCATCGAACTGTGCATGGCTATCGTTCAAGTGAACGATGCCGGTCGGATCGTAGCTGTCGAAGTCGTCAGGAGCGGACTAATCGATCCCGGCCGTCCGCTGACAGCGGAGATCGTGGACCTGACCGGGCTCACCGATCAGGATCTTGCCGGACGGTCCATAGACGAGGATCAGGTCGCAGCGATGCTAGCCTCCTGCGAGGGAGTGGTCGCATACAATGCCGGCTTTGATCGCCCCTTCGTCGAGAAGATGATCGACCGGCATGTGGCAGTGCCGTGGGGCTGCGCAATGGCTGACGTGCCGTGGCGCAAGCTTGGATTCGAACCGGGACCACAGGGGTACGCCGTAATGCAGGCAGGGTACTACATGCCCTCGGCGCACCGCGCGAAAGACGACGTTCTTGCCTTGGTCCAGCTTCTTGATCACGTCTGCGATGATGGCGAGACCGTCATGGCCAAAACGCTGGCCGCGATGGATGCGCCGGCGTGGCGCTTCGAGGCGCAGGGGGCGCCATACGGATACAAAGAAAATTTGCGCGAGCAACGTTATCGTTGGGCGTGGGGGAGGCTGCACGATCTGTGGCACAAACACGTGCGCGCCGAAGCCTACCAGGCCGAGCTCGACTGGTACGTGTCGACGATCGGTAAGGAGCCGGTGATCGTCCCGCTGCCTGCGAGCGAGCGGTATCGTTTCCACACAGCGTGGACCCCGGCCTGAGGGGCATAAACCTCAAGAACGCAAGAAACGTGAGCCATCCGGCTGAACGGAAAAGGGCTCCGGCCGACAGGCCCACACAACAAGGAAATACGAATGATCGATCTCGATATCGGCGGGGCATGCCCCCGCCAGCAGCTGACCTGTGCGCTGTCGCAAGCGCTGGGTCTGCCCACCGACCCCGGCGCCGGCACCGATGCGCTGACAATCGGCACCATGGACTATCCATCCGAACCCGCGCTTGAGATGGTCGCCCGGGCGGCGATGCAGGCAAGGCAGGACTCGCTGATGGCGCTGTTCGCCAACGATCAGACCAGCATCTGCGCTGGGATCGCGCTGATCTACCGGACGAAGGACGGAGCGCAGATCATGCAGGTCGAGCCGTGCCGCCTGAGCCGTGGAAAGCCGATCCTGCTTGTCACCACCGATCGCCGCCATGCCTTCCGCCTCGACAAACGCTGTGTGCTGCGATCGTGCGCCGTGCCGTCGAGCGCGAAGGTCGAGCGCGGCGTCGAACGCGCATGGACTGACATCCGCGCTGCCATGATCACGGTCGAGGTCGATCCTGAGCAGTGGGAAGCTGGCTATTTCAGCCTGTTCGCCGATGCGCAGGCCTTCGCCGACTTCATGGCTTGAGCGGCTCCACGCCAATTACAAACACCGAGCAGGCGGCGTCTCCAACGGGAGGCGCCGCCTGCCGCGTTTCTCAGAACAGGATTTTCATCATGCCCCATTCCCACAGGCGCCATCCGCGGGTGTTATGCTCGCTCGCGATTATCCGCGATCCCGGTGAAAGCAGCCCGCGATCCGCTATTCGTTCGACCGCCATCTTCACCGTGACTCGTGAACAAGGAGGCGGCGCGAGGTTCGCTATCGATCACCGCGTATTCGATCGGACAGCGAACCGGGCCGAGATTCTGGCCGGACTGGCCGAGCGCGTTCCTGCAGGCGCGACAGTTATCGCGCGTGCGTCACGCACGTCGCAGCATTACCTGAGGCAGGCATTCAGCGCCGGAGGGCCCCTGCCGCCAGCTGACCTGCAACTTCTCCAGCGTGATCGCCCGGACCTGGATATCCTCCCGCTCGAATGCGCGAACAGCGTGCTGGAAGAAATTGCGGCCGCATACCGGATCGAGCGAGCCGGTCCCGGTTCAAACATGCTGTCACGATCGCGCAAGGCGCCGGAGGAAGCACAGTGCCTGTGGGCAGCGTTCCTGTGGTCGCAATGTTCGCCGCACCAGCGGACATCGCTCGCCGCCGCGTGGCAGGCATGGCGGGCGCTCGAGCGGGCGCGCCCGCTCCCCTTCTGACGAAGCGTGATGATGCCAACACTAATTGAAAGGAAAAGCGGAATGGCAAAAACGTATATCGCGCTCGACGCGGAATTCTTCTGGGACAAGGACCTCTACAAATTACATCAGGCCATGGATCCTGACTCCAATCGTCACGCGGTCGCGGTGAAGCGTGTCATGGCTGCAGCTGCGTTCCAGTTCACTATCGACGAAGAGGGACGGGTGAGTACTGGCGAGATTGGCAGCTGGTGCGAGCGGGACTGGGCTGACGAGGCTGGCGTGGTCATGAGGGTCTTCGATTACCTGCGGGCGAACGACGACAAGCCCGTTATTACCTATGGTGGGTTGGCCACCGACGTGCCGATCCTGCTACACGCTAGCATAGCGCACGGATTGCGGCTGCCACCGCAGCTCGTCGACCAGCCTGGCCGAAAAGGCCCTCGGCCGCATCTCGATCTCGGCCTGATGATGAAAGGGGGAGGTAGAACCTGGACCCATCTCAGCCAGCTTTTGCTGCGAATGAACGTGCCGTTCGATCTTGTCGCGGCGAAGTCCAATGTCCCGCGCCCGGCCAGCGATGGAGCCTGGCGAAACCTGCGCGATCATGTCGAACTGGACTGTCTTCTGCTCGCCATCGCAAAGATCGGATGGTTGGTTGCCCAGGGCATGAATGGCCTACGGCTTGAACCTGCCATCGTAACGCTGGTCGAGGGGTTCTTGCGACGACGTCCGGACCATGGACTGGCTGGCGAGTTGCGAACGTATATTGGGAGCCTACACGGGAAAATCGCCGAGGGTTTCGAAATCGCGGCCTGAGCCTTCACCCTACATATGCGCCGGACTGGTGAAATTCGGACACCGCCGGTCCGGCGCATCTTATCGAACCTCTCCACTCTGAGTTTTCAGATGACGGCAACGATTTCTTAATCGTCTATGGCCTATCGTGGAGAAACCGCGAACACAGCGTGCTGGGATAGTCCCCCAAGCCGGTGGCCTTCAATTTTGTGTCGCTTCAACCCACGAACCCGCGCCGAGACGGTGCGCGTTCATTGGCGTTCGAGGTCACGAAATGACATCTTCGACATCACAACCCACGTCAGTGGTCTCGCTCGCCCCGCGAGGAAACCATGGCAAAGGGAACTGCCGGTAACGGCAACAAAATCTATAAATCGACGAACGCCTGTCCGAATTCGGGCAGTGTCGCGCATACATCAACGAATAACGCAACACGCTCGTATCTCACGAAGCCGCAGGTTCGCGCAGCGATTGCGGCGATCGACTTTCGGTCAAATTCAAAGCTCATGCGAATGGCGCGGTTTCGCGCTTTCACCGCCGGCATCGACGCCGAAGACATCCTGCAGGAAGCGATCCTGCGGGCGCTGACCTCACGCAGCTGCCCTGCCGGACTCAAGATGGAGTATTTCTTGATGGCGGTCATGCGTTCGATCGCAAGCGCCATCATTGCGAGGCGCAAGAGGGACGAAGCCCGTTATTGCAGCGAACTCGACCTGGTCGTGTCCCCGTTGGCGCCGGACGACGAATGCGAAATCGCTGAACGCGCCGCCGCTTGGCGACAAGCTTTCGACGACGTCGTCGCGGGCTCGCCAGAGATCGAAAGGGTGGTCGACGGCATTGACCAAGGCCTGTGCGGGAGAGCGCTCGCCGAATTCGCCAATACAGATCGAGCCCGACTCGCATCAGTGCGAAAAGCGATCAAACGCAATGTTAATAGTATCTGCGTCGAACTGATAAAACTGGATAAGGCGGCCTGACTTAACGAACCGATTTTCTGACTATATTAATTAAAGGAGGAAGCGTGATGATGAAGCGAGTGATAGACGATATGAACAACCGTGTCGTCCGATTGACACGATATGATTTCGATACAATTGCGCAAGCGTCAAAGCGTCTTAATGATGGCGACCTAAAGCTGTCGCAACGCGAACGTGCGGCGGCCGCTATTGTGAACGGCAGAATGGATTTGCTGGAGCATGCCGATGTCCGTCGAGCTCTCGTGAGCATGGGCCGGAGCTGGGCCCATGCAACAATAGAAATGATTTTCGATCACTGGGAGCGTGAAATGCAACTTCCAGGTGATCACCCGCAATGCCCGGTCGGTGATCAGCGTATTTTCAGTCGCCGCTAGAAGGTTGGCAAGGGAGAAAGTCTTAGCGCCGACACCGGCCGCTCATGCTTGGAAGCGGCGGGTCGACTTCTTTGCGATGCTCCGCCAATGCAGGCGTAGCCGCTGCTTCCGGTGTGCTGGGTCAAGCCCATACTCATATGCGCGTCAGTGACCAGGAAATTTGCCTGAAAGAATCCCGCAGAAAATTGTTGTATTTCAAGTTGGATAGGCGGCCGCGCGCGACAACCGAGCGCCGAAATTTATAGAAAGCACTTCTGACGGATTGGTCCTGAATTTGGCTATTTGTTCCGGAATGGGGACCAAATACCCTTGATCAGATGCCAACTTCCCCTGGTGATTAGCGTCGCACTTCAGGGTATTGCCTCTTGGCATATTCTGCGCATATGTTCCCTTAATGTTCTCACCTATTGCAAAGTGCCTCAGAGTGCTGCAAGGTGCTGCAAAGGGGAATGGCGATGGCTGCCAAAAATCGAGTCACGATCAATCTTGAGGACGAAGAATACGAAGCTCTCGTTGACGTTGCGACGAGAGCCGACCGCTCGATTGCGTGGGTTGGAAGGCATGCAATCGTGGAGTTTCTAGTGTCCAAAGAGAGGAAAGAAGTTCCCCTCCTCGCTATCGCAGGAACAGGCAGCTCGCCGTTCGGGAAGCCGAAAGGATGAAGTATCTTGGCGGAGATATTCACCAAGGTGATTGCCTTGAGGTAATGGCTGATTTGCCCGATCAGTCAGTCGATCTGATCCTTTGCGATCTACCTTATGGGACCACACAGAATAAGTGGGACAGCGTCATTCCGTTGGACGAGCTTTGGTCTCAGTATCGAAGGATTATCAAGCCGAAAGGCGTGATCGCTTTGTCATCCCAAGGTATCTTCACAGCGCGCCTGATGCTGAGCAATGAGGCGTGGTTTAAGTACAAATTCGTGTGGGTAAAAAGCAAGCCGACCAACTTCCTTAATGCTCGTCGCCAGCCCCTTCGGCAACACGAGGACATCTGCATTTTCTACGGCAGACAACCTAATTACAGGCCTGTCATGTCGAAGGGTGAACCGTACGATAAGGGGACCCGCAAAGCGCAGTATACCGGAAGCTATGGGGACTTTAAGCCTGTCCAGGTGAAGAGTGACGGCGAGCGGTTTCCGACCGATACGCTTTACTGCAAGACAGCAGAAAGCGAAGCAGGCGGCCGAGTGTGGCACCCCACACAAAAGCCCGTTGCGTTGGGTCGTTACCTGATACGGATGTTCACTGGGCCGGGTGACGTTGTGTTGGACAACGCGTTCGGAAGCGGAAGCTTTTTGGTTGCCGCAGCGCTTGAGGGGCGGCGTTTCATCGGAATCGAAAAGAACGAGGAGGTCCACCTCTTCAAGGAAAAGCAAATTGACTACATCAAGGTCGCCAAGGAGCGGCTTACAGAGGTTGAAGCAGCCATCAAAGCTAAGACCCCCGCACCGCCGTTATATTCGGCACTCCAACCTGCGGCACGAGCTGGTCAGCCAAACCGTCGGGGTATGGTTGACGTCGATGCGGTCATTAGAGACTCAGAGAAGCTAACCGCGTGAGTGGTCCCTCTGCTAACTACAACGAGCGTTCATGGGCGATTGATTTGATCGGCCATATGAAGTTGCTCGCCGCCCGCGATAATCGTTCGATCAAAGATGCAGGCGGTGAGCAAACCGTCAAGGCGGAAGGGGGTAGCCTCTTCCCGGATGTCTTGCTTTTCGGCGATCGTTCAACCGCACGGATTCTGCAGGGTTGGGAATTGAAGATGCCCGATACGAGCATCGACGATTTCGAGTTCCGTGATAACGCGGAGACCAAAGCACGAGCTCTCGGCCTAGATAGTTTTCTGCTTTGGAACGTGTCGCATGCGCGGCTTTACACCCGCAACGATGAAACGGGCGAGTTTGAAGCAGCGGAGCGTTGGGATGAACTCTCGGACATCAAGACCCGCGCTAGCGTGGCAAGCAGCCGAGGACGGTGGGAAGCCTTAGCAGAGAAAATTTTCGGGCATCTGAATGACCTTTTTGACCGCGGGTCGCTCGAAGGTCGACAGTTTATCGACGCTTATCGCAGCGGTGGCGTAACATCTCTCATTATGGAAAATTCGGGGTTGGTAGCACAGGCGTTGACGGACGCCGCGCGCCGAGATTCTCGACTACGAGCCGAGATGACATTGTGGTGGGACCGATACCGGGCCGAATATGGCGAGGGCTCCAAGGAGCAGGTCTTAGCGCAAGCAGTTATATCCAATTGGATTGGGAAAATTCTATTCGGACATATCCTTAGAGAGAAGGATGTGCGCGCCCGGCGAGTTGCTGCGATTGATGAAGACACCACTCCTAGTGAAGCGCTCGACCTATTCCGGCAATTGTCCGAGGACTGCAATTTCTGGACGATATTCTCGGATAGCCTAGGGCTAAGTCTGGTGCCCACGCCGGTCTGGGACCAACTCTTACAGTTCCACAAATTGCTGTCCGACCTGCGGGTCGGTTCGGTAGACCAGGGGCAGCTCTCTGGAGTACTGGAAGCTACGGTCGAGGTGGCCGTTCGCAAACTTCGCGGGCAATATCCTACACCAATCGAGCTTGCGCGCCTCCTCACAAGCCTTTGTATTCGGAACACGGTGGAGGACCGGGTTCTCGATCCGTGCTGCGGAAGCGGGACAATTGCGCGCGCAGCAATTGAACAGAAGTTATCGGCGAGTGTCGATCCTGACCGGGTGGCTTCGACGGTTTTTGCAGGCGACCAAGATCCACAAGCGGTGCAGATCGCGACCTTCGCGTTGGCAAAAGCGAGCCTGATGCATCAGCCGCTACGTATATTCCAAAGGGACGCTTTTTCTCTAGAACGCGAAACCGATCTTGACTTCCGTAATCCTACAAACGGCAATGTCTTTGCCGAACGCGTTGGCCAGTTTGACGCCATTACCAGCAACTTGCCCTTCGTAGCGCAGGCTGGGCGAAAGCAATATGGGAATGCCCTTGACCGTGTGGCTGCAAGCCTCGGCCAAGGTGGTGAAAGGTTCACTCGGCGCGCCGACGTTTCAGCTTATTTGCCGTTCGCCTTACATCCGCTTTTGAATGACAATGGGCGTCTTGGAATCATCATTACCAATGCGTGGCTTGGTACAGATTGGGGCGACGATTTCTACTCGCTACTGGGACGCTACTATGATCTCAAGTGTGTGATCACGTCGGGCGCTGGACGCTGGTTTCAGAACAGCGAGGTTGTTACCAACATCCTGATTCTCGACAAGAAAGCTGATCCATCAACGCCCAGCGGCAATGTTAAATACGTGGTCTTGACCCGACCGCTAGAAGAGCTTGCTGATGAGGAAGCGGTTGAGATCGCAGCGGCTCAAATTGAGCTAGGCCAGACGCAGAATGACACGATGACAATTCGCGAAGTCAGCCACGCTGACCTCGCCCGGTATCGACAATTCGGATTAGGCGGGAACGCGCAATTCGTCGACTGTGATTGGATTTTAGACCTACCGCTGAGCCCGCTGACCGATCACTTCGCAATCCGGCGTGGAGAACGTCGGGGAATGAATGCGCTTTTCTACCCTGATGCTGGGCATGGCATCGAGGCGGAATACGTGAAACCGCTAGCAAAAGGACCGAGCGATTTCGCCCGACTGACAAGTCCCGCCGCAAAGGTGGCCTTCTCTTGTTCCCGATCCAAGGCGGAACTTGAAGCTCTGGGGCACAAGGGAGCACTAGCTTGGATCAAGCGATTCGAGACGCCCGAAAACATTGCCAAGTTGAGCCGGAATGGCATGCATTGGTATGAGATGCGCGCGGACACGCTGACCGATTTGGTGATGTTTATTGCTTATGGTGACCGTCTGTTTGTCGGTCGTGTTGATCCGCCGGCATTCGCAGATCAGCGTTTGGTGCGGCTTGACCCAGTTCGCGAGATCGACATCGATTTGATGCATGCGTTGCTCAACAGCACGATATCAATGTTCCTAATCGAAGGTATGGGGTTCGGGAGAGGCTTGGGTGCCTTGGACTTGAACAAGGATCGCATTGAAAATTACATGCACTGCCTCGATCCGGGGGAACTCGATACGGCAGGCATTGAGGCGATCAAAGCGGCGTTCACGCCTCTTACTTCGCGCGATATTCTTGAGATTGCCGATGAGCTAGAGCAGGCAGATCGTCGTGAATTCGACCAAGCGGTCCTCAATGCCTTCCGACTAGATATCGATCTGGACCGGATTTATGATGCCCTGCTCTCGCTTGCAGAAATCCGTCGCACGGCAAACGAATAGTACGGATCAAATATAACCGAATCGTCGCCCGCCGGGCCCATTCCTCGTCACAAACTGGGCATCAATGCCCTTCGATTGTTTAACAATACTTTTGAATCGTTGGCTCGTTATTTTGAGCAACTGCATCTCGAATTTCTTAGTTCCAGAAAGTTTCCGGAAAACGATTGCAAGATCGGAACGGTTCGCTCCTGATGCAGGCCTCGTTGTTGTTCTGTTGACTGCGGATTGGATGGACGCCGAATTGAGCATCAGGCGCCACATGTCGTTCTGCACCCGTTTCGTGAAAACGAGGGCGTGCTCCTGTCCATCAACAGTGACGAACTTTCTCTTCTCCGGTGAAGCACTCAACGCGAAGTAGGGCATCATTGCCTTTGGGAACTCAAGGTCTCGCCCGCCAGCATTTGCGCTACCGACTTCGAGCCAAGCGATAGTTGCACTTTTCGGACTTCCATCAAACGTGGGTTCTTCGCCTACAACCTCGTGGGGATCAGGTTCAGGTGGAGCGGCTCCAATGTCAGCAACCTTCTTTCGTTGCTTCTTCGCCTTTTTAAACAGTTCCTTGTAGTCTGTAAGCTCCTGGACGGAGGGAGAGTGACCCAAGTTCCACATCTCCCGCCATTGCTTCTTAAGGGCGTTGGCTTCCTTTGCGGCCTCGGCGGTCAGTATCACGGCAACTTCACCATTCTTGCGGAGACCGTTTACCGTCATGTTTCCCGAGCCAATGGCGGCAGCAGCATTGCTCTTTTCGCTCGAAGACCAAAGGAGATACATCTTGGGGTGAAATCTGCGTGATGGTGTAAGCTTCACAACACGCAGTTCGCTACCGGGCAACTGCTCTATGTACTCCAGCGCTTCTGGCTGGCTGATCGCGTCGTCTAGACCGACTACCCACCTTGATACTTGCGGGATGCCACCCACCGCCAAGGCGAGCGCTTTCACGCCGGGTAAGGTGGCGTACGCAACGGCGACATCCAGACGGTCGAAATTTCCCACCGCACTGGAAGCGGCTAAAGCCTTACCCAGCGTTTGGTCTGCCGCTCCACCCTGCGAGATCAGCGTCCACTTCAACGCAGACCGCCAAGAATGTGTATGATCGAATACCCAGTCATTGATGCCCCCCTCGAAACGCAGGATGCACATGCAAGTTGAGAAGTCTACAGCACGATGCTCATTCGTTGCTCCCGAAGCTACTGAAGAGCTTATGCAATAGCCTCGCCAACTTGCTGAACCGTCCCACGTGAATTGGCGTCGTCAAGGGAGCATAGCGGTCGCTCGTCTAGACATTGGCATGACTGACTAGGCCGCGTTGACATAAGATTTCAGCCATAGGCGCACTGCGGCGAGGTTGAGAAAGCTCTCAAAGGAGAGGATCG
>NZ_CANMCP010000010.1 GCF_947496385.1 uncultured Croceicoccus sp. | reverse complement strand
ACTGGCGGATCGAATGCAGGAATATCCCCCGTCTTTAGGCCGCGGCATGGATATCGGCGGCGTTCCATATCTTGCGGGCTTTCATCACTCGCTGTCTGCGACGTAATGCCATCGCAAAACAGCTCGCCATGCGCAAATCGCCGTTCCGATGAAGGCCGATCCACACGCATGTCGCTGGTCATTCCATGCAAGTCTGCCGCAGGATGCCGCAAACTACACCATAGGCTAGTAACAATCGTTTGATCCGGTGGCCTAGCCTGCCGACACCAAACAAAGTCCGGCAATCAAAAACGGGCTGGCGACAGGAGATGGAGAGCTATGGAAAGCCAGATTCTAAAGAATAAGGTCGCAATCGTGACGGGAGCGGGACGTGGGATCGGGCGGGCCATCGCTTTGGCCTATGCGCAGGAAGGCGCCAAGGTTGTCGTTGCTTCGCGGACGCAATCGACGGTGGATGCCGTGGTCGACGAAATTCACGAAGCGGGCGGCACGGCAATCGGGGTTGCCTGTGACGTCGGTCACCGCGAAGAGGTCCATGCGTGTGTCGAGAAGGCCGCGCAAACATTTGGGGCGGTGCACATTGTTGTCAACAATGCACAAGGATTCGGAACCGAAGCAGATCCGCAACCGTCGACGGTTTTCGTCGCTTGCGAGGATACAGACGAGCGAGAGTGGGAATATACGTTCCGCACCGGCGCGACGGCCAGCCTGTGGTTCATGAAGGCTGCATTTCCCTATATGAAAAAAGCAGGGTTCGGGCGCATCATAAACTTTGCATCGAGTTCGGGCCAAATCGGGTTCGAGGGTAATACCTGCTACAATGCGACCAAGGAGGCGATCCGCGCCCTGTCACGAACGGCCGCACGCGAATGGGGCCAATACGGAATTACGGTTAATATCATTAATCCGGCACTCGAAACTCGCGCTTTCGACAAGTGGAAGGCTGCGCGCCCCGAGTTCGTGGAAGCGTTGAAAGAGAAAATACCCATGCGCCGTCTTGGCGAGCCGGAACGCGACGCAGGCCCGCTCGCGGTCTTTATCGCGAGCAACGGAGCATCCTACCTGACTGGCCAGACTTTCATGCTCGAAGGGGGGATGCACACGCTCTCCTGACGGTCGCAAATCTGGTGAATGGGCTTTGTCAAACGGATGGTACCTCTGGCAAAAGCCGCGGTGCAGGGTAGGGGAGGCGTACGCCCCGAGCCAAGAAACCAGCCAGCCGGCACTGTCAGAAGGATTGTACCTCTGGCAAAAGCCTCGGTGCGGGGTAGGGGAAGCGTATGCCCCGAGCCAAGAAACCAGCCAACCCGTTCCGGTACTTCCATTCTTCGCCGGAAGTCATCCGACTGGTCGTGATGATGTATGTCCGCTTTCCGCTTTCGCTGCGGAACGTCGAGGATCTTCTGTCGGAACGTGGCATCGACATTTGCCATGAGACGGTGCGGCTTTGGTGGAATCGTTTCGGTCCGATGTTCGCAGCGGACATTCGCCGCCAACGCGTAAATCGGATGCGCGGTTTTCGAAAATGGCAGTGGCATCTCGATGAGATGTACGTCCGTATAAACGGCGAGATGGTGTACCTGTGGCGCGCTGTCGATCACGAAGGTGAAGTGCTGAAAAGCTATGTCACTAAAACGAGGGACAAGTCCGCCGCTCTGCGTTTCATGAAGAAAGCGCTGAAACGCCACGGATCGCCAGAGGTCATAACGACCGACGGTCTGCGGTCCTACAAAGCTGCGATGTCCGACCTGGGAAATTCGGCGAAGCAGGAGACAGGCCGCTATGCGAACAACCGAACCGAAAACTCACATCTGCCATTCCGACGAAGGGAACGAGCGATGCTGCGCTTCCGGCAAATGAAGTCGTTACAGAAGTTCGCCTCGGTTCATGCTTCCTTCCACAACCACTTCAATTCAGAACGTCACCTCGTTGATCGTCAAACTTACAAAGCCCGCCGCTCGGCACTGTCAGAAGGATGGTACCTCTGGCAAATGCCGCGGTGCAGGGTAGGGGAAGCGGATGCCCCGAGCCAAGAAACCAGCCAACCCGTTCCGGTATTTCCATTCTTCGCCGGAAGTGATCCGCCTCGTGGTAATGATGTACGTTCGTTTTCCGCTTTCGCTGCGGAACGTGGAAGACCTACTGTCGGAGCGTGGGATCGACATCTGCCATGAGACGGTCCGGCTTTGGTGGAACAGGTTTGGTCCCATGTTCGCGGCGGACATTCGCCGCCAGCGGGTAAATCGGATGCGCGGCTTTCGCCATTGGAACTGGCATCTCGATGAGATGTACGTCCGCATAAATGGCGAGATGCTGTACCTTTGGCGCGCCGTCGATCACGAAGGTGAAATCCTGGAAAGCTACGTCACGACAACGAGGGACAAGGCCGCCGCCCTGCGTTTCATGAAGAAAGCGCTGAAACGCCACGGATCGCCGGAAATAATCAGGACCGACGGACTGCGTTCCTACAAAGCTGCGATGTCCGACCTCGGAAATTCAGCGAAGCAGGAGACAGGCCGCTGGGCGAATAATAGGGCTGAAAACTCACACCTGCCATTCCGACGACGGGAACGGGCGATGTTGCGCTTCCGGCAAATTAAATCGCTACAGAAGTTCGCCTCGGTTCACGCATCCTTTCACAACCACTTCAATTCCGAACGCCACCTTGTCGACCGTCAGACTTACAAAGCCCGCCGCTCAGCTGCATTGGCTGAGTGGCAAAACCTCATGACCTGAAGAATAGCCGGGGAAGGGCGCACTTTGCAAAACGGAGAGCGGTTTGCATCCGACTGACAGCTCCACACGAGACGCTCAGGCTCCAGATCGATCTGACCTTCGAACCATTCATGAAGCTCAGCTGCGCTCGCTAAGCGGCAAAATCTGATGGCTTGAAGAATGTTTGGGGAAGGGCCAACTCTGCAAAACGGAGAGCGGCTTGCATCCGACTGAAAGCTCCAGTCTACGCGCTAGTTTGCGTAAGAAACTTGCGTAGCGATCTTTTGGCGACGCCGCATTGCATAGCCAATTGCGCCGAAACCAAGCAGCATCATTGCCCAGGTCGACGGTTCGGGAACTGCGCCGGGCGTATAAGGCGTCGACCCTACTGAACTTACGGACAGTGTACCCCAATATCCCATTTTCGGCTCGTTGTGAGACATATAGGACATCTTGAACGTCCCGAGTTTGTAATTCGGCGTGCTAGCAGAACCAGTAAAGAGGCTCGTGCTCTGGACGGAGATGTATTGTTTCGTCCGTTCCTGGCCATCGAAGATATCTGGACCGGAAAAACGGAACCCACCTCCGTAACTCGCTCGCCAGAAGGACAGCTTACCGAAACCTGTAATAAAACCCCAAGTCGCTACCGGATCAACGATACCAAACTCTTGATCGGATCCGTAGTTTAAACCGAAAGCCTCGATTTCCGCATCAGGGCGCAGAAGGAAGCTCAGATTTTCTTGCCCTGTCTCGGATTTTAGGTCGTATAGCAACGCAGTCGTGGCCGATGCAGGTGCGCTGGCAAAAAGAATGCCTGCGATGGCGGTCAATTCAAGCAAATATCGAACTTTAGCCACCAAACGCCCCTTACATCCATGACAACCTATTAACTAAACCTTAATAAATTGATCAAGGGTATCCAAAGCAAAAACTGTGTTGAGCCATAGTGGGACAACATAGAAGCAAGTCTTGAGGTGGCAGAAGATTGGGATTGATGACCAGCGAAGCGATCCCGGCCGAAGTGGGTTTCGAAGCGTGCATTATGGACATCGACGTGGACGGGCTTAGTAAAGGACATGAGACTAGGCCTAGTGACGCCACGGCGGCTCGAAATGATACTTTCCAAAGAGCGTCCGGGGCAACTGCGTTCGCATCAATCGGCCTGCTGGCCTTCGCCGTACCGACATTCATCCGCGTTGCAAAAGAGCATTGGACCACAGAATCAGGTGTGCATGGTCCCATTATTCTGGCAACTGGCCTCTGGTTGATCTGGCGCGAGCGCGAATGGATCACAGCTCATAGGATCGTTCACGATGGATGGCTATGGATCCTTCCGTTCTTGACATTGAGCAGCCTCTGGTTGCTAGCCCGGATGTTCCAGATCGTAAGCGTCGAGAGCGCAGCGCTTTATTTGCTTCTGGTTGGTTCAGGGTGGCTCTACTTCGGCGCCGCCGTTGTCAAACGCCTGTGGTTTCCGATCCTGTATCTTGCCTTTATGGTAGTATTACCGGCTTCCGTCGTGGATCAGGTCACGCAGCCGTTAAAGCTTTGGATATCGTTTGCCGCGGCTAGCCTTCTCGATCTGACAGGTTACCCCGTCGCCAGCACCGGAGCCATAATCCAGATCGGCCAGTATCAATTACTGGTGGAAGATGCGTGCGCGGGCCTGATGTCACTGTTCTCGCTGAGTGCGATTGGCCTGTTCTACGTCTATCTCGTTGCTGGGAACGATAGCAGGCGAGCAGTCATTTTGATGGCGGCCATTTTGCCGATGGCGGTGCTTTCTAACCTCGTGAGGGTTATAGTGCTGGCGTTACTGACCTATCATGCGGGAAGCAAGGCGGCCCAAGGGTTTATGCATGACATGGCGGGTTTGCTGACGTTCTCCGTGTCGCTCGCCGGCATGTTCGCGGCGGACGCGGTTGTCGCCCGGACTGTCCTCTCAAAGCCGGCGCAAACATGAACCGCGCTGGCAATCATGCGAGCCGCCGCGACGTGCTGGTCGGCAGTGTGGGACTGTTGTGCGCTGGCGCGAGCGTGCTTGCAACGGGCGAGAAGGACGTGGATGCCTTGCCAAGAGGCGCGCTGAAAAACGCGTTTCCCCATGTGCTTGGCGAATGGCGCGCCGTTCCTGCGGGAAACGTCGTCTTGCCGCCGCAGAGCAAACTTTCCGATCAATTGTACAATGACGTCATGGTACGCGGATACGAGAATGGCGATGCAATGGTTGTGCTGTTGCTTGCCTACGGCGCCGTCCAGAACAAAAGCATGCAAATGCATCGCCCTGAAGGATGCTATCCAGCGTCGGGTTTCGGCATCCTTAGTTCGCAGGTCGTTCAGTTGCCGTTGGCAGACGGTCACGACATCAACGCGAAATTCCTAGTCACGGAATCGAACGTGCGCAAGGAGCAGGTTCTTTATTGGAGCCGGGTCGGCAACCATTTTCCGACGTCGCTGCTCTCGCAACGTTGGGCCGTGCTTCAGGAGAGCCTCGCAGGGCGGTCGCCGGATGGTATTCTTGTGCGCACCTCAACCATCGCTAACAGGCCGCAAGCGGCACTCCCACTGCTCCGTTCCTTCGCCGATGCAATGATCGCGCATGCGCCTACGACCGCGCGACGCCTCCTTACTGGTCGAACGTGAACTTTTTCGTCTGGCCTTCAGGTTCTCTCAAGATCTCGATATCGCCGATTTATTTGCCGCCGGATTGGAAAGAGAACGGGCGAAGCGTGTAATAAATGAATGCAAGCGTCGCAAGAAAAGTGCCCACGGCCATGGCGTCCATCCCCTCGTTGCCCAACCAATTCGTAACGGCGCAACCGACCCCGGCCACAAGATATTGCCAAAGATGATCTTTTGGATTTTCGACATCGACGGAACGATGAAGAAACAGGACAACCAAAAACGCAAACAAGACTACGGTAAGCCAATCATATACCGTCTCCATAGTTTTTCTTACTCCAAGCGGCGCGACCGAGCGGTTCGACCGGTACAGGGATCACCAATGTTCAGAAATCTCTTCATCTCTCCGATTTGCGGTGCGCTCTTACTATCGCTAAGCGCTTGTGACAGCAAGGAACCCGGCGAGGATGCCGTCGCGACTGTCAATGGTTACGAAATCACCTCTTCCGAACTCAACAACGAGCTCGTTGCACGCGGAATAGAGGATCTTCAGGATCAGGCCGCGCGGCGTGACGCGTTGGAAGCGATCATCAACCGCAAGCTGCTCGTCGGGCTCGCCGAGGAGCGCGATCTGAATAAGACACCCGATTTCATTTTGGCAGAGCAACGTTCACGCGAGCTTCTGCTTGCCGATGCTGCGGCTCGGTGGTTGGTTGCGTTTAACCAAGCGCCGGACGAGGCAGATGTGAACGATCGTGTCCAATCAGCTGGCAGTGAACGGTTCTTCTATCAGGTGGAAGGCGTGCAATTCCCTGCCCTTACCGATCCGAAGCTTACGCGCGCGATCGATCAGGCCGCGACCTTCGAGGAAATCCGCGAGATACTGAGCGCGGCGGAGGTGGAAGCGCGGCCAGCGAATGTTGAATGGGACAGCGCCGGTTTGCCCAGCGACCTCGTGCGCCAGCTTAACTCGCTGCCTGACGAAAAGCCCTTCACGATCTCGCGAGAGAGCGAAATGTTCGCTGGCGTAATCAGACAGAAGCATAAGCAGACGCTCAACCGGGTGCAGAGCCGTCAGTTGGCAGAGGCATCCGCCAGGCGGGAAAGTGCAATGCACAACCTCAGCGAATGGCTTGGCAATGCTAGATCCTCGGCAGAGATCAACTATCGGGATAGTTACGAGCCTGAAGCTGAAGCTCGGGAAGGCTCTGTGGCCCGCACCGCGAAATGAACGAGACGGATCTGTAATTCGGATTCGGAATGCTCTTTTTCTTACACAGTAAATATTTTTTCTAGGCCGTTTTGAGACCCATGACTGGCCCTCAAAAAGCAGGTTCGAGTCAGAACCAAGCGAGTTTGGGAATTCCTTTTGTCAACACGGCCTAAAGAAGTTTGCCTCGGCGCACGCAAGCATTCACAATCACTTTGATTGCGAACGTCACGTCTTCGACCGTCAAACTTACAAAACGCGCCGCTTAGCCGCCCCGGCTGATTGGCAATACTACCGGCCGGAGGAATAGCCGGAGAAGGGCGCACTTTGCAAAACCGAAAGCGGGTTGCAACCGACTGAAGGCTTCCGTGCCGGTTTTAAAAATTGAATATGCGGCAAGATTGAGTATTGGTTCGATCAAGAAGCCATCGTGGCACCATATCATTCTATGGGGGGTTTGAATTCGCTTTGCGATCTGGTCTGCTTTGGTGCTTGCCGCGGCTGCAGGCGAAGCATGTTCGGTGTCTTCGCAAATGATATCGTATGCCCCTGGCGCGTCGCGCCTGAACCCGGGTGTTCCGCTTGCATTTCGCAACGTCGAACGTATGCAAATACTCTGTCTGCTTCAGGCCGAAGAAGGTGTCGCATCCGAAGCGGATCGTGCTCGGATATGCGAGATGGTTTCACGTCTCGCGATGAACGATAGTACCGTTCCGGTATCAGTTATCTCCCTTGGCGATCCGCAGGCCATGACAGAGAGACGACTTACGATCCTTGTTCATGCTTCCCTTATAGAGGATGGCGCGGTGGCGTTCACCATGCGGCCGTTCCGGGCGATATTTGATGGATCGGAGGTTATGTTCGGATCCCGCCCGCGCGTGGTTAAATTTGATAACGATGCGGCGCTCGAAACGGCGATCGCTGCATCGCTCGATGAAATTCTCCCGTGGCGCTCGCGCAATACGGCGCCGCGCAAAGTTGACAATGCAACGCGACGAGGAAACGAATGACCGATTATGTAATTCGCAGCGCGATCGATTTCACCTGTGAATGTGGCGAATGCCAGAACGGTTCCGATTCCCGGACCGATATGGGGGTAAGCTATCCGCGTATCTTGCCGGTCGATATACTTGATGCTTCGGTTGACGCTCTCGCCGGGACTACGGCGCCGAATGGCAAGCCGATATGGTCAGTCGAGCAAATTGTAGCGCACCTCAACCGCACAGGTGCCAGTTGGAACGACGGTCCAGACCCTGCGCCTCAACGTTTCGACGGTGATCCGGATACGATCACCTTCGGCTTCTTTGAAAATGTCGATGAAGTGGGTGCCAACGGCTATGCCTATACCGTCGGTGAGGAAGTCTTCGCACTCGACGAATATTTCAACTTCACCTCGTTTGGAGAAGCGCAGCGCGCCGCTACGCGTGATGCGATGCAAAGCTGGGACGATGTGGCCGCGGTTCGCTTTATAGAAACCGATGCTAACAACGGCGACATCAACTTTGGCAATCTCGCGAATGCGCCGCAAACGCAGGCCTATGCGCGTCTTCCGCTAGAAACATTGAACGCCGACCCGGATATCAACGCACAGGTGCAGGCCATTGCCGGCGACGTATGGGTTTCGGCCACCCAGGCAAGCAATTATCAACTCGGCATCGGCAGCTACGGCCTTCAAACGATCACGCACGAGGTCGGACATTCATTGGGATTATCGCATCCCGGCGCGTACAATGCGGCGCCCGGTGTTTCGTTTTCATATGGGAATAATGCCGAATATTTTCAGGACAGCCGCGCCTACACTGTCATGTCCTATTTCGCGGCCGGGGCGACCGGTGCGCAGCATTTCGATTTCAACTTGTCCACCACTGTCTATTCATCGGTGCCGTCCATTCATGATATCGCGGCTATTCAGGCCATGTACGGCGCGGATATGACGACGCGGACCGGCGATACGGTCTATGGCTTCAATTCGAATGCTGGTCGCGACTGGTATGATTTCGATAAAAACCCGGCGTCTGTCATGACGATCTGGGATGCTGGCGGGAACGACACGATCGACGCATCCGGATATGACACGAACCAGATTATCGATCTGCGCGATGGCGCTTTGTCGAGCATCGGCGGAGTAACACTCGCATCTGCGCTTTCGTTCGACGAGGTGAATGCAAACCGGGCCGCGGCTGGATTGCCGCCCGTTCCACGCCAGGTTTACGATGCGAACATGGCGATTTTCGTTGCGAACCCCAGGCTCGGCGGGCTGATCGACAATGTCGGCATCGCCTATGGTGCGGAGATAGAGAACGCGATCGGCGGAAGCGGCAGCGATCTATTGATCGCCAACGGCCTGGTCAATATCCTGAATGGCGGTGCCGGCATCGACACCGTAAGCTATCGCGGCGCAACAGCTGGCATTGCGATTACGACCTCCGATCGGACCGGCCGCAGCGGCGACGCGGCGCGCGACAAATATATTTCGATCGAACGGTTCGAAGGGAGCCAGTTCGCTGACGTGCTGTTGGGCGGAAATGGTCACGCGGACGATTATCTGTCTGGTCTCGGCGGAAACGACCGGATCGAGGGCCATAATGGTAATGATACGCTACTTGGCGGCGAGGGCGATGACCGCATCGACGGCGGCGAACACGACGATTTCCTGGACGGCGGCGAAGGCAACGACAGGCTGCTCGGCTCCAACGGGAAGGACACCATTTATGGCGATGCCGGTAACGACTACATTGATGGCGGCGAGCATGACGATCAGCTTTTTGGCGGCAATGGAGACGATGAGATCTTCGGCCGAAATGGGAAAGACGCTATCTCCGGTGGGGTAGGCAATGATCGCATTGATGCCGGAGAACATGACGACGTCGTAGATGGCGGCGAAGGCGAAGACGAAATAATGGGTGGTAATGGACGTGACGTGCTGAAAGGCGGAGAGGGCGACGACTACCTCGATGGCGGCGAGCATGACGATGAGCTTTTTGGCGGTGATGGTAACGACCAACTCCTCGGTGGTAATGGCCGCGACACGCTGATCGGCGGTAACGGCAATGATTTGCTTCATGGGGGGCAACACGATGACTTGCTGATCGGCGGCGAAGGAGCCGACGTTATGACAGGTGGTCAGGGTCGCGATACCTTCCTGTTCGAAACGGCGGATGGCGTGACCGACCTGATAACCGATTTTAAAACTGGTCAGGACCGTATCGATCTCAGCAAGTTGGACGCTGTCTCTGGCACCGATGCTTTCGAGCGATTTACTTGGGTCGGATCGGAGGAGTTCACGGGCACCGCGGGTGAATTTCGTTCTTTTGTCGAAGACGGAAAATTCTTCTTGGCTGGTGATGTTGACGGCAATGGGTCGGCGGACTTCTTAATCGTATCGACAACGCAAATACACCAATCCGACATCGTTTTCGCCTGAGAGGATGAGCCAGGGCCGAGAATTGAAGCGGCACTGTCAGAAGGACGGTACCTCTCGCAAATGCCGCGGTGCAGGGTAGGGGAAGCGCATGCCCCGAGCCAAGAAACCAGCAAACCCGTTTCGGCATTTCCATTCTTCGCCGGAGGTGATCCGACTTGTCGTGATGACGTATGTCCGATTTCCGCTTTCGCTGCGGAACGTCGAGGATCTTCTGTCCGAGCGCGGCATCGACATCTGCCATGAGACGGTGCGGCTCTGGTGGAACAGGTTTGGTCCAATGTTCGCGGCCGACATCCGTCGCCAGCGCGTAAATCGGATTCGCGGCTTTCGCCAGTGGAACTGGCACCTCGATGAGATGTACGTCCGCATCAATGGCGAGATGGTGTACCTATGGCGTGCCATCGATCACGAAGGTGAGGTGCTCGAAAGCTACGTCACAAAAACGAGGGACAAGGCAACCGCCCTACGCTTCATGAGGAAAGCGCTGAAGCGTCACGGTTCGCCCGAAGTCATTACGACTGACGGACTGCGGTCCTACAAAGCAGCCATGACCGACATCGGAAATTCGGCAAAGCAGGAGACACGCCGCTGGGCGAACAACCGAGCCGAAAATGCGCACTTGCCATTCCGACGAGGGGAACCAGCCATGCTACGCTTCAGGCAAATGAAGTCGCTACAGAAGTTCGCATCGGTTCACGCATCCTTTCACAACCACTTCAATTCCGAACGTCACCTTGTCGACCGCCAAACTTACAAAGCCCGCCGCTCAGCCGCATTGGCTGAGTGGCAGAACCTCATGGCCTGAAGAATAGCCGGGGAAGGGTGCAATCTGCAAAACGGAGAGCGGTTTGTATCTGACTGACAGCTCCGCCATTTAGTCCAGGCCCTATCTCCCACAGCAGAGAAACAGCCAAATAGCCCGCAGACTGCGGGCTTTTTCGTGTCTGCCCCGTACCGGCGGAGAGTGGAGAGGGGCGCACGGGGGTAGTGCTCAGGAAAAGCGGAGAACGAGAGCGCCTTCGGTGCCCTGCCGCGCCGCGAATGATAGCCAGGTTGCACCTCCCTCAGATGGGCCCTGTCGAGCCTGCTGGAGACGGTCCGATGGGAGAGGTTGCGCATGTTGACAGCTGACAACCGCTTGCCAGCGTTAGTTGACAACGATGTTGTCAGGGCCCCGAGGCAAGAATGCGCCTAACCCGTTGTATTGCTGATATAAACCGATAAGGCTGACAACTTATACCCGGACGCAATTGTCAAACCCGCCGCTAAAAAAAGAGGTTGTCAACATGCGCGCAACCTGGACGCGTTTTTGGGCGCGGTGAACCATGGGCAAAAGACGTGGTGATGTGCGAGTTGGACACCTCGCGAAGCGAGCGGCACGGGCCAGCGCGGCGAAGCGCCGAAGCAGCAAGGCACATGCCTGCCGGCGGCACTGTCAGAAGGATTGTACCTCTAGCAAAATGCACGCCGCAGGGTAGGGGACCCCGCATGCCCCGAGCCAAGAAACCAGCAAACCCGTTCCGCTATTTTCACTCGTCACCGGAGGTCATCCGTCTCGTAGTTATGATGTATGTCCGCTTCCCGCTGTCATTACGAAACGTAGAGGACCTCCTGTCCGAACGCGGGATCGACATCTGCCACGAGACGGTCCGACACTGGTGGAACAGGTTTGGCCCGATTTTCGCGGCGGACATCCGTCGCCAGCGGGTCAGCCGAATGCGCGGTTTTCGTCATTGGCATTGGCATCTCGATGAGATGTACGTCCGCATAAACGGCGAGATGGTGTACCTATGGCGTGCCGTCGATCACGAAGGTGAGGTGCTCGAAAGCTACGTTACGAAGAAGAGGGACAAGGTTGCAGCGCTGCGCTTCATGAGGAAAGCGCTGAAGCGCCACGGATCACCGGAGGTCTTAACGACCGACGGACTGCGTTCCTACAAAGCTGCGATGTCCGACCTCGGAAATTCGGCGAAGCAGGACACCGGCCGCTATGCGAACAACCGAGCCGAAAACTCACACCTGCCATTCCGACGACGGGAACGAGCGATGCTGCGCTTTCGAAGAATGAAGTCACTACAGAAATTCGCATCGGTTCATGCCTCCTTCCACAACCACTTCAATTCCGAACGCCACCTTGTCGACCGTCAGACTTACAAAGCCCGCCGCTCAGCTGCATTGGCTGAGTGGCAAAACCTCATGACCTGAAGAATAGCCGGGGAAGGGCGCACTCTGCAAAACGGAGAGAGGTTTGCATCCGACTGACAGCTCCCTCGCGCATGTCGCTCAGCAGAGGTGGCTGGAGGAATATGCGGGCGACCGACCGCTCGACCTGCTGACGAGCGATTTCCCCTCGCAATTCGCCGCCGCGCGCGCCGGACTTGGGGTCGCTTTGCTACCCTGCATCATGGGCGATGCCTGCCCGGACATCATGCGCGTGGCGCCGGAGCAGCCCGAAAAAAGGCCGGTCTGGTTGGTCATTCACGCGGATCTCCACGAGGCGCCCGCCGTGCGCGCCGTCTCCGATTTCCTGATCAACGTCTTCGCAAAGGGTCGCTGAGGATCCCGGGCCTGTTGCGACGGCAAACTCCTGTTCGCTGGCCGTAAAAACGTCCGCTTGCCGATGGTTCTTCACAAAACTGGACAGGCCGCTGTCGGCCCTATTCTGTTGAAAAAGTCCTGCTTGCGGTAGGGACAAAGTCCTGATTCAGTTGTCCGGAGGCAATTGGAGGCAGTCTGATGATGGGCGAGCGAACGGCAATGCAGGAGGCTTTGTTTTACAGCTTCCGCATTGAGGATCACGTTCCATCAGATCACCTGCTGCGCTTGATTGATCGGTTCGTTGATCTGGCGGGTATCCGTGAATATTTGAAGCCGTTCTACAGCGCGATGGGTCGTCCCTCGATTGATCCAGAGCTGATGATCCGGATGCTGATTATTGGTTACTGCATGGGCATCCGTTCGGAGCGGCGGCTGTGTGAGGAGGTGCATCTCAACCTCGCCTATCGCTGGTTCTGCCGGCTCGATCTCGAGGGGGTTGTTCCCGATCATTCAACCTTCTCGAAGAACCGCCACGGCCGTTTCCGCGACAGCGACCTGTTGCGCAAGCTGTTTGAGACGACCGTCGAGCGCTGCATGGCAGAGGGTCTGGTAGGCGCCGAGGGGTTCGCGGTCGATGCCAGCCTGATCCGCGCCGACGTTCACCGCCAGCGTTCGGTGCCCGGCGACGAAGGGCTGCCATCCAAAGCGGCAGGCCGTGCGGTCGCCGAATATCTCGAAGTGCTGGACGATGCCGCGTTCGGCGGCTCCACACCTGTGACGCCCAAGCGGATCAATCTTACCGATCCGGCCGCACGCTGGACAGCGGCAACGCGCGATGCGGCGTTCTATTCCTACAGCACCAACTATCTGATCGACCTTGATCATGCGGTCATTGTCGACGTGGAAGCGACGACCTCGGTGCGCCAGGCAGAAGTGACAGCCCAGCGCCGGATGATCGAGCGCACGCAGGATCGCTTCGGCCTGTGGCCCGAGCGGCTTGTGGCAGACACGGCCTACGGTTCGGCGCCGAACCTGGCCTGGCTGGTCGAGGATAAAGGCATCGAGCCGCATATCCCGGTGTTCGACAAATCCGCTCGCACGGATGACACCTTTGCACGGTCTGCGTTTACCTTCGACCATGAGGACGACAGCTATATCTGCCCTGACGGCCACCGGCTTCGACCGTCGAACCGGAACTTCAGCATGCCACGTCCACTGGCCAATGCCGATGGCTTCATCCGTTATCGCGCTCGTGAAAAGGACTGCGCCACCTGTGTGCTAAAGCAGCGTTGCACGCCGAAAATGGCGGCCCGCAAGATCATGCGTTCGGTCCACGAAGGTGCACGCGACATGGCACGGGATATCGCCACAACCGATGCCTATCTTGTCTCACGGCGCCAGCGAAGAAGGTCGAGATGCTATTCGCGCACCTCAAACGAATATTGAAACTGGACCGCTTGCGTCTGCGCGGTCCAAACGGGGCAAAAGACGAGTTCCACCTCGCCGCAGCAGCCCAGAACCTCCGCAAGATGGCCAAGATGATCCCGGCACCGGCGATCAGGATGGCATGAGCACCATCCATTCCCGCTCGCCCGCTATCTGAAGCGATACCCACCCCGCCACACCAGCGACTTTTTCAACAGAATAGGGCCGGAATCCGTCGAATCGCTCTCAGGCGGCCTTTTCCAGAGCCGCTCGGGCTGATGGGTTTGTTTCGTCTCTACACACCTGGTTGCGCCCTTTCTTCTTGGCGCAATAAAGTGCCTGGTCTGCCTGTTGGAAGGCAGTCGTCACATTTTTCCCGGCCCCGAAACTCGCGACGCCGAAACTCGCGCTGAACGCTGCTTGTTCGCCAATCGCAGGGTGACGGAATTGATGGAACTTCACTCGGATTGCTTCGGCGATGAGAGCGGCTTCCTCCTGTGGCGTATCGACGAGAAGAAGGGCAAATTCCTCCCCTCCCAAACGTCCCGCATATTCGCCGTAACGCGTGAATATCGATGCAAAGGTTCGGATGACATCGTCTCCGACCTGGTGACCATAGGCATCATTGACGCCCTTGAAACGGTCGATGTCGCACATGATGACCGAGCCGGTCCGGCCCTCGACCTGTTTGGCGACCTCATCGAACATCCGGCGATTGAGGAGCCCGGTCAGATCGTCGTGCTCTGCCTGATGCTTGTGTAGCGCGATGACGTTTGCGACGATTTTCGCGACCAGCAGGATGGCCAGACTCGCGGTCAACAGGCTGAGCGCATCGATGAAAATGCTTTCGAAGATGCCGACGTTCATCACCTGTATCGGGGTCGGTTCGCCGAGCAGAAGAGGAAACATTGGAGCGCGGATCGCAACACCGATCATCGAACAGATACACAGAAGCAACAAGGCGTTATCGATCAGACTTCGGTCGCGCTGGCGCATCTGGATCCGGATTGCCTCGTAAAAAATGTAAACTCCGGCAAGCTGGAAAGGGATGCATTGATAGAAAATGGGCGCGCCCGCTGGGATCATCAGCAGTGACAGACCTATGAGGCCGGCAAATATCCTGAGCTGCCTGCCATTCGCGATTTCGAGCTTGAGGCTTTGCCGGATGGCATTGCCTGCACAAAGATAGGCCAGGGGAACCAGCAAGCTCATGGCTGCGATCCCAAGGTCGGACTGCGCTCCATAGCGCAAGACGAGCGTTTCCATGCCGACGCAGGCAAGTGTCGCAGCAAGCCAGGCCAACGCCGACCCAGCTTTCAAGGCGAAGTGAATAGCGATACAGATGGCGGCAAGCGCGCTGAGTAGGCCGAACACGACGAGGTGGAGGTCCACCAGAATTTGCATGAATGCCCCCCAAATCCTGCCAGGATTGCCGTCTAGCTGAAAAGCTTAAAGGCAATGTTACTGTCAATCAAATCGCGAGCGGATCCGACTGCGCTAAGGCCGTTTCTGGAACACTTCATGACCACAGATGCCGTAACGACAGCTTTCGTTGGATCGAGGCCGAAATCCGCCTGTCATGACCGGCGCGGAATTTGGCGTAGTTGGGAAGCCTTGATGGAAGCTTCCGCGTTCGCTTTTGCCGGGGGAAGGCGGCTCCCAGCTAATCCGTCGCGTCGAGAATAACGCGGACGGTTTCGGACGGTCGATCCCACATCGGAAAATGCCCGCTTTCTTCAAACCAGTGCATCGTCGCATCGGGAAAGGCAGCCATTGCCCGCTTCGCTTGCCTTGGGAGACACAGTCGATCCTTCCGTCCCCAGCCGATGACGAGAGGAGAAGCGGTGTTCGCGACACCCCTCTGCATCGGGCCTTTGGCGAGATCGTTCACCAATGGGATGAACGTGTCGGTATGCGCAAATGAGCGCAATTCCTGCAAGATCATAGCAGGGTCGAGTGCCCACGGTTTTGCGGAAAGCTGGAGCATGAGCGCCGTTCGTCCGGCAGCATTTCCCGTGAGTGCGGGGAGGGTCGGTTTCAGCGCCCGCACGAGTGCGATCGAAGCCGAAATGGTGGTCTTGAAGAACGTGCGTTCCCACCCTTGCCAGAATCCGCCCGGATCGAGCGCGACCGTCGCGCCGGCGCGGCCGCGCCGAACCATCTCCAACACGAGCCGGGCGCCCAGCGAGCTTCCGACCATGTCGACCCCTGCGAGGTTCTCTGCCTCCAGCCATTGGTCGAGGCTGCGCGCCAGTCCGTCAAATGTGCCGCTGTCGGCCGCTGCGGGAGTTTGGCCATGACCGGGCAGGTCGATGATGATGACTTCCCGGTGTTGAGCGAGCGCATCCGCTATCGTGTCCCAGGAACGAATGCTTCCGCCGAGACCATGGACAAGAAGCAGGGGTTTGCCGCTACCGGAGCGTGTGTGATGTAGGTTCATGGGAAGACAACGCCTCACAACGGCTTTTGGCCCACGAAGCTTTCTTCATCGGTGATCGAGCCATCGCTTGATAAGGGTTGGGGCAGGGGAAGAACCGCCGATCGCGGACAGGTTGCGATGAGACTGACGGCATCTGTTCAAGCCGATAGCCGTGTCTGATTGGCCCTGATCCCCGCCATGACCGCGTCCCTGATGGGGAGCAATTCGTGCTCACCGGCGCCGTCGCGCGCCTGAATCGCCATGCCTTGAAGGACCGCGAACAGATACGCAGAAAGGCGCTCCGCTTCGGAAGGATCCAGCCAAGGGCGCAAGCCGTGCGCAATCCGTCCTCGCAAATCCTCGCGGCGATCACGCAATTCGCGAGCAAGCTCCCGATGCGCGGCGGCGCCCACGACGAGGCCGGTGGAAATCATGCAGCCGCGTTCTTCGCTGGTCACGGCCTTGATCGCCGACAGCAGCAAACCTGAGACGGCCTCTTCCAAAGTGTCGGCGTCGGCCATCCCGTCCATAGCGCCCGGAAGTGCCGTATAATGATCGAGCGCTTCACGATAGAGCCCCGCCTTGCTGCCAAAAGCGGCGTAGAGGCTGGGCGGCGCGATGCCGATGGCGTCGGTCAGGTCTGCAATCGAAACGCCCTCGTAGCCATGTTGGCGGAACATCCGCATCGCGGTTTCCACGGCCTGTTCCCTGTCGAAAGTGCGGGGGCCGGAGCGTCGGCGGGTGGGCGGTTTATCCATAGCGATCACTAAACACAGCTTGACAAGGAAGTGCAACGCCTTAATGTGTATCGATCACTAAATATAAGAGTCTTTCATATGACAGCGCTGCCTTTCCCGACCCTTGAGGTTTTCGGCTCCGTTCATGGCGTACCGACGTTGCCGGACGGTTTTACCGATGTATTCCAGAGCTATTCGGTGCCCACTGGTGAGATCGCGCTGCACGCGGTCGTCGGGGGCGAAGGGCCGCCGCTTCTCCTGCTCGGGGGATGGCCGCAGAACTGGTACATCTGGCGCGATGTGATGCTTCCGCTTGGCGAAAACTTCACTCTCGTCGTGCCGGATCCCCGCGGTCTCGGAATTTCGGACAAACCCGAAAGCGGGTACGACACGGGCACCATCGGTCGGGATCTGTTCGACCTCATGACGGCGCTGGGCCACGAGCAGTTTGCGATGGTCGGCCACGATTGCGGCATGTGGGTCGGCTACGCGATGGCCGCGGATCGACCGGAGCGGATCGAGCGGATCGCGCTCGGCGAAGCCATCATCCCGGGTGTCGCCAAGTCGCCCCCGCTGATCCCGGACGAGCGTCATTTGAACGACTTCCTGTGGCACAATAATTTCTGCCGGGTGCGCGGCGTGACCGAGGCGTTGGTCGCCGGCCGAAAGGAGATCTTTTTCGACTATCAATTCACCAAGATACCCGTTCCCAATCCTATTCCAGCGCAGATACGGGCGTTCTACATCGACCTCATCAAGCGAGACCGGCGAACCCTCACCGCCAGCTTTGATTATTATCGCGCAATCGACGAGGACATCCCTGCCAATCACGCGCGGATGAAGACCAGGCTCAAGATGCCGGTTCTCGGCTTCGCAGGCGCGCTGGCCTGCGCGGGCGCGGTCGAAGAGCAGCTCTGGCAGGTGGCCGACGATGTGACTTGCGCCATCATTCCCGATTGCGGCCATTTTGTACCCGAAGAGACGCCGCAAGCGCTTCTCGATCTGCTGATACCATTCCTCGCGCCATATCGGTCGCGCTGACCGGCACCCTTACGCAACAGATCGGATCGGTTGATTTTGTGAGAAAATTTAGGGGTTTCAATCGACGAGGCGTGCTGTCGGGCCTGGGTGCGACAGGTATCGTAACCGTCTCTGCTCCGGCATTGGCAGGTTCCGTTCGCCCGGTGCGGCAACGGTCATTTCAGGAGTTCGAGGCCAGATCCGCGGACGGGACGATGCTGAGAGGCGACATCGTGGGAGATGGGGGAGGGCCGGAAATCCTGTTCATCCACGGGCTGCGGCAAAGCAGGCTGAGTTGGGCACGACAATATGACGACCCGATATTGTCAGGCTTTCGCAAGGTGCGGTTCGATCTGCGCGGCCACGGCGATTCCGACAAGCCGGCAGACCCGGCAAGCTATGCCGACATGGGCCGTTGGGCCGATGACATCGCTGCGGTGATGGACGCAGCGAAGCTACGCCGGCCGATTCTCGTCGGTTGGTCGCTGGGCGGGTTCGTGACCGGTGCATATCTTGCGAAATACGGCGATGCGAATGTCTCTGGTGTCAATCTGGTCGATGCTGTGACCAAACTGTCCGCCGACCTTCTGACGCCGCTCGCCGGGCGTTACGCGCAATCCACAAGTTCTCATGATCTTGCCGAACGGACGGCCGCAACCGCCGAGTTCCTCATGGCATGCTTCCATCGGCCGCCTGTTGGGCACGACCTCCGGCAAATGCTCGTAATCAACGGCATGACGGCCCGCGCGGTCAATCAAGGGGTCACCGAAACGAAGACCCCGGATATGGAGCATGCGTTCGCCCGCTATCGAAAGCCGCTGTTAATCAGCCATGGCGCTCACGACAGATTGGTGCGGTTGGCGATGTCCGAGCGCATACTCGCGCTTTGTCCCGGGGCCAGGCTGTCGATCTTCAACAGCAGCGGTCATAGCCCATTCTATGAGGAAGCCGATCGGTTCAATCGCGAACTGTCCGCTTTTGCCATCGCCGCGTGCGGAGCTTGAGCAGGACAACGGATTGACCGGCCCGCCGCGGAACGGCTCGCCGTCTCCAACCGATGGGCTGTCGGCTCAGGCGGGCGGATCGGCGTTATGCTCTTTTACAAAATCGACAAAGGCTCTGAGCGGCACAGGAAGGAAACGGCGGTAGAAATAGAGACGCGGTCCGTCGAACCACTCCCACCAATCCGGCAGAACCGGCACGAGTTCGCCGCTCTCGAAATAGGGGGCGAGCCAGTTGCCGAAGGTGGCGATTATGCCGCGCCCGGATCGCGCAAGGGTGATGGCGGAGTTCACGGCCTCAACATCGACAATCAGGCGCGCGGGCGGATCGATCGTGATGGTCTCTCCGTTCCGCTCCAGCTCCCACGGAACAAGGGGGCCGTTTGAAAAGCGCATTCGGATGCATTCGTGATCGAGGATATCGTCCGGTTCGCGCGGAATTTCGCGACTTGCCAGATAAGACGGTGAGGCTGCGTGGGCGAGGCATTGCGAGCGAGGACCGATGGGCACCGCGATCATGTCCTGCGCCAGATGCTCACCATAGCGGATCCCCGCATCACAGCCAGCCGCGACGATATCGACCAGCCGACTTTCCATCGTGATCTCCACCCGGACTTGCGGGTGCAGTGTCATGAATTCGGCGATCAGGGCGGGCAGGATGTCCACCATGACGGCACCGGGGACATTCAGTTTCAACGAACCGCGCACTTCTCCGCCAGCACCCGATGCGTCGCTCAACGCCAGCCCGATCTCTTCCAGCAAGGGTGCGATACGCTTCGCCAGCGCCATTCCGGTTTCGGTCGGGGAGACGCTGCGTGTCGTGCGATTGAGGAGGGGAGCGCCGACCTCCGCTTCAAGTTGCGCGATCTTCTCGCTCACAGACGACGCCGAGATTCTCAGTCGCTTGGCTGCGGCACGAAACCCTCCAGCATCGATGACCGCGAGGAAAACAGAAAGATCGTCCAGCCGCAATCGATCCGCATTGTTCGCCATACCGAACAGCGTATCCGTATTCCGCATGGTTATCAATCGAGGCTGGACACGCATATTCGCCTCAATCGCAGCGGCCAATCGGGCGTGGCTCGCGTTCCGAACCGACGTTCGTCGCTTTGAAAAAGGAGAATCTCGATGTCGAACCGGCTGAAGAAGGTGGACCACGTCGGTATTGTGGTCCGTGACATCAACGAAAGTGCCGCCTGGTACAGGCAGCATCTCGGCTTCGATCGCCTTTACGAATACGGCTTTCCGGGCGTCAAAGCGCTGTTCATCGCCAATGGCGACATCCGGCTGGAGCTTTTCGAGACGGAGGGCGCATCGCCAATGGCGCCGGAGCGTTCCGCAGCGCCGACCAATCTGAAAATTGGCGGAATCAACCATGTGGCGCTCACGGTCGACAATCTGGACGCCACCATCAGTGAACTGAAGGCCGGTGGAGTCGAGGTTGCATCGGAACCGCGGGAGGTGCCTGATGGCCCCGGCGATCGTTTCGCCTTCATCCACGATAACGAAGGCATGCTCATCGAGCTTTTCGAAAACGGACTCGGCCATCATTGACCCAAGCGAGCGCAGGCGAAGTCATTCCATGACGCGCCCGCCGCCGTCATACTGAAGGAGCGAACCATGTATTTCGGAACAGGCATTACCGGCCATGTGGGCGGGGCGACGGCACGCGCCTTTCTGGCTCGGGGCAAAAGCGTCCGGTCTCTGGTGCGCGATCCCGAAACCGCTGCTGGCTGGAAAGACCGTGGGGTCGATCTTCATCGCGGCGACCTGACCGACCCCGGTGCGCTTTCAGGTAGTTCGTGGACTTACGAAAATTGAAACTCCGTCCGCTCTTTGGGCGTCGTCGTGGAAGATCCGCCGCTGCTGGCGGAGCGGACTGAAATTTTAAACGACTACGGTCGACTGGCTAGTCCGGTCGGCCGCTTTCTGGCGAGCGCTGCCCTGAACCGCGACGTTCCGATGGCGCCTCCCCTTGCCGAGCTCCGATCTCCACACACGTCGGCCTCCCCTCATTCACCATCCAGCTTTCCTGAGCAACCCTTGACCCGTACAATATCACGTAACATATAAAGAAACATGAAACGTGACAGCAGATTATCGGGCGTACTCCACGTATTGCTCCACATGGCCGAGATGGATGGTCCGGTGACCTCAGAGAGCATGGCCACCATCATGCGAAGCAACCCGGCTACGATGCGGCGAACGATGGCGGGGCTGCGCAAGGCCGGGTTCGTCAGATCCGACAAGGGTCACGGCGGTGGCTGGTCGATCGAGCGACCGCTTTCGGAAATCACGCTGCGCGACATCTACATATCGCTGGACAGCCCCGAACTCTTTGCGATGGGCAACCGGACCGACGCCCCGGGATGTTTGGTCGAGGAGTCCGTCAACGCGGCGCTGGGCAGCGCTTACGACAAGGCGCGAACCGTGCTGCTCGATCGGTTCGCCAGCGTGACCCTCTCTCAGCTGAGCGATGATTTCCATCGCCGCATGGGCGCACGTGGCGCATCCGTCGATCAGGAGATCACCCATGAAATATGACGCCGTCGTTATAGGCGGGAGCTATGCAGGTCTGTCGGCGGCAATACAGATCGCCCGTGCGCGCCGATCCGTATGCGTCGTCGATACGGGCGAGCCGCGCAATCGGTTCGCGGACGCCTCGCACGGTTTCTTCGGTCAGGACGGTGCAGCGCCCCAAGACATGATTGTCAAGGCCCGCGACCAACTTGGAGCCTATCCAACCGTTCGAATGATCGTCGACATGGCTTGCGATGCGATCCAAGTCGGTGGTGGGTTCGAGGTGACGCTTGCAAGCGGTGGGACGGTTGCCGGACGCAAGCTGGTGCTGGCGTTCGGGATTTCCGACGTGCTTCCTAACATTCCCGGCCTGTCCGAACGTTGGGGTGATACCGTGCTGCACTGCCCTTATTGCCATGGTTACGAACATCGGGACGGTCGACTTGGTGTGCTGTGGACCGCACCCATGTCGCTGCATCAGGCCGCGCTTATCGCCGATTGGGGAACGACGACGCTCTATCTCGACGGCAACCCCTTGCCCGAGGGAGATGCGAGGAGGCTTCTCGATCATCGCGGCGTAGCGATCGAAGCCGCGCCGTTAAGGGAGCTTCGGGGCAGGAACCGCACCCTGACTTCGCTGCTGCTCGGTGATGGCCGGGAGGTAGCGATCGACGCGCTGTTTCTGGCTCCGGGCTCGAGGCTCAACAGTCCGATAGCCGAACGGCTCGGCTGCGCGCTCGACAACGGACCATTCGGCCCGATTGTCCGGACGGATGCCGACAGGCTCACCAGCGTTGCCGGCGTGTACGCCGCCGGCGACATCGCACGTGCGCCTCATAATGCGACCTGGGCTTCGGCTGACGGCGTGACCGCCGGCATCTCGCTCCACCAGTCGCTGGTATTCGAGGCATCCATGGCCGGTGCTGCCGCATGAGCATGACGCTCTATGAACTGGAATGGGGCCTCTATCCTCGCCGCGTCGGCATCTATCTCGCCGAAAAGGGGATCACGGATATAGACCGGATCGCGTTCGACCTGTTGGCAGGATGGCCGCCACCCGAGCTGGCGCAACTGAGCCCGCTCGCGACCGTGCCGATCTTGCGGACCGAAGACGGCACGCTGATCCGCTCCTCGATCGCGATCCTCGAATATTTCGAGGAGCGCTTTCCCTCGCCCGGCATGCTGGGCGCGACGCCGGAACTGCGGGCGCGAACGCGCGAACTGGTCGCGGTCATCGACGAGGCAGCGCTGCACTTCGGGACATGGTGCCACAAGGGCAGTCCGGCATTCGCAGGACGCGAGGAACAGAGCCGTGAAGCCGCGACCATTGCGGCGGATGCCTATTACGGGCGGCTCAGGCTCCTCGACACGCTGGCACGCGAAACCGCCGGCACGTTCCTCGCTGGTGACGGGGTCACCATCGCCGATTGCATCACCATGGCCACGCTGCAGTTTGCCAAAAAACTTTATGGCGTTCCTCTGCCTGAAGGCTGCTCCGTTCTACGCAACTGGTACGATATGTTCAGCAAACGGCCGAGCGCCACAGCGCCGTGCTACCCCGAGCCACTTCTTGCGGTTGCTCACGGTTTGCCGAACATTTGTCCGCCAACTTCGCCTTAGGCACTGTTGGAGGGATGGTACCTCGGGCATATCGCGGAGCGCTCGGTAGGGGATCGTAGCGTGAAGAGGCACTGCCCCTGCGCGATCTGATCCGGTTCTCGGAGGTGTAGCTGCGCCGGATCGAACCGTATCTTCCGCTGTCGCATGAGTCACGGCGCGGGTCGACGACCGTCGGATCGTCGGCGGCATCATTCTCTTCATCAGGCGCGGCCTGGGATGGCAGGATGCAACCGGCTGCTAATGGACCGCGCTCGGCGATCTACGACCGTTTCATTCGCTGGAGCCGGATGGGAGTGTTCGACATCATCATCGGCAGCCTCGCAAGGAAGGGCGGCATGCCTGACTGGCTCACGCTCGATGCAACGTGCCTGAAGGCGCGCTGGACGGCGGCCAGTCTACAAAAACGGGCTGTTCCGCGACCGATCGGGCGCACTCTGGGCGGTATCGACTTGCTAGCTTGATAAGGAGTGCGACGGTGAGGGTAGACCGCTGGTCATGCTTGCTGAACGAAGTCAGCGGTTACGCTTCCATCAATGGTAAAGAGCGTGAAGAAGATGAGAGTGGACGAGAAATTTGTCGACAGTTTGAAATACAAGAGCCGCTGGTTGGAAATACGCATCATCGACGGGCTTGCCGACGATATCAGGGTGCCGAAAACAACTTTACGTCACAAGTTTCGCTCGGAAGTGTAAATCTAATCTCAAGCTCTGCGCGATAGCAGAAAGTCCGTTTTGCCCAATGTCGGCCATCGGCACGAAACCCTGCAGAAAGAGAAAACGATCCTTTAAAGCAGCCAGATACTCGACGAAACCGGGGCCGATTGACAACCGCCTGCTTGCGGGCGGGCAAGCTATGAAGGCGGACATTCCTACGACGCTCGCCCCAATTTCTTGCCAGCGCCGTCCGAAAATGGCCGGATATTCTCCTTCTCTCGATGGGCAGCCCATCGAACATATCCGGCTTAAATCGGATTCTCGATCGAAGCGGCAGGCTGGCTGAACCATTTGGGTCCGCTTTGCGTCATATAGATGCAATCCTCCAACCGAACACCGAACCGCCCTGGCAGATAGATGCCCGGTTCGTTCGAGAAGCACATGCCAGGCGCCAGCGCCGTTTCCTCCCCGCGCACAAGATTGATCGGTTCGTGTCCGTCCATGCCGATGCCGTGGCCGGTGCGGTGGGAGAGGCCCGGCAAAGCATAGCCGGGACCGTAGCCCATGCTTTCGTAAAAGGCGCGCACCGCATCATCCACGTAGCCTGCGGGCGTGCCAATCTGTGCCGCGTCGAACACGATGCGTTGTCCGCGCGCGACGGTCTCCCATACGCGTGCCACGTCTGCGCGGATCGCTCCAAATGAAAAGGTGCGCGAGACATCGCTTTCGTAGCCCTCGACCGCACAACCGCAATCCATCAGCAGCACCTCGCCGTCGGCGATCCGATGGATCTGCCGTGACCCGTGGGGATAGGCGGACGCCTCCCCCACCAGCGCCAGCGAAAATTGCGGGGTGCCGCCCAATGCGCGCGTTGCACCGTTCATCAGGGCAGAAATCTGCGCGCCGGTCATTCCCGCCTCGACGCGCGGCCAGGTCCAGCGATAGGCCGCCATCGTCACGTCGGTGGCGAGCTGCATCAGAGCGATTTCCGCCGCGCTCTTGTGCATACGCAACGCGCGCACCACCGGGTCGGCTGAGACTACGCGCATCTCAGGCAGGCGGGCTGTCAGACCGTCGGCCACGAAGAAGCGCGCGGTTTCCTCTATACCCAGTCGCCCGCTTGCAAGGCCGCGCTCGCGCAGCCAACCGGCGATCAGCGCCAACGGGCTTTCGTCTTCCTGCCAGACGCGCAGCTCGGCGGGAATATCCAGCGTCTCGCGTACGGAGGGCTCTTCGAAGAAAGGCGTCACGATCAGCGGATCACCCTCGCGAGGGAGAACCGCGCAAGTGACGCGCTCGCTGCGGCCCCACTCGAGGCCGGTGAAATAGGTCAGCGAAGCGCCCGGTTCGATCACCACTGCGGCAATGTCGTTCGCTTCCATCAACGCCTGCGCACGTACGATCCGCTCCAGTCGTTCAGCTGAGGTAATAGGCTTGGCCGCGCCGGTCATGTCCGACAGCTGCGACAGATCGGACTGCGCGGCGCGCAGAATCGGGGCATGGGTGAACGCGGGGACTGCGAGCGCGGCGCTCAGTACGGTGCGGCGGGAGAAGTTGAAGCTCATGCCTGCCGGATGGCCGGTTCATCCGCGCCGCGCAAGCCGCAACCGCCGCCGGGGCCCGGATCCGGGCCGTTTTCCGACTGTCTGCTTATGGTATTCAAGCATTTGCAGCCGGACGTTCTGGCTGACGAGATGGTCGGGGCCTGCGCGAAGCCGCGGTAGCGCACCGTCAGAAGGATTGTACCGCTAGAGAACTCAGTGGCATGGGCTAGAAGCGTTTCATGACCCGCCCTCGCAGTCTACCCAATCCCTTCCGGTATTGCCAGTCGTCGCCGGAGGTGGTCCGCCTGGTCGAGATGATGTAAGTTCGTTTCCCGCTTTCGCTGCGGAACGTGGAAGATTCGGTCGGAACGTGGGATCGACATTTGTCATGAGACGGTGCGGCTCTGGTGGAACCATTTTGGTCCGATGTTCGCAGCGGACATATGGCGGCAACGTGTCGGCAGAATGCGCGGATTTCGGCATTGGAAGTGGCACCTCGATGAGATGTACGTCCACATAAACGCCGAGATGATGTATCTTTGGCGTGCCGTCGATCAGTAGGGACGTCCTTGAAAACCATGTCACAACGAAAGGGGACAAAGCCGTTGCCCTGCGCTTCATGAGAAATGCGCTGAAACGCCACGGCTCTCCAGAGGTCATGACGATGGACGGTCTGCGGCCCTACAAAGCTGCGATGTGCAACCTTGGCTGCGAGGATAAGCAGGAGACAGGCCGCTACGTGAACAACCGGGCCGAAAACACACACCTGCCATTCCGACGAGGGGAACGAGCGATGCTGTGCGTCAGGCAAATAAGGTCGCTACAGAAGTTCGCATCGGTTCACGCAACCTTTCACAACCCCTTCGATTCCGAGCGACACCTCGTCGACCGAGACATTTACAAGACCCGCCGCACAGCTCTCCTCACTGAGTGGCAAAATCTGATGGATAGAAGAATGTCCCAGGAAGGGTGCACTTTGCACAATGGAGAGCGGTTTGCATCCGACTGACAGCTCCTTTGCAGGAGGTCATGACGACGGACGGTCTTCGATTCTTAAAAGCTGCCATGACCGAACTCGGAAAGTCGTGAAAGCAAGCGACAGGTCACTGGGCGAACGACAGGGCAGAAACCGCACACCTGCCATTCCGACGACAAGAGCAAGCGATGACGCGCTTCAGGCGACCTCTTCGCCTCCCCGCTCTTCGATGAGGTCGAGCACCTCGCCGATGAGGTGCCGCATCGCGCGATAGGCTTCCTGATCGTCGCGCGCGCGGATCGCGGCGAGCACGGCATCGTGGTCGGCAATACTGGCGGAGTGCCCCTTGATCTTGTTCGTAAAGCGGATCGAAGTGCGCAGCGCGGTCGATACCACGTCGCGAAACTGGCGATAGAACGGGTTCTTCGAAGCTTCCAGAATGGCGACATGGAACGCGATGTCGGCCGAAAGCGTATCGTCGGCGCCCTCTTCGGCGCGTTTCATGCGGGCGAGCCCGTCCTCGATCGTCTGCAGGTCGGCCTTTTCGTGGAACCGCGCGGCGAGCGCCGCAGCTTCGGGTTCGATCGCGACGCGCAGCTGGTTGAAGTGCCGCAAAAGCTGCACCGAGGCGCGCCGCTCCAGCAGCCATCGCAGCACATCCGGGTCAAACAGGTTCCAGTTCTCCGCCGGTTCGATGATCGTTCCCTGCCGCGGCCGCGCACTCAACAACCGCTTGGTCGTGAGCATCTTGACCGCCTCGCGGGTCACCGAACGGCTGACGCCGTGCTGCTTCGTCAGCTCGGCTTCGGTGGGGAAGGGCACATCGTCATAATCGCCGACGATGATCGCCCGCCCGAGCATTTCGAGCATGCCATGCGTGAGATTGCGACCGAGACGCGACCGCACGCTCCCGTCCCCTTCGGTATTCTTGACCAAGGCTTCTTGCTCCCCTCGGATATGCCTGCATTGTAGAGACGCAGGCCAGATTAACAAACTATTCGGCTAGACAAACCTTATAAATAATATAATTAGACTGGCAATCGGAGACTGGCTGCCGCGACGGTCAGGCATGGGGGAATGATCGTATGGGGTTGGCAACTTTCGATATCGTCGTGGTGGCGATCTACGCGCTGTTCATATTCGGGCTCGCGCAGTGGGTGAGCCGCGACAAGGCCGGCCACGAAAAGAATTCCTCCGATTATTTTTTGGCGTCGAAATCGCTCCCGTGGTGGGCGATCGGCGCGTCGCTGATCGCGGCGAATATCTCGGCCGAACAGATCGTCGGCATGTCGGGTTCGGGTTACCGGCTGGGTCTTGCGATCGCATCCTATGAATGGATGGCGGCACTGACCCTGCTCATCGTCGGGAAGTTCTTCCTGCCGATCTTCCTCAGGAACGACATCTACACGATGCCGCAGTTCCTCGAGCAGCGGTACGGCCCGAACATCCGCACAATCATGGCGATTTTCTGGCTCGCGCTTTATGTCTTCGTCAATCTCACCTCGATCCTCTGGCTCGGCTCGATCGTGGTCAACCAGGTCGCGGGCGTCGATCAGACGGTGGCCCTGTTCGGGCTCGGTGCCTTTGCCTTGCTGTATCAGCTTTATGGCGGGCTGAAGGCCGTGGCGATCACCGATATCGTGCAGGTCACGCTGCTCGTCATGGGCGGGCTGATCATTTCGGGGCTCACGCTGAACGAGGTTGGCGGCGGGCAGGGGGTCTGGGCCGGGCTCGGCACGCTTGTCGAGCAGGCACCGGACAAGTTCAACATGATTCTCGAACCCGGCGATCCGGGTTATCAGGAACTGCCCGGCATCGCGGTGCTCATTGGCGGGCTGTGGATCGCCAATCTCAGCTACTGGGGCTTCAATCAGTATATCATTCAACGCGCACTCGCGGCGAAGAACCTCGAAGAGGCGCAGAAGGGCGTCGTCTTTGCCGCCATCCTGAAACTGCTGATGCCGCTGGTGGTGGTGGTTCCGGGCCTTGCCGCGGTGCTCCTCGCGCCCGGACTGGACCCCGCCGATCAGGCTTATCCTACGATGATGCGATACCTGCCGACGGGGCTTCTGGGGCTGGTGTTTGCCGCGCTCATGGCAGCGGTCGTGGCCTCGACCGCGTCCAAGGTCAATTCGATCGCGACGATCTTCACGCTCGACCTTTATGCCAAGCGCCGCGGCTACAAGAGCGAGGCCGAGGATGAAACGCATCGCGCGACGCATGAACGCCATCTCGTGTTCGTGGGGCGGATCAGTGCGAGCGTCGCCATGCTTCTCGCTCTGTTCGCCGCGCGGCCGCTGCTCGGCAGTCTCGATCAGGCGTTTCAGTTCATTCAGGAGTTTTCGGGCTTCATCACGCCGGGCATCACGGTGATCTTCCTGCTCGGGCTGTTCTGGAAAAAGGCAAGCGAGGCGGGCGCGATCACCGCCGCCGCGGCGTCGATTTTGGGCAGCGTGGCATTCTGGTTCCCGAGCGAATGGGGCGGGATCGCCGCGCTTAACGCCGTGCCGTTCCTCAACCGCATGATGTGGGTGTTCTTCCTCTCGCTCGGCCTTGCGATACTGGTGTCGCTCTGGAAACCGGGTGCGGCCGGGAGCGACCGGATCGAGACCGGCGATGTGCGTTACGCCACAGCGCGTTCGTTCAACGTGGCGGCGCTTGCGGTGGTCGGGATCGTCATCGCCCTCTACGCGTCGATGTGGTGAGCATGGACGGTTTTATCGCCGTCGACTGGGGCACGACCAACCGCCGTGTCTATCTCATCGCGGATGGCGCCGTGATCGAAACCGAACGCGACGATCGCGGGGTCGCCTCGAAACCGGATTTCAGGGCCGAAATCAATGCGATCCGGGGCCGGTTCGGCAACCGTCCGATCGTGATGGCGGGCATGGTCGGTTCCTCGATCGGCTGGCACGAGGCGCCTTATGTGGCCGCGCCCGCCGGGCTGGGCGATCTCGCGGCGCAATGCCCGCGCCTTGACGACAGGGTGTATATCGTGCCGGGCGTGTCGCGCATCGACGCCACCGGCCCCGACGTGATGCGGGGGGAGGAGGTGCAGCTTCTCGGCGCGGCGGAGGCGGGGCTGGTTCCGCCCGATGCCTTGCTGATTCAGCCGGGCACGCATTGCAAATGGGCGGAGCTGAGGGCGGGACGGATCGCGCGCTTCACCACCGCGATGACCGGCGAACTGTTCGCGATGCTCGGCCGGGAAAGCATTCTTGCCCCGCAGATGTCCGGCCAGGTCACCACCGGCGACGCCTTTATCGCGGGTGTCGATGCGGGGCTTGAGCGGGATCTTTCCGCGGCGCTGTTCGGCGTGCGCGCCCGGGGGCTGCTCGGCCTGCTGCCTGCGGACGATGCGCCATCCTATGTGAGCGGGCTCCTGATCGGTGCGGAAATTTCCGCCCGCTTCGCCGAATATGAAGGCGCCCTCGTCCATATTCTTGCCGATCCCCATCTGGGCGCGCTTTATGCCGCGGCCATCCGCCAGGCCGGCCGCGACGCCGCCGAGGTCGACAGCAGGGCGGCGTTCGTGTGCGGTATCGATCGAATAGAAAGTCTCCTGTGATGAATTTCGTGTCTGATTTCGACAATGCGTTTCGTGCCTGCCCGCTGATCGCGATCCTGCGGGGTGTCGCGCCCGAGGAGGTGGAGGACATCGGCGAAGCATTGATAGCCGCCGGATTTCGCGTGATCGAAGTGCCGCTCAATTCCCCCCGCCCGTTCGAAAGCATCGCGCGGCTCGCCTCCCGGTTTGAAGGGCGCGCCGTGGTGGGCGCGGGAACCGTGATCACGGCGCGGGAGGTCGAGCAGGTGCGCGATGCCGGGGGGCAGATCGTCGTTTCGCCCCACACCGACGCGGAAATGATCGCGGCGACGGTGGCCGCAGGGCTCGTATCGCTTCCCGGATTTGCAACGCCGAGCGAGGCATTCGCTGCGTTGCGCGCCGGGGCGAGCGGATTGAAACTATTCCCTGCCGAAGCATCCAGCCCGCAGGCGCTCAAGGCGTTGCGAACGGTGCTCCCCGAAGGGACGCGGCTCCTTCCCGTCGGCGGGATCGACGGGGATACGATGGGCCGCTGGCACGCGGTCGGCGCCGCAGGATTCGGGATCGGCTCCTCGCTTTACAAACCCGGTCGGAGTGCGGAGGACATCGGCGAAAGGGCGCGCGCCCTCATCGAGGCATGGGACAATCTGCGTGACGCTCAATCGCAGTAAAACCGCCAGATCATGCGATTGCGATAGGTTTCGCCCGGTTCGAGAAGGCCCGAACCGAAAGCGGGGCGGTTCGGCGTATCGGGAAAAAGCTGCGGTTCGAGAGCGATGCCATCGTAGGCGCGATAGACACGCCCGTACTTGCCCGGCACGTAGCCGGAAAGAAAATTGCCGCCGTAGAATTGCAGGCCCGGCTGATCCGACCACAGATCGACGGCGCGGCCCGAATGCGCATCGCGCAGCGTCGCCACCTTCCGCGGTTCCTGCGCATTGCCGTCGCCCAGGACCCAGCAATGATCATAGCCGCCGGCAACCTTCAACTGCGGATCGTCGGCATCCGCACGCGAAACCGGCGCGAGCGGCGTGCGAAAATCGAAGGGTGTTTCCCGGACCGCGCGAAATTCCCCCGTCGGAATGCCGCCGGCCCGGATGGGGAGAAAGCGATCCGCATGGATGGTCAGTTCCTGCTCCCGCGCGTCGCGCGCCGCCCCTTCGCCGGCCAGGTTCCAGTAGCTGTGATGCGTGAGGTTCATGGTGGTGGTCCGGTCGCTCGCCGCTTCGTAGGTGATGCCCAGACGCCCTTCGGGATCGAGGGTGAAGGTCGCCCTGGCCCGCACCTCGCCCGGAAAACCTTCCTCGCCGTCCGGGCTGAGCAGCGCGAGTATGGCGCAGGGGGATGGACCGCCCGACACGTGCTCGATGCTCCACAGACGGGAATCGAACCCCTGCGCGTGCCCTGCGGCCCTTCGAGCACCTCGACGCGATCGAGATCGGACAGGCGCAGATCGGGATCGGGCGCATTATAGCTGAGCCGGATATCGCCGAAATACTGGCCGACGGTGGCCTGTGTCGGACCGGTGAAGCTGGAATCCGCGATTCCCCGAATGAAGAGCTTGTTGCGGCCGCTGCCGAGAGATGTCGAGGAGACCGCCGCGACACGCTGCGTAATTTCCTCCGTGCCGCCCGTGCCGCCCATCGTCAGCTCCTCGCCATCGAGAAGCGAAACCTGAACGGGCGTATTGAGAAGCTTCAGGTCGCGCTTCGTCGCCGTCACGATGATCGGGGGGGACGGGGTCGGGGCGGCCTGCACGCGGGAGGGCGCCGGGCGGGGCTGCGGCGGGCGCGCAGCGGTGCGCGGCGCGGCGCGGCGGGCGGGGCGCGGCTCCAGACGCCAGCTTGCCGAACCGATGCGGATCGCGCGCGCATCCGCCGCCTCGGCAAGGCGGAGGACCGCGGCCTCCATGCTCATCCTGCCGCGGATGCGCGGGATGCGCCGGTTGGCAAGGCGGGATCCCGTGACGATGATGCTTGCATCGGTCTGCCGCGCGAGGGTGATGGCGGATTGCGCGGCGGTGCCCGGCGGTACGTCGACGACGCGTTCGCGTGCCTGTGCCGGAACGGCAACACTGGCGGCGACAATCGCGATGAGGGCAGGCGCATGCCGCATGACCTAGCTCCGGTCGAGGAACCAGATATCGCCCTCTCGCCGCACGTTCAGGCCGAGAAGCGGGCCCGCCGAAGCAGGATCGCTGCGAAGCGGGTCGATCGTGACGCTTCCCGACACGACATGGACGTCCGCACCGCGCCCGACCCGATAGACGTGTCCCGTGGCGCGGGACAGATCGTCCGCCACGCGGGAGAGGGGCGCGTCCTGAAACGTCAGCCGTCCAGTGGTCCATTCCCCGATCTGCGCGACGGGCATGGTGCCCCTGCGGATCGAATGTCCGTCCCTGGCAAAGACGAGTGTTTGACCGGCCTCGATCCGGGCGTTCCGCCCCGCAGGGTTGTAGATGACCGCACCCTCGGCCACGGCGACGTCGACGTCCGCGTCCCGGACAGTCACCTCGAAAACCGTGCCTGCATCGACGAGACGTGCGCCGCCGATCTCGACCTCGAAGGGATTGTCCTCGTCATGGCGAATGTCGAAAACGGCCTGCCCCTGTTCGAGCCGGGCGTGACGCGGTTCGCCCGGCTCGAGCACGAGCCGCGTCGCGCCCGCCATCCGGATCGTGCTCCCATCCGCAAGCGCGATAGTCCGCATCTCGCCCGCTTCGGTGCGATAGACGGTGGCCCTGTCGAACGATTGCCACAGCCACAGCGCCGCAACGAGAGCCAGGCAAGCCGCGAGCGCCGGGCCAAGCCAGCGGCGCGGAGCATGGTCGAAAACCGGTTCGACGTCATTGGCCGGAACCGGGTGCGACACCGATCGCGGTGCGGTGGACCGCGGCTCCGGAGTGACAGCCTGCGCGCCATCGGCCGCCGCCGCCATCGTCAAGTCGTAGGCGCGCGCATGATCGGGCGATTGTTCGAGCCACGCGGTGAACGCGGTCCAATCGTCGAAGTCGTCCTCGACCGTGCGGACCGCCCATGCCGCCGCCTCGTTCCGCACCGTGTCATCGATCGTCATAGATTGTCGCTCCTGCCATTAGACGGAGTCCCCCCGATCAATCCTCATTCCAATGCTCTTTCAGATCGCTCAGGGCGCGGTAGGCCGCGCGCAGATCGCTTTCGACCGTGCTGATGCTCACCCCGAATTCTTCGGCAATGACGCGCTGCGGAATGCCGTCGACGCGGCTGCGCCGAAAGATCGCGGCGGTTCTTTCCGGCAATGTGGAAAGCGTGTCTTCGACCTTGCGTGCAAAATCCTGCCCCGTGATGATCCGTTCGACCGACACGGCACCGCCCGCCGCGAAATCGCCGCCCGTCTGGCTTTCCACCCAGGCGGCCTCGCGCACCGACGACTGCCGCCGGGAGCGATAACGGTCGATCATGACCGAGTTGGCGGCACGATAGAGATAGGCAAGCGGTGTGCCCACCGGCACCTGCTGCGCCCGGTCGATCCTGAGCCAGACATCCTGAAGCACATCCTCTGCATCATCGCCGGCCCCGCGCGCGCGAAGAAAGCGCAGGATCGTCTCGCGCTGCGCAATAAAGACCGCTTTCAATCCGTTATGAGGATGACCGGAGTTTGCCACCGCCAACTTTCATTCGCTTGCGACCCGAACATCAATGGTTCGCCACGCGCATCCCCTCGCGGGTATCGATCGTCATCGTGCCGAAACCGCCCCGCACATCCATTCGCCTTATGAGACATGATTGACGGGCGCAAGAGCGCAGATGCGTCACCCGCGTGATGGCCGCGTGGCCCAACCCTGACGTCATGCGCGGGCGCATGAATCCCGATCGTTGAGGTTCGCATGGCGCGGTTTTCGTGGCTGGGGATCAAGGCTTTCGGCAGCCGTCTCCGTCATGGGTTCGATGTTATCGCAAAGATCCCCGAACCGCATGGGCGGCGATGTCCCGCTGCTGTTCGACGTGACACGGCTCGTGGCACTGCGCTGGAGCGGGCGTCCCGCGAACGGGATCGACCGCGTGAGCCTTGAATATCTTCGCCATTTCGGGGCGCGGGCGCGGGCCGTGGTGCAACATCGCGGTGTCGTGCGGACGTGGGACGCGCGGGGTTCGGCGCGCCTGTTCGAATTGCTGGGCGAGGATCGGCCGCGCTCGCCGCGCGGTCGTATCGCCATGCATATGGCCAGCGGTCTGGCACGATCGCCCGTCGATGTTGGCGGGGGCATCTATCTCAACGTGAGCCATACCGATTTCGACCTTCCGGCCCATGTCGCGTGGAACGGGCGAAACGGGTTGCATGCGGTCTATCTGATCCACGATCTTATCCCGATCCGGTTTCCCGAACATTGCCGCCCCCACGCGGTGCGCCGTCATACCGAACGGGTTCGCATGGCGTTGCTCCACGGATCGGGGATCCTCGTCGGCAGCGCGGCGGTGGAGCATGACCTGCGCGAGCAGGCTGCTCTCTGGCACCTGACACCACCGCCGATCCTGCGCGCGCCGTTGGCTGGCGCGCCGCTTGCCGCCACGGTGCCGTCAACCGATGCGACCGCAGGCCATTTCCTGTGCGTCGGCACTATCGAAAGCCGCAAGAACCATCGTCTGCTGCTCGACCTTTGGGAGGGGCTGCGTGCCCGTTTCGGCACGGCGGCTCCGCATCTGATCGTGGTCGGGCGGTTTGGCCATGGGGCGGAGGCGTTTCGCCGCGGTCTTGACATGTCGGGCCACGCGGGCGGCCATATTACCATCCTCGAACATTGCGACGATGCCCGGCTCGCCGCGTTGATGCGCGATGCGCGCGCGGTTTTGATGCCGACGCTGGCCGAGGGTTTCGGCCTGCCCATGGCCGAGGCGCTGGCGCAGGGCGTGCCTGTCATCGCCAGCGATCTGCCCGCGCTGCGGGAGGTGGGGCAGGGGCTTGCCTGCCTGATCGAGCCCGGTGACCGCGACGGCTGGGAGGCGCGGATCGCTGCGTTCCATACGGATCCGGACGTTCGCAAGAGCCATGCCGTTGCCCTGCGCGCCTATCGCCCGACCCGCTGGACCGATCATTTCGACGCGGTGGAGCGCTGGATGCCGATGATCGCGGCGCGTGCCGTTGCAAACCCGCCCGCCGATCGCGCCGGGATCGGCGCTCGCACCGCTTTCGTCCCCGGCGGCCACCCCTTTTGAACCGAGACCGACACGTGCCCTTTTTCCAGTATCAGCCACGGCCCTTTTTCCTGGCGCCGCTGTTCCTTGCCGCCGTGGTCGTTCCCACGGTGCTGGCGTTCGTCTATTTCGCATTCCTTGCCAGTGATATCTACGTATCCGAAGCGCGGTTCGTCGTGCGCAGCCCGGCAAAGGTGGCCGCGACCTCGCTCGGCCAGATGCTCAGCGGGAGCGGCCTTGGCGGGGCGAGCGAGGAAAGCAACGCGGTCGTCGAATATCTGGAATCGCGCAGCGCACTCGACGACGCGAACCGGGACGGGCTGCTGAGCCGGGCCTATACCGCCGGTGACATCTTCCTGCTCGATCGGTTCGGCGGGCTTCTGCCGCCCAATCAGGAACGGTTTTTCGATTATTACCTCGATAAGGTGGAGCTCGAACCGGATCCCACGACGCAGGTTCTGCATCTGCGGGTGAGCGCCTTCGGGCCGCAGGAGTCGCAGCGTATCGCCGAACGCCTGCTCGAACGCTCCGAAGACCTGGTCAACCGATTGTCGGGAAGGGCGCGTGCCGACGCTCTGCAAGTGGCCGAAAGCGACGCGCGCGAGGCGCAGGAACGGGCGCGGGCGGCGGCGGTCGAACTGGCCAATTATCGCAGCCGCACCGGTATCATCGACCCGGAAAAGGAAGCGATCGCGCGGCTTGAAAGCATCGCGCGCCTTGAGGATGAGATGATGTCCGCCCGCAGCCAGCTCGACCAGTTGCGGCAGTTCACGCCCCAGGCCCCGCAAATTCCCTATCTCCAAAGCCAGGTCGAGACGCTCAACCGGGAAATAGAGCGGCGCCGGACGGGCGTTGCGGGACGTCGCGGCTCGCTGTCATCGGCGGGCGCCCGTTATCAGGTGCTTCAACTCGACAGCGAGCTTGCCGCCAAGCAACTGGCCGCGGCGATGGTGTCGCTCCGCGATGCGCAGGCCGAGGCGCGGGGCAAGCGCGCCTATGTCGAACGGATCGCACCGCCCAGCCTTCCCGACTATCCCATCCGCCCGCACCGGATCGGCGGGGTGCTGGCGGTGTTCGTGCTCGGCCTGCTCGCATGGGGCATATTGACCGTGCTGCTGGCGGGCGTGCGCGAACATCGCGAGGGCTGATCGTGGCGCCCCCCGTATCCCCGCCATCGTCCCTCGCGCCCGGCAGCTGGCGTGTGCAGGGCCGCGTGCTGAAGGCGTTGCTCCTGCGCGAAATGCTGACCCGCTATGGCCGTCACAATATCGGCTTTCTCTGGCTGTTTGTGGAACCGATGCTGTTCACCTTGGGCGTCGCGGCGCTTTGGACCGCGGCGGAGGCTTATCATGGCAGCGATCTGCCCATCGTCGCCTTTGCGCTCACCGGATATTCCAGCGTGCTTTTGTGGCGCAACATGCCCGGACGCTGCATCGGCGCGTTGTGGAGCAATCTTTCGCTGCTCTATCACCGCAATATTCGCGTGCTCGACATCTATGTGGCGCGTGTCTTGCTCGAATTCGGGGGCGCGACGATCTCGTTCGCGGGGCTGTCCCTGCTCTTCATCACCATCGGTTCGATTGATCCGCCGCGCAATATCCTGGAGGTGGTCGGCGGCTGGCTGCTGATCGCGTGGATCGGGGCGGCCCTCGCAATATTCCTCGGTGCGCTCAGCCATGAAAGCGAGCTGGTGGACAAGCTGTGGCACCCGGCGTCCTATCTCATCTTTCCCCTGTCGGGCGCGGCATTCCTGGTCGATGCGCTTCCGCCGGTGGCGCGCGAATACGTGCTTTACATCCCCATGGTCCACGGGACGGAAATCGTGCGCGAAGGGTTCTTCGGCACGCGCATCACCGCCCATTACGATCTTGGCTACGTGGTGCCGTTCTGCCTTGTGCTGACGCTTCTGGCGTTGATGACCACGCGCTGGGTCGCGCGGCGGGTGGTGCCCGAATGATCCGGCTCGATGACGTGACGAAAATCTACCGCACCCGTTCGGGCGACAATGTCGTGCTCGACAAGGTCGGGTTCGAACTGCGCATGGGGGAGCGTCTCGGCATTCTGGGTCGCAATGGCGCGGGCAAGTCGACGATGGTCCGCCTCATCAGCGGGGCGGAACGGCCCACGGCGGGGCGGATCGAGCGCCAGATGTCGGTATCCTGGCCGCTGGCATTCGGCGGCGCGTTTCAGCCGACCTTGTCCGGCATCGATAATATCCGCTTCATCAGCCGCATCTATGCGCAGGATTTCGAGCGCAATCTGGCGTTCGTGGCGGATTTTTCGGAACTGGGCTCCTATCTGCGCGAGCCGGTGCGGTCCTACTCCTCGGGCATGCGGGCGCGGCTGGCCTTTGCCATTTCCATGATCATCGAGTTCGACTGCTTCCTGATCGACGAGATCGGCGCGGTCGGCGATGCGCGCTTTCACGATCGCTGCAATGACGAGCTTTTTTGCAAGCGGGGCGACCGGGCGATGGTGCTGATTTCCCACGATCCCGGCTATCTGCGCGATCATTGCAACCGGTTCGCCCTTCTTCACGGCGGAAATCTGGCGTTGTTCGACGATTTCGACGTGGCCTATGACCGGTTTCGCGATGTCATCGGTCTCAATACGCCATCGCCGGTCGATCGCGGCGCCGCACCGGACCGTGCCGCCCTTATCGAAGTGGCGCAGCACCGCGCCCTGGCGGATGAGCAATTTCGCATGCTGGTGCGCGACGGCGACTGGGCGCGGGATGCGGGCAGGTGGGAGGAGGCGGAACGCCATTACGCCGCGGCCCTCGCGCTCCACCCGTTTCAGCGTTCCTATTGGGTGCAGCACGCCCACATGGCCAAGGAAAGCGGGGCGTATGCGCGGGCGGAAAACTCGTATCGCACCGCATGCGCGCTCGGCGAACCTGCGGCGGATGTGGAGGCATTCCTGCGCTTTACCGTGGCGCAGGGCGGCGGGGATCCCGATGCCTGGCCGATCCATCCCTATACCAAGGGCGCCGCCAGTGCGCAGGTTCCGGGCCGCGCGGATGCGGAGGCGCTGGCCTGGCTGCTGCGGGGCGAGACTGAACTGTCCGACGATGTGTTGCGCGACCTGCTGCGCCGGCATGGTAGCTGCGATGCGCTGGCCGCCGCGATGGCCGGTGAGGGGCAGAACGCGGCATGGACGGGCGCGCGCCCCGCGCCAACCGGCTTCGTTCACGAGGATGCGATCCGGGTTCTCGCCTTTGCACACTTGCCGCCCGCAACGGGTGAGCAGCGTGTCGAGCAATTGAGCGCGCCGGATGACGATGCACCGGAAACCGCGATGGCCGATGCCTTTCGCGACTGGCCCATGACGCGAAAGGCGTTGGACCGATGAAACATGTTCTGATCGACGGATATAACCTCAGCCTGGAAAAGGGCACCGGGGTGGCGACCTATGCGCGCAACCTGTGCCGCGAGGCGGGGCAACTTGGCCATCGCGTATCGGTTCTTTATGGCAATGGCGCGGCACCGTCGCGCGACCCTTTGTTGCAGGAAATCGCGTTTTTCGACGAACAGTCGCGCGCCCGGCGCAGTGCGCTGCGCGATAGGGCGGCGATCCTGTCCCCCCGGGCGACCCGTGCGACGCGCATTCCCATGAGCGGGCAGGTGCTGCGACGGCAATTCGACGCGCGACTGCCCGCGCACGATACGCTCTATAACGCGGCCGATGTCTTTCGCCGCGCGCATGGCCGTTACCATGCATGGGGGCAATTTACGCCGGTTCGCATGGCGGATGCGCACGACGCGCCCGACATCGCGCACTGGACCTATCCGCTGCCGGTGACGGTGCCGGGGGCGGCCAATATCTACACGCTGCACGACCTGGTGCCGTTGCGGCTGCCCTACACGACGCTTGATGACAAGCGGCGCTATCTCTCGCTCATCCGGCGGATCGCGCGCCGGGCGGACCATATCGTCACGGTGTCTGAATGTTCGCGTCGGGACATCATCGATCTTGCAGGCGTCGCGCCCGATCGCATTACCAACACCTATCAATCGGTCGAGATTCCGGCGCATTATCGCGGCAAGGCCGAAGACGCCGTCGCGCGCGAGGTAGAGGGCGCACTCGATACAGGGTTTAAGGATTATTTCCTGTTCTGGGGCTCGATCGAGCCGAAGAAGAATGTCGGCCGCATGGTCGAGGCCTATCTGGCGAGCGGGGTGACGACGCCGCTGGTCATCGTGGGCGCACGGGCCTGGCGCAGCGAAGAGGAACTGAAACTCCTCGATACGCTGTCGGCCCGCAAGGAGCGCGGCGCAAAGGCCGCACGGCGCGGGCGCATCATACAATTGCCCTACGCACCGTTCAGCCTGCTCATCAGCCTGATCCGCGGGGCGAAGGCGGCATTGTTCCCCTCGCTCTACGAAGGGTTCGGCCTGCCCGTGCTGGAGGCGATGTCGCTGGGCACGCCGGTCTTGTGCTCCGACACCGCATCGCTTCCCGAAGTGGCGGGGGGCGCCGCATGGCAGGTGGACCCCTACGACACCGCGCAAATCGCACAGGGCATTCGCATACTCGACGCCGACGCCGATCTTCGCGCCGAACTGTCGGCGAAAGGCCCGGTGCAGGCGGAGCTGTTCTCGGCCGAACGCTACCGGGTGCGTCTTGCCTCTTTATACGAAAGGGTTTCGTGATGAACCTCCGCGCGCGCGCTGTCGCCGCCTGTCTTCCCATCGTCATCGCCGGGTGTTCGACGCTCGGCGCATCGGGACCGTCGCCGGACGCGATTGTCGAGGCAGGACAAGCCGGCGCCGCAGAGCGCCAGATCGTGGTCGTCCCGCTGGATGAAAACAGCGCGAGGCGCACCGCCGCCTTCGTCGAGGCGCAGCGATTTTCCGACGTGTTCGGCCATGCGCAGCCGGGTGATACGACGATCGGGGTCGGCGACGTTCTCGATATCGCCATATGGGAGGCGCCGCCCGCCACCTTGTTCGGCGTGACCGCGCCCGGCACGCCGATCGGCCGTTCGCCGGGACAGAATGTCGGCATCCCGCAACAGGTCGTGGGCGAGGATGGGGCGATCGCCGTGCCCTTCGTCGGAACCGTGACGGTCCGCGGGCAAACGCCACGCGCAGTCGCGGCGGCGATTGAAAGGCGCCTGGCGGGCAAGGCACACGCGCCACAGGCCGTGGTCAGGATCGTTCAGAACGAAAGCCGCGCGGTGACGGTCATCGGCGAGGTCGGCGCGACCCGGCGGCTGCCCCTGACCGCGCGGGGGGAAACATTGCTCGACGCGATTGCCGCGGCGGGCGGAACCCGGCAACCGGTGGGCAAGATCACCATGCAAATGACGCGCGGCGGACGTACCGCGTCCATGCCGCTCGACACGATCGTTCGCGATCCGGCGCAGAACGTCACGCTGCAGCCGGGCGACGTGCTGACCGCGATCTTTCAGCCCTACAGCTTCATCGCGCTGGGCGCGGTCGGGCAGAATGCGGAAATACCGTTCGAGGGCGGCGGTATATCGCTTGCACAGGCACTCGGCCGGATCGGCGGGCTCAGGGACGAGCGCGCGAATATCCGGGGCGTGTTCCTTTTCCGCATGGAGCAGGCCGGGGCGCTTCCCCCTTCGATCGCGGCGACCGCCCGGCAAACCGCCGAGGGGCGCGTGCCCACGGTCTACCGGCTGAACATGGGCGAGGGTTCGGCCCTGTTCACCGCACAGGATTTCGGCGTGCGCGACGGCGATGTCATCTATGTCTCCAACGCGCCCGCGGTCGATCTGCAGAAATTCCTGAATATCGTGTCGAGCGCGGCCTTCTCCGTCACCGGTATCGGCAGTGCGGTGCCCTGAGGGGGTGAAAAGGGTGCCGGAGATCTGTATCGATTGCCGCTATATCGGCCCGCGACCGAGCGGGATTGCCGAGGTGGTGCGCGGTTTGATCGACCATTTGCCCGCGCTCGCCCCCGATCTTCGGTTTCTGCTGTTGAAAAACGCGGATTATCACGGACGATTGAGCGCGGCGCCCAATACGCGGGAACAGGTCGTGCGCCACCCCGCCAACGGTCCGGCAACGATGTGGTGGCTGCCCCGTGTCGCGAATCTGCGCGGGGTCGATCTGTTCCACGCAACGTTCAACATCATGCCCGCCGGCCTGCGCATGCCCAGCGTCGTCACGGTTCACGACATCATGCGCCTGACCCATCCGGCATGGTGCCGGACGGGGCCGGCCGGCATGGTCGAGCGTGCCTTTTACGGCCATGGCCTGCGCCGTGCGATCCGCCATGCCGCCGGCATCGCCGCGATCAGTGCGGCAACCGCGCATGAAATCGCCGCGTGGCACCCTTCTGCGGCGACACGCACGGCGGTCACGTTGTCGGGCGTCGCGGACCGTTTCCGGCCGCTTTCGCGCGGGGTGGCGCATGCAACGCTCGCCGCCCGGGGCATTGCGGGGCGAGGGCCATTCGTCCTGACCGTGGGGCAGGACGCGCCGTATAAAAATCACGACGGGGCACTGCGCGCCTTTGCCGAAGCATTTCCGCACGATAGCGACATCGAACACGTCATGGTTCAGCGTCAGGGTCCGGGCCGGAACCGGCTGCGGAATCTCGCCATCGCACTGGGCGTGGGGGAACGGGTGCGCTTCCTCGGTACGGTGGACGATGACGCGTTGGTCGCGCTCTATAATGCGGCGAGCGTACTGCTTCATCCCTCCTTTGCCGAGGGTTTCGGCAATCCGGTTGCCGAAGCGATGGCCTGTGGTTGTCCGGTCGTGACCAGCGACGGATCCGCCATGCCGGAGGTCGCAGGCGGTGCGGCGCTGCTGGCCGATCCGCACGATATCGGGGCCATTGCGCGCCGCCTTCGTCAGGTGATCGGCTCGCCATCGCTGGCGGCGCGGATGCGCGATGCAGGGCTGGCGCGGACGCGCGGCATGCGATGGCGCGATTTCGCCGCCGCGAACCTCGCCCTTTATCGCCAGATATTGGCGCGCGCGGGAAATTCGCAAGGCTGATCAAGGGCGGGGGCGGTCTGCTCCGTCTAAGGCCATAGATGGAACTCCGGACAACCGCGCATGGCTGACATCATTCTCACCTTTTCCGGCACGAAGACGGCACAATATCGTGTGGCGGGCCTTCCTGCGGTGGCGCGTGCGCTTAATGAGATCGCGCGGATCGAGGGGTTTGCCGGCACGTGTCGCTGCATCGCTCTGGCCGACCCCGACTGGACGCCGGATCCACACACGCGTGCCGAATGCGCGCGTCTGGCCCCGCAAATCGCGGTGATCTTCGAAGGGTCTGCCGCCGCCGCGATGGGCGGCGACGTCATTGATGGTGAAACGCTGATCATGGCATTGGCGGATGGGTCGGCGGACCGTCAGGCCATGGCGCAGGCGCGATCGCATGCGCTGCAGGGAGCGACGCTTTGCGATCTGCGGCGGGCCGGGCGGCGGATCGTGGCGGCCACGGGGAAGGACGCGGACGGCATCGTTTCGCGCTATCTCAACCGCCCGATATCGCAGGCGATCACCAATCTCCTGCTCCGCATGCCAGGACTGTTGCCGAACCATGCGACCCTGGGCACGGCGTTTCTCGCGCTTTGCATGTTTGCGGCGCTGGTTGGCGGCGGCGAAGCGGGTGTGATCGCCGGGGCCGCGTTGTTTCAGGCGGCATCGGTTTTCGACGGTGTCGATGGCGAGATGGCACGCGCGACCTTTCGCACGTCCAGGCAGGGCGCCACGCTGGACAGCATGGTCGATGCGATGACCAATCTTTCGTTCCTGATCGGGCTGATTTTCGCGGCGCGCAGGGCGGGCGATGTGGAGGCAGCGGTCGCCGGCGGCGTGACGCTCGTCGCGCTCGCCCTCGGGCTCGCCCTGATGGGAGGGCGTGCGCGCGCCAATGGGGAACCGATCAATTTCGACGTCGTGAAAAAGGCGCTGCGCCATGACGGCAAGCCGTCCCTCCTGGTCGAGGCGGCGATCCGCCTGACTATGCGGGATTTTCTTGCGCTGGCGTGCGCGGTCATGGTGCTGGCAGGCTTCATGCACGCGTTGTTGATCGGCGCGGCGGTGGTTGCGCTCGCGTGGCTGGCGGTAACTCTCGGTGTGCTGGTGGCTGGTGTTCGCGCAAGGCCGCGCCAGTCGCGGTCCGCGGCCTGACGATGGGTCTGGCGATGCCTGTCACGGCCCACTGCGACGTTCGCGACCCCCGGATCGAAGAGCCGTCCAATCGCTGGCTCATCCATCCTCTGGGTCGGATGCTGTTGCCGCGCGCGTTACGGGCCGGCCTTTCCGCCAATAGTGTTTCGCTCTTCGGCCTGTTGTTCGGGGCAGCGGCAGCGCTGGCATATGGAATGGGGCGGTCTTCCGTGGCTTTGCTTGCGGGATTGGCGCTCTCAATCTGCTGGCTGGTCATGGACGGGCTGGACGGCATGGTGGCGCGCGCACGCGGAACGCAGAGCGCGGCGGGGCGGCTTCTCGACGGGCTGTGCGATCATGGTGTGTTCGTGATGGTCTATGTCACGCTGGCGCTGCGCCTTGGCACGGGGGAGGGGTGGATGCTGGCAGTCGCGGCCGGTGCCGCCCACGCGATTCAGTCGAACCTTTACGAAGGGGAGCGCGCCCGCTTCCACCGGCGGGCCGAGGGGCGACTGGATCCGCCATCGCCGGCATCCGGTGAAAGCCGCATCCTGCGCCTCTACGACCGGATTTCCACCGCTCCGGATCGCGGGCCTCGTCGCTTTGAAAGCCACCTCGCCGCCGCGACGGATCGGGCCGCCATGATCGCGCTTTATACCGAGGCGGCGACCGGGCCGATGCGGCTGATGTGGTCTCAAACCGCGAATGCGCGCGTATTTGCGATCTTCGTTGCGGCCTCGCTCGGCGATCCGCGGCTCTTCTGGTGGTTCGAGATCGTCCCCCTTTCCCTCGCCGCGGCCGCCGCAATGATCTGGCACCGCGGGATCGAGAGCGCTCTCACGAATTAGGCGGCGGTCGGCGCCATATCGCCGATCCGCCCCGAATGAAAACACCCAAGGACAGGAAGAAAAATGAATAAAATTCGCGTCGCCATCGTCGGTATCGGAAATTGCGCGAGCAGTCTTGTCCAGGGGCTTGAACATTACCGTCGCGGGGCCGGGGATGCGGTCGGGCTGATGCATGCCGAACTCGGCGGTTACCGACCCGAAGATATCGCCATCGTCGCGGCATGGGACATCGACCGCCGCAAGATCGGACGCGATGTCGCCGAAGCGATCGGTGCGAAACCCAACTGTACCGCCGTGTTCTGTGACAACGTACCGCCGACCGGCGCGGTCGTGCGGATGGGCGCAGTGCTCGACGGGGTGGCGGAGCATATGGCGGAGACGGGCGAAGACCGCAGCTTCGTCATCGCCGACGCCGACCAGCCGGATGCGGACGAAGTTGTGGCCGAGTTGAAGGCATCCGGCGCCGAGGTGATGATGAACTACCTGCCGGTAGGGAGCCAGAAAGCGACCGAGTTCTACGCCGAATGCGCCCTGCGCGCGGGCGTTGCCTTCGTGAATGCGATCCCGGTGTTCATCGCCTCCGATCCCGAATGGGCGGCCCGTTTCGAAGAGGCGGGGGTGCCGATCATCGGTGACGATATCAAGGCGCATCTGGGCGCGACCATCGTGCACCGCGTCCTGACCGACCTGTTCGCCAAGCGGGGGGTAACGCTCGACCGAACGTATCAGCTCAATACCGGCGGCAATACCGATTTCCTCAACATGTCCAATCACGGGCGTCTGGCGGACAAGCGGCGTTCCAAGACAGAGGCGGTGCAATCGGTCGCGGCCCGCCCGCTTGCGCACGACGATGTCCATATCGGGCCGTCCGACTACGTGCCGTGGCTGAACGACAACAAGGTGTGTTTCGTGCGGATGGAGGGGCAATTGTTCGGCGGCGTCCCGATGAACCTGGAACTGCGTCTTTCGGTGGAGGATTCGCCCAATAGCGCGGGCGTGGCCATCGACATGATCCGTTGCGCCCGGATCGCGCGGGACCGCGGGCTGAAGGGGGTGATCGACCCGGCTTCGGCCTATTTCTGCAAGCGCCCGCGTACGCAGACGACGGACGACCTCGCGCACGCGGCGCTCGAACGCTTTATCGCCGACGCATGATCGTGCGGTTGCCGCGATGATCCAGACAGGCATCCTGCTGGCGGCCGGCTTCGGAAGCCGTTTGCGCGGTGCCGCCCCGTGCAAGCCGCTGTGTCCGGTCGGGGGCAAGGCGCTGATTGATCATGCGCTCGACGGGATGGAGCAGGCGGGGATCGTGCGGGTGATCGTGGTGGTTGGCCACGAAGCCGATGCCATCCGGCGGCATCTTTCCGGGCGCCATCGCGGCCCGTGGGTGGAGGTGGTGCCGACGCCCGACCCCGCCTTGCCCAATGGCGTGTCGGTTCTGGCGGCAGAGAAGGCGCTGGCGGGGCAGGATGGCGTGCTCGCCATGTGCGATCACCTCGTCGTGCCCGAATTATACGCGCGCATGGCCCGGCGCGGTGCCGGGGGCGGCGCATGCCTCGCGGTCGATCGGCGGCTCGACCATCCCTGGATCGACAGGGATGATGTCACATGCGTGCGGACGCATGCGGGCATGATCACCGATATTGGCAAGGGCCTGAGCGAGCCCGATTGCTACGACATGGGGGTGTTCGCCATTGCGGAGGGCGTCTTCGATGCGTTGCGGACGCAGAGCGCCCCTTCGCTGAGCGATGGCATGCGTGCCCTTGGCCGGCAGGGGCTGGCATCCACCCTCGATTGCAGCGATCTCGACTGGATCGACGTCGACGATCCGACAGCACTGCACACGGCGGAAACATGGTGGAATAGCGCGCGCCACCAATTCGGGCGGGACGAGCGGGTCGCATGAAACTGACGTGCTCGCCGGAAATGTGACCGGTTCTTGGAATAGGTCGAAGCAACGGGGGCGGACTAGAATGACGCGAAGGAGGCCTGGGGTACTGTCAGAAGGATTGTACCGCTGGCAAAGGCCGCGGTGCAGGGTAGGGGGGGAGAATGTCTCTAGCGAAGAGACCCGCCAGCCCGTTCCGGTATTTCCATTCTTCGCCCGAGGTGATCCGCCTGGTCCTGATGATGTAAGTGCGTTTACCGCTGTCTTTGCGAAGGGCGAAGATCGACTGTCGGAACGCGAGATGGTGGGGTTGTGGTAGAACAGTTTCGGTCCAATGTTTGCGGCGGATATTCGTCGCCAGGCGGTGAGACGAATGCGCGGTTTTCGCCATTGGAACTGGCATTTGGAGAAATGTACGTCCGCGTAAACGGTGAGATGCTGTATTTGTGGCGCGCCGTCGGTCACGAAGCTGAGGCGCTCGAAAGATGCGTCGCCAAACAAAGGAGAAGGCACCCGTCCTGCGTTTCATGAAGAAGGTTCTGAAACGTCACGGTTCGCCGGAGGTCATAACTGCAAAACGGAGAGCGTTTTGACTTCGACTGACAGCTCTCGACTGCCAGCTTCATGCTATGCTCAACCCGCGGGCCTTTTCCATTGCTGCAGACCAAACGCTAACGCGGCGCACGCCCAACCAAAGTGTTCCGGCGTCCCCTCGGCCTTGTATTTGACCACGGTGTTTCGGCTAATGCCGAGCAGGCGCGCGGTCGCTGCATCACTCAGTTCCATGTGCGCGAGCCATGCGGTAAAATCCTCGCCAGTCATTGAAATAAAAATTCCCTTCGGTAATCGACAATCGTCGGATTAGGGTGATAGTCGGTTCAGCAATACTTGCCATCAGTCCGGCGATATCCGCAAGAACGAAGAGCAAATCGAGGTTTGTCATCTCTCCTTTGCCTTGGGTCAGGCGCTTGCCGGCCCTCCCGGCCTATTCTTTAGGCGAGCAAGATTTTGGGAAGGTTTCGCGCATACGTTTCACCGGAAACTACTTATTCTAGCATCTATTCGACTGGTGTGAATTCGAAATCCTTATTCAATTGCACGATTGACTATTGCACATCATACGCGGAACCTTGGTGGCAAGACGACGCGCGAGGGTCATGAAACATTCCGCCGACTATCCGCTGGCCACGAGGCCGATCATGGGGTTCGCCGACGCATATCCCGCCGGTATGCGCGATCCGCCGCATAGCCATCCGCGTTCGCAGCTGACCTATTCCAGTGCGGGCGTGATGATGATCGGCGCGGCGGAGGCGGTCTTCATGCTTCCGCCCCGCCGCGCCATCTGGATCCCGGCGCATCTGGTGCACGAGGTGCAGTGCCGCGGGCCCGTATCGGCCTACACGCTGTATATCGATCCGGCGCTCGATCCCAATCCGCAAACGGCACGCGTGATCGAGGTGAGCGACCTCGTGCGCGCGCTGGTGTTCGAGGTCGGTCATTTCCACCCTGCCTATGACATGGAAGGGCGCGAAGGGACGATTGCCAGCCTGCTCCTGTCCGAAATCAGGCGGATGGCGGTGACCCCCAGCGATCTTCCGATGCCGCGCGATCCGCGCCTGCTGCGCGTGTGTCATGCATTGATGGACGACCCCGCGGATCAGCGCGACCTTGACGAATGGGCGTCGCTTGCCGCGATGGGGCGGCGCACCTTCACCCGCGCATTCCGGCGCGAAACGGGTGCTGGCCTCGCGACATGGCGGCAGCAGGTACGCCTGATGGCCGCAATTCCGATGATCGAGGCCGGCAAGCCCGTCGCAATCGTCGCCTATGAGGTGGGGTACGAAAGCCCCAGCGCCTTTACGGCGACGTTCCATCGCGTATTCGGCATGCCGCCCAGCGCCTTCATCAATCAGCCGCACGACCGGCAGGCGTGAACCAGAACGCCGGGGCAGGCGCCTTCTCCGGCCAGACCTGCGCCAACGTGCCGCCCTCGTAAAGCCGGCCGCCCTTCATCACCTGCTCGATGGTCAGCGTATTGGCGATGTCGATGCGCGGATCGGCCGAAAGGATGACGAGATCGGCCAGCTTTCCCGTTTCGATCGAGCCGAGGTCCGCCGCCCGGCCAATCGCCTTTGCGCCATTGATGGTTGCCGCCGTCAGGATTTCCGCCGGCGTCCAGCCGCCCATCTGATGCGCCTGCATTTCCCAATGGGTGCCGAGCCCGGGCACTTCGCCATGCGCGCCGATGGCGACGAGGCCGCCCGCGCGAAAAACCCGTGCCGCGCTGGCGGCGGTGCGGGGGAAGGCATAGCCCGCCGGATCGGTCCATTCGCGCTGCCAGAATTTCTGGTCACGGAACCATGGTGGGGCGAGGCGGGCATATTTCGGATCGCCATGCGGCGCGTCGCGGGCAATGAAGAAATCCTGAGCCGGATAGCCGCCATGCGTAATCTGCAAGGTCAGGTCATAGCTGGTGCCGCTGCGCGCGAGCAGCTGCGTCACATCGTCATAAAGCACCGGCGGCGGGATCGCATGCTCGTTCCCCGAATAGCCATCGAGAATGTGCGTAAGGTCGAGCTTCATGGCCAGCGCGCCTTCGGCAGTCGGCTGAAGCCCCAGATCGGCCGCTTCCTCGGCGATCCATTGGCGCACCATGCGATTGCCGCTGCGATACATCTTGATATTCGAAAGCCGGTAGTGATCGCGGTACCGGCGCAGGATATCGCGCACGTCCCCACGCGAACGGAAGTCGTTGAACGCAAAGATCGCGGTCCCGGTCGAAAATATGCGCGAGCCGAGCGCCAGCCCGGCGTCGAGCGCATCTTGATAGGCCAGCATGTCGACCGTGAGTGTCGAAGGGTCGAAGGCGGTCGTCACGCCATAGGCGAGATTGGCCGCAGGGCCCCACGGTTCGAAATCGAGGATATCCCGGCGAATGTCGGCGACATGGTCGTGCACGTCGATGAACCCCGGCACGACAAAACGGCCCGCCATGTCGCGGCGCGCGGTCCCTTCCGGCACGCGGATCGTCCCGGACGGGCCAATCTGTGCGATGCGGTCGTTCTCGATCAATATGTCCGCGTTTTCGATCGTGCCTCGCGGGCCTTGCGTGATGGCCGTCGCACCGGTCAGCAACAGGCGACCTTGCGGAACGTCGCGCGGCAAGACGACCTCGGCCTTTACCAAGGCGATGTCCGGGCTGCTTGGTGACATGCTGAAGACGGTGGAGCCGACCGACCAATATGCCGTCGTTCCCGCCGCGCCCCAGCCAAAGAAATCAGCGCCCACGTCGCTCAGCTGGCGATGGCCGCCGGTATCGGACAAGGACACCACGCGGTCCCCGGCAGAGGGCACCTCGACCAGATGCAATTGCTGCGCGATCTGGGCGAGGGCGAGGCTGCCGTCGGGGCTGACGCGGATGTCGTCGGCCTCGGCCGCGCCTTGCGCGAAATACCAGTTCGGACCGGTAACCCCGATGATCTTCGCGCCCGTGTCGACGCGATAGACCCCGTCGGGCCGGTTGAGCAGCAAGATCCCATCGGCGAGGAAATGCGGCGTTCCGCCCATGTCGCCCTCGGCCAGAATCTCGTTCTCCGCACCGCCCGGCCCCAGACGTACGAGCCGTGCCTGCCGGAACTGCCCGAACTCGACATAGCGGGCGAGGCGGTCGGCGGTGGGCGACTGGATCGTCACGATGCTGCCGTCCGGTGCTTCGACCGGATGGGTATAGAATGCGTCCTCCTGCGTGAGGCGCTCGGCCTTGCGGCTGTCCAGATCGGACCGCCAGACGTGGCCACCATCGGCCGCGGTCCATGTCACGAAGAGCAGACCCTTTCCATCCCGGGTCCACGATGGATGGAATTGCGGGGGCAGTCCCGGTGCGACGGGTTCGGCATCCCCGCCCGATGCCGGCATGGTATAAAGCGTGCCCAGTGCGGAGAAGGCGAGCGTCGATCCATCGGGCGAGAGGGCCGGGTGCTGAATGATGCGGGCATGCACGGGGCCGGTTTCCACGCGCACGGGCTCGCGCGTCAACGGCCCCAGTCCGGCCTTCACCTCGGCGCGGAAGGGGATCGTCTCCAGCGATCCGGTCGCAAGGGTCATCCGCCGCAGCTTGCCGCCCTTGCTGAAGATGATTGCGGCATCGTCGGGCGTGAAAGCCACGCGGGGCGCAATATCGCTCCAGAAGGACGCCTGCAGCGCATCGGGATCCAGCGCCACGAGATCGCGTTCGCGCCCGGTCGTGAGGTCATGGAGCCGCAGCCATGTCTCCCCGGTGCGGCGCTGCACATAGGCCAGCGTTTTGCCGTCGTGCGAAAGGGCGGGGCGAAAGGCGCTGGATTGCACCTTGCCCAGCCGGATGTCGCCCACCGCCTTGACCAGCAGCTCCTCGCGCCCGTTGGCGAGATCGCGGCGGACGATGCGCCATTCGACAGGCGCGGCCAGGTCCAGATCGCCTTCGCGCAGCGCATAGATCAGCGCGCCATCCGCGGTCGCTACGGCGCCCAGCGCGTGCCGCGTCGTGCCGTCCACCTCGGTCGGTATGACGACATGGCCAATGCCGTCGCCGTTCAGCGGAATTCCCCACAATTCATAGGCGTTCCGGTCCGGCCAGAAGCGCGAGACATGGATGGCGCGGCCATCTGCGCTCCACGAAGGGGAGGTGAACACAGGGTCGCCCCCGTGGAACGAGACCTGACGCGCCTCGCTACCGTCGGTCCGCATGATCCACAGGTTTTCAGGGCCGGAGCGATCGGACAGGAAGGCGATCCATCGTCCGTCGGGAGAGAAGACCGGCTGCGTGTCCATGGCCATGCCGCGCGTGATGGCGCGTGCCGTCCCGCCGGTGCTGGGCAGGGTGTATATATCGCCCAGCATGGCGAACACAATCGTGCGCCCGTCTGGCGACAATGCGGGCTGAAGTGCGGTGCCTTCTTCCACCGTGAAGGCGATCTCCCGCTCCGGTGCGAGTGGGAGTGTCGCACCGGCTTCGGCGCGGGGGATCGGCGGCAGGCCGGATGGCGTGGGAGGCAGGGCGCCGGCCCCCCCATCGCCCTGTGTGCGTCCCATCGCATCGGCATCGGGCGTCGCCGTCCACAGCAGGAGGACGCTGGCGATTGCGCCGGCCAGCCGTCCTGCATCCATCATTCCACCTCCTTCAAAGCCGGAACTTGTCCGTTCAGAACTTGTACGTCGCCGTCGCGATCACCTGCCGCCCCGCGCCGAAATTGCAATTGTTCGCATCGGCGCAGCGCGCCACATAGCGCTTGTCGAAGATGTTCGAACCGTTGATCGCAAGGCGCCAGTTCGGCAAGTCATAGTGCAGCATGGCATCGAACAGGGTGGCTTCGCCCGTTTCGAAAACGATCGGGTTGAACGGCCCCGGCAGGCTGCCGGCTCCATCGCTGTTATAGCGCACGCCCGCGCCAAAGCCAAAGCCTGCAAGCGAGCCGCGCTGAAACGTGTAGTCGGCCAGCAGCGATGCCTTGTGCCTCGGCGTGACCGGAAGCGCCGCGCCCACTTCCTGCGGCGTCTCGCTCGCCACGACCTCGGTATCGGTATAGGAATAGGACCCGTTGATCGCGAGCTGGTTGCGGATACGGGCCACGAACTCAAGCTCGCCGCCTTGCACCTTGACCTCGCCCGACTGCGTCGAACCGACCGGCGCGGACACCGGGGAATAGACCGCGCTTGTGACGTTGTTCTGCCGGATGTCGAACAGGGCCGCCGTCAGCAGCAGGTCGATCCCTTCGCCCAGGCCGCGCGCATCATATTTCACGCCGCCTTCCCATTGTTCGCCCGTGGTCGGCTTCAACGGATCGCCCGCGATGTCGACGCCCAGCACCGGCTCGAACGAGGTGCCGTAGCTGATATAGGGGACAACGCCCGCGTCGGTCACATAGGACACGCCCGCGCGCCAGGTGAACTCGTCCTGCTTGCCCTCGGTGCCAAAGCTGGTGCGATCGACCCAGTCGTTGCGGCCCGACAGCAAGACGCGCAGCCCGCCGATCGCGATCTGGTCCTGCGCGTAAAGACCCGTCTGTTTCAACGTCTGATCGGTGAACACCGTGTCGAGCGGCGGGGTCACGAAGCCTGCCGGCAGACCGTATTGCGGGTCGTAGATATTGATCGGATCGGGCACGCTCGCACCGCTGGGGCAGAAGAACGGGCTGCAGAAACCGAAGGACGCATCATTGTCGACATCACGGTAATCGACGCCGACAAGGAAATTGTGCTCGATCCCGCCGGTGTCGAACTTGCCATGAAAACGCCCGTCGATGGTGAGCGAGGTCACGTCTTCCTGATAGGGATAGCTGTTGCGATAGACCGTATCCATGGCCGCATCGGTGAAACCGGCGGCATAGATCACGCGCTGTTCCTCCGCATATTTGGCATAGCGGCCATTCACCGTTAGGCCCATGTCGGGGCCGAGGTCCTGTTCGAATTCGAAGCCGGCGCCCCATTGCTTGCGCTCGTACCGGTTGTAGTCCGGCTCGCCCAGATTGACGCTGCGCGGCAGCTTGCCGTTCGGATTGTCGAGCAGCGTGCCCGCCGCGGGCAGGAAGCCGTTGGTATCGCCGTTCACCTCGTCATACTGGTAATAGGCAAGGCCGGTCAGCCGCGTATCGGGTCCGATATGCCAGGTCGCGGCGGGCGCGGCATAGATGCGCTGCGCATCGACGAAATCGCGTTCCGCCCCGCGGTCGCGGATCATGACCGTGGCCCGCAGGTCGAGCGCATCCGAAGCAGGGCCGGTGACGGTCATGCCCAATTGCTTGTAATCGTCGGTCCCGTACATGGCGGAAATCTCGCCATCGAAGACGCTCTTGGGCCGGCGGCTGGTCTGATTATAGATGCCGCCCGGAGGCGCCGAGCCGTAGAGCACCGACGCAGGGCCCTTCAGGATCTCCAGGCTTTCGAACGCATAGAGGTCGATGCCGTTGGAATAGATCGTACTCGTCACCGGCGTGGCGAGGCCGTCGACGAACTGCTTGGGCGGAAAGCCGCGGATCTGGATGAAATCGAACCGCAAATCGGGGCCGTAATTCTCGCCCGTGGCGCCCGCGACGTAGCGGACGGCCTGCTGCGCATCGATGAAGTTCAGAAGGTCGATCTGGTCGCGGCTGACCACGCTGATCGACTGCGGGGTTTCGACGAGCGGAATATCGCTCTTCGTCGCGGTCAGCCTGCCTTGCGGAACATAGCGTTCCGAGGTGACGATGATGACGCGTTCGCCATTTTCGCTTGTCTCGATGGTTTCCACCCCGCGATCCTGTGCGGAGGACGAATGGGCCGGACACAGCATGGCAAGGGCCAGCGCCGTTCCGGAGAAGAGACGTGAAGCATGCGACATCGAAGTGATCCCCTTTGGCAAAAATTGCGCGCCCGATGACCCCCGCGGACGCAAATTGATATTGCAGGGGCAGCATAGGCACCGTTTCGATCAGGCCGGTTTCGTGGATGGGCCATCCATCATCGCGAATTGGCCACCAAGGCACGTTTGCTGCAAAACTGTGACGCCATCGCCATAGCTAATATTGCGAGACGTTTGCAATACAGCGCGTTATGACCCATGCGCGATAAAGAGCGGCCCGCCCGGATGTCGCGCGTGCGGTGTTTGGGACATAGGATCGAATTGGCCGGCCGGACGGGCGCCGCACAACGGGGCGGCGCCGCTAATGAGGAGGGGATGGTCCATGCGCGCCTTTTTGCTGCTGCTGCATCGCTATTGCGGGCTCATCAGCCTCGCGTTTCTCGCCGTGGCCGGATTGACGGGCAGCCTGCTGGTGTTTCGGGCACCGCTCGACCATGCGCTCAATTCCGATCTCTTCTCTGTCTCGAACCCGGTCGCATCGACGCCGTTTGATACCGTGGCCGCAATCGACGCGTTTCAGGCGGCCCATCCTGGCCTGCAAGTGACCGCTTTCCGGCTTCGCAGTGACGCCAACCGATCCATCGCGGCCGAGCTGTCCGCGAGGCCGGGCGCCATCGCCCCGGCCTTTGACGAGGTTTTTTTGAACCCCGCGGACGGATCGGTCATCGGGGGCAGGGAAACCGGACCGGGCATCGGTCCTCGCAATTTCGTGGCCGGGGTCGCGGATCTGCATTTCGAATTGCTGGCCGGCACGCCGGGACGCTTGTTTCTGGGTGCAATCGCGGTGCTCTGGCTGCTGTCGATCATCGCGGGGCTGGTGCTGACCACGCCCGAGAAGGGGCCGTTCTGGAAGAAATGGTGGCGCAACTGGCAATTTCGCCGCTCCAGTGCGATCCCGCGTCTTCTGCTCGATCTCCACAGGGCGAGCGGCTTGTGGCTGCTTCCGTTTCTGGTCCTGCTGGCCCTGACCTCGATCGCGTTCAATTTCTGGAGCGAGGCGTACGAGCCTGCCGTGACGGCCGTTTCCCCGCTCGAGCATGATCTGTTCGACCAGGACGCGCCGTTTCCGCAGGGCACCGTTCCCCGCCTTTCGTTCTCGGATGTCCTTCCGCAGGCAGAGGCCCATGCCGAAGCGATCGGCCTCGACTGGGAGCCGGCGCGGATGCTCTACCTGCCGCAGTGGAACCTGTACGGGGTCAAGTTTTCGCCCCATGGCGAACTCAGCTATCGGCAGCTTGGCCCGGTCGATCATTATTTCGACGGCGATACCGGCGAATGGCGGCACCAAGTCGATCCCTATTCCGACAGCGCGGGCCTTGCGATGATCCGCGTGGTCTATCCACTTCACAGCGGCGAGATCTTCGGCTTTGCCTCTCTGGCGCTGGTTTTCGTACTGGGTCTCGTGACCTTTGGGCAGTCGGTCACGGGGCTCTATATCTGGTGGAAGAAACGGTCTTCCCGCGTTGCGCGACGCAAGGCCGCGAAGCCATCAAAGAGCAGCCCGCCAATATATGCGGAAGCCGGGAAGGGCGCATGACACAAAGCCAGACCATCACGCCGGGCGATGACATCGATCCCGAAATCCGCCGCTTCGTTCGTGCGGTGAATGCGGAATATGACCGGCTGACCAAGGGCGGGGAGACCATTGCCGAGCGCCGGGCCATTGCCGAGCAGGTCAGGCAGCCATGGCGCAGCGGCGGTCCGCAGATGGCCGAAACGATCGAGATCGGGGCGCAGGATGCAAGCGCGCCGCTCAGAATCTATCGCCCGCTGACGGGCCGGCCGCTCCCGGCGCTGATCTATCTGCATGGGGGCGGGTGGACCAGTTTCAGCCTCGACACGCATGACAGGTTGATGCGCGAATATGCGGCCCACAGCGGCGCAGCGGTCATTGGTGTCGACTACAGCCTGTCACCCGAAGTGCGCTTCCCCGTCGCACTTGACGAGATCGGCGCGGCGGTCGGATGGCTCGAAACGCATGGCGCGAATTACGGAATAGAGATGACCGATGCCATCGTCGGCGGCGATAGTGCGGGCGCGAATCTCGCGCTGGCGACGGCGATGCGGATGCGCGATGCGGGGCGGTCGCCTTTTGGCGGATTGATCCTCAACTATGGCGCGTTCGACGAACGGTTGCGCGATAGCCACAGCCGCTACGGCGGTCCCGAATATATGCTGACCGCCGACGAGATGGACTGGTTCTGGCGCAATTACCGGGGCGATGACCGCGCGCCGCATCCCCTTGCCACGCCGCTCAACGGCAATTTCGCCGACCTGCCTCCGGCATTCTTCTGCGTCGCGCAGTGCGACATACTCGCCGATGAGAACCGCGAAACCGCGTCGCGAATGGCGCAGGCCGGCGTCGATGTCGCACTCCATGTCTATGAAGGCGCGACGCACAGCTTTCTCGAAGCGGTCAGCATATCGGCACTGGCGCGGGAGGCCATTGCGGATGCCGCCGGCTGGATGCGGTCGATCTGGCGGCCTGGATGAGTGCGCTCTTCTCCGCCGATGACGGCGCCGTGCGCGGTTTGCTCGATCAGATGCCGCTTTGCTGGATCGTGCCGCACGCCAGTCCGGCAGCCGCCTTGCTCATGCCCGTCGTCGCGGAGGGGAATGACGCGGAAGCGCCGATGACGCTCCTCGGCCACCTTCCATTGCGGGTCCCGGCGGTGGAGATCCTCGCACGCGAACCGCTTGCCTCGTTCCTTTTCCTGGGGCCGAATGCCTATGTCCCGCCGGACATAGTGGGCCGCGACGACTGGGCACCGACGTGGAACTTTGCATCGGCGCGGCTGACCGGTACGGTCGAGATGGATGCGGATTTGACGGAACGGTCGGTCGCGGTCCTCACGCGGCTGATGGAGGGCGCGGACGGCTGGACAATGGATCGGATGGGGGCGCGTGCTGACCTGCTTTTGACGAAGATCATCGGCTTTCGGGTAAAAATCGGGGAAAGCGTGCCGTTCTTCAAGCTGGGGCAGGATGAGAGGCCGTCCGACTACGCCCGCATACGACGCCATTTCGGAAACGGCGCCCTGGGCCGGTGGATGGACCGCCTCGTCAAAAGGAAAGCCGAATGACGATCCGGGAGCGAAATGAGACAGCATCTGGCCCGTTTAAGCGAGTGGTGGCCCGCATTTTCGGGTAGCGTGTTCGTCACTATGTCCCGCGTTCGCGAAAATTCCCGCTTTCCCTTCGTGCGCAAAAGGACCGCCGCGGCACTTGCCGCGATGCTGCTGTCCGCGCTTGGCCATGGCCCGGCGCACGCGCCGGATCTGCCAGCCGATGAACAGGCCGGGAGCGCGTTCCGGTTATCGGCTGCGTATACGGCGGAAGTCTGGCGGAACGAGGGCGGCGTCAAGGACGGCTGGCGCTATCTCGACAATCTGGATGTCGTGCTTGAGGCGGATCTCGAGCGTGCCGCGGGATGGAAAGGCGCAACCGGCCAGGTCTATGTCCTCTACAACAATGGCGCATCGCTGAGCGAGCTGACGGGTGACATCCACATCGTCAGCAATATCGAGACCGGCGTGCGCGCCCTCCGCCTGTACGAGGCCTGGATCGAGCAGGAGATCGGCGACACGGCCAGCGTCAAAGTCGGGCTTTATGATCTGAACTCGGAATTCGACGCGCTTGAAACCTCCGCGCTTTTCATCGGCAGCGCGCACGGCATCGGGCAGGACATTGCCCAAACGGGCGAAAACGGGCCGTCGATCTTTCCGGTGACGAGCCTTTCGGTGCGCGCACAGGTGCAGATCGACGATGGGCTGCTGGTCAGGGCCGCGATCCTCGATGCCGTGCCGGGCGACCTGGATCGTCCCAGCAGGACTGCGATCGCTCTTGGCGACGGCGTGCTCGCCATTGCGGAAGCGGACTGGCGTATGGGAGCGCTTCGCCTGCTTGCCGGCGGCTGGCGCTATTCGGAAAAGCAGGACCGGGTCGATGGCCGGGGCGAAGCATCGAGCAGCGGTGCCTATCTGCGCGGCGAGACATGCCTGCGCGGCGCGGAATATTGCGGAATCGCGGTCTTCGCCCGTGCCGGCATCGCCTCTGGCGCGACCAATCCCTACGCCGCTTTCCTGTCGGGAGGCGTGGTCTTCTCGCCTCGGGAAGAAGAGCAGGTGGGGCTCGCGGTGGTGCACGCGATAGCCTCGGACGTGCCAGCCGTCGACGAGGGGAGGGCGAATTCCGAAACGGTGATAGAGGCCACCTATGCGCGTCTGCTGACGTCCTGGCTCTCGGTTCAGCCTGACGTTCAATATGTGATCAACCCGGGTGCCAGTCCCGGGACGCGGGATGCGCTCGTAATGGGCCTCAGGGTTGCGGTCGGATTCTGACTGGTCTGGCACATTACCTTGACCGAACGGCGGGGCTTCTTGGGGGGAGTGTACCTCTGGACCCCGTCAGAGCACATGCACCTAATTGAAAATTGCGTTGGCGCGGGCAGGGGGGTGCGCATGCCAGAAGTGCGAAAATCAGTCAGCCCGCTCTGCTATTTCAACTCCTGGCCCGAAATCATTCGCCGGGTGGCGATGATGTAGGTCCGCTTTCCGCTGAGCCTTCGGAATGTCGAGGATCTGGCTGAGCGCGGGATCGACATACGGCGCTGGTGGGCGTGGTCACAGGGACGCTACCCTCGGCAAATTGCGGATCGCGAGAAGAGCGAGGGGAGGGCTCCGAACCGGGGAACCCGCCAACCTGTTCCGGGATCTCCACGCGTCGCCAGAGGTAATCCGAGTTGTGGTGATGGTCTCTGTTCGATTGTCGCCTTCATTACGAAACGTGGAAAATTGCCTGTCGGAACGTGGTACCCGCATCTGCGACGAAACGGTCTTGCATTGGTGGAACCCTGCCGGGCCTAGGACTGCGGCAAGATTTCGTTAACCTCGATGAGATACGCGCTTGGCAAGGGGGACTGGCGGCTCGATGCCTACGACGATAAGTGTGGGATATGCGCATGTTGCCATTTACGGCTTCATGGCGGTGTTGTGCGTGACTCTGCTGCTGGCGTTCCAGCGCAAGCCGGCGCTGGCATGGTTGACCGCGAGCCTGTTCATCGCCACGGCAGAGGTGCTGTTGCTGGCTAGACTGACGTCCGAAGGCGCAAAGCTGTTGCTGGCAATATGCTGTGTGCCGGTCGCTTATGCCTGTATCGGGCAAACCACGCGCCATCTGTATGCGCAACGCCGAACCCCGCGTGCGTTTCATGCTCTGATCGCTGCGATTGTGGCCGCCGGATGGGCCGCGCTGTTGGCGGGGCTGCCCGCCCTTGTCGCCGTAATGATGTTCAATCTCGCCTGTGCCGTGGCGGTTGCGGAAACGCCCTGGCGTATCGCACGCGCGCGCGTACTGCGACCGATCGATTGGGCCTTATTCGTGGCCGTAACCGGCACCGGTGCGGTTTTCGTGGCCCGGCTAGTCTTGTACCCCCTCCTGTTCGATGCGCATCGGGATCTGGCGGCGATCACGGGATCGGACATCGACCGCGCCCTTTTGGCCGTTAATGGATTGCTGGCCGGCCCGATTGTCCTGTTGCTTATCGCAAGGGTCGTCGCCGGGGTAATCGCCGGCTATCGCGATCGGTCCGAGCGCGACCCCCTTACCGGGCTGGCCAATCGCACGGCTTTCGAGCGGCTGGCGGTTCAGGCGATGCGCGGCAACGGGGCACTGATCCTGTGCGACCTTGACCATTTCAAACAGGTCAATGACCGCTATGGCCATTCCGTCGGCGATGCGGTGCTGCGCCGCTTTGCCGTCCTGTTGCGCGAAACCGGGTTGAATGCGGCGCGGATCGGTGGCGAGGAGTTCGCCCTGATTGCCGCAGAACGAGGGGAAATCGAGGCGACATTCATCGCCGAAAATCTGCGCCAAAGGCTTTCCAGTTCGCATTTCGAGGCAATCGACGCGGACCATGTGCTGACGGCCAGCTTCGGCGTCGCGGGCTTTCAACCGCATGCGTCGTTGCAAAGCCTGATCGATGAGGCCGACAGCGCCCTTTACACCTCGAAGAACGAAGGGCGGGACCGCGTTACGTTGCACACTCCCAACCTGGTGCGAGAGGCTGAGCCGCAGCGGTATCTGGCGGAGGCCTGACGCCGCTCTGTCATGAGACACTACGGCAAGGGTGGACCAGGTCCGGTCCGATGTTCGCGGCGGACATTCGTTGCCAGACTGCAGCCCTATGCTTCCTGATAAGAGCGCTGAGGCGTCACGGATCGCCATAGGTCATAACGACTGACGGTATTCGCTCCTGCAAAGCTGCGATGTCCGGCTTCGGCTGCGAGCAGAAGCGGGAGACGCGTCGCTGCGCGAACAACCCTGCCGAAACCTCGGGCCTTCCATTCCGAATACGAGAACGAGCGATGCTGGGTTTCAGGGAAATGAAGTCGTTACACAAGTTCGCCTCGGTTCACGCCTCCTTCCACCACCGCTTCAATTCCGAAGGTCACCTTGCCGATCGCTAAACCTACAAGATCCGCCGCTCGGCTGCACTGGCTGAGCGGCACAATGCTAGGGTTTGAGACCTGAGCGGGAAGGGCGACCCCGGCAAAATGGAGAGCGGTTTGCATCCGACTGATCCCTCCTGCGCAGGACACCCCCAACGCCGACGAACCGCGCCATGCATCAAAAACCTTTTGGTGCAGATCCCGTAGGTGACGAGGAAAAGGTCGGGACTGACCTCGACACGGTGAAGCGGCGGTTTCCCGCCTGCGATCAATCCGGGGCCGCGAGCCGGGATCGCGAAATCGGGCGTATTTGCGCGTCATCCGGCGATTGGCGCGGCAGCCGTGGTCGCTGTGAAACCCGCGCTGCTCGGCCCATCCGCACCGCTCCCTCGCAATCTCCAAAGACGGACCAGAGGTTGGAAGCGTAGGGCGCGTTTAAGCTCATTTTATCGTTTTTCCTTCTAGAAAAAAACAGCTTAACGAGATGGGTCGTCATACGCATGGAAAGTTCGGTTCGCTCTGCGATTTCGGTCAGGATTCCTGCCGAAGTCACGCTTCCCGCCATACTCGGCATCTACGACGATGTGATCGCCGCTTTCGAACAGGACGGCGCGATCGAATTCGCGATCGGCGACCTGAAAACGGCCGATCTCGCCTTCGTGCAGCTTGTCGAAGCCGCCCGCCGCGACGCGCGGGCCGGCGCCAGGAATCTTCGCCTGTCCCATCCCGTGTCCGCATCCGTCGCCCAGCTTCTGCGGCGCGCAGGTTTCCTCACTCAGGCGACGTCGGACGACGTCGCCTTCTGGTTCCATGGAGAAATTCCGCAATGACCGCTTCCATTCTCACGGTCGACGATTCCCCTTCCGTTCGCATGGCCATCCGCATCGCGTTGAGCGGGGCAGGCTACACCGTCACAGAGGCCGGTGACGGAGAAGAGGGCCTGGCCGCGGCCAATAATGGCAAGTTCGACATGATCGTCACCGATCTCAACATGCCGAAAATGGACGGGCTGACCATGATCCGCGAACTGCGCAAGCAGCCTGAGCAGGCCGGCGTGCCGATCATCTTCCTGACGACGGAGTCCGACGACGGGATGAAGGAACAGGCCAAGGCCGCTGGCGCCACGGGCTGGCTCGTGAAACCTTTCGTGCCCGAGAAGCTGACGAAGGTCGCGCGCAAGGTCCTCGGCCGGTGAGCGAGCAGGGCCTCCCCGATCCCACGGCGACCTTCCGGATCGAAGCAGCAGATGTGCTCAACGAGGTGGAGCAGGCGCTGCTGGACCTGACCGAACGTCCCGGTGACAGGAACCTCATCGACGCGGTGTTCCGCGGTCTCCACACGCTCAAAGGCTCGGGCGCGATGTTCGGGTTCGACGCGCTGGCAGGTTTCACCCACCATTGCGAAAGCGCGTTCGATCAGGTTCGAAAGGGCGCGGTCGCCGCGACGCCGGAATTGATCTCGATCGTTCTCAATGCGCAGGATCGCATGCGCGCGCTGGTGGACGGGAACGTCGATGAAGAGCGGCAGAACGCCATTATTGCCCAGCTCACCGCCGCCGTGGAGGCCGCATCGGGCGATGCCGGCGATGGCGTGGACATTGCTGACGTGCCGTCTCTCGCACAAGCCGAGGGCTGGCGCGTGATGTTCCGCCTCCCGCCCGAATGCATGGCGAACGGCACCAATCCGCTATTCCTTCTCGACGAACTGCGCGACCTCGGCGAGTGCGAGATCACTGCTTCCACCGACAAGCTTCCTTCCCTCGCCGAACTCGATCCGCGGGAATGTCATATTGGCTGGGATGTCGTGCTTCGGGGCGCGATCGATAAAGACGATATCGAAGATGTGTTCATTTTCGTGATGGACGACATGGAACTGTCGATCGAACCGCTCGCCTCACAGGTCACCGATGATACGGCGGCCGAAGACGGAGATCCGCCGGCCGCACCGACGCCGGAGGAGGCTGGAGCGTCGGCACAAACAACCGGCACCGATGGCAGGACGACGTCGGGAAAGCCGGCGAACGACACGCTTCGCGTCCCGGCGGAGCGGCTCGACGAATTGATGGACCGCGTGGGCCAGCTGGTCATTGCACAGAGCCGCCTTTCGCAAATCGCGCATAGCGACGTCAATCTCGCCCTCCGCTCGGTTTCCGAGGAGATCGAACGCCTGTCCGGCGAATTGCGGGATACCATGATGGTGCTGCGCATGGTGCCCGTCTCGACCCTGTTCGGGCGGTTTCGCCGCCTCGTCCACGATCTTTCGCAGGAGACCGGAAAGGCGATCACGCTGACGACCGATGGGGAGGGCACCGAAGTCGACAAGACCGTGATCGAGCGGCTTTTCGATCCCCTCGTCCACATCATCCGCAATTCCTGCGATCACGGGCTCGAACTTCCCGAGGAGCGTATCGCCGCCGGCAAGCCGGAGTCCGGCAATGTCACGCTTTGCGCGCACCAGGCGGGCGGCGAGGTGGTCATCACCATCCGCGACGACGGACGCGGGATCGACCGGAACCGCGTTCGCGCCAAGGCCGAGGAGAATGGCCTGATCAAGCCCGATCAGGTGCTGAGCGATCAGGAACTCCTTCAGCTTATCTTCCACCCCGGATTCTCCACCGCGGCAAAGGTCAGCAACCTGTCCGGGCGCGGTGTCGGCATGGATGTGGTCAAGCGCACGATCGACAGCCTGCGCGGAACGATCGAGGTGGCGAGCGAGCCGGGTGCGGGATCGACGATTGCATTGCGCATACCGCTGACGCTGGCGATCATTGAAGGGCTGCTCGTCCGGGTCAGCGAGGAACGCTACGTCATCCCGCTTTCCAGCGTGGAAGAATGCATCGAACTCTCGCTCGAGGACGATCTGCGCCATCGGGGGCGAAGCCTCATTTCGCTTCGCGGTGCGCTGGTGCCCTTCCTTCGGCTTCGCGAACTTTTCGCGAGCACGAAGAAGCCCGATCGCTTTCAGAAGATCATCGTCGTCTCCACCGGATCGGAAAGGGTCGGACTGGTGGTGGATCAGATCATCGGCAACCATCAGACGGTCATCAAATCGATGTCCGCCTTTCATCGGGGCGTGGCCTCGTTCGCCGGTGCGACCATTCTGGGGGACGGCACGGTCGCGCTGATCCTCGATGTGCCGCAACTCGTCGCGCTGACCCAGAACAGGGAGGAGCGGCTCCAGGCCGCGGGATAGACCGATGACCGAACAAACCACCAAAACAGACAACGGCGAAGAATTTCTCCACTTCGAGCTTCAGGGCGAAATCTTCGCTCTGGAAGCGATCGTGGTGCGCGAAATTCTCGACGTCATTACCGCGACGGCCGTACCGGGCGCGCCGGAACTCGTCCACGAGGTCATCAATTTTCGCGGCAAGATCATCCCGCTCGCCGATTTGCGGCTGGCGTTCGACATGGAGCCGACCGAGCCGACCATCGACAGCCGGATCGTCGTGATCGAGATCGAGCTCGACGCAGAGGAGATCTGGCTCGGCTTCCGCGCCGACAAGGTGCTCGAAGTGGCCAGTGTCGCACCGTCCTCGTGCGAGGAGCCGCCGATGGTCGGGCTGCGCTGGAACCGCGATCATGTCCGCTGCCTCGCGCAGCGGGGCGATGACGTCATCATCATCCCCGACCTTCCGGCTATTTTCGAGAAGGCCTTGAACGCATCCTCCGCGGGCATCGCCGCCGCCGCCTAGCCGGCCCCATTTTCCGAATTCGCTTATACCCGTTTCCTCTTTCGATCAGGTAGAAACCCATGAACATGTCACTGAAGATGAAGTTGGCAGCAGCCTTTTCTGCCATTCTTTTGCTGACCGCCGCCCTCGGGTGGATCGGCGTCACCCAAATGCGCAATATCAACGACCAATCGACCATCATGGCCGAGAACTGGATGCCCAGTATCGATCGCATCCACAGGATCAACACGGGCGTCGCGGATCTGCGAATTCGCGAATATCGTTATGTCGAGGCTGGCGATGCTGCGAGCAGGGCCGACGATGCACTCCGCATTTCCGAAGGCCTCGAACAGCTTCAGGATCTGAGGACCGAGTACGAGGCACTGATTTCCTCTGCCGAAGAGCGGGCGGCCTATCAGGAGTTCTCCAGCGATCTTGAACGCTATCTCAACATGCATGAGCAATTGATGGCTCTTTCCTCGCAAGGCCAGCAGGAGAGGGCTTCGGCCATGCTGCAGAACTCGGTCGAAATGTATCGTGAGCTTGGCAAAACGCTCGATACCATGGTGACCATGAACGTCGAGGGGGGGCGCGCCGCCAGCGAAGCCGGCGACAGCACCTATGCCAGCGCGCGCACCCTGTTCCTTGCGCTGATCGCCATTGCGCTTGCGGTGGGCGTCGGCGCGGCGCTGCTGGTGATGCGCTCGGTGCTCAAGCAACTCGGTGGAGAGCCCGCCGCGGTCCGCGACGTGGTGCGCCAGGTTGCGGATGGCGATCTGACCATCAAGGTCGATCTCAAGGCGAACGATCGGGACAGCCTGCTCGCGTCGGTTGCCATGATGGTCGACCGGCTGCGCAAGGTGATCGGCGACACGACCGCCGCCGCCGATACGGTTGCCTCGGGTAGCCAGCAGATGTCCGCGAGCGCAGAGCAGGTCTCGCAGGGCGCGACCGAGCAGGCCGCCGCCGCAGAAGAGGCGTCCGCCTCGATGGAGCAAATGGCGTCGAACATCAAACAGAACGCCGATAACGCCGCACAGACCGAGAAGATCGCGCGTCAGTCTTCGACCGATGCGCAGGAAAGCGGTGTCGCAGTGGAGAAGGCGGTCGGCGCGATGCGCACCATCGTCGAGAAAATCGAAATCGTTCAGGAGATCGCGCGTCAGACCGATCTGCTCGCGCTCAATGCCGCGGTCGAAGCGGCACGGGCGGGTGAGCACGGTCGCGGCTTCGCCGTGGTCGCCTCCGAAGTCCGCAAGCTGGCCGAGCGAAGCCAGGCTGCTGCGGCGGAAATCGGCTCCATGTCGACGGAAACCGTCACCGCCGCCACCGAAGCGGGCGAAATGCTGACCAAGCTGGTGCCGGACATTCGCCGCACGGCCGAACTCGTTTCCGAAATCAGTGCCGCCTGCCGCGAACAGGACATCGGGGCGAGCCAGATCAACGAAGCGATCCAGCAGCTCGATACGGTGACGCAGCAGAACGCCACCGCATCGGAGCAGATCTCCAACACCTCCGAAGAGCTGGCCAGCCGGGCCGAAAGCCTGCAAACGGCGATCGCGTTCTTCCACGTGGCCGCGGACGATGCAGCCGCTGCCATCGGCGCGCCGAAAGCGAAAAAGACCGCCCCCAAGGCCTCCGCGCCCAGGGCAAAGGCGCAGGTCCGCAAGTTCAAGCCGAACAGCGTAGCCGACCAGCAGGACCGCGCGCGCGGCTTCGCGCTAGACCTGTCGAGCGGCGGGCCGGACGAGGACGACGCCAATTTCGGTCAGGCGGCATGACCGCCGCGGCCGAAACGCAGGTCGTCACCTTCGGCCTGGGGGATGAGATCTTCGCCGTTTCGGTCGGCATGGTGCGCGAAATACTGGACTATGCTCCGGTGTTTCGCGTGCCTCAGGGGCCGGAATGGCTCCTGGGTCTGACCGAGGTGCGCGGGACGGGCATTCCGACCGTGGACCTGAGAACGCGAATGGGGCTTCCGGCGCAGGAACCCACGCTCGCCACCCGCATATTGATCGTCGACCTCGCGCTGGCGGACCGCGCGGTCACGATGGGGCTTGTCGTCGATCGCGTTCTGGCCGTTCGCGCCCTTGCGTCCGAACAGATCGAGCCGGCCCCCGATATCGGGATGCGATGGCGGTCCGATTATATCCAGGGGGTGGTGAGGCTGGACGAAGGCTTCGTCATCCTGATGGACCTGGCCGCAGTCTTCTCAAACGCGGATACCGCCATGCTTCCAGGCCTTCAGATGGCCTGACCAGCCCTCTCTCCTTTCGTCGACTTCGACAATTCCTGACCCGGCGGCCTTGAGGGCACGTCGTCCGTCACCTTCGGATTTAGCGCCATGTCAACAGCAGCTCGCGCAGAACAACCGGTCTTCGACGACCAGATATCGTCGCGCAATTTCACGCGGCTTTCCGCTCTTATCCATCAGCTTTCGGGCATCAAGATTCCGCATACGAAGAAAACCATGCTCGAAGGTCGTTTGCGCCGCCGCGTGCGGGCCGTGGGCGCATACAATCTCGATGCCTATTGCGACGCCCTGTTCGATGGCGCCGTGGGAGAGGAGGAGACGGAGCACCTCCTGAACGCCGTCACGACGAACAAGACCGATTTTTTCCGTGAGCCCAAGCATTTCGAATACATGCAAAGCACCATCCTGCCCGCGATCGGAGCTGCGGGAACGCGGCGCCTGCGGGCATGGAGCGCGGGCTGCTCCACGGGCGCCGAACCGTATACGATGGCCATGGTGTTCGACGATTACGCCACGCGGAACGGTGGCCCCGAATATGGCATCCTGGCGACCGACCTCGACAGCGGCGTCCTCGAAATTGCGCGCCGCGGCATTTATCCGCGCGCGCAGGTGCAGCCGGTCCCGCCCGCCATGCGCATGCGCTACGTCATGGAACCGCTCGAGCCCGCAGCCCCCGATGTCCGGATCGTTCCGGCGCTACGGTCCGCAGTCGGTTTTGCGCAACTCAACTTCATGGACGCCTCCTATCCGGTGGGCGATCCGATGGACATCATCATGTGCCGCAACGTGCTGATCTATTTCGACCGGCCAACACAGGAGGCGGTGCTCAACCGGCTCTGCCGCAAGCTGAAGCAGGGCGGATGGATCATGATCGGTCATTCGGAAACCATTGCCGAAATGGATCTGCCGCTTCGCCAGGTCGGCAACACCACGTTTCAGAAGGTCTAGCGCAATGCCCAGCAAACGGATTCGCGTTCTCGTCATCGACGATTCGGCCAGCGTCCGGCAGGCGATGACATCGATCCTCGCCGCCGACCCGGAGATCGAAGTGATCGCCGCGGCCTCCGATCCCTTCGCCGCCGCACGCCATATTCAGGCAGAGATGCCCGACGTGGTCACGCTGGACGTCGAAATGCCGCGCATGGACGGCATCACCTTCCTGCGCAAATTGATGAGCCAGTGCCCGGTGCCGGTCGTGATGTGCTCGTCGCTGGTCGAGGAAGGGTCCGAAACCCTGCTGCAGGCGATGGAAGCGGGCGCCGTCGACGTGATCCTGAAGCCGCGCATGGGCGTGGCCGATCATCTCGTGGAATCGCACATGCGCATCCGCGAAACCGTCAAGGGCGCGGCGCAGGCGCGTCTGCGGCGCCGCTCCGCCAATCGCAAGGATGAAGGCACGCAGGCGAAACTGACCGCCGATGCCATGATGCCGCCGCCGGGCGCGGGCGCGATGCGCCGCACAACCGAGATGGTCGCGTGCATCGGTGCATCCACCGGCGGCACCGAGGCGTTACGCGAAGTGCTGGAGGCGTTGCCGGCCAATTCTCCCGGCATCGTGGTGGTGCAGCACATGCCGGAAAGCTTCACCAAGGCCTTTGCAAAGCGGCTCAACACGCTGTGCAAGGTCGATGTGAAGGAAGCGCAGGACGGCGACACGGTCATGCGCGGCCATGTCCTGATTGCGCCGGGCGGCCTGCGCCACACCATGCTGGAGCGTCAGGGCGCGCGCTATTACGTTTCGGTGCGGGAAGGGCCGCTGGTATCGCGCCACAGGCCATCGGTGGACGTCCTGTTCCGCTCCGCCGCACGGACTGCTGGTTCGAATGCGGTCGGGATCATCATGACCGGCATGGGCGACGATGGCGCGCGCGGCCTCCTGGAAATGAAGGACGCCGGAGCGCGCACCATGGCACAGGACGAGGCAACCTCGATCGTGTTCGGCATGCCGAAGGAAGCCATCAACCGGGGCGGCGCGCAAAAGATCGTGCCGCTCGGCCATATCGCCGGTGAATTGCTACGGGCTTGCGAACGATGAACTCCCAGATATTGACTTTCGACGGCGAAACCTTGCCCAGGAGCGCCAGCGTTGCCGACGAAACGCGGGCGGTTCTGCGCGTGTCGAACGAGCTGGCGGCCCTTGCGGCGGGGATGGACGCCCGCTTTCTCAACGCGGGCAAGACCCTGATGAAGGCAATCGAGACGATTGACCGGCTGGTTGCGATCCTCAAGGGGATCAGCGGTGCACTCGATGGCGATGCCGTGGTCGATGCCGTGACCACGATGACCAGCCTGGCCGAACGGCTGAGCGGTCTGCCGGAGGCGCTGACGATACGGGAAGGCGACCTCGATGCGGCGCTGACCAATTCCGCCATGCTCAAGGACCGGGTCGAGGAGGTACAGAAACTCTTCGATGTGCTCCAGATCTACGGCGTCAATACGAAGATCGCGGCCGCAGGCGAAGCGGCGTTCGTCAATTTCGTCGACGATATTGACGGACGGGTCGATCACGGCCGCGGCAATCTTCGTGAGATCCTGGACATGGTGACGGCACTGGTCCCGAGCCTTTCGGAGGCGGGCGAGGCGGTCGAGCCGCTTCGCCGCGAATGCGCGCGCATCCCGCCCACGGTTCCGGAACGCCTTGCCGAAAACGCGTGCATCCTTCGCGACCATATGGACGCCATGGGGAAGCTGGCCGAAAGCGTCCTGAGCATCGCGCAGGAAATACAGGGCCAGGTGGCTCTTGTCCTCGGCGCGCTTCAGGTCGGCGACAGCACCCGCCAGCGGATCGAACACGTGGTGGAAGGGGTCGGAATTCTCGACGCGCATCTCCACCGGATGGAACTGGATAGCGCGGCGGAACGCGCAGTAAGAGCGCATGTCTACGCGCTCCTCGCCGACTTGCTGGGCCGGGCAGCGGAAGACTTCGCCGAGGGCGCGAATACGCTGCTACAGGCGCTGCGCGGTATAGGGCCCCATACCGAACGTCTCCTGTCGCTCATCGATGATCAGGCCGCAACCGAGGCGGATAGCGCCGAAGAGCGTACGATCCTGCAGAATGTCGAACATAATATCATCGAGATGGCGGAACTCACCGACCGCCTCCATGTCACCGACCTGCAATCGAACCGCCTCATCGATACGATCGCCAGGACGCTCATCGAGCTGGGGCGGAAGCTTGAAATGTTCGCCGATCTGCGGATCGATGTGCGCAACATCGCCATGAATACCTTGCTCCTGTGCCGCCGCATGAACAGCACGGGACGCGCTGTGTTCGTGATCGCGAAGGAGATCGACCGGCTCTGCAGCGATCTCGGGATGGTGCTCGACGGCATGATCGCGTTGATCGACGATCTGTCCGAAAACAGCGTGGCGATCCAGGCCACCACCGACATGGGGGCGCATCCCAGTCTCGAAGATGCACTGGCGATCGTGCGAAAGGGGTGCGACACGAATGAAACCGGGATTGAGCATGGACGCAGCGAAGCGCGCGAATTGATCGAACTGCTCGGTCGTACCGGGACCGAACTCGCGAATGAGCTTGCGCTGGAACGCGACATGATCGCCGCGAGCGAGACACTGGCGACGGCCACGCCGGCCGTGGCTGACGTCGACGTGGCGGAATTGGGCCCCGAAGCGCTTGACGGGTTGACGGCGATCCTTGCCGAACTCGCGCAACGCTACTCCATGGCGCAGGAACGCGAAATTCACCGCCGCCACGCCCTGCGGGGAATAGAACATGTCGATCTTCAGTCCGACACCTGCGATCCCGTAGCCGAAGAAGAGGACGACGATGATGATGATGACGGTCTGTTCTGACTCTATTTAGGATGTGTCTTGGTCCGACTGGTACGGAGTCCATTGGGAGTAAACACGGCACGAGGGTATTGCAGCCCCTGCCGGCGTACCGCTGCCGCCGGACGATCGTGACATTGAAGACGGCCGACAGTTGAACGCCTACCTTCGAAAGCCTTACAATGGTGGCCGCTAAGTGGTTGGAAAGATGGGAGCGGGTGAGGGGAGTCGGACCCTCAGTATCAGTTCGGGAAGCTGCTGCTCTACCATCGAGTTACACCTGCATCTGATAGAGCTTTGCTGCTTGCGGAACGCCTTTGACGGCGATGGCATTGTCAGAAGGATGGTACCGCTAGCCACCTCATTCGGGCAGGCTGGAGGAGTTTGATGGACCACCCTCGAAAACCAGCCAACCCGTTCCGCTATTTCCATTGGTCGTCGGACGTAATCCGTTTGGTCGTGATGGTGTATGTTCGATTTCAGCTTTCCTTGCGAAACGAGAAAAATCTCTTGTCGGAACGCGGAATCTAAAAGCGCACTCCCTACGAAACGGACAAAGGCTTGGATTCGACTGCCGGCTCCAGCCACAGATAGACGTTCGCGAAGAGTTCATCCGTCGGCACCTCTTCAGGGTCTTGCGCATAGTGGATGAGCAGCGGCGCGCCGGAGAGTTGCAGCTCTTCTCTCACCGCTCGGCGATAGAGCGCATCCACTGCATCATGAATACGGTCGTAGTCGCCGCAATGGGTCATCTCCAAAGCCGGGCCGCCATCACAGTCGATTATAGAAATCTGGTCATCGGGATCGATGGAAACACTCGTCGACACAGCACAATCGAACCTGCAATATTGTGGCTCGACGTCTCTCGGATCGCCATATGGGATCCCGTAAAGGCCGGTTATTCCTTCCGGTCCGGCTTTTCCGACGATCTGTTCGACCAATTGGCCGAAACCGTGGTTCAACTCCGCGTAATCCCCGACATTGCGTATTGCGGCCAGGCGCAGCGGGGCGACCGAGGTAATCTTTATCGTGATCGGCGGCGAAGCGGCACCAGATTGTTCGGGCAATGCAAGGCTCTCTTCGGCCTGTTTGCGACGGATGGGGTCGTTGCGAAGTTCAGACGGCGTCGCGTCGGTTCGAACTTTCACCGCGCGTGCGAAAGCCTGGCTCGTTGCGTAGCCGCTTTGCGTCACCGCATCGAAAATTGACCGATCGAGCATGGGTAGGGCGCCGCCCAGACGCGCGCGAACAATCGCATCTCCCACGGATTCACCGGTCATCACGCGAAATATTCGATGGAAGTGATAAGGCGAAAGAGCGGCGGCCGAGGCCAAATCAGACAAGGACGCCGGCTCTCCTGCTGCCGCTTTCCGTTCGAGCAGCGCGATCGCGCGCTCGATCCGTTCCGCATATCCCAAAGTGCTGCAAATTCGCATTCTGAAGCTCCTTTCGCAGCAATCCTACCTCGGCAAGCAATGGCAGTCGTTCCCGATCTTGCTGATATCGGCCTCCATTCTGCAGGAATGCTAGCGCCCCGTCCGCAAATGGATCGTCCGGGGAGTGTCGGTTTTCCTCTGTTGCGGCGCGGAAAGCTGCGGTCAGCAATGGGCAAGTTTCCAACAGGCGACAAGGCGCCCTGATCCCGGTCCGGCGAAGAACGGTTCCGATGATCGAAAAGCTGTCCGTCGACGAGAAGAAAGCGACGAATTGCCGATCCCGTCCCGCTTCGCCGCAGCCTCTGCTGGCAGCGCGAGATTGGCGGCTGCGACAGTCTGCCGCAAATGGTCGATCGAGCTCGTTCCGGGGATCAGCAGGATGTTGCGCGAACGCTGGAGAAGCTAGGCAAGCGCGACCTGCATGGGCGTTGCGTCCAGATCTTGTGCCACGTCCTCCAGCATGCCCGATTGCAATGAGTTGAAATCGCCGAACGGGAAAAATGGTAGGTAAGCAATGCCCTCTTCTGCAAGATGATCGATCAAATCATCGTCGCCGCGATTGGCGAGATTGTACATGTTCTGCACACAGACGATCTCGGTCATGGAACGTGTTGCTCCGACCTGTTCGGGCAGGGCGTTGCTGACCCCGGCCCGTTCCTTCAGGGCGATAAGCGGTTCCAGCATCGGCCCCACGTCGCCGCGAGCTGGCCCCGCGTCGTCCGCGCCGAACATGAGCCGAAGGTTTGCGATCGAGATCCGCTCGATCGCGAGATTGTCGCAATTGCTCTCGATCGCATCGACGAGTTCCTGCGGCCCCATCACGGGCGATTAGGCGCCTTCATTATCGCGGCGTGCGCCGAACTGCATGGCCCCGTAGCCCATCTGGTGGACGGTGCGCTGGCACAATGCGAAAGTGCCCGAACGGGCTATGGCGTTGTCTCTCGCAAGCATGGCAACTCCTTTATTTCTGTTGGGTCTGGAGCGCAAGAGTCGGTTCGGCCGCGAGCATGTCGCGCAGGGGCGTGGGTTCGCGGTCGAGGAGTTTTTCGAAAGTCGCATCGACCGTACTGAAATCGCCGCGCCGAGAGGCACGGAAGATGCCGAGCAGCATTTCGGCGCAGGGCTCGGGCAGACCCGCCGCGACCTTCGCGCCTTCCATGCCGCGTCCGAAACGATGGTGTGACGGACTGCGCAGCCGGTAATTTGCGAGGCGAGGTCGGCAATCTCTGCCAAGGTCCATCCGGGCGACGCCGTAAGCGGCGGGGTCGCGCCGTCGAAGGTTGCGTCTTCCGCGAGGATCGCCGCGTCCGCCTGTGCCAGATCGTCCCGCGCCGTCCAGAGGACGAGGCCATCCTCGGGGACGCACAGTGCGCCGCGCTTCAGATTCTCTCCGATCATCTACAGGCTGCTTTCCCCGGCAAAAGCGTAGGGCAGGCTCGCCAGATCGGCGAAGTCCGCGCGTCGCACGGCGTCTCCGTCGGGCGGGGGCGAGCGAACCCGGATCGTGCGAAGCGGCGATGATCTGCGCCGGTCCTGTGCGCTTCGAAAGATACTTGACGATACCCTGGCCGAGATGGCTGTTGGCGCCTGTGACTAGGATCATACGGGCGTCAGTTCCAATGATATTATACGTGCGTTATCATCGATAATATCCGGCCATGGCGACGGCCGATCCGAGCGACACCGACACTTGGCGAGCCGTGTTCAATGGCACCGCCGAACTGATCGCAAGCGGCGGAACAGCAGCGCTGACGACGCGGGCGGTCGCGGCAAAAGCGTCGATCCAGCCCCCTACTCTCTACCAGATTTTCGGCGATAAGCGCGGCCTGCTCGACGCCGTGGCAAAAGACAGGCTGGAGCGGTTCGTGGCGGAGAAGGAAGCCAATCCCCCGCATCTCGATCCGGTCGAGGAGTCGCGGAACGGATAGACCGTTGCGTCGCTTTCGGCGTTGAAAACCCGGACGTATTCGCGATCATGAACCAGATCGGTTTGCTCTGGCGCAGTCGCCGGCGTCGCTGGCCGGGATGGCGGCCCTGCGTCGCCGCACCGCGCGGATCGCGCAGGCCGGTCGGCTTCGTGTTGCGGAGGAGCGGGTGGCCGCGCTCATACACGCGTCGGCGGTAAGGCGTCGCGACCACGTTTCTGGCCTTGCCGCCCCGCGAAAGGGACGAGCAGACGCTCACGCAGGCTCGCAATGCGGGCCATTGCCGCGATCCTGGACGCGACGGCATCGTCGAAAGAAGCCGGCCCGGCGCCTCATGCGATCGCCTTGCGCGCGCATCTCGAAGGCGTCGGCGCGCTATCGAAGGCGGAAGAGTCGCTGATGCGCGAATGGCTGGACAGCATTGTGGAGGCCTGACGAAACATCAGCGCTTTAGATATGCCGTTTTACTTGGCGGGGTAGTGTCGCATGAATGGTGCCTCTGGCAATTTGAGCAATGCAGGGCAGCGAAAATTGTCTGCCCCGAACCAGGAAATCAGCCAACCCCTTCGGGTGTTGGTGAAACGTTCTGGCTAGAAGTTTACGGCCGACATCCGGCGCCAACGCATTAATCGGATGCGCGGTTTTCGGCATTGGAACTGGCGTCTCGACGAGATCTGTGTCTGCATAAACGGTGAGATGATGTACCTCGGGCGTGCCGTTGATCACGAAGATGAGGCGCTCGAAAGCTCCGTCACCATGGCGAGGGACAAGGCTGCGGCGCTGCGTTTCATGAAGAAGGCGTTGAAGCATCGCGGTTCGCCGGAGGTTATGCCGACTGACGGGCTGCGCTCGTACAGGGTAGCGATGTCTGACCTCGGGTGGGAGCGAAGGCAAGAGATCGGCCACTATACTAACAACTGCGCCCAGAATTCACACCTCAATTCCGACTACGAGCGCGAGCGATGCTGCGCTTCAGGCGAATGAAGTCGTTACATAAGTTCGCCTCGGTTCATGGCCCCCACAACCATTTCAATTCCAAACGCTACCTTGTCGACCGTCAAATTTGCAGGAACCGCCGCTCAGCCGCCCTGTCTGAGTGGTAAAACCTCATGGCTTGAAAAATAACCCTGGAAGGGCGCTCCCCCTTAACGGAAAGCAGTTCGCATCCGACTGAGAGCTTCTTGAGCGGAATTGCAACGCCGCTCTTATGCTATCCAAAGCAGTCGCCAACCCATGCCAAATATACCTTTTTCAACGGAATTGGGTGGCAAGCGGAATCACCGCCATGATTAGAACTCGGCCCAGTCGTCTTCGTTATGCGCAGAGACTATTGCCAGTTTGCGGGCGTGGTTGCCTGTGACGGCGACGGTAGAGGGTGGATGCGGCGCAACCGTGCGCGGTGCCGCGTTGATGGCTGCAGGCATGCGTTCGCGCGGCGGGGGCGCGTGCCTCTTGGCGAGGGACGGATGGCCTCCGCCGCTGACCTGGAACTGGGCTACCAGCTCGCTGAGGCGCTCTGCCTCGGACGACAGGCTGCGGGTGGCCGCCGTCGCTTGCTCGACCATGGCGGAGTTCTGCTGCGTCATGCGGTCGATGGTGCTCACGGCCCTGTTCGCCTGTTCAAGATGGCTCGCTTGCGCGGCGGTGGTCTCGGCGATGTCATTGGCCTGAGCGGCGACCGAACCAACCTGCGTGACTATCTCCGCCAGCAGCGTCCCGGTCTCGGCCACCAGGTTCACTCCCTCGCCCACGTGACCACTGGACTTGTTGATGAGGGTCTTGATGTTGCGCGCCGCTTCAGCAGACCTTTGTGCGAGGGCGCGGACCTCGCTGGCGACCACGGCAAAACCCTTACCCGCTTCGCCGGCACGCGCGGCCTCCACGCCTGCGTTCAGCGCGAGCAGGTTGGTCTGGAACGCGATACCGTCCATCACGTCAATGATCTGGGTGATCTCTTCGGCCGATTGTTCGATTGCACCCATCGCCGCGACGGCCTTGCCGACCACGGCTTCGCCTTCGGTGGCGCGGGCGTGGGTCTGGGCGATGGCGCTTTTGGCAGCCAAGGCGTCGTCGGCCGTCTCGCGGGTGAGGCCCACCGTCGAGCTGAGCGAAGCGGCGGTTTCCTGAATGCTTGCGGCCTGTTGTTCGTTGCGCAGGGCGAGGTCTTCGGACGCGGTACGGATCTCGTCGGAGCCTGTCTGGACTCCACACGCGGTCGCCCGCACCGCCATTATCATCGTTTCCAGCTTGGCAACCGAAGCGTTGAAAATCTCGCCGAAAGAGTCGACTTCCTCGATCCCGGTCGATGGGACTTTCTGGTTAAGCTGGCCATTCTCAAGTGCGCGCATCGCGGCAATGATCGTGTCCATGGCTTTGCGGTGCGGAGTTACGTCCGTCGCGATCTTGACGACCCGTTCGACGTTACCCCGGGCATCGGTGACCGGGCCATACGTCGACTGGAGCCAGATCTCGTCGCCGGATTTGGTAATGCGAGGATAGCGCGAGGTAAAACTCTTGCCGGCCCTGAGATCAGCCCAGAACTGCTCGTATTTGGGGCTGTTCGCCAATTCGGGCGAACAAAACATTCGGTGATGACGCCCCTGTATTTCGGAGAGGTCATAGCCTACAGTTCTACAAAATGCCTCATTGGCTTCAAGTATAGTTCCATCTGGCGAGAATTGAATAACGGCCTGCGTGTTTTTTACGAGCTGTAGGAGGGCATCGTGAAATTTTGACTGCGGCAAGGTCTTGAAACTAGGGTTCGTGGACAAACCTTGCATACCAGCAATCTGTCGGTAAGTGCGGAGAGTGATCAATTAACTTTCGGGGAG
>NZ_CANMCP010000009.1 GCF_947496385.1 uncultured Croceicoccus sp. | reverse complement strand
TAACATCAACCCTGAGACGAGGCCCGCACTCCGCTAATTTACGCCGCGACTTGTGCCAAATGTTCTGACGACGGACACCATTCAACCGTGTCCGAGAGAACTCCCCGCACTTGGGAAACAGGAACGCCCTTGCGAATGAGGCCGGCTGCATGCTCGCGGACTTGTCTGTAGCCTTCGTCGAACTTTGCCTTGTTTCGAAGGTCTGCTTCGTACTCAATCGTGGTCGAGCCGATGAGATTGTCGATGAAACGGTTTGCGTCCGTCCCGGCTCCTGTGGCGATCTTAGTGAGTGCCTCAGCGCCCTCGCCGTAGTGATCGATCCAGCGTTCATCGGCCTGCTCAGGAAAAATTCTTCTGAGCCAGGAATGAAACTCGCCTCTTAGGACCGCTTCCACCTTGGCTTGCTGACGTAGCGCCGAACAGCGAGCGATTGCTTGCCGCGCCTGTTCGATATCCGCTGTCATGCCACCCCCTTGAGTCGACGATCAATTGAATATGCCAAGCCTTCGTAAAGCGCGGCGGCAATTTCTGCCCTTTCGGTGTCCGTTGCCGAGGGGAACACCGCGGAAAGCACCAGCTTGTCGATCGCGTCCAGCGCGTCACGACTTGGACGTGGCTTCCAAAGTGCCGCGAGGTCTCGGGTGGCGGTCTCGCCGAGTTTGGGAAGGCGCAATTTACGGAGCTGAACAGCTTCGAGTTTAAGGGCGCCACCTCCGAGCGGCGTTCCGAGCGCTTCCATATTGGCGCGGCACCATGCGCTGTTTAGAAGCGAAGCCAACGCGCCGGTCGGCCACTGCATGCCCTTCGACCAAAAAGTGGAAAAGTTGGCATCGATAAGGACGACCGGCTCCACGTTGGCGAAGACAGATGGTTCATCGTGATTAATTCTGGGGGCGAAGGCCTGCGGCATATGACGCGGCTGAAAATCCGGAAGCATGTACCAAAAGCGCGGCGCAATTCCTGGGCGTGCGGCCCGGACATTAGTTCTGACGGCGGATAATTTCGGGATCGGTTTCCCGCCTGCGATTTGCTTGTGTGCAGCACTCGCAACATAGCTCGCGAGTGTTGGTGGCATCTCCTGCGGCAAGGCATCCCCCGCAATCGGACTTGCGCGCTTGAGCGTTTCAAGGTCGTCAGGATGAGCCCACTGGCGCAGATCGAGAACACGGGTGTCTGGCATGTGCCCTTTACAAAATTGCGGAAGGTCAGCCTGGCGATGCATAACCGGACGAAGGGAGGCCTCCGGGACTTCAATCACATCTCCGCCGAAGGCTGGGTCGATTTTGACCGCTTGGGTCCCGTTGCGGGGCTTCCCGACCGCACGAACGTAGAAGAAGCGGTTCCCCCCTGTTCTTAATCCTTGCCCTACCGAAACCCCTGCTTCCTCGAGCGATATAACAGCGGGCTCGGGCTTGTCCGCGAGAAGTGCGGCGATCGCTTCGGGAATGAGAATGGGCGTGGAATGGTGGCTGGCGGTCCCAGCCTGCGAACTAAACGGCTCAAGATGAGCCAACCAGCTGCGGCGCGCGTCTTGGTGCTTAAGGTCAAGCCACTCTTTGGTAAGATCGAATGGTCGTCGCGCTATCCCAAGCGGCAATTCGCAGTCAGCGGCGCGAACAGCAAACTGAGCTTCCGGGAAATCTCCGGGAAATGCGGCGCCCAAGAGCGAACTCTCTGCGGCGGCCTCTGGAGAAACTTCGAGCCATGGGATGGTGCCAAGATGCGTCCTTTCGCTAATTGGCACAGCAGCCTCATCGTCGGTCAGCCGTCGCGCAACGATCAAGTGAGTGCGTACTAAAGCGTCGGAAAACCAGCCGGACTGCGTATCTTCAACGACTGCCTCGATCCGGAAGCACCTGAGCATGAGATAGCGAATAATGTCCGCGTATTCCCGCGTTCTCCAGGTCGCCGGCACCACAAGGGCGAGGCGTCCGCAAGGCCGAACCAGCATCGCCGAAAGGAGCCATGCGGGAACAGAGAGGTCCGCTAAGCCGGAGTATTTTTCCGACAGGGCCGTCCAGACTCCTTTTGACGCCGACGGCGCCAAATCCTCGACACGTTGGGCAAGATTTTTCCGGACGCCCTCGGCGCGACCATTGAGCGATTGATAACGGACGTAGGGCGGGTTGGTAATGACAAGGTCATACTGTCGCACCGGCAAGCGGAGCGTGTTAGAAAAGGCGTCGCCGGTAACGGTGTCGCTCTCGAATGTGCCGCCGGGAAGAAGGGCGCATAACCGCGTCTTACAAAATGTCGCTGTCGATCGATCGTACTCGATTGCGTCCAAGCGCTCGATCTCAATATTGCGCGCGGCTGCCGCCTCTTGAACTGCGTCAAGAAGATCGCCCGTTCCCGCAAAGGGGTCGAGGATCGTGCGCGTCTCCGGCTCCAATGCGAGATGTGCCAGTACGCGACCTAACGGAAGGCCGGTAAAGAACTGGCCGAGGCTTTTGCGCTGAGCGCTCGGTAGCTCCGCCTCATGGTGACGGGCTTGCTCACGGAACTCGGCTATTTCACTAGGCACTGACAAATTCGCTCGCTTTCGTTGTTTCGCGTGCGTTGTGCCACCGGTAGAACTCGTCGGCATCGAGTGGGATGTCCTGGTCGCGTGTCAGGAAGTGGCTCACCAACCTCGAATAGAGTCGCTGCGCACTTTGCTCTCCCACCCCGAGGCTGGACGCCGAAACGCTCAGGCGCTCAGCGACGGTCCAAACGCAATCCTCATCAATCGCCGCGGCACTTCGTGCCTTGGCGAGAAGAAGAACAGGATCGCCTCTGACAGCGCCGGCGGTCGTGACCTGCTTGAAGCTGCCCTGGGTCTTGTCGAGAACGCCCGCGCACTCGACGCCAAGCCCGGCATCCGAATAGGCGCCGCGGAGCGCGTTCCACACCTCGGCAGATGCAGAATGAAAGACCAGCGTAGCCTTACCCTCTGGCTTGAGGATGCGATTGGCCTCAGAAAGCGCGTCGGTCAGCAACTCCTGATATTCACGAATGGACTTTTTCTGGCTGCTGCTGACGATTGCTTCGTCACGGCGGTCGGTAAACTCTCCGAGCCAGGCCTCATTGATGAAGTTGATTTCGGCGTAGGGGATGTTTCCTCCGAAGGGCGGATCGGTGAAAACATAGTCGATGCTGCCGTCCGGCAAATCGACCTCGCAGCTCGAATGCTGATGGACGCTTACGCGCCCACGCCTGCCATAGACCACTCCAAAGGCATCGGATATTGTTTTGAGTTTGCGGCGGAGTCCGGCAAACAGGTTTTTCTCGACCGGTAAACCGCTGACGTAGAGCACCCCCGGTTGTGCGCTGGTCACGACCAGATCCTTCTGGCCGGATTTTGCGACAACCCGCGTCATGATGGTTGCATGCGCCGCATTGTAACTGAGCAGCCAGAACCGCAGAGCCCCCCGGATCGCTTCGGGATAGCGACCTGCGGCCTCCCACAAGCGGCCAAAGACGATCAGGTTGCGGCGCGTGTAAAATTGATGAAGGTGGGTGATGCCCTTGTGATAACCGCGGCGGTACAGATCGCCCCAAGGGATCAATTGCTTTGGCACGCAATCGGGAATGGGCTCCGCTTCGATCTGAGCAATCAGCTCAGAGTCGGCCTTGCTGGCCGGCCGAGACCACCGCGATTTTCCAGTCGATCCGTAAATGCGGGCAATGGTGCGTGACCGCCTTTCGACGCTCGCGTCGATGACGTCGTCCCAGGAATTCTCTACGCTCCGCGTCGCCTCATCCAAAGGCGCTTCACAGCCGCACATCTGGCAACTGAAAGTGGAGCGGATTCTGGCGGGAGCCAGTGACACGCTCGAATCCCAAAGACTTGTCTCGCCCTGGCAATCTGGACACGTCAGGAAATCACTCCAGACGGCATGTCTCAGAGCACCTTGGCGTCCCTCGGGGTCAAGCGCGCCGTACATCCAGCCGCAAGCCGCTTCGACTGATTTTAGAATGTCGGCGGCAGCTTTTCGAAAGGCGCGGGGCTCTGGGGGGTTGCTGAGTGTACGTCCTACGAAAGAGCCAAGCGCTCCGATCTCATAGAGAACCGCATTCCGGGCGCCCCATTCGACGTTGAGTCCCAACCGATCGGCCTCGGCTCGCAGCTCATCTGACGGGTTTTCGCACAGAAGGGCCGCGAGGCCGGTGGTGCCGCTCCCTGCGAATCCATCAAAAACGGTGTCGCCCGGACGCGTGTGAGCGGCAATGAACAGGGCAATGGCCTCGGGGGAAATCTTTGTCGGGTAAGGGAAGGCACCGTAGAGAGGACCGCTCCGGCTGGCCGGCAAAGCGCGCTCGTATAGAGCGGTAATTTTGGGGAGCACGTCTGCTGAATTAATCTTACTCTTGGCGCACCTCATCTGACCTCCACGCGGCTTCTTGCTTTTAATGTTCATTTTGGCGCCCCTATTTGACTTTTTGATCCCGGAGAGACGCAAGTTCCGGACGCTGTCTCACGAGAGCGTCTTCCCTGCCTCTACCCATAGCAAGATAAACGCCTCCCGTTTCCCCATTTTTCTCTAGGCCTGCCTCGTTGGGCGTTCTCTATATGTTCAAACTGACACAAATTTGTGCCGCTATCAATATATTGATTTCCCTTCCTTTCACGCAGGCGGGACCGAGGGTGCCGTAGCGGCGTGCCTTCTGTAGAGCTAAAGAAGTTTCGCTACCACAGCCATCGCGGGAGCGAGGGTGCTTCTGTTAGCAGGAGCAAGGCTATACCCCGAAGTCGATTGCCCGGACCTTTTCGCGAGACAATTCACGCTCGGATTCACGCGCCGGCTGCTCGCCACGACCCTTCGAAACTCCCAAGGCTGCGGCATCTCGCAGGCGTTCGGTCACCTCCAGCGCAGACGCCTTCTCTCCCTTGTTGCGTACCACCGCGCCTCCCAGCTTCGCCGCGCTGTCGACTACCAGCGTCAGGTGATCGCGCAGACGGGTGACGGTGACCAGGAATGTCTGCTGGTTCGAGAGATTGCGCTCGCGGCTGTCCATGACGGCAATGCCGCGATCGGATGTCAGCCCTTGCGCCATGTGCGCGTTGAGCGCGTAGGCGAGATCGGCCCGCCTCAGCATCGGGTCCCCCTCTTGCAGCTGGAGGTGCTCGCCCTTGGATGTCTCCACCGTCACCCGACCCCGCTCGATTGAAACGACTTTGGCGCGGTCGGCGTTGAACAGTCCGCGTCGGTGATCGTTGCGAGTCCAGCGGATTCGGTCGCCCCGATGAATCTCTAGCTGACGTTGCTCGAAAAGAGCCAGATTGTCGTCCTTGCCGGCCTTCCGCATTCGTGCGGGCCTGAACGCATGCTGCCGACCGCGCTCATCCTCAAGCCGAACGATGCCTTTCGCCTCGTCGATGTCGCCAACAGCATATTCGCCGCGTCTGAGCCCCAGAGTACGCTCGGGCTTTGCGACCTCGAGCACCATGCCGGGCCGGTAGGCGGCAAGATACCGCAGCTCCTCGCGGGTCAAGTTCACCCGATCGAGCACTTCGAGCGCGATCTTCTTAGGGCCGATCTCCCCGTTCGCCTGGAGGCCGCGCTGGACCGCCTCGTTGACCGCAGAGCGAAGGTTGCGGCCCGAGGCATATATCGCCGTGCGCTCGCGCTCGGAGGGCGGCAGCGAGAGCCAGCGCTCGGCAGCCACGATCGCGCCATCACCTTGGGTTTCAACGGTGTGCCCCTTGAGATGGTCCAGCGCCGATCGCACGAGACCTGCCTGCGCGGCCGCCTGCGCCTGCCGCAGAACCGGGTCGCGGCCGCGCAGATTGGTGTTCATCTCCGCGCGGGCGATTCCGCCCTGCTGGAGAAGCGCGAAGGGCTTGCCGGCATCGACCGCACCGAGTTGGCGGCGGTCGCCCATCAGGACCAGGCGGTGCACGCCGGCCAGATTGGCGATACGGATCAGCTGTTCCTTGTCGGCGTTCGAGACCATCGAGGCTTCGTCGAGGACCAGGACATGGTCCTTTAACGCCGCCTTTGCTTCGATTTGACGGGCGTCATTCCCCGGCTCGTCGATCAGCGTGCCCCAGTCCTTTAGGAAGCGGGCGAGCGTCTGCGAGCGAATGCCCGTGTCGCGCTCGAGCATCTGCACCAGCGTGTTCTGAACCGCGAGGCCGATCACCGGATGTCCTTCTTCGCGCAGCACTTCGGCTACAGGCTTCAATACGCTCGACTTGCCCGCGCCAGCCACGCCCTGGATGGCGATCGTGCGGTCGGTCGAGGACAGGATGAGTCGCGCGGCGCCAAGCTGCCCCTCGTTGAGCTTGAATCCATGGTTGATTTCGGCGGAAGCCTGAACGCGGCTTTCCGCTTCGCTGGCCCCGGTACCTGGCTTGATCGCGCCACTGCCTTCGGCCGCCCAGGCAAGGATGCGCGTCTCGAGTTCAACTGCCTCGCGGCTCGCGACCCAGCCCCGGTGCTCCCCGGTCCCCTCCAGGAGATACCCCGAGCGAACCAGCGAGCGGACTGCGGTTTCAACATGACCGATCGTCGTGGGCAGCCCGAAATCGAGCGCGGCCTTGTAGAGCGCTTCGCGCTCGAAGCCGGCCTCGCGCTGCGAGAGATGGCGCACACCCGAGGCGACCGCCTGCGCCGCCGCGATGGCTTCGGGGCCTTTCTTCCAGACATGGCTCGGCACCAGCGGGTCGCGCTCTTCGCCAGAAATGCGCGCGGCAAACGCCCGCAGGCGAGCGATACCCCGCTCGACCAGTGTGACCGGGCGCGCGGCCTCGCGCTCCTGCCGCGCGGCCCGCAAATGCGAGACTTCTACCAGCGGCTCGAGGTCGAGTCCGATCTCCTTCGCCGCCTGATCCCAGCAAACGGCGAGCGCGCCGCGGTCCTTGATCGCCGCCTTGGCCGAACGGGTGGCGAGAGCGGCAATCCGCCCGGCCTCCAGTCCGGAGCCACGACGCGCATCGAGCACCTCCTGCCGCCGGGTGGAGAAGGCCATCAGCTGTTCGCGACTGATCCCGCGCGCCTCGAAATTGCCGTGCTTGAGCGCCGGACCAGCCTCGTAGCCGAGCTTTTCGACGCTCGTGCGAAAGCGCGCCATCGCGATCGAATTGAGGAGCGTGTTCAACGACCACAGCCGGTCGTTCTTGAGCGTGCGCCACACTCCGTCGGGCCCGCGGGTCACATTGGCGACGACCGCATGAAAATGGAGGTTGGGCTCCTGGTTGCGGTTGGTGTCGTGCTGAAAGAGACCGATGGCAAGGTTGCCGGTGGCGACCGTGCGCACCTGCCCCTTCTCGACGAGCCGGGTTTCGGCAGCGTTCTTCTCCGCCCAGGCGAGCGTCTCGATGACCGCTTCGCGGTAGGCTTCGACGATCCGCTCGTCCTTGCCGAGGAGAGCCAGCAGCGACCAGCTCTTGGGCAGCGAAAAGGTGAGGTCGGTGCCCGGCCGATGCCATTGGCCGGGATTGCCGACGCTCGATCCGTCGGGCAGCTCGCCGCGCAGTAGCGCATTGAAGGCTTTGGCCTCGACGCGGCCCTTCAGGCCCAGCAGATCGGCGCCTTTGCCGATCCACTGGCCCGACCGGTCGGCATCGGCTCTGGCGTAATAGTTGTCAGCGGCGAAGTAGCTCGCCGCAGCCGACGGCGAGCGAACATTGGCGACAGAGAGCATCGGCGGCGGATCCCATTTGGCCCCTCGAGCCTCCCGCCAAGCGATCAGATATCGGGCCCGATGTCGCCCAAGTCGCGCTCCTGCTGTTCGCGCGCGGCGCCTCCGAGCAGCGCACGCTGCTGGTCCTCCTGTTGCCGGTGGTCGGTGCGGTTACGGTCCCGGGCCGCGTCCTGCGCTGCTTGCGGATCGGGGACATCCGGGCGCGACGGCTTGTCAGTCATGCTGGGCCTCACCCCTGAGCTCTCCCTGGCTTCGCCGAGCGGCAATTCGGATTGCGCGTGGGTGGGGTTCTCCGGCCTGGCGCTCGACCTCGATGCAAGCCGCGCGACAATTGCCGGATCGGTGGGCAAGAACGGCCTGGCCGAGGCTTGCTTGCCATCTCTGCCCGATTTCGGCGCGTTCGACTGTGCCGCTCGCTTGCTTCGCGAACGAGCCTTCTGCGGATCGTCCGATGGTCCATCCTTGCGCGCCAGACGGCGCGGCTCACCGCCCTCGTCGTCGCTCCCTGCGCGATGCTCCGCGTCTTCCTGAGTATCAGGACGATCGGCGTCGCTACCGTGTTCCGCGCGGGCTCGCGGCAGCATCTCTCGGGCGATGAAGCCTTCGGCGACCCGGGGCCACTCGCGCGGTGTCAGCGTAACCGGCGCTGCCGGGAATCCGTCCGGAAACTTGATGAAGCCCGAGAGGCTGGGAAGCTCCATGAACTCGTCGGGAAGGAGGAGCGGAACGACCTGCCGGCGCGGCGTCAGGCTAACCGCGTCGCGGGCGTTGTTGTAGCCATAGCTGTAGCCTTCTTCCATCTCGCGGACTTCGCGGTGCCCGACGACATCGGAGCACCAGGTCGCGGTTTCGCGGTCTGCCGTTGCGAGAATCAGCTTGGTTCTGGCGAGCGAGGACAGGGTCATCGCCATGTTCTCGCCGTAGACCTCCTTGAGCTTGGCGAAGGCATGCACGCCGGTGACGATCGCGCCGCCGAAATTGCGCGCGGTCTGCAGACCCTTCTCGAGCGACGGCAGGCGGTGCAGCGCCCCGAGCTCGTCGATCAGGAACCATAGCTTGAGGTCGCGCGTCCGCCGCCCGGTCATCAGCGTGTTGATCGCGGTATCGAGCCACAGCGTGAGCAGCTGAGAGAGCACGCTCATGTCGACATAGCGCGCTGAAAGGAACAGCAGCGAGCCCGGTTCGCATGTCCCCCTGACCCACTTGCGGATCGAGAACGGCTCACCGTCCGATGGCAGCATCTGCATCGCCTTGGCGTTGACGTTGAACACCGCGCGCACCGATTCTGCCATCTTGGCGGCGCTTGGCGTCGTGATCGGCCCGGCCATCGTGTCTTCTAGCAGCTTGTGCAGATCGGACAGGTCGGCGTTCATCAGCTCGTCGGCAAGCGCTTGGTTGCTGCCCCGTCCTTGCTCGGCGAGCTTGATGCAGGTCTCGACGAACATGGTGCGCGCGGCGAGCACCCAGAACTGCTCAGAGCCGCCCCCGTCGTGGGGCACGAGCGATTCAGCCGCGGAATGGAGTTCGGCGCGCGAGGTACAATCGTTGAACACGCTCCAGGCGGGGCAGCGGGCGTCGAGCGGGTTGAGGATGACGTCGCGATCCGCTTCGTAGAACGTCTCGATGAAGGCCCCGGTGAGGTCGAAGATCACCGCGCGCTCGCCCCGCTCGCGGATTTCGTCAACGAGTTCGGTGAGCGCCACAGTCTTGCCGGTGCCGGTGGTCCCGACAAGCATCGCATGGCTCTGCTCGCGTCGCCACGGCCAGCTCACGCCGCCGAGATGCGCGGGGGTATAGAGGCCCGCTTCGCGCAATGATGCGCGACCGGCCAGACGCCATGACCAACCCATTTCGCTGCCATATTCGCGCGCCCGTTCGCGGGCGTTGTGGCGGGCGATGTCGCGCTCCAGTTCGGGCAGCGTTGCGAGCGAAGAGCCGCGCACATGCTTCTTCTGTTTCGAGCGCTCGCCGAAGCGTTCGGCAATCCACCAGAAGGCGATGAACAGCGGGACGAGGACCATGCTTGCAACCAAGAACGTACTCCGCAGGGCCTCCCCGAATGCGGCGACCGCGGCGCGCATCGGCGGGTACTGGGTGACGACCGACATGGGAAAGGCGGCGGTCTCGCCGTTGCCCAGTTTGAGGTGCACGAGCTTGCCGGGATCGAACTCCATGAAACCGTAGGCGGAGGCGTAGAGATGCATCCACAGAAGATAGACCTCTTGCTCGCTGAGCGAGGATTGGACCTCCCACCAGCCAAGACCGAGAATGACGAGCACGGTGACAAGCAGCGGTCCCTTGAGGCCCGCCGCAAACATGAAGCCGAAGTGGCCCAGCAGCTGGCTACCGCGGGTGAAGTTGACGAGATTATGCTTCATGCTCGCCTCCCTTGCCGGAAGCCGGAATGAGACCGAGCCGCTCGAGCCGGCGGTGATAGGCAGCCAGCGTACGCTCCCTCAGAGACCCGTCGGAATGGTGGGTCAGCAGCGCGTCGAGCGCGACTGTGGCGAACACCCTCTGCCGCTCCGGATCGGCCCCGGTGGGGCGCAGAAGCGCATCGTTGTCACGGGTCCAGGCGGCGACCAGCAGGTCGCGCACGACGATGCTGACGCTGACCTGCTTGAGGCGCACCTGGTCCCTGATCCAATCCGCGATAAGCGGCGGAACATAGCTCTGCAGACTTTGATGACGTTGCACTTTTCCAAGCTCCTTGAACGATAAGGAACCTGGTTCACCCTGCGGAAGGCGAGGATCAGACTAAATCACGGGCAGCCTGTAGGAAAACGGAAAGTTCGCCCATCTGTTCAGAGGCTTATGGCAGAGTGATTTGCCCGCAAATTGCGAATCCGCTTCATGCATCACCGGCAAATCAGTTGCTGCATCTCGCGAAATCGAGATGTATCCCATTGAAGAGACAGTGAAACATCCGGCAGCACCGCTGCGTACGGTGTGCCTGTCAAGTTCCAATGTGTGCGGGGCTTTTCAGGAGGCCCTGAGTTCCGTTCAATGGGTTGAATTCTAATCCTTATTCTTGGAGCGCGAGCAATTGTGTCCTCGTAGGGAAAAGCGAGATTCAGGGCGAAAATGCCGGTGGGCTACCAACTGGCCTTAGTTATGTGAGAATCCCCCTCGGCGGGTCATTCCCCAGGCGGGCCAATTGCCCGGTCGTTTGAGAGGATCATAGGGACCAGATAGCCATCACCGGACTGTCCCAAGATCGAATGGAGATGAGGTGCAGAACGATCGGGAATACCCATCTCTCCTAACCCTGCGAACAAGAAAAAAGGCAGGAACCGTTCCCGGTCCCCGCCCTGATCCTACGGTCAGAACTCATCGAGCATTGCCCCATGAACCGTATGCACCACGCGCGCTGCAAGATGCGCAGGAAGCGCGTTGTAGTCACCCTCATCCAAAGCAAAGTATCCGAGTTCTCGGTCCTCAACGATATGCTGATCGAAGAAGCTGTGCAACGCCCGACGCTCTGCCACAGCCAGCGCGGCAAAGTAGCGTTCCGAGTTCGAATTGATCCGAGCAATTGAAGCCATTGTATCCTCCTGATGTCTGCCGTTGACGGCAGGAGCAGGACGGATGGGCGTGCGGCCGGCGGGTCAGGGATCGCCCACTTGGGCGACCGCGAAGCGGCGGTAGGGGTAACGATTTTGTCGGACCGTAGCGTAGCGAAGGGGAGTCAAAATGGTGGGACCCTGCCGTCCTTGACGCGCCTGTTGCACGGCCATCAGAATGGGAGAACGTGAGCCAGGCCCCTCCCCTCCGGTCCCAAGCTAGATAGCTCCCGAGACCTTCTGCGCGACCTCTGTCAGCGTCGCCTGCAGGCGGTTGATCTCCGATAGGCTGGTCCCGCTGGGCACGTATCGCGTCACAAGAAATTCGCGCGACTGCGACATGGCATGCAGGTGTTCCCGCGTCCGCTTCCGCAGCACCAGCCCAAGCTCGACTGCGAGGTCCGCCCTTGCCGCGAGGTTGTGCTGGAGACCCCGGACCTCGCCCGCGCTGTGACCCGATCGGAGAAGGAATGCGTTGAGGTAAAGCTCGACCGCATGAATCGCGACCATGCGAAACGGCGCCCGCGACCTGGGTTCTCCGGGCCGTCCATTCTGCACGAGAAGCTGGGCCGCGATCCGATACTCATTTGCAAGTGCCACAACCTCGGCTGCAGTCGCGGCCTCACCCGGATAGCAAACGATCGCCTGGTCAGTCATGGCGCTCTTCGTAGCACCGCTTTTGCAAACGATTACTGAAAGTTCTTCGGCGTTCCATACGCGAGGAAGGGGCCCTGTCCGGCTGGGACAGGACCCCTTCGGGAGGCGAGATCGAGGTGAGAGTTCAGTCGATCTCGGGAGCGTCCTGGTTGTCGTGATCGTCACCGCTGCCGTTGCCGCGCGAGAGGAAGTCGACCTTGTCGGCGAGGATCTCGCTGCCGTAGCGCGTGCCCCCGTCCTTGTCCTCCCACTGGGTGTAGTGGATGCGGCCCTGAACACTGACCAGCTGGCCCTTGGAACAGTACTGGCCGACGGTCTTGGCGAGGCCGTTGAAGCAGGTAACCCGGTGGAACTCGCTTTCCTTGGCGGTGTAGCCGTTCTCGTCCTTGTAGGTCTTGCCGTCCTTGTCCCGCGCAGGGCGATCGGTGACGACAGTGATCCCGGTGACATTGGTGCCGCCCTTGGTCTCGCGGGTGTCGGGATCGCGGGCGATGCGGCCGGTAATGATGGCGATATTGGTCATGATGGTAGTCCTTCAGTTCCTTAAACCGGAGACCATCTCCGGCTTGCGAACATCCAGAAGAAGCAGGGCATGGGAGGACTGCACCGCAGGGGCAAAGCTCCAAGGGAAACCTGTTCATGACGGGTGGTGCGGGCAGGCAGCGCAGCTGCCAACACGGCCGGAAAGGAACGGGTTGCCGTCCTCAGCTGACCTGGTTCAGGACTGTTCGCGACTAAAGCCGGATGGGTATCGGGTGTGGGTCTGCAGGCTCACTTGACCTTTCCTGCAATCAGCTAACGCCATCGCCCTCCGATGCCTCCAGGAGATCCATGAAGTTGCAGGCTGCTTCTCGGTCTTGCTCGTTCTCGAACGCCACATCGAGATCGGGGGCTGACCCGAACATGTGCAGGAACGATCACAGGGCAAAGTGCTCAGCGGCAGCGTAATTTGAGGCAGATAAGTCCGTACTGCGCCCTCTAGGTAGCCTTTCGACATGGCTCGCATCGTCCTTAAAAGTGGTCGTCCGTCGGGCCGATGGACCGCAGTGCAGGAGCAGGATCAAAACGCCGTCGCTGCTGGTGAATCGGAAGTCGCGGTTGGCACGCGCATCGCTGCATAGTTCAACGATGACCTGGGGCTCGTACTAGCGGCCTGTCCAACATGCGCTGCCACTTGATCACATGGCTACCGCGCTGGCCCCGAAAAGCGCCTCGATTTTGGCATGGGCCCCAACCCCGAGGTCAGCCACAATCAGCTTGTCTTTGGCGCGCGAGCAACAAACATAGAAGAGGTGGCGGGTTCTCCGCTCCCGGCTTTCGCTGGTGTCGGTTCCTGCCAGCAGCTTGCCAAACGAGTATTGGTTCCAGTTCGCGCCAGCGTCATCCAAAACCACGATCACGTTCTGAAATTCATCGCCTTTCACGCCGTGTTTGGTTGAGAACGGCATGCTGTTTTCCAGCACGGCGCGGTAACGACTGACTTCCAGATAGGGCACCGCCAGAAGAAGATCCAGAAAGGCCTGATGCGCTGCCTCGGGCGATCCTGCCTCGGCAGCCACCACAGGGCCTGCCACGGCCGCTTCCAAGTCATCAAGGAGTGTGACCAATTGCGCTGCCCGCAGATGCATTAAGATTGCTTCAATCGTTCCTCCGGCATCAATTAGTTTGATGAGGTCATCTAGGGCCGCCTTCACTCGCGCCTTCTCGGCTGCCCCCGCGATCGGGATCGGGCGTTCCTTCAATGAACTGATAGCGCGCCCCACCCGCCCTTCACGCCAAGCAGTAATAAATGGCTCGACTTTTTTAAGGAAGAAGGCTGCAATCGGGTCTTCGCCGCTCTGAAACTTATCTTGCGTAAAGCTTCCCCGACTGGCGAAGGCTGCCAATAGATCGGCATATCCGGCCTTGCGGGCGATAAGGCGGTGAGTGAGGAATAGAACCTTCAACTCGCCCTGTACACTCCAGCCGAAGACATCCTGCGCTTTCTGGACGGCGAGTTCGGCAATGTCCGCGTCCGGAGCCGTGCCGGTGAGACTGACATACACCGCGCCCCCCGGTAAATTGGCACCCGCTGGCTCCTGCTGAATGTCAGTTCGGACCTTGTTGAGAACGTCGATCACCGCCTTGGAGCACCGATAGTTCTCCTCCTTCTTGATTTGAACCAGCTGTGCCTGCTGATCGGCCGACAATTCGCCGACCCCTCCCGAATAGATGTTCTGCATCTTGTCGCCAAAGAAACCGATCAGCGGGGGATGCTCTGTCTTAAGAAGATGATCCAACAGGGCGGAGACAACCAGCGGATCAGTGTCCTGGTATTCGTCTACAAATATGAACGGGAATCGAGCGGCGACCACTTTCGATAAAAGCGGATGGTCGTGGAACATAATGTGAGCCACGCCCAAAAGGTCGTCGTGAAAAATTCGGCCTTCCAAGAAGTTTGCGCCGCGATCGGAGTAGGCGATCGTCGGTACCGTCTTTAAAGCTTCTGCCAATTCCTCCTGATCTTGCTTTCTGCGGCTGCTTGCAGGCAACCGGTCATTGAACGCAAGAAGGGCGGGCCTCAGCTCTTTCTGAAAGTTTTTGATCGAGGCCCATAAGAAGTCGTGGATCGTTGAGACCACAAACAAGGGGTCGTGCTCTGTACGCTCGATGATCTCATTCTTTGCTACATTCGTGAAAGTAATGCAGGCCACACGCTGGCCTTCCCCGATAACGCTCGAACGGTCCGGTCCTCGAATGAAATCAAGAGCGCGAATGAGGGACGATGTTTTGCCCGAGCCCGCCCCGGCGTCGATCAGGAAGCTCTGTCGCGTGTGCAGACAATCCAGGATTTTTTCGTCCGCTTCCGTCATCATTTTGCGGGATGCTCGGCCAGCCATTGGAGGCCTTGTTGAATATAGAGGGGAATCTCCCAGCCTGGTGCGCCCATCAGATCGAGGGCGAAATCGACCTTCCCGAGCTTGCCGCTCAACTCCCACGCTTGTGCTGTCAGGCCTGCGTCTATCGCTTTCTTGACGGCAGCCTTAGTCGTGCTGAGCTTGGCATGATTGTCAGTCAGCCAAGTGATGTTGGCGTAGATGAATGCTTCCTCGAATGAACGACCACAATGCCCGTCCTGGGTGACCTGATAGGCAACCCGAATGCAGCCTTGCGTCTTGGCCGCATTATCGCAGGCTTGCAATTCTTCGACGGTTTCCTTCTCGGGAATCCATTTGCGGAGACAGGCGTTGCTAGTGCTTTTCCCCGTCGCGACCGGGCATTTTTTTCCTCCGTCATCGACCGAGTCCAGGTCGGTAATGATCAGGCTCGGAATGCCAAGAAAGTCGATGATCGGCTTAAACTTATGGGCGTGCCCCCCGCCCACCTCAGAAATGCTGACATACTGACTTCCGAGCGTCTCGCAGCCAGCCACCTTGGCTTGCTCCTCAATCATCATTGGGAGCAGCAGCCGCTCGACCTGGCCTTCCACGAAGATGGCCTTGTCCGCGAAAAACAGATCGCAATGAGTCAGTCGAACATAGCGGCGCAGGAAGTCGAGAAGGTCGGGGTTGTGTGGTGGCAGCGGTAGCTGCGAAAGGTCCTGCATGACGACCTGACGGCCAACCCTGCGGAAATAGCGCACGGGCTCGAACTCAGAATGAGCGATCATGTGGGACGAGTGTGTGGAGAGCAGAACTTGTGCTGTCGTCCCTCCGTCCGTTTCCAAAACCTTCGAAATCTCGCTGATGAAAACCGTCTGCATCTGCGGGTGCAGGTGCGCCTCGGGTTCTTCAATCGCGATTATATGAACGCGCGGCTTGTCGCCCATCGTCGCGTCGATCGCAGCGCGGAAGGACTCCAGCTGCAGGACAATGTAAATCAGGTTTTTGTAGCCGAGCCCGTTATATTTTTCGGGCAGCTCGAACTCCTCCATTACTCCTTCTTTTTCGGCGTGTTCGCTGGCATAATATATTCGCGCATTGTCACGGTAAATTGTTTCTGCGCTCAGTTCAGCACGTACCCTCAGGTCCGGCGCTTTTTGGCCTGGCGGATAGCCAAAACTCTGAAGGCGCTTCGTCAAACGGCCAAAGGCTTTGCCGTACATCCCCGTAAGGTCGCCTGCGCTCGCCGTGAGTGCATCTTCGATCGCTTGATAACCGGCAGCGTCATCGACCCGATAGAAGCGTTCGTAATGATCGTGGAGAAGTTTTGAGAGCTTCGCGGACCGGCTTCCCTCATCGTCATCGACGTGCCGCTGAGCGGGCACGATGTCGATGCGCAGTAGGGATTTCAGCAAATTGCCGTCTTCGAGTTGTTCCACTTCTTTGCCGTCAGGGGACACTTTGAAGAAAACGCGTTTGAAATGATCTCTGAACGTCTCTTTCAGATAGTCGCACAGCGAGACGTCTTTGCGAGGCCTGGCCCCAAACTCGTCGAGAAGCTTTTTCGCGTTCTCCAGTCGATAGTCGATCCGCATGCGCACTCTGCTTGTGCCAGGCGTAAGGTCCATCAAAAGCTTGGTGGCTGCAACGAGGTCGGCGGGATCTTCGCCATAGGAAAAGGTCAGATCGAGCCGCATACGCGGTGTAAGCCGCCTAAGCAGCTCAATCTTCTTTTCTGGATCAGCTTCAGCCGCAACCTTTCGCTCGATCCGCTTCAGGTCCCGGTGGCGAAGCTGAGAGAGGTCGTGGAAGGAGATTTTAGGAGCCTCGGCTCCTTGCCCGATAAACAGCCGGAGAGCCTCCATTACTGAGGTTTTCCCGCTATTGTTCGGCCCCACCAAAATGGTCGTCGTTTTGTCCTGGGCGAGATCGATTGAGAGTCGGCGCAGCAACCTGAAGTTTCGGATCTTAATGTTCTCAAGGCGCATGCGGTCATTATCTCAAATGGCTCGAAGATCTCGAAGGTGACTGTAGGGCCATCCTGACACAAGGGGGAAGTAGTTTGCTATCGAATTGAACCGGAATCGCCTGTCACTCGATCCCGGGTGGCTTGATGAATTCCGTGATCAGCCGGCGAGCGCGGTGCACTGATCGCTAAACGGGTCACCTGGCTACGGTCCGCTTTCGGTCCAAGGCGTGGCATATCCCGCTCGGGCTCCTTTCCTCTGGGCTTCGAGGCAGACCTTGGGCGTGGGACGCGGTCGTTCATTGTGCATGACAATCACAGTTTGGGTGTAAGTCGATGTAAGTTCGGCTACTCCACTCAAGGTATGGAGGGTCTTAGTGTTCCAAGGCGCATTGTTCACTCGTGATTGGCTGAAGCAAGGGGTCACCGAATCCCCTGAGTGGCAGAATCTCGAAATTAGTGAAGTTGAGCAGCTCTACGAAAGCGCCCAGCATTTGCTGCATGAACATTCAGGCCACAAGAAGCCAACCGAAGCAGAAACCGAAGACCAACTTATTTATCCGCTGCTCGAATTGCTGGGCTGGCAACACAAATCCGTTCAACAGAACATGACGACAAAGGGACGCAAGGACGTTCCCGATGCCTTGCTTTTCGCCGATGGCGACGCCGCAGAAAAGGCGAAGACACTCGAGCCATGGCAACGCTTCCGTCATGGCGCTGCTCTTGTCGAAGCGAAGCGCTGGAACCGCCCGCTCGATCGCGAAGGGCAAGGCGACCAGGGTGTTCCGTCGACCCAAATCATGCATTATCTGCGCCGCGCTGCCGTCGTGGCAGATGGAAAGATGCCGTGGGGCATTCTGACTAACGGACGGCACTGGCGGCTCTACTACCAAAACGCTCTTTCTGTCGCTGAGGACTTCTTCGAAATTGACCTGGGCAAGGTCTTTGGTCTGCCCGGATGCGAACCGGATCTACTCGACGAACCGATCGATCCAGATTACGCATTCCGATTGTTCGTGCTGATTTTTGGTCGCGAAGCGTTTCGTCCGAGCGAGCAGGGCCGCAGCTTTCACCTGATCGCGATCGAGGATGCGCGCCGGTGGGAGGAAAGGGTCCGCAAGGATCTGGCAGATACGGTGTTCGAAACCGTCTTTCCCGAACTGATTACTGCCATCTCGTTGGCAGACCCGGATCGCCCCGAGACGCTCGATGATGGCTACGCCGAGCAGGTTCGCCAAGCGGCCATGTTCCTTCTCTATCGTCTATTGTTTGTGCTTTATGCCGAAGATCGGAATCTGCTCCCCGACGAGCGCGGTCCCTACGCGGACTATTGCCTGACCCGTCTTCGAGAGGAGATCAAGGAACGGCATGTGCAAAGGCAAGCACAGCTCGCCCGCAGCACTGCCTACTGGTCGCGCCTCGAGACAATTTTCGGCGCAATTTCCGAAGGCGACGATGATCTTGGCATTCCGCCCTACAACGGCGGCCTGTTCGCAGCGGAAGGCAATTCGCTACTCAGTCGCATCAAGCTGTCGGACGAGACGCTAGCCAAGGCTATATTACCGCTCTCACACCGCGAGGAAGAAGGGCGGCTTCGCTACATCAACTACCGCGACCTTTCGGTTCAGCAGCTCGGCTCGATCTATGAATCGATCCTCGAATACGGTGTCGAGATCGAGGAAACCGGGACCGTCCGACCGCGCTCGGACAACGAGGCACGGCACCGCTCGGGTTCGTATTACACACCAGAACCGCTCGTATCGCTGATCATCGAAAAAACGGTCGGCCCGGTCGTCGAAGAGAAGCGCGAGGCATTCGAAGCCGCTCTAGCAAGCGGCGCAAAGGGTGATGACCTTCGCGCACACGATCCGGCCATGGCACTGCTTTCGCTCCGCATCGTCGACCCCGCAATGGGAAGCGGGCATTTCCTCGTCAGCTTGGTCGATTGGCTTTCGGACAAGGTCTTGACCGCAGTCGGCGATGCCGAAAGCATGGCCGAGGGCGATTATACTTCTCCTCTCGTGAAGCTCATTGCCGAGTTGCGAGAGGGGATCGTCGCCAACGCGCGGGAGCATTACTGGCCGATCGTCGAAGACCAGCTGGATGACCGCCATATCGTGCGCCGCATGGTACTCAAGCGCTGCGTCCACGGGGTCGATCTCAACCCGATGGCCGTGGAGCTCGCCAAGGTCGCGCTCTGGTTGCACAGCTTCACCGTAGGTGCGCCGTTGTCGTTCCTCGACCATCATTTGCGGTGCGGTAACAGCGTGCTTGGCGCGTGGGTGCGCCCGACGATGGACTGGATGCAAGAACGCGGTGCCCTTATTTCCAACCGCCACCTCGCCCCGCTCGCCAACATCGTGCGCGAGATGGAAAAGATCGAAGGGCTGACCGACACCGACATTGCTCAGGTTGACCAGTCGAAAAGCCTCTTCACCACCGTCTCCGAAGCCAGCGCTCCGCTCGAAGCGATCCTCGATCTGGCAAAGGCGGATGATCTGATGGGCGTTCTGGAAACGAATGTCCGCCGACCCCGCGAACCGGCTGATGCCATTCGCAAGGATGGTGACAAACGCCTCGCCGACATGCGCAAGGCGCTGGCCGACAGCACCGACGAAGCAAAGGCGGAAAAGGCGCGGGTCGCGCTCGAAAAGGAATCTGCGAAGATTGACCGCGCGGTCGCCAAGGCGCGCGAAGCCGAACGCAAGTTCGACCGGGCTGAAGCGATGAAGCTGGTCCACGAAGGAACCTTCGGCGATCCCAGCCGGATCGCAAGCGGTGAAATCGAAGTGCTCGCAGCCGACGCGCGAACCGAGCTAAGCTTGGATGCACCAGAGCCGGTCCAAGGCAGTCTGATGCCGAGCCATAGGCCCGATGATCGCCGCCGCGCGCTGGCAGACAGCCTAGTGCGCGAGGCGCGCGCAATCGCGGCTGAACAGCGGTTCTTCCACTGGGAAGTGGCCTTCCCCGGCGTATGGCGCGACTTGTCCTCTTCGGGTCGGTCAGGCGGGTTCGATGCGGTCATTGGCAACCCGCCTTACGTCCGGCAGGAAGAAATCTCCCCGATCAAGCCCGCCCTGTCGAAAGCCTTCGACACCTATGCCGGCACCGCCGATCTCTACGTCTATTTCTACGAACAGGGGACCAAGCTGCTCAGGCCCGGCGGGCGAATGGGCTATGTCGTCACCAACAAGTGGTTGAAGGCTGGCTATGCAGAGAAGCTTCGGCGGATGTTCGCCGAGGATGTGTGGGTCGAATTTCTGGCCGATTTCGGCCACGCGCCATTTGTTCCCGGATGCCGACGTCTTTCCATGCGTCATCGCAGTGCAGAAGCCCGATGCAGACGCTGTGCCCGAGCAATACGATCTTGCGGTAATCCCGCGTGACGATGTTCCGCGTGAGGGTCTGTCGGCAGCAGTCCACGCCGCGACCTATCGTGCCGAACGCTCCGACCTGACCGAAGAAGCATGGGTGCTGGAGCCGCCAGACGTAGCCGCCCTGCTCAAGAAGATTCGTGAGCGCGGCGTATCGCTTGAGGAATATGCCGGGGCTAGTCCGCTTTACGGCGTGAAGACGGGCTTCAATGAGGCATTTCTGATCGACACCGCCACACGCGATCAGCTTGTTGGCGATGACCCGAAAGCAGCCGACATCATCAAGCCCTACCTGCGCGGTCAGGACATTGGCCGCTGGCTGCCGGAGTGGAACGGGCTCTGGATGATCTTCGCTCGGCGAGGTATCGACATTGAAGAATATCCGAGCGTACTTCGGCATCTCGAGTCTTTCCGAACACAGCTAGAACCCAAACCAGCTAATTGGCAGCCTCCGAAGAAGGATGCGAAATGGCCAGGTCGGAAGGCCGGAAGTTATCGCTGGTATGAGATTCAGGATGCTGTCGACTACTTTGAGGATTTTGACCGCCCGAAGGTCCTTTTGCGGCGCATCGCTTTCTATGCCCAAGTCTGCACTGACCAAGGCCAATACATGGTCAATGACTCAGCTTTGATACTGCCGACCGTTGATGAATGGATCGTCGCCTGCCTCAACTCACCGATCGGCTGGTATTTCCAATTCAAAAAGTTCCCGCACAAGAAGGATGAGGCGCTCGCTTTTGATATTCCTTATATCCGTGAGTTCCCAATTCCGCAGCTTGAACACGGAAAGCGGGAAGCGTTCCAAGATAATGTTGAGTGCATTAAGACGAACACCGCCATCGTGGAAAAAGCGGATCGAGCCATTGCTGACTGGCTTGGGTTCGAGTTCCCAAGAGTTACTAGCACCGCCCTTTCCGAGGCCAGCAAGCTCGACAGCGACGGCTTTGTCTCAGCGGTCCGCGCCGCCCTGCCCAAACGTGAAGGCTTGACCCCGACCCAACTCCGTCGGCTGCGCGAAGCGTTTGCCGAGACCGCCGAGCCTGCCCGGCAGGCACGGATCGAATTGCTGGCCCATGAGCGCAGCCTCGCTGCCATGGTCGAGCGCGCCTATGGCCTGACCGACGAGGAAGTTGCTCTCATGTGGCGCACGGCCCCGCCCCGCATGCCGCTGGCCCCTCCACCCGGGTTAGATCTAAGCGATGACACTGGTGACTGAACTACTCTAGGTTTTTGCTGTCACTGCTAAAGTCCGCAACCGGCGCACTTCCTGACCTTTCCGCAACCGAACTCCATTGGCTGACTGTGGGCCGGAAGCAGAATGGCGGCTCTAGAGCGGCCAAACCCAAAAAGCGGACTTAGGATGCGCCGACTTACACGCACACTGTTGGAAAAGTTCGTCAGTGCTCGCTATCGGGCTCTATGGCCACGACACCAACAGCAACAAACGCAACGAAGAAGGGGCACTGTCCCACCTGCGATGGCGAGCGCACCTGCGAAATCCACGGCTCGATCTACAAGGCTTGGGACTGGGAGGACAAGCAATATGGCCATTCGGTCAACGGCGGTGTCGACCACTCTCTGCTCGAATGTCAAGGGTGCGAGACGGTCTTCTACGAAACTTCCAGCTGGAACAGCGAAGACACCGATCACTACTACGATGCGGCGGGGCAGGAGCAGTATGAGCATCCGAGGGAGATACAAACTTATCCGAAGCCAGAGGCCAAGACGAAGCCGGTATGGTTCGACGCCATGCAAAAGGCTGACCCCCAGCTGCGCAATATCCTGAGCCAGATGTACGTAGCGCACGACAACCAGGCACACATCCTCACGGCGATAGGACTCAGAACGGCACTGGACCGTGCAACCGAAGTCATCGGCATCGACCCGGCCAAGACATTTGATGAGAAACTGAACGAGCTGCGCAACGGAGGGTGGATCGGGCAAACTGAGCGGGACATCCTCGGCGTTGTTACGGATGCGGGTAATGCGGCTGCGCATCGCGGCTGGGAGCCCGACAGTCAGGAGGTTTCCGAACTGCTCTCATCGCTAGAGGTGTTCCTCCATCGCGCTTTTATCGTCGGCCAGAAGGCATTAGGCATCAAGAAAAGTATTCCCGCAAAACCCGAGCGGCTGCTCGCCGTTGGGAAGAAGACTACTCCCTGACCACAATTGGGGCCGGAAGCGGAAAGGCAGCTTTTATATCTTTGAGCGGATTAAGCGGACAGCGACTGCTGACCGAATCGCAAGCCGGTGCATTAGAGAATGGTCTGGAGAAACCCCTCTTGGAATAGACTTTTGCCGTCGTTAAAACGCACTTGCAGGACAGCCAACACGGAGCCGAGAGCCACAAAGTAAATCGGTTTACTATTTAGCGCGCCTTTCCTACCATCCAGTGATGGCGAGAGAAACCTTTACGATTGAGGGCGCAGGCGCAATTTCTCTTACAGCCGAGGCTGAGGGGGATGCCTACGCCATACCCGTCCTTCTTGCGCACGGCGGCGGGCAGACACGGCGCGCGTGGAGAAGGGTGGTCAGCGAGCTGGCTCAAGCCGGCTTTCGCGCAATCGCCTTCGACATGCGCGGTCACGGAGACAGCGATTGGTCGCCATGCGGAGCTTATGAAATGCGCGACTTCGCGGCGGATCTGGTCGCTGCAGCGTCGCGCCTGGACCAGAAGCCAGCGCTGGTCGGCGCTTCACTGGGCGGGCTCGCCGGACTGATTGCCGCAGGGGAGCTTGCTCCAGGTAGCTTTGCTTCACTCACATTGGTCGACATTGCCCCGCGCATGGAGCCTAGCGGTGTGATGCGCGTGGTTGGTTTCATGGAAGAGCATGTCGATAGCGGCTTCGCCTCACCAGAGGAGGCGGCCGACGTGATCGCTCGCTACATGCCGCATCGTCCCAGGCGGGGCGCGAGCGATGGTCTGAAAAACTATCTGAGGCAGAAGCCGGATGGGCGCTTCTATTGGCACTGGGACCCTGTGTTTATCCGTAATATAATGTCAGCCAGACAAGGCGACCCAGACAGCCAAGAACGTCAATCGGCAATGCTGAGCCAAGCTGCGGCGAATCTCACGCTTCCGCTTCACCTCATCCGAGGCGGCTCTAGCGATCTTGTTTCCGAAGAGGCCGTTTTGCATCTGCGACAACTCGTCCCCCATGCAGAATACACCGATATTGCCGATGCCACGCACATGGTCGTGGGCGATGCGAACGATGCCTTTTCCGCCGCTATCGTCGATTTCCTAGGGCGCCATCACTCTCGCGATACGGCTCAGCCACAGGGGACGAGGGAGCTATGATCGATCGAGAGCGCTTGCAGGAAATGCTGCATATAGCGCCGTTTCACCGATGGCTTGGGCTGGAGATTGCAACATGCTCCGACCAGGGAATCGCGATCACCATGCCATGGCGCGAAGAGATCGTGTCGAACCCTATGATTGGGTCGGCGCATGGAGGGATCCTGGCTTCACTGGTCGACCTCACCGGGCTTTATACTCTGCTTGCGGCGGGCGTCGCGGCGAGAGCGACGGCCGATCTGCATGTCAATTACCACCGTTCTGCAACCTCAGGACCTCTCACTGCTCACGGACAGATCGTGAAGCTCGGGCGACAGATTTCGGTGGCGGAAACCCGGGTTCTCGAGCCCGACGGCAAGTTGGTCGCCAGCGGCAGGGGCGCCTACTTCTCGTCAACCGGATCAATTGATCAGCGCGGCGGGACTATTGATCTCGAACAGGCTCTTGCCACCCAAGGCCCAGCGACTTCTGCAGCGCAATCCACGCCAGCGTAAGGGCGCCTTTTGCCCGGACGAGGTCTGCTGAGGCCTGCTGCTGTTCTCGCAGGGCCCGGTTGAGGTCAGCCTTCGAGATCGCTCCTGCAGCAAAACGTTGGCGGTTCAGGTCCGCCGCGACGTCAGCCTGCTTCTTGATTTGCATACTGGCAGCGAGCGCAACACGCTGCTGGCCGAAGCGAGCCAAGGCACGTTCGGCGTCTTGCAGTGCCAGAAGCACCGTCTGCTGGTAATTGGCGACTGCTTCGTTGCGCGCCGCCCCGGTTTGGTCGATCGCAGCGTCTACCCTGCCGAAATCCAGAAAATTCCACTGGAGGCGCGGGATCGCGAGTGCGGAGAATTCGCCGACATCGACAACGTCGTCCAACGAGGATCCGCCGAGGCCCAGGATCCCTGTGAAGGACAATTTCGGGAACCGCGCCGCCTCGGCCACCCCGATCCGCGCCGTCGACGCGGCAAGAGACCGTTCGGCCGCCCTTATGTCAGGCCGACGCGCCACCAGGCTTGCCGGATCGCCAATCGCGACCTGCTCTGGCGGCATGGGAATGGAGCGCACAGTCGTGAGCGCTGCATCAGCTGATCCCGGCACCTGTCCGGTCAGTATAGCGAGCGCATCAGACAGGACTGCGATATCCGCTTCAGCTTCGGCAAGTTGTGACTTGAGCACCTCCAGTTCGGCATTCGCGGTGCCTACCGGGAAAAGCGGCAATGCACCGCGCTGATAGCGTTGGTATGTCAGCGCCAGGATCTCTTCCTGCAACGAAATCTGCGCCTCAAATTGCTCTGCGCGGAATTGGGCCTCCCGCAAATTGACGTAGGTGCTGGCCACTTGGGCAGTCAACTGGACCTTTGCGTCCTCTGCATTGGCTACCGTTGCAGCAGCTTGGGCATTGCTGGCCTCAATACGCCTGCGCGAGCCACCGGCAAACTCCAGCTCCCAGTTCGCGTTAAGGCCCACATTGTAAAAGCTGAGCGAGTCATCGGTTTCTGCGTCAGGATTGGTTTGCTCTGACGGGGGGGGCGCCCCGCCTTGAAGGTCGAGACCAGGAAGCCGGCCCTGCACGGTAGTGGCCTGTGCCCCAAGCGTTGGCATTCGACCCGCACGGTCTTGCCTGATGGATGCCCGTGCCTGAGCAATGCGCGCCTGCGCTGCGGCGAGCGAGGGGTTGCCGGACAGCGCAGCCTCCACCAGCCGCGTCAACTCGGGATCGCCGAGCAGCAGCCACCATTGAGCGACAACCGGATCAGATGCGCTCACATCGCTGCCAGCGCGCACAAAGCGAGCGCCCGTGTCTGCTGACACAACTTCCGGGGGGCCTGCATAATCGGGCCCTGCCGTGCATCCAGCTAGCAAGGCGAAAGTGACAAGCGGAGGTAGCAAGTGGCGCATAATCTCGGGCTCAGTGCATCGAAAGGGAGACATTTTTCGGGAGCGGCTTGAGGAACAGGGCAAGCGGGACCGTCGCGAGTGTGAGAAGTCCCATCACCAGAAAGACGTCATTGTAGGTCATGATGAACGCTTCGCGCTGGAGAGTGCCGCCGAGTGCCGCCATCGCTCGTTCCATATCGCCCAGGCTTCGCGCCAGTCCGTCGAGATAGGTCTGCAGCGAAACGCTGTTCGCATTCAGCGTTTCTTCCATGCGCCTCGTATGGTGCCAAATTCGCTGGTCCTGGAACGAAGCGAGGGCCGAAAGGGCGAATGATCCGCCAAGATTGCGGGCCGCGTTGAAAATGCCCGAGGCATCGCCCGCGTCTTCCTTGGCCACCGACGCAACCGTTGCCTGATTCAGGAACATCATCGCAAGTATCATTCCGGCCCCGCGGATAAGCTGACTTTCAGTGAAGACAGCGCCGCCGGATTCGGCAGTCAGACTCGTGCTGACAAAGCAGCTGATCGCCATCAGCAGCATTCCGGTGCCGACGGCAATGCGGATGTCCACCTTGCGGATCATCAGGGGCAGAACCGGCATCAGGAGAAAGGCCGGGACACCCATCCAGAAGATGACCAGTCCCGTCTGAAAAGCATTAAAGTCAGAGATGATCGCCAGAAACTGCGGAATGACATAGGTCGAACCATACATCACCATGCCCAGGGCGAGCGCCATGATCGCGACGCTGGCGAACTGTCGATTGAGCAGAAGCCGAAGTTTCAAGACCGGCTTGCTTGCTTTCACTTGTCCGTAAATCAAACAGGCAAAGCCGATAATGGTCACCACCGTTAGCCAGCGAATGAGTGAGGACTCGAACCATTCCTCATGGTGCCCTTCCTCGAGTACAACAGTCAGACCGCCCAGTCCGAGGATCAGCCCGAGAATGCCAGCCCAATCGGCGTCCGTGAGATATTCCCACTTGGGCTTCTCGTGAGGCAGCCCGATAAACAGCAGGAGCAGCAGGGTTGCGCAGACTGGCACATTGACGAAAAAGGCATAGTGCCAGCTCAGGTTCTCGGTCAGCCAGCCGCCGATCAATGGCCCCATCACGGGGCCAAGAACCACAGTCATGCCGAACAGGGCCATTCCGATTGGCTGTTGGTGCGGCGGCAATCGTTTAGCCACAATAGTCATTGCGGTCGGAATGAGGACACCGCCCGTGAAGCCCTGGCCCGTGCGGCCGATGATCATGGTAGTAAGGTCGGTGGCAACCCCGCATAGCACCGAAAAAGCGGTGAACGCGCTGACCGCTATAATGAGAAGGGTTCGCAGACCGAACAGCCGTTCCAGCCAGGCGCTCAGCGGAATGACGACGATTTCAGCGACAAGAAACGAAGTTGCGATCCAGGTTCCTTCTGTCCCGCTGGCCCCGATCTCGCCCTGAATGACCGGAAGAGCCGAATTGACGATCGAGATGTCCAGCGTGGCGAGCATGGCGCCAAGCGCGCCCGCGGCCACAGCGACCCAGGCGGTAGCGTCTGCGTTCTTTCGGCTCCCGGCCGGCCCGATCGAAGTGTCCTGCGCTGCCAGTATCTCGGTCATTGAGTCCGACTCGAGATCTCTTCCAATTCGCCGGCAGCATTCCGGGTGTCGACAACAGCCACAACCGACATGCCGGGAACGAGCAATCTACGCACTTCAGGGGGAGCATCGATAGCGATGCGGACGGGTATCCGTTGAACGATCTTGGTAAAGTTGCCGGTGGCGTTTTCGGGGGGGAGGATGGAAAATTCCGCGCCCGTTCCTGGCGATATGCTGTCCACTCGTCCCGCGATCTCAAGGTCTGGCAGGGCGTCAACTTCGAGCCTGACGCTCTGGCCGGCCCGGATGAGGCCGACCTGAGTTTCTTTGAAGTTCGCGGTCACGTAGATCGCGCTCACCGGAACAACCGTCATCAAACGTTGACCCGGTTGCACGAACTGGCCCACCCTCACCGAGAGATCGCCGACGCGGCCGGCCTTGCTGGCGCGCAGCAAGGTCGATTCAACCGTAAGGTCGGCTGTTTCCAGCTGAGCGCGAGCAGCGTCCGCCTGCGCCTGGGTCTGGCTGATCTGCTCGAACAGGGTCCCCCGGCGAGCGGTCGCGGCAGCCACCGCCGCCTGCGCAGCGGCGAGTTCGGCCCGCGCCTGCCGCGCCTGCGCCTCATACTGGTCTAGCTTTTCCCGCGGTTCGGCTCCTGTCGCGACAAGGGGCCGATATCGCGCCACCTGGTCGTTCGCGAGGTCGAGTGCTGCGCGCGCGGCGGCGAGTTGGCCCCGCGCCTGGCGAATGGCTGCATCCTGTTCGGCTACCTGAGAACGGATTGTGTCGGCACCGGCCAGGGTCGCAGCGATCTGTGCGCGCGCCTGTTGCGCTTGCGCCTGATAATCCCGCAGATCCAGTTGTACGAGGGCTCCGCCGCGAGCAACTTGCTCGTTCTCCCCCACGAAGACCTCTTCGACGTATCCCGCTACCTTGGAAGAGATAACGACGCTGTCGGCAGCGACATAGGCGTTATCGGTCGACTGCATGTACTGTCCGTAGGTTACGTGCCGGTAGTACCACCAGATCCCGCCAAGCAGCACGGCAAGACCAACGATGATTAGCACGATGCGCAAGCCACGCCGCGATTGCGGTTTCGTTGGGGTTGTGCCCTCCTGCTCCGGTTGGTTGGAGTTATCGGTCATCTGATTCTTTCGGCAGCCTCAGTAAAAGGTGAACGCGTCTCGCGCCCTATGAGCCGTGAGTCAAATAGTAAAGGCGTTTAGCAGTTTGCATTTGGGCATCCGAGGCTATCCGACTACACAGCGCTATGGATGAAAAACCAGATACCATGTCACGGTCTCAGCGTCGGCAGAAGGTCATCACCGATGATGACCGCATTCTCTATCTTATGGACGAGATCAGTCGCGGCGCGCGCAGAGTGTACGATGCGAGGGTCGCCAGGATCGGTCTCAATCAGACACAGTGGAGGATCATCGGACAACTTCTTCGCGATCCTGCCCTTACGCAGGCTGAAATCGCCAAGAAACTGGAACTGGAATCGGCGACCATCGGCCAGGCGGTTGCAGGTCTTTGCGCACGCGGGCTGATGAAAAGGCTTCGAGCTGAGACGGATCGGCGAGCGTGGCAGCTCATCCTCACGGAGCAGCTTGACGATCTGCTGCCCGAACTGAGAGGCTCCGCGGATGGGCTTCATGATCTTCTTTGGCGCGACATTGCCGCCGACGAGAAGCGAACGTTGCAGCAGATTCTTGAAAGGGTATCGAAAAATCTGGACCAACTCCGGGCCGAGGCTGAGTAAAATCATGGCATCGCCCCCGGATAAGCCTATCGGCAGCATCGCTCGCGCCGCGGAGATCGGCCAAATCCTAATGAGGCACGGCGCGAAAAATCTCGCCGGAGCCCTCGGATTTATTCCCTCTTCGAGCAATGTCATCGATCCTCGCGAATTTCGTCCGGCCGCAGTTGTCGCGTTCCTCCGTGACATCGGGCCAGTTGGTATAAAGCTGGGGCAGCTCCTCGCCACCCGAAGCGATCTGTTTACCGAACACTGGATCACGGCATTCTCAACCCTGCACGATCAGGTGTCGCCAGTGCGCTTCGCAGATATCGAGCCCGTACTTGCTTCAAGCTGGGGTGAGGACTGGCGGAACGACTTTGCGCAGTTCGACGAACAGCCTTTGGCGTCCGCCTCGATTGCACAGACCTATTCCGCCAAGCTACAGGACGGTAGCGAGGTCATCGTGAAGGTTCGCCGCCCGGGCACCGCCGCGCGCATGGAAGCCGATGTGCGCCTGCTTGTGCGTCTTGCCGAGATCGCAGAAGCACGCTCGCCTGACATCGCGCGTTACCGGCCAGTCGAGTTTCTGCGGACCTTCGGCCGCAATCTAGCCTGGGAGATGGACCTCGCTGCGGAATCCCGAGCCTGCGAGCGGATCGGCGCATATCTCGATACCATCGGCGTCAGGACCCCGGCCATCCATTGGGAACTGACCGGGCTGCGGGTGAACGTTCAGGAACGCCTGTACGGCAGGCCCGCGTCTTCGCTGGGCAGCCCATCCGGCGACCCGCCGGTGGCGGCTTTCGCTAAAAGCTATGCCAACGCTGTCCTGCGCATGATCATCCTGAACGGCGAATTCCACGGCGACCCTCATCCCGGCAATGTTTTCCTGATCGGCGAGCAGGATGTCGGCTTCATCGACTTCGGATCAGTCGGGACGCTCACCAAGACGAGGCGCGACGAGATCGTTCGGCTCGTGCTTGCGATCGCTGGCGAGGAAACGAGCGAAGTCGCGGATGTCCTGCTCGCATGGGCGGGGGCGCCGAAGGTGGATCGCGATGCGCTCGCGGTGGATCTCGATCATTTGATCGGAGAGTTCAGGGGGACCGTGCTTTCTGGAATCGAGTTCTCGCAAATTTTTTCCCGCGTTTTCGATCTTTTGCGGGATTATCAACTGGTCCTGCCACCCGATCTGGCCATCCTTCTGCGTACCTTGCTTACGGCAGAGGGTGTCGTCCGATCACTGGCACCCGACTATAACATTGCCGAGGACACCCGGCCGATCATGACGGAGCTTTTCGCCGAGCGGTTCTCGCTCGCTAGCGCTCGGTCGGGTTTGAAGAAACTTCGCGGTCAGCTGCTGGGGTTGTCGGCGTCCTTGCCCGACATACTTGCCACTGCGAACTCGATCGCAAAGTCAGGATATGTGCCGGTTCAGCTCGATCCGCTCAGTATCGAGCAACTCGCAGGACTTCGCAATGAGCGTCAGTCCTTGAAAGGCCCTCTAGCTGCCGCATTGATCGTGGCTAGCGCATTGCTTGTCGATCAATCCTGGCTTCTGGCTGGCGGCGCGCTTGTGATTGCTGGGGTGGTGCTCATCCGAAAATCATAATGAAGGAGCAACTTAATTCGTGCACGGTCACGTTACGGCAAAGCCGAACTTAATGAGGATTTCATACGCCGCACTTCAGCGACCAAGACGCATCGCGAAAAAAATTTTTCGACCTATTGCGATTGAAGGCTTATTTTCCTCAATCAGACGAAACTATGGAACGGCAGCTTTCAGGCTTGTCCTCGCCTGACTTTATGGCCGCTATTAGGGCGCATTGCTGCCAAGCGAATTAGACCCCACGACATTGAATTCGAATCTCTGGAGCGCGAAATCTCACTGACGCCAGGGGGCTTCGGATAGCGCCAGTCTGCACGCGATTTCATCACCAATTTCGGTCGCAGCCTCAAGGAGGGAGGTATCATCCAAGTGTGCATACCGAGCTGTTGTCGAAACCTGCCTGTGGCCAAGGAGGCTTCCAATCATCGGCAAAGTCTCGGATGATCGCGCTGCCAGGCTGGCATAGTTGTGCCTCAGATCGTGGAGCCTGACGTCATCCAGACCGGCATCACGCCGAAGCTTGCGCCAGAACCAGTCGATCGCTGAAACCGACTGCCCCTTGAACGGAAACACTAGCTCATCCTTCTTCCCACGCGGCAATCCATCGAGCACCGCCCTCGCCTCCTGGCCAAGCCAGACGATGCGCGGACCTGTCTTGGAATCGGTCAGTTTGAGCTTCCGCCCCTGAACCTCGCCCCAGGTGAGGTTGAGGATTTCGCCGCGTCGGCATCCCGTCAACGTGAGCAGTGTGACTACCGCCGCCTCGACGGGCTGGTCAGCGCGTCGGTCGACAAGGGCTTTCCCGAGCCGCGCCATCTCGGCGTCGCTCAGAAACCGTTCGATCTTGCGCCCCCTGTTCTTCTTCACGCCTCGAAAGGGGTTTGAATGCTCCGGAATATAGCCCCAGGCCTCGGCCTTGGCGAACATGGCTTTCAGAATTTCCATGGCGCGGTTTGCCGCGCCCGGCCCTGCCGAGCGCGTTACCTCCGCGTGCCAGCGCACCGCATCGGCATGATCGATCTCGTCGATGAACTTGCCCGCAAACGCATGGTCGAGATGGGTGCGGCGGTAGATGTCCTGGATCTCGCGCGTGGACTTCTTCCAGGTCGGTGCCGCCACATCCCAATACGACTGAAGGAACGCCGCATAGGTCGGCGTCTTCGTGCCGCGCTTCTTCTTGTCTGCCGGGTTCTGCCCGAGCTCGATCCGGAGGATCAGCCGGCGGGCAACATCCTTAGCGATGCGCTCGGTAAGGATGGCGGCATCGCCGATCGTTATCAACCGCTGCTTGCCACCGATGGTCCGCTGGAGGACGTAGCTCTTGCGTCCTGAGCGGTGGATGCGCTCGCCAAAGCCCGGAAGCACGTAGTCAAACCTCGTCCGGCGCTTCCCAGCCTCTCCCGGAACAACGCGCGCGAGTTCCTCGGCCAGGATATGCTTCAGATCGTATCCGGTCACGCCGCGATGCCCAGCGCACCGGCGAGGCTCGAACAAATCCGGTCGGCGCTCTCCGAGATGATGTCGTCTGCAAGATGCGCATAGCGCGCGGTCGTCTCGGGAAGCGCGTGCCCCAACAGCTTGCCGATGGTCGCGAGTGGAATGCCCTTGGCAATGGCCGCTGAGGCAAAGCTGTGGCGAAGATCGTGGAGCCGGACATCGGGAAGAGCGGCCTTGCGCCTGATCCTGATCCAGTGTTCTCCAAGATTGATTGGTCCCTCCCGATGCAACGCCGGAAAGACAAGCTGGTCGTCGGCCCGGCGGTCGAGGCCACTCAGAATTTCGATCGCTTGCGGGTTGAGATAAATGGTCTTCGGGCCGGTCTTGCTGTCGGGTAGCGCAAGTCGAGGAATCTGGACGTAGCGCCAGCGCAAGGTCGCAATCTCCGAAGCACGTGCACCCGTGTAAACGAGCAAGAGAAGCGCGGGGATCACGAACGGGTTCGCAAACTCGTGATTGGCCAACGCGCGCCCGAGCCTGCGGTATTCGTCGGCGGAAAGGTAGCGCTCCGGGAGCTCGCGCTTGAAGCGGGACACACCGCGACACGGGTTGGAGCATTTGGCGCGATACCCGAGCTTTTCCGCATACTGCATCATGACAGATATGATCGGGATGGTGCGATTGAAGCTCCCTTCCCTCTTTGTCATGGTGTCGCGCCAGCGGTTGATGTCTGACCGTGCGATCATGTCGACCGGAAGTTCGCCGAAATGCGGAATGAGCAGCTGATCGATGCGCGAGCGCGAGCTCGTCCTGGTCGACGGCTTCCAGTGCGGCGAATAGTCGGTCCAGAATTCCTCGGCGAAGTCGACAAAGAGCGGGACCTTTTTCTGCTCGGGCGCAGACGGCAGGTCGGCAAGCGTAGCCCTGATGAGCAATCTGCGCGCGGCAGCGCGCGCGGCGGGAGCGCCCAGCGCACCTGCCGCCACTCCCGCGCGTCCCAGCGTCACCATCCTCTGCACGCCTCGGGGCCTGTACTTCACTATCCAGCTAAGGTGTCCGGACTTGCGCTTGCGCAGTCCGAAGCCAGGCAGTTCATTATCCCATGTAATCCCGAGCGGAAGTGAGGCTCGACGGGCCACATGACCGGTCAGTTTCAGCTTATTGGATTGGCGTTTGTGGGTGACGGCTGTGCCTTGCCCACCCACAGATTGCCGGTGGGTTAGAAATTTCGAACTATCTGTTTTTACTAGGTTTTGCTCCATAAATGCAGCTTAGGCTGCGTACGGTGTGCCCACTGTTCCTCATTGCGCGGCCAGTGCCAGAGATTGAAGGCGCTGTGTTCCTGGGGGGGCATTTGCCGCCTTTCGCCTAAGGAGCGTGAGCAATCCCTCGTCGGCGAGATTTCAGGCAGCAGGAAATGAGTTCGACCCCGGCCCGACAAGAGATCGCACCTGCGAAAGAGGCGGCGGCAAAGGACTATGTGCGAAGCGGCCGGAACGGGGTCTGTCGTTTCGGCCCGCGCGCGCTGGTCCGACCCGCCGCCGGTTCGCAAGTGCGCGCGGGGCCCAGAACAAGAAGATCGCGCCCTCAGGAGCGCATCGCCAGATTCGCGGGACAGAGCGCGTCCACAGCCCCGCTCCGCATCCCCGAACCATCGTCCGGCGAGCATGAAAAAAGGGCGAAGAACCGTCGCCGGTTCCCGCCCTCTCTTCATCCTCAGAACTCGTCAAGCATTCCCCCGCGCACGGTGTGGACCACCCGGTTCGTCAGGTGCGCCGGCAGGGCGTTGTAGTCGCCCTCGTCGAGCGCGAAGTAGCCTAGGGTCTTGTCCTCGACGATATGCTGATCGAAGTAGCTGTGCAGCGCGCGCCGTTCGGCAACCGCCAGTGCTTCGAAGTAGCTATCCGCGTTCGACGCGATTGGAGCAAGTGAAGCCATGATATCCTCCTGATGTCTGTCCTTGAGACGACAGGAGTTCGGCCGATGGTCTTGCGGATCCCGGGTCCAGGATCGCCCTCCGGGCGACCGCGTCAGCGGCGGTGGGGGCAACGATTTTGTCGGACCGCAGCGAAGCGAAGGGGAGGCAAAATGGTGGGGCCCCGCCGTCCTTGACGCGGGAGCCGCAAGACCATCACCATGGACGATCCGTGAGCCAGGACCATTCCCCACCTCTCGAACAAAGTGAGGGCCGACGAGAAGCGCAGAAAGCTCTTTCCTACACCCCGATGAGCCCGGCAGACTGAATGGTGGAGGCATCAAAGAGGGGACGAGGAAAGGACCCCACGAATGCCCACGAAACGAAGCGCGATCGATGCATTGAGGAAGCTCGAAGCCGAGCGGAAAGCTCTCGACGAACGGCAGCGCGAACTGGAAGAGAAAGCCGCTCTCGAGCTGGGGCAGCTGGTCCTCGGGTCAGGTGTCGAGGCGTTCTCGAAAAAGGGCCTCAAACAGGCCAGCGAGATGCTCGGCAAGCTCGGTGAAGCCGAAGCGCTCCGGCGGCTGGGAAGCGAACCGGCTGCATCCGGTCGCAGCGGTACGCCCGCTGGGTCCTGAGCAACACGAGAAGGAGCCCTGCCGCGCTTGCGGCAGAGCCCCTTCGTCGATCGCCGGTTGATCGATGTCAGTCGATCTCGGGCGCGTCGCGGTTGTCTCCGTCGCCATCCCTGGCGTTGCCGCGCGAGAGGAAGTCGACCTTGTCGGCGAGGATCTCGCAGCCGTATCGCTTGACGCCATCCTGGTCTTCCCACTGGGTGTAGTGAAGCCGGCCTTGGACCGAGACGAGCTGGCCCTTAGTGCAGAACTGTCCGACGGTCTTGGAGAGGCCGTTGAAGCAGGTAACCCGATGGAATTCGCTGTCCTTGGCGGTGTAGCCGTTTTCATCCTTGTAGGTCTTGCCGTCCTTGTCGCGCGCGGGGCGGTCGGTGACGACGGTGATGCCGGTGACGGAGGTTCCCCCCTTGGTCTCGCGGGATTCGGGATCGCGGGCGAGACGGCCGGTGAGGATTACGAGATTGGTCATGTGACTGGTCCTTCGGTGTGCCAAACCGGAAACCATTTCCGGCTTGCGAACATCCAGAAGAAGCAGGGCATGGGAGGGCTGCACCGCAGGGCCGTCAGGCCCAAGGGAAACGCCTTTTCAAGGGGTGGTGCGGGCAGGCAGCGTAGCTGCCAACACGGCCCGAAGGCAAAGGCGTTGCCGGCCTCAGCTGACCTGATTCAGGACTGTTCGCGAAGAAGCCGGACTGGGTTCGGGTGGCTGGACGAAGGCGCCCTGGACCCCGCTCTCCTATCCGCCCGGTCCCTCGCCCTCGCTGGCCGCCAGCAGGTCCATGAAATTGCGGGCCGCCTCCCGGTCGTCAGCATCTTTGAACGCCGCCTCAAGGTCAGGCGCGGAGCCGAGCATGTAAAGCAGCGCCCACAGGGCAAAGCGCTTGCCGCGGTCCTTTTCGAGGCCGAGATCGACCTGACAGCGCTCCAAGCCCGCGGCCAGCACATCGGGACTTACCGCCGCAAGATCGGTGGATGAGAAGTATCGTTGCAGCAGGTCGTCCAGGTCCATGATGAAGACATAGCGTCATTTCGCGGAGTCTGAACCCGGGGCGTTTGGAAGAGCCATGTGAAGCGCACGAAAGAGTCGCGGGTCGGCCAGCGAAGCCGTGGGCGCTGAATCTGCGCCTCCGAATACCAGGGAGCTGCTGAGCGTCGAAAACCCCGATGGGGCTACTGATTGACGGTGGGTGCGCATCGGCCGGTGATCCAAACCGCGCCTACCTGCCACCAGTCCGCCCAGCTTCGACATCCACGGCGCACCGTAACCTGTAAAGCGCCTTACCCATCCGCCTCACGACGCGTTGCCGCGAAATGCCGAGCTCCTCGCCGATATCGCCGTAGGTCCAACCATCAATAACGCGCCGCAAGATGATTGCGCGGTCGCGGTGCCTCGACCCAGCCAGCGCCTCGCCAACAACTTGCGGCGTGATCCATGAGAGACTGCTTTCGTCCATGCGATTAGGCTGACGAGAAATCTTTCGCCTGCCTATTCCCAGAAAGGGGGTATTGCCGGGCTCTCCGTCGTCAAGGCATCATCGGCTGTCCAAGTGTGCTCGCTTGGAAGGCGCAGAGATGATGCTGGTGCGGGTAGGCGCGTGAGAACGCCCTCTTGAGTGCGGAGGTGAGCGCTTCCCAAGCCCGGACAGCGTCATCTGCTGCGTCACTCGGCAACGAACTTGGTGTCGTCGGAAATAGCCCAAAAGTGCGTCATCGGGCTATTGGCTTGTAAGCTGCACGATGGCCTTCCAAAATGGCGCAACAGCGGGTGAATTTCCTCGCGCTCAAGCTTCCGGTGCGCGCCAGTGGGTCCCTGCGACGTTAACGCGCACTCGACAGATGGCGACAAGCAGTCAGCGGTCTTCTGGCCGCTACAGCGCGATCGAAGGGCGTGGCCTCAGTCGGTGCCAGGCTTTGTCCCCAGCGGACCGCGGCGATCGACGACCGTGATCCGGCGTGCCTTGGCTTCGATGACGAGACGCTCGGTGACGCCATTACCGGGAAAGGCGATCACGTAGCGCGGGGTCATCGCCAGCATCTGCTCGTTGCGCTTGAACCCGGCCCGGGCACCCAACCTACGATCGAGACCGAAGGTCAGTTGCTGTACCTCGTGGCGTTCGGCCCAGGCGGCTGCAAGCCGATCGGCGCCCTTGCCGTCGCCGCCATGGACGAGGAGCATATCAGGCACCTGCTCGCGCACTCGGTCGAGCGTGGCCCAGATGTTGTTCGCATAGCTCGTCGCCTCCTCGGTCGTGGCGAAACTGGCGCGGCCTCCGGCGAAGACCACGGCGGTGCCTTCGGGCGTGAGCGCGGCGCGCCGACGTTCTGAGCGGATCTTGAGGAAATCGCGCGCATCGATGACCGCAGAGGTCAGGTTCTTTCCGTGCGCTACGCGCGAGCCTGACATCGGCTTCCACGACGCCCCGGTTTCTTCGCGGTAAAGCATCGCCGCGATCTCGCGCATGTGCTCGAAAGCAAGCACGCTGGCTTCGGCCGCCTGCGCGCGCTCGACTTGCTCTTCAAGGTTGCTCGAGTGGACTTCCGAGCCATCGGCCGAGGCAAGCAGCGCCCGGATCTCGTCGCTCGCGCGATCGACCTGCGCGGACTTGCGGGTTGCCGCGCGGTGGAAGAGATTGACGAAGCCCCAGGCGATGTCCTCGGCATCGGCCTCGAGCGCGGTGTCGGCGAACAGAGCGAACATGTCCGACCAGACGGCCGCGAGGGTTTGCTCGCTCGCCTCTTCGGCGGGAAAATCTGTTTCGTTGAAGGGTGCGGGTTGAACCGAAAAGCCGGCCAGATCGAGTCCGGCAAGCTGGGCGGTGAAGCTGTCGTACATGGGTCATTTCCTCCTGAGCGAAGGCGACTGCCGCAGGGGAAGAGAGAAGTTTCCTGCGGCCTGTTCGCCGGGCCCGGAAGGGACCGGGTCAACGGGGTCGCCGCACCGCGCAGCGGGAAACCCCGCAAGGCAAGGCTGGCGCGGGCCACACGGGCCGCAGCCTTGCGCGGGTTGCGGCGGACCCGGACCGGTCCAGGGCCCGCGCGAGCGAACAGGACAGGCAGGAAATCAGACTCCGGCAGGCCGCGCAAAGAGGGACCACGCGATTCGAGCTTCAGCCGAGCGAAGGCAGTCCGAACTGCTCGGCCGTGAAATCCAGCACCTCGCCCGAAGGAAACGCAGCCAGTGCAGTGAGGCGCCGGCCTTCCAGGCGCAGGTGCCAGCCGCGTCCGTGATCGGGCTCGGCCTTGGCAAAGCACGCGGGATCGAACAGCGCGAGATTGATCCCCAGCGGATCGCGTGCCGACGGCGAGCGGATCGCCTGCCCTCCAGCGGCACGAGCAGCGTCGGCGAAAACCTGACACGCGGAATAGTCGAGCGGGTCGACCCAGCGTTTGCTGTCGCGCGACAGAGGGGGCCGCGTGGTGTCAAGAAGTCGGGTGATGGAGACAGGAACGGAGAAGCTCAGATACTCGCTTGTGCGGTTCCCGGGGACAAAACCCGGCGAGCGGCTGATGAAGCGAAGCCGCCAGTAGGCGGTTTCGGTGATCGCGGTCTGCTCGGTCTCGCTGGCGTAGAAGATGCCGGGGCGCTCGTTCGCGCGCCGAAATCGGCTGGCCACCCCGTGGCCGTAGCGGAAGGGCGAGGCGAGAAGATAGTGCAGCCCGCGCGCTGCCCTGGGCAGATCAGGTTTGGCCGCATCGGCGAGTTCCTCGAGCCGCTTTTGGTCATCAAGGTTGGCCGCAAGCCGATTGGTCGAGATGCGATGCTGCGCCTCGACGACACGCCAAACAGTCCTGCGGTAACGGCGCAGCTCAGACGCGAGCGCGGTGGGCGTCCACATAGTCGCAAACCGTCATGAGACCCTTGAAGCTGTCGATCAGGTCAAGAGGCCGTGCCTCTAGGTCGAGATTCGGGGTCGCGAGCCAGGCTCGCGCAGCCAGATCGTCGCTGCCGAGCAGCGCATCGAGCGAGCGGAACAGGCGCAGCAGAAACTGGCCGGCTTCGAACGACTTGCTGGCCGGATCGAGCTCGGATTTGCCCGCGCGCAAACGCGAGACGGTGGCCTGAGACAGCCCGAGAACCGACCCAAGCTTGGCATTGGTCAGACCCCAAAACTCCGCAATTCTGGCGATCGCGGTGGTCAGGACCTTGCTATCTCCCACCTCAACTTCAGCGGCTCTCGTCGCCATTGGCGCATCCTTTCATATGCACAATATAGCACCTAACTACTCATTTGAACAGGCTTGCGCTCGAAGATCGCATCGCCATTCGAAAGCTGCCCAATCATGCGGAGCTCGCCGAATGTCGCTTCGAACCGGCTCGCTACCTGCGAAAGCCAGCGCTGTGCCCGCCCGGATCGCGGATGATAGGCATCGGCATCCCGGTACTCACCGTCGTCGCGCTCGACGAGCCAGATGGCGACAAGGTCGCAATAGGTAGAGATCCCGCAATCGGCAAAGGAGTTGCGCAGCAGGATTCGATCTTCGCGGCCGCGCCACCCGTCGCAGGGTGCAACAGAGGGGAAGGTGCTGCGCGCAGTCTCGATAATTTCCTCGACCAGATACTCATATTCCCATTCCCAATTATCCTCGTCTTCGATCTCTAAAGTGCGGAAGGCGACAACTGCGTCGGACGGATAGCTGACAGAACGTCCCATCATGCACCCCCTCAAGCCGCTTCGGCGAGATCGGCTGCCGCAGCCTCGCTACCGGTACCCGAACGCCCTCCGAGCCTCAGGATGAGGCTCGCCGCCTCCTCTGCTTTGGCAGCGGCGGTCAGGATGGCCCGATCGTCGGATTTCAGAAGCTCGAGCCAATGCGCGATGTAGCTCGCATGATGATCGAGATGCGCAACCGGCAGACCGAGCTCGGCGCCCAGGATCGCGGCGGACAACTCCGCCACCAGTTCCTCGGCCGCGTAGGACTCGCTTCCAAAGCGATTCTTGAGATTCCGGCCGAGGCGAGAGCCATGCCCGGTCCAGTGCGAGAGTTCGTGCGCCAGCGTTGCGTAGTAGTGGTCGTAGCCATCGAACAGCGCCGCCGGCGGCATCGTAATCCGATCCAGGATGGGCTCGTAGTAGGCTTCGGCCCCTTGATGCCGAAGTTCGGCGCCGACCCCTGAAAAGAAGGTGTCGAGCCGCCCTTCCCGCCCGGCAGGTTCGACCGGTTCGAGTTCATGCTTGGCACGATACATGCCGGGCAAGCCGTCGCACTGATCGGCGTTGAAGACCGCGTAGGCCTTGAGAACGCGTCGCGTCTCAGTGCCTTCTTCCCCATCATCGCCTTCGACATGCTTGTCATAGCTCTTGTAGAAGATCGCGATCGTCGATTTCTCGCCCTTGCGGACCTGCCCACCAAGCTTCTGGCACTGCCGGTATGTCATCCAGTAGGGCGACAGGAATCCGGCAGCTTCGGCGATCATCCACAGCCAGAAGGTGTTCATGCCCCGATAGGGTGTGCCGCAGCTGCGCAGGGGTCGTGCTACCGGCACCCCGCGCCATGGCTTTACCCATGGCCTGGTTCCCCGCTCGAGTTTCTCGATAATCGCAGAGGTGATTTGTGCGGCAGGGGATTGCCCGCCGCTGCGGCGTTTAAACCTGGACATGAGATGTCTCCCGATTGCCGGAACGAGGTTGTCCCGTGGCAATCAGGAGAAGCCTTCTTTCCTCTCATCTGGACGTCGTGTCAGCTTTGCGCTCTGCGACGAATAGTGCGGAGAGACTGTAGAGCTCGCCTATGAGTACCCTGTGTGAGGCCGGCGCTCCGCCTTGAGCGGCGCGGCGCGGGGAATATCTGCTATCCAGCCCCGCAGCATCCGGACGGCGAGCCGGATTGTTGGGCTTCCTGAATCGGCGGGCACGGAACATCTGCGAAGGAGCAGAAGACGCAACAATCGCCGGAGAGCGGTCTAAGCTTCACGCCGCAATGGCGACAGTCGTAAAAAAACCAGCAGGCATCGGTCGGCATCGTTTCGACTGAGGTGCCGCCGCACTTGGGACATGTGATGGTAGAGGTGGTCTGCATCACGCCCCGCCCAGCACGCGCATCAGCGGCTGCTCGATAAAACCCCACAACGCGCTGATAACGACGATCACCGTCGCACCCACGAGCATCGCCAGCGTGGCTCGACTTGGCGCCGGCACCGCACAGTCCGCGTAAGCAGAGCAAGCGCGATGCTTGCGCAGGTAGAGCATCCAACCCGCAATGATCAGAACCGAGGCGATGATTGTCATCGGCCATCGGTAGGGGACGAATATAGCGAGACCGCCTGCTCCGAGCCCTAGCCCGGCGAGCGCGAGAGGCAGCACGCAGCACGCAGCAGCAGAGAACAGGGCGGTCAAGCTGGCCACCGTTCCCACGGCAGCGACGCCTCGCTCGGATCCCTGCAGTCGGATAACGGAAGGGGCACTTCGATCAGTCAGCTCTCGTCTCCAGCGCGATTCGGCGCTATGTGCCACCTGTAGTCGCTACAGGATCAAGGAGTTTCTGCGTGGGCGGTCTTTCGATAGGCGAACTCGCCCGCCGCACAGGCGTGCATATCGAGACAATTCGCTACTTCGAAAAAGTTGGCCTCCTCGCCGAGCCCGATCGAACCGAAGGCGGCCACAGGGTCTTTACCGACCAGCATGTCAGGGCACTGAGCTTTATAAAGCGGGCGAGGGAGCTGGGCTTCACGCCTGGCGAAGTGCGCGCCATCCTTGAACTGGGCGGCCCCGAGGAGGCGTGCTGCGACGAAGTTCGCGAAATCGCGGTTCATCATCTGGACCAGGTCAGGCGCAAGATGGCGGATCTCGAACGACTGGAGCGGCTGCTCGCCTCGACGGTCGAGCGCTGTTCGGGTGGGCACGTGCCCGACTGTCCCGTCATCGACATGCTGGATGGCGTTGCCCCCTAGAGCATGTAGCCTACGTCCGACGCCCCGGTAGGATAAGCAAACATGGTGCTCTTCAGATCATCGGCGGTGAGGTTGTGCCGAAGAGCCAGGGCGAAGATGTTGATGATCTCGTCCGCGTGAGGACCGACGAGGTGCGCACCCAGAATTCGACCGGTGCCTTCCTCGACGAGCGTCTTGTATCCGTAGACCGGCTCGGCAAGCCGCCTCGCCGTGTACCAGCGCGAAGCGCGCTCGCATTTCAACCGGAATTGCGCTCCCGATCTGCGCGCCTCGTCCTCGCCCATGCCCACAGCGGCAATCGGCGGAAGCGTAAAGGCAACACTCGGCACGCCCCGATAGTCCGGCGTTCGCTGGTTGCCTTCGAGCAGGTTGCCCGCGACCACCTTCGCATCATGGCTCGAAACAGGCGTCAGCGGCGGTCCCTGCTGGGCAGCGTCGCCTGCCGCATAAACTGCCGGGTTGGTCACGCTTTGCAGGTACTCGTTGAGTTTGAGCCGGCCTTGAGCGACAGCAACACCTGCGGCTTCGAGGTTCAGGCGGTCGAGTGCAGGGGTCCGGCCGGCGGCGTGAACGACCAGGTCCGCCTCCACCGCGATGCTGTCGTCACCCCTTTCGCCATGCACGACAAATCCGCTGTCTTTGCGCTCGATCGCAACCACAGTCGTATCGGTCATGACTTGCACTCCGATACTGTCGAACGACTCCGTCAGCCAGCCGACAAGCTCCGGCTCGAAATGCGTCAGCATGCGCGGACCGCGCTGGATCACCGTCACCTTGGCGCCAGCGCGTGCGGCAATGTGGGAAAACTCCGCTGCAATGTAGCCGCCGCCGACCAGGACGATCCGACGTGGCAGTTGCTCCATGGCCAGGAAGAACTCATTGTCGACCAGATGGTCCTCGCCCGCGATACCGAGCGGCACGGGTGCGGCGCCCGAGGCGATCAGAACATGACGGCCGCTTAGCTCTGCTGCGTCGACCTTGAGGGAGTTCGGGCCGGTGAACTGGGCCGCACCGTGAAAAGTGTCGATGCCCTTATCGCGGTAGCGGTGCTCGTGCTTCTCCGGCACGGGATCGGTAAAGGTGCGCTTGAAACCGATCAATTCCGGCCAGTCGATCCGCAAATCACCGTCGACGCCGTGTCCGCTCATCCGGCGCTCCGCATCGATGACCTCCGCGCCCGAAACGAGCATCTTCTTGGGGTCGCAACCGCGCAAGGCGCAGGTGCCGCCAAACGGCTTCTCGTCAATTACAGCAACCGTCCAACCTGCAGCGCGGACCCGCGTCGCTGCGACCATTGCCGCCGTGCCAGTGCCGATGATGATCAAATCGTAGTGCATTTGCGCGCTCCTCAAGAAGAGAACAATGCTGTAGTTGGTACGGGTTCCCTCAGAGGATCAAAGACTGTCCGCTTACATGCATCGCGCTCGTCGATTGCGGGTGACCTTGAAGGCCGGCGCTGCAATCAGTTTTGAATGAGGCGAATGAGGGTTCCGTCCGGATCGATCAGGGCTCCGATCAGGAGACCGCCATCTTCCTGCTGCGGCGGCTGAGCCCGGGGGTGACCCCAACATTGCTCTGGCACGCCAGCGTCTAAACACACCGAGTAAAACGCGGCTACGTCATCAAGCCGAAGACAGCAGCTGAACCAGCTTTCGGCTGGTTTCAGGTCTGGATGTGGGAAGAACTCCAGGATCACGCTGTCGCGCTTCAAGATCATCCAGCCGTCATCCCGCCAGCCCTGCTCGAACCCCAACTTGGTGTAAAATTCGGAGGTGACCTCAAAATCCCTCGACGGCAGGTTGGCTGTGGCGTGATCGATCTCACATCCCCTCGCTGCTCATCATGGAGCTCTAGGCAATGGTTCGCAACGGTTCTCCTGCTGAATATCTAGCGAGGACGTTTCATCCACTAGGTGGAACTGCTGACGCTTCAAAACTTGGCGAAAACGACTAAAGGCGGCCCGTCCAAAAATGGACGGACCGCCGACCGCGCAAGCCGATCTGTCAGGAGGTTCAGGCAGCTTGCTCGGTCAATTCGTCGTTGGCGTCTTCCGACCGAGCAGACGTTTCATCGTTGCCGATGGCTTCTTCCTTGGGAGTGCCGAAACGCATCGCGGCCGGAACCCAAGCCAAAGCCTGCTGCTTCACCTCCGCCTCGCCGATGAACTCGCCCGAGAAGATGCGTTCGGCCGCCGATGCGAGATCGGCCTTTTTGGAACCGGCATACCGGCTGACAAGCTCGGGCCCGCCCACGGCATCGAAGGCTTCGAGGATGCGCGCTTTCGGCACGCGATCGAAGAAGTTTGCCGCTGTCGGCCTCCACCAGTGCGCCATCTCGATCTCGAGCAAGGCGCCCAGCGCGTCGTGAAGAGGAAGTCCGCGATCGCCGTCGCTGTTGAGGCTGGCAATGAGCGTACGGGCGACCACGAAGCCAAGCCACAGGCTGCGCGCATCTTCGGGGAGTGCCCGAAAGGCAGCAAATCGCTCGACGTCCGAAGCGCCGGCGCGCCAGCTTTCGTCGAGCGAACCAGTGAACTCCGCCAGCGCCGCACTCGCCGGAGCATCCTTGGCTTCAAATCCCGAGACCGGGCCGCTCTCAGCCGGCCCAGAGATCGTGACCGCCTTTTTGGCGCGCCAGTCGTGACCATCGGCATCGGCCAGCGTGAAGATCATGAGGTCGAGCGCCAGGCCGGGGTCGTTGGCGAGATGGATGGCGAGGACATCGCGGCGCTGCATCGCCAGTTCGTCGAGCAGTCGCTGCGAATAGGTAGCAGGCTTGCTCGACGCCTCACCGCCATCTTCGACGGGCTCGATGATGCCCTCGTCGGACTGCGCCACCTCGCCTTCCGTGTAGTACTGCGGAACAAGAGTAGGCTCGCCACCGCGCGACAGGACCAGGAATGCCCCCGCTTCTTCCTTCAGATCGTCGGCAAGCACCGGCGGGCGATCGTTGAGCGCTCGCATGGCCCGATCGATGCGAGCCAGTTGCTCCTCGGCTCTCGCGACCTCCTCCTCGCTGCTGTCCTCGTCCTCGAGGACTGCCGCTTCACGGTCGTAGTCCGCCTCGAGTACTGAAAGTTCCTCGGCTTCCGCTTCATTCAGCGGGGCCGGCTCGGCGGAAAGGCGGCTGAGTCCCTCGATCAGATCGTGGCAGACATAGGCCCCCAGCGTCGGACGGACCCACGCTAGGCCGAGTTCCCGCGCTTTGAAGCTCGCTGCCTCCTCCATTTTCTTTTGAGCGAGACCCTCGAGCAGCGCGATATCGACCCAGCTCTCGCTGGCATCGTCGTCGAAAAGCTCGCGCTCGATCCGCCCGCCGGCTTGGAGATAGGCCTCGCGGCCAACCAGGATCGCGCGCGGGTCGCTGCCGCGCACGGTCGCGTCCAGCACCATTCGCCGGATCGTGTCGGGCGTGACCTGATACCAGGCGTCCTGCAGCTCGGCGAAGACATGCGCTTGCCGCTCGGTATCCGAGACCGCGCCATAGGCCTTGGCCATGTCGAGGGTGATCGCGCCTTCCGCCAGCGCTTCGAAGACGCACGGCGCAAGCGAAGCGAGCCGCAGTCGGCCCTCGACGAAGCGGACGGTCAGGCCGAAGCGCCGGGCGACGTCCTCGGTCGTGGCGCCCGCCTCGATGATCGCGGCGAAGGCCTGCGCCTCGTCGGCTGGATTCATGGCTAGGCGCTGGAAGTTTTCGGCCAGGCTTGCTTCGCGCACTTCGCGTTCGTCACCCTCGATGACGAGGCAGGTCACTTCGTGGGTTGTGGGAATTGCGCTGTCCTCCGCAAGCGACTGCAACGCGGAAAGCCGCCGGCCACCGGCCTCGACTTCGAACTTGCCGCGCGTGGCCTTGCGTACGACCAGATTCTGGAGAAGGCCGCGGGCGGCGATATCGGCCTTGAGCTGGGCATCGGCGATGGCATCGCTCACCTTCCGGACGTTGCGGGGGCTCGGAACGAGCTTCTTCAAGGGAATGGACTGGATCATCGATCGTCTCCTGATGGATTGAACGAACCGGTGCGGGTGCATCCCACAAGGCTCGCAAATCCAAGGCACTCTCTTCTCTCTGCTGCGGGACGTGCTGCCGCTGATCAGGGGGCAAGCGCCTCGAGAATGGCCGGCGCATTGGCCACCGGCACGAACAGGCGCGTCCGGTAGCGGATGATCTCGGTGAAGCAGCCCTTGGCCTTGTACCACTCGAGCCGATCGGGCGCGAAGCCAGTCAGCTCGATGCGCTGCTCACCGCCGACGAGACTGCGCTTGACGGTCAGCGGATCATGGCTCTGCAAGGTCTGCGCGGTGCCGCTCGACAGGACGAGAGCGGCCAGCTCACCAGGGGCAGGCAAGACCCGGTTTCCGAGGCCGAAGGTCTGCGACACCTTTGCGATATCCGCGGCCGCGACCTCGCGGCCAATGATGGAGGTGCCGTCGGCCGAGACGATACGGGTCACGCGCACGTGATCGCCGGGCAGGCGCTTCCAGACCGGGAGTAGCAGCCCGGTTGCAAGGTGCATGCGTTCGCGGACCGGCTCCTTGGCAGCTTCGATCTCTTCCGCGCGCCAGAGACGTTCGAACGAAGCCGGATCGATGGCCTCCCAGGCGCTTTCGGCGAGCGCCTCGCGGGTCCAGTTGGCGGATTTGAGCGGACGCAGCAGACGCCGCCGCTCGATCACACTGCCGTCGTCGGCAATCAGGCGTCGCGCGGAGACGCTGAGCGCTACCCGCCCCGAACGGGCATTGTGCAGTGGTATGCCACCAGGCGAGCCAATGTCATGCAGCCGCGCGAGCCGCTCGAAGCGCAGGGGCCGCAAGTGCCGCTCGATCTCCAGAGAGAGGAGGCGGGTTTCAGCGCCGGTGAGCGGATCGATCCGAAGGATCTGATCCGAAACTATTCGACAGCTGTCGACCTTGAACGTTTCGAGCCCGAGATCGAGTGTTCCTGCCTCTCGCGCAGCTTCTATGCGCGCTTCGATCAGTGCAAGATATTCGTCGAAGATCGCGTTCTGCAGCGCGATCGGCAGCGCGAGCACGCGGTTGAGCCAGCGCTGGATCGAGGGCAGGTCGTCCGTAAGACCGCCCTCGGGACCTTCAAGCCGTAGGCCGGTCTGGCGCACGAAGTCGGCGAAGCTCGTCGCTTCGAGCTTGCCGTCATAGAGCAGGTGGAACCAGCGACTGAGGGCATCCTTGGCATAATCGCTTTCCAGATTGTCGGCCGGATCGAACAGGTTCTGTCCACCCGTTTGCCGCTGTCCGCGGGTGAGTGCGCCGAGGCTGTCGAGCCGCCGCGCGATCGTCGAGATGAACCGCCGCTCACCCTTCACATCCGTGGTCACAGGTCGGAACAGCGGCGGGGAAGCCTGGTTGGTGCGATTGGTCCGCCCCAGCCCCTGGATCGCGTTGTCGGCGCGCCACCCCGGTTCGAGCAGGAAATGCACGCGCCGCTGCCGGTTCTGGCAATCGAGGTCGGCGTGATAGGAACGGCCCGTTCCGCCGGCGTCGGAAAAAACCAGGATGCGCTTGGTGCCATCCATGAAGGCCTGAGCCTCGGCAACATTGGCAGACCCGCCGCGGCGTTCGAGCCGCTGCTGTCCGTCCCGCCCCAGGACCAGTCGTCTCGTCCTGCCCGTCACTTCGGCGACGTTGCCGGTTCCGAAGTGTTCGATGATTGCATCGAGCGCGGTTGCGATCGGCGGCAGGGCGCAGAGCTGTTCGATCAGCGCATCGCGCGCGGCGACGGCGCGCGGGCACATGACCGGATTGCCGTCGTCGTTGCTCATCGGTTCGGAACGCAGATTGCCGTCCTCGTCGGTGAAGACCTGCATCAGGCGAGTGGGGAAGCTCTTTGCGAGATAGTCGATGACATACTCGCGCGGCGAAAGATCGATATCGAGCGCTTCGCGTTCCTCGGGAGTGAGATCGGCCAAGCGGCGGTCGAGCATCGCCTCGGCGGTCGAGACCAGCTGCACGACGACCGAGTGGCCGGTCGCGAGCGACTCCTCCATCGCGGGGACCAGGCTCGGGAGTTTCATCGAGAGCAGGAGCTGCGCAAAGAACCGCTGCTTGGTGCCTTCGAAGATGGAAAGCGCGGCGGCCTTCGCGTTGCGGTTGAGTGTGTCGCCGCTGTCCTCATCGACTATCCGCGTCGCCTGAAGCACCTCATCGAGATTGCGATGAATGATCGCCCAGGCTTCGGCATAGGCATCGTAGATGGCGATCTGCGCACTGGTCAGACCGTGCTCGAGAATTTCGTACTCGACTCCCGCGAAGGACAAAGCGCGGGAAAGGTATAGGCCCTGAGCCTTGAGATCCCTGGCGACGAGCTCCATCGCCGCGACACCGCCTGCCCGGATTTCGGTCGTGAACGCCTCATGTGTCGGGAAAGCGGTTTCGGCTCCCCACAAGCCGAGGCGGGTCGCATATCCGAGATTGGAAATGTCCGAAGCGCCGGTAGCCGAGGCGTAAAGAATCCGGGCGCGCGGAAGCCGGTTCTGCAGTCTTAGCCCGGCCATACCCTGTTCGGAGCCTTTAAAAGCGCCGCGCGCATTACGGCTGCCTATGGCGTTGGCCATCGCGTGGGCCTCATCGAACGCGATCACGCCCTCGAAATCATCGCCAGTCCAGGCGAGGATCTGGTCAAGCCGCGTATCGTCTGCGCGGCCCGAGCGAAGCGTCGGATAGGTAATGAAGAGGATGCCCTGGGACCAACGAACCGGTACTCCCAGCTTCCAACCGGAGAGTGGCTGAATGTCGAGGCGCATACCGCCAAGTGCTTCCCAGTCGCGGCGGGCATCTTCGAGCAGCGCCTCATTCTTGGTAATCCAGATGTGTCGACGTTCGCCGTCAAGCCAGCGATCCATGATCACCGACGCGATCTGCCGTCCCTTTCCCGCTCCGGTGCCGTCCCCGAGGAAAAAGCCCTGACGATAACGAGCTCCATCCTCGGCCTGCTCGAGCGTGGTTCCTTCCTGAGTGGCTCGGAAGCGCCCTGGCAGATCGTGCGAAAACGCCTCGCAGGCATAGACGAGCGTTTCGAGTTGGGCTTCGGAAAGCAACTCGCGTGTTCGCCAGTCGGCGGGCATCTTTGGGCGCACTGTCGGTATCGGAGCCGCGACCGACCCCATCGCGATGGACTCCACGAGCGGCGTCGGATGGACCGGCGCGCCTTCGATCCGGATCCGGCTCGGGCGATAGGGAAGGTAGATCCCTGTCTGCTCCGGAACGGGAGCGGGCTCATCGAGGGTAGCATAGCCGAGCTCTTCGAACGGCTCGCCAGGTACGGGGCGAGTAGCAAACGGAGCCGCGGGCCGGGCCTTTGCTGGTTTTCTCAAAGTGCCGGTCGCGGGCCGCGCGGTCAGCACGGCAAGGTCCGGAGTATCGCGAGCGCGCGACGGGAGTCGGCCGATCAGCGTTGCCAGATCGGACAAATCGTCCGCTTCCGCAGTGACCACCGGTTTGTCGTCGATGGTCTTGTCGAACACCACCATGCGCACGGGAACGCCTGTGCCGTTCCTCCGGAACGCGCCGGCGATGCGCACATCGAGCCGCAGCCTGGCATCGCTCGACGAGCTGGCGAAGCGAGACGCATCGAAACCTTCCGGCATGATCGCGACGAGGCGAGCGGCGCTCTTCGAGAGACGGAACGCGCTGCGAAGGTGGCGCAACGCCGTTGCCGCACTGACCCCACGCTCGCGACTGCGCGCAAACGGCGGATTCATGAGGACTATGGTTGGCGGCCTGTGGGTCAGGAGATGATCGATGACCTCACCGTCGTGAGCGGTCACTGCTGCATCGGAAAACAGATGGGCAAGTGACTGTCGGCGAGCAGGATCGATCTCGTTGAGCGTGAGGTCGGAGCCTTGAACAGCCGGCCATAGGGCAAGCGCGCCATTACCTGCCGAAGGCTCGAGGGCCTGATCGGACGAGCGAAGCTGAGCCGCTTGCGCCATGAGCCAGGACAGCATGGGCGGGGTCGAGAACTGCTGCAGCTCGATCTGCGCCTCGCTACGCACATGGCGGGGGGGCAAGGCGGTTTCGAGCCAATCAAAGCGCGCGTCCGCTTCATGGATCGCGGTACCGAGCGTAATCCGGCCGTGAGACTTCAGCCACAGGAGCGCGCCGATCTCGATCGCATCGTTGTAGTCGTCGATGGACCAACCCGTCCCCCAGGTCTGGATCCCGGTCTCTTCGGCAAAGAGCGCAGAAATGGAGCTACGCGTAAGATGGCAACCGTCGGCCAGACGAGAGGCTATCCGTTCGCCGATCGTCACCGCCAAGGGCTGGGCACGAGGTTCAGCATCGGGTTCTAAAAGTTCGAACTGAGGCATTGTTGGTCCTCCTGATGGAGGCATCGGGCACGAAGCCTTCTGCCGATCACGAGGCCAAAGCTTTCTCTTCTCTACGAAGCCCGCTTGCGGGCGAGCCAGTTCACCAGTTCGTCGTTCCAGTCGGTGTCGCGCCTTGAAGGACGCCGGACATGGATGGTCCGGCCTTCGAGCGCATGGCTCTGGAGCGCGCGTTCCACCGCCACTTGGCCGCCTGCATCGTAATCGACAAAGAGATGGAGCTCGGTGACACTCTCGGGGATCGAGACGAGCGCAAAGCGCTCATTACCAAGCGTTGCCCAGCACGGGACGCCGGTGAGTGCGCGAGCTGAGAGCGCGCTTTCAACACCTTCGGCGATGCCCAGCACTCCATCGATCGCAGGGAACAGTCGCACGGCGGCTGATCGGAGCGCACCGAGTGCACGCTTCGGGCCGTCGAATGCCGCGAGCCTGGGCGCCTCCGCATCGAGAAATGTTCGGTGAATAGCGATTGGCCCTTCGTCGAGGCTGACGGCTGCAATCATTGCTGGAATGAATTGCGCGCGGCCTTTGGGCCCTAGAGGCGTTCGGGAGTTGAAGCGCAGCGCGGGCGAGACAGCCGTGATACCCCGCGCTTCGAGATAAGCTTTGGCCGGGCTGTCGTTCAGGGGCGAGGCGCCATGCCATGTCCGGAGCGCACCCCGCGAGGGCAACCGCTCAACCGTCGATTCTCCGGCATTCGGCGGAAGGCCGCCGAACAGCTGCGCGGGCGAAAGCCCCTCCCTTCTGAAAGCGTCAATCACGCTCGCTTGATCGCAGCCGGCAAAGCAATGGAACAGGATAGCACGTCGTCCCAGGGTGACGCCGAGCGAAGGGGTGCGATCATCGTGCGCCGGGCACCGGGCCATTCCCTTTGAACCAGACCAGCGGCCGCCGCGGCTTTTGCAGAGCTGGCGTGCAGTTGCTTCGAGAGATTGTGTGTTCTGACCTTCACTTCGGGACTGCATCGGAAGACTCCGTATCGTCTGCTCGCTTCCCCCAGCGCGGCCTCCCCTCTTTGCGGTGTTCTAATCGCTTTCCTACAGGCTGGTGTTCTTTTTATGTTCTCTTGCGATTCGGTGCAATCGAGGAGAACGCGAAATGGTAAGGCGGTTCATTGCAGGCTTGATCTGTGCAGCGAGTCTGACGGCTGGCGAAGGAGCATTCGCTCAGGATTTTCGAATTTTCGATCACGACCATGGCCTCAAGGAGGAACCGGGCGCGGAAAGCTTCAGCGGCGAGAGCAATCGACGTTCGGAGCAAAGTGCGCTTGCGTTCCGCGCAGTCGTCCCCGGCTATCGGGAGACGATCTACCTGCCGCTCATCCGCGAAGCCGAATTAAGGCATCGGCTGCCGCCGCGGCTACTTCAGGCTCTGATCTGGGCGGAATCCCGCTTCAACCCGCTTGCGGTCAGTCCCGCGGGTGCGGCAGGTCTAGCGCAACTGATGCCGGCCACCGCCCGCGAACTCGGCGTCGCAAACCGGCATGATCCGCAGGAGAATATCGAGGGCGGTGCGCGCTATCTCAGACAGATGCTCGATCGGTTTGGGTCGGTGCATCTCGCCCTTGCCGCATACAACGCTGGACCCGGCGCGGTCGCCAAGGCAGGCGGGATTCCAAGGAATCGCGAGACGCCTGGTTATGTAAGAAGCGTTCTCGGCCGCTGGATGAGTTACGCCAACTGATGACGACCAATCGAAGGCGCATGACCGGCCGGCTCGAACTCGGCCCGCGCGGTTATGCAATCGTGACTGAAGCCGGTGATCACTGGGTGCTCGAAGGTTGCGAGCCCGACTGTGACTTGATTGGCGCCCAGGTTACGGCCGAGGGTGAGAGCCACGGCTTGGATCGCCTGCGGACAGATTGGATCGGCACGGCCAATGGCTAGCTGCCGAGTCGCGATTGCCCGCCTGACTTGGTGAGCAAAATTAGCCGACGTTCAACTTCAGCAAGTCCTGCCGCGCGAACATTCTTAGAATTCACCGGGTGACAATGCGGAACCTGGAAACGTAGCGGTGAATCCTAGGTGAATCCTTTTGCTGCTGCTGATGCTCAGCTTGCTCCGGACAACCCGCCTAAGCCATTGAAAAGAGTGGTGAGCCCTGCTGGGTTCGAACCAGCGACCTACTGATTAAAAGTCAGTTGCTCTACCGACTGAGCTAAGGGCCCGACCATGCGGCGCAGTTACGCAGGCGCGGCGCGTGGGTCAAGACGCTTGCTTCAAAACTCTTGCGCAAAGATGGCCGACCGACAATCCCGACACCGGATCGCGCCAGTCCCGCGCAATATCGCAGGCGGGCCGCAGCACGAAAGCGCGCCCCCGGAATTGCGCATGCGGAATGGTGAGCCGCCGGTCGCTCCAGCGCCCCCCGGACCATAGCACGATATCGAGGTCGAGCGTACGCGCGCGCCATTTTTGCCCGACCCTGCGCCGTCCGAAATCCCCTTCGATTCCATGCAACAGGCTCAGCAACGCCGGCGGGTCTAGCATGGTTTCCACCACCACCGCCGCATTGGCATAGCGGCGAAGCGACGGGCCGACAGGATCGCTCGGCATGATCCGGGACCGCGCGATCACCCGCGTCTCCCCCGTGTTCAGCCGCGCCATCGCGGCCGCGACGACGCGCGGCGGTGCGCCCGTGGCGGCATGCCGCACATTGCTGCCCAGCGCCACGAGATAGCGCCAGGGCGGTTCAGACATCCTCGGCAAGCCGCCGGTAAAGCTCGGGCCGGCGGTCGCGGAAAAATCCCATGCCGGCCCGGTGCCGCGCCGCCCGCGAAAGGTCGAGCGCGGCGGTGAGCACACCGCTTTCCTCGCGCCCGAAATCGGCCAGCATGTCGCCCCATTCGTCGCAGATGAAGCTGTGGCCGTAGAAGGTCTGCTGCTCGCCTTCGCGGCCGATGCGGTTGGCGGCGATGACCGGCATGCAATTGGACACCGCATGGCCGATCATCGCGCGGCGCCACATGCGGCTGGTGTCGAGATCGGCGTCATAGGGTTCGGACCCGATGGCGGTCGGGTAGAACAGGATTTCGGCGCCCATCAACGCCATCGCCCGCGCGGTTTCGGGATACCATTGGTCCCAGCATATGCCGACGCCGATGCGCGTGCCGAACAGGTCCCACACCTTGAACCCGGTATTGCCGGGGCGGAAATAGTATTTTTCCTCGTATCCCGGTCCGTCGGGAATATGGCTCTTGCGATAGGTTCCCATGATGTCGCCATCGGCACCGATCATGGCCAGCGTGTTGTAATAATGGTGGCCGTCCCGCTCGAAAAAGCTGGTCGGGATCGTTATTTTCAGCGTCCGGGCCAGCGCGCGCATGGCGATGACCGAGGGATGCTCGATCGTGGGGCGCGCGAGCGCGAAGAGCGCCTCATCCTCCTCCCTGCAAAAATAAGGCCCGGAAAACAGTTCGGGCGGCAGGATGATCTGCGCACCTCTGGCGGCGGCATTCTCCACCAGCGCGGAAATCTGTCCGATATTCTCCTGCTCGTCATGCGAGGCGAGCGTGCATTGCAATGCGGCGACGGTGATCTGTGTCATGCGCCCTCAGATATGAACCCGCGCGGGCGAAGTCCACCGCCGCCGCGATTGCATCACGGACGCTTGCGGAACAGCAAGGTCATCCGGTCACTCTCGCCGATGGGGCCGAGCTCGGCCTGACGCTCCGATGCGAAGCTCGGGGCGAGTTCCCACACGCCCTTGGGATGATCGGCCGTGTCGCGCGGATTGGCGTTGATCTCGCTCGTCCCGACAAGATCGAAACCATGCGCCTCAACGAGCGCGATCACATCCTGCTGCCGCAGATAGCCCATGTTGCCGTCGGTGTAGGACGCAGGCGCCCACGGTTTTGCCCGGTGCTGAACGATACCGAGCATGCCATCGTCGGCGAGCAATTCGCGGATCCTGGCCAGCTCTCCGTGAAGGACGCCCGAACGGTGCAGATTGTGCATTTCGCGGAAGATCAACGCGCGGTCCACCGTGCCTTCATAGGCGTCGAGCGCCTCGTCATCCGATGCCATGGCCGTCATCGGCGCGCCCGAAAGATTCCATTCCGGCGCGCTTTCGGCGAACTTGCCCGGCAGGCCGGCGAAATATTCGGCAAAGCGTTCGTTATCGGAATTGGACGCATCGGGGGTGAGGCCGATGTAACGCCCCTCCGCTCCCAGATAGGGGGCCAGCACCCGCGTGTACCAGCCGCCGGCGGGCATGTAATCGATCACCGTCATCCCCGGCTTCACATCAAAGAACGCCAGCGTTTCGGCGGGATGGCGATAGGCGTCGCGCGCGCTGTCCTCCGCCCGGACGGGGGCGGACAAGGCCGCCTGCATGGCGGGGTCAGCGGCGGCTGCCATCGTTCCCTCCCCATGATGGTCCGCCATGGCGGGCGCGGCCAGGAGCGCGAGCGGGGCGGCGGCAAGCAGCATTTTCATGGACAGGATCGTCATCGGGTTTCCCTTCCCTCAATGGTTCGGCAATCGTTGCAAGGGCGCAGACTAGGCCCGCCATGCGGCAAGGCAAGCGCCATCTCGGCGCGTGTGCTGGCATTCGTGCGCCCGCGTTCCTATCTCTGCGGCCAAAGGAGACTGACGATATGGCAGAACAACAGGCAATCATCGCGGGCGGATGCTTCTGGTGCACAGAGGCGGTGTTCAACGATGTCATCGGCGTGAGCGAAGTGGAAAGCGGCTATATCGGGGGCGACACCGCCGACCCGACCTATCGCGAAGTGTGTTCGGGCAAGACCGGCCATGCCGAGGCGATCCGCGTGACCTTCGATACCGACACGATCGGCCTTGCGCAGATCTACGACATCTTCCTTGGGACGCACGATCCGACGCAGCTCAACCGGCAGGGCAACGATGTCGGCACGCAATATCGTTCCGCCATATTCCCGCTCGACGAGGCGCAGGAAACCGAGGCACGCGCCGCCATCGAACGCGCGCAGGCCGACCAGTCGGAAAAGATCGTGACCACGATCGAGGAGCCGACCAAATGGTACCCGGCGGAAGATTACCACCAGGAATATTGGGAAGGCGAAGGCCAGCGCAATCCCTATTGCATGGCGACCATCCCGCCCAAGCTCGCCAAGCTGCGCAAGAGCTACGCCAATAGCGTGAAGGCGAAGAACCCGGCCTGAGCGCCTGAGGCCAAGAGCCGGCGATGAGGGAGCCGGCGATCAGGGGGCGGCGAACCGGGCGATGAAAAACCCGTCCATGCCGCCCCCCATCGCGCCGGTTCCCGCCATCGTGCCCGGATCGGTGCGGAGCCAGCCTTCTGCGGTCGGCTCCAGTCCCGCCGGCAATTCGCCGGGCGCGATGGCATCGGTCGCAAGGGTGGAGGCGCGGGCCTGCGCCTCGCCCTCCTCCGGTTCGAGCGAGCAGACCGCGTAGATCATCCGGCCCGCAGGTTTGAGCCAGCCAGCAGCGCGGGCAAGAAGAGCCGCCTGCAATTCAGCGAGTTCCGCGATCTGGTTCGCGCCCACGCGGTGCAGCACGTCGGGATGACGGCGGCAGGTGCCCGTCGCACTGCACGGCGCGTCGAGCAGGATCGCATCGAAGCGGGCATCAGGCTCCCAGTCGAGCGCATTCGCCTTCACCACATCGGCGCCAAGCCCCGTACGCGCCAGATTGCGCTCCAGCCGTTTCAAGCGCCGGTCCGAAATGTCGAGCGCCGTCACCTGCCAGCCATTGGCGGCGAGCTGCATGGTCTTGCCCCCCGGCGCAGCACACAGGTCGAGCACGCGCCGCCCCTCGCCTACTCCAAGCAGATGCGCGGGCAGCGATGCGGCGAAATCCTGCACCCACCACGCGCCATCGCCGTAGCCCGGCAACGCCTCGACCGCGTACCCCCGGGCAAGTCGCAGCCGCCCCGGCGCCAGTACGGCGGCATCCAGACGCTCGGCCCACGCCTGCGTATCGTCGGCAACCGCAAGGGTGAGATCGAGCGGCGGCGGCTCCGCCAGTGCGGCACCGATCGCCTCCACCCGCTCCGGCCACGCCGCGGTCCAGCGCGCCCGCACGCGTTCGGGCAACGTCGGCGATTCGGGGAGACGCCCCTCGCCCTTCAACAGGGCCGAGAACACGCCGTGCGCCAGCCGCCGCGGCCCGCCCCCGAGCAGGGGCAGGCCCGTCGCAATGACGGCGTGGGGCGCGCTCTCCAACCGCCACGCCTGCGCCAGCATCATGCGCAGCACCATGCGCGCCTTCGCATCCTCGGGAAGGGGCTGCCGCGTGGCGCCGTCAATGGCGGCGTCGAGATCGGCGGTCCAGCGCAGCACCTCCGCCGCGATGGCAAGCGCGAGCCCCGCATCGGCATTGCGCAGGTTGCGCGTGGCCGAAAACGCGGCATTGTCGAGCGTCTCCCCACGGCGGAACACGGCATCGAGCATGCGCAGCGCGGCGCGGCGGGCGGGCAATCCGGTGGTATCGGTCATGGCCTCGCCTATCGCCCCGCATGGCAAGGCTGGCAATGATCTTTCGCCGCGGCCCTGCATTGCGCGCGCGCCCGTCGGCACCCATATTGCAGGCATGACCGATCGCAAGACAGCAGCGGCCAGGCCGCCCGAGCCATTTCGCAAGCCCGATTACTGGACCGACGATCCTGCGCCCGAACCCGGCCCCGGTTCGCGGCACGAGGATGCGGAGCGCCCCGATCCGACGCGTTTCGGCGACTGGGAAAAGGATGGCGTCGCGATTGATTTCTGATCGCGGCGCGCCCGACCCTCAACCGTCGATCGTCTTCAGCTCGGGATGATGCTTTTCGAGGTGGCGGCGAATGATGCGCAGGTTCTTCGTGTTCGAACGGAAGAAGAAATCGAACGCATCGCCGACCAGCGGCACCGCCCCCAGCGCCGTATCGATGCCGATATTGCCCGCCATGCGCCATATCTTCCATTTCGGGATACCGAGATTGCGCGCCTCCCAAAGGATATAGCTGCCCATCGCGGCCGCCATGAGATCGCCGAACACCGGGATCAGCCCGAGAATCGCATCCAGTCCGACCGGACGGTTCATCCCCGGCACGGTAAAGCCGCGCTCGAGCATGCGCTCCAACGCCTCCACGCGTTTCAGGACCGAGGCCGCATCGGTGCCGAGCCCCGGCATCTCCATACGCATGCGCTCCGCCCGTCCGGGCCGGTCCGCGCCCGCGCTCTCTTCATAAGGCGTGGGCCTCCCGACGACGGGTGGACCATGGGGCGGAACGGGGCGATCTTCGGTCATGGGTGTTAACTGGGGCCGCGCGACAGCGCCGACAAGGGGTGCACGCCCCAGCGATTGACGGCAAACCCCTCAAGCCCGCCGCGCACCAGCGAAAAACGCACCGGCGGGCCGAACGGCACGAACACGTTCTGCGCGCTCAGCAACGCCTCCGCATTGGCGAGCAGGAGCGCGCGGATGGCCGGGTCCGGTTCCGTTCGGGCCGAGGCGACGAGCGCATCGGCCTCTTCGGAGCAGAGCGCGTCGGTCACCGTGCAGTTGAAGCGGTTGAGATACCAGTCCGCGCGGTCGTAATCGGCGACCTCGTCGATCAGGCGAAGGTCGGCATCCGCATCATCCGCCATGCGCAGGGCGATCCCCACATTGGCGAGATCGCTCCGCAACCTTTCGAACAAAATCTCGCCGCCCCGCCCCGGCGGCAGCGCTACGCTCACCGCCGGTCGCGGCTGTCCCGATGCGCGCCAGCGGGCAACCTGGCCTGCGGCGACGGCCTGCCTTTCCTCGAACGCGAGCCCGTCCCACCGCTCGGTCACCATGCCGGTGTCGCCGGGCAGGCCGGGCGCGACGAGCCGCGTGGTCGGCACCCAGCCGCCCGCGATACCGAAGGGCAGGATCAACCCGTTGCGATCGATCGCCATGGCAAGAGCCTCGCGATTGGCGGATAGCGAAAGAAACCCGTCCTCCCGCCGCGCCACCGACAGCCCGAACAGGCCAACTACCGGATCGAGCCGGATCGCACCCTGAAGCAGACCGCCAAGCTCGACATGCGGCAAGGCATCGATGGCACCGCCGAGCATGACATTGGCGCGCCCCGCCTGGAATATGGCGACCGCCCGTTCCGGCTCGGCGATGAGGAGGTTGAGCGGGCGCGCCTGCTCTTCGGTGCCATCCTCTGCAAGACGGCGCGCCCCGTCGAGCACGAGCATGTCCCGCTTTTCGTCCAGCGACAGCCCTTTGTCCGTGGCGGAAATATCGGCGAGCGACAATTGCGGCTGTGCCATGAGGTTCAGGAATTCGGGGTTGGGCGCGGTCAGGCGTATCTCGATCACGCGGCCGGTGCGCGCGACGACCTCGTCGATGATGGCAAGGTCGAGACCGAAGGCCGTGCCGTCCTGTGCGGCGATGGCCTTGCGCAGCGCATCGGCCACCGCTTCGGCATCGCGGGCGCGTTCGGTATCGGTTTCCCTCGGACCGGGCCGTTCCCCCAGCCGGAAAATATAGCTAAGCCCGTCATCCGTCACGATCCAGCGTTCGGCAAGGCCGGGCTGTATCAACCCTTCTGCGTCAAAGCTGACAAGACCGTCGTGCGTGGCGGCGCGGATCATGCCGCCCGCCGCCGTGAAGCCGCGCGTGTCGGCCAATGTCGCGTCGCGCCCACCCACGATCGCGATTTCGAGCACGCCGTCCCGGTCGGCCCCGCACGCGGCCAGCGCAGCGCAAAGAGCGATCGCGGGCGCAGCATGGAAAAGAAACGCGAGATTGCGTGCGGAGGGAAGATTCATCGCGCCATCGTAACAGCACGCCCCCCACCGGTCAGCAGCCAAATGCACGCATGCGATGCACGCGCCGAGTTGAAAGGGTCAGCTTGGCGAGACGTTGCCGAGCGCGCCTTCGCGCGGGGCGGGTTCGCTTTCGTCGATGGGAAATTGCACCAGCGACGAATCGATTTCCGTGTCGAACGCGATGCCGCAGCGATCGCCGGCGGACCACGCAACCTGTCCCGCGACCCAGCCGATCCGCGGCAGCGTCACCCAGATCGCCTGTCCGCGCGTCACGCGCATCGCCCCTTCGGCAAGGGTACCCGCATCGGAGATATTGCGCAGCTTCACCCGATAGGGCGCACCGTCGCGCTCCAGCCGTACCTCTGTGACGAGGAACAGCGATTCGCGCTCATGACGCCGGGAATTGACGCCCTTGGCGGTCATCTGGGTGCTGTCGCCTTGTGTCATGTGCCTATCCCGAATGCAGCCGCCGTTGCCCGCGGTTTGAAAAGAAGTGTCGCACACACTCCCGCCAAAAGGTTAAAGTAAATTTAACGAAGCGGGATACCAGAGCACAGCGCATTCTGCCTTTCCGATGTGCCAAACAGGCACAGTCCCCGCCGCACCCGCCTGCCCCCGCCGGTTCAGTCGTCGCGGGAGATTTTTTCGCGACGCTCGTGCGCTTCCTGTGCCTCCACCGTCATGGTCGCGACCGGGCGCGCGATCAGCCGGCCTATGCCAATGGGATCGCCCGTCACCTCGCAATAACCGTATTCGCCTTCGTCGATGCGGCGCAGGGCCGAATCGATCTTGGCGATGAGCTTGCGCTGCCGGTCGCGGGTGCGCAGTTCGATGCCCCAATCGGTCTCGCTCGAGGCGCGATCATTGAGATCGGGTTCGCGCAGCGGTCCGTCCTGCAATTGCTGCAGCGTGCCGGCCGATGCGTTGAAAATCGAATTTTTCCATTCGGTCAGCAGGCTGCGAAAGAATTCCTGCTGATCCTCGTTCATGTATGGCTCGTCCGCGCTCGGGACGTAATCGCCCTCCACCTTGCGGCGCGCCTTGGCCAATACGTCCAGTTCCGATCCAACCCCGTCCATTTCACATTCCTCGCCATCGCGACACCGGCCGGGCGCGTGGCCCCGGCCTTCCCCATGGCGCGGCGCTATAGTTACAAGCCATACCGCGCACAAGCATGCTGATGGCCCATCGCGTAGCCCAGCCTCCCTTAAGCTTTCCCGAACGCCGGGAAATCCATCCATTTCGGTCGCGAAAGTGAAATACCGTCACGCCGCGGCAACGCGAGCCGCGTAATCTGTGGGTCATAACAAAGCGTTTTGCCGGAGTAGAGCCCATGCAACGAGCCCGCGTTAACCTCTTCTTGATCCACATGCGCAAGCTTGTCCCTGCCGCGACCCACGGGGTGGCGGGAAGGTTTGGCACTGTTTTACGAGGGGCTGACGACATAGGGTATTCCAACCAATTCGAACCGCACGACACGGCTATCGTTTCGCACATCGGCGGCCGCGGTCCGGGAGTCGCCGTGGTGGTCGATCAATGCCTGACTGCCTATGCGGCGGGCGATCACAATGCGTTGTTCGACCTCGGCGTGGTGTTTTCAACGGGTTCCAACGGTGCGCCCCGCGATCTGGTCGAGGCGCACAAATGGTTCAACATCGCCGCGGCGGCAGGCCATGAAGAGGCGGCGATCAGCCGTTCCGAAATCGCCGAGGAGATGAGCAGCCGCGAAATCGGCGAAGCACAGCGCCGGGCCCGCGCGCACATGGCGACGATGATGAAACGCGCCGCCTGAGGCTCCGATCCGCTAGCCGCGCTTGAACGGGGCCATGCCCTGCAGGGCGGATTTGCTCGCGTCGATGCCCTCGCTTTCCTGGCGCAGGAAATCCGCGACGGCGCGGCGAAAGTCGGGGTGGGGTATGAAATGCGCCGAGGTAGTGCGTACCGGTTCGTACCCCCGCGCCAGCTTGTGCGAGCCCTGCGCGCCGGCCTCGACCCGCGAAAGCCCGCGTGCGATGGCGGCATCGATCGCCCGGTAATAGCAAAGCTCGAAATGCAGGAACGGCTTGTCGACGAGCGCGCCCCAGTAACGACCGTATAACGCATCCGGCCCGATGAAATTGAGCGCGCCCGCCACCGGCGTTCCATCCTCGAATGCCAGCATCAGGAGCACATCCTCGCCCATGCTGGCGCCGATCAGATCGAACGCCTCCCGCGTGAGGTAGGGCGTGCCCCATTTCCGCGCGCCCGTATCCTGATAGAACTGCCAGAACGCGTCCCAGTGTTCCGGGCGGATGTCATCGCCGACGAGGTCGCGGATTTCGAGTCCTTCGACCGCGCGCGCGCGCTCCTTGCGGATGGCCTTGCGCTTTCGCGAGGCGAGCGAATCGAGAAACGCCTCGAAATCGGTGTAGCCGCGATTGGTCCAGTGAAACTGGATATCGTGACGCAGCAGCCAGCCGGCCCGTTCGAACAATGCCTGCTGTTCCGGCGCGACGAAGGTGGCATGCGCGGAGGACAGCCCTTCGCTTTCGCAAAACCGTTCAACCGCGGCGAGCAGCGTGAGCGCAACGTCCTCGTCCGCGGCAAGGACGCGCGGCCCGGTTGCGGGCGTAAACGGGACGGCGATCTGCAATTTGGGATAGTAGGATCCGCCGGCCCGTTCCCACGCATCGGCCCAGCCGTGATCGAATACATATTCGCCCTGGCTATGCGCCTTTAAATAGGCGGGCACCACGCCCAGCATCGGCGCATCGGGCGACTCCCCGGCGTGAAGCGTCATCGGCAAGGGGGTCCAGCCGCTTCGCCCGCCGACGCTGCCCGATTGTTCAAGCAGGGTCAGGAAACGATGGCTGGTGAACGGGTTGCCATCATGGTTCAGCGCGTCCCATGCCGCTGCGTCGAGCGCACCGACCGAACCGTTCAAGCGTATGGTCGCGCTCTTGTTCACGCGATACCCTTGTCTTCCGCGATGGGCGCATCGCAGCTGCGTTGCGCAAGCTTTCGCTGCTTCTTCGTGCGCACGGTCCAGGTGAGCGCGATCATGCCGCGCGCCCTTTGCCGGGCGATGAAGGGATCGGGAAGGTCGCGAATGTCACATGCAAGGAAGTCGGGTCGCGACCGCGTGATTGCAAGCGATCGCGCGGTGCGAAAGGCGAATGCGCCGCCGGATTCGCGATATTCGCGCCGCCCCGTCACAAGCCCGCGCGGACGGTTGGGCACCACATCCGCGAACCAGCGGACGATGTCCCGGTCAAAGCTCATGATCGCCGCCTTTCCGCGATAATGGCGCAGCGCCCGCGCCACCGAGCGGCACAAGCCCTGCGACGGCATGGTCTTGTGCGACTTGATCTCGATCAGCACCGGAACCCGCCCCGCGACCCGGCGCAGCAAGGTTTCCAGCCGCCACAGCGTGCCGCCGCCACGCAGGCCGATCGGCTCCAGCCCGGCAGCGTCGAAATCGCGCAAGGCTCCGGTCCGGTCGGTCAGCCGCTCCAGTGTCCAGTCGTGGAAGACCATGGCATGGCCGTCGCGGCTCGCCTGCACATCGCATTCGATGCCGTATCCGCGTGCGACGGCCGCCTCGATCGCAGCGCGGGAATTTTCCGGGCAGCCATCGCCGTGCAGGCCGCGATGGGCATAGCGCCACTCGCCGAGCCAGCGAAAATCCGCCCGCGTCGCCACGGGTTCAGCCGGCGCGGATCTGCAGAATAGCGTCAATCTCGACCCCGGCGCCCAGCGGCAGGACCGGCACGCCCACCGCGCTGCGAGCGTGGCGCCCCGCCTCGCCCAGAACGTCGAACATCAATTCGGAAGCCCCGTTGGCGACCTTCGGCTGATCCGTGAAATCCGGCGTGGAATTGACGAAAGCGCCGAGTTTGACGACGCGCTCGATCCTGTCGAGAGCGCCCAGCGCCTTTTTCGCCTGCGCCAGGATCATGATGCCGCACGCACGCGCCGCGGCCACCCCTTCGTCGAGCGAAAGCGATTCGCCGAGCCGCCCCTTCACGATATCGCCATTCACGAACGGAAGCTGCCCCGAAATATGCAGCGTGCCATTCGCCTCGACCGCCGGAACGTAGCTTGCGACGGCGGCGGCAGCTTCGGGAAGGACGATGCCGAGCTTGGCCAGCCGTGCCTCGATTTCGGTTTCGGTCATGCGTTTTCCTTTTCCATACGGTCGAGTAGCCAGGGCAGCGCCGCGTCCCAATCATCGATCCGCGCATGGGCATCGCCCGCCTCGAACGCGCAATCGACATGGGCGGCGACACCCGGTTCGCCCACGAAATGCAGGCGCGTCACATGCGGCGCAAGTTTGGCGACCGAATTGTGGTGGACCGAAAGATCGTCGATGAAAAATGCGCGCCTGTCCTCGCCGCGCTCGGCCAAGATCTTGGCGAGGGCTGGACCCTTCGGCCCCTGATTGGTGTAGACCGGCACGTCGAGGCCGAGAGCGCGCAATTGGTTCGTCCGGGCGTCGGCGCGAAAATCGTTGAGATTGGTGAGCACGACGACCTCCGCCTGCTCGGCCAGCGCATGCATGGCGGCGATGGCGCCGGGCACTTCGTCCTGCCGGTGCATCTCGGTATCGAAAAACCCGTTCAGCAAGCGCCACATTTCTTCCTGCTCGAGCGCGGCGTCGCTGCCCCGTCGCCGCATCCCGTCGAGAAACCCGCGTGACAGGTCGAATTCGACATCGTGCGCCTCGTCCAGCCAGTCGCGGAAATGCACGACCATGCGCAGCAGCACCTCATCGCAGTCGGTGATGACCAGCGGCTTGCTCATTCGTAATTCCTTCCACCCAGGGCGTGGCGTGCCGCGATGATGCGTCCCGGTTCGCATTGCAAGGCATCCGCGGCGGCCAGAAGATCGCTTTCGTGATTGGCAAGAAAATCGAGAACGGCGAGCTGCACACCGCGTTCCCGCAATCCCTCGCGAAGGAAATCCGGCGTCAGGCCGGTCAGCGAAAGCAGGCGTTCGGCCCGCGTGTCGTCCGCGAGAACCCAAGAAAGCGCCAGCAACGCCGTCATTTCGGCGTCATCAAGGTCTATTTTCGGATCAATCATTGCCAAAGGTTCATCTGTGGTTCATTTTCGGAGCGAACGATCTTCGCGATCGGCGCGTACCACCGATAGGGGACCGATGTGACGAATAGGGTGTTCGTTGTCGAGGACAACGATCTTAATCGCAAGCTTTTCTGCGATCTTCTGGTCGCACATGGCTATCTCGTCGAATCCAATGCGGACGGCAATGATTTCGTCGAGCGGGCCGCCGCCTTCGCACCCGATCTGGTGATCATGGACATACAGCTTCCCGAGTTGTCGGGCATTTCGCTGATCGAGGCGATGCGCCGCGATGCCCGGCTGGAAAGCGTGCCGGTCCTCGCGGTGACAGCCTATGCCGGAAAGGGTGACGAGGAGCGGATCCGCGTCGCGGGCGCGGAAGGCTATCTGGCGAAGCCTGTTTCGATCGCGGCATTCATGGCGGCCGTCACCCGGTTGCTGCAGGGGTGCGTCGCGGCCTGAACCCCGCGCGATACCCGCGGCTCGCAATGCATCGCGAGGCCTGTCCGCGCGCGCTCCGGATCGCCGCGAAGCTTGACAGCGGCGCCGCGCCCGGCTTTGCCCGTCGGCCAGACGCAGTTTGCCGGAGATTGTCCACGCCATGGACCGCGAAGATACCAAGGCCCGCATCGATACGCTCATCGAGCCGTTCAACAAGAAGAACGTCGAGATCACCGAAAGCACCAGCTTTGCCAACGATCTGGAATGGGACAGCCTGACCGTCATGGATTTCGTCGCGGCGGTGGAGGATGAATTCGACATCATCATCAGCATGAATCAGCAGGCCGAGATCGAGAATTACGGCCAGCTGGTCGATGCCGTGGCCAAGCTGCGCGAAGGGTAATCCCATGACCGAAGCGAGCGCACAGCCGCACAAGCCCGAGCCCGTCGCGGAGCCGGACGGCGCGGTCGCCGATCTGTTCAGCAAGTTCGATCCGTTGATGAAACAGCGCCGCGAACTGCTCGACACCGGGGTGACCGATCCGTTCAGCCTGGTGATGGAGCGCGTGCTTTCGCCGGTAACGGCGGTCTGCAACGGGCGGGAAACGATCCTGCTCGGCACCTATAATTACATGGGCATGACCTTCGATCCCGACGTGATCGAGGCGGGCAAGACCGCGCTCGACGATTTCGGGTCGGGCACCACCGGCAGCCGCGTGCTGAACGGCACCTATAGCGGGCACCGCGAATGCGAGGATGCGCTGCGCGAATTCTACGCCATGGATCATGCCATGGTCTTCTCGACCGGGTATCAGGCCAATCTCGGCATCATTTCGACGATTGCGGGCAAGGGCGATTACATCGTGCTCGACATCGATTCGCATGCGTCGATCTGGGACGGATGCGCGATGGGTCAGGCCGAGGTCGTACCCTTCAAGCACAATGACATCGATGCCATGGAAAAGCGGCTGAAGCGCATTCCCGAAGGCGCGGGCAAGCTCGTCATTCTCGAAGGCGTGTATTCCATGCTGGGCGATGTGGCACCGTTGCAGGAGATGGTTGCCGTCGCGAAGAAACATGGCGCGATGGTGCTCGTCGACGAAGCGCATTCGATGGGCTTCATCGGTCCGAACGGGCGCGGCGTCGCCGAAGCGGCGGGCGTCATGGACGACGTCGATTTCATCATCGGCACATTCTCGAAGAGCGTCGGCACCGTCGGCGGTTTCTGCGTCTCCAACCATCCCAAGTTCGAGATCATGCGGCTGGTCTGCCGGCCCTATGTCTTCACCGCGAGCCTGCCGCCGTCCGTGGTTGCGACGGCCACGACCTCCATCCGCAAGCTCATGCATGCGGGCGAGAAGCGCGAGCATCTGTGGACCAATTCGCGGCGCCTGCATCTCGGCCTGCAGGAGCTGGGCTTCACGCTCGGCACCGATGCGCCGCAGAGTGCGATCATCGCCGTCATCATGCCCGATCTGGAGCAGGGCGCCGCCATGTGGGAAGCGCTTTTGCGCGAGGGGCTTTACGTCAATCTCGCCCGGCCGCCGGCGACGCCTGCGAACATGACACTGCTGCGCTGCTCGCTCTGTGCCGAACATTCCGAAGAACAAGTCGGGCAGATTCTCGCCATGTTCGAAGCGGCGGGCAAGGCGGTCGGGATCATCTGATCCCGGCCTGCCCGGCGTTCATGGTGCGTCGCTGCGTTGTACGCTGGTCGCCGCTTCGCAGGCGCTGGCCGGACCTTCCCCGTCCCCGCCGATGAAGGACAGCGCGACGAAGCCGCCGACCAGAAGCACGATGAAGACGGTGGTGAGAAGCCCCAGATATTTGTCGATGAACCGCTTTATCGGGGCGCCGAAAACGCGGAACAGAATACCCACCGTCATGAAGATCAGCGCCCTGCCCGCGATGCTCGCCAGCACGAAGGGGACAAGCGCCATCTCGATGAAGCCGGCCGTGATCGTCAGCAACTTGAAGGGCACTGGCGTCGACCCGGCGACCAGAATGATCTCCCAGTCCTTTTCCCGGAGATAGCACGCCGCGATCGGGAACTTGTCGGCAAGACCGAGCGCGCCGAGCAGCGCCTGCCCGATCAGCTCATACAGAAAATAGCCGATCGCATAGCCGAACAGCGCCCCGACGACCGAGGCCGCCGTCGTGATCGCGGCATAGCGGATGGCCCGCTCCGGCCGGGCAAGGCACATCAGGCCGAGCAAGGGATGCGGCGGTATGGGGAAAAAGCTCGATTCCATGAAGGAGATCAGCGCGAGCCAGCGTTCGGCATGCCGATGCCGGGCCTTTTCGACCGTCCATTCGTAAAGATCGCGAAGCAGGCGCATGGCTCGTCAATTCCCCAGTGAAGCGTCGCCTTAGGCAATATCGGCTTTCAGTGACAGAGCGAAAACCGGTGCTTATAACCTATATGGCACTTTTATATTGACATCGTCACGCTCTTTGGTTAGGAAAGAAGAACATCGCGATAGACCGAGTCGGCGGCCGGGGGGACGGCGCCGATGTTCACGCGGTGTCAGCAACATCGGAGAACGCCATGCCCAAGGCAAACCAGGACAACACGTCGGTTCCGGCAAAGGACTGGCGCCCGGCTTTTCTCGAAAAGCTGTCGCAATCGTCGAATGTGGCTTTGTCTGCCCGCGCCGCGGGCGTCGATGTCAGTACCGTCTATCGCGTTCGCCGCACCGAGGCCGCCTTTGCACGGCAATGGTTCGATGCGCTGTGCGACGGATACGATGCCATGGAAATGGATCTGCTGCACCGGCTCCGGGCGGGCGAGCTCGACGGGGGCGACGCCAAGACACGCAAGAAACGCCGGTTCGACAATGCCAACGCCCTGCGCCTGCTCGCGGCGCATCGCCAGTCGGTCGGCAAGGCCCGCGCCCTTCGCGACCAGAAGGACGAGGAAGCGACGCTGGCCTCGATCAATGCGAAGCTCGACCGGATGCGCGAACGCATGCGCGCCGCCGACGAATTGCTGGGAAGTGATGGCGAACAAAATGGCAACATTTCGCCGTCCGATCACGGATGAGGCTCGCCGACAGGCTCAACTGGCTGCTCACGCTTCCGGCAAAGGACCGCCTTACCGTCCTCGATCTGTTCGACGATGCAGAGCGGGAGGAGCTGCGCTGGCACTGGGAACTTTGGGCGAGGCCCGAACAATTGCCGCCGCCGGGAGACTGGCGGACGTGGCTCATCTGTGCCGGGCGCGGGTTCGGAAAGACCCGCGCCGGCGCAGAGTGGGTCCGCATGGTCGTCCGCCGCAACCCGGAGGCGCGTATCGCGCTCGTCGGGGCGTCGCTGGCGGAGACGCGGGCGGTAATGGTGGAAGGGGAAAGTGGAATACTGGCCACATCCCCTCCCCATCGCCGCCCCGTTTTCGAACCCTCGCTGCGCCGGCTGACCTGGCCGACGGGGGCGCAGGCGTGGCTTTATTCCGCCGCCGAGCCCGAAGGCCTGCGCGGTCCGCAGCATAGCCATGCATGGTGCGACGAGATCGCGAAATGGGAGATCGCCGGGGAGCGGGCGACGCGGGCGTGGGACAATCTGATGCTGGGGCTTCGGCTTGGCGAGTGTCCGCAGGTTCTGGCGACGACGACGCCGAAGTCCGTCGAATTGCTCAAACGGCTGATGGCCGGCGAGACGACGGGCGAAACCATCGTCACGCGGGGCACGAGCTATGAGAATGCGGCCAATCTCCCGGCCCGCTTTCTGAAGGATATTCGCGCCGATTTCGGCCGCAGCGCCATCGGGCGACAAGAGCTTGAAGGCGTATTGCTCGAGGATGTCGAGGGCGCCTTGTGGACCCGCGACATGCTCGAAAACTGCCGCGAGACGGCGGGGGTCGCCATGGAGCGCGTGGTCGTCGGCGTCGATCCGCCGGCCAGCGCGAAAGGGGATGCGTGCGGTATTGTCGTGGTCGGATTGGGCACCGACGGCATCGCACGCGTCCTGGCCGATTGTTCCGTCGTCAAGCCCACGCCCGAACAATGGGCGCGGGCGGCGGCGGGGGCGGCGCGCATGTGGAACGCGGACCGCGTCGTCGCCGAGGCCAACCAGGGCGGCGCGATGGTGGAAAGCGTCATGCGCGCCGCCGATGTGAACCTGCCGATCAAGCTGGTCCATGCCAGCCGCGGAAAGGTCGCGCGCGCCGAACCGGTTGCCGCGCTCTACGAAGCGGGGCGCGTCCGCCACCAGGGCGTGTTCGCCGAAGTCGAAGACGAAATGTGCGCGCTGGTGTCCGGGGGCGAATATCACGGCCCGGGCCGGTCGCCCGACCGGGCGGATGCGCTGGTCTGGGCGCTGACCGAATTGATGCTGAGTCCATCCGGACGCCCGCGAATCTGGGTGCAATAGGAGCCTTTTATGTCATTTCTCGAAACGCTGGGCGCGGCCTTCAAGGCCGCCCCGGCCGCGCGTCCGCCTCTGGCGCCGCCCTTCGCCTCGCCCTGGCTGTTCGCCGATGCGGGGCCGGGGGCTGCGCCTTACGAATACCGCAATTCGGTAAGCTCTGCGTTCCTGGACAATCCGGTGGCGCAGCGCGCCGTGCGCATGGTGGCCGAAGGGGTGGCAAGCACCCCGCTGGCGCAGACCGACGAGACGGTGATGAAACTCGTCGCCGCGACGAGTGCGGGGCAATCGCTGCTCGAAACGCTGGCCGCGCAGGTTCTGCTTCATGGCAATGGCTATGTGCAGATCATCAAGGATGCCACCGGCACGCCTTGTGAACTGTTCGCGCTGCGCCCTGAACGCATGACGGTGGATCCCGGCCCGGATGGCTGGCCCCGGTCGTGGCGTTATCGCGTGGGCGAAAACCTCGTGACGCTCCCGGTGGAGGATGACACGCAGCATCCCAATGTCGTGCATATCCGCACCTTCCACCCAGGCGACGATCATTACGGCGCAGGCAGCCTTTCGGCGGCGCATCAATCGGTCGCCATTCACAATGCGGCGGCGCGCTGGAACCGGATGCTGCTCGAAAACGCGGCGCGTCCCTCCGGCGCGATGGTCTACGATGCGGGGGACGGGTCGACCCTCACCTCGGAACAGTTCGAGCGCTTGAAGGCGGAACTCGCCAGTGCATTTCAGGGCAGCGGCAATGCCGGGCGGCCCATGCTGCTCGAAGGTGGACTCAAATGGCAGAGCCTGTCGATGTCGCCGGCCGACATGGATTTCGCCACGCTGAAATCGTCGGCGGCGCGCGATATCGCGCTCGCCTTCGGGGTACCGCCGATGCTGCTCGGCCTGCCGGGGGACAACACCTATTCCAACTATCGCGAGGCCAATCGCGCGCTGTGGCGGCTGACCCTGTTGCCGCTGGCGAAGAAGATCCTCGATGCGTTGAACGAGGCGCTCGTCGCCTGGTGGCCGGAGGTTTCGCTGCGGGTCGATCTCGACCGCGTGCCGGCGCTTTCCGAAGACCGGGAGAAGCTGTGGAGCCAGGTCAACGACGCCGATTTCCTGACCGAGGATGAAAAGCGCGCGATGCTGGGCCTGCCGCCGCGCGAACCGGCGGTAGAGAGCGGCAAGCCCGGAAAGGACGGTACCAAATGAACCGTGAAGACATGCTTGCCCGGCTCATCGCGCAGGCAGAGGACACAGGCGGCGATCTGGTGACGATGCGCGCCGTCGTGGAGGAGGCGAGCGAGCTTGGCGCGGCGCGCGTGTTGACCCGCATGGGTCTCGACGATGCGACCGCGCATGGCGATCTTGCCGAATTGCGCGAATTGCTGCGGGCCTGGCGCGATGCGAAGCGCAGCGCGTGGAAGGCCGTGATCGAATGGACGGTGCGCGGGATTCTCGCCCTGCTGCTGTTTGCCATTGCCATGCGTCTCGGCGCGGGGGAGATTTTTCGATGAGACTGGAAACCGCAATTGATGCCTCGGCGCTCCCGCCGGCGCTGACCCGCATGCCGACGGACGATTTCGGCGCAATCCGATTTGCAGGCTATGCCGCGCTCTTCGATACGCCCGATGCCGGCCGCGATGTCATACGCAGAGGGGCTTTTTCGCGCAGCCTTGCGCAACGCAGGCTGAGCGGCGAGGCCGTGCCGCTCCTGTGGCAGCACCGGCCCGACCAGCGTATCGGCTGGGTCGAGAGAATTACCGAGGACGAACGCGGTCTGCGGGTCGTGGCGCGGATCGACAATCCCGACAGCATGGCCGCGAAACTGCTTCGCAAAGGGTCCCTCTCCGGCCTGTCATTCGGCTATCGGACCGGCGCGTCATCGACGACCCGGCTCGACGATGGCGGTGAAGGACGCGAGTTGCAGGTCGTCGATCTTTTCGAGGTCAGCCTCGTGACCCGGCCCATGCAGCACGGCGCCCGTGTGCATTTCGTGACCTGACCGACCGCTGCGACCGCAGCCCGATTTTTCCCCATTCGCTTCGCCAAGCAAGCGATGCCCATGCCGCCCGCCCGCTTGCGAGCGGCACCCCGAACGGCCGCCCCCAAAGGCGGCCTTTTTCACGTGCGAAAGGTTATTTGCCCCATGGATATGGAATACAAGACGGAAAGCCTCGACGCTTCCTTCGACATCGTCGCCCGTCAGGACGCCGCCGACGACAAGATCAAGACGCTGCGCACCGATGTCGACGAGATCCGCAACAGGCTCGAAAAGGTGAGCCGGGCCGCAGCGCGCCCCGTGCTCGACGGCGGGCAGCCCGCCCGGACCGCAGAGGTCGAAGGGTTCGTGGACGGCTATCTGCGCAGCGGCCGTGAAACCGAGCTGAAGAGCATGTCGGGCATGGTGCCGGGCGATGGCGGTTATGCCGTGCCGCGCGAAATCGATGCCATGATCGCCCGCACGCTTTCCAATATCAGCCCGATCCGCCAGATCGCGCAGGTCGTGCAGACCGGCACGGCCGGCTATCGCAAGCTGATCACGGCGGGGGGCACCGCCTCCGGCTGGGTCAGCGAAACTGCGGCACGGCCCGAAACCTCGACGCCGGCGTTCCACGAAATCGCTCCGCCGACCGGCGAGCTTTTCGCCAACCCCGCGGCGAGCCAGGCCATGCTGGACGATGCCGGTTTCGATCTCGAAATGTGGCTCGCCGGAGAGATCGCGGCGGAGTTTGCACGGGCCGAGGGCAGCGCCTTCGTTTCGGGCACCGGTGTCGATCAGCCTTCGGGCTTTCTCAATTCGCCGCTGTCCACGCTCGACGATGCGGCGCGCGGCTTCGGCGCGTTGCAATATATCGGATCGGGTGACGATATCGGTTTCGATGCGGAACCCGAAGCACGGCTCATCGATCTCGTGCATACGCTCAAGGCCTCGCATCGCCAAGGTGCGAGCTGGGTCATGAATTCGTCCACGATGGCGGCGGTGCGCAAGCTGAAGACGACCGACGGCGCCTTCCTGTGGCAGCCCGGCATGGTCGAGGGCCAGCCGGACCGGCTGCTCGGCTATCCGATCGTGGAGGCGGAGGACATGCCCGATATCGCGGCCGGCGAATGCCCGATCGCGTTCGGCAATTTCCGCGCCGGATATCTGATCGCCGAACGCTCGGCGACCGCGATCCTGCGTGATCCGTTCACGCACAAGCCCTTCGTCCACTTTTACGCGACGAAGCGGATCGGCGGGCAGGTGCTCGATTCCGAAGCGATCAAGCTGCTTCGCATCGAGGCTTAATCCGGACCCTGTCGGAAGCTCTCGCTTCTGCCGGGATGCGTGTGTGTCCCCTTCGCGCATTCCGAACTGATGCGCCCGTGCCTTGGCCCGAACGCCAATGCACGGGCGCATTTTTTTGCCCCAACCGACACGAAAGGCTGCCCATCATGAAGCGCGCCATCATCGCGCCCGTGCCATTGCCGGCCTCGGCCCTTGCCGAACTGAAGCAATGGCTGGGCATCAACACCACGCGCGAGGATGCGCTGCTGACCGCCCTGCTCCACTCTGCGCTCGATATTTGCGAAAGTTATACCGGCTTGCGCCCGATCGAAGCCTATTGCGAAGAGATCTGGCCCACCCGGACAGAAACCGCGCCCGGACAGTGGCAGACATTGTCGACACGGCCGGTGCAGCGCATCGCATCCATCGAAACCGTTTCTCCGGACGGGGTTCGCGCCCTGCTTCCATCCGATTCCTGCGCCATGGAACTGGATGCCGACGGAACGGGACGGTTCCGTATCATCGACGCCCATGGCGCGCGCCGCGTGGCTGTGCATTTCACCGCCGGGATGGCCCCGGGATGGAACGCGCTGCCGGATGCGTTGCGCCAGGGTGTCCTGCGGCTTGCGGCGCATCACCATCGCGCCCGCGATACAGGCGACGGAACGCCCGCTCCGCCCATGGCGGTGACCGCTTTGTGGCACCCGTGGCGCCGGATGCGACTCATATGATCCGCGCCGACATCATCTTCGATACGGCGCGCCTTGTTTCGGCGGGCCTGAACCGGGCGCGTGTGCGCCGCAAGACTGGCCGCCGCGTGCCGCCAGAGGAACGCTGGCGCCGCGCTGACTGGCTGTGGCCGGACCTTGCCTTCCAAGATCGGGAGAGTTCCGATGGAAATTGAACTGCGCAGCGTGATGCTCAACGCCTTTGCCGAAAATCCGGTCCTGTCCAGCGAGCTGAACTCGATCACGGAGGAGGCGCCTGCTCGGGCGAGCCTTCCCTAGCTCGCCATCACGACGAGCGCCAGCACCGACTGGAGCCACAAGACCGGGCGCGGGCGCGAAATTCGCGTCGCGGTGGAATTGCAATGCCGCGGCGACGATCCCGCGACGGCGGCACTGCTCGTCCGCCGCATCGAAAAAGCGATCGAGGATATTTCGGAAGAGCAGGACGGCTTCACCATCGTGAGCGCGCATTTCCTCCGCGCCCGTACAGAGCAGCGCCGTCCCGCCGTCCGCGCCATTCTTTTCGAATATCGTTTCCGCCTTCTGGCGCACTGACCCTTTCCCAACGGAGAACACCCCATGACCGCACAAAAAGGCAGCGCATTCCTGCTGAAGATTCGCAATGCCGAAAGTCCGGGAAGCTATCGCACCGTCGCTGGCCTGCGCACGACGCAGATGTCGATCACCAGCGACGCAGTCGTCATCACTAGCAAGCTGTCGGGCGGATGGCGCGAATTACTTTCGGGTGCAGGCGTACGTCAGGTTTCCGTCAGCGCCGCCGGCATATTCCTGGGAAGCGAGGCAGAAAACGCCATGCGGGATCACGTTCTCGCCGGCACCATCGACGATTACGAACTGAGCTTCGAGGATGGCGCGCGCATGCAGGGCCGTTTTCTTGTACAGCGGCTTGATTACGCCGGGGATTTCAACGGCGAGCGCAATTATACCGTCTCGCTCGAAAGCAGCGGGCCTGTCGTCGCGGTGCCGGCATGATGCCCGGCGAAACGGCGAATGCCGCGCGCGGCGAGGCTACGATCGAGATTGCCGGTCGCAAGCGCCGCCTGCGCCCGAGCTTCAACGCTCTCGTCGCAGCCGAGGATGAGCTTGGCCCGCTGTTCGAACTCGTCGAACGTGCGGGCGATGGACGGCTGAAGCTGGCCGAGATGACGGCGCTGTTCTGGCACTGTATCGCCGATCGCGGCGATATCGGGCGCGAGGACGTCGGCGAGGCCATCGCCGCGCAGGGGCTTGCCGCAAGTGCCGGCCCGCTTCGCGCGATCCTCGCACAGATCCTCCAGGGCAGCGGATGAGTGGCGCGCGGGAGGGGACATTCGCCTCGGTCGCCGACCGGCTGTGTGGTCATTGCGCCATGTTGCTTGGCTGGCGACCGGCCGAATTCTGGGAAACGACGCCGGCCGAACTGGCCTGCATCCTGACCGCGATGCGCAGCCCCGAAACGGGCGCGGTAGAGCCGCTTGCACGCGATGAGATGCAACGGATGATGGAGCGCGATAATGGATGAAGAACTCGACACCATGCTGATCGACGTGCGGGCCAGCACGCAGGGTTTCGCCAGCGATATCGCCAAGATGCGCGCCGATTTCGATACCACGCTGACCGCGGGTTTCGACCGGGCGGGGAGCGTGCTCGAACGCAGCCTTCTCGGTGCGATCCGGACGGGCAATCTCGGATTCGAGGATCTGAAACGCACCGCGATGCGGGTTCTCGACGATATTGCCGGGCGTGCCCTGCGCACCGGTCTCGATCAGATTTCCGGCGGGGGCGGCGGCGGATTGCTCGGGATCGGAACGGGCCTTCTGGGCGCCGTGCTCGGCCTGCCGGGGCGGGCGACAGGGGGCAACGTGTCGCCCAACATGCCATATCTCGTGGGCGAGCGCGGTCCCGAACTGTTCGTACCGACCAGCGCAGGGCGGGTGGAAACCGGCACCGCCTCCGCGCCGGCACGCGATGTGCGCGTGTCCATCAATCTCGTGACCCCGCCCGGAAGCAGCTCCGCGCAAAGCCTGCAGCGCTCCAGCCGACAGGTGGCAAGCGCAGTGCGCCGGGCTTTGCTGACATAATGAAAGAAAGGGGGCCATCGTGGCTTATTGGCTCGCAAAGAACCGCAAGGGGCAGGAAACCGACTATATTCAGCGCTTCGATCCCCGTTTCTGGACGGTGAATTTTCCACGCCCGATGATGGCGGCGGTGACGACGACGGCTGTCGATGCCCTGCGCGTCGATTGCACCTTCTACCGGGCCGATGACCTCACCGGGCTGATCTGGGACAGCGTGGATACGATCGATCATCCGCTGACCGCCTATGCCACGAACCGGGATTACCGGCGGCTGAAGCTTTCGTTTCGCTGGCGCTCGACGGGGATCATGCCGCTGGACGCGATAAACGGGCCGACGCTGACGATCGAGGGGCGCGACGCTGGCGGCCAGGCTCGCGCCTGGTATGTGCGCCTCTGGAACTACGCGCAGGGCACGCCGCAGGACGCGCGCATCACGCTCGATTTTTCCGATCTCGCCGGGGGATTTCTGCTTCCGGCGGAGGCGGATCCGGTCCATTGCGCGGATATCGACCGGCTTTTCTTCTCGCTGGTTCCGCCCGGATACGATCCTGCGGGTGGGGATCTGCCGGGCGCGGTCGAAAGTTTTGTCGAGATCAGCGATATTACGGTGGATGGCGCAAACGCCGTTCTGGAAATCGGCGACGTGATGGTCCCGCCGCACGGCATCGGCATGTGCACCGCCTTCGACGATAGCGGCACCCAGACACCGGCGCGCCTGATCCGGAATATCCGGGCTCTCGGCTATCGCGGGGAAATCGTCCACTACATGGGAATGAGCCATTATTTCCGGCTCATCGCAGCAGGAGATGCGCAATATCGGGTGGATGATCAGGCTCCGGCTTTGAACAATGCCGCCGCCGCCTGGCATCTGGCTTTCTTCGCCGAATGTCGACGGACGGGATTCGAACCGATCGCGTCGCTGTCTTACGAATTGCTGGCCATGCATTGCCCGCCAGAGTGGCAGCAGCGCGACGCGGATGGCAATCCGGCTCAGACCGGCTGGGAGCCGCCCTCATCGCTTTTGTCACCGGCCAACGATGAGGCGATGAGCTATCTTCAGCGGGTCGGCCGCGCGGCTGCCGACCTGATGAAACGGGCCGGCGTTCCCGTGCGGTTTCAGATCGGCGAACCGTGGTGGTGGATGTTTTCGGACGGACGTATCTGTCTATATGACGATGCGGCGGTGGCTCGTTTCGGAGGGAATCCACCCCGCATCGACACGCTGACCGCTCCGCTGGACCAAGCCCAGAAACAGCTTCTCGACACGGCAGGTGCGCTGCTTTCTGCATCCACGAAAGCTTTGGGAGAGGCTGTACGCGACGAGGCGGGGGGCGCAGTCGATCTGCGGCTCTTGGCGTTCTTGCCGACCGTGCTGGACCCCGCGATGCCCGAGGCCCGGCGTGCGAATCTCCCCATCGGCTGGGCCTACCCGGCTTTCGACCGGCTCCAGCTCGAGGATTATGACTGGCTCACCGCCGGGCGTGCCAATCTGCGGGAAGAAGCATACGCCGAAACGGATGCAAGGCTTAAATATCCGAAATCCTTGCAAGATTACCTCTCGGGCTTCGTCCTCCTCGCACGCGATGCGTCGCGCATGTGGCCGCTCATCGACGAAGGGCTGGACGAGGCGGCCAAACGCGGCGTGCCCCGCCGCTTCGTATGGGCATCGCCGCAGGTCATGCGCGATGGTTACGTTCGCCTCGCGGGAAGCGGGCCTGATGATGACGAAGGGAAAGATGACATGAAAGCCTTCGACGATATTCCTTACCCTCTCGCACTTGGCAACGGCACAGCCGTGATGCCGGAATTTTCGACCAGCATCGTCGTGACCGCTTCGGGACACGAGCATCGCAATACCTTGTGGTCCGATGCGCGTCTGAAATTCGACGTGGGACCGGGCATTCGCTCGGAACACGAGCTTGGCGTCCTGCTGTCGTTCTTCCGGGCGCGGCGGGGTGCCGCGCGCGGATTTCGCCTGCGCGATCCCAACGACTTCAGCTCCATGGCAATGTCGGGTACGCCGACGCCGTATGACCAGCTTCTGGGTATCGGCGATGGCGTTCGCACGCGTTTCGAACTTGTGAAGCATTACGGCGTGGGAAGTGATGCTCAGATCCGCCGCATCACCCGACCGGAGCCGGGCACTGTCATGGTCAGCGTGGACGGAGTGGAAACCGATGCGTGGACGCTCGATCACCTCGGCGTCATACGCCTGGACAAGCCCGCACCGCGGAATGCCGATGTGCGCGCCGGCTTTCTCTTCGACGTTCCGGTCCGGTTCGCAGAGGACCGGATCGAGGTGAATAGCGCGGTCTTTGCAGCCGGTGAAGCGCCCAGCGTGCCGCTCATCGAATTGCGGGAGGCGGTATGACTCGTCACTGGTTTTCCGGCGAGCTGGAAACGGTCGCGAGCTACTGGCGTGTCTATCGTCGTGACGGGGTGACGCTTGGCTTCACCTCGCATGACCGGGATCTTCTCATCGACGATATTCGACACCGTAGCGCCCCCGGTATGGTGCCATCGGCAATCCGCATGACCGCGCAACTCGACCCGGACAGTGCCGAAGTTCAGGGCGCACTCGATCACCGGGCGATCACTGGCAGCGATCTCGTCGCTGGCCGTTACGATGATGCCAGGGTCGAAATCGGGATCGTCGATTGGGAAAATCTGCAACACGAAATCCTTTTTACCGGCATGATCGGACGGGTTGCGCGCGATGGGGAAGCATTCGAGGCCGAACTGACATCGAGCAAGGCCCGTTTGGCGATTGATCCCATCCCGCGGACAAGTCCGACGTGTCGGGCGCTTTTCTGCGGTCCTGGCTGCAATCTTTCGAGTGCGCGTCATAGCCACGAGACAAAAATCATCGCGGTCGATAGCAGCCAGAATTCCATTTCCATATCCGGCCAGATGACCGCCGCGGACTTTCTCGATGGCACACTGCGATGGCTGGATGGCGATGCGGCCGGCGTCGTTCATCGGGTCATCGCCGTCGATGGCGGCAGGCTTTTGCTCGACCCCGACATCCCGGAGGACATCGGCCCGGGGGCACGCGCACTTTTACGCGAAGGGTGCGATCATCGGCTCGAAACCTGCGCCGAAAGATTTGGCAACGCCATCAATTTTCGGGGCGAGCCATTTCTTCCAGGTAACGATCTGCTCACGCGCTATCCGGTCCCGGGATCGTGATCGGCGAACAGCTTGCGCATGCCGCGATGCAGTTTTTGGACGCCCCGTTTCGAATTCACGGCCGCGATCCGGCCACGGGACTCGATTGCATCGGGCTGCTCCACGCGTCGCTTTCGGCAGTCGGAAGGGCGCCGCAACTGCCCGTGGGCTACAGGCTGCGAAACGACGATATCGAATGCTATCTCGGCTATGCGGAGAAATGCGGACTATGGCCCGCGGATGGAGACACGCCGGGCGACGTCGTTCTGGCCTGGGTTCATCGCATGCAGCCCCACGTCGCGATCCGCGGCTTTGGCCCTGATTTCATTCACGCGCACGCAGGTTTGCGCAGGATCGTTGCCGGCCCGATCGATCCGGGGTGGCGCATAGCCCATCGTTGGCGCCTTTCCCGATAACGAAGGAGAACGAAAGATGGCTACATTGGTACTGACGGCCGTCGGCACGGCTCTTGGCGGTCCGCTGGGTGGGGCGCTTGGGGCATTGGCCGGACGGTCCGTCGATCAGGCGATCATCGGCACGCCTTCGCGGGAGGGGCCGCGGCTCAAGGACCTCTCGGTCACGATGTCGAGCTATGGCCAGCCGCTGTCCCGCATTTTCGGCACGGTGCGCACAGCTGGAACGATCATCTGGGCGACCGACCTCGTCGAACGCAAGGAAAGCACCGGCGGCGGTAAGGGACAACCGGGAGTTACGAGCTATTCCTACTCGGTGTCTCTCGCCATCGCCCTGTCGAGCGCGCCAATCGAAGCGGTCGGGCGGATCTGGGCCGATGGCAATCTGCTGCGCGGCAGCGCGGGCGACCTGAAAGTCGGCGGCGGCATGCGGCTCTATCGCGGATATGGCGATCAGCCGCTCGACCCGCTTATTGCGAGCGACAGGGGAAGCGGTCGTACGCCAGCCTTTCGCGACATTGCCTATGTCGTGTTCGAGGATCTCGATCTTTCCGAATTCGGAAACCGCATTCCCGCGCTTACATTCGAAGTCGTCGAACGTGGCGGCGACATCAGGCTGATTGACATGATCGGCGGTGCTTCGGGCGAGGTGAATGTGGAATTGCCGGGACTGCGTGGATTCAGTCACGAAGCGGGTTCCTACGCCGCACTTCTCGAGGAACTGTCGACTGCCTATCCCCTTGCCTGCGATACCCGCAATGAAACGCTCGCTCTCGTCGATGCGACACCCGATCATTCGCGAACGCCGGTTGTCCTGCCGCCGACCGCGATGGGCACCGACGACGATTTCGGGCGGCGGACCGGCATCTCGCGTCAGCGGGCGGCAAAGTCTGACCGCACGCAGATCGCTCTTCGCTATTATGACAAGGACCGCGACTACCAGCCAGGCCTCCAACGCAGTGGAGGCAGAGCGGTGGCCCAGGGGCCACAAACGATCGAATTTCCTGCCACGATGCATGCGAACGACGCACGACGGCTCGCCGACCGCATCGCGGCGCGAAGCGATGCGCGCCGCGAAACGATGGCCTATCGGATCGCAACGATACATCCTGATATTCGGCCAGGCGCGCATGTCATCGTGCCCGGTGAGCGAGGGCTCTGGCAGGTTCTGTCGTGGGAGTGGCGGGAAAGCGGCATCGAGCTGGAGCTCGAGGCCCTTCGCACGGTCGGTCAGATTGGAAACATGCCGACCGGCGCGACCGGACAGGGAAATCCGGCGGTCGACCGGATCGGTGGATCGACATCACTGGCTGTGTTCGAGCTTCCCTGGGATGGCATCGGGCCATCCGACGTACCGACGGGATACGCCGCGACATCGTCCGATGCGGCGGGGTGGACCGGCGCTGCACTTTATAAAAAAACGGGTGGCGGCGCGCTTGCATACGTTCGGCCGGCGCTGCGCAGCCGCGCGGTGATCGGGACGCTGACAACGCGGCTGCGGGCCGCCTCCCCCCACATCGTTGACCGGGATGGCGGCGTGGTCATCGAATTGCTGCCAAGCGACGAGGCACTTGTTGATTGTGACATGGCGTCGCTTGCCGACGGTGCCAATCGTGCCCGAATCGGATCGGAAATCGTCCAGTTCGCAAAAGCAACCGCCCTTGGCGATGGGCGCTGGCGGATCGAACAATTCCTCCGGGGACGCGGCGGCACCGAAGCCGAAATTGCCGGCCACGAACCGGGAACACAATTCGTGCTTCTGGATGAGCGGCTGACCCCGCTTCCGCCATCCGCAATCGACAACCCGGTGCCCGATGCGATCGTGGCGCTGGGCAATTCGGACCCGGAGCCGGTGGTCGCACCGTTTGAAAATGCGGGCCTGTCGCTGAGGCCGCTTGTCCCCGTTCATGGCCGCGCCGAAACATTGGCCGACGGCTCGATCTTGGTGAACTGGGTCCGCCGGGCGCGAGGCGGATGGCAATGGCTTAATCAGGTCGAAACACCCTTGAACGAGGCAAGCGAGGCTTACGAAATCTCGGCGCGAACAGCAGAGGGCGATACTCTTTTCTGGGAAACCAAGACATCCAGCCTTCTGATTTCACCGCTCGACGCCGAGCGGCTTGCGCCCCTCAGGACGATCGAAATTCGACAGCGCGGGCGCGTTTCGTTGTCGCTGCCTCTCGTGCTCGCATTGCCCGCAGCACCTTGAATTTGAAAGGAATATCCCATGACCGAACCGGTGACGTTCGACGAGAGCACCCCTCGTTTTGCCTTTCCCATGCTCTATGCCGCGCAGGCGCAAAAGGAATATTTCGTCAATGAAGCGCTTTCGCGTGTCGATGCCTTGATGCAATGCGTGGTGGAGGGGATTGCCTCCAGCGAACCGGCAACCCCGCAGAATGGGCAAAACTGGATTGTAGCCAATGCAGCGAGCGGAGCGTTTCAGGGACAGGACGGCAAGATCGCCTGTCGTCAGCAAGGGCAGTGGCTTTTCGCCGCGCCAAGCCCGGCCATGCTCGTATTTGACCGCACGCTTGGCAAGCAGCGCCGGTTCGACGGAGAATGGGTCTCTGCGCAGGAAGTCGAACTGCCTGGCGGCGGACCTATCGTCGACACCGAAGCCCGGGCCGCCATTGCCGCGCTTCGCGAAGCGATGGTCCGCGCGGGCATTCTGACAGGTGGGCAAGAAATTGTATCCTGACGGGAACGAAGCGCCAGATCGTTGGTTTTGCCCGATAACGTGAGGGTAGAATTTAAGCCTATTGTCGAAGTGACCGCCCTGAGAACTTGGTGATGCGCAAATGCAACGCATTACAATTCTTCGGCGCTTGCGTGCGTTTATAATGGACGATAGAAGCTGCATCGTGGCCTCTATCAATAGTTTGGATAATAAGGGGAAACGCTTATGCGTAAACTCGTAATAGGCATGGCAATGGCCTCGACAGTCATCGCCTCGCCGGCTTTTGCCCGCGACAATGCATGGTATGTCGAACTGAATGCCGGTCCGATGATTGTCGAAGACATGGACTTCGACATTGGTGCCGTTGATAACGCGGCAAGTGCCGATTTCGAATATGGCGGTGATTTCGGTGGCGCGGTCGGTTACGACTTCGGCATGTTCCGTCTCGAAGCGGAAGGCGCCTACAAGAAGGCCGACATTGACGAGCTGGAATCGAATTCCTCGATCCCGAGCTTTGGCAACGACGATTTCGTGAATGGCGTTTTTGACGCCAACGGTTCGGTTGACGTGCTTTCGTTCATGCTGAACGGCATGGTCGATTTCGGCGATGACGATGGCCTTCAAGGCTTCGTCGGCGGCGGTGCTGGCGTTGGTCGTCTGGATGTGGACGGCACGGTCAACAGCAACGGCCCCGGCTTCCTCGACGATTCCGACACGCGTTTCGCATGGCAGGCAATCGCCGGTGTGCGTGCCGCTCTGACCGAAACGATCGACGTCGGCCTGAAGTATCGTTATTTCAATCTCGACGGCGCCGATTTCATCGACAGCGTTGGTCGCGACACGTCGGGTGATTTCACCTCGCACTCGCTGCTTGGCACGCTGACCTTCAACTTCGGCATGGCGCCGCCGCCGGCTCCGGTCGCACCGCCGCCCCCGCCGCCCCCGCCGCCCCCGCCGCCGCCGCCCCCGCCGCCGCCGGCTCCGGTCGCGGAATGCAACACCGGCCCCTATATCGTGTTCTTCGATTGGGATTCGGCCGAGGTTACGCCGGAAGCAGCGACCATTCTCGACAGCGCGATCAATGCCTATGGCAATTGCAACCGCGTTCCGATCATGCTGGCTGGCTACACCGACCGTTCGGGTACGGTGCAGTACAACCAGGGTCTGTCGGAGCGTCGTAACCAGTCGGTTCGCTCGTACCTCACGGCGCGCAGCATTCCGGGTACCGCTATCACTAGCCAGGCGTTTGGTGAGGCCAACCCGCGTGTTCCGACTGCGGACGGTGTCCGTGAACTTCAGAACCGCCGGGTGGAAATCACCTACGGTCCGGGTTCGGGCATGTAAGCAGCCGATCACCATCGGTAAAAGAAAGGGGCCGGAGAAATCCGGCCCCTTTTTCGTTTTTCTAGTCAGGATAATCGAGAGGGTCTTCAGCTCCTATCTTTCGAAATCCATCTCTCCGCAAACGACAACTGTCGCATAGCCCACACGGCCTGCCATCGGAACGCGGGTCATAACACGACCAGCTCAACGCCGGGTCGAGCCCAAGGCGCAATGCCTCCGCTGCGATCTCGTCCTTTCCCAAGTGCTGAAGGGGCGCCTGGATGCGAAAACGGCTCCCCTCTGCCCCCGCCTTTGTCGCGAGATTGGCGATATCTTCAAAAGCGGAGATAAATTCCGGTCGACAATCGGGATATCCGGAATAATCCAGAGCATTCACCCCGATAAAAATGTCCTCCGCTCCGATCGTTTCCGCCCAAGCAAGGGTAAGCGACAAGAACACAAGGTTTCGGGCCGGCACATAGGTCACGGGGATCGTATCGCCCAGACCGTCCTTTGGCACCGCAATGTCATCGGTAAGCGCAGAGCCTCCGAAAACACTCAGATCCAATGGCAGGATACAATGGCGGGTGGCGCCCAGGGTCTGAGCGATCCGGGCTGCACTTTGCAGTTCCCGCCTGTGCCTCTGATTATAATCTATTGTGAGAGCATTGATGGCATAGCCAAGCTCTTTCGCGATGCCTGCCGACACCATGGAATCGAGCCCGCCTGACAGCAGGACGACCGCCGGTTTATAACTTCCGTTGTTTTCAATCATTCCAAATCGCTACCGTTCGACACCATGCCATGCAAGCAGGGGCGTCAAACTTCGATCCGGAATACCTTCGAACAAAACGCACAGTCGACGTGAACCAGACCATCATCGGCGCGCATTTCGACCCGTTCTTCTTGCGGAAAGCGCGAAAGCACGTCGATGTAATGTTCGGCCGTGCATCGACATCCACGCACCAGTGCAGGCATGGGCTCGATGGGTATCTCGCTCTCTTCGTGGAACAGACGCCACAAGATTTGCTCGATCGTCAGCGACGGATCGACCAGTTCGGAATGCCGAACGCTCCCACCCATGACGGCGATATGTTCCCAGTCCGGGTGGTCCATCTTCACGTGGAGCCGCTCGCGGCCTTCTTCGCCCTGCGGCAAATGCTGAATCAGCAATCCACCGGCGATACAATGCGTGCCATCGAAACGGACCGCCACGCGCATGATCGTCGGGACTTGCTCCGACTGTCTGAAATAACTCTCGCACGCTTGAGCAAGATCGGCCCCGTCCAGCGGCACGATACCTTGATACCGCTGCTTCTTTTCTGCCAGATCGAACGTCATCGCCAGATGCGCATCCTCACCGAAAAGATCGCGGAGAGCCATATTCGAACCATGCGCCGCCAGGCTTTCCGCGTCGTATTTGACGTAGCCGCGCACGGCCCCATCGCGGTAATCGCATACCAGCAGGTCGATCAGTCCCGAAGCCGACTGTGCCTGCATGGTTAGCTGACCGCCTTCCCCTTTCAGAAGCGACCCCATGAGAGCGGTCAGAATCAGGGCTTCTGCAAGAAGATGACGAATCGGCGGCGGGTAATCGTGCGCCGAAAGGATGGTGTCGAGAACCGGCCCCATCCGGACGCAACGCCCGCGAGCGTCCCGATCGGGAATCGAAAACGCGACGAGCGAATCGAAAACGGATCCCGGCATTTCGATTTCAGTCACAACCGCCCCAACGCCCACAGCAGGATCGACTTTTGTGCGTGAAGCCTGTTTTCTGCCTCGTCCCACACCCAGGACCGCTCGCTTTCGAAGACGTCCTGCGTCACCTCGTCGCCGACATGAGCTGGCAGACAGTGCAGGAATCCTGCATCAGTCTTTGCGCATCCCATGAGTTCCGCATTGACCTGATAGGGCTGCATCGCCGCAATCTTTTCATCGGCCATCGCCTGCCCCATGGATACCCAGGTATCCGTGACGAGAATATCTGCATCCCGAGCTGCGACGCGCGCGTCGGTCACGACATCGATACGCGCACCCTTTTCCCTGGCGAAGGCGAGGAATTCAGCGGACGGGGCGAACCCATCAGGAACGGCGCACCGCACATTAAAGCGCATAAGGCCCGCTGCTTCTAGGATCGAGTGCAGCACGTTATTGCCGTCACCAAACCAGGCTAGCTCCAATCCTTTCAGCGGCTTTCCATGCTCAACGATGGTCAGCAGATCCGCGACGATCTGACACGGGTGCGAACGATCGGTGAGGCCGTTGATCACCGGAACGGTCGCGTGGCGCGCCATTTCCTCGACCTTTGCATGATCGTCGGTGCGGATCATGATCGCATCGACCATCCGCGACAGCACGCGCGCCGTATCGGCGATACTCTCGCCGCGTCCCAGCTGCATGCTTCCTGCTTCCATGATCAACGACGTGCCGCCCAATTGGCGCATCGCCATATCGAAGGAGACACGCGTCCGGGTCGAGTTCTTCTCGAAAATCATGGCGAGCGTGTGCCCGGCCAAGGGTGCATCGGCATCGGGGCGCCCCTTTGCCCAACCGGTCCGGTCGGATTTCCTCGACTTCGCCTCGTCGATCATGCGCGTTATCGCGTCTGATCCTGCGTCGGACAGATCCAGAAAATGCCGAACGCTCACGGCTTGTAATCCGAAGCGCCAGCAGACAGCTTATCCATGAATTCATCGATATGCGTGTCTTCGATGACCAGCGGAGGCAGGATCCGGACGACGTTTTCACCCGCCGCCACGGTGAGCAGTCCATGATGGTCGCGCAGATGCGCGACGAACGGCCGGCTTTCGACGGTCATCCGCACGCCGAGCATGAGGCCGAGACCACGCACTTCGCAGAACAGTTCGGGGTAATTGCCGATGAACTGCTCCAGCCTGCCACGCAGCTTCTGTCCCATCTCGCTAACGTGGGCAAGAAATGCATCGTCGGTGACGACATCCATCACCGCGCTTCCCGCCGCCATGGCGAGCGGATTGCCGCCGTAGGTGCTCCCGTGCGTACCGAAGACCATGCCCCGCGCTGCCTTCTCGGTCGCGAGACAGGCGCCGAGCGGGAAACCACCGCCAATGCCCTTTGCCGTGGCAAGGATATCTGGCTCGATGCCGAATTGCTCGTAGGCATACATCGATCCCGTCCGCGCGACGCCGCACTGCACCTCGTCGAGGATGAGCATCAGATCATTCGCATCCGCAATATCCCGAAGCCCCTTCAGGAACGCATGATCGGCGACGCGGATACCGCCCTCCCCCTGCACCGGCTCGACGAGGAAACCCGCCGTATGCGGCCCGACCGCCGCCTTCGCAGCGTCGAGATCGTTGAATTCGACGTAGCGGAAGCCGGGCAGAAGCGGCTGAAACCCCTTGTGCATCTTTTCCTGATTCGATGCGCTGATCGTGGCCATCGTCCGCCCGTGGAATGCCATGTCGAAGGTGATGATCTCGAACTTTTCGGCGGAACCTTCCGACTGGTGATAGGCACGTGCCGTCTTCATGGCCGTTTCGACCGCCTCGGCACCGGAATTGGTAAAGAATACCGTGTCCGCAAAGGTCGCGTCGACCAGCTGCTTGGCGAGGCGTTCCCCCTGCGGGCTGCCATACAGGTTGGACACGTGCATCAAGGTATCGGCCTGCTTCTGTATCGCGCCGATCAGTCCGGGATGGGAGTGGCCGAGCAGGTTCACCGCGATCCCGCTGGCAAAATCCAGGAAGCGCCGTCCATCCTCCGAAACCAGATGGCAATTGTCACCACGCACCGGACGCACGTCGCAGCGCGGATAGACGGGCATCAACGGGGTGATCGACATGACATGGCTTCCTTGTATGATATTGCTGGCTTGTATTCCGATGCCGGACCCGCACCGAGTCCGACAATTTCAGAAACGACAAATGGCGACACCTGCCGGTGCCGCCATCTGCAACTCTCTAGATTGTCGCAAGCGCGGGGTCAAACCCTGCACGCAAGCGCTTTCAATCAACCCTGCACGGGGACCAGATTGACGGCCGAATGCTTGCCCCGGCGGTCAACTTCAAGGTCAAATTCCACCCGGTCGCCTTCGTTCAGCTCGCGAAGACCCGACCGTTCCACCGCGCTGATGTGCACGAACGCATCCGCCGCGCCATCGTCGCGGGTGATGAAGCCGAAGCCCTTCATCGAATTGAAGAACTTGACCGTGCCCGTCGCCTTTTCACCGGTCAGCTCGCGCTGCGGCGCTTCGCGCTTGGCCGGACCGCCCGCGCTCGGCGGGACAATGTCGCCGACGACCTGAATGTCGGCGGCCGAAACCTTGCCGCCGCGATCGACGAGATTGAATTCCAGTTCCTGCCCTTCGCCCAGGCCTTCAAGGCCGGCACGTTCGACCGCGCTGATGTGAATGAACACATCTTCGCCGCCATCATCGCGCTGGATGAAGCCAAAGCCTTTTTGCGAGTTGAAGAATTTCACCGTGCCGCGGCCCGTGCCGACCACCTGTGCCGGCATGCGACCGCCGCCGCCACCAGCACCGCCGCCGCGGAAACCGCCACCGCCGCCGCCGCCGGGGCCGCCGCGGTCGCTGCCGAACCCGCCGCGGTCATTGCCAAAGCCGCCGCGATCACCATAGCCGCGATCTTGGCCGAAACCGCTCCCGCGATCATGACCAAAGCCGCCGCGGTCTCCCCCGAAACCGCCGCCCTGCGAGAACGGGTCGTAGCTGTCTTCGCCAAAACCTTCGCGCTTGTCGCGACCCCTGCCGCGCCGACCTTTATCAAAACCCATAAACCGAAAACATTCCCAAATCGCGCCCTAAGCCTATCATCCCATGGCGAGCGGACGGGGCACGCCATGCGATCGGACCCCGCATCGTTGATGAAGGATTCCCACTGACATTCTTTTTCATAAATCATTTTGGAACCAATAGCGAATGATTTGCGCATGACATCGGCAATCCTCGTGCAGCGCGGCGCCGGCAGGCGAAATTTTCGATGCGCGCGTGCCATCGCCGCCTTGCGCAAACCGTCGCATCTTGGCAGGGGCAAGCGGTGGATATCCTTTCGCTTCTCTCCGATCCGTCTGCCTGGGCGGCCCTGCTGACGCTGATCGTGCTCGAGGTCGTGCTCGGCATCGACAACCTCGTTTTCATCGCGATCCTGTCGAACAAGCTGCCGGCCGAGCAACAGCAGAAGGCCCGCCGCATCGGTCTCATTCTCGCGCTGGTCATGCGAATCGGTCTGCTCATGCTCATCGGCTGGCTGGTGACTTTGCAAACCCCGCTTTTCGATCTCGGCCTTCGCGGCGCGCCCGGCCCGCATGGACAGCCGACATTCGAAACTGCGTTTTCGGGCCGCGACCTCATCCTCTTGGCGGGCGGGCTGTTTCTCCTCTGGAAAGCGACCAAGGAAATTCACCACAGCATGGAGCCCGAGGACAATTCGGGGGACCTGCTCGATAAAACGAAGGGCGCGGCCGAGCTTACGTTCACCGCCGCCATCGTTCAGATCATCGCGCTCGATGTGGTGTTTTCCATCGATTCGATCCTGACCGCGGTCGGCATGACCGATGAAATTCCGATCATGGTGACGGCCGTGGTCATCACCGTCGGCATCATGCTCGTGGCGGCGGACCCGCTTGCGCGCTTTATCGAGAACAATCCGACACTCGTCATGCTCGCCTTGTCCTTCCTCGTGATGATCGGGCTGGTGCTCATCGCCGATGGTTTCGGGTTTCACGTGCCGAAGGGCTACATCTATGCGGCGATGGGTTTTTCCGTCGCGGTCGAGGTGCTGAACATGGCCCAGCGTAATCGCCGCCTCAAGAACAGCGCCGCCAAACAGGAAATCGCATGACCCAGTTTCGCAAGATCGACGACCGTTTTTACGCAAGCCCGCAGATTTCGGCAGACGACATCGCCGCAGCCGCCAAGCTTGGCATTACCGCCATCGTCAACAACCGCCCCGAGGGGGAGGATGCGGATCAGCCCGAAGGCGAAACCATCGCCGCCGAGGCCCGCGCCGCCGGGCTGAACTATGTCGCGATCCCCGTCACCCATGCCGGTATCGGACAGGGACAGGTGGATGCCATGCTCGCCGCCGTGGAGGATGCCGACGGGCCGGTGCTGGCCTATTGCCGGTCGGGCACGCGTTCGACGATGCTGTGGGCGCTTGCCGCCGCGAAACGGGGCGATCCGCCGGCGGTGATCGCATCGAAGGCCGCGCAGGCCGGATATGACGTGTCGCCCATCCGTCAGATGATCGACATGCTGTCGGCCGGCCGGGCGGAAAGCTGACCGCCTTGATCTAAAGGGCGTTGTTGCCCGTCTCGTTCGTGCGGATCCGAACCGCCTCGGCGAGATCGAAGACGAAGATCTTGCCGTCGCCAATTGCCTGCGTGCTGGCGACGGACTGTATCGTCTCGACCGCCCGCTCGCCGAGCATGTCGTCGGTCGCGATCTCCAGCTTGACCTTCGGCACCATGTTGACCGCATATTCGGCGCCGCGATAGATTTCGGTCTGGCCCTTTTGCCGGCCGAAGCCCTTCACCTCGCTCACGGTCATGCCCGCAATGCCAAGGTCGGCAAGCGCGGACCGCACCTCTTCCAGCTTGTGCGGCTTTATGATGGCGATGATATATTTCATAGTCTGCGCCTTTTGCCTGGCCTTGAATGCGGGACACCGGTTCTGACGGCGCGGCGCCAATATCGCAACCCCTGCATGATATGCGAAAAAAGAGGCCGGAAGCGTGATGCTTCCGGCCCGAGTTGCGTTCGCAGGAGGAACGCGTGGAGGCGGAGAGGGGTGAGGAGAGGAGAAAGCCCCGCCCCGCCAAGAAAGATGTCAACGCGCCTCAGCGATTGACGAACTCCGGATAGGCATCGACACCCACCTCGACACGGTCGAGGCCGAGCATCTCTTCCTCTTCGGTCGGGCGCAGGCCGATGGTGAATTTGAGCGCGAACCAGACGATGGCGCTGGCGATCGAGACGAACACGCCGGTGGCGAGAACGCCGATGAGCTGCGCCATGAACGGCACGTCGCCATTGGTGAGCGGAACGATCAGCGTGCCCCAGATGCCCGCACAAAGGTGGACGGGAATGGCGCCGACGACATCGTCGATCTTCAGTTTGTCGAGCAGCGGAACCACCGCCACCACGAGCGCGCCGCCGATGGCACCGATGAAGAGCGCGGCTGGCACGCTCGGCGTGAGCGGCTCGGCGGTGATCGACACCAGACCGGCCAGCGCACCGTTGAGCGCCATGGTCACATCGACCTTCTTGTAAAGGATCTGCGTGAGGACGATCGCGGTCACCACCCCGGCGCAGGCCGACATGTTGGTGTTCACGAAGATTTTCGACACGTCGGACACGTCGCCGACCGTTCCCATGGCGAGCTGCGATGCGCCGTTGAACCCGAACCAGCCAAGCCAAAGGATGAAGGTGCCGAGCGTCGCCAGCGGAATGTTGGTGCCAGGGAAGACCATGACCTTGCCATCGGCGCCATATCGGCCAAGCCGCGCGCCTAGGATCAACGCCCCGGTCAGTGCCGCCCAGCCCCCGGTGGAGTGCACCAGCGTCGAGCCGGCGAAATCGGAGAAGCCCATCTGGTCAAGGAAGCCTGCACCCCATTCCCAGCTCACGACGGTGGGATAGATGATGCCGGTCAGGATCACGGTAAACAGCAGGAACGGCCACAGCTTGATCCGTTCGGCCAGCGTGCCCGAAACGATCGACGCGGTCGTGGCGCAGAACACCATCTGGAAAAACCAGTCGGACGCGACGGAATAGCCCGTCTCGACATCGGCCTCACCCACACCCTGCATCGGGTAGATGATCCCCGAAAGACCGAAATAGCCGTTGAAATCGCCCGGATAGGCGATGTTGTAGCCGATGAACCAGAACATGATCCCGGCAATCGCATAGAGCGCGATATTCTTGAGGCACTGCATCGACACGTTCTTCGTGCGGACGAGGCCGGCTTCGAGCATGGCGAAACCCGCCGCCATCCACATGACGAGGAAGCCGCCGATCAGGAACAGCAAGGTGTTGAGGATATAGGCGGTGCCCCCGCCCACGGCGACGGCTTCGACCGCCTCGGCGCTGCCCTGCTGGGCAAAGGCGGCGAGCGGCGCGGCCACGGCGGCCGCAGCGATCCCGGCTGCGCCCAGTTTTGCATAGATGCGATACATGTTCGAAACCCCCTGTTTCAAAGCGCGGTGTCGCCGGATTCGCCCGTGCGGATGCGCGTGGCGGCGGCAAGGTCGAGGACGAAGAGTTTGCCATCGCCGATGGAATCGGTGCTTGCGACCTGTTGAATCGTTTCGACGATCTGCGGCGCGAGCGAGTCGGCGGCCGCAATTTCCAGCTTCACCTTGGGAAGCATGTTGGTCGAATATTCCGCACCGCGGTAAATTTCGGTCTGCCCTTTCTGACGACCGAACCCCTTCACCTCCGACACGGTCATGCCGGCGACGCCGATGCCGCTCAGCGCCTCACGCACCTCGTCCAGCTTGAACGGCTTGATGATGGCAATGATGAATTTCACGCCTATCCCCCTCGATTGCTCGACCGGCCCGTCGCCGGCTCCCCAGCACATAGCAAGGCGCGTGCCAGTAACGGACTCGGCCGCGAAAACAGGGTGTTGCGTAAAATGGCGGTAAAGGAATGGTTAAATCCGGCGCCTCTCATTTGGGCAAGGCGCATCGCCTGCCCATTTTTTGGGCATTCATAGCCGTCAACCGTCGCAGTGCAGCCGCGCCCACACGGGCAGATGATCGGATGCGCGCGAGGCGAGCGCGGAGTGATGCACCCCCGTGTCCACGCAATCCCATTCGGACGATGCGATGATTCGGTCGAGGCGGGCAAGCGGGCGGCGCGCAGGAAAGCTGCGCCCGCTGTCGAGCACGGTCCAGTCGCCGTCGAACACGCGGAATACCCCGCCGCGCCCGGCCCATTCATTGGTGTCGCCCATCAACACGGTCGGGCATTCCTCGCACCCGCCGAGATGGCTGAGCACGGCCTCCGCCTGATGCCTCCGGCGCAGGCCCGACAGGTCGAGATGCATGCCCACCACCCGAACGCGCTGCCCGTCGATCACGGCATCGAGCCGGATCGCGCCGCGCGGCTCCAGCGTGGGCAGGGCGATCGTGGCCGCCTCGATCACCTCCACGCCTTTCCGAACGAGAAAGCCATTGCCGTGCCACCCCATCGACAGCGGCCGGGTATCGAGCGGGACGGCGCGATAGGGCGAATCCTCCACCCGCGCGCGCGGCAGAACGCTTTCGCGCGTCCCGAAACGCCGGTCGCATTCCTGGAGCGCGATGATGTCCGCGTCGATCTCGTGCAGCACCGCCAGAATGCGATCCGGATCGCGGCGCCGGTCCAGCCCGACCGCCTTGTGGATATTGTAGCTGGCGAATTTCAACTGCACGGCTGGCCTAACGCTCCTTCGTAGCGGAAAAGGTCAGATCGGGATTGCGTTCCTGCTGATAGCCGACATCCCACGCCGACTTTGCCATGAACACGAAATCACCGTCGCGGTCCTTCGCCAGATTGGCGCGGTTGTATTTCTCGAACTCGTCGAGCGCCTTTTCATCGCCCCGGATCCAGCGCGCGGTATCGAACGGCGCCGGCTCCAGCATCGCCTCCACCTTGTATTCCGCCTCCAGCCGGGACACGAGCACCTCGAGCTGCAATTGCCCGACCACGCCGATGATCCATTGCCCGCCAAGCTCGGGGTAGAACACCTGGATCACGCCTTCCTCCGAAAGGTCATCGAGCGCCTTTCGCAATTGCTTCGTCTTGGTCGGATCCTTCAGGATCACGCGGCGCAGGATTTCGGGCGCAAAATTGGGCAGGCCGGTAAAACGGATGTCGTTCTTCTCCGACAGCGTATCGCCCACGCGCAACGTGCCGTGATTGGGGATGCCGATGATGTCGCCCGGAAAGGCGGCATCGGCAATCTCGCGATCCTGCGCGAAAAACATGATGGGCGAATGCACGGCGATCGGCTTGCCAAGCCCGCTCGGCGTCAGTTTCATGCCGCGCTTGAACGTGCCCGACACCATCCGCATGAACGCGATGCGGTCGCGGTGCTGCGGGTCCATGTTCGCCTGTACCTTGAAGATGAAGCCCGAAACCTCGTCGCGGGTCGGGGCCACCTCGCCCGCCTCGGTCGGCTGGGGCCGGGGCGGCGGGGCAAACGCGCTGATCGCCTCGATCAGTTCGGTCACGCCGAAATTCTTGAGCGCCGACCCGAAATAGACCGGCGTCAGGTCGCCGCCGCGATAGGCGTCGATATCGAATTCGGGGTAGCCGATCTGCGCAAGCTCGGCCTGCTCTGCGAATTCCTCGGGCATTTCGGGATCGGCGTCCCGCTTGCCGAGAAATTCCTTCGACGGCCCTTCGGGACGCGCGGCTTTCCCGCTCGCGAAATCGAGCACGCCTTCGAACCGGCCGCCGGTGCCGATGGGCCAGCTCATCGGACACACGTCGAGCGCGAGCATGTCGGCCACTTCATCGAGCAGTTCGAACGGTTCGCGCCCTTCGCGGTCCACCTTGTTGACGAAGGTGATGATCGGCACCGAGCGAAGCCGGCACACCTCGAACAGCTTGCGGGTCTGCGGCTCGATGCCTTTCGCGGCGTCGATCACCATGATGGCGGAATCGACGGCGGTCAGCGTGCGATAGGTGTCCTCGGAAAAATCCTCGTGCCCCGGCGTGTCGAGCAGGTTGAAGGTGATGACGTTGCCATCGGCATCCGTCCGCTCGAACGTCATGACCGAGCTTGTGACCGAGATGCCGCGCTGCTGCTCGATCTTCATCCAGTCGGACCGGGCACGCCGCGCCTGCCCGCGCGCCTTGACCTCGCCGGCCAGGTGGATTGCGCCGCCGGTAAGCAGCAGCTTCTCGGTCAGCGTGGTCTTGCCCGCGTCGGGGTGGGAGATGATGGCGAATGTGCGCCGCTGCGGAATGGCTGTCATGCCCCGCGCTTTAGGGGCGCGGGCGCATGGTAGCAATATCGCGTATCGCCGTCGCGGAGTTCAGCCCTCGTCGCGGGCGACGTTGAAGCCGTTGAAGCTCTGCGTAACCGGCATCAGTTCGAGCCGGTTGATGTTGAGATGCGGCGGCAGCTGCGCCACCCAGAGCATCGTTTCGGCAATATCGCCGCCCGTCATCGGGTCCGCCCCGCGATAGAACGCATCGGCCGCCTCCCGGTCGCCGCCATTGCGCACGAAGGTGAACTCGGTATCCACCATGCCCGGCTCGATATTGGTGACGCGCACGCCGGTGCCGTGCAGATCGGCGCGCAGGCCGAGCGAGAATTGCGTCACGAACGCCTTCGTCCCGCCATACACGTTGCCGCCCGGATAGGGGTATGTGCCCGCCACGCTCGACAGGTTGATGATCGCGCCCTTGCGTTCGATCAGCAGCGGCAGCAGTCGGTGCGTCAACCCGACCAGCGCGGTCACGTTGGTCTCGATCATCGTGTGCCAGTCGGACAGGTTCGCCTCGACCGCCGGCCCCGAACCCAGCGCCAGCCCGGCATTGTTGATGAGCAGATCGATCCCGGCGAACCGTTCGGGCAGACCGCCGATTGCCGCATCGCGCGCCGCCGCATCGCGAATGTCGAAGGCCAGCGGCAGGACCGCCTCGCCCAGATCCTGCGCCAGCGCGTCGAGCCGCTCCTGCCGCCGCCCGGTCGCGATGACCTGCCAGCCTGCGCCTGCAAACGCGCGGGCCGCAGCCTCGCCGATACCCGCCGTCGCGCCCGTGATCAGAACCGTTCTTGCCATCTCAGCCTCTCAATACCGCGCCGCGCTTTGCCGCCGCCGCAACGATGGCATCGCTGATCGCTTTCAGATCGTCTTCGGTGAAACTCGCCTGGTGCGGCTGAAGCACGACCTCGACCGCGATCGACTTGTGCCCCTCGGCGACGCCGGCCCCGCGGAATTCGTCGAAGATACGCGCCTCGACGACATGCTTCTTGTCCGCGCCCTTCACCGCCTTGACCAGATCGCCGGCGGCGACCTCGTCAGGCACGAGAAATGCGAAATCGCGCATCACCGATTGCAGCGCAGGCGGGGCGTAGGACGCACGCGTGAAGCTGCGCTCGCCCTTCTTCGCCGGAATCGCGTCGAGGAAGATTTCCACCGCCATGACCGCGCCATTGAGGTCGAACGCCTTCGCGATCCGCGGGTGCAGCGTGCCGAACCGGGCGAGCACGTTCTTCGGCCCGAGCCGCAGCGTCGCCGACTGCCCGGGATGGAATTGTTCGCCCGCCTCGTCCATCACCTGCAGGTTTTCGACCGGCGCGCCCGCCGCGTCGAGCAGGGCCATCGCCTCCGCCTTCGCATCGAAGGCATCGAACATTCGCGCCTTGCCCGCTTGCCAGCCGCGCGACGATTTCTCTCCCGCCATGACGAGGCCGAGCGTCAGCCGTTCGTCACTCGCCCCGCCCTTGCCGCGCAGATAGCGGCGGCCGATCTCGAACAGCCGCACGCTGTCCGCGCCGCGCGCCATGTTGCGCTGCGCCGCCATCAGCAGGCCGGGGATGAGCGAGGGGCGCATCGCCTTCATGTCCTCGCTGATCGGATTGGCGAGTACCCAGGGCTGGCCATCCGCGAAAGCCTCGGCCACCGGCATGGGGAGGAAGGACCAGGTCACCGCCTCGTGATGGCCCCGTGCGGCGGCGGCCCGCCGAACGCGCCGTTCGCGCGCCTGCTCCGGCGTGACGGTCGGCTGCGCGACGCCCTCTGCCCGGTCGAGGGCGACCGAGGGAATCGCGTCCAGCCCATGAATGCGAATGACTTCCTCAACCAGATCGGGGGCGCCATCGACATCCGGGCGCCACCCCGGCACCGCCACGATCCAGTGGTCCTGCGTCTGCGTCACGGTAAAGCCTAGCCGCTCCAGAATGTCCCGCTGCGTCGCGTGCGGGACATCCATACCGCCCAGCGAACGGGTCAACGCCGGATCGAAAGCGACCGTCCTGTCCGCGGCGGGCGGTGCCCCCACATGGCGCACCTCGCTCGCCTCTCCCCCACAAATGTCGAGGATCAGCCGGGTCAGAAGTTCCAGCCCGTCATTCACGAAACCGGGGTCGATACCGCGCTCGAACCGGCTGCGCGCATCGCTGGTGAGGTTCAGCTTCCGCCCGGTCAGCGCGATGCGCACCGGGTCGAAATAGGCGACCTCCAGCAATATGTCCGTCGTCGCATCGGTGCAGGACGAATGCTCGCTCCCCATGATGCCCGCGATATCGTGCACGCCCGCCTCGTCCGCGATGACCAGCATCGTATCGTCGAGCGTGTATTCCTTTTCATTAAGCGCGGTGACGGTTTCCCCATCCCTCGCCCGCCGCGCCGTGACCGCGCCCGACAATTTCGCCAGATCATAGGCGTGGCTGGGCCGGCCATAGGTCAGCATCACGTAATTGGTGATGTCGACGAGCGCCGAAATCGGCCGCTGGCCCGCGGATTTCAGCCGCGCCTGCATCCAGTCCGGGCTCTGGCCATTGGTCACGCCGCGAATCGCCCGCCCGTAAAACGCGGGACAACCGTCGCGATCCTCGATCCGGATGTCCACCGGACACGGCCCCTCGCCCGCAACCGGCGCGGCATCGACCGGCTTCAACGTGCCCAGCCCCGCCGCGGCCAGATCGCGCGCGATGCCGTAAACGCCCATGCAATCGGGCCGGTTGGGCGTGATCGCCACGTCGAACACCGGATCGTCGAGCCCGGCATAATCGGCGTATTCCGTGCCCACGGGCGCATCGGACGGCAATTCGATGATGCCGTCGTGATCCTGCCCCATGTCGAGTTCGCGCGCCGAACACATCATGCCGTTCGATTCGATACCGCGAATCGCCGCCTTGCGCATTTCCATGCCGTTCGACGGCACCACCGCGCCGGGCAGGCCCAGCACGCCGACAAGCCCCGCCCGCGCATTGGGCGCGCCGCAGACCACGGTGAGCGGCTGGCCATCGCCGCTGTCGACCGAAAGAACCTGCAGCTTGTCCGCGTCGGGATGTTTTTCCGCCGTCAGCACCTTCGCCACGCGAAAGCCGGCCAGATCCTCGGCCGGGTTTTCCACGCCCTCGATCTCCAGCCCGATCGCGGTCAGCTTCGCGGCAATCTCGTCGACGGTCGCATCGGTGTCGAGATGATCCTTCAACCAGGACAGCGAGAACTTCATGCCGCCACTCCCACGCCGCCGGAGAGCGTCGGCACGTCGAGCGCCGCGAATCCGTAATGCTTCAGCCAGCGCAGATCGCCATCGAAAAACGCGCGCAAATCATCCATCCCGTATTTCAGCATGGCCAGCCGGTCGATCCCGCAGCCGAATGCAAAGCCCTGCCATTCATCGGGGTCCAGCCCGCAGGCCGCAATGACCCGGCGATTGACCATCCCGCTGCCCAGCACTTCCATCCAGCCATGGCCCGGCTCGTCGCCCGCCCCGCCGATGACACGGCGGCCCTTTTCATGGCTGTAGCCGACATCGACCTCCGCCGACGGTTCGGTAAAGGGAAAATAGCTCGGGCGCAGGCGCAGCACGATATCGTCCCGCTCGAAAAACGCCTTGAGGAAGGTTTCCAGCGTCCATTTCAAATGGCCCATGTGGATGTTCCGGTCGATGACCAGCCCCTCGATCTGGTGGAACATCGGCGTGTGGGTGGCATCGCTGTCCGACCGGTAGGTGCGGCCCGGCGCGATGATACGCACCGGTGCGCCGCCTTCGACCATGGACCGGATCTGCACCGGCGAAGTGTGGGTGCGCAGCAGCATCGCGCGCCCCTCGTCATCCTTGTCCGGGAAGTAGAACGTGTCGTGCATCGCGCGGGCCGGATGGGTGTCCGGCATGTTGAGCGCGGTGAAATTGTGCCAGTCGTCCTCGATCTCCGGTCCCGTCGCGACGGCAAAGCCCAGGTCCGCGAAGATTTCGGCCAGCTCGTCCATCGCCTGGCTGACCGGGTGGACCGAACCGACCGGGACATCGGCGGCTGGCAGCGACAGATCGACCGTCTCGCCCGCAAGCTTCGCGTCGAGCGCCGCCTGCTCCAAAGCGGCCTTGCGCGCCGCGACCGCGTCGGTCACCTCGGCGCGCAGGCCGTTGAGCTTCGGTCCTTCGACCTGGCGCTCCTCGGGCGTCATCTTGCCCAGCGTCTTCATCAAAAGCGAGATGCTGCCCTGCTTGCCCAGAAACGCAACCCGCACGCCGTCGAGCGTGTCGAGGGTCCGGGACGCGGCAATCTGCGCCATTGCATCGGCGCGCAGCTGATCAATATCGGCCATCGTATCTTTCATTGGTCTTCGGCAAGGTTTGTGCCGCGCTGTCTAGCAGGGCCGAAGCAAAGGGCAACTATGGCCCGCCACGTCGCGAATCCAAAGAGTGACCCGCGCATCATGTCGAATGAAATGAAAAACTGCATGCCCCGCGAGGGCATGAACAATCGAGCAGAATCAAACCCCTTACGGCGTCTAACCGGCACTTTGTCTCCACGGTGGACTGCGGGTTACAAATTCTCGCTGTCTAACCTTTTGGCTGATCCACCGCCGAAGCGAAAAATAAAAACCCCCGCGAAGGCTGCAACCAACGCGAGGGCTAAAACCAAAAGCAAGGCAGCACTTGGCGATCGCAATCCTACCGGCAACGGGAGGGCTGTGCAATGACCGACCTGCACGCAATCGCATCTGTCATGGGCGGCGAGGTTCGCGGCAATCGCGCGTGCTTCCCGACGCCGGGTCATAGCAAGGCCGACCGGGGAAGCTGGGCGAGCCTTGCCCCCGGCGCACCTGATGGCGTCCTGATCCATTCCGCGAACGAGGGCGACCCCTTGGCGATCAAGGATCAATTGCGCGCGGCTGGCGTCCTGCCCCCACGGCTTTCCGGGAACGACAATATCCCCTGGCATCCGCCGATCGGGAAAGCCGAGCCTGCGCGCGACCATGCGGTGCGCTTGGGGAATGGACAGCGAATCGCTGCAACGTTCCAGTTTACGAACGGTGATGGCGAAACGATCTATCGCAAGCACCGCATCGAACCGGGCCGCGAAGGGCGGGCGAAAGAGTTCGCCTATGACCATTTGAACGAAAGGGGCGGCTGGGCATCTGGCAAAGGTGACCACACCGTTCCTTATCGCCTGTCCGATCTGGTGACAGCGAGTCGCGATCTGCCGATCTACATGGCGGAAGGTGAATCTAAGGCGGACAAGCTGGCGAGTTGGGGATTGCTGGCGACCTCGCATAAGGATTGGAAGGGCTACGAGTTCAGCGGCTATGTGAAGGGTCGCACGGTCTATATCCTGCCCGACAATGACGAGGCCGGGGCAAAGCTGGCTGAGAACGCGAAAGAGGCGATCGAGCGGGCCGAAGGCACTGCGCATATTATCGAACTGCCGGGCCTACCCGCGAAAGGCGATATTCTCGATTGGATGGGCACGCCGGATGACCTGCGCGAGCTGGTCGATAACGCCAATGCAGGCGATGACGATTGGCCCGAACTGGACCTTGCAGCATGCTCAACTCAAAAGGCGCCCGCCCGCGAATGGATAATCGAGGGCTGGGTTCCAAAGAACAAAGCGACGCTGCTGGCAGGCGATGGCGGTGTAGGTAAATCCCTGCTGGCGCAAATCAAGGCGACATGCGTCGCGTTTGGGCGTCCGTTCATGGGCCTAAAAACGCGGCAAGCGAACGCCGCTTATCTGAGCTGGGAAGACGACGCGGACGAACTGTGGCGACGGCAGGAATCCATTTGCGAGGTGCTTGGCATTCCCATGTCGGCACTGAGCGGCAAGCTGCGCCTTGTATCCTATACCGAAGAGGAAAGCCCGTTCCTCGCCACGGCTGATGATAATGGCCTACGCATTATGCCTCTTGGCCGAAAGATCGAACGTTTGGTTGAGCGGCTCAATATCGGGCTACTGATCCTCGACAACGCATCTCAGATTGCCGGGATAGACCATAACGCCGTCGACGAGGTTGCACCTTTCGCGCACTGGCTGGGCACGCTCGCCACGCGCCGGAACGGTGCGGTTGTCCTACTGCATCACACCAACAAAGCCGGGCAGGATTACTTGGGTTCGGTTGCCTACAATAACCAGTTCCGTTCGCGGATGCTGCTGGCAAGGCCCGAAGAATGCAACAACCCCGATCTGCGCATTTTGACAAACCCGAAGGCGAACTATGCACAGGCCGGGGGCGGAGTCAGCCTGCAATGGCATGAGGGCGCGTTCGTATTGGAAACGGAAGTTCCTGCCGACACCCGCGCTGAGATGGCAGAAACAATTAAGCTGAACGGCGATAACGAAACGTTCCTGCGATGCCTCCGCGCTCGCATGAAGACAGAAGGACGCGAAGTTGGGCCATCCATTGGACCGAATTACGCGCCCGCTCGCTTCGCCGAAATGACTGAGGCAAACGGGCTGAAAAAACAGGCGCTGGCGCGAGCAATGGAGCGCCTATTCCACATCGGCGCGATCAAGACCGAACAGGTCAAGCGCAAGGGCAACGATACGAAAACCATCATCGTGGAGGCTAATCCGGACGCTTCCGAACCGGCTTCCGAACCGCTTCCGAACACCGCTTCCGAACCTATCCGAACCCCCTTCCGAACCGTTCCGAACACACACCCTATATCTAAAGATATATCGGGGGCCGGGCCTGATGGCCCCCCGCCCCCTTATGATGATGACCTAGACGTTCGAAACGACCGGGAGGGATGGATCGGGCAAAGCTTTGCCGAAACCGCTGAACGCATTGAGAGGGCGAACCGATGACCGACCTTCGCACACTGATCGAGAGCTACACGCCAGAGCAGCGAGCGACCGCATTGCAGGTGTTGGACATGGTGAGCCGACCCCTCAATGTTCGCGAGATCGAGGCGCTGTTGCGTCATGGCGGCGTATCGAGGGCGCGGGCTGTGAAGCTGGCCGGGACGCTCAAGCACCTGCACGTCATCTCGATCATAGGAGACGTTCGTGGCTGACTGGCCTTACAACACCGCCAACTGGCAGAAGCTACGCAAGGCGCACTTGGCGATCGAACCGTTCTGCAAAGGCTGCGAGGCGATGGGGAATGCCTACGTCATCGCAAACACGGTCGATCATGTGGTGCCTATCAGCGAGGGCGGGCCTGCCTTCCCCGGTCATGACGGGCTGACCAGCTATTGCCCTGCCTGTCATTCAGCGAAGACGGCACGCGGAACGGAGGCTGGTGCCGTGCGATCGAGCAAGCCGCGCAAGGGATGCGATGCTGATGGCAACCCGCTCGATGCGGCGCATCCGTGGTCTGGAAAATCGCTCAGGGCTGACGGCCTAAGACCGCCCCTCGTCCCGAATAATCAGTTAGTTTACAAACGTAGTCGTATGGGAGGCCGCAATGGGCGCTAGGGGGCCGGGGTCCGGCAAGCTGAAAGCCGTGGCGGCGCGGGCCGTCGATACGAAACAGCCTTGGGAAAAGGAGGGGATGCCTGCCGCCGATCGAATGCTGGCGTTCCTGGGCACTTTGCCGATCGTGTCGGGCCTGAAAGCTGGCGAGCGCATGGAGGTGCTGGATTTCCAAGAGCAATTCGTGCGCGGGGTCTATGCCGAGAGCGATGGCGAGCGGCTGGTGCGCCTTGCCGGGCTGAGCGTAGCGCGCGGTAACGGCAAGAGCGGCTTGCTGGCGGGATTGAGTATTGGGCACCTGATGGGGCCGCTGAGCGAACCCTATGGCGAATGCTATGCGGCGGCGCTCGATCGTGAACAGGCTGGCGTGCTTTACCGCATGGTGAACGCCTACATCTACGAAACACCTTGGATGGCGGCGCGGGTCAATATTCGCGACCAGACGAAGGAAATCACCGACCACGAAACCGGCTCGATCTGGCGGGCGCTTACGTCCGACGCGAAGAAAGCGCATGGCCTTGCCCCGTCGTTCTGGATCGCGGACGAGGTGGCACAATGGCGGAGCCGGGAACTGTGGGACAACCTGCGCACCGGCATGGCGAAGCGCAATCATGCGCTTGGCGTGACCATCTCGACGCAGGCAGCGGACGATCTGCATTTCTGGAGCGAGTTCCTCGACGCGGAACCGATGCCGAGCATTTACACGCAGCTGCACGCGGCTCCTGACGAATGCGCGCTCGATGACCGGGAAGCATGGGCAATGGCGAACCCCGCGCTGGGGGCGTTCCTCAACGAAGCTGAGTTTCAGGACGCGGCGGCAATGGCGATGCGTTCGCCATCCTTTGCGCCCGCGTTCCGCCTGCTCAACCTCAACCAGCGGGTGGCGGCGGAAGGCCGGTTCATCGAACAAGCCGATTGGGATGCGAATGGCGATGCGTTCGACCCGATCGAGCTGGAAGGGGCGCGCTGCTATGGCGGGCTTGATCTGTCCAGCACGCGCGACCTGACCGCGCTGGCGCTGTATTTCCCCGATCACGGCAAGCTGCTGGCGTGGCACTGGTTGCCGAAGGACACGATCGCCTTGCGGGTGGAGCGCGACCGGGTGCCCTATGACCGCTGGGCACAAGAGGGCTGGGCCGATGTTACGGTTGGCAATTCGCGCGATGACCTCGCCATTGCGTTGCAGCTGGCCGACATTCGAAGCCGGTATGATGTGCAGGGGATCGCGTTCGATCGCTGGCAGATTGCGCGGTTGAACAAGCTGCTATCCGACGAGGGCATTGACCTGCCGATGACAGATTTCGTGCCGGGGTTCAAATCCTATGCGGCGGCTGTGGATGCGTTCGAAACGGCGGTGCTGGCGCGTAAGATGCAGCACAACAATAACCCGCTGCTGCGCTGGCAGGCCGGTAATGTGATTGTCGAAACCGACCCCGCCGGGAACCGCAAGCCCGCGAAAAACAAATCGCTCGATCGCATCGACGGGATCGTGTCTGCGATCATGGCTTGCGGTCTGGCCGCGACCGACGAAGGACCGGAAGTCTATCGCGGTGGCGGGGTTATGTGGGTTTAGTTACGTAACGCGAGGGCGTCTAGGACGAGGCGCACGCGGCGCAATGCCTCGCGCTGCTGCTTAGTTTCCGCTTTTTCAGGGTCAGCCAACGCTTTGAGTTCAGAAATCCCGGCATTCGCGATATAGTCCCGCCATGGGGCATCTTCGGGCTGGAGATCATCCCAAGCGGCGGCAAGGCCAAGAACCCATTGGTTCACGGTTTCAGCGACAGCCTCCGGCGTCTGGTGCGCTTGGGCTTTCAGTCTCTCGCGGTATCGCCGCTGTCGTTCTGCATTGGAAAGTGCCATGTGTTGCTAGTAACGGGTTGACGCTAGTAACACAAGGCTGTTAGTAACGCTCGGGCCAGACGGAAGCTACCAACGACCGTCCGGCCCTAACCACAACACGCTATTACGGAGCGAACTATGGCTACCAATATCCCTACAGGCGGAATCCGTCCTGTCACCCCCCAGCATACCCCGCCTTACGTCGCGTTCTTTCCCGAACCTGCGACGGCGCAATCTCGTTTCCTGATCCAAGGCTATGTCGATCGGGAGGAAATCGCGGCTGCGGTCGAGGCGCTGGTGGAGATGCTCGACACGATCGACGGCGACCCCGACCTTGAGGACGACGACCCGGCGGGGCAGTATGACGAGGACTATTACACCGGCCCTACCAAGCGCGGATATGGCCCCGGCTGTCCGATCAGCGAACCCGATCACGGCATTGACGATCTGCCGCAGGGCACTCCGGGCTTGGACTGCTGACAGGTTATCCCCCGCTTTGGCGGGCGGGGAAGCGTGATAACTTGCCACGGTCTAAAAACCGTGGTAGCTACTCATGAATGAAACGTATCCTGACTTTGACTCAGTTCACTCCCGCCGAGGCGGAGAGTATTACCGGCGTTAGCACCATGACGCAGCGCGACTGGCGGCGTCGGGGCGTTCTGACCAAGCGCGATGAAGGCCATGCACGTTACGACCTTTTCGACATGGGCGGCATGATGGCCACTAAGCTGCTTTCCGATCGCGGTGTTCCGCTGCTCGAAGCTGCCGACGTTGCCGAATGGTGCGGAATGGGAATCGGTTATCGCGCGCTTCTTTGGAACAACGCCTATGAGGGCGATCACGAGCGGACGAACGAAGCGCGTGGATTGCCAAATATGCTCTTGGCGCAAAACGCAGATATGTTTGAGGCCTTGCGTAAAGCGGCGAACATCGCGCGCGTCGAACTTCCCGATAACTTGGAGGAATCCCACCGGTGGGGAGATAAAGCCGAATGGCTGGCCCATCAGGTCTATCGCGACCGATTTAAAACCGGTTTGATTCCTGGTCAGTTGTTCATCTGGTGGGCGAACGGGCAGCATCTTTTTCACGAAAGTTTTGATAAGGCTCGTGATGAAATGACGAGCGGCGACCCCCGATTGGCTGGTCCCGCACTTGTGCTCGATTTTGAAAGTCTCGCCAGCACTCTGCTGACAAAAGCTGGACGCGCCTTTGTGCACGTCGAATTCCCCGAACTTCCGGAAAATCCGGATGCTTAATCATCGCCGCGAGGCAGACGATAATCTGAGCGCCGGGGCATGGTGCCCCGGCCACATAGAAGGGCTTATCATATGAAAACTGCGGACCTCATGGAACAGCGGGCGGCCATTGTGGACCGCATGACCGCTGCACACGACAAAGACGACAACGCCGCTTTCGAGACGGCAGAAACCGAACTGCGCAATCTCGATGGCAGGATTGACCGCCAGAAGAAGATCGAAGCCGCCGAGCGATCGGAGACGGGCCGCGTTCTGACCGGATCGACGGACGAACATTTGTCGAACGAACTGCGCTCCAAGTTCAGCCTTTGCCGTGCGATCGTCGGGCAGATTGCCCCCGGCACGGTCGATGATGGCTTTGAACGCGAGATGCAGGGCGAACTCGCCAAGCGTGCCGGTGCCGCCCCCAAGGGCTTCTATGTGCCGACCGAATGCTTTGAACAGCGCGCGGTGCAGATGACTTCGAACAGCGGCGCGATCCTGCCGACCGACTTTCGCCCCGACCAGTTTGTGTCGGCGCTGACCGCCACGGCGGCATTGACCACGATGGGCGCGACCACGCTGTCGGGCCTGACCGGCAATGTCGAAATCCCCCGCGAAACCGGATCGCCTAATGTCGGCTGGGTCGCGGAGAATACCGCCCTGCCGACCGGCAATGCGACCTTCGATAGCCTGACCCTTTCGCCGCATCACGTTGGCGTGATTTCGGAAATCAGTCGGAACATGGTCATGCAGACCAGCCCGAACATTGAGCAGCTGCTGCGCTCGATGATGGCGCGCGATATTGCCCTGGAGATTGACCGGGCGGGCCTGAATGGATCGGGCACGGGTGCAGAGCCGCTTGGCCTGCTGAATGACTCGGATGTTCCGGCGGTGCCGTTCGATACCGATGTGTTCACGACCACGGCGGATATGATCGTGGCAGCGGACCTCGCCAACGTTCCCGCCGGTCGCGGCTTCCTCGCTACCAACGGCATTCGCGGCGATCTGATGAAACTCCGCGATGCCGATGGCCGCGCCATCCCGATCGCCGAGCAGTTCCACAATGAGCCGGTGCAATTCACCAATCAGGCGCCGAGCGATCTTGGCGAAGGCACCAACGAACACGGGCTGGCCTATGGCAACTGGGCCGATTTCCTGATCGGCATCTGGTCGCAGCTCGACATTCTGGTGAACCCCTATGCAGAAAGCGCATATAGCAAGGGCAATCTCCTGATCCGCGCCATGGCGACGGTCGATTTCGGCGTTCGCCGTCCGGCATCCTTCGCCAAGGCAACGGGGATCATCATCTGATGGGCGCGGCGGCAACCCTTGAACGGCGGTTCACTGTCGAACTTCGCGCCGCTGGGCGCAGGATCGAGGGCTATGCCGCCACGTTCAACCGCGAGGCCGATCTGGGCGCATTTCGGGAGCGTATTGCCCCCGGCGCGTTCCGTTCGGCTTTGCACGGCGATGTTCTGGCCTTGCTGGATCACGACCCCGGCAAGGTGCTGGGCCGCACGAAGACGGGCACCCTCCAGCTGCGCGAAGACGACAAGGGCTTGGCGTTCGCGCTCGACGTTCCCGACACGGCGGCAGGCCGCGATGTTCTGGCGCTGGCCGAGCGCGGTGATCTTGGCGGCATGTCGTTCGGCTTCACCATTCCCGAAGGCGGCGAAGAATGGGACGGGCGCACGCGCACGCTCCGCTCGATCGGCTTGCGGGAAATCAGCGTCGTGAGCGCATGGCCTGCCTACGAGGGCACGGAAATTGCCCTGCGCAATCGTGGACATATGTCTACAACTGAACGCCGCCGTAGGGTGCTGGTGATGGCGGAGGCGGCACAATGGGCATGATCGACCGCATGGCGGCTTACATGGGCTTTGAACGCCGCTCCGATGCTGCTGACCCCTCATGGGGCGTGCTGGGATCGAATACCGGATATTATGCTGGCTTGAACGCGCGGGCAGCTGAAAACCTGTCCAGCGTGCTGGCTTGCGTCAACGTGATCGGTGAAAGCCTGGGCTATATCCCGGCGCTGGTTTATCGCCGCGAAGGCACGGCGCGTGTCGAGGTGCCGGCGCATCCGCTTTTGAAGCTGGTTCGCTATGGCGTCAACGATGGCATGACATGGCCTGATTTCGTGTCGCATCTGGTTTGCTCCACGCTGCTGACCGGCAATGGGCTGGCCGAAATTATCCGCAACGGTAACGGGCAGCTGGCCGGGCTGGTCTATATCCCTTGGGGCAATGTCACGGTGGCCGAGCTGTCCAGCGGGCGGCTGGCCTATGACGTAGGCGACGGCAGGGGCAAAGTGCGGCGGCTGTTGCAGGGCGAGGTTCTGCACCTTCGCGATCGCACCGATGATGGCCTGATTGGCCGTTCGCGCCTCTCACGCGCCGCCGATGCGGTGACAGGGGTGGATCTGGCAAACCGCCATGCCCGCCAATTCCTCGCCAACGGAGCATCGCCGTCCGGCGTTATCAAGCATCCCGGCGCGATGACTGCCGAACAGCGCAAGAACCTGCGCGAACAGTTCGACGCGCGCCACGCTGGCGCGAGCAATGCTGGCCGGGCGCTGGTCCTCGATGGCGGGCTGGAATGGCAGCAAGCGCAAATCTCGCCCGAAGACGCGGAACTGCTTTCGACCCGCAAGTTCGGGACCGAAGAAATCTGCCGCCTGTTTCAGGTGCCCCCGCCGCTGGTGCAGGATTACGCGCACAACACGTTCACGAACTGCGAAACCGCTGGCCGGTGGTTCGCCATGTTCTGCCTGTCCAGCTGGGCACGCAAGATCGAGGCGGAGTTTGCGCGTTCGGTGTTTCCGACCGGCGGGCCGTTCGAACTGGAACTGGACCTGTCGGGCTTCCTGCGCGGCGACCCGGCGACCCGCTGGAACGCGCACGCGATCGCGCTGACGAATGGCGTTCTGGACCCTGACGAGGTTCGGCAGGTGGAGGGGTGGAACCCGCGCGGCGATGTCGGCGGTAACACCCCGGTCGAAAGCGAGGTAAACCATTCCGATGACTGACCTTGTGACCCTGAGCGAAGCCAAAGAGTTTCTGCGCATCACGCACAACCATGAGAATGCAACGATCCTTTTGCTGGTTGCGGCGGCATCCGATGCGGTGCGCGATTTCGCAGATGCTTGGGACGGCATCGAACCCGTGCCTGCACGCATCAAGGTGGCCGTGCTGGCGCGTGTCGCGATCCTCTATGACGAGCGCGGCGACGTGCGCGAGAGTGAAGGGGAAAGCCGCTTGCTGGCACCGCTGCGGGAGGTTCGGCTGTGATGGCAATGGGTGGAAATGGCCGGTCTAAAGATTCGGATTCTGAGCGGAATGGGGCATCATAGGACCATGGCCGGACGCAAAGCCCTTATTCCACGCAAAATCATGGATCATGCCGCATCGGTATCAGTAGCTACGAACTCGATCATCGAAATCGAGGGAGCGGGCTTCAAGATGCGGATCACCCCGGCAAAAGGATTGGAGCATCTGGCGGGGAATGATGACCTCGATAACCGGCTAGGCGATTGGGCGGCGTCATGAAACAACCGGAGTATGTGAGCAAGTTCACCGACCGGCACGGCAAGGTTCGTTATCGTTTCCGCCGCAAGGGCTACCCCTCTCAGTATATCAGAGCACCGTTCGGCACCAAGGAGTTCGAGCGCGAATATGCCGCGTGCCTTGGTCAAGAAAAGCCTTCGATTGGCGCGGGCAGAATTAGCCCTGGCAGCGTCTCCGACGTAATCGCACGCTACTATTCCGATTCGGCGTTCCTCGACCTTCGGCCATCAACAAAGACCGTTTATCGCGGGGTTTTAGAGCGTTTTCGCAAAACCTTCGGTGACGATCCCATGCGGGCTTTCGACGCAAAACGGATTCAGACCATGATGAATGCGATGCGCCATAAGCCCACCGCCGCGATCCGGTTGCGTAAGCTTCTCGCCCAGCTGTTCACCATCGCACGACGTGAGGGCATCGTGCCGGGGACGTTCGACCCGGTCAAAGACACTCGCCCCCCGAAGGTGGAGACAGAAGGTTATCACCGCTGGAGCGAGGAGGAGCTTGCCCAGTTCGAGGCAAAGCACCAGCTGGGCACAAAACCCCGTCTGGCGTTCGCACTGCTGCTCTACGGCGCTCAACGGAGCGGGGACGTTCGATTTCTAAGCCGCGCTGCGATCGAGGGCGGGCGCATTCGTTTGAAGCAATCCAAAACCTCAAATGCGGTCAACGTGCCGATTGTGGAGCCGTTGCGCGAAGCGTTGGAGGCTGGACCGCTAGGCGACCTGCTGGTGCTCGAAAACAACCGGGGCACGGCTTACACCGCTAAAAGCTTCTATCAGATGGTGAAAACCGCCTGCATCGCTGCGAACCTTCCCCACTGCTCGCCCCACGGATTGCGCAAGGCTGCTGCCCGCCGATTGATGGAACGGGGCGTGGCGAACGAGGACGGCATGGCGATCACGGGGCACAAAACGGTTCGCGAATACCTGCGATATGCCGGGGATTCGGGAGACGAAGAGCGCGCCAACCGCGCGATGGAAAAGGCTTACGGAGTGTCTAACCCGTCCGAATAGTTAGACAAAGCACTACACTAGGCCTCGTGGACAAAGGGTATCCACAGTTTGACTGAAGCGAGCGCGACGAAGCCGAGGTAGGACTCCTTGGTTTT
>NZ_CANMCP010000008.1 GCF_947496385.1 uncultured Croceicoccus sp. | reverse complement strand
CCATAACTGCTCCGCAAAAAGCAGTCTTGAATCAGAACCCGGCCCGCTTGGGAATCCCTTTTGTCAACACGGCCTAGGCGCCCGATCATCGGCAAAGTTTCCTTTGGTTCGCCGCATCCCCTATATCGTGGATGCGGACACCAAGTAGTCCTGCCTCGTCTCTGCGCATGCGCCAGAAGCTATCCACGCAGCGAAGTGGCTTTCGTTCCTGAACTTCGCATCAAGGGGTGTGATTTGAGTATCGGCTTTCGGGCGGTCGAAGGAAGGCAACCAATGACTGAAGTTGGGGCGCAAGCGGGAGCGATCAGGGCAAATCAGCGGCGATTTCCCAATGATTTGAGTGCCCAGCTTCGTCCTCTATGGGGCACCATCCTCCCAAGACATGCTGAAGTCCTGCGGATCGCGGCGCAACGCGATGTGGCGTCGTTGAGCTCTGGGATTGCGTCTCGCTCGCGGTGTCCTTGGTCCGTTCATCCGGCCGGATCTGCGCCACCGCTTTCTCAAATTGCGACGGGGTCGCCGCTTTCGCCAACCGTACGGCTCTGGACGGCCGACATTCGCAACCTTGTGATCGTGCGTGAGGCGCGAGCGGAAAGTAACTCGCCAAGCCGGGTTAAGCGGTAGCGACGGTATCCTTTGCTCGACGAACGGCACGGCAACCGATGTGCCAAAATCACGCGCCAGAACATTGCGGCAGACCAGATGACGGCAAAAGGAAGCGGTCTCTTTGTTGTCCGCGCGATTCGGGCGGGCACCGGGCGAATCGGCGTGCGATCGTTCCGAACTGATGCTGAAAACGCCACGGGTAGGTTTTTGCTGGGGTCGCGGATTGGAGCTTCGCGGGCCATCGGCTGCGCCCGTTGCGGGCGGAGGTGCCCGACAGTGGCACAGCGCGTCAATGGGAACGCGAGGAACCGCCACCGCGCGAAGAGAGGCCGCCCATCCAACCATCGCGACGCGATCATGCATCGCGATGGAGCAAACAAGGCGGGGCAGCCGATCGCGCATGCCTGCGACAATACGGTTTATGTCGGCCCAATGGCGAATATTTCGGAAGGGAGTGAAGCACCGGCGCAAAGCGCGGCATCGGCGCCTTCAATCGAAGGGCGAGGGACCCATCTTTAACCAGGAATGGTGCGGCCGAGAAGACTCGAACTTCCACGGGCTTTCGCCCACAACGACCTCAACGTTGCGCGTCTACCAATTCCGCCACGGCCGCATATCCGAGAAGGTTCGGGGCTGGCCCCGTCCGGTAGGTCGGTGCCATTAGCAACACGGATCGAGTGGCGCAACCGCCAATTTGCCCTGCCGTCACAAGCATCGCGATTATAACGATTTCCAGCCGATTTCGACGACGCGTGCGGACCGTGGAATGTCGGTCATCGCCTCGCGCAGGGCAATCGACTCGCCCGGCTCGAGCACGCTTTTGGGCGCGATCATCTCCACGCTATAGACGATCCGTTCCTGCGAATCGCGCAGGATCACCTGAATCGGCGGGACGCGTCTGGCGCTGCTTCCGGTGTTCACGATTCGGCCGCTCGCGGTGAAGAAGCGGGCGCCATCCTCGGTTGTCTGCAGGATCTGGTCCTTGTCGGGAAAATCGAGGTCCAGATTTTCGGGGGCGGCGGCAAAGCTGCTGTTCGCGCCCGGTGCCCAGTCGGGCAGGCCGTAAAGACGCGCGGTTCCGTAGATCGCCGCCGCGATTGCCGCCACGCCCAATGCCGCGATCAGCCACAGCTGCCACCGGGCACGGGGCGGCGCGGCTGCGGGCGTGCTTTCCTCGTCCCATTCGGTATCGCGCGATGGCACGTCGACGGGGTCAGGCACCGATTCGTCCGCGCCGACATTTGCGCCGTCGGTTTCCGGCTCGGCAGGTGCAGGCGCCGCCGAATCCGCCTGGCTATCCGGCACCCCGGCGGTATCGGCACCGACATTGTCCGCGGCCACCGGGGCGGGATCGGCGATGCCATCGGGAGCGGCGAACCAGCTATTGCCGCACTGGGCACAGCGGACCGTGCGGCCATTCTCGCCGAGCGCGCCCGGAGGCACATCGTATCGCGTCTGGCAGGCGGGGCAGGCGATGAGCATATGCCTATCTTAAACAGCGCGATTCGCCTCAGGGCAAGCCGGCGAGCGACCGATGCAATGGCAAAAGCGCGGTTATCCACATGCGCGCACCACTCGCACAGTTAAATGGCAAGCCTTCGCCGTCCCTTACGCGGCGCGCATGCCGGGCGTAGCGCCATTGCCGGAACGCGGCGATCCGTTGAGCGGGAAAGCGCGGCGTGCGGATTACGCGATTGCGGCGCGGGGCAGGGCACCCTAAAGCCGCTGACAACATGTTTCGCCGTATCTTTGCCTTTTTCCTGCTTGCCTGGGCGCTTGGTTTTGCGTGGTTCGCGCTCGTCCTGCCGCAACCGGCGGGCGACACGCGAACCGATGCCGTCGTCGTGCTGACCGGTGGGGCCGGGCGGATCGAACGCGGGCTCGACGTGCTCGAACGCGGATGGGCGGACCAGATGTTGATTTCCGGCGTCGACCCGGAGGTGAAGCCGGAGGAGCTGGCCGCCGAATACGACATTCGCGCCGATCTGCTGCAATGCTGCATCGCGCTGGGCTATGATGCGGTCGATACGCGCAGCAATGCGGACGAGGCGGCGATGTGGGCCGATGCGAAGGGGTATCGCACGCTGCGCCTCGTGACGAGCGACTGGCACATGCGGCGTGCGCTTTTCGATGTGAAGCAGACGCTTGACCCCGGTATGACCGTGCTCGTCGATGCGGTCCCGACGGAGCCGTCGATGTTCATGCTCTTCCTCGAATATCACAAGTTCGTGGCGCGCCATGTGGCCGAATGGACCGGGCTGATATGAATGGCGTGCGCACGGCGCTGTTTGCGCTGATATTCTATCCCGGAAGTGCGATTTTCGCGATCCTGGGCATGCTCGCCGCGCCGTTTTCGGAGCGCGTGGTGCAACGCATCGCCTACGGCTGGGCGGCGTTTCACCGGGCCTGCGCGGCACATATCCTGCGCATCCGGGTCGTGCTCGAAGGGGAACGTCCGGCGGGCCAGGTGATCTATGCCCTGCGCCATGAAAGCTTTTTCGAGGCGATCGAATTGCCGCGCCTGCTGGGCAATAATCCGGTCCCCTTTGCAAAGGCGGAATTGTCGCGCATCCCGTTCTGGGGCCGGGCGGCGCGGGCCTATGGCATGGTGTTCGTGGAACGGACGCAGGGTGCGACGGCGCTGCGCACCATGGCGAAGGCCGCGCGCGAGTACAAGAAGACCGGCCGCGACTTCGCGATCTTTCCCGAAGGCACGCGCGTACCCGTCGGCACCGCGCCGCCGCTGCGGTCCGGGTTCGCCGGGATCTACAAGCTGATGAACCTGCCGGTGGTGCCCGTCGCGGTCGACAGCGGGCATGTCTATCGCGCGAAGCCGAAACGCAGCGGCACCATCACCTATCGCTTTGGCGCGGTCATTCCGCCCGGCCTCGACCGCGCGGAGGTCGAGGCGCGCGTCCATGCCGCGATCAACGCGCTCAACCCGCAGGATCAGCGGGTCGGGGTGTCCGCCTCTCCCTCATCGTTGCCGGGCCTCCCCGACAGGTGATCACCGCGCCCGAAATCGGGCCGCGCATCGTCCTGCCCTTCCTCGATGATGGAGCGGCGAATGGCGCGCGTCTGCGAAAACCGTTCGAACAGCGCATCGCCGTCACCCCACCGGATCGCCCGCTGCATCGCGCTCAGATCCTCCGACAGGCGTTGCAGGATTTCGAGCACGGCCTGCTTGTTCGAGAGGAACACATCGCGCCACATGGTGGGGTCCGATGCGGCGATGCGGGTGAAATCGCGAAAGCCGCCGGCCGAATATTTGATGACCTCGCCGCGCGTCACTTCCTCAAGATCGGACGCCGTGCCGACGATGGTATAGGCGATGAGGTGGGGCACATGGCTGGTCACGGCGAGCACGAGATCGTGATGTTCCGCATCCATCAGCTCCACCGTGGCGCCCATCGCGGACCACAGCGCGGAGAGGCGGGCCACCGCCTCCTCGTCCGCCCCGTCCGGCGGGGTGAGGATGCACCAGCGATTGTCGAACAGGCTGGCGAAACCGGCCTCGGGCCCGGAATGCTCCGTCCCGGCGACGGGATGCGCGGGAATGATCGTATGGGCAGGCAGCGCCGCCCCGATCGCCTCGGCGACCGACGCCTTGCACGAGCCTACGTCGCTTATGATGCAATGGGAGGGGAGCGCGCCTGCCATGTCCGCCGCCGCCGCGCCCATCGCACGCACCGGCACGCACAGGATGACCAGATCCGCGTCTGCGACCGCCTCTTCCACGGTGTCGGGCACCCGATGCGTCAGCCCCCGGCGCCGCGCCGTTTCCCGCACCGCCGGGTCGGCGTCATAGCCTTGCACGCTCACACCGGGAAGCGAGCGCTGGATCGCCAGCCCGATCGACCCGCCGATCAATCCCAGCCCGACGATCGTGACCGTATCGAAGGGCGCCGCCGCATCACCGGACGCGGTCATGCCCCGCCATCCGTGAGCCGGCGCAGCACGGCGGTAATCGCGTCCATCTGCGCGCCCGTGCCGATGGTGATCCGCAGCGCATGGGGCAGTCCTTGCCCCGGAAGCCAGCGCACGGCATAGCCTGCATCCTGTATCGCGTGGAGCGCGGTTTCCGCCGACAGCGCCCCTTCGAACAGGACGAGCACGAAATTCGCCTCGCTTTCCACCGCGCGCAGGCCGTGATTGCCCATCGCCGCGATGGCTTCGACGAAACGGGCGCGTTCGGCCGTGTTGTGGTCGCGCGAACGGGTCACGAAGGCCTCGTCCTCGACCGCCGCGATGGCCGCCGCCTGCCCGGCCAGCGTAACGTTGAACGGCCCGCGTATCCGGTTGAGCACGTCGATGAGCGGCGGCGCCCCCGTCGCCCAGCCGATCCGGTCGCCCGCCAGCCCGTAGATCTTGGAAAACGTGCGCGTGACCAGCACATTGCCATGCGTCGCGGCGAGCGCCATGCCGCCATCGTCCTCACCCGGCGCGAGATATTCGGCATAGGCCTGGTCGATGACGAGCAGCACGTCGCCCGGCAATCCGGCATGCAGGCGCCGCATCTCCTCCGCACCGATGTAGCGGCCCGTCGGATTGTTCGGATTGGCGACGAACACGACCCGCGTGCGTTCGGTGACACAGGCGAGCAGCGCATCGACATCGGTGCCGTAATCGCGGTCCGGCGCGACGACAGGGGTGGCCCCGCAACGCCGCGCGGCGATGTCGTACACGGCAAAGCCGTAGCGCACGTAGATCACCTCGTCCCCCGGACCTGCGAAACCCTGCGCCGCGAGGTTCAGCAATTCATCGCTTCCGGTGCCGCACACGATGCGCTGCGGGTCGATGCCGTTGCGCGCGCCGATGGCGGCGCGCAATGCGCTTGCATCGGGGTCGGGATAGGCGTTGGGCGCGGGCGCGCCGGTCCGGGCGGCCAGTGCGGCCGCGCTGGTTCCCAGCGGATTTTCATTGGCCGACAATTTGACGAGCGGCGCGCCGTCCGCCCTTTTCGACTGGCCGGGGACATAGGCGTGGATGCCCTCGATCCACGGCTTGGGTTGCGGCCCGGACTGGGCGATGGTGGGCTGTTCGTCGGGGGATGTCATGGGCCCGATGCCTTAATCCGCGCAGGCTTTGCGTCAAATGAAACATGTGCAACCGGATGGCATGTTGACACCATCGCGCCTTCGTCCCAATCGCCGGGACCGATGGTTGACCTTGTCCATGACGATACCGGCGCGACGCTGACCCTTGCCGATCCGCTGCCGCTCGACAGCGGACGCAGCCTCGATGGCGTGCGCATCGCCTTTCGCACCTACGGCACGCTCAACGCGGCGAAGGATAACGCTATCCTGCTGTGTCACGCGCTCACCGGGGATCAGCATGTCGCATCGCCGCACCCCGCCACGGGAAAGCCGGGGTGGTGGGTGCGCATGGTGGGCCCCGGCAAACCGATCGACACGGACAGGTTTCACGTGATCTGTTCCAATGTCATCGGCAGCTGCATGGGCTCGTCCGGGCCCGCCGCGCTGGCGCCGGAGGGGCGCCCGTATGCGATGCGGTTTCCCGTCATCACGATCCGCGACATGGTCCGCGCGCAGGTCGCGCTGCTCGACGCGCTGGGCATCGACACGCTGCATGCCGTCGTCGGCGGGTCGATGGGCGGGATGCAGGCGCTGAGCTGGGCCGCGAATTTCGGGGAGCGGGTGAAGGCCGCGCTCGTCATCGCGAGCACGTCGCGGCACAGCGCGCAGAATATCGCCTTCCACGAATTGGGGCGACAGGCGATCATGGCCGACCCGCAATGGAACGGCGGCGATTATTATGCTGAGACAGGCACCGATCCCCGCCCCGATCCGCGTAAGGTCGGGCCGGAAAGCGGGCTGGCCGTGGCGCGCATGGCGGCGCACATCACCTATCTGTCGGAGCAGGGGCTGACCGAGAAATTCGGCCGCCGGCTTCAGGACCGGGAGGCGAAGACCTTCGGCTTCGACGCGGATTTCCAGGTGGAATCCTATTTGCGGTATCAAGGGCTGGCCTTTACCGACCGCTTCGATGCGAACAGCTATCTCTACATCACCCGCGCGATGGATTATTTCGATCTGGCGGAGGAACATGGCGGGCGATTGTCCGATGCCTTTGCCGGCACGAAGACCCGGTTCTGCCTCGTCAGCTTCGACACCGACTGGCTCTACCCGACATCGGAATCGCGGCGCATTGCCCATGCGCTGAACGCCGCGGGCGCGCCGGTCAGCTTCGTCGAATTGTCCGCCCCGTTCGGGCATGACAGCTTCCTGCTCGACGTGCCCGCGCTCGACCGGGTGGTGGGGGGCTTCCTGTGACGCGCCTGCGCCCCGATCTTGCCGTCATTGCGGACCATGTGGCGCCCGGTTCCCGCGTGCTCGACATCGGGTGCGGCGATGGCGACCTCATGGCGGCGCTGCGCGACCGGCGGGGCGTCGATGCGCGCGGGCTGGAGATCGACGCGGAGAAGGTCGCCACCTGCGTGTCGCGCGGCCTGTCGGTGGTGCAGGGGGATGCCAATGCCGATCTCGGCTTCTACGGCGACGGCAGCTTCGATTACGCGATCCTGTCGCAGACGTTGCAGACGACGCGGCGGCCCGATCTCATCCTCGACGAATTGCTGCGCATCGGGCGGCGGGCCTTCGTGTCCTTTCCCAATTTCGCGCATTGGCGGGTGCGGGCCTCGCTCATGTTCGGGGGGCGCATGCCGGTGACGCGGCTGCTCCCGGTGACATGGTACGAAACGCCCAATATCCACCATGTGACGATCGACGATTTCGCCGCGCTGGCGCGGGGGCGGGGGATGACGATCGAACGGCGCTGGTTTTTGAACGGTGACCGCCTGACGGGGGCGGCGGCGGCGAATCTGCGCGCGGAATACGCGGTTTTCCTGCTGTCGCGATGATATGCACAGGCTGTGGATTAATTTAGTGAGATAATCCGGCTGGCGCGCGTGACCCCACCCGCCTATTTTGCGGCCATGGCAACAGAGATAACCCTGCTCCGCCCCGACGAGGGCGAAGGCGACGCGCGCACCCTGCCCAGCAATGTGGAGGCGGAGGCCGCCTTTCTCGGTGCCGTGCTCATCGACAATCGCGTGATCGAGGAATTGCCCAAGGCGCTGAGCCCGGATCATTTCTTCGAACCGCTGCACGCGCGCATTTACGAGCGGATCCTGAACCTCGTCGATCGCAAGGCGGTGGTGACGCCGGTGACGCTGAAACCCTATTTCGAGGCCGACGAGGGGCTGAAGGAGATGGGCGGCATCACCTATCTCGCCCGGCTGACGGCGGATGGGCAGGGGCTTCTGGCGCCGCAGGTCCTGGCCGAGCAGATCTACGAGCTGGCCCTCCTGCGCGAGCTGGTGAGCGTGGGGCGCACGCTGGTGACAGATGCGCTCGATACCTCGGACGATGTCGACCCGATGGGACAGATCGAGCGGGCGGAAAGCGCGCTCTACCGCGTGGCCGAGGGGGCCGCGACCGGCAACGAGACGAAGAATTTCGCCGCCGCCACGCGCCAGTCGATCAAGCTGATCGAGCAGGCGCTCAATTCCGGCGGCCACGTGTCGGGCGTGACGACCGGCCTCAACAGCGTGAACGAGAAGATCGGCGGTCTGAAAAATTCCGACCTCCTGATCCTCGCCGGGCGTCCGGGCATGGGCAAGACCTCGCTCGCCACCAACATGGCGTTCAACGCGGCCAACCGGTATCGCCGCGATCTGGCCGATGGCATCCCGGCGGAGGAATCGGTGGGGTCGCCGGTCGCGTTCTTCTCATTGGAAATGAGCGCGGATCAGCTTGCGACCCGTATCCTCGCCGAACAATCGGGGATCAGTTCGGAAAACCTGCGCATGGGCAAGATCAGCCGCGAGGATTTCCAGGCGCTCTCCCGCGCGAGCCAGGAGCTGGCCGAGCTGCCGCTGTTCATCGACGATACGCCGGCGCTGACCATTGCCGCATTGCGCGCGCGTGCGCGGCGGTTGAAGCGGCGGCACGACATCGGCTTCATCGTGGTCGACTACCTCCAATTGCTGCAAGGGTCGGGCCGGGCCAATGACAATCGCGTCAACGAGATTTCGGAGATCAGCCGGGGCCTGAAAACGCTGGCCAAGGAACTCGACATCCCGGTCATGGCGCTGTCGCAGCTGTCCCGCGCGGTGGAGCAGCGCGAGGACAAGAAACCAATGCTGTCCGACCTTCGCGAATCGGGTTCGATCGAGCAGGACGCCGATATCGTGCTCTTCGTCTATCGCGAGGATTACTATGTCGCGGCCAAGGAGCCCAAGCGCCCCGTCGAAACCGACGACGCGAAGGTGCACGAGGCGCACGCGTCCTGGGCCGCGGAAATGGAGCGGGTCTATGGTCTTGCCGAGCTGATCGTGGCGAAGCAGCGCCACGGCTCCACCGGCAAGGTGCGCATGCGGTTCGAACCGCGGATCACCCGCTTCTCCGATCTGGCCGAGGACAGCTACGCCGCCGACTACGACTGAGCCTCGCGCTATGGCCCGATGTTGAGCCGGCGGCTGACCGTGTAATCCGCCACCGCTACGAGGAACCACGACAGGTTCCAGCGAATCCGCGTCCACAGCCCGTCGCGCGCGCGCAGCCAGCCGCGGTCGATCTCCTGCGACGCGGCAAGATGCGCGCCGACGAATTCGCGCATCCGGTCGGCGAGGGCTGCATCCTCGATCCGCAACATGATCTCGAGATTGAGATAGAGGCTGCGCATGTCGAAATTCGCGCTCCCGAAATAGACCGCATCGTCGAGCACGATCAGCTTCGTATGCATCTTGCACGGCAGGAATTCCCACACCCGCGCCCCGCGTTGCAGGAGGTCGTGATAGAGCGAGCGCGTCGCCCCGATGGTCGCGTCATTGTCGGACTTGCCGGCCATCACCAGCCGTGTGTCCCCCTTGGCCGCGATGCCGCCGATGCGTTTCATCAACCGGCGGGAGGGGGAGAAATACGCCATCATCATGTCGAGCCGGTCGCCGCTGCGCAAATCCTGCCCGACGCGGTGCGCCCATGACGACATGCCCCGCGTCGGCCCCCCGATCAGCAATTGCACCGCCCCGTCGCCCGGATTCCATTGCCGCACGGCCCGGCGAACGTCGCGCCATCGCGTCCCGCTATCCGCGACGAGCGTGATCAGCCGGTCGTACCAATCGATCAGCGAGGCCACGGCCGATCCGCGCACGGTGACGCCCATGTCGTTCCACCCGTTCATCGCGGGCGGCGCAAAATAATCGTCCGATATGTTGAAGCCGCCGATCATGGCGATGTCATCGTCCGCGATCGCCATTTTCTGATGATTGCGGATGAGATAGCGTTGCGACCATTTCGTCCCGAACCGCCCGTGCCATCCGCCGGCCCCGGTCAACGGGGCGAGGAATTCGTCGCTGGCGTCCGCGCCGAACCCGTCGAGCAGGAGCTGCACCGCGACCCCGCGCCGTGCCGCGGCGGTGAGCGCGTCGCGGACCCGGTGCGACACGTCATCCTCGGCAAAGATGTAGAAACACAGGCGCAGCGTGCGCCGCGCCCCCGCAATCAGGTCGAGCAGCGCGTCGAGACGGTCCTTTCCCGCGGGGTAGAAGGCGAGGCTCTGCCCCTGCGCCTCGCATGCGAAGGGCGCCGGGTCGCGATAGGCGCCAGCGTGATCGGAGAGCGTCGTATCGTCCGGCCCGTTCCCGTCATCTGCCACATCGGTCATGATCCTGCCTGTCGCAGCTTGTACGGGGGAGGGCAAGAGGGCGGAGCGATCGGCGGTTCCCGTTGACTCCGCGCCTGTGGATAGGTAAGCACAGCGCTTTCCCGACACCCTGATTACGGAGTGCCCCATGGCGCGCGTTACCGTCGAAGATTGCGTCGACAAGATTCCCAACCGTTTCGACCTGGTCCTGCTGGCCGCTCAGCGTGCACGCGAGATTTCGAGCGGTGCGGAACTCACCGTCGACCGCGACCGGGACAAGAACCCGGTCGTCGCCCTTCGCGAAATCGCGGAGCAGACGGTGAAGCCCAAGCACCTGAAGGAAACGGTGATCACCGGGCTGCAGAAGGTCGCGGTCGAGGAAGACGACGAGATCGACGAGATCGGTTCGCTGTCCCGTTCGGCGGAGGCGCTTCGCCTGACCGCGGCGGCACCCACGCGCAACACCTCGATCGGGTCCGATTACGACGGCTGATCGCCTGTCCATCGCGAATTTGAAGAGGCCCGCCCGTCATTGCGACGGGCGGGCCTTTTTCATGCGCCGCGTCCGGTGGTGCCCTGCAATTCGTCGATGCGTTTCGATGCCTCGGCCTTGCTGAGCGAGGTGTCGTAGGCGTCGGGCTTGCCGGCCTCCTCGCTCAATGTCTTGAGATAGCTGGCCTGCGCGCCGGTCATCGCCTCATCGCCGGTGACCCAGTTTTCGGGGTCTTTCTCGGCATTGGACACAGGGTCGGACTTGGGGTGCTCGTTGGGATTGGGGGCTGTCATGGCCAATGTCTCCTTTACCGGATCCAACGGAGTGGTTCGCTCTTTGTTCCGCACACACGGTGCCCCTTAAAAAGAAAACGCCCCGGCGCGCAGGGCGGCCGGGGCGTTCGTGTTTCAGTCTCTGCCGGCGGGATCAGGCGCCCTGCGGTGCCGTCCCGCCGTCCAGCCTGCGGCCGGCTTTCGGAACGCCGACGCCGCCCACGGACACGGGCCGTTTCGGGCCAGTGGGCGTGTCGGGCCGGTCGATCTTTCCATCGGCGAGCAGCTTCGTGATCTCGTCGCCGGTGAGCGTTTCATATTCGAGCATCGCCTGTGCGAGCAGGTGCAGCTTGTCCTCCTGCGTGCGCAGGCATTCGTCCGCCGCCTTGTGCGCCTTTTCGACGAGCTCGCGAATCTCGCTGTCGATCAGCTTGTTCGTCTCGTCCGAGGCCATGGTCCGGCTCGTCTGCCCCATGCCGAGATAGCCTTCCTGGCTCTGCTCGTACTGAAGCGGGCCGAGCTTGTCCGACATGCCCCATTTGGTGACCATGTTGCGGGCAAGGTCGGTGGCATATTGAATGTCCGAGGACGCGCCCGACGACACCTTGTCATAGCCGAAGATGATTTCCTCGGCCACGCGCCCGCCCATCGCGACGGCGAGGTTCGCGTGCATCTTGTCGCGGTGGTAGGAATAGCTGTCGCGTTCGGGCAGCCGCATCACCATGCCGAGCGCGCGGCCGCGCGGGATGATCGTCGCCTTGTGGATCGGGTCCGACGCAGGCTCGTTGATCGACACCAGCGCGTGGCCCGCCTCGTGATAGGCGGTCATCTTCTTCTCGTCCTCGGTCATGACCATGGAGCGGCGCTCGGCCCCCATCATGACCTTGTCCTTGGCGTCCTCGAACTCCTGCATCGCGACGAGGCGCTTGTTCCGCCGCGCGGCAAGCAACGCTGCCTCATTCACCAGATTGGCGAGGTCGGCCCCCGAAAATCCGGGCGTGCCGCGCGCGATGGTGCGGCCATTGACGTCGGGCGCCAGCGGCACCTTCTTCATATGCACGTCGAGGATCTTCTCACGCCCCTCGATATCGGGGACGGGCACGACCACCTGCCGGTCGAAACGGCCGGGGCGCAGCAATGCGGGGTCCAGCACGTCGGGGCGGTTGGTCGCGGCGATGATGATGATGCCTTCGTTCGCCTCGAACCCGTCCATCTCGACGAGCAGCTGGTTCAGCGTCTGCTCCCGCTCGTCATTGGAGTTGCCGAGGCCATTGCCGCGCGAACGGCCGACCGCATCGATTTCGTCGATGAACAGGATGCAAGGGGCGTTCTTCTTCGCCTGTTCGAACATGTCGCGCACGCGGGACGCGCCGACGCCGACGAACATCTCGACGAAATCGGAACCCGAAATGGTGAAGAACGGCACGCCCGCCTCACCCGCGATGGCGCGGGCCAGCAGCGTTTTACCGGTGCCCGGACTGCCGACAAGCAGGGCGCCCTTGGGAATTTGGCCGCCGAGCTTGGAAAAGCGCGACGGATCCTTGAGGAATTCGACGATCTCTTCCAGCTCCTCGCGCGCTTCGTCGATGCCCGCAACATCGGCAAAGGTGACCTTCCCCGATTTTTCGGTCAGCATCTTGGCCTTGGACTTGCCAAAACCCATCGCGCCGCCGGCGCCGCCGCCCTTCTGTACCTGGCGCAGGGCGAAAAACGCGATGCCGAGGATCAGCAGGAACGGAAGGAGATTGATCAGGATCGCGGCCAGCAGGCTGCCTTCCTCGCGCGGGACGGCGGAATATTCGACGTCGTTCGCCTCCAGCAGATCGGTCAGCGAGCTGTCGCTGGCGACGGGCACCGTGCTGAACGCCTGATCGTTTTCAAGCATGCCCGTGATCCGGTCGGTGCCGATCTGCACTTCGCGCACGTCGCCGGCGGCGACACGATCGCGGAAATCGGAATAGCGGATCTGCGTGCCCGGCGTTTCATTGCCGGGGCCGAACATCGACACGATGAGCAGCAGGGCAAGGAAAATCCCGCCCCAGATCATCAGGCTTTTCACCCAGGGGTTGCCCCCGCCGCCATTGTCGCCGTTTCCGGGCTGGTCTTGATTATTCATGATTCAGGAAATCCCGTCCTTTCGCCCCTGTAATGTAGGCGCAACCGTGTGAATGACAAGCAAACAGCGCACAGGGCAAACCCCGGCGCGGCTCACCGCTTGGCGCCCTTTCGCGGCGGGGCGGGGCGAAAGGTCCACCCATCCTCGCCGCCGGTACACAGCACACCGCCCAGCGTCGCGGTGTCGCCGTGGGCAAGCCGTTCGTGCAGCCGTGCGATCTCGTCGCCGCGCGGCGTGCCCTCCCGCGCCGATTCGCGCATGATGCGGGTCAGCACGCGCAGCCGGATCGCCGCTGGCGCGGCAGGGTCGTAGCGCAGCACTGCCCCGTCCCCGTCCCGCACCACGCGTTCGTCCCATTCGCGCCGCGCCGCCCAGTCCAGCGCATCATCATCCTCGGCCAGATGCGCGGCGGACCGTGCCATCAGCACCGGGTCGACGTCGGCGGGCGCCGTACGCAACCACGCCCGGACCCGAACCCGCAGGAACGCCTGATCGCGATTCGAGGGATCCTGCACCGGCACGATTCCCGCATCCGCGACCACCTCGCTGAGCGTATCGCGCCGCCACGACAGCAGCGGACGCAAAAGCGGCAGCGTCCCGCCCGGAACCACGGCGATGTCGCGCATCGCGGCAAGGCCGCGCGTGCCCGCCCCGCGCGCCATCCGCATGAGCATCGTCTCGGCCTGGTCGTCGGCATGATGCGCGGTGACAATCGCGTGGAGTTCGCTCCGCCCGGCCCAGTCCTCCAGCGCGGCATAACGGGCGCGGCGGGCATTATCCTGCAGATTGCCATGCGCGCCGACCACCGGGCGCAAGGTTTCGTGCCGCACGCCCAGCGTCGCGCAGACCGACGCGACATGCGCGCATTCCGCCGCCGCCTCGGGCCGCAGCGCATGATCGACGCTGGCGACCGCAATGCGGGAAGGGCAGGCCCGCGCCGCGAGCGCGAGCAGCGCCATGCTGTCCGGCCCGCCCGAAACGGCGAGGCCGACGCGCGATTGCTCTGAAAGGCCTACCCGCTCCGCCACCGCGCCGAAATCGCGGGCGAAGCGGTCGGTGGCGGCGCTCAGGCGCGCAGGGGTCGCTTGCGCGTCAATTGCATTTGGCCCGCGTTGCGACCTGCTGCGACAAGGAAGACAGGCGATTGGCCGCTTCGCCCGGATAGACCAGGCGGAACTCTTCCAGCGCCTCGCACGCCTTGGCATTATTGCCGAGCGCGGCGGTCGCCTGCGCCAGATAGACGAGGCTGTCGGGGGCGCGTTCGCCGTCCCGATTTTCGAGGTAATTGGCGAGAAACGCCTCGGCCGCGGGGCGATATTGCTTCTGATCGAGATAGGAGCGCCCGATCAGGTTCCGCGCCCAGCTCGCCCGGCGATGCTTGGGATAGGATTTCACCATCGCTTCGAGCACGCTGCGCGCCTCGGCATAACGCCCCGCATCCCAGAGCCGGAACCCGTAGACATAGGCGTCGTCGCCCGCGTCGCCGGTCGACGGTTTCTCGACCGTCGCGCCGCCTGCACTCGCCCCCGAACCGCCGGAGGAAGCACCGCCCGTCATCGCGTCCATATTGGCGGATGTCGCATTGCTGTTCCCCGACGCATTATTGCCCGACGGCGCAGGCGTTTCGGCCAGATCTTCGGCATAGCGCGGCTCCTGCGCGGCGGCGGTCCGGTTCGCCTCCAGCGTTTCGACCCGTGCGTTAAGGAGGTTGAGCGCGTTCTGATTCACCTCGGTCTGCGCGGTGAGGCGCTGGAGCGCGGCCTCCACCGCGTCCATCCGGGCGAGCAAATCCGTGACCGGGCCGCCGGTGTTGGCCGGAACCGCACCCGGCGCCGGCGTCGGCGCGGTCACTTCCGGCTCGAAATACCGTCCGTCGGCGCCGGGGAATACCTTGCGCTGCAACGCGCGGACTTCCTGCTCCAGCTTGCGGATGCGGATATCTTCGGCCGATTGCGCGATGGCGGGCGGCGCCATCATCGGCGCGGTCAGAAGCGCGGCGCCGAGCAGCCATCCGGCGCGGCGCAATCGGGGGAGGCGGATACTCGAATGGGGCATGGGGGTGTCGAAACCTTTTCGTCTGTCAATTCGTCAAAGCACCGCAATGTCGCGCGCCGCGCCGGAACCCGCGCTGAACGACGCGGGCACGGGCGGCGGCGTTCAGGGCGTCGTGTCCTGTGATCCGGGCGCGGTCGGCAATCCGGGGCCGGGGCCGCGCGCGCCCAACGCCTCCGCCGAAACGGGCACGTCGCGGATCACGCTGTCCTCCTCGGCCAGCGGGGGCACGTCGCGTCCGCCGATGGTGATGGAGAGCGCATCGGGCCGCCCGGTCCAGATCTGCGGATTTTCGGCGTCGGCGGGAATGGTGAAGCTGTCGCCCTCGTTCATCAGCGATTCGTAGAGCCGGTCGCCCGAACCGTCGTAAAATCGCACCCACACCCCGTCGATCGTGGCGGTGAAGACGACCGGGCCGCGTTGTACCTGCGTCGCCGCGGGGGTTGCCGCACCGCCGGGCGTCGCCGGACCGGCGGCGGGCGCGGTTTGGGTTTCGTCGGTAAGCGGGGGCAGCTCCGCCGCGGGCAGGAACCAGCTCCGCCAGAAGAAGAAGCCCAGCACCGCAATCACCAGCAGAAGCGCGAGCACGCCCCACGCCAGCTTTGCCGAGGGGATGCGCGCGGGATCGCCCGGTTCCATATGCTGCACGTTGCGCGGCGGCGGGGGCGGGGCGGCGGCGCCGAGCTCGGCACGGGCCTGCTCGACCATGGCCTCCTCGTCGAGCTGCAATTCGCGAGCGTAGCTGCGCACGAAGCCGATGGCATAGGTGCGCCCCGGAAGCGAGGCGAGGTCGCCTTCCTCGATCGAGATCAGGTGGCGTTCGGGAATCTTGGTGCGGTCGCGGATGTCCTGTCGGGAGAGGCCCTGCCGCTCGCGTTCCGACAGAAGCCTCTGGCCGACGCCCGTTCCGGCGTCGCCGGTGCCGGCATCTGCGCCATCCTGCTCGAACTGTTCTTCGTGTTCGTCCACCAAAGCCCCATCAGTTTGCGAAAGACATTCAACCTGTCCGGCAGGCAATACGCACGGGCCACCCATGTCAAGCATCGAAGCCGTGCCGTCACCGCCCCGCGCGGCTTATGAACAGGAAAGCGCGAGGGAGCGGCCCGGTTCCTGTCCGCGTCAGTCCCAGTCGATGCCGCGTTCCTCCGCCCACGCGATCAGCGCGCCGCGAAGGTCGGTGACCGGCTCGGCCAGCCATTGCTCCATCGCGGCGGAAATCTCGCGCGTGTCGACCTTGCGGACCAGCTCCTTGAGCGGGCCGACCGATGCCGGCGTAATCGAAAGACGCCGGATGCCGAGGCCGATCAGCGCCAGCGCCTCGAGCCGGCGCCCGCCCATCTCGCCGCACACGGTGAGGTCGACCCGATACGGCGCGAGCGATTGCACCACGCGGCGCATGAACCGCAGGATCGCGGGGCTGAGCCAGTCGTAGCGTTCGGCGAGCCGCGGGTTCGAGCGATCGGCGGCGAACAGGAACTGCGTCAGGTCATTGGTCCCGATCGACAGGAACGACAGCTTGGGCGCCAGCACGTCGAGCATTTCGGCGAGCGCTGGAACCTCCAGCATGGCGCCATAGCGGATCTGTTCGGGCAAGGTCTTGCGCCGGTCTTTCAGGAACGCGATCTGCTGCTCGAACACGGCCTTCGCCGCGTCGAATTCCCACGGTTCGGACACCATCGGGAACATCACGTTCAACGTGCGTCCGCCCGCCGCCTCGAGCAGGGCGCGGGCCTGCGCCTTCATCAAGCCTTCGCGGGCAAGCGCGAGCCGAAGCGCGCGCCAGCCCATCGCCGGGTTCTCCTCGTCGCCGCTGTTCTCGTCCCCGCGCAGATAGGGCAGCGACTTGTCCCCGCCCACGTCGACGGTGCGGAAGATCACCGGCTTCTGTCCCGCGGTGTCGAGCACGTCGCGATACAGGCGCGTCTGCCGGTCGCGCTGCGGCAGGGCGGCGGAGACCAGGAACTGAAACTCCGTGCGGAACAGTCCGATGCCGTCGGCGCCCGTCATGCCGAGCATCGGGATGTCGTCGCGCAGCCCGGCGTTCATCATGACGGTGATGCGCTCGCCGTCGCGGCTGAACGGTTCGACGTCGCGCAATGCGGCATAGCCGGCCTGCCGTTCGCGATTGCGCAGCGAGCGGGCCTCGAACGCCTCGGTCAGGACGGGGGTGGGGCGGACATTGGCGACCGCCTGGTCGGCATCGAGCAGGATTTCGTCGCCTTCGCGCATCATGCCGCGCACGCCATGCACCCGGCCCAGCACTGGCACGCCCATCGCCCGCGCGACGATGACGACATGGCTGGTGAGCGAGCCTTCCTCCATCACCACGCCCTTCAGCCGCCGGCGATCGTATTCGAGCAGTTCGGCCGGGCCGAGATTGCGGGCGATGAGGATCGTGTCCTGCCGCAAGCCCAATGCCGCCGCCGTGCCGATCTGTCCCGACACGATGCGCAGCAACCGATTGGCGAGATCTTCGAGATCGTGCATCCGGTCGGCGAGCAGCGGATCGTCGATCTGCCGCATGCGCATGCGGGTGCGCTGCTGCACCCGCTCGATCGCGGCTTCGGCGGTGAGGCCGCTGTCGATCGCCTCGTTGATGCGCCGCGCCCAGCCTTCGTCGTAGGCGAACATCTTGTAGGTCTTCAAAACCTCCGCATGTTCGCCGTCGACGCCGAATTCGGCCTGGTTGGTCATGGTCTCGATCTGCTCGCGCATCTTGTCGAAGGCGAGATAGACGCGCTGCCGCTCCGCCTCGGTATCCTCGGCGACGACCTGTTCGATGGAGATGCGCGGCTGGTGAAACACGGCGAAGCCGCGTGCCAGCCCCTTGACCAGCGGCAGGCCCTTGAGCTGCTGCTGTCCCGAGAGCTGCGGATTGGTCAGGAACGCGTCCTGCTCGTCGATGAGGTCGGCATTGGCGATCAGCTCGGACAGGACCATGGCGACGGTCTGCAACGCCTCGATCTCGACCTCTTCGTAGCGGCGCGGATCGACATGTTGCACGGTGAGCGCGCCGACCGCGCGTTCCTTGCGCACGATGGGCACGCCGGCAAAGGAGTGGAACCGTTCCTCGCCCGTTTCGGGGCGGTAGAGAAAGTCGGGATGCGCCGCCGCCTCGGCGAGGTTGAGCATCTCGACATTCTTGGCGATGGTGCCGACCAGCCCTTCGCCAATGGCGAGCCGGGTGACGTGCACCGCCTCCTCGTTGAGGCCGCGCGTCGCGAACAGTTCGAGCATCCCTTCGCGCAGGAGATAGATCGAGCAGACCTCGCTATCGAGGCTTTCGCCGATGATCTCGACCACGTGATTAAGCTTTGCCTGCGCATTGTGGCGCGATGCCATCACCTCGTGCAGGCCGGTGAGGATCGTGCGCGCGGCAATCGCGGGGGAGGGACCGGTGGGCGGAGTGTTCGGTGGCTGGCTGGCTGGCATGGATCAAAGAGGTAGCGCATGGCGCGCGTTTCGCAAAACATCCATCTGCGTTTCGCCGCGATAAAGCCGCGCGCGTTCGCCCGACAGGGTTCCGTGTGCCCGCCCGGTCCACGAAAAACCCCCCGAACCGCACGCGGCCGGGGGGCGTCGATGAATGGGAGGGGCGATCAGTGCAGGGCGATCTCTTCCTTGATCCTGAGCTTCCTGCGTTTCAGATCCTTGATCCGCGTGGCATCGGGTGCGGGGCGCAGTTCCTCATCCCGGATCTGCCGCTCCAGACCGGCATGCTTCGTTTCAAGGGCGGTGACATGCGTGGATTCCATCGAAAAGCTCCTTTGCGAGTGATATCCCCCATTCGACAGGCTGGCGACTCGAAATGGGCACCTGGCTGTCATGGAAATGAAATCATATTTCGAAGATGTAAAAAAGCGGTTTCGATTATTGTTTCGGACGAACCGGCCCCCCTCATGCGACGGTCCGTTTGCGGTCCGATACAGCGATTGCGAAGCGGGGACCGGCTGTGGCATGACGCAGGCGCAATTCGCGCCGATGATGTCGCCGGCGTCATTCGACAGGATCTGATACGCCGATGACCGAAGACGAGATGCGCCGGCAGCTCGAAACACTGCGAATCGAACATCGCGATCTCGACGCGGCGATCGACACGCTGGCGGAAAATCCCGCGGCGGCGCTTCAGGTCGCCCGGCTGAAGAAGCGCAAGCTCAGGCTGAAGGATCAGATCATGTTTTTCGAGGATGCGCTCATTCCCGACATCATCGCCTGAACCCGGCGATCAGCCCCACGCCTTCCATATGCCGTAAAGGCTGGTGAGGGTGAGCACCACGCCGACCAGCGTCAGCATCGGTTTGACCGGAACGCGCTTTGCCGCATAGGCCCCGATCGGCGCCGCCGCGACCCCGCCGACGATCAGGCCGAGCGTCGGTCCCGCCATGTCGGCGATCCCGATATGCGCGATGAAGGTCGCCGATACCGCCACGGTGAGGAAGAATTCCGCCGCGCTGACCGACCCGATCACCCGCCGCGGTTCCACCCCCTGCACCAGCAGGTTCGACGTGACCACCGGCCCCCATCCGCCGCCGCCCGCCGCGTCGAGAAACCCGCCCAGCAGGCCGAGCGGCGCCACACGCCGCGCCGGTTTCGGATCGCCGGGATGGCGCAATCCCCGCACGAAAAGATAGATGCCGATGCCCGCAAGATAGAGCAGCACGAACGGCTTGATCGCCGATGCGTCGATATTGCTGAGCAGATAGGCGCCCGCCACCCCGCCGAGCACGCCGGGGATCAGCAGGCGCAGGAACAGGCCGCGGTCGATATTGCGGTGATAGAGATGGCTGATCCCCGAACTGGCCGTGGTAAAACATTCGACGAGGTGCACCTTCGCACTCGCCAGCGCGGGCGGCATGCCGAACACGCCGACCAGCAGCGTGTTTGTGATGACCCCGAACGCCATGCCCAGCGCCCCGTCGACGAGCTGAGCGGCAAAGCCGATCGCGATATAGGGCAGGAGATCGGCAAACGAATCGAAACCCATGGACGTTCATTCCCAAGGCAGGAGATAGTGCCGGCGGAAATATCGCGGGTTTCATTTGCGGCGCGAAGCAATTTTGGTCGCCGGTCGCAAATATTTGCTTTTGGAAAATTACGCTACCGGCGGCGATAGCGGAAATACCAAACCTCGTGCCCCTGGCGCCGGGCCTTTGCCTCGTACCGCGTTTCGGGCCAGCCGCCGGGCCGCACCTGGAAATCGGCGGGCTTGTCGCACAGCCATTCGAAGCACCCGGTATGGCGCTGCATCACCGTCAATGCGTGGCGCAGATAGATCGGATGGTCCGTGCCGAACCGGAATTCGCCGCCCGGCTTCAGCTTGCGCGCGATAAGATCGACCGGGCCGTCGTTCATCATCCGGCGCTTCGCATGGCGCGCCTTCGGCCAGGGATCGGGATGCAGCAGATAGCAGAAGGACAGCGCGCCATCGGGAACCCGGTCGAGCACCTGCAGCGCATCGCCCATGTGCAGCCGCACGTTCGGCAATGTCCGCTCCCGCACATGGAGCAGCGCGCCGACCACGCCGTTAACGAAGGGTTCCGCCCCGATAAACCCATGGTCGGGGAGCATGTCGGCACGCCCGGCCATATGCTCACCCGAACCGAAGCCGATTTCGAAATGCAAAGGGCGATCGCTTCCGAACAGGCCGGCCGCGGTGATCGGCCCGTCGTCCGGCACCGCGATCTGCGGATAGAGTTCGTCGAGCAACTCCTGTTGCCCGCTGCGCAGTTTCTTCCCCTTGGACCGGCCATAAAGCCGGTTGAGCGTGAGGGGATCGCCTTCCTTGTTCGCCGTCATGCCGCGCCGATAGCGGGTGGCACGCGCCGCGTCGAGATGCGATCGCCCGGGTTCCCCCCGCCCGCTTTATCGGAGGTCAGGCCGCCTCGGCCTCCTGCGCCGGGTCGCGCAGGACATAGCCGCGGCCCCAAACGGTCTCGATATAGTTTTCCCCGTCGCACGCCATCGACAGCTTCTTGCGCAGCTTGCAGATGAACACGTCGATGATCTTCAACTCCGGCTCGTCCATGCCGTTGTACAGGTGGTTGAGGAACATTTCCTTCGTCAGCGTCGTGCCCTTGCGCAGCGACATCAGCTCCAGCATGGCATATTCCTTGCCAGTGAGATGCACGCGCGAGCCTGCCACCTCGACCGTCTTGGTATCGAGATTGACGGCAAGCTTGCCGGCCCGGATCACCGATTGCGAATGCCCCTTCGACCGGCGGACCACCGCGTGGATGCGCGCGATCAGCTCGTCCTTGTGAAACGGCTTGGTCACGTAATCGTCGGCGCCAAAGCCGAAGCTGCGGATCTTGGAATCCATCTCGGCGATGCCCGAAAGGATGAGAACGGGCGTCTGCACCTTGGCGACGCGCAGTTTCTTGAGCACGTCATACCCGTGCATGTCGGGCAGGTTGAGGTCGAGCAGGATGATGTCGTAATCGTAGAGCCGCCCGAGATCGAGGCCCTCTTCGCCAAAATCGGTCTGATAGACGTTGAAGCCTTCGCCCCCCAGCATGAGCTCGATCGCCTTTGCCGTGGTCGGTTCGTCTTCGATCAATAAAATCCGCATGATGTCGCTTCCCTGTTTCGTATCGCTCAACCCGCGATCGTCGTGTTTCCCGATCTGGAAGAGCCAGTGCCCCGAATTAACCATACAAAAAATGGGGGACAAACCTTAATAAGGTCTGAAATGGACCCAAGGCACTGAAGCGTAGGTGTTGTGTGCCGGAAAATTCGCTCTGTTCCCCCGGATTGCGCCACTTCGGGCAAGGTCCGAAACGGAGGGTTATCGCCACGCGACCAGCCTTGCGAGAGGCGGATTACCGGCTGGCGGCGATCCTTTTGAGGCGGCGACGCTGGACCGAGGAGCCGATCCCGATCGCCTCCCTGTATTTTGCGACCGTCCGTCGCGCGAGCGTATAGCCGCGATCCTTGAGGCATTCGACCAGCGCATCGTCCGACAGGATCTTCTTCGGATCCTCCGCATCGCAAAGCTGGCGAATGGCGGCCTTCACCGCCTCGGCGGAGGCGCCGCCCTCGCCGTCGGCATGGGCGACGCCCGAACCGAAGAAATATTTCAGTTCGAACGTGCCCCGCTCGCAATGCAGGAACTTGTTCGACGTCACCCGGCTGATCGTCGATTCGTGCAATTCCACCTTTTCCGCCACCTCGCGCAGGGTGAGCGGGACGAGCGCGGACACGCCGCGGCGAAAAAACCCGTCCTGCCGCCGCACGATTTCATGTGCCACCTTCAATATGGTGCGCTGCCGCTGATCCAGGGCGCGGGTGAGCCAGTTCGCGTCGGTCAGCTTTTCGCCCAGCCAGCCTTGCGCGGCGCGATCGCGGCAGTGGCGTTTCATCTGCACGTAATAGTCGCGATTGACGACGAGCCGGGGAAGCGTGCGCCGATTGATCGCCACGCCCCAGCCGCCCTGTTCGCGGCGGATGAGCACGTCGGGCACCACCGGCGTCGCCGCCCCGCCGCCAAAGCGGTGCCCCGGCTTGGGATCGTAGCGCCGCAATTCGGCGATCATGTCGGCAAGGTCGTCGTCATCCACGCGGCAAATCCGGCGAAGATGCGCAAGATTTCCCTGCGCAAGCAGGTCCAGATTGGCAAGCAGCGCCGCCATGCACGGGTCGTGGCGATCGGCCTCCTTCGCCTGCAGCGCGAGACATTCGGACAGCGAGCGCGCACCCACCCCCGTCGGGTCGAGCGTTTGCAGCAGCGCCAGCGCCCGCTCCGCCTCGTCCAGTTCGATGCCGAGCGAGACGGCGATGTCGGCAAGATCACCGACGAGATAGCCCGCCTCGTCCAGGTGATCGATCAGATGGCCGGCGACGAAGCGGAGCACCGTCGTCCCCCCCGCGGCACCGATCTGCGCGTGGAGATGCTGCGCCAGCGTGGCGGCGTCGTCGGCGCGTTCGGCAAAGTCGAAGTCGCCATCGGACGCGGCGCCTGCCCCCATGCTCCCCTCGCGCACGCCGATTCCGTCGCCGGTGTCGAAATCGCGATCCGCGGCATCGGGCGCGATGTCGAGTGCATCGACGCCATTCGTGCTGCCTGCGTCGGGCAATTCGGCATCGCCCTGGGCCGGCGCGGCAGCCTCCCCGGTATCGCCGAGTTCGAGCAGCGGATTATCCGCCACCGCGTCGGCGATATGGCTTTCCAGCTCCAGGTTCGACAGCGTCAGCAGGCGGATCGCCTGCTGCAATTGCGGTGTCATCACCAGCGATTGCGATTGCCGTATGTCGAGGCGGGGGCCGATGGCCATGGGACGTCAGCCGCGCGGATCCGGCAGGAGGGCGCGCACGCAGCTCACAAGGTGAACCCCTCGCCGAGATAGAGCCGCCGCACGTTTTCATCGGCGACCAGCGCCTCCGGGCTGCCGGCAAAAAGAACCTGCCCGCCATAGATGATGCAGGCCCGGTCCACGATTTCGAGCGTTTCGCGCACGTTGTGATCGGTGATGAGCACGCCGATGCCGCGCCCCTTCAGATCCTTGACCAGGTCGCGAATGTCGCTGATCGAAAGGGGGTCGATGCCGGCGAACGGCTCGTCGAGCAGCATGATCGACGGTTTCGCCGCAAGCGCGCGGGCGATCTCGGCGCGGCGCCGTTCCCCGCCCGAAAGCGCCATGGCCGGGCTTTCGCGCAGGCGGGTCAGCCCGAATTCGTCGAGTAGCCGCTCCAGCTCGGCGGCGCGGACCTGCTTGTCCGGCTCGACCAGTTCGAGTACGCAATTGATGTTCTGTTCGACGCTCATCCCGCGAAAGATGCTCGTCTCCTGCGGCAGATAGCCGAGGCCCAGGATCGCGCGACGATACATCGGCAGGTTGGTGATGTCGTTCCCGTCGAGCAGCACCCGCCCCGAATCGGGCCGCGCGAGCCCCATGATCGAATAGAAACACGTCGTCTTGCCCGCGCCATTGGGGCCGAGCAGGCCCAGCACCTCGCCCTTCGCGACGGAGAGCGAGATGTCGGTGAGCACCGCCCGCTTGTCATAGCTCTTGGCGATGGACAGCACCTCCAGCCCGCCTTGCGGCACGGGGGGCGCGGCCGTCTCTTCGGGGTCTACGGCGGGGTCGAGAGTGATCTCGGTAGCGATGGCGTCTGGTCCTTGGTCTGCGGCGGGGTGCCGGTCACGATCGGTTGCGGCGCAACGCATATCATGGCCTGCAAACCATTAAAGCCCCCTCAACGCCGTCATGCAATCGGTTTGGCAGGCGGTTTGGCAGGATTCGTGCATGGCCGCCCTGCGCGCGATGTCCCAACGCCCGCGAAACAGCCGCATATGCAGTGGCATTGACCTTGGCCGTGAAACAAATGATACTCGATCCGGGACTGAAAGGGAAAGGATCGTGCGGCATGGCAGGATCGCAAACACGAATCGAACGTAGCGCCCGCTTGCACCGCGAGCGAGAGATGGCTCGACCGGCGCCGCCGGTTCATGCGACCCGCGGCTGGCCGAGGAAGATCAGCGACAATATCGCCTATGCGCTCCTGGTGTATACGGTCCTGCAGATCTTCGTCACGGTAAAGCAGCTCAAGGAATTTTCCGGCACCTTGCTGCCCTACATGGCGCTGGTCATTCTGGTGCTGGCGATCATACCGATCTGTCTGAAGCTGGAGCGGCGCTGGGCCGGGATGTCGGATGCAGCGGCGCACGATCCGCAATATCGCGGGGCCTATCGCCGCGATCAGCTGCTCATCTGGGCAGGGGCGATCGGGTTGCCGTTCGCGATCGCGGGGCTGGCCCGGATGCTGCACGGGTAATCCGCGCAACGGGCTGAACGCGGCGGCGGCGCTTGCCCAGCGGGCGGGCAATGCCTATCCCGCCGGTTTCGAATTCAGGAGAAACCGGCATGTCGAGATCCAACCCGTGCTGAACGCCGAGCAGGCCGAGAGCCGCTGTCACGATCTGATCGCCCGCGTGCGGCGGCTGGGCGCCGATGCGGCCGATGCCGTCTATCTCGGCGATCTGTCCGAAACCGTCCATGTCCGGCTCGGCGCGCTTGAAGAGGTGGAGCGGTCCGAATCCGAGCATTTCGGCCTGCGCGTCTTTATCGGGCAGAAAAGTGCCACCATCGGGTCGAGCGCCGCCGACGAGGCCGCGCTCGACGAATTGTCGCGCCGGGCCGTCGCCATGGCGGAGGCGGCGCCCGCCGACCCCTATGCCGGGTTGGCGCCTGCCGACATGCTGATGACAGGGGCAGCCCCCACGCTCGATCTCCTGTCGCCGCCGCCGGGGCCGGACGCGCTGCGCGAGGCGGCGGAACGGACCGAGGCGGCGGGCCGCGCCCGTTCCGGCATCACCAATAGCGACGGCGCCGCGGCAAGCTATGGCCGCGCCATCGCCGCGCTGGTGACGAGCCACGGTTTTTCAGGGCATTACGAGCAGGCGCGCCATGCGCGGTCGATCTCGCTCGTCGCGGGGAAGGGCGCGGGGATGGAGCGTGGCTATGCCGGGCGCAGCGCGCGCCATGCTGGCGATCTGCCGGACGAGGAAGAGATCGGCACGCTCGCCGCGGATCGCGCGCTCGAACGGCTCCATCCCGGCACCATGAGCAGCGGGCCGATGCCCGTCGTCTTCGATCCGCGGGTGGGCGGAACGCTGCTCGGCCATCTTGCCGCGGCGATTTCGGGCCACAGCATCGCGCGCCAGGCCAGCTTTCTCCTCGAATGCGAGGGGAAGCGCATTTTCCCGGCCGCCATCACCGTGACCGACGATCCGCTGCGCCATCGCGGCCTGCGTTCGCGGCCCTTCGACGGGGAGGGATTGCCGACCGCGCCGCGTGATCTGGTGGCGGAGGGGCGGCTGACGGGCTGGTTGCTCGACAGCGCATCGGCGCGCAAGCTTGGCCGCCGCCCGACGGGCCATGCGGCGCGCAGCGGGGGCGGTTCGCCCGCCGTCGCGACCAGCAACGTGACCCTGAACGCCGGCGATGTGTCGCGCGATGCGCTCATCGCCGACATTCGCGACGGCGTGCTGGTGACGGAGCTGATCGGGCAGGGGGTCAATCTCGTGACCGGGGATTACAGCCGCGGCGCATCGGGTTTTCGCATCGTGAATGGCGCCATCGCCGGGCCGGTGTCGGGCTTTACCATCGCCGGCAATCTCATGGACATGTTCGCGCAGATGACCGCCGCCGCCGATCTCGACGACATTCGCGCCGTCAACGTGCCGAGCCTGCGCGTCGACGGCATGACCGTGGCGGGGGGGTGACGACGATGCGCCGTGCCATGCTTGCCGCCGCGCTGCTGCTTTTCGCCGCGCCCGTCCATGCCGCCATTCCCGACCTTTCGGGCGGCGGCGCAGCCGAACCGGCGGCGCCTGCGCAGGAGATCGAGGCCGAACAGGGCGCGGAGCAGGACATCCGGATCGCCGCGCGCATCCGCAATATCTTCGCCGCGATCGAACCGCTCGCCAATGTTGGTGTGCAGGTGGAGCAGGGCGTCGTCACGCTCAGCGGGAATGTCGCGCAGGCGGAGGCCGCGCAGCAGGCGGAGGACATCGCATCGCGCGTGACGGGCGTCGTCACCGTGTCGAACCGGATCGAGCGCGACCTTGCCGTCAACAGCAACCTTGCCCCCACGCTCGGCGGGATCGTGGACGAGGCGCGCGGCCTTGTCCGCATGTTGCCGCTCATCCTCGTCGCGACGGTGGTCGCGGTGCTGGTGGCGCTGCTGTTCGGCGCGATCTCGCGCATGCGCTGGCTGCTCGACAAGGTGACACCCAACGCCTTCGTCACCGAGCTATTGTCCAGCGCGATCAAGTTCGTGGGCGTGTTGTTCGGGCTTTATCTCGCGCTGAAGATCCTTGGCGCGACGGCATTGCTGGGCGCGGTGCTCGGCATCGGGGGCGTCATCGGCATCGCGGTGGGCTTTGCCGTGCGCGACACGATCGACAATTACATCTCGTCCGTCATGCTGTCCCTGCGACAGCCGTTCCGCGCCAACGACCATGTGATGATCGAGGGGAACGAAGGCCGCGTCGTGCGCCTTACCAGCCGGGCCACCGTGCTGATGACGCTGAACGGCAACCATCTGCGCATTCCCAATTCGACCGTCTTCAAATCGGTCATCCTCAATTACACCCGCAATCCGCAGCGCCGTTTCGAATTCGATCTCGGCGTGGATGCGGACGACAATCCGGTGGATGGCATGGCCACGGGGATAGAGGCGCTGCGCGGTCTGGATTTCGTGCTCGACGAACCCGAGCCGACCGCCGTCATCCGCGAGGTCGGCGATTCCAATATCGTCATCAGCTTTCGCGGCTGGGTCGATCAGGAAGAGACCGATTTCCTCAAAGGACGATCCATCGCGATCAAGGCGGCGAAGGACGCGCTGGAGGAAGCAGGCTTTGCCCTGCCCGAGCCGATCTACCGGCTGCGTTTCGATTCCGGCAGCCCGCTCGCACTGGGCGAAGGGGCGAGCATTTCGCAGGCACCGCGTCCCGCGCCCGCCGCGCCGTCCCCCGCCACGACGCGCAAGCGGGCGAGCGGGGAGAGCGAGGCACAGGCGCGGAGCACCCGGCCGGAGAACCACATCGCGGAACTGGTCGATCGCGAGCGTGCCGTCACGGGTGAGGCCGACCTGCTCGATTCCAGCCGCCCGGTGGAATGATCGCGCCGACAACGGGGGCACTTGATACGAAAAAGCCCGGCGGTTTTGAGGGCCGCCGGGCTTTTTCATGGGATGGGTGAGGGGCGCCTCAGCCCTTTTCGGCTTGGGCCTGCTTCTCGCGCTCGATCGCCTCGATCACGATGCGGCGGGCTTCCTCGGCGCCGCCCCAGGTGCCGACGCGGACCCATTTTTCCTTTTCCAGGTCTTTGTAATGGGTGAAGAAATGCTCGATCTGCTTGAACAGGATTTCGGGCAGGTCGCCCTTTTCCGACACCTTGGTGTAATAGGGGAAGGTCGAATCCTCGGGCACGCAGACCAGCTTTTCATCGCCGCCATGCTCGTCTTCGAGGTTGAGCACCGCGATGGGACGCGCGCGCACGACGCAGCCGGGCACGAACGGGCTGCGCGCCACGACGAGCGCGTCGAGCGGATCGCCATCGGGCGACAGCGTGTGCGGAACGAAGCCGTAATTGGCGGGGTAACGCATCGGCGTGTGCAGGATGCGATCGACGAACAATGCGCCCGAATCCTTGTCGAATTCGTATTTCACCGGTTCGCCGCCAACGGGAACCTCGATGATGACGTTCAGGCTTTCGGGCGGGTTGGACCCGGTCGGGATCAAGTCGATACGCATGTGGGCTTTCGTCCTCTGTCTATCCGGCGCTGCGTTGCAGCATGTGACCCGGCGGGGCTGTAGCGCGGCGCGCCGTCTGCGCCAAGAGCGCATTTCGCGCCCCCGGCACGGCGCAGCTCACGCATGGCTGCGCCGCGCTTTTCAATCGGCGACCGTCGGTTCGAGCAGGCGGTCGAGCAATTGTTCGCCATCCTTCCCGTCCACCGGTTCGAGCCAGGGATAGCGCAACCCTCCGTCATAGGCGAGCGGCACGGTGAGGTAACGGCCCCCCCGCTCGATCAGCAATTCGATCGGCCCGCCGCCATCGGCCGCGGCCGCGATGGCGCGCTTCATCGCGTCGCTGTCATAGGCCTCGCCATTGACGGCGACGATATCCGCCCCGCCGACGATGCCCGCCTTGAACGCCGGCCCGTCCCACAGGACCGAGGACACGGACCCGTCATTGCCCACGTTCAGCCCAAGCGAATGCCACAGGTTGAGATATTTGGCGTTCGCCATGAGCGCCTCGTCATAGGGGTTGGGCTCGGGCCGGAACGCCACGCGATAGCCGGCAAGCTCCACCCCGCGCGTCGGCGCCGGCTGGTTCGGCAATTGCAGGCGCCGGGAAAGGAAATTCGCCCAGTCGTAGGGATAGACCGCGTTGAGATCGGCGACGACATCCTCGAACTCGTACGTCACCTCGCCCCAGTCGCCGTCGCGCAGCCCGAAGAACCTCTTGTTGAAATCCTCCAGCGATTTCCTGCCCCCCGTCTCGCGCCGGATCAGCATGTCCGCCTCCAGCCAGGTGAGCGCACCCTCGCTGTAATATTCCTCGCCGCGGGCCTGGCTCGAAAACGGCTTGGCCTTGCGCGCGGCGAAGATGGGATCGTGCGTCGTGTCCTCGACCGAACGCCACGCCCGGCCCGGCTGCGTCATGTAATTGGCGACGGTACGGGCGATGTCGCCCTTGATCAGGTCGGTCGTCTGCAATCCCGAACGCGCGGCCAGCACCATGTCCCAGTAGCTCGTCATGCCTTCATAGACCCAGAGCAGGTTGTCCTGCATCGGCTGACGATAGTCGGGGGTCCACAGGCGAGCAGGCCGGCGGAACTTGCCGTTCCAGCTATGCGTCATTTCGTGGGGCAGCAGCCCGCGGCGGTATTCGGTCTTCTTCCACTCGGTAAACGTGTCGGGCGGAAGCGTGTTTTCCGAGCTGCGATGATGTTCAAGACCGATCCCGCCGAGCTTGTCGGTCAGGCCGAGCAGGAATTCGTAGTGGTCGAACGGTTTCGAGCCATAAAGCGCGATCGCCTCGTCCACGAGCCGGCGATGCGCGTCGATCTGCTCCTCGCTCGCGTCGAGGTAGCGCGGCGCATCGGCAAACACCTCGAGATCGACATTTTGACCCAGATCCCACGCACGGTGATAGGCGCCTGCGAAGATCGGCGAATCCACCAGCGTCTGATAATCCGTGGTCGCCCATTGGACGGTGTCGCCCGCGCGGCTCATCCCGTCGAGCGCGGTCGCGACGTCCCATCCTTCGGGAAAGGTCACCGTCGGGCGGATCGCGATGCGGCGCACGTAATGCCCGGCGGGATAGAGGCTGACATCCTCGAACTTGAGGTTCATCATCTCGGGCGTCATGACGATGCGCCCCTCGTTCGGCTCCAGCGGGGAGGTATAGACGAGCTGCGCCACGACCTGCTCCGTGCCGGCGGGAACCTCGACGTGAAAGGCGTAGACCTCGACCGGGTCGCGCGTCCATTTCAGATCCTGCCCATTGGCGGTGAAACGAATGCCCGTCAGCTCGGCCAGGAAACCGCGCGGCGCATGCTTGCCCGGAAGCCATTCGGGATAGAGCAGGGTGAGACGCTCCGTCCCCGGTGCGAGCGGGATCGTCTCGGTCGTGCGGAACACGCCGCGCGTGATGTCGGTCGCATCGACGGCGAGGTCGATCGTGCCGCCCGGCCATGGCGTATCGACCGGATCGGGCACCGACGGCGAAATCGGCACGGCCTGCGGGAGCGAGCGCTGCTGCTCCGCCTGTGTCTGCGCATGGGCGGGCAGGGCGATGGCGAAAAGGGATACGGCGGTGAGAAGGGCGCGGCCCGTGATGGTCTTTTTCATGGGCGATGGTGTGCCGCGACCGCCGCCCATATGCAATACGCCAGTGCGGTGCGGCGATGCTTTGCAGGAGCGGGCTTTGCGGGTAAAGGCCGCGCCATGACGGACAAGCGCATCGAGACACCGCAGGCCATTCGCGGAACGCAGGACATCTTCGGAGCGGAGGCGGAGGCCTTCGCCCATGTGGTCGAAACCTTCGAACGCATTCGCCGCCTCTACCGGTTCCGCCGGGTCGAGATGCCGGTCTTCGAAAAGACCGCCGTGTTTTCGCGGAGCCTGGGCGAGACGACCGATGTCGTGTCGAAGGAAATGTACAGCTTCGAGGATCGCGGCGGCGAATCGCTCACGCTTCGTCCCGAATTCACCGCCGGTCTGACGCGCGCGTTCCTGACCAACGGGTGGCAGCAGCACGCGCCGCTGAAACTCGCCACGCACGGCCCGCTGTTCCGCTATGAACGCCCGCAAAAGGGGCGCTACCGCCAGTTTCACCAGATCAACGCCGAAATCATCGGCGCCGCCGAACCGCAGGCGGACGTGGAATTGCTCGTCATGGCGGATCAGCTTTTGCGCGAGCTTGGCATTGCCGACGGCGTGACCTTGCAATTGAACACGCTGGGCGACGGGGAAAGCCGGGAGAACTGGCGCCGTGCGCTCGTCGAATATTTCGGCGACCACCGGGCCGAACTGTCCGAGGATTCGCAGGACCGGCTGGAGCGCAATCCGCTGCGCATCCTCGATTCCAAGGATCGCCGCGACCGTGCCTTCGTCGCCGACGCGCCGCAGATCGACGCGTTCCTTTCGGGCGAGGCGCAGGAATTCTTCGCCGCCGTCACCGAAGGGCTGGATGCCGCGGGCGTCGCATGGGAACGGGCGGGCTCGCTCGTGCGCGGGCTCGATTATTACCGGCACACCGCGTTCGAATTCGTGACCGACCGGCTGGGCGCGCAGGGGACCGTGCTGGGCGGGGGACGTTATGACGGGCTGGTCGAAGCACTGGGCGGGCCGGCGACCCCGGCGGTCGGCTGGGCCGCGGGGATCGAGCGGCTGGCCATGCTGGTGGGCGAACGGGGCGAGCCATCCGCCGATGTCGCGGTCGTGCCGATGGGCGCGGCAGCAGAGGCCGCGGCCGCGGGCATCGTCGCCGATCTGCGCCGCGCAGGGCTCACCGTCGACATGGCGTTCAAGGGCAACATGAAAAAACGGATGAGCCGCGCCAACGACAGCGGCGCGCGCCATGCCGTGATCCTTGGCGAGGAGGAACTCGCCGCGGGCGAGGCCACGGTCAAGACGCTTTCCACGGGGGATCAGGCCCGTGTGCCGCTCACCGGTCTTTTGCCCGTGTTGAAGGGCTGAACCCTTGCGCGTGTCCGACGAACGCCTCGCCCAGATTGCCGGGCGCTTTGCCGAGCTTGAGGCGCGGCTGGCCAGCGGCACGCTGGAGGGGGAGGCCTTCGTCGCCGCGAGCCGCGATTATGCGGAACTCGAACCCGTCGCGCGCGAGGCAGCCGGGGTGGCCGCCATGCGCGGCGAGCTGGCCGAGGCGCGCGCGATGCTCACGGATCCCGAAATGCGCGCCATGGCGGAGGAGGAGATCGCCCGCATCGACGGCGAATTGCCCGCGGCGGAGGACCGGCTCGCGCTGGCCCTGCTGCCCCGCGATTCGGCGGATGCGCGGCCCGCGATGCTCGAAATCCGGGCGGGCACCGGCGGGGACGAGGCAGCACTGTTCGCCGGCGACCTCTATCGCATGTACGAACGTTTCGCGGCCGAGAGCGGCTGGCGCATCGAACCGATCAGCACCAGCGTATCCGACGTCGGCGGGTTCAAGGAAATCGTCGCCCATGTCACCGGCACCGGCGTGTTCGCACGGATGAAGTTCGAAAGCGGCGTCCACCGGGTGCAGCGCGTGCCCGTCACCGAAAGCGGCGGGCGCATCCATACCAGCGCGGCCACGGTCGCCGTCCTTCCCGAACCGGACGAGGTGGACGTGGAGATTGCCGACGCGGATGTGAAGATCGACATCTACCGCGCATCGGGCGCCGGCGGGCAGCATGTGAACACCACCGATTCCGCCGTCCGCCTGACCCATATCCCCAGCGGCATCGTCGTCATTCAGCAGGACGAACGCAGCCAGCACAAGAACCGCGCCAAGGCGATGCAGGTGCTGCGCGCCCGCGTGTACGAGATGGAGCGCGCAAAGGCCCATGGCGAGGAGGCCGAGGCGCGCAAAGCGATGGTCGGGTCCGGCGACCGCTCCGAACGCATCCGCACCTATAATTTTCCGCAGGGGCGCGTGACCGATCACCGCATCGGGCTGACCCTGCACAAGCTGCCTGAAATTCTCGAAGGGCCGGGCCTTGCCGAAATGATCGATGCGCTCATCGCGGAGGACCAGGCCAAACGCCTGGCCGCGCAGAATTCGTGATGGCGCGCCTGTATCCCCGGCGGGTGCGAAACCCTGTCCCCAATGGAACGTTCGACGCATGACGATGGAAGACAACGCCCCCGCAACCGGTTCCGCCCCCGGCGCCGACCGCACCATCGCCGCCGCATTGCGTGACGGGGCGGCGAGGCTCGCCGAGGTGTCGGACAATCCCCGGCTCGACGCCGAGTGGCTCATGGCGGAGGCGATGGGCACCGACCGCTCGACGGTGCTGCTGCAACACATGGACCGGGCCGCGCCTGAACGGTTCGACGATCTGGTGGCGCGGCGCGCGTCGGGCGAACCGCTTGCGCATATTACCGGGCGTCAGGAATTCTACGGGCTGGAACTCGCGGTGTCGCGCCATGTCCTGATCCCGCGGGCCGATAGCGAGGTGCTGATCAACGCGGCGCGCGACGTGCTCGCCGACAGGCCGCCGGCGCGCATTCTGGACATGGGGGTGGGGTCGGGCGCTCTCCTGCTCGCGGCGCTGTCGTCATGGGATGCGGCGCGCGGCGTCGGAATCGACCGGTCGGGCGCGGCGCTCGCCATGGCGCAGCATAATGCGGAACAGCTGGACCTTGCCGATCGCACCGAATTGCGCCTGGCCGACTGGACCGAAATCGGGTGGGAACGCCGGGTCATGCCGGCCTATGATCTGGTGCTCGCCAATCCCCCCTATGTCGCGACGCAGGATCCGGCGCTGGCCGACGACGTGCGCCGGTTCGAGCCGGAGGGCGCGCTTTTCGCGGGCGAAGACGGGCTCGACGCCTATCGCACGATGATCCCGCAATTGCCCGACCTCATGACGCCCGGCGGCGTCGCCATGGTCGAGATCGGATATGCCCAGGCCGACGCGGTGATCGACATCGCCGCCCGGTCGGGCCTGCGCCATGTGCTGCACCACGATCTTTCCGGCCATCCGCGCGCCCTTCAACTCTGGGTGGAGCAGTTCGGCGACGACGGGCTGGACTGAGGCGCGGGGCGCATCACCCCAGCGATCGGTAAAACGCGATCTCCATCTCGCCCTCGACGCAATCGAGGATGGGAGGGACGAGCGCCTCGTGAAAATCGACCGCCATGTGATGGTCGAACGCGGCATCGTCGCGGAACGTGGCGATGACCTCGGCATGATCCTCTACACCTCCGGCACGACCGCCAATCCCAAGGGCGCGATGATCGGCCACGCGGCGCAGGTCGGCAACAGCCGCAACCTCGGCCGGCGCTATGAGGTGACGCGCGCGGACAAGGTATGGTCGCCGCTCCCCATCTATCACATCGCGGGCATATTGCCGATGACGATGATCCTCGATGCGGGCGGCGCATACATGACGGTGCCGCATTTCGATGCCGGCGTTGCGCTCGAAATGCTGGGCCGCGAAGGGGGGGCGATCGCCTATCCCAGCTTCGTGACGATCATGCAGGATCTCATCAATCACGAGGATTTCGAAACGACGGACCTGTCGAGCCTGCGCGTGATGAATTCCAATTTCGCGGTGCAGCCCGACTGGATCCGCGAGGCCGTCGCCAAGGCCATGCCCGATACGATCCAGGTCGGCACCTATGGCATGACGGAGGCGGCGGGCACCGTTTCCACCAGCCGCCTCGACGACAGCTATGCCGTGCGGACCGGGCGTTGCGGCAAGGTGCTGCGCGATTGGGAGATGCGCATCGTCGACGCCGACAGCGGCAAGGATTGCGAACCGGGCGCGCGCGGCGAGATCGTCCTGCGCGGGCCGAACATGCTCAAGGGCTATTACAATGCGCCGGACAAGACGGCGGAGGCGATCCGGGACGGCTGGTTCCATACAGGCGACATCGGGTCCGTCGACGCGGACGGCAATGTGATGTTCCATGGCCGGATGAAGGACATGTTGAAAGTCGGCGGCGAGAACGTCGCCGCGACCGAGATCGAGACCATGTTGCAGACCCACCCCGCGGTGAAGCTGGCGCAGGTCGTGGCCGTCCCCGACCCCGCTATTCCGAGGTGCCAGCCGCGTTCATAGAACTCGCTCGCGGGAAACAGAGCAGCGAGGAGGAGCTGATCGCGCATTGCCGGGGCAAGCTGGCGAGCTTTAAAGTGCCGCGCATGGTGCGTTTCGTGTCGGAATGGCCCATGTCGACTTCCAAGATTCAGAAGTTCCGGCTCCAGAAGCAGCTTATCGCCGAAATGGAGCAGGGGCAGGGCTGAAATCTCCGTTCCCTTGCGGTAATGACGGGTAAAACACGGCCTTTGCGGCAAAAAGGCTTGGCAGGGGCGTCATTTGTCGATAGTCCTGCTGCGTGTCAGGGCATCGGACGAGATTGCTTCCCGCTGCCCCGGCAATCCTGATCATCGCAGCATGTCGCGGGCCCGAAACGGCTTGCGGACAGGATGCGAGGTTGGCCCGGTCGCTTCGTAATTCGAGACAAGAGCGTCGCGGCGGACGGTTTGGCGAACCCGGGCACGGTCCGGGGTGCTTCCGGAATGGTTTCGCGCGGCGGTGAAAGAACCGAACCGCGCCGGACAGAGGAACGGCTTCAATTGAACAATAATCGCGGAAACAATCGCCGGCGTGGCCGGAACAACAACCGTCAGCAAGGTGGCGGCCAGTTCCAGAACCGTGTCGACAGCAGGGCGCGGGGCAATGCGCCGCAGCTTCTCGACAAGTACAAGAAACTCGCCGAGGATGCCGCCCGCAATGGCGACCGGGTGCAGTCGGAATATTACCTGCAATTCGCGGACCATTATTTCCGCGTGATCGCCGACGGCAAGGCCCGCCAGGAAGAGCAGCGCGCCAAGCGCGACGATAATCGCGGCGATCAGGACGACAGCGACGGCAACGCGCCGCGCAATGCGCGCGGTCGCGGCAACAGCGATCGTGATTACGACGACGATGGCCATGCGTCGCGCGACACCGACAATGACGATTTCGAGTCCGGCACGTCCGACGACGATGCCGACACCGACACGAAGCCCAGGCGCAAGCCGCGCAAGGCGCGCAGCGACAGCGACGGGCAGGAAGACGGCACCCCCGCCGAACCGCGCAAGCGTGCCCCCCGCCGGCGCAAGGCCGAGACCGAGGATGCCGTGGAAAACGGCGGTGCCCTCGATCCGCAGGCATTGCCCCCCGCGATCGGCGCCGCCGAAGCGGAGGAAAAGCCGAAACGCGCCCGCCGCCCGCGCAAGCCGAAGGCCGAGGACGGCGACAGCGACGAGATGAAGCAGGCGGTCGGCTGATCGCCGCGCCCCTGCGGAGCAGGCGCGCCAACGGGGCCGCACGTCGACATGTTTCGCGTTTTCCATAAGATTCCGGCACCCCTGCTCGCGCTCGTCGCGGGCGGGATCGCCCCGCTCGGGTTTCAGCCGCTCGGCTGGTGGCCGTGCACGCTGGCGGGTTTCGCGGTGCTGTTTCACCTGCTTTACCATGCCGAACGGACGCGCCGGGCGGCGTTGATCGGGTGGCTCTTCGGGGTCGGGCTGTTCAGCGTCGGCAACAACTGGATCGCGACGGCCTTCACCTATCAGGCGGCGATGCCGGCGTGGCTCGGCTGGGTCGCGGTGGTGCTTCTTGCGTTTTATCTTGCGGTGTATCCGATGCTTGCCGGGCTTGCGGCATGGCGGCTGGCGGGCGGTTCGCGAGAGCAGGCGCCGGGCGGCGGTTTCGGCCTCGTCGCGATATTGGGCGGGTGCTGGGTCATCGGCGAATGGCTGCGCGGGTGGGTCTTTACTGGCTTTGCGTGGAACCCTGTCGGCATGGTCACGCTCGGTGGGTACGATGCGCCGGGGCTTGCCGGAATTGCGCCGTGGATGGGGACCTATGCGCTGTCCGGGCTCGTGGTGATATTGGCTGGGCTGTGCTGGCTCGCCTTGCGGGGCGGGGCGGGGCGCGGCGGAGCGGAGCCGGGCGTGGCCGCGCGCGCGGCGATGGTGCTCGTGCCGGTCCTGCTGTTCATCGTCCCATGGCCCGCGTGGCACGGCGGGGAGGGCGATCTGCGCTTTACGCTGGTGCAGCCCGATATTCGCCAGGACGTGCTCAACGATTCCGCATGGTTCGAGCGTAATTTCCGCAAGACCGCGGCCCTGACGACGCGCGAGGGCGGAGGCGATGGCCCGCGGCTCGTTCTATGGCCGGAATCGGGGGTGCCCGATTATCTGCGCGAGGGGTATCCGGACCGCTATTACCGCATGACGACCTACGCCGCCGATCCGCGGCTTGCGCGCGCGCGCATCGCGGATGTCATCGGACCGGACAGCCTCCTTCTGACCGGCGCGGTCGATCTGGTGATCAGCCCGGACGAGAGGGCGAGCGCCGTGCGCAATGTCGTCACCGCCATCGGTCCCGATGCGCGCATCCGGGGGAGCTATGCGAAGGCGCATCTCGTGCCCTACGGCGAATATCTGCCCATGCGCAACGTGCTGGAACCTATTGGCCTGTCGCGCCTTGTCGAAGGGGCGCTCGATTTCGAGGAAGGGCCGGGCCCGCGCACGCTCGATCTCGGCGCATATGGCCGGGCGGGGATTCAGATCTGCTATGAAATCATCTTTCCCGGCGCGGTCGCGGACCGGTCTGACCGGCCCGACTATATCGTCAATCCGACCAATGACGGCTGGTTCGGGGCGTGGGGTCCGCCGCAACATCTGGCGCAGGCGCGGATGCGCGCGATCGAGGAAGGGCTGCCTGTGCTGCGCCCGACGACCACGGGGATCAGCGCGGTGATCGACGCCGGCGGCACGGTGCGCGCGCATATCCCGCAATTTCGCGACGGGCGGATCGACGCCGTCGTGCCCCCCGCCCGGGCGCCCACATGGTTTGCGCGTGCGGGCAACGGTCTTTCGCTTGGCTGGGCCTTACTATTCCTTTTGGCGGGAATGGTTGCCACCCGCCGCACCCGTGTCTAACGATATAAAGAAACCTTTATACACTTTGAAGGATAGCCATGCGCAACAATTATCTCTTCACGTCCGAGAGCGTGTCCGAGGGCCATCCCGACAAGGTCGCGGACCAGATTTCCGACGCGATCGTCGACCTCATGCTGTCGAAGGACGCGGAGGCGCGCGTCGCGTGCGAGACCATGACCACGACGCAGCTCGTCGTGCTGTCGGGTGAAATCCGGTGCAAGCCGATGTACGACGAAAGCCAGAAGGACTGGGCCGCGAACGGTTACTGGGCGCCCGGCGCGCTCGAGGAGATCGAGCAGACCGTCCGCAATGTCGTGCGCGACATCGGGTATGAGCAGGACGGCTTCCACTGGGAAAAGCTGCGCTTCGAAAACTTCCTCCACGGACAATCGACCGAAATCGCGCAGGGCGTCGATTCGCGCGAGGACAAGGACGAAGGCGCCGGCGATCAGGGCATCATGTTCGGCTTTGCCTGCGACGAAACGCCGGACCTGATGCCGGCCACCCTCGATTACAGTCACAAGATCCTGCACCGCATGGCGCATGACCGCAAAACCGGCGCTGCCCCGTTCCTGGAGCCGGACACGAAGAGCCAGGTCACGCTGCGCTTCGAAAACGGCGTGCCGTCGGCGTGCACCGCGATCGTCGTGTCGACGCAGCACAAGCCCGGCTACGATCAGGGCGAGCGCGAGGCCGAGCTGAAATCCTATGTCAGGGGCGTGGTCGCGGACATCCTGCCCGGCAACCTGCTTTCGGACGAAACGGTCTATCACATCAACCCCACCGGCAAGTTCGAGATCGGCGGACCGGACGGGGACGCCGGGCTGACCGGGCGGAAGATCATCGTCGATACCTATGGCGGTGCGGCACCCCATGGCGGCGGCGCGTTTTCTGGCAAGGATCCGACCAAGGTCGACCGTTCGGCGGCCTATATCGCGCGCTATCTGGCCAAGAATATCGTGGCGGGCGGGTTCGCCACGCGCTGCACGATACAGCTGTCCTATGCCATCGGCATCGCCGACCCGCTGTCGATCTATGTCGACACGCATGGCACGGCGGCGGACGGCATTACCGACGAGGCGCTCGAGGATGCGATCCGCAGCATCGAATCGCTGCGCCGGCTGACGCCGCGCGGCATTCGCACGCGGCTGCAACTGAACCGGCCGATCTATCGCACCAGTGCGGCCTATGGCCATTTCGGGCGGCAGCCGGAAGGCGACACCTTCCCGTGGGAAAAGACCGACCTGATCGACGAGTTGAAGGCCGCGCTCGGCCGCTGAGGGCTGCGCAGCTTTTATTTTCCTACATCGGCGGTGCCGGGCATGGGCGGGCTTTCTTCATCGCAAGGGAGCCTGCCCCGCCATGTCCGAAATTTGCAAAAGCTGCGGCAATGTCATCACCGCCCCGTCCAGCGGCAGCGCCCGTTACGACCCGTCCGCGCCGCATATCACCCCGCGCATCGCGGCCGAGCTGATCGCGCACGAAGGCATCGTGAGGGAGGCCTATCGCGATTCGGTCGGCGTGTGGACGTGGAGCGTGGGGCTTACCGATGCGTGCGGCCACGGTATCCGGCGCTATCGCGACAATCCTCAGGATCTTGACCATTGCATGGCGATCTATGCCTGGGCGCTGCGCGAACGCTATCTGCCCGCCGTGCTCGACGCGTTCGGCGACCATGCGCCGGCGGAGCACGAGCTTGGCGGTGCGCTTTCGTTTCACTGGAACACCGGGGCGATCCGCCGTGCCGAATGGATGCGCCGGTTCCGCGACGGCGATGTCGCGGGCGCCCGCGATGCCATCATGAACTGGTGCCGGCCCGCGGTGCTGACGAAGCGGAGGCGCTGCGAGCAGGCGTTGTTCTTTGACGGGACGTGGACGAACGACGGCCATGCCACCGTGTATGACGTGGCGAAGCCGTCCTATCGCCCGACCGCGGGCCGCCGGGTGGAAATTCTGTCGCGGCTGGAGCGGCTTAGCCTCTGATTCCATGGGTGCGCTGAATATTCTTGCCAAAATCGCGGAACCGGTCATCAATCCGGATGCCGGTTTCGCGGCGGGATTGTTCAGGACACGGGATGAATAGTTGGAAAAGCTGGCTCGCCACGGCGGCCATGGCCATTTGCGCGGTGCCGGGAACCGCGATGGCCGAACGACCCATTGCCGATTTCACGGAAGGCGACCCGGTCGGCTGGGTGCGGATGTCCCCCACCGGCAACAGGCTCGCCGCCGAAATGGACCGCGGCGGCGAACGGCAGATCGTGATCTTCTCCCTCGATGGTAAGCGCGAGCCCGTCATCATCGGCAAGCCCGCGAATACCGATGTCGGGGATGTGAGATGGGTCAACGACGACTGGTTGATCGCGACCGTCGGGCGCAAGGGAAATTACGAGCTTCACGAGGTTTACGTCTCGCGCACCATGGCATTCCGTGCCGACGGCACCGCAATGCACATGCTGGAGCCGCGCAACGGCAATCTCGCCGATTCGGGCGGCGACGTCGTCTGGATCGCGCGGGACGGCACGCCGCGCATCCTGCTGTCCTATCGCGAAACGATCTTCATCGGCGAGCCGGGCTTCTTTCCCAAGGTCGCGATGGTCGATGTCGCGCAGAACAAGTTCACGCGCGTGACCTCCGAAATGGAGGGGGTGTGGGACTGGTATGCGGATGGCAATGGCGATGTCCGGCTCGGCGTGGGCGACGAGCAGCAGGGCGTGAAACGCCGCCTCGTCTATCGCGAGGGGGGCAGCGGCCTGTTCAAGGAGGTTGCCAGCGCGACCGGTGACGAGGAACTGATCGCGCCGGTCCTGTTCATGCAGGATGGCAAGGCGCTCACCATCAGCAATGTCGATGGTTTCGATGCGCTCTACGAACTCGATCTCGGTACGATGCGCCGCGGCGCGAAAGTGTTCGGCATCGCGGGCGCCGACGTGTCGGGCGTCATCAGCGATTCGAAAAATCAGGAATTGCGCGGCGTCACCTGGGAGGGGCAACGCCGGCAGGTGCAATGGCTCGACCCGCAATATCGCGAGATCCAGGCGCTGCTCAACGCCACCCTGCCCGGGCAGAACCCGGTGATCTTGTCCAGCAATCTCGATGGCACGAAGCATGTCGTCTATGCGGGCGGGACCGGACCGGTGACGGGGTATCTGATCTTCGATTCGGTGGCGAAGAAGATGACCGTGCTGTCGCGCACCCGCAACGAGGCGAGCTGGCCGGCCGCGCGCACCTATCGCTACACCGCGCGGGACGGGCTGGAGATGGAGGCGATCGTCACCGTGCCGCCGGACCGCGAGGCGAAGAACCTGCCGGTGATCGTCATGCCGCATGGCGGTCCGCGCGCCCGCGATTACGAGGGGTGGGACAGCTGGGCGCAATTCTTCGCCGACCGCGGCTATGCCGTGATTCAGCCCAATTTCCGCGGATCGACCGGCTATGGCGTCGCGTTCGAGCGGGCCGGCCTCGGGCAATGGGGGCTCCGGATGCAGGACGATGTCGACGATGCGCTGGCGTGGGCCGCGGGCAAGGGGATGGTCGATCCCGCCCGCGCCTGTATCGTGGGCGGATCGTATGGCGGATATGTCGCCATGCGGGCCGCAGAGCGCAATCCGGAGCTTTACCGCTGCGCCATCAGCTTTGCCGGCGTCGCCGATCTCAGCAAGATGATGAGCCATGACAGCGCATCCTATTTCGGGCGCGGGCTGCGCGCGTACTGGAAGGGGCAGGTATCGGACCTTGCCGGCGTATCGCCGATCAACAATGCGCAAGGGTTCGGCATCCCCGTGCTGCTGGTGCATGGCAAGGAAGACGTGCGCGTGCCCGTGGATCAGTCGCGCGACATGGCAAAGAAGCTGCGCGCGGCGGGCAAGGACGTGACCTATATCGAACAGGCAGAGGGCGACCACCACTTCTCCCGCGATGAGGATCTGGTCGAATTCCTCAAGACTGCGGAGCTGTTTCTCGACACGCACAACCCGGCCTGATCGCCGCATGAAAAAGGGCGGCCGCGCGAAAATGCACGGCCGCCCCCGTTTTCCGCCCCGCCGGGCTCAGGCGCCGAGCGCGCTTTCGATCAGCCCGGTGAGTTCGGCATCGTCGGGCGCGGTGGACGGGGCGAACCGCGCCAGGACCGCACCATCGCGTCCGACCAGGAATTTCTCGAAATTCCAGAGCACTTCGGGATCGTTGTTGGGGATCATGCCCGCCTGTTCGAGCCGCGCGCGAAACGCGCCCGCATCGCCGCGCTTGTTCGGAACGGCGGCGACGAGTTCCTTGTACAGCGCCTGCTTCTCAGGCCCGGCGACGCTGGCCTTTTCGAAGACCGGGAAATTCACCCCGTATTCGGTTTCGCAGAACTGCGCGATCTCGCCGTCGGTGCCCGGTTCCTGCGCCCCGAAATCATTGGCGGGAAAGGCCAGCACCTCGAACCCCTCGTCGCCATACCGCTCCTGAAGCGCCTTCAGCCCGGCATATTGCGGGGTCAGCCCGCATTGCGAGGCGGTGTTGACGATGAGCAGAACCTTGCCCCGGTGCGCGCCGATGCTGTCGGCGCTGCCGTCGTTGCGGGTGAGCGAAATATCGGAAAGCGTCGTGGCCATGGTTTTGCTCCTCGGCGGTTCAGGAAACGTAGCGGGCGGTGGTCTTTTCGGCGATCTCTTCCGCCGTGACGCCCGGGGCCATCTCGACGAGGCGGAACGGGCTGTCGTGATCGGGGCGTTGAAACACGCACAGGTCGGTGACGATCATGTCGACGACATTCTTCCCCGTGAGCGGCAGGCTGCATTCGGGAATGAACTTGGGCGTGCCGTTCTTCGACGTGTGTTCCATGACGACGATGATCTTCTTCACCCCGGCGACAAGATCCATCGCGCCGCCCATGCCCTTGATCATCTTGCCCGGGATCATCCAGTTGGCGATGTCCCCGTTCTGCGCCACTTCCATCGCGCCCAGCACGGTGAGGTCGATATGCCCGCCGCGGATCATCGCAAAGCTTTGCGCGCTGTCGAAATAGGCGGAGCGGTCGAGTTCGCTGATCGTCTGCTTGCCCGCATTGATGAGGTCGGCGTCCTCCTCCCCCTCATAGGGGAAGGGCCCGATGCCCAGCATGCCGTTTTCGGATTGCAGCGTGACCTCGATCCCGGCGGGGACGTGGTTGGCGACCAGCGTGGGAATGCCGATGCCGAGATTGACGTAGAAACCGTCCTCGAGCTCCTTCGCGGCGGGGGCGGCCATTTCGTCGCGGGTCCAAGGCATGCGTGTCTCCTCAAGATGGGTGGCTGGCGCGGCCAGCGATGATGGTCGTGCTGCGCCGCTCAGGCGGTTTCGCGGGTCCGGGTGGTGACGAACTCGATCTTCTTGTCGTAGGGGGCGCCGACGATCATGCGCTGCACATAGACGCCGGGCAGGTGGATGTGATCGGGATCGAGGCTGCCGGTCGGCACGATCTCCTCCACCTCCACGACGCAGACCTTGCCGCAGGTCGCGGCGGGCAGGTTGAAATTGCGCGCGGTCTTGCGGAACACGAGGTTGCCCGTCTCGTCCGCCTTCCACGCCTTCACGATGGCGAGGTCGGCGAAGATCCCGTGTTCCAGCACATAGTCCAGTTCGCCGTTCGGCCCGTCGAAACGCTTGGTTTCCTTGCCTTCCGCGACCTCGGTCCCGAAACCGGTGCGGGTGTAGAAGCCCGGAATGCCCGCGCCGCCTGCGCGCATACGCTCGGCAAGCGTACCCTGCGGACAGAATTCCACTTCCAGTTCGCCGGCGAGGAACTGCCGCTCGAACTCCTTGTTCTCGCCGACATAGGACGAGATCATCTTCGCGATCTGTTTCGTGCGGAGCAGCTTTCCCAGCCCTTCGTTGTCGATACCGGCATTGTTCGACGCCACGGTGAGCCCGCTCACCCCGCTTTCGACCACGGCATCGATAAGCCGTTCGGGAATGCCGCACAGGCCGAACCCGCCCGCCGCGATCATCATGCCGTCGTGCAGGAGCCCGTCGAGGGCGGATGTGGCGTCTGGGAAAAGCTTCTTCATGGGCTGCGGCCTTTCATCGTGAAAGCGTCGGGAGTGCCGAAAAGGCGTTCGGCCCCGGCAATAGTCGGCAAATCGGCGCGTGTCACGCCTGCCCCTCTTGCACCGGCAATTTGCGGGGACCATGGGGAGGGGATGGAGCGAAACGACGACGAACCGGCGCCCGCCCGCGGCGCAGACACGGCCGACTGGGAGGATGCGCTCAACCGGGCGAGGGCGCATGCGCCGTTCCTGTCCGATCTGCTGGGGCGGGAGCCGGCGCTTGCCGCCATGCTCGACGAGGGACGCGGGGCCGATGCGCTGGCCGCGGCGCGGGACGCGGGCGCCGATGCGGGCGACGTGGGCGTGGCGCTGCGGCGGCAACGCCGGGCGCTGGCGCTCGTGCTCGGCATTGGCGATCTGGCCGGCGCGTTTCCGCTTGGGCTTGTGATGGCGGAATTGTCCGCCTTTGCGAGCCGCGCGCTCGACGCCGCGATCCGCGATGCGGTGGCGCATCGCGTGCCCGACCACGCGGCGGACGCGGACCCGGTCGGCATGACCGCGCTGGCGCTGGGCAAGCACGGGGCGGGGGAGCTTAACTATTCCTCCGACATCGACCCGATCCTGCTCTACGATCCCGAAACCCTGCCCCGCCGCCCGCGCGACGAGCCGGGCGAGGCGGCACAGATCGCCGCGCGCCGCATCGTGCAGACCATGTCGGCGATGACGGCGGAGGGCTATGTCCTTCGCATCGACCTGCGCCTGCGCCCTGCGTCCGAGGTCAGCCCGCTCGCCATTCCGTTTGCCGCCGCGCTGACCCATTATGAAAGCAGTGCGCTGGCATGGGAGCGCGCCGCGTTCATCCGCGCGCGCTCGGTCGCGGGCGACGTCGCGGCGGGGGAGGATTTCCTCGACGCGATCCGGTCTTTCGTCTGGCGCAAATCGCTCGACTTCGGGGCGATCGACGAAATCGGCCGGCTGGTGCGCCGGATCCGCGACAGCCACGAAGGCGCCGAACGTCCGGGGCCGGGCTATGACCTGAAACGCGGGCGCGGCGGCATCCGCGAGATCGAATTCTATGCGCAGACGCATCAGCTGATCCACGGCGGGCGCAATCCGTCGCTGCGCCTGCGCGGGACGCGGGGCGCGCTCGACGCGCTGGCGGCGGCGGGGATCATCGCGGCGGACGACGCGCGTGAGATGGGCGAGGCGTATGACCGGCTGCGCGTGATCGAACACCGGTTGCAGATGGTGAACGACCGGCAGATCCACGCGCTTCCCGATAGCGAGGAGGCCATCGACAATGTCGCGCGCCTCGACGGGTTGCCCAGCGGCGCGGCGCTCATCGCCGAGATCGCCACGATTGCCGCCACGGTGCGGCGGCGTTTCGACCGGCTGGTGGCCGCGCATGGCGGCGGCGATGCGCCCGCCATGCCCAAGGCGGGCGAGCCGTTTTCCGATCCCGCCCCGCCGCCTGCCGCCGCGAGCCTTCGGTCGCTCGGCTTTGCCGATGCGGAAACGCTGGCCGCGCGGATCGAGGGGTGGAAGGACGGCAAGGTCAAGGCGCTGCGCTCCGATGCCGCCCGCGCCGCCTTTGCCGCGATACAGCCGCAATTGCTGGAGGCGCTGGCCGCTGCGCCCGAACCCGACCGCGCGTTCAACCGGTGGGAACAGGTGCTGACGCGCCTGCCGTCGGCGATCAATATCTTCCGCCTGCTTGAGGCGCGGCCCGCCCTGCTCGAAACGCTGGCGCGGATATTGGCGCTCGCGCCGGGGCTGGCCGACATGCTGGGCCGGCGGGGCGATCTGCTCGATACGCTGATCGACAGGAGCGCCTATGACCTGCCGCCCGATGCCGATGCGCTGACGCATGATTTTGCAGGGGGCACCAATGCCGCCATGCTGCGCGACGATTACGAGGCCGTGCTGGACCGGGTGCGGCGCAAGGTCGGCGACCTGCGTTTCGAACTGGGCGTGCAATTGCTCGACGATGCGCATGATCCGCTCGCCATCGCGGCCGGTCTTTCGCGCATGGCGGAGGCGGCGATCCGCGTATTGTGCGATGCCGCAGCCGCCGAATTTTCCGGCGCGCACGGGCGGATCGAGGGCAGCGGGCTGGTCGTGCTGGGGCTGGGCCGGATGGGCGGCGGGGTGATGACCCATGCGAGCGATCTCGACCTCGTCTATCTCTTCACCGGCAGCCACGAGGCGGAATCGGACGGTCGCCGCCCGCTTGGCGCGACGCAATATTACAACCGCCTGGCGCAACGTGTGACCGCCGCGCTGTCCGTGCCCACGGCGGAGGGCAAGCTGTTCGAGGTCGACACCCGCCTGCGCCCCTCCGGCATGCAGGGGCTGCTGGCGGTGAGCACCGACAGCTTCGCCCGGTATCAGCGCGAGGATGCCTGGACGTGGGAGCATATGGCGCTGACCCGTGCGCGGGTCCTGCACGCGCCGCCGGGCGTGGCGGAGAAGCTGAATGGTGCCATTCGCGACATTCTGTGCCGCGAGCGGGCGCCGGACGAATTGCGCACGGCGGTGCTGGCCATGCGGGCCGAGATTCTGGCGCACAAACCGCCGGCCGGGCCGCTCGATGTAAAGCTTTCGCGCGGCGGGCTGGTCGATCTGGAATTTCTCGTCCATTTCCTGCAATTGCGGGAGGGCGCGTTCGTGACGCCGGATCTCGGCGGGGCGGTGCGCATGCTGGCGCAGGCGGGGCTGGTCGACGGGGCGCTGCTGTCCGCGCATGATCTGCTCACCCGCATGCTGGTGGTGATGCGGCTGGTCGCGCCCGATGCGGCGGTGCCGCCCCCCGCCGCGCGCACGATCATGGCGAAGGGGTGCCGGTGCGAGGATTGGGACGCGCTCTTGACCGCGTTCGACACCGCACGCCAAACCGTGGCAAGAGCCTGGGCCGCGATATTCGATGAGACGCTGGAGCTGACATGACCGATGCCAAGGATACGCGCCCGGACGTGGGCGATCAATTTCCGCACATGACCCTGATCACGCCCGACGGCGACGAATTTTCAACCGCGTCGCTGGCCGGGAAGCCGGCGGCGGTGTTCTTCTATCCCAAGGACAACACCCCCGGCTGCACGACCGAGGCGAAGGATTTCACCGCCCTCGCCCCCGCATTCGCCGACGCGGGCGTCGCCATCCTCGGCATCAGCAAGGATCCGCCCAAGAGCCACGCCAAATTCATCGAGAAACAGGCGCTCGCCGTCCCGCTCTTCAGCGATACGCCGGCAGACGCGGGCAATGGCCTTGCCGAAGCGCTGGGCATCTGGGTCGAGAAAAACATGTACGGCCGCACATATATGGGCATGGAGCGCACGACATTTCTGATCGGCGCGGACGGGCGCATCGCGCGCGTATGGCGCAAGGTGAAGGTGAAGGGCCACGCCGATGCCGTGCTGGAGGCGGCGCGCACGCTTTGACCGGGCCACGGCGTTCGGTGGGAGAGGCGGTGCGCGCCGTCCTGTTGACGGGCGACGCGCAGGCGAAGGTCATGGCGACCCGGGCTTTGGTGCGGGACTGGCGGGCGGGGCGGCTCGATTTCCGGTTCGACTGCGCCATGCCGCACGAACCGGCGCGTCCCGACCGGCCCGAATTGCATCCCGCGCGCGACATGCCGAGACGCGGGAAGGGCGGGTCCGAGCGTGGCCGCATCGCGTTGTGGCACAGCCTCGCGCATATCGAGTTTACCGCCATCGATCTCGCGCTCGACATGGTCGGGCGGTTCGGCGGCGGCATGGCGCGCGCCTTTACCGATGATTTCCTGTCGGTCGCGGCGGACGAGGCGATGCATTACGCGCTTCTCGACCGCAAGCTGAGGACGATGGGGAGCCATTACGGCGCGCTGCCCGCCCATGCCGGGTTGTGGGAGGCGGCGCAGGATACGTGCCATGACGTGGCGGCGCGGCTGGCGATCGTGCCCATGGTGCTGGAGGCGCGGGGGCTGGACATCACGCCGATGACACTGGAACGGGTGCGCGGGCAGGGGGATGCGAATGGCGCGCGCATTCTGTCGCGCATACTTGACGACGAAATCCGCCATGTGCGCTTTGGCACCAAGCATTTCGTCGATGAGGTGAAAAAGCGCGGAAAAACGCCCGAATCCTACTGGCAAACTCTGGTTCGGGAACATTTTCGGGGTCGGTTGAAGCCACCGTTCAACGACTCGGCGCGGGAGTCAGCCGGTCTGTCGCGCAGCTTCCTCGATGGTATTGCCTAGTTAACTGCTTTCCCTTTACCCAATACTCACGAGAGCGGCGGGGGGTTCCGACAATCTCGAAAATTTTGAACCTGCGGATGCGCTTCCCTTTGTTCGAAGCCATCGCTTGCAGGCGTAATCAGACGTTTTTCCGGCCTTTAGGGGGGTCGAGGCGTCTCGGAAAAAAGGGTATCGTAATGACGGCACTTGGACAGATTTCGAATTTCTGGACGAAACGCGGCGCGGTATTGAGCGCGGTCGCGGTTGCATCGATGGCGATGGCCCCTGCCCCGGCCCTGGCGAATGCCAGTGCGACGGCAGCGGCCAGCGCCGACATGGCCGCCTCGGTCCGGACCCCTGCGACGCAGGGCATCGGCGAAGGCGTCGAAAGCGACGGCACGTTCCGCACGCTTTTCGCCAGCTGGAAGACGCTCGACAATTCGAACAAGCCCGTCGTCCCGACCAAGCCGGTGATGTCCATTCCCAGCCGCCTGCCGGTTGAGAACTCCCGCTTTTCGAGCAGCTTCGGCATGCGCGTTCATCCGGTAACGGGTCGCCGCACCGGCCATCACGGCCTCGACATGGCGGCGCCGACCGGCACGCCGATCTATGCAACCGCCGATGGGCAGATCGCCGATGCGCGCTGGAACGGCGGGTATGGCAATTACATCCGGATCGAGCATGGCGGCGAAATGGAAACGCGCTATGGCCACATGTCCCGCATGGCGGTGTCCGCCGGGCAGGCCGTGAAGAAGGGCGATCTCATCGGCTATGTCGGCAGCACGGGTCGTTCGACCGGGCCGCACCTGCATTACGAAGTGCGCATTGCCGGCGAGCCGGTCGATCCCGAGCCATATCTGCACGCCGACACGTTCGAGCAGGCCTTCGCCAGCGCACGCTGATCATAATCCCTAAGGGATCGTCATTGACGGTCCTTCGAAAAAGCCCGGCGCCGCAAGGCACCGGGCTTTTTCGTATGCGGCTTTGGCGGGGTGAAGGATGGCGACGTTTCCGTCCTTCGCATGGTCGGACCGGTGCTCCGCCCGCGCCCGCCATGGTACGCGGCGCTGAGAGGGGTCAGCTTGCCTCGCGCATGGAGGCATATTCCGATTGCACGAGCGACCGGCGCGTTTGCGCATCGTCGATACGGCGGATGCGCTCTTCGAGGTCGCGGGCCATCTCGCCCAGCTTCTCATCGCCGAAATATCCGGCGGACCCGGCGAGCTTGTGCAATTGCGCCGAAAGATCGTCCCAATCGCCCTCGGAATCGGTCTGCGCGATCTTCGCCATCACATCGAACAGCGCCTGCTTGCGGGCGGCATATTTCGCCGATAGCGAATGGCCGCCCGTCGGCACCACCGGCGGGCCAAGCGAATCGGGCTTTGCCGCGGGCGTGTCCTCGGTCGCGCTGGCATGCACCTCGATACGGCTGACAGCGCCGGGCGCGGTGTCTTCATGCGCCGGAACCGGCGGCGAAGAGGGCGCGGTGTCGTCGGCATCCGGATGCGCGCCGGGCGTGTCGTCATTGGCGGCCTGGGTCTGGCCTTCTTCGTCGAAATTGGCGTTTTCGCCGTTATCCTCGCCGTCGAAGAGATAGAGATCGATCGCGTTGCGCAGCGCCTCCACTCGCAACGGTTTGCCAAGATGGCCCTGCATTCCGGCATTCCGGCAGGCCTTTATATCGTCCTGATAGCAATTCGCGGTGAGTGCCAGGATCGGCAGGTCGCGGCGCGTGTATCCCTCCATGCGCAGGCGGCGCGTCGCCTCCAGCCCGTCGATTTCGGGCATCTGCATGTCCATCAGTATGAGCTTGTAGGGTCGGCCTTCCGCATCGGCCTGTTTCACGCGTTCGATCGCATCACGGCCGTTCACGGCAAGATCGGCGGTGAGATTGAGCTTGCTCATCATGCTCATCACCAGTTCCTGATTGATGTCGTGATCCTCGGCGACGAGCACGCGCGGACGGTTCGCGAATTCGGGCTCCGGCATCTGCGTCGGCTTCGATCCGGTGTCGACCATCGCGAGCGTCAATGCGGGCGGGTCGTTGAGTTCGGCATCGTCCTCTGCGGCGATCAGCGGTATGCGCACGGTAAAGGATGTGCCGCGCCCTTCTTTCGATTTTACGGTCAGCGTTCCGCCCATCATTTCGGTGAGCTGGCTGCTGATCGAAAGGCCGAGGCCCGTGCCGCCAAAGCGTCGTGCGATCGACCCGTCGGCCTGATCGAACTGGTTGAAAATCGTGCGCAGCTTGTCCGGCGCGATGCCGATTCCGGTGTCCGCAACCTCGAGCACGAGGATTTCCTCGTCATCTTCGAAGTCGGCACGGGCGTCGATGCGTACGTCGCCATGTTCGGTGAACTTGACCCCGTTGCCGACGAGATTGAGCAGGATCTGACGCAGGCGCAGGGGATCGCCGATGATCGATTTGGGCAGGCGAGGATCGATGCCGAAGGACAATTCCACCCCTTTCTCCCGCGCCACCGGTTCGAGCAGGCGCACGCAGGATTCCACCTTGTGCCGGATGTCCATCGGCACAGGTTGCAATTGCAGCTTGCCCGATTCGATCTTCGACATGTCGAGAATATCGTTCAGGAGACGCATCATCGCCTGTCCCGAATCGGCGATCATCCGCACCTGTCGCTGCTGCGCCTCGTCGAGGTCGGTTTCCATCAGCAATTGCGTGAACCCGATGACGCCGTTCATCGGCGTGCGGATTTCGTGGCTCATATTGGCGAGAAATCCCGATTTGGCCTGCACCGCAAGCTCGGCGCGCTCACGCTGCGCGGTGAGTTCGGCCTGAAGGCGCTTGTCCTCGGTCACGTCGCGGATGGAGGCGATGATCGCGCCCTGCTCATGCGTTTCGGCATCGCGCGCGACCGCGATCTGCCCCGAAAGCCAGCGCGTGTCCTCCGCTTCGCCGACGCCCGCAATCTCCATTTCGAGTTCGCACCCTTCGGCTGCTCCCGAACGCAGCAGCGCGAGCCGGCTGTTTACATACTCCGATTGCGCTGTGCCGAACATGTCTGCAAATTGCCGACCGATGAGCTGTTCGGGCGGCATTTCGAGGATCTCGCCCGCAAACAGCGAGGCGTAGATACATTCGCCCTCGGCACCGATCATGAACAGCGCATCGTCAATATTGTCGGCGACGATCTGCAACTGGCTTTCGCGCTCGGCGAGCCGCTCCTCCGCCAGCTTGCGTTCGGTGACGTCGATATTGGTGCCGATATACCCGGTGAGCCGCCCGTCGCTGTCGAACTGCGGTGCGCCGGCGGTCGTCACCCAGATTTCGGTCCCGTTCTTGTGCAGCCAGCGCCATTCGGACGAGAAGCGCTCCTGTGCGTTCACCGCGCGCAGCCATGCCTCGGCCACGCGGTCGCGATCCTCGTAATGGATCGCATCGTACCAGCCGGGGCCCATGGCCTCTTCGTTCGTCAACCCGGCCAGTTCGAGCCAGCCCGGGCTGACATAGGTGGCGTTGCCATCGACATCGGAACACCAGATGCCCGCAGGCGCATGGTGTGCAAGCGTGGCGAATTGCTGTTCGCTATGCTCCAGCGCCTCGCGCTCCTGGTAGCGTTCGGTGACGTCGACGATGTGACCGACCAGGCCGAGCGACCGTCCGTCCTCGCTCCTTGCGGGGCGGGCGCGGATCTTGATGCGCAATTCCTTGCCATCCCTGCCGATGATGGACCGCTCGACGTTCATCGTGTCGAACTCTCCGGAGAGCATCCTGGAAAAATTGTGCCAGGCCTCCGCGCGGTCTTCGGGCTTCAGGAAATCGGTGAATTTCGTGCCGATCGATTCGGTGATCGCCCGCCCGGTGATGCGTTCCCACGCGGTATTGAGCGACATCCACCGTCCGTCGGGATCGATCCGGAACAGCACGTCGTCCAGATTGTCGAGGACATAGCGGTTTTCATTGCGGCTCGTGCGGAGCATTTCGCGGATCATGCGGTTCCGGCGGGAAAGCGCACCCACCGGCAGCGCGATCATCGTATTGGCCGCCATGAAGGTGACGAGGGCGATGAACTGCATCCCCTGTCCACCGCGAACGAGCAGGATCGGCCCGCTCCCCATCGCCGTGGCGACGATCGCGACGACATGGCTGAGCAGGACGGCGAGGGCGGTGCGCCGCAATCCGATGAGCACGCCGGCGGTGATGAGCGTCGGCGTGACGAGGAAAAGGAACGGCATCGTCGTCTGCGCGAAGACCGCGGCGGTTCCGCACACGACGAAGGCGATGCTTCCCACGATGACCGAAACGGACACCGGTGCCAGCTTCGTCGTTTGCTTGCGAAAGCAGAGCAGCGGCGGGACGAGCGCGAGCAGCATGCCGAAATGGCCGGTCAGGAAAAGGAGATTCGCGCTCCGCTCCAGGCCCAGGAGGACGTTGGCGAGCGCGGACGACACCAGCGCACCCATCGCGAACGCGCCGAGCATTGGCGGGTAGCAATCGAGCTTGCGGACGTCGGGCTGCCCGTCGCAGAAGCGGCGGATGAGATAGACGACAAGGCCCGTCTCGATGGCCATGATGGCGGTCGTGCGCACGACCGTGTCGATATCCTGTCCGATCGCGAGAAGCGTTCCGGCCATGGCGAGGGTGAAGCCGGTGAGGCCGAACCGGTCGAAATAACGGCTGTGCCCGATGATATAGGCGACCGCCGCCGCATTGGGGAGCCATACGGGCGCAAAGATGCTGTCTTCCGGAATGGCCCGGGAGAGTAGGGTCAGAACGGCAACCGTCATCATCAGCAGCGTCAGCCGCGCCGCCGCCCTCTGTTTTGCCTTACTGATCATTTTCGCAAAAGACTCCGAGCCCGATTCCAGAACAACCGCATCGGCGCGATCCTTCCACGAATAGGGTCAAGGTTTGCTCTTGCGCGGTATGGGGCCTTTTACCCTACCGCTGCTAAGGATCGGTTAACTCCCGCCTTTTCATGGCGGAAGAGGCGTCCGGCCAGCTGCCCCCGGACGCCCCCGGACGCCCTCAGCCCAGGAGCCGCGTGGCGATGGCGCGCACCTCCTCGCCCATGTCCTCGCGTTCGAGCGCGATGGCGAGCGTGGCCTCCACAAAGCCGGTCTTCGAGCCGCAGTCGAAGCGCCGTCCCTCGAAAGTGACGGCGTGAAAGGGTTGGCTGCCGATCATCTTGGCCATCGCGTCGGTAAGCTGAATCTCGCCGCCGGCGCCCTTTTCCTGATCCTGAAGCGTGCGCATCACCTGCGGCTGGAGGATGTAGCGGCCCGACACGATCTTGTTCGACGGGGCGTCGGCGATCTTCGGCTTCTCGACGAGGCCGGTCACCTCGGTCAGGGCACCATCGACCTTGCCCGGCGCGATCACGCCATAGCTCGACACCGATTCGCGGGGCACTTCGAGCACGGAGATCAGATTGCCGCCGACCTTTTCATAGGCATCGACCATCTGCTTGAGGCAGCCCGGCTCCCCCCACATCAATTCGTCGGGCAGCATCACGGCAAACGGTTCGTCGCCCACGATGTCGCGCGCGCACCACACCGCGTGGCCGAGGCCGAGCGGCTCCTGCTGCCGGACATAGGCGCAATTGCCGGGGGCAAGCCGCGTCCCGTCGAGGATGGACACGTCCTTGCCGCGTTCCTTCATCGTCGTTTCCAGTTCGAAACCGATGTCGAAATGATCTTCGATCGCGCCCTTGCCGCGCCCGGTGACGAAGATCATCTGCTCGATCCCGGCGGCGCGTGCCTCGTCCACCGCATATTGGATCAGTGGCCGATCGACGATGGGTAGCATTTCCTTGGGGACGGCCTTTGTCGCGGGCAGGAACCGGGTCCCCATGCCGGCGACGGGGAATACGGCCTTGCGGATGGGCTTGCGCGAATTGTCGGTCATGGAAGCGATTCCTGTTGCAACTGCGAAATGGAACATGAGCCATAGCCAAGCCACACGCGGATGCACAAGAGCGTCGATGGATCGGGCGGTCCGGACATCGCGCGGTTTGGGCGTCATCGCCTTGTAACCGCCGCGATTCCGGCTAAACAGCCGCGCATGGACAAGATCATCATCAAGGGCGGAAAACGCCTGACCGGCACATTGCCTATCTCTGGTGCGAAGAACGCGGCACTGACCCTGTTGCCCTGCGCATTGCTGACCGAAGAGCCGCTGACGCTGCGCAATCTGCCGCGGCTGGCAGATATTGACGGGTTTCAGCATCTGTTGAACCAGTTCGGCGTGTCGACGACCATCGCCGGGTCGCGGCCTCAGGATTTCGGCCGGGTCATGACGTTGCAGACGCCGCGCCTCACCAACACGACCGCGCCTTACGAGCTGGTGCGCAAGATGCGCGCCTCGATCCTCGTGCTTGGCCCGCTGCTGGGCCGGGCGGGGGAGGCGAAGGTGTCGCTTCCGGGCGGCTGCGCCATCGGCAACCGGCCGATCGACCTGCATTTGAAAGCATTGGAGGCGATGGGCGCGGAGATCGAGCTGGCCGCGGGCTATGTTCGGGCCGCGGCGCCCGATGGCGGTCTGCCGGGCGGCGATTTCGCCTTTCCGGTGGTGTCGGTGGGTGCGACGGAGAATGCGCTGATGGCCGCGGTGCTCGCCAATGGCACGACGCGGCTCGACAATGCGGCGCGCGAGCCGGAAATCGTCGATCTGTGCAATCTGCTTGTGGCGATGGGCGCGCGAATCGAGAATATCGGCGAATCGGATCTCACCATCCATGGCGTGCCGCGCCTGCACGGGGCGACCTATCGCGTGATGGCCGACCGGATCGAGGCGGGCAGCTATGCCTGTGCCGCGGCGATCACCGGCGGCGATGTCATGCTGAAGGGGGCGAACCCCGCCGAAATGCGCGCCACGACGCATGCCTTGCGCAATGCGGGCGTCAATGTGGAGGAAAGCGACGCCGGCCTGCGCGTCTATTGCGACGGTCCTCTGCGTGCCGTGAATCTTTCGACGGCGCCCTATCCCGGTTTCGCCACCGACATGCAGGCGCAGTTGATGGCGCTCCTGTGCCAGGCCGACGGGACGAGCGTTCTCAACGAGACGATCTTCGAAAATCGCTACATGCACGTGCCCGAACTCAACCGCATGGGCGCCCATATCGAGACCAATGGCCGCACCGCGGTGGTGCATGGTGTCGATCGGCTGACCGGGGCGGAGGTGATGGCCACCGATCTGCGCGCCTCGATGAGCCTCGTGATCGCGGGACTCGCGGCGGAAGGGGAGACGGTGGTGCACCGGCTCTACCACCTCGACCGCGGGTATGAGCGGCTGGAGGAGAAGCTCGCGCTGGTCGGTGCGGATATCGAACGCGTCGGCTCGGATTAGGCCCGCCTCGACGGGTATCGGGCGATTTGCGAAACCTTGCACGCGTTGACGCGTTTCATTGCCACTTGTCTTTAAGGAGAATCGCAATGGGACTTATCAGAATGGGCGTGCTCGGCGCGCTCGGCTATGCCGGATACAAGCATTTCACCAAGCAGCATGACGAACCGGCTGCATTCGCCGATGGTCAGCCGCACGCCACGCAGGGCGGCGGCACCGTCGTTCGCGACGCGGGCGCGGGTTCGATGCGCGACAAGCCCTCGACCTGGACCAAGACGGACGAGGAAATGGACGAAAGCTTTCCGGCGAGCGATCCGCCCGCCAATTACTGACGCGAGCTTTTCGCGTTACGCATGAAAAGGCGCGCCGTCCGCAAGGGTGGCGCGCCTTTTTCGTGCGCCTGGCCGTCATTCCGCGATAGCGCCGTCCCGAGCCTCGCGCTCGCACACGAGCCAGACCCGGATCGCGCTGGCCAGCCCCGGCGGGGTGTCGGCTGCGATTCGTTCCGCGTCGATCGCCCCGACGAGCGCGTTGATCGGCAAGCCGCGTCGCATCGCCGCCTCGCGCAGCATGGACCAGAAGACAGGCTCTAGGCTGATCGAGGTCTTGTGCCCGGCGATTTCGACCGAGCGTTTGACCGGCGGGTGATAATCGGGCGCCATGGCGACGACCCTAGCGCGGGCGGCGGCGCGGGCAAGCCGACAGCACGGCGCCCATGAAAAAGGCGGGCGCATCGCTGCACCCGCCTCTTGCTCATGGTTGCGTATCGGCGCCGGTCAATCGATGCGGCGCACCTTGGTGTCGCGGTCCTCCGGCGCGATGGAAATGCGCAGAGTCTCTCCCGAATTGCCGGGGAAATCGACGAACATCGCCTCGACCAGATTGGGGACGAGATAGGGCAGGCGATCCGAACGCGACACGGCCTCCGCCTTGCCTTCGAAGAGCCGCTGTCCATCGGCGCGGCGTTCGATCTTCAGATCGATGCCGCTGGTATAGACGGTGTAGCTCGTGATGTTCGGCCCGGAATTGAAGAACGGATCCTGCCAGCCAAAGCCCCACGGACCGCCGCGATAATACGCGCTGCGCCCGCCGAAGCCGCCATAGCCGTACCAGGGATCGAAGAACGGATCGCGCGCCCCGAACGAGCGGATCTTTTCGCGCCCGTCATTCACGCCGTAATCGAACTTGACCAGCAGGTCCGCCGTTTCGGGCGTGGCCTCGGTATAGCCGAGATCGGCCATTTCGGCGCCGACATAGCGGGCATATTGCGCGAATTCGAGCCCGCCGACCAGGTCGGGATCGTCGGCGACCACGGCAAAGGTCTTGCCCTGCGGGGCGGGAAGCTGCGTCGCGAATCGCGACACGTCGGCCTGGAACGGGGTGGTGCATGCCGCAACGCCAACCAGCAGCAACGATGCTGCGATCGAACGTGCCGCGCGCTTGGCGAGGGATGTCATGGCGTGTTTCTCCGAACGTGCTTGTGGCGATGCGGCGCCTGCTCGAACGCCGTTATATCGCATATGATGCACGCTTTATAGAACAATGCCAATGAACCGCGATTTAACGAAAATCCTAACAATTGTGATTTTTCGTGTCTGCGCAGGGACTTAAGCCAACGCTCCTATCGCAGCAGGCCGAGCGCGCGATAGGCCGCATCGAGCGTATCCGCCGATGCCGCCCGCGCCCGTTCCGCCCCGGCGCGCAGAATCGAATCCAGCGTCGCCGTATCGTCCTTGAGCGCGGTAAAACGTTCGGTGATCGGGCGCAGATGTTCGACCAGCAGCTCGCCCAGCGCGGGCTTGAACTTGCCGAAACCCTCGCCGCCGAAATCGCGCAGCACGTCGGCCACCGGCGCCTCCGCAATGGCGGCATAGATGGAGACGAGATTCTTCGCCTCGGCCCGCCCGTCGAGCCCTTCAATGTCGGAGGGCAGCGGTTCGGCGTCGCTCTTGGCCTTCTTCACCTTCTTCATCACCGTGTCGGGATCGTCGGCAAGATTGATGCGGCTCATGTCCGAAGGATCGGACTTGCTCATCTTCGCCGTGCCGTCGCGCAGGCTCATGATCCGGGCCGCTTCGGGCGGGATATAGGGATCGGGCAGGGTGAACACCTCGGTGCCGCCGCCGAAATCATTGTTGAATTTCTGCGCAATGTCGCGGGCGAGTTCGAGATGCTGCTTCTGATCGTCGCCGACGGGCACGTGGCTCGCCTGATACAGCAAGACGTCGGCGGCCTGCAGCACGGGATAGGTGAACAGCGCGACGCTCGCCCCTTCGCGGTTCTTGCCCGACTTGTCCTTGAACTGCGTCATGCGGTTGAGCCAGCCGATCCGCGCCGTCCCGTTGAGCAGCCATTGCAGCTCCGCATGGGCCGGGACCTGCGTCTGGTTGAACAGCACGGCGCGGTCCGTATCGACCCCGCACGCGATGAGCGCGGCGGCCATCTCGCGCGTGTTCGCGGTCAGCTGCGCCGGGTCATGCGGCATGGAAATGGCGTGCAGGTCGGCGAGGAAGAAGAAGCACTCGCCCTCGTCCTGCAATTTCACCCAATTGCGAATCGCCCCCAGATAATTGCCGAGGTGGAGATTGCCGGTGGGCTGAATGCCCGAAACGATGCGCATGGATGATCCTGTGGCTGAACTGCTTTGACGTTAGGTTGCGGGCGTCTTCGCCTTCGCGCCGCGCCGCGTCAATTGCGCGAGGAGCGATTTGTCGATCGCCCCCACCAGCCACGCCGCGACAAAGAACACCGCCGCGCCCGCAATGACCAGCACGCCGAGCGACCAGATGCGCTCCACCACATTCCCGTCGTAGCGATCCGCCATCGTCGGCATGATGAACCACAGCGCCGCGCCCATCGCGGAAACGGCGACGATCTGCCGCGCAATCTTGCCAATGAGCCGGCCATCGATCCGGAACCAGTCCCGCCGGTGCAGCAGGACGTAGAGCATCGCGGCGTTGAGCGATGCGGTAAACGCCGTCGCCGCCGCGAGCCCGACGATGCCGTAGCGCGGCACGACGTAGAAATTGATGGCGATATTGATGATCAGCGCCGCCGCCGCGATCCACACCGGCGTGCGCGTGTCCTCCCGGCTGAAGAACGCGGGTTGAAACACCTTGACCAGCACGTAGGCCGGCAGCCCGGCAACCAGCGCGACGACGATATTCGCCATCGTGTCGCCGTTCGCCTCCGTCATCTGTCCGCCGACGAAGAACGCGGCGGTGAATGCCGGCGCGCAGATCGCCAGCGCGACCGCGGCGGGCAGGGTGAGGAGGAGCGCGATCTCCACCGCATTGGCCTGCAAACGCTGCGCCCCGGCGCGGTCGTCGGTCTGAATATGGCGGGCGAGCATCGGCAGGATCGCCGTGCCCAGCGCGATGCCGACAATGCCGAGCGGCATCTGGTTCAGCCTGTCCGCGAGTTTGAGCAGGGTGAGCGAGCCCTGCGGCAGCGAGGTGGCGAAGAACGTGTCGACGAACTGGCTGACCTGGTAAATCCCCGCGCCGAAGGTGGCGGGCAGGATCAGCATGGCGAGCCGCTTCACCTCCGGCGTGAATTTCGGCAGGCGCAGGATCAGCTTTACCCCCGAACGCCGCGTCGCCCACGCCATATAGGCAAGCTGCGCCACCCCCGCGAGCGTCACCGCCACCGCCAGCGCATAGGCGACCACCATGTTGTCGCCATCGTCCCCGCGCAGGGCGTACCCCACGCCAATCCCGGCGATCAGCACGACGTTGAGCAGAACCGGCACGAACGCACCCGGCGCAAATTGCGACCGCGCATTCAGCACGCCCGACAACATCGCCACCATGCTCACCAGCGCGAGATAGGGGAAGGTGATCCGGGCGAGCGTCACCGACAATTCGAACTTGCCGGGGATCTCCTGAAACTCGCTGGCGAGCAGCCAGACGATGCCCGGCATGGCCAGCATGGCGAGCGCAGAAAAGCCGAGCAGCACCCAGATGAACACCGCCATCACGTCATTGGCGAATTTCTGGGCGGCAAGATCGCCGCCCTCGTCCCCCTCGGCATGCAGGCGGCGCGTGTACATCGGCACGAAGGCGACGGAAAACGCGCCCTCTGCAAACAGGCGCCGGAACGTGTTGGGCAGGATGAAGGCGAGCTGAAACGCGTCCGCCGCCATCCCCGCGCCGAGCACGCGGGCGAGCAGCATGTCGCGCACGAAGCCGAAGACCCGGCTGAGCGCGGTCAGCCCCCCGATCGTGCCGACATTGCGGACAAGGCTCACGCCCGGCGTTCCCGTTGGGCCGGTGGGGTCAGGCGTTGCCGGTGGGCGGGGTGCCCGCGCCCATGCCGCCCTGTTCGGCCTGCCGCTGATTCAGCTGCTGCACGTAGAGCCCCTGAAAATCGACGGGGTCGAGCAGCAGCGGCGCAAAACCGAGGTCGCGCACGGCATCGGCAATGATGCGGCGGGCAAAGGGAAACAGGATGCGCGGCGCCTCGGCATAGAGGAACGCGTGCGCCTGGTCGTCGGGCACGTTGCGCATGCCGATGAGCCCGCAATAATCGAGATCGACGATATAGCTCGTGCCCTCGTCCGCCTTGGCCGTGACGGTGATCTTGAGCGTGACCTCGTGGACCTCGCCCTCGATACCCTGCGCATTGATGTTGAGCTGCACGTCGAGCTGCGGCTGCGACTTGAACTGGTAACTTTTCGGCGCGTTCGGATTCTCGACCGAGAGATCCTTGATATATTGCGAGATCAGGCCGATCGCGGGCTGATTGTCGGCGCCGTTCGCCGCGCCCTGATTGCCGTCCAGATCGGTGAGGATGTTGCCTTCGTCGGCCATGTTCGATTCGCTTTCCGTGATGGGCGGGCGGTGGCGCGATTTTTCGGCGGAGATCCGCCCCGCGCCCGCGTCCGCCGATGGGTTCCGGCGCGAGTTAGCACCCCCCCGCGAACGCTTCAACCGATACGAGAACCGGCGTAGCGCGACGTTCATGGCGTATAGAGAACGGGCATGCGAAGGGAACCCATGTAAAACCGCCGATATTGTCGATTTGTAATCCTTTCCTATTTAGGGCAGGCTAGTCTCAAATCCCGTCGCATCCGGAAGATTCCCGTGCGGCGCCATGCATGAAACGGATGAAATTTCGTGGTCCAAATCATCATTCTTGCCATGATTGCCGCTTTCCTCGGCTACAAGCTCTACTCGGTGCTGGGTCGCCGGGCGGAGCATGAGGAGGAAATGCTGGGCCGGCAGGTGCCGCGTCCGCAGCCCCGCAATCCGCAGGCCTTGCCCGGCGGCGAACGCGGCGGTGCGGCGGGAGAGCAGCCGCAATCCGCGCTCGAACGGGCGCTTTCGGGCGTTCCTCTCGGCGCGCAGCGCGGCGTGCGCGAAATCGCCACCGCGGACCGCAATTTCACCCCGGCGCTGTTCCTCGAAGGGGCGCGCGGTGCCTATGGCATGATCCTCGAGGCGTTCTGGAAGGGCGACCGCGAAACGCTCAACGAATTGTGCGACGACGATGTCTACGCCAGCTTCGCCGCGGCGATCGACGCGCGCGAGGAAGCCGGCGAATCGGTTCAGAACCGCCTCATCCGGATCGAAGAGGCCGAGATCGTCTCCGCCGAATACGACGCCCCGATGGCCCGCATCACCGTGCGTTTCGCCGCCGACATCGCGGCCATGACGACCGATCGCGACGGCAACATGATCGCAGGCTCGCTCGACGATGCGGTGGAAAGCCACGATGTCTGGACCTTCAGCCGCCGGGTCAACGCGGCGCGTCCGGACTGGCTGCTCGACGAAACCGGCGAGGGCTGATCCCCGCGACCCCGCCCGCACCCGTCACGCAAAACCCGCCCGAACCGGTATGGCCCACGCCCCCGGTACGCGCCGGCGCGGAGGCGGTGAGCGCATTGGACGCCGGCCTTTATCCCGGTCCCGATATTGGCGCATTGCTGGCCTCCGCCGGTTACGACACCGTTCGCGAAGGCGAGGCGGATGCGGCGCGACGGTCCTTTATCGAATCGTGTCCTGCGCTGCTGTCCCGGTCGGATAGCAGCGGCATCGCGGCCGACTGGACGCGCGCCTGCGCCGCCGCGCAGGGCTATGCCGGTTCTGCGCCGCGGTTTTTCCGGGAATTTTTCGAAACCTCGATCGTGGGCGGCAATGACGGCTTCGTCACCGGATATTTCGAACCGCGCCTTGCTGGCGTTCGCAACCGGCAGCCCGGCTTCGACGTGCCGGTCTATGGCATGCCGACCGATCTCGTCCGACAAGCGTATTATGCGGGGGGCGGGCGCGCACCGCTGGGCCGGTACGAGGATGGGCGATTCGTACCCTATTTCGAACGGGCGGAGATCGTCGCCGGAGCGCTCGACGGGCGGGCGCCGGTCATCGCGTGGGCCGCCGACGCCATCGATTTCTTCTTCCTCCAGATCCAGGGTTCGGGGCAGCTTATCGCCCCCGATGGTTCGGTCCTGCGCATTGGCTATGCCGGGCAGAACGGGCGCGGCTATACTGCCATCGGTCGCACATTGCGCGAACGCGGCGTGTTCGCCCCGGGCGAAGCGACAATGCAGGGGATCGTCGACTGGCTCCGCGCCAATCCGGGCGAGGCCGATGCCATCATGAACGAGAATCAGAGCTGGGTCTTTTTCCGCGAGCTGACCGGCGACGGACCGTTGGGTGCGCTGGGCGTGCCGGTGCGTCCGCGCGTCAGTGTCGCGGCCGATCCACGGTTCACGCCGCTCGGCGCGCCGGTGTGGATCGACGCGGCGAATGACCGTGCCGACGGGCTCTGGATTGCGCAGGACACCGGGGGCGCGATCAAGGGGGCGGGGCGGTTCGACACGTTCTGGGGCGCGGGCGAGATGGCGAAGGGCACCGCCGGCGCGATGAGCAGCGAGGCGCGCACGCTCCTGCTCCTGCCCAAGGGGACGCTGGCGCGTATCGCGCCGCGATGAAGGCGCCACGGGGGCTGAGCGCGGATGAGCAGCGCGCCTGGGCCGCGCTCGCCGCGACGGTGACGCCGATGGAAGGGCGCAAGCGGCCCGCCCCGCCGCCCGCGATGAAAGAGGCGAAACCCGCGCCCGCCCCGCCAAAACCTGCAAAGCCGCAACGCCGCACCCCGCCACGCACCACCCCGCAGCCTGTGCCCATGCGCGAGGGGGGCGGCACGCTCGATTCCTCGTGGGAAAAACGGATGAGCCGCGCCGCCATCGTGCCCGATTTCACGCTCGACCTGCATGGTCACACGCTCGACACCGCCTATCGACGGCTGGATCGCGGGCTGGCGCAGGCCAAGGCGATGGGCGCGCGCGTGGTGCTGATCGTTACGGGAAAGGCGCGGCCCGTCGATGCCGCCGACCGGGCCGAGAGACGGGGCGCCATCCGCGCGAAATTCCTCGACTGGCTGGCGGCGGGGCCGCACGCGTCCGACATCGTCGCGGTGCGCAATGCCCATCGCCGCCACGGGGGCGATGGTGCGGTCTATCTGGTCCTGCGCAAGCGGCGATAGGCGCGCATGAAAAAGGGGCGACGACCGCAATGGCCGCCGCCCCGTTTCCTGATCAATCGAGCCGGTTCAGGCCGCCTGCGCCGCCGCGGCGATCTCCTCCGCCGGTTCGGTGCGGATGATATAGTCGAATGCCGACAATGCCGCCTTCGACCCTTCGCCCATGGCGATGACGATCTGCTTGTACGGCACGGTGGTCACGTCGCCCGCCGCGAATACGCCGGGCAGGTTGGTGGCGCCGCGCTCGTCGATCTTCACCTCGCCGCGATCCGACAATTCGACGCCGCTGTCCTTCAGCCATTCGCTGTTGGGGACTAGGCCGATCTGCACGAACACGCCGTCGAGATCGACCTTGCGCTCCTCGCCGCTGTCGCGATCTTTGTAGACGAGGCCGTTCATCTTCTTGCCGTCGCCGGTGACCTCGGTCGTCTGCGCAGAGGTCACGATCTCGACATTGGCAAAGCTCTTCAGCTTGTCGACCAGCACCGAATCGGCCCGCAGCTGGCTGTCGAATTCGATCAGCGTGACGTGGCCGACGATATTGGCGAGGTCGATCGCCGCCTCCACGCCGGAATTGCCGCCGCCGATCACGCCCACGCGCTTGCCCTTGTACAGCGGCCCGTCGCAGTGCGGGCAATAGGCGACGCCCTTGTTCTTGTACTCCTCCTCGCCCGGCACGCCGAGCTGGCGCCAGCGGGCCCCGGTGGTGATGATGACCGACCGTGCCTTCAGCGAAGCGCCATTGTCGAACAGGATTTCGTGCAGGCCGCCCTTTTGCGTGGCGGGGACGAACTTGCTCGCGTTCTGAAGGTTCATCACGTCGATGTCATATTGCGCGACGTGGTTTTCGAGCGCGGCGGCCAGTTTCGGGCCTTCGGTGTAATCGACGGAGATGAAATTCTCGATCCCCATCGTGTCCATCACCTGCCCGCCGAAACGCTGTGCCGCGATGCCGGTGCTGAACCCTTTTCGCGCGGTGTAGATCGCCGCCGATGCGCCCGCCGGGCCGCCGCCGATGACGAGCACCTCGAACGCGTCCTTCGCCGCGAGCTTTTCCGCCGCACGCGCCGACGCGCCGGTGTCCACCTTGGCCAGGATTTCCTTCACGTCCATGCGCCCGTTCGCAAAGGGTTCGCCGTTGAGATAGACGGCGGGCACGGCCATGACGTCGCGCTTTTCGACCTCGTCCTTGTACGTGCCGCCCTCGATCAGCGTGGCGGTGACGTTGGGGTTGTAGATCGCCATCAGCGTCAGGGCCTGCACCACGTCGGGGCAATTGTGGCAGGACAGCGAGAAATACATCTCGAAATCGAATTGGCCGTCGAGATTGCGGATCTGTTCGATCACGTCGGCATCGACCTTGGGCGGATGGCCCCCGGCCCACAACAGCGCGAGCACCAGCGAGGTGAACTCGTGCCCCAGCGGGAGGCCCGCAAAGGTGACGGAGGCGGAATGATCGTCGGCGCGGCGAATGTCGAAGCTGGGCTTGCGGGCGTTCGTGCCGCCCTCGACCACGGTGACCTTGTTCGACTGGGACGCGATCTCGTCCAGCAGTTCCTTCGTTTCGGCCGCTTTTGCATCGTCGCCAAGGCTGGCGACAAGCTCGATCGGCGTTTTGAGATTGCCGAGATAGTTTTGCAGCTGCTGCTTCAGATTGGCGTCGAGCATGTCTGTTTCCTGTTAAGCTGATTGTTGCGCGGAGGCCGGACGCAGCACGGCCCGGGGCGGCGTATCCCACCCCGGGCCGCGCGCATCGTCATGGCCCTTACGAAAAAGGGCGAAACCTTTAGATCTTGCCGACGAGATCCAGCGAGGGAGCCAGCGTGTCGCTGCCTTCTTCCCAGTTCGCGGGGCAGACCTGGCCCGGGTTGGCGCGGACATATTGCGCGGCCTTGATCTTGCGGACCAGTTCCTTCGCGTTACGGCCGACGCCTTCGCTCGTGATTTCCATGACCTGGATCACGCCGTCGGGATCGACGAGGAAGGTCGCACGGTCGGCGAGGCCCATTTCCTCACGCAGGACGCCGAAATTGTTCGACAGCGTGTGGAGCTGATCGCCGAGCATCGGGAACTTGATCTTGCTGATCTTGTCCGAGGTGTCGTGCCATGCTTTGTGGCTGAAATGCGTGTCGGTCGAAACCGAGTACACCTCGACGTCCATGTTCTTGAGCGTGTCGTACTGACCGGCGAGATCTTCGAGCTCGGTCGGGCAGACGAAAGTGAAGTCGGCGGGATAGAAGAAGAATACCGACCAGTGGCCCTTTACGTCGCTGTCCGAAACCTCGAAGAAATCCTTGCCTTCCTGATAGGCGGTGGCGTTGAACGGCTTGATCTGGCTTCCGATGATACCCATGCGGTCTTCTCCTTTTGCGGTGGGAAAGAGCGCGGCAGCAGCGCCGCACCCTTCGAATTTCTGATGCTGAGATAGGTGCGCACCTGCCAAAACCCAAGCGGCAAAAAGCGATGATATTAATCGAGTAAATCGATGAAACCTTCTGCGTCAGCCGAAACGTTCGATCGACGCGGCAAGCCGTTGATGCAACGCGGAATTTCAGGCTTTCACAATTCGCCCGGCCCGCATTGCGCCCGGTGCAGCATGGCATGATCGGCAAGAACAAGCGCCATCATCGCCTCCACCACCGGCACGCCGCGAATGCCGACGCACGGATCGTGGCGGCCTTTCGTGACGATTTCGCCGGCCCCGCCGTCGCGGGTGACGGTCGGCACGGGGATCAGGATGGACGAGGTCGGCTTGAACGCGACCCGCACGCGCACGGGCTGTCCGGTCGAAATGCCGCCGGCGATGCCGCCTGCATGATTGGCGGCGAAGGTCACGCCGTCCTCGCCGGGTTGCATCGGGTCGGCGTTTTCCTCCCCGCGGAGCGCCGCCGCGCCGAACCCATCGCCGATCTCCACGCCCTTTACCGCGTTAATGCCCATCATCGCGGCGGCGAGATCGGCGTCCAGCTTGCCATAGACGGGCGCCCCCCATCCCGCGGGCACGCCAACCGCCTCGCATTCGACCACCGCGCCGAGCGAGGAGCCCGCCTTGCGCGCGTCATCCACCGCCACGGTCCAGCGTTCGGCGGCCTTGGCGTCGGGACAGAAAAACGGGTTCCGGCCGATTTCCTCCGCGTCGAAATTCGCAGGGTCGATCGCGTCGCCGCCGATGGCCGACACCCATGCGCGGATCGTCACGCCGCCCACGATCCGCCGCGCCACCGCGCCCGCCGCGACCCGCGCCGCGGTTTCGCGCGCGCTGCTGCGTCCGCCGCCGCGATAATCGCGAAAGCCATATTTCGCGTCATAGGCATAATCGGCATGGCCGGGGCGATAGCTTTGCGCGACGTTCGAATAATCCTTCGAGCGTTGATCGGTATTTTCGATCATGAGCGAGATCGGCGTCCCGGTCGTGCGCTGCACCCCGTCGTCGCCTGCAAATACGCCCGACAGGATGCGCACCGCATCGGGTTCGCGCCGCTGTGTCGTGAAACGGCTGGTGCCGGGACGGCGCGCGTCGAGGAAGGGTTGTATGTCGGTTTCGCAAAGGGCGATCCCCGGCGGGCACCCGTCGACCACGGCGCCCAGCGCGGGTCCATGGCTTTCGCCCCACGTGGTAAAGCGCAGCACGCGGCCGAATGTGTTTACGCTCATGTCCTGGCCCCTGCAATCGGATGGGATGGTGGGGGCGCTTTTGGCGGTTTGTGCGCAAATGTCCACCGCAACCGGTGGGGTGCGGCGCGATCAGGCGATCCGTGCGATCTCCGCCGTGTCTCCATCTTCGGTAATGTCGCGCGACACGCACAGGATCGACACCACCGGCCCCGCCCGCGAGATCAGCGGCTTGAGACTGACCGACCAGTATCGCGGCGTGCCGAGCGCGGTCGGGCAATACGCCTCGAACATGCGCGGTGTTCCGCCAAGCGCTTCCATGAATTCATTGCGCACGAACGCCCGGTATCGTTCGGGCCAGATGTCCCACCAGATCTTGCCGAGGATCTCGCTCTGGTGCGAAACCTCCAACGCGCGGAGCCCACCGCAATTGACATGCTCAAGCGTGCCGTCGACACCCAGGATCTTGACGCAATCCTCGCTCTGCAGCAGCAGGTCGAGCGCAATATCCTCGTGCGAAAGCACAATGCCTTCGACGGGGTGAAGCGATACGACGTAAAGGGGATCCCCCTGAGATTTCTCTTTCATTGGCTTGCACCGGTTCAATGTTCGCGCATGGAAGTCACACACAATGTCTGACGCCATGATAAAGGACGGTGGTTGAGAGTCGATTTATAGTCGTCCTATGGGGAATCGCGGTGTTCGATGAACGGTTGCGGCGATGCAATATTAACCGCAACGCACGTTATTAACCGTAACGAAGGATCGGCGCCGTTGCGCACGTCCTTATCGCCACGCCCATCGACAGGAGAATCACGCCCATGACCCAGATCGTCCTTTACGGCATTCCCAATTGCGACACCGTGCGCAAGGCGCGCAAATGGCTGGATGCCGAAGAGGTCGCCTATCGCTTTCACGATTTCCGGAAGGACGGGACCGATCCCGAACGGCTGGCCGGGTGGATAGGCACGGCGGGGCGCGATACGCTGCTCAACCGGCGGGGGACCACGTGGCGCAAGCTTCCGGAAACGGCAAAGGACGGAATCGACGACGATGCGGGAGTAGCGCTCATGACGGAGCATCCCGCACTGATCAAACGGCCGGTGGTGGAACATGCGGGCGGTCTGCTGGTTGGGTTCGACGAGGCGGAATGGCGCACCGCATTGCTCTAGGCGCCGGATCGACAACAGCGACAGGAGCGTGACCCATGTGCGAGGACAGAACCGGGCCGGACGATTTTGCCGAGCATGACGCGGCGCTCGCGCGGCGCGGTCTTTCCCGGCGGCAGTTCGGCATGATGGGGGCGGCCGCCTTCGCCGCGTCCTGCACCACGATGGATGGCGGCATGGGCGGCGCCGACGATGGGGCCGCATTGACCGAGGGCATGGTCGATATCGCGACGCCCGACGGCACCGCCGACGCGTTTTTCGTCCACCCCGCCGAAGGGCGGCACCCGGCCGTCCTGCTCTGGCCCGACGTGGCCGGCCTGCGCGAGGCGTTCAAGGTGAAGGCGCGCAAGTTCGCGCAGGAGGGCTATGCCGTGCTCGCCGTGAACCATTATTACCGCAATGCCCGCGCCCCGATCCTGGAAACGTTCAGCGAATGGCGCACGCCCGAAGGCAGCGCGAAGATCGAACCCATGCGTCAGGCGATCAATCCCGCCCGCACGACAACCGATGCGCGCGCTTTCATCGCATGGCTCGATGCGCAGCCTGCCGTCGATACGACGCGCGGCATCGGGACGCAGGGGTATTGCATGGGCGGTCCCTATACCGTGCGCACGGCGGCGGCGGTGCCCGCGCGGGTGCGGGCGGCGGCCTCGCTCCACGGCGGGGGGCTGGTCGTCGACGAATCGAACAGCCCGCATCGCATTCTGGATCAGACGCAGGCCGCGTTCCTGTTCGCCATCGCACAGAACGATGATGCGAAGGATCCCTCGGCCAAGACCGCGCTGCGCGAGGCCGCCGATGCGGCGAACGTGCCCGCGGTGGTGGAGGTCTATCCCGCCGACCATGGCTGGACCGTGATCGATTCGCCCGCCTATGACGCGGCGGCGGCGAACCGGGCCGTTGCCGCGATCCTCTCGCTTTACGACGCGCTGTAACCGGGCGTCAGCCGCGCGTGACCGCCACGATATAGTTCAGCGCCAGATCGTCCGACAGTTCCAGCCCACGCATCGGTGAGAAGCCGATGCCGCGAAGGTTGTGCATCGTCAGCCCCGCGGCGCGCAGCAATGCCTCAAGCTCCTCCGGCGTGATGAACCGGTTCCAGTCATGCGTGCCGCGCGGCACCATGCCGAGCCGCTCCGCACCCTCCACCAGCAGCAGCCGCGACCGCGCCGTCCGGTTCGGGGTGGACAGGATCATCAACCCGCCCGGCGCGAGCTTTTGCGACAGCGCGTGGACGAAGGCGCCCTTGTCCGCGACATGTTCGATCACCTCCATCGAGGTGACGAGGTCGAACGGCCCGTCCTCCAGCGCGGCCAGCTCGCCCGCATGGTAATCGATGGAAAGCCCCATCGCATCGGCATGCGCGCGCGCCACCGCGATATTTTCCGCCGCCGCATCGACGCCCGTGACCACCCCGCCGAGCCGGGCCAGCGGTTCGCACAGCAGCCCCGCGCCGCACCCGACATCGAGCGCGCGTTTTCCGCCAAGAGGCCGGCGCGCATGAATATCGCCCGCCCAATGCGCATCGATCGCCTCGCGAATATAGCGCAGCCGCACGGGATTGAGCCTGTGCAACATGGCCGACGATCCCGCAGGATCCCACCATTCGCGGGCGAGCGCGCCGAAATGCGCGGCCTCGTCCGCACGGATGGTCGCGCCGCCGGGGGCCGCGGCACGGGTTTCGGGCGATGAGCCGGTTTCAGGTGATACAGTTGCATTTTCCATAGCAGTCAGACTAACAGCGCCGCGAACCCACTTCCAGCGAAAGGCACAGCGGCTTGGCGCGTATCGTGATGAAATTCGGCGGCACCTCGATGGCAGGGACGGAGCGTATTCGCCGCGTCGCCAATATCGTGCGCCGTCAACAAGAAGCCGGCCACGAGGTCGCCGTCGTCGTGTCGGCCATGGCGGGCGAAACCGACCGGCTGGTCAATTTCTGCCGGGAGGCGAACCCGCTTTTCGACCCGGCGGAATATGACGTCGTCGTCGCCAGCGGTGAACAGGTGACGGCGGGGCTGCTCGCGCTCACGCTGCAGGCGCTGGGCTGCAAGGCGCGGTCGTGGATGGGCTGGCAGGTGCCGATCCGAACGGTGGAAAGCCATGCGAAGGCGCGCGTCGATGCGATCGATTCCGACCGGCTGTGCAATGCCATGGCGGCGGGCGAGATTGCCGTGCTGCCGGGGTTTCAGGGGCTGTCGATCGACGGGCGCGTGACCACCATGGGGCGCGGCGGGTCCGACACCTCCGCCGTGGCGGTGGCGGCGGCGATCTCTGCCGACCGCTGCGACATCTATACCGACGTCGACGGCGTCTACACCACCGACCCCCGCATCGTCGCCCGCGCGCGCAAGCTGAAGGCGGTGACGTATGAGGAAATGCTCGAACTCGCCAGCGTCGGGGCAAAGGTGCTGCAGACCCGCTCGGTCGGGCTGGCGATGAAGGAAGGCGTGCGCGTGCAGGTCCTGTCGAGCTTCATCGACGACGACGCGCCGCCGGCCGACGATCTGCCGGGAACACTGATCGTCTCTGACGAGGAAATGGAGAAGCTGGACATGGAACGCCAACACGTCACCGGCATTGCGCATGACAAGAACGAGGCCAAGGTCATCCTGACCCGCGTGCCGGACAAGCCGGGCGCAGTCGCCAATATCTTCACCCCGCTGGCCGATGCGTCGATCAACGTGGACATGATCATTCAGAACGTCGGCCGCGAAAAGGGCGAAACCGACGTGACCTTCACCGTGCCGCAGGCCGATCTCGCCCGCACGCAGGCCCTGCTCGAAGACCGGCGCGAGAGCATCGGTTTCAACCGCATCATCACCGACAGCCAGGTCGCGAAGATCAGCGTCGTGGGCGTCGGCATGAAGAGCCACGCCGGCGTCGCGGCACAGATGTTCGCCGCCCTGGCCGACCGCGGCATCAATATCCAGGCGATCACGACATCGGAAATCAAGGTATCGGTGCTGATCGACGAGGACGAGACCGAGCTTGCCGTGCGTGTCCTCCACACCGCCTACGGTCTGGACGCGGTGGACGAGGCGGCCTGATCCCTTTCGCAAGAAAATCGCCCCGCCCCCGTTGAACAGGGGCGGGGCGAAGTGCCGGACGCTTTCAGGGGGGGACGCCCGGCTATTCGGTCAGATGGGCCCGATCGTTTCAGGTCGAAACGATCGGCGTTCATCACCTTCGTCCATGCCTTGACGAAGTCGGTCACGAATTTCTGCTCGTGCCCGTTTTCGGCATAGACCTCGGCGATCGAGCGCAATTGCGAGTTCGAACCGAAGATCAGGTCGGTGCGGGTCGCGCGCCAGATTTCCGCATCGCTGGCACGATCCGAGCCGATGAATTCCTCGTCCCCGCTTTCGTCCACGACCTTCCACGCCGTGTTCATGTCGAGCAGGTTGACGAAGAAATCATTGGTCAGCTGGCCTTTGCGCTTCGTCAGCACGCCGTGCTCGCTATCCCCGTGATTGGCGCCCAGCACGCGCAAACCGCCGACCAGCACCGTCATTTCCGGCGCCGACAGGCCCAGCAATTGCGCCCGGTCGAGCAATAGCTCCTCGGTCTTCACCGCGTGCTTGGTCGACAGGTAATTGCGGAAACCATCGGCCTTGGGTTCGAGCGGCTCGAAGCTTTCGGCATCGGTCCATTCCTCCAGCGCATCGCCGCGGCCCCCGGTGAAGGGCACATCGATGGCGAAACCGGCGTCCTTGGCCGCCTTCTCCACCGCCGCCGTCCCGGCCAGCACGATCATGTCGGCCATGGAAATCGCACGATCCCCGCGGATCTCCTCCAGCGTGCTCAGCACTTTCGCCAGCTCTTCTGGCTCGTTCACCGCCCAGTCGCGCTGCGGAGCGAAGCGGATATGCGCCCCGTTCGCGCCGCCGCGATGGTCCGATTTGCGATAGGTGGAGGCAGACGCCCAGGCCGTGCGCACCAGCGTGCCGATGGAAAGCCCGCTCGCCAGGATCGCCTCCTTGAGCGCGGAAACATCGCCATCGGACGGCACAGTTCCGGCGGGGACAGGGTCCTGCCAGATCAGGTCTTCGCCCGGAACTTCCGGCCCGTGATAGCGGATCTTCGGACCCATGTCGCGGTGCGTCAGCTTGAACCAGGCGCGGGCGAAGGCGTCGGCGAATTCGTCCGGGTTGGCGCGGAACCGTTCCGAAATCTTGCGATATTCGGGATCGACCTTCATCGCCATGTCGGCGGTGGTCATCATGGTCGGCACGCGCTTCCCATCGCGGTGGGCATCGGGGGCGAGTTCGTCGTCGCTGTCGACCTTGGGCTGCCACTGATGCGCGCCGGCCGGGCTTTTCACCAGCTCGTACTCATGGTCGAGCAGCATCTCGAAATAGCTCATGTCCCATTTCGTGGGCGTGGGCGTCCACGCGCCTTCGAGGCCCGACGTGATGGTATGTTCGCCCATCCCGCTTTCGAACCCGCTGGTCCAGCCAAGACCCTGCATCGCGATATCCGCGCCTTCGGGGTCGGCCCCGACGAGATTCGCGTCGCCCGCGCCGTGGCACTTGCCAAAGGTGTGGCCGCCAGCGGTCAGCGCGACGGTTTCCTCGTCATTCATTGCCATGCGGGCGAAGGTTTCGCGGATGTCGCGTGCCGAACCCATCGGGTCGGGCTCGCCGCCCGGACCTTCGGGATTGACGTAGATCAGCCCCATCTGAATCGCGGCAAGCGGGTTTTCGAGTTCCAGCTCCTTGTCCGGATCGATGCGCGTCTGGCCGAGCCATTCCTCCTCGGTTCCCCAGTACACGTCGGTTTCGGGGGCGTAGACGTCCTTGCGCCCGCCGCCGAAGCCGAACACCGGGCCGCCCATCGATTCGATCGCGACATTGCCGGTCAGGATGAACAAATCGGCCCAGCTGATGTTCTTTCCGTATTTCTGCTTGATCGGCCAGAGCAGCCGGCGCGCCTTGTCGAGATTGGCATTGTCGGGCCAGCTGTTGAGCGGGGCGAAACGCTGCTGCCCGCTCGATGCGCCGCCGCGGCCGTCGGCGGTGCGGTAGGTGCCCGCCGCGTGCCATGCCATGCGGATGAAGAACGGGCCGTAATGCCCGTAATCGGCCGGCCACCACGGCTTCGAATCGGTCATCAGCGCGTGGAGGTCGGCCTTCAGCGCATTGTAATCGAGCGCGTTGAACGCCTCGGCATAATCGAAATCGTCGCCCATCGGATCGGGCGAGGTGCCACCCTGATGCAGGATGTCGAGCTGCAATGCGTCGGGCCACCAGTCGCGGCTCTGCCGGCCGAGCAGGCCGCGCACGCCACCATCGTGGCCAAAGGGGCATCCGCCGCCGGGAATCGATCCAGTCGCTACGTCCATGTCGTATAGTCCTCTTCCATCTGGGGCGTCGCACCCCGGTTCTTGCAACGCCTCGATCCTTACTCCTTATCCCTTCATCGGGTAAAGCGATGCATAACGGATAGAGTAAACGCTTTATTCGATCATGAATCCTCCTATTGCCGCAACGCCCCGGCGGGCGTAAGCGCCGTCCCCATGAGTGATTTTGTGAAAACAGCCGCGCTGATGCGGCGCGGCGCCGATTTCCTTGGCAGCGAATATGCGATCATGTGCGGCGCGATGAGCTGGGTTTCGGAACGGAACCTGGTGTCGGCCATGTCCAATGCGGGCGGGTTCGGTGTGATCGCGTGCGGCGCGATGACGCCCGAATTGCTCGACGCGGAAATCGCCGCGACAAAGGCGATGACCGATCGCCCGTTCGGCGTGAACCTCATCACGATGCATCCCGATATCATGGCATTGATCGACGTGTGCGCAGGGCACGGCGTCGGCCATGTCGTGCTGGCCGGCGGATTGCCGCCCAAGGGCAGCGTCGAGGCGATCAAGGCCTCGGGCGCGAAGGTGATCTGCTTTGCCCCGACGCTCGCGCTGGCGAAGAAACTGCTGCGTTCCGGCGCCGACGCCATGGTGATCGAGGGGATGGAGGCAGGCGGCCATATCGGCCCTGTCTCGACCAGCGTGCTGGCGCAGGAATTCCTGCCCTCGCTATCGGGCGATCACCTCGTCTTCGTGGCGGGCGGCATCGGCCGGGGCGAGGCGATGGCAGGCTATCTCGAAATGGGGGCGGCGGGCGTGCAGCTCGGCACGCGCTTTGCCTGCGCCACGGAATCGATCGCCCATCCCGATTTCAAGAAGGCGTTTTTCCGCGCCAATGCCCGCGACGCGGTGGCCAGCGTGCAGCTCGACGCGCGGCTCCCGGTCATCCCGGTGCGCGCGTTGAAGAACAAGGGCACCGAGGCGTTCACCACGAAACAGCGCGAAGTGGCCGGCATGCTGGACACAGAAGGCCTCGAAATGGCGGAGGCGCAATTGCAGATCGAGCATTACTGGGCGGGCGCGCTGCGCCGTGCGGTGATCGACGGCGATGTGGAGAACGGCTCGCTCATGGCGGGGCAATCGGTGGGCATGGTCACGGCGGAGGAGCCGGTCGCGACCATTCTGGCCGACCTTATGGCGCAGTCCGAGGATGCGCTGACCCGCCGGTAGGGTCGGGAACGCGCAAGCGGGGTATCAGTCGCCGATGCTGCGGCTCGTCTCCGTCGCGCGGCGCAGGCGGCGGGCGGTTTTCATCGCCTCTTCGCGGCGTTCGGGCGCGCAATCGTCGGCGACGATCTGTTCGAGCCGTTCGGCCCCTTCGGACAGCAGACGGCACAGCATTTCGATCTGCGCTTCAAGGTTGCGCATTTCGTGGCGAAGCTTGGCGGTTTCGGCGCTGTCGGTTGTCTGCTCGGTCATCGGGCGCGATTATCCGCACACATCGCGCAAACGCAAGCATCCTATGATGCAATGCCGATCAGGCTGATCTGCCGGCCATATCCGCTTTCCCCTGCCAATGTCGCACGGCGGTTGGAAAAATAGCGATCCGGCTGCGATGCGGTGTCCTCGCCGGTGATGGCGATGCGCGAAATGCCCGCATCGGCAAGGCGCGATGCGACATATCCGGCAAGGTCGAATTGCGCATGGCCGGGGCGCCCGTCCTTGAAAAATCGCTCGTTCGCCTCGTCCCGGCCCACGAAGGTCAGGCGGAAGCCGTCGTCCACCTCGTAGCTTTTCTGTGCGATGCACGGCCCGATCGCGGCCGCGATATTGTCGCGCGATGCGCCCAGTTCCTCCATCGCCGCGATCGCCGCGTCGGTCACCCCGCCGATCGCGCCGCGCCATCCCGCATGGGCGGCACCCACCACGCCCGCCGCCGTATCGGCGAGCAGAACCGGCGCGCAATCGGCGGTCAATATGCCGAGCAGCAGGCCGGGCCGGTCGGTCACCATCGCATCGGCATGGGGGCGGGCATCGTCGGGAAAGGGGGAGCGGATCGTCACCGCGTCTGCCGAATGCACTTGAAACACGGTGCACAATTCGCCGCCGGGCATGACGGCATCGACGGCGCGCGCCCGGTTGGCGGCGATGGCGCGCGGCAGATCGTCGGAGCCCAGCCCCACATTCAACCCCGCATATTGCCCCGACGATATGCCCCCGCGCCGCCCGAGAAAGCCATGCTCCACCCCGTCGAGCGCGTCGCAGCGAATGATGTCGACCGACATGTTCAGTCCTCGAGGCTCTTGCCGACCTGCTCGCGCACGTCCTTCGACAATTGGGGCCGGGACGCGATCCGCTCCAGCGCGGCACGCATCATCGCGGCCCGCTTCGGCTCGATCCGGCGCCAGCGGCCGAGCGCGGGGACGAAGCGCGCCGCCGTCTGCGCATTGATCGGGTCGAGCGCGATGATGAGGTCGGCGATCATGGCATAGCCGCGCCCGCTTTCGTCGTGGAACGCCGCCGGGTTGCCCGCCATCGTCATGTAAAGCGACCGCACGCGATTGGGGTTCTTCATCGTGAAGTCGGGATGATCGGCCAGCGTGGCGACATGGTCGAGGACATCGGCGTGGCTGGCGCTGGCCTGGATGGCGAACCATTTGTCGATGACCAGCGCGTCGCCCGCATGGCGGCGGTGGAAATCGGCGAGCAATTCCTCGCGCTCGGCCACGTCGAGGCTGGCCATCACCATCATCGCGCCCTGCCGGTCGGTCATGTTGTCGGCGGCGCGATATTGCGCCTGCGCCAACTGCGCGCCATGTGCCTCGTCCGCTGCGGAGAGCAGCGAGAGCGCGAGCGTCTTCACCTTGCGCGCGCCGCGGCTCTCCGCGGACAGGTTGTAGGGCACGGCGGCGGCACGCTCGTAAAGCGCGGTGAGCGGCCCCGACAGCCGGGTGCCGAGATATTCGCGCAGCCCGTCGCGCGCGGCGACCAGGGCGCCCGGATCGGCGGGCACGGCCTGCTCGATCAGGAAGGAAATCGCCGGCAAGGTCATCAGCTCGCCCCGCATCAGGTCGTCGATGCGCGTATCGTCGAGCACCGCGCCCAGCGCATCGGCAATGGCGGCGCGGCGCCCCCCGTTCTCGCCATGCGCCTCCCGGTCCAGCAATTCGCGGGTCAGCAATTGCTGCTGCGCTTCGTATCGGGCGAAGCTGTCATCGTCATGCGCGGCGAGGAACACGAGATCCGCATCGCTCATCTCGGCATCGAGCACGATCGGCGCCGAAAAGCCGCGATTGGCCGACACCACCGGAGGCGTCGCACATCCGTTGAAGCGGAAGCTGTTTTCCGCAGCATCCAGCATCAGCAGCTTTTCCCCGCCGTGCCGCTGCATGTCGCGGTCGAACAGGGCGACGCGCAGGGGGATCGGCATCGGCTTCTTGTCCGGCTGGCCGGGGGTGGCGGGGACGGCCTGCGTGAAATGCAGCGTCACCGCGCCTTCAGCCTCGTGATGCTCCGCGCGCATGGTGACGCGCGGCGTGCCCGCCTGTTCGTACCAGCGGCGGAATTGTTTCAGGTCCAGACCGGCGCCATCCTCGATCGCGGTGATGAAATCCTCGCAGGTGGCGGCCTCGCCGTCGTGACGCTCGAAATACAGGTCGCTGCCCTTGCGGAACGCCTTTTCGCCCGCCATCGCATGCATCATGCGGATGACCTCGGCGCCCTTGTTATAGACGGTCGCGGTGTAGAAATTGCTGATTTCCTGGTAGCTGTCGGGCCGGATCGGGTGGGCGAGCGGGCCGCTGTCCTCCGGGAACTGCGCGGCGCGCAGGATGCGCACGTCCTCGATCCGCTTGACCGGCGCGCTGCCCATCGCGGCGCTGAACATCTGGTCGCGCAGGACGGTGAACCCTTCCTTCAACGACAATTGGAACCAGTCGCGGCAGGTGACGCGATTGCCCGACCAGTTGTGGAAATATTCATGGCCGACGACCCCTTCGATGGCGTCGTAATCGGCATCGGTCGCGGTGTCCGGATTGGCGAGGATGTAGCGGGTGTTGAAGATGTTCAGCCCCTTGTTCTCCATCGCGCCCATGTTGAAATCGGACACGGCGACGATGTTGAACAGGTCGAGGTCATATTCCAGCCCGAACGTTTCCTCGTCCCAGCGCATCGCGTGCTTGAGCGATTCCATCGCGTGGCCGGTGCGGTCCTCGTCCCCTTCACGCACCCAGATGGCGAGATCGACTTCGCGCCCCGACATGGTGGTGAAACTGTCGCGGCGGGACACCAGCCGCCCGGCGACCAATGCGAAGAGATAGGACGGCTTGGGCCAGGGGTCGTGCCACACCGCGTAATGGGTGTCGCCATCCTCGCCCGCCTCGGTGCAATTGCCGTTGGACAAAAGCACGGGGAAATCCGCCTTCGACCCTGTCATCCGCACGGTATAGCGCGACAGAACATCGGGCCGGTCCGGGAAAAACGTGATGCGCCGGAAGCCTTCCGCCTCGCACTGCGTGCACAGCATGCCGTTGGAGGCATAGAGGCCCATGAGCTGGCTGTTGGTGGAGGGATGCAGATGCGTTTCCACCATGATTTCGGCCGCGTCGCCCGAAAGGGGGAGCAGCAGGTTGGCGCCGCTCATGGTCCATCCCTCGGCCTGCGCGCCATCCACGGTCAGCTCCCGCACAGCGATCCCGTCGCCGCACAAATGGATCGTGCGGTCGGCCGCCCCGTCGGGATTGCGCTCCACCTTCATCGTCGTGCGCAGCTTCGTCACCTCCAGCCCCAGCTCGAAATCGAGGTGGATTTCGGGGACGAGCCAGGCCGGCGGGGTGTAATCCTCCCGCCGCACGGTGGCGGGCGCCTGCGGCTGCGGCGCGGCATCCGCCATTTCGGGGTTGGCGTCGGGGCGTTCGGGGTTGCGGGCAATATCCATACGGCACTACATGCGTGTTCGGCGGCGCGGGGCAAGGGGCAATCGCCCGATACCCCCAATCGAAAGGCAGGCGGCCCCATGCATCTCGTAATTTTCGGCCTCGGCTACACGGCAACGCGGATTGCCGCCCATGCGCGGGACACAGGCTGGGACGTGACCGCGACGGGGCGCGACGGCACGCTCGACTTTGCCGATACGGCGCGGGTCGCCGATGTGCTGGACACGGCGGATGCGGTGCTGTCCTCCGTCCCGCCGGACCGGGATGGCGGCGGCGATCCCGTGCTCGACACGCATGGCGCGGCGCTGGCGCGGTTCGGCGGGTGGCGCGGCTATCTCTCCTCCACCGGCGTCTATGGCGATGCGGGCGGCGCATGGGTGGATGAGAGCGCGCCCACGGGCCATGGCCGGCGCAGCGCGCGCATCGCCGCCGATGCGGCCTGGCTGTCGCAGGGCGCGCATGTGTTTCGCCTGCCCGGCATATACGGGCCGGGGCGCAGCGCGTTCGACAAGGTGCGCAGCGGCACCGCCCACCGCATCGCCATGCCGGGGCAGGTGTTCAGCCGCGTCCATGTCGAGGATATCGCCCGCGGAGTGATGGCCGCGCTTTCGCATGACGTGCCGCCGGGCGCGTATAATCTGTCCGATACCATGCCGGCGAGCCACAATGCCGTGACGGAGGAGGCGTGCCGTTTGCTGAACGTCGCGCCGCCCCCGCTTCAGACGATGGAGGAAGCGGAGCTGTCGCCGATGGCGCGCGGTTTCTATGCCGAAAATCGCCGCGTCGCCAATGTGAAGGCAAAGCGCGTGCTGGGCTGGTATCCGCTCTACCCCACGTTTCGCGAGGGGCTGGCCGCTATTCTGGAAGCGGAGCGGGGGGAGGGGGCGCCCGCTTCCCCCTGAGCGCGATGATAAGGCCCGCCATCGCGAGCGCCGCGCCGCCCATGGCAAGCCCGCTCCACACATATCCCTCGAACAGGGTGGACAGCATCATGGCGATCACCGGCACCGACACGCCGATATAGGCGGCCTTTCCCGCGCCGATCATGCGGATGATCCCGAAATAGAGCGGGAAGGTCATCACCGACCCCACCACGCCGAGATAGAGGATCCCCGCGCCATATTCCCAGCGCGGATCCCACGCCGGCGCGCCATAGATGACGAGGGCGAGACCCACGTTGATCGCCGCCCCGATCAGCATCGACCATGCCAGCAGCGGGATGAACGGCTGCGCATGGGCGGTGTCGGTATCCTGCGCGACATTGGCGATGCTCGCGCCCATGGTGGCGGTGAGGGCGAGCACGATGCCGATCGTGACCCCCCCGCCAAGCCCGGCCCCGGCGCCCGCGATCCGGTATTCATGCGCGAACAAAAGCGCCACGCCCGAAAGCGCGATGACCGAACCGACGACGAAACGCGCCGTCTGCCGCCGTTTGAGGAAAAGCCAGCTCATCGCCGAATTGGGAATGAGGATGAGCGCGAAGAGCACCGCCACGATGCCGGAGGTGAGGTAAAGCTCCGCCCGGTAGACGAACTGGAAATTCACGACGAATTGCGTGATCCCGATGAGCAGCGCCATCCCCCACCCACCCGGGCCGAGCCGGAACCCGTCCCCCCGCACCCCGGCGAGGATGAACATGCCGATCGTCGCCACGATAAAGCGATAGGCCACCGTCCAGCCGACCGGCACGACGCTGATCTGATCCTTGATGACGAGCCAGGTGCTGCCCCAGATGAACGTCACCAGGACGAAGGGCACCCACACGATGGGTTCGGAAAACGAACGCTGCACCGCGCGGCCGGGGCGGGGGGCGGCGCCGGTCACAACGCGGCGATCCGGGCGGCGAGCGATTCTGCATCGGCGATGGGGGTGTTCCATGCCGCGACGAACCGCGCCGCTTCTGCTCCCCAGTCGTAGAATTGATAGCCTTGCGTGCGCAATGCCTCGCGCTCCGCCGCCGTGAGGGTCATGAACACCTCGTTCGCTTCGACCGGGTGCATCAGCCGTTCGGGCGCCGCATCGCCCAGCGCCGCGGCCGCCGCGTTCGCGGCGCGCGCATTGGCGAGCCACAAATCGTCCTCCACCATGGCGAGCAATTGCGCGGCGAGAAAACGCCCCTTCGACGACAGGTGCCCGGCCCGCTTGCGCCGGCGCCGGGCCTCGTCCGCGAGGGCCGTGTCGAAAAATACCAGCGCCTCTGCCCCCATGCCGCCGTTCTTGATGAAGCCGAAGGCGAGGCTGTCGATGCCGTGCATACTGCTCGCCTCGGCAGGGGTGCAGCCCAGATGCGCCACCGCATTGGCAAAGCGCGCCCCGTCCATGTGGAAACGAAGGCCGCGCACGCGCGCGAATTCGCCCAGCGCGGCGAGCTCGTCGGGGGTGTAGCATTCGCCATATTCGCTGGCCTGGGTGATGGCGATCGCGTGGGGCTGCACCTGGTGCACGTCATTGCGGATGGGGTCGATGACCGCGGCGGCGGCATCGGGCGTTAGCTTCGCGCCCGGCCCCTCCGCGAGCATCAGCTTTGCTCCGTGGGTGAAGAAGCCTGGTGCACCGCCCTCATCCACTTCGATATGGGCCTCACGATGGCACACGATCCCGCCGAACGGGGGCACCATGCTGGCGAGCGCGAGGCAGTTTGCGGCGGTCCCCGTCGGCGTCCACAGCACCGCGCATTCGGTGCCGAACAGGGCCGAAAACCGCGCGTCGAGCGCCGCCGACATCGCATCGCCGTCATAGGGTGCATCGGCCGCATCCACGGCGCGCATGGCGTCCCACACGGCGGGATGGACGGGGGCGGCATTGTCGGACAGGAATTGCATGTCCCGCCCATGCGAAGCGTTGCCGCCGCCGTCAAGCGCCGTATCAGGGCCGCCCTACCAATCGAAAGCAAGCTCCACGCCCACGCGCCGCCCTTTGATCAGCGGGCTGAACGTACCGGCGGCCGGCGCGGGGTCGAACGGGGTGTTTTCCCCATCCGAAAACGGCCCGGCGGCGAATGGAATCTGCGTGTCGCCGCCGAACTGCACATTGTCGAGCAGATTGCGCCCGAACAGCGTGAGCCGGATGCCCGGATCGCCAAGGTCGATGCCGATGCTGGCGTCCAGATTGTCGAACGCGTCGACATAGCCGAAATTATTGTCGGTATAGGCGTAGCGGTCGCGATGCTGAAAATCCGCGCGGGCGGTCAGCATTGCGCCTTGCCGTACCCCCGGCACCGGCAGATTGGCCACCGCGCCCGCGCCATAGGTCCATTCCGGCACGCGCGGCAGGGCGAGCGCGCGATCGGCCCCATCGATGACGCCGTCGCCCGAGATATCCTGAAACACGCGGCGATATTGCGCGTCGATATAGCCGGCATTGGCGCGGATCGTCACGATGGGCGACACCGCGAAATGGCCCGCGATCTCGCCGCCGCGAATGCGCGCATCGGCGGTGTTATAGACCGATTGCGCAAGGCCCGATGCCACGCTCGCCACGCTGACCTCGCGTTGCAGGTCGTCCACCTCGGTCCAGAACGCGGCGAGGGTCAGCGCCGCGCGTCCGCCGGGGGAGCGATATTTGAAGCCCGCCTCAAAACTGTCGACGCGCTCCTCGTCAAAGGCCGCGTTGCCGAGGAGGTCGGCGACATCCTGAAACGCGGCGGGCTGCGTCACGCGCAGATTATAGCCGCCCGACCGATGCCCGCGGGTCCAGCTCGCATAGGCATTGGCGACCGGCGCGATGGCGTAGGACAGCGCAATGCGCGGCGACAGGCTGTTCCAGGCGCGCGCATCGGAAAACCCGTTGTCCTCTCCGGTCACGGGGTTCGTGCCGGTGAAGGGGCAGGTGCCCTGCGTCACGAAACAGGGGGCGTTGCGCGGGCGGACGAAACTGATGTCGGCGCGCTTCTCCTCCCGCGACCAGCGCAGACCTAGCCCGAGCGTCAGCCGCGCCGCGACCGGGTAATCGGCCTGCGCATAGAGGCCGTAGACATCGTGATCCTGCCGACCCCCGCCATAGAAATTGAGCGCGCTGAACGGCGGAAGCGAGCGATCCTCGTCATAGGCGACATCCTGCGTGAAGACATAGCCGCCTGCCGTCACCTTCGCCCGGCCGAGCGCGCCGGTCCAGAACAACTCGTTCGAAAACTGCTCCTGCGACGTGCCGGTGTTGGAGTGGAAGATGAACACCGGGCTCGAATCGATGTCGTTCCGCGTGCGCAGATCATATTGTCGCCAGCCGAAAATATTGGTCAGCCGCCCGTTGCCGAGCAGATACTCGCCGCGCAGCACCGCAAAATCGGAGCGGCTGTCGTAAAACCCTTCCTCGTCCACCGCGAGCATATAGCCGTATCGCGAATGCTGCCCGTGGTTCTGCGTCGGGGCGCCATCGCCCGCGCTGTCGTGCCATTCGCCCTTGGCCGTGATGGTCAGCCGCTCGCTCGCCAAGAAGGTCAGCCCGCCGCGCAGCACGCTCGTTCGCGCCGCGCCGAAATCGCTGTCGTTGAAACCGTTGCGGAAATAGCCGCCGTCGATGGTGTGCAGCGCGCCCAATCGGATCGCCAGCCGGTCCGACAGCGGTCCCGACACCACCGCCCGGGCCGTCGCCATCGGCGCGCCCCGGCCGCCGTCCACCGGCGTTTCGAACATGATCCCCGCGTGCCCCTCGCCGCGAAACGAAGGGTCTCCCGTTTCGACCAGCACCGCGCCGCCCGTCGTGTTGCGCCCGAACAGGACGCCTTGCGGCCCGCGCAGGATATCGACGCTGCTCACGTCCAGCGCGTCGAATACCGTGCCCGCATTGATGCCCACATACACCCCGTCGACGAACAGGCCGACCGCAGGGTCGATCGAGGGAATCGAGCTGTTGACGCCCAGCCCGCGGATCGCGAAATTCGCCACCCCGGCAAAGGTACCGATGGGGTCGAGCGACACGTTCGGTTCGGCATAGGTCAGCGAGGACAGGTCGCGAAACTGCCGCGCATTCAGCATGGCCGCATCATACGCCGCGACATGACCGGGATAGTCGAGCGCGCCGGTATCGCCCTTGCCCGCGGTGACGACGATCGTGTCGGCGGCCACAGGCGTGGCAGGCGCCACAGGCGCGGTCTGCGCATGGGCGGTGGCCGTGCCGGCGATCATGGCGCCCAGGCACAGAATGGGCTGGCGAAGTGCGGCTGTTGCGGTCAATGTCGTTCCTACCCTCACACGCGAAATGCACCCTTCGCGCGGGGCAGCTATACCGGGTTGCGTCCTATTGCAATTGCGAGGCGCTTGTTTCCGCCGCGCCGAGGCTCACGGTTCGGTCGGGTAGCCTTCGAGCTCGCTGCCCGTGAGGGTCACGACATGCAGCAGGTTCGTCGCGCCCGGCACGCCGAACGGCACGCCTGCCAGCACGACCAGCTTCGACCCCGCCGCGCCGAAACCGTTGCGCAGCGCCATGCGCTTGCCCTTGGCGATCATCTCTTCGAAACTGCCGATGTCCTTCGTGCGGACCGCGTGCGCACCCCAGAGCAACGCCGAACGCCGCGCCGTCTTCACCGCCGGGGTGAGCACGAGCAGCGGCACGCCCGGCCGTTCGCGGGCGACGCGCCGCGCCGTGCTGCCGGACGCTGTAAACACGGTGATCGCCGCGATCGGCAGGGTGTTGGCGATCGACGCGCTGGCCTCGGCCAGGGCGTCGGATGTCGTCGCATCGGGCTCCACATGGCCGAGCGCGATATGTTCGGAATAGCCGGGGTCGCGTTCGACCTGCCCGGCGATGCGGTCCATGATCGTGACGGCTTCCTCCGGCCACTGCCCGGCCGCGGTTTCGGCCGACAGCATGACCGCGTCGGCGCCGTCATAGACCGCATTGGCGACGTCCGACACCTCCGCCCGCGTGGGCGAGGGGCTTTCGATCATGGATTCCAGCATTTGCGTGGCGACCACGACCGGCTTGCCCGCCGCGCGGGCCTGCCGCACGATGCGTTTCTGAAGCGGCGGCACTTCCTCCGGGTTCAGCTCCACGCCGAGATCGCCGCGCGCCACCATCAGCCCGTCCGACAGTTCCAGAATCTCGTCCAGGTGTCGCACGGCCAGCGGTTTTTCGATCTTGGCCATCAATGCGCCATATCCGCCCATCAGCTTGCGCGCCTCGGCCACGTCCTCGGGCCGCTGCACGAAGGACAGGCCGATCCAGTCCGCCTTGTGCTCCACGGCGAAGGCGAGATCGCGGCGATCCTTGGGCGTGAGGGCGGGAATCGGGATTTCCGCATCGGGCACGTTCACGCCCTTGCGGTCCGAAATGACGCCGCCGACCTCCGCGCTGCACAGGATCTCGTCATCGTCGGCGCGAATCACGCGCAGGCGAAGTTTCCCGTCGTCGAGCAGCAGGCGCTGCCCCTTCTTGAGCAGGCCGAACAATTCGGGATGCGGCAATTGCACGCGGGTTTCGTCGCCCGGCTCGTCCCGGCGGTCGAGCGTGAAATGCCCCGAATGGCGGATCACGGCCTTGCCGTCCTTGAACTTGCCCACGCGCAGCTTCGGCCCCTGAAGATCGCACAGGATGCCGATGGGGCGCCCGGTCTTTTCCTCCAGCGCGCGAATCGCGGCGATGGTTTTCGCGTGGTCGGCATGTTCGCCGTGGCTCATGTTCACGCGGAACGCATCGGCGCCCGCGGTCAGCAGCCGCTCGATCATTTCGGGGTCGCGGCTCGCAGGGCCGAGCGTGGCGAGAATCTTGACCTTGCGGTCGCGCGGTTCGAACTTGTGCAAGAAGATTTGTCCCGATGGCTTCTCAGTGGCAAGTCCTATGGGCACAGCCCCGCCCTCGCAAGCGTTAGTGGCGATATTCAGATGGAGAAATGACATGACCGACCCCCTCGACGCGCTGCCCGATGCACAGGCCGCCGCCGCGTTCCGGCGCCTCGTGCGCCATTTGCGGCATCGCACCGATGCACAGAACATCGAATTGATGGGGCTATCGGGGTTTTGCCGCAATTGCCTCGCCGACTGGATCCGCGATGCCGGTTATGAGGGCGACAAGGGCGAGGCCCGCGCACTCATCCACGGCATGCCGATGGACGAGTGGAAGGACCGGCATCAGACCCCCGCGACCGAAGACCAGATCGCCCGGATGGAGGCCAGCGTGAAGCGCAACAAGGTGGAGAGCAATATCTGAAGTCCCCAGGCTTTGGGGCCGGGCCGAGCGGGGGGAGGCGCACCCTGTGCATAAATTGCGCGGGCACGGGTTCACCCCCGCGCCCCTCTTGGCTAAGGCCGCGCGCTGACGAGCATGACGCTCGAACCCGATTCTATCATTGTGGAGACACGCCGCCATGGCCGAAAACACCGACGATCGCCTGCGCCTGCTGATCGAGCGTATCGAGCGCCTCGAAGAGGAAAAGAAGGGCATCGCCGACGACATCAAGGAAGTCTATGGCGAGGCGAAGGCCGTGGGCTATGACGTGAAGATCATGCGCCAGATCGTCCGCCTGCGTAAGATGAAGGCCGACGACCGCCGCGAAATGGACATGGTGCTCGAAACCTACAAGGCGGCGCTGGGTATCGACTGAACCCGGCCGCCCCCGATTATTCGGCAATGCGGGCCGGACATGCGACCGTTCGCGGAACGGGGCTCATGTCCGGCCCGTTTCCTTTCAAACGCGATTTTGAAAGGACAACCCCATGGCCAATGCCGATTTCATCGAGAAGATCGACGAAGAGCCCGGCCTCCCCGGCAGCGAGGCGAAGCTCGATCCCACCCCTGAATACATGCCGCGCTACCCCGGATCGGGGCGGCTGAAGGACAAGGTCGCCATCGTCACCGGCGCCGACAGCGGCATCGGCCGCGCCGTTGCCGTGCTCTATGCCCGCGAAGGGGCGAAGGTCGCGATCTCCTATCTTTCGGAGCATGAGGACGCGGAAAAGACCGCGCAGCTCGTGCGCGACGAGGGGAGCGAGGCGCTGCTGTTTCCCGGCGACCTGGGCCACAAGGACCAATGCGACAAGATCGTGCGCGAAACGGTCGATAAATGGGGCCGTCTCGACATCCTCGTCAATGATGCGGGCGAGCAGCACCCCGACAAGGACGTGACCGACATCACCCCCGAACAGTTGCAGCGCACGTTTCAGTCCAACATCTTTTCGCAGTTCTACATGGTGCAGGCCGCGCGCCCGCATCTTAAAAAAGGGGCGGCGATCGTCAATTGCACCAGCGTGACGATGTACAAGGGCTCGCCCGGCCTGCTCGATTACAGCGCGACGAAGGGTGCGATCACCGCTTTTACCCGCTCGCTGTCGGGCAATCTGGTCGATGACGGCATTCGCGTGAACGCGGTCGCACCCGGTCCGATCTGGACGCCGCTCAACCCCGCCGGCGGCGCCCCGCCCGAAAAGGTGAAGCATTTCGGCGAAGGCACGCCGATGGGCCGCCCCGGACAGCCGAACGAGGTCGCGCCCGCGTTCCTGTTCCTCGCGTGCGAGGATTCGTCGTATATGACGGGGCAGGTGCTTCACCCCAATGGCGGGAGCGTGGTCAATGCCTAGTCCCTGGAGCAATCGCGGCGATGGCGGCGGCATGGTGGTGACCACCACCGCCGTCGTCGAAGGGCGCGAAGTGCGCGAATATCTCGGCATCGTCACGGGCGAGGTTATCGTGGGCGCGAACCTGTTTCGCGACCTGTTCGCCTCCATCACCGACCTCGTCGGCGGGCGTTCGGGCAAGTACGAGGAGGTGCTGTCCCGCGCGCGCAAGGAAGCCTTGTCCGAAATGCAGGCCGAGGCGCTGGAACTGGGCGGCAATGGCGTCGTCGGCGTCGATATCGATTACGAGGTGCTGGGCCAGAACGGCTCGATGCTGATGGTGTCGTGCAGCGGGACGGCGGTCATCCTGCGCTGAAGCGATCAGTCCCCGCGGAAATTCAGTTCGAGCAGCACGCCATTGGGTTCGTGCACGAAAATCTGGCGCAGGCCGATTTCCGCAACCTCGTTGGTGCGCACGCGATAGCCGTTGCGGCCGAGCCGTTCGAGCAGCGCATCATATCCGCTGCATTCGAGTGCGACGTGATCGAACGCGCCATTATCCTCGCCCACCGGGGCGCCGGGCTTTTCGCGGAGGAGGTGGACGACCGCGCGGCCTGCCTCGTCCAGCAGCCGAGCGTTATGTTCGACCCGGCGGCCCGGCGCGGCGGTGATTTCCATGTCCAGCATGTCGCGAAAGAACGCGATGGTGCCATCCATGTCGGGCGTGCGGATATTGACGTGGTCGATGGCGAGGATCGGCATGGGCAGGTTTTTCCAGATTGCGGACTTGATAAAGCCATGAGGCGTGGACGGCATGCAAGCGAAGCGACGGCCTTGCGAAGGGACGGGCACGGGTCTAAGCACCGCGCCAATCCATAATATGACGACAGGAGCGGATTGGTGGCAGGCCATTCCAAATTCAAGAATATCATGCATCGCAAGGGCGCGCAGGACAAGAAGCGTTCCGCGATGTTTTCCAAGCTTTCGCGCGAAATCACCGTGGCGGCGAAAATGGGCATGCCCGATCCGGACATGAACCCGCGCCTGCGCCTCGCCGTGAACGCCGCCAAGTCGCAGTCGATGCCCAAGGACAATATCCAGCGCGCCATCGACAAGGCATCGGCCAACGAAGGCGACGATTACGAGGAAATCCGCTACGAAGGCTACGGCCCGCAAGGCGTCGCGATCATCGTCGAGGCATTGACCGACAATCGCAACCGTACCGCGACGAACGTACGCACCGCTTTTTCGAAAAACGGCGGTAACCTGGGCGCGTCGGGTTCGGTGAGCCACGGGTTCGAACGGCTCGGCCTGATCGTCTATCCCGCCAGCGTCGGCGGCGAGGACAAGGTGCTCGAAGCCGCGATGGAAGCCGGCGCCGAGGATATCCAGTCGGGCAAGGACGAGCACGAGATCTGGACCGCGGCGGACGATCTGCACGAGGTGGCGAGCGCATTGGAAAAGACGCTGGGCGAGGCCGAGACGGTCAAGCTCGCGTGGAAGCCCAACATCACCGTCGACATGGAAGAGGCGCCGGCGCAGACGCTTTTCAAGCTGATCGACGCGCTCGACGACGATGATGATGTGCAGACCGTCTGGGGCAATTACGAAGTGTCGGACGAAATCATGGAAAAGCTTGGCGCGGAATAAGCGGGCGATTCGATGATCGTCTTGGGGCTGGACCCCTCGCTGACCTGCACCGGATGGGGGTTGGTCCGGGTGGAGGGCGCGCGCCTGTCGCATATCGCCAACGGGCAATTGCCGACGAGTTCCAAGCTGCCCATTGCCGAGCGTCTGTTGCAGATACAGCAAGGCGTCGCAGCCGCCATTGCCGCGCATCACCCCGATGTCGCCGCGGTGGAGGAGGTGTTCGTCAACAAGAACCCGCAATCCACGCTGAAACTCGCGCATGCTCGGGGGTGCGTCCTCGCCGCTTGCGCCGCGGGGCAGGTGCCGGTGTTCGAACATTCGACCCGCATCGTGAAGAAAGCCGTCGTCGGCACCGGCGCTGCACAAAAGGAGCAGGTGCAGGCGATGTTGAAGGTTTTGCTCCCCGGCGTGAAGGTTACAGGCCCCGATGCGGCCGACGCGCTTGCCGTGGCGATCGCGCATGCCCATCTGAAACCGCATGGAGCATGACACACAGGACCGCGAATGGATGCGGCAGGCCCTCGCCCTCGCGATTCGGGAAAAGGGTACCGATCCCGCCGATACGCCGATTGCGGCACTGATCGTGCGCGACGGCGTGCAAGTCGCGGGCGGGGTGAACCGCACCGTCGAAGGGTGCGACCCCACCGCCCATGCCGAGATTACCGCCATGCGCGCGGCGGGGCAGGCATTGGGCGACATGCAGATGCGCGGGGCCACGCTTTACTCCACCTTGCAGCCGTGCGGCATGTGCACCATGGCCAGCATCTGGGCCGGGGTGACGCGCATCGTTTACGGCGCGGGCCGGGACGACGTGCACGACATGTATTTCGAGGACCGGCACCTTTCCACGCTCGATTACATCGCCGATGCGTACAAGGACGACCTGACCATCACGGGCGGCGTGCTGGCGGACCAATGCGCGCCGCTCTATTTCGGGCCGGACGACGACGTGCCGCAGGACGCGCAGGCCAATAAATAGCGCCGGGAAAACGCGGGCGTGCATGTTCCCTTCCCGTTCCGCGTGCGCTAGCGTCCGGCCATGATTGCGAAACTCTCCGGCAGGCTGGACGAAACCGGCATGGACTGGGCCATTATCGACGTGGGCGGGGTGGGCTATCTCGTCCATTGTTCGGCGCGCACATTGTCCACGCTTGGCGAGCGGGGCGAGGGGTGCACCGTGTTCACCGATCTCCAGGTGTCGGAAAACGACATGCGGCTCATCGGCTTTGCCAGCGGGGCGGAGCGGGACTGGTTCCGGTTGTTGACGGCGGTGCAGGGGGTGGGCTCGAAAGTCGCCCTCGCGATCCTGTCGGCACTGGCGACCGACGAATTGCAGCGCGCCTGTGCGCAGCAGGACGCCGCCATGGTCACGCGCGCCAATGGCGTCGGCCCGAAACTGGCCAGCCGCATCGTGAATGAGCTGAAGGACAAGGCGGGCGCGCTGCCGGCGGCGCCGGGCGTATCGGGCGCGGTCGGTGCGGCGCCCCTGGGCGGGGCCAATGCGGACGCGGTGTCCGCGCTCGAAAACCTGGGCTTCAAGCCGGCCATCGCGGCGAGCGCGGTCGCCCATGCGGCGGGCGAGCTGGGCGAGGGGGCCGAGCTGAACGATCTGGTCCGGGTCGCACTGAAACGGGCGGCGGGGTGATCGCATGAGCATGGACGACATGCCGGGCGAAGGGCCGATCCACACGCCCGAACGCTTGCCCGACGATCCCGACGCGGCGCTGCGGCCCAAATCGCTGGCCGAATTCGTGGGGCAGAAGACCGCGCGCGAAAACCTGCGCGTCTTCGTCGAGGCGGCGAAATCGCGCGGCGAGGCGATGGACCACGTGCTGTTCTTCGGTCCGCCCGGACTTGGCAAGACGACGCTGGCGCAGATCGTGGCAAAGGAACTGGGCGTGGGGTTTCGCGCCACCTCCGGGCCGGTGATTGCGAAATCGGGCGATCTGGCCGCACTCCTCACCAATCTGGAGGCGGGCGACGTCCTGTTCATCGACGAGATTCACCGCCTCAACCCCGTGGTGGAGGAGGTGCTGTATCCGGCGATGGAGGATCGCGCGCTCGACCTCATCATCGGGGAGGGGCCATCGGCGCGGTCGGTGCGCATCGATCTGCCGCCCTTCACGCTGGTCGGCGCGACCACGCGGCAGGGTCTGCTCACCACGCCGCTGCGCGACCGGTTCGGCATTCCGGTGCGGCTGCAATTCTATACCGTGGAGGAGCTGGAGCGGGTGGTCACGCGGGCGGCGCGGCTGCTCGACCTCGACATCGACCGGGATGGGGCGACCGAAATCGCGCGGCGGGCGCGGGGGACGCCGCGCGTGGCGGGGCGCCTGCTGCGCCGGGTGCGCGATTTCGCCAGCGTCGCGGGGGCGAGGACCGTCACGAAGGCCATCGCCGACGATGCGCTGACCCGGCTGGAGGTGGATCGGCTGGGGCTCGACGCGATGGACCGGCGCTATCTCACCATGATCGCCGACATCTACAAGGGCGGGCCGGTCGGGATCGAGACGCTCGCCGCCGGGCTGTCGGAACCGCGCGATACGGTCGAGGAAGTGGTCGAGCCCTACATGATACAGCTCGGCCTGATCGCGCGCACGGCCCGGGGCCGGTGCCTCAACGACCGGGGGTGGCAGCATCTCGGCCTGACGCCGCCGGGCGGGGCGGTGCAGGGCGGATTGTTCGCCGATACGCCGGAAAGCGAGGACGGGGCCGCGCCGTAACGCCCGGCCCCGTCGCCGCGATTGGCGTATACCGGGCCGTTTACATCGGCGTGGGGGCGAGCGCGTCCAGCTCCTCGGGCGAAAGCGTGGTCTGCACGTCCATCTCGCCATCGATGTCCATGCGGGTGAGGCTGTCGAGCGGCACGGCCACCATCCCGCCGTCACGCTCCACGTTGAGCGCGGTCACCGTGCCCGATGCATCGCGCACGACGCCCTCGACATCGCCGAGATCCTCGCCCGCCGCATCGACGAGATCGGCATCCATCAACTGCATTTCGGTCATGCCGAGCGCGGCCTCCGCACTCGGGTCGGTCGCGGGGATCGTCGCGGTGTCGGTCGCCATGGTGTCGGCGGGTGCGACCGCATTCTGATCCTCGGCATCGTTACCGCCGCATGCGGCAAGCAGGAGCGGCGCGGAGGCAAGGGCGACAAGACGTTTCATAGCGGGTTCCTTCACGAAAATTCGCGGACCGGGGCGGCCGCAGTTCGCTCCCTCAATCGCCGGGAATGCGCCTTGTTCCATGACGCGATCACGCCGCGGTGCCCATCGCGCGAACGAGGCGGGAGCCCGTGAACCACATCGCATGGCGTCCCGCCGCCGGGATCATGTCGCGAATCATCCGGTCGAACCCGTCGCGGTCACCGCCCGCCGCGGCCGCGAGCATGTCGGCGAGCAGCGCCTCGTCAAAGCTGAGCATGGGATCGCAGGGCCGGTTCAGCGCGACCGGTTCGGGCCAGTACTGGTCCACTTCCGACAAGAAGCCGTGAAACGGGCGGATCGCCGCCTCGGTGCCGAGGAAGCGCTGCCACCCTTTGTGGCAGTAACATCGCCCGACGCGCGCGACATGTAGGTATCGGACCGCGCACACGATCACGGCGCGCAGGGGCGGGATCGCGCGCAAGTCGTATTGCGGCGTGAGCGTCGCTAGGTCAAAGCCCATGACGGACCGCCTTTTCCGGGGTTCCGAATGCCCCCGGCGCGATCGATGGCGACCGCGTTCGGTGCGCGCCCGCAGCCGGGTTCCCGCCAAGCCCAAGCGCCCGACATACGGAAAGGGCGCACCGGTCGAGCGGATCGCGACTGTCGTCCCCCTCTGCCTTCGCGAGAAGTGCGATCAACGCCTTTTCGTCGGGCGAGAAGCTGCGCGAGCAACAGCATTCCGGCCGCAATTCCCGGCCCAGCCTGTCCTCCACCATCTGAAACAGCCCGGCGCAAAGCTGCGCCGCGTGGGCGGGGAGCATGAAGCGTTGCGCGGCATCGTGCATGTGGCGGGCGACATCGCCATCGGTGCGGGCGGCGCTCCACGAACGGAAAAGCCGGACAAACATGGCCTCGGCAAAAGGGCGGGCGGCAATGACGGACGACGGCATGCGATCTCCTATTCATGCTAATGATAATAGGTTGCATTAGTGGAGCCGGGATGCAAGGGCCTTTATCCGGAAATTGCCGCGGGCTGTGCTGCACCACGAAAAAGGGCGGCCCCGAAGGACCGCCCTTTCATCGCTGTGTATGCCGTGTGGCCCCGCGTTACGCGGCCAGCTTGCGCAGCACGTAGTGGAGGATGCCGCCGTTCTTGTAATATTCCATTTCGTTGGCGGTATCGATCCGGCACTTCGCGGTGAAGGTGAACGTCTCGCCCGAGGGGCGCGTCACTTCCACGGTCACGTCCTGCGCCGGGGTCAGGCTGTCGAGGCCGAGGATGGTAAAGCTGTCCTCACCCGTAAGGCCGAGCGACAGGCGCGTGTCGCCGTCCTTGAACTGCAGCGGGAGCACGCCCATGCCGACGAGGTTGGAGCGGTGGATACGCTCGTAGCTTTCCACGATGACCGCGCGCACGCCGAGCAGGATCGTGCCCTTCGCGGCCCAGTCGCGCGACGAGCCGGTGCCATATTCCTTGCCGCCCACGACGACCAGCGGCGTGCCGTCGGCCTTGTGCTTCATCGCGGCGTCGTAGATCGCCATCTGCTCGCCATTATAGGTGGTCACGCCGCCTTCGACGCCGGGCACCATCTCGTTCTTGATGCGGATATTGGCGAAGGTGCCGCGCATCATGACCTCGTGATTGCCGCGGCGCGAACCGTAGGAGTTGAAGTCCGCCTTCGCGACCTGGTGCTCCTTGAGGTAGCGGCCGGCGGGGCTGTCTTCCTTGATCGAGCCGGCGGGCGAGATGTGGTCGGTCGTGACCGAATCGCCCAGGATCGCCAGCGGCTTCGCATCGCGGATGTCGGCGATGGGGGCAGGCTCCATACCCATCCCTTCGAAATAGGGCGGGTTCTGCACATAGGTCGACCCGGCGCGCCACTGATACGTGTCGGAGCCGGTGACGTCGATCTTCTGCCAATGGTCGTCGCCCTTGTAGACGTCGGCATAGCGGGCCTGGAACATGGTGCGGTCGATGGAGCTGTTCATCAGCTCCGCGACTTCCTGATTGGTGGGCCAGATATCGCGCAGGAACACGTCCTCGCCCGCCTTGTCGGTGCCGATCGGCGTGGTGGTGATGTCCTCGGTCACCGTGCCCTTCAACGCATAGGCGACGACGAGCGGCGGCGAGGCGAGGAAATTCGCGCGTACGTCGGGCGATACGCGTCCTTCGAAATTGCGATTGCCCGAAAGCACCGATGCCGCGACGATATTGTTGTTGTTGATCGCCGCCGAAATCGGCTCGGCCAGCGGGCCGGAATTGCCGATGCAGGTGGTGCAGCCATAGCCGACGAGATCGAAGCCGATGGCGTTGAGGTCGTCCTGCAGCCCGGCCTTTTCCAGATAGTCGGTCACGACCTGCGACCCGGGGGCGAGCGAGGTCTTCACCCAGGGCTTGGGCGTCAGGCCTTTCTCATGCGCCTTGCGTGCGACGAGGCCGGCGGCGACCAGGACGCTGGGGTTGGAGGTGTTGGTGCAGCTCGTGATGGCGGCGATGACCACGTCGCCGTCGCCGATGTCGTGGCCCTTCGTCTCCACATCGACGCGATCGGGCGCGGCCTTCTTGTACACCTCTGCAAGGTCGGTGTTGAACAGCTCGTCCACCTTGTCGAGCGCGACCTTGTCCTGCGGGCGCTTCGGGCCGGCGAGCGAGGGGACGACCTGCCCCATGTCGAGTTCCAGCGTGTCGGAGAAGACCGGATCGGGGTTCGACGGATCGGCCCACAGCCCCTGTTCGCGGGCATAGGCCTCGACGAGGGCGATGTCGTCCTCTTCGCGGCCGGTCAGGCGCAGATATTCGAGCGTCTTGTCGTCGATGCCGAAGAAGCCGCAGGTCGCGCCATATTCGGGCGCCATGTTGGCAATGGTCGCACGGTCGGCGAGGCTGAGCGAGGCGAGGCCCGGCCCGTAGAATTCGACGAACTTGCCGACGACACCCTTCGCGCGCAGCATCTGCACGCAGGTCAGCACGAGATCGGTCGCGGTGATCCCCTCGGCCATCTTGCCGGTCAGCTTGAAGCCGACGACCTCGGGGATGAGCATCGAGACCGGCTGGCCGAGCATGGCGGCCTCCGCCTCGATCCCGCCGACGCCCCAGCCCAGCACGCCGAGGCCGTTGATCATGGTCGTGTGCGAATCGGTGCCGACGCAGGTGTCGGGATAGGCGACGGTGACGCCGCTTTCATCCTGGCTCGTCCACACGCCCTGTCCGATATGTTCAAGGTTCACCTGGTGGCAGATGCCGGTGCCGGGAGGAACCGCCTTGAAATTGTCGAGGCTTTTTGCGCCCCATTTCAGGAAGTCGTAACGCTCGGCATTACGCTGATATTCCATCTCGACATTGTGTTCGAACGCCTTGGGGTGGCCGAATTCGTCCACCATGACGGAGTGGTCGATGACGAGGTGCACGGGCACCTGCGGGTTGATCTTGGACGTGTCGCCGCCCAGCGTGCCGATGGCATCGCGCATCGCGGCCAGGTCGACGACGCAGGGAACGCCGGTGAAATCCTGAAGCAGGACGCGGGCCGGGCGATACTGGATTTCCTGCCCCGTGACCGGGTTCTTCTGCCAGTCGGCGATGGCCTGCGCATGTTCGCGGCCCACCGTGAAGCCTTCGTCCTCGAAACGGAGCATGTTTTCGAGCAGCACCTTCAGCGAGAAGGGCAGGCGCGATACGTCGCCGAGCTGCTCACCCGCCTTGTTCAGCGAATAATAGGCGATCTCGCGCCCGCCGACATTCATCGTCGTGCGGGTCTTGAGGGTGTCTTTTCCAACGGCTGTCATGGTCGTGTCTTCCCCGTTTTGGCTGTGCGAACGGTGCGGCAGGGATGCCGCCTTCGCAAATGCGGTGATATTTGTATGCGGCGATGGGTCAGAATGGCGCAAACGTCAAGGGATCGGCAGGGCGAACCGGTGCTGGGCCGCGACAATATCGCGCACGCGCATGGGCGGATTAAGCATGGCGAAAGCTGTATGAGCGGATATGGAAGGCACGACAGTCCGGGTGCAGGGGCGCCCGACGAAGGAGAGTTGATTTGACCTGCCTGCCGCTGATTTCGAGACGTTCGCGCATTTCAGGTTCCCTCATGGCCGGTGCGCTGGGTGCGCTGGCCCTTGCCGCAGGGGCCGGTGCCGGCGCCGCGCAGGCGCAGGATGGGCCTGCGAAGCAGACGCGCGCGCCGCGCGACCTGTTGCAGCAAAGCGAGCCGGTGCAGGTCCGGCAGATGCCCGACCGCGCGCAGCCACGCGACCAGCAGGGGGCGGGCGAACAAGCGCTCCCCCGCCCGGTGAAGCGTGAGGCCGTCCCCGCCTCGCAGATGGAGTTCGGGTCCGAAGCGGTGGTGCAGGACATCCCGACCGATCATTTCGACGTCGCACCCGACTGGACCACGGCGCAGGCGCAGGCGCTGCTCGCCTATGTCCGCAAGCTCGATGCAGAGGGGCTGTTCCCCCGCGATTACGAGCCGGTCATGCTGGAGGCGGCGATCCGTTCGGGCGATGCGGAGATGCTCAACGATACGGCGACGCGCGTGTTCACCTGGGTGGCGCAGGATCTGCGCGACGGGCGGACCGAGATGGATGCGCGCCGGCAATGGTTCGTGGTCGATCCCGATGCCGACCGGCTGCCGATCGCGCCCTTGCTGACCGAGGCGCTGGATACCGGCGACATTGCGGGCGCGCTCGATTCGCTCAAACCCGTGCATCCCGATTATGTCGCGCTGCGCGAGATGCTGGCGAAGACGCCGGCGGCGCAGAAGGAAAAGCGCGCGCGGATCATGGCGAACATGGATCGCTGGCGCTGGCTGGGCCAAGATCTGGGACGCAGCTACCTGCTCACCAACGTGCCGGAGTATCAGCTTCGCCTGACCGTTAACGACAAGATCGTGCGCAGCTACAAGACGGTCGTGGGCAAGCCCGGCCGCACTGCCACGCCGCAACTCGCCGAAATCGTCGAGGGCGTGATCTTCAACCCCACCTGGACCGTGCCGCAATCCATCGTCGTGGGCGAGGGGCTGGGTGCGCGCCTGTCGAACAACCCTGCGCAGGCGGCGCGCGACGGTTACAAGGTGAGCAAGACTGAGAGCGGCATGACCATCGTGGTGCAGCAGCCGGGTGAGAATAATGCGCTGGGGCTGATGAAGCTCGACATGCCGAACGAGCATGCGATCTTCCTCCACGATACCCCGTCAAAGCATTTTTTCGCGCAAGACATGCGCGCGCTATCGCACGGGTGCATCCGGACCGAACGCGCGCTGGAACTCGCGCTGACGCTGGCGATCGCGGTCGGCGGGCTGGACAAGGACGAGGCCGTCGCCATTTCGGGAAGCGGCGAATATACGAAGGTGCCGCTCGAAAAGCAGTTGCCGGTGTATATCACCTATTTCACCATGGCCCGCGACATCGACGGCAAGATGCGCAGCTTTGACGATATTTACGGCCGGGATGCGCCGGTGCTGGCCAGCATGGCGGCGCCGCGCGTGATGAAGACCGGGCAGCGCGTCACCGACGAGGAAGTCGTGCCGATCGAAGCGCCGGGCGCCTGATCCTCGGCCCAAGGCACATGAAAAGGGCGGGGGTGCTCCTCCGCCTTTTTCGTATCAGCCGAAATCGATCGTATCAGCCGAAGTTCAGCCGGTCCGCGAACAGCAGCCGCCCGCCCGACAGATGCCAAAGCGCCTCGTTGAATTCGTCGGGCGCCATCGCGAAACACCCGTCCGAGCGGCCCAGACGCCCCCATTCGGCGACATGCGATGCTTCCGCATACCAGGCCGAGTGCATGACGATATAACGGCGCAGCGCATTGTCGTTCGTCGGGTCGAGCCCGCCCAGCCGGATCGACGTGCCATATTTCCCGACATACCATTCATAGGTGATGTAGGCGCCCCGGCTGGTCGCGTTGGACCCCTCGACATTGGAAAACGCGTCGAGCATGCCGTTGTGGTCGGGATCGGACCCCTTGCCATGGGCGACGCGGAAACTGCGCACCGTGCCGTTTTCCAGATTGGCGAAATGGAAACGGGGGACCGAACTATGCACACCGAAATCGGCGATGCCGGCGATGTCGCTTTTCCACAAGGTCGCGGCATTTCGCTCCACCTCGCGCCTGGCCACGTCGAGGATGGCGCGGTCCCGCGGCGATACCGGCGACGCCTGCGCAAAAGCGCGGGTCGTCGCGGCGCCCGGCAGGGACAATGCCGCACCCACGCCCAGCCCGGTTTTCAGCAGGGCACGGCGGGGCAAGGCGATGGCGGATGTGTCGTTCATGCGCGGAGGCGTAGCACGGCGTGCGTGGCGGGAATATGAACCGCCGCGCGGCCCGCCGCACGGATCATTCGGCCGGGACCGTCTGCGCTCCGTTCGTCGTCGATCCGCCCCGCCCGGCTCCGTCCGCCTTGCCGGCGTCACTGCTGCGCGCTTCGAGTTCCGCCGCCTCGATCTCGGCGGCCTTGGCCTCCACGAGGCTTACGATATGGTCCAGCATGTCGTCCGACTGGACATGGTGATCGGTCACCCCCGACAGATAGACCATGTGCTTGTTATTGCCGCCGCCGGTGATGCCGATTTCGGTTTCGCGCGCCTCGCCCGGCCCGTTCACGACGCAGCCGAGAACGGAGAGCGAGAGCGGCACCTTGATATGCTGCAACCGGTCTTCCAGTGCTTCGACCGTGCGGATGACGTCGAAACCCTGCCGCGCGCAGGACGGGCAGGACACGACCCGCACGCCGCGGGTACGCAGGCCCAGCGCCTTGAGCATTTCGAAGCCGACGCGCACCTCGGTCTCCGGCTCGGCGGAGAGCGACACGCGCAACGTATCGCCGATGCCCGCCCACAGCAGGTTGCCCATGCCGATCGAGGATTTGACCGTCCCGCCGACGAGCCCGCCCGCCTCGGTAATGCCGAGATGGAGGGGGCAATCGACCGCATCGGCCAGCCCCTGATACGCCGCGACGGCGAGGAACACGTCCGACGCCTTCACCGCGACCTTGTATTCGTGGAAATCGTGGTCCTGCAATAGCTTGATATGGTCGAGCGCGCTTTCCACCAGGGCCTCGGGACAAGGCTCGCCATATTTTTCGAGCAGGTCGCGCTCCAGCGAACCCGCGTTCACCCCGATGCGGATCGCGCAGCCATTGGCTTTCGCCGCGCGCACGACCTCGGCGACGCGTTCGTCGCTGCCGATATTGCCGGGATTGATGCGAAGACACGCGACGCCCGCATCGGCGGCCTCGAGCGCGCGCTTGTAATGGAAATGGATGTCGGCGACGATCGGCACCTCGGCCGCGCGGACGATTTCGCCCAGCGCCGCCGTGCTGTCGGTATCGGGACAGGACACGCGGATGATGTCGGCGCCCGCCTCCTCGCACCGACGGATTTGGTCGATCGTGGCGCCTGCGTCACTGGTGGGCGTGTTGGTCATGGTCTGCACCGTGATCGGGGCATCGCCGCCGACGGGCACGTTTCCGACCATGATCTGCCGGCTCTTGCGGCGCTCTATCGTGCGCCAGGGTCTGATGGAGGACATGGGGCCACCATACAGGCTCTTTGTGATACGGGCAATTCCAGCCGCGGATGATTTCGCGCATTTGATCGCAAGGGGCCGCGGACAGGCTTGCGCAGGGCGGCGCGCTCCTGCCATCAGGGCGCTTCGGCTCGCACTGGAAAGGGACGCAATTGGCTGCATCGCAGGACTATGACGTGGCGGATCCGGATGCCGCGCTGCTGTTCGCGCGCGTGCTCGACGGGAATGGCGGCGGGCGCGTCGTTTCGTGGGAGGAGGCGAATCAATGGCGCCCCGGCCGCGCGGGCGAGATGCTGTGGCTGCATCTGTGCCGCAATGCCGACGGATTGCAGGATTGGCTCGAACACGCATTGCAGATGAGCGAGCCGACCGCCGAATTGCTGGTCAGCGACGATACGCGCCCGCGCGCCCTGCGCGAAGGCAATGCGCTGGTCGCGGTGCTGCGCGGGATCAACTTCAACCCCGGTGCGGAGCCGGAGGACATGATCGCCCTGCAACTGTGGTCCGACGGGCGGCGGGTGGTCACATTGCGCCGCGAACCGCTTCAGACCCCGCGCCAGACGCTGGCCGAGATCGACGCCGGTACGGGGCCGACCGATGCCGGCGCGCTCATCACCAGCGTGACCGAACACATGATCGCGCGGATGAACCATTCCATCCTCGACATGAACGACAATATCGACCGGCTCGAACAGGCGGACCCGGAGGACGACGCGGACGACATGCTCGACCGGATCGCCGTCATCCGCCGCAATTGCCTCGCCCTGAAACGCCATATGAGCCCGCAGCACGAAGCACTTGAACGCATCAGCCGCGACGCGCCCCCCTGGTTCGAGGAGCATGACCGGCGCGAAATCGCCGAATCGATCGACCGCCTGCGCCGCTATCTCGAAGATATCGACATATCGAAGGAAAGCGCCGTCGTGTTGCAGGACGACATCCGCGCCCGCGCCGCGGCCAGCGCCGACCGGACGAGCTATTTGCTGACCATCGTGGCGGCGATCTTCCTTCCGTTAAGCTTCGTGACCGGACTGCTTGGCATCAATGTCGGCGGGGTGCCGGGGGTGAACAATGGCGATGCGTTCTGGGTCGTGTCGGGCTTGTGCTGCGCCATACTCGCGGTGCAGGTCGTGTTGTTCTGGCGCTGGAAATGGCTGGGGTGAAACGGGTGCGGCGCGCCCCGGTATCGGGACGCGCCGCGCCTCGTGCCATGCCGCCTCGCGACGGAAGGTTTAGCGGCCACCGCCCCGGGGCGATCTGCTGCGCATTCGGCCCGTCGCCATACTCGGTCGTGGTGACGTCGATCGTGCGGTGGTAGTTCACCCGCCCGCCCCCATCGGGATCGACATTGCCGAGCGGGATCACGACGTCGCCATAGGGCGGCACTTCCTCGGCCCGTTCGGCGAAACCGTCGCCATCGCGATCGGCGGCGGGCGTCGGACACTGCGAATCCACGGCCGTGCCATTTGCGCCCCGGCCTTGAACATGGCCGAGGTGCACGCCGCCCGGTTCCAGCCCCGCGCATTGATGATGACGCGGATAATATGGCCGTCCGTAAAATGAAGCTGCGTTTCGCCCGTCACGCCGCCGTCATTGAGCGTGCCGGGGTCGACCGTGTCGTTGTCCGCCTTTTGCGTGTGTGATGCTAGAGGCGGCGTTCATAAAGATATTCATCGTCGCGATGATCCCCGACCCAGAAATCGATGTCGGCGATCTTGCGAAAGCCATGGCGGGCGTAAAACCGCTGCGCCGCCTCGTTCTCGCTCCACACCGAAAGCTGGATCGCGTCGCAGCCGCGCGACTGCGCCTCCGCGATGGCCCATTCGGTGAGCACGCGTCCGATCCCCTGGCCCGTGCGGTCGGGCGCGGTGTAGATCTGGCCGAGCGTGATGGGCCGCTGCGCATCGGACTGGCCGGGGTAGCATTCGCCGTCGATAAGCTTGCAATAACCGACCATCTCGTCCCCGGCAAAGGCCAGCCGGTGGATCATCGCGGGATCGGCGATCTCCTCCGCCACCGCATCGCGGGCATAGACCTGTTGCAGGAACGCCGCGAGATCGGCGGGGTCGTAGACATGGCCGAATGCGGCGACGAAACTGTCCCGGCCCAGCGCCGCGAGCGCATCGGTGTCGTCCATCCGGGCGGCACGATAGCGGATGGTCATTGCGAATGCTCCATGCGGGAGGAAAGCCATGCCGCGGCAATGCGCCCCACCTCGGCAAGAACGGCCTCGTCCGCCGGGTCCATGTCCGACTGTATCGCGCCGGTATCGTAATAGGCCGTGATCACGACGGGTGCATGGCCCGCCGTTTCGGCAACCGCGATGTCGATATAATGCGCGCTGGCATCGGGGAAGAGGCTCGTGCCGGTCTTGTCGCCCGCGGTAAAGCCCGTGGGAAGCCCGGCGCGTATCCGCCGCAGCCCCGTGTTCGTCGCCGCCATCCAGTCGCGCAAGGTCGCCCGGGATGCGGGGGACAGCACGTCGCCAGTGGCGAGGCGCGCCAGCGTCGCGGCCATGGCGGCAGGGGTCGTGCTGTTTTCCTCAGTGCCCGGGGGGATGCGGTTCAGTTCCGGCTCGTAAGCGTCGAGCCGGCTGGTTCCGTCGCCGATCCCGCGCCAGAACGCGGTCATTGCCGCGGGTCCGCCGAGCCGGCGCAGCAGCAGGTTTGCAGCGGCATTGTCGCTCGTCACGACTGCCGCGCGGGCGAGCACGATCGCGGGCAGCCCGCCCTCGTCCACGTGGCGCGTCGTGACCGGCGATACGCTCATCAGCGCGTCGGGGCCATAGGGCAGGATCTCGTCTCCGTCGATCTCACCCCGGTCGATCCGGTGGAGCAGCATCGCCGCCAGCGACAGCTTGAACGAGGAACAATGGGGAAAGCGGCGATCCGCGTTCAGCCCGAAATGCGCCCCGTCGCCGGTGTCGAGCACATACGCGCCCAGCATGCCGCCGGCCCGTTGTTGAAGCGCCGCAAGCCGCGCCGTGCCGTCCGCGCCGGACATGGGCCTGTCCCGCGACGCGGTCCCTTCGGCCCCACCTAACCCGCGTCCGGCCACCCCGCATCCCGAGAGCGTATATCCGGCAAGCAGGCCGAGGCCGCCCAGCGCCTTGCGTCGATCGATGGTCATGGCATGCTCCCTCGCGCCCGTATCGCCCGCCAAACGCTTGCCCCCGCGCTGGCGAACGTGCATCGCGGGGCGAATGCGCCACCGATGCCGCCCCATCGCCGGGCGTTCAAGCGCCACGATGATTTTCAAGGATTCTGATTCATGACCGACGCCACTGTCCCACATTCGCGCTGGAGCCTTGCCCTGCATGGCGGGGCGGGGTCGATGACGCCCGACATCCTCGGCCCGGAGATGCAGGACGCCTATCGCGATGCGCTGGGTACGGCGCTCGATGCCGGGACCGCGGTGCTGCGCCGCGGGGGCAGCGCGCTCGACGCGGTGGAGGCGGCGGTGATGGCGCTGGAGGATGATCCGCTGTTCAATGCAGGGCGAGGGGCGGTCTTTACCTTCGAGGGGAAGAACGAGCTCGACGCCGCGATCATGGATGGCGCGACGCTTTCGGCCGGGTCGGCCACGGGATTGCTGCGCACGAAGAACCCGGTGCGCGCCGCCCGCGCCGTCATGGAGGAAACCCCGCACGTAATGCTCGCCAATGATGGCGCGAATCGGTTTGCCGAGGAACAGGGGATCGAGCAGGTCGACCCCGCATATTTCGCGACCGCCGAACGCCGCCGCCAGTGGGAGGAATTCAGCCAGAAAAAGGACGCCTGGTTCGATACCGACCTTAAATACGGCACGGTGGGCGCGGTGGCGCGCGATGCGGATGGCCATGTCGCCGCTGCGACCAGCACTGGCGGCCTGACCGGGAAACGATGGGGCCGGGTCGGCGATTCGCCGGTGATCGGCGCGGGCACCTATGCCGACGATCGCTCCTGCGCGATTTCGGCGACGGGCACGGGCGAAACCTTCATCGAACTGGCCGCCGGGCATGAAATCGGCGCGCGCATGCGGATGTTGAACGAAACGGTGGAGGAGGCCGTTGCCGCCGTGCTCGCGGAACTGGGCGCGAAGGGCGGCAATGGCGGGGTGATCTATGCCGGCGCGGACGGGGCGACCGGTTTCGCCTTCAACACGCCGGGCATGTATCGCGCCCGCGCCGATGCGGAAGGGATGCGCGAAACGGCGATCTTCGCGGACGAGTAGGCGGCGAATCGCGCAGCGCGGGCCTCAGCGGCGGGGCCGGCCCTGCGGATAGGTGCCGAGAATGCGCAGATCCTTCGCGAAATATTCGAGTTCCGCGAGCGCGCGATCCACATTCGGTTCGCCGGGCCGCCCGATGATGTCGCAGTAGAACGCGCTCGCGGAAAATCCCGATCCGTTCTGATAGCTTTCCAGCTTGGTCATGTTGACGCCATTGGTCGCGAACCCGCCCAGCGCCTTGTAAAGCGCGGCGGGAATGTTGCGCACCTCGAACTTGAAGGTGGTCATCGCCGGCCCGTCGAGCGCGGCGGGATCGAGCGCATCTTTCGACAGGATGACGAAGCGGGTCATGTTGTCGGCGCCGTCCTCGATATTTTCGGCAACGATGGTGAGGCCGTAAAGCTGCGCAGCGAGTTTCGGTGCGATGGCGGCCACGCCGGGATCGCGCGCATCGGCGACGCTCGCCGCCGCGCCCGCCGTGTCCGCGTGGTCGAGCGGGACGATATTGCGGCTGCGTAGCCAGCCCCGGCACTGACCCAGCGCCTGCGGATGGCTCATCGCCGCGCGGAACGGCCCCGGCCCGGTCGCCATCAGCGTGTGGTGGATCGGCATGAAAAACTCGCCGATGATGGCCAGCCCCGATTCGGGCAGCAGGAAATGAATGTCCGCGACGCGCCCGTTGTGCGAATTTTCGATGGGAATGATCGCGCGCGCCGCCCGCCCGGCGAGCACCGCGTCGATCGCATCGGCAAAGGAAAAATGCGGCATGGGCAGGCATTCGCCGTCGTAAAGCGTGGCGGCGAGGTGGGAATTGGCGCCGGGCGCCCCCTGATACGCCATGGCGCGCGCGGGATCGGCCGAGGCGGCGGCGGTCATCTCCTCCACAAGGGCGAGGGCCGGTGCGGAATAGCTGTGCGTGACGGGAGACGCGTTTTGCGACGTGGTTTCGGACATGGCGCGGGCGATAATGGGCCGGCTCCGCTCTGCCAAGTGATTAGCGGCGGGGCGTTGGCGCGATCGACGAAGGGCGATGGGCCGGCGAAACGCGAAACCGCAAACCAGCCCTTGCCTTGACGCGGCGCAATAACTAGAGCGTCGCGCAAGCCTTTTGCGCCGGTTCGCCCGGCATGGACCGACGGATTTCACGATGCAAGACAAAAGCAATACGATTGCCGGCTGGGTGCTCTTTGGCGGGGTTGTGGCATTGGGCCTGTCCGCGATCAGCAGCCGGGTGTTCCATGCCGACAATCCGGAGACCGAGGAATTCGGCTATGTGATCGAGGCAGCAGAGGAAGAGGGCGGCGAATCCGGGCCCTCGCTCGCCGTGTTGCTGCAATCCGCCGATCCCGCCGCGGGCGAGGCGGTCTTTGCCAAGTGCACCGCGTGCCACACCATCGCGCAGGGCGGGCCGAACGGGATCGGTCCCAATCTGTGGGGCGTGCTGGGCAAGCCGATCGGCAAGCATGCGGCAGGCTTTGCCTATTCCGGCGCGCTTTCGGGCCATGGCGGCGACTGGTCGTTCGAGAACATGAACGACTGGCTCGCCAGCCCGCGCGCCTTTGCCAGCGGCACGAAGATGAGCTTTGCCGGCCTGTCGAAGCCCGAAGATCGCGCCAATGTCATTGCCTATCTGAATTCGATGGGCTCGAACCTGCCGCTTCCCGAGCCGGAGCTCGAGGATGTCGCGGCAAGCGGGGACGAGCCTGTTGCCGATAACGAGGGCGGCGATGCCGACACCCCCGGCGTTTCGGGTACGCCCGCAGGGTCGGCCGGCCCCGCGACGAAGGTCGGCGCCGAGGCCGCCGGCGCGATGGCGCAGCCCGCGCTCAAGCCCAGCGGCGGCGACAACTCCACCGGCGAAGTGAACCGCCCGGCGGGTGCGCCCGAATAAGCCACGCTTTCACGAATCGACGGGAAAAGCCCCGCATCGGTCATGGCCGGTGCGGGGCTTTTTCACACGCGTTGTCGATCCGTTGGGGTCTGCTTTACGCCTCGCCCTTGAAACCCTTGGCAATGACGTACCATTCCGAACTGCCCTTGCGGCTGGCGGGCGGCTTGGCATGCTTGACCGTCGTGAAATGCCCTTTCAGCAGAGCGAGCAATTGCGTGTCGGTCCCGCCGGCGAGCACCTTGGCAATGAAATCGCCACCGGGTTCGAGCGTGCGAATCGCGAAATCGACCGCCGTTTCCACCAGGCCCATCGTGCGCAGGTGGTCGGTCTGCTTGTGCCCGACCGTGTTGGCGGCCATGTCCGACATGACGAGATCGGGTGGCCCGCCCAGCGCGCCGGTGAGCGTGGCGGGGGCATCGTCGTCCATGAAATCCATCTTGAAGATGGTGACGCCGGGCAGGGGTTCGACGTCGAGCAGATCGATCCCCACGATTTCCGCGCGGGGGCAGACCTGCGTGACGACCTGCGACCAGCCGCCCGGCGCAATGCCAAGGTCGACGACGCGGGTCTTCCCCTTCAGCAGGCCGAACTTCTCGTCCAGTTCGCGCAGCTTGTAGGCCGCGCGGCTGCGATAGCCGTCGGCGCGCGCCTGTTTGACATAGGGATCGTTCAGCTGCCGGGTGAGCCAGCGTGCCGAGGATTCGCTGCGCTTGCGCGAACGCTTGAGTTTCTCGCGGTCCTGTCCGGCGCGGCTCATGATGGAATGTCCTGTGTCAAGATCGGGGTCAGAGCGGGCGGGGCGGGCGCGTCGGTTCGTCCTGCGGGGACAGCACGCCTGCCATGAGGCTGCGCAGGATGCCTTCGCGAATGCCGCGATCCGCAACGCCCAGCCGGTCCGCCGGCCAAAGGTCGAGGATCGTTTCGAGAATCGCGCACCCTGCCACGACGAGCTCCGCCCGGTCGCGCCCGATACAGGGCAGCTCCTGCCGCTTTTCGGGCGATGCGGTCGACAGCATGTCGGCAATGTCGCGCATGGCATCGGCCGGCACGATCAGCCCGTCGACCGCGCGCCGGTCATATTGCGGCAATTCGAGATGCAGGCTGGCGAGCGTGGTCACGGTGCCGCTGGTGCCCAGCAGGCGGGGCGCCTCGCCATCCGCACTGCGCGCGCGAAACGGTTGGAGACGCTGCGAAAATTCGCGAAAACTGTGGTGCACGGCATGGCGCATCTGCCGATAGCGGGCGAGGCGATCGGCATCGTCCTCGTCCTGCGCGGGCGGGAAGCTTTCCGTGAGCGAAACGACGCCCCACGGCACCGATTGCCAGTCCATGATGCGCGGCACGACATCGCCGGTCTCGATCAGCACGAGCTCGGTCGAGCCGCCGCCGATGTCGAAGATCATCGCCGGCCCTTCGCCCTGTTCGAGCAGCACGTGGCAGCCCAGCACGGCGAGCCGCGCTTCTTCCTGCGCGCTGATGATGTCGAGCGCGATGCCGGTTTCCTCGCGCACGCGTTCGATGAAGGCGGGGCCGTTCTCCGCCCGGCGGCAGGCCTCGGTCGCGACGCTGCGTGCGAGATGGACGTTGCGGCGGCGCAGCTTGTCCGCACACACGTGCAGCGCGGCCATCGTGCGTTCCATCGCCGCATCGCTCAACCTGCCGGTATGCGCCAGCCCTTCGCCCAGGCGCACGACCCGGCTGAAGGCATCGATCACGACGAAATTCTCGCCCGACGGTCGCGCGATGAGCAGGCGGCAATTGTTCGTGCCGAGGTCGATGGCGGCGTAGGCCTGGCGGCGTTGGCCCGGACGTTTCGGGGACCCCTGCGACGCGGGCGCGGTGGGCGTGCGCGGCGCCGGCGGGCCATCCATGCGCGGTGCTTTGGGCAGGATCACGATCGGCGTGTCTTCGGCCGAAGTGGTCCGCCGGGACGCCGCGTCGACATGTGTTTCCCCGGACGCCGGATGACGCGAACGCCGGGCGGATTTTTCGCTTTTCTTTCGGCCGGAAACGCGTCTGGAACGATGCGAGCGCTTTTTTCGCTCTTTTTCCGAATCGGCGGGTGGCTTTGCCGTTTCGGGCGGGCCGCGACGATCCTTTTCCTGCGATGCCGGCGGGGATGTTTCCGCCATGGCGTTACTCTTCAATGTGTTTTCAAGCCGTGACATCGAACCGCCACGGGGAACCTGACGATAAGGATAACCGCACACCGGCAATGTAGCAAGTTTGCAACATGCGGCGTGTGCGCGCATGGCCCAATGCCATCGCGCCGAACACGGCAGAGCCGCGCGAACGGAATTTGGACGCAGGGTCCGTGTCGCACGGGCCATTTGCGGCATGGCTCAAATTGCAGGGAATATTTCCCCTTGACCCGCAGAACTCCGCCGATTAGAGGCACCCCTCCATCGCGGCACGGCCCGATGAATGATGCCCCGTCGTCTAATGGCAAGACTACGGACTCTGACTCCGTCAATCGAGGTTCGAATCCTCGCGGGGCATCCAGTTTTTTCCCTCTTATTCAATGCGTTAGCTCAGTTTGCCGTCCGCTGGGCGAATTACAAACTGTTCCCTTTGTTTTCAAACGATTACGTGGCGTTCCCCGCGGCTTCCTAAACCTCCATGCAGCATGGATGCAGCATGGAGGTGGTTGATTTCACCGACCTGAAGGGATGCTATAGCGGTGAAGATATGGGCCGATCGTTTGCTGTTGACTGCAACTGGGCCGATAGCTGTCAGTCCGGTTTTGGGCGAAAAGGCGCAGCAAGCGGACCGACAGCTTACGACCCTAATTGCAGTCATTGGTCATGGAGGTAAGATCGCCGGATGTCGATGCGGATCAAAGGTAAGCGGTGTTTTCAGCCCACGTCGGCGCGGGGCATGAGCTCCTCGATCCGCGATGCGGGGTAACCGTTTGCGAGGCTGGTGAGCGTCGCGGTCAGCCAGGTGTGCGGATTGATGCCGGTGAGCTTGCAGTTTTCAATGAGCGTCGCGATCACCGCCCAATTGTCGCCGCCCTTGTCGGAGCCAGCAAACAGGGCGTTCTTGCGGTTCAGAGCAAGCGGACGGATGGCGCGCTCGACGGCATTGTTGTCGAGGTCGATGCGGCCGTCATCGAGGAAGCACGTCAGCCCATCCCAGCGCGGGAGCGTGTAGCGAATCGCTTCGCCGAGACGGCTTTTGGCGCTGACCTGCCGGCCGCGGGCTTCGAGGAACCTGTGCAGGTCGTCAATGATAGGTCGGCTGCGCTGGTCGCGGATGTCACGACGTTCGTCAGCGGGGAGACCGCGGATCTCGTCCTCGATGGCGTAGAGGGCAGCAATGCGGCGCAGCACGTCGGCGGCCACGGGCGAGCTCTCGGCCAGCTCGTAGAACTTGCGGCGCACGTGCGCCCAGCAGAACGCGAGGCGGATCTGCTGATGACGCCGGGCCAGCGCAGCATAGGCACCATAGCCGTCGACCTGCAGGATGCCTGCAAAGCCCTGAAGATGCGCCTCGGGGCGCTCGGTCTTGCGATCGGCAGCGTAGACATAGGCTACCATTGGCGGATCACTACCGCCCCATGGCCGGTCATCGCAGGCATAGGCCCAGATCTGGCCGGTCTTGGTCTTCTTCCGCCCCGGCTCGAGCACGGGCGCGGTGGTCTCGTCGGCAAACAGCCGCTCGGAGCGTCGCAATCGGTCGAGGGTGTGGTCGCGCAAAGGGCGCAGATACCATGCTGCCCTGCCGACCCAGTCTGCAAGGGAGGAACGATCCAGCTGGATGCCTTGCCGGGCATAGATCTGCGCCTGCCGGTAGAGCGGCAGGTGATCGGCATACTTGGATACCAGCACCTGCGCGATCAGTGCTTCGGTGGGGATGCCACCTTCGACGATCCGTGCCGGCGCCGGAGCCTGGACGACCGCGCTCTCACACGAACGACAGCCATAGCGCGGACGGCGGGTGACCAGCACGCGGAAGGTCGTGGGGACGACATCGAGGCGTTCAGCCACATCCTCGCCAATCTGGTGGAGCGCGCCGCCGCAGCAGGGGCAAGCTTTCTCCTCGACATCGACGACCTGCTCGATCCGCTCAAGATGGGCGGGCAACGATCCGCGGTTGGTCTTGCGCGGGCGTTCGCCCTTCGGCTTGTGCACCGCGGCATCACTTGCAGCGTGCACGCTGCCAAGCGCGGTCTCGATATCCTCCAGGGCGAGTTCGAACTGATCCGGGTCGAGCTGCTCGGACTTACGGCCGAACCGGTGCCGCTGGAAGGCCTCGAGGATCGCCTGCAGCCGCTCGATCCGGGCATCGGCCTTGCTCTTGGCATCGGTGAGATCGGTCAGTGTGCGGGCCTGTTCGAGGACGAGCGCACGCAGCGCGTCAACGTCATCGGGAAGGTCTGCCTCGAGGAGCATGAATAGGTTGAATCAGTCTGCGCACACCCCGTCAAGCGGCAATCTGGGGCGCGATCGGGCGGCGTCCGCCATGCACGCGGCGCCAATCCAGACCCTCCAGCAAAGCGCCCAGTTGGGCAGCGGTCAGCCGCATCACGCCTTCCTGGATGCGCGGCCATCGGAAGGTGCCTTGCTCGAGCCTCTTGGCCATCAGACACAGGCCCGTTCCGTCCCACCAGATGAGCTTGATCCGGTCCGCGCGCTTGGCGCGAAACACGTAGATCACGCCGGAATAGGGCTTGCCGCCATACTCGGCCGCGACCAGTGCCGCGAGCGAGTCCGCTCCCTTGCGAAAATCCACAGGCCGGGTTGCCACCATCACTCTGGCGCCGGGTGCCGGACCAATCATCGTTGCACCTGCAGAGCCTTCAGAACGGCGGCCGCCAGGTCGGGCTTTGCTGCGCGTCCAATCCGCACCACTGCGCCTGCCACCTCGACCTCGATAGCCACGTCTTCAGGCAAGGACTTGGGGCAGTCCGCAACCACCGGGATGAAAGCAGGTCCGGTCTCGTGCTCAACTGGCCGGCTCGCTTCAAGCGCATACCGCAGCTCGCGCCGCCACGTGTAAAGCAGTGATGTCCGGATATCGTGCTCCCGGGCGAAGGCTGCGACGTTGCCGCAGCGCTCCATCTGCGCGACCATCGCCAGCTTCTGCTCAAGCGTCCAGGTTCGCCGGCGGCCGGCCATAGCCCGCAGCACCTCGGCACGACCCGTAGGCTCCAGACCCACTTCAGACCTGGTGTCCAGTCCGCTCGTTAGGATGCCATCTTCCATGACCCCAAGCATCTGAACCAATCAGCTGTCAGCGCAAGGTGGGGCCCAGACAGCGCTTACTCCGTCGAAGCGAATGTGTCCCGTATTCTGCTTTGCGCAGTCCAATGGCCGTTACCCATTCGTCGACCAGACGCGCATACTGTCGCGTGCTAATGTGGCCAGCGTGGTCAACGCGGCTGGGGAACAGATAGTCGCTCGTAGAGCCGCCCCGGCGTTCCAACCACGCTAGCAATGTGGCTCGCACATCGGCCGTGATCTCGAATTGCACAGGCCGATTAGTCTTCTGCTGGATGACGGTTGCGCGATTGCGAATCTCGGTGCCCGCAACCACATCACCGATCTTGATCTTCACCAGATCGCATCCGCGCAGCTTGCTATCGATGGCAAGATCGAAAAGGGTTTTATCCCTCAATCGTCCTTCCCGATCGAGATGAAAGCGGATAGCCCAAATCTGCTTTAGCGTTAGCGGACGCTTCGTTCCGACATTCTTGCCGGCATTCCAAGCCGGACGGTGCCGCGTAACTCCATCATAACGTGAGTGTCCCATCGCATTTCTCCTCGGCCTTCATTGGCCGTGGGAGAAACGCAAAAGAGGTCGCAACTTTTGGGCCGGTTGCGGACCGTCCGGTTCTAGATGAGCAAGCGCACAAAGCGGCCATTCGGCTTCCATACTCATCGTGGT
>NZ_CANMCP010000007.1 GCF_947496385.1 uncultured Croceicoccus sp. | reverse complement strand
ATCACCTCGACGCAATTGCTCTCCCGCTTGTGCAGGCGCACCACGTGATGCTCGTCATGGCCATGCGTCTTGAACCAAGCCGTATCCTCGCTCGCCCCAACCTCGACCAGCCCCCAGTCCTCGGCATAAAACGCGCGCTCCGCGGCAAAATCGCTGGTGCCGTATCCGACATAGCGAATCTCGGTAACACGGGCGGTCATGAGCAATTCCTCTCTGCGGGGGGAATGGAAAGACAGGTTCAGCCTGAGCCGAAACGATGTCACTTCCGAAATTTCGTTCGTTATTTTAGAATTACACTTCTAATTTGCTCGACCAAGCAGGTCAATCCCGCGCATTCCGGCGCTGCCCGAAAATGTCGCGGGGCAGACGCAGCACGCACAGGATTGCCAGGCCGAGTGCAAGCGCGATCACCGCATTGGCGGGATCCAGCCCCGCCAGCCGCGCCGCCGCGTCCTCGCCCGAAACCGAAAAATAGGCGCCGCCCACCAGCGCAATGCCCAAGGCCCCGCCGATCTGCTGCGCCGTGCGGAGTGTCGCGCTGGCGGTGCCGGCGTTGTGCCGCTCGACCTCTGCGACCACGATCGGGCCGAGCGGACCGGACAAGGTGCCCATCCCGATCCCGGCCAGCATCAGCGCCGCATAGAGAAAGGGATCGCCACTGTTGCCGCCCTCGATCGCCTGAAGCGCAAGCGTCGTGCCGGCGATCATCGCGAGACCGCCCGCCACGGGCAGCGCCTTGCCCAATCGCGGCAGCAAGCGCGGCACGAGGAACCCGACGCCGATCATAACGCCTGCGCCGAACGGGATATGCACCAGCGCGGTTTGCAGCGGGCTCAATCCCAGCCCCTGCTGCAACGAGACCGCCAGCACCAGCAGGAAACCGATGGCCGCGCTGGAAAAGCAGAACGCGGACACCACGCCCCATTTGAAGGTCCCGATGCCGAACAGGCCCGGCTCGATAATGGCGGGCGATCCGGCACGCCGGCGTCGCCGCGCGCGGAACCAGCCATACAGGACAAGGCCAAAGGACACCGCGAACAGCGCGATCAGAGCCGGGCTCGCGCCCACCTCGGCGCCCTGAATCAAGGCATAGAGAAGCCCGCCGAAACCTGCGGCGAAGATCAGCGCGCCGACCGGATCGATGCGCAGGTCCTTTTCCGCCTGCCGCGGCGGCAGCGCGGCCCAGCCCACCAGCACAGCCGCCGCACCGATCGGCAAATTGATGAGGAAGACGAGCCGCCAGCCGAGGCCCAGCAGGTCGAGCTCGATCAGCACGCCGCCCACGATCGGCCCGATGATCGCGGCAAGGCCCACGATCACACCGAAATAGGCGAGCTTCGACACACGTTCGAGCGGGGTGTAAAGCAACTGTACGATTGCCATCGTCTGCGGCGCCATCACCGCGCCGGTCGCGCCTTGCAGCATGCGTGCCCAGACGAGCTGCTCCGGGCTCTGTGCCAGACCGCACAGGACGGATGCGAGGACGAACGCGCTGACCCCGATCAGGAACACCCGCGAATGGCCGAACGCATCGCCGAGCCTTCCGCCCAGCAGCAGCAGCGACCCCAGCGTCAGCAGATAGCCCGCGACGATCCATTGCATCGCGGCGGGCGACGCGGACAGCGCGTCCCGGATCGCGGGAAGCGCGGTGTTGACGATCGTCGAATCCGCCACCTCAAGCACGACCGCGGTGAGAACCGTGAAAAAGGCGACGGTCTTGCGCCTTTCCGAAACCGCGGAATGGTCACCCCCCCGTGCCGCCGCACTGTTGAAATCCGTCATCGCCCCCCCCGCCGGCAGCCGTTTAATAGCCGCTTTCGACAAACTAAAATCATCCTTCTATTGTCGCGTGAAACCGGTAAACGGTCAATCGTTCCTGATGACGATGTCCGCGATTGTGGGCCTGGCCGGGACACCGAAAAAACGGATGGGAGGCCCCGAATGGAGGCCGGACGAAAGGCGGGAATACCGCAGGGATAGCGGCGATCCTTGCCGGTTTCCTGCCGATATGGGCCATCGTTACCATGTTTCCCGCGGTCGGGGCCATGATCGGCCATTTCGCGCCGACCGACCCGAACGCGGCCACCAGGGTCCCCTCGATGGTGACCGCGCCGGGCCTCGCCATCGCCATCACGGCGCTGCTCATGGGCCTGCTCGTCGATCGCTTCGGCCGGCGCAAGCTGCTGCTGATCTCGACCTTCTCCTAAGGCTTTATCGGGGTCATTCCCTTTGTCCTCGACGATCTCGACTGGATCTACGCCTCGCGCCTGCTGCTGGGCTTCAGCGAGGCGGCGATCAACACGCTCCTCGCGGATTACTGGGCCGAGGATGGCCGCCGCCGATGGAGCATCGCAGTGCGGCGCCCGGCAATCGCACCGGTCGAAGCAGGACAGATCGGCATGGCCGGGATCGTCCGCCATGATGAAGACGATGGTGGACCGCCTTGCCTTTCGTCCGATCGCGGGAACGCCGCCGGCAGCGAGAGCCATGCCTCCGATGCCGACGCCAGGTAACCTTCACGGTCCGGTGGCTGCCCGCCCCTGCGGACAGGCAGCCTTTTCGGATCAGAATTCCACGCCCACGCGCACGCCGTAGGTCCGCGGCGGCTGGAACGTGAAGTTGAACGTATCGTCCGGTCCGGCCGAAACGAACCCGGCATAGGCGAGCGGCTGTTCGTCCTCCAGATTGCGAACGAATGCCTGGACGTTCCAGACCGCGCTCGCCGGCTCGTATTTGAGGCTCAGGTCGGTCTGCGTATACGCATCCTGTTCGCTCGACCGATAGTTGAAGATGTCGAGATAGTACTCGCTCTTGAACCGCGAATAGGCGCTGGCCGTGATGGTGGCCGCATTGGGCAGTTCGAACACGTGGTCATAGCCCAGCGTGATGGTGAACTTCGGCGATTGCGGCAGCGTGTTTCCGGCCAGATTGGGCTGCACCAGATCCGGACCGGGATCGAGATCGGCGAGGCCGTTGTTGTTCGGATTGACGGTATCGAAAATCGCATAGGATGCGAGCAGCTCGTCATATTGCGCGTTCAGATAGTTGAACGAGGCGCTGAACGTGTCGACCGGGCTGAGCTTGAAATTGCCCTCGATCTCGAAGCCCCAGATGGTCGCCGCGCCGGCATTGAAGATCTGCTGTCCGATGCCGGGATTGAGCAGGACCGCCGTCTGCAAATCCTTGTAGTCGTAGTAGAACCCTGCCGCGTTAAGCACATGCTCGCCGCGCGGCCCCAGGTTCAGCTTTACCCCGCCTTCGTAGGCCGTGTTCGTTTCCGGATCGTACGGGCCGACGCTGTCGAAACCGCCCGACTTGTAGCCGGTCGACACCTTGCCGTAGATCAGCGTGTCGATATTGGGCTGATAGTTCACGCCGGCCAGCCAGGTCAGCTGCTCGTTGTCCTGCTCCAGATCCAGGACCGACGGGGGCGGCCCATCGGGAGCGGCAGGCGGCGTGTTAAAGCGGAAGCCGTAGTTTCCGAACACGCCGTCGCGGCGGTCGATGGTATAGCGCAGACCGCCGACAAGGGAGACCGCTTCGCTCACCGCGAATTCCAGCTGCCCGAACCCGGCATAGCTCTTGGAATCGGTACCGCGGGAAAACGTGTTGATGAAGCTGCCGTTCGGGCCGATGAACGGATTGTACAGTCCGCGCAGATTGTCGAGCTGCTCGCGATAGACGAACACGCCGCCCTGATAGGTCAGCGCACCGCTCTCGCCATTGAGGCGCAGCTCGTGGCTCTGCGTTTCGACCCGGTTGCCGAATTCGAAGAAGATGTAATTCGGCAAGGCCAGATCGGTATCCTGGTCCGTACGGCGATAGCCGCCGAGATAGGTCAGCGTCACGCCGCCAAGATCGTACTGCACCTTGCCGCGCACGGCATAGCTGTCCTGCTCGTTGGGATTGAGCGGGATGACCGGCACCGGACCGTCGTAGGACGAACGATCGGTGATCTGCGCCTGCGCATTGCTGTTCGCCGGAATGCACTGGCCGCCCGGAATGAGCGGTGCTGCGTCGACGAAACCGTTCTGCGAGCAATCCGGACCGGGGCCGCGGCCCGGCTCGTTGAAGCTGTAGGCCGCGAAGGCCGCAACGATGTTCTGGTTGTGCACATATTCGCCCGACACATCGATGGTGAGACGATCGGTCGGCATCAGGCTCAATGTCGCACGGGCACCCAGATTGTCGGCGGTGCCGCTGCGCACGCGATCATTGCCCGCCGCCGCGCGGTTCGGGTGGAAGAAATAGCCGTCGCGCTTGTTGTAAAGGCCCGCGACGCGAAGGCCGCCGATGGGGCCGAAGGGGATGTCGACGCCCGCTTCGAGCTTGCGATGGTCGTAATTGCCATAGGTCGCATTGAAGTCGCCGCCGAACTCGGTGCCGGCCTTGCGCGTGATGAAGTTGATCGCGCCGCCGGTCGCGTTGCGGCCGTAAAGCGTGCCCTGCGGCCCGCGCAGGACCTCGATCCGTTCGATGTCGAACAGGGCGAGGTTCAGCACGTTGGGGCGGTTGATGTATTCGCCGTCAATATTGACTGCGACGGACTGATCCTGCCCCTCGTCATTCGAATTGGTGCCGACGCCGCGAAGCGCGACACGGGTATAGTTGGAGTCCTGCGTGATGTTCAGCGCGGGGGCGATGCGGGTGAGGTCCTGAAAATCGGTGATGCCGGCATCCTCGATCGTCTCGTCGCCGAAGACGTCCATCGCGATGGGAACGTCCTGTACGTTTTCGGACCGGTTCTGCGCCGTGACGATGATCTCGCTGTCGCTGTATTGCGCCAGTGCCGGCGATGCCGTCACGCCGAGGGCGCAGCTCGCGAACAGGACGCACCTGTAGCGGGGTATTCTCATGAAACCTCTCCCTTTACCGCCGGATCTTTGTCCAGATCTTCAACTAGAATTAGAGTTCTATTTATAAGAGGCAGTCCTTGTCAATGGGGATTGACGCGCCGCCAACGTTGTCTTGCAACTGTTGGCGGCGTGACATGGTTCGCCTTAACCATCTTCATTTCCTGCTGCGGAGCGCGCGCGCCACCGGCCAGATGGCATTCCGGATTGGAAACAAATGAGAATCCCATCGGATATTCGTTCCATCCGAAATTAAAATTGCAGGCAGGATAAAGATTAGAATTGACGTCTTTAATCTCTTGATGATTTTGCGAGAGATGCGAACTGAACCATCCGGCTCCACACCCAGTCTCGAAAAACTGTCGCAGGCGGCGATCAGTCGCCGGCCACGACAGGGCCGCAGCCTTGCCTCCTTCGAACGGATGTTGGTCGCCACGCGTGAGTTGATGCTCGAACGCGGAAGCGAGGAATTCACGCTGCAGGACGTGAGCGAGCGTGGAAGCGTCTCGATCGGATCGATCTATCTCCGGTTCGAGAGCAAGGATCGCCTCCTCTATGCCGTCATTTCGCAGGAGCTGGAAGCGGTGGTCGAGGAAGAGGCCGCGATGGTTCGTTCCGTTGCCACCAAGTGCAACAATCTCCAGGATTTTCTGGCGATATACATCAATGAATATACCGACTTCATGGGCAAGCACGCGGGCATGTTGCGGGTCATCATGCAGCGCGCCGCGATCGACCCCATTGTGTCCGCACCCGGCAAGGAAACGGCCTACAAGGCGTTGGCGCAAACGACCGATGTGATGATGTCATACCGGGAGGAAATCCGGTCGAAGAATGCGAGATTGAAGGCGGAGATGACGCTTCACCTCATCTATGCCGCCGTCGCCCGGCAACTCGGTCTGGGCGCCTCGCCGGAGGCCGAGGATCCGGCCGTATGGGCCACGCTGCGCCCCGAACTGGCCGAAATGGCCTATGCCTATCTGAAGCATTCCGACTGACGCTGCGCCGAGCATCCGGGCGAATCGCCAATAACCCGGGTTATAGCACGCCATTACCGGGATGATCTCGGAACAGGCGCAGCGATCCTTTGGCGAGAATTCCGGCGCTCGCGATCCGAGGTCGATGGCGGGAACGCGTCCGAACCATGCCGTTTGCGCGGCCAAGGGACAAGGCTGCAGAGCGCCCCGTCCCAAAAAACGCACCCGCCGCAGGGCATTCGCGAACAATCGTGAAGACCGACGCAAGCGCCCACAGCCGACGTCGTCGTTTGCCGGTGCTCCACGCTTATTAGCCGATCGCTTGCTCCCGCGGTGCGGCAGACGCAGCCGCGTGCTGGCCAAACCCCCTCGCGCCACCTCCGAAAACGACCCGGCGCGATGTCACCACGCGACCTGCCATGATCCTCGGCACCGGAACCGCCACACCCGGTTTTCAGCGGCTGTTTTCGGCTCCCGTCACGCGCACCCAGTCGACATACATGGCGACTTCGCCGCGCCGGATCCGGTCCACCGTCGCTTGCGGCATACCCTCATACGGCGTCTCGATGCCGTTGGTCTTGTACGGATAGGCGCCGCCCAGCGCAAAGTTCAGGATCATGTATTGCGGCCTGTCGTAGACCCATTCGCCGTAATGCTCGACCATGGCGCGCGTCACGCGGTAGATCGCGCGCCCGTCGACGCGAAACACCAGCCCGGTCGGGGACCAGTCCACCGCATAGACATGCCAGTCAGTGACATCGGTGCCATCGTCGAAGAAATACTTGTTCACGAGCGGCGTTTCGCCCGAATAGCCCGGACCATGCATGGCGACCCCGGTCCAGTCCTTTTCGCCGACATATTCCATGATGTCGGTTTCACCCGCACCCGGCCATTCGCCATAGCCGAGCATCCAGAAGGCCGGCCACACGCCGGTCGCATCGGGCATCTTGATCCGCGCGGCGGCGGTTCCGTAAGTGAAATCGAACTTGCCCTGCGTGTTGATCCGACCCGAGACGAAGTCCGCCACCCGCCCCGACGGGGTCACGAACCCTTCGCGAAACACAGGGCGCAGGGCGAGCACGCCATCATCGGCACCGGGCACCGATCCGGCGGGCAGGATCGCGATCGTCTCGGGCGAATCGATATAGGCCTGCTGCTCGTTATTGACCCAGAAACCCGGCCCTTCGACATTCCATCGGGTTCGGTCGAGCGTGGCATCGTTGAATTCGTCGGCGAATATCGCGTCCGCCGGCGGCGCCGTCCCCGCGACCGGCTCCATGCGCTGGCACCCGGTCGTTGCCCATAGCGCGAGCGAAAATGCGGCAATGCTGCTCAGCTTCGACATCATGAATTTCCCCCTCACATTCCGTCTCCCCGCGCGGGACAGCGCAGATCCTCGCCCACCGCCTCGGCCCGCGCCGCGCCCAGCGTCATGGCGAAACCACGGTCCGCCGTGATGCGCAGTGCATTGCCAAGATTGGCGAGATCCGCGCCCGCATCGGCAAAGCACCGCAGCGGGATTTTCATCGTGAACGGCTGACCGGGCGTAAAGCCAAGCACACGATCGGTGATGTCGAACGTCCGGTCGCCGAGCGCGAGCAGGACCGGACCGGTGCCGAGGCTGTCGATCCGCCCGTCGAGCCGCAGGGCGAAGGCATTGTTAAGCTGCCGGGACAGATCGGCGGCGGGGCCGTCGATGCTGAAACTGCCCGGCCCGGTCCATGCGATCGCCTTGGCGTCCTCCTGCGCGTTGAGGTCCACCGGGCGCACCTCGATCACACGCGACGCGCTGGTGGTGAGGCCCGGCCCGACCGAGCGTTTGCCGCCGTCGTCGGTCACGCTCATGGTCCAGGGGGCCTGCGCCCGCCCCGCTTCGTAGAAATTCGCGACGTGGAGCGCGGCCTTCACATCGAGGCCGGGGTCCTCCGAAAGCTGTGGGACCGTCCGGCCATCCGTATAGTCGAGCCCGTAACCGAGCGCGAAAAGCGGATCCTCGACCGGCGCGCGCGCATCTGCGGGCCACGCAAACGGCAAGCGGCCGGTGAAGTCGCGCGCCGGTGCGCCATTGGCCCGCGCGACCAGCACATCGGCGACCCCGGCCCCTTGCGAGCCGGGAAGCCATGCCGCGACGAAGGCATCCGATGCGTTGATTTCGGGGCTGACAAACATCGGGCGCCCCGAAAGGAACACGGAAACCACCGGAATGCCGCGGGCCTTCAACTGCTTGAGCAGGGCAAGATCCGTCCTTTCGCCCGGCTGATAGGCGAGCGTGGGCACGTCGCCCTGAAACTCGGCATAGGGCTTTTCGCCGAAGACGACGATCGCCACGTCGGGCGTATCGGCAAAGCGGCCGTCGGCGGACAGGTGCGCGGTGCCGCCAGCCTCGCGTACGGCGGCGTCGATACCCTCCCAGATGGTCTGCCCATTGGTGAAATCGGAGCGGGTCACGTCCGTGCCCTGCCAGCTTATGGTCCAGCCGCCCGATTGCATCGCCATGCTGTCGGCGCCTTCGCCCGTGACCAGCACGTTCGCGCCGGGGCGGATCGGCAGGACAGAGCCGTTGTTCTTCAGCAGAACCAGCGACTTGGCAACCGCCTCGCGCGCAAGGGCGAGATGCTCCGGCGCGCCGATCGCGGCATAATCGCGGCGCACGGTGGGCACCTTGTCGAGCAGGCCGACCTTCGCCTTCACGCGCAGGATGCGGCGGACCGCGTCGTCGACCCGCTCCATCGGGATCTGCCCTGCCTCGACCTGGCGCAAGGTGGTGTCGAACAGCCCCCTCCAGCTGTCGGGCGCCATGAACAGGTCCAGTCCCGCCTCGATCGCGATGGGGCAGTCGGTCACGGTGCAGCCCTCGATCTGCCCATGCGCGTTCCAGTCGCCGACGACGAAACCGTCGAAGCCCATCCGCTTTTTCAGCACATCGGTGAGCAGGCTGCGGTTGCCGTGGTTCTTCACGCCGTTCCAGCTCGAAAAGCTGACCATGACGGTGAGCGCGCCGGCATCGATCGCGGCGGGGTAGCCCTGCGCATGGAGCGCGACGAGTTCTGCCTCCGACATGCGGGCGTCGCCCTGATCCTGTCCGCCCTCGGTGCCCCCGTCGGCGAGGAAATGCTTCGCCGTCGCGGCCAGGCGGTCGGCGTTCAGAACCGCCCGCGGGCGCAACTCCCCCTGGAGCCCGAGGACCATTTCCTTCGCATAGGATGCGACGAGCACCGGATTCGAGGAATAGCCTTCGTAGCTGCGGCCCCATCGCAGATCCTGCGGGACCGCGAGCGTCGGTGCAAAGGTCCACTCGATGCCGCTGCCGGCGATTTTCGCGGCGGTGACTTCGCCGATGCGCCGGATCATCTGCGGATCATGTGCGGCACCGAGGCCGATATTATGCGGGAAAAGCGTCGCGTTCGGAATGTTGTTATGACCATGGACCGCATCGACGCCGAAGATGATCGGCACGGCGACGCCCTGCTCGCGCGGCGCGAGCGATGCGTCCCGAAATGCCTGTACCAGCCGGTCCCAATCCGCCGCGCCCGACCGCTCGTTTTCGTAAGGACCGCTGTTCCCGCCCGCCAGGATCGAGCCGAGCGGATACGCCGCCAGATCATCCGGCGTGATCGTGCTGATGTCCGCCTGGATGAGCTGGCCGACTTTCTGACGCACGGTCATGGCCGCGATCAACCGGTCGATCTTCGCCTCGGTCGCCGTGTCGGTGATGGCCGCCGGGCTATGCGCCTCGGGCCAGAGAGCGGGATTTGCCTGCGCCGCCGCGGGAATGCCGGCCATCGGCGCGGTGTCCGCAACCGGGGGGAATTGTGTGCAAGCGGTCGTCGCCAACGCGAGCAGCGCCGTGCTCAAATATCGTTTCATGGTCTTCCTCTCCCCCCGCGCTTTTTCGGGCACGGATTCGTGGCGCGCGGATGTTTGCGTCCGTCGCGAATGCCGAAATGCCGTCCGGCACAGTGAACGTTATCAAAACCGGATTTCGCACGGCTCGCCCCAAACTTCAAGCGGGTTTGCGATGGCCCGCGCCCGACGCCGGGAACCCGGCTTAGTCTCGATCAGGGGCCGGAGCGCCTGTCGAGTCGCGCTCCACCAGCGAGCCGGAGATCACCACCGGCATCGCGGGCAGTGGCTCGCCCGATTGCGCCGCGATGATGAGTTCGACGGCATGCGCCACCGTCTGCGCGATCGGCTGATCGATCGCGGTGAGCGGCGGATGCACGAAACGCGCCACGGGCGTATTGTCGAAGCTGATAAGCGAAAGATCGCCCGGTATGTCGAGGCCCAGCGCGCGCGCCGTTTCCATCGCCGCCAGCGTCATCTTGTCGCTGCTGGCGATGATGGCAGTGGGCCGGGGCTCGCTGCGCAGCAATTTGCGCGCCGCGACCGCCCCTGTCTCGAACCCGAAATCGCCCGCCTCCAGAAGACCGTCCAGCGGCAATCCCGCATCGTTCATCGCGTCGCGCCACCCCTGCACACGCCTTTCGCTCAGCCCATATTCGGGCGAGCCGGCGATAAAGCCGATGCGCCGATGGCCCAGCGCGATGAGATGTTCGGTCGCGAGCCGGGCCGAGCCTGTGTCGTCCATCGTCATGGCAAAGCCGCCATCGCTGCCGAGCGAACCGATCCGCGCGAACGGTATTTTCGCATGGGTCAGCAATTTCACGATGAGCGGATTGTCGGAATGCGGCGGCGTCAGGATCACGCCATCGGGCTGCAGCGCGGCGAGCGCGGCGTCGATCTCGCGCTCGACATGATCGCTATGCGTGTCGACCAGCTCGAATATCAGCCGGTAACCGTGCTCTGCGCATTTCAGCATCCCGCCCAGCAGCATCTGATCGACCCAGTCGGCGCCCTCCCGGTCCTGCCAGTCGGAGATGGTGCGGTCCCGGTCGTTGAGCGCGAGGATGATGTAGGAACGGTGCCCGCGCATGCGCTGCGCCGCGATGGAGGGGACGTAGCCCAGCCGGTCGATCGATTCCTGCACCCGGCGCGAGGTCGCGGGGCGCACGTTCGGTTCCTTGTTGATGACGCGGCTGACGGTTTGCAGGGAAACCCCCGCATCCGCCGCGACATGCCTGATGGTGACCGCCTGCCGACGACGCGCCATGATGCCTGATCCTTCGTTGCTTTGTGCACGCTCCTAGACGCAGGACCGCGCAATTGCCAAACCGGCGTGCGTTCAATCGGCCTCGCGCGCGCCGCAGTAGCGCGCGACATACGCCTCGTGGCTGGGGAGCGAGCCCACCGTCTTCGCCACATTTTCGCGCAGCGTGCGCAGCAGCTTGTCGATTTCCCCGTCGGTCAGTTTTGCCGCGATGGGGTGGTGGCTTTTGGGGACGATACCCTGCCCCATCATCACCTGCACCCAGCTGTTTTCCCCGAACAGCTCCTCGTTCTTGCGGAACACGCGGCCCGTTTCGCGGAACAGCGCGATCCGGTGTGCAAGGCTGTCGGGTACCTCCATCGCCGCGCAATAGCGCCAGAACGGGCTGTCCTGCCGTTCGGTGGCCTTGTAGTGCAGGATCAGGAAATCCCGGATCTGCACCATGTCGGTCAATTGCTGCTCGTTGAATTCGTCGATGTCGCGCGCGCTGATCTCCCCCGCCGGAAGCATCCGGATGAGCCGCAACACGGCCCGCTGAATGAGGTGGATGCTCGTCGATTCCAGCGGCTCCATGAAGCCCGCCGAAAGCCCGACCGCGATACAATTGCGATACCATTGCCGCCGCCGCGCCCCGGTCACGAAGCGAAGCATGTTCGGCGTACTGATCGTCTCGCCCTCCACCGTGGTCAGGAGGCGGTCGAGCGCGGCATCCTGTTTCAGATAACGGCTGCAGTAAACGATGCCGTTGCCGCGCCGGTGCTGTAGCGGGATGCGCCATTGCCAGCCCGCATCGTGCGCGATCGCGCGGGTGAACGGCGGCGGCGATCCGACCGAGCGGGTCTGCACCGCGATCGCCGCATCGCACGGCAGGTAATGCGACCAGTCGTCGTAGCCGGCGTGCAACGCCCCCTCGATCAGCAGCGCGCGAAAGCCGGTGCAGTCGAGGAAGAGATCACCCTCGATCCGCCCGCCCGACTCGAGCCGGAGCGCCGCGATATCGCCGCTTTGCGCGTCGAGTTCGACCTCGGCGATCCGGCCCTCGCGGCGGATCGCGCCGTCGGCCTCTGCCATCGTGCGCAGGAACCGGGCATAGCGCGCGCTGTCGAGCTGATAGGCGTAGTTCATCCGGTCGTCGGGCAGATGCGCGAACTTGCCGGCGTAGGCGGCCTTCAGCTCGAGGCAGTAATCGTCATAGGAGACGTCGTGCCCGCGGGCCTGCCCCTCCATCCAGTAATGTTGAAACCCTGCGGCCCAATGGTCGCGCCCGGTGAGGCCGAAGGAGTGGAAATAGCCTGCGCCCACTTCGCGCCAATTGTCGAACTGAATGCCCAGCTTGAACGTGGCGCGGGTCTCGCGCATGAAATCGGCCTCGTTGATGCCGAGCAGCCGGTTGAAGGTGACGAGCGGCGGGATCGTGCTTTCGCCGACGCCGACCGTGCCGATCGCATCGGATTCGACAAGCGTGACCGCCACCGACCGGCCGAGCGTGCGCGCGATCGCGGCCGCCGCCATCCAGCCCGCCGTGCCGCCACCCGCGACGACGATCCGCCGCGGCGCGTGATCCGGCCCGCTCATCGGCTGAGCGCGCGCAGCAGGAACGCGCGGAGGCGTCCGGCGCTTTCCACGGTGAGGGGGGCAAGCACGCTGCGCGCGTTTTCGGGGATATGGTCGGTCACGTCGGGCCCGTTCTCAAACACGTAATGATCGAACAATTGCCGCCACATCTGCTTTTGTTCGGCGGGAAGATCCCGGATGGAAAGAATGGCATGGTTGAGCGCGTTCTGCGGCTGCCCCATCCAGCGCGGCGTGTCCCGCCACCAGAAATTCACCAGCGCGTTGAACGTACTCAACGCCTCGACATGATGCCACCACATCGACGGAATATAGAGCGCATCGCCCGGCTCCAGCTCCGCCACCACCGCGTGGCGCAAGGCGTCGGCAAAGCGGGGATGCGCGTCGAGATCGGGAGCGTGAAAATCCACCATGCTGACTGCCCGGCCCGCCGGCGTGTTGTCGATCGGTCCGAGGTAGAGATTGGCGAACTGGTCCGGTGGGAACAGGGTAAAGCGCCGCCGCCCGACCGCGCAGCAGGCGAGATTGTCGGGAAAATCGTTATGCGCGGCAATGCGCGTCGCGGTGCCGATCCATATGCTGGAGATCAGCGAACGATCGCCGAGGTCGATATGATTATCCGCGTACAATCCGTCGAAGAATTCGTGCATGTCGGTGGAGGCGAGATAGACCGTCGCGGCGTCCGCCTTCCCCTCCGCCGCGTCCATCCCGCCGAAAATCTCGGGCAGCATGGCGCGCCCGCTGCGAAAATTCATGCCCATCTGCGCGTCGTAGAACAAGCGCCCGCCATCGTCCGGCGCCCCGACGGACACGGCGAAAGGGCGGTCCTTTGCCTTGCCGAGCAGATATTCGCGTGCGGCGCGGCCGGACCTTCGCCCTGCCGCCACGAGCGGCCAGTCGGCGGCCAGCCCGCGTATGACGAAGGGTTCATTCGCATCGCCGAGCGCCGCATCGAGACCGCCTTCGCCCCCGATCGCGCGTTCCGGTACCGAAGGCAGCCGGGCCAGGGGACCGGGATCGGCCTCAGCCATAACGCAGCGTTCGGTTCTTGCGATCGACCAGCCCGCCGATCTGCGCGAGCGAGCCGAGCGCCATGAAGATCGGCAGCAGGTGATCCGCGGCGTGAAGATCGCCAAGGGCCGCGGGGTCGAGCGCGCGCAGGCGGTCCTCGTCAATGATGTGGAAGCCCACGAGCCGGTTCTTCGACCCGTCGTCGAGCGGAATTTCGAGCGAGAACGGTTCGAGCAGATCGTACCGTCGCAACGCGTCGAAGAATGCGCCGCTCGCCCTGTATCCCTGGTCGAGCGTACCGAGCAGCTGCGACATCTCCTCCAGAAAAGGCGTGGGCCGTCCATCCTCGTCGAACAGGCGCACGCCATCGGCATGGCCGACGCGGGGATGCGCCATGTCGATATGGACCTGCGCATCGCCGCCATCCCTGCTCCGCCCGATCAGGAACGGCTGCACCGCCATCGCCAGCGGACGATACCGCGCATCCCATTCCCCGTCGTTCAGGAACAGGTTCTCCCCGGTATCAAAGCCGAACAGCGCATGGGCGGTGAATGCCTGCCCTTCGGCATCGAGGCGGAACAGGATCGGGTAATGCGCCTGCACCTGGCGAAATTCGTTCGGCATGACCGGACAGGCCATGATCCCGTCGCCGAATTGCACCGCGGCGCCCGTCGCCACGCGCAATTCGCCGTGGGTGGCGTTGTCGAGGACGGCATGGTCGGTTGCAGCCGGCTGGGTCATGCCCCCGCGACCCCGCGTGTTACAGGGCGGAGCGCGTCGAGATAGGCGCGATTGCTCGGCAGCGCCGAGGCGAGCGCCCGGCTTCGCTGTTGAACCTGATTCATCTGCTCCCTCACGATTGGATCCATGCCCGGATCGGCCGTCCCGAGATGGTCGGGCAGACCGCCCATACCATACAGCACGTATTGATGGCTCGCCGCCGGAAAGATTTCGTCGCGGTGCGGAAAATCGTAAACCGATGGCGGCTGATGACGCCAGAGCGAAAGCAGGCCCGCCAGCGTATCGGGAATGCTCGCGTCGTCGCGGTGATCGCGCCAGTATGGCTCCTCCCGACGGCTCAACACGTAATGCAGTTTCAGGAAATCGACCACCCGGTCCCAGCGATAGCGGAACAGCCGGTTGAACCTGTCGGCATGGACATCCATGCTGTCGCGGTTGGCGGGAAAATTGTCGAGCAGCATGTCGAGCGACAGTTCGATCATCACGATCGCCGACGCTTCGAGCGGCTCCATGAAGCCCGCAGACTGACCGATGGCGAGGCAATTGTTCTGCCAGAAGCGCGCGCGGTGACCGCTCGTGAAGGCAAGCTTGCGCACCTTGCCCTCGTCGAAGGGCGCGCCGGGAATCGCACGCGCGACATAGGCGGACAGCACCGCCATCGCATCGCCATCGCCCATATGCGCGGAGGAGAAGACGCAGCCCACCCCGCGGCGCGACGGGAGGCCAATGTCCCAGAGCCAGCCGGCACGGTGCGCGGTCGCATTGGTCTGCGACGCGATGGCGCTGTCGGCGGCAACCGGAACCTGCACGGCGAGCGCGCTGTCGTTGAACAGCACATCGGTACGCGAACGCCATGCGACGCCCAGCGTGTCGCCGATGAGAGTCGCCGCACGCCCCGTGCAATCGATGAAGAGGTCACCCGATACCGGACCGCTCGCCTGCGTGTGAAGCGCCTCTATATCGCCGTTTTCACCGCGCACGACATCGGTCACCCGGTCCGCGACATGCCGCACGCCCAACCCACCACACGCCCGATCGCGCAGCAGCACGGCGAGCTTGCCCGCGTCGAGATGGTAGGCGTAATTCAATGCGCCGGCATAATCGGGCATGGCTTTCTGCCGCGGTGCGTAGCCGAGTTCGCAAATCCGCGCCTGCGGCGTCATCGCATGGGCAAAGGGGCGGTCCGGCGCAAGGCGCCACGCGGCGAGCACATCATGGGCCGCGGCCTCCGGCGGGGCGGTGAACGGGTGGAGGTAGCTATCCCCCGCCTCTCCCGAGACCCAGCCATCGAAGCGCGAGCCTTGCTTGAATGAACCGTCGCATTCGCGCAGGAAGTCGGTTTCCGCGATCCCGATCCGCGAAAGCGTGCGCCGCATCGTCGGCCAGGTGCCTTCCCCCACGCCGAGCGGCGCAATATCGGGTGCCTCGATCAAAGTGACCTGCACAGATTCCCGGTCGGCGAGCCGCGCCGCGATCATGCAAGCGGACAGCCAGCCGGCCGTGCCTCCGCCCACGATCACGATCTGCCTCACCGGTTCGTGCAACGTCCATCCCCATCGCCGCCGGCGCCCCGCATGGAAGCGATTCCCATACGAGGCGCCGCGCCGTTGTCACCGATATGCAGGGCCCGGTTCAAGCCCGATCTTCAGAAGGTGAACCGTGCACCCGCCGCATAGCGGGCATAGCCCGGTTGCGCGAAGGTCACGAATTCGTCGGACCGGCGATGACCGCGCCGGTTGGACCCGGTGAGGTTGATCGCTTCGGCAAAGATGGAGAACCCGTTCGGGAACTCGTAGCTCGTGCTCGCATCGACCTGTCCATACGCCTCGACGAAGACCGGATCGACCGAACCGCCGGCATAGAATTCGTCGCGCCAGTTATAGGCGACACGCGCCTGGAACCCGTTCTTGTCATAGAACGCCACCGCATTCGCACTGTCGCTCAGCCCGGTGAGCGCGAACTGCCCGACATAGGGGCTCAGCGTCTTGTCGAACGTCGCATCGCCGTTGACGATGGTATAGTTCAGGATCGCGCCGAAACCCGTGTCCCAGAAGCTGTGCTGTATCGCGAATTCCCAGCCGTGGATGTTGGCCGTCTGGTCGCTGTTGAACGGTTGCGTGATCTCGAAATTGAAGAGCTCGTCCTCGGGCAGGCCGAAGATATTGCCGGTGAGATAGGTATTGCCGCCGGCCTCGGTCTGCCCTGTGACCTGCGACGAGCCGGGGAAGTTGCGCAGGATGTAATCGCGCACCAGCACCGCATCCGACGTGCCCAGCGCCGCGACCGCTTCGCGGTAACGCGGACCGGCACCCGGATTGCGAAGGCCGAACGCGGTCTGATTCAACTGGTTCGTGGAGATGAAGTTCGACACGTCCTTGTTGAAGAAGCCGACCGACATGTAGCTGATCGGGCTGTAATACCACTCCGCCGAAACGTCGATATTCTTCGATTTATAGGGGACGAGGTTGGGGTTGCCGAGCGAGCCGGTGCCCCCGCCGATCCGCGGGTTCGAATTGAGGATCAGCCCGCCCTGAAGGCTTGCATAATCGGCGCGCGTGATCGTGTGGCTGTAGGATGCGCGCAGTTTCACGTTGTCGATCGGCTCCATGTCGAAGTCGATCGCGGGGAGCCAGTTGTCGTAATCGCCCTTGAACCGGGTGAAGGAGGCATCCCCGAACGTAATCGCGAATTCGTTCGCGCCGGTCCAGCGGGTGCCGGTCGGGATCGGCACCAGGGCCGAGGAATTGACCTGCGTCTGGTCGTAGCGGATGCCGGCAATGACATGCGCCGGCCCGTCGAGGATGTCGAAGCTCAGGTTCGCCTGAATGAACGGCGAGATCGTCCGCTCCTTGATCCGGCGGTCGGTCGTGAAATCGGCAAGGCAGGTGCCCGGCTCGACGGTGCCGGTCTGCGGATTGCTGCAGATATTATATTGCGAGCGCAGCAATTCGGCCATCTGCACGAAATCGAACGTATAGATCGCCGGCGGCAGGTTGTCCGAACCTGCGAAGCCTTCGAATGCGTTCGGCAGCGGCACAAGGTTGAAGAAATCGTCGGGAACCGCACCCGCGCCGAAGGACTGCCCGCGCGGATCGACGCCGCCCCATGTCTCGTTCTGAATGAAGCCGTAGGCGGACTGCACGCTATTGTCGACGAAGGAGAACCCGGCATCGATGCTGTCGAGGATGTCGCCTTCATGCTCGTAATGGCCGGAAAGCTGAACCTGGTTGATTTCATCGCGGAAATAGGCGTTGCGGAAGGCATTGCCCGTCGGCGTGATGAGCGACGCATCGAGCGGGTCGATACCGGGATACATCGTGTAGCTGATGATCGGCAGGTCGCCGGTAAAATCGACGGTCTGCGACTGCACGCCGAAAATGGCGCCGCCGATCGACGTGCTCGACCCGTATTCGTTGGTCGGGCGCGATTCCGCGGTCGAATGGTGCGCGTCGAGCGTGACGATCACGCCGCCCGGCGCCTCCCAGGTGAGATTGCCGCCGAGCGACTTGTTTTCACTCACATTCGCGGTGAGCGCGCTCGAATAGGACAGGTCCTTGCCTGGGCCGAAATTCTCGGAATAGAACACGGGGCCGGCGTTCGGGCCGTCGGTCCATTCGCTCGACGTGTCGCCGAAGTTGAACCAGATGCCGACGCTGGAATCACGCGCCTCGACCTTGTTGCGCGAATAGGTGTAGTCAACCGTCGCGATCAGGGTGTCGGTGGGCTGGAATTGCAGCACGGCCTGACCGTTGATGCGCTCGCGGTCGATGTCGATCAGGTCGTAGGCCGCGCTCTGCGGGATTTCGTAGACGTCGTCGCCCATGGGACGGTTGATGATGTTCGCGCCCGACGGATTGAGCTCGCCCCAAGTGTTGCCGTTCGCCGCGTTGACCGCGGGATCGCCGACATAGCCGTCGCGGAAACCGACGCTGGCTGAATTCACGCTGGCCTTGCGCCGCTGATACGCGCCGGACAGCAGGATGCCGAAGCGTTCGTCGGCGAACGTATCCGAAATGATGCCGGAAATTTCAGGGGTGATGACGGTATCGCCATTGCGCGAGCTGTCGAGCACGCCCTTGGCCGCGATGCTGCCGCGCAGACCGTAGCGGTCGAGCGGGCGCGGCGTCTTGATATTGATGGTCGAGCCGATACCGCCGGAGGGAACGGCGGCGCGCCCGGTTTTGTAGACCTCGACCCCGGCGACGCCTTCGGATGCGAGATTGGCAAAATCGAACGAGCGCGAGGCCGGCGCGCTCGCCCCGTCGCCGAGCGTGCTGGTCGGCATCTGACGACCGTTCAGGAGGACGAGGTTGTATTCGGGACCAAAGCCGCGGACCGTCACGGTCGAGCCTTCGCCGTTCGCCCGGTCGATCGAAACGCCGGTGATACGCTGCAGCGATTCGGCGAGGTTCGTGTCGGGGAACTTGCCGATGTCTTCGGCCGAGATCGCATCGACGACGCCCTGCGCCTCGCGCTTGATCCGCTGCGCATCGGCGAGGCTGGCGCGGATGCCGGTGACGACGATCACGTTTTCTTCGGCGACGACGTCGGTCGGGTCGGCGGCATCCACCGCGTCCTGGGCATGGGCGATCTGGGAAGCGCCAAGGAGCGCTATCAACGACCCTCCGCAAAGGAAGCGGACGCTCGCGCGGTGTGTCTTGCCAATCATGTATACCTCCCCGATTTTTGCCGCCAGTTTGCCAGCGCGCATCTAAATGTGAACGTTCGCTTCACTCTTCGTGCCGCTTTTGTCAAGAGCATTTGCATGCGGGCACGGTGCCCCTGAGCCGGGACCTGGCCGAAAATTCGGGAGGCGTGTCCACCGTGCAACAAAGGCAATGGCCCCGTCGCGACATGCGCCGGCGGACGTCATGCGCGATGGCGGCAGCAGCCCGGCCCGCCCATGCAGCGGGAAAAACGCGGCGAGGGCCGCTTGCGGCGCGTAATGCACGCAGCGACTGCCGCCGAACCATGAACGATAATGTGGGAGGTAGGATGGTGAGCCCTGCTGGGTTCGAACCAGCGACCTACTGATTAAAAGTGGCGTCGGTCTAATCCATATGCATTCGCAAGCATCTGTTTTAGATATATTTTCTAATCGGCATGATCTACATAGTTCTTGATATGTTCTCCAGTATCTGACACAAAAAGCTACCTAAGGTAGCTGGTGGATTATGGGTAACAAGGTCGGTCTTACGGATGCTCGAATTGCCGGCTTGGCCCTTCCGGCGCAAGGCCAGGTCGAATATCCGGACAATCTAGTTCGGGGCTTGCGGCTACGGGTCGGCAAGTCTGGGATCAAGACATACATCCTACGTAAGAAATGTCACGGCAGGTGGTTGAACCTGACGCTGGGCCGCCATTCGGTACGCTTCAAGCTCGCCGATGCGCGCAAGAAGGCGCGAGATCTCCTTGTCGACATCGAACAAGGCAAGGACGTTGCCAAGAAGGAAGGAGAGAAGCGGAAATTCTCATCGGGCATCGGCACTGTCCGTGAGCTAGCTGAAGTCTACCTCGCCAACGAAGTCCGCGGCAAGAAGCGAAGCGCTGTCGAGATCGAACGTTCGTTCAACGTCTATATCCTGCCGGAGATCGGCGATCGGCTGGCCGACACAATCACACGCGGCGACGTGTCCAAGCTCAATGAAAAGGTGGCCTATGAAGGCAAGCGCCCCACACCTGTTCAAGCGAGGAATGTACATCGGTATCTATCGTCTTTCTACAGCTGGGCCCTCCCCCGACTCGATTCGTTACCCGCGCATCCCTGTCGCGATGCCTGGTGTCCTAAACCGCCTGCGGCACGCGACCGGGTTTTGACCGACCGCGAACTCGCGGCCCTGTGGCATTCAGCGGTGGTAGATGGATACCCTTTCGGAAATTTCGTCCAGCAACTTATTCTCACCGGCCAGCGGCGCAGCGAGGTACTGGGTGCGACATTGTCGGAATTCGACCTGAATGCACGGACCTGGACCGTTCCCGGCAATCGAGCCAAAAACGGGAAAGCAAACATCATCCCGCTTTCGGCTCCAGCACTGGCGCTTATCAAAGACGTAATCAACAAGGCGGGGTTGGATGGGGATGACGCAGCACATGCGGAGCGATTGATCTTTGCCTCTCAGACAACCTTAGAGAATGCTGTCAGCGGCATCACCCGTTCCTGGAACCGCATGCGCAAACGGGCAGACGAAATCATCGGGTTCGAGATGAACCATTACCGTATTCACGATATCCGCAGGACCGTTGCAACCGGGCTTCAGCGTTTGGGCATCCCTTTGGTCGTCAGCGAAGCTGTGCTCAACCATCAGTCTGGCTCTGCGAAGACAGGAGTCGCAGCAGTGTACCACCACCATCACTTCACCGAAGAGAAGCGCGAAGCTTTGGCGTTATGGGGCAATGAAGTAGCTAAAATTGCGTCGAAAACCTAAACCGATCGCTTATAGTGCGAGGGCCATCGCGGGTCTCAGTTACGACGGTGGAGGAGCATCGGTGACCTTCCGCGCCGTTCACACGGGTGGGATTGAAGGTTCAATCCCTGCTGCACCCACCATTGTTTTCAATAGCTTAATGCGATTCTCAGGCCGTCCCATGAAACAAGCATAAAATTTGACTTGCCTATATCTACGACAAAATTTCGATACCGAGCCAACCCAGTGTTCCTGCCCCTTCCTCTGGAGGCCCAAAGCCTCGGTCAAATAGGGAGAACAGTCCATCCCATTTATTGGAAGAAGAAGTATTCAAGCTGGTGCCGTCGGTAGGGGGCACGTCAGCATGCGCCAATTTGCACAAATACGACAGAACCAATCTTCAATAAGGATCGACCCTACACCGATCAAGTGGCGGATTATCTAGGCGACATGCGAATTGCACCGTCGAGGCGGATCACCTCACCATTCAGCATCGGATTGCGGATGATCGCCTCGACCAGCTGCGCATATTCCACCGGCCTTCCAAGCCGGCTCGGATGGGGAACCATCGCACCCAGTGCGTCCTGCACATGCTGCGGAAACCCTTCGACCATCGGTGTCAGGAAGATGCCCGGCGCAATGGTCATGACACGGATCTTGTGCTGGGCAAGGTCGCGCGCGACCGGCAGGGTCATGGCAACCACGCCGCCCTTGGATGAGGCATAGGCCGCCTGGCCGATCTGCCCGTCATAGGCGGCAACGGATGCCGTGTTCACGATCACGCCGCGCTCGCCATCGATTTCTTCGGCGGCGGCAACGCGGGCGGCGAATTTCGAAATGACATTGAACGTGCCGATGAGGTTCACCTCGATTGACTTGCGAAAGGCATCAAGCGAGTGCGGCACGTTCTCCTTGCCCACCGTCTTCATTGCCGGTGCGATGCCAGCGCAATTGACGAGAATGCGGGCAAGCCCATGATCCTTTTCGGCTGCGTCCAACCCGGCGGCCACGCTGGCCTCGTCGGCCACGTTGACGCTCACGCATTTACCACCGATCTCTTTCGCAGCGGACTGGCCCGCCTCCTCGTTCAGGTCGAATATTGTGACCTTGGCGCCATTGGCGGCCAACATTGCCGCCGTCGCCTTGCCAAGGCCCGATGCGCCGCCCGTGACGATGGCGGCCAGCCCCCTGATTTCCATGAAATAGTATCCCTCAGTTCAATGCGATGGCCATCGCGGTGGCTTCACCGCCGCCGATGCACAGCGAGGCAACACCACGCTTCAGACCCCGGTTTTCCAGTGCAGCGATCAGTGTGGCCAGTATGCGTGCACCCGATGCACCGATCGGATGCCCCAAGGCGGTCGCGCCACCGTTCACATTCAACTTGTCCGCCGGGATATCGAGTTCACGCGACGCAATCATTGCGACAACGGCAAACGCCTCGTTCACTTCGAAGAGATCGACGTCATCAACGCTCCACCCCGCCTTTTCCAATGCCTTGCGCATTGCGGGGACAGGGGCAGTCGTAAACTTTTCCGGTTCGTGCGCATGGGCGGCCGTGGCGACAACGGTCGCCACGACCGGCAAACCCAGCTTTTCTGCAACGCTCCTGCGTGTCATGACCAGTGCGGCAGCGCCGTCAGAGATCGACGACGCGTTGGCGGGCGTTATCGTCCCGTCTGCGACGAATGCAGGCTTGAGCGACGGAATCTTGTCAGGCCTTGCCTTCCCCGGCTGTTCATCTGTATCGAAGACAATATCGCCCTTGCGGCTTTTCACGGTCACAGGCGTAATTTCGCGGGAAAAGGCACCGCTTTCGATCGCGGCATTGGCGCGTTCGAGCGAACGTATCGCATAGTTGTCCTGGTCCCCGCGTGTGAACTGGTAGTCGCGTACGGCCGCTTCAGCAAATACCCCCATCGCCTTGCCCGGTTCGTAGGCATCTTCAAGGCCATCCATCATCATCGTGTCGACGATGCGGTCATGGCCAATGCGTGCCCCCGAACGGTGCTTGGGCAAGGCATAGGGCGCGTTGGTCATGCTTTCCATGCCGCCCGCCACGATGATGTCCGCAGCGGCAGCGGCAAGAGCCTCTGCCGCCATGATCGCGGCCTGCATTCCCGATCCGCACATCTTGTTCACGGTCGTCGCCTCGACCGAGCGCGGCAGACCAGCGCCAAGGGCTGCCTGACGTGCAGGCGCTTGTCCTAGGCCTGCCGGCAAGACGCAGCCCATGTAGATTCGATCGATCGCATCTGGCGAGACACCGGCGCGTTCAACCGCAGCCTTGACCGCCACAGAACCGAGTTCGGTGGCCTTGACCGAGGCGAGCGCCCCCTGGAACCCCCCCATCGGAGTGCGGGCATAGCCCGCGATAACGACCGGGTCGTCTGTCATGCCAATTCTCCAACAAGGGCGCAGGTGGCTCTCATTCCCAAGCGCGAGTTAATATCTCCAAACGTTAACCTGCCCACAGCCGGGTGATTGATCCTCGGAATTATGCCAGCAAAATTCACCAATGTTCTTGTCGAACTATCCGCAGCCTCGTCAGACTGCAGACCCACTCTGACGCTCGCCTCATCGGTTAAATTAGGTGTACAGAAGACAGGTCCGATTGCGTCCGCAGTGAAGCGGCCCGAACGCTCGATCACATCGGAAATAAATAGCCTTTCTCCTTTAGACGCTAGCAACCTGGCAGAAGCCAAACTTAAGCTGGAGGCTCCTCCGGCGACAACAGCCGGCATGTTCTCGAGTTTCACGTTTCGGACTCAATAATCTTCAGCATATGCAGATCAGCCTCTTGGCCCAGCTATCCCATGGGGATTGCGATCGGAACAACGCGCAACTCAGCCGGAATGTTTTCCGATCCGATCACTCCGTCAATCGTTTGCTCGTGATGATAGATGAAATGTTCGGCCCAACACACGGGGATCCCGTCGATACCGCCATTGGCCAGTGCTTGATGCATTCCGGCGAGCGCTTCGAGATCTTCGCCGATGAAGCTCCGGAAGAATGTAAGCGTGCTTTCGTCGAGCTGCGGGTCGTCCTTGCCGCTGCCAGTCTTGACGAAGGTAACCTCCACCTTGGTGCGACCCGGATCGATTGGCCAGACCATGACGATCGGAAACAGATATTCGGCAATCGGGAAGGTTGCATTCGGGAACACATTATAGCTGCGCTGCGCAAGCTTGGAAATTTCCGCAAGCTTGGCTTCCTGCTCTTCCGCCGTGTCGTTCTCCGACTTGAAGAAGGCCGCCCCCATTCCGCGTGTAAGCTCACCGCGCGACTTGATGGCGATGGCGGTGTGACCGTTCTTGACCGCCTGCAGAGCGGAGGTCTTGGCGTCGATCACCTTGTCGATCGTGTTCTCGTGAACATATTTCGCGTGATAATTCTCAGCGAAATTGTCTTGTACGCATTTCCAGTTACAATCGACCTCAAAGCTGAAGCGATCGAAAAGCGTCAGATCATTTAGCGGAACATCTGCCCACAGCGACGGAATGTCGGTTAGGAAGTCCATCAGCGGCTCGGCCCCGAGATCGAAGTTCACGAAGACGAGGTTCCCGAAAGTTTCACAACGCAGCTCCTTCAAGCTGCGCTTCTCCTTGTTCAGATCAGAATAATAGTGCTCATCGGGCACGAATTGCAAATCACCCTGGAGGTCGTAGGTCCAGCAATGGTACAGGCATCGCATGTTAGGGGCGATCCCCGCCTCGTCCTTCATCAGCTTGGAACCGCGATGCTGGCAAACATTGTGGAACGCGCGCAGTTCGCCATCCTTGCCGCGGATAACCACGACCGGACTATCGTTCAAAGTGTAGGTTCGATAGCTGCCGTTTTGAGCAAATTCGTTCGCCAGTCCAACGAAGAGCCACGTCTTCGTCCAGAGGTGGGCTTTCTCGATATCGTAGAACTCCTGGCTGGTATATCGGGCAGCAGGAATGTCGGGCATTGCGGGAAAGGCCTCGGGATACCTCTTGGCCTTCATGTTCTCTGTGACGGTCTGCCACATGGATTGAATGCGCTCGGGCGTCTCGATGGTCATGATCACTTTCCCTAGTTTATGGTCTGTCGACTGTTCTGAAGCCAGGCACCCACTTTCGCCATCCCCCTAGGGGGGGACCGTGCCTCGTCCCGTCCTGAAGGGACAGAGCTGCGAAGGAAACCGCATTAGTGTCCTGGCAACGACCTATGGTGAGAGGACCACATTTTGCCTCAGATCTTGACGAGCGCCGCTGGCGCGCTGGATGGCTTGCTATTTGATGGGATGACCATCGTTGCCGGAGGGTTTGGCCTCTGCGGAATTCCCGAAAATCTCATCGAAGCGCTGCGTGACAGCAATGTTCGCGATCTGACGGTCATTTCAAACAATGCCGGTGTCGACGAATTCGGCCTCGGTTTGCTGCTTCAGACGCGCCAGATACGCAAGATGATCAGCTCATATGTCGGCGAAAACAAGGAATTTGCGCGGCAATATCTTGCGGGGGAGCTTGAGCTGGAGTTCAATCCGCAAGGAACTCTCGCCGAACGCATTCGCGCTGGCGGCGCCGGCATCCCCGCTTTTTATACCAAGACCGGCGTCGGAACGTCAGTGGCAGAAGGCAAGGAAGAGCGTGACTTTAAAGGCGAACGCTACCTGATGGAGACCGGGCTTTTCGCGGACCTGGCGCTGGTGAAGGCATGGAAGGCCGACCGCAAGGGCAACCTCTTGTTCCGCAAGACAGCGCGCAACTTCAATCCGATTGCCGCGACTGCAGCAAAAATCACTGTGGTAGAGGTGGAGGAGCTGGTCGAGGTTGGCGCGATTGACCCCGATCACGTCCACACGCCCGGTATCTATGTTGATCGGATCCTTACCGGGCAATCGTTCGAAAAGCCGATCGAGCAGCGTACGATCAGGGCGGGAGCGGAATAATGGGCTGGACCAGAGAGCAGATGGCCGAACGCGCGGCGCGTGAGCTGAGCGATGGTGACTACGTTAACCTCGGAATCGGCGTTCCCACGCTGGTGCCCACTTTCATCGATCCGGCGATCGAGGTTACATTTCAGTCGGAGAACGGGATGCTCGGTGTCGGCCCCTTCCCCAACGAACAAGAGGTCGATGCCGACCTCATCAATGCGGGAAAGCAGACCGTTACCGCCCTGCCCGGCGCTTCCTTCATGAACTCAGCAGAAAGTTTCGCCCTTATTCGTGGTGGGCATGTCGACCTGTCCATCCTGGGCGCTCTCGAAGTGGCCGAGAATGGTGATCTGGCAAACTGGAGCATTCCCGGCAAGATGGTCAAAGGCATGGGCGGAGCGATGGATCTGGTCGCAGGCGTCGACCGGATCATTGTCCTGATGGATCACCTTGCGAAGGATGGCACGGCAAAGTTTCGCAGGGCCTGCGAACTGCCGCTCACAGGCGCTGACGTGGTGGATATGCTCATCACCGACCATGCCGTGTTCGAGCGCAAAGGCCGCGGTGCTGAACTGTTCCACCTGCTCGAGCTTGCACCGGGAGTGGCACTGGAAGAATTGCGATCAAAGACGGAAGCCAGCTTCATCGCCTGACCGGCGGCCTAATTCATCCATAGCCCGCCATCGACGTTGAGGGTCTGACCGGTCACGAATGCGCTCTGGTCACTGGCAAGAAACAGCACGGCACGCGCGCAGTCCTGCGCAGTCCAGATACGGCCCATGGGGGTCATGGCGATCTGCATCTCCTTCACCGTCGGTCCGTCAGCAGGAATCCTGCCTTCGTAGTCCCGTTGAACCTGGTCCCACATCTCCGTTTCGACAGCGCCGGGGGCAATAGCATTCACCCGGATGCGGCTTGCCGCCAGCTCGGTTGCACATCCCTGGGTTAGCCTGATCACCGCAGACTTGCTGGCCGAATAGGCAATCGACCCTGCCGACGCACGTCGACCTGCGGCAGAGGCAACATTGACAATTGCTCCCCCGCCGCCTGCTGCGGTCATGGATCGCGCTACCGCTTGCGTCACGAACGCAGCGCCTTTCACATTGACGGCGAACAGCCTGTCCCATTCCGTTCGGTAATTTCGGGCAGAAACTGCATGCGATAGATGCCAGCGCAGTTCACGAGGATATCGATCTGGCCTGCTTCCTCGCAAACGGAACCGACGACGCTGCCGACATCCTCGATGTTTGACACATCGAGAGCGCGGATATCCCATGCGGCACAACGGTCAGCTCTCACCTCGGCGAGACGGGCGCTGTCCAGATCGGTGGCGAACACGCGGGCCCCTGCACGCTCAAGGCACAACGCGATCTCGGCCCCCACGCCACCGGCCGCGCCAGTCACCAGAGCAGTTTGCCCGCTCAAATCGCAAGGGGCAGAAAGGTCAGCCATTCATGCGCCTTGGCGGAGCGAAAAGTCTGCGGGTCGCTTCTCCACGAAAGCTGCGAGCCCTTCCCGCCCCTCCGGCCCGGTCGCCTGCGCCTTCACGCTTGCCGCTTCACGCTGCATCTGGCTCACCGGGTCGGCGAGATGGCTGTCGAGGAGCAGTCTGCGGGTCGCAGCATATGCTCCGACCGGTCCGCGCGCCAGTTCGGCGGCGACTTTCGCGGCTTCGGCCTGCAGATTGGGATCCTCGCCGTCAACAACCCGCGTGACGAGACCCAATGCTGCCGCCTCCCCGCAAGACAATCTGCGGTTTGTCAGCGCCATTTCCTGCGCGAGCCGGAGACCGACCAGCCTTGGCAGAATCCAGGTCGATCCGCCATCGGGCGAGAAGCCGATCCCTGTATAGGCCATCGAGAAATGCGCTTTGGGCCCGCAGAGCACGATGTCGCCGCACAGCGCCAGCCCCAGCCCTCCCCCGGCCACGGGGCCATTCACGGCCGTGACGAGGGGCTTGTCCATTTCAAGCAGGGTCTGGACTGCAGCATGCAGTGACGTGGTGAGGGCTTCGATGACCTGGCCCACCTTGTCTCCGGCCGCCACCATGGCCGAAATATCGCCACCGACGCAGAAGAAACGGCCGGAGCCCGTCAGGAGAACGCAGCGAACCGAAGCGTCTTCGGCGAATGACTGCACGGCATCCAGCAGCCCGTTGGCCAGTTCGATGCTGAGGGGATTGCCTTTGTCTGGCGCGGCGAGCGTGATCTTTCCCACCCCGTCTTCGATTGTCGTCACGATGGGCGGGGATGCAGTGTCACTCATGAATGGCTCGCCTTCCTATGCTGCGCGACTGTTCGCAATCGACGCATCGGCACCCTTGATGATGTCGGCTGCCTTTTCCCCGATCATGATGGCCGTCGCATTGGTGTTTGTGCTGGTGATGGCCGGCATGATCGAAGCATCGGCGATGCGAATGCCCGTGAAGCCTTTGACCATCAGGTCAGGACCGACCACTGCGTTATCATCTTCGCCCATGCGGCATGAACCAACCGCGTGATAGCCAGGTGCGACATGCTTGCGGATAAAGCTCGCCCATTCGTCGTCACTCGAGGGGACCGGATTGGGATTTCGATCTGCGACGACGATCTCCTGCATGGCTTTCGTTTGATAAAGCCGGTCGACAAAACGGCAGCCCGCGACAAGGGTTTTCATGTCTTCGGGGTCGCCGAAGAATTGATGTTCCACTCTCGGCTCGCCATTTTCCCCGAGAAACACTCGCCCCCGACTTTTGGGATGACATACCGACGCATAGAGCGTTACGATCTTTTCCTTCGGCAACCCGCTGGAATCCCATGCCTCGGCGTTCGGGTCCGCATCGTATCCGAGCGGCATGAAATGCACCTGCACATCGGGTTCGTCCAGATCGGGATCGGTTCTAATTAACCCCATCGCCGGTACGGCTGGCGTAGACAGGGGTCCTGTACGGTTCAGCAGGTAGCGCAAGGCATATCCGGCCACGTGCCAGGGCCTCATACGGCTGTTAAGCGAATGTCGGTTGATGAACTTGTTTTGCCCGACACCTGGATGCTCCTGCAGGTTCGCGCCGACACCGTCTCGATCGGCGATTACGTGAATCCCCAGATCCGACAGATGATTGGCAGGACCGATGCCCGAGCGCATCAGCAAACCGGGAGTGCCCATTGCTCCTGCAGAAAGGATCACTTCGCGGGAAGCCTTGGCCTTCATAGTCTGGCCGTCCTTCACGAACGAAATGCCCACGGCCCGGCGCCCGTCGAACAGGACCTTGCGAGCCTCTGCACCCGTCAGGACGGTCAGATTGGCGCGCCCTTTTGCTGGGCGGAGGTAGGCCTTTTCCGTGCTGCACCGCCACCCGTCCCGTTGAGAGCCGTGCGTGAGAAACACCCCGTCAAGATTACCGTCCTGATATTCGTCGAGTGTCGACATGCCGGCCTGGTTGCAGGCCTCAAGGAAGGTATGGGTAAGTAGATGGTATCCATCGCGCATCGGTGAGGTCGATTGAGGGCCGTTCGATCCATGCGCCTGGTTGGGCTCCCCAGCCCAGCCTTCCGATCTGAGGAAGTAGGGAAAGACGTCCGCAAATCCCCAGCCCTTCGCCCCTAGCTCCTCCCAACGGTCATAATCGCGCCGGGTGCCACGGACATAAACCATTCCGTTGATGGCGCTGCCTCCACCAAGGCCCTTGCCTCCGGACCAAGCGAACTTGCGCCCCTCGATGGTCGGATCGGGCGACTGCGCATAGGTCCAGTCATATCGCTTGTTGCCGATCAACTGAACGACTCCTGCGGGGATCTGCACGATCAGGGAGCTGGTGTTCCCGCCCGCTTCGAGAAGCAGAACTCGCGTCCGACCATCCTCGCTCAGGCGGTTGGCAAGAACTGCCCCCGCACTTCCTCCGCCTACAATCACGAAGTCAGCCTGAAAAACGGCGTCCTGGCTCATGTCGAATGCTCCTTGGTCTTTTGTCTCGCTTCGGAAGCCATCAGGAGACTGCGACCTGTGTTAGTCGATCTTCGCGCAATTGCTGTCGGCGTACCTTGCCCGCGTCGTCGCGCAGTCGCTGACGGGTGAATTCGAAACTTCGAGGGATTTTGTAGGTCACAATCCTCTCTCTCAGGAAAGCAACCAGCGTTTCACTATCGGGTTCGTCGAGCCCGTGTGCTTCGAGATCCTCGACCACCTGCACGATCGCATGTACCCGTGCGCCCAAGTCGGAATCGGGCAGGCCGATCACGACAGCTTCAGCTACAGCCGGGTGCGCCATGAGCGCCCCTTCGACTTCCGCGGGAAAGACATTGGCCCCGCCTGACACGATCATATCGGTGCGGCGATCGGCAATGTAGAGATAGCCCTCATCGTCCATCCATCCGAAGTCACCAATCGTTTCAAAGCCTCCGGCAATAGTCCTCCGCTCCGCCCCGATATAACTGTAAGTGGACCCGGCTCCGCTTGCAGGCAGCGCGAAAATCTCGCCGATCTCGCCCTGCGGCACTTCGGTACCCTCGTCGTCGACGATCTTTATTTCGCTGCCGACAGCTCGGCCTACGGACCCGCGATGCTCGAGCCATTCCGTTCCGTTGAGGATTGCCGTCACGATCCCTTCGGTGCCGCCATAGAGCTCCCAGATCGTTTCCGGGCCCAACCAGTCGATCCACTCCTGCTTGAGCTCGGGCGGCATCGGCGCGGCCCAGTGCCAGACGGTCTTAAGCGAGGACACATCGTACTTCGACCTGACCGCTTCCGGGAGGCGCGAAATGCGCATCATCATGGTAGGAACGAAGCTGGTCCAGGCTATCGAGTGCTCGTCGATGAGACGAAGCGCCTCTTCGGGATCGAAACGCTCCATGCCGATAACCGGATGACCTTCGAACAAGGCCTGAAGGTTCGTTGTCATCGGCATGTTGTGATAGATTGGCCCTGTGGCGAGGATTGGTCCCTCGGACGGAAATCGCAGGGGCGGCTTCTTCTCGTCATCGAAAGCATTCGGACCAGGCGACACGATAATCTTCGGGCGCCCCGTCGACCCTCCGGACGACATCGCCTTCCAATTGTCGGCGAGCACTGGCTCCAAGGGCGAAAGATCATCGCAATCGCTACCCAAGTCGGCGGCGAATGCCCCGAGCGAACTCTGCAGATGAGGATCGCTTGCTACGACCATGGCGGGCTTGGCAACTTCGATGATCGCTCGCAATTCGGCTTCGGGTAGCCGATAGGAAACGACGTGCGGTGTCGCGCCAATGCGCCAGAGTGCGAACAACCACTCATAGATATGCGAGCCATTGGGCAAGGCAAGCGTCACCAGATCGCCAACCCCTAATCCGCGTTCTCGCAGAGCGTGAGCGCGGCGAAGCGAGCGAGCCGCTAGCTCACCCCAGGTAATGACATCGTCCCCATGCCGAATTGCCCATGCGTCGCGGCCATGCTTTGCAGCGCCGCGAGCGGGAATTTCTGCGAGCATAATCAACGCCACGCGCAGGCCCTCCAATCAATAATCAAGACGTTCACGATGCGTCCTGCTTGCGGTCATCGTTGCGTTTGAACTTTTCGCGAACCGCCGGCGGCAGTCCGGTCGGGTCGATCGGCAGACCGAAAACCTGTTCGTTGTGCGAGTGGCTGAGTTGGTGAAGCGCGAAGCTGGTGTTCATCGCAGACACGCGACCTTGCGCATCCTGCGCCGCATTTACCGCTTCCTTCAGAAGCTTGAGCGCAAAGGAAGGCTTAAGCGAAATCTTCCGTGCCAGATCGAGTGTGGATGCCTCCAACTCCTCAAGGGGCACGACGTGGTTGACCATGCCCAGTCGGTGCGCCTCACTGGCATCTATGTAGTCGCTCGTAAAGAGCATCTCCTTCGCTTTACGAATGCCAAGCTCCCAAGGATGCTGAAAGAATTCAGCTCCCGCAATTCCTATCGCAGCAGTGTTGTCTGCGAACATCGCATCGTCTGACGCGACGATGAGGTCGCACGGCCAGATGAGCATGAGGCCACCGGAAATGGCTTTCCCTTGAACCTGTGCGATTGTCACCTTCGGAATGTTGCGCCAACGTTCGGACAGGCCGAGAAACATCTCTTTCTCGATGCCCATTCTGCCTTCCGCACCGCCGCAGCCGAAACCGCACCAGGTACCAACCGGATCCCATTGCTCCATGCCGGCCATGAAGGCATCCATGTCCAGGTCGTGACCGGCCGAAAAATGAGGCCCACGCGCCGCAAGAATAATTACCTTAATTGCGTCATCGCGCGCACACAGATCGAACGCATCGTTCAACTCGTACAACATAGTCGAACTTTGCGCGTTGCGCGCCTCGGGCCGATTGAGGACAATCCTCGCTACAGCGTCCGCCGGATGCTCGAGAAGGATTGTTTCAAAAGATCTGCTGGCAGTGTTCGACATTGGCATCCTCGCAAAAAATGAGAGGCCGGCGCAAGGGAGAGGAGATGCGCCGGCCCCTTGGTCGGCTCACGAATTGGCTTCGCGGCCTTCACCTGCTTCGGCGCGATCCTTCGGATAAAGGCGGCGCAGAGTCTTGTAGTGATCGCTTTCTTCGTTGCTTTTGTCCCAGACCATCCAGCCGCGATCGAGGTGAGCGAGCGCCTGCAGGGCCATGCCGTATCCGACCCCAACCTGGTCATTGAACAACTGTTTCCAGCGATCGACAAAGCACTGGCGCGTATATCGCAACGTCAGGTCATCATAGGTTGCCATCTGATGCGCGAGCTCCATGGCGCGCGGCATCAACTGGTCGGGTTCGAGCACTTCGTTGACTACGCCAAGCTGAAGAGCCTCCTGAGCATCGATGTGCTGCCCCGTCATAAGGAAGTATTTCGCGCGGTTGATGCCGATTAGCTCCTGCCAAAGAATATGAACGCCATCGCCGGGGACTTCACCTGCAGTAAAATGTCCTTCGTCGGCAAAACGGGCTGTTGTCGAAGCGAGATTGATATCTCCTAGGACCATCAGCTCACCGTGGATCAGCGCCGGTCCATTGCAGGCACAGATGATCGGCGCCTCGATCTCGAACATCCGGCGGAACATCATCTTCTCGCCCCAAGACGGAACGTCGAAATCGCGCGGTGTCGTGATCGGGGCGCCCCATTCACCATGACGGTCGATGAAGACATCGCCAGTGCCTGTGAAGACGACAACGCGATTGCCGCGGTCATTGCCGATATCCGTGAAGGCAGGCGCCCATTCCTGGTGATGCTGCGCGCCGTACAGTACGGGACCATCATTGCTGTGCCAGCGCACAGTCAGTACCCCGTCATCAGTTCTGTCGAACTTCAGGGTCTCGTATTTATCGAAATATTCCGGGCGCGTTGCCATTGTAATCTCCGTTCGTGTTCAAAAAAGCTGGGTGCCAATCAGGCGATGACCATTCCCCCGTCCACCGACAGGGTGGCGCCGGTGAGGTAGGATGCTTGCTCGGAGCAGGCCCAGACGACGGCCGAGGCAATCTCGTTCGATGCCCCCGCCCGCTTCATGGGGACCGAGCCCTGCACATATTCGTCGATACTGAAAAAACCCTCGTCGGCCTTCTTTTCCAGCATCGGAGTCCGGACGACGCCGGGACAGACGAGGTTCACCCGGATGCCCTGCTCGGCATATTCGAGCGCAGTCACCTTTGTGAGGCCGACCAGCGCATGCTTGCTGGCGACATAGGCAGAAATATAGGGAGCGGCACGTAGCGAAGAGACCGAGCCGGTATTGACGATTGCACCCCCGCCCGAGTTCAGCATCGCCTGAATCTCATATTTCATACACAGCCAGACGCCGGTCGTATTGACCGCAAATATCCGATCCCAGAGTTCACGTGTGCAATCGACCGTGCTGCCTGTGTCGGGAGAAATGCCGGCGTTGTTATGCGCGGCATCAAGACGCCCATATTTCTCGACAACGGTTGCTATGGCATTCGCCACCGACTCTTCGTCGCTCACGTCGGTTTTCAGGACCAGAGCCTCGCCTCCGCCTTCGACGATGAGTTGGGCCGCCTCCTCAGCCATGACCGCGTCATGATCAAGGATAGCCACACGTGCACCGCATTCGGCAAACCCAAGTGCCGTAGCCCGTCCGATGCCGCTGCCGCCCCCCGTGACGAGGGCGACACGACCGGCAAAATCGATATTTTTCAATTACTCTCTCCCGTCCCGTGGCTTCCTTCCGGGATTATTTGCGCATGTGTTCCGGGAGACGGTCATCGGGGATCGGTGGCCGGTAATCACTCGACTGACCGTTGGTGATGCAAACGCGTTGCAATGTCCGCGTCTTGCCTGGAACAAGGCCACCGCGCGCGTGATGGAATGCCTGGTTCGACCAGATCACCAGGTCGCCATTGCGCCAACGGTGCTCATAGATATTGTCGTCATTGTAGAGATGCTCGTGAAGTTCACCGATGAGCTCTTCGCTTTCCGCTTCGCTAAGACCAACGATCAGCGCGGTGTTCTGCTGCGTTGCATAGAGCACTTCCCAGCCCGTGATCGGATCGACGTGGATGATGTCATGCTCGGCACGAGGCGCGTTTTCAGGATAACCCTCGATCCGCTGACGGCCGGTCAGCCCTTCCTCGCTGGAGGAAAAAAGGTTCAGTCCCTTGAGATCGCGCAGCCGGTCGCGGGTTTTCGGCGACAGCGATTCCAGTGCCAGCTTGCCACTGGCAAACCGGGTCCAGGTCTCTTCATACGGCACTTCGATTCCATGCAAAGAAATGCCGAGAAGCGGGACCGGAGTGTAGATGAAGTCGGAATGGAAAGAGACTTCGGAATCGCCCAGCAATCCATCTTTCCGGGTATTTGAAACATAGCCGACGGTCGTGAAATCCTCGAGCAACGGGCCGAGGCGGGCCATCACGCGCTTCTGTTCGTCCTGGCTGAGCTCCTGCTCGCGAAAAACGAGAAACCCATGCTCCTTGAACAGTTCAGCGACCGTCTCGTCGTTCGAAGGGTCGTTGAGATCGAGTTCGACTTCGACACCAAACGGCTTGATTGGGTCGACCTTTACCGATGAGGTTGTTGGCATCGTTCTACTCCTTGCGCATTTTGTTCTCGACAGGTCGGACAGCTCTGCGCCACGAGCGGCCTGGCCGAAGGCATGAAAGTTTCAGTAGACATCGCGTTGGTATCGCTTTGCTCGGCGCATGGTGTTGAGGATGTTCTCGGCACCGCCAACGTCCAGCTGCTTGTTTCGTGAAATTGCCTGGACAAGGGCATCGTGGACGTCGTTCGCCATACCGGCATCGCCACAGATGTAGATGTGGGCACCCGCATCGATCCAGGCCACGATATCGTCGGCGTGCTCCGCGATACGATGCTGCACGTAGACCTTCTCGCTTCCATCGCGCGAAAATGCCGTGTCCAGACGCGTCAGAATGCCATCCGAAAGATATCCTTCGAGTTCCTCACGATAGAGAAAGTCGAATTCCCGGTTCCGCTCACCAAACAGCAGCCAGGCCTTGCCGCGACTCGTCTCGCAGGATCGTTCCTGCAGGAAACCCCTGAAGGGTGCGATCCCGGTGCCGGGGCCGATCATGATAATCGGTGTCGTTGGTACAGGAAGCCGAAAATGCTCGTTGGGCTGAATGTATACTTGAACCTGCGAGCCGACGGGTGCGCGCAGGGCAAGCTGCCCTGTCGCGACGCCGCGCCGCGCTTCACCGTGCAGTTCGTACTCGACCGGTGCAACCGTCAGGTGGACCTCTCGGGCAGTAACGCGCTGGCTTGACGCGATCGAATAAAGCCTCGGCTGTAGCGGCCGGAGAAGCGAAATGAACTCTTCTGCACTTACACCTTTTGCAGGGTACTGGCGGACCACGTCGATCACATGATGGGCATGCATGAACGCGATCCGCGCCTGATCGTCCGATTGCAGCGCTTCCAGCTCAGTCGAAGAGGCCAGCTTTGACCACCCTTCGATGAAGCGCGGCGTCAACGCACAGATTTCATAGGATTCAGCCAGCGTACTGGCGACCGAAATCATTCGCCCGTTCGATGGCACCTGTGTTGCCGGATCGAAGGACAAGGCCTTCAACAGAGCATCGACAACGCCATCATCATTATGCGCGATCAATCCAAGCGCGTCGCCCGGTGCATAGACAGGAGGTTCGTCCATGAACTCAAGCGCGATATGCCGGGTGGCCTTGGTGGATCCCGGCGCTGTCAGTATCCGGTTTTCCGTCACGCGCGCGGTAAGCGGTTCGTACCGCGGCGATCGCTCGACCGATCCTGCGATTTCCGCTTCTGCGGCAGGCTTTGCAGCTTCCTCGCCGATGAGTTTGGCCAGGACAGAACCACGCCATTGCGCGGCTGTATCCTCGTAATCGACATCACAGTCGACGCGGTCCTGGATACGTACAGCACCTGCCGTAGCCAGCGCGCGGTCGAGCCGCTTGCCAGCCTCGCAATATTGTTCGTATGTGGAATCTCCCAGGGCGAGAACCGAATAGCGCAGGCCCGACAGATCGGGACAATCGTCGCTTTCGACCGTCTCGAAGAATTCCTCCGCGGTATAAGGCACTTCCCCCTCGCCCGTCGTGCTTGTCACGAACAGCAGCACATCGAGTTCGCCGAGATCTCCCAGATCGAAATCGGCGACATCCTGACAAGTGGCTGTGAGGTCGGCGGCCTCGGCTTCGCGCGAGAGCGCACCTGCCACGTCCTCGCTCGCTCCGGTCTCGGTCGCGTAGAGGATCGTTACCAGTTTCGGTCGCTCGGTCACAGTCACCGTCACAGCTTCCTCGACAAGGGTTTGTGCGCCTGCATCAGCAGACCAGACATCCCGCCCGTCAGCCACGATTGATCGATCGGCCGTCAGCATCGCGACCCCATCGATTCAAGCGCGGGAAAGGCGGGCGCGGAATTCATGCCGACGCTTCTTTCGATTCTTCGACGATAAGGAAAACGCTGTCACCTTCGACCTCGACCGGATAGGTCCGGACCGGAATCCAGGCCGGCACGCCGGTGACTTCGCCAGTGAGAAAGCTGAAGCGGGAACTGTGCATGGGGCATTCCACGCTCTCGTCGCAAAGATAACCTTCACTGAGCGATTCATCTTCGTGCGTGCAGCGATCGTCGATCGCGCGGAACCCGTGCTCTTCCAGGTGGGCGACGCAGATCGTCCGGCCTGCCGCCTCGATCTTGGTCATTTCGCCAACCGGCAGATCGCTTGCCTTGAGTACTTCAACCCTGCTCATGCCACTTTACTCCAATTGTCCAGGATCACCGGGAAAGAAACGAATGTCGGGATCTGGTCACGTGGATCATCCGAATGCTTGAGAGGCAGCGTCCGGATCTGCTGATCGGGATCGCGCCGGATACCCGCGCGGAACAGGCCCTGAACCATGCGCAAATGGCTGCCGCTCTTGCCGTCGTTGCCGAGCACGGTACGCAGACCCAGGCATTGATGCGGGCCAGTGGCGAAGGCGAGACCATAGCGATTGATGCCCTCGGGAATTGCCCGGTCCGGATTGAACTGGTTCGAGTCATTCCCGAACACGTTCGAATCCCGCCCCGCACGCGCAATATAGGCATGGATTTCGTCGCCAGCCTTGATATCGACTTCGTCGGCATCGACATCGTCAACTGCGAGCCGCGTAAGATAGGGAATAAATGGTGCGCGCAAACGCAGCGTTTCCTGGAGCGCATTGGAAACGAATTCCATGTCTTCGATACGCTGGCGATCCTCGGGATGTTCCTCGAACCAGCCGATGAGATAGTCGACCGTCGACATAACGGCCTGCGCACTCGTACCCGTGGTCGCGACGAAAAACAGGATGGCTTCCTTGACCCCGGTTTCTTCGTCGGCATAATCCTCGACTGCTTCGGTTGCGATCATGTGCAGCAGATTGAGCGGCACCTCGTCTTCAGACAGATCTCCGGCTTCGACCCGTGCCAGCTGGCTCTTCGCAAACTCGAGTGACGGCTTGTAGAATTCCTCTACGAATACCTTCCGTGCTTCGAGTCCGGCATTGGTCACTTCTTCGCGATTTTCGAAATGGGCCGCGCTCAGGCCACCGAAGATGGGCAGCGCACAACCGCGCAAACGCGCCATGCCTTCCTCGGACTCGACGCCCTGGATGCCGATGATCTTGGCCGCAAATTCGAGGAAGATGAGCTCGACTACGCCCGCCAAATCGATGCTGAAGGTGCCATCGGCATTTTCTTCTGCCTTGCGCCCCATCCAGCGCTGGACTGCCGGAAGGATGATTTCCTCGCGGTAATGTACGAGCTGCTCCGGCCGCACAAGTTGGTTAAGGAGCCGGCGACGCTTGCGGTGTGCATCGCCCTTGCTCATGGCAAGGTTACCCTCCTGAAACGCCTTGACGTTGATGGCCCCCAATTCGTCCGGGTGGAGGTAATTGTCTGCGGAGACGTTTGCATCTTCTTCGACGGCCTTGGAACGCAACACCTTCTGCAGAACATCGAGCTTTTCAATTTCGACGCGCGAAAAAGGGCATTGTCCGGCTTGCGCCGATGAATCGGATGCCATTTAAGTTCTCCTCTGCCTGTAAGGAACAGTCGCCAGGGCGATGCCTCACCATGTGTTGGACTAAACATAGAAGCTGGTCCGACCTTCGTATGTCACCGATAGTGGGGACCGCCTCAAAGCTCGTCAGAGCGCCGACCATCCTCCGTCGACCGGCAGGAAGATACCAGTCACGAAGGCTGCATCCGGCGACGACAGGAAAATGACGGCATTCGCGATGTCACGCGTCGTCGCAAGCCGCTTCATCGGGTGCATGTCCGCAATCGCCTGACGCGCGGCAACCTCCGCATCGGCATCGAGACCGGAGAGGCTCTGCTTCATCATGCCCGTGGGTGTCCCACCTGGAGCCACACAGTTGATGCGAATATTCTGCTCGGCATACTCGATGGCAGCGTTCTTGGACATTCCCAGAACAGCCGCCTTGCTGGCCACGTATGCGGTTTGCATCGCCATCGAATGAACGCTGAGAAACGATGCGGTATTGACGATCGCGCCGCCGGAATCCTGCTGCAGCATCAACTGAATCTGCTCACGCATGCAAAGCCACACGCCCATCACGTTGATCCGCAAAACCCGTTCGAATTCGTCCACGGGGATGTCCGCGGCTAGGCTAGAAGACTGGGTGATCCCAGCATTGTTGAAGGCTACGTCGAGGCGGCCGTTGATGGAATGAGCTTCCTTGACGGCTGAACGAACCGAGTTCTCATCGCCAACATCCGCGATGATGGGATGAAACCTACGCTCACCATCTCCCAGCATATTGCCGGTTGAGGTCAACCCGCCTTCGGACAAGTCTATCCCCGCCACAGTCGCACCTTCGGCAATGAATGCGGCAGCCGCCTCTTGGCCGATCCCGCTGCCGGCACCCGTGATCATTACAGTTTTTCCGTCGAAGCGCATCTTTGTCGGTTCCTTTGCCAAATTCGTCGTGCTCGGACCTGGTGCACTCACAGCGCAACTCACCGCCCCAGGAGTCGTCGGTCGGCCAACCAGCCCTCGGTAAGGTCTATGGCTCTGCTCAAATGTTCTGGCTGGCCGACATAATAATGAGTGGCACCATCGATCCGGTGGTACTGCTTGTCCGCGCTGCTGGCGGCCTCAAAAACAGCCGGGCAGTGATAGCTTGGCACTGCATCGTCAGCCGTGTTTTCGATCAGCAGCAACGGAGCGGATATCTGCGCCGCGCATTTGATCCCATCGGCATTGGTGTCGTCGATAGACCATTGCGACAGCCAGCTGCGAAGGGTCGAGAAGCGTGCGAGCCCAACGGGACCGGAATTCACCGTTTCGGGATCGCCCAGATAGCACCAGCCGACCGGGCGATCATTGGGGTCGAGCGCAGGATCGAGGAACCGGGGGTCTGCAAGGGTCCTGTGCGTGACGAACCCACGCTCTTTCTCTTTTCCTCCCGCAGCGCGAAGTCGTTCGAGCGTGTCCTTCACGTTGGCCGTGATCTTGCGCACGCGCGCCAATTGCGCTGCTCGGTAGCGCTCTATGAAAGCGGTGTCGAATGGCGGGTTTACCAGGCCGCCGTAGATGTCGAGCGACGGGTCCCGCGTATCAGGATCGTCTTCATCGATGACGGAAGGGTCTATGACATCGAGCAGGAGTTGGGCGCGGGAACTGTGTGCCGCCTGGAAAACTACTCCATCAGCCGGAATCAGCCGCGCCCCTGCGAGGTCTATGGGATCCCCGGCAGGCGTCGCCGTGATCGAAGGATTTTCGGCCTGAGACTGATAGAACAACGAGAGGGAACCACCACCGCTCCATCCGACGAGCACCACATGCTTGTAGCCAAGCACTTCCTTGGCGTGCCGGATATACGCGCCCAGATCGAGCAATACCTTTTCGAGAATGCAGGCGGTATCGTTCCTTGCATAACGGCTGCCTGCACAAAGGACGTGCGCGCCGCGATGCGCAGCTTCGCGCGGAACCGGAAGCAATTGCAGGGTCGAAGCGGGATGCATGTAGACCTGCAGCGTGTTGCTCGGCTGGTTGCGTGGTCGAATCAAAATTCCTTCGACGTTCACCGCGCCTTGGTTTCCAGCAAAGCCATATGTTTCGGTGAATGCCTGGCTCTCGTCATAGGCGAGATGAAGCCATTCGAATTCCAGTTTGAAGCGCTGCGGCATTTCGGTTTATCCCCTCACACTTTGAGGCAGGGTCAGCGCGAAACTTGCCCGTTAACCTCTTAAAGTCTATGCTTTACCGAACAGCCGCGTCTGCCGATGTCCCCTGCGCGCGGGACGGAACCGGAAATGACCGCTGGATTGGAGAGAGAACATGCCTTTTTGGACCCAATTGTCCGAGACGAAGCTCATGCAATTGGAGGCGGAGTTTCCGAAACTGATCATGTCGATCGGTCAAAAGTCTTTCGGCGCCCACTTGCTTCGCCTTCTTAACGCAACTTGCGAAGCGGAACACGCATCAGTCTTCAATCTCACTAAAGACGATCTCGTAGAAATTACGGCAGTGAGTATCGACGGCTCGGACACGGCGCACCGCCAAGTGGAAATCTACCTGAAGGAAGGCCTGTGGCGCAAAGACCCTTCTCTGGACGAAGCGCGACAGCAACTTCGTCTCGAGGATGCCGCGGTTGTCCGGACTGATGTAGAGCACCTTTCAAACCAGGCTTTGCGAGATCTGGTCTATGGTGAACCACATGTGCAGGACCGACTGCTTATTTGCGCACGGAATGGTGATAACATTTTGGGATTAAGTGTCCTCAGAACATCCAAAAAAGGTCCATTCACCATTGAGGATGTGGAATCGATCCGGTCAATTTCGAACTCGATTTTTGCGGTCGTCGCGAAGCACATCAATCTGACCTGGAATGGCCCCGATGTCTCGGTCGCCCTCACCTCACTCGAGGAAATCGAAGCTTGCATCGATGAATGCGCAAGCGAACTGCCTCGGCGCGAGGCTCAGGTATCGGCTCGTATAATATTCGGCATGACCACGACGGGGATCGGCCTGGAGCTCGAGATCAGTGACGAGACAGTCATGACCTATCGCAAACGCTCGTATCAGCGATTGGAGATCGCAACGCAGCGCGAGCTCCTTCTTTGGTACCTTGAACTCTGGAGTAAGTGGCAAAACCGATCGACGCGCGAGTGTGATCTTACGCTGTCTAATTCAGGCAGGGACCCAGGCAGGAAGCTGCTCGGCGCGAACACGACCAGGGTGTCTCGCAAGACGGTAAGCTCGCAGGAAAGCGCGGCGGCCTAGAACCTTCGGCAATTCATCTTTGCTCGCGACTCCAGACTGGTCTTCGGCGAAGCTAGATAGCTCCTTTCGATCAACGCACTCGCTTGATATCGTTGATGACGTTCGTCATCGATTGGACGATGTCCATACCCATCTCTATTGCGCGCTGCTTGCCGTCTTTCCATGCTTTGAGATGCGCGATGCCCTTCTCCGAATGATGGTTCCAGTCGGGATCCGTAGGATAGGTGATTTCCAGCCTGATCCCATTCGGATCCTTGAAATAGACACTGTAGATGAGGCCATCGTGCTCGGTTGGCCCCACAACCTCCAGGCCCTTCGACGTCAGCCAATCGAACCATTCATCGACCTCCTCCCGACTCTCAGCCTGAAGCGCGATATGATCGAATATCTCGTATGCCGGGTGTGAGACGGCGGGTCGCTCTGGCAGTCCCGGGGCTTCGAAGAACGCGATTGTCGACCCGTCTTTCATGCGAAAGAAGATATGAAAGTAGGGAAATTCGTCGCCAGTCGAAGGCACTGAATTGCCAACCACCGTACTCGCGAGATCCATCCCCATGACGTTCATGTAGAAGTCAGCGGTGGCCTCGACATCGTGCGTCACCCACGCTGCGTGGTTGAGCATGAGCGGTGTAAGTTTTGTTGACTGGGTTTTGTGATCGGTCATTTCAAACATTCCCCGCATTGGATAGGGTGAGGAATTAAACTATCGGCGCCAGAACCTATGTCCCCAGCGATTGGGACAGGTAGCCACAGGCTACTCAACGTCCAGTAATATTGGCGGCAATTCGCGGCAGTTGGCCTGCTGCCAGGCCAACAAGGTGGACCGGTAACTCAACGTTTCGGCAATCTCGTCCCGGCCTTCGATCAGAGCGCGCTTGCGTCCTTCGGCGATATCGAAGGGCAGCTCGATTCTGGCGCCGTAGGTCACTGTCTGACCAACCAGATCAACCCGTACCCGCGCCCGCCCAGCATCTTCCACTGTTTCTCTAAGCGCCGAAATTTCAGGAACTGCAAGAACGATCGGTAATATGCCATTCTTGAAGCAGTTGTTGTAAAAGATTTCGGCAAAGCTTTCGGCTATGATGCAACGAATGCCAAAATCCAGCAGGGCCCATGGCGCATGCTCCCTGCTCGAGCCGCACCCGAAGTTTGCCCCTGCCACGAGAATTCCGGCACTGGCCCATGGCACACGGTTGAGAACGAAGTCGGGATTGAGTGAACCGTCGGCACGATATCGCATCCTCGCAAACAGCGCGCGGCCGAGACCCTTTCGCTCGACGGTTTTCAAAAACTCTCCGGGAAGAATCTTGTCGGTGTCGATATTGTCGATCGGTATGGGGGCCGCCAGCGCTTCAAGGCTTTCGAAACGGTTCATCGATCAAGCTTTCTGGGATCGGCGATCTTGCCCGACAACGCACTTGCCGCCGCGACCGCGGGCGAGACAAGGTGGGTACGTCCGCCGGTGCCCTGGCGGCCTTCGAAATTGCGGTTCGAGGTGGAGGCACACCGTTCGCCAGGCGCCAGTCGATCCGGATTCATGCCAAGGCACATCGAGCAGCCAGCTTCCCGCCACTCAAATCCCGCGTCACGAAATACGAGGTCGAGCCCCAGATCCTCCGCCTGCAGACGGACCTGGCCGGAACCTGGCACGATCAGGGCGCGTACGCCGCTAGCGACCTTTTTCCCACGGACGACCTCCGCTGCTGCGGCCAGGTCCTCCAACCGTCCGTTGGTACAGCTGCCGATGAAAACAACGTCTATCGGGAGGCCCTCAATTGCCTGACCGGGCGCGAGGTCCATGTACTCGAGCATCGCGCGTATCTGCGGCCTCTGCTGTTCGGAAAAGTTTTCGGGATCGGGAACCACACCATCGATAGGTACGACCGCATCAGGGCTTGTTCCCCATGTGACCATGGGCGCCACATCCTGGGCGTCGATGATGACGGTCTTGTCAAATTTCGCCGAAGCGTCGGATCTCAGCGCACGCCATCTTTTCACTGCTGCGTCGAATTCCGCACCTTGCGCAACATTCGGGCGGCCACGCAACCAATCAAAAGTCTTTCGGTCCGGCGCAACCATGCCTGCGCGAGCACCTGCTTCGATCGTGAGATTACATAGCGTCATTCGCCCGGCCATATCGAGCGCTTCGACAGCAGCTCCGGCATATTCGATGACGTATCCGGTGCCGCCTGCCGTTCCGAGTGTCCCGATTACATGTAGGGCAAGATCCTTTGCCGAGGCAGCCGCGCATAAGGCGTTGTCGATCCGAACAAGCATCGTTTTTGACGGCCTCTGACGCAGGGTTTGCGTAGCAAGTACGTGCTCAACTTCACTGGTTCCGATCCCGAATGCCAAGGCGCCAAATGCTCCATGGGTCGATGTATGGCTGTCTCCACAAACGATAGTCATGCCGGGTTGGGTCAGGCCAAGTTCCGGTCCGACGACATGCACGATGCCCTGCCGCACGCTTCGCAAGGGAATGTAGGGGACTTTGAATTGCTTGACATTGCGCTCCAGCGTTTCGACCTGGAGCCGGCTGGCCGGGTCTTCAATTGGTCCGTCACGGTTATCGGTGGGCACATTGTGGTCAGCCACTGCGATCGTCAGCTCAGGATGTGCGACGGTTCGGTCTTGCGTGCGCAGACCCTCGAATGCCTGAGGGCTCGTGACTTCGTTCACGAGGTGCCGATCGATGTGAAGGAGCCACGTCCCGTCGTCCATCTCCAGAATGGCATGAGCATCCCAGATTTTTTCGTACATCGTCCGGGACGGCATCACACCGCCTCCGTCAGTTTTGCACGCAGGGCATTGCGCACTCGCCCACCGGTTGCCGCGCCCGGTATGCGCTCGGCCTGTAATGATGCGGTCAACAGTCGATCAAGATCGATCCCGGTTTCGAACTCCATAGCCTTCAGCGTCCAGACGAGATCCTCGGTTGCAACATTGCCGGTTGCTCCCGGAGCGAATGGGCAGCCGCCGAGGCCGGCGAAGGCTGAATCGATCACCGTCACACCCTCGCCGATAGCCGCAAGTGCATTCGCCACCCCTAGTCCATAGGTATCATGACCATGGAACGCCCAGCCGCCGACTTGCGGGATTTCGGAGACTGCGCGGGCGAACAATGCAGAGACCCTGTCTGGGGTGACCCGCCCGGTCGTGTCGCAAAGGGCGATTTCGGCTGCAGGTGCAATCTCCGACAATCGCGCGAGGATTTGCAGAACCGCGTCCTGTGCTACCGGCCCGTCGAAGGGACAGTCGAAGGATGTGGCCAGATTAATCCTGACCTTCACTTCGGACGGCAATTCGCTGAACAGCAGCGCAAACTCCTCAACCGATTCTTCTGGATTACGACGCACATTGCTCTGGTTGTGCGCCGGCGATGCGGACATCACGAAGGCGATATGCCCGGCACCGGCCTGGAGCGCCCGCTCGGCTTGACGCCCGGTAGGAACCAGCATCTGGACATCAAGATCGGCGTATCTGGCGCAGTGCGCGATAATTTCGGGCGCGTCGGCCATCTGCGGAACCGCGCTGGTGCTGACAAAGGCGCCCGCCTCCATCCGCCTGATGCCTGCTGCATAGAGGCGATCGATGAATTCGAACTTTTGCTCGGTCGGAATGAAGTCCTTGATCGGTTGGAAACCGTCACGAGGTCCGACCTCGACAATCTGGATCTTACGCATTGTCACTTGAGCACTCCGCTCTGCTGCAATTGCGCGATCTTCCCGGCATCGTAGCCAAGTAGTTCGCGCACGATTCGCACGCCGTCGGCACCGGTCTCGGGGCCGGTATTGCGCACGCTGCCAGGTGCGCCGGGAAAATGCGGCACGATTCCTGGATGGAGGACATCTCCGAACCGGGGATCAGCGACCTCCTGTACCATTCCGCGCGCACGGTATTGTTCGTCGGTCGCGATATCTTTCGCAGTGTATACCTTTGACGAAGGTATGCCTGCAGCTTCCAGCCTATCGAGCAGTTGCTGCGTATCGAGCGACTGCGACCACCCGGAGATGATCCGATCGAGCTCAGCCGCGTTCGCGACCCGTTCGGCATTGCCCGCAAAGCGTTCGTCCCCGATCAAATCCCTGCGTTCCATCAGTTCTGCAAGGGCCGCGAACAACGGCTCCGAGTTCGCCGCGATCAGGACGAATTCGCCCTGCTTCGAAGGGTAGGCGTTGGAGGGTGCCGCCGTGGCGATGGCCCCGCCAGTCGGCTGCTTTACCCGCCCAAGCGCGCCAAATTCGGGCAGCATGCCTTCCATCAGGCTCAATACGCTCTCCGTCAGCGCGACATCGACGGTCTGATATCGCTCATCGCCGCCCTTGCGCTCGCGCCGCCACAGCGCTGAGACGATGCCCAGCGCTGCATAAAGCCCCGCGAGCGAGTCGCCGACGCTAATGCCAACCCGGACGGGCGGAAGATCCGATGTTCCGGGCGGGTGGTCGGTGAGATATCGCAGCCCCCCAACGGCCTCCCCGATGACGCCGAAAGCCGCTCGGTCCTTGCCGGGACCAGTCTGACCGTACCCGGAGATATGCGCGATAATGAGTTCGGGATTTCCTTCCCGCAGAACATCCGGACCCAGCCCCATCTTCGTGAGCTGGCCGGGGCGGAAATTCTCGACCACAACATCGCATTCTCTCGCCAGATCGATTGCGATGCTCCGGCCTTCCTCGGTCTTCAGATCGAGGGCGATGCTTTTCTTGTTGCGACCGTGGACCGACCACCAGAGGGACTTTCCGTCTACCTGAGCACCCCACTGCCGGACCGGATCGCCACGCAGAGGTTCTATCTTGATCACCTCCGCCCCGAGATCTGCCAGCAAGCGGGTACAGAAGGGTGCTGCCACGAAATGGCCGATCTCAAGCACTCTGATACCGTCGAGAACGCCGGGTATGTTACCGTTCTCGCTCACGAGGCAGCGTCCTGCGCTTCCTTCGTAAGGCGGTCGTATCGCTCTACACGCGCGGGATCGACCGTCAGCGGGCGTTCATAGGAAGGGTCGCTTTGGTCGCGGCTGGATTGCTGTCCCGTTTCGGCCACGGCGAACTCATGCGGCGCGATACAGTCGAAGTTGGGGGCTCCTTCCGGCGTCTTGCTGCCCTCGATCGTGTTAATCGAGGGAGCGATCCAGTCGACGATATATTTGCGATGGGCGATTGCCCACTTGCCGTCGCGCTTCTCCATCCGGTCGATATAGCGACCGCCGATCGCACTGAACGGGGCGCCGGTCGTGTTCATTGCCGAGTAGGAGAGATAGGTCTCGCAATGAGCGACCTCTCCGTCGATCTCGACATGATGATTCCCGATCATGTGCTGGGTTGCGCTCTGATATTGGCCGTGCAGGTTCTTGACCCAGTCGCAGAACGCGTCAGGCGGCCCAACAAAACTGCCGTGATCGTCCAGCGCATCGGCATGATAGGCCGACATGACCATTTCCCTGTCGAGACGGTCGCAACCCCGGCAATAGCGCACAACGACGTCGTAGATTTCCTGACGATCCATGAGATAGGTCAGCTTCGTTTCCATCTCTTCTCTGGTCATGCTCATATACCGCTCTCCATGTTCCAGCCGGCCGCGTTTCTGATCCGATCAAGCAACCGGTGCAGCTTCACGGCATCGGCAAAATCCGGCACGCTGTCGGCACCGGTCCTCAGATCTTCGAAAACTGCGTGATAGGCGTGCGCCACGCTATCGGCGTGACTGTTCTCCGCAGTGGTGCAACGGCGATAGGATGGAGGAACCTCAAGCTTTCGCAGCTCTCCCTCGCCTTGCCGCCCGCTAATTTTCAGATGTCCGTATTGCAGATGACCGCTGCCGGATTCGATCAGGAGCGTTCCAGCTTCGCCCGAAATTTCCCATCGCAGATTGCCTGCCGGAGACTCTGGGCCGGTGTAATGCAGCGAAGCGACCGCGCCCGATTCAAGGGTGCCCGATACGACTACCTCATCGGGTCCATTGGCTGCGATTGTCTTCCCGGTGTCGGTGAGCTTTACCTGAGGAAATTGCACCGCCATGGTCGCGTTGAGTGCCGCGAAATCACCCAGAACCCAAGTGAAACCGTCCACCATGTGACCGAAAGGGATGGTGAAGAGAGTAGCCCCCAGACCGTCGTCAAGCGTGTAGGCCATCGGAGAAATCGCGTGACCGCCCCACGGAAATCCGCCGGAGCCCGTCACTCGGGTCGAAATGATCCTGCCGACATATCCCTCCTTCACGAGATCGCGGATGTAGCGCAATGCCGGAGAGCTGCGTGCCTGCAAGCCGACGAAGTGGCGCACGCCTGACTGGCGCGCAGCGTCCAGCATCACTTCCGCTTGAGCCGTGTCGCGGCCCAGCGGCCATTCGCAGTAGACATCCTTTCGGCTATCAAGTGCCTTCTGCACCAGATCACGGTGCTCCGGCACCTTCACGGCCACGACCACCAGCTCGACATCGGAGCTTGAGGCCAAGACCAGCGCATCGCCAGTCGCCGTCGAGACTGCGTGCGCCTTTGCGGCAGCTTCAGCGGATTTGTCCGAACTCGCCGAGAGAGCAACAACGTCGAATTTGTCGGGCATCGAGCGCAGTGCCGGAAGATGAGCTAGGCTCGCCCACCCTCCGTTCGCGCTCAATCCGATAATGCCGACGCCGCAGCTATGCGGCGCAGCACCTTCGGCGGCGGCTGGCTCCGCGTCAGCCATTCAACCCGCCTGCTTCGCACCGGGCGTGAACTGCACGTGTAAGCTTTCGAGAGCATGGACCTGGAAATTCGCCATCCACTGCGGCGCAGGGTGCTTTTCGGACAGTCTCAGATCCTTCAGGCGCTCGAGTAGGCGCCGAATGGCAACCCGCATTTCCATGCGCGCAAGCTGGTTGCCGACGCAAAAATGGATACCGCGGCCGAAAGCGAGGTGGTTGCGGACCCCCTTGCGGTCTATGTCGATGGTTTCCGGACACTGCCATTTGGCTTTGTCGTAATTGCCGGCGAGATAGCTCACCGCGATAATGGTATTCTTGGGGACCTTGACGCCGCCAATTTCGGTATCCTGTGTCGTGTAGCGGTACTGCTGAGGCACAGGGGCATGGGCACGCAGCATCTCTTCAATGACGGCCGGGATGGCCTTCTCGTCCGCCATCACCCGTTCTTGCAGTACAGGATCCTTCAGGATCATCCACATGGCACTTGTAATACCGGTGGTGGTCGTTTCGTTGCCAGCTACGAGGATCAACTGCGCAACCATCAGCAGCTGCCCCATGGTCAGGCGCTTGCCGTCGACATCGGCCCGAACCAAGCGCGAAATCAGATTGTCGCTGGGATTCGCCTCGTAGTATCGTGCCCGCTCGGCGAGGTAAATTTGCATGTCGATCATGCGATCGGTCAGCATGAGCTCGCGATCGGGCGGACAGTTCGGGTCGTTGCGATCGACCCAGGCGTTGGACCATAACTTGAACTGCTCGTAATCCTTGCGATCGACTCCCAGCTGATCCGAGATGATATACATGGGCAGGTGGACAGCAAAACCGGCGCTGAGATCAGTTTCGCCATCCTCGATAAAGCCATCGATCAACTGATCTACGATGTCGAGGGCGTAGGGCTCAAGCTGCTTGGTATAACTTGGCGTAAAAACCTTATCGACAAGCGCACGATGCAAGGTGTGTTCGGGCGGATCGGCGAATGCCAGAACATGCTCTTCGGGCCATCCCCGCTCCTTGTATCGGCGGGCCACCTCTTCGGAAACTGAGGTTTTCCGGTTGATCATGATTGGCGTGCGGCTGGAAAAAATATCCGGATTGCTGTTCACGAAATTGATGTCTTCGTAGCGGCTGACCCAGACCATGCCGGTGCCTTCGTCACGATAGACCGGAGCCTCCTCGAGTAAGCGGTTGAGGTGCGGAATTGGGCAGCGCTGCACCTCCGGGGACGCCCAGGTCCCGAGATCCTTTGTTAAAGATGTCATAGTCCGCTCCTCTAGCTTGGCCGCCGAACTACCTCAAACCATCGCTGGTCATGGCTGGGCAGGTCGTGCTTTGAGGCAAGAGCTACCAGAGCATCCCGACGAGTTCAGTCACCGAAGGGCGGGACAAGAGCGAATTGTCTTTTAAACCGGCGGAGACCGATAGATGTCGAGAATAATGGTGTCGATTTCGCGATCGGAACAAGTCTTCGCTAGGTTCAACATGGACCTTGCATCATCGCCGATGGCGTAGCGTGTCGAAGGTGGATTGTCTTGCAACGCCTGCAGGACGCCGGCAGCAGCTGCCTGGGGCGACGAGTACGTGCCGTTGGCTAGCGCTTCATCGGCTCGATACTTCATCTGGCGATAGAGGTCTCCGTAACGGTCTTCCTGCTCGGGTGACAGGTTAGCGATGGTGTGACCAAGATCCTCCTGAGTCCTATGCATCATCTGTGTATCGAGTGCACCCGGCTGGATCAGCACTATCTCGACGTCCCACCCCTTTGCTTCCTGTCGCAGGACATCCGTAAGCCCTTCAAGAGCAAATTTCGACGCGACGTAGGAGGCCATGACAGGGGTCGCCACCTTACCGGAGTAAGAACCGGTCAGCACGAACCTTCCCCCGGTTTTGCGAAGATGCGGAATGGTCGCCTGATAGATGGCAAGTGCGGAGGTGCAGTTGATCTCGATTGTGCGTCGAAATTCTTCGATGGCGACCATTTCTGCCGGAGCACACGGCGCAATCGCAGAGCAGACGACAACGGCATCAATCCGTTCCAACTGATCCGAAAGGCCCGCGATCCTCTTCCTCACCGCGACAGCATCGGAAAGATCGACAGCCTCAACTGCCTTGCAAGAGGGATAATCCGCAAGGAAGGGATCGATAGCGGCCTGGCGCGACACGGTTGCTGCGAGCGCATAGTCGGCATCAAGCAGCGCCTGCGCGACTGCCCTTCCCATTCCGCCATTCGCCCCTACCAGCAAGGCTGCAGGCTTGGCATTCACAGACCTTCCCTGACCAGGGCAAGCGTTTCATGATCCTCGACTGCTGTTGAGACACGCAGCAAGGCGACGGCTAGCGTGTCCCAGCCATAGCTGAGCGGTGGACAGGTTAGCCAACCGATATAGAGTGTCCACAGCGCGGCACGGCGATGCTCGCGCCACAGCATGTCCATATCGGGCGGACTGGCGACGCCATTGGCGACAAGGCAATCACGATAGTGCTCCATCAAGTCCCGCTCGTGCATGCGACGCTGTGAAACGGAGAGAGCCGTGTTGATGATATATGTCACATCGTGGAGGGCGAACCCCTTCACGCACAATTGCCAGTCATGCAGTCCCACGGTTCCATCAGGCATCAGATAGGTATTCCCGACATGCAAATCGCCATGCAGCAAGGTTTGGGGCAGCCTGGATTGATGCAGCTTGCTTGCGCACATGCCCGCGAAGAGTTCGCGTTCGCTGGTGCCCAGCCGCTCAAGAATTTCCCGCTTGAACTTGTGCTGCCCCAGTTCGCTTGCGATGCCCTTTTCCGGGATCACGCTGCGCATATGAGTTTCGACGCGTCCGGACAGGTGCGTCTCGACCCAGGATAGATCATCCTGGAAGCGTTCACTTTCCCAGAATTGCGCATGAAGCCGTGCTACAGTCGAGATGATCCGCTTGACGTGGTCGAGCTCGATGTCGTCCTGATTGCTCGGGAACCGCGCACCCCTTTTGGTGATGTCCTCCATCGCGGGGATGTATCGTCCGCTGGCCTCGTCGAAGTACCCTCCAAGCGAGAGCGGCGCTTCCAGAGCGAGTTCGGGACGAATGCGATTGTAGAAATCGACCTCGTTGGCGAACAACCCGGTCAGATTGCAAAACCACGCATCCGTTCCCTCGACGCGCGGATCGAAGGACAGCTTCAGGACTATGTCCTGCGGTAGCTCGCACGCGAAGTCGGAATAGGTCAATCGGGCGGTGGCGCGGGACGAGGTGGATACATCGCCCTCCCCGTACTCGTGTGCCCGGACGATTTCGACAGCAGTGACCAGCGCTTCGGGGTAACGCCGGCGCACGATCCCGGTCATGAGTTCTGGTGTGATATCGAAAGGAGAAAGAGGGATCTCCATCGTTATTCGAAAAGGTCTGCAAGCAGGTCGAGGCTTGTCGCCAACAGGTGGTAGCGGGTCTTTTCGAAATCCTTCGCTTCGGCAGGCTCAAGCGGGGTGTCATAGGTCAGCGTCCGGACGACCAGAGTGGTATCGTCAGCCGTCACCGGGTGCAGCTTCATCGCTCCCCTGACATTGTAAACCGGCAATGGCAGCTCGCCGATAACATCGTACTCTTGGAAGAATCCGCGATCGTCCTGTGTCGTGAGGATTTCGTCGAAGAACGAACCGTCGCCATAGGTGACTCGGCGCTGGGTACCGATGGTCAGACCGGTGCCGCCCGTAACGGTTATTTCGGGATGGTGTTCGATCCAGCGAGAATGGGATTCGAAATCACGAATAGCACCCCAAACTTTCGACACTGGTGCCTTGATCACCCTGCTTGCGGTCACTTTCGGCATTGGTTGAGGTCCTTAATCCGTACAATTTCAGGAGGCGGTCATCCCGCCGTCTACGACAAGCGAAGAGCCTGTGATGAACGAGGCCTCGTCGCTTGCGAGAAACGATACGACGGCAGCAATTTCTTCGGGTCTGGCAAAGCGTTTCAAGGCGTGCTTGTCGGCCCATGCCTTGTACGTTCCTTCGTCCATGAACGATTCCGCCAAGGGCGTAAGCACCCCGCCGGGACAGATTGCATTGACCCTAATCCCATGCGCTCCGTATTCCAGCGCCGCCCCACGTGTCATACCGATCAAACCCGCTTTGGCCGCGGAATAGACCGACAGGTTCTCGAAGCCGATGAGCGCGCCGACCGAAGACATGTTGATGATCGATCCCGAACTCTCCGCAACCATGGATGGCAGGACCGCCTTCATCGTCGACCAGCAGGAACGCAGGTTGACGTCCATGACACGCTGGTAATTCTCCTGATCGCCATCGGCGAGCAAAGCGAGTTGGCCGTCGATGCCCGCGTTATTGATTAGGACATCGATCCGGTTCCAGCGATCGAGCGCCGAGCGGACGAAGCGTTCTACCTGTGCGTCATCGGCGACGTCTGCGATTTCGGCGAATGCACAGTCGCCAAGTTCGTCTGAAAGGTCGTGAACCTTTTCGGAAATATCGACGCAGACAATGCTTGCGCCTTCATCGGCCAACCGCTTGGCAGTGGCTTCCCCGATGCCGCTCGCAGCGCCCGTGATGATCGCCACCCGGCCTTCAAGGCGTTTATCGGCTGGCATCATCCGGTGGTCCAGCCTCCGTCCACCGCATATGCGCTGCCGGTGACGAAGCTGGCGTCGTCGGATAGAAGGAACGCGATGACCGAAGCCACTTCTCCCGGCTCTCCGGGCCGTGGGACCGGCAATGTCTGCGCAAACTGGAGGATCGGCGCGAAAGCGTCATCATCACCGTCCGGCCGCACCATGGGCGTGTCGATCAAACCAGGGTGAACGGAGTTTACCCGGATCCGATCTGCAGCAAGGTCCAGAGCTGCAACCTTTGTCATCCCGGTTACAGCGAATTTGCTACCGACGTAGCCAATCGCACCCTGAACGGCCTTCAGTCCGGCAACCGATGACACATTTACGATCGAACCCCCACCCGCCTTGCGCATGGAAGGAACAACCGCCTTCATACCCAGAAAGCAAGCCAGCTGATTGACTTCGAATATCCGGCGGAATGACTGCTCGTCGACCTGGTCGAGTGGAGCCGGTACGGCTGCTGTCCCAGCGCAGTTTACTAATCCGGTGACTGGACCTGCAATGTTTTCGAATTTGGTGACGATGTCCCGCCACTCGCCTTCCTTTGTGACATCATGTCGGAAGAACGATGCCCCTTTGCCGAGCTGCACCGCGAGTTCGCTACCCTGATCTTCGGAAAGATCGGTGATCGCAACCGTAGCGCCAGCCTTGATCGCCGCGCGAGCGGTCGCGGCACCAATTCCGCTCGCTCCGCCGGTGACAATGACATTCTGGCCTGTAAGGTTCTGCATATCCTCATCTTTTCCGCTGACAGGTGTCCGACCTCCAGCGGGGTACGAACCTCGCACCCCGCTAAACCCCTCTCGTCAACTCAGTATCGGAAACTGAAAGATGCACCGAAGGTCCGGGGCTCACCGGTAAATCGAACAACACCGTCACCTGCGGATGCGACCGAGTTCCAGTAATACTCGTCGGTCAGGTTGCGGCCATAGATGCTGAGCCTCCAGCCTTTGTCGGAGATCAGGCCAACGCGCGCATCGAGGAGCGTGTAGGATGGCATCGCAAAACTTGCCGGCTCGCCGAGATCAGCGAAGGTGTCATCACGATATGTGACGCTGCCGCCAATGAATGGCCGGACACTACCGCCGGTCTGGAACTCGTACTCGGCATCGAGATTGGCCGACCACGGCGGAGCGTAGCTGAATTCCTTGCCAGAATAATCGAGTGGTTGGCCGGCGAAATCGAAACCGACGAAATCCTTGACCTCAGTCTTGATGTAGGTCGCCCCGCCCGTGATCCGGAGTCCGTCAATCGGCTCTGCAGTAATGTCGAATTCAATGCCATCCACCGTCGACTCAGGAATATTGACAAGCGTGGCGGTAACTAGCGCACCCTGAAGGACTGGGAGGAACCCGAAGAACTGTTTGTCCTTATAGTCGTAATGGAACGCCGCTGCATTGAGCTGAACCCTGCCGTCGGCCAAAGTGAGCTTTGCGCCAGCTTCAAACGACGTCAGCTCTTCCTGTGTGACAGGCTGAATGACCGAATTGAAGAGGTTGACGATAACCGGAAAAGTACCGGCCTTGTAGCCGCGGCTGACAGACCCGTAGAGAAGCACCTGGTCCGAGGGCTCGTAGCTTACGACCCCGCGCCATGCGACGTTATCTTCCTTCTGGGTTTGATCTGCGAAGACTGGAAGGAACGAGAAATTGGGGGGCCCGTCATCAATGGTGATACACCCGCCCGATACGTAGGCTGCCGCCAAAGCCGGATCGATGCCCGAAACGATCGCCTGGCTAACTGCCCGAATGCCCGGCGTGCCCCCGCCATCGAACGTACATCCGAAGATCGATTGTTCGGTGTCGGTGTAGCGCGCACCCGCACTCAGCGTGAGACCATCGACAATCTCGAAATCGACATTACCAAAGACGGCGAGAGCTTTCTGCGTAAGGTCATACCGCCATTCGGCCGGCGAGTTGGGCGGAAAGCCTGTATATCCGATATACTCGTTCGCTACGCCTTCCGTGATGTCATCGTCGGCATAGCTGCCACCGATGACGAAGTTGACCCGACCATCAGCCAATTCGCCGGCTAGCCGAACTTCCTGGTTGATCGATTCGATATCGGCCTTTGAAAGGGCCGGCTGCATTGGAACTGCCGTGCCGTCCTGATCGTGAGGAGAGCGAAAACGCGTGTCGATATAGTTCGTTATCGACGTGAAAGTCAGGTTATCGGTAATTTCATAGTCGGCCCGCAAGATCGCCTGAACGGTATTGCTATCCGCACGCGTATCGTACCCCAAGTCGAAATCAGCGTCGCGCGCGTCGTCGGGCTCGTTTCCGACATAAGTGAGGAACGGACCTGCGGCAGGAGCTCCCGGGTTGACCGGCGTGAACAGGATTGCCTGCGCCTGCTGCTGCTCGCTCTTATCGTAAGAAGCATTGACGTTCAGCGCGACCGTCAGGCGATCTGTCGGAGTCCAGTCGAGGAGCAGCCTGCCTGCGAGTTTGTTCTGATCGCCATTTTTCTGGTCGTTGAGAAAATACCCGCGCTGCCAGCCACCAAATTGTGAGGTTTGTGCAGCCACACGCGCACGTAGCGTGTCGCTCAGCGGTCCGCTGACATATGCCTCGGCGTTTGTTTCACCCCAATGGTTCACATCGACCCGGAAACCCGCCTCGAGGGAATAAGTAGGTTTCGCCGCGATCACGTTGATCGATCCCCCGGTCGCGTTCTGTCCAAACAGCGTTCCCTGCGGCCCCTTGAGCACTTCAACACGCTCGACATCGAGGAACAGCGCCTGACCCATGATCGGATAGGGAATCGAGGCTTCGTCAATGTAAGAACTGACGGTCGGAGGCGCCGATGCCTGGAACGAGTTGAAGTTGACGCCGCGAAGCGAAAAGACCGGTGGTCCGAAGACCGAGGTGGATGCGGTAAACCCGGGAACGACAGCCCCCAGGTCGGTTGCATCGATCACACCGGAAGCCTGAAGGGTTTCTGCGGTAGCAGCAACGACCGAGACCGGCACGTCACTCAATCTTTCTTCGCGCTTTTGAGCCGTTACAATAATTTCGGTAACGGCCTGTCCGTCGGCAGCAGGTTGCTCGTCAGATACATCTTGCCCAAAAGCAGCGACGGGAAAGGAAGCCAAAACCCCAGCGAGAACGCTCCAAGCCACTGAACAACGATAATTCTGCCGCATAAATCCTCCCAGACACATCCCGCTTTGGGGATTAGTTGATTTTTGCGATAGGGCGTGGCGGTTTGACCGTCTGTCCCTATGGCAGGTGACAATCCGGATCGATCACAAATCACCGAGTGCCTTGAGCGGAACGGAAGCATCAGCAAGGCGGACAGAGTCGACCACCTTGCGCGTCTCGATCAACTTTCGAGCCTGGACGTAATCCTTCGTGTTGTTGATACAATCAATGGCGCTGATTCGGCCGTCTTTGCAATACACCAGTGAGAACTTGGCTTCGGCAACTAACCCTCGCACAACGGTTTGGTCGTAATCGACTGAAAGGCCGGCAGTCTGCATACGGCAATCGTATTGATTGGACCAGAACCACGGGATTGCGTCATAAGCTGCGTCCTGTCCGCAGAGCACTTTCGCGACAGTGGTCGCCATGTCGCTCGCATTCTGCACCGATTCAACTCTCAGGTGCGCACCGCCAGCCCAGGCATTGGTGTGGCAGGCGCAATCGCCGATAGCGTAGATGTCGGCGACGCTGGTCTTGCATTGTTCGTCAACGTCGACACCGTTTTCTCCGGAAACTCCGGCCCGCTTTACCGGTTCGACGGACGGAATAATACCGATACCCACGATTACCATGTCGGCGGGGATATGGGTTCCATCGGTCAACTCCACTCCCGAAACATTGGAACCATCGCCAACGAGACGCTTTACACCCACGCCGAGCCGCAGATCGACGCCCTGCCCTTTATGCATGGATTGCACGAAGTGACTGATGGTTTCACCGGCGACGCGTGACAGCACCCGCGGCAATGCTTCGACAAGGACGACTTCGCGTCTCATTTTGCGAAGCACGGCAGCCGCTTCGAGACCGATATAGCCGCCGCCAATCACTACAATGCGATTTGCCCCAGAGCGCAGGCTGGCTGCAATATGGTCGACATCGGCACGGCTGCGAACTCCATGCACCCCTTGGAGATCGGCTCCCGGGCAGCTTAGCATTCGCGGTTCGCCCCCTGCAGCCCAGACAAGCGAGCCGTAAGCGAACTGTCTGCCGTCAGCCGATGAGGCAACATGGGATTCAGCATCGATCGACACCATGTCGCAGTCCAGCTCGATCTCGATGTTCTTGCTGTTCCAGAACTCAGCTGGTCGGATCAACAATCGTTCAAATGGCTTTTCGCCAGCAAGATATTCCTTTGATAGCGGAGGCCGTTCGTACGGCAGTTCGGTATCGCGGCTCACCATCAGGATAGAGCCTTCGAAGCCAAACTGGCGGAGGCTAATGGCTGCCTGAGCACCGCCATGCCCCGAGCCGACTATTACGACGTCATACATTCTCATGGAAATCCCCGCCCTACCAACTGTTGCAATTCGTCCGAAGACAGATCCTCGGCGTTTGCGTCTTCAATCTGCTTGGGCGATTGTGACCTTCAGCCCGTCCAAGTCATCTGTGAGCAGGATCTGGCAGGAAAGCCGAGACTGGTTGTCTCGATGTTCGGAGCTCTCCAGAAGGTCGTCCTCGTCTTCGCTCATGTCCGGGAGCCTGGAGAGCCAGCTTTCATCCACGTGAACATGACACGTAGCGCAGGAACAGCATCCTCCGCAGAGGGCAAGGAGCTCATCGATACCGGAATCCCGGATCGCCTCCATCAGAGAACCGTCAGGCTTTGTGGAGATGGCCGTGGTGCTTCCATCTCTCAGTTTTGCAAAGATTTTGATCATATCAGGCATCCGAATATTTCTTCATATCGAAAATCGGGGTCACGCGAGTGATGGGGCCGGTGACTCACTTTGATATTGAAGGATGTTCATTTCCGGCGTCTCTAGTGATAAGTTTTGTGCCGCCGCTCATTCCCCATCTACAGGGACACTACCCTTCCAACTTTGTCCCAATACGGCTCGGCTAATACCAACCTGCAATGATCCGAACCCACGGACCCATTTGCGGCGGCCGATGGTCATGATGCGCCACGGCTGAACGACGAGCTTGTTTCAAGCCTCGCAGCAATGATCGATGATGTTGTCGTGAGAGGTAAAGATGCGGTTGGAGAGCCAATTTTCGCGCATGAGCTGCCAGACGTTCTCGACCGGGTTCAACTCGGGGCATTTGGCTGGCAGCGCGACGATGCTGATGTTGGCAGGCACCTTGAGCTTGCCGGTCATGTGCTAACCGGCCGGATCCACTAGCACGACAGCATGCGCGCCGGGTGCCACCGCAAACGCGATCTCGGCCAGGTGCAGTGTGACTGTTTGGGTGCTGCAGAAGGGCAGAACCAGTCCGGCACCCTTGCCCTCCTCGGGACAGATGGCTCCGAAGATATAGGCTGATCTGGTGCGCTGGTCCTTGGGGGCAGATGGCCGCGTGCCGCGCTGCGCCCAGCGGCGGGCGATGGTGTTCTTCTGCCCGACGCGCGCCTCGTCCTGGAACCAGATCTCTATGGGCGTGCCCTGCGGGAGGTTGGCTCGGATCTCTGCCACCGCCGAGGCAAAGCCCCCTTTTTGAATGCCTCCATGGCGTGTCCGTTCTGCGCATGGTGACGGGGCCGGGCGGTCAGCTTCACATAGCCCAGTTTCTTCAGTTCGCGGCTGACAGTAGTCTCGTCGAGCGACACCGCGAACTCTTCGTAGAGCCAATGCGACAGGTCGATCAGCCGCCAGCGCACGACGCCATGGATCGCGGGGATAGGCCCGCGCTCGACCGCCTCGGCCAGTGCGCGTCGCTGCGCATCATTGAGGATCGATGCCTTGCCTGGGGCCTTGCCCAGCAGCCCGTCAGGACCGCGGGTATTGAAGCGGATCACCCAGTCGCGGACGATCTGAAGGGTGACACCGCCGATCCGCGCTGCCTCACTCTGGCTACCACCCTCGTAGATCTGGGCCAGTGCCAGCAATCGCCGGGCTTGTGGCGCGCTCTTTGAGTTCCGTGCCAGTCGCCGAAGCGCTGGTCCGTCGAAATCATCCCGCAAGCCAATCGCCCGACCCATTATCGCGTCCTTCTGATGCAGGACGCTATTGAGTCAGACTTTTGTCGCCTTGGGAATCCCCAAATGAGTCAGCCTCATCGCAGGCTGGTACAACCTATCGGAATGAGGCGCGTGGATGCCATCAGGTGGCCTGCAGTCCCGCTGCCTCGAGAATCGACAGGGCTTCTTTCTGCAAAAGTGAACGCATGCCAGACAGGATTCGACGCATGGCATCCTTATGGATCGCGTTGCGCGCACCGATCTTCTTTCCAAGAAGTATTTAGGAAGGACAACGACCACCCATTCCCGTGCGTTGGTGCAGCTTCCAGCACCGCTTGCGCAAAATCCGTCAGCGCCGGCGCAAATTCCGATGTGCCGCTGCCAAAATCCCACTTTTCCTGCTCAAACGCCTGCTATAAGAGCCAAGATCGTCAATTTTCCGTGGCGATCACTTGCCCCCGGCACTTTTCCGCTTTCCTACATCCCACCGATCAATCGAGGAAAGGACAGACAGCGAACGCACAGGTGCCGAGTTTTCAGAGGCAGAGTATACAGCAAATAATGACAATTCTGAGCCCAGTATACTGTATTAACTCAGTAATCCTGATAGCAGGGGAGGGATGCAGAACGCCACGGCACGATAGGGCCGAGGGGGGCATTTCAACTCATCACTACTTCGACTATCCCTCGAAAGCAGTTACAGTCAATATCCACTCCTCCACCTCGCTCTCCACCCAGACCGCGCACTTTGGTCCGAGCGACCGCGACTTCGGAAACCGCCCCTCGCTCATCCACTGGTAGATCGCCGAGCGCTTGAGCCCAACCCGGTGCATCACCTCGGGCAGCCGCAGCAACCGCTGCGGCCGAGCGGCAGCAGCCTGAACTGCATCATCCTCAAGCGTCGCAACATCGTTCGTTTTCATCGTCATTCACCTCGTTCGGAAGCGGTCCCCTCCGAAACAGGCTGAACCCCGCTTACCGCACCAGCTGCGCCGTTACATCGCGCGCGGCAAAGTCGTCGATATGATTGGCGAGCATGCGCGCGACGAGCTGCGACGTGCCTTTCGCCCAACGCGGCCGCAATTCGTCGCAGCGTTCGCCCAACGTCGTCTCGAGCGCACCAGGCAGCGTCACCAGGAATTCTTCCAGAAACGCCCCAACATCATGCCGCATCCACTGGCAGGCGCGTTCATCTTCGCCGCTCAGCGCAAGGATCAGCGTCGAACGGACCGGCACGCCGCAGACCGACAGGATCCGCGCGGCATCCTCAAGCTTGATCGGTCGCTCGCCGCGTATGAGCCGGGTCAGGGTTTCGCGGTGCATGCCAGCCTCGGCGGCGAGATCGGCCCGCGAACGCCCGGCGCTATCAACGGCGTGGGCCAGGACCCGCGCAATCCGGTCGTTGTCCGCACCCTGATCTTTCGCCTGCCTGTCCATCGTCATGCCTCGCTGTCGTTATCGCGACTCGCAGACATAACGACCCGGCTGCCTGTAGGAAACAAGAAAGAACATTAACGGAACATCTTGTTTTTCGTTGAATGATGACGAGAACAAGATGATGTCGTGATTCGTCGACAGAAAGCGCGTGATTCTGCGGCAGTACAGTCGATTTCAGCTTACATTATCGTCACCGAACGCCGTCACCAACTCCATTGATGGTCCATATCCGTCCGTAGCATTGTCCGGATCACGCTTTCCTCTTTCCTACACCGATTTCCTAGCCGCATGAAGGATCACACAGCGGGTCGACCGCTGGCTCACCGATGCTCAAAGAACCGGAGTTTCCTTCATGCACACCCCTTCCCTCCCCGCCGCAGCCCCCCGTTCGGCACGCGGCAAGCCCGTCCTCGCCAAGGTCGCGAACCTTGCGCTGCCGATTGCACTGGCCGCCCTTGTGGGCGGCACCGCCTATGCCGGCGCCGACACCACCTTCAATCCGGCGCTCACCATGTTCACCGACTTCCTCGAAGGCTCGGGCGGCAAGATCATTACCGTCCTCAGCCTCGCGGGCGGCCTGATCGCGCTCGCTTCGGGCCGCTTTGCGCTCGGCCAGGTCGCGGTGCCGGTCGGCGTTGGGATTGGCGTCGGCACGGGCGTTCCCATCGTCACCTCTGTCGTGACCGCGGTGATCTGACGGCACCTGCGGTTTCGACGGGAGGGCGGCCACGATGGCAGACCGGTACATGATCCCACGGCGTCTCGACGATCCGGAGCTGATCGGCTTCTGGACCATCGACGAGTTCGCCGGGATGATCGTCCCCTTCGCCTGGGGGATCCTTGCCCAGCACATACTGATCGGCATTGCGCTTGCCATGGGAGCCTGGTTCGCTCTGCGAAAGGCAAAGGCAGGACGCACAAGCTCCTGGCTTCTCCATGCCGCCTATTGGTATCTGCCGGCAGGCTTTACCGGCCTTGTCGCAACGCCGCCCTCCCACTGCCGCCGCCTGGCAGGCTGAGGAGGAAAAGCCATGCTCCATGATTTTGCCCACGAGCACCAGCAGGTGCTGCTGCGCCAGCGCAACATGTTCGCGCTTGCGAGCGCCGGGCTTGCCGCCGCGCTCGTCGTCGCGACCGGCCTTGCCATGACCCGCGCCCGCGAAGTCGTGCTGCTGCCGACGCTCGAGCGTCCGCTGACGGTTTCGAGTGCCGGGGTCGAAGCCGACTATCTCGAGCTTGTCACCCGCGATGTCGCGCTGATGCTCCTCAATCGCAGTCCCGAAGGTCTCGACTACTGGATGGAGACGATCCTCGATGTCGCCGATCCCGCACATCGCGGGAGATTGAAGGCCGACCTCGTCAAGATCGTTGCCGAGCAGCGCGGTTCCGATGTCAGCCAGGCTTTCGTCATCACCCAGATGACCGTCGATCCCAAGGGTATGACGTCCGAAGTATCGGGGAAGCTCAAGACCTTCGTCGGTTCGCAAGTGATTGCGAGCGACGAACGCCGGTTCCGCCTCAGCTGGACCTATCGCGGCCTCAGGCTTGCGCTCGCCGGGTTCGCCCAGGTTTCCACGGACAAAGACCAGAAGGAGGCTGGCTGATGCCTTGGCCCAATCCCATTCCGCGCCTGCCGTTGGCAGGTCTCGCGATTGCCGCTGCTCTTGCGGGCACGACGCCCGCATTGGCCGACCAGTTCAAGCAGGCCGCCGATGGCGCCGCGATCGACTGCACGGTGTCGCAGCGCGAACTCACCCGCTTCGCCCTGGTCGAGGACCAGTTCGCCAGCGTCTCGAAGATCTCGAGCGGCTATCCCTATAGCGATTTCGCGGTGAGCAACGAACCGCTGCGCGGCGACATCTACGTCTCGATCCCCGAAACCTTTGCCGCCCGCTCGATCAGCTTCTTTGCGACGACGAAGAAAGGCCAGGTCTACAAGTTCGCCTGCCGGATCGAGGCGATCGGCGCGCAGCAGGTTTTCATCACAAATCCGGCGCTCGGCCAAAACGCTGCCGCGCGTTTCGAGGAGGCGACCGCGCCCGAAGAAACCGCCGTGCGGCTGATCCGCGCGATGGCGAGCGCTGAACTCGTCGAAGGCTACGAGATCCGCAGCCTTGGCGGGCTGCCGGCGCGGGTCGGCGATTTCGAGATCCAGCTGGTCAGCGATTATCGCGGCGCGGCTTTCACCGGCAAGGTGCTGCGGATCGCCAACCGCACCAACGCACCCGTCACGCTCGATGCCGACGCGCTAGCGCCTGTGGGCACGCTCGCCCTCGCCTTCGGCAAGGACGAACTCGCGCCCGGCGAAGCGACCAGTGCCTATCTCGTCACCGGCGCAGGAGTGTTTTCCCATGACTGACGCGACGAAGCCGCAAACCAGCGCTCCCAACGCCAACGCTACCAAGGTGCCCAGCGCATCCGCGCCGGGTAAGACCGCCGCCGCCAGCAATATCAACGAGCGCACCCAGCGCCGGCAGAAGATGCTCTTCGCTTCGATTGGCGCCGTTGCGCTATTGGGCGGCAGCTGGATCATCTTCGGGGGCGAGGACGGCAGTTCCACCGATACCGATGGCGCGCGCACGATCGAAACGGCGGGCCTCGTTAATCGCGACCTCGCCAACCGCGAGTTCGTCTCGGTCTTCGACAACCGCGTCGGCAATGTCGAACAGCAGCAGAAGAAGCTTGCCGAAAGCCAGCTGCCGCGCAGCGAACTCGAAGCCCAGCTTCAGGCGATCCGCGCCGAGAACGAAATGATGCGCGCCGATGGCGAAGCGGCGATCGATGCGATCTCGGCGGAGAACGCGGAGCTGAAGACCCGGCTCGCGGCGGCCGAGACTACGGCGGCTGCCACACCGCCACCGCCGGCCTATGGCCCGCAAGCGGGCGGCTACGATGCGCGCGGCCTCGGATCGCCCGCCGGTCCGTCGCAATCGGGCGCTGCGACGGGTCTCGATGGCAATGCGCCTTCTGGCGTCCGGTTGCTCAATTTTACCTCGGACAAAAGTGCTGCCGGCGCCTCGGTGCGGCGCGCCGAAGCGCCGCCGCTGGTCATCGAGGATTCCCCTGAATACCTGCCGCCCAATTCCTATGCGCCGGCGCGGGTCATCGTCGGCGTCGATGCCTCGGCGGGCGTTGCCTCGCAGACCGATCCGCTCCCTGTGGTGCTGCGCATCACCGGCCCCGCCCGCTCGGTGCTGCAGGACGGGCGCGTGCTCACCACCCGGATCGAGGGCTGCGTCGTCAATGGCGCGGCGCGCGGCGATCTCTCCTCGGAAAAGGTCTACGTCAAGCTGGCGCGCATGACCTGCGACCAGCCAGGCGGCCGCGTCGCGGTTTCCGAGGTCAAGGGCTTCATCGCCTTTGCCGGCAAGTCGGGGGTGCGCGGAAGGATCGTCAGCCGCGAGGGATCGCTGATCAGCCAGGCGCTGCTGGCCGGGATCGTCGGCGGGTTCGGGCGCGGCTTTTCCGCCAATGCCAACTCGGTGTTTTCGGGGATCACCGCCAATTCCGACGGCACGCGCTCGAAGCTCTCGGGCACCGACATCCTCGCCGGCGGACTTGGCCAGGGCGCGGGCGATGCCGCCGATACGGTGAGCAAGTATCTCATCGAACGCGCCGAACAATACCAACCTGTCGTCGAGATGCCGACCGGCATTGAAGTCGAGATCGTCTTTCTCGACGGCGCCTTCGTGAGGAATGCCCAATGACCCCGAAGCCCCAGTTTGCCGAACGCCTGCGCACCCGCGCCCGAACGCTCGGTCGTTCCCGCTGGACCAAACCCGCCGCGGCAACGCTCGCCGTCCTCGCGCTTTCGGGCGCGACAGGATGGGGCGTGGCAAGCTTCGCGCAAGGGACCAGTGCCACGGCGACCGAAGCCGTGCGCGAGGCGCTGAAAGTCCGGCTGCCGAAGACCGCGATCGACGCGATTGTCTGCAAGGGGCTGGGAGGCCTGTGCGAAGTCGCCTCGAAGCAGACGCTGTTCTATGTCGACAGGACAGCACGCTATCTCGTGATCGGCCGGGTCTACGACATGGAAACGCGCCAGGACCTCACCGCGGCGCGGCTGCTCGAACTCAATCCCGACCTGCTGGCTGCCGGTGCGGCAAGGCGCAGCGAAGCGGACGGCGACAATGCTCCCGCCCCGTCGCGCGCGGCAGCACCCACTACGGTCGACCTGTCCAAACTGTCGGACAAGGGCGCGATCCATTGGGGTCCCAAGGATGGCCCGCGCGTGACCGTCTTTTCCGATTTCCACTGCAGCTACTGCAAGAAGCTCGAAGCCGAGTTGAAAGCGATCGGCGCACGGGTCGAGGAACGCCCGATCTCGATCTTCGGCGCCGAGAGCCGCAAGCTCGCCGAACAGGTGCTTTGCGCGAAGAGACCCGAGGTCTCGCTGCACATGGCCTATGCTGGCGTGGCGCTGGCCAGCGCCAAACCCTGCGATGTCACCGGGCTCGACGAGAACGAGGCTTTTGCCAGGGCGCACGGGTACGGCGGCACGCCGGTCATCGTCCGTCCCTCCGACGGCGCGGTGCTCGAAGGCTATCGCCCCGCCGAAGCGCTGCGCGCCTTTCTCACCGCCACCCCGAAGACGCGCTGAGGAGTGCAATCCATGACCTATTCCCTCCGCCCCCTCGCGCTACTGCCCATGATTTTCGCCGCCAGCGGCTGCGTCGGGCTTGGCACCAATATCGAAGGCGATTTCTCCTGCCGCGCCTTGAAAGGCACCTGCGCGCCCACCGCGGTAACCGACAAGGATGCGGTGGCCGGGATCGCCAGCACTGAACCAGCCCCGGAGAGCCGAGCCTTTGCCGCCGGTGCGGTCACGCCGGGCGATAGCTCGCGTACCGCCGAACGGCGCCTGAAAGTGATTTTCCCCGCGCATATCGACCAGTCGGGCACACTGCACGAAGAAGCCGTCGCCTGGATTGTTGTCGAGACCCCGCGCTGGGCCGCCGAGCTTCAGGGCAGCACGGCCAGGGGCCGCCCGGCAACGCTGCTGCGCGCGATCAGGCGCCAGATCCGCGATGCCGAAGGCGCTGGCGATCCACACGCCGATGCCCGCGCCGAGATCGCTGCGCCGCCAGCAGGCGATCCGTTCGTCGCACAACCTTTTACCGCTACCTCGCCGCTTCCTCCCCCGGTCCCCTCCGAGGCGCGCGAGGCAGATGCCGGCCCACCCCTGCCGGCAGCCGGGGGACTTCGAGACGGCACCGTCCCGCCCGATCGGGTCTCCCGGCAATTTATTCCCGCGCCCATCCCGACGCACCTCATCCGACCCGGCTTCCCAAACCTCGATGCCGTGGTCGCCGCGCAAAGCGCAGAAGAACAAAAGGAGTCCAAATAAATGGCGCTCTCGATCGGAACTTTGGCCGACCGTGTGCTCACCGGCCTCCTCGGCGATGCAGAACATGGCGAAGCCGCGCGTCCCGCGCTCATGCTCGACATGCTCTCGGACTGGCTACCCTACCGGGTCTTCGATCCCGCATCGCGCCTCTATGTGAACGCGCGTTCGAAGGGCTTCGTTCTTGCCGTCACCCCGCTGATCGGCGCCGACGAGCGCACCGGCGAAATCCTCGGCGCCTGGTTTTCCGAAGGGTTGCCCGAAGGCGCCTGCGTCCAGATTCTCCACTATGCGAGCCCGCGCATCAGCCGGATCGTCGCGCCCTGGTTTGCTCCGCGCTACCTGCAGGGCAGAGTCTACGAAGCGATCGCGCGCCACCGCGCGCGCCGGCTCTACGGCCTCGTCTGGAAATCGGGCTCTGCCGATGCGCCCTTCCATGCCCGCCATCACCAGGTGGTGATTTCGGTCGGCGTCCCGTCGAAGAGCGAGGTTCCGAACGACGAACTCGCCCAGGCGCGCGACGGGCTGGTCTCGATGCTCAAATCCTTGAACCTCGGCGTCAGCGAAATGGGCCCCGAAGCGCTGATCGCGCTGGTCGACGATTTGACTTCGCCCACCACCGCCCCGCAGGACGATGCGTTGGCCTATAACCCGCACGATCCGATAGCCTCGCAAATCCTGCGCCGCGATATCGAATTGACGGTCGAGGACGATCGCATGGTGCTCGCGACCGAACGGTTCCGCGCAACCGGCGAGGAGCACGACGGTGTGCCCGAGATTGGCACCGTCTATCCCGACGCGTTCGACGTGCGCCACTACGCGGTGCGCAACATGCCCGCTCGCTGGGCCCCTTGGGAATGCGCGCGGCTCATCGGCGATCTCTTCACCGACAAGCTGCGCTTTCCCTGTCCGGTCGCGACCACGCTCTGCCTTGTCTATCCCGACCGCCAGGCCGCCGAAGCGAAAGCTGGCTACAAATTCATGCGCACGACGACGCTCGCAGGCTCCAAAAGCGCGCGCTTCCTGCCCCGTCTCGCCGAACAGTCGGCCGAATGGCAGCATGTTCAGGCCGAGCTCCAGCAAGGACGACGGCTCGTCAAAGTCTTCTACGGGCTCACCAGCTTTTCGCCACTGGGCGAAGGCGACCGGCACGAGCGCGCGATCAAGTCGATCTACAAGGCGGCCGGATGGGACCTCGCCGACGAGCGCTTCCTGCAAATCCAGGGGCTTGTCGCCGCGCTGCCGCTGACGCTCGCCGATGGATTGGCCACCGACATGGCGCGTTTGAAGCGCATGCGCACGCTGCTGTCGACGACGGCGGCGCATATCGCGCCGATGCAGGGCGAGTATCTCGGTGGCCCGCTGCCGCACCTCCTGCTGGTCGGGCGGCGCGGCCAGCCTTTCTACTGGTCGCCCTTCGAGAACGAGGCGGGGAATCACAATGTCGCGATCTGCGGCAAGTCGGGATCGGGGAAATCCGTCCTGCTCCAGGAAATGTGCGCGGCGCTGCGAGGCGCGGGCGCCGAAGTCGTCGTCATCGACGATGGGCGCAGCTTCGAGCATTCGGTCAAATTGCAGGGCGGCCGCTTCGTCGAGTTCACCCTCGCCTCGGGGTTCTGCCTCAATCCCTTTTCGATGATCGATGGAACTCGTGCCGAAGACGACGAGGATTACCGCCTCGACTGCTTCGCAATGGTGAAAGCCATTATCGGTCAGATGGCGCGCTACAGCGCGCCGCTCAACGATACTGAACGCGGCCTCATCGACAAGGCGGTGAACGAGGTTTGGACCGCACACGGCTCTGCCGCCAGCGTCACCGCGGTCGGCGAAGCGCTGGCTGCCTCGGACAAACCCGCCGCGCACGATCTTGCGACCGCGCTCACGCCTTTCATGCGAGGCGGCACCTACGGCGCCTTCTTCGAGGGCCAGGCAAGCCTCGAGGTCGGTGCCCCCTTCATCGTCTACGAGATGAGCGATCTGGCGGCGCGCGAGGAACTGCGCGCGGTCGTGCTCTCGGCGATCATGTTCATGACCAGCCAGGCAATGACCCGCAGCGACCGGTCGGTGAAGAAGCTGCTCTTGATCGACGAGGCCTGGAGCCTCCTCAAGGGCGGGTCGATGGGCGAGTTCGTCGAAACCTATGCCCGCACCTGCCGCAAATATGGCGGCGCGCTCGCCACCGCGACCCAGTCCTTGAACGACTACTACAAGTCGGATGGCGCGACCGCCGCGCTCGAGAACAGCGACTGGATGCTGATCCTCCAGCAGAAGAGCGAGACGATCGCCGACTTCAAGGCGTCGAAGCGCCTCGACATGGACGACCGCTCCGAAACGCTGATCCGCAGCCTCAAGCGCTCGGGCACCGACTATTCCGAAGTCTTCATCAAGGGCCCCGAGACCGAGGCCATCGGTCGGCTCGTCCTCGATCCTTTTTCGGCGACGCTGTTTTCAAGCTCGCCTGGAACCTTCGCCGCGATCGAACACGAGATCGCGCGCGGCCATCAGCTGGCCGATGCCATCGAACGCATCGCCTTTCCCGACACGCACACTCCCGATTGAAGGACCGATTTTTCTCATGAACATGCATATCTCCACCCCCGTCGATCGCGCGCTGGCCGCGCCGCCAACACGGGACAAGCATCCGAACGCAATCCTGTCCAAACGCCTCGCGCGCTGGCGCCGGCATGGCGCCGAGATCGCGTACATCAGCCTCAAGGCCTGCGGCTTTCTCGGCACCTGCTGGCTCATGGCCTTCGGCCTGCCGCTGCTGTTCTTCCTGGCGATTTCGGGCGGCAATCTCGACGTGCTGTTCTGGCAGGTCGACAATCTCGCCGCACGCTGGATCGCCGCCGGCGAAGCGCGCAAGCTCGCTTTTTCGCAGATGATCCAAATCGTGCTGATCTCGAGCACGACGCTGATCGCGATGTGGCGTCTGCCGGCCTTTCTGGCAGACGTCACCGGCAACACCGCACACCAGGATAACGCACAATGAGCGGCCTCGTCCCATTCGCGGCGCGCCGGCAGGTCTTCGGCGTTCCGCTCGCCTCGCTCGGGCTTGGCGTGCTGCTCCTCGCAGCGCTGCTCTGGGGCGCCTGGACAACGCGCACGCTGCTCGCGCTGCAAAGCCGCGAGGTCGTGACCGTCGAACTCTCGGGGCTGATCGGCGCTTTCGTCGAGGCCGAAGCCAGGAGCGGCGCCGACCCCGAAGCAAGCCAGCGGCGTGTCGCGGCCTATCTCGAAGCCATCGATGCCTCGGTCGATGCGCAGGGGCGCAACGGCCGCACCGTATTGGTCGGAGAGGCCGTGCTCGCGGGCCAGGCCCGCGACATGACGCCCATCGTGCGCGCCGATGTCGCGCGGCGGATGCAGGAATTGGACCATGCCGCGCGCTGATCGTCTCATCCCTCGTCTTCGGCCCCGACCCCGCTCAAGCCGGATCTGGCCGCGCCTGACGCTGCTGGCAGGTCTGGGCGCCGGCACGCTGGCGCTCACCGCGCTCCAAGGTTTTGCCCAGAGCCATGCGCTGCTGATCAATGCCAGCCCTTCGCTGCCGCATTGGGCGATCTGGCTGGAGAAAGACGCCGTGCCGACGCGCGGCGCAATCGTGCTGTTTGCGCCGCCGCCGTCAAAACTCCTGACCGCGCATTTCGGAAAAAGGCCGCAGCCCTTCGGCAAGCGCGTGCTCGGCATGCCCGGCGACGTGGTGACGCGGCAGGGCCGGACGTTCGCGATTAACGGTGAGGTCGTCGCCACGGCCAAGCCCAAAAGCCGCAAGGGCGAAGCGCTCGCCTTGGGGCCGACGGGCACGATCCCCGCCGGCTGCTACTACGTTGGCACCGACCATCCCGATTCCTTCGACAGCCGCTATGCCCCGATCGGATGGATTTGCCAGGACCGCATCCTTGGGGTCGGGAGGCCGATCCTGTGATCCGGATGCCCGGCCTTACCCTCCTGCTACCGCTCGCGCTGGCCGGCCTTGCCGCCGCAATGCCCGCGGCGGCGCGCGACTATGGCCAGCAGGGCACGGTCTGGGCCATCGCCGAACCCGACCTGCTCTCGCAGATCCACGCGCGCCTTGCTGCGCTCGAGGCCAGCGGCGCCACGAAAAAACTCAACGAACGCCTTAAGCAGCGCACGATCGCCCGCGTCAATCGGCCGAGCCCGGTCGCCGGACTCGTGCGTGCCGAAGCCCCGCGGACCTGGCTGTTCGATCCGACGATTGCGGTCGCCGACAACATCACCGACGACAAGGGCCGCGTCATCATTGCCGCAGGCACCAGGGTCAATCCGCTGGACAGCGTGCCGCTGCGCCAAGCGCTCGTCTTTCTCGATGGCGACGATCCCGAGCAGCTCGCCTGGGCGACAAAGACTTACGCCGGCAACAAGGCGAAATTCATCCTGGTGGCCGGCGCGCCGCTCGAGCTGATGAAGGCCCGGCAACGCCGGTTCTGGTTCGACCAGGAGGGCAAGCTGGTGCGCCGCTTCGGCATCCGCGCGATGCCCGCCGTCGTCGAACAGCAGGGTCGTCAGCTCCAGATCCGCGAACACGCGCTGCCATCCAAACGGGAGCGGCAGCCATGACGCGTCGCCCTTTCCCTATGATCGTCCGGCTTCTGGTCGTCATGCTCGCCTGCCTAACGCTGGCCGCCACGCCGGCGCGCGCCGATGCCGGGCCCGGGCGCTGCACCGGGAGTTTCGTCAACCCGATCACCGATATCTGTTGGTCCTGCCTGTTCCCGATCTCGGTCGGGAGCCTGAAAATCTGGCCGTCGAACCGGCCCGATCCCGACAATCCCGACTTGCCGGTGTGCCTCTGCGGTCTGCGCCCCGGCATCGCCATGGGTTTCTGGGAGCCGGTCCGGCTCGCCGATGTGTCGATGAAGCCCTGGTGCTTCGTGAATCTCGGCGGAATGAAGCTCGATCCCGGTTTCGACATCGGCTTCAAGACCATGGCCGGGCCATCGGCGGTGGGCGGCGCGACGCAGTACCATTCGCAGTGGCACGTCCACTGGTACGCCTATCCGCTGATCTACTGGATGGAGCTCGTCGCCGATTTCCTGTGCCTGGAAACAGGCTCGGTCGACATCCTCTATATCTCCGAGCTCGATCCGCTCTGGCAGGATTCCGAACTCACCGCGATCATCAATCCCGAGGCCGTGCTTTTCGCCAATCCGCTGGCGCTGGCGGCCTGTGCCGCCGATTGCGTCGAGGCGACCCGGAAACTGCCATCTGATAAGCTGTTCTGGTGCGCGGGCTGCCAGGGCTCGATGTATCCGCTTAACGGCAATGTCTCGGCGACGATCGGCCATGTTCAGGCCTCGCGCCTCGTGCTCTCGCGCTTTGCCTACAAGCTCCACCGCGAACTCGCCGCCTGGGGCACGATGGGTTCGAAGGGCCTGTGCGGCAAATACCTGATGCCGGTGATGCGCAAGCAGCAATACCGCTTCCAGGCCACCAATCCCAACCCCCAGACGAGCGGACGCTATGCCTGCGCCCCCATCGGTGCCTCGACCACCTTTATGTCCGCTGGCCAGGTCTATCCCGCCATCGGCGAGGACATGGGCTACCTCGTCTGGCGCAAGCGGAACTGTTGCGCTTTATGACCAGCAAAATCTCCCTCGCCATGCTCGCCAGCCTCGCGGTGACCGCAGGCCTTGCCGCCGCCTCGGCGCAAGTCCATGACCCCGAACTCGATCTCGCTGCGATCCGCGCCAAGGCCAGGGCGCAGGCCAGCGATGCCGAAACGCTCGCCGCCGAGGCGCGCCGCCGCGCCGAAGCGGTGACCGAGCAAGCCAAGGCGGCCGCGCAAGACGGCGCCGACAACGGCGCGCGTTATACCGCCGCGGCAAAAACAAGTGCCGCCAAGCCCGATGACAGCCAGACCTTCGATTTCGACCGGATGATCGTCGATGCGGGCGAGATGGCCGAGGCCGAACTGGCCGGCCAGCCCCGGCTGATCGCCTTTGCCAGCACGTCGATGCCCAAAGCGGCGCTCGCCGCGATGATCGCCGATGTTGGCAAGGCGGGCGGTGTGGTCGTGCTACGCGGATTTCCGCAAGGGAGCGTCAAACGCCTTACCGCCGCGCTCGCGCCGATTGCTGAGGGCAGCGCCCATCTCGAGCATGTCGGCATCGACCCGCGCCTGTTCCGCGCCTTCGGCGTCGAGGCCGTGCCGACCTATGTCGTTGCCGCGAGCGACTTCGATCTTTGCGACGGGTTCGACTGCACCACCAACGTCCCGCCGCACGACCGGATGTGCGGCAATGTCACGCTCGCCCATGTCCTCGAGACCTTCGCGCAAGGGAACGGCCCCGGCGCGCGGATCGCCGCGCAGCATCTTGCCCGGCTTGAGGGAGTCCAACCATGATGCGCGTGCCAACCGCCGCCGCCATCGCACTGTCGGTCGTACTCGTCTCGGGTCTTGGCGCCATCGAGCCCGGCATGGCCCAAACCACGACCGGCGACGCGAAAGCCGACGGCAAGGCTTTTGCCGGATCGCTCGCCAGTCGCGCGCAGGAGGCTGCCACCACCACGCCCGATCCGTCGCTGATACCCAATTACGATGCCGATCCCATCGAAAGCACTTATGGCGATGATCCCGACAACCTTACATCCCGCGCCGCCAGCGCCGCGCCCGCCCACACCGGCTACCGCGTCATGCGCGAGTCCATGGAGAGCCGCGCCACTTTCGATCCCGCCGATATCGAGGCCGTGCTCGCGCGCAGCACGACCATCAGCGAGGATCCCTTGTCCTATACCAGCGGCATGTCGGTCACCGGCAGCCAAGGGGCCTGCGTTCCGCTCCCCGGCGGGACCGCGTCGCCGGGGCGCTATTACGCCACCTGTAATGCCGGTTACACCGCGAAGCAGGACCTGCTCACCTGCCCGATTACGCTGGAAGCCCGGATCGAGCAGCAGACGCGCTACCAGTATTACTGCGTCGAAGGGTCAGGCATTGATCCCACCAGCCCGTACTACTGCAGCAATTTTTCGGCTGACACCTACACGGTCACGCAGTCGATCCCGATCTGTGGCTACTGGTCGGGCTATTACTGGGGCTGCTACGGCACCTTGCGCGTCGACGTGCTCTCATGCAGCGCGCCCGTCCCGCCGCTCGAGCCCTACGCGACCAGCCTCGAGGACGTGCTCGTCACCACGCGCAACGAGAGCGCCTGCGCCGGGCTCGAAGCTGACGATACCTGCGCGCGCGAAGTCGAGACCTGCACCGATTCCGATCCGGTGACGCGGATCATCGATGGCCAATCGGTGACGAAACCCTGCTGGGCCTGGGAACGCAGCTACACCTGCAACAGATATGCAGCCGCCGAGGATTGCGTCACGCTCGAGACGACACCCGGTTGCACGCTGGTGCGCGAGGATTGCCTCTCGGGCGAACCCTGCCGGACCTGGGAGCGCGTCTACGATTGTCCGCTGCCCGACGAAGAAACAGGCACCACCCAGTATATCTGCGACGGGGATGTCTATTGCATCGATGGTTCGTGCGAGACGATCGAGCGCACACCGAATGACGAATTCAAGGATGCGGTCGTAGCGCTGAACGCCATGGACCAGGCCCGCCGCGAATTCGATCCTGATACACTCCGCCTCTTCGAAGGCACGCGCAACACCTGCTCGTCGAAGGTCTTCGGCGTCCTCAACTGTTGCAAGGGCAAGGGTTTCCCCCTGCTGCCCGGCTCGCAGCTCCTCGTGGCCTTGGGCTGCAGTAGCGAGGAAGTGCTGCTCCATGAACGCGATGCGCAGGGCCTGTGCGCCTATGTCGGGAGCTATTGCTCGGACAGTTTTCTGGGCGTCTGCCTCACCAAGAAGAAGGTCTATTGCTGCTTTGAATCGAAGCTCAGCCGGATCCTCCAGGAACAGGGCCGGGTGCAGCTGAACAAGCCCTGGGACAGTCCCAAGCGCGAGCAATGCGAAGGCTTCACCATTGACGAATTCGCGCGGCTCGATTTGAGCCGGATGGATTTCTCCGAAGTCTACGCCGAGTTCACCGACGCCGCGCGCCTTCCCGACGAGCTCGAGGCAGCGAGCGACATCCAGCAGAAAATCGAGGACTACTATGCCCGTTCCGGCTCCTGAGACCTGGCGGCGCCTCGCCGTCGCCCTGACGCTTCTCGCCGCGATTATTGTCGCGGCACCAAAGGTTGCCTTGGCCAACGGAAAGTCGACCGACGCACCCTTCGTCGCGACCGGCGACGGCGCCGACGCCTTCTATTGCGAGGAGCGGAGGCTCGGCTACTGGTTCTACTGCGCCCGACCCGAACCGGTCGAGGACGATGCCGACGCTGCCAAGCCGCCCGCATCGAGCGCGGTAGAAAAGCTCGATGCAATCACCATGACCTTGCGCGAGTTGAAGGCGCGCGCGATCATCGAGCCCACGCCGGCCAATGTCACCGCCTATATCCGCTTCCAGCGCCGCCAGCTCGACCAGGCCGCGCTCTTTTCCGATGTCTGGCAACGCGCGATCTGGCAGGATCCCGAGCTCGACTATACCCTGCAACGCCCGGTCTCGACGCTCGGCAAGCGGCAATGGCAGGATGCAAGGAAAGCCGAACGCGATGCTGCCATGCGCTCGCTATCGGCGCGCTATGGCCTGTTCTACTTCTTCGCGCAGAGCTGCGGCGCCTGCGAGGTCATGAGCCCGATCGTGCGCTCGGTGACATCGACCTGGAACATTACCGTACGCGCGATCTCGACCGATGGCGGGCCGTCGAAGCAGTTTCCCGACTACACCGTCGAGACCAACCAGCGCGCCCGCATGGGCCTCGAGCCCAAGGTCACGCCTGCGGTCGTCCTCTGGGACGCGAAAAACCAGCGCGCCATTCCAATCGGCTACGGCGTGATGAGCGCCGACGAACTCCAGGACCGCATCTACCTCCTCACAAGCAAGGACGCCGGACATGATTTTTAGCCGCAAGCCATGGACGGGCGCGCTTGCCGCCCTCGCGCTCATGGGCGCCACGCTCCCCGACCCGGCTTTGGCCGATGTCGGCTCATCAATGGATACCTTCCTCGGCGATCTCGGCGGGGCATCGAATGTCACCGGGCCTACGGCGTTCGAGGGCCAGTCGGCGGGCTATTACAGTCTTGGTAATGTCTGGACGCGCTTTCCGCAGAAAACGACCAATATCGCCAACCTGCAATTGCCGCGCGCCCGCGCAGGCTGCGGCGGCATCGACATCTTTGCTGGCTCCTTCTCGTTCATCAATGCGAGCGAGATCGTCGCGCTTTTAAAAGCCGTCGCCAACAATTCGATCGGCTTTGCCTTCTCCCTCGCGATCGACACCGTCTGCCCCGAATGCTCGAAGATCATGCAGGAATTTTCGCAAAAAGCGCAGCTGATGAACAATCTGAACATCAATTCCTGCGAAATGGCGCAAGGATTGGTCGGCGGCGTCTGGCCCAAGGGCGATCTTGCCGACAAGGCGATCTGCGAAGCCATCGGCAATAGCGAGGGCGTGTTCACCGACTATGCCGCGGCGAAGCACGGCTGCGGCACGAAGGGCGAGCGCGCCAGCACCACCGCAGCAGGCGCGGGCAAGTACGACGACGTCAATCCCGGCGTGCCCCGCAACTACACCTGGACAATCCTCAAGAAGAGCGCCTTCTTCAATCCGGGCGGCAGTTTCGATCGCGAACTCGCCGAATACGCGATGACGCTGATCGGCACCGTCATCTATATCCCGCCCAAGGACGACGAACCCGGCAAGTTCGTGCCCTTTGCCGGCGATGCCTCCTCGACGCTCGTCACCGCGCTGCTCGATGGCACCGCGGCAGGCGATGTGCGCGTGTTCGATTGCAACGAACCCGCCGAGTGTTTGAACCCCAGCTTCAAGACGCTGAACCTGCCTGCCTCGAAGGCGCTTCGCCCGCGCGTCGCCGCGCTCATCACCGGCATGGTCGATGCGATCCGCGACGACACCGCGATCTCCGATGCGCAGAAGGAACTGCTGCAGGTTTCCTCGGTCCCGCTTTACAAGGTTCTCACCGTCCAGGCCGCTTATGGGCGCGGCATGCCGACCGACGACCGCGAAACCCTCGCCGAGATCGCCAGCGTCGACCTCCTCTTCGCGATCCTCGAGCGCATTACCGGCGAAGCGGGCCGCTCGATGACCAGCTTTATCGGCGCCGACGAGGCCAAGCTTGCGATGTGGCAGCGCCAGGTCAGGGACGTGCGCACCGCATTGGCCGACCGGCAGGCCAATACGCATTTACGCGTCAATGCCGTCCTGCAGATCATCGAGAAGACCGCCTTTATCGAGAACGTGCTCGCCGCCTCGATGTCGCCCGGCATGGCCGCCTCGCTCGACTGGTCGCGCGGTGTTCGCACCCGCGCGCTCACCCACTGATCGGGACTTTCCCATGGTCGAGATCTTCACCATCGGCGGCGGCGACTATCTCGTCAGCACCTTCCAGGCCGTCGCCGCCTGGACCGGAAACGGCGGCTACAAGAGCCTGATCCAGGTTGTCATGGTCATGGGGCTGGGGCTCTCCGCCCTCACCCTTGCCTTCAACCAGGACTGGCGCGCCTGGATCAACTGGTTCCTGGGCGCCACCCTCATCTATTCCTGCCTGATGGTGCCGCGGATCGACGTCCATGTGACCGACCGGCTGAACCCGGGCCTGGCGCCGGCAGAAGTCGCCAATGTGCCACTCGGACTTGCGCTCATGGCGAGTTTCACCAGCCAGGTCGGCGACTACCTGACAGGCTCGGCCGAAGTCGTCTTCGGGCTTCCCGGCGATCTCGACTATTCAAAGAACGGCATGATTTACGGCGCGCGGCTTTACGATGCGACGCGATCCTTGCGGATTTCCGATCCGGAATTTGCCGCCAATCTCGACGAGCATTTCAAGCAATGCGTGTTCTACGATGTCCTGCTCGGCCGCATGTCGATGAAGGACCTTGCCGAAAGCAGCGATATCTGGGCGACGATCGCGCCCGGCAGCCAGGCGCGCGCGCAGCGTTTTCTCGTGCGCGACAGTGGCAGCGGCATGGTCACTTCGGACATCGTCACCTGCCGCGAGGCCTATAACGCGCTGTCCACGCAATGGGCCGGGCTGATCGATGACATGGGCAGTGTCTTCGGGCGGCAGCTTTATCCCAACCAGTCCGCCGCGCTCGCCAAGGCCAAGCTCTTTGCTGATCTGCCCATCGCTTACCAGTATCTCGCCGGGGTCTCGGCCAATGCGACCGAGATTTTCCAGCAGACGCTGACCATCAACGCGATGGAAAGCGCCATGCATTCGATGTCGGGGGCGAGCGGCGCTGGGAGCGTCGATGTCTATGCCCAGACCCGCGCCGATATCCAGACCGAGCGCACCTATTCCTCGATTGCCAGCAATGCCATGAAATGGGTGCCACTGTTGAACGTGGTCCTGACCGTCCTGTTCTACGCGCTATTCCCCGTCCTCTACCCGCTGTTCCTGATGCCGCGGTCGGGTCCGGTTGCCCTGAAAGGTTATGTCACCGGCTTCTTCTATCTTGCCGCCTGGGGGCCCTTGTTCGTCATCCTCCACATGATGCTGATGGCCAAGGGCGCGGCCGACATGAGCGCGGTCGCCGGATCGAACGGCCTGACGCTCGCCAGCTTTACCGGCATGGCCGACGTCAACAGCGACATCGGTATTCTTGCCGGCTATCTCATCGCTTCGGTGCCGTTCCTCGCCGGCGGGGTCGCGCGCGGCGCCATGGCGATCTCGCATCATGCGACAAGCTATCTGAACCCCAGCCAGAACGCCGCCGAGGAGGCCGCGCGCGAGGCGAGCACCGGCAATGTTGCCCTCGGCAATACCAGTTTCGAGAATTCGAACGTCCTCACCCGCCAGTTCGCGCAAGGGACCGTTGCGCCGTCCTTTGCCTATGGCGCGGCGCAGACCCGCACCGTCAGCGGCACAGGCTCTGTCGAGACCAGCTATCCCGAAGCCAGCTACGACCAGCTCCCGAATTCGAACTACCCCTTCACGCCCTCGGTCGGCCAGGAAGTCTCGAGCCGGCTTGCCACCAGGGCGAGCGAGGCCCGCGCGAATTCCGAAAGCCTCGCCAATATCGCCGCGCAATCGACCAGCAGCGCCGTCTCGCGGTTTCGCGAACTGCGCGATCAGTACAGCCAGGGCCGCGCCTTCGAGACCGCCACCGGGCAGTCGAATTCCGACAGCATCCAGACCGCCTTTTCCGAGGTCGACCAGGCCTCGCTCGCGCTGCAGCGCCAGTTCGGACTGTCACGGCGGGCGGCAGACGATATCACGACGTCATTCTTCATTGGCGGTGATGCGGGCGTGGGTGCCGCGGCTACGAGCGGCGTCGCATCTGCAAAGGCAGGTCTGAAAGGCGGTGCACAACGCACATGGACGGACAGCGATATCGGGATCGCCTCGGAAGACCGGTCGCGAATCCTCGGTAGCCTTCGCCAGCTATCCGATAGCCGGAATTGGACCAGCACCCGCGACGGATTTGTTCGCACCGTTGGGACGGATTCGAGTTCGTCGGTCTCCACGTCGGCAAGCGGAATGAATGCTTCGCTAACGGAAGCGCAAAGCTATTCAAGAGAAGCGCGGAGATCAGAAGAGATTGCCAATCGCCTAGAACAGCAGGCCTCGCTCTTCGACAGCGGCAGTGCTTCGGGCACGCTTAACCTGTCGCAGGCCTATCGCGAATGGGGGATGGCGGAGATCGACCGAAACCGCGATTTCTACGGCAATGCGCGCTTCGACGATGTCGCGTTCCAGCTCGGCAGCGAAGGCCGGGCACTCCAGACCCGCTTTATCGAAAGCTACGCCGATGTCCTGCGTGACAATATCGAGGACCAGCTTGTGCTGAAATCCGGTCCGGCAGTTGCGCGACCCGACGTGTCTGGGTCGGCTGATGTGCGCAGCCGATCAGGGGTTGGCGGCAATATCGGCGGATCTGTCCCACGCGCCCCGGATATTGGTCCAATCCAGAATGAAGTAGGCCGCGTGCAGTCAAACGGGGACGAACGTGCCGGCAAGGTTCGCGATGCGCTACGGCAATCCACGAAAGATGCACGCGGGGCCAGCGCTGACGCGGCGGATGACGTGAAGAAGTGGTAATACCGGCTGGCGATCTACCACCATCCAGCGAGCGCGCCGCCAAGATATGCGAATCCAGTCACCATGATGAAGCCGACAAACAGATTAAGTTTACGACCCCAGGGATCGGCCCAGGATTTGCGGAAGCGATATTCCATGAGGCGATTTTCGCGGATCGCCTCGTCGACTTCGGCAAAACCCTGCCATTCCTCGCGGTGAGGCTTGTTTCTGGGATCGAAATCGAAATTGGGCATCAGGGCGTTCATCCGGCTACTCCTTAGAACATAGCGGAAACGGAATGGGATTGGGAGGGGAAAATTTGGCCCCTGAGGGTTCGCCGATATTTTGCACCCTCTACTCTCTGACCTCGTTGGCAACTTATCTCGGGCGCTTCAATGAACCACCATCACACCCGGTTTTGGAGATTTCCATCAACATCCGAAGAAGCAACAGGCGATGTGGAATTGGTTGGATCGGGTCGACCACGTCGGACAAACCGGAACGGCGGCTTTCGGGCTACAGATCCGGATAGCGGACATTCCAGCCGAATTATCCGGGCGTCAGCAACGCGCCCGATTACGGCCATTCGCGACGGCATAGCGTTTGCTGGAAAGCCGCCATTCGTTCAGGCCCCGGTCGAGTGTTCAAGATATGGACTTTGCCGCCGTCCCAGCTGCTTAATCAGTCGGCCGCGCTTAGCTGGATCCAGTTTCGGTCACATCATGCTGCAAGCAGTCAGGACAGGGAAGCGAATTTCTCAACACCAGCTTTTCGGCGCACTGGGTCGGTAGCAGCGGGGCTGGCTCGTTTCTCTTCGCGGACGAGCCTTAGAAGTTTTTACAAAATTTGAAGATTTTTCTTGAGATGCGGTTCTGGCATCGAGGCGCGGTTCTTAACCGGCCTGTTCTCGTGATTGATGACTCTGGCGATCCGAGCTAGTCATTTTGCGATGACAGTTCCCACACGACCGCTGCTCGCACTCTACTTGGCTTGGCACCCTTCGTTTACTGCCGGAGATGCGATGGCGAAGACGCTGATGTCGCACTTCAGAAGAGAATTGTTCGACAGCGTTGCCGGAGGAACGGGGCTCAGCGTTCTCTTCCGCTCTGAGGCCGCACCGGGCGAGCCGTCCCCACTGCCCATCGATCCCGAAAGCGCGGAGACGACTGCGGTGATCGTTCTCGGTGACGAGCACATGGTCGACGATCCGGCTTGGCGTCGCTATGTCGAGAGCCTGTCCAAAGAAGCCGAAGCGCGGGGTCTGCGCATGCGGGTGCTACCCGTCGCCTTCGAGCGTTCGGCGACGGCGTTGACGAGTGAGCAGGCCATCCGCTTCGACAAGTTCACGGGTTCGAGTGAAGCCAAGACATCTAGACTCATTTCTGAGCTCACGCTCGAGCTGTGTCGGATGCTTCGCCACTACCTGGTACGGATGGAGCACGGCGACGACAGCGAGGAGGCGCTTGACACCTACCTCGAAAAAGTGACGATCTTTCTCAGCCACTCCAAGCACGCCGGTAATGGTGAAGCGATCGCCAAGGCGCTCCGGGGCCACCTCCACTATGGAAAGGGTCTCTCGTCGTTCTTCGATGTCAATGACATCCCCGCCGGCGTTCCCTTCGACAGGGTGCTTCTCAACAGGGTGCGACAGAGCGCGGTCGTTGCCATTCATACGGACAGCTTCTCATCGCGGGAGTGGTGTCGTCGCGAGATCATAGAGGCGAAGCGCCACAATGTGCCGCTCATCGTGGCGAACTGCATCGGGGACCGTGACGAGCGGGGATTTCCGTATCTCGGGAATGTCCCGATCGTCCGCATGGATCCGGTGGGCATGGACCGCCTTGACGATGTCATCGGGCGGATCCTCGACGAGGTTTTGCGGGATTTCCTGTGGAAGTGCCGGATCGAGGTGACTAGAGTGAGCGATCCCGGGGTCACGTTCATCCCGCGGCCGCCCGAACTCATTTCCCTGGCCGCGCTTCCGAAGTCCGGGATGGCAGGGGACCCGATGATGGTGTATCCCGACCCTCCGCTCAGTCGAGAGGAGCAGAGGCTCTTCGAAGCGGTTGCACCGCAGGTGGAGCTAAGGAGCTTCACCGAGTGGCTGGCGGAGAAGGCGTGATGGCATATAGTGAAGCTCTCTCCGACCAAGCGGTCGCGATCTCCGTTTCCGAGAGCCCTGACCTCGGTGCGCTCGGCATGGGAGAGGCCCACCTGCGGGATGCCACCGCGGAGATGGCGCGCCATCTCCTCGCCCTGGGCGCACGGGTTGCCTATGGTGGCGATCTGCGGGCGGACGGGTTTACGGAAATCCTGTTCGAGCTCGTCGCGCGGCATCGCCGCGATGCTGACGAGGGCGACCAACGTGCGGCTGTCGTAAGCTACCTCGCATGGCCCGTGCACATCTCGAAACCATTCCACGATCTCGAGCGGTATTCTCAGGAATTGGAGGGCATGGCCGAATTGCTCTTCCTCGCTCAGGACGGGACACCGCTGGCGAAGGATCAGCGCCGCGACCTCCAGACCCGTGAGGCAGAGCCCGGCGAGTGGATCGAAGGATTGACGATGATGCGGCGCCGTATGGGTCGCGATACTTCCGCCCGCATCATCGCAGGCGGGAAAGTGGATGGATATCTCGGTGCGATGCCGGGGATTGCCGAAGAGGCGCAGGTGGCCCTGGATGAGCGCCGACCGCTCTACATTCTGGGCGGCTTTGGAGGCTGCGCGGCGGATATCGCCTCGACCTTGGGCCTCGCTGAGGTCCCCGGTGTCACGGCGCGCGACTGGGGCCAGCGCGACATCTTCGCGAATGTTTCGACGGCTGACCTGTCGAACGGATTGATTCCGGAGGAGAACCGTACGCTTGCGGTCACTCCTCACATCGACGAAGCGGTTGCTCTCGTCCTTCGCGGACTTATGCGTCTGCGCCGTGGCCCGGCAGCTCTATGAGCGGCTTTCTGCGCTCATCCGCCGCCTGATGCGGCCGCCTCCGAATATTCGATGCTCCGTTTGTGAAGGTCTACTTCGACCGTGCCACCGCGGTTTCGCTTGAGATCGCGGAACACGGAGAACCCTGCGAGAATGGCCTCCTCCCACATCCAGAGGGGTCGGTCATTCACCTCGTATTCGCGCACCATCTCCTGCACGGTCTTGAGGAGCGCGAAGTCCAGACTGTCGACATGTTCGAATGCACCATGGCGAAGGCCATGCGCGAATATCCAGTTGGAGATGCCCTCTTCCGTAATTTGAGCCCTTGCGCCGTCCTCGATCTCGTCGATCCGACCGTCGCTCTTGCGCTTGACCTTGAGGAGCGAGCGAAGGACGGGCGACCAACCAAGGATGCCCGCGAATGCGAGATGGAAGACGTCGTGGAAGCGATAGTCGTCGTCCCCCGCGCTGTTGTCGGTCAACCGGTCACCTAGGTTGACGCCGTTGATGGACTGGAAAGCATAGGTTGTACCGCCTACCTGCCTCTCCCGGAATTCCACCGCGAAACGTCTAGGGATCTGCTCGTCGGGATGGAAATCCTCGTCGTAGAGCTTCCCGTGATCACGCGTTATCGGCCAGCGACCGAGCAGTTTCGACAGGTTTGCGGTCGCGGCCCCCTCGATACTCACATGCGCCTGCTTAGCCGCATTCACCAGGGCGGCGAATACCAAGGCCAGTCTAGCGTGTAGCTCGCTTCCTGCGGGTCCTTCTCCGAAACGTGACACGATGTCCCCGGTGCGCGCCGCCAGGACCAGCAGCGCCTCGTGTACTGCGGCATTCGACGCGGGCTCCTCAAACAGTGCTGCCTGCGGTTCGAGGTCGGCAAATGTCGTCGCCGCGCCTGAGCCGGTGTCGAGCTCGGTTGTCCCGGCGAGCGCAGACAAGGGGATTCCGGCGACCAACGCTACGTTGGCGAGGTACCACAGCACATCGCCCGTCTCTTCGACTGCCGACCGCGAATAAGCGACGTAGGCACTTCGGTCGCGCTGCTTCTTTTTCAGTTCGCTGAGAAGGCTCCCGACCTCGCCATGCAGGCCTAGGAGGAGGAACCGGAACAGTTCCTCTCCGTCAAGATCACCCTTGTATGTTCGCCGCGCGAATTCCTGGTACTCGTCGAGCGCGAGCGGCCCGCTTGCCCCGTTCCCGAAATCTGATCGAATCGTATCGAGTTCAGGCATGGATCGTCTTGCTCAGCATGCGTCCTCCATCATCGCGACTAGGTCGCGGGGCGTTGTGAGGTCTTCGGGGACGTTCAGGTCCCAGCGGGAGGGAAACTGCGGTCTGGGCAGCGGGTTGGGGCTCGGCCTGTAACTCTGCTTGATCCTGGTGCGGCCACTCACCCCCGCGATGTCGGGATGGGCGACCCGTGCGTACTTGGATATCTCGCAGAAGAGGTTCTGGCAGTCTATCGGCATGAGCGGCCGCCCGAACAGTCCCGGGAACTCGATCCCCCGCCGAGAGAATTCGCGATCCTGATTCTCCGTGACCCAAAATATGAGTTCTTCAGGACCGGCCCCGCCAAGGTCGGAGAAGCATTTCGAGATGCCGTCGATCGCCCCAGGTCCGGCGACGACAAAATCCTCTTCGCTGAAGTCGAGCAGCGCTGAATAGTTGAGATCGATGGCGTACTGGAACGCGAGGAACCGCCCGATACCTGGATAGGACAGGAGCAATTCGAACACTTCCCCGAGCGAGCGCGCCGACATCATCCGACCCGGTAAGTCGTCATCCATCATGCGTCCGATCAGCGCCAGGTGGTTCTCGTGCTTGCGCTTGTAGCCCAACGGCGGTGAAGGCATGATGTAGGCCGCCGAATAGAGCCGGTGACCCGCTCCGAATGCGTCATCCATCACCTTTGTGATCATCGCGGGCGGGGTGGCTTGCCATGAAAGCGGGCCCAATTTCCGCTCGAGGAGAGACCAAGTGTCGATCCTGTTGAAGATCTTGAACAGGATGGTCCTGTAGAAGAGTTCAGCGGGTGCCTGGGAACGGTGTTCCGAATACTGGACGTCATTGATTAGGAACTGGCTCACCCGGTCACTGGCCCGGTAGGCATTGGTGAACCGGTAAGTCCGAAGTACCGGATCAGTCGTCCAGGGCTCTTCCCTCCCGGTGAGCCGCCTCAGGTAAAGTGCCTGGCGCTCCGCGGCGAACCGCCAGTAGGTATCGAAGACCTCCGTCGGCTTCATGGCCAGTGATTACTCCACTAGAAGACGGGTTGGGTCGGTCTCCATACCCCTTTCAGCGGCCGGCGACACCTTTCGGCCGGTGGCTTACCCGGATTTCTGAAGAGCGTATCGTGGTTCGAGGTGGCGTGATGTGACTAATTGCGCTAACCGAGGGAACATTACGTGAATCCGCGGGGAGCATCATGTCGGACAGGGTCTGCAACGTCTTCATCAGCCACATCCACGAGGATGATCATCGGTTGCAGCCGCTGAAGGACCTGCTGAAGTCCAAGGGTTGCGAGGCGCGCGACAGCTCCATCACATCGGAGAAGCCGAACAGGGCGAAGGATCCGGACTACATCATGAACGGTATCCTGAAGCCGGCCATTGATTGGGCCGGCACCTTGGTGGTCCTGGTCACGCCCGACACCAAGGATAGTGACTGGGTCAACAAGGAGATTACCTACGCACACGAGCAGGGCAAGAACATCGTAGGCGTCTGGGATGATCAGCACACCGGGTGCGAACTGCCCGACGCGCTGGAGCAGGTGGCCGACCATATGGTGCCGTGGGACGGTGACCAGATCGTCGATGCGATCTTCGATCGGATGGACGGCTGGCGGGACCCTCAGGGCGATCCTATGACCCCACGGTCGATCCCGCGGTACAGGTGCTGAGGTGGCCCTCTACAGCTACGTGATCGATCATGACTTCGGCTTTGCGCCCAATCCGTTCTTCGGGGCATGCACCCTAGCCACCTGCAAGCCGCAGATTCGCGAACGGGCCTCCTCGGGTGATCACGTCATGGGGACGGGATGCGCCAAGAGGGGGAGATCCGGCAGGTTCGTCTACATGATGCGGATAGACGAGATCATCGAGTACGACGATTACTGGGCTGACGAACGCTTCAAGAAGAAGCGGCCGACCCTCCATAGAGGTATCGCGCATGGGTTCGGCGACAACATCTATCACCGTGACGCCGATGGAAGCTGGCAGCAGGCGAATTCGCTTCACACCTTTCCCGATGGCAGTCCGAACCCCTACAACCGGGAGCATGATACCCATTCGAGGAAAGTGCTGATCGGTAGGGAATTCGTCTACTTTGGTGGAGACGGCCCTCTCGTTCCGGCCGAGTTCCGCGATTGGAAAGGTGACGATGTCTGCGGCAAGAGGGGGTATCGCAGACATTTCGCGGCGGGACTGGCGGAAGCGGTGATCGAATGGGGAATGGGGTTGGGAAGCGGCCTCAAGGGAACTCCGGCGGACTGGACGCGGCTAGATCAAATCAAGGCTTGATCGGCGCCATGCGGTTTCACCCGCGCTTAAGCGCTCCGGGCGCCATTTGTCGTGGAGGAGCTCTGCAATCTCCTCGGCAATCTCACCCACCGTGTGCATTCCGGTACTGCGGGCGATCTTGTTCGCCAGCGACGGACTGAAAACGATCACCTCCTGCTTCGTGATATCGGGCCAGAAGGGGAGAAGGATCTGTCCGCCGGAGATCGTCCGCGTCACGATCCCGTCGACTTCGTAGTTGGTCCAGCCCTTGTCGACGAACGCCGGCGAGAGGACCACCAACCCGACCCTGCTGCTGCGTGCGAGATGAAGATGTCGTAGGTCTCGCCGGACTTCTCAACCGATGGCCCGGGCTCATGGACCAGTGCTGGGACGGAGGACAAAGGAGGGAGCCTCGCGGATTTCCGGAAGGGCGCCCGGCTTCACGCGGACAGACTCTTTCGTACTGCCCTGCAGGCAGTTGTCTTAAACAACCAATCGCAAGCGAGCCGACCCACGTGCTGGGATAATTTCGGTGCGAGGCTAGTCATCTAACGGTTCTTTTGATTATGAACAAGCCAAGAAATCAGGGGGCTGGCTTATGGCGACCGTGCGCCGAAAGTGTTTCATTTCCTATCATCATGCTGACCAAGAGGCGGTCAATCAGTTCGTTCGTGATTTTGATCACGCACATGACTGCTTTATTGCTCGAGGGCTTGGCGAGGAAATGCCGGGCGATATCATCAACAGTAACAACACCGATTACGTCATGTCGAAGATTCGAGAGCGGTTTTTAGCCGACTCTACTGTCACCATTGTCTTATTGGGCCGATACACGTGGGCTAGGCGATACGTAGATTGGGAAATTCAGTCGTCGCTGCGGCGGGGGCAATATTCTACACCCAACGGCCTGCTAGGGATCAAGCTTCCGTCTTACAGCGGTAGCTTTCCTGATCGGTTCAACCGAAACCTATCCTCGGATTTTCCTCGCATTGATTGCTACGCGCGCCACATGGAATATCCGTCCACGACCGCCGGTTTGGTGAACGCCATCGAAGCTGCCTATCAAAGGCGGACCACGCATCAGAATCTTATCGTCAACCCGCGAGCACGGATGTCTTACAACAGACAGTGCCAGTGACGACGACGGCTAATCAATCCGCTGAGGACTCTTCACTCATATCCTTCGTTCTCTCGGAGGATTGGGAAGTTAGCCTACACTTGGACACGCTTCCGCTCGTGGCAGTGATCCTGGCTATCATCATCGGATGGTTCTTGGTCCGAAGGTGGATGGGTCGTAGGTTTCCGCAGTTCGAGATCGACGCGGCGGAGTTTGGTTTCGGTGACCATAAGGTGTCGTTCAAACCAAACAATGTGGATCGTCAAATCGCCTATTCCATCTGGGTCGAACTGAGTACACGGAAGGTCGGCCTACCGATAGATCTGGACGATGACGTGATCGCTGAGGTTTACGACTCTTGGTACGCATTCTTTGCCGTGACGCGCGAACTCATTAAAGACATTCCGGTTTCGAAGGTTCGGCATGACAGTACTGGAAAGATCATCAGTCTTTCAATCGAAGTGCTCAATGAGGGACTCCGTCCCCATCTGACGAAGTGGCAGGTTCGTTTCCGCCATTGGTATGACCTAAAGATGGAGAGCAAGGACGATATATGTCCGCAAGATGTGCAGAAGGAGTTCCCTAGCTACGACGCACTCAGTGCTGATCTTCTCGAAGTAAATCAGCGACTGCGCACCTATCGCACTCGTATGCACGAACTGGTCACAGGCAAGCGTGAGCAAGTGAATGATTGAGTTTGCTACAAGAGGTGATTTTGTTGGCTTCGCAGATAAGATCGGGATTAATGAGCAGGCATCTCTCCGCAAGCGTGCCGAGGACCGCGCTCCGGCAGGTGCGACTTTCCTTTCGCATTCCAGCAAAGACAAAGATCTTGTGACGGGAGCCATCCGCTTATTGGAGGGGCATGGCGCGACGGTCTACCTCGACAAGAAGGATCCCACTCTTCCACCTTACACCAACAAGGACACCGCCAAGGGCTTAAAAAACCGAATTAATCAGAGCGGCAAATTCGTTTTGCTAGCTTCGGAAAATAGCAAAGAGAGTAGGTGGGTGCCGTGGGAGCTGGGCCTGGCCGACGGATACAAGGGTCTAGATAAGACCGCTATCCTTCCAGCAGTCGAGAATCAGCGAGATACCTCGTGGACGAATTGGAAGTATCTCGGCCTGTATGATAGGATCGTGTGGGGCGACCTTCAGGGCCACGAGAAGAAGGTCTGGATGGTCCTTGACCGCCGAAAAAATACGGCAGTGACCCTTTCAAGCTGGCTAGCACGTTGAACTCAGCGCAGAGGTCAAGTTCAAAATATGCGCCCTATTGCCTTTGAGGCCGCATCTATGAGAGATTTACGGAAGCTCTAGTAATCAGTGAGAAAATGATGGACTCAGTTGGGTTCGAACCTAGGATTTGCTGATAACGGGTCAGCTGCGCAATGGCAGCTTATCGCTGTTCTACACCTGAAACGCGACATTCAGCAATCGGCCCAGTTCCGGGCGTTACCGAAAGCCTGAACCGACGGCAGCTTCTGATAGATTAAACCGAGAGCGGCAATGGCCGCTCTGTCGGCGACTTAAGCCGCTCCACGCAGATGGCGGCACTCGAGCAACTCGAGCCGTTCCCCGACCGATGCCAGAACGGCTGTTCCTGCCGAGGCACGCGATACGCACATAATTGAGCGGACTGGAAGCAGTGCGTCCCAACCTTGACCGTTCTGCGACTGCAGCATGTCCCGACAATCGACGTTCGCTCAAGTAAGGCCGACCAGAACCCTTCGGTGGTTAACAGAACAACAGCTTTCTAGTGAAGGTCACCTCCAGCCCTCCGTTCAGCTCATGAGTTTGTAGCCAGTCGATTGTTCAATTTGGCAAGGAGACAGTCGCGATGGCGCGTACCTCGGCGAGCAGGAGTGGGGAAAGCCCTAACGTCTCTAGCGGCCGGGTACGCAGCCACTGTAGCGCACTGGCGGTGTCGAGGTCCTTACGGGCGGACATTTCGTTCAGTTTCATAGCGGTTACACGCGACAAGCCCAGCGAGATAAAGCTGATCATGGTTTTGTCGGATGCGCCGATCTCCAGATAAAGGGGCAAAGACGGAATGCTCGAGACCATGTCAACCAATCCCGCGCTGTCGAGGGCGTAGACAAGAAGGGCGCTATAGCAACCAAACAGCCGAACGGCTTGGAAACGGATGTCGCCCTCGATCAAATCGAGAGTGTTTCTAATCGTCGTGCGGACAGCCTTCGACGCATTTCGTGCAATTTGCTCGTCGATGATCTGAGGAAGCGGCAGGCCGAGCATCCAGCGTCGCGCGATCAGAGCGTGGAACCGATGCAGATTCTTGGAGGTGTCGATGCCGAGAATGATCTCGTGGCAAAGCTCCAAGACATCCGCATAGGACTGGAAAGCTTCACTCTCGCGGGGGTGCAGCGGAATCAGGGTCCGAGCGACGTCGGGGCCTTGGGCCACTTTCGCGCTTATCCGGTCGTAGAGCCGCTGTTGTTTGTGTGCGGATATGTTTGGAGTCCGGCGGATAACCGCCGCTGGGAGGGTGAGTTTTTCACTGGCGGTGGCGAGCGCAGCCTCTAGCAGGCCCGACTGAGCATCGCCTGCAGCGAGGCCCGCTCGTTCGAATGTCTGACTGAGGTCTCCGCCTTTGAAATCGGTATAAAGGCGGACGAAGGTGGTCTCGAGATCGGTTTCATCGAAGCGGCCAGCGCTCGGCGTGCCGGCGATAACGGTAATGAGCTGATCGTGATGGTGGTTCAGGCTGGTTTCAATCGCCGGAGTGATGATTGAGTCCTTTGGCCCTTCGAGCGGCTTCTTCTTCCATTTGTCGTAGTCGATGAGGAAGATGTTGCCTTGGAATTCTCGTTTCAGTCTGCCAGCGCGACCGGCAAGATTCCAGAAGTCGGTCGACTCCAAAGCTTTGGTCCGCCCCTTCTCCGGAGCAAACATGAAGATGTTTTTGGCAGGCAGATTGACGCCTTGCAGCAGCGTGCTCGTGCACACGAGGAAGTCAACCTCACCGGACGATACTGCCGCTTCAATTGCGCGTCGAAGCTGAGTGGGGATGTTGGAATAGTGAAACGCGACGCCGAACTTGACGCACTCAACCAACGCGTAGTTGGCATGGACCGCTTCTTTAGCCAGCTCCGACAGAGCCAAGCGCGCGACGGTCGGCTCGCGATCAGACATCAGCTCGGCCAGTTGGAGCGCAACGCTCTCGGCCTCAGCTGCGCCGTTTGCATAGATGATGTTCGAATGTCCGCGCCCGAGTTCCGCCGGGATATGGACGAGTTTCTCTGTTCGGCTCGCGACAGTTCGATCCAGCTGCAGCGTCGCGACTGGCTGTAGCGCCTTTGATCCATCCCCGGCGGTCTTGATTGAAAGTTTGCCCTTGGTCGCTGACTCGATGGTGGTGACCAGGAAGTTCTGGGCAACGGTCGGCTCTACAGACGATAACTCGTTCACGTCGTCCAAGCCAAATAGCCGGCCGAAGATATCGAGATTGCGGATTGCCGGACTGGCGAAGAGGATCTGGGATGTCGGATTGCGGACAAGCAGATCATCGATAACCCATTGAAGCAGAACTCCACGCGATCCGTCCTCGATCGAATGCGCTTCATCGACGATAATCACGCTGGCGCTAAAGTCAGGATGGGCGCCGAGAGCGAGTTGCACCCTCTCTTGCGTCATCACATAAATGGCGCGCTCGGCAAGCGTGGTGTCCGCGTCGACCGGCACCGTGACAATGTCGGGAACATCGCGTGTCGTTCCCTCGAACTGGGTCTTCAGATCCTCCGCGACCTGAGCGATCAAGGCACGAGTCGGGACGATGTAGACAACCGATTTTGCCCAGTCGTTACCAAAGAGCGCCGAAAGATACCCCTGCAATACAAAGGATTTTCCCGCCGATGTGGGAGCGGCCAGCGCGATTCGGCGGCTCTGCATAAGGCTAAGCCAAAGCTTCTGCTGGAAGTCTGTCAGCAACACCTTGTGCCCGTTTATCGTCACCTCATGCGCATCGGCCGACGCGATTTCTTCAGCGATAAGCGCGAAGGGAAGGCTGGGCTGTGCGGAATCTACGTCTGCTCTAGTGCCGATGGATGGGAAGTTGCCTAGACGCATAAGCACGACGCGCAGGGCCTGATCCAAGGGCACCTGTTCGGTGCCAAACAGATCGTATGCATAAGTCGCCACCCTGAAGGCGGCGCGTCGATGATTTGCTGTCTCCGAGCAAGCCAGGATGGCCGCTGAACGCATCAACCGCGTGGCATCTGTAATGTCTGCGGGGCCGGCATCGACGCCGCCGATCTCTTTAGTGAGCCATGCGAGCTCGATGCGGTGCGCCGCGTCGTGAAATCTGGGATTTCCCCAAACTTTGTCAGCCAGTTCCTGCATCATGGCAGCCAGCCAATCCGGGTCTGGAAGAGATCGCGAAATTCCTGGACGGAGGGGAGCGGGAAGAAGAAGAGCTCCACATCCTGAGATTCCAGTCCCGCCGCCTCTAGCGCAGCAGCAACCTTGGGAGCGACCGCTTTAAGATGCTCCTTCGCCAGCGCTCTAAAGGCATCCTCCGCGCCTTGGTCGCCGGCGGCGCTGGCCTTCTGGAAGCCGTCGAAATCGAAGCCGATCAGGCAGGTGATGACGTCTTTGCGCTCGTTATATTCTTCCTCATGAGGATCCAGGTATCGCAGAAGGGCATCCTTGCCTTCGGTGCCCAATCCTGTGAAATCGATATTTCGCTGAACAAGCTGCAGTTCGTGGTCCAGCTCGTCCGGCTCCAACGATTTTGCGATCGATTTCGCGGCGGACATTATGGCTGCACCGACGTCGCCATACATTTTCGACTCTCCCCAATAGAGAAAAAGCCGCGCGGTATCGGGGCAGTATCGAACATGGACCCCGTCCGCGCCGTGAACGGGCATCTGCGGATTGGTTTTTAAGGTCATCTTCGCGATGACCTGTGGAGCGCCTAAAATCCATTCTGTCAGGAGGTACAACAGTAGCTCGCCGGCTTCGCCATTCCGGTTTGTTGCCTTGTGTGCCTTGATGAAGAGCTTGGCGGCCGCATCATTAAGTTGAGTGGTTTTTACCAGGAAATCGTCGAACGGCAAGATCGACTGCAGCGCTCTCACTGCATCAATTTCCTTTCGCGTCAGCGCGAAAGGGGTCAGATGAAGCCATGCCAGTTCCACCAGTTCGTGAACCGTAGTTTTGCCCTGCCGGAATGCCGGGAAATGCAGTCGAAGAGTGACGCCTGTGCACTCACACAATACCTCATGCTGTAACTCTCTTATCCTCGGCCCTAGCTTGGAATAGTCGCGACGAAGAGCCGCCAGAACCGCATCCAAGTCCGGGCTTTGTTCTGTGCTCTGCTCGCTCAACTTGCCCCCATCGATCTTACCCCACCAACAAGCGTAGCGCGAAGATACGCTAAAGTAAGCAGAAACTTGGCCTAAGGCGAAGGGTCAAGATGGCCGGCGAAGTAGACAATCGAGCCAACTCTTAGTTAGGCGGCAGCGAGTTTGCACAGACCCGCCTCGTCGTAGGCCCATTGATTGCGGGGGCGTGCCAGCGTCGATTCCAATGCATCTGCGTCGTGCAAACCTATGGGGCCGCCATGCTCAGCCAGTTGCCGAACATAGATGGCAAGCGTCAACTCGGCTCGATCCAGACCGGTTCGGATGATTTTGCCATGTTACTTCTCTAGCGCGCGCAGGATGCATCTGTCTTCACGCATGATCTTTTCTGCCAAAGCCATCCTGGCTGCGAATGAAGGATCTGCGGCGGTAAGGCGAATGCCTTCCGGCGTCTCCGTAACATAAAGAGTATCGCCCACGCCTGCACGCAGCTTCGCAAGGAGTTCCTTGGGAAGGACAATGCCGGCAGAGTGCCGATCCTGGTGATCTTGAGGCTAGCTTTCATACGCACGTCATAACATGCGGCGTAGCAGCCTCAAGCGCGGGATCATGCCGGTGGCCCGTTCTGATAAAGGGAGAAATGCCATGGGGCATTAGACTGAAGAACCCTGGCTTTCCAGACTCCTTCGTTCCGAATTTTAGCGACAGGACATCAAGCGTAGTGGCCCCGGCGTGATGCATCAACGCCGCAAGTATGCGCTCAATCAGTAATTTGAGAGGACGGGCTGCACGCCTGCAACTTTTGCACGGGCATCGGCGCGCTTTAGCGCGGACCGCTTTTCGGCAGTACGCCGTGCACCGCTATTACGGCAGGACTCAACCGCCGGCACCGCGACAGTGGGTGCCAGCTTTGCCTTGCGCGCCTTCACGCCTGCAAGGTAGCCGTTGAGTTCAAGCGTCTTCATCACCCCTCAGATAGCCCCAAATGCGCCGGATTACCAGATTCTTCGACTATACGGCGATAGAGGTAAGCAAGGTCTAAACCCTCGGCGAGAGCATAGAGTGCCCGTGCCTGCTCCAGCATGGACATGTCACTGCCGGCCACTTCGTGCTGACCAAGCCGGTCTGCAATCATGTCTTCGATAGCCGGCAGGACAATTGCCGCATCGTCGCGAACCGTGAGCTTGAGACACCGCGCCTTGTCCGCGCGTCCATCGAAATAGCCACCGGACACCTGCTCGACAGCAAATTGAGGGTGACCTGGATGATACCACCCGCCCTGCCCGTGCAGGGCCTTTTCGTCATCCACAAAGCCTGCTGCAGCCATAGCTAAGTCAAAGGCAGTGTCATCGCCTGCGACCACGTCGAAATCCGCCGACATGAAGGCTCCGTCCGTATGGATCGCAGCGGCCGCCCCTCCAACCAATACCGCCTCTCTACCGGTTGCCTTTTCGTAAGCAGAAAAAGCGTCGGCAAGGGGACCAAGGGCGGCAAGATATTCGGGCGGTAGCGACATGATGGGATGCTGTTTACGCTCCGAACACCCATTGTCCCAGACATTTGGCAGTGCTGCTGGAAGGCAGATGCCTGCACACCCCATCAACCGCTGCCCTCGAGACCTACGAGCGGGCAATCGGCTTTAAAAAACGTCTGATATCATGTGCAGTTATCGTCAAATGGTTAGCGAGCACATCCGAATCCGAAACTGTGATACATTTTCCGGATATTACCTTAATGCCCCTGCGACCTTTCTGGCCTCTCCATGCCTTTACGGCGAAACCTCTTGCGTTCCCGTTACGTTCAATCTAGGAATGACTTCCTATCTCCTAGAATGATTCCCTTGTAGGATCCCCAACGGACGCACGCTCATGGACCAAGCCCGCGAAAACCTCGAACGCCTGATCCAGGAGCGGGGCGTCAACTATTCCTCGGTGTCGCGCCTCTTGGGCCGCAACGCGGCCTATATCCAGCAGTACATCAAGCGGAACAGCCCGCGCCATCTCGATGAGAAGGACAGGTTGGTGCTCGCTCGCTTCTTCGGGGTCGATGAGAAAGTGCTGGGCGCCCCTGCCCGCCGGTCCGGTCCCGTGGTCGAACTGGTGCAAGTTCCGATACTCGACGTCGATGCGTCGGCGGGCCACGGCGCCTTGGCCGAGATGGAAGCCAAGTCCTCGCAGTTCGGGTTCGAGGAGAAGTGGCTCAGGCGCCTCACCGCCAGCAAGGCCTCGAGCCTCTCGATCATCCATGTCCTTGGCGATTCGATGGAACCGACGCTGCACGACGGCGACGAAGTGCTGGTCGACCTCGGCGACGGGCAATCACGCCTGCGTGATGGGATCTACGTACTGCGCATGGACGATGCGCTGTCGGTCAAACGCATCGCGATCGAACCCAGCGGGCGCAGGATCTCGGTGACGAGCGACAATCCCACTTATCCGAGCTGGAACGGCCTCGACCGGCGCAATGTGAACATCGTGGGCCGCGTGCTTTGGTTCGGAAGGCAGCTGTAGTAGGCGCGGACCCATGCTTCTTGCCCTTGCCGCCTCGATCGTTGCCGCCGGACAGACCTTCACCTGCACCCCGACCCGGGTCTGGGATGGCGATGGCCCGGTCTGGTGCGCGGAAGGTCCGCGCCTGCGTATTTCCGGGATAGCCGCGCGCGAGATGGACGGCACGTGCCGCACGAACCAGCCCTGCCCCGATGCAAGCGCGATTGCAGCGCGCGATGCGCTGGTCGATATTCTCGGTGGCCCGCGCGGCACGACGCCGACCGGCCATGTCATTGTGGCAAGCGGCCCCATGCGCTGCGTGTCAACGGGATCGGCCGGCGGCAGCCGCACAGGTGCTTGGGTAGCACGCTGCCCTCGGGCGCGGATCTCAGCTGCGCGATGGTGGCAACCGGCACGGTGCTCAAATGGGATCGCTACTGGGGCAACCACCGCTGTCGTTGAGGGCCGAAAAAGATAGATCAAGCCCATGAGCACGATCAGCGACCGCGAACTGTGGGCCTGCGCCGCCCATGTCCTCAAGACCCAAGGGGCTAATGCGCCGCGCCATGTCGCCGAACGGATCGGCGCGTTGGCGCTTGCAGGCGACAGCGACGGAGTCGCGACCTGGAAGGCCATCGCAAGACGCATGGCAACCCTCACCGAGACCGAAGCACCTGCAACCCGGCAGTAGGATCGCATGACGCACATCAGATCCCGATCTCGAACGGTTTGACCTTCGCAAGTTCGAGTTGGGGCAACTTCTTCTCCTCGACTGCCTCCCTGGTCTTATTGGTCTCATTGGCCTGCCCGGTCCCCCGCGCGGCCGCGGCGCCGAGCATTTTCGTGGTCTCGAGCGCCGAACGCTTCATGCCGCTGTTGCGCTCGACCGCGGCCTCGAGCTTGCGGGCATTATCGACGTAGAGATTGAGGCCATCGCGCAGCCGGGTGACGGTGACGAGAAAGGTCTGCTGGTTCGACAGGTTCTTCTCGCGGCTGTCCATGACCGCAATGCCGCGATCCGAGGTCAGTCCCTGCGCCATGTGGGCATTCAAGGCATAGGCAAGATCGAGCCGCTCCAGCATCGGGTCGTCATGGGCCAGTTTGTGCTCGATCCCGCTCGAGGTCATTACCGTCACGGCCTTCTCGCCGATCGCGACGATCCTGGCCTGGTCGGCATTCAAGAGCCCGCGCCGGTGATCGGTCTTGGTCCAGCGGATACGATCTCCGACATGGATGGTGACGGGCTTGATCTCGTAGAGCCGCAGAGGATCGCGCTCGGCCTGCGGCCGCAATTTGTCGGGGCGGAACGCGAACGTCCTGCCGCGCACATTTTCCAGCGTGACCTGTTCCTGGTGCGGATCGCTCGCCACGACACTGTAGCGCCCCGGAGCGAGGTGTTGCGCGCGCTGGCGGCGGTCGACCTCGACAATCATGCCCGGGGCATAGCTCTTGGAATGACGCAGTTCCTCGCGGGTCAGATTGACCCGCGACAATGTCTTGAGCGGCAGGGCGCGTTCTCCCAGTTCGCCATTGGCCTTGAGCCCTGTCTGCACTGCTTCGTTGACCGCACCGCGTAGAGCCCGGCCCGAAGCATAGATTGCGGTGCGCTCGCGTTCGCCAGGCGTCAGTTCGAGCCAGGCCGCTGCCGCGGATAGCGCCGCACCTTCAGAAACTTCGACCACGTTATCACCCAGATGCCGCAACGCTTCCTCGATATGGCCTGCCTGCGCGGCGTGCTGCGCATCGCGCAAGACGGCACTGCGCGCGCGGATATTGATGCGCATGCCCGAAGTCTCGATGCCAGCCTGCTGCATGACATCGAAGGGTTTTCCGGCATCGACCGCGCCCAGTTGCTTGCGATCGCCGATCGCGGCGAAGCGTCCGAGCTCGAGCAGATTGGCGAGCCGGACCAGCTTCTCCTTGTCGGCGTTGCCGACCATTGAGGCTTCGTCGAGAAGGACCGTGCTGCCCTTCCACTCGCTGCGCGCTTCGGCCAATGCCTGCGGGTCGCCGCCATCGAGCAAAGGGGCATAGCGCCCCAGAAAACGCGCGACGCTCATCGATGCAATCCCGGTCTCGCGCTCGAGCATCTGGACAAGCGTGTTCTGCACGGCAAGCCCCGTTACCTTTCGGCCTTCGGAGCGCAGCACTTCCGCAACGGGTTTGAGCACGGTGCTCTTCCCCGCCCCCGCCACGCCCTGGATGGCCAGGATGCGATTGGATGAGGAAAGCAGCATCCGGCCCGCCCCTTCCTGCCCCGGATTGAGGGTCAGGCCGTGGCGCTCCTGTGCCAGAGCCTGCAACCGTTCGCCGGCGCTTTCGGGAGTCATCAGCGCCGCGCCCCGTCCCCGCCCCGCCTCGACTTCAGAAAGGATGCGCTGTTCGGCTGCAATGGCATCGCGGGTCGTCACCATCCCCTTGTCGGCGCCCTTGCCGCGCACGAGATGGCCCTGACGCAGCAACTGGTCGACGCGCTTCTCGATGGCAGGAATGCTCGCCGGAAGCCCGAACGACAGCGCGGCCTTGTAGACCGCGAGACGATCGAATGCCGCCTCTCGCTCCGACAGATGGCGTACCGCCGAGGCGACGGCATGGATCGCGGCGACATCCTCGACCGATCGATTGCCGAACCGGGTTGGGATCAGCGGATCGCCCTGTTTCAGCCCCAAGCGCTCGGCAAGATCGGCGGCAAAAGCGCGCATCGCATCGCCGAGATTACGAACAGTGCTGCGCGCGCCGCGCTCCTCGCCAAGCTCCGTCGCGGCCCGGGCGTTGGCACGCGCGATGACATCGCCGGGGTGAAGCCGAGTTCCTCGGCCTTTGCCTTCCAGCCATCAAGCAGGGCCCCGCGATCGGCGACCGGCGCCTTGTCCGCCCGGGTCATCAGCGTCGCGGCATCGTGCGCGGCGGGGCTCCGGCTCGCCAATTCGGCGACCTTCTCGAGCACTTCAGCACGGCGTGTGGAGAAGGCCTCACGCACGGCCTTGGGCACGCCCACGCCCTCGAAATTCCCGTGCTTGCCCAATTCGCCGATCTCGTAGCCGAGCTTTTCGACCTCGATCCGGAAGCGCGCCATCGCCATGGCATTCAAGAGCGTATGATGCTCCCAGAGCTTGTCGTTGCGAAGCGCGCGCCACTTGCCGTCGGGGCCCTGGGTGACATTAGCGATGACCGCATGGACATGCGCCTGGGGTTCCTGGTTGCGGTTGGTGTCGTGCCGGAACAGCGCGGCGACAAGATTACCGGTCTGGACGATTTTCTCCTTGGCCTTATGCTGGAGGCGGGTCTCGGCAAGGTTCTTCTCGGCCCAGGCCAGGCTCTCCTTCACCGCACCGGCATAGGCATCGAGAATGCGGCTGTCGCCGCCGACCAAGGCGAGGATCGACCAGCTCTTGGGGAGCGAAAAGGTCAGGTCGGTGCCCGCGCGGTGATAGCGGTTATCGCTGCCGACGCGGGATCCGTCGGGGAGATTCCCTTTCAAAACTTCCTCGAAGGTCCTGGCATCGACGGTGCCCTTGAGGCCCAGCGCTGCCGCGCCTTCGCCGAACCATTCGCCCGTGCGGTCGGCATCGGCGCGGGTGTAGTAATTGTCCTTGGCGAAGTAGCCGGCAGCACCCGAGGCGGTCCGGACATTGGCAAGCGAGAGCATGGGTCATCACCCTTTCCGGGTCCCCTCCGGCGTCATCAAATGTCGAAATCGAAATCGTCGAGCGGCGGCGCATCGCTGGCTTTCCCGCCCGGGTCGCCGAGCCCTTCCTCGAGGACGATGCGCCGCGCATCGCGCTGCATGCGCCCATCCGGTCGTGCATCGTTGGCGCGCTCACCCTTGAGTCCATCGGCTCTGGTGGCGCGGTCGGGCCGGGATGCATCAGGCACCTCGCGCTCGCCTTCCCGTGCCCCGTCGGCTCGCGTCGCCCTGTTTGCCAGCTTCGGTTCGGGGCCTGGCTGGCGTCCATCGGAAAGTCCCGCGTCCGGCGTGCCCGATGCCGTGCGATCGACGGCATCCTTCCCCACCCGCACGCCCGCACGGTTGCCAGCATCGAAGGGATCGACTTGTTGCACGGTGCGATTTTCGCGTGTGCCTACCTCACCCTTGCGGCTATCCTCGTAGCTGTCACCGAATTGCAGTTCGCCTTGCTTCGATGCGCTCTCTCTCGGTACGCTCGGCTTGCCGACCCCGTCGTCGTTCGACGAGGGATGTTCACCTGTATTGGCCACGCCGGGAGCAACGGGTTTGCCGCTCGTACCGGTCGTCTTCCGAGCTGTCGCCGATGCCCGATTTTCGACGCGAGGAACAAAACCTTCGGCGCATCGCACGCGCTTTGTTGGGACCAGCGTGACCGGCGCTGCGGGAAACCCGTCGGGGAATTTAATAAAGCCGGTGAGACTCGGCATGTCCTTCAACTGGTCGGGCAGGACCAGCGCCTCGATGTGCTTTCTCGGCGTCAGGCTGACCGCATCGCGCGCATTGTTGTAGGCATAGGTATGCGCCTCGTCCTTGTCGGTGACTTCGGCATGACCGATGGCTTCGGAGCACCAGGTCGCGGTCTTGTAATCACCGGTGCCGAGGATCAGCTTGGTCTTGGCGAGCGACGACAAGGTCTCGGCCATATGCTCACCGTAGACCTCCTGCAGCTTGGCATAGGCATGGATTCCGGTGACGATCGCGCCGCCATAGTTGCGCGCGGTTTGTAGGCCGGTTTCGAGTGCGGGAAGACGGTGGAGCGCCCCCAGTTCGTCGATGAAGAACCACATCTTGAGATCGTTTGACCGCGCCGTCGTCATCAGCGTGTTCATGGCAAGATCGAGCCAGAGTGTGAGCAGTTGGGTGCAGACGCTGAGGTCGACATAACGCGCCGAGAGGAACACGAAGCCGCCCTCGCCATCGTCCTCTTCGACCCATTCGCGGATCGAGAAGTGCGCGCCTTCGCGCGGCAGAAGCTTCAGCGCGCGGGCATTGACGTTGAACACGGCGCGCACCGATTCCGCCATGCGCGCGGCCTCGGGCGCGGTAATCGGATCGGCGATCGTCCCGCGCAGCATGGCGTGGACCTTGGCGAGGTCTGCGCTCATCAACCGCCGCGCCAAGGCCTCGTTGCTGGCATCGCCCGCTTCCACCAGTTTGAGGCAGAACTCGACGAACAGCGCGCGCGCCGCAATGACCCAGAACTGGGCTTCACCGCCGCCGTCATGCGGCACGAGCGCTTCCGACGCGGCCCAGAATTCTCCTTCGGAGCGGCATTCGTCGAAGATGTTCCAGCGCGGACAGCGGGCATCCAATGGGTTCAGGATGACGTCGCGGTCGGGGTCGTAGAAATGCTCGATGAAGGCACCGGTCAGATCGAAGATGACCGCGCGTTGTCGGCGCTCGCGCGCCTCTTCCACCATCTCGGACAGCGCCACGGTCTTGCCCATGCCGGTGGTACCGATAAGCATCGCATGGCTCTGTTCGAGCCGCCAGGGATAGGAAAGCTTCGCGATATGCGATGGGCGGTAGGGCAGCACCTCCTGCAGCTCGGACGGCAGGCACAGATGGCGGCGCCAGCCCAACGTCTCGATCAGCTCGCAGCGGCGTTCGGCGCGGTTGTGGTCACGGATGTCACGGGTCAATTCCGCCAGTGGAACCAGCGATGCACCGCGCTCGTGGCGGCGTTCCTTCGAGTGGCTGCCGAAGCGCTCGGCGATCCAGTAGAACAGCGCGAAGACAGGCACGAGCGCGAACATGGTCCAGGCAAATGCGGTCCCGACAAGGTCCAGCATCGTGTCCCACGCGCGCACCACCGGCGGGTAGGTTTCGACGCGCGAGATTGGGAGCTGGAAGGTGCCGCCGAACACCGTTTCCATGCTCACGGTCTTGGCGGGATCGAACTCCATGAACATGTAGCCCATGGCATAGATCCGCATCCAGACGAGGTAGATATGGTGGTCGTCGAGGCCATGCGCGACCAGCCACGAGGCCAACGCGCCAAACGCGACGGCGGCGATAATAATCGGCCATTTTAGCCCTGCGGCAAACATGAATCCGAAGTGCCCCAAGAGCTGGCTGCCGCGGGTGAAGTTCCCAAGATTACGCTTCATCGCGGCCTCCCTCGGCTGCGGGGGAAGGCAGGCCGATCGCCGCGCACTGGCGCCGATAGACCTTGTAGATCCGATCGCGCAGCGCGGGGTCGGCATGGCCGGCCAGCAGGCCATCGACGCCGACTCGGACAAAGACCATCATGCGCAGGATACGGGTGATCGATGTGTCGTGCTGGAAGGCCAGTTCCTGCTCGTCGCAGGCGCGCGACAGCAGTGCGCGCAGCCAGGCACTGACGGTCATGTCATGGCGCTCGGCGACCTTGCGAACGCGGTCCGCAAGCTCGGGCGAAACATAGACCTGAATGGGTACGGGGCGGGTCATAGATCCGGGTTCCTTCGGTCAGGAAGCCTGGATTCACGCTGCGAAAGGCACCTCCGAACTACAGGAACAATGAGAACATGTCAAGAACATGCGAAACCCGCAGAGTTGCGCGCCTCCGCTTCTCCGCCTCATGAACAATGCAGGACGTTTGACCCGGTCATGAAAAGAAATGGGAAAGCTGCCATTTTGCCAGTTTCGTCATCAAATAGCTGTTTTGAATGAACTTTCCCGCTTCAAACCAGTGCGACCAGTCGCGTGGGGTGTGCTCCCTGTTCCCAGCTTCGAAGGCGTGGTCCAGTGATAGGAGCGTAATCTGGATGGAGGGACTTTCCGCTACCTCCCGTGGGTGCGGCTGCGGCTCTACGATTCCCGGTTTTCGGAACCGTTAGAAATGGCTCCTGGCGATCAATCGGGGTATGGTCCGCTCCGATTGCTGATGCAGGATGGGAGTGCGATGATGACCAGCGTGACACTCAGCGCGTCACCCAGCGGCAATGGCTTCCAGGCGACGGTCAGCTACTCGAGCGGCGTGTCGATATCGTCCGCCGAGACCTAGCCAAGCGAAGCCGAAGCACTGGCGGCGGCTGCATGTAAGATGCTCGCCATGCCCGAACGGTTGCAGCGTTTCGAGGCCGCAAACTCGAAGGCTTGAGAGTTTGCAATGCCGTCGTTCGATCGAGGTGATGCGACACCAGGCATCCGAGCAAAAATTTAGGAGGAAGCCCTGACCGGACTTCCTCCTCGTGTGATGTGTATTCGCCCGATTAGAATTCGTCGCTGAACCGGCCCGGCACTGCGTCCACGACCCGGGCCATCAGCAGGTCGGGCAAGGCACCGTAATCGCCCTCGTCGATGGTGACGTATCCTGCCTCGCTGTCGGTCAGGACATATTGGGTAAAGTAGCTATGCTGGGCCCGGGCATTGGCCTTGTCCATGGCCGCTATGAATGCTGCCTGGTCGGCATCGGCCCTGTACGAATGATGGCTGCAAGTGTGCATGACAATTCCTCCTGAAGTTCGATGCTTCGCATCGTCAGGAGCGCTCGATGGGGGCGACGGACCGGGTCAGGGACCGCGTGAACACGCGGCCGCGAAGCGGCGGTGGGGGCAACGATTTTGTTCGCTGCCGGATACAATCCGGTGGCGGGCAAAATGGTGGGGCCCCGCCGTCCTTGACGCGGGCCCTCAAGCCTCCATCACCATGACAGGGACTGCGAGAGAGACCTCCCAACCTCTCGGCAGATAGGTAACCTCGCCTCTCCGCCAACAAGAACCTTTGCAGAACATTTGCGTTGTGGCAGGATGCACCGCGAGGGGACCTTCAGCCAGAGGATGAAACGAACATGGCAAGGTCCAGAAATGCGCGCGATGCGCTCACCCGCCTGCGTGAACAGCGCGCCGAGCTCGATGCAAGGGAAGCGGAACTACGCGACAAGGCAGCGCAGGAATTGGGCGCGATGCTGCTCGAATGCGGAGCCGAAACGCTCGAGGCCGGCAAGCTCAAGCGGCTCGTCAAGCAGGCTTCGGCGATGGGTCTCGATGCCGCGCTCGAGCGCCTGGGTGCAACGCCTTGATGGTGTGAGACTGAGTTGAATTTCTGCCAAACCTGCCCCGCAATTGTAGCAGGACAAACAAAAGAAAGGCCCCGTTGGCATATGCCAGCGGGGCCTTGTCGTTGGTGCGATGCCGGTCAGTCTTCATCGATCGGCGGGGCATCCTGGTTGTCCGAACGGTTCGGGCGCGACAGGAAATCGACCTTGTCGGCGAGGATCTCGCAGCCGTAGCGCTTGTTACCGTCCTGGTCGTTCCACTGCGTGTAGTGGATGCGGCCTTCGAGGCTGACGAGCTGGCCCTTGCTGCAGTACTTGGCGACGTTCTGGCCGAGGCCGTTGAAGCAGGTGACACGGTGGAACTCGCTGTCCTTGGCGGTGTAGCCGTTCTCGTCCTTGTAGGTCTTGCCTTCCTTGTCGCGGGCCGGACGGTCGGTGACCAGCGAGATCGTGGTGACGGTGGTTCCGCCTTGCGTGGTGCGGGTTTCGGGATCGCGGGCGATGCGGCCGACGAGGATTGCGATATTGGTCATGGGTAGATTTCCTTCTGCTCTCAAACCGGAAACCATTTCCGGCTTGCGAACTCCGGTCAGAAACAGGGCATGGGAGACCTGCACCGCAGGGTCGAAGACCCAAGGGGAACCCGCAGACGCCGGGTGGTGCGGGCAGGCAGCGCCCCGGCGATTGCACCGCAATCGCACGGAGGAGACGCTGCCAACACGGCCGGCAGGGCTGCGGGTTGCAGGGATCAGCTGACCTGGTTCAGGAATGTTCGCGACAAAGCCGGATTGGCGTCCGGTGTCGGCAGGAGGGCGGCCGCGATTAGGGACAAGCCCGGGACCGGGATGGAACGCCAGATGGACCAGCAGCCGGGCCGCCCATTCGCGCCGACCATGGTCCTCGATCGGGTCAATCTGCGATAATCAGTCAGGGCATGATCGGCAGTGAACGGCCCGCATCATCTCGTGAAAGGTCCGCCAATCGCACAACGGCTTACCGGGGTCGATGGTCACGCCGTCGTCCTTCCCGGCAGCACCTCGTGCTGGACGCCGGGTCAGCCCTGGCGGCGGAAAATGCGCTCGAACAGCGACGGGGTTTCGAGCGGCTGCAGCCGCCCGTATCGCGCGCGGCGCATCGACGGGTCGAGGTTCTGGACCGGGTGCGACCACCGGTCCGGCTTGTCCTTCTGCGTGGAATAGTTCGACATGGTCTTGCCCCCCTGATGTCTCGATCCGGGCTAACGATGCCGTGGCATCGTCACAACCTCTCACGACGGGGATGTGCAAAGATTCGGCGACTATATCCTTTGCAAACGGAAACGCGGCGGATGTCTTGATTTGATTGGCTCGACTCGATCGGCCCCGAGTGGGATCGATCGAACAGGAGACATAACTGGCGAGTATGACCCCGCTTCACCGGACATCAAGCCCCAATTCGCTCAAGAGCTGTCCGGCCTGCTCGCGTGAGATGGTTGCGCCCCGGAACAGGCTGGCGTCCACAAGTCGCAAGCCTCCTAGGTCAGCACCTCGCAAATCTGCGCCCTCGAAGCGCGAACCCGTCATAATCGCATCCCGCAGGCTGCACCCCTCGAAAATCGTAGCGCGGAAATCGCACTTGCGCAGATCGGCTTGCCCGAAGTCAATCTTCTTCAAGGTTTGCTTTCGGAATGAATATCCCGACAGTTTGGCGTGGACCAACAGGGTTTCCTCAAAGCGAACGTCGAGGGCTTTGGCTTCCGACAGGTCCCCGCCCGTCAGTTTACACCGCTCGAATGTCGCAGAGGCGAGCGTCGATCCTCGCAAAACGCAATTGTTGAAGTCGCTGGCGACAAAGGTGGCCTCGCTCAGTTCGGCCCCGGTGAATTGGGTCAGAGCGGCGCGGCAGGATCGCCAGACCGTCCCTTCCAGCTTCGACCCGGTGAAATCAGCGCGGCGCAGATTGCATCGCTCGAACGTCCAGCGGGATAGGTCCAACCCCGCAAGGTCAGCTTCCTCCAAATCGCAGTCGATCAGATGGGACGGCCACGATGATACGAGCAGGCTCTCGACATCGGCTCGCGCCAGCGCCTGCTCGCGAACGGAGCGATCGGAAAACAGATGATTCATCGAGGACAGGTAGCTTGGTCTGGCATCAGTATCCACTGCCTTTGCACATCAGCACAATGGGTGCTTGCTGGAAAACGGCGACTGCGGAATTGGCATTTATGTTTGCCAAGAGGTTTTTCTGGGCGCGTTTGCAATCGATATAATGACCAAAGATTTACCCGAGTTCGCCGTCTTCGTGAAGCAGCTTCCCGTCGGGACTCCAGACTTGCACGGCAATGTAGCCCTCGACGTTCCTTGCCTCGCGTGCGACCGCGATCGCCTCGGCCAGATCGCCGAGGCAGACGCATTCGATCAGTTCCTGGTTGTGACGATGCATGGTGATCCGAAGCGGCATGTCGGGTTTCCTCTCCTTGCCGGATAGCTAGTGCCGATCGCGGCAAAGAAAAGGCCCCGCCGAAGGCGAGGCCAAGTGAGGGAGAGGAAATTAGTCAAAGTGATAACAGGCAAAGCCTGCCACATGATTAACATGTTGATAATGCCGTCTGGCGCTTATCGTGCATCTGGTTCGAGAGGCCGGCCCTGCTTAGCTTTTCGGGCGTCAAGGGCGAGAGAATATCCTGCTCAGCGCGGTCGAACGGAATGGCGGCTCGCTACGCGCCGATGCAGGGCCTGGTAGATGGCATCGAGGTCATCGATATCGACATCGAGCACTTCGTTCCAGTCGGCAAGGACCGCCTCGAGGTCGTCATGGGTATAGGCGAAACCGGATGCCGTCGGGGGCGCAGCCGGGACAACGGCATGGTGCGGCCAGGGGTGGCCCGTCAGGTTGTTGTAGAGCCAACCCGCTGCCGAAAGGGCGAGGACATTCATGGCAATCGGCCACAGGTATGCCCAGCCCCAGGCTTCCGGCCCGACTGCTCCCAGCGCGCATAGAAGCGCGCAGGCGCCGCCCGGAGGATGGAGGCATCGGGTCACCGACATGGCCGCGATCGCGATGCCGACTGCGAGGCCTGCCGCCAGCATCGGCTCCCCGATGGCATGACCCAATGCCAGTCCGATCGCAGCTGACAGGAGGTTTCCGCCGATGACCGAACGAGGCTGGGCCAGTGGACTGGCGGGCACGGCAAAGACCAGGACTGCGGAGGCGCCGAGCGGCGCGACCAAAACAGGGAGGGCGGCGCTGTTGGCCCCCAGCAGCACAATGGCGACAAGGCCCGAGGCGAGGATGGCCAGTCCACCACCGATTGCGCCGCGCAGCCAACCGAGGTGACCAATCGCGCCCTGCGGCAGGAGACTGGCCGATCGCGAGATCAGGAATTTGAGCACGAAGCACCTTCAGGTCGGAAATGCCTGTCGTGGCAGGCGAACAGGATTGGGGTGTGATTGCGCTATCGGGCGGGCGGCGGAGGCTCTTTGTAGAAATCAACCTGCATTTTCATCGCACCCAGAGGCGTTACGAAATGCGGCTGCCCGGGAAGGACGACACCGGGATTTGCCGGCTCGAGCACCGTTTCACGATGGGGATCCAGGATCGTGAGCTTCAGACGTCCTTCCAGAACGCGGATCAGCCCCCAGACCCCGGGCTTGGTATCGTGCCGTTCGCGCAAGGCTGCCGGCAACGAGTTTTCGCGAAGATCGGCGTCGAACGATAGGGTTCGGGTCGGCCAACCTGAGCCTCGGCGCTACTCATGATGCCGCAACCCGTTCGGGGATATTCGCACGGCCGGCCGGCTGGTCGGCGTCGATACGAAAGAACATCGCCAGCTGCAGGCTTTGTGCGATGCGCCGTGCCTTGTCCTGAAGCGCCCTGGCGGCAGCAGGTTCCATTATCGCGTCCGTCGTCTCGGCCCAGAGACCGAGCCAGCGTTCGAAAAGTGCGGGGGTGATCTTCGACCGGTGCTTCATGTGCGCGGGCACGGGCTGCCCCTTGTAGCGCCCCGTGGTCAGCATGACCGACGACCAGAAGTCGGTGAGCTTGCCGAGATGCTCGGGCCAGTCCGAAATCGCATCGTTGAAGATTGGACCGAGTTCTTCGTCGGCTCGCACGCGCGCATAGAACGCTTCGACAAGGTGGCCGAGGCCCTCGTCGTCGATCCGTTCGAGTTCCATAGCATCAACTCCAAAACATACATTCACAGCGCATCTATGCGGCGCTGCAAAAACATGCAATAGGAATGCATCTTTTGGAGAACGGGGAATGCGGCTCACCCGCTACACCGATTATGCGATGCGCGTGCTGCTCTACCTGGGCTCGCGGCCCGACCGTTTGTGCTCGATTTCGGAGATCGCGACCGCCTATGGCATTTCGCAAAACCACCTGATGAAAGTGGTGAGCGACCTCGTCGGTGCGGGCTATCTGGAAAGCGTTCGGGGACGGTCGGGCGGGATTCGCCTCGCGATGCCGACCAAACAGATCAACGTTGGCGAACTGATCCGATATACCGAGGACGATTTCGATCTCGTCGAATGCGGGGAATGCGTCATTGCGCCCGCTTGCGGCCTCACCAGCGTGCTCGACGAGGCGCTCGGTGCGTTCCTCGATATCCTCGGCCGCTATTCCCTGGCGGATGTGCTCGCGAAGAAGGGTGACTTCACCCATCTCCTCCATGCCGCTTCGCAAGGTAGCCGACCGTCAGCCTGAGACGGTCGGCCCCACCAGCAAATGCACGCCCAACATCATCACGCTGGCCGAAATCGGACAGGAAACGGCTGCGCTGCAGGGGAGCAACGCAGCCGTCGGACATGGGTCATTGGTGAACCTGCTGTACCGCCTTGGGGCTGGTGCCCAGCGGGCCGCGGCGATCGACAACGGTAATCCGCTGTGCCTTGGCCTCGATGACAAGCCGTTCAAGGACACCATTGCCGGGAAAGGCAACGACGTAGCGCGGATCGAGTGACAGCATGCGCTCGTTGCGCTGGAACCCGGCACGTGCGCCCATGCGCCGGTCGAGCGAGAACGTGACCTGGGCAATGTCGCGGCGTTCGGCCCAGGATGCGGCAAGCCGGTCGCAGCCCTTGGTGTCGCCTCCGTGGACGAGAACCATGTCGGGAACCCGGTCGCGCACCTTGTCGAGGGTCGCCCAGACGTTGCTGGCAAAAGCCTTGGCATCCTCGTCGGTGGCAAACTTGGGACGCCCACCTGCAAAGACCACGGGCGTGCCTTCGGGCATCGCCGCGCGGCGTTTGGAGGCAGCGCGTGCGCGCAGGAATTCGCGGCCTTCGACGAGTGCCGAGGTCAGCATCGCGCCATGATTGAACCGCGAACTCGAGACCGGCTTCCACGAGGAACCGAACTCGTTGAGGTAAAGAGTGGCAGCGATCTCGCGCATTTCCTCCAGCGCCAGCATCGAGGCTTCGGCGCATTGGGCGCGCTCGACCTGGTCTTCCAGATCGCTGCTATGGACTTCCGAACCATCGGCACTGGCGAGGAGCGCGCGAACCTCGTCGCTGGCCCTGTCGAGCGCGCTGGACTTGCGCTGTGCCGAGCGGTGGAAGAGGTTGACGAAGGCCCAGCCGATATCCTCGGCATCGGCCTCGAGCGCGGTGCCCGAAAACATCGCGAAGAGATCGGACCAGATCGCTTCCAAAGTCTGGCTGACCTGCTCGGTGGTCGGGAAATCGGCGTCGCCAACGGGCGCCGGACCGATCGAGAAGCCGGAAAGGTCGAGGCCGGCCAGCTGGTCGTGGAATTGCGGATGCATGGAAAAATCCTCCTGACGGTTGGTGCCGGCAGGACCCGATGGGGAGCGCCGGCGAGAGCCCGTCAGGGCCGGGACAAGGCTGGGGACGCACCGCGCAAGCGGGAAACCCCAAGCGGCAGGCTGGTGCGGGCAGGTCGGCCATGGGGGACATCGCGTGCAGAGCCAGACCAGACAAATGCCGAACACGTTGGGATTGGATGGGACCGATCACAGCCGACCAACACGGGCCTGCCGCTGGCGGGTTGCGGCCTCAGCCGACCGGCCCAGGGCCTCTCTCGCTCCGGCCTCTCCCACGGGAATGACGGACCGGCAGGGGCATCACCCCATATGCTTCAGGTCCGACCGGATCAGAGCCCGAACCCCGCAGCGGTAAATTCGAACCGGTCGCGTGCTGGAAATGCCGCCAGCGCCACGAGCCGGCCGTTCTCGAAGCGGAGGTGCCAGGTCCGTCCCGGCTTCGGACGACGCTCGGCAAAGGCCGCCGGATCGAGCACGACGACATTGCAGCCGCGTTCGGGATCGCGCGCCGACAGCGTGCGGATCAGCACGGTCGCTGCTTCTCGGGCGACAACGGCAAGGTCTTGGCAGGCGGTATAGTCGGCAGGTTCGATCCAGTCGGCTTCATGAGAAGCAAACGGCGGCTCGGTCAGATCGAGCGCGGCCTGGCTGGCAACGAGAACCGAAATGCTCGAATGTTCGCTGGTCGTCGAGGGCGGGACAAAGCCCGGCGAACGCGAGAAGAATTTGAGCCGCCAATAGGCTGTCTCGGCAATCGCTGTCGGCTCGGCCTCGCTTGCATAGAAAATCCCGGGACGTTCATCGGCCCGGCGGAAGCGGCTGGCCTGCCAGTGTCCGTAGCGGAATGGCGAGGCGAGCAGGTAATCGAGACGAACGGCACTCGCCGGCAAGGCCGGCTTCACCTCTTCGGCAAGGTCCTCGAGGAGAGCCTGGGCGAAAGGATCGGATGCGAGCCGACCGGTCGAAATCCGGTGCTGGGCTTCGACCACCCGCCAGACGCGCCCTCGATAGGCCCGGTGTTCAGACGCGAGCGCGCCAGGCGTCCACATAGTCGCATAGCCCCATGAGCCCGCGCATCGTTGTGACCTGGTCGATCGGCTTGCCACCAAGGTCGAGATTGTCGGCCTCGAGCCATCGCCGGGCGGCATCGTCGTCACTGCCCAGCAGGGCATCGAGACTGCGGAACAGGCGCAGCAGGAACTGTCCCGCCTCGAAGGACTTGGAAGCGGGATCGAGCCGCGCCTGCCCATGCCGCAGGCGCGACACGGTGGCCGGCGACAGGCCGAGCACTTGCCCAAGCCTGCCGTTGTTCCACTGCCAGAGATCGGCGATGCGCGCGACGGCAGCGGTCAGCACCGCACCGCGGTCGGCAGCTTCCGGGGCCAGGGTCGCCATCACGTCGCTCCTTTCATATGCACGATATAGTGCATATCCGTTCAATTGGAAAGGGTGCGACTAGGCAACGACGCGGCGCTGGTAGATCGCCTCACCGTTCGAAAAGCGCCCGAGGCATTCCAGTTCGCCGAATAGGCCCGTGAACTTGTCCGCGACCTGGCCGAGCCAGCGCTGCGCGCGAGGCGAACGGGCGGTCGATGCATCGGCATCCCAATAGGCACCATCGTTGCGCTCGACGAGCCAGACCGCGGCAAGCCCGCAATAAGTCGAAATCCCGCAATCGGCGTAAGCGTTGCGCAGAAGGATGCGATCCTCGCGGCCGCGCCAGCCATCATGCTCGCGGAGTGATGGAAAGGCGCGAGCCGCTTCGACGCGGATCCAGTCGACGAGGCATTCGTATTCCCAGTCGAGATCGTCATCGTCGTCGGCACTGATCAGACGAAAGGTGACAATCGCGCCTGTGGGGTAGCTGACGGAACGTCCCATTATCCGCCTCCCTCAGGCCGCGAGCGCGGCATCGCCGCGTTCATCGTCACCACAGTGGTCATGACCATGATCATCATCACTGGCATCACCGGCATCGCCGCCATCGACTTTGCGTCCGCCCAGCTGCAACAGCAGCGAGGAGGCCGCCTCGGCGCGCGCGGCGGCGGTCAGGATCGCGCGATCGTCCTTTTTCAGGAGCTGCAGCCAGTGGTCGATATAGCTGGTGTGGTTGTCGAGATGCGCGACCGGCAGCCCGAGTTCGGCCCCGAGCATCGCGCTCGACAATTCGGCCACCAGTTCCTCGGCGGCATAGCTCTCCGTACCGAACCGGTTCTTAAGATCACGCGCAAGCCGGCTGGCATGACCCGTCCAGTGCGATAGCTCATGGGCAAGCGTCGCATAATAGTGGTCGTAGCCTGTGAAGAGCTCGACCGGCGGCATGGTGACGCGATCGGCCACGGGTTCATAATAGGCTTCGGCGCCCTGATGCCGTAGCTTGGCCGGAATCTTCGCAATGAAAGCGTCGAGTTCGTCGCGCTGTCCGGCAGGCGCCACCGGCTGGACCGGCGGTGCGGGGCGAAAACGCACGGGCAGGTCATCGACCTGGTCGGCGTTGAACACCGGAAAGCTCTTGAGGACCCGGCGCGCCTGGTCTTCCTTCTCGCCGGTGGCGGGATCTGCGACCTCTTTGGTATAGCTCTTGTAGAAGACCGCGATCGTCGCCTTCTCGCCCTTGCGGACCTGTCCGCCCAGCTCCTTGGCCTGGCGATAGGTCATCCAGTAGGGCGAGGCGAAGCCGCACATATCGGCGACCAGCCACAGCCAGAACACGTTGATGCCCTGGTAGGGAATGCCGCAGGCGCGCAAGGGACGCGCCGAAGGTACGCCGCGCCACGGCTTGACCCAGGGACGCGTACCTTCCTCGAGGCGCTTGATGATTTCGGCGGTGATGCGCTGCGCGGGCGAGACGGTCTCGGCACGCGAACGGGTGCGCGACTTGCGGGAATTGCGGGGCATGGCTGTTCTCCTGATCCGGCCGGGACGACAAAGGCATCGCCCGGTCCGCAAGGAGTCAAGGCACCCTCCCCTCTCTTCCAGCGCAGGCACGAGAAGAGGCGGCCCCTTCCCAGTGGAAGGGACCGCCTCACCCTGTTGCCAGATGGCCTGTCCTGTCAGGAGGAGGTCAGGCGGCCATCTCGCGGGGACCGTCGTCGTCGGAGGAGACATCGTCGGCGGCGAAATCGCCGGCGACAGCATCCGACGCATGTTCATCAACGTCGACCTCGACCGCCTGATCATCGGCGTCGCTCACGGGCGCGGCAAAGCGCATGACCTCGGGAACCCAGCCAAGCGCTGCCTCGCGCACCGCCGCATCGGTGATGAAATTGCCAGAGAACACGCGTTCGGCGCTCTCGGCCAGTTCGCCCTTCTTCGAGGCGGCAAAGCGCGCGACGAGGTCCGATCCACCAACTTCGGATAATGCCTCGAGGATCACCGACTTCGACACCCGGTCGAAGTAGTTCGCCGCGGTCGGTCGCCACCAGCGCGCGATCTCGATGCCGATATCCGAACCCAGGTGATCATGGAGTGCGATCGCTCGGTCACCCGCCATGTTGAGGCTCGCCTCGAAAGTGCGGGCGACGACAAAGCCGAGCCAGGACGCGCGTGCTTCCTCGTCGAGGCAGCGGAACGCCTTGAAGCGGGCGACGATGTCGTCACCGGCTCGCCAGCTTTCATCAAGACCGCTCCTCAATTCGGCCAAGGCCGCCGTGGCCGGCGCATCCTTCGCCTCGAAGCCGATGACCGGCCCTGCCGCGATCGGGCCGCGCAAGGTCGTTGCCGAGCGTGCGCGCCAGTCGTGCGTGTCGGCATCGGCCAGCGTGAAGACGAGGAGATGGAGCGCCAGGGCCGGATCGGACGCGACATGGAGCGCGAGGACATCGCGCCGCTGCATCGCAAGCTCGTCGACAAGCCGCTTCGACAAGGTCGCACGACGCGGGGCATCGCCCGTGCCATCCGAGACCACTTCGACCGCATCGTCCTCCGGTGCCAGCACTTGGGCATTCTCGGTATAATAGTGCGGCTGGAGCACCGGCGTGCCGTCACGGCTAAGAGTCAGGATCATCCCGGCATCGGGCCTGAGGTCAGGATCGAGCACCAGCGGCCGGTTGCGGATCTCGTCGGTCTCGCGTTCGATCGCATCGATTGTCGCTTCGGCGGCGGCGATCGCCTCCTCGGCGCTGTCCTCGCATTCGAGGATCGCGGCATGCTCGTCGAACGACTTGTCGAGCTCGTCGAGCCGCGCCAGTTCCGCCTCGCTCAGAGGAGCGGGTTCGGCTGGCAGGCGGTGCAGACCCTCGAGAACGTCATGGCTAACGTAGTTGTCGAGCGTCGGGCGCACCCAGGCGATCTCATATTCGGCGGCGAGAACTTTGGCCTGCTCTTCCATCCTGGCACGCGCAAGATCCTCGAGCAGGGCAACGTCGACCCAGCTTTCGCTGTCATCGTCGTCGAAGAGCTCGCGTTCGATCCGGCCGCCAGCCTCGACATAGGCATCGCGTCCGACAAACCGCGCGCGCGGATCGCTGCCCCGCACGGTGCCGGTCAGCACCATGCGGCGGATGCTGTCGGGACTGGGCGCATAATAGGCCGAGGGTACCTGCTCGAAGACCCGGGCCTGGATGGCCTGGTCCGACGTCGCGCCATAGGCCTTGGCGATATCGAGAGTAATGTCGCCCGATGCCAGGGCGGTCAGGACCGGTTCGGCAAGATTGGCGAGCCTGAGGCGACCTTCGACGAAACGGACGGTCAGACCGAAGCGGCGCGCCACCTCTTCGCTACTGGCGCCGGCTTCGACGAGCGAGGCAAATGCCTGGGCTTCGTCGGCCGGGTTCATCGCGAGGCGATGGAAGTTTTCAGCAAGGCTGGTCTCGACCGCATCGCTCGCCGTCTCGTCGAGCACCAGGCAGGTCACCGGGTGCGTGCGCGGCAGGACCTTGTCATCGGCAAGAGCGACGAGCGCGCGGCGGCGACGTTCGCCGGCCTCGACCTCGAACTTGCCCTTGGAACCGGCACGCACGATCAGGTTCTGCAACAGGCCGCTGGCGGCGATGCTGGCTTTCAGCTCGGCATCGGCGGCAGGATCGGCATGTTTCCGTACATTGCGCGGCGAAGGGGCGAGCTTGTTGAGCGGGATGGTCTTGATCATGGCATATACTCCTGATTGGGCGACCGGGCGTGCCGACAACCGGCAGCCTTGGGCGCAATCAGGGCAAAGCCCCCTCCCCTCTAATATTGGTCCCGCGAACCGCCGTTAGCGTGAGCGCATCTGTCTATCGGACCGTCAGGGGTCGTTGTCGGAGGCAAGCGCGCGCAATCCCGCCATTTGGGCAGTCAGCGCTTTGAAGTCCTCGCGGTGGGCGAGACGGGCATAGCGGCGCACGAGTTCATGCTCGGCAGCAACCAGCTCGTCTTCGGTGAGGTCGGTGAAGAAGGCATATTCGGGCCGCTCGTCGAACTCGTCGCCGAACGGCACCGTCTCGAGCCAGTTGCAGAAAGCCGTGATACGGTGACTGCAGATCGGATTATCCTGCCGCATTCAGTTCAGCCAGTGCACCACGTTCGCGATCATCCAGACCAGCGATAGGATCCATGCGGTTAGCAAAAGGCAAAACTCGACGCGAAGCGCGAAGCTCTTCTTCGGCTCGGGTTCTCTCGACATCGCGTCTACTTCCTCATCGGGATCCACCCTTCACCAATAACGAGCATCATCGCGGTCAGCGCCAGCAACATGAAGAGCGCTCCTGCAATCTGCCGCTTTGGCCCCATGGGTTCGGTATTTTCCTGTCTTCATCATGCGTTAGTGGGCTAGAGCTAGCATCATCTTGCGATTCGTCATCGCATTTGGGGGGAAATATCCATGAAATTGTTTGCGCCGCTTGCCGCGGCTATCCTGCTTGCGTCTCCGGCCATGGCCGAGGAAATCACGCCGCTTCCGGTTGCGGTCGCCAGCGAGCAGAAACCGCGCGCGGTTCTGCCGGCCAATACCGAAATCCTGCTCTCGATGAACCAGGACGTGACCACCAAGGGCAAGGGCTGGTCCGAAGGCGACACCTTCAACATGAGCGTCGTTCATGACGTGCGCTACGGCGACTACATCGTGATCCCGCGGGGCAGCCGGGGTGTTGGCCGGATTACCTGGCTCACCAACAAGGGCGCATTCGGCAAGTCGGGCAAGATGAACATCGAACTCGAATATGTCGAAGTTGCAGGGCAACGTATCGATGTCTCCGGCGAATATCGCCAGGAAGGCGATGGCAATACGCTCGCTACCGTGGGCGGCGTGGTCGCGGCCGGTGTCTTTGCCGCTTTCATTACCGGCAAGAGCGGGACGATCCCCAAGGGCCGCGAACTCATGGCCTATACGAAGAGCGACATTCCGCTGGCGATCGAGCTGCCGGTCGCAGCGGCTGCACCAGCCCTGCCCGTTGCGGCACCGGTCGCACCCTCCGTGCTGAAAGCACAGCCGGTTGTGCAGGCCGTACCCGGTGAAGGCGCTGCTCTTCAGGCGTCGGCGGCACCCGTTGCGGTCACATCGTCGGTCGTCTGCACGACCTGCAAGAAATGACATGAAGGCCTGGCCGCTCGCCCTGCTCTTCGCGGCCCCGCTTGCCACGCTCGGCAACGCGGGTCCGGTTCAGGCGCATGGCGGCGGCCTTGCCGCGGATGGCTGCCACTACGACCGCAAGGCCGGAACCCGGCACTGCCATCGCGGATCCAGCGCCGCGCCGGCCAGTCCGCCGCAACGAAGCAGTGGATCGAGCACCTATTTTCCGAACTGCGCCGCCGCACGGGCGGCAGGCGCAGCACCGGTCAGGCGGGGTGATCCCGGTTACGGGCGGCACCTTGACCGCGACAATGACGGGATCGGCTGCGAGTAACAGCCAATCCCCCCGACATGCGAACTAGCGAACGGCAAGCCGCTCGATGATCTGGGCTGCCCCGTCGGTCGGCACGAAGAGCCGTGTTTTGTAGCGGATGATCTCGGTGAAGCAGCCTTGCGCCTTGTACCAGTCGAGCCGCGCGGCCGACCACCCGGTAACCTCGAGCCGCTGCGAACCGTTGACGAGGCTGCGCTTCAACATGAGGTCATCGGGTCCGGCGATGTCCTGTCGGCGCCCGGATTGCAGGACAGCCGTGACAACCTCGCCGACCGGCAGCGCCTGCCGGCCCTCGATACCGAGGGCCTGGCACAAGTCGGCAACGAAAGCGACCGGCACCTCGCGGCCGATCAGCGAGCGGCCATCGCTCGCCGCAATCCGGCTGACCCGCACATGTTCGGCGGGAAGCTTGTCCCAGACCTGCAGTAGCAGGCCGGTGGCAAGATAAAGCCGCTCGCGCTTCAGGCTGGCGCCGGCCTCGGCCACCTCCTCGTTCCATGCTGTCCGGAACGCGGCAACGCCTATATCCTCCCAGCTGCTTTCAGCCAGAGCCTCGTCGGACAGGTAGGTGCGCTTCAGCGGGCGGATCAGTTCGTGACGGCGGATGCGTTCGCCCTCGTCGGTCAGCAGGCTGCGGGCGGGCACGAGGAGCGCAACCCGGCCCGAACGCGCGTTGCGCAAACAGCGATGGTGCTTGTCGCCAATCCCGTGAAACGCATCGAGCCGGTCGAGCGACAACGGGCGAAGCGCACGGGCGATTTCGATTTCGAGAAGATGCGTGGTGGCGCCGGACACGCGATCGGTGCGCAGCAACGTATCGGACAGGATGTCGAAGCTTTCGACCGGGATCGTCTCGACGCCAAGGTCGAGCGTGCCGGCCTGTCGCGCCGCATCGACGCGCGCTTCGACGAGGGCAAGGTATTCATCGAAGATCGCGTTCTGCAAGCCGATCGGCAGGGCGAGGATCCGGTTGAGCCAGCGCTGGATCGGCGGCAGGTCGTCGACCATGCCGCCGTCGGGTGCCGCAATGCGCAAGCCCGTCAATTCCTCGAAGCGGTCGAGGCTGACGGCGTCGAGTTTGCCTTCGAACAGGAGGCCGAACCAGCGGACCAGCGCTTCCCTTGCATAAGAACTTTCGAGATTGTCGGCGGGATCGAACAGGTTCTGCCCGCCGGTCTGGCGCTGGCCGCGGGTGAGCGCACCCAGACTGTCGAGCCGGCGTGCAATCGTCGAGATGAAGCGGCGCTCGCCGCGCACATCGGTGGTGACGGGGCGGAACAGCGGGGCCGAGGCCTGGTTGGTGCGGTTGGTGCGACCAAGACCCTGGATCGCGGCATCAGCACGCCAGCCCGGCTCGAGCAGGAAATGCACCCGGCGTTCCTGGTTTGGGCAATCGAGATCGGCATGGTAAGACCGCCCCGTTCCGCCCGCATCGGAAAATACCAGGATACGCTTCGTGCCATGCATGAAGGCGCGCGTCTCTGCGACATTGGAGCGGGCCGAGCGCGACTGGAGAACCTGGCTCCCGTCCGGTCCGATGACGAGGCGGCGGCTGCGCCCGGTCACTTCGGCGACCTTGTCGGTACCGAAGCGCTCAAGAATTGTGTCGAGCGCGGTGGCGATCGGCGGCAGGGCGCAGAGCTGCTCGATCATGCGGTCGCGGGCCGCAAGCGCGCTGCGGCACAGCACCGGATGGCCCTCCTCGGCGCTCATCGGCTCGGACCGTGGGGTACCGTTCTCGTCGGTGAAGACCGCCATCAGGCGAACCGGAAAACTCTTTTCGAGGTAGTCGATCACGAAGGATGCCGGGCTCAGATCAATCTCGGGTGAAGCGCGTTCGGCATCGGACAGTTCGGCAAGCCGGCGATCGAGCATGGCCTCCGACGTCGAGACCAGCTGGATGACGACCGAATTGTCCGCCGCAAGCGCCTGTTCGATGGCCGGGAGCAGGCTTGGCAATTTCATCGAGAGCAGCAGTTGGGCAAAGAAGCGCTGCTTGGTTCCCTCGAAGACCGATAGTGCGGCAGCCTTGGCGCCGCCATTGAGCGTGTCGCCGCTGTCCGCATCGACGATCCGTGTGGCCTCGAGCGCGTCCTTGAGGTTCGCATGAATGATCGCCCAGGCATCGGCATAGGCATCGTAGACCGCGATCTGGTCCGGCGTCAGGCATTGCTCGAGCACGTCGTATTCGACGCCGGCGAACGACAGTGCACGCGCCGTATAGAGACCGAGCGCCTTCAGGTCGCGGGCAACCAGTTCCATCGCCGCGATCCCGCCCTGGCGGATTTCGGCGACGAAGCTCGTGCGATCGGGAAACGCGGTCTCGGGACCCCAGAGACCGAGCCGGGTGGCATAAGCGAGATTGTTGACGTCCGACGCACCCGTGGCGGAGGCATAGACGACGCGGGCGCGCGGGAGCAGGTTCTGCAGGCGAATGCCGGCAATGCCCTGCTCGGATCCCTTGACCTTGCCGCGCGCGCCCTCGCCGCCCGCTGCGCCCGCCATGGCATGGGCTTCATCGAACACGATGACGCCATCGAAGTCATCGCCCGCCCAGGCGAGGATCTGTTCGAGCCGCGTGGCATCGCCGCGGCCCGAACGCAGCGTCGGATAGGTGACGAACAGTATGCCTTCGGGCATCGTGATGGATGTACCGAGTTTCCAGGTGGCAAGCGGCTGGATATCGAGCGGCAAGCCGCCGAGCGCGCTCCAGTCGCGGCGTGCGTCTTCCAGCAAGGCCTCGTGCTTCGAGATCCAGATATGGCGGCGCTCGCCGCGCACCCAGCGATCGACAATGATACTGGCGACCTGTCGGCCCTTGCCGGCACCGGTTCCGTCGCCGAGGAAATAGCCCATGCGAAAGGCCTTGCCATCGGCACTGGGTTTGAGAACGCAACCCTCGTCGTCGGGTTCGAAGGTTCCGGCGATATCGCGCGCATGGGCATTGGCGGCGTAGATCAGCGTTTCGGCCTGGGCTGCCGAGAGCAGGCCCTTGGCGATAAGGCCCGCCGGCAATTGCGGCACTGCTTCGGCGATCGGCGCGGCGATCGAGCCCATCGCGACCGATTCCACCAGTGCGGTGGGGTGCATGGCCGAATCTGCGATGACGACCCGGCTCGGGCGATAGGGCAGGTAATGCCCGACCTGTTCGTCAATCGGCGCAGGTTCGGCAAGCGCCTCGTAACAGACCGGTGCCGCTTCCGAGGTTGGCGCAGAACGAACGGGAGGAGCTAGCGTCGTTCGTCGCGCCAGCGGAACCAACCGGAGCGCACCCATCGGACGGACCGGGATGAGAGGCAGTGTGGAACCCGGCTGCTCCCGAACGGGGAGTGCATCGATCATCTCCGCAAGCTCGGCGAAATTGCTTGTGCGGGCCGTGGCGATCGCGACATCGCGGTCGGCCTTTTCGATCACCAGCAGGCGCGTTGCGATCCCTGTGCCGGACTTTCGGAAACCGCCGTCGATCGTGACGTTGAGCAGAGGTACGACCGGGCCGCGCAGTTTCGCCACGAACCGGTGCAGGTCGAACCATTCGGGCATGATCGCAACCAGACGCCCGCCGGGCCGGAGGCGGGCAAAGGCCGAACGCAGATGGCGTGCACCGGTCCGGCCGTCATGGCCGCGTTCGGCGCTCCATGAAAAGGGCGGGTTCATAAGTACCACGCTTGACGAGCAATCGGGCGACAGCAGTTCGTCGATCAGTTCGCCATCGTGACTGGTCACCGTCGCCTGCGGAAAAAACGCGGCAAGACAGGCGCGGCGCGATGCGGAAATTTCGTTGAGATCGAGCGTAGCGCCCGATTTTGCCACCCAGAGCGCCAGCATACCTGTGCCGGCCGAAGGCTCGAGCAAGCGATCGCCCTTGTTCATGGCACAGGCGCGCGCAGCCAGCCAGGCTAGTCGTGGCGGCGTCGCGAACTGCTGGAGCTCGACCTGCTCCTCGCTACGGTTCGTTTGGGTTGGAATACGGTCTTCGAGTCCGGCAAAAACCTGTTCGGCGGAGTCGGGCGGCGTGGTGACCACAAGGTCGGATCTGCTCATCAGCCAGAGGACCTGTGCCATTTCGAGCGCGGCGTGCGCTTCGGTCAGTGACCAGCGTCCGTCGGCATCGCTACCACCGAATTGTTCGCTCAGCGCATCGCTGATGACGCGGCGGGTCAGCGCCGCACCCGATGCGAGAAACGCGGCAAGCTGGCGCGCCGCCGAAAGGTCCAGTGGTTCCGAAGGCTCGGAAAATTCGAACTGCAGGGCTGATTGGGACATAAGGATCTCCTGAGGAAAGAGCCCCTCACCTCGTCGGGGCCTCAATCAGGCAGGAGCTTCCTCCCCTCTGGTCTGTCGGGACCGGGTCTTGCCTTCCCTGGCCGACAGGACATCGGCCCAGTCATAGCCCGCCTTGCGCGGGCGCCGGATCACGATCCGGCGACCAGGAGCCGCATAGGCACCGCAGGCACGTTCCTGCGCGAGATTGCCGCCTTCATCGGCATCGAGAAAAAGAAACAGTTCGCGCACGCTGTCAGGGATCGTGACAAGGCCAAAGCGTTCGTTGCCGAGTGTCGCCCAGCATGAGATGCCCGAAAGCTGGGTTGCGGCGAGCGCGGTCTCGATGCCCTCGGCCAGGCCCAGCCTGCCGCCCCGGGCCATGGCAAGACGGACCGCGCCGGTCTGCAAGCTGCCCAGTGCGCGCTTGGGCCGGTCGAACGCCGCAAGACGATGACGCTGCGGATCGAGGAAGGTCCGATGGACTGCGATGACGCCTTCATCGTTGCGCACCGCAGCCAGCATGGCTGGCAGGAACAGAGCCTCGCCTTTCGGGCCGAGCGGTGTGCGTTTGTGATAGCGGAGGTCGGACGAGCCCACCTTGATCGCGCGGGCCCACAGGTAGGCTTCAGCCGGGGATTCAGAGAGAGCACTGGCCTCGCGCCACAGGCGGCAGGCATTCCGGTCAGGGCCCGACTGCCGGATATCGCTCTCATCGACGGTCTGGTCAGCATCAAACAGGTCCCGCGACCGGACGCCGGTGTGATTAAGTGCGGCAAGGACCGCATCGTTGCTGCAGCCGGCAAAGCAGTGGAACAGGATTGCCTGGCGTCCCAGGGTCACGCTCAGCGACGGCGTGCGGTCGTCATGGGCGGGGCAGCAGCACATGCCCTTCCGGCCGCGCCAAGTCCCATCGAGTTTTTCGACGATCTGCCTGGCACGGCGTTCGAGCGGTGAAATCGAGGACTTTCGGAACATGGGCGCGCCTTTCGAAGTGAGCGATGCCCGTCCCGGTGCAGCCTCCACTCTGCACGCTCGCATGGTCTTTCCAACAATCAATGTTCTATATATGTTCTAATTCGAGTCGTCCAGTCGGGATCAGGAAAGATGCGCACACGAAACTGCTTGTTTGCAATGGCCCTCGGGGTCGCCATAGCTTGGGCTTTCCCGGCGTCCGCCGATGATGGCTATCGGGTAAAAGGCCTCGACGGAGAATTCCGGCTGGTCGAGCATGGGATCTGGGGCCGACAGAGTCAGGTCAACGCCGAAGGGAGCGCCGCGACCCTGCCTACCACCCAGCCCTTGGCGACAGTCGCTGCCCGGCCCTCAGGAAGCAGCAAGGCAACAAGCTATCGACGCGCAATCTACCTGCCGCAGGTCGCTGCCATGGAGGCGCGATTTGGTCTTCCCGGCGGACTTCTCGACGCGCTCGTCTGGACCGAGTCGCGCTACAATCCACTGGCCGTCAGCAAGGCAGGGGCTGGTGGTCTGGGTCAGCTGATGGCGGGTACGGCGCGTGAATTGGGGGTCGCCAACCGCTTCGATCCGCGCGCCAACCTCGAAGGATCGGCCCGCTATCTGCGGCAGATGCTCGACGAGTTCGGGGTAGTCCACCTCGCCCTCGCCGCCTACAATGCCGGTCCCGGTGCGGTGCGGCGCGCTGGCGGGATTCCGAAGAATGGCGAAACACCGCGATATGTGCGGGACGTGTTGCGTCACTGGCGGCTGTAGAACCACACGGATCTCATAAGTTCCACGCTGATTCTTGATGCTGGTCGCCTGATCGCAAATTCAGATGCCGATCCAATCGTAAGAGCTGACCAGAGTTGGTTCGGGCATTCGCGCAGCTGAAATAGCTTGTCGTTTATTGATCGCCGAGTCGGAAAGACTCCGATCAAACACACCGGACCGCCCGCAAAACCGCCAAACGCCCCATATGGACGCGTCGGGATCAAAAAACTTTATGAAAGCCAAGAGCTACCTAGGGAGCTACCTAGAGGCGAACCTCACGCTTGGATTGTTCGGGAATTTTCAAGATTTTCGTTGAAAATCATAAATATAGTGGTGAGCCCTGCTGGGTTCGAACCAGCGACCTACTGATTAAAAGCCGTAGGTCAGGCACTTTCCGGCTCGCCCCGTAGCGTCCCAGGTTGTCTCTTAGTCTGCTGATATGACCACACTTTTTGTGCTCAGCCCATTCCCGATTGTTCTTGCATTGTTCCGGGCAATCGCGCATACGGTGAATCCTAGGTGAATCCTTTTTTTGACCCACTGATCTCCTTATGGCCAGACGCGTTGCTCCACTTACAGCCCTTCAGATTTCGAAGACTAGGCCGCACCCCAGTCGCACGATAGAGCTCGTGGACGGCGCCGTCCCGGGTCTGCGATTGCGAATAGCGCCGTCAGGCGGAAAGTCCTGGTCGCTCGCCATGCGCGCCAGTGGCATCATGCGGCGGTTTGATGTTGGCAATGGCCTCGGTCTTGGAGATGCACGCAAGAAGGCCCAAGAACTTCGGCTCGCAATCAAGGATGGTGCAGACCCCACGGCCGACAGACGAACGGCTCGGCTCAAGGCGCTGTCTGCTGTCGAAGGCGTAGGCACATTTGGCTCGGTCATTGATGCCTACTTCACGATTGGCAATGGCGCGGGGCTCAAGACCGGCAAGGTGCAGCAAAAGCATCTTCGCTCATTCTTCGGATCCATGCTGGCTCGACCTGCAATCGACCTGCGCTCGGCCGAGATTCAGTTGGCAATCGACGCTCATCCAGCCAAGGTGACGGCCGCCCGCGCGGCCGGTTACATAGGTCCGGTCATAAAATGGGCGAGCAAGCGTGACCTGATGCGCGGCCCGTTTAATCTGGAGAAGCCTATTACCGGTGCACCGCACCAGCGGGTGCTATCGGAGGCTGAACTCAAGAAGCTGCTCCCCACGCTTGATGACGCATATGGCCGCTGTTGCCTGTTCCTTCTGCTGACGGCGGCACGCCGAAGCGAAGCTGCCAATGCAACTTGGGACCAGATCGATCTCAAGAAGAAGATCTGGATCATCCCGGGCGAGGGCCGGAAAGACACACGCGAGCAAGTGCGGCGGAAGGGCAAACCGAAGGAGGCTCTGGAGATCCCACTTTCCGAGCAGGCGCTCAAGGTCCTGAAGCAACAGAAGCATCTCCTCCGCGCGAGGAGTGAAAATGCAGATGATGGGCATATCGGGCCTGAGCCTTTCGATCGAATCTTCACGACTGAACAGGGCGGCCCGCTCATCAATTGGAGCCGATGGCTAAGAGGAAATGCGGAAAGGGGTGCCGTAACCGGATGGTCGGCTCATGCGTTGCGGCGGACAGCAGCGACAATTGCCGGCGACTTAGGTGCCCCGCCCCACGTCATTTCTGCAATGCTCGGGCACTCCAACATCGGAGGCCAGCTCATTGCTGGGTATAACAAGTCGCGATATCGGGAAGAGCACGCCGCGCTCATGCAAAAGATCGGAAATCGGATCGACCGGATCATGAAAAGCGAAGTACGGGAGGCGAATTCTCTCCGATAAATTTCGCTCTCGACGCGAATGACAAAAGAGGCATCCAATTCAGGGTACTTTCTGCCGTAATAACAGGCGCTTCCCCAATTCGGCTTTCTGAAAAAGCCCGGAAAGGGCCCGCAAACGTCCACTAAGGTATTGGTTCGATGCCTTTTTTGGGACTCGACAGCAATTTTTGAAGCGCTTTTTGGCGTTAGCTGAGCGTACTTGCGGGCCCCGATTCAACCATCAAGATCCGATGCCATCGCACGTATTTCGATCATTATCGAAATAATTCTTGACGCCAAATGTCCGATCCTACATTTCTAGTTTCATGGAAATGAACTCTTCTTCGGCGGTCAAGGCTCTTGGCGCCCTTGCCCAGGAGCACCGCCTGGCACTGTTTCGCCTACTCGTTCAGGCGGGCGAACACGGCATGCCGGCGGGCGGCATCGCCGAAGCGCTCGACCTTCCGAACTCCTCGCTATCGTTTCACTTGGCCCACCTTACGCGCGCGGGGCTGATCCAGCAGCGCCGGGAAGGCCGCTCGCTCATCTACACCGCCGACTACGGCGCAATGAATGGCTTGGTGGGCTTCCTGATGGAAAATTGCTGCGGCGGCGCGGACTGCGCCTCCCCGAAGGCTAGAGGGACCCAAGCAGTCCAATCAGAAAGAAGGAAGTCCGCATGAGACGGTTACACGTGCACGTGGGCGCAGCCGACCTTGGCCAGTCGATCGCGTTCTACTCCACCCTGTTCGGTGCAGAGCTATCCGAATGACCTGCGACATCGTCATCTATCACAATCCCGCATGTGGAACCTCGCGCAATGCGCTCGCCATGATCCGTAACGCCGGGATTGAACCTCACGTCATCGAGTATCTGAAGACGCCGCCCTCCCGCGCCATGCTCGAAAGCCTCCTGGCTCGTGCAGGCATTTCGCCGCGAGACCTGCTGCGGGACAAAGGAACGCCTTTCACCGAGCTCGGCCTCGACGATCCTGCCCTGTCCGATGCCCAGCTGATTGATGCCATGATGGACCACCCGATCCTGATCAATCGGCCGCTGGTGGCCTCGCCGCTCGGAGTCAAACTGTGCCGTCCGTCGGAAGAAGTTCTCGATCTCATTCCGACCGAGCAACGAGGCGCCTTTGCCAAGGAAGATGGCGAACAGGTTGTGGATGCCGCAGGCAAGCGCGCGCTCTGACCGATACAGGACAAGCAAAAGTTGACTCAGACCATCGCTGACCCCGCTCCGGCGGCCTCGCCGCTCGGTACTTTCGAACGCTTCCTGTCGCTGTGGGTGCTGCTTGCGATCCTGGCAGGCCTTGCATTGGGCTTGGGGGCGCCCGACGCCGTCGGCGTGCTGGCTGGGCTGGAATACGGTTCGGTCAATCTCGTCGTCGCAGTGCTGATCTGGGCGATGATCTATCCCATGATGGTCGGTGTCGACTTCTCGAGCATCAAGAACATCGGCCGCAAGCCCAAGGGGCTGGTGATCACCCTCGTCGTGAACTGGCTGGTCAAGCCGTTCACGATGGCGGCGCTCGCGGTGCTGTTCTTCGATTACATCTATGCCGGACTGATGTCGGAAGGCGATGCCGATCAGTATATCGCCGGACTGATCATCCTGGGCGCTGCCCCTTGCACCGCGATGGTGTTCGTCTGGTCCCAGCTGACAAGGGGCGACCCGGCTTACACGCTGGTGCAGGTGTCGGTGAACGACCTCATTATGATTGTCGCTTTCGCACCGATTGTGGCGCTGCTGCTCGGCGTAACCGACATAGTCGTTCCGTGGGACACGCTGCTCCTTTCAGTGGTGCTCTACGTGGTCGTCCCGCTGGCAGCGGGTGCCCTGACCCGGCAAAGGGTAATCTCGCGTCACGGAGGCGAAACGGCGTCGGTCGACACCTTTACCGAGCGTCTCAAGCCGTGGTCGATCATCGGTCTGCTCGCCACGGTGGTTCTGCTCTTTGCTTTCCAGGCGGAAACCATCGTTTCTAACCCGCTGCTGATCGGGCTGATCGCAATCCCGATCATCATCCAGTCCTACGGCATTTTCGCCGTCGCCTATGCCTGGGCTTTCGCTTGGAGAATTCCGCACAACATCGCCGCGCCCTGCGCGATGATCGGGACGTCCAACTTCTTCGAACTCGCCGTCGCGGTTGCCATCGGGCTGTTCGGCCTGACCAGCGGCGCTGCCCTTGCAACCGTCGTTGGCGTGCTGGTGGAGGTGCCGGTGATGCTGTCGCTGGTGGCCATCGCCAACCAAACCCGCAACCGCTTCCCTGCTTCCTGAATTCAAGCGAGCCCATGACCCGTCTGCGCACCCTGTCCGATCCCGATTACCTTCCCGCTTTGCACTCCGAATATGTCCATCGCAGCCCAGCGCTCGGACTGGGCGCGGTCGATCCACCCCTGCGCATCCTGTTGCTCTACGGCTCGCTGCGGGAGCGGTCCTATTCGCGGCTCGCAGTGGAAGAGGCCGCGCGCCTCCTGCAGCTGTTCGGCTGCGAGACGCGGATCTTCGACCCGTCTGACCTGCCGCTGCCCGACCAGATAGAGGATGACGACCATCCCGCGGTTCATGAACTGCGCGAGCATTCACTTTGGTCGGAAGGACACGTTTGGTGCAGCCCCGAACGCCACGGCCAGATGACCGGCATCATGAAGGCCCAGATCGACCATCTTCCGCTCGCCTATAAAGGGCTTAGGCCGACGCAGGGCCGGACGCTCGCGGTCATGCAAGTCAGCGCCGGCTCGCAGAGCTTCAACTCGATCAATACGCTGCGCGTCCTTGGTCGGTGGATGCGTATGTTCACGATCCCGAATCAATCGTCGGTCGCCAAGGCCTACGAGGAATTCGATGAAGCAGGCCGAATGAAGCCATCCAGCTATTACGATCGCATCGTGGATGTGATGGAGGAGCTGGTCCGGTTCACTGTTCTTCTGCGGCCGCATGCGGAGCGGCTGGTCGACAGGTATTCGGAGCGGAAGGACAAGGATCGACCAGTGGAGACCCCCGTCGATAAAGCGGAGCTGGCGGGCAGCCGACCGAGCTCACGTGCCAGCTGAAATCACATACGGGACACACGCTCATCTCGGTACTTCTGCCAAGGAGATGTTGTGCAAGTCCAACTCAGCCGCCCCTCAATGCTGATGCGGCGCTGCGCCGGGCGGATCCACATGGCCAACCGCATAGCTCGAGTATTCCTGCTCGCTCATCTCCGGCATCGCCTTTACGAACGCAGCGATATTCCACAACGTCCGATCATCATGCGTCGGACCGAAGGCTGGCATTCCGCTCATTTTCACACCGTGTTTGACCAGCCAGAAAATCTCTTCCGAACTCCATTCCCGGGCAGCATGCGCAAGGGCGGGCGGCTTGGGGCGCATCGTTTCGGCCCATTCCGCGCGACCTTCGCCGATACCGCCATGGCACTGAACGCACATGGCTTTGTATTCCCCTGCGCCGGCCATTATCATCGCCGGTGCAAGTTCGGCAGGCGCCTCGATGTCGTCGGCAGCTCCCTGCACTGCGTTGCGCATGGACGTCGTCAGCGCCCACTCACCCAGCGCGGTGTGCCGGTCGGTTGCCGCGACGTTGTAACTGCCAGTGAGAATCACCAGCAGGCCTATTACAATCAGCACCAGCAGGGTGCCGACGACACCTAGCAGGACGCCTCGCCAGGTCTTGCTCATGCCGCGGCACCTTCGTAGCACCGGACGTAACCGCGATAACCGATTTCGTCGCTGGCTTGCGGCGGGACGACGATCATATCCATCGCCTGCAGGCCGGCGTTGCCGATCGCGTCAACAGACCGGAGCGTTACGATGAGCCCGCCGTCCTCGTAGCGCCCGTCGCCCGTATGCGGCAGGACGATCAACTTTCCGTTGAGCTTGATGGCACCGGGCCCATCGGGCTCGTAGAGGAATGACGGAAATCCGACCTCGGTAAGCTTGACGGCGCAGCGCCCGTTCTTTCCGCCGAGTGCTTCGATATCGACACCGCTCATCGTTTCCGGCTTTATGATCGCGGTGGCGACGTTCTCCAAGGCTGACGCGGCACCCATGATCGGCGCGGGTGTGGGGGCCGGTTCGAGCTGCGACTCGCGATCATTGCCGACGGCGGTGTTCTGGTTGCACGCGACCAGGGGTAGCGTCAGGGCGGCGATCGTCGCGAGTATTCTCATTGTTCCGCCTCCTCGGGCAGGCGCTCGATGGTTCGCACACCGTTCTCCTCGATGTCGGCTATCAGGTATTTCATCTGCGCGATCTCGCGCCGCTGGGCGAGGATGATGTCATGCGCAAGCTTGCGCACGCGAGGATCGCGGATATGGGCGCGCTCGCTGGTCATGATCGCGATCGAATGATGCGGGATCATCGCCTGCATATATTCGCTGTCGGTGATCGTGGTCTGGCTGCGCACCAGCCACAGCGCGAGCGCGAAGACGAGCGCGGCGACACCCAGAATAACGAAGTTCTTGGCAGTGCTTTTGTACATACCCCACATAAAGAGCAGCATCACCACCATCATCGCCGCGCCCATGACGAAGGCCATCCAGAAGCGGGTCTCGCTCCAGAAGATGTGATCGGCATCGTAGGTGTTCAGGTACATGAGGATGAACATCACGACGGTCGAGGTGCCGATCATCGCCATGAAGCGGATGTAGTTTCCTCCGCCTCCGCCTTTCGTTTTATGCTCTGCCATACAACCTCCTTGCCATTTATTTCATCGATCGACAGGCGGTTCACGCAGTGAGCGGGCAGCGAGGGCGAGCGCGAGCAGCGGGACGACCGTCCACATCATCAGGGGGATCAGTCCAATCCCCAACAATACGGGCATCCGCTCGGAATAGTTCCAACCCCATGGCGCGCGTAACGCGATGAATTCTATGACAAGCGTGAGTAGTTGTCCGGTTCCCAGAAAGACAATCAGCGGACGCGGCTTCAGGCTGTGCAGCCAGTAGCGATCATTCGCCGCCCAGGATGCGATGAGATAGGCGAAAACCATAATGCCCGCGTCTCCGAATGAAGCGAGGCTGCAATTGACGGTGACCTGCCATGCAGAAAGCTCGCCCATCGCGTAGAACGGCATCTGCAGCATCTCCCAGAGAAACGCGATCAAGTAGCCGTGAATCGCCAGCCAGATTTCGGGTCTATCGAGTTTCGCCAAACGCTTTCCTCAGGACTGTTCTGCGACGCCGTCGATGGCCGACAATCGCAGACCACGCAGGCGCAGCGCGTTGCCGATCACCGAAACCGAGGACAGGCTCATCGCCGCCGCAGCGATCATCGGGTTCAGCAGCAAGCCGGTAAAGGGAAACAGCACACCGGCGGCAACCGGAATACCCAGCGTGTTGTAGGCGAAGGCAAAGAACAGGTTCTGCCGGATGTTGCGCATGGTCGCGCGCGACAGGACGATCGCCTGAACCACTCCCGTCAGATCGCCGCGCACCAGCGTGACGCCGGCGCTCTCGATCGCCACGTCGGTGCCGGTGCCCATGGCGATGCCGACATCGGCGGCCGCCAGGGCGGGCGCATCGTTGATCCCATCCCCGGCCATGGCAACGCGGCGCCCCTCGGACTTCAATCTCTCCACCTCGCGATGCTTGTCTTCGGGCGAGACATTGGCGTGCACTTCGTCGATGCCCATTTCCCGCGCCACCGCTTCGGCCGTGCCCCGGCTGTCGCCGGTCAGCATGACCACGCGAATACCGCGCGCGTGGAGTGCAGCGATCGCCGCCGCGCTGGTCGGCTTGATGGGGTCGGCCACGGCGATCAGACCTGCACGGCGCCCGTCGAATGCAACGAACATCACCGTTTGCCCCTGCGCGCGTCCGGCTTCGGCCGAGCCCAGCCAGGTCTCGTCGTCGATCCCGACGCGGCGCATCATCTTCTCGTTCCCGATCGCCACCCGGCGAGCATTCACGGTCGCTTCGACGCCTTCGCCGGTAGTCGACGCCAGGTCCGTCGCATTGGCGGGCGAGATCCCCCGTGCCCGCGCGCCCTCGACGATCGCATGCGCCAGCGGATGCTCGCTGCCCAGCTCGACGCCCGCGACCGCGGCAAGGAACTCGGTTTCATCGATGCCTTGCACAGGATCGACCGCCACCAGATCGGGCTTGCCCATCGTCAGCGTGCCGGTCTTGTCGACCACAAGCGTGTCGATCTTCTCGAGCGTCTCCAGCGCCTCGGCATTGCGGATCAGGATGCCGTGCTGCGCGCCCTTGCCGGTGCCGGTCATCACCGACATCGGCGTGGCGAGCCCCAGCGCACAGGGGCAGGCAATGATCAGGACCGCAATGGCGTTGACCAGCGCATAGGCGAAAGCCGGTGCCGGCCCCCAGATCGCCCAGACCACGAAAGTGACGATTGCGACCACGACGACGGCGGGCACGAACCAGCCCGCGACCTGATCGGCCAATCGCTGAATCGGCGCGCGGCTGCGCTGCGCTTCGGCGACCATCTGGACGATCTTGGACAGCATGGTGTCCTTGCCGACGTTGGTGGCCCGCATGACGAAGCCCCCCGTCTGGTTGACCGTTCCGCCGATGACCGTGTCGCCCGCGCGCTTGGTCACCGGCAGGGGTTCGCCGCTCACCATCGACTCGTCGATTGCGCTCGATCCCTCCTCGATTTCGCCATCGACCGGGACCTTGTCACCAGGCCGCACGCGCAAGCGGTCGCCGGTGGCCAGCTCATCGAGCGGCACCTCGCGTTCCTCGCCTTCGCTGAAGATCTTCACAGTAGAGGGCGGCGCGAGCTCGAGCAGCGCGCGAAGGGCGCTTGACGTCGAGCCGCGCGCCTTCAATTCCAATACCTGCCCCAAGAGGACAAGCGTGGTGATGACCGCCGCTGCCTCGTAGTACACGCCCACCCGACCCGAATGATCGCGAAAGGCCGGCGGGAACAGGTCCGGCAGCGCCGTCGCCACCAGGCTGAACAGATAGGCAATGCCGACGCCGATACCGATCAGCGTGAACATGTTGAGATTGCGCGTCTTGAGCGATTGCAGGGCACGCACGAAAAACGGCCAGCCGCCCCAGAGCACCACCGGTGTGGCGAGAAGCAATTGCGCCCATTGTGCTCGGGCAGGCTCGATCAGCCGATCGAAGCTGAGCCCCGAAACCATGTCGCTCATCGCATAGACGAATAGCGGCACGGTCAGGAGCGCGCTCCACCAGAAGCGGCGGCGCATATCGACAAGCTCGGGATCGGGGCCTTCGTCGAGGCTGACGGTTTCCGGCTCGAGCGCCATGCCGCAGATCGGGCAGGAGCCAGGTCCGGGCTGGCGAATCTCGGGATGCATCGGGCAGGTGTAGATCGTGCCCTCGGGCACCTCTTCCACGGCATCGAGATGAGCGCCTGATAGATAGATTTCTGGATCCGCTCGGAACTTGTCGTGGCAGCGCGAAGAGCAGAAATAGTGCTCGGAGCCCTTGTGCTCGGCCACGTGCTTAGCGCCATCGATCTTGACGCTCATCCCGCAGACCGGATCGATCGCCGTGCCGGGCGTTTTGGACTCGTCAGGTCCGCGACTGTCGTTTGTCTGTTTCATGCCGAAATCCTCGCGGTCGTGGGGAAATCGCCGGCATCGACCAGCTCGCCGTTGGTTTCGAAGCCATCGCCTTGTCGAAGCTACGTCGTCACGCCGGCTTATATCCCGAGAAAGCCCGAACGACGGGCATCGCCCGCCATTCGAGCTTTCAAAGGCCTATCTTTTGGTGATCGAAGTGATCTCTCCGCCGCTGTCGGTTTTGCGGAAAGCGAATGTAACGGCATCGCCCACGGCCACAGCCTCGCGTGCTGTTTCATCAGCCTCGAAGGCCATGGTCATTGCTGGCCAGTTCACCTCGGGAATCGGGCCATGATCGATCGTGATTTTTTCGGCATCCACCGCTGTGACGGTGCCTTCACCGCGGCCTATTTCTGCGCTTTCGCCAGATTGCATCATGGGCATGTCCTCGCCGCCCATGGCCATCTTTTCGTCCGCCATAGGCATGTCGGCGGTTTCCGCGCTGTCGTTGCCATTATCGCACGCAGCGAGCGCGAGCGGCGCGGCCAGCATTATCATGAGGGTTGCAAAACGCATTCTTCATCTCCTTGGGAGGGGTTTGGCCGATCCGACCGGGGACGCCGCATCATCAGATATGCGGCAGGTAAGAGGAACATGGACAAGAGCGGGGCGGTGATCATGCCGCCGATCATTGGGGCCGCGATACGGCTCATCACTTCGGACCCGGCGCCGGTGCCGATCAGGATCGGAAAAAGGCCGGCGAGGATGACCGCCACGGTCATCGCCTTGGGGCGGACGCGCAGCAGGGCGCCTTCGCGGATCGCCGCCGATACCTCATTGGCGTCGAGGTCGCCTTCGCGCCGCTCCAACGCGGCTTTCAGGTAGATCAGCATGACCACGCCGAACTCTGCTGACACGCCTGCGAGCGCGATGAACCCCACGGCCGTCGCGACCGATTGGTTGTACCCCATCAGGTAGAGCAGCCAGAACCCGCCGGTCAGCGCAAATGGGAGCGTACCCATGATCAGCAGCGCCTCGTCGAAGCGGCGGAAGATAAGATAAAGCAGCAGGAAGATGATCGCGAGCGTCGCCGGCACGACAATCTTCAGGCGCTCATAGGCGCGGGTCAGATACTCGAACTGCCCGGCGTAAGACAGGCTGACGCCCGCGGGCAGATCGACCTCGGCCGCGATCGCCTCCTGCAAGTCGCTCACCACCGAGATCAGATCGCGCCCGCGTACATCGATGTAGACGAAGCTGGTCGGGCGTCCCTGCTCGCTCTTGAGCATGGGCGGGCCGCTGGTCACCCGAACATCAGCGACGGTGCCAAGCGTAATCTGCTGTCCCGCAGGGGTGAGTACCGGAAGATTGCGCAGTTCATCGACGCTGTCGCGGATCTCGCGCGGATAGCGGACATTGACCGGATAGCGTGCCAGCCCTTCGACCGTGCGCGCGACATTCGCGCCGCCAATCGCGCCCGAGACGATCTGTTGTACGTCGGCGATGTTGAGCCCGTAGCGCGCTGCTTCCAGGCGATTGATATCGACATCGACATAGCGGCCCCCCGAAAGCCTTTCAGCCAGCGCCGAGCTAACCCCCGGCACCTGCTTGGCGATCCGCTCGACCTGGAGCGCGACGCGTTCGATCTCATCCAGATCCTCGCCCGAAACCTTGACCCCGATCGGGCTCTTGATGCCGGTTGCGAGCATGTCGATGCGGTTGCGGATGGGGGGCACCCACACGTTGGCGAGACCCGGCACCCGCACCACGCGATCGAGCTCCTCGACCAGCTTGTCGGTCGTCATGCCCTCGCGCCATTCCTCGCGCGGCTTGAAGCGAATCGTGGTCTCGAACATCGTCAGCGGCGCCGGATCGGTCGCCGTGTCGGCGCGGCCGGCCTTGCCGAAGACGGTGTCGACTTCTGGCACCGTCTTGATCAGGCGGTCGGTCCGCTGAAGCAGTGCCGAGGCCTCGCCTGGAGACAGACCGGGAAGCGCGCTCGGCATGTAGAGCAGATCGCCCTCATCGAGCGGGGGCAGGAACTCGCCGCCAAGGCGCGAGAAAGGAACGAGCGTCGTTGCGAAAATCAGCCCGGCGATGACCAGCGTTGCCTTCGGACGGCGCATCACCCAATCGAGCCCGGGCCGGTAGGCGCGGGTCAGCGCCCTGTTGATCGGATTGCTGTCTTCGGCGGGAATCTTGCCCCTGATCAGCCAGCCCATCAGAACCGGCACCAGCGTGATCGACAGGATCGCCGCCGCCGCCATGGCATAGGTCTTGGTGAAGGCGAGCGGGGCGAACAGCCGTCCCTCCTGCGCCTGCAGGGTGAAGACCGGCAGGAACGAAAGCGTGATGATCAGCAGGCTGAAGAACAGCGCCGGCCCAACCTCCTTCGATGCGTCCGCGACGATCCGCCAGCGCTCCTGAACCGAAAGCACGGTATCCGGGTTCTCCTCGGTCCAGCGCTCGATATGCTTGTGCGCATTCTCGATCATCACCACCGCCGCATCGACCATCGCGCCGATCGCAATAGCGATGCCGCCCAGCGACATGATGTTGGCGTTGACGCCCTGGAAGCGCATCACGAGAAAGGCGGCGAGGATGCCCAGCGGCAATGTGACGACCGCCACGAGCGCCGAGCGCGCATGCCACAGGAACAGCAGGCAGACGAGCGCGACGACGATAAACTCCTCGATCAGCTTGGTGGTGAGGTTTTCGACCGAGGCGTCGATCAGCTGCGAGCGATCGTAGGTCGTGACGATCTCGACCCCTTCGGGCAGGCTCGCTTGCAACTGATCGAGCTTCGCTTCCACCGCCTCGATCGCACCGCGCGCGTCTGCGCCCTGCCGCAGGATGACGATCCCGCCTGCAACTTCGCCCTGGCCGTTAAGCTCGGCGATGCCGCGGCGGAGTTCGGGCCCGATCTGGACATTGGCGACATCGCCCAGCGTGATCGGAACACCGCCCGCTTCGGTGCGCAGCGGTATGACGCGAAAATCCTCCAGGCTCCCGAGATAGCCCGACGAGCGAACCATGAATTCGGCTTCGCCCATCTCTACGATGGAGCCGCCCGCCTCCTGGTTGCCTGCCTGGACCGCGCTCACCACCTCGGCGTGGGTCACGCCGAGCGAGGCCACGCGATAGGGATCGAGTACGATCTGGTACTGCTTGACCATGCCGCCGACGCTGGCGACTTCGGCAATGCCGGGAATGGTCTTCAGCTCGTAGCGCAGGAACCAGTCCTGCAGACTCCTCAGCCCTGCAAGATCGTGCCCTCCACTGCGATCGACCAGCGCATATTCGTAGATCCACCCGACCCCGGTCGCATCCGGGCCGAGTGTACTCTCGACGCCTTCGGGCAGACGGTTCTGGACCTGGTTGAGATATTCCAGAACGCGCGAACGCGCCCAGTAGAGATCGGTCCCGTCCTCGAAAATGACATAGACATAGCTGTCGCCGAAAAACGAATAGCCGCGCACGGTCTTCGCTCCCGGAACCGAAAGCATCGTCGTCGCCAGCGGGTAGGTGACCTGGTCCTCGACGATGCGCGGGGCCTGCCCGGCGTAGTTCGAGCGGATCACCACCTGCACGTCGGAGAGATCGGGCAGCGCATCGACCGGGGTGGTCCGCACCGCCCAGAAGCCGGCGAGCGCCAGACCGATTGCAGCCAGAACCACGAAAAGGCGGTTGGCAATGGAACTGTCGATGATCCGCGCGATCATTCGCCGGTCTTCCGGATCGAGACGATTTGAGGTCCGCTTCTGGCCTGGACAAAGGTGAAGGCAACCCGGTCGCCGCGTTGAAACCCGCGCAGCTGCGCCGGACCCTCGGTGGCGAACCCCATCGTCATGGCCGGCCATTCGAGCGCGGGCACCGGCCCGTGCCGCAAGGTGACACCGCGGGCAGTGATCCGCTCGATCGTGCCGGTGGCGCGATAGGTCCGCGGCCTATCCGCGTCGTTCTGCGTTTCGCCTTCGCCGACGGTCGATGGCGCTTCGTCAATGGCGCGCACATCGATACCGGCAAGGCTGGCCTCGGAGTCGAGCAGGAACTGGCCCGAAACGACCACCTCTTCGCCCGCCGCGAGGCCCGCAAGCACTTCGGTCCGACCGCCTGCTTCGCGTCCGATCCGCACCTCGGCAGGGCGGTAGCCCCCACGCTCCTGAGTGATCATCACCAGGGTGCGTTCGCCGGTGCGGATCACGGCTTCGGACGGCACCAGCAAGGCCTGTTGCCGCTCGGGCGCAAGCGTGACCTGCGCGAACATTCCCGGCTTCAGACGCAGCCCGGGATTGGGCATCGCCGCGCGCACGGTGATCGTCCGGCTGGCATCCTGCGCGCTGGGCAGGATGGCGATGATCCGGCCGGCGAAGCGTTCGCCGGGAAAGGCGGTGAGGGTCGCACTTACCGGCTGTCCAACGCGGGCGCTCCCCGCCAGCGCCTCTGGCACCGCTGCCTCGAGCCAGATCGGACTGTAGCCGCTGATTTCCGCGAGGGTCTGGCCCGCCATGACCGTCATGCCCGGGCGCACACCAAGGGCAGTGATCGCCCCGGATTGCGGCGCGGTGACTGTAATCGTCGACTGTGGCCTGCCGCTTCGTGCGACCGAAGCAATCACCGAATCCGGCATGCCGAGGAGGCGCAGACGTTCGCGAGCGGCCCGGGTCAAGGCTTGGTCCCCGGTCGCGGCGACGGCCAGATATTCGTTCTGCGCGCCGCCCCATTCGGGCACCAGAAGATCGGCGATCGGCGCGCCCCTTGCGATCAGGTCTTGCGGGGCGTGGCCGTAGGTCCGCTGGACATAGCCGCCCGCGCGTGGCTGGACGATTGCGACTTCGCTCCCGTTATAGGCGAGCGTGCCGGTAACCGTCGTCTCCGGCTCCAGCACGCCGAATTCGACCTCGGCGGTGCGGATCCCGAAATTCTGAACCATCGTGGAATCGATGCTGACTCCTTCGCCGCCCTGCGCCTCGCCTCCGGCGCATTTCGGGACCAGCTGCATGTCCATGAACGGAGATTTGCCCGGCTCGTCGAAGCGCTGGTCGGGCACCATCGGATCGTACCAGTAAAGGACTTCCTCGCATCCGGTCTCGGCAGCAGCATCTTCATTAGCACCGCCACCTTCGCCGAGCATCGACAGACCGTAACCGGCCCCTAGGCTGATCAAAGCAATACCGGCCGCCGCCGCATAAGAGCGCTGGCGCGGCGTCAGACGTTCGAACATAGCTCTCACGGCCTGTCCTCCCCGTAGGTAAGTCGCAGCGTCGCAGCCGCCTCGACCGCGGCCTGCTCGCGTTCGAGAATCTCGAGTTCGAGAAGTGCTAGCGCAGATTTTGACGCGATCACGTCGACGAGATCGGCGCGGCCGGCGGCGAAGCTGGCCGTCTCGAGTGCGGTTCGATCACGTGCGAGCGGGAGAAGCTCGTCGCGCGCCCGCTCCCATTGCCGCACCGCGCTGCGCCAGGCGGCAAGGTCGGCCTCGAACCGGGCAGTGACCCCGCGCAGGCGGTCGTCGCGCTCGGCCAGCGCGGCAGCTGCGTCTGCCTCGGCTGCCGCGATACGCGGGTTCTGGCGCCGATCGGTGAAGATCGGCAGCGTGACCGATCCCATGACCGACACGACATCGCCGAAATCGGGGTTTCTGCGGCCGTAGGTTACACTCACGCCGAAGTCGGGCCGCTTTTCGGAGCGAGCCAACCGGACGCCCGCTTCGGACCGCTCACTCTCGGCGTCCGCAAGGATCAGCTCGGGGTTGGTTTCCAGGTCGAGCCGTAGCCGTTCCGAATCCACATCGACGCTGGGAGCGATGCCCTGCGCCACGGGTTGGTCAGCGGCAATATAGCGCGAAAGGCGAGCCTGCGCCGTTTCCCGGCTTGCCTCGATGGCAGTTATGGCGTCCTCGATCTCGAGCAGTTCGCGCCGGATCATCAGGCTCTCGGCGGGCCTTGCCGATCCCGATGCGACCGCGCTGTTGGCGACCGGAACGAACTCCCGAAGGTCGGACAGCGCGGTGCGCGCAAGATCCATCCGTCGCTGTGCATAATAGAGGCTGATCCAGGCACCTCCGGCATCAGCGAGAATATTGCGTTCCGCCATGCCGAGACGCGCTTCGGCGAGCCGGATCTCCGAACCGGCGAGACCCGACCGTGCGCGGCGGCGGGCGAGGTTGGGGATTTCCTGCTCGATGCCGATCGCGATCTGGCTCGGAAGCTGCCGGTCGATCTCGAAGGCGGCTGGCCCGGTGACCGGCAGATTCATGACGCCAGCGCGGAGGCGCGGGTCGGGCAGTTCGTCGGCAGCATCCGCCGCCACCCGCCTTGCTTCCACGCGCAACGCGCCCGCCTCCAGAACGGGCTGCTCCGCCCGCGCGGCTTCAAGCGCTTCCTCGTAGCCGACGGGCTGCGCCTGTGCAGCCTGCGCGGCGATCATGGCTGCCAAAGGCACCCAGCAAATCCGCCAAGACATTGAATAAACCTCGCTCGTTCAGAGCGGGCCGGTGAGACGATGCACATGCCATCGCGGTCGTGCCGCGGCGCCCAGACGCAGTCATCCAGCCAGCTCGCTTAGCGACGCAGCGCGCCGCCATTCGAAAACTAGACGGTGAGGCGGGTTTGTGGAGGCGGCGACTCCGGCCGCACCGGTTCGCTTACGAGCCGAACAGCGTCGCGGGTGAGATAAGATGCGGCGGCCGGGAATGGCGCGGCTTGCATCGAACCACCACCTGAAAGCGCCAGCGGCGGCAGGCAATTCATGGCGACAAGACAGTCGAGCGCCATGTCCGGGCAAGGCCCTTCGCGATCGGATTCATCCTGGCTGCCCATGCCGTGCTCAGCTGACGCTTGGGCCATTTCGGCGCATTCCGCCATCTCCGCCGGCTCGCTCCGCGGAACAGCCGCCTGAGCCGCAACCTGAACGAACAGGCCGAAGCTGAAACATATAAATGCCAAGGCGCGAAGAAATCTCACTCGAGGCAAATAGTCCGGCTACCAGCCAAGTGCAAGTCGGCCGACCGCCTGCGCCATGCGCTCGAACGCTTGCAGCCTTAAGTCTCTGTCAGCAGCAGCCGCCGCTCGCGGCTTAAAGCGTTGGTTCCGAAACCTCCCGCACGAGGTCGCCGGTTTCTTTCTTATCTGCGTGGCGGGCGATGTCCGCCTGCGAAACGATGCCGCAGCACTTTCCTTCGCGATCGACGACGGGAAGGCGGCGGATCTGGTTCGCCTCCATCTTGCTGCAGCATTCGTCCACGCTTGCCTCCGGCCCCACCGTCACGGGGGAAGCCGAGATGACTTCCTCGACCGGAGTGTCGGAACCCTTGCCCTGTGCGACGCAGCGGCAGGCGATGTCGCGATCGGTGACAACGCCGACGAGCGCGCCATCGTCGTCGACGACAGGGATTTCGCCGCAATCGTTATCAACCATGAGACTCGCTGCCTCTTTTACGCTGCTCGAACGCCGGCAGCATGCGGGATTAGCGGTCATTACGTCTTGCGCTTGCATGTCGTGTCTCCTGCTTTTCAGAAATTCGAGTTTGGATACGACAAGAGAATGAAGCGCCATCGCGCTCGGTTCCGGTTTGAAGGACAACCCGTTGGCCGTCTGCGGCGATTTATCCAGTCGCCCAGCGGATTCGGACCCTCACCTTGGACCGAAGCGCCAAGGTGTCCTCGAGACGAAGCACATGCCGAAGCCGGTCCCAAAAAGTCATGCCAGATATGAGGGGAAACAGGCCGTCAATCCGTAGCAGAAGGAACGGCCGCAGTCTCCGTGTGTGCTCAAGCCGCCAGCGCTATGGTATGAAGGGAAGACCGCGCGTCGCAGAAAGTCGGAGGAAGGATCACATCTTGAATGAAAGTTCCGACAGTCCTGTCGTAATCGTCACCGGTTCGAGCGGCTACATCGGCTCCTCGATCGTAAAAAGACTCGCAGCTCGCTATCGCGTGATCGGCTTCGATCGCGATGCGTCGCCGCACCCGCCGAAGGAAGCCGAGTGCGTCTGTGTCGATGTCACCGACCAGACGAGCATCGATGCGGCCTTCGAACGCGTGCGCATTGCCTATGGCGCCAGAATTGCGTCCTTCATCCATCTGGCCGCGTATTTCGATCTCACAGGCGAACCCAATTCCAAATATGACGAAGTGACGGTCAAGGGGACTGGCCGGCTGCTCGATGCGCTGCAGGATTTCGATATCGACCAGTTCGTGTTCGTCAGCACGATGCTGGTCCACGCGCCGGTCGAACGCGGCAAGCTGATTGATGAGGCCTCGCCACTTGATACGCATCTCCCCTACCGGGAATCGAAGGTCCGTACGGAGCAACTGATCCGCAAGCAGCGCGGCGACATCAATGCGGTCTTCGTACGGCCTGCGGGCGTCTACGACGACGAAGGCCATTCTGCGTTCCTCGCACAGCAGGTCGCACGCATCTACGAGAAGCGGCCCAGCGCGCGTGTCTATCCCGGCGATCTCGGCACCGGGCAGCCCTATCTGCATCTCGACGACCTGCTCGATGCATTAGAGCGGATCGTCGACCGCCGAGGCGACTTGCCGGAGGAATGGCCGGTCCTTCTCGGCGAAGACGACGTGATGTCGTACGGCGATCTGCAAAAGGCGCTGGGTCGCCTGATTCACGACGAGGACTGGACGACCCGCTCGGTCCCGAAGGGTTTGGCCAAGACGGGGGCCTGGGTCGAAAACGAAGTGCTCGGCGAGGAGGCCTTCATCCGTCCTTGGATGGTCGACATTTCGGACGATCACTACGAACTCGATCTCAGCAACGCGCGGGAAAAGCTGGACTGGACCCCGCAACACAAGCTGAGGACCACGCTTCCGCGGATCGTTGAAAGTCTGAAAGCCGACCCTGCAGCCTGGTATGGCGAAAACAAGCTCAACTCCGCACGCGTGGCCGGTAGCAATTTCGAGGAAGCCGACAATGCAAAGCCAACCCCGCTAAGCGAAAACGCTCTGGCGGACCATTCCAGCCACATGCGCAAGATGCACTTCAGCATGCTGTGGGTTCATTGGCTGACCATGGCGCTCGGCCTCTGGCTCGCGACCACACCCTTCGTCTTCGGAACCTTCGACCAGAGCGAATTCGACTCCGCGGTCATGCGTGTAACCGAGGACCGCAATCTCTGGGATCCGGCGCTGCGGAGCTGGCTGACAGCCTGGAACGATGTCGTGAGCGGCATCTTGATCATGGTCTTTGCGGCCATCTCGCTCTCGCCGCGCGGAGGCTGGGCGCAATGGGCGAACACCTGCATCGGCATCTGGCTGCTCGGCGCCCCGCTGCTGTTCTGGACGCCCGATGCGGCCGTCTATGCCAACGACACCTTCATCGGCGCGCTGGTGATCGCTTTCACCATCCTGGTGCCGATGATGCCGGGCATGGCGCCGGAGGGCATGATGGACGACAGCGACGTGCCGCCGGGCTGGACCTATTCGCCTTCGACCTATGTCCAGCGCATGCCGATCATTGCTCTTGGCGCCGTCGGGTTCTTCCTTTCACGCATTCTCACGGCGTATCAGCTTGGCCATATCGACGGCGTGTGGGAGCCCTTTTTCGCCTCGCCCATTGCGCTCAACGGCACCGAATACATCATCACTTCGGATGTATCCAAAGCCTGGCCGGTGGCCGACGGTGGTATCGGCGCGATGAGTTACATGTTCGAGATCCTGATGGGGGTGATGGGCGGCCGCGCTCGCTGGCGGACCATGCCGTGGATGGTGACGCTGTTCGGTATCGTCGTGGTGCCGCTGGGCGTGATCAGCATCTATTTCATCATCATCCAGCCGATCATGATCGGGACCTACTGCACGATCTGCCTCATGGCGGCCGCTGCGATGCTGATCATGATCCCCTACTCGCTCGATGAACTCGTCGCGATGGGTCAGTTCCTCGTTCTGAACACGCCGCGCGGGCGACCGTTCTGGCGTTCTTTTTTCCGCGGCGACGCGTTGCCGGGCGGTAGCAAGGACAAGCATCCCGGCTTCGATGCCCCGCTCGCGGCGATCGGCGGTTCGGCGGCGCGCGGGGTCACGGTCCCCTGGACATTGGCCATCAGTGTGCTGATCGGCGCTTTCCTCATGTTTTCAAGGCTCGTTCTCGGCACAGAACCACCACTGGCCGACAGCGACCATGTGGTGGGGGCGCTCGTCATCACGGTTGCGGTGATAGCGATGGCGGAAGTTGCAAGACCGCTGCGTTTTCTGAACGTAGCGTTTGGTCTCTGGCTGATGGCGGCTCCCTGGCTGATGGGCGGAGGCACAAGCTTCACGGGCAACATCGTCGGTACGGTACTCGGAGCATTGCTGATAGGACTGAGCCTGCCGAGAGGGCGCCGGAGCGACGAGCATTACGGGAGCTGGGACCGCTTCGTCGTCTAAGATGCTTGTATAAGCAGCGTAGGAACCGGGGATCGAACTCTCGGGCACTTGGCAGAACTTGAACAGGAGACACTGGCTCTGGACCGCAGCACCCGAGATCCACAACGAATGACCTGGCGCGGCGCGCATCCCGCTCTTTGGCTCGCCATATTCGGAGTGCTCATCGCGTTTGCGTGGGAAATGCTGCAACTTCCCTTCTATGAGACCGGCGATCTTAATCCTGCTGCGGCTGCGCGTCGCTGCGCTCTTGCAGCGCTGGGCGATGCCGGAATCATGGTGGCAGCGTATCTCGGGGCTTCGATCGGCAGCGGAAAGACTCCCTGGCTGCTCGCGTGGCCGGTTTCCCGCTTCGTAGCCTATCTGATCATTGGCCTCAGCGTCACGGCGGCCATTGAGATGCTGGCCGTGCGAAGCGACTGGGGGTGGACCTACAGTCCGGCCATGCCGCTCGTGCCCATCTTAGATATAGGTGCGGTCCCGGTGGCCATGTGGATCATCGTTCCTACGGTGGCACTGTGGATGACGCGCAGGATGGGAGTGAACTAGGGACTCGGCGTCGCTTTTGTCGTTTTTTGCAACGCGCCACCCATGGCTGCTGCACGCCGCATCAGAGGAAACACATCGCGACACGGCGCCGATCCAAAGTAATCGTTCGGGCGACAAGCCTGCGCGCGCAGATTAGCACCGGGCAAGCTCGCACCGATGTACCGAGCGCCGCCATTCATCTTCTTGACTAGGCTTGCATCGCGGCAGCTCTTCGCTGGCCTCCGCTGCTCCGAAACCCGAAAAACAGGATTCCTGCGGTGATCACCTGCGCAGCAATCGGCTCGACGGCTGGATAGAACCCAATCAAATCGACCCGTGGGAGACCTTCGAGGAGGGTTACGCCCAGCATCCCCGCTTCTTGAAGCGCGCCAATTCCCTTGCCGGCGAGTACTACGGCGAGGACTGCGACCAGCCACGCACTGTACCTGAAGAACTGTGTAATTGGGAGTTTCCGGCTGTAGCGGAGCATGATCCAGGCGAGGACCGCGAGGACGACGAGTGCTGACAGCGCACCGGCAAGAATGGTCCCGCTGTTCTGAGGATTCCACAAGGCCGCGTAGAACAGGATCGTCTCGAATACCTCGCGGTAGACCACCACGAAGGCGAGCCCGAACAGGAACCAGGCAGACCGGCGCGAAAGAGCCTTACCCATCTTTTCCTGAATGTACCGCCGCCACTCGTCGGCCTGGCTTTTCCCGTGCATCCAGATGCCGACCGAAACGAGCACCACGGCCGCCAGTAGCGCGCCGAACCCTTCGGTAAGCTCACGGCTGGCGCCGCTTATGGTCACGAAATAGGTCGCAGCAGCCCAAGTCGCCACACCGGCGAGCAGGGCAGAAATCCACCCGCCGTGGACGTAGGGCATGACCTCGGTTCGCTCCGACTTCCGGACAAACGCGATCATCGCTATCACCACCAGCAGCGCCTCGAGCCCCTCGCGCAGCAGGATCGTGAAGGCGCCGAGGAACGTCGAAATGTCTGTCGCCGCTTCGGGCGACAAGGCGGTCTCCGCCCGGTCCAGCAGTGGATCTATCTCCATGAGCTCGCTGCGTAGGTCCGCCGGCGGAACACCCGAGTTGATGCTCGCGCGAAAGCCGCTAAGCGCTTGCTCAACCTGCAGCATCAGATCTCCGTCCCGGGTAGACAGAACCGCCTCAAGCGGTTCGAACCCGTCGAGATAGGCGGAAAGGGCGAGTTCGTTGGCTTGCGCGCGGTCCCCACGCCCGTACGCGGCAAGGCTTTCCTGGAGTTTCTGGCGCACGAAATCCAGTGACCCCGAGCCTTCGGCCGTCTCCATAACCTGCGGATTGGCTCGCAAGTAAGCCATGACGGCAAATGCCCGGTCCTCCCCGATCTGCTGCGCCAACGCCGCTGGCGTCAAGGCGACCAGCGCTTCGAGATCGGGTACGAGACGGCGGATCTCGGCGTTCTCCTCCCAGATGCGCTGGCCTTCTGCTTCGTGCGGGAAGGCTATGCCGCCAGCGTAGAGGGCCAGCGCCCATCGGTCCTGATCCGGGAGGGAAGCAAAGCTCGGCATGGTCGTGCCTTCAAGACCCTGGGTGATGACCTGGTAGAGCCCGAACGCGCTGCGCTCCCGCGCGCGCTCCTGATCGGTGAAGTCGATCGGAGGGGGATCGATGTTCATCAGCTGCGACGGCGGAGACTCGCCAGCCGATCCGTGGCACGCGGCGCAGTTCTGGGCGAACAAAGTTGTTGCACGCGTCAGGTCAGGCGCCTCGCTGGGGGCGAGCGGGACCGGGTGTTCCGCGAGCAGGGCGGCGGCAAGACTACGCGCCAGTTGTGCGACTTCGCCGGCCGGCCGCTTGGCCGCAATGGCTTCCCTCAATTCTCTGGCGCGTTCTTGGAGAATGCTCTTGTTCCGACTGGCCGGAAGGCTGCCGATCCGCTCGGCGACCGACGCAGAGAACTCGATCATCTCGTCGTATTCGAACTGGTTGGACACCTTACCGTCGGTAACCGCTGCGCCGTAGTCGACAGCCACATAGTCAAGCATTCGCCAAGTAGTCGCGACTCCCGGTGCGCCAGCGCGCGCTGCGCCAGAAGCCACAACGCTTAGGAGGAGAACAACGATGAGGACAAGCACTCGGCCATTGCGGCCCCAGGAAGGCAAACTGCGATCGGGCATGGAAAGCTCTTATAAAAGATGCGACTGATAATCAATTGCAAAATGGGCGGCCAAAGCCAAGTTCACGCAGCTGCGGTCCAGCCGGCGCAACTCCGCGTACGAGCTGTTCGCCAAAGTCCCGGCGCGGTCGCTATCGGCGGCTTGTAACTGTCAATCTCGCATGGTTGTTGGTACGAAAAGACACGATCCTCGCACGTGTCGCAGCGCAGACGAGTTGCAGGTTCAGGCTCCGGCGCGAAGGGTCTATTGAGCCCTCATCGTTCCTCCGCAAGCTCCCGCCTGGCGCCACGGATGATCTCCCAGGCCGAGTGAAGGAAGATGACGGCGATGATGGCTGCGACGATTAGATCCGGCCAAGCGCTCTGCAGCCAGTAGACCAGGCCGGCGGCTATGACGACCGCGACATTGTTGATCGCATCGTTGCGCGAGAACAGCCAAATTGCTCGCGCTTGGGCATCGCCGCTATCCCGGAAGCGGGCCAGGACGAGAGCAGCCGTGACGTTAACAGCCAGAGCCGCGATCCCGATGCCGCCCATCAGCTCCGCTTCGGGCGCGACGGCGTTCATCGCGCGCCATGCGGCCATCCCGAGCACCCATACACCGAGCAACGCGAGGAATACGCCTTGGGTGAGCGCAACCTTCGCGCGAGTGGACGCGGCCCAGGCCAGCGCGAGCAGCCCGATAAAGGTGATCGACCCGTCGCCCAGGAAATCGAGCGAATCCGCCTTCAGTGCCTGGCTATTCGCAAGGAAGCCGCCAAACAGTTCAATGATCCCGAACCCGGCATTGAGGATGACGACAATCCAGAGCGCGCGGCGATAGGCGGGATCGACGGCAGCTCTATTTGTATCCCCGTGGCAGCCGCAGCCGGTTTCTCCTTTCGATTCTGTCATGACGCCTCTCTAGAACCTCCAGTCACTGGAGGAGCAAGCCTCTTTTGCAACGCAGGTCCTACTTTGAGGCGAAACAGGCTGATCTCCCCCGTCGGCGTGCGGACGACCCGGCGCGGGCGGCCGCTGTCAGGCTCGAGATCAGCGAGGATCGCTTCCATTGCTCCGCGAGCGTTCGGTTCTGTGTTCTCAAACCCGTCCAAGCGCTGCACCAAGCCGAACAATGCGCGCATGAGTCTGGAGCGCTGTCGCGCATAGTCGGCGATATGGACTTCGCCGCCGGATCTTACCGCACCGACCATGGCTGCGATCCCGCGCCTCTTTTCCTCCATTGGCACTTGATGGAAGACAAGGCTCGAGACGACCTTTGTGAAGGGGTCGCCATATCGATCCGCTTCATGCGCGAACGCCTGCCGCCACTCGATCTCGATGCCCGCTGCAGATGCCTTGCCGGCGGCGATCTCCAGCACCGCGGGATCCGGATCTAGTCCGACAACTCGTGCGTTCGGCACCGCCTCCTTGACGAGCAAAGCGAACGTCCCGGTGCCGCAGCCGACGTCCAGGATCACATCGTCCCCGGAGGGAGCGAGCTGGTCGAGCAGGGCTGAGCGCCATGTCTTTTCGCGCGTGAGCAGCCTGATGGCGAGATCGTATGCGCCGGTCAGTTTTGGCCGGCCCAGTGCCGGCGTGAAGTTCGTGGGGTCCATCCGGCCTTCCTGACGATTGACTCAAGAAGGCACAGGATACATCCTCCAGTCACTGGAGGATCAAGACTTATGGCGATGCTGATGATCGGCGAGCTGGCGAGGCGCACTGGCGTCAAGGTCAACACCATCCGCTTTTACGAGGATATCGCCTTGATGCCGAAGGCGGCGCGTACCGATTCCGGCCGCCGCACCTATAGCGAAGCGGATGTAAAGCGCCTGAAGTTCATACGGAACGGGCGTGACCTTGGTTTTTCAACGGAGGAGCTGAAGTCACTGATTGCTCTCTCGGAGCACCCGGACCTCGATTGCGGAGCGGCGGCTGCGATCGCACGCCGTCATCTTCTCGCTGTAGAAGCGAGGATGTCTCGTCTGATGCTGATGCGGCGTGAGCTGGAGAGAGTGGCCGCCAACTGCGACGGCGGCCGCATGGCCGATTGCCAGGTCATCGGTGCCATCGCGGAGGCCCCATCACATTGAGCATCGAACGATCCGCTTCGCTTGGCGATTTCGCGGTCAGGCACTATTCTTCAGCCACCTAGATTGCCGGCGCTTTCCTGTCCGAAATTGACATATCGACCGCCAGTTGATCTCTCTTACCATGCATCCAGGCCTTTGCAGGTTTCGAGAAGCGACCTTCGGCGCTGGCTATGGTCTGGCGCGCGAAGCACTCAAGCTCTCTACAATTCGGCAATCGCCGATACGGTCCGCCTCACAGGATTGTAGCAACTGGCCTAATTCCTCACGCAGCGCGGTCAGATCGGCGATCTTGCTGTCGACCTCACTCAGCTGTTGCCGGACAAGCTGGTCGACATTCTCGCAGGGCTTGTCGTCGTGATCGGACAACGCCAGCAATTCACGCACCTGCGCCATGCTGAAGCCGAGCGCGCGGGCCCGCCGAACGAACGTCAGCGTCGCCAAATGCTCGTCGGAGTAGTCGCGATAGTTGCTGTCGGTGCGGTCCGCGGCAGGCAGGATCCCTGCGCGCTCGTAATAGCGGATCGTCTCCGCCTTGGTGCCGGTTGCTTGCGCCAGTTCGCCGATACGCATGGCTTGACCTTGTAGCTGCTACAAGGTGCATATGTCCCTGCGACTCGAACGTTGCAAGGAGAGCGGCATGGGCAAGTCCTGCTGCCAGACGACAGATACCGACCCGAGCGCGCACAACAATCCGCGCTGGCGGCTGATCCTGTGGATCGCTCTGATAGCGAACGCCGGAATGTTTGTGGTGGAGATCGTCGCGGGTATCGCAGCCGATTCCCGCGCGCTCCAGGCCGATGCGCTCGACTTCTTCGGCGATGCAGCCAACTATGCGATCAGTCTCGGTGTTGCGGGCATGGCTCTGGCCTGGCGAGCGAAAGCGGCATTGCTCAAAGCCGCCACGATGCTCGCCTTCGGCCTGTGGGTGATCGGCTTTGCGATCTATGGCCTGGCTGTCGGCTCGAGCCCGGAGCCGCAGACGATGGGACTGATCGGCACGCTGGCGCTGCTCGTCAATGCGGCGGTCGCGCTGCTGCTGTTCCGATATCGCGAAGGCGACGCAAACATGCGTTCTGTCTGGATCTGCTCGCGCAACGATGCGCTCGGCAACATCGCCGTGCTTGCCGCCGCGCTGGGCGTGTTCGGCACCGGGCAGGCGTGGCCCGACTTGCTTGTCGCCGGCATCATGGCCGGCCTCGCCATCTGGGGCAGCAGCGAAGTCTTCACACAGGCGCGCCGGGAGCTGGCGCAGGGCTGACAGTGGCCGAGCGCGCATGAGCTCGTTTTGGCTGCTCCATAGACGCCGCTACAGCAGGCTCAATTAGCGCTCGGTGCTCCTCGACGCTGAGCGGGCGGAAACAGCTGATCGTTAAGTTCGCGTGGAGAGCACGTCTCAGCTGCTCACGCTCCGCCTCCCGATCCTTGAAACGGCTGCACCCAGAACACGACTACCGCGACGAACGCTGCGTAGGCCGCGGCGAAGCCGAAGATCGTCCAGCGATGGAATCCCCTCGCCCGCTCGCCCGAAAAGTGGATGAACATCGCATAGAGTACCGGCATCAGCGCGACGAACGCCAGACTGACCCAGAAGAGGCGGAAATCCTCGATCGGCGTGCCGATGATCGTGAGCGGTATAAAGGCGAGCGTCATCGTCACCGCATGATCGCCAATCACGCTGGTGCTGGCCGAGGTGACCTGGCCGGAGCGGGCGACGCTCCAAGTTGCGAAGACCTCCGGCAAGGCTGCGACAGTGGCAGTGATGAAGAGGCCCCCCACCACATTGGGGATGCCCAGTGCGCTGATGATCTTCTCGCTGGAGAAAACGGTGAAATAGGCACCGACTGCAAGAGCGCTGACGCCTGCGATCGCCATCCACCGTTCCTTGCGGCTCCAATCGACGTTCTCGCCTTGCTCGCGGCCGCGCACCAGAGCTTGGACGAGGTAGGCCAGATAGGCGATCAGCAGCAGCCAGCCATCGATCGGTTGCAGGCCCCGCCACGCGGCGGGCAGCGTCAGCAGAGCGAAGGCGGCAAGGATGCCGAGATAAGGAAGCGCCTGGACGGTGACGGCATCCTCATCGACTGCAACATAGTGCTTTCGCCGGTGCTCTTCGTGATCCTTGCTCCCTGTTTCCTTCAAGCCGGACTTGCGGGTGGCAAGGTAGGCAGTCGCCACCATCAGCGGGATGGCGAGGACGTTCGAGCCGAGCATAGCGCCCAGTCCGATCTCGGAGACGCCGCGCGCCGCACTCGTGAGATTGATGCCGATTTCCGGCGAAGCTGCGGCGATGCCCAGAAAGGAGCCACCCGCGGCAACCGAGAAGCCCCACTGCTTGCGAAGCTTTTTGAGGGGCCCAGACAGCCGTTCCGCGCCCCAGTGCGCTGCCCACACGGCGGCTAGAAGAACCCCTGCCCAGACCGCTGTCATTTTTTCCAGAAACCGCGGTGTTTGGTGCCCCTCTCCTCGTGAATGTCCATGTGCGCATCGCGGAGGATCTCGATGCCGCCATAAAGCGCAATACAGGCAACTGCGATGCCGACAACAAGATCGGGCCAGTTGGCACCGGTGAAAAGCACGACGACGCCGGCAATGATGATGCCGCCGTTGGCCACGAAATCGTTGAAACTGAAGGTAGTGGCCGCGCGCAGGTTCACGTCGCGGTTCTGCAGTTTCTTAAGCAGGTAGAGCGAAAGAAGGTTCACAATCGCTGCGATGGCAGCCATCGCCATCATCATTACGCCGGCAGGCTCCGATCCTTCGAGGAAACGGCGTATGGCATCGAGCACGACGCCGACCGCAAAGATCAGGAGCATGAAACCGGAAACGCGCGCCGCCCCGCGCTTCCAAACTCGCGAGCGGGTGAGGGCAAATAAGGTCAGCCCATAGACCACCGCGTCGGACGTATTATCGAGGCCGTTCGCAATCAGCGCGTTGGAATCCCCTATCGCGCCGGTGATGAAGAAGCCGACTGCGATGGCGACGTTGAGCCAAAGGACGATCCACAGGGTACGGCGCTTGTCGGCGGAGCCGAGATCGAGGTCGGTTTCGCTCATTCGATTTTCCCCTCACCTTTGGCACCGGTCCGCGCCCAGCGTTCGGCGCGCCCTCCGGCATCCGGATCGAAACAGCGCATTTCGGCCGGCGGGAAGAGAACGTCGGATAGTTTGGTGGCCCATCCGTGCCAGTCTCTTGTGCCGATGATGGCGATACGGCCGAACTGGTCCTTGTGCTTCACGTCGAAGCGGAGGTCGCGCCAGATTCCGCCAAGGTCCCATCCCAAGAAATCCGGCCCGAGCTCGATGACCATTGGGACCGCTCCCTGCTCTTGCGCAGCAATGCGCTCGAACAGGGGTACGAAGCGGTCGTAGTCCGAGCTTTCAAGGGTTCCGCCGGCTTTAACGCGGATCAGCCCAGTCTCTTCTTCGGTCTCCAGCACAATAACCTCTTCGGTCCGATTCTTTGAGGCCCCTCTTCTTCATGTAACCTCTCGCAATTCGTCGCGTTCCTCCCCCGTGACATTGCGGCGCAAGCGATCCCACCACTTCTCGCGCCAGCTGAGATCGTCGTCGGAACGGTGCAGCACGAGCCGCGCAATCGCCGGCAGGACGAACAAGGTGAGGATCGTCGCAGTGATCAGCCCGCCAATGACGACGGTGGCCAGCGGACGCTGCACTTCGGCACCGGTTCCGGTCGCGATCGCCATCGGCACGAAGCCAAGCGACGCGACCAGCGCGGTCATCAGCACGGGGCGCATGCGTGCCAGGGCACCGTCCTCGATCGCCTCATCAAGTTCCATGCCCCTCTCGAGACGCTGCCGGATCGCAGTCATCATCACCAAGCCGTTGAGCACCGCCACGCCCGAAAGCGCGATGAAGCCTACTGCAGCCGATACCGAGAACGGCAGTCCCCGCAAAGCAAGTGCAAAGATGCCGCCCGCCAAGGCCATGGGAATGGCACTGAACACCGCCAGGGCAGGAACCCAGCCGCCGAGAGCCATGAACAGCAGAAGCAGAACGAGAGCGAAGCACACGGGCACGACGATAGCGAGCCGCGCCTGGGCCGCCTGCAAGTTTTGGTACTGGCCACCCCATTCGATGAACGCGGCAGGTGGTATATCGACCTGGGCAGCGACGCTTTCCTGAGCTTCCTCGACAAACGAACCGAGATCGCGCTCGCGCACGTTGGCCGAGACGATCACCAGCCGGCGTCCCTGTTCACGGCGCACTTCAGCCAGACCGTCGACCACGCGGAAATCGGCCAGCGCCCGCAGTGGAACTGTGACGCCGTTTTCGAGGACGATCGGAAGGGCCCCGAGCTGGTCGAAATCGTCACGCGCGGCGGCTTTCAGACGAACGATAACCTCGAACCTGCGATCGCCTTCGAAGACCAGACCAGCAGGCCGCCCGCCGAGTGCGATGGCAACGGACTGGGCGACATCTTCTACCGTCAGGCCATATCGGGCAATGGTCGGGCGGTCGAAGGCGATGTCAAGCGTTGGAAAGCCCGTGACCTGTTGCACTCGTACATCGGCCGCGCCCTCGGTCTCCCGCAGTATGTCAGCGACATCGTCAGCCGCAGCAGTCAATTGTGTAAGGTCATCACCATAGATTTTAACTGCGAGGTCGCTACGGCTTCCTGCAATCAACTCGTTGAAACGCATCTCGATCGGCTGAGTGAACTCATAAAGATTGCCGACCAAGCCGTTAAGAGCGTCCTCAAGCTCGGCAACAAGTTGTTCCTTGTTTTTGGACGGCTCGGGCCAGTCTTCGCGTGGTTTGAGAATCACGAAGCCATCGGATATGTTTGGCGGCATAGGATCACTCGCGACTTCAGCTGTGCCGGTTTTGGAGAAAACCAACGCCACTTCGGGGAACTGCACGATCCGCTTCTCGACCTGACGTTGCATGTCCACCGAGCGCTCTGTCGGGGTTGAGGGAATGCGTATGGACTGAATCAACAGATCCCGCTCGTCGAGTTGCGGGGTGAACTCGCTGCCGAGAAAACTGAATATGAACGCCGCCAAGGCGAATATACCGACGCTGGTGCCGATCACCGGCCAGGGTCGTGCAATGGCTTTGCGCAGCGCCGGGCGGTAGCGCTCCTTGGCGAGCCGGATCGGCTTTACCTCCGTCTCGGTAAGCTTCTTGTTGAGCAGCACCGCGATCATCGCCGGCACGAAGGTCAGCGACAGCACGAAAGCCGAGGCAAGCGCGAGCATCATCGTGATCGCCATCGGCGAGAACGTCTTGCCCTCGACGCCGGTAAAGGTGAGCAGTGGTGCAAAGACGAGAAAAATGATTGCCTGCCCGTAGACGGTCGGTTTGATCATTTCCTGCGCCGCAAGGCGTGTTTCAACCAGCCGTTCACCCAAGGTTAGCAGACGCCCCTCGTGATGCTGTCGCGCCGCCAGACGTGCGACACTGTTCTCGACGATAATGACGGCACCATCGACGATCAGACCGAAATCCAGCGCCCCGAGGCTCATCAAATTACCGGAGACCCCCAGCCGGTTCATGCCGATGGCCGCCATGAGCATCGATATCGGGATGACCAGGGCTGTGATGATGGCTGCGCGGATGTTGCCAAGCAAAAGGAACAGCACAGCGATGACCAGCAATGCGCCTTCGAGCAGGTTCTTTTCGACCGTCGCGATCGTCGCGTCGACGAGCGAAGACCGGTTGTAGACGATCTCGGCAACCACACCCTCCGGAAGCGACGCGCGAACGTCCTCGAGCCGCTCGGCAGCGCCGGCTGCGACGGTCCGGCTGTTCTCGCCCGCACGCATCAGCACGGTGCCAACGACAGCCTCTTCGCCGTTCAGTGAGGCCGCGCCGGTTCGAAGGTCGCCCCCAATTTCGACATCGGCCACATCGCCGATTCGGATAGGCACACCCTCGCGCGTGGCGACCACTGCTTCTTCGATGTCGGCAATGCTGCCGAGCCTCGCGTCTAACCGAACGAGAAGAGCCTCGTCCGCACGATCCACGAAGTTCGCGCCCGCTGCAAGATTGGCAGCCTCAAGTGCATCGATCAGTGAATCGAAAGACAGGCCATAACCGGTAAGGCGAGCCGGATCGGGTTGAACGAGGAACTGCTTCTCGAAGCCGCCGATGGAATCGACCCCCGCCACCCCATCGATCGAACGCATCAGCGGTGCCACGACCCAGTCCTGCACGGTCCGCAGATAGGCCGCCTTGGCGATCTCGCTTTCGAGCCGGTCGCCGCGTTCGGTGATAAAGCTGCCATCTGACTGCCAGCCGGTACGGCCGCCGGGGGTGGCACCGCGCCCTCCGGGATGCTCGTATTCAATTGTATACATCAAGACTTCGCCGAGTCCCGTCGAGATCGGCCCCATCGCAGGCTCGGCGCCTTCGGGCAGCGTAGCACCGATAGGCGCGAGGCGTTCGTTCACCTGTTGCCGGGCGAAATAGAGGTCGGTCCCTTCCTCGAAGATCGCGGTGACCTGGCTGAAGCCGTTGCGCGAGATCGAGCGGGTCATCTCCAGGCCCTCTATCCCGGCGAGCCCAGTCTCGATGGGAAAGGTCACCTGTGTCTCCACCTGCGAAGGCGAAAGAGCAGGCGCAGTGGTATTGATCTGCACCTGTGTGTTGGTGATGTCTGGAACCGCGTCGATCGGTAGTCGCAGCAGATTGAACGCGCCATTAATGGCCGCGAGCCCGGTGAGAGCGATAATCGCCCAGCGAAAGCGCACGGCGACATCAAGAACTATCCCGATCAAACCGTGGCGGTGGCCGCCCTCTCCTGATGGCGTCGAACTGTGATCAGTCGTCATCTTCGACGTTCTCCTTCTCGAGTTCGGCCTTCAGCAGGAAGGCATTGTCGCTGGCGATCCGCCAACCGGGCTGGAGACCGGAAAGGATGGTCACCATTCCGGCGGACCGGCTGCCTGTGGCCACTTCACGCGCCTGGAAGCCGCGCTGTGTGCGCACGAAAACGACATCGCGCCCTTCGAGCACTTGCACGGCGTCCTCTGGAACCGCGATGCGGCTCTGATCGACTTCGCCGGACGGGCGAATGCGTGCCTGGAGGAAAGCGCCAGGTTGAAGACCCGGTATTGCTCGCGTCAGACTGAGCACGGCGGTAGCACTGCGGCTTTCCGTATCGAGCGAAGGGGTGACCGAGCGCACGCGCGCACCGATCTCGCGGCCATCGCCGACGATCAGCGCCGCCTCGTCGCCCGGTTGGATGCGCGCCGCATCTTCCGAAGGCAACGCCACCTCGATCTGCAGGCCGTTTGGATTGACCACGCGGTAGAGTTCTTCACCAGCATCGACGAAAGAGCCGAGCACGATCGGAGCTGCTGTCACGCGGCCTGAAAGCGGGCTTGTTACGGCGAGCGAACGGCCATCGCCGCTGACACCAGCGGCGGCGACCGCGGCCTGGGCGCGGTTCAGTTCGGACCGGGCAACATCGAGATTGGCGCGGGCGGCCTCCAGGTCCTGCCGTGCGGTTACATTGGCCTCGAACAGGCGGCGCTCGCGCTCATAGGCGGCCGAAAGCTCGGTAACGCGCGCGCGGGCAGTACTCAGTTGCGAGGCGAGCGCTGCAGCATCGGCGCTTTCGATGCGTGCCACTGTTTCCCCCTGACGGACATAATCGCCGAGCGTCTTGCCGATGCTGCGCACGACGCCCGATGCCCGTGCATCGATCCGCGCGCTCGCGGTGGGGCTCGCCGCGACGGTGGCTGGAAAGACGAGTTCGACCGCGGCGCCTGTCTGGACAGTGGCAAGCTCGATTTCCGCGGTGCGGATCTGCTCTTCGGTGAGCAGGACCAGTCCTTCAGGCTGCTCCGCTTCGCCGCCTTCTTCTCCTGCGTGCGCTTCGCCCTCGGCGTAGGTTTCAGCTTCGCTGTCAGGCCAGAGCAACATCAGCAGCGCTGCAGCGAGAATGGCAATCCCGGCGATGATCGCCATTTTTCTGCGGTTCATGGAGATATTCCTCATTGTGCGGCCAGTCTGATTGTTCCCCGTCAGCACCCATGGCACAGATTTGAGGTTGTAATTAAGGAGGGTTTGGGCTTCGTCGTAGTGACGAAGG
>NZ_CANMCP010000006.1 GCF_947496385.1 uncultured Croceicoccus sp. | reverse complement strand
ATGGGCCAATCGCACCGACAGCAACTGCCGCATCTGCTTCGTCCTCATCGACGGCAGGTTCGAACCGGAGTTGGAAGCATGAGGCTCGCGACGCTCGATAACAATACGTCCGATGGTGCGTTGGTGCTTGTCTCTGCCGATGGTGCGCGCATGATGGAGGTCGGGGCCGGCGCGCCGAATCTCCTTACGCTCATGGCGGACTGGACCGCGGGTCAGCCGGCGCTTGGCGACGCCGCGGCCCGGCTCGCCGCAGGGGAGGGCATGGCAACGGGGACACTGCGCGCGCCGATGCCGCGCAGCTGGCAATGGCTCGATGGTTCGGCCTTCGATCAGCATGGCAAGCTGATGCAGATCGCGTTCGGCCTCGATCCGATCGAAAGCGACCGGCCCCTGATGTATCAGGGGATGTCCGATCGTTTCTACGGCCCGAATGACGACATTCCCTTCCCGTCGGAGGAAGATGGCATCGATTTCGAGGGCGAGTTCGGCGTGATCGTCGATGCCGTGCCCATGGGAACGAGCGCCGCCGACGCAATGAAGCACATCCGCCTGATCGTGCAGATCAACGACTGGTCCCTGCGCACGATCGCCCCGATCGAGATGAAGACAGGCTTTGGCTGGGTGCAGGCCAAGCCTGCCTGTTCCATGGCGCCGATCGCCGTCACGCCTGATGAACTGGGTGAGGACTGGCGCGACGGGCGGGTATGTCTCGACCTTGACGTCGAATGGAATGGCGCGCGTTTCGGCGCGGCCAACGGGCGCGAAATGGCGTTCGGCTTCCATGAACTCGTCGCCCACGCCGCCCGCACGCGCGATCTGGTGGCCGGCACCATCATCGGATCGGGCACCGTGTCGAGCCCGGATTACGCCAAGGTCGGTTCAAGCTGTATTTCGGAGCGTCGCGCCATCGAGATGATCGAAAACGGCCTGCCCGAAACGCCGTTCATGCGCTTTGGCGACCGCGTCCGCATGGCGGGGCGGCGGGCAGATGGTACGTACCCCTTCGGAATGATCGAGCAGACGGTCGTCCAGCGCTGATCGCCGGGAATGACGGCGCGCGTTTGCCAACCACGGCAGGCGTGCGCCTTCGTTCGCGCCGGCGCTTGCGGTTTTGCCTTCGCCCGTACGGATTTTCGCCTATAGCGCGTCACCGGGGCATCGCGGCCCTTGCGTATGGGACGGAGCGGGAGAGACGCATTGGCACCAAGATTTGTTCTGAACCTGACCTGTGACGATCGTGCTGGTCTTGTCGCGAAGGTTGCCGGCTTCCTCGCCGAAAAGGGCGGGAACATCACCGAGGCGCAGCATTATAACGATGCCGCGACCGGGCAGTTCTTCATGCGGGTTCAGTTCGATCCCGGCGCCGCGACGCTGGACACCTACCGGGACGATTTCGCGGGGTCGGCCCAATCGATGGCGGCGCGCTGGACGCTTCGCGACACGGCGGTACGGCGCAAGGTCGTGTTGATGGTGTCGAAATTCGACCATTGCCTGGCCGATCTCCTCTACCGGCACAGGATTGGTGAGCTGTCGATGGATGTGGTCGCCATCGTGTCCAACCATCCGCGCAACGCGCTGACCCTGTCGCTGATTGGCGATATTCCGTATTATCATTTCCCGATCACGGCCGAGACCAAGCCGCGGCAGGAAGCGCAGGTCAAGCAGGTGATCGCGGATACGGGCGCCGAGCTGGTGGTGCTGGCGCGTTACATGCAGATCCTTTCGGACGATTTCGCGCGCTTTCTCTCAGGCCGGTGCATCAATATCCATCACAGCTTCCTGCCGGGATTCAAGGGTGCGAAGCCCTACCATCAGGCGCATGATCGCGGCGTGAAGATGATCGGCGCGACGGCCCATTACGTGACCGCCGATCTCGACGAAGGCCCCATCATTCACCAGGATGTCGAAGCCGTAACCCATTCCGATACGCCCGACATGCTGGTGGCCAAGGGGCGCGATGTCGAACGGCGCGTGCTCGCCCGCGCGGTCCGCGCGCATCTTGAGGACCGTGTCTTCCTCAATGGCTTCAGGACCGTGGTTTTTTAGACGCGTTGGCGGGCGGGCCGTCGCGGCGGCAACGCTTAATTCAGAATAACGTAATAGCAGGCCGCGAAGACCACGGCTGAAATCAGAAAGATGAAAAGTTCCGAATGCTTGCGCCGAAACCGACGCAACGCGCGTTTTCTGGAATGGTGTTTCAAGAGTGCCCCCCGACAATCGTTGAATATGGTCGACAATCTCACCGCTTTGCATCCGTGTCGCGGAATTTCGCCAAAAGCGACATCGCGCATCATGCTCTGGTCAGGTGATGTCTTAACATCCCCAAAGCGGAGGGGTGATGTCAAACGCTACTGCAGCAGAGCGCAGTCCCTTCTTGGGACAGTGGGTGCGAAAACCCGTCGTTAACCGATATTTATGAGCGAGCGCACCGCGATATTTTCTTCGCGCAGACGGTCCCCGCCGCCAAGGTCGACGAGATCGATCGCGAAGAGCGCCTGCTCGACTCGCGCACCCGCATCGCGGAGCAGGCGCGCCGCCGCCAGCGCGGTTCCCCCGGTGGCCAGCAGATCGTCGACCAGCACGACGGGTGTGTCGGGAACGCACGCATCGTCATGCATTTCGAGCGTATCGCTCCCGTATTCCAGCTCGTATTCGATCGACAGGCGCGTACCTGGCAGCTTTCCCGGCTTGCGAAGCATGATCATCCCCCACCCCATGCGATAGGCAAGCGCGGAGGCAAAAATGAAACCGCGCGCCTCGATACCGGCCAGCATGCACGGCTGCGTGCCGTTCAAAAGTTCCGCCATGCGGTCGATCGTGGTGCGAAACGCCGCACCGTCGAGCAGCAGCGTGCTGATATCGCGAAAGGCGATGCCCGGTTTGGGGTGGTCGGCGATTTCGCGGACGAGGGCGAGAAGATCGGCATTGTCGGTCATCGCCCGACGCTAGCCGCTCTTGCGCAATTGCTAAAGAGCGATCAAGGCGCGGCAAGCCGAAGCGCGCCCATCCCACGCACGCTGGCCAGCGCGACCGCCGGAACGGAACGACGGACGCCCTGCTCCATTATAGAAAAGCCATGCTGCGACATTTCAATTTGCCCGCGAATCTTCGCCCTTTTCCCATGGGCGCCGCCCTGATCGCCGCGGCCTCGGCCGGTTCTCCCGCGTTCGCACAGGATATCGAGGCTCCCGATGGCGACGAGCGTCCGCCCGAAGCGGTTCCGCCCGGCGCGGCGAAGGCACGGACGCAGGACCCGGATCGCGTGACCTGGTCCGTCGGGGCGACGGCGGTCGGCAAGTATATCTCGCGCGGCGTGGCATTTTCGGAGGAGCCGAGCCTGCAACCCTTCGCGTCGGCGCGCATTGCTTTGCCGGAGCTGGAGGGCGGGGCGCTCACCGTGGTAACGGCCTTCGTCGGCACCTGGAACAGCATTCAGAGCGGCGGCCCCGGCCTGGGCCAGGCGAACGACGGCCCGGTGCCGGGATGGTACGAAGCGGACATCTATACCGGCGTTGCCCTCACATTCCGGGAGCGGTTCACCGTGTCGCTCGCGTGGTATCGCTATATCTCGCCGGCCGATTCCTTTACCGATTACGACGATTTCGAAATGATCCTGCGTTTCGACGACACGCAATTCTGGAAAGGGCGGGTCCCGCTCGATAATTTCACCCTCTCGCCGTCGCTGCGCATGGTACAGGAAGAGGGGCAGCCACTGCGCGACGACGCCCTTTACGTGCAGCCATCGCTCACGCCGAGCTTTACCGTGGGCACGGAAATGCCGGTCACGGTGTCGGTGCCGTTGATGATCGGATTGTCGGACAGTTTCTACAGGGGCGTGGATGGCGGCAATCCCGATTTCGGTTTTTTCCGCACCGGCGTAACCCTCGCGATCAGCCCGATCGAGGCGGCGCCGGCGCTGTCTGTCAATGGCGGGGTGGATGTCTGGATGCTCAATGACGATGTCGCGAACGGACTGGACGACAATGAATTCATCGGCCGGATCGGGGCGCGCTACAGTTTTTGAGCCATCGCCGGGTGGCTATCGCCATGATCGCGCGCGTGGCCTATCCATGATCGTGACAGGCGATGGATCGGGCGGGGCATGACACTAAAAGGCGCATTGCGGACAAGGATGATCGGGCGGCGCGGTTTTGTGCAGGCGGCATGTGCGGCGCCGTGCCTCTCCGCGCTGTCCATCGTGGGACGTAGCGGGGGTATGCGGGTCGGTGTGAACCTTGTCGAGGATGCCGCCGCCCCCTTCGGCAGCGCGGCCGCGCTCCGCAGCTTTCGCCAGCTTGCCGAGGCGGGCGCGTCCGTCGTCGCGCTGATCCCCTTTTTCTGGCAGCCGGGGGAGAACGATCCGCAGCTCGTGCCGGGAAGCGCGCTGTCCCCCGATGGCTTGCGACGCGGCATCGCGCAGGCGCGCGAATGCGGGCTCGATGTCGTGGTGAAGCCGCATGTCTGGGTGCCGGAACGGTGGGCCGGGGCGATTTCCTTCGCTCGCGAGGAAGACTGGGCCACATGGTTTGCAGCCTACGAAGCGGCGCTGCGCCCCCATGCCGCGGCGGCGGCGCAGGCGGGCGCCTCGACCCTCTGCATCGGGACGGAGCTGCGCCATACGACACGACGGCCCGAATGGCGCGGCATCATCGAACGGCTGCGCGATGTGTTTCCGGGGCGGCTGACCTATGTGGCGCATAATGCCGCGGGGGCGGAAGCGGTCGCATTCTGGGACCGGCTCGATATGATCGCCATGACGTCATACCCCGTTCTGGGACCGGGTTCGGATCGCGGGGCATGGCGGGCGGCGATGCGTGCAGAGCTGAGCGTGCTGCGCGCGTTGAGCGAGCGTCATGCGAAACCGGCATGGCTGGGCGAGATCGGCCTGCGCTCGGTCGGTGGTGCGACGTTGCGCCCGTGGGAAAGTGCGGAGGAGCGGGCCGGAACGCCGAACCTCGCCGTGCAGCGCGACGTGCTGTCGATCTGGCTGGACGAGGCGCGTGCCTTCGGGATCGAAACGGCGCTGATCTGGCGGTGGTTGAGCGATCCCGACGGGGGCGGGAAAAGCGACACCGACTTCACCATTCAGAACAAGCCGGCGGCCCGGCTGCTCCGCCGCGGACGCTAAAACGCGAACCATACCCCGGTGAAGAAACCACGTTCGCGCAGGGCATTCGTGCCACCAATGGTGCCCATCAAGCCGGCCTGGAGCGCGACCGCCGGCGACACCTGCTGCACCGCGCCCAGTTGCACGTTATAATAGCGATATTCATCGAAAATGCCCTGTCCCGCGCCATCGCTGATCGTGTTGAAGCTTTGCGCCATGATGAGCAGTTCGGCGCTCGGCCGGTAGCCCAGCGTCACATCGGCGTGAAATTCGTTCGGCGGGTCGCCGTCGCGAAGGCGGTAGCTCGCCTGTGCATCGACGAAAGCACCATGCGCACCCGCCGCGATATTGTGAAAGCCGCGCAGGCGAAGATCATATTCGGTGCCGGTGTTGCCGACCTGCGCGAGCCGGTCGTCGCGCGTGAAGCCGGGAATGCGCACCGCCCCTTCGGCTGCGAGCCAGGCACCGTCGTCGCCCATCAACCGGTAACGCGCACCCAGATCGGTGTAGCCAAGCCCGCTGTCGTCGTCCTCGCCCTCGACCGAGATGTTGCGAAAGCTGGGCTTCACCACCAGCGTGAGGTCCGGCGTGACGCGATATTCGGCGAGCAGGAAAAGCTCCATCTTCTCGTAATCGGGGATGTCGATCGTGTCGCCATCCGCGCCGAAACCGCGTGTGCTGTCGGAATAGTAGAACGTGGCGATGATCTGCCCGTCGCTTGGCGGGGGCGGCGCCGCGTCGACCCCGCCATCCTGCGCAAAGGCGGGCAGGGCAGGGAACAGGGCGGCGCAGGCCAGCCCGATAATGCAGATTCGGGGGGTCATTGGCGCTCCACTAGCATAGTCTTGGTTTCGTGAATGATGCGATCGGCCGCCGGGCCGAGATCGCCCGGTTTCGCCCAGGCCGTCCGGATCATCAGGGCGACATGCCCCGACTGTATCGAATTGCCGTGATGGATGCGCCGCTCCGCGATCGCGCGCGCGGCCTGCGCCCCCCAATGGTCCAGCACGCCGGGCGACGAGGCGCCCGGCTCGATCGCCATGAACATGCCGGGGCCATAGGCGGTCAGCATGACGCCCACCGGCGCCGGGATCGTCCGCAGCATGCCGGCGACGTCGCGCACCATCGCCTCCGCGCTATCGTGGCCATGCAATTCGACGAAGCCGGGAAAATCGACGATCCGCACGAGAGCGATCGCGGCGGGCCGGTCGCGCTGGCGGCAATCGGACACGACGAGATCGAACGCCCGTTCGCGCAGGAGATCGGTGTCGGGGTCGATGAGGCTGAAACTGATCTGTCCCTGCTTGAGCGCGGCGTTCTGCAATTGCAGCTCTTCTTCGCGCAGGGCACGCCGCTCACGCTCGCGCTGCATCCGCAAGAGCGTGCGTATGCGGGCCAGCAGACGGACATCGTTGATCGGCTTGGTCAGGAAATCGTCCGCGCCTGCCATGAATGCCTGATTCAGCGTTTCGGCATCGTTCGTAGCGGTCAGCATTAGTATGGGCAGACGGCGCGTATGGCGCGACAATCGCATCCGCGCGCAGACCTCCAGCCCGTCAATATCGGGCATCCGGATGTCGAGCACGACCAGCGCATAGGAATGGGCAAAGGCCGCCGTACGGCCATCGTCGCCGATCCCGCACAGGCGCAGCGCTTCGCGCCCACCGCGCGCGATGTCGACATGGTCGAAGCCACCTTTGGTCAGCATCGCCTTCGTGATGAACGCACTTTCGGGCACGTCGTCGACCACGAGGATTTTCGTCTGTTCGCCTGTGCCCATTATCCTGCCTCGCCGCTTGTTTCGTAAACACGCCATCGAAGGCCATCGTAGACGAGATCGTAACCGGGATGGCCGTCGTCATAAAGATCGGGGAAAATACGGCCCACCCGGTCACTTCCGTAAACCGATCCCCGGTCGCGCACGACCAGCATGCGCGCATCGGTTCGCCCGCGTAGCGAGGCAAGCGTGAAGGGCGTGTCCGCGCTCGTCCATATTCCGTCCGGCCCCCCGCGCAAGGCGATGACCGCAGGCGCCGCCTCCGCATCAAAAAGAATCTCCGACCGGCCGCGAAGCACGCGGGATAGCCCGACCAGCTCCGGGTCGGCGACGGGAACGGGGCGCTGCAATGCGGCGGCTTTCCACCGCTCTGTCTCCGGCGAACCATCCGCGAGGATCAGCACCCCCCCGCCGACCGCACCTGCGAGCAGGAGCAGCAGTTCCACCCGGCGCAACCGGTTGAGCGGCCAGCGCGCGACGCAGCATGCCGCCGCCGTGACGCCGAGGCTGGCCGCGACCGCGGGGGAGGGGAACATGCCGAAAGCGAAGGCCAGAACCATCGCGCCGAGCAGCGAGAGAAACAGCGCCATCACGGCATAGCGCAGCGGAGCCATCCCGCGCGCTGCGAAAAACATCGACACTGCCGCCGGGCATACCGCGAAAAGACCGGCCGCGGCGAGGGCAACGGCCTGCCATGGTGCCGCGATGGCACGACCCGACGGATCGGCGCCCAGGCCGGCGGCCTCCCGGCTGATCGCGTGCGCGAAGGACAGCGGATCGAACGCGAAGACCCAGTTGACGTAGAGAAACGAAAGCAGGGCGAACATGACCGGGAAAAGCAGGATGAGATAAAGCGCCACGGGCGCCGTGCGCAACCGATCCGCCGGCATGATCAGCGCAAGGAAAGGCAGGCTCGCGAAGACGAGGATCAGCCCGTAGGGATGCGCGAATGCCATGATGCACAGCCCGACCGACACCAGCATCAGATCATTGACCCGTTCCCCCCGCCGCAGGCCGAATGCGCCCAGCGCGGTGAACCAGAAGCCCCAGTGAAGGATCACGAAGCCGATCCCCTCGCCCGCCGCGCGCAGGAATACCGGATTGAACAGCAGCGCGCCGCTCGCCGCCGCGGCCTCCCACCGGGACAGGCCATTGATGGTGAAGGCGCGATACCACGCCAGCGCAAGCAGCGCCGAAAGGCCCGCGCTCAACAGCGAAAGCCCGGATGTCCCTGCATCGGGAAGGACATAGCCGAACATCACCGCGGCAATGTAGGGCACGGGCGGAAACGCCGTCACGATGGAGGCGAAGGACAGCGATCCCGAAAGGCCGAGCAAGGTGCGGCCATGAAGGTCGAGATCGCTCGCCGATACGAAGCCGCGCAGGTGAAACGCGAACACTGCCGCGACGAACAGGCAGATGAGCAGCGACAGGACCGCGGGGAGGGCGAAACGCGATACGCTCATGCCGCCTGCTGTCCCGCGCGCGCCTTGCTCACTTCCTCGGCGGTGTGTTTCGACAGGCCATGCTCGGTCTTTTCCCAGTAGAACGGCTTGGTCACGAGCTGCCATGCGCCCTTCCACGCGGCGATGGACATGAGGACCCAGTACCAGATGACCGTCAGGCTGAACGGGACGAGCGAGAGCCAGTTTCGCCGGAACGGGGCAAGCATCATGATGAACACGAACAACCCATTGCCCGCCAGCAGGTTGAACAGCGAAAGATACAGCAGCGCCGGAGGGAATAGCACATCGAACGCGCCGATCTCGGTCACGAGCCAAGCCGCGAATATCGCCCAGAAAACGGGGTTCAGCAGGCCCGAAAGCATCGTCCCGCCGATGAAGAACACGAAGCCCAGTATGCCCAGCGTGCCGATGGTGCGGTAGAGATGCAGCGGCCGGCGCGTATGCACGAGGAACGTCTGCATATACCCCTTGATCCAGCGGGAGCGTTGCCGGATCCAGTTGGATTGCGAGACATTCGCCTCCTCGAACGTGGTGGAGGCGGCGAGCCGGACCTCGTAACCCTTCTGCGTAAGGCGAATGCCGAGATCGGCATCCTCGGTCACGTTGAAGGGATCCCACGCCCGCAATTCGCGCAGCACATCCATGCGGAAATGGTTCGACGTGCCGCCGAGCGGGATCGGGATCTTCAGCTTTTCCAGGCCCGGCAGCATGAGATCGAACCATAAGGAATAGTCGAGCGTGAACAGCCGGGTCAGCCAGTTTTCCTCGCGGTTGAAATAGTTGAGGCGGCATTGCACGCAGGCGACGTGGGCCGGCGAACGCTGAAACGTGACGACGACTTTCTTGAGCTGGTCGGGCTCGGGCTTGTCCTCCGCATCATAGATCACGAGATATTCGCCCCGCGCGAATTTCAGCGCGTAATTGCACGCCTTGGGCTTCGTCTGCGGCTGCGAGGGGGGGACGAGCACGATCTCGAATATGCTCTCCAGACCGAGCGCGGTCGCGGCGTCGATCGTGACCTGGTCGCCTTCCTCCAGCACGATCTTGATGTCGAGCCGGCTGGTCGGGTAATCGAGCTCGCGCAGAGCATTGGCGACGATCGGCAGCACGTCGGGTTCGCGAAACATGGGGACGAGCACGGTATAGACCGGCAGATCCTCGTCGCGCAGCATGGCGACCGCGGCCTCGAGCTGCCGCTCGCTCGCATGTTGACGCCGCCCGCCGGACCAGACCAGCACGCTCTTGAACACGAAATTGCCCAGATAGAACACCGTCATCACGAGGTTGACCGCGATCAACGTGGCCACGGGCGCGAGTGCGAGGCCGACAGCGATGGCGCTTATCCCGAGCCAGGCGCACACGATCTGTGCCGGGGTGAAAACCGTCTGCGCCGACATGACGGGATCGTGTTCGGCAAGATCGTAGACCGCGGCATGGCTGAACCGCTTTGAAAAGGCGTTTTGCACTGCATGCTGTATCTGCTGTTTCGAGGCGATGGCAATGCGGACATTTTCGCCCCAGCCTGTCCGCGCATAGAGGATCACCTCGGGCCCCGGCAGTGCGGTCACGATGGTCGTGACGCCGCCGTCCTCGCGCCAGGGAATGACCAGCGCGCGCATGTAATGGGCGACATCGCCTTCATTCAGAAGGTCGGGTGCGGGGGGATCGCGTTCGAGATCGACGAGCGCCACGCCGAACCGGTCGGCGAGCGCGGCATAATAATCATCCGCCGCGATCCAGTTCTTCGTCAGCATGACGTCGACGAGGCTGGAGCCCCAGCGCACGGCAAGCTCGCTCGCCTCGTTAAGCTGGCGCGTCGTCACCAGCCCGCGTTCGGCAAGGAAATCCCCTGTCCAGCTGTCGATGGAAAGGAAGCTCGCCACGCTTAATCGTCCGAGCGGTACGAGGACAGGACGCGCCGCAAGAGATAGACGAAGCCCAGCGTGACGAGCAGCCAGCCAAGGCCGATGATCCAGAGCCGATAGCGTTCGAAAAACTGCCAGACGGAGAACCGGTCCGGATAGCGAATGTCGATGAGCCTCTCACGCTCGCTATTGAATGCGAAGTCGATGCGGTCCCCGTCGAGGAACGCGACATTGCCAAAGCCGAGCACCGCCGGCTCCGCGCTCTGTGCAAGGCTTGCGAAGGCGCTGCCCGGCCTGATCCAGAGGAGCGTGCGGTCGCCCATTTCGCCGAACTGCACCGTAGTATGCCGGGCGATTGCGGCGGAATCGAGGATCGTTTCGCCCGCCGGGCTGTCGAGCCGGATCGCGCCCTGATCGAAACGGACCACCGGGTCGAAGCCCGCGGGCGCGTCGGTCCCGACGAACACGACGGGGCCGTGGTCGGGCACCTCGCCATAGGTCACGGCAAGGTCCGCGTCCGCGTTGACGAGCGGGCCGAGGAGTGCCGCCACCGGGCCAAGATCGCCGGGCCCGCGCAGCACCGCGGTGAACCCGCCATTGAGCGCGGCGGGCAGGTCGGAAAAATCCGCTGGCGAACCCGCAGGTGCGGTGACGATGCGGCTGGAGGGGAGGAGCTGTGCAGGGTATCCCTGCGGCGCGAACCTGCAATCACCGCCGGCGGTCTGCCGGGTGACGCGCACTTCCATCCGGTTGCGCGAGGCTACGATGCCGGCCGGGAAGGTGACGGGAATGCGCGTCGGCTCGTCCATTGCCGCCGTTGCACTGGCGAGGAGCACGCCGTTCATCGTCACGCTGATGACCGGTGTGGTGGCGCCCCCGTCGGCCGCGACCGCGACGTCGAGTTCCGCGCCCGTCATACGCTCCCCCGCCGGGATCGCGGAGGCCGGTATCGAAACGCCCCATTCTGCGCTTTCGGCGAAGCTTTTGGGCGTGGTATCGGCGCCCAGATCCGCGATGGTCAGCGTCTGCGCGTCGCCTGTTGCCGTGCGGCCGGCGGTCGCGGCCGCAGGCGTCGCGGCCAGCGTGCGTCCCTTGCTGCGCAGAAAGCGGACCGCCGCCGCCGGATCGTCGCCGCCGATCTGCAGCGCCGGACCGTCCGACCCATCCACGACGGTCAGCGCGGACCCATTGCCGCGCGCGATCCGCACCGTGCCGCTGGACCAGCGTGCATCGCCCGTGGCCGGCGCATCCCGGTCGCCCACCAGCCTCGCATCGGGAAAGCCAAGCAGAAGCGAGAGTGCCGCTGCTGCTTCTGCAGGGCGGGGGTTGGGGGGCAGGACAATATCGACGGCGCGCGGCATCGCGGCCGCGAGCACGCCGATATCGGACAATCCGCCCCTGCCGAAACGGGCGGACAGCCCGCCCGTCCCGTCAAAGGCGAGATAGGCGCCCGACACGCGCTGATCGACGCAGCGATCCTCCGTGATCGCGCCGGAATAGACGATGCGCGCCGCGAGAAAGCCGCCCTCTATCATGTCGGGCGAGAGCGGAATGTCGATCACGCCCTCCGAATACCCATCGGGCAAAGCCGCGGTAAAGCGCGTCCTGCCGCCGATTTCGATTCCAACGGCGCGGCGGCTTTCGAACGCCGCATCGGACCGGTAGCGCAGGCGAAGCCGCATGTCGTCGATGTCCAGTCCGGCGGGAATCGGGAAATAGAGTTCGCGCGTGCCCGAAAGCCCGTCCATCTCGAATCCGTCGGACAGGCCAAGCTCGCCCAGCGTGATGAAACGCGAAACGGATCCCGCCGCCTGCGCCGCGGACGGCGCCGCCATCGCGCGCTGCAACGCCGGCGCGGCAGCCTGCTCCGCCGCCCCCTGCGCAAGGACGGTCGATGCCAGAACGGCAACCGCGGAGGCGGTCCAGAAAGACGTGGTGATTTTCATTGCGAACCCTTGGGAGTTGCCGGTTTGCGGCCGTTAAACCGCAATCGGAACCCGGAATTGATTGGTATTCAGCATAGGACCAAATAGTTAATATTTCTCTCTTATTTGCTCCGTTCCGGTTCTAATGGAGGACGCGTTTCGATAGAAGTGCGGTTAAGACCATAGCCATGAATTTTACACAGATGAAGGAGAAGAACGCCGATGGACGACGCTGTGGTGGCTGCTCTTGCCGGCGTTGCGATCGGGCTGGCGATCGTGTGCGCATGGCTGCTTGTGCGCCGATTGCGGGCGGCGTCGCCACCGGCTGAGGAGGCGGGCGGGGCGGATGCTCCGGCACCTGTGGAGAGAGGCGACGATTCGCCCGAACTGCCCACTCCGCCGATCGTGCTTGAGGAAGCGCCGGAGCACACGGGCGATATTATCAATCGGACCGAAACGGAGGCAAAAGTCGCGGCGAATGCGCTAGGCGATTGGGCCGCATCCGGCCTGCGCGACGTGTCGGGCGCGCGCATATTGCTCGCCGAAGATTCCGACATCAGCCGCGATGTCATGCTCCAGATGTTGCGCGAGCTCGGCGTGGAGGCCGAGGCGGTCGCCGATGGCCAAGCGGCGGTCGATGCGGTGGAACGCGCGCACCGTGAAGGGCGGGTTTTTCGCGGCATATTGATGGACATGGAAATGCCGGTCATGGACGGCGTGACGGCCGCGCGCACGGTCCGCGCGAAGGGGTTTGCCGCATCGGATCTGCCAATCCTGGCCATTACCGCCAATGGCGGGGCGGAGGATACGGAGCGCTGTCTTGCCGCCGGCATGCAGGATCACCTCACCAAGCCGCTGAGCAGCGAACGCTTGCGCGACGCGCTTTGCAAATGGATCGATGCGCCCTTGGCGAGCCCGGACGAGGCAGCGCGCGGCGACGATACGATCGCCTCGCTGGAGGCGCTCTATGCACGGCGCAAGCGTGAGTTGCAGATCGAGATCGAGGATTATCTTGCGCTCGAAATCCCGGACGCCGACAGGACCGAGAAGCTGCGCGATGAAATGCACATCATGGCCGGCATCGCGGCGCATTTCGGCGATGCGCAGATCGGCGACCGGGCGCGCCGGCTTCAGGATGAGCTGGGCGATGGCGAAGGCCGGGCCGATCTCATCCGACTGTCACGCTGTCTGGAGCAGGGGTAGCAACACGGCGCCCAGCGCTTGGTGCGCGCGGGATCAGGCGTTGCTGGCGACCATGGTGACCACACGAGTGACGACATCCTCGGCCGGGCGCGGCTTGGCAATGACAGGGGCGTCGATCTCGCGCAGATATTCGCCGACCCGGTTGAGGTCGCCCGTGTGCAGCACGAAAGGTATCTTGCGATTGAGCAGTGCCGAGGCCGTCTCCGCACAGGTGACACCGCGCCCCAGGCTGACATCGAGGACGGCGCCCGCGATGGACCGCTGCTCGATACAGCGCAGCGCCTCTTCGTTGTCGGATGCGGTCACCGCCTCGTGGCCTGCATCCTCGAACGCGAATTTCAGGTCCATGGCGATGAATGGCTCGTCCTCGAGCACGAGAAAAGTTTTCATGTAAAGGTCAGTCTATCCGTTCTGAATGGGGATGGAAATGCGCGCGAACAATCCGCCGGCCCGCCATTCGAGGTCGAGCAGACCGCGCGCATGTTCGAGCAGGACACGCGCGATATTGAAGCCGGTCCCGCTCGTCGCTTCGGAGATGTCGGGCTCCCTTTCAATCGCCGGACCGCCCTGTTCCTCCCATTCGATTTCCAGCGCGGAATGGCCGAACCGGTCCCGCACATGGCCCCACGATACGGTGACCGTCCCCCCGCCATTGGAAAGCGCGCCATATTTCGTCGCATTCGTGGCAAGCTCGTGCAGGGTCAGCCCGATGGCCGACACCGCATTGGGTTCGGTGCGCGTGCCATTGCCCGAAAACCGGATGCGGTCGCCTTCGGGATCATAGGGGGCAAGGACGGAGCGTATGGCCTGTCCGATATGGATCGTGCCCATCGCCGCATCATCCAGCGTCGGTTCGTAGGACCGGCCGAGCGCCTGCACCCGTTCGTTGATCTTGCGCGCGACGGGGCGTGCGTCCATCGACCGTCCGGTCACGTTGACGATGCCGCCGATCACGGAAAAGACGTTTTTCAAACGGTGCGATATCTCGCGGGCAATCGCCTTGGCATGCCGTTCCTCGGCGCGGGACTCGTGGATGTCGGTGACGTCCCACTGGCTCCCGAAGAAATATTTCAGCCTGCCGTCCTCACCATAGATCGGCCCTAGGTGGAGCGCATTCCAGAAGGTCGAACCGTCCTTGCGATAATTCAGCAGTTCGACCACGATCACCTTCTCATCGGCGATGGCGTTGCGGATTTTTGCGACCTGCTCCTGATCCGTGCCGGGCCCTTGCAGAAAGCGGCAGTTTTCCCCGACGATATCCATTTCGTCATAGCCGGTCAGGCGCTGAAACGCTTCGTTGCAGAAGACGATCGGCATGTCTTCCACATGCGGATCGGACAGGCACACGGCCATGCGCGTCTGTGCCATGGCCTGTTCGAACAACAGGCCCGATGCGCCGGCAAAACGATTGTCGCCGCGCGATTTCCCCTCGATCGTGCGCATGGCCTGCCGCGAGGATACCGGTTTTTCGTCGTTGCTCATTCTTCTCCCCGCAATGCTCCGGCACCGTTCCTCTGCGCCCGGCCATCAACAGCGCCAAGGAGGCGCGTCGGCCAGCCTTGGCCGGTGAATCCGCCGCATCCAGGCTTCTGAACCCCGGCTTAGGCGTTAAGTTCCGTTCTGCCAATGTGCGGATTTCATGGCCGGATTTCATGATGCAGAAACCTGTGCGCCCATGCGAAACCGGCAATTCGCGACGATCCGCCCGCGCGGGACGACGGGCGGAATGCGCGGCCCGGACCCAAAGTGGACGCAGACCGTTGATAGGGCATGATGCAGACGACGCTTCGTCTGCGATGACGTAAAGGATTGAAAAATGGGCGAACTGACCGACAAGATCAAAGGCAATGCGAACGAAGCCGCCGGCAAGGCGAAGCAGCAGAGCAACGATCCCGAGACCCGCGCGGACGGCCGCGCCCAGGAAGCTGAAGGCAAGGGCCAGCAGCTCAAGGGCGAGGTCAAGGGCAAGATGGGCGACCACATCTGATCCCATCGGATCCGACGATGTAAAAGGCGCACCGTTCCCATATGGGGGCGGTGCGCCTTTTCATTGCGCGGCGATCCGGTGCAATGCCGGGCCGGTGCAGTGCGGGGGCGGAATTATCGGCCCGAAAAATCGGGCGCGCGTTTTTCCAGAAACGCGTCGACCGCCTCGCGATGATCGTCGGTGTCGTGGGCGATCGCCTGCATCGCAGCCGAGAGTTCCAGGACATCGCCCAGCGATTGCTGCCGTGCCCGGCGAAGCAGGCGCTTTGTCATGCGTGTCGCGCGCACGGGATTGCTCGCAATGCCGTCCGCCAGATCCATCGCCTCGTCCATGAGCCGGTCGGCGGGGTGCACCCCGTTCACCAGCCCGAGCGCGAGCGCCTGCGCCGCGTCATAGCGCCGCGAGGTCAGCATGATTTCCGCCGCGCGCGCATAGCCGATCGCCTGCTGCAATGCCCACGCGCCGCCATCGCCGGGGATCAGCCCGATTTTCGTGAACGAGGCGGCAAATATCGCCTCCTCGCTCGCGATGCGGATGTCGCACAGGCAGGCAATGTCGCAGCCAAGCCCCACCGCAGGCCCGTTCACCGCCGCGATGAGCGGAACCTCGCAGGCTTCCATCGTGCGGGAAATTTCCTGCACCCCGCGACGGTACACGCGGCGCGTATCGTCGGCGTTGTCGCGTGGGCCGATGCCGGTCTTCGCCTTCATCGCGGCAAGATTGCCGCCCGCACTGAAACCCCGGCCAATGCCGGTCAGGATCGCGGCGGCAACGGTGATATCGGCGTTGACCGTGTCGATCGCGGCAATCAGATCCTCGCAATCGGAAAAATCGGCAATGGCATTCAACCGGTCGGGCCGGTTCATGCGCAGGATCGCGACCGGACCCCTGCGTTCGATCTGTACGAAATCACCCATCGTTGCGCTCTCCTTTTGGCCTGCCGTCATAGGGGCTCTTCGCAGCGGCTGCCACCCGCGATCGGTTCGGCGCAAAAATCGCGACATTCCAACGAGTCGGCGCTTGCAACCCATGCGGTTTTGTGATTCTGTCGAGCGATGCCCGCAAAGCGTTCCAGACCCCACGACATTCGCGTGACGCGCCCCCGCGTGCGGCGTCGCAACATGGGCCGCGTCAGCGCCGCGATCACGGTCGGCGTGCTGTGTGCGACCGCGCTCGTCGGGCCGACAGGCGTGCGTGCCTGGGGCGATTCGACGCAGCTGCTCGAACAGAGGGAGGCGGAGCTCGCACAGCTTCAGGCCGAGCGTGACCGCGTGGCAAACCGGGTGCAGTTGCTTGACCCCAACAATGCCGATCCCGATCTGGTCGGCGAATTGCTGCGCCGCAATCTCAACGTGGCGCATCCCGACGAGGTCGTGATCCCCCGCGATTGAGCGTGTGGGCGGGTCGCTTTGTAATCGTGCATTGCGCGGCGCACAGCGTCTTGCACAATGGCGCTCACCGTCTCTATAGGATCGTGAAACGCGGTCCGCATTTTTCCGGACCTTTTGGCTGATCGAACCCGAGGATTTCTATCTTGTCAGACAAGCCCGCCGCGAAAGCGGACAGCGTGACCGCACCGGTCGAAGACCCCGATTTCAAGCTCGCGACGCTTCAAAATCGTTTCGAGGAAGCCGGTCGTTTCGAAGCATCGGACGATCAGCTTCTCGATTTCTACAAGCAGATGCTGCTCATCCGCCGGTTCGAGGAGAAGGCCGGCCAGCTTTACGGCCTCGGCCTGATTGGCGGGTTCTGCCATCTCTACATCGGTCAGGAAGCCGTCGCTGTCGGCCTGCAATCCGCGCTCGCGGAGGGCAAGGACAGCGTCATCACCGGCTACCGCGACCACGGCCACATGCTCGCCTACGGCATCGATCCCAAGGTGATCATGGCCGAGCTGACCGGGCGCCAGGCCGGCATTTCCAAGGGCAAGGGCGGCTCGATGCACATGTTCAGCACCGAACACGCCTTCTACGGCGGCCACGGCATCGTCGGCGCGCAGGTGCCATTGGGCGCCGGGCTCGCCTTTGCCCACAAGTATCGCGAGGACGGCGGCGTCTGCCTCGCCTATTTCGGCGATGGTGCGGCCAATCAGGGGCAGGTCTACGAAACCTTCAACATGGCCAGCCTGTGGCAGTTGCCGATCATCTTCGTGATCGAGAACAATCAATACGCGATGGGCACCAGCACGGTGCGGTCGAGCGCGGAAACCGAGTTCCATCGTCGCGGGGCCGCGTTCCGCATCCCCGGCATGGATGTCGACGGGATGGATGTGCTCGCCGTGCGCAGCGCCGCCGAAATCGCGCTCGAACATGTGCGCGGCGGGGGCGGGCCGGTGTTGATGGAGCTCAATACCTATCGCTATCGCGGGCATTCGATGTCCGACCCTGCGAAATATCGCAGCCGCGACGAGGTGAAGGACATGCGCGAAAACCACGATCCGATCGAGGCGGCGAAGGCCGAGCTCATCAAGCGCGGCATGGACGAGGCGAAGCTGAAGGACCTCGAAAAGGACATTCGCGCGCAGATCAGCGAGGCCGCCGATTTCGCCGAAAGCTCGCCCGAACCCGACGCATCCGAACTTTATACCGACGTTCTGGTGGAGAAATACTGATGGCCACCGCAATCAAGATGCCCGCCCTTTCCCCCACGATGGAGGAGGGCACGCTGGCCAAATGGCTGGTCAAGGAAGGCGACCAGGTCGGACCCGGCGACATCCTCGCCGAGATCGAGACCGACAAGGCGACCATGGAATTCGAAGCCATCGACGAGGGCACGGTCGGCAAGCTGACCGTGGCCGAGGGCACCGAGGGCGTGAAGGTCGGCACGGTGATCGCCGTGCTCGACGGCGATGAAAGCGACATCGAAGACGGCGCCCCTGCCAAGAGCGAAGCGCCCCAGGACGTCGCGGGCGAGGGCAAGGACACCGGCCGCGAGCCGAGCGAGGCCGAAGTGACCAAGTCCGAGGCGCAGGCCGAACCCGTCCGCGACCCCGAGGTGCCCGAGGGTACGAAGATGGTCTCGCTCTCCGTCCGCGAAGCGTTGCGCGACGCCATGGCCGAGGAAATGCGCGCCGACGACCGCGTCTTCGTCATGGGCGAGGAAGTCGCCGAATATCAGGGCGCGTACAAGGTTACGCAGGGCCTGTTGGACGAGTTCGGCGCCAAGCGGGTGATCGACACGCCGATCACCGAATATGGCTTTGCCGGCGTCGGCACGGGCGCGGCGATGGGCGGTCTTCGTCCCATTGTCGAGTTCATGACGTTCAACTTCGCCATGCAGGCGATCGACCACCTCGTGAACTCGGCGGCAAAGACGAATTACATGTCGGGCGGGCAGATGCGGTGCCCGGTCGTGTTCCGCGGCCCCAATGGCGCGGCATCGCGCGTCGCGGCGCAGCATAGCCAGAATTACGGGCCGTGGTATGCGAGCGTGCCGGGCCTCGTGGTCATCGCCCCCTATGACGCCGCCGATGCGAAGGGTTTGATGAAGGCCGCGATCCGCAGCGAGGATCCGGTCGTCTTCCTCGAAAACGAATTGCTGTATGGCAAGAGCTTCGACCTGCCCGATCTCGAGGACTGGGTGCTGCCGACCGGCAAGGCGCGCATCGTTCGGGCCGGGTCGGACGTGACGATCGTCTCCTATTCCATCGGGGTCGGCCTCGCGCTCGAAGCGGCGGAGGAGCTTGCCTCGCAGGGGATCGACGCGGAGGTGATCGACCTTCGCACGCTGCGTCCGCTCGACACGAAGACCGTGCTCGACAGCCTGGCCAAGACGAACCGGCTGATCGTTGCCGAGGAAGGCTGGCCGACCTGTTCCATCGCGAGCGAGATCATTGCGGTGTGCATGACCGAAGGGTTCGACCATCTCGACGCGCCGGTGCTGCGCGTGTGCAACGAAGATGTGCCGCTGCCCTATGCCGCCAACCTCGAAAAGGACGCCTTGCTCAAATCGTCGAGCATCGTCGCGGCGGCCAAGAAGGTCTGCTACAAGGATTGAGCGCGCCCAGATCGCGACCATGACCGACCCCGGCGCGACCTTCGCGCCGGGGTTTTTTCTTGCACCCGCACGAAGGCACGGCGATGGGTTGCCCATGAATTTCGAGGAAGACGAAGCCACCACGGCGCAGATCGACGCTCTGATCGCGCCGCCGGTCCGCCTCGCGCTGGCCTATGCGCCGCGGGGGGCGCGCGGTGTGTGGCGGGCGTTCATGGCGCTGGACCGGCGGCTGGCACAGTTGATCGACCCTTCGCGCGAACCGATGCTGGCGCAGATGCGGTTGGCGTGGTGGCGCGAGACATTTGCGTGCCCGGCCGGGGAGTGGCCCGCGGGGGAGCCGTTGTTGGCGGCGCTGCGTCCGTGGGGGGAGGGGCGCGCCGCTTTTACCGAACTGGTCGACGGATGGGAGGCGATGATCGGGGATGCGCCGCTCGCGACGGTCGACATTGCCGCTGCGGCGCAAGGCCGGGCGGCGGCGATGGCGGGGCTATCGCAGGTGCTCGACGGCGGGGCGGTTGCGGCGCTTGCCTATCGCTGGGCGCTGGCGGACCTCGCCGTGCACATGGGGGACGAGACGGAGCGGGAGCGGGCCATGACACTGCTGCGCGGGGCGGCGGCGCCCGAACGGCGCGCGGGGCGAGCGATGCGTCCGCTCATCGTGTTGGCGCGGATGACCGAACGGGCGGCCCATGAAAATCGTCCCATCGGCGGGGCTGGGGATTTCGCGCGGGCGGTGCGCGCGGGGTGGCTCGGCGCTTAATCGTTTCCATTTCGCGGCGCGCGGCTATACTCCTGTGGCATTACTTGTCAGGGGTCGCAAACCATGAACAGGACACTTCTCGGCGCCTTGGGTGCGCTCGTGCTGGTCGCCATCGGGCTTCTCTGGTGGCAGGGGCGCGCGATCGAGGCGCCCGGCCCGCCGCCGCCCGAACCCGCGCCAACCGCCGAACCGAAACAGCCCGACGTCCTCCCATCCGCCGATGTCGCGGACATGCGCGGGCCCGCTCTTCCCGAAGCGATCGAAATGACGAAGGAGCAGAAACGCTTCGCCCGTTACGACCGCAACAATGACAGCATCATCACCCGCAACGAAATGCTGTCGACGCGCGTCAATTCCTTTCGCAAGCTCGACAAGGACGGCAATAATCTCCTCACCTTCGAGGAATGGGCCGTCACCACCGTCGACAAGTTCGACAAGGCCGACGCGAATGGCAACGGACAGCTCAACCCCGCCGAATTCGCCACCACGCGCAGCCCGACCAAACCGCGAAAGCCGCGCTGCAATTGCTGATTACGCGGGCGCGGGGCTGCGCAGCGTGTTCTGCCATGCGGGGAAATCCTGCTTGGCCCGGTTGGTGTAGAACAGCTTGCGCTCCTTCTTCTTCACCTTGTCCTCCGGCGGCGGGAACAGGCCGAAATTGACGTTCATTGGCTGATAGCTGTCCGCCTCCGCATCGCCGGTGATGTGCGACAGCAGCGCGCCCATCGCCGTCGTGCGGGGCGGGGCGGTCCATGGCGCTCCCGAAAGCTCCGCCGCTGCCATCAAACCGGCCATCAAGCCGACCGCGCTGCTTTCGACATAGCCTTCGCATCCGGTGATCTGGCCGGCAAAGCGGACATGTTCCGCCCCGCGCAGGCGCAATTGCCGGTCGAGCAGTTCGGGCGAATTGAGGAACGTGTTGCGATGCAATCCCCCCAGCCGCGCAAATTCCGCATTCTCAAGGCCGGGAATGGTGCGGAACAGTTCTTTCTGTGCCCCCCATTTCAGCTTCGTCTGAAACCCCACCATATTCCAGAGCGTGCCGAGCCGGTTGTCCTGCCGCAATTGCACAACGGCATAGGGCCAGCGCCCCTGCGGAAATTCGGGCGTCGTATCGCGCGGATTGTCGAGGCCGACGGGCTTCATCGGGCCATAGCGCAACGTGTCGACGCCGCGGGATGCCATCACCTCGATCGGCATGCAGCCCTCGAAATAGGGGGTGTCCTTTTCCCACTCCTTGAACTCGGTCTTCTCCCCGTCGAGCAGGCCTTGGTGAAAGGCGAGATATTGCTCTCTCGTCATCGGGCAATTGATGTAATCGCCCTCCTGCCCCTCGCTTTCAGGGCCGGATACCTTGTTCCATCGCGACTGAATCCAGCAGATGTCCATGTCGATACTGTCGCGGTAGACGATGGGTGCGATCGCGTCGAAAAAGGCAAGGCTGTCACGGCCCGTCGCCTGTCCGATGCTGTCGGCGAGCGATGCGGCGGTCAGGGGGCCGGTCGCGACGATCGTCGGGCCATCTGTTGGCAGCCGGTCAATCTTTTCGCGCACGATGGTGATGTTGGGATGGTCGGCGAGCGCGCGTTCGACATGGGCGGAAAATACGTCCCGGTCCACGGCCAGCGCCGAACCGGCAGGCACGCGCGCCTTTTCCGCCGCGGCCATGATGACCGAATTGAGTTGCCGCATTTCATGGTGGAGCAGGCCGACCGCGTTGGACGTGTCGTCATCCGACCGGAACGAGTTGGAGCATACCAGCTCCGCCAGCGAATCGGAATGATGCGCCGGGGTCGTGCCGCCGCCCCCGCCACGCATTTCGGACAGGCGCACGCGAAATCCGCGCTGTGCCAGTTGCCATGCCGCCTCGCTCCCGGCGAGACCGCCGCCGATAATATGGATATCGTGTTTCATACCGGCGGGTTAGCGATTGCGCAGGCGGCTTGGCAAATGCAATCAGGGCCGGTGTACCGAATTGCTAAGGGAACCCATGGTAAAGCGCGCTTTGATCGAACGACGGCCCTGGCTGCTGCTCAGCCTGTTTTTCGGCGTCAGCTGGTGGTTCGTCGCGGGCGGCGCCATGCCCGGCCTGTACCAGATCGCGTGGAAGGGCGCGGCCGTCGGCGCATTGGCGATCTATGCGTTTCAACGCCATCTGGGCCGTGACGGCGCGCTTATCGCGGGGGTCATGACACTCTACGCACTGGCCGACATGGCGCAGGAATTGTGGCTGGCGGCGGGCGGCGTCTTGCATGCCATCGGCCATGTGCTTGCCATCTGGCTCTTTGCGCGGAACCGGCGCGCGGATCCGACCCGGTCGCAAAGGCTGGTGGGGATTGCCCTGCTCGTCGGTGTGCCGCTCGATGCGTTTCTCCTCACATTCGGGGGTGAGGGGCGCTGGCTGGTTGCGGGTTATGCGCTGATTCTCGGCGCGATGGCGGCGATGGCTTGGCTCAGCCGGTTTTCACGTTACCGCATCGGGGCGGGGGCGGTTCTGTTCGTGCTGTCGGATCTGCTGCTGATTGCGGCGAATGGTCCGTTGCGCAGCGTCGCGCTGGCCGGCGCGCTGGTCTGGCCGCTTTATTATATTGGCGTGCTGATGATCTGCACCGGGGTTGTCGTCCGCCTCAGGCGCGAGCGCGGCTGAGGCGGACGGGCCGGTTACACGTCGGTCGGCGTGGGATCGTCGCGGTCCTGCGTCGTGTCGGGCGTGGTCGCGGGCGTATCGCGGCCGACCATTTCCTCCACAATCGCCTCTTCGGCGGCATTTTCGGGCGATTCGTCGTCGTCGATCAACGCGACCGACACGACATGCTCGTTCTTGCCGACGTTGAACAGGCGGACGCCAGCGCTGTTGCGCCCGATCACGCGCAGGCTGTCGAGCCCGATGCGGATCAGCTTCGCCTGATCGGTGACGAGCATGAGCTGATCGGTCTTTTCCGCCTTGAAGCTCGCCACGACGAGCCCGTTGCGGGCGATATTGTCGATATTGGTAATACCCTGGCCGCCGCGCCCGGTGCGCCGGTATTCGTAGGCGGAGGACAGCTTGCCATAGCCGTTCTGACACAGGGTGAGGATGAATTCCTCCGCCTCGGCCATGGCGGCATGGTCGTCGGACAGGCCGGTTGCATCGTCGCCATTCTTCCACGGGGCGACGCGCAGATAGGCGTCGCGTTCCTCCGGCGTCGCGGTCCCGCCGGCAAGGATGGAGAGCGAGACGACCTCGTCATCGTCCTTCAAGCGCATGCCGCGCACGCCGGTGGAGGTGCGGCTCTGGAACTCGCGCACGTCTTCTCCGTCGAAACGGATCGCCTTGCCCTGCCGCGTGGCGAGCAGCACGTCGTCCCCGCTTTCCAGCAAGGCCACGCCGATCAGGCGGTCGTCGCTGTCGTCGTCGAAGCGCATCGCGAATTTGCCGTTCGACGGGATGTTGGCGAAGGCATCCATCGAATTGCGGCGCACGTTGCCCTTCGCCGTGGCGAACACGACATTCAGCGCGCCCCAGCCTTCCTCGTCCTCCGGCAAGGGCAGCACGGTTGCGATGCTCTCGTCCTTGTCGAGTGAGGGCAGCAGGTTGACGATGGGCCGCCCGCGCGTCGCCGGGCCGCCTTCGGGCAGTTTCCAGACCTTGAGGCGATAGACCTTACCCGAACTGGCGAAGAACAGCACCGGGTTGTGCGTGCTCGTCACGAACATTTCGGAAATGGCGTCCTCGTCCTTCGTCGCCATGCCGGCGCGGCCCTTGCCGCCGCGGTTCTGCGCGCGGAAGGTCGAAAGCGGGGTCCGCTTGATATAGCCGTCCATCGTCACAGTCACGACCATCTCGTCGCGCTCGATCAGATCCTCGTCCTCCAGCCCGTCCCAGGCCGGCGCGATTTCGGACAGGCGCGGCGTCGCATAGGTGTCGCGCACCTGCGTCAGCTCCTCGCGCATGACGGCATAGAGCTTTGCCCGGTCGGACAGGATTTCGAGATATTCGGCAATCGCCTTGGCGAGCTTCTCCAGCTCCTCGCCGATTTCGTCGCGGCCGAGCGCGGTAAGCCGGTGCAGCCGCAGGTCGAGAATGGCGCGCACCTGCGTTTCGGACAGGCGATAGGTCGCGTCCTTGCCTTCGTGCTCGTCGCTCTCGATCGCCTCGACCAGGCGCAGATATTGCGCGATGTCGCCGATCGGCCATTCGCGTTTCAGCAGCGTTTCGCGCGCCAGGGCAGGGGTCGCCGACCCGCGGATGATGCGCACCACCTCGTCGAGATTGGTCACCGCGATCACCAGGCCGAGCAAGATATGCGCCCGTTCGCGCGCCTTGTTCAGCTCGAACTTGGTGCGCCGGGTGATGACCTCCTCGCGGAAGCGGATGAAAAGCGAGAGAAAATCGCGCAGCGTCAGCGTCATCGGACGCCCGCCGCTGATCGCGAGCATGTTGGCGGGGAAGCTCGACTGCGCCGGGGTGTGCCGCCAGATCTGGTTCAGCACCACCTCCGGCGTGGCGTCGCGTTTCAGGTCGACGACGACGCGCATGCCCTCCCGATTGGATTCGTCGCGAATGTCGGACACGCCCTCGATCCGCTTGTCCTTCGCGGCCTCGGCGATCTTCTCGACCAGGTTGTTCTTGCCCACCTGATAGGGGATCGAGGTCAGCACGATGGAGCGCTTGTCCCCCCGCGCGGTCTCGATCTCGTGGCGGCAGCGCATCAGGACGGAGCCGCGCCCTTCGCGATAGGCGGCCCGCGCGCCCGTCTGACCCAGGATCAGCGGCGCGGTGGGAAAATCGGGACCGGGGATGATCTCGAACAATTCATCGACGGTGATCGCGGGATTGTCCATCATCGCCAGCGTGCCGTCGATCACCTCGCCCAGATTGTGCGGCGGGATGTTCGTCGCCATGCCGACCGCAATGCCGCCCGCGCCATTGACGAGCAGGTTGGGGTAGCGGGCCGGGAGGACCGAAGGCTCGCTCTCGCTGCCGTCGTAATTGTCGATGAAGTCGACGGTATTCTTGTCGATGTCGGAGAGCAGCGATTCCGAAACCTTCGCCAGCCGCGCCTCGGTATAACGCATGGCGGCGGGCGGATCGGGGTCCATCGAACCGAAATTGCCCTGTCCGTCGATGAGCGGAAGACGCATCGACCAGTCCTGCGTCATGCGGGCGAGCGCGTCGTAAATCGCGCTGTCGCCATGGGGGTGATACTTACCCATGACGTCGCCGACGATCCGGCTCGACTTGCGATAGGGGCGGCCGGCGACATATCCGGCTTCCTGACAGCTGTAGAGGATGCGGCGGTGCACCGGCTTCAGCCCGTCGCGCACATCGGGAAGCGCGCGCGATACGATCACGCTCATCGCGTAATCGAGATAGCTGGACTTCATCTCATCGACGATGTCGATCGGTTCGATGTCGGGTCCGCCATGGGGCAGGGTGTCGGTCAGGTCGTTCACGCCGGTTGGCTCTCTTTTATCAACGGTCATTTCCCGGATATTCGCCGGGGCGCCGCGACCCTAGGGCACGGGGCGCCCGAATGCCAGCCGAACGACCCCCGCACGGGCCGGGCCGCCATGCTTTTCCACAGGGTCAGGGGGAACGCCCCGCGCGCCATTCAATCGCTATTCAGCACGGCCCCTTCATAAGGAGCGCAAGAGAGATGACGCGGGCCACGGTTGCGTTCGCGGATTTTTAGCGGCATTTGAGCCCGCGTGTTTCATTCGGTCGGAGGCGAAAACCCGCTGGCCGTCAAGTTTTGGTGGAGAAAGATGAATATGAAACGTTCCATTTCCCGCATTGCGCTCGCCCTCGCGCTTTCGACCGGTGCCATTGGCGCCGGTGTGGCGCCCGCGATGGCGCAGGATATCAAGATTTCGAAGGAATTCCGCCCCACGGCCGCCGAATTGCAGCAGGCCGTTCAGGGTGCGAAGGAAGACGCCGCCGTGACCGCCGCGTCGCAGCAGGCGCAGCAGGCGCGCCAGGCCTATGTCAGTGCGCGCGAACCCGCCGCCAAGCAGCAGGCGCAGGCGCAGCTGACCGCCGCGCAGAACGGCGTGGATCAGGCGCTGGGCGGTATTCGCGCGAAGATCGACGCTGCCGCCGCCGCCGCGACGAAGCCGGACGACAAGTATTTCGTCGGCCAGATCGCGCTGACCACCGGACAGCTGATGTTCGATCCCAAGCTGCAGAAGCGCGGCATCGACATGATGCTCGCCAGCGGATTGGCGCCGGCCGCGAACGTGCCGACCTATCACTATTTCTCGGGCGCGCTCGCCTATGATTCGGGCGATTACGCCGGTGCGCGCGAGGCGCTGCCCCAGGCGATCGCTGCCGGTTACACCGAGAATGACGTTCGCATGCTGCTCGCCGAAAGCTATCTGGCCGACAACATGTACGAAGAAGGCCTGGTGAAGCTGAACGATGCGATCGAGGCGCGCCGCACCGCGACCGGTCAGCCGCAGACCGATCTCGTCTTCCGCGGGCTTGCCGTGGCGGCGAACAACGGTCTCAACGATCAGGCTTTCGAATGGGCGCTGCGCACGCTCGAAGCGTCGCCGACCGCGGATCAGCGCAAGCAGGCCTATAGCGTGGTCGCGTCGCTCTCCCCCTATACCGAGGAGGAAGAACTCGACCTGCTGCGGCTGATGCTGCGTGAGAATGCGATTTCGGATGAGGGTCAGTATCTCGCTTATCTGTATCAGACCGACCCCCGCCTGCGTCCGGGCGAGGCACGCGCCGTCGCCAATGCCGGGATCGAGGCCGGCGTTCTCGACCGCAATGCGCAGGCCGTGACCGAGACCCTCTCGACCGCCAATGCGCGTTATGATTCGGTGCTGTCCGAACTCAACACCGATGCCGCCGGCGCCCGCAATGCCGCGACTGGCAAGGACGCGATGACGCTGGCCGACATCTACCTCGGCTATGAAAAGTCGAGCGAGGCGGTCGCGCTGTATCGCGTGGCGCTCGAAAAGGGCGGCGTTGACAAGGAGAAGGCGCTGACCGGGCTCGGCATCGCGCTGGCCGACATGGGTCAGTTCGCCGAAGCCAAGAGCACGTTCGAGCAGATCCAGACCGGCAACCGCACCAGCCTTGCGCGGGCGTGGATGGCCTATGTCGATACGCAGATGGCCAGCTGACGGCCGGATGCATCGAAACGAGAAGGGCGGCCCCGCGGGGCCGCCCTTTTTCGTTTCGCCGTGTGAGGATGAGGGGGGTCAGCGCATGCGCTTGATGAAGGGTTGCCCGTTGCGCATGACGACATCGAACTGATCCAGCTCCCGCATGAGGTCGATGAGCCGCTTGTAGCCATAGTTGCGCACGTCGAAGCTGGACCGGTTGCCGGCGATCTGCCCGACCTCGCCCATGCGGGCGTAGCCTTCGTCGTCGCGACTGGCCGCGCGGAATGCCTTGCCCAGCAACTCGACCAGTTCCTCGTCCACCGTGGCGCGCTTGGGCTTGCGCGGCTTGCCCTCCTCGTCGGAACGGCGACCGGAGGTTCCGGTATCCTCCGCATCGCCGGCGATCAGCGCATCGATGTTGATGAAGCGCGTGCAGGCGGTCTTGAACGCGTCGGGCGCACGGTCCGCGCTGCCGAAACCGTATACGACGAGCCCGTCCTGACGGAGGCGCGTGGCAAGCGGGGTGAAATCGCTATCGGATGACATGATGCCGAAGCCGTCGACCTTGCCGCGATAGAGCAGGTCGATCGCATCGATCGTCATCGCCATGTCGGTGGCGTTCTTCCCCTTGGTCAGGTCGAATTGCTGTTGTGGATGGATCCCGAACTGATTCGTGATGTCGCGCCATTTCGCCAATTGGGGCTTTGCCCAATTGCCGTAAGCGCGGCGGATATTGACCTGCCCCAGCTCGGCCAGAACGGTCAGGACCGGATCGATTCCGGCGGGCGTGACATTGTCCGCATCGATGAGAAGCGCAATGTTGGAAAGAAGATCTTCAGACATTGCGCCCCTGTGCGATGGCGCGCGCGCCAATGCAAGGTCGATTGCCGATGACGTCGCCCCGTCATTCGCGCGGGCGAATGCGCGCTTTCGGCTTCATCTGCGAGAGCATCCGGGTAAAGCGGTCGGGCGGGATCACGCGTTCGAGCTGACACCCGGCGCGCCCGTCCGCGGACCAGATGACATGCGCCTCGATCCGTCCGATCTCGGGCAGGCGTACGGTCAGCCTTTCCCCGCGATCGAGCGCGACATCGCTTTGCGCCATGAAACCGTTCGCGGAAATATTGCAAAGGCGCATCGGCAGATCACCGTGGATGCGGTGGTCCGCCACCACCGGACAGTCGACCGGGTGGCGTGTCGCCCTGCGAAGATCCGTAACCGATAATCGTGCGCCGCCCTGCACCTGCGCCCCCATATGTTAATCCAGATCATGGGGTTAACGCCCACTGGATAACATATGGTAAACACGCGCCTACGGATAAGGCGCAGGTCGGGGATCAGCCGCGCAGAATGCCGTGGCGCTTCTTTCCGGCCGAAATGCGCATGTCTTCGGACGGGGCCGCGACATGCAGGGTTTCGTCCGCGACCTGTTCCCCGTTCAGCCGCGCACCGCCGCCCGCGATCAGGCGGCGTGCCTCGCCCTTCGACTTGGCAAAGCCCACGCCGATGAGCGCATCGACAATCCCGACGCCTTCTGCGGGCACCGCGAAAACGGGAAGATCGCCGCCGACGCCGCCCGCGGCAAAGGTCGCCTGCGCCGTGGCCTCGGCCTTTTTCGCGGCATCCTCGCCCCGGCAAAGGGCGGTCACCTCGTTGGCGAGCCGGACCTTCGCGGCGTTGATCCCGGCGCCTTCCGCCGCCTCCAGTTCCGCGATTTCGGCGAGCGGCAGATCGGTGAAAAGCCGCAGGAACCGGCCCACGTCCCGGTCGTCGCAATTGCGCCAGTATTGCCAGAAATCATACGCGGGCAGCATCTCTTCATTGAGCCACACCGCACCGTTCACCGACTTGCCCATTTTCGCGCCATCCGCCGTCGTCAGCAACGGCGTGGTCAGCCCGTACACCTCGCGCGCATCGACGCGGCGCGTGAGTTCGATCCCGTTGACGATATTGCCCCACTGATCCGAACCGCCCATCTGCAACCGGCAATCATACCGCCGCGACAATTCGCGGAAATCATACGCCTGCAAGATCATGTAATTGAATTCGAGGAAGCTGAGCGATTGCTCCCGATCGAGACGCAGCTTTACCGAATCGAAGCTTAGCATCCGGTTGACCGAGAAATGCTGCCCGATGTCGCGCAGGAAGGGGATATATTCGAGCCGGTCGAGCCATTCCGCATTGTCGACCATCACCGCATCGGTCGGCCCGTCGCCAAAGGTGAGCAGGCGCGAAAACACCTTCCGGATGGAGGCGACATTGGACGCAATGACGTCCTCCGTCATCATCGAGCGGGCCTCGTCCTTGAAGCTGGGGTCGCCGATCTTGCCCGTGCCGCCGCCCATGACGACGATCGGCTTGTGCCCGGCCTGCTGCAACCGGCGCAGCATCATGATCTGCACCAGCGATCCGACATGCAGCGATGGCGCCGTGGGATCGAACCCGATATAGCCGGGCACGATCTGCTTTGCCGCCAGCGTGTCGAGCGCATCGGCATCGGTCGCCTGATGGATATAGCCGCGTTCGTCCAGCGTGCGAAGCAATTGGGATTTGTAGGTCATCGTGGCTGTCCGTCCGGCAAGAATGGTTTGCGCGGCGCCCGTAACACGGGTTCCGCCGCGCGGGTAGGGGGAAGGCGAAGCGCATGGCGATGAATGAAGACGAATGGATCGCACTGCTCCCGCATCCGGCGGGCGAGGAGGCGCCCTACGCGGTGTCGGCGCGGGTCGGCTTCGCATCCGACGGGCGCTGGCGCATCGACTATCGCGTGACGGGCGACGTTGGCGGCATCGTGTGGCCGCGGCCCCGCGTGCCCGAACGCGCCGACGGTTTGTGGCAGCATACATGCTTCGAATTGTTCGCAATGGGCGAGGGCGGCGGTTATCACGAGTGGAACTTTGCGCCCGATGGATGCTGGGCCGCGTATGAATTTGCCGATTATCGCGCGCCGGTCAGCCCGCCGCCCGCCACCTTTCCGCCCGTGATCGACCTGCGGATGGGCGATGTCGCCGCCATGCGCGTCGCCGTCGATGTCTGGCCGGTGACGGGTGTGCAGCCTTTGGCGGTCGGCCTTTGTGCGGTGATCGAACGGACGAGCGGGGATCGCGATTTATGGGCTTTGGCGCATGGCGAGGGGCGGCCTGATTTTCACGCGCCCGCTTGCTTTGCCGCGAAGATTTCGCCACCGATGAACGCATGAAATTCGGTATCGATCGCCTCATCGCCGATGCGGAACTGCGCCGCCCGCTCATCGGGCGCCGCGTTGCGCTGGTGGCTCATCCCGCATCCGTTACGGCGGACCTGACCCATTCGCTCGACGCGCTGGCCGCGTGCGAGGGGATCACGCTATCCGCCGCCTTCGGCCCGCAACATGGGCTGAAGGGGGACAAGCAGGACAACATGGTCGAAACCGCCGACGAGACGGATCCCGATTACGGCATCCCGGTCTTCAGCCTCTATGGCGAGGTGCGCCGCCCGACCGCCGCGATGATGGACAGCGCCGACGTGTTCCTCTTCGATCTTCAGGACCTGGGCTGCCGGATCTATACCTTCGTGACGACGCTGCTCTACATGCTGGAGGCCGCGGCGGAGAGTGGGAAGGCGATCTGGGTGCTCGACCGGCCCAACCCCGCCGGACGCCCGGTGGAGGGGACGATTTTGCGCGCAGGACAGGAAAGCTTCGTCGGCGCCGGGCCGATGCCGATGCGGCACGGGCTTACCCTGGGCGAGATGGGACACTGGTTCGTGGCGCATTTCGGGCTGGACGTGGAATATCGCGTGATCGGGATGGAAGGCTGGCAGCCGGACGGTCCGGGCCATGGCTGGCCGCAGGACCGGGTGTGGATCAACCCCAGCCCGAATGCCGCCAATGTGAACATGGCGCGCGCCTATGCCGGGACCGTCATGATCGAGGGCGCGACCGTGTCCGAAGGCCGCGGCACGACCCGCCCGCTGGAGATATTGTTCGGCGCGCCCGACATCGATGCGAAAGCGGTTCTCACCGAAATGCGCGGGTTTGCGCCCGAATGGCTGGCGGGCTGCGCGATCCGCGAATGCTGGTTCGAGCCGACGTTTCACAAACATGCGGGCACGCTGTGTCACGGGCTGATGATCCATGCGGAGGGGCCGTTCTACGACCATGCCGCGTTCCGGCCGTGGCGCTTGCAGGCGCTGGCGTTCAAGGCGATCCGGCGGCTCTATCCCGATTACGATCTGTGGCGGGACTTTCCCTATGAATACGAGTTCGACCGGCTGGCGATCGACGTGATCAATGGCGGGCCGGACTTGCGCGAATGGGTGGACAACCCGGACGCGGCGCCCGCCGACCTCGACGCCGTCGCATCGCGGGACGAGGCGGCGTGGCGGGACGAAATCGCGCCGCTGCTGCTGTATTGACCTAGCCGCGCTTGCGGCTCAACTCGCGCATCGCATCCTCAAGCCCGTCCATGGTGAGCGGGTACATGCGGTCGTTCATGATCTCGCGGATCATGCGGTTCGACTGCGTGTAATCCCATGCGCGCCGCTCCTCCGGGTTAAGCCAGACCGTCGCCGGATAGGTATCGACCACCCGTTTGAGCCACACGCCGCCGGCCTCGGCATTCATATGTTCGACCGAACCGCCCGGATGCGCGATTTCGTAGGGGGACATGGCCGCATCGCCGACGAACACGATCTTGTAATCGTGGCCATATTTGTGAAGCACGTCCCATGTCGGCGTGCGATCGGTCCAGCGGCGGTGGTTTTCCTTCCACACCCCTTCGTACAGGCAATTGTGGAAGTAGAAGAATTCGAGGTTCTTGAACTCCGCATGGGCCGCGCTGAACAATTCCTCCACCACGCGGATATGCGGATCCATCGAGCCGCCCACGTCGAGGAACAGCAGCAATTTCACCGCGTTGCGCCGTTCGGGCCGCATCTTGAGATCGAGATACCCCTGCCGGGCGGTGCCGCGAATCGTCGCGTCGAGGTCGAGCTCGTCCGCGGCCCCCTCCCGCGCGAAACGGCGCAGGCGGCGCAGCGCCATCTTGATGTTGCGCGTGCCGAGTTCGCGCGAATTGTCGAGATCAGCGAACTCGCGCTTCTCCCACACCTTGATCGCGCGGCGGTGCCGGCTCTCGCCGCCGATCCGCACGCCGGCGGGGTTATAGCCCGAATGGCCGAACGGCGAGGTCCCGCCCGTGCCGATCCACTTGTTGCCGCCCTGGTGGCGCGAATCCTGCTCCTCGAGCCGTTTCTTCAACGTCTCCATGATCGTGTCCCAGTCGCCGAGCGCCTCGATCTTCTCCCTTTCCTCGGCGCTCAGATATTTCTCCGCAACCGCGCGCAGCCAGTCTTCGGGAATGTCGACCGCGTCCTGGCCCATATCGGCGAGGACGCCTTTGAACACCTTGTGAAACACCTGGTCGAAGCGGTCGAGCAGGCCTTCGTCCTTCACGTAGATCGCGCGTGACAGGTAGTAGAACGCCTCGGGCGTGCGATCGATGACGTCTTGGTCGAGCGCCTCGAGCAGGACGAGATGCTCCTTCAGGCTGGCCTTGATCCCCGCGGCGCGCAATTCGTCGAGAAAGCCGAGAAGCACAGGCTCACCGCTCCCGCCGGGCGAGGAAGGCGAGCCTTTCGAGCATCATCACGTCCTGCTCGTTCTTGAGCAGCGCACCGTGCAAGGGGGGGATCGCCTTCGACGAATCGCGGCTCTGCAACACGTCCATCGGCATGTCCTCCACTAGGAGCAGTTTGAGCCAGTCGAGCAGTTCCGACGTGCTGGGTTTTTTCTTCAAGCCCGGCACCTCCCGCAATTCGTAGAAGATTTCGAGCGCCTCGCTCACCAGTCGCGTCTGAATATCCGGGAAATGGACGGCGATGATCGCCTGCATCGTCTCCCGGTCGGGGAACTTGATATAGTGAAAGAAGCAGCGGCGCAGAAACGCGTCCGGCAGTTCCTTTTCATTGTTCGAGGTGATGACGACGATGGGGCGTTCCTTCGCCTCGACCCGCTCGCCCGTTTCGTAAACGTCGAAGCTCATCCGGTCGAGTTCCTGAAGCAGGTCGTTCGGAAACTCGATGTCGGCCTTGTCGATCTCGTCGATGAGCAGCACGGGCAGGTCGGGGCTGGTGAACGCCTCCCACAGCTTGCCCTTGCGGATGTAATTGCCGATGTCGTGCACGCGCTCGTCGCCAAGCTGTCCGTCGCGAAGCCGGGCCACGGCATCATATTCATAAAGCCCCTGCTGCGCCTTCGTCGTGGATTTGACGTTCCATTCGATCAATGGTGCACCGGTGGCCTTGCTGATTTCATGGGCGAGCACGGTCTTGCCCGTGCCCGGCTCCCCCTTGATGAGCAGCGGACGGCGCAGCGTCACCGCGGCGTTCACCGCGACCTTGAGATCGTCGGTCGCCACATAGTTGCTGGTGCCTTCGAAACGTTCTTTCATTGCCTGTCCTGCCGATCGTTGGGTTCGTGTTCGCGTGCCTTCGTGCCACGGCCCCGGCCATTCGGACAAGCCCCGCCGTAACGTGGGCCGGCAATCAGGCGTCGATCATGTCGCGGTCGAGCTCGCCGGCGCGGTTCTGAATGAAGTTGAAGCGATGTTCGGGATTGCGCCCCATGAGCTGATCGACCAGCTCCTTCACCGCGGCGCGCTGCTCGAATTCGGGGGGCAGGGTGATGCGGATCAGGCTGCGGCTTTCGGGGGCCATTGTGGTTTCGCGCAATTGCTGCGGGTTCATTTCGCCAAGGCCCTTGAACCGGCCGACGTCGACCTTCTTGCCTTTGAACACCGTCGCCTCCAGCTCCGCCCGGTGGGCATCGTCGCGGGCATAGCGGCTCTCCTTGCCCGCGGTGAGCCGGTAAAGCGGCGGCTGCGCGAGATAGAGGTGACCGCCGCGCACGATGTCGGGCATTTCCTGAAAGAAGAACGTCATCAAGAGCGTCGCGATATGCGCGCCGTCGACATCGGCGTCGGTCATGATGATGATGCGGTCGTAACGCAGATTATCCGTATCGCAATCCTTGCGCACCCCGCAACCGATCGCGAGCATCAGGTCCGCGATTTCGGAATTGGCGCGGATCTTGTCGAGGCTGGCCGACGCAACGTTCAGGATCTTGCCGCGAATGGGCAGGATCGCCTGCGTCTTGCGGTCGCGGGCCTGCTTTGCGCTGCCACCGGCGGAATCGCCTTCCACGATGAACAGTTCGGTGTCGCGACCGGGCTCCCCCGAACAATCGGTGAGCTTGCCGGGAAGGCGCAGTTTTCGCGCATTGGTGGCGGTCTTGCGCTTGACCTCGCGCTCCTGCTTGCGGCGGAGGCGTTCGTCCATGCGCTCCATCACCTGCGAGAGCAGCGCCTTGCCCCGGTCCATGTTCGCGGTCAGGAAATGGTCGAAATGGTCGCGCATGGCGTTTTCGACCAGCCGCGCAGCCTCCGGCGAGGTGAGGCGGTCCTTCGTCTGCGACTGAAACTGCGGGTCGCGGATGAAGAGCGAGAGCATGATCTCGCTGCCATTGGTGACATCGTCGGGGGTGATGTCCTTTGCCTTCTTAACGCCGGTCAGTTCGGCAAAGGCGCGCAATCCCTTGGTCAGCGCGGCGCGAAGCCCCTGTTCATGCGTGCCGCCGTCGGGCGTCGGGATGGTGTTGCAATACCAGCTATAGGATCCGTCGGAATACAGCGGCCAGGCGATGGCCCATTCGACGCGCCCCTGATCCGATCCATCCTCGCCCTTGGGAAAATCCTGGCGTCCGGCAAAGAAATCGGTGGTGGCACATTCGCGTGTCCCGATCTGTTCGCGCAAATGGTCGGCAAGGCCGCCGGGAAACTGAAACACCGCCTCCTGCGGCACGTCGTCGCTCGCCAGTGAAGCCGCGCATTTCCAGCGGATTTCGACCCCGGCGAACAGATACGCCTTCGACCGGGTGAGGCGGAACAGGCGCGCGGGCTTGAACTGCTGCTTGCCGAAAATCTCGGTGTCGGGGGTGAAGCTGACCGTGGTGCCGCGGCGGTTGGGCGCGGCGCCGATCTTTTCGAGCTTGCCCTGCGGAAGGCCGCGCGAAAATTCCTGCGCAAACAGTTCCTTGTTCCGTGCGACCTCGACCCGCGTCAGGCTGCTCAGCGCGTTGACGACCGACACGCCGACACCGTGCAGACCGCCGCTCGTCGCGTAGGCCTTGCCCGAAAACTTGCCGCCGGAATGCAGCGTGGTCAGGATCACCTCGAGCGCGGATTGCCCCGGATATTTGGGATGTTCATCGACCGGAATGCCGCGTCCGTTGTCGCTCACCGTCAGGCGATTGCCTTCCTCCAGCGTGACCTCGATCCGGTTGGCGTGGCCGGCGACGGCTTCGTCCATGGCGTTGTCGATGACTTCGGCGGCGAGGTGGTGCAGCGCGCGTTCGTCGGTGCCGCCGATATACATGCCGGGGCGGCGGCGCACCGGTTCCAGCCCTTCGAGCACCTCGATCGAGGAGCCGTCGTAGTTTTCCCCCGCGACGGAGGGTGCGTTTTCGAAAAGATCGTCGTCGGACATGGGCGCCAGACTAGCGGGACGAACGGCGCACTGGCAAGCGCGCCGTTCGGCTTATGTCCCGTTTTCGCGGTGGTATGCCGCCAGCCGCGCGATCAAAAAGCGGTCGGCGCCTCCGACACGACGCGCATGCCGTTGGCGGTCACCTCGCGCACTTCGAACATGCGTTCGATCTCGCCATCGCGGTCGAAACGGAACGCCCCGTCGAGCCCGATGAACCCGCCTTCGTCCTCCAGCCTTTCAAGCGGGAAGCGCGTGCCCACGGGCCATTCCTGCGCAATATTGATGGCGAGCAGCACTGCATCGTAACCCAGCGTGGCGACGCGATAGGGCGCGCTGCCGAAGCGGGAACGATAGCTGTCGCTGAACCGGCGATAGCGTCCGTCCGAAATGGCGGAGAACCACGCGCCGCGCAATGCGCTGCTCTCGGCGATGTCCGCCTCGCCGCTCCACAATTCGGTGCCGAGGAACCGGGCCGAGGCGTTCCGGTCGCGCAGCAGGGATGCCGCACGTACCGCCACGCGCGCGCCATCGGCAATCAGCACCGCGCCGAACCCGCCCTGCGCCGAAAGGCGATTGGCGGCCGCGGTGATCGAGCTCGCGCTACGGTCGTAGGTTTCGACGCCCGCGATCCGCACGTCGAGATCGCGCGCGGTGCGCACCATCGCCTCCGACGCGCGGCGGCCATATTCGCCCTCGGGTACAAGCGCGGCGAAATCGCGCACGCCCTGCCCCGCGGCATAGCGCATCGTGCGGTCGATCGACTGCTCCGGCACCTGTCCCATGATGTAGACGCCGCGGCCCGAGGCCTGGCTGTCATTCGAAAAGCTGATGATCGGGACGCGCGCGGGGCCGGCGACGCGGGCGATATTGTCGATATTGTCCGAAAGCAGCGGGCCGAGGATGAGCCGGTTGCCATCCGCGATCGCACGCTCCGCCGCGGTGCCGGGCTGGCTCGCGGTGTCGTAGGTGGTGATACGGATGTTCGACGTATTGGTGTCAAGCAGCGCCATCGTGGTCGCATTGGCGATGGATTGCCCCACCGCGGCATTGTCGCCCGACAATGGCACGAGCAGGGCGACACGGTGCCGATCCTCGTCCGCGTCGGGGAGGCGTTCGGCACTCGGCCCCGTATCTGTCGGCGGGGGCGGCGGGGGCGGGGCGCGGTCGCTGCCCGGAATGATCCCGGCGCACCCGCCGAGCGCAAGCGCCAGCGCGCCCGTAATCCCGCGACGCACAAACGCCCCGCGGCTCAACGTGCCGGGGCGTTCCCCCGCCGCCGGCTTGTCCGCCAGATTGGCTGCGGCCCGTTCAAACATTGCTTGCAACTCCTCGATATACGCGTGCATCACGGCGCCATGACCGAAAATGCCGTTCCGGGCCAGCACGATGGCGCGCCCCTTGCTCCGGGCCTTTATATTGTCGCCACGCCGATTGGCAATCTTGGCGACATGACAATCCGCGCCGCCGACGTGCTTTCCCGGTGCGATGCCGTCGCGTGCGAGGATACGCGCGTCACGGGAAAATTGCTCCACCATATCGGGGCGAAGAAGCGGCTCGTGCGCTATGACGACCATGCGAGCGAGGAGACGCGCGACTTTCTCCTCGGCCTGATGGCGCAGAGTGCCGTCGCGCTGGTGTCGGACGCGGGGACGCCGCTGATTTCCGATCCGGGCTACCGGCTGGTGCGGGCCGCGCGCGAGGCGGGTCTTCCCATCACCAGCCTGCCGGGGCCGAGCGCGGCGGTCGTCGCACTCACCCTGTCGGGCCTGCCGACGGACCGGTTCCTGTTCGCCGGGTTCTTTCCGGCCAAGGACAAGGCGCGCGCCGACGTGCTCGCCGAACTGGGCGCGGTAGCCGCGACGCTGGTGTTCTACGAAACCGGGCCGCGCCTCGTTTCGGCGTTGGGTGCGATCGCGGCGATCTGTCCGGAGCGGGAAGTCTCCGTCGCGCGCGAACTGACCAAGAAGTTCGAGGAATGCCGCACCGGGACCGCCGCCACTCTCGCCGATCACTACACGGCGCACCCGCCCAAGGGGGAGATCGTGTTGATGATCGGCCCGCCGGTCGCGGCTGCGGCGCAGGACATCGACATTGACGCGGCCCTTCGCGCCGAAATGGCGCAGCGCAAGCCGAGCCAGGCCGCGGCCCATGTAGCAAAGACCCACGGCCTCGACCGCAAGGCGCTCTATGCCCGCGCGATGGAACTTAAATCCCCATGAAGCGGCAGATCGCCGAAAAGCGTGGCCGCACGGCGGAGCGCAGCGCCGCGCAATATCTGCAATCGAAAGGGTTTCGCATCCTTGCCGAGCGCGTGCGCAATGCGGGCGGCGAAATCGACATCGTCGCACGGCGCGAAACCATGGTCGTCTTTGTCGAGGTGAAATGGCGGGCGCGCGCCGCCGATCTCGACACCGCCATCGATGCACGCCGTCTGTCGCGGGTCAGCGCCGCCGCCGCGATCGCCATGCCCAACTATATGCAGGATGGCGACGATTGCCGGATCGACGTGCTGCTCCTTGCGCCGGGGCACATGCCGCGCCATCTGGAAAACGCCGGGCAGTTCTGATCTGCCGAAAACACCCGAAGATATGCGGAGAATTGCCCAGTGTCCGAACAATTGCGCGTCGCGGTCCAGATGGACCCGATGGATTCGATCAATATCGCCGGTGACAGCAGCTTTGCCCTGATGATGGCGGCGCAGGCGCGGGGGCATACGCTGTTCCATTACGACGTGCGTTCGTTGAGCTGGCAGGACGGGCGCGTGACCGCCTTTGCCGCGCCGGTCACGGTGCGCAACGTTGCGGGCGATCATTTCGACATGGGTGATCATCGCACGATCGACCTTGGCCGCGATGTCGATGTCGTGCTGATGCGGCAGGATCCGCCGTTCGACATCGGCTATCTCACCGGCACCTGGCTGCTGGAGCGGATTGCGGGGGAGACGCTTGTGGTGAACGACCCGGTTTCGGTGCGCAACGCGCCGGAAAAGGTCTATGTCCTCGATTACGCGCGCTTCATGCCACCCACGCTGATAACCCGGCGGATCGAGGAGGTGCGGCGTTTTCAGGAAGAGCACGGCGCGATCGTGCTCAAACCCCTGCACGGCAATGGGGGGAAGGCGGTGTTTCGCGTCGATGCCGATGGCGCGAACCTGTCCGCGCTGATGGAGATGTTCAACCAGACCTGGCCCGAACCGCACATGGTGCAGCCCTTCCTTCCCGAAGTGGCGAAGGGCGACAAGCGCATCGTGCTGATTGACGGGGAGGTGGCTGGCGCCATCAATCGCAAGCCGGGCGAGGGGGAGTTCCGCTCCAACCTGGCGCAGGGCGGCTTTGCCGAGGCGGCGGACCTGACCCCGCGCGAACGGGAAATCTGCGACGCGATGGGGCCGGATTTGCGCGAAAAGGGGCTGACGTTCGTGGGCATCGACGTGATCGGTGGCGAATGGCTGACCGAGATCAACGTGACCTCGCCCACCGGCATCGTCGCCATCGACCGTTTCAACGGCAGCGATTGCGCCGGCATGATCTGGACCGCGATTGAGCGCCGGATCGCCGCGCGGGCGCAATCCTGATCCGTGCCTTTGCCAATGGGCGGAGCTTTTGCCGCTCTCGCCGGTTGGGTAAGCGATATGGACGTTTCGACATGAACGACGCTTCGGCATTGGCGATTGGGGCATGAGCGACTGGATCGTCTCGATCATCGAGGGCGGCGGCTATGTCGGCATCGCTTTTCTCATGGCGCTGGAGAATATTTTCCCGCCCTTGCCCAGCGAGGTCATCATGGGCGTGGCCGGCGTCGCCGTGGCGGAGGGGCGGATGGCGTTCTGGCCCCTGCTGATCTGGAGCACATTGGGGGCGACACTCGGCAATTATGCGTGGTTCCTGCTCGGCGACAGGCTGGGATACGAACGCATGCGGCCCTTCGTCGACCGGCATGGGCGCTGGCTCACCATGGACTGGCGACAGGTGGAGGCGACGAGCCGCTTCTTTCGCCGCTGGGGCCAATGGGTCGTGTTCTTCCTGCGCTTTTCGCCCTTGATGCGCACGATCATCTCGCTGCCGGCCGGTCTTGCCCACATGGGGCACTGGAAATTCCTGATCTACACGCTTGCGGGGACGGCGATCTGGAATGCGGCGCTGATCTGGGGTGCGGGATTGATGGCAAGCTGGTTCCGGGAATTCGAACACTACTTGGGCGATGTCGTGCTCGTGCTCGTCGTCGCGATGACGGTGTTCTACATCTACCGCGTGGTCACGTGGAAGGCCGTGGACCACGAGCCGGGCGATCCACGCGATCCGCCGGCGTGACCGTGTTGATATGGCCCGCGGCCCGGCGTATCGAGGCGGCATGATCCCCGATATCCTCGCCGTGAATACGCAGATCGCCTCCGACCTCGTGTCCCGCACCGCCAGCACGGCGCGGGTGCAGCAGATCCTGCAACTGTCGCTGGCGCCGGCGTTCCTGCTCGCTGCGGTCGCGGCGATGCTGAACGTCATGAATCAGCGGCTGACATGGATCGTTGACCGGGTCGAACGGCTCGAGCGCAGGGCCGAGCGCGGCGGGCTCGACCGGGAGGTGCAGGAATTGCCCGCCCTCCTGCGGCGTCAGAAATTCGCCCATGTCGCCATTAATTTCAGCACGGGCTCCGCGCTGATGATCTGTATCGTGGTCAGCCTGATGTTCGTGTCGGCCTTCATCCGCCCGCCGCTCGGCACATGGGTTGCGGCGGCGTGGATCGCGGCGATGATGGGCGTGTTCGTCAGCCTGCTCTATTTCCTGCTCGAAACGCAGCTTGCAACCCGCTCGTCCCGCGACCGGCGCCGCATCTCGCGCGAATTGCGCCGCCGCGAGGAGGATTAGCCGATGTCGCGCGGCTGCCGCTCGCCGGTCCGTTCGCGGGGGTGCGCCTCCCGGTAGATGTCGAGCATGGTCGCCGCGTCCACCTTGGTATAGATCTGCGTCGAGCCGAGGCTCGCATGGCCGAGCAATTCCTGCAGGCTGCGCAGATCGGCCCCCGCGGCGAGCAGGTGCGTGGCAAAGCTGTGGCGCAGCGCATGGGGTGTGGCCGACGACGGCAGGCCGAGAATCTGCCGCGCAGACGCCACCGTTTTCTGCACGACACCTTGCGACAAGCGCCCGCCCTTCGCACCGCGGAACAAGGGATCGCCGGGTCGCGCCGGCCATGGGGAGCGGGCGAGATAATCCGCGACCGCGTCGCGCACGATGGGCATGATGGGCACGATGCGCTGTTTCCGGCCCTTGCCCATGACGGTCAGCGTGTCGCCCGGCGGCCAGGCCTCGCAATCCAGCGCGAGCGCCTCCCCAATGCGAAGCCCCGCGCCGTAGAGCAGCAGCAGCACGGCCCGGTCGCGCGCGCCGATCCAGTCCTCGTCCGAGCCTTGCGCCACCATGTCGGAAAGGCCCACCGCCTCGTCCGGGGTAATGGCACGCGGAATGCCCTTCTTGACCCGCGGCGCGCGCAGGCGGGGCGGCGTTTCATGTTCGATTCCAGTGCGTTGGCGGGCAAAGGCGATAAATGCTTTCAACGCGGAAATCTCCCGCGCCGCCGATGCGTTGGACAATCCGTCGCCGCGCCGCCGTGCCATATGCCCGCGCAGGGTCGCCGCATCGCACCGCGCCAGCTCAGCCCATTCCACATCACCGCCAAGATAATCGAGCAGGCGTTTTGCCGCGGCCTGATACGCGCGCACGGTGTGGGCGGAACGGCGAAGGTTGTGCGTCTGATGCGCGTGCCATTCGGCCAGCAGATCGGCGAAATGCGTCACGACAGCAGCAATTCGGGCTGCACCAGCTCGCCCAGCAGACCGTCGAGCAGGACCATCCCCCGCGGCGTCACCGTAAGCCGCGAGCCATCGAGCGTGACGAAGCCGAGATCGCGGTAAAGCGCCACCTGCCGCATCGCCACCAGCCCGTCCATCGGCATGCCGAACCGCGCCGAAAGCCGATCGAGATCGACACCCTCGTCCAGGCGGAGGCCCATCATCAGCGCCTCTGCCGCCTGCTCGCCCGTCGGCAGCGCATGGCTGTCGCAAATGCCGTGTCCCTGCCGCTGGACCGCGGTGAGGTAATTCTCCGGCTTGCGGTGCCGCTGCGTCGCCGTGGCGCAACGCCGGCCATGCGCGCCCGGCCCGATCCCCGCATAATCGCCATAGCGCCAGTAGGTGAGATTGTGCCGGCTTTCCTCCCCCGGCCGCGCATGATTGCTCACCTCATAGGCGGGCAGCCCCGCCGCGGCCGTCATCGCGCGCGTCATGGCGAACAACTCGGCGGACAGATCCTCCTCCGGCATCACAAAGGCACCCTGTCGCAGGTCGGTGGCAAAGCGGGTGCCCGGCTCGATCGTGAGCTGATACAGCGAAAGATGCCCCGTCCCGAAGCCGAGTGCGCGGGAGAGCATCGCTTGCCATTCCTCCTCCGTCTGACCGGGGAGGGCGTAGATGAGATCGAAACTGACCCGCTCGAAATGCGCCTGCGCCGTGTCGAGCGCGGCAAGCCCTTCGACCGCGCCATGCAGTCTGCCCAGGAATTTCAAGGCCTTGTCATCGAGACTTTGCAAACCGAGCGAGGTCCGGTTGATTCCCGCCCGAGCCAGATCGGCAAAGCGCGATGCCTCGACCGAGGAGGGATTGGCCTCCAGCGTAATCTCGATATCATCCGCAAAGGCCCAGTGCCGCCCCGCCGCCGCGATCAGCCGCTCGACCAGTTCCGGCGGCATCAGGGACGGCGTGCCGCCACCGAAAAAGATCGAGGTGAGGGTGCGTTGTCCCGTCCGCTCCGCCTCGAATGCCATGTCGGTTAGCAGCGCCGCCTCCCACGCGGCCACGTCCACCGTGTCGCGCACGTGGCTGTTGAAATCACAGTAGGGGCATTTCTTCGCGCAGAAGGGCCAATGGATGTAAAGCGCAAGCGTCATGCCGCCATTTCAGCGCCGCATCGCCCGCCAAAGTCAAGCCCGACGAACGTGCTTCGGGTTCAGGTGCCGAACTGATCCGCGCGCAATTTGGCAAAGGCGTCGGCGCGGTGGCTGATTTTGTGTTTTTCCGCCGGGTCGATTTCGGCGAAGGTCCGGTCACGGCCCGCGGGCACGAAGACGGGATCGTATCCAAAGCCCAGCTGCCCGCGCGGCGGCCATGTCAGCGAACCGTCCACGCGCCCTTCGTACACCGCTTGCCGCCCATCGGGCCAGGCGATGGCGAGAACGCAGCTGAACCACGCGTCGCGCGCGACGTCCGGTCCGCGCTCGGCCAGCATCCCCTCGACCTTGCCCATCGCCATGTACCAGTCGCGCCCGGCATCGCCCTCGAACCATTGCCGTTCGGCCCAGTCCGCGGTGTAGACGCCCGGCCGCCCGTCCAGCGCGGCGACCGACATGCCGCTGTCGTCGGCCAGCGCCGGCAATTGCGAGGATTTTGCCGCCGCATGCGCCTTGATCAGCGCGTTTTCAACGAAGGTCGTCCCCGTCTCCGCCGGCTCCGGCAGGCCGAGCGAGCCCGCCGAAAGACATTTCATCCCATAGGGTTCGAGAAGGGCGGAAATCTCCTTCAGCTTGCCCGCATTATGGGTGGCGATCACCAGCGAACCGGCGCCGAGACGGGGATTGTCACTCATCACATGCGTCCTTTATGCGACGGCCTTTTCCTGTGCCGCGAAGATTTCGCTGCAACCGGTGCGGGCGAGGCGAAGCAGGCGCAGCAGAGCCTCATCGTCATAGGTCGCGCCCTCCGCGGTGGCCTGCACCTCGGCGATATGCCCGCCTTCGATGAGAACGAAATTGGCATCGGCGTCGGCGTTGGAATCCTCCGCATAATCGAGGTCGAGCACCGGCGTCCCGTCAAAGATGCCGCAACTCACCGCCGCGACCTTGCGGGTGAGGGGGTCCTGCTTGATCGCGCCCGCCTCCATCAGGCCCTTGACCGCGAGTTTGAGCGCGACCCATGCGCCCGAAATCGCCGCCGTGCGCGTGCCGCCATCGGCCTGGATTACGTCGCAATCGAGCGTGATCTGCCGTTCGCCAAGCAGCTTCAGATCCGTGACGGAACGCAAGGAACGTCCGATAAGCCGTTGAATTTCCTGCGTTCGTCCGGACTGCTTGCCCTTGGCCGCCTCGCGCGATCCGCGGGTGTGGGTGGCGCGCGGGAGCATGGAATATTCGCCCGTCACCCATCCTTCGCCCTTGCCGCGCAGCCATGGCGGCAGGCGTTCCTCGACACTGGCGGTGCACAGCACGCGTGTATCGCCAAATGCGATCAGGCACGAGCCTTCGGCATGCCTGGTAAAGCCGGTTTCGATCGAGATCGCCCGCATTTCATCGGGGGCGCGGCCGGATGGGCGCATGAATGTGTTCTCCTGTGGTAATTCGCACGCGGTCTTACGGATGGCGCGGCGCGGCGCAAGGGGGATCGCCATGGAATCCGGTAAAGCGGCCATCGTCCGCGATGCCGTTTCGCCGGGTGCGATGGCCCGAAACGCTTGAGCATGGGCGCGTTGCACCCTATTTCGAATGGCATGACAGCGCCGCCCATCACCGAACTGACCACTCGCGCACGCGAAATCTTTCGCCTGGTGGTCGAGGGATATATCGAAACGGGCGCGCCGGTCGGGTCGAAATTGCTCGCAGGGGCGGATGGCGTCAATCTCTCGCCCGCGTCGATCCGGTCGGTCCTGGCCGATCTGGAGCGGGCCGGGTTGTTGTCCGCGCCGCATACCAGCGCGGGGCGGATGCCAACGGAAAGCGGGCTGCGTCTGTTCGTCGATGGCATGATGCAGGTCGCCGAACCGACCGAACAGGAACGCGCCACGATCGAGCGCGAGCTTGCCAATCCCGGCCCGGTGGAGACGGCGCTTTCGCGGACGAGCGAGGCATTGTCGAACCTGTCCGCGTGTGCCGGCGTGGTCATGGTGCCGCCGCGCGAACCCCGCCTCGACCAGTTCAGCCTCGTGCCGCTGGGGCAGGGGCGCGCGCTTGTCGTGATGGTGGGCGAGGATGGCGGGATCGAGAACCGCGTGATCGAAGTGCCTGCCGGCGCCGGTCCCTCCGCTCTCGAACAGGCGGCCAATTTCATCAGCGCCCAGTTGCAGGGCCGCACCCTGCCCGAAGCGTCGCAGGCCGTGCGCCACGAGCTCGACGCCGACCGGGCGAGCCTCGATGCCGCGGCGCGCGACCTTGCCGAACGGGGCCTCGCCATATTGAGCGAGGATGCCGCGCGGCGCCCGGTGCTGATCGTGCGGGGACAGGCGCGGCTGCTCGACGACGGGGCGGTGGCGGATCTCGAACGGGTACGCTCGCTCATCGACGACATCGAACGTTCCGAACAGGTGGCGCGCCTGCTCGACAGCGCGCGCGATGCGCAGGCGGCGCGGATTTTCATCGGGTCGGAGAACAAGCTGTTCTCGCTTTCGGGGTCGTCGGTCATCGCCTCGCCCTATCGCGACCGCGAAGGGCGGGTGATCGGCGTGGTGGGGGTCATCGGCCCGACGCGGTTGAATTACGCGCGGCTCGTCCCCATGGTGGATTTCACGGCCCGGTCATTGGGGCATTCGCTGGGCAATCCGCGCGGATGACCGATGGGGCAAGCGCCGGTGCGCGGCGACAATCGCGCCCGGTTTCATCACCGGACAACAGGACATGGAAACGTCAATGAACGACGAAGGCACTCACGACGAAGCGGTGGAACACGAACTGAAAGGCGTGCCCGAAGACATGCTGGACGATGGCGCGCCGGAGGAAGAGGGCGAGGCGAGCGGCGGCGACCGCGTCGCGGAACTGGAAAACGAACTCGCCGAGGCGAAGCAGCAGGTGCTCTATGCCCGCGCCGAGACGCAGAACGTGCGGCGCCGCATGGAGAAGGAGGTCGCCGATGCCCGCGCCTATGCCGCGACGGGTTTCGCGCGCGACATCCTCTCCGTCTATGACAACATGCAGCGCGCGCTGGAGGCGATTCCGCCCGCCATGCGCGAGGACGAGAAGATGAAGGGTCTCGTCGCCGGGCTGGAGGCGACGGGCCGCGAACTCGACAAGATTTTCGGGCAGCATGGCATCACGCGCATCGCGGCCATGGGGCTTCCCCTCGACCCCAATCAGCATCAGGCCATGATCGAGGTTCCGTCGGACGAAGAGCCCGGCACGGTGGTGCAGGAAATGCAAAGCGGCTGGATGATCCGCGAGCGTCTTCTTCGCCCCGCCATGGTGGGTGTCGCGAAAAAGCCGGATTGATCTCCTCCGCCCCGATTTCGTTTCTGCCGGAACGGTTCGCGCATTGGATCGTATCATCCAGCAGAATGAAACAGGGGCGGACAAGGAAAGTTTTGCCATGAATACGATGAAGATGATTGCTCTGCCCATGATGGGCGCCGCTGCGCTTTCGATGGGCGGCTGTGCCGACAATTACGCGGCCGAAGGTGCCGGCATCGGCGGCGCGCTGGGCGCGGGCGTCGCGGCCGTCACGGGCGAGGACGTGATCACCTATGCCGCCGTGGGTGCGCTTGCGGGTGGTCTTGCCGGCACGTTCAAGGACAAGAACAACGATTGCAACGGTTTCCGCGACCGCAACGGCAATCGTTACATCGACGAGGATTGCCGGAACGACGATCGCTATCGCAATTATTTCTGATCGCGGTCTTTCCCTCCGGGGTTGAAAGGGCGCTGCCTTTCGGTGGCGCCCTTTTTCGGTTTTGGAGGTGGGGACCGTTCGCGATCAACGCACGAAAACAAAGGGGGCAGATATGCGCAAGGGCTTGAAATGGATTCTGGGGATCGTGGCGGCGGTCGGCCTGGTGCTGACGCTGGTATCGCTGATCCCAAGCGACCAATGGTTCATTCGCGCGCTGGACATGACGCGGGAGCCGGTGATGTGGGCGGCGATCATCCTCGCGGTCGTGGCGGTGATCGTCCTGCGCGCGGGGCGATGGGTCGTGGCGGGCACGTTCGTCGTGATCGCGGTAATTCACCTCCTGCGCATCTGGCCCTATAACGCGCTTGCCGGCACGGATATCGCATTGGCCAACCCGAACGATGAAAGCGCACAATGCGTCACCGCGCTCGCCGTCAATGTGAAGGTGAAGAACGACGGCTATGCCGAGGTTATTCGGCAGATCGAGCGTGTTTCGCCCGATCTCCTGCTCTTGATGGAAACCGACGCGACGTGGGAGCGGCAGCTCGATCCCCTGCTTCGCCAGTATGATTACCGGACGCAGGATATTCAGCCGCACGCCTTCGGCATGATCTTCGCATCGCGCGTCCCGGTGTCGGGTGCGCGCATGGTCGAAAACACCTCGCGCGATACGCCGACGCTTTATGCCACGGTGGCGCTGCCCAACGGGCGCCGGTTCGATTTCATCGGCCTGCATCCCAAACCGCCCATTCCCGGCATGGATACCGAGGAACGCGACGCCAATATCGTGCGCGCGGGCACGGAAACGCCGAATGGCCTTCCCGATGCGCTGGTCATGGGCGATTTCAACGATGTGCCGTGGTCGACCACGACGAGCAAATTCCGCAAGGAAGGCGACTGGCGCGATCCGCGGATCGGGCGGGGCACCTATCCGACCTTTCCGGCCGACATGACCTGGCTGGGCTGGCCGCTCGATCAGGTGATGGTGCGCGGCGACATGGAATTGCGCGATTTCACCGTGATGCCGGCGAACAGCTCCGACCACCGGGCCATCCGCACCACGGTGTGCCTCGGGGACCGCACCGCGGGATGATCGCTACTGCGGGGTGAAGGGCAGGATGGTTTCCAGCTGTTCGCGCGGCGGCGCGCCGATCAGCGGGAAACCATGGCGTAGCAAAAATGCATGGCGTACGATTTCGGCCTGCTGCTCGATCCCGTATTGCGTCAACTTGCGGCCCGGCATCACGGCATAGCCATAGCGGCAAAACGGGTGCCGCATCATCACGAGCCAGTATTTGCCGCGCTGCTGCGATTGCCAGACATGCGTCATTTCATGCAGGAACAGCCCTTTGAGCCAGAGCGAGGCATGGGCGAAATCGTCGCAATAAAGCCGGGTCCGCGCGGGAAAATGGATATGTCCGGTCGGCGCCATCAAGGTGTTGGCGGGTTGGAAGGGAAACCATTTTCGCCGCTTGATCCGCACCGGATCCGGGTCGAGCGCGCCGCCGAAGACGGAGGCGACGAGCGCCTTCTCCCCATCGGTCAGGCCGCGCTCCCCGCCCACAGGACAGGCGGCGGGTGCAGGATGGGGGAGCACAGGATCGGGCGCCGGGTTCAGCGCATCGCCTCCATCCCGCCCATCTCGTCGCTATCGCCGAGGCCGCCGGGGCTTTCGCCGGGTTTCAGGATGGGGGCGGCGAACGATGCCTTGTCGCCATTGTCGAACGTTACGGTCAGGTCGGCGGTGGTGCGCGCCATCATCGCAGGGGCGAGATCGAAGAGCATCACGTGATAACCACCCTGTTCGAAGGCGACCGTCTGACCCGGCTGTACCGCGATTTCGGTGACCGGCTCCATCGACGACACGCCGCCTTCCTGCATCGTGCGGTGCATTTCGGTGCGGCCAACGTTCTTGAGCGAGACGGAGGCGATGTTGCGGACCGCGTCGCCATTGTTGACCACGTTGAAATAGGCGACGCCGGGCCGGCCGTTCACGGCGGGGAGGCGGACATAGGCATCGGTGAGCTGAATTCCCTCGGGCGTGTTGGGGTCGGTCGCCTCCTCGATCAGTTCGTCGGCGGGCGGCGCCTCCGTCGTGTCGCCGCATGCCGAAAGCATCAGCGCGGCGGGGACGAGCGGGGCAAAAATCGCAAAACGGCGCATGTGTGTGTTTTTCATCCTCGGCATGGCGCGCCCGATACAGGCTGCGCGTTTCTCAACCGTCGATAGGCGCTTTCAAGCCCTTGTTCCATGAAAAACCGCCCCTATATCGCGCCCTGTTACTGAGCCGCGTGGCGGGCTTGCCCGTGTTTGGGGGGCCCCGAATGCGCGGTGTCCAATGAAGAGGTGGGAACACTTAAATGTCTAAAGTTATCGGTATCGACCTTGGCACGACCAACAGCTGCGTTGCGGTGATGGATGGCGACAAGCCGAAGGTTATCGAAAATTCCGAAGGCGCGCGCACGACGCCCTCGATCATCGCCTTCACCAAGGATGGCGAACGCCTCGTCGGGCAGCCGGCCAAGCGCCAGGCCGTGACGAACGGCGACAACACGATTTTCGCGGTGAAGCGCCTTATCGGCCGCCGCTTCGACGACCCGGTGACCAAGAAGGACACCGAGCTCGTCCCCTATTCCATCGTCAAGGGCAAGAACGGCGATGCGTGGGTCAACGCCGGCGGCAAGGATTACAGCCCGTCGGAAATCAGCGCCTTCACGCTGCAGAAGATGAAGGAAACGGCCGAGAGCTATCTTGGCGAAACCGTCACGCAGGCGGTCATCACCGTGCCAGCGTACTTCAACGACGCGCAGCGCCAGGCGACCAAGGACGCGGGCCAGATCGCGGGTCTTGAGGTATTGCGCATCATCAACGAGCCGACGGCGGCGGCGCTGGCCTACGGTCTCGACAAAGCGGACGGCAAGACGATCGCGGTCTATGACCTTGGCGGCGGTACGTTCGACGTGTCCATCCTCGAAATCGGCGATGGCGTGTTCGAGGTGAAGTCCACGAACGGCGACACGTTCCTCGGCGGTGAGGATTTCGATACCGCCGTGGTCGAATATCTCGCCGACAGCTTCAAGAAGGACGAGGGCATCGACCTTCGCGGCGACAAGCTTGCGCTGCAGCGTTTGAAGGAAGCGGCCGAGAAGGCGAAGATCGAGCTGTCCTCGGCACAGAGCACCGAGGTCAACCTGCCCTTCATCACCGCGGATCAGAACGGTCCGAAGCACCTCGTGAAGACGATCAGCCGCTCCGATCTCGAAAAGATGGTCGGCAATCTCATCGAACGCACGAAGGAGCCGATGAAGAAGGCACTCGCCGATGCGGGCGTCACGGCCAAGGAGATCGACGAGGTCGTCATGGTCGGCGGCATGACCCGCATGCCCAAGGTGCGCGAAGCGGTGAAGGATTTCTTTGGCAAGGAACCGCACACCGGCGTGAACCCCGATGAGGTCGTCGCGATGGGCGCCGCCATTCAGGCCGGCGTGCTGCAGGGCGACGTGAAGGACGTGCTCCTTCTCGACGTGACGCCGCTGTCGCTCGGGATCGAGACGCTGGGCGGGATCATGACCAAGATGATCGACCGCAACACCACGATCCCGACCAAGAAGAGCCAGGTCTATTCCACCGCGGACGACAACCAGCAGGCCGTGACCATTCGCGTGTTTCAGGGCGAACGCGAGATGGCGAGCGACAACAAGATGCTGGGTCAGTTCGATCTCGTCGGCATTCCGCCCGCACCGCGCGGCGTTCCGCAGATCGAGGTGACGTTCGACATCGACGCCAACGGCATCGTCAACGTGTCGGCCAAGGACAAGGGCACCGGCAAGGAGCAGCAGATCCGCATCCAGGCATCGGGCGGCCTGTCCGACAGCGACATCGAGCAGATGGTGCAGGACGCGGAGAGGTTCGCCGAGGAGGACAAGAAGCGCAAGGAGCAGGCCGAGGCCCGCAACCAGGCCGACAGCCTCGTCCACTCGACCGAGCAGCAGCTGTCCGAAAACGGCGACAAGATCGACGCATCGCTCAAGTCCGACATCGAGGCCGCGGTGGCCGAGGTGAAGACCGCGCTCGAAGGTGAAGACATCGACGCGATCAAGTCCAAGAGCGAGGCGCTCGCCCAGAAGGCCATGCAGATGGGCCAGGCGATGTACGAGCAGCAGCAGGCCGAAGGCGCGGCAGCGACCGACGGTGCCGCCGCCGGGTCCGAAGCGGGCGGCGCGGAAGAAGACGTCGTCGATGCCGAGTTCTCGGAAGTGAACGAGGACGAGAACAAGGGCTGAAACGCCCGATGAAACCGAGCGCCGCCCGGCCATCGTGCCAGGCGGCGCCGGAACACGGGAAGCGGTCGGCGTCAGCGAGAGTTCGCCGCCGGCCGCTTCGACATATTCAGGCCGTGCGCGCGGGCCGGTTCCTCCGGCACGATGACAGGCGCGGCGTATCGCAACGGCGGGATGGGCCATGGAAACCGAAATCGACTTTTACGAACTGCTTCAGGTCGAACGAAGCGCGGACGACAAGACGATCAAGTCCGCCTATCGCAAGCTGGCGATGAAATTTCATCCCGATCGCAACCCGGGCGATGCGGAGAGCGAAGCGAAGTTCAAGGCGATCAGCCGCGCCTATGACTGTTTGAAAGATCCGCAGAAACGCGCGGCTTACGATCGCTACGGCCATGCCGCCTTCGAACAGGCGAGCAGCGGCGGCGGCGGCGGGCAGGCCGGATTTTCCGACATCGGCGATATTTTCGAGACCATTTTCGGACAGGGTTTCGGCGGCGGTCGCGGGGCCGGGCCACGCCCGCGCCGCGGCGCCGATCTGCGCTACGACATGGAAATCACGCTCGAGGATGCGTTCCACGGCAAGGATACCGAGATCACGATCGAGGTATCGCAGGCGTGCGAACCGTGCGACGGCACCGGCGCGGAGCCGGGCACTGGCAAGCGCCGCTGCCCCATGTGCGAAGGCTATGGCAAGGTCCGCGCGCAGCAGGGCTTCTTCATGGTCGAACGCGCCTGCCCGACCTGCCACGGGCGCGGCGAGGTCATCGAAAGCCCGTGCCGCAATTGCGGCGGCGAAGGCCGGGTCGACAAGCCGCAGACGCTGGAGGTCAACATCCCGCCCGGCGTGGAGACCGGCACGCGCATCCGTCTTTCGGGCAAGGGTGAGGCGGGGCCATACGGCGCGCCGCCGGGCGATCTCTACATCTTCCTGCACGTCAAGCGCCACTCGGTGTTCGAGCGTGAGGGCACGACCTTGCTCACCCGTGTGCCGATCACCTTCACGAAGGCGGCGCTGGGCGGGACGGTCGAATTGCCGGGCATGGACGATGAATGGATCACCGTCACCATTCCCGCCGGCGTGCAGTCGGGCGAGCAATTGCGCAAGCGCGGCGAAGGCATGCCGGTGCTGCAAGGACGAGGGCGCGGCGATCTGGTGGTGGAGGTCAATGTCGAGACTCCCCGCAAGCTGAGCGCGAAGCAGAAGGACTTGCTCCGCGAATTTCAGGAAACCGAAACCGGCGCCGAATGCCCGGATTCGCGCGGGTTCTTCGAACGTATCCGCGACAGTTTCACAGGCTGATCGCCGGATCTACGTATAGAATTTGTCGGCGATCTCCGCGCGGAGCCGGGCGATGAGGTCGGGGTTGCAATTGCCGTCCTCGTCCTCCTCGTCGAGGATTGCGGCGAATGCGTCGCGCTTCAGATCGCGCAGCATTTGCGGTGGCAGCGCGTGTTCCGCGTCCAATGTCGAGGCGGTGATGTCGATCAGGCGATCGGCCCCCTGAAGCCTGCCCCACAGGTAATCGTTCTCCCGATAGGCGCGGGAAAAGAAGGCGCCGAAGCGGTAGAATTCGACGCCGCGCAATGTCTGCGCCGCGCCGCCCGAACGGATGGCATTGGCATCCTCGGGTGAAATCCGGTCCACCTTGATCGGGTCGAATTCGTCGGGCCCGCGCCCGCCCAGGATGGGAAGCGTGGCGATGTCGTAAAAGGGAAAGCCGAGATAGCTCAACAGCAGCGTGCGGCGCACCTCGCGCGGCAATTGCGCCATCGCTTCGGCGAGCATGGCGTCGACCTCGGCATCCGTGCGCCTGAGATCGCGCCGGTCTGCGAGCCGGGCCATCGCGCGTTCGGGATGGCGCAGAGCATCGGCGGCGAGCGCAGCAAAATCCTCCCCCAGCGTTTCGACCTGCTCCAGCTCGCCATAAAGCGCGAGCGCCTTGAACACGGTGTCGCGCGCGCCCTCGCGCTCCGCCGCGGTAAGCTGCCCGCCGATCCCGCTCTCCCCCACCGGTAGCAGCCGCCGCGCCAGCAGGCGAAGCCGCCGCACGCGGAACGCGATGTCATGGGTGCGGAAAAAGGAGATGGCCGCCTCGCTCGCCCCGCCGCCGTCCGCGGCAAGCCGGTCTAGCCCGGCTGCATCGAAATGGCGGGTCAACGCATCGACGATTCCGCCCCTCGGCGGTGCCTCGTCCGGATTGGCGCGGCGGATCGTTTCGGCCAGCGTATCGAGAATGCGCGTGTATTTCGCCTTGGCATAGCCGTGGAAGGCGAAGCCGGATTGCTTGGCCGCGGCCTGCTGCGCCTTGTTGCGCCATTTGCCGAGCCGCGCCGGCGTCGGCCGGTCGAGGAACAGCGTGCGCCCGAACAGGCGGTCGACCGCGGCCTCCACCTCCGGGCGGAGCGCATCGACGATGGCGCGGGCACGCTCGGCCTCCTCGGAATGTTGCGCGATGCGTTCGATATCGTCGCGGATCGGCTGTTCGCGCGGGATGGAGGACAGCGCGCCGAAGATCGTGCTGAAGAAACCGGTGCTGCGCGGCTCGGCCTTGGCATCGGCATGTTGCGGCGGGTGCGGATCGATATAGACGAAGCGCCGGTCGACCTCCCGCATGGAGGGCCGGTTGTCGAGCGCGCCGATCGCCTCTGCAAACGGGCGTCCGGCCAGAACCGCCCCGTCGATGAGCGCGACGTCCTCCACATCCCCGCCTGCAATATGTTGCGGCATGATGCGCCGCAGGAACCGTTCGCGGCCCGGCCATTCGGCGCCGCGTTCCTGCAACAACGTGTCAATCTCGCCGACGCGCAAGGGTGGGAAGGCGCCGGGAAAGCTGGCCGTGGCGCGCGCGGCGAACACGAGCTCGGGCCGCGCCGCCAACCGTCCGTCCCCGCTTCGCGCACGGAACGAAATTGGCAGGCGATGCTCCGCCTCCACCGCGAAATCCGGGCTGTGCAGTTTGAGGACGCTGCGGTGCCCGTGAAAATCGGTCGCGGTGACGAACAGGTCGATCGGATGGCGCGGCGGCAACAGCGGCGGTCCGGCGATCTGCGCATCCATGGCCAGCAGCGCATCGTCGATGAGCCGGGAAAAGCCGATGCCCGAAAACGGCGGCGCGAACCAGCGCGAGCGCATGAGCCGCGACAGTTTTTCCCGCAGTTCCGCACGCGTTTCGGGCGCCACCGTGCGGTTGATGGCATTGCCGGGCCGTTTCAACGTCCATTTGACCAGCGGCGTCGCCCAGAATTTGGAGAGCCGGTTGCGCGCCATCGCATCCGGCGCGATCAGCAGGTCGCTATCCGCCTTTTCAAGCCAGAGCCGCGTCAACGGATCGAGCGAGCGCCCGGTCACGAGCGCCTCTGCGAGAAACACCGCGTTCATGCCCCCCGCGCTCGCCCCGGATAATATGTCGGGCAACACGCGCAGCCGCGTTTCACCCTTTTCGGCGATCAGCGTGAGAAGCCGGAAATAGGCGCGCTGCGACCCGGTTTGCGGCGGTTCGTCGAGACGGAACGCGCGGCTCGCCTGCGCCAGTTTCCACACCTCTTTCGTGATGCCGTGCATGTAGACGGCGAGGCTGACGCCGCCATAGCACACGAGCGCGATCCGCAGTTCCTTTTCCCGCATAACCACGGTGATGGCAGGCCCGCGCCGCGATGAAAAGACCTGCGTGAAAACGGAGGGGGAGCTTTACCGCAACGTGGTTGTGTTCCCCTCCTGTTCCGGGTAGGCGAGGCCATGGCAAAGACAAAGCGGAAATATGTGTGCCAGGCCTGCGGCAGCGTATCGCCCAGATGGCAGGGGCAATGCAGCGATTGCGCCGAATGGAACAGCCTTGTCGAGGAGGCGGCACCGACTGTCTTTTCCGCAAAGCACGACCTTTCGGGCGGCGGGCAGACGATCCGTTTCGTGCCGCTCGACGCGCCGGTCCCGCTCCCGCAACGGCGCCCGACCGGTCTTGCCGAATTCGATCGCGCACTGGGCGGCGGGTTCGTGCCGGGAAGCGCCATATTGATGGGCGGCGATCCGGGCATCGGCAAATCGACCCTGCTGCTTCAGACCTGCGCAACGGTGGCGCGCTCGGGCGGGCGCGTCGTCTATATCAGCGGGGAGGAAGCGGCGGGGCAGGTGCGGCTGCGCGCCGAACGGCTCGGCCTTTCGGACGCGCCGGTGAGCCTTGCGGCGACAACCTCGGTGCGCGACATCCTGACGACGCTGGGCGATATGGAGCCACCGGCGCTGCTCATCATCGATTCCATACAGACCATGCATTCCGACCAGATCGAGGGCGCACCCGGAACGGTGAGCCAGGTGCGCGGCTGCGCGCTCGAACTCATCCGCTATGCCAAGCGGAACGGGGTGGCGATGGTGCTGGTCGGGCATGTCACCAAGGATGGCAATATCGCCGGACCGCGCGTGCTCGAACATATGGTCGATGTCGTGATGAGCTTCGAAGGCGAGCGTTCGCATCAATATCGCATCCTGCGCGCGTTGAAGAACCGGTTCGGGGCGGTCGACGAAATCGGCGTCTTTTCCATGGAAGGGGCCGGCCTTGTCGAGGTGACGAACCCGTCCATGCTGTTCCTGTCGGGCCGTGACGAGCCGCTCGCGGGAAGTGCGGTGTTTCCCGCGCTCGAAGGGACGCGCCCGGTGCTGGTCGAGATTCAGGCGCTCATCGTGCGGTTGCAGAGCGGGGCGACGCCGCGCCGCGCGGTCGTGGGGTGGGACAACGGGCGCATGGCGATGCTGCTCGCCGTGCTGGAGGCGCGGTGCGGGCTCACTTTCTCCTCGGCGGAGGTTTATCTCAACGTGGCTGGGGGATACCGGCTGACTGATCCGGCGGCGGACCTCGCCGTGGCGGCGGCGCTGGTATCCGCATTGTCGGAGCGCGCCTTGCCAGCGCAATCGGTGTGGTTCGGGGAGGTGTCGCTGGCGGGTGAGATTCGGCCCGTGGCGCATGCGCCGCTGCGTCTTCGCGAATCGGTGAAGCTTGGCTTCGACCGCGCATTCGGGCCGGGCTCGGTGGCGGAAAAGGGCGAAAAGGTTGCGGGCGCGCGCTTTCACCCGATGCGGCAATTGCCAAATCTCGTTGACCATGTGGTGGGGAGCCAATAGCGGATAACGCCATGACGGCATTCGATCTCGTGGTGATTATCATCGTCGGTTTTGCGGCGGTGGGCGGCTTCATGCGCGGGTTCGTGCATGAGATACTGGCGCTGGCCGCGTGGATCGCCGCGATGATCGCAATCTCCGCGCTGCATACCCCGCTGACGCAGTGGATGCTGCAGTATATCGACACGCAGGCGAGCGCGGCGGTGCTGGCCTTTGCCGTATTGTTGATGGTGCCCTATCTCATCGTGAAGCTGATCGCGCGGTGGGCCGGGTCGCGCGCGCGCAACTCGGTGCTCGGCGCGGTCGACCGGATGCTGGGCCTGGGCTTTGGCATCGTGAAGGGGCTGATCATGGTCGTGCTGGCCTTTTCGGTGCTGGTGCTGGGATATGACACGATCTGGGGCGTGGAGGGGCGGCCCGACTGGATCGCGAAGGCGCGCAGCTATTCCTTCGTCAACGCGGCCAGCATCGCACTGGTCGAGGATATCGAGCAGCGCCGCGCCGCCTTTCGCGCGCAGGCGGACGAGGAAGACGGCGAGGACGACATGGAGCGCGTGAGCAGCGAAGTGGACGCCGCGACCCGATGAACGCGCACCGGCTCTATACGCCCGCCGTGCTGGCCGCGGCGACCCGGCTTGCATCCTTTACGCTGGATTCGCGCTTTTCCATTCGCGGCGAGGCGCGCTCGCCCAGCTGCGGCAGCCGGGTCGAGCTGGGCCTGCTGCTCGGCGAGGGCGGCAAGATCGCGGAGGTCGGCATCGCGGCCCATGCCTGCGCGGTGGGGCAGGCGGGTGCGGCGGTCTTCGCGGAATCTGCCGCGGGCCGCGACGCGCAGGACATCGCGGCGGCGAACGCGGCGATGGAGGAATGGGTGCGCCGCGACGGACCGCAGCCCGACTGGCCGGGGCTCGACCTGATCGCACCGGCACGCGCCTATCCGGGGCGCCACGGGGCGATGTTGCTGGCATGGAACGCGGCGGCGAACGCGCTTCGCCCGATGGTTCGCGAAGGGTGAGCGAAGTGACGCCGCCGCTCGCGAATGGCGATGAGCCAGGTGTGCCGCTTCCGCCGCCTGCCTTGCGCCTGTCTTTTGACGAAGATGCGTTGGCGGCGAACTGGCGCGTGCTGGACCGGTTATCCGGGCGGGCGACGGCCGGGGCGGCGGTGAAGGCGGACGGCTACGGCACCGGCGCACGGCGGGCGGCGCGCGTCCTGTGGGAGGCAGGCTGCCGCCATTTCTTCATCGCGCACTGGCAGGAGGCGCCCGATGTCATGGCCTCCGTTCCGGCCGATGCGATCTCGGTGCTCCACGGCCCTGCCACGGATGAGGAAGCGCGCTATGCCCGGGCGACCGGATTGCGCCCCGTACTCAACAGTCTGACGCAGGTTGACCGATGGCTCGCGGCCGGCGGCGGGTCGTGCGATCTCATGATCGATACGGGGATGAACCGGCTGGGCCTGCGTCCCGACGAATGCGGCGATGCGAGATTGCAGCAATTGCAGGTCGGCACGCTGATGTCGCATCTCGCCTGCGCCGACGAGGATGTCGCGGCCAATGCGCGGCAACGCGATGCGTTCGCAGGCCTGCTGCACCGGATCCCGCACCAGCGGGCGAGCCTTGCCAATGGTGCGGGGATCGCATTAGGCGCGGATTACCATTTCGATCTCACCCGGCCCGGTCTCGCGCTTTATGGCGGGGTGCCGCGCCCCGAACTGTCCCCGCATATCCGCCAGGTCGTCACGCCCGAGGCGATGGTATTGCAGGCCCGCCATGTCGCGGCGGGTGACAGCATCGGATATAACGCGACCTTCACCGCGCCGCGCGACTTGCGCGTGGGCATCGTGTCGCTGGGCTATGCCGACGGGTATCTGCGCTGCTGGAGCGGGAAGGGCGGCTTCGTGTGCGATGGCCGAACGCTCCCGGTTCTTGGCCGCGTGTCGATGGACATGACCGCGATCGACCTCGGCGATAGCGGCATCGGGGAGGGGGACTGGGTCGCGGCGCGTTACGACCTGCCGGAAGCGGCGCGGACCTGCGGCCTGTCGCAATACGAACTGCTCACCGTGTCCGGCCCGCGCCTTCGGGGGTAAGCGGCGCTTGCCCCGTCAATGCTGCGCATGCTAAGAGCGTGTGCAGCAACGTGAAAATCCGCAATCCGGCGGGGTCGTTCAGTAGTGATGGGCATGGATATGGCGGAAAAGAAGCGCGAAGATGGTGTCATCATCATCAAGAAATATGCCAACCGGCGCCTGTATAACACCGACAGCTCCAGCTATATCACGCTCGATCACCTGTCGAAGATGACGCGCGAAGGGGTCGAGTTTCAGGTCGTCGATGCGAAGAGCGGCAACGACATCACGCATCAGATCCTGACGCAGATCATCATGGACGAAGAGGCCGCGGGCGGATCGCAGATGTTGCCGGTGAGTTTCCTGCGCGATCTGATTTCGATGTACGGCAATTCGATGCAGTCGATGATCCCGCATTATCTCGAAATGTCGATGCAGCATTTTCGCGAAAACCAGATGAAGATGCGCAAGACGTTCGAGGAAAGCCTCGGCTCCAATCCCTTGGCCAAGCTGGCGCAGCAGAACATGGCGATGTTCACCGCCGCGACCAATGCGTTCATGCCCGGCGGAGCGCAGCACAGCGGCGCGCCGCAGGGCGAGGACCGGCCCGAGGGCGACGCGAGCGCGACGAGCGACGAGGGCAAGGAGGCCGAGCTTGAAACGCTGCGCCGGCAAATGGCCGAGATGCAAAACCAGCTGAACAAGCTCATCAAATAGCACGCCACGCTTGGCAAATGGAGCGCTTGGGAATAGGGCGTTCCCGACAGGGGTGCGGCAGGACAGCCGTCACCCCTTTATTGATATGCTCTATACCCGAGGTACGCAGTGGCCGCCAAGACCGACGCCCAATTTCCGACGATTCGCCATGCGCTGGACATCAAGCGCGAGGACGATTTCGCCGCCTGGTACCAGGCGGTCGTGTCCCAGGCGGATCTGGCCGAGGAATCGGGCGTGCGCGGGTGCATGATCATCAAGCCGTGGGGCTGGGGCATCTGGGAACGGATTCAGCGGCTTCTGGACGAACAGATCAAGCTGACCGGTCATGACAATTGCTATTTCCCGATCTTCATCCCGCTTTCCTATTTCGGGAAAGAGGCGGAGCATGTCGAGGGTTTCGCCAAGGAAATGGCCGTCGTCACGCATCACCGGCTGAAGGCGGAGGACGGCAAGCTCGTCGTCGATCCCGATGCCGAGCTTGAGGAACCGCTTGTCGTGCGGCCGACGTCGGAAACGGTGATCGGTCAGGCGATGCACCGCTGGGTGCAGAGCTGGCGCGATCTTCCGCTCAAGATCAACCAGTGGGCCAATGTCGTGCGCTGGGAAATGCGGACCCGCATGTTCCTGCGCACGAGCGAATTCCTGTGGCAGGAGGGGCATACCGCCCATGCCGACAAGGCCGACGCCATGGACGAGACGCTGAAAATGCTCGAGGTCTATCGCGCCTTTGCCGAGGACGTGCTGGCCATGCCGGTGATCGCGGGGGAAAAGCCGGAGAACGAGCGTTTCCCCGGCGCCGATGCGACCTTCAGCATCGAGGCGATGATGCAGGACGGCAAGGCATTGCAGGCAGGCACGTCCCATTACCTCGGCACGACCTTCGCCGAGGCCGCCGACATCCGTTACCAGGACAGCGAGGGGCAGCAGCAGCTTTGCCACACGACGAGCTGGGGCGTGTCCACCCGCATGATCGGCGGCGTCATCATGACCCATGGCGACGATGACGGGCTGGCCGTGCCGCCCCGCGTCGCCCCGCATCAGATCGTCATCCTGCCCTTGCTGCGCGGCAAGGACGAGGACGCCGACATCATCAACTATTGCGAGGAAGTGCGCACCGCGCTCATCGGGCAGGACGTCTTCCGCGAGCCGATCCGCGTGCTCGTCGATCGCAAGCCGGGCAAGACGGCGGTGAAACGCTGGGGCTGGGTCCGCAAGGGTGCGCCCCTTATCATCGAGGTCGGCCCCCGCGACATGGAGGGCGACAAGCTTTCGGTCCTGCGCCGCGATGCGCTGTGGCGCGAGGATGACGGAAAGCCCGATTTCGCCTTGCAGGACCGGCACGATTTCGTGTTCTGCGCCGGCGGTATCCTCGCGGAGATTCAGCAGACCCTGTTCGAGCGTGCCCGCGAACGGCGCGATGCCGCGATCCGTTACGACGTCACCGATTTCGAGACGCTGGCCGATCATTTCCGCGAAAGCGAGACGAAGCCGGGCTGGGTCGCGGTGCCATGGTCGCGCCCGACCGGCGCCGCGCTCGACGCGATCGTGGAAAAGCTGAAAACGCTGAAGATCACGATTCGCAATTCCGCGCTCGATGCCGACGTGCCCGATGCGCCGTGCTTCTTTACCGGGGATAAGGCGGTCGAGACGATCTATATCGGCCGCACCTACTAGGCGGGTTTGGCGCGCGGGCGATCGCCTGCTCTTGCCGCAGGGTGATTTGGCGGGCATCGTCGGCGGATGAAAACCATCGCGCTTCTCTCCGCTCCATTGCTCCTCTCGCTCGGCGTCGCCCCTGCCTTCGCGCATGATCCGTCGCCCGCATCGTCGGTCGCCGCCCCCGTATCGCAGGACCGTCTGCGCGCCGATGTCGAAAGCCTTGTCGGTTTCGGCACGCGCCATACGCTTTCGGAGCAGGACAGCGCGACGCGCGGCATCGGCGCGGCCCGCCGCTGGGCAGAGGCGGAATTCCGCCGGGCGAGCGAGGCGTGCGGCGGCTGTCTCACGATCGTCACGCCCGAACGCATGGTGTCGGGCAATCGCATCGAAACGCCGGTCCGCCTCGTCAATGTCGTGGCGATACAGCCCGGCACCGAGCGTCCCGACGAGGTCGTCATCGTGCAGGCCCATATCGACAGCCGTGCCAGCGATGTGATGGACTGGAAAAGCGATGCACCCGGCGCCAATGACAACGCATCGGGCACCGCGCTCGTGCTCGAAGCGGCGCGCACGCTGTCGCAACATGACTATCCCACGACCATCGTCTATGCCGTGCTTTCGGGTGAGGAGCAGGGCCTTTACGGCGGCAAGCTGATGGCGGATTACGCGCGGGAGCAGGGCTGGACCGTGAAGGCGGTGCTGAACAACGACATCGTCGGCGGCTCGCACGGTTCGGACGGAAAGTCGGACGACGCGCATGTCCGCGTCTTTTCGGAGGCGCTGCGTTCCGATTCCACCGACGAATTGCGCAGTGCCATGCGCCGCAACGGCGGCGAGAACGACAGCCCGTCGCGCAATCTGTCGCGCTATATCGCCGGCATCGCGAGCGCCGATACGGATGATACGCTCGCCGTTCGTCAGATCTATCGCGCCGACCGCATGGGGCGCGGCGGCGATCAATTGCCGTTTCAGGCGATGGGCTATCCCGCCATCCGTTTTTCCGTCGCGGTCGAGGATTACGAGCATCAGCATCAGGATCTGCGCACCGAGGATGGCGTGACCTACGGCGACACGGTCGAGGAAATGGATTTCCCCTATCTTGCCAAGGTCACGCGGCTGAACGTCGAGACGCTGGCCGCGCTCGCGCAGGCGCCGATGCCTCCGCGCGTGTCCGCCGAAGCCGCGGTGCAGACCTTTACCACGGTGCAGTGGACACCGAGTGAAGGGGCAACGGGCTATCGCATCTGGCGCCGGCGGACCGACGATGCGCAGTGGGAATTGCTGCGCGAAACCGATGGCGCGACGCATATGGTGACGCTCGACGGGTTGCGCGGTGACGACTGGATCGTCGGGGTCAGCGCGCGCGCCGGTGAGGCGGAAAGCCCGGTCGCCGCGGCGGTTCCGGGCGGCGCGTTCTATCCGCTCGACACTTCCGAGGGGGAGTGAACGGTCCGCTCGTCAAGGCGCGCGACCGGATTTTGCGTCGATAGCGCGAGCGCCCAGAGCCCGCCCAGCGCAAGATCGGTCGCATCGTCGAAAAACCGGTCCAGCCCCGATCCGGGGTAGAAGCAGAATTCGCCGAACACCGGGCGCCCGTGCAATTCGTAGAAGTCCACGCGCACGAAGGACATCGCGCCCGACAGCATTTCCGCCGCCTCGATCATCGCGTCGACGCTGCGCGGCCGGGGAAGCGCTGCGCCGCCATCGAGCCGTTTCCAGTCCCGGTCATGCAGGTGCCAGCGATGCCGCCCCCCGCCGCGCCCGGTGTGCACCTGCACATGGGTGGCCGCGCCGCCAAATACGTAGATCTTGTAATCCACCGGCAGCGTGGCGCCATCGCCGAGCCACCCCTCGATCATCAGGCCGCGCGGCACATCGCGATAGGCCCATTCGTCGAGCCACACACCATAAGGCGAGCGCAGCCAGCGATGCGCTTGGCGGCGCACGGTCTCCCACCGGCCCGGCGCCAGCGACGGGCCGAGCGCGCGATATTGATTACAGCCGTGCCGCGATTTCAGCATCGCACGCCCCGACACGGGCGACCGCGCCGGCAATGCCGCCCCCTCCCACGCGAGCGGCGCCACCCAGTCGAAGCCGAGGCGGCCAGCAACGAGCCGTTTGGCGTAGAGCTTGTCGAGCAGGCGCGGCATGGCGGGGTCGCGATCGTATAGCTTGCGATGCTGCACAAATTCGGTGAAGCGGCGCGGGTTTTCCACCGGACACAGCCGCCCCATCCGCGCCGCGTAGCACAGCGCGACCCGCATACGCGCAGCAGGCGCTGGCGGATCGTTCGCGTCGGCGGGAAAGGCGGTCATTCCTGCTCAAATCGCGATCGTGCAGCAGGTTCCCTACGGCGCGTCGTCGGCGCCCGCACGATAGAGGGCGAAGGGATCGTGTACCGCCATGCCGAGCGCATCCTCGAACGCGTCGCGCGCCGATCCGGCTTCGCCATGTCCACTGCTCGTTTCGGCGCCGAGATTGGACTGAAAAATGCCGGCTGCGCTCACGGGCAGGAAATCCTCGTAGGTGACCGGATGTCCGTCGCGGAAAAAGGCGAGCGCTTCCTCACGCATCGCGTCGAGGTCGTCGGGAAAGCGGGCAAAGGATTCGCGCAAGGCAGCCTCGTAATCGCCGCCTGCCGCGCGCGCATCGGCGAGGCATTCGTCGTATAGCGCGCGGCCCTTGGGCGTAAGCGCGGCGCCGCGTTGCTCGATCTCTCCGAAACGGGCGGTGTGGGCACCTGCGTCGTCGCCGCCGAAGGACACCGTTTCCGACAGCGCCTTGAAACTGGTCTGACGCAGGAGAATGGGGCACGCGCGGCGCGGCGGGCCTTCGATCTGATCCTTGGCGTCGATATTGCGGGCGATCATTTCCGCCTGCGCCGCGTCGATGTCGAGCGTGCGCGGCGTCAGATGGTTGATGTGCGGTCCGGCAAAACTGACCACGTCGGCAATAAGGCGGTGCGCATCGTGCAATTCGCCATAGGTCTGGGCATCGACCCGCGCCGTATCGTGCCAGCGAAAGACGTTCAGCCCCTCCTCCAGAAACGCGTCGGCATCGCCTGGCGCCAGCCCGCCCGTCTCCTCCGCCTTTGCGATGAGTTCCATCAGCCGCGTCGAGCAGATCTGCCGCGCCTCCAGAATATCCGCAGCCCGATCGCGCAGCGCCGCATCCTCGATCAGTTCGAGCCGGAGCAGCGAGCAGAACATGCGGAACGGGTTGGCGTCCATGCCGCCCGCGGTGATGGGGCGAAACGCAGTCGAATGCACCGGCACACCCGCCACCGAAAGATCGTAGTAATCGACAGGCTCCATGTCCATCACTCCAAAGAAGCGCCGCATCGCGCGCAATTCCGCCGCCGTGCCCACGCGGATCGCGCCGTGGCGTTCCTCGCCCAGCCGCCCGCCATCGTGCGTCGCCGCCCCGCCGGAGCGCGCGTTTACCGACGCCACGATGTCGAGCAATTCGCCATAAAGCGGCACCTCGGCCCGGTACATCGCCGACATCGCGGCGGAGAAGCGTGCGCGCAGCGTATCGGGCGAAACGAATTGGGTCATGGGTCGGCTCCGGTCGGCAGGTCTTTGCCGGGTGATAGGGCACGCGATTGCATTTGCAACCGGGCGAACGCGCTTGCGTATCGCGCAGGTGCGGCCCACATGGGAGCCATGAACGAAAAATCGAAGAAATTTCAGGGACTGCCGTCGAAAGAACAGATTTTGGAGTTCGTGAAGACGAGCGAAACCCCCACCGGAAAGCGGGAAATCGCGCGCGAATTCGGCCTCAAGGGGCAGGAGAAGATCTCGCTCAAGGCGCTGCTGCGCGACATGGCCGAAGAGGGGCTGATCGACGGGAAGAAATCCGCGTTCCACAGTATGGGTGGCCTGCCGCGCGTGACCGTGTTGCGCGTTGCGGATATCGAGGATGGCGTGCCCATCGCCGTTCCCGAAAGCTGGTCGCCCGACAGCGGGGAGTTGCCGCCACGGCTGCGCGTCGTCGACCGGAAACAGGCGGGCGGCAAGGGGAAGGGCAACCGCGCCTTTCCCGCCCTGCGCAAGGGCGACCGGGTGCTTGCCCGGACGGAGGAGACGGGCACGGGCTGGCTCGCCCATGTGATGAAGAAACTGCCCGATGCGCAGACCGCGATGATGGGCGTCGTCGAGATTGACAAGACGGGGAAGGGCTGGCTCGCCCCGATCGAGAAATCGGTGCGCAATTCTGCCGCCATCGCCGATCTTGGCGGGGCCGAAGAAGGCCAGCTCGTGCTGGCCGAGCCGACCGGCAAATCGCCCCGTGCCGGCGTGAAGGTGACGCAGATCCTCGGCGACCCGCTCGAGCCGAAATCTTTCAGCCTGATCGCGATTGCAAAGCACGAAATCCCCTTTCACTTCGACGACGCGGTGAAGGATGCGGCGCAGGCGGCGGCGAAACTGCCCGTGTCCGCCGACAGTCGCGAAGATTTGCGCCATCTGCCCATCGTTGCCATCGACCCGGCCGATGCGCGCGACCATGACGATGCGATCTGGGCCGCGCCGGACGACGACCCCGCCAATGCAGGCGGGTGGAAGGCAATCGTCGCCATCGCCGACGTGTCCTATTACGTGCGGCCGGGCAGCGCACTCGACCGCGAGGCGAGGAAGCGCGGCAATTCGGTCTATTTCCCCGACCGGGTCGTGCCGATGCTGCCCGAAATCCTGTCCGCCGACGTGTGTTCGCTGGGCGAGGGGGAGCCGCGCGCCGCGATGGCGTGTCACATGACCGTCGATGCGAAGGGCAAGATCAAGGACTGGCGCTTTACCCGCGCCATCGTGAAGATTTCCGAGGTCATCGCATATGAGGATGCGCAAAGCCGCATCGACGATGACAGCGCGGATGAAAGCCTGCGCCATCTGTGGGCCTGCTGGAAGGTGCTCAACGCCGCGCGCGAGGCCCGCGATCCGCTCGATCTCGACCTGCCGGAACGGCGCGTGGTGTTGAACGAGGCGGGGCGGATCGAGGAGATCGCCGTGCGCGAACGGCTCGACGCGCACCGGGTGGTGGAGGAATTCATGATCGCCGCCAATGTCGCGGCGGCCAAGGCGCTGGAGAGCAAGGTCGCGCCCGTCGTCTATCGCATTCATGAAACGCCGAGTCGCGAAAAGCTGATGGCGCTCAAGGACTACCTCGCCACCTACGACCGCAATTTCACGCTGGGGCAGGTGATCACGCCGGGGATCTTCAACCGGCTGATCAAGGATACGGCCGACGATGCGGAGCGCGCGCTTATCATGGAGCAGGTGCTGCGCAGCCAGACGCAGGCGTATTACGGGCCGCAGAACGCGGGGCATTTCGGGCTAGCGCTCGGAAGCTATGCGCATTTCACCTCGCCCATTCGCCGCTATTCCGACCTGCTCGTGCACCGGGCGCTGGTCGATGCGTTCAACCTCGAACAACCCAAGCCGCAGGACCGCGACATTCCGGCCCGCTCCGGCCTGTCCGACAAGGATCGCGCCAGCCTCGAATCGATCACCGAGGCGATCAGCAAGACCGAGCGCCGCGCGATGGAGGCGGAGCGCGACACCATCGACCGCTATGTCGCGGCGTGGCTTTCGGGGAAGGTCGGCGAGGTGTTCGACACCCGCGTGACCGGCGTGCAGAAATTCGGCCTGTTCGCGACGATCCTCAATTTCGGGGGTGACGGATTGCTGCCGATTTCGACCATCGGCGATGAATATTTCGTCTATGAGGAAAAGGCGCAGAAATTGGTCGGCAGCGATACCGGCACCGAATACAAGGTCGGCGACCGGCTGAAACTGCGGCTGGCGGAGGCGAACCCGCTCAGCGGTGCGTTGAAGTTCGAGCTGCCCGAGCAGGAAGGCAAGGTCGAACCGCGCGGCAAAAAGATCGTGCACAAGGGCAAGGCGCGCACGAAGGACCGCGGCCCGAAAAAGGACGCGCAGGGCAAGCACATCGTCGGCAAGCGCGGCCGCCCCGGCAATATCCGGCATCAGGGGCGCAAGAAGAAATAGGCAGGCTCAGCTCAGCGCGTCGATATCTTCCTCACTGAGCCCGCCGGGTACGATCATGAGCGGGCAGGGGAGCTGCCCCGCCTTGTGATTGGCGAAATGGTGCACCAGCGGACCCGGAGAGCCCTCCGCCGCGGCGCCGAGAACGAGCGCGGCAATCTGTGCATTTTCCGTAAGGTAGTCCTGCACCACCTTCGCCCCGTCGCCGACGCGGACGGAAATTGACGGCATCCGCCCGCTTTCGGCGAGCAGGCTTCCCGCCGCCGCCATGACGAGCACTTCGGCGCGGCTTTTCGCCTCCTCCTCGATCGTGGCCTGGACGCCGCCGAACGCGACGAAGGCCTGTTTCGGGACGAGCGCGATGAGATGCACCGACCCCCCGGTTTTCGCCGCGCGGCGCGATGCAAAGCGCAAAGCGACCTTCGCCTCCGGCGTTTCGTCCATGATGACGAGATATGTACGCATGTGGCGTGGTGTCCCCTCTGTGCCCTGGGGTCCAGACTGGGCCATGAACGCATTATTGGCAAGTCGGCGGCTTACGCCCTTGACCGCGGCGGGCCGTCCCCCCAACAAGGCGATCAAATGTGAGCCAAGGATCGCGAAGGAAGCCCATGCCGATCGAAATCAAGATGCCCGCCCTGTCCCCCACGATGGAGGAGGGCACTCTCGCCAAGTGGCTGGTCGAGCCGGGACAGAAGGTGGAACCCGGTGACATCATCGCCGAAATCGAAACCGACAAGGCGACGATGGAGTTCGAATGCATCGATGAAGGCACGATCGCGGCCATCGCGGTGGATGAAGGCACCGAGAACGTGAAGGTCGGCACGGTCATCGCCATGCTGGCCGAAGAAGGCGAGGATGCCGGCGCGATTTCGGCGCCATCCGCGCCCGCCTCCGATGGCGGCAGCGACGCGACGAAGGTCGAAACGCAGGACCGCAAGGAAAAGGTCGAGGGCGAGAAGGCCCGCACGCGCGAAACGCCCGCCCCGGCACCCGCACCCGCGCCGACCGGCGGGGGCCGTATCGTGGCATCCCCGCTCGCCAAGCGGATCGCGGCGGAAAAGGGCCTCGACCTTTCGGCGATCAGCGGCAGCGGCCCCAATGGCCGCATCATCAAGGCCGATGTCGAAAATGCAAAACCGGGGCAGCAGAAGGCCGCCGCCGAAACGGCTGCGCCTGCCGCCGCACCCGCACCCGGACCGGCGCCGAAATCGGCCGCGCCGGACATTCCGCACGAGGCGGAAAAGCTTTCGGGCATGCGCAAGACCATCGCCCGCCGCCTCACCGAATCGAAGCAGCAGGTGCCGCATATCTACCTGACCGTGGATATTCGCCTCGATGCGCTGCTGAAACTTCGGGGCGAGCTCAATGCGACGCTGGCCGCGCGCGATGTGAAGCTTTCGGTCAACGACCTGATGATCAAGGCGCTCGCCCGCTCGCTCGAAATGGTGCCCAAGTGCAATGTGCAATTCGCGGGCGACGAGCTTTACAGCTTCACGCGCGCCGATATTTCGGTTGCCGTTTCGGTCCCGGCGGGCCTCATCACGCCGATCATCACCGATGCAGGCGGCAAGTCCGTTTCCAAGATCTCGACCGAGATGAAGGATCTCGCCGCGCGCGCCCGCGATGGCAAGCTTCAGCCGCACGAGTTCCAGGGCGGCACGGCGTCGCTGTCCAACATGGGCATGTACGGGATCAAGCAGTTCGAGGCGGTCATCAACCCGCCGCAGGGCATGATCATGGCGATCGGCGCGGGTGAAAAGCGCGCGCATGTCATCGATGGCGCGCTGCAGATCGCCACGGTGATGAGCGCCACCGGGAGCTTCGATCACCGTGCCATCGACGGCGCGGACGGCGCGCAATTGATGGCCACGTTCAAGGATCTTGTCGAAAACCCGCTGGATCTTCTGGCCTGATGGCGGGGGGCGGCGTCGCTGAGGTCCAGCCCGACGGCGAACCGGTCATCCGCATGACCGCGATGCCCGCCGATACCAATGCCTATGGCGATATTTTCGGCGGCTGGCTGATGAGCCTCATGGACATGGGTGCGGGGCTCGTCGCCTCGCGCCGGTGCAAGGGGCGCGCCGCGACGGTGGCGATGGACGGGATGCAGTTTCACGAACCGGTCGCGGTCGGCGACGAGGTTTCGGTGCATGCCTATATCGAGAGCGAGGGCCGTACATCCATCAAAATCGCAGTAGAAGCATGGCGGCGTCACCGGCATGAAGAGGTACGCGTAAAGGTGACCGAGGCGCGGTTCACCTTCGTTGCAATCGACGATAACGGGCGTCCGCGCCCGGTGAGTGGTTAGGAGTTTTTCAGTGGCTGACAGCTATGACGTGATCGTTCTGGGTTCGGGGCCGGGCGGCTATGTGGCGGCGATCCGCGCCGCGCAGCTCGGGCTGAAGACGGCAATCGTGGAGCGCGAATTGCTGGGCGGGATCTGCCTCAACTGGGGCTGTATCCCGACGAAGGCGTTGCTGCGCTCGGCCGAAATCCTGCACTACATGCACAATGCAAAGGATTACGGCCTCGCGGCAAAGGAGATCGAGGCCGATCTCGACGCGGTGGTGAAACGGTCGCGCGGGGTGGCGTCGCAGCTCAACAAGGGCGTGACGCACCTGATGAAGAAAAACAAGATCGCGGTGCATATGGGCACCGGCAAGGTCGCCGGAAAGGGCAAGCTGTGCGTCACCGACAAGGATGGCAAGACGCAGGAATTGTCGGCGAAGCACATCATTGTCGCGACCGGCGCCCGCGCGCGCGAGCTGCCCTTTGCCAAGGCAGACGGGAAGCGGATCTGGACCTATCGCCATGCGATGACGCCGTCCGAAATGCCGACGAAGCTGCTCGTCATGGGGTCGGGCGCCATCGGCATCGAATTTGCCAGCTTCTACAACGATATGGGCGCGGATGTGACCGTGGTCGAAATGCTCGACCGGATCGTGCCGGTGGAGGATGAGGAAGTGTCCGCATTCCTTCAGAAAGCGTTGACGAAGCAGGGCATGAAGATCGTCACGGGCGCAGGTGTCGAAGCGCTCGACGTCGGCGCGAAGGGCGTCAAGGCGAAGATCAAGAGCGCGGATGGCAAGGTCACCGAAACCGAGTTCAGCCACGTTATTTCCGCGGTCGGGATCGTGCCCAATACTGAGGACGTGGGCCTGGAAAGCCTGGGCGTGAAGATGGAGCGCGGCTTCATCCAGATCGACGATTTCGGACGCACCGGGGTCGATGGCGTGTGGGCGATCGGCGATTGCACGCCCGGCCCGTGGCTCGCCCACAAGGCCAGCCACGAAGGCGTGGCCGCCGCCGAATCCATCGCCAAGGAACTCGGCAACAAGGACGTTCACCCCCACGGGCTCGACCGCAACAATATTCCCGGCTGTACCTACTGCCACCCGCAGATCGCCAGCGTCGGCCTGACCGAGGCCAAGGCGAAAGAGGCCGGGCACGAGGTGAAGGTCGGCAATTTCCCGTTCATCGGCAATGGCAAGGCGATCGCGCTGGGCGAGGCCGAAGGGTTCATCAAGACGGTGTTCGATGCAAAGACCGGCGAATTGCTCGGCGCGCATATGATCGGCGCCGAGGTGACCGAATTGATTCAGGGCTATGTCGTTGGCAAGACCTTGGAAACGACCGAGGCGGAGTTGATGAATACGGTGTTCCCGCATCCGACTTTGTCCGAAATGATGCATGAAAGCGTGCTGTCCGCCTATGGCAAGGCGCTGCATATCTGAGGCGTGATGGAACGGGGCGCGGTTTTCGACCGTTGGTCATGCAAAGGAGAAACCGCATGAGCGACGACGAATACACCCCCGTTCCCAAACGCCCCGATCCGGCCAAGGAAAACGCTGTCGATCCCGGCGCTGTACCGGGCAAGGGCAAGCCAGCGGATTCGGCGAACAAGGATCCGGACGACATGCCCAAGGGGGAGAACCCCGCCGGCAACAGCCAGTTGCACAACACGGCGAAATTCAATTCCGAAGTCAGGCCGCAGGATTATCCCGAAGACGAACGCCGCGCGAGCCAGCTGACAGGGGGTCCCAAGAAATAACGGGATTCTGACGTGCCGGTAATGCCGGCGCTTGCCGGAGACGCCGCGCTGGGATAGCGGCGGTCCGGTGACCGAAAAGACGCAAGACACCGCATTTCCGCAACCTCGACCCCACGGCGTTGCGGAAGATATCTATGGGCTCGTGACCGGTGCGTTGCTGATGGCGATCGGGCTCACCTTGATGAAGGCGAGCGGCATCGTCACAGCGGGCATGGGCGGGGTCGCCCTGTTGATGACGTACAAGGTGGGATGGACCGTCGACGGTTGGTTCTGGACCTTGAACCTGCCGTTTTTCGTGCTGGCGCTGTCGGCGATGGGGCGGGGATTCCTGATAAAGTCGATCGCGGCCGTCACGCTGGTGTCCGTTTGCGCGGCGATCACCCGCATCTCTCTCGACATTTCGGCCATTCATCCCGCGTTTGCGGCGGTGGGTGGCGGGACGGCGGCGGGTGCGGGCATCCTCGCCATGTTGCGGCACAAGGCCGGCGTTGGCGGGGTGACGATCCTCGCCATTTTCCTTGAAAAGAAGTTCGGCTGGAATGTCGGCTGGCTGAGCTTCGTGCTCGACGCGTCTATTATCGCGGTCGCGGTGACCGCCATCCCGTCGGAACTCGTGATTTATTCCGTGCTGTCCGTCGCGGCGGTGAGCGGCATATTGATCGCCTATCACAAGCCTGGACGATATACGGGATATTGACCGGGTGAGGGGCGCGTTCCGGCCTAACTCGTGATCTCTCGCAATTTCGGGAAGCAGGCCCTTGTCGAAAGGGTTTGCGGAAAACCGGGCGCGAGTTCGGACAGAACGGAACGGAACGGCACCTCGATCCGGACGCTATGCGATTCGGCAAAACCCTTGCAGGTGCCCGTATCGCTCGTGACGATGCGGTCGGCGGGCACCGCGATGCCGTAGGCGGCGGCCCGCTCCTTCGCATAGGCGCCGCGCGTTGCGGTATCCTCACAAGTGAGGCTTACGCTGATGCAACGCGCGGTGCTGTACGCGACCTCGTCAATGGTGTGCTGGGTCCAGAACAGCCGCCCGGTTTCGATCACGCCGAAAATCATCATGATCATGATCGGCGCCAGCAGTGCAAATTCGATCACCGCCGCGCCGCCTTCGTCCATCCAGAGCGCGCGAATCTTCATTCCAGCCTCAGCGTCGTGGCGCGCGTCACGGTGTCGCCGCCAAAGGCGCGTTGCGGGACGATGAGCGCCTCGATCGGGGTCGTCGCCTCGACCGTCATGTAATAGCCCGCGCGTGCGCCATTGTCGGGGCACGTCGCCTTGCAGGTATAGGCGCTGTACCCGCCGTCTGCGGAAATGCAGGCGCAGCTGCGATCCATGTTGGTGCATGCATCGACGACGCCGTTGCAGCTCAGGATCACGCTCGTCGCCGTATCGTCGGAAAGCGCGCGGACATAGGCTGGCAGCTGGTCGAAGCGTACGTTTTCGCGATTGTCGAATGCGACGATGGCGCTGGCCGACAAGGCTTCGTCGAGCCGGCTCCGCTTCATGAAAAAGGATCCGATGTCGAGCGCACTCGCCACGACCATGAAGAACAGCATCGACCACAGCGCGAATTCGACCGCAACCGCGCCCGTCTCATCATTGCGGAGAGAGCGGATCATCGGACCAGCCTGATCCGGCTGTTGGCGCGCGTTTCGCCGCCGGCCGATCCGGTCATCAGACATTTGGACCCGGCCGTCGCGCCGCCCGCGGCCTTGATCTCATCCGCGATCAGCATGAAGCATGTGCCGCCATCGGCGGTCGAATTGCCGCCGGCCATCGTCACCGATGCGTTGGGGAAATGGATGGTGCCGGAAAACACGTTGCCGGTCCCGCCGGTCCAGTTCGACGCACCGCTTGCCGCCGAATGGAAAAGGAGTTGCGCGATCTGCGCGCCCGATTGCGAGTAGTCCGGCGCGGAAAGCTTGGTCAGTGCACCGCCCGCCAGCTTGAGGAGGCCTGCAAGAATGAACGTCACATCCTGCCCGGCCATGTCGAAGCCAGCGCCATACGCGCCATAGGTTTCGCCGGTCAGCGAGGAGGTATAGGGCCAGGTCGTGCCCCCCGTGCCGTTCACGAAATCGCCATTGACGGTGTAACGGCCTGCGCCGAAATACACCGAACCGCCGAAATCCATGTCGCCATCGATATAATGGTTCGCGGTGTCGCCGAAGACCATGCGGCTCCCGCCCATCGTCTTGATATCGCCGCCGATCGACGTGCTGCCATCGCCCATCAAAAAACGCGCGCTTCCCGAAAGCGATACCGCCGCGCCGCTTTTCGGTGTGCCGATGATGATATCGCCGTTGCCGATGGCAAGTTCGCTGTCACCTTGAACGTCGATGGATTCCGACACGACGAAATCGCCGTTCCCCATCAAGGTGTCGCCACCGCCGCCCAGTTTGATCGATTTGAAATAATGGTCGCCATCGCCCATGAGCAACGATTGCCCACCGCCGAGATTGAGCGTGTCGTTGATGACGACCTTGCCATCACCCTTGCGATTGGTGCCGAGGAAATCGATCTTTCCGTCGCCGATCCACAGCGTGCCGTCGCCGAAGGTGACGCCGTTCGATCCGCTGTTGAATCCGCCGTTGATGTAAACGTCGCTATCGCCGAAATTGACGGAAGATCCCCCCCCGACCGCGACGCCGTTTGACACCGTAATCCTCGATCCCGACTGGAACACGACATCGATGCCGCCGTCCACCGTCAGGCTGGAAATATCGTAATTGCCCGCGGGGATCACATACCGGTTCGTGTCGCCCACCCGGTATTGCTTCACCGCATTGCTGGGCTTCCATGATAGATCCCATTTTGCGCCGCCTGGCGTGACGGGATTGAACAGTTCGGGCGGCGCTGTGCGAGAGCCCAGCCTGCCGTCTGCCTCCGCGATCTCCAGATTGTCCTTCCACGGATCGAACAGGTCTGTCTTGGCATTGTGACGGTCGGCGAGGGCGGGCAGCTGATTGTTCCACTGCGGCACTTTCAATTCGCCGCCATATCGCAGCGATTCCGCCTTCAGCCAGCCGGAATTGAGCACGATGTCGCCAAGCCCGGCGACGATCTGCGACGCTTCGATCGTGTCGCCCTTGTTCGCGAGACCGCCGATCGCCGCCACCGAACAGCCCGGCGCATTGATCGATGCGCCGCCGTTCACCACCAACGCGTCGTTTCCTGTACTCAGCGCGAGAAAACAGGGCGTGTCGTAGGGCGATTCGCTTTCCACGACGGCGGCGGATACAGCCGACACGGTAAAATTCCCGCCAAGCCCGACCGCCGCAGCGAGGAGATAGGGCACGTCGCGCGTGATCGTGACCTCGACCACCTTGTCACCCTCGTAAGGGTAATCATCGACCAGCTTCGCCTTTACCGTCACGCCGTCCAGGCGGTTCGCGGCGGCGACCACCGCGGCGGCACTTTCCAGATCGACAGAATTGTTGTCCTGATACTCGAGCGCCACACTCAAGGCGGCCATGTCGGCGACGCGCTGATTGACGACTTTCTGCCCGTATCCGCGGCTGAGGTCGAAGGCCAGCCCCGCACCGCCCAGCATGACGGGCAGCGAAAGGGCGGCAAGCGTGGTCACCGATCCGCGCTGATCGCGCAAGATCCTGCGAAACAGCGAGGAAGATAGTCTGCGGGCCATGATCGGTAAAATGGCGCAAAAGGCTTAAGATTTCCTAAACGCCCCGCTTGCGGCGTAATCGCGTCCGGCAATTCCCGTTGCCGCCATCGCATGGCAATGCCGGTCCCGCGGCCGCATCGCCCGTGACCAACGCAGCACGCACGCGTGCCACTTGCGGGACGCCGCGCGACCCATCCGACATGGTGAACGCATTCATCGCCGCCTCGATAAAACGCCCTGCGCAATAGCGCTTTGGCCGCGGCTCTTGTAGGTGGGCGTCATGACCCTGTTGATCTTCTACGTCGCGCTTGCGCTCGTCGTGTCGTTTTTGTGCTCGCTTCTCGAGGCATCGCTGCTCACCATCACGCCGTCCACGATCCGTTCGGCACAGGATCATGGCGCGGGATGGGCGGTGAAGCTCAAGAAGCTGAAGGACGATGTGGAGCGGCCGCTTGCCGCGATCCTGACGCTCAATACCGTGGCGCATACGATGGGGGCGGCGGGCGCGGGCGCGCAATATGCCAAGCTCTACGGCGCGGGAAGCGAGGCCGTGTTCGCGGGCGTGCTGACCCTTGCCGTGCTGATCGTGACGGAGATCATTCCCAAGACCATCGGCGCCCGCTACGCGCCGCGGCTCGCGCCCTTTACCGCCTGGCTGCTGCCCATCCTCATCACGGTTCTGGCGCCGCTGGTGTGGGCATCGCGGCAATTGACGCGGATCATCACGCGCGGACGCCCGGCCGAAATGCCGCATCATCGCGACGAATTGCTGGCGCTGGCGAGCCTTGGCCATGCCTCGGGCCAGATTGAGAGCAGCGAGGTCCGCTTCGTTCAGAACATGCTGCAACTCCACCGGGTCAAGAGCGCCGACGTCATGACCCCGCGGATCGTCGTGTCGAGCCTTCCGATGGATCTCCCGCTGGCCGAACTCGCGACCCGGATACGGGACGTTCCCTATACACGCATTCCCCTTTTCGACGAAAAACCGGACAATATCCGGGGCTTCGTCATCAAGCACGAGGTGTTCGCCAGCCTGTCCGACGATCCGCCGCACGAGGATGTCCAGTCGCTGATCCGCCCGCTGCCCGGCGTGCTGGACGAGGTGACGGTGGACCGTCTTTTCCGCCGCATGATTTCCGATCACCACCATATCCTCGCAGTGGTCGACGAATATGGCACGTTCCTGGGGTTGGTCACGTTGGAGGATGTGCTGGAGACGATTTTCGGGTTCGAGATCGTCGATGAACTCGATGAAATCGCGGATCTTCAGGAATACGCACGCGAACTTGCACGGCGTAGGGCATCCGCATCGCGGCAGGGTCGCGGAGCCGCGTCACCCCCGCGCGAGGGCACGGATCCTTGACCCGGCGGTCATAGATGCATGAAAATGGCGGTGGTAGTATCGCGCCGCCCCATGGTGACGGTGAAGGCGCGTCCCGTGCCGCGATAGCGGCGTAAGACGTCCCGCACGTTTCGAAAGAGGCGCGTTCCGTCCTCCGAAAACGACCGTCCGCACCGTCCCCGATGAAGCAGGATGAGATGACGCATATGTTGAAGACACTGGTAAAGGATTATGGCTGGATCCACACCGCGCTCGGCGTGATGGGCAATGCGACCTTCGTGATCGGAAGCGTGCTCTTTCTGCCGCAATTCGAACAGTTTCAACGTCTGGCCGTGTGGTGCTTCATCGTCGGGTCGGCGTTGATGCTGGTGGGTGCGCTGGGAAGCCTGGCCGTGAAACTTTACGACGATGCATAGCGAGGCACCGCCGGGCAAGTGCGGGTCGGTGTGACGGTTCAAGTGCGCGCGATGTGACCGGCGGGGGGTGCGAATGCCGCAATCTGGCGCCGCGCGGTCTCGGCCTCTGCTGTGTGATAAGGGTCGGGCCGCACCCCATCTCCGCTACAGCGCGCTGAGGTAAGTCATGCCCGGATGGGCGCCGGCACTTCCCTCGTGTCACCTCTATGACCCGGGCAAGCGGCAGCCGATCGCCGGGCTCACGGCGTTCGTGCAAGGCGATGCGCGTGCTCTGATCGCGCAGGGGCGAACCGCCTCGCGAACGGGCAGGGAAGGGGCCGCCGCCCGCCGTGGCGAACATGCGGCCCCTTTGCCATCTTGCCCCGTCTAGAACGTGATGCGCCCGCGCAGGCCGTAGGTCCGCGCATCGTTGAGGAAGCGAATGTTGAGGGCCGACCCCACGAGTGCCTTTTGCGAAACCTCCTCGTCGAGGAAATTGCTCGCCCACGCCTCCAGACGGAAATTCCCGATCGTGTAGCCCGCCCCGAGATTGAGCGTCACGAAACCGCTCTGCCGATCGGGAAAGCCCGCGTCGAGCGCATCCTGCCGCGCCCCGTCGAGGAAGACGATGTCATCCTCGTTGAACTGGGTAAGGAAGAACGAGGAGCGGTATTTGAGGAGAGCCTGCCAGTCGAACTGACCCTCGCCGATATCGAACCATTGCGAGAGGCGCGCGCTCAGGTTCATCTTGGACGCCAGCGGCAGGCGATTGCCGACGAGGCTGATGAGCGGGGATTCGCCCCCGGCATCGTTATCCTGCGCGCGCGGATCGGCCACCACGCCCTTCGTGATCTCGGTATCGAGATAGGCCGCATTGAGATCGAGCGCATAGTTCGCCGGAAGTTTCAGCTTCAGCTCGGCCTCCGCGCCATAGATCCGGGACGCGCCGATGTTGCGATTGACGAGCGAGTAGCCATTGCAGACCGGCGGCGCCTGCGTCTCGTCGAGATTGATGCAGGTCAGGTCCTGAAAAACCTGATCCGAATAGTCGTAGTAGAAGCCGGTGAGGTTGAAGATCGCGCGGCGTCCGAACGCGTCGAAGCTGTTCCGGCTACCCGCCTCATACACGATGATCTCTTCGGGGCTGTATGTCTCGGGTATGGTCGAGCCATTGAAGCTGTCATTGAAACCGCCCGATTTGTGGCCGGTCGACACCTTGGCATAAAGCATGGTGTCGGCGCTCAAATCGAATTCGATCCCGGCACGCCAGTCGATGAAATCGAACTCGGCCTGACCGATCTGCTGATCCGGGATGGTGAGTTCGACGAAGCTGAAGCCGCCGTTCGCGTTCGCCGGGCAGTTCACGAACCCGTTGTCGATATCGGGACGGTCGATACAGGTCCCGTTGGGGTTCGTTCCATTCGCGATCGCGCCGATCTGATCGATCAACGTATCGCGAAGGCCGGGCGTGCGGATTCCTTCGATCAGGAATTGCGCGCGCTGTTGCGGGGTCGTGATCCCGCTCACGTCGAAATTGGGGCGGCCAAGGAGGTTGGGCCGGAAACCCTCGGTCCCCAAACGCGTGCCAAAGCAGCAGGAGAAATCCTCCCCGCCCAGCGTCAGCGCCCAGTTGCCGCCGATGCCGTAGCGCGACTTCTGCTCTTCGGTGTAGCGCAACCCGCCAAAGATACGCAGCCGGTCCGTGACGTCGTAAGTCCCGTCGCCGAAGAATGCGAAGCTCTCGCCATTGACGTCGGGCATCGTGAATTCGGTACCCGAGTAACAGCAATACCCACGGTCGGCGAGCGCGAGATAGCCGACCGCCTGGTCCTCCTTGAAATAGAACCCGCCCAGGTTCCAGCGCAGGCGCTGATCGTCATTGGCGGACAGACGCAGCTCATAGACCTGGCTCTTGGATTTCGCCTGCCAGAAATTGTTCGAGAAATTGTCATATTCCTGCGCATTGAGGTCGCGGCCCGGATAGTCGATGCCTTCGCTGCTGGCATTGGCCTGCTCGAAATCGACGGAGCGGTAGCTGCCGGTGAATTCGGCGGTGAACGTGTCGAACTCGTAGGCGAGCCGGCCCTGTACGCCCCAAAGCTCGTTCTCCATGTCGCCCTGCATCCCGCGATAGACGACGTCCTTCAGGTCGAGCTTGTCGGGCCGCAGGCCGGTAGCGATGACCGCGGTATAGATATTCGCGCCGGGATAGCCGGTGCCCGTTTCCATGCCGTAATCGCCCACGAAGGAAATGCTCAGCCGATCGTCCGGCTCCCAGAGAAAGGACAGGCGCCCGGCGTAGTTCTCTTCGAGGCCCGCGGGCTTGAGCTGGCTCGCCTGTTCGCCCGTGGAGACATTGCGAAAGCCGAAGTCGCGATTGACGTAATAGCCTGCTGCACGCACCGCCATGGTGTCGCCAAGCGGTATGTTGAGCGCACCCTCGGCCCCATAGGACGAGCGATTGGCGATCTCGGCCTGCGCATAGCCGCCAAATTCGCCCAGCCGCGGCTTGGCGGTGATGATGTTGAGCGTGCCGGCCAGCGCGTTGCGGCCATAGAGCGTGCCCTGCGGCCCCTTGTTCACCTCCACCCGTTCAAGATCGTAGAACATCAGGCCGAGCCCGCGCGGGCGCGGAATGTAAACCCCGTTGAGATGCGGCGCGGCACCGGGATCCCCCAATTCGGTATTGTTCGCAGAGCCGACCCCGCGAATGAAGATTTCCACATTGCCTTCCTGATTGGCGATGCTGAGCCCGGGGACGGCGACCTGAAGGTTGCGCAGGTCCCTGATGCCGTCCTGGCGCAATTGCTCGGCGTCGATGGCCTGCACCACGCCGGCCACGTCCTGAAGATTCTCCTCCCGGCGGTTGGCGGTTACCATGATGACATGTGTGTCATCGTCGGTATCCTGCGCCTCGGCCGGATCGTCTGCGGGCGCGGGCGCGGGCGCTGTCTGCGCCTGTGCAGGCAGCGCTGCGACGGAACACAGCAGAATGGTGGCGAATGCCCTTGCGAATTTCGTATTGGTCATGGTGTCCTCCCCTTCGATCTGTCGGTGCAGATCGCGCTTATTGACATGAAACTTGGTTGCCCGACGGCGACACGATCCGCGCCGACGACAGTGTGAGATCGAGCCGGCCTTCGGTGACCAGCATCATCGGCGCATCGACGCGACCCATGTCGACGCCGGCTTTTTCGAAACAGCTGAGCGGGATCGTCAGCCGCGTCCAGGTCCCGCCCTGCGCCGCCTTCGTCAGCACCGCGCCGAGCGGAAAGCCGCCAGCGCATCCCTCGCCGCAGGTCATCATCAGCGTCACGTCCTCGGTCGGCGCGGAATTGACCCTGAATTGCAGTTCGAGCGCGAGATCGCCGTTGGTTTGCCGCGTGAGATCCGCCGGGCTGTCCTGCACGATGGCGGCTGCGGCGCGGCCCTTGCCGGTGAAGCGCAGGCGCACTGAATCTTCCTGTGCATTGCGGTCGGCCCGCTCGATCGTGATGAGGTCGGGGCCGGGGTTCGTCGCGAGCGCGCCCGGCGTGCCGATCAGCAATCGCCGTCTCGCACCGACACGCCCGGCGTTGAACAGTACGCTATCGTCGACCGGCGCGGCGGAGGCGCGATCCTCGGGCAGCATGGCAAGTTCGCCGTCGTCCGCCGTGGTCAGCCCGAAGCCATAGGGGAACAACGGATCGTAATCCGCATCGCCGATGTTCAACGCGGTCTGGTCGCTGGATTTCGGCCAGCTATAGGGCAGCTTGCCGGTAAATTCGGCGTCCCCGAACAGGACATCGGCGATACCGCCACCCTCGGAGCCCGGAAGCCAGGCGGCAACGAAGGCATCCGATGCGTTGATGAAGGGATTGGCCCACATCGCGCGGCCCGACAGAAACACCGATACGGTCGGTATCCCCTTCGCGCGAAGCGAGCGGAGCAGGACAAGACTGGCCTCATCGTCATAGCCGACGTCGGCCCGGTCGCCCTGAAATTCTGCGTAAGGCTCTTCCCCGAACACGACGATCGCGACATCCGGCCTCGTCGCATAGGCGCCATCGGCCGAAAGCGTGGCGGTCCCCCCTGCTGCGTCGACGATTTCCTCGATCCCTTCCCAGATCGACTGCGCATGGGGAAAGTCGGAGCGCTTGGTGCCCGTTCCCTGCCACGTCAGCGTCCAGCCGCCGGTCTGCTTGGTGAGATTGTCGGCCCCGTCGCCGGTGACCAGCACGTTCGCCCCGCTGTCGAGGGGGAGCACGCCGTTCGCATTCTTCAGCAGCACCAGCGATTTTCGCACCGCCTCGCGCGCCACCGCGCGGTGGTCGGCGCTGCCCAGGCGTTCGAACTGGCCAGCATAGGGGCGCGAGGAGGGCTTGCCCGCCTCGAAAAGCCCGGCCCGCAGTTTGACGCGCAGGATGCGCCGCACCGCGTCGTCGAGCCGGTCCATCGGCAGCGTACCGTCCCGCGCGTCCGCCAGCGTGGATGCGTAGAGCGCCTTCCAGCTGTCGGGCGCCATGTACATGTCGAGGCCCGCGATGACCGACTGCGCGCAATCGGTCGCGGTGCAGCCAGCGACCTGCCCATGGCCGTTCCAGTCGCCAACGAGAAACCCGTCGAAGTTCCAGCGATCCTTGACCACGCCGGTCAGCAAGGACCGGTTGCCATGCATTTTCGCCCCGTTCCAGCCTGAAAAGCTGACCATGACCGACTGCACGCCCGCCTCGATCGCGGGGAGATAGGGCGCGCTGAACAAATTGCGCAGGCCGGTCTCCGTAATCCGGGTGTCGCCCTGGTCCTTGCCGCCGGTGGTGCCGCCATCGCCCAGGAAATGCTTGGCCGTGGCGATGATGTGCGGCCCGCGCAGCCAATCTTCGTCGCCGATCTTTCCCTGCAACCCCTCGATCAGCGGGGCGGCGTAGGCGGTGGCGATCTCCGGCGTCTCGCCAAACCCTTCGTAGGTCCGGCCCCAGCGATCGTCACGCACCACGGCGAGCGTGGGGGCGAATGTCCAGTCGAGGCCGGTCACGCGCATCTCGACCGCGGTGATTTCGCCGATGCGGCGCAACAGTTCGGGGTCACGCGCGGCGCCGAGGCCGATATTGTGCGGAAACAAGGTGGCGCCGACGACATTGTTGTGACCGTGCACCGCGTCGCTGCCCCAGATGATCGGAATGCGCGGCAGCTTGCCATCGCGCTTCATCGAGGCGGCGTAGAACGCATCGGCCGCCTTCAGCCATTGCGGGGCGGGCGCATTATAGGCACCGCCCGGCGTCGAATTGCCGCCGTTGAGGATCGAGCCGAGGTGATACCGGCTGACATCCTCGGGGGTGACACTTCCGATGTCGGCCTGAATGATCTGCCCGACCTTCTGCTCCAGCGACATCGCGGCGATCAGTGCCTCGATCCGCTGCTCGCTTGCCGCATCGCGCGCGATGGGCGCCGACAGGGCCGGCCATAGAGAGGGATCGGCGATCGCCGACGAATCCGGTTGTGCCGCAAGCGGAGCGGCCGCCAGCGCCGCGCCAAGCGCGCCCGCCATCGTTCCCGCCATGAATCTAGCCCTGCCAAACAGCACCCGTCTCTCTCCCTGCTTATGACAACGTTTACCGTCGTTGCTGACAACGTTTACCGGCGTCTATCGACAGGTGTCAAGAGAGTCGCTAACCCATATCCGCCGGCAGGGTCGGCGAGGGGGCCGGCGGCGCGCTTTTTCCGGAGGATTGTGCTATTTCCAAACGATCCACGATCGTCGACGTCGCCGAACTCGCCGGGGTGTCGATCAAGACGGTTTCGCGCGCCCTGAACGACGCCCCGCATGTCAGCACCGATGCCCGCGAACGTGTGCGCGCCGCGGCGGCGAAACTCGATTATCACCCCAATATCGCGGCACAGAGCCTGATCGCGCGGCGCAGCTACCTGATCGGGCTGACCTACGAACGGCCGAGCCCGAGTTATGTCGTCGAATTGCAGAACGGTGCGCTCGCCCGGCTCGAGGATTCGCGCTTCCGCCTGGTGGTGCTGCCGTTTCGCGACGTGGCGAACCGGCCGACCGAACTGGGGCGCCTGCTCGTGCGGGCCGGTCTGGACGGGGTGGTGCTCGCCCCTCCTGCCTGCGATCAGGACGATCTGCTCGAAATGCTCGACCGGCAGAAGCTGCCCTATGCGCGGATCACGCCCCATCGGGAGATGGCGCGCGGCATCGTGGCGACGATCGACGAGGTTGCCGCCGGCCACGCGATCGCCGCGCATCTGCTGTCCATTGGGCATCGCCGCATCGGGATCATCATGGGCGACCCCTCGCATGCTGCGTGCGCGGCGCGGATGGAGGGGTATCGCCGGGCCTTCGCGGAGGCCGGTGCGGCGATCGACGATCATCTGATCGTGACCGGCGATTTCACCTATGACGTGGGCTACGCCGTTGCGGCGGATCTGCTCCGCCGTGCACCCCAGCCCACCGCGATCCTGGCGCAGAACGACGATATGGCGGTGGCGGCGATGGCCGCCGTGCGCGACCGCGGCATGGCCGTGCCGGCGGATGTATCGGTTGCCGGGTTCGACGATTCCGAAGTGTCCCGCACGGCCTGGCCGCAATTGACCACCGTGCGTCAGCCGGTCAGCGAACTGGCATGGGACGCGACCGACCGGCTCATTGCCGCGCTCGAGACGGAGCGCGACGGTAGCAGCAAGTACGCCGCGTCACCGGCCCCGCGCGGCGATCATGCCCATGAATTGTTCGTGCGGAGTTCGACCGCACCGCCGCGCTAATCCCGGATCAGCGGCGGGACCGCGTTCCGGATCAACTCGCGGGCCTGCACCGGGAACCAGCCACCCGCACGCGGCGCCGCGATCCCGCGCGCGGGGTCGGTCGGGCCACCGGTTCCGCGATAGCATTCACCGTCGGATTCTCCGGGAATCTTGATCCAAAGATACGCATCGACATAGGGATTGCCGGTATCGAGCGCAGGCCGGCGACCAAGCCCGCGACCGGGCGGATTGCACCAGATTTCCGCGTCGGAATATGTGTTCGCCGGCGGATCCCACGATCCCGTTCCATTGCGGCTGGTATCTATGATTGCGTGTTTCTGCGATGCGGGCGCCCGCGCGATGCCGGCGCGTGCGAACAGCGCGTCATAAGCCGCATCGGTCGCGGTCCAAGAGCTGGAATCGGCGAAATCGGCGGGATGATATTGGCTCGGGCATGTGCGCGGATCGGTTTCCCCCCCTGTCACGAGGGCGAGGCAATCGCTGATCCAGCGGGCGTAATGGAGCAGGCGGAGGTCGCTTTCGAAATTGGATACGTTGAGGAAATATCCGTCCGCGCGGGCGACATTCGCGCGGATGAGCCGGTTGGCGGCTTCGCCCGGGGCGAGCCATCCGCTGCCCGTTCCGTCGAGGTAGATGCGCACGTTGGGCAAGGTGGCGAGGATTTCCACCGCCGTGCTCAATTGCGCAAACCGTGTCGCGGCGGCATCGTTGTTCGCGCTGTTCCCGGGTTGGCAATGCTCCAACTCGCCGTCGAGCGTGCGATGCCATGGGATCGCGCCCAGGCTGTCGGGTTCGAGCACGACGATTGCGGCACGTTCGCCGATGCCGGCTGCAAAGCCTTCGATCCAGGCGCGATAGGCATTGCTCCCCGCCGCGCCCCCGGCGGAATAGAGCGCGCAATCCCGCCCGGGAATATTGTAGGCAACGAGGACCGGCAGGGCATTCTGCGCGGCCGCTGCGTCAACGAGGCTTGCAACCTGCCGTTCCACTTCGTCAGGCGTCCCATCGGAAAACCATGTCGCGGTGGGAATGCGGCCGAGGGCAAGGGCATCCCGGCGCGCTTCCCCGTCCAGCCGTTCCGCCGCGGCGAGCGTGGTGCTGTTAGGATTGACGTATAAAGCGGGCTGCGCCTGCGCCAAAGACGCAGCGCCCAGTCCGAGCGCCATGTGTGCCGCGAAGCCGGCCATGAACCGTAATTTTGCCATCGCCAATGTCTGCCAGCATCGCACGATCGTGACAATCGGAAGGCGCGATGGGACGGTGTAAAATGGCAATTTCGCCGTATTGCAACGGGCCGTGTCGATAGCGCGGATCGCCGGACCGGACGAAAATCGCACCGCAGGACCGGATTTCGGCTTTGAAGGCGCGCCCGAATCGGCGACGAGGCCGCGAATGCCAATGATGTCGGGCATCCGGCGCCCCGTGTCGGTCGGTGCCATGTGGCGGAAGCGGTGGGATTCGAACCCACGATACGGTTGCCCGTATGCCAGTTTTCAAGACTGGTGCCTTCAACCGCTCGGCCACGCTTCCACATCATCGCCATCGTTCGTCGCGGCAATCGCGGCTGCGTCGCTAGCCAAAAGCAGCGGCTTTGTCACGCCACATCGCGCATGGGGGGGCATTCGTCGCATGTCGCAATTCACACGGCCGTGTTCCTGTGCCATGAGCCTGAACATGCTGAAAAAACTTCGCGCCGCCGTGCGCCTTCCCTCGTTCGCCGGTGCCGCCGTCGCGCTTTTGCTGGCCTCGCCGTCATCGGCGCAGACGCTCACGCAGGCGGGCTTCGATGCCTATCTCGATCAGGTTGCCGCCCGCGCGCGGCAGCAGGGCGTGTCGGACCGCGCAATCGCCACGGGGCTTTCGGGTCTCACGCTTAATCCCCGCGTGGTCGAACTCGACCGGCCGCAGGCGTCCAACCCCAATTCGGTTCCGCCGCCCTTTGCCCCCTATCGCGAGCGCCATGTCGATTCCGCGCGGATCAACGGCGGCATCCGCGCCTACGCCCGCAATGCCTCGCTCTTTCCGGAGATCGAACGGCGCTATGGCGTGCCGGGCGAGGTGCTCGTCGCGATTTGGGGGCATGAAACCAATTACGGCAGCTACATGGGCGGGTTCGACCTGCCGCGCTCGCTCGCCACGCTCGCGTATGAAGGGCGCCGCCGCGACCTGTTCGAAGGCGAGCTTATCGCCGCGCTCAAGATGATCGACCAGGGCGTCGCACGTTCGCAACTGGAGGGGAGCTGGGCCGGCGCGTTCGGCAATCCGCAATTTTTGCCGAGCGTGTGGCTGCGCCTCGCCGTCGACGGCGACGGGGACGGGGATCGCGACATCTGGAACAGCAATGCCGATACGCTGCATTCCATCGCCAATTATTTCAGGAGCGCGGGCTGGCGTCCGGGCGAACCCTGGGGCGTGCCCGCCGCCGTGCCGGCGGGGTTCGACATGGGTCCGCAGCGCACCGACCTCGTCGCGCCGCGTTGCCCGCGCGTCTTTGCCCGGCACAGCCAGTGGAAGACCGTGCGCGAATGGAAGGCGCTCGGCATTCGTCCGCAAGGCGCGATCCCGGATGACAGTTTCGCCGTATTGTTCGAACCCGACGGGCGCGGGAACACGGCCTATCTGCTGACCTCGAACTATCGCGTGATTCTCGATTACAACTGTTCCAACTATTACGCGCTTTCGGTAGGGCTGCTGGCCGATGCGATAAGGCGTTGATCTGACGCCGCCGCGCTGATGACGGGATGACATGACCGGATTGACTCTTCGCCGAACGCTTTTCGGCCTGACCGCGGCCGTGATGGTGGGCGGCGCGCCCCTGCTTTACGCACAGGCGGATCGCGGTGACGGGGCAGGGGGCACAGCCTCGGTTGCGCCCGCCCCGCCGCTTGCGCCCGCCCCTCCGCAAAGCCTCGACGGTGCGCCCATCGCGCTGATGTACGATCTGGGCTCCAACCGGACCCTGCTCGCCCGCGAAACCGACCGGCGGTTCATTCCCGCCTCGCTGACGAAGCTGATGACCGCCTACACCGCGTTTGAAATGGTGAAGGAGGGGCGCATCGCTCTCGATCAGGTCATCACGGTCGATCCCGAAACGGCGCGGCAGTGGAGCCGGCGCGGTTCCTCCATGTTCGTGCGCGCAGGCGACCGGATCACCATCGATACGCTGCTCGCGGGGATCGTGACGGTGTCGGCGAACGACGGCTGCGTCGTGCTGGCCAAGGGGGTTTCGGGCAGCGTCGACGGATTTACCCGCGAAATGAATGCCCAGGCGCGCAAGCTGCGCATGACCGACAGCCATTTCAACACGCCCAATGGCTGGCCGGACGAGGGGCGCACCTACACCAGCGCGCGCGATCTCGCCAAGCTGACCAAGGCGATCCTGACCGACCATCCCGATCTTTACCGGCGCTATTTCGCGATGGAGGAGTTCAGCTTCAACGACATCACGCAAAAGCATCACAACCCGATCCTGGGCGCGGTGGCGGGCGCGGACGGGTTGAAGACCGGCTTCACCAACGAGGCGGGCTATGGCTTCGTCGGGTCGGCACAGCGGGACGGGCGACGGCTCATCATGGTGGTCGGCAACACCGAAACCTCGCGGGAGCGCAAGCAGATCTCGCGCGATTTCATGGAATGGGGCTTTGACGAATGGTCGACGACGCGATTGTTCGGGAAGGACGCGGAAATCGGCCGGGTCAAGGTGCAGGGCGGCAGCCACACCAGCGTCGCGGTCGCCGCGCCGCGCCCCGTTTTCGTCACCACCCCGATCGGGAAGGCGCCGAACCCGTCGGTCCGCATCGTTTATCAAGGTCCGGTCGTCGCCCCCATCCGCAAGGGGGAGCGCATCGCCGAACTGCACGTCAATAACGGCAACGGCAAGTCGAGCCGGATGGATCTCGTCGCGATGGAGGATGTCGCGCCTGCCAATCGCTGGCAGCAATTGCGCAACGGTTTGCTGGGGCTGGTCGATTGACGGGGGTCTTCATCGCGGTCGAGGGGATCGACGGGTGCGGCAAGACCGGCTTTGCGCAGGCGCTTGCCGGTCATCTGACGCAGCGCGGCAAAGAAGTGGTGGCCACGCGCGAGCCGGGGGGATCGCCGCAGGGCGATGCGATCCGTGCGCTGATCCTGTCGGGCGCGGACGATTCTTGGGACGATCGGTCCGAGCTTTTGTTGATGACGGCGGCGCGGATCGAACATGTGCGGCGCACGATCCGCCCCGCGCTCGATGCCGGGCGCTGGGTCGTGTGCGACCGGTTCGTCGGCTCCACCATCGCGTATCAGGGGGCGGGGCGCGGGCTTCCGGTGGATTTCATCCGCATGTTGCACGCCCGCACGATCGGCGATTTTTTCCCCGACCTGACCGTCGTGCTCGACCTCGATGCCGGGACCGGCCTTGCGCGCAGCCGCAAACGGCTGACGCGCGATGGCAGCGGGGAGGACCGTTTCGAAACGCTGACGCAGGAATTTCACGCACGCGTGCGGCAATCCTTCCTCGATCAGGCGGCGGCGGATCGCGCGGCGCATGTCGTCATCGATGCCTCCCGATCGCAGGACCAGGTGATTGCCGATGCGCTCGCCGCGGTCGACGCATGGCTCGATGCGCGGGGGTGATGCGGCCATGACGCAGGGGCGCGGATCCATGCTGCGCCTTGTGCCGGGAGGTTGCACCGGCTAAGGGCCGCGACATATCCGAACCATCGACAGTTTTTTGCAAACCATTCAAGGTCCAGCCTCATGAAGATCAGCGGCGTCGACATTCGCCCCGGCAATATTCTCGAATATGAAAAAGGCATCTGGAAGGTCGCCAAGATTCAGCACACGCAGCCCGGCAAGGGCGGTGCCTACATGCAGGTCGAGATGAAGAACCTGATCGACGGGCGCAAGACGAACGTGCGTTTCCGCAGCGCCGACACGGTCGAGAAAGTGCGCCTCGACCTCAAGGATTTTCAGTATCTGTATGCCGATGATGAAACCCTCGTCTTCATGGATACCGATACGTTCGAACAGATTCAGCTTCCCGCCGACCTGCTCGGCGATGCGGCGGCCTTCCTTCAGGACGGCATGCAGGTCACGCTCGAAATGTATGACGAGCGCCCGATCAGCGTCGCGCTTCCCGAACAGGTCGAGGCCGAGGTCGTCGAGGCCGACGCCGTGGTGAAGGGGCAGACCGCCTCTTCGAGCTACAAGCCCGCCGTGCTCGACAATGGCGTGCGCGTCATGGTCCCGCCCCATATCGAAAGCGGCACGCGCATCATCGTCGACGTGTACGAGCGCAGCTATGTCGGCAAGGTCAGCTGATCTTTCCCTTACGTCCCTGATTTGAAAAGCGAATAGAAGAATGGCCCTTTCCGGCATCATCCGCGTCATGGAACGCGCCGCGCGCAAGGCGGGTTCGCGCCTGCGCCGCGATTTCGGCGAGGTCGAACACCTTCAGGTCAGCCGCAAGGGGCCCGCCGATTTCGTGTCGAAGGCGGACCGCGCCGCCGAACGCACGTTGTGGGACGAATTGCGCGCCGCACGGCCGGGCTGGGGCTTTCTCATGGAGGAAGGCGGCACGATCGACGGCGACGAGGACAAGCCGCGCTTCATCATCGATCCGCTCGACGGGACGACCAACTTTCTCCACGGCATGCCGCATTTCGCGATTTCGATCGCGGTGCAGGAGCCCAAGCTCGACCGCAGCGGTTGGGGCGAGGTCACCGCCGCGCTCGTCTATCAGCCGATCACGGACGAAAGCTTCTGGGCCGAAAAATCGCGCGGAGCGTGGCTCCACGATGCGCGGCTGCGCGTGTCGGCGCGACGGGATCTTGCCGATTCGCTGATCGCGACGGGCACGCCCTATGGCGGGCATGGCAATTTCACGGAATGGTCGAAAATCGCGAACGCCATCGGCCCGCGCGTGGCCGGGTTGCGCAGGTTCGGTGCGGCCTCGCTCGATCTCGCATGGGTGGCTGCGGGCCGTTACGAAGGGTTCTGGGAAAGCGATCTCAGCCCGTGGGACACTGCCGCCGGGTGCCTGCTCATTCGCGAGGCAGGCGGTTTTGTGTCCGACTGGAAGGGGCGCTCCCTTCCGGTCTGCGACAAGACGGTGCTTGCCGGTAATGACGCGGTTCATTCGCGGCTTCACAAGCTTCTCGTGGGCGCACTCAAGGGGGATTGATGCGCGCAGCCCTCCCGGCTAAGGCCGGGGAGCGTCGCCTGTGACCGGGCGGCTGTGCCCCTGTGGCGGAATGGTAGACGCGAACGACTCAAAATCGTTTGTCGCAAGACGTGCCCGTTCGAGTCGGGCCAGGGGCACCATTTCATGTAAAGGCGAACGTCGCCCCGGTGGGCGGATTGACGCGCCATATGGCGCTCTGTCTCGCAGGGTGTTAGGACTTTTGGTCTATGCCGGGCTTGCCGTCCTATCACGCCGCTGCCGCGATGGCGCTGACGATCGCGATGTTCGTTGCCTTTGCGCGCGGGCGGATCAAGACCGAAATCGTCAGCCTCGTCACCATCGCGATCATCGCGCTGGGCCTCTATTTCTGGCCGCTTGATTCCATCGACCGCAATGCCGGGCTTGCCGTCGCGTTCAGCGGTTTCGGCCACCCGGCGCTCATCACCATCTGCGCGCTGATGATCATGGGCCGGGGGCTGGTGGTCACGGGCGCGCTGGAGCCGGCGACGCTGTTCCTCGACCGGGTGTGGAAGTTCAATCCGCGCATCGGCATGCTGGTGTCGCTGATGCTGGCGATGGGGCTGTCGATGATGGTCAACGACACGCCGGTGCTGGTGCTCCTGCTCCCGGTGTTCGTGCAGCTGGCCGAACGCGGCGCGATGCCCGCGTCCAAAACGCTGATCCCGCTCAACGCCGCGGTGCTGATCGGTGGGATGGCGACGACGATCGGTACGTCGACCAACCTGCTCGTCGTGTCCATTGCCGAGGATCTGGGCATGCCGCCGCTGCGCGTGTTCGATTTCACGCCGATCGTTCTGCTCGCCGCTTTGGTGGCGATTCCCTATCTCTGGCTGGTGATGCCGAAGCTCCTGCCGGACAACGGCCTGACCGCGATGCGCACGAAACGGCGGTTTTCCGCGACGCTGCGCATTGACGAGGACAATGAGCTGATCGGCATGACGCCGAACGACCTCGCCGATCGCCTGCCCGAAGGTTTCGCCTTCGAAGGACCGCAGGACCGGCAGATCACGGCGAGTTCGCGCATTCCCGTAAGCGGCACGCATCGCGCCCTCGAAGAGGCGATGCGCGTGTTCAAGGGGCGGGTCGCGCCGGCGTGGGTGGTCGAACGCATCCGCGCCGCCGCGCGCCGCCAAAGGCTCGACGTGGTGGTCGTCGAAATGGCGATTACCGCCGAATCGCGGCTCGTCGGGCTGACCATTCCGTCGTCCGGCGTGGCGGGGCAATTCGGCGTCGCCGTACTCGGCATTCATCAGCAGAATAAATCCGACGACCGCGGCCGCCACGAATATTCGGAACTGACGCTCAAGGTCGGCGACGTGCTGCTCGTCATGGGATCGCTCGCCGAAATTGAGGAATTTGCCGAGACGGATCAGCTGCTCCTGCTCGAAGGGGCGAAGGAAGTGCCCCGCCGGTCGAAGGCGGTGCTGGCCGCGGCGATCATGCTGGGCGCGGTTCTGTCGGCGAGCATCGGGCTCTGGCCCATCGCGGTGTCGGCGCTGGGCGGCGCGATCGCGATGTTCGTGACCGGCTGCGTGAAGTTCGACCGGGTTGGGCGCGCCCTGTCCGCCAATGTCATCGTGCTCGTCGCGGCGAGCATCGCGATCGGGCGCATCATCCTCGAAAGCGGGGCGGCCGAATGGCTCGGCCTCGTAATGTCGGCGGGCTTGCAATATCTGCCGGCGGCCGGCGTGCTGGTCGCGATCATGCTGTTCGTGACGCTGCTCACCAATTTCGCGTCGAACGCGGCGGCGGCCACCGTCGGCACGCCGATCGCCTTCAACATCGCCAACACGCTGGACCTCCCGCAGGAGCCGCTGATCCTCGCCGTGCTGTTCGGGTGCAATCTGTGCTATGCGACGCCGATCGCGTATCAGACCAACATGCTTATCATGGAGGAGGGGGGCTACGACTTTGCCGATTACCTTCGGACCGGCGTGCCGCTCGTGCTGTTGATGGCGACGACGCTCTCGATCCTGCTGGTCATATTCTACGGGATGTAGCGAGATTACGCGATGGTATGGCGCGGCGTTCCATCGCCCAGCCGGTATCCGACGCCCGGTTCGCTGAGGATATAGCGCGGCAGATCGGGTTCCGGTTCCAGCGCATGCCGCATGTGCCCGATCGCCACGCGCAGATATTCACGCCGTCCCGCCGCATGTTCGCCCCATGTCTGCGCGAGCAGCGTTTCATGCGTCACGAACCCGCCCCGCGCCGCCCATAAAAGCGCGAACACGCCCGCGCCACGCTCCCGTAACACGACATCGCGCCCGTCGATCCGAACGGTTGCCGGCGGACGGAATTCGACGCCGTCCGGCCGTGCCGCCCCGTTTTCCAGGAAACGCAGCCGCGCACGCAGATCGGCCGGTTCGACGGGCCCGCTCTGCAGAAATTCGTCGACCCCCTGCTCTAGCGCGTCCTCACGCTCCCGGATCTGCGCCGCGGTGGCGAGCGCGAGGACGATGCGTCCCTCGCTGCGCCGCGCGGCAATCCGCTGTGGCGCGTCGGGGAGGGACAGGCTCACGCAGGACAGCGTCGCCGGGACGGGAATGGCGGGAAGGGCAGCCATCGCGGCGACCCATTCCTCACGCTCCGGCGCGGTGGTGTCGGCAAGAATGTCCGGGGCGACCTCCATCCGGTGCTTGTCCGACGAACAGGCGACGAGTGCAACGAAATTCCGCGCCGCCGCCTCCGCGCGGAACGGAAACCTCCTATCCGGAGTTTTCAACGACTGGATAAACAAGGAGGCCGCCATGGTCGAAGAACGCGTCACCGAAACCCGCACGCCCGAAGGCAACACGCATACCCATACCGAAGTCTATCACGACAGCCCCCGCAAATCCGGCGGGGCCGGCTGGGCGATCTTCGCGGTGCTTCTTCTGGCCGTGCTGGTCGGCGGGTTTTTCCTGATGCAGGGGAGCGGGGCCGAAGTCGCCAAGGACAACGCCATTGCCGAGGCCGCCGGCGATGTGGGCAATGCCGCGCAAAGCGTGGGCGATGCGGCCAACGATGCAGCGGACAATCTGGGCAACTGAACGTCCAGACCGCCGATGGACCCGCCGTAATGTGCGGCGGGTCCGGACGCGGATCAGGAGGAAACCGGCCCGCCGGACGGTCCGGCCTCGGCATTGGCCTCCGCGGCGTCCTCGGGATGCTTGCGCGCATGGCGGATCGACCAGAACAGCGACAACCCGATCAGCGTCGCGCCGATCAGCCCGGTGATCGTTTCTGGGATATGCACGACCGCGGATGCCAGCATGATCGCGCCCAGCACGATAATCGCCCAGAACGCCCCATGTTCGAGATAGCGATATTGCGAAAGCGTGCCCGCCCGTACCAGGTGAATGGTCATCGAACGCACGAACATCGCGCCGATCGACAGGCCCAGCGCGATGATGAGCATGTTGTTGGTCAGCGCGAACGCCCCGATGACCCCGTCAAAGCTGAAGCTGGCATCGAGCACCTCGAGATAGAGGAACCCGCCGAGCCCGGACCGCGCGGCGCCGGATGCGGCGTTGTTGTCCGCCATGTCGAGCAGCGTGCCGATCGCCTCGACCACGATATAGGTCAGCAGGCCCAGCATGCCCGATGTCAGGAAGGTCAGTGCCTCGGCATCGGGAAGCGCCAGCGATATGAGATAGAGCGCCAGCACGAGGACCGCGATAGCCGCCGCATCGATATTCGAAACCTTTGCAAGAAAGCGTTCTATCACACTGATCCAGTGGACTTCCTTGTCCGCATCGAAAAAGAATTTCAGCCCCACCATGGTGAGGAACGCGCCCCCGAAACCGGCGATGCCGATATGCGCATCGGATACCAGCGCCTCATAGGTTTCCGGATCGTTCAGCGACAGGTTCAACGCCTCGATCGGGCCGATGCTGGCCGCGATCGCCACGATGGCGAGCGGAAACACGATGCGCATGCCGAACACCGCGATCGCGATGCCCCAGGTGAGGAAGCGTCGCTGCCATTTTTCGTCCATGTCGCGCAGGACCGTGGCATTAACGACCGCATTGTCGAACGACAGCGATATTTCGAGGATCGAGAGCACGACCACGATCCACAGGACCGAAAGCATGCCCGACACCCCATCGCCCTGCGCAAATCCGAGCCATACGGAAAGCGCCAGCGCCACGAAGGTGAAAAGGAACGAGCCTTTGTAATGGGCAAGGAGTGTCTGCAAGACGGTTCAACCTGAATAAGCGTTGCGATAAGGGCGCAGGATCGGCGCGCGGCCGGGCGTTCAATCCGCCTTTGCGGGATAGATCTGTTCCGGTCCCGGAAATTCGCGGGCGCGCACATCGCGGGCGTATTCGGACGCCTTTTCCGAAATGAATTCAGCGATGTCGCCGTATTTCTTCACAAAGCGTGGCACCCGTTCGAACATGCCGAGCATGTCTTCGGTGACGAGAACCTGCCCGTCGCACCGTGCCGATGCGCCGATCCCGATGACAGGGACCGCGACCGCCGTGGTGAGCGCGATGGCGATATCCTCCACCACCCCTTCGGCGACGACGGCAAAGGCGCCGGCCTCGGCAACGGCGCGGCCATCGGCAATGATCTTCGCATGTTCGGCCTCGCTTCGACCACGGGCCATGTACCCGCCCAGCGCATTGACCGCCTGCGGGGTCAGCCCGACATGCGCCATGACCGGAATGCCCCGCGCCGAAAGGAACGCGATGGTCTCGGCCATGGCCGTCCCCCCTTCGAGCTTGACCGCGGCGGCGCCGGTTTCGGCCATGATGCGGCTCGCATTTTCGAAAGCCTGCTGGGGCGATGTCTCGTAACTGCCGAACGGCATGTCGACCACGACCAGCGCGTGATACGATCCGCGCACGACGGCGGCACCATGGGCGCACATCATGTCCATCGTCACGGCCAGCGTCGATGGCAGGCCGTAAATCACCTGCCCCAGCGAATCGCCGACCAGCAGCATGTCGCAATGCGGATCGAGCAGCTGTGCCTGCCGCGCGGTATAGGCGGTGAGCATGACGAGCGGTTCCGCCGTCTCTCCGTCCTGCTTGCGCCGAGTGATCTTGGGCACGGTGAGCCGTTTCATCGGCGCCGGCGTCGGCGTCGCCCGACTGGTCGAGGTGTCGATCTGAAAAGTGGTAGACATGGTGGCGGCTTTTACCCGTGAACGCGAATATGGCAAAGCCCCGCTTGGAATGCGGGCCAAACCGTTGCAAGAGATATGAAACAAATGGTTACCGGGGGCGAAGGCAAAGATATGGCGGCACCAACACAAGACGCGGCGCACGAAGGCCAGGTCGACGAAGGCCAGGCCCACGAAGGATGGTCTTCGCGCAGCGCGTTCATCCTGGCCGCGATCGGGTCGGCGGTCGGCCTCGGCAATCTGTGGCGGTTCCCGGCGGAGGCCGGCGCGAACGGCGGCGGGGCGTTTGTCCTGTTCTATATCTTCTGCGTCGTGCTGATCGGCTTGCCGGTGCTGCTGTCCGAAACGTTGATCGGGCGGTTCGGGCAGACGTCGGCACCGCAATCGGTGCTCAAGCTCGCGGCGGCGTCGCGGGCGTCGCGCCATTGGGGCGCGCTGGCGTCGATCGGCGTGCTTTCGGCGTTTATCGTGCTGTCGTTCTACTGCGTCGTGGGGGGATGGGTGCTGTATTATATCGGCATCTTCGTATCCGACCTGTTCCACACCGGCGTCGCGGGCGGCGCGTTTCAGGGGCGCGACCCGGCGACGATCGACGCGATCCTGCCCGGACTGTTCGGAAACGGTCCGTTGATGGTCGGGCTCGACGTGGTGTTCATCGCGGTCACGCTGTTCTTCGTGGCGCGGGGCGTTTCGGGCGGCATCGAATTCGTGGCGAAATGGATGATGCCGGCGTTTTTCGTGCTCATCGTGGCGATCACCATCTATGGCGCGTTTACCGGCGCCATGGGCGATACGCTGAATTACCTGTTCACGTTCGAACCTGAAAAGCTGACCGGGGCGGTGATGCTGGCCGCGCTGGGACAGGCGTTCTTCTCGCTCTCGCTCGGCGTGGCGGGGATGATCACCTACGGGTCGTATGTGGGGCGCGACGTCAATCTGGCGGGCACGTCGCTCATCATCGCGGGCGCGGATACGGCCGTGGCGCTGATCGCGGGGCTGTGCATCTTTCCGATCGTGTTCCTCGCCGGGCTGGAGCCGAGCGCGGGGCCGGGGCTCATGTTTCAATCGCTGCCCATCGCGTTTCAGGACATGCCGGCGGGATCGCTCGTCGGGCTCTTGTTCTTCGTCATGGTGGCCTTTGCCGCGCTGACGAGTTCGGTCGCGCTGATGGAGGTGCCGACCGCATGGATGATGGAGCGGTTCTCGCTTGCGCGCGGGCCGGCCAGCGGAATCGTGACCGCGGGGGCACTGGCGCTCGGCGTGCTGGCCGCATTGTCGTTCAACACGCTTTCCGATGCGCATCCCGCCGGCTTCATCCCCATGTTCGAAGGGTTAGGCTGGTTCGATTTCCTCGATTCGCTGACGTCGAAACTGCTGATGCCGATCGCCGCGGTGCTGACGTCGATCTTCGTCGGCTGGGTGGCGGAACGGCGCATCGTGGATAGCGAGACGGGGCTCGGAGGCGGATTGCTGCGCGTCTATCTCGTGCTGGTGCGCTGGGTCTGTCCCGCCGCGCTGATGGCGATTTTGATCATCGGCATCTTCCCCTCGATCCTCGGCGCATAACGCCGGGCAACGGAACCGGCATGCGAAAAGGGCCGCTCCCCGTGAAAGGAGCGGCCCTTTTGCTACGCTGCGCTGTGGATCAGAGCGCGGTTTCGGCCTGTCCGCCCTTGGTATCGTCGGTGATGTCCATGCCGAGCATCATCTTGGCCGTGGTGATCGCACCCATCTCGCCGGACCAGATCGACGCATCGCCGAGATCCATCCGCATCATCAGCAGGTTGGGATCGTCCTTGCCGTTGGGGAACCATGCCTCGACGGAATTGCTCCATTCCTTTTCGAGCCGTTCGCGGCTGGTTTCCTCGCTCAGCACGCCGTGGAAACGGGCGAACAGCTCGTGGTCTTTCGACGCGAAGGTGGCCGTGGCCGGGCCCATCGTGGCGAAACGATTGTCGCGATAGGTGAAGAACCAGATCGCGCTATCGGCATGCTTGTCGAGCTGCGCAGTCATGGGTGCGGCCGAATCCGGGTCGGCATCGAGTTGCAGCATGACGAAGGGCGATTTCGCCATCTTTTCCCAGAATTCATGCTTCAGTTCGTCGGCGTCGCCTTGATCGTACATTGTCGGTCCTTTCGTTGTTTTCTCCTTAACGGGTGGGGACGGCGCGCGTTCCGCCTTTGCACACGCCTGTGGATGAAATGCGGGGATCGCGGAGCATGACAATGGACGTAAGAGACGGAACATAATAAGAACATGGCCGTTGCCTCCACAACCGTGAAAGACCGATTCGCCGGAAAAATACCGCCATGAACAAGACCCGCCCCGATCCCGCTCCCGACCTTCCCGACGGCCTTTTCGCGGCCAGTCGGCTGTCGCCTTCGCATATGCGCGGGGCAGGGGGGGAGTGGCGCCCCGGCATGGGGTTTCGCGGCGCCGGCGATATTTTCGGACAGGGGCGGGAGGCCGCCGCCGCCGCGCTCGCGCTCGCGCTGGCGCAGGAGGCTCCGCGCGACATGGGGCACGCCGCACTGAACGGGGCAAAGGCTGCACGGGTGGAGGCGGTGGATGACCGCGCGTTCCTCTGGGTGCAGGACCGGGCCGCGATCCGCGTGGGCGGGCGGCCCTATCTTCCGGGCCTGCCCGATGCGTTGCGCCACCGGATGATCCATGTTGCGGCGCGCGATGCGGGCGATGCGCTCTTTGCGCTGGAGGAGGGGGTGCGGTGCCGCGATCTCGCCTTTGTCATCGGGGAGATCGCGGGCAATCCGCGCGCGCTGGACTTTACCGCCTCGCGCCGGCTGGTCCTGGCCGCGGAACGGCATGGCGTGCCGTTGTGGCTGGTGCGGCCTGATGCGCGGCGCGATCTTGGCGCAGGGCGGATGCGGTGGGAGGTATCCGCCGCCCCGTCGCAGCCGCCGCGATGGAACGCGAATGCGCCCGGGGCGGCGCGCTGGCACGGCGAATTGTTCCGCGCCCGTGGCCTGCGCCCCGGTGCGTGGTGGATCACGCAGGATATTGCAGGACAGGACCATGACCGCAGCCAACACGAAAGGCAGCCCCTGCGCGCCGCCCCGGCGGGTGCTGGCGATCTGGCTGGCGCGGCTGGCGATCGATCGCTGGCGGCGGCATCGGCCCGCGCCTGAGGGACACGCGCCTTTGGAGGGGGCAGGCGAGGATGACGCCCCCGTCGCGCTGATCACCGAAACCGCGCACGGACCCCGCATTGCCGCGACCAACCACGCGGCGGAGCGGCACGGCGTGCGCGCGGGCACCATGCTGGCCGATGCGCGCGCGGTCTGTCCGCAGATTGCCGTGCATCCCGCCGACCCCGCGGGCGATCTCGCCTTTCTCGAACGGCTGGCCGTGTGGGCACAGCGCTGGGGCCCGTGGAGCGCGCTCGACCCGCCCGACGGGGTCATCGTCGACATCACCGGCGCGGCGCATCTGTTCGGCGGGGAACGGCGGCTGATCGGCGATGCCGCCGCGATCCTCGCCGCGCGCGGATTGACGGCGCGCATCGCCATCGCGCCCACCGCCGGTGCGGCATGGGCGCTCGCGCATCATGGCCCGGCGCAGGCCATTGTCGCGCCCGATGACGACATGCCCGCGCGGCTGTCGCAATTGCCGGTGGCGGCGCTGCGGCTCGACGATGACGTGTTGCTGGTGCTGCGGCGGCTGGGGCTGAAACGGCTGGGCGATCTGCACGGGGTCGGGCGCGATGCGTTGACCCGCCGGTTTCGCGTGCGCCGGTCGGCGACGGCGAACCCGCTTTTGCGCTACGATCAATTGCTCGGCACGGTGCCCGAACCGTTGCTGCCCGTGGTGGGGGAAACCGCGCCCATGGTGCAGCGGCGGCTGATGGAGCCGATCCGCCATCTGCCGCTGCTCGAAATCGTGCTGTCCGATCTGGCGGAGGAGATGATGCGCCTGCTCGAAGGGAAGGGCCGCGGCGCGCGCCGGCTGGAGCTGGGATGCTGGCGCGTGAATGGGGAGATGGTGGGCCGCCGGCTCGAACTCGCCGCCGCGACGCGCGATGCCGCCCACGTGTGCCGCCTGTTCACCGAAAAGCTGGACGGGATCGACGCGGGCTTCGGGATCGAGATGGTGCGCCTTACCGCAAGCTGGGCCGAACCGCTCGATTTCAACCAGGCCGATCTCGACACGGCGGCGCAGGAACACGGCACCAGCCTTGCCGCGTGCGTCGACCGGCTGACCACCCGGCTGGGCGCGGATGCGGTGCGCCGCCCCGTCCCGCGTGCGAGCCATGTTCCCGAACGCTGCGTCAGATGGCAGGCGCCGCTCGCCCCGCAACCGGCGGCGCAGGCGGAAATGGCGTTCCATGCCCGCCCTCTGAAACTGCTCGACCGGGCGGAGCAGATCGCGGTGGTCTACGAAACGCCGGACGGCCTGCCGCGCCGGTTCCGCTGGCGCGGTGAATTGCACGAGGTCGCGCGGGCGGAGGGACCGGAACGCATCGCGCCCGAATGGTGGCGCGAACGCTCGACCGTGCGGCTGCGCGATTATTACAGGATCGAGGACAGCGCGGGCCGACGTTACTGGCTCTATCGCGACGGGATCGCGGGCGACGGGCGCGGCGGGCCGCCCGCATGGTACCTGCACGGGATCTACCCCTGAACGAGGGTGAGCACATCCTCCCGCACGGCGCGCAACGGGTGGCGCACCACGGGCGTCATCGGCAAGGCCGAAAGCCCGTCGCCATAACCCCATTCCGCCGCCCGCGCCGCCTGATCGAGTGTCATGTCCGGCACATCGGCATAATCCGCATTGCCATCGCGCACCGCCATATCGACCGGCACCGGTTCGAGATCCAGAAACCGGTGCAACGCCGCCGTCCATGCATCGGGCCGTGCAACGAGATCCTCGTAACGCACGACCATGGCCCAGTGCAGCCGGGCCAGATCCCGCGCCACGATGTCATAGGCGTCGAGCGCGTAATCGACGAGTTCGGCAAACGGCCGGTCGCTCCATTTCGCCAGCGCCCCCGCCATCGCCGCCGGGTGGCGCAGGAGGACGATGAATTGCGCCGTCGGAAACACTTGCTGGTAAAGGCGCATGCGGGTGAGGTTGACCGGCGATTTCTCGACTCGCCACGGTCCCGCCGTGTCGAACCACCGCGCCCAGTCCGCCTCGATCCTGTCGCGCGTGGCGAGCGTATCGTATCGGCACCCCTCGATCAGGTGCTGTGCCGGGTCGGTGGCGAAATGCCCCGGAATGCCGTGGGTTGCGTCGTGGGGAATGGCGCCCTGAAGATAGCATCCCTCTTTTTCGGGGACGGGCGCATTCGTGATCGCGGCGACCTGCGGATGGGCCGCGATCAGCCGCGCGGTCATGCTGGTCCCGGTGCGGTGCAATCCGGCGACGAAGGCATATCGGTGGGGGCGCGGCGTCACAGTCACAAGGCCATCCAATGAGCGGAACCGCCACCGGTTCCACCCGTTTCCCGCCACATGCGAAATTCTCCCGCTCGTCCCGCCCCGACCCGCCGGTCAAGACCGACCCGCCGATGAGGATCGCCGTCGTCGCGCATATTCGCCACCCGCTCACCGAACCGTTCATGGGCGGGATGGAGGCGCATGCCGTACAATTGTCGCGCGGGCTTCGCGATGCGGGCCACGACGTGACGCTGTTCGCGGCGCCGGGGGGCGAGGATCCCGACCTCGTGCCGATATGCGATGCGCCTTACGAGGCTGTCCTGCCCTGGGCGCAATGGCGGGGTACGCCCCGGCTCGACCGGTATCAGCGTGCGGCCTTCGACCGGGCGTGGACCGCGATCCGGGCGGGGTTTCGTAATTGCGAATTCGACGTGGCGCATAACAATTCGCTGTTTCCCGACCTCATCGAACGGGCGGCGGACGAGCGCGTGCCGATGGTCACGTCGCAGCACGTGCCCCCCTTCGGCAAGATGCGGGAGGCGGTGCATGCCGTGGCCGGATGCAACCACGCGCAAATCACGCTGACTTCGCAGAGTCAGATGCCGCTCTGGCTCGCCGGATTGGGGCAGGACGGGGCGCAGGCCCGCGATGCGCCCGCCAATTTTGCGGTCGTGCCCAATGGCGTGTCCTGCACCGAATGGCAGCCCGCGACCCGCAGCGACCGCCTGCTATGGTATGGGCGGATCACCCCGAACAAGGGGCTGGCCGAAGCGATCGCCGCCGTGCGAGAGGCGGATGCCGCGCTCGACATCTACGGCCCGGTCGAGGACAAGCATTATTTCTCGGATCGCGTCGCACCCGCGCTCGGCCCCGATATTGCCTATAAAGGCCATGCCAGCGGCGCTGTGCTCCGCGCCGCCGTGGCGCGGGCGCGGGCGGTGCTGGTGACGCCGATGTGGGACGAACCCTTCGGTCTCGTCGCGGCGGAGGCGCTCGCCTCGGGCGTTCCCGTCATCGCATTCGACCGCGGCGCCATGCGCGAGGTGATCGGCGATTGCGGGATCGTCGTGCCGGCGGGCGATACCGGGGCCATGGCGCGGGCCATCGGCGCTGTCCACGCCATCGACCCTGCGCGATGCCGCCGCCGCGCCGAAACCATGCTTTCCACCGCCGCGATGATCGCCGGGTACGAGGCGCGCTATTCCGCCGCGATGGAGGCCGCATCCTTCGCCGCGGCCCGTTCCAGCAGGTCGAGCACGCGCGCACTGCTGGCGTAGGGCTGGTCCTCCTCCTGCCGGGTGAGGGCAAGGTCGCGCTCCTCCGGCTCGCGCAGCTTTACCCACCCCGCGCCGTCCCGCCGGGTCAGCCCCATCAATGTGAACGCCCGCATCCAGTGCTGCATCGTGGGCTCGCCCCATTTTTCGGCAAAGCGATGTGCATTCGCCATCACGCTGTCGAGGTGATGCACGGGCGGCATGTGGTGCGGGTGATACTGATGATATGCCTTCGCCCCGCGCACCCATTGGAGCGGCAGGCCGCAGGCGGCGACCACGCGCCCAAAATCCGTATCCTCCCCGCCATAGCCGGTATAGCGTTCGTCGAAACCGCCGGTCCGCGCGAAATCCGCCGCCGATATGGCGAAATTCAGCGACCAGAAACACCGGTAATCCCGGCACGGCCCGACCGCAGCCTCGGGTGGGCCGGGGCGTTCGGAATGGCGCACGGCGACGCGTTCGAAATGCGCGAAATCCACGCCGTTCGCGGTCGCGCCGCGCGGCAAATAGCCGACCTCGCCCATGAGCACGCCGCCATGGTCGCGCGCGACCTTCGCATAATCGCCGACGAGCGCAGGGTGCGGCACGCAATCCACGTCGAGGAAGATCAGCAGATCGCCCGATGCCCCGCCCGCCGCCGTATTCCGGCCGAGCGACAGCGGCACGCCATCGCTGCCCAGAACGATCTGCGTCACGGGGAACGACGCCGCCGGCAGGTCATAGGGCGCATCCTGCAACACCGCCACGATCAGCTCGTCCGGTGCCCGCTCGCTCTCCATCAGGCCGAGCACGAGGTTGCGCAGATGCGCGGCCCGCCCGCTCGCCAGCGTGCATATCGAGATTTTCATGCGCAATCCTGCCTTTCGCGAAGGGGTACCCCTGCGCCCGCCCACAGATCTGTGGCGAGATGGTCGAGCCATCGTGCTGCCTGTTCCGCGGCATCGTCGCGCACCATGGCGCGTTGTCGTTCCGGGTGAATCGCGCGCGCCGCGTCCCACAATGCGCGCCAGCGGCCCGCATGCGCCGGCCAGTGCGGCGCCACGGCCGCAACGCCGGCGCGCTCCAGGGCATCCGCCTTGCGCAATTGCTCATCGAAATAGCGCCACTCGGGCACGACGATCCATGGTTTGCCCGCGGCGCATACCATCTGCACCGTGGTGTTGCCGCAGCTCGACACGATGCGATCCGCCGCCGCGATCCAGTCCTGCGGATTGTCGACCCATCCCATGTGGCGAAGATTGCCGGGCGGCGTTTCGTGCCATTCGCTCGCGATCGTGCCAATGGTGAACCATTGCGCCCCCGCATTGTCCCGCGCACCGAGCGTGAGCGGCGCCGTCGGCGTGCCCGTGCCGCCGCCGCCGGCAAGGACGAGGACGATCTCCGCATCCTGTGACAGGGACAGCCGCTCCCGCGCCGCGTCGCGCGTGGGCAGGGCGGTCATATCCACCCCGACACCGGGGGCGTAATGGGTCTTCGCCTGCATCCATCGGGGCCGCTCCGGCTGCTCCAGATCGGGGTGGTAGGGGGCGAGCAGGCCGGTCGCCGCGGCGTAGGACGCCATGTGGCCGGGGTCGGCCCGGTCGCCATGTTGCAGCACCGCGACATGCGGCACCGATGCGATCCGCGCGAGCTGGCCCAGTTCTGCCGAAACATCGGTCATGAACAAGGCGGGCGCCGCATCGTCGAACCACGCGGTAATCGCCGCGACCGCGCGCGTGATGGTGGGCCATCCGACCGGCGCGCAATGCAGCGTATCGGGCGTGGGCATCGCGTCGAGCCGGGGCGGGGCGGTGCCCTCCGGCTCGAACAGCGAAGGAATGGCGATGCGCTCGATGCGCGGGTCGAGCTCGGGGAAAATATCGCTCCGCGCACAAAACAGCGTGACCGGGCGGCAATCGATAAGCCGGTTGGCGATCGCCGCGGCCCGTTCGGCATGGCCGCGCCCCTGATGATGGACGAAATAGCCGACCGCGCGGCGCGGACCGCCGGTCATGCCGCGACCCCCCGGCGGCGCGCGAAGCGATGGGCGACAATCCCCTCCAGCGTGCCTCCGGCGTGGTGGCGCCGGGTGAGGTAGACGTTCTCCCGCTCGCTCAACCGCGCGAGTTCGGGCGCGTGATTGCCGACGAGGATCGCGTTGCGGCAATCGGTCAGCATGTCGATATCGTTGCCGCTGTCCCCGGCGGCGAAAACATCCTCGGGCGTGAGGCCGAGCGTGTTGGCGACATGGCGCATCGCCGCCGCCTTTCCGCCCTCCACGGGAAGGATGTCGAGCAGTTTTTCGTGGCTGAAGATCACCCGCGCCTTCACGCCCGCCCGGTCGAGCCGTTCGCGCACCTGCGCAAGCCGGGCGGGATCGTGGAGGAAATAGCTGCGCTTGAATTCGCGTTGCTCGCTGCGCCCCTGCGGCGTGAGGCAGGGCAGGTCGCGCAGCGCATCGTGAACCGCGTCGCCGTCCCATCCGCGTGCAAGGGACCGCGCATAATCTTGATCGGCGATACGATCCTCTCCCCGCTGCCAGTAGATTTCGCTCCCCACCGAGGTCACCCAGACGGACGGAAAGGGGAGCGACCATTCGCGCAGGACACGCTGCGCCTCGAGGATGGAGCGGCCCGTCGCCACGCCAAAGACGGTGTCGCGATGGCGGGAGAGATAGGCGCTCAACCTCCGCGCACCTTCGGCGCATCCGGTGAGCGTATTGTCGATGTCGCACAGGGCGAGCGCGCGGGGCACGGGCGCCACGGCGCGGTGAGCCATGGCCCGACCGGTGACTTCCCGCGCCAGCGCGACAAGCCCGCTGGCATAGCGGTCCCAGCCCATCGAGCGCACACCCTCACGGCCGCTGTTCGATGCGCGCAGCCATGATGGGCGATCCACGATCAGGGTACGTACCGCATTTCCGATTCCGGCCCGATCGGTCGGCTCCACCAGCAATCCGTTTTCCAGCTCGCCGACGATATCGGCCGGCCCACCCCGGCATGTCGCCACCACGGGGAGGCCATGCGACGCCGCCTCGATCAAGGTCAGGCCATAGGGTTCGGTCAGTGCCGGATTGACGAACACGCCGCCGCTGTCGCGGGCAAGGGCGTAGAGCGCCTGCACATCGTCGCGCGAATGGTTGCGGGGCCACGCCACATGGCCATGCAGATCGTAGCGATCGATCGCATCGGCAATGCCGGACAGCACGCGATCCTGCTCCGGCTCTCCGCCGACGAGCCCTTTGCGCAGACCGGCGAGCAGGACCAGATTGGCGCGCTCGCGCAATCGGGGGTCGCGTCCGAACGCCTCGACCAGGGCGACGAGATTCTTCTTTGCCACCGGGCGCGCCACGGCGAGCACGATGGGCCTGTCCCCGTGGCGCAGGAACGGGGCGATCATGGCCGCCGCCCGCGCGCGCGCCGCGGCATCCGGCACCGTCATGTCGACGCCGGGACGCAAGCGATGAATACGCGCCGCATCGGCGGACGGGTAGGCGGGCAATTGGCGCTCACACTCGTCGACGGAGCTCGCCACGATGGCGTCGGCGCGGGCGATCGCGGCGTCCTCCTCCGCGATGCGCGCCTGCATCGTGGGCGTATCGCGGGGCGCCAGTGCGCAATCGCGCTTGTCGATGCCGAGCGAATGGGCGGTGTAGATGAAGGGAATGCCCAGTTCGCGCCGGACCCGCGCCGCGACATCGGCCGCGTCGGCGAAATGCGCATGGATGAGATCGGGCAGTCGGTCCCGCGTGCGCAGATGGGTGATGAACGCGCGCGCGAACGCATCCCGGTCGGCTGCGAGAGCCTCTTTTGCAAGATAGGCGCGGTTGCCGCTGTCGATCCGCGTAATGAAGAGTTTCGGGCCGAGCGGTTCGTGCGCGCATCCGTGAATCGCACCGAGTTCGGGGGCATCGAAGAGGCGTGTGACGATCTCCGCCTGCGTCACGGCGCCATGTGCGGCAAGGGCGCGCATCTCGCCAAGAATATAGGCGATATGCCCGCCGGTATCTTCCGTAATGCCATAGGCCACGGGTTCGCCCCGCAAACATCCACCCAGCGCCAAAGAAACGATATGCAAGGAATATCCCCGGTCATGAAACCCGGGTTCTCAATCATTGCCGGCGATACCCGTTCCTCAAACTGATTAAGGTTAATACGTTTTTGCCGTGGGAGGGTTCGAAAGGGGCGGATCCTCGCCGGTACCTGTATGGTTCCGTTTTGTTCTGGCCTCTGTCCAAAAGAACATTTATAGAACGGAAAAGAGGTGCCCATGGCTCAGAAACCGATTCTCGACCGATTGAAGATCCTCGCCGATGCGGCGAAATACGATGCGTCCTGCGCGTCGTCGGGCACATCGAAACGCGACAGCCGCGGCGGCAAGGGCATCGGTTCGACCGAGGGGATGGGCATTTGTCACGCCTATGCGCCCGACGGGCGGTGCATTTCGCTGCTCAAGGTGCTGATGACCAATCATTGCATCTTCGATTGCCATTACTGCATCAATCGCAAGAGTTCGAACGTGGAGCGCGCGCGCTTCACGCCGCAGGAGGTCGCCGACCTCACCATCGCATTCTACAAGCGCAATTATATCGAGGGATTGTTCCTGTCCTCCGGCATCGTGAAATCGTCCGATCACACGATGGAGCAATTGGTGGAGGCGGCTCGCATCCTGCGCGAGGAGCATGATTTTCGCGGCTATATTCACCTCAAAACCATTCCCGAGGCGGACCCGGAGATCATTCACCGCGCCGGGCTCTATGCCGATCGCGTGTCGATCAATGTCGAATTGCCGACCGATGCCGGGTTGAACCGGCTGGCGCCCGACAAGAACGCAGGTCAGATCGACGGCGCTATGGGCCGCATGGGGAGCGACATCACGGAGGCGGTGGATGCGCGCAAGCGATTTCGCCACGCGCCGCGATTTGCGCCTGCCGGCCAGTCGACGCAGATGATCGTCGGCGCCGACGGGGCGAGCGACACCGATATCGTGACCCGCGCCAGCAGCCTTTACGGCCGGCATGCGCTGCGCCGCATCTATTACAGCGCGTTCAGCCCGATTCCCGATGCAAGCGCGGTCCTGCCGTTGAAGCGGCCGCCCCTGATCCGCGAACACCGGCTCTATCAATCGGACTGGCTGATGCGGTTCTACGGCTATTCGCCGCAGGAGGTTGGCCAGGCGGCGGGGGCGGACGGGATGCTGCCGCTCGACATCGACCCCAAGCTGGCCTGGGCTCTCAAATTTCGGGAGGAATTTCCGGTGGATGTGAACCGGGCTTCGCGTGAAATGTTACTGCGCGTGCCGGGGCTGGGCACGCGGGCGGTGGGGCAGATCCTGTCGGCGCGGCGGCATCGGCGGCTACGGCTGGACGATGTGGCGAAGATGACCGTGTCGCTTACGAAGGTGCGCCCGTTCCTCGTTGCCGCAGACTGGCGCCCGACATTGCTGACCGACCGGGCCGACCTGAAAACGCTGATCGCCCCGCCGCAGGACCGGCAGCTGGAGCTGTTCGCCGCATGAGTGCGCCGGCGCAGGACAGGCTGGCTCATGTGAAGCTGGGCACCTATTACGTGGTGCCTCTGGCCGAGAGCGACGATTTCGAGGGGTGGCGCGATCAGGCCCGCCGCCTGTTGATGGCGGATGCGCCGCCCGACCGCGTGGCATGGACCGAACCGGGTGGAAGCGCCGGCGATCTGTTTACCCATGGCGACCGCCGCCTGCCCACCCCGCCTGATGATGCGCCGCAGCCGCGCGTGTCGCGACGCTTCATGGATATTGCGAAGACTGTTATCCTTCACTCTGATCCGGAACGGTTTTTCATTCTTTACCGCACGCTGTGGCGGTTGCAGACGCGGCCCCGGCTGATCGAGGATGCCGCCGATGGCGATATTCGCAAGCTGGCCGACATGGCCCGCGCGGTGCGGCGCGACATTCACAAGATGCGGGCCTTCCTGCGCTTTCGCGAAACGAAGGACGAGGACGGGACCGAGCATTACATCGCGTGGTTCGAACCGTTCCACCACATATTGCGGCACAATGCGGGCTTTTTCGTGCGGCGCTTCGCCAATATGCGCTGGTCCATCCTGACCCCGCGGGGGGCGTTGCACTGGGACGGAGAGGTGCTGCGCGAGGGGCCGTCCGCCACCCGCGCCGACGCGCCGACCGGCGACGATGCGGAGGAATTGTGGCGCGGCTACTATGCCTCCATCTTCAACCCCGCGCGCCTGAAGATCGGCGCGATGATGAAGGAAATGCCGCGCAAATACTGGAAAAACATGCCCGAGGCGCAGATGATTCCCGAGCTGGTCGCGGGCGCGCAGGCACGGGAGGCGACGATGGTGAAGGCCGGCGAAATCGACATGGGCGAACGGCCCGAAACGCTGGTCGCGATCGAAAAGGCGATCCATGCCTGCGCCCGCTGCCCGATCGGCGAACTCGACAATACCGCCGTCATGGGCGAAGGGCCGCGCGGTGCGCCCCTCATGATCGTGGGCGAACAACCCGGCGATCAGGAGGATCGGCAGGGCCGCCCCTTCGTCGGGCCGGCGGGGCAATTGCTCGACGTGCATCTTGAAAAGGCGGGCATCGACCGGGCCACCGCCTATGTCACCAACACGGTCAAGCATTTCAAGTTCACGGCCAAGACCACGCAGCGCGGAAAGCGCCGCATTCACCAGTCGCCCAAGGCGAAGGAGATCGACATCTGCCGCTGGTGGGTGGAGAGTGAACGCGCCATCGTGCGCCCGAAACTCGTGCTGGCACTGGGTGCGAGCGCGGCGCGCGGCATGCTGGGCAAGACGGTCAGCATCACGAAGGCGCGCGGCGTCGCCCATCCGCTGGATGACGGAAGCGAATTGTGGGTGACGGCGCACCCGTCCTACCTCCTCCGCCTCGACGGCGCGGCGCGGGAAGAGCAGCAACGGCTTTTCGATGCCGATCTCGCCGCGGTGGCAAAGCGGCTGTCCGAACTGACCGATGCATGACGGGGATGCGCGATGCCCGATGCACCGCTGACCCCCGCCCGCCGCCGGATCGAAGGCGATCCCGACGGCTTTGACCCGCCACCCCGCGCGCCTTTCGTGGAGCTGGGGCTGATCAGCTGTTTCTCGTTCCTGCGCGGGGCTTCGGATGCGGTCGATCTGGTCGAGACCGCGCGGGCGCTGGGCTATGATGCGATGGGCATTGCCGACGTCAATTCGATGGCGGGCGTGGTGCGCATCCATACCGAGGCACGGACGGCGAAGCTGCGCCCCGTCATCGGTTGCCGCATCGAAACGGTGGAGGGGCTGGCCTTTCTCGCCTATCCCACCGACCGCGCCGCCTATGGCCGGTTGTGCCGCCTGATTTCCACCGGGCGGATGCAGACGCTGAGCGGTGAGTGGCAGGACAAGGGCGTGTGCGAGATCGATCTCGCCATGCTCGCGAACCATGCCGAGGGGGTGCAGCTGATCGCGGTGCCGCCGGCCGATCTTGCCACGCGGTTCACGATTTGCGCGCCGGGCAATGTCGTCGCCTTTCCCGGTGCCGAACAGCCCGTGGCCGATGGCCGCATGACGGGATGTTTCGAGACCTTGCTGCCCCATCTGTCCCGCATGTTGCCGAGCCTGCGCCATGTCGCGGCCAGCCTCGTCTATATCGGTGACGATTTGGCGCGGATCGCGCATCTCGACCGGATGGCGCACGCCCATGGCATGGCGATCCTCGCCACCAATGACGTGCATTATCATGCGCCCGGATGCCGCCCGCTTCAGGATGTGATGACCGCGATCCGGCACAAGACCACAGTGGCGAAGGCGGGCCATCTGCTGCACGCCAATGCGGAACGTTATCTCAAAGGGCCACAGGACATGGTCCGGCTGTTCCGCGACTGGCCCCATGCGATCGCGGCGGCGCGGGAGGTTGCCGATGCCTGCGATTTCAGCCTCGACGAATTGCGCTACGAATATCCGGAAGAGATCTATCCCGATGGGCAGACGCCGCAGGGCTATCTTGAGGCGCAGACGTGGGAGGGGGCAAAACGCCGCTATCCCAATGGCTTGCCGGACAGTATTCGTGCAACACTGGAACGCGAACTGGCGCTGATCGGGAAGCTCGACCTCGCGCGATATTTCCTGACCATCAAGGATATCGTCGATTTCGCACGCGGGCAGGAACCGCCGATCCTGTGTCAGGGGCGGGGCAGCGCGGCCAATTCGGCGGTGTGCTATTGCCTCGAAATCACCTCGGTCGATCCGGCGCGCCATGCGCTTTTGTTCGACCGCTTCATATCGGAGGAGCGCAAGGAGCCGCCCGATATCGACGTCGATTTCGAACACGAACGACGCGAGGAGGTGATCCAGCATATTTACAGGACATACGGGCGGCAGCGGGCCGGGCTGTGCGCGACGGTGATCCATTACCGCCCGCGCATGGCCATCCGCGAGGTGGGCAAGGCGATGGGCCTGTCGGAAGATGTGACATCCGCGCTCGCCGGGACGGTATGGGGCGGCATGGGCCGGGAAATCGGCGAGGCACACGCGGCGGAAACCGGGCTCGACATTACCGATCCACATTTACGGCGGATTTTGAAGATTACGCGGCAAATGATTGGAATGCCGCGCCATTTGTCGCAGCACGTTGGCGGTTTCATCCTGACCGAAGGGGCGCTGACCGAAACCGTGCCGATCGGCAATGGGGCGATGCCGGACCGCAGCTTCATCGAATGGGACAAGGACGATATCGAGGCGCTGGGCATCCTGAAAGTCGACGTCCTGGCGCTCGGCATGCTGACCTGCATTCGCAAATGCCTTGATCTGGTCGGCGATCATCATGGCCGCCGGATGACGCTGGCCACAGTTCCGCGCGAGGATGCCGAAACCTATGCCATGCTGCGCAAGGGCGACAGCCTCGGCGTGTTCCAGGTGGAAAGCCGGGCGCAGATGAACATGCTGCCGCGCCTGCGCCCGCGCGAATTCTACGACCTTGTGATTCAGGTCGCGATCGTGCGTCCCGGCCCGATTCAGGGGGACATGGTGCACCCCTATCTGAAACGCCGGCGCGGCGAGGAGGCGGTACAGATCCCGGCGCCCGGCCCCGCGCATGGCCCGCCCGACGAATTGTCCTCGATCCTCGCCCGGACGCTAGGCGTGCCGATCTTTCAGGAGCAGGCGATGAAGATCGCGCTCGACGCCGCGAAATTTTCCAGCGTCGAGGCGAACCGGCTGCGCAAGGCGATGGCGACGTTCCGTTCGCGCGGCATGGTCGACGAATTGCAGGACATGATGGTCGAACGCATGGTGGCACGCGGATACGACCGCGAATTCGCGCAGCGGTGCTTCAACCAGATCCGCGGTTTCGGCGAATATGGCTTTCCCGAAAGCCATGCGGCGAGCTTTGCGCATCTGGTCTATGTGTCGAGCTGGCTGAAATGCCATTATCCCGCCGCGTTTGCCTGCGCGCTGCTCAATTCGCAGCCGATGGGATTTTACGCGCCGGCACAGATCGTGCGCGATGCCGCCGAACATGGGGTGGAGATCCGGCCCGTGGACGTGAACCGGTCGCAATGGGACTGCACGCTGGAGCAGGCGGGGGAGCAGGCGGGGCGGGGGCGCATGGCGTTGCGCCTCGGCTTTCGTCAGGTGGACGGGTTCCCCGAACATGTCGCCGCGATGATGATCGATGCGCGCGATGCAGGCGGTGATTTCGCCGATGTCGCGGCCATTCGCGAACGATCCGGCATTCCCGTCGCGCATGTCGAGCGGCTTGCCAGTGCCGATGCGTTCGGGTCGCTGAACCTCGCGCGGCGGCAGGCGCTCTGGGATGCGCGCAGCCTGGTGTCCGCGCCGGCGCTGCCCTTGTTCGCCCATGCCGATGCGCGCGACGAAGGGGCGGAGGCCGTGCCCACCCGCCTGCCGTCGATGCCTATGTCGGAGGAGGTCGTCGCCGATTACCAGACGACGCGGCTTTCATTGAAAGCGCATCCGATGGCGTTTTTGCGGGCCGATCTGGCCGAGCGGGGTTTCGTGCGGGCCTGCGACCTGCGCGCGCGCAAGTTCCGCTCGATGATCCATATTGCGGGGGTGGTGCTGATCCGGCAGAGGCCGGGCAGCGCGAAGGGCGTGTGCTTCATCACGCTGGAGGATGAGACCGGTGTCGCAAATCTCGTCGTGTGGCCCGATTTCAAGGAGAAATATCGCAAGGTGGTGATGGGCGCGCGCTTGATGGAAGTGCGCGGGCGTGTCGAATATGACGACGACGTGGTCCATGTCATCGTGCAGCACATGGTGGATGCGACCCCGGCATTGATGGCGCTGTCCGACGACCTGATCCGTACCGATCTGGCCCGTGCCGACCATGTGAGCCACCCGTTGCCGGCGAAATTCGGCCCGCGCGACGAATTGCGGGAAGGGCGCGACGATCCTGCCCACCCGAAACCCCCGCTCGACCCGTGGCAGCCGCCGCCCGGCGACAATCGCGAATGCGGCTTTCGCGGCAGCCATCCGCGCAATGTCAGGATACTGCCGCGCTCTCGCGACTTTCATTGAGGATGGATGTCTTTTCGCGCCTGCCCGCCCGTTCGCTGTTCCGCATGGACCGTGTATTCATCGGCGTGATGATCCTTGCCGCACTGGCGCTGGCCGCGAATGGATGGATCGCGGCCCATCCGGAGCACGACCCGCGCGCGCCGCTGGCCTTGAACGGGCCGGCAGGGATGGCGACATCCCGCAAGCTGGCCGCGCTGCGCACCGATCCGGCGCTGTGCCGCGGCGCGCTGGAACGGGCGGAGATCGCGTTCGACGACCTTAACCCGGTGGGTGAGGGGGCATGTCGGCGCGACGACCGGCTGCGCGTTGTCCCGGCGCCGGAGCGCGGCCTTGCCTTTGCGCCGGCGCGTCCGGAAACGACCTGCGCGGTGCAGGCGGCAATGGCATGGTGGCTGGATAAAAGCGTACAGCCCATGGCGGAGGAATTGCTGAACAGCCGCGTCGCCCGGATCGAGCAACTCGGCACCTATAGCTGCCGCCGGGTCAATGGTGCCGACACCGGCCGGTGGAGCGAGCACGCCACGGGCAATGCCATCGACATCGCCGCATTCGTGCTGAACGATGGACGCCGCATATCGGTGCAGGGTGACTGGTGGACCGGCGCGGGCACGCCCGATGCCGAGGGCGCGTTCCTCGCCGCGGTGCGGGACGGGGCGTGCGACGCGTTCGGGACGGTCCTATCGCCCGATTACAATGCGTTGCACGCCGATCATTTTCACCTGGACCAGGCGCCGCGCGGCTTCGGCTCGTTCTGCCGGTAGGTCAGACCGCCTCGAACGCATAGCCCGCCGAACGCACCGTGCGGACCGGATCGGTGCTGTTCTCGATGGTCAGCCCCTTGCGCAGGCGGCGAATATGCACATCCACCGTGCGCAATTCGATGTCGCTGCCAGTGCCCCATACGGCGTCGAGCAATTGCACGCGAGAAAACACCCGCCCGGGATGCTCCATGAAGAATTTCAGCAGGCGAAATTCCGTCGGTCCCAGTTGCAGCGACTGTCCCCGCCGCGTAGCCCGATGGCTCGTCGCGTCGAGCCGGATGTCGCCAACCTCCAGCATCTCGCCGGCCAGGGCGGGCCGCACCCGGCGCAGCACCGCGCCAACGCGCGCAATGAGCTCACGCGGGGAAAACGGCTTGGTCAGATAATCGTCCGCGCCGGTTTCGAGACCGCGAATCCGGTCCTCCTCCGCATCGCGCGCGGTCAGCATGACGATCGGCACATGCGCCGTGCCCTTGCCTCGGCGCAGGCGGCGGCAGATCTCAATCCCGCTCGTCCCCTCCACCATCCAGTCGAGAATGACGAGATCGGGGGCCTGCTCCTCGGCCAGGAGCAGCGCCTCGTCGCCATCGGGGGTGGAGATGACCCTGTAGCCTTCGGCCTCGAACCGATATTGCAGCAACTCGGCGAGCGACAGATCGTCCTCGACGAGGAGAAGGCGGGGGGAGGGCACGTCTGAAACTCCTATATTCGCGAAACCGGCCACAGTCTCACACGCGCAACGTTACCGCCTTATGACAATTGCGACCGCGATTTAACGGCGATCCTCGTCGGGCGGGTAATCGCCTGTCGCGGCAAAGTGCACCATTTCGGCGACATTGGTCGCATGGTCGCCGACCCGCTCGATATTGCGCGCAACGAAAAGCAATTGGGCCGCGCTGCTGATCGTGGCGGGGTTTTCGACCATGTGCGTGACGAGATTGCGGAAGATGCTATCGTAGAACGCATCGACCTTTTCATCCATGGCGATGACCTCGCGGGCCAGAATGGGGTCGCGCGCGGCATAGGCGGTGAGCACGTCATGCACCATTTCGGTCGCGACCTCGCCCATCGCGGGCAGGAGGGTGAGCGGTTCGAAATGGCGGCGCCCCTCGATCTTGCCGACGCGTTTTGCGATATTTTTCGCATAATCGCCGATGCGTTCGACAACGCCCGCGATCTTAAGCGCGGCAATCACCTCGCGCAAATCGTCGGCCATGGGCGCGCGCAGGGCGATGATGCGCACGGCGAGCCGGTCCACCTCGGTTTCGAGCGCGTCGATCTCCTTGTCGCGCTTCACAACCTTTTCGGCGAGATCCTCGTCGCCGTTGACCATTGCATCCAATGCTTCCTGTACCGACAGCTCGGACAGGCCGCCCATCTCCGCGATCAGGCCGCGCAGCCGGGTGATGTCCTCTTCGAAAGCCTTGACCGTGTGTTCCATCGTCAACCGTACCGTCCGGTAATGTAATCCTTCGTCCGCTCTTCACGGGGATTGGTGAATATCGCGCTTGTCTTGTCGTATTCGACTAGATTGCCAAGGTGAAAAAAGGCTGTGCGCTGGGATACGCGTGCGGCCTGCTGCATCGAGTGGGTGACGATGACGATGGCATAATTGCCGCGAAGATCGTCGATCAGCTCCTCGATCCGGGCCGTGGCGATGGGGTCGAGCGCGGAACACGGCTCATCCATGAGAATCACCTCGGGATCAACCGCGATGGCGCGGGCAATGCAAAGCCGCTGCTGCTGCCCGCCCGAAAGCGCGGTGCCCGAATCGGTCAGCCTGTCCTTCACCTCGTCCCAGAGGCCCGCACGTTGGAGCGAGCGTTCGACGATCTCGTCCATCTCCGATTTGCCGGACGCCAGGCCGTGAATGCGCGGGCCATAGGCGATGTTTTCATAGATGGATTTCGGGAACGGATTGGGCTTTTGAAACACCATGCCGACGCGGGCGCGCAATTGCACGACATCCATTTTCGACCGGTAGATATCCTCCCCGTCTAGGAGGATTTCCCCGTCCACGCGCGCGGCCGCGATGGTGTCGTTCATGCGGTTGAGGCTGCGCAAGAAGGTCGACTTGCCGCAGCCCGACGGCCCGATGAACGCCGTGACATAGCGGGTGTGAATGTCGATCGACACGTTATCGATCGCTTTCTTCTCGCCATAATAGACCGACACGTCGCGCGCCGACATTTTCGCAGGGCCGGCGTCGGCGAAGGGATTGTCCGCGTCCTCGCCATGCGTTTCGTCGAGTTTCTGATCCGTCATTTTCAACACTCACCAGCGCCTTTCGAAGCGATTGCGCAGATAGATGGCCAGCCCGTTCATCAATAGCAGGAAAACGAGCAGCACGATGATCGCCGCCGAGGTCCGTTCGACGAAACCGCGATTGATTTCGTCGGACCACAGGAAAATCTGCACCGGCAATACGCTGGACGGTGAAGTAAAGCCATCCGGCGGCGTTGCGACGAACGCGCGCATCCCGATCATGAGCAGCGGCGCCGTTTCGCCCAGTGCGCGGGCCATGCCGATGATCGTGCCGGTCAGAATGCCGGGCAGGGCGAGGGGGAGCACATGGTGGAACACCACCTGCACCTTTGACGCGCCGATGGCGAGTGCGCCGTCGCGAATCGACGGGGGCACGGCCTTGATCGCGTTGCGGCCCGAAATCACGATGACCGGCATCGTCATCAACGCCAGCGTCATGCCGCCAATGAGGGGCGCCGAACGATAATTGGGAAAGATCGCCAGGAACACGGCGAGGCCGAGCAGGCCGAAGATGATCGACGGCACCGCGGCGAGGTTGTTGATCGATACCTCGATAATGTCGGTCCACTTGTTCCGCGGGGCGTATTCCTCGAGGTAAAGCGCCGACAGCACGCCGATGGGAAAGGCGAGTGCCAGCGTCACCACCATGGTGAGCAGCGACCCCTTGAGCGCGCCCCAGATGCCCGCCTGCTGCGAATTGGTGGCATCGGCTCGGGACAGGAAGCCCCAGTCGACCGCGCGATAGAGTGCGCCCTCGGCCTCGAGCCGGTCGGCGAGCGCGCGCATCTGCGGTGCGCCTTCGCCGCGCAGGCCGGAGGCGAGATCCTCGCTCACGGGCACGGACACGGTCTGCTCCCCGCGGAGCATTGCGGGGTCTGCGATCAGCTGATCGGCGAGGTTGCGCCATGCCGCGGCATCGAGTTCGTCCGCCGCTTCCGGTCCATAGGCTTCGGTCGCGGAAAACTGCAGGATGTCGGCAAGGCCCGCCGATTCCAGCGCGGATTGCGCGCCCGGCTGCGAAAGCCGCGTTTCGTCGATGGTCAGCCCCGCGCCGGAAAAATCGACCGGCACGCGCATTTCCGCGCGCGAAAACCCGGCGATCCCGTTCGACGTCATCACGAAAAGCAGGAACGCCAGCACGAGCGCGGAAAAGATCACCGAACCCATGGCCAGGTATTTGAACCGCTTTTCCGCGGCATAGCGTTTCTTCAGCCGGGCCGCGATGCGGGCGTTGCGCGCCTCGCGCTGTGCATCGACGCTGGTGGTGGTCTCGCTCATGGCAGGCTCACTCATACGCTTCGCGGTAACGTTTCACCACGCGCAGCGCGATGAAATTGAGGATCAGGGTCACGGTGAACAGCACCATGCCCAATGCAAAGGCCGACAGCGTCGCGGGGTGGTCGAAACTTCCCTCGCCGGTCAGCATGGCGACGATCTGATACGTCACGGTGGTCATGCTTTCGAACGGATTGCCGGTCAGGTTCGCGGCGGCGCCGGCGGCCATCACGACGATCATCGTTTCGCCGATCGCCCGGCTCACGGCGAGCATCACGCCCGCCACGATGCCCGGAAGCGCCGCGGGGATCAGCACCTTGCGGATTGTTTCCGATTTCGTTGCGCCCATCGCCAGGCTGCCGTCGCGCATCGAGGAGGGCACGGCGGCGATGGAATCGTCTGCCATCGAGGATACGAACGGGATGATCATCACGCCCATGACGAGGCCGGCGGCAATCGCGCTCTCGCTGCTGGCATTGGAAATGCCGATCGCGCGGGCCCAGTCGCGGATGACCGGCGCCACGGTCAGCGCCGCGAAATAGCCGTAGACGACCGTCGGCACGCCGGCGAGGATTTCCAGCATCGGCTTCATCACGCGGCGCAGGCGGTCGTTCGCATATTGGGTGAGGTAGATCGCGCTGAACAGGCCGAGCGGGATCGCGACCAGCATGGCGATGATCGCACCGATGTAGATCGTGCCCCAGAACAGCGGGAGTGCGCCGTAATCCTCGCCGGAGGTATAGGCGGGATCGCCCATCGGATTGGGCGACCATTGCGTGCCGAACAGAAAATCGATCGGCGACACCATGCCGAAAAACCGCACGGTTTCGAACAATAGCGAGACGAGAATGCCCAGCGTCGTCAAGATCGCGACCAGCGAGGCCAGCAGCAGCGCCAGCATCACCGTGCGCTCCACCCGCGTGCGGGCGGTAAAGTCGGGCTTCACCCGCAGGAACGACCATACCCCCGCGGCAAAGCCGATGAGCAGCGTCACCACGATCCCGATGATGCCATAGCGGGTCAGCGCGTCACGGGCCGGCTCGACCAGCGGCTGCGCGAGCGGGTTGAACACGCCCTGCGCATTGCCGCGCGCGACGGCCATGGCCTCCGCGATGATGCTGTCGCGGGTCATGCCGAATTCGGGCAGCGCGCCCGCCGCCGGATGCGAGGTGACGGCCTGCATCACGAGCTGCGGGCTGATGATGGCCCATACGGTCGCGAACAGGACGGCGGGGACGAAGACCCACAGGCCCACGTACCACGCATGGTACGACGGCAGCGAATGCAGCCGCCCAGGCGTGGACGCGGCCATGGCCCAGGCGCGCGAACGCGCCGCCAGCCACCCGACCAGACCCAGGCCGAGAGCGAGAAGGACGAAGATGGCTGGAGACATGACGGCGGGTCTATATCCGTATTATTTCAGAACCGAGGCATCGAGCGGCGTGAGGTTCTTTGCCGTGTCGGCGGTCCGCGCCTGCACCGCATCCGACGATGCGATCATGCCCCGACCGGTCAGCATGCCGTCACGGCCCCAGTTCTCGATCCAAGTCTGGATATATTCCTTGAGCCCCGGAACCGCGTCCATGTGCTGTTTCTTGACATAGAGATAGAGCGGGCGCGCGCCGGGATAGGCGTTGCTGGCGATGTTTTCGTAAGTCGGCTCCACCCCGCCGAGCGGCTGTCCGTGCAGGCGCTGTGCGTTTTCCTCGAGGAAGCTGTAGCCGAAGACGCCGACGGCCTGCGGATTGGCGACGAGCTTCTGCACGATGAGATTGTCGTTCTCGCCCTGCTCGACGAACTTGCCGTCCTTGCGGACCTCGGTGCAGACGGCTTCGTATTCTTCCTCGTTGCTGTCCTTGAGCGCGGCGGTCGCGTCGTCGGTCTTGCACCCGGCGGTCATGATCAGCTCGGCGAGCGCATCGCGCGTGCCGGAAGACGGCGGCGGGCCGTAGACCAGGATCGGCTGATTCGGGGAGGCGGGATTGATGTCGTTCCAGTTCTGCGCGGTATTTTCCTCGCCGAACGGGCGGGCCGCGACCGCCTGGTAGAATTCGCGCGGGGTGAGGTCGAGCTTCAGCCCGTCGGCCGCCGATGCGATGGCGATCCCGTCCATGCCGACTTCGAGTTCGACGATATCGGTCACGCCATTGTTCTGGCAGGTTTCGAATTCGGACGCCTTCATCCGGCGCGACGCATTCGCGATGTCCGGGTGCGCGACGCCGACGCCGGCGCAGAACAGGTTGATGCCGCCGCCCGTGCCGGTCGATTCGATGATCGGCGAGGGATATTGCGGATAGCTGCGGGCGAATTCCTCGGCTGCCGCCTTTGCAAACGGATACACGGTGGACGATCCAACAGCCTTGATCTGCTCCCGCGAGGAAGACTGCGCCCCGCCGCATGCGGCAAGCGCGACCGTGCCCAGCAGGACGGGCAGGCTCTTGAACAGGATATTCGTCATCGATTCGATTCCTTGCATGCAATTTTCAAAGGCCGGAACACCGGACATTTTCGCGCGTTTTGTTACAGCCGTGACGCGCCATGCGCGGTCCCCATGACAGCTTTATGACAGTGACTCAACCGCGGGCGCGCAAGGAGCGTGGCGCGAAGGTCTACGCAGGGTGGCGATCGGGGGCATCATCGCCGGCATCGCCCTGTAACGGAAGGCGGACGGTAATCGCGGTCCCTTCGCCCAGACGGCTGCGAATGTCGAGCCGGCCGCGATGGCGTTCGACGATATGCTTCACGATCGCAAGGCCGAGCCCCGTGCCGCCCACGGCCCGGCTGCGGCCAGGATCGGTTCGGTAGAAGCGCCGGGTGAGATGCGGCAGGTGTTCCGCCGCGATGCCCGGACCGCGGTCAGTCACCACCATCTCGGCCTGATCGCTGTCGAGGCGGGATAGCAAAATGGTCACCGGCGCGTCCTCCGCCCCGTATTTCAGCCCGTTGTCGACGAGGTTGCGCAAGAGCTGGTCGACCTGTTGCCGGTCGCCGCGCACGGGCAGCGGAGCGTCCGTATCCTCGAGCCGGATGCGATGCTCGCCATGGAGGGCGGCAATGCCCGACGCCACCGTGCGCGCCATGTCGCCGAGGTCGAAGATGGCAGGCGGCAATTCGTGCTTTTCCGCCTCGATCCGCGAAAGCGACATCAGATCCTCGACCAGCGCCTGCAATCTCTTGCTTTCGCGCAGGATGGTGCGGTGAAAACGAAGGCTGGTCTCCGGCCCGATGCGCGCGCCGCCCTCCGCCTCGATCAGGGTTTCGGCATAGCCGATGATGGAGGCGAGGGGGGTGCGCAGCTCGTGGCTGGCATTGGCGACGAAATCGGTGTGGGCGCGGCTGATATCCGCCTCCGCCGTGCGGTTGACCAGCTCGACCATCGTGGAGGTCGCGTCGATGGGGAGCAGCGACACGTGCCAAATGCTGCGCGAACCGGTGAGGCCGCGCACGATCGCCTGTCCGCCGCCCTCGCGGTCGAGCAGGCGGACCGCCTCGGGATGGCGAAGCGCGACGCGGGCGTCCTGCTGCACGATATGGGCGCCCAGCACTTCGCGCGCGGCGGCATTGGCAAGGATGATGCGCCCGCCCTCGATCACGAGATAGGGCAGGCCCAGCGGTTCGAGGAAATCGCGCAGCCGGTCGGTCTGGAACAGGGCGTTGGGCGGGGGCGGCGCCTGCGCATCGCTTTCCCGCGGGGTGAGGAACAGCGAGGCCGCCCATATGGTGAGCACGGCAAGGCCGAGCCAGAAATCACCGGCAAGGACCATGATCGCGATCCCGCCGACAAAGGCTAGAATCAGGCCCGGCAAAGGCAGGGGGCGGTGTTGCATTGAAAAGTGCCTTGGCCTCTCGACTTTGGTCAGCCCGGACGCACGGGCGATAAAACGCGTGCCGACGAAATCCGGCGGCATTCAAGCGTGGTGCCATGCCCGCTTTAGGGAGAGAGCGAGAGCGATGCCATCGCCAATTCCCGATCATGCACATTCCACATGGCACGGAGCGCATCAAATGCGATTCGACCGAATCGCGACTGTGTTTTGATTGCAACAGATACTTTTAAAATGTTGCACCTGCGTTGCTCGCATCTTGTTTCGGCATGCTTAGGCCCCGATAGGTCCGTCAATCTTGGCCGGGAAAGTAGGGCGTCACGTGTCGACCCGCTGGGCAGGAGATTCTTCATGAGCTTGCCGATCATCGGCGGCTGAGGACCACTTAGGGGATTTTCCATCGTGAAATTCAAAACCAATTCCATGCTGAAGGCGAGCAGCAGCCTGCGCGCTGCCGCTCTGGTCGGCGCGACCTCGCTGCTGGCCGTGGCAAGCCCGGCGTTCGCGCAGGCCGACATGGACGAGCCCGGCGTCGGCTCGCCGTCCAATTCCTATGACGAGCAGGTCGGTCAGCCGATCGTCGTGACTGGTTCGCGCATCGCGCGACGCAATCTCGAGACTGCGGCCCCCGTCGCCGTCGTCAACGAGGAAGAGTTCGAACTGTCCGGCTCGGTCAACGTCGAATCCGTCATCAACGCGCTGCCGCAGGTCGTTCCCGGCCTCAACGGCAACTCGAACAACCCGGGCAATGGTGCCGCCACGCTGAACCTTCGTGGTCTGGGCGAAACCCGCACGATGGTGCTGGTCAACGGTCGCCGCTGGATGTTCTACGATACCTCGCAAATCGTCGACTTGAACACCATCCCGCAGTTCCTGATTCAGAACGTCGATGTCGTGACCGGCGGCGCCTCGGCCGTTTACGGTTCGGACGCGCTGGCTGGCGTCGTCAACTTCAAGCTGCGTGACGATCTCGACGGCATCCTGCTCGGCGGGCAGAGCTCGATCACCGAGCGTGGCGACGGTCACCGCTACAACATCGACATCGCGCTCGGTTCCGACCTTGCCGACGGTCGCGGTAACGTCACCGTTTGGGGTTCGTACAACCGCCGCAAGGAAATCTTCCAGGATCAGCGTGCGTTCTCGCGCTTTGCAGCCGTCGACGGCTGTATCGTTCCCGGGTCCATCGACGGCGACACCGGCATCAGCGACCAGACCGTTCCGTTCAGCTCGTCCGCAGGTCAGACCTGCGTCGGCCAGGGCGGCGTCATCGGTCCGGTTGCCGGCGGTTCGTCGGGCGTTCCCACGACCTATGTCGACGCGCTGGGCGCACAGTTCGCGAACAGCGGCGGCACGCTCGTCGATTATTCGCCGTTCAACTACGCACCGTTCAACTACCTGCAGCTTCCGCAGGAACGTTACATGCTCGGCGGCTACGGTCATTATGACATCGCCGATGGCATGACCGCGTACACCGAACTGTCCTATGTCAATTCGAACGTGCCGCAGGAACTGGCCCCGACGCCGGCGTTCCTGACCGTCGACCTCGACGTCGACAGCCCGTTCTTCGACCAGTCGGTTCAGAACCAGCTTGCCGCGCTCGACACCGATGGTGACGGTTTCGTCAGCTCGCAGGTGCGTCGCCGCCTTCTGGAACTCGGCTCGCGTAACTCGAACGACGACCGTAATGCGTTCCGCGTTCTGGGCGGTCTGCGCGGCGAATTCTCGCCGGCATGGGGCTATGACGCCTATTACATGTATTCGCGGACCCGCAATTCGCAGATCCAGTCGGGCAATGCGTCGATCAGCCGCTTTACCCAGGCTCTGCGGACCGAGTTCGACGATGATGGCAATCTCGTCTGCACCAATCCGGCGAACGGCTGTGTGCCGCTCAACATCTTCGGCCTGAACACGATTTCGGACGAAGCGGCAGACTTCATCCGCATCGGTGCGCAGAACACCGAAATCTCGTCGCTGCAGGTTGCCAACGCGACCATCAATGGCGAGCTTTTCGAGCTTCAGGGCGGCGCACTGGGCGTGGCCTTCGGTGCCGAATATCGCAAGGTTTCGTCGGAATACATTCCCGACACCTTCCTTGCATCGGGCGACGTAACGGGCTTCAACGCCGGTCTGCCGACCGAGGGCAGCTATGACGTGAAGGAGCTCTTTGGCGAACTTTACGTGCCGCTGATCAACGGTGGCTTCATCGACCGTCTCGAGCTGACCGGCGCTGTGCGTTATTCCGACTACTCGCTCGGTGCAGTGGGCGGCGTGTGGACCTATGCCGGCGGCGTGACGCTTGCTCCGATCCGCGACATCACCCTGCGTGGTCAGTATCAGCGTGCCGTCCGTGCGCCCAACGTCGACGAATTGTTCGGCGGTGCGTCGCAGGGCTTCCCGCCCGCTACCGACCCGTGCTCGAGCCGTAGCACGAACCAGAGCGACGCCGTGCGCGATCTCTGCATCGCGACGGGCGTGCCTGCCGATGCGGTCTTTACCGATGCGGTTCAGCTGAACTCGCAGATCGAAGGCCAGTTCGGCGGCAACCCGAACCTCGAAGAAGAAACGGCCGATACGTTCACCGCCGGTGTCGTGCTGCAGCCCTCCTTCATCCCGCGTCTCGCCATCACCGTCGACTATTTCGACATCAAGGTCGAGAACCTCATCTCGACCCTGGGTGGCGGTCTGAACAACGCCCTGTCGCTGTGCTACAACACGGTGCAGGACGTCTCGAGCGAGTATTGCCAGGCCATCAACCGTTTCGACGATGGCAGCATCAACTTCGTCGAGATCCTGAATGCCAACATCTCGGAACTGACCACCTCGGGCGTCGACCTCGAAGTCAGCTACGCGACGCCTGTCGGCTTCAGCATGTTCGGCGCGGGTGAGAGCGACCTGTCGTTCTACTTCCTCGGCACCTGGACGGACGAGAACACCTTCACCCCGGTGTCGGATCTCCCCGATCAGACCGAGCAGTGCGCGGGCTACTACGGCTCGACCTGCGGCACGCTTCAGCCCGAGTACAAGTTCTCGAGCCGCGTGACGCTTTCGGATGGCCCCGCAACGATCAGCCTGCGTGGCCGCTATGTCGGCGAAGCCGAGGACGATCAGCTGCGTGACGGCGTGGATGCGGCATCGCTCGCGATTCCGCGTCTGAAAGAAACCTTCTACCTCGATCTCGCCACCTCGTTCGAGGTTCTGGAAAACAAGGTCATCACCTTCGGCGTGAACAACCTTCTCGACCAGCAGCCCCGTCTGACCGGCGATTCGCAGCAGCAGGCGAATACCTACCCGACCGTCTATGACGTTCTGGGCCGGGACTTCTTCGTCTCGTTCAAGGCGGAATTCTGATCCCACCGGATCGGATCCGATCGAATGGATAGGGCGGTGGCACTCAGGTGCCGCCGCCCTTTTTCATTCCAGGTTTGAAACGCCCGAAAAGCGCATCCGATTTTTGTTCAGCGGGGTACGACGTCGAAGGCCACGGTCATACGCTGGCCGCCTTCAAAAGGTCGCGTGCCGTGATAAAGCGTGCTGGGGAAGAGAACGAGATGCGCGCGCCGTGGTTCGACCATGCGCTCCGGCGGCAGGTTCAGCCGCAGGTCGCGCGGCGGTCTTCCAAGTTCGAGCCATCCGGCGCGATCCATCCCGTCCGTGTCGGGAAGCTCCAGATGGATTGCGGAGGACACGCATCCCTTCGGATGAATATGCGCGGCATGAAAGCCAGAGGCATTCAGACGGACCGACCAGGATCCATCGGTTCGCCAGGGTGTGTCACGCAATCGAAGCAGGGGGTGCCGGTCATCGCGATCGGGCAGCGCCGCGCGATAGCAATCCAGCGCCTCCATGACGGAGCGGTGAAGCCTTATGATCTCAGGCGTCGAGCGGGCGAAAAGCCGCCCGCGCGTCTGGCTACCGCCCCGCACCGATTGGCCGAGAGGCAGGGAGGACCGTTCGTGAAGCGCATGGAGAACCGCGCATACCGTTCGTAGCGATTGCGGTTCGAGGGGGAGGGGAAGTCGCTGCACCAGCGTATCCTGACCATGCAGCCATTCCAGCTGGCTATCCCCTGACAGACGCCAGCAAATCGAACGAAGCGCCCATGCGCCTATATCGAAAGGGCGTTCGTCCAGAACGCGCATCAGGAGGGCTTCCGCCTGTTCAGGATCGCCCAGTCGTATCCAGTGACGCGCTTCGTGAAGGTCGCGCGTGGCATTTCGCTCTGGCAACTCGGCAAAAATTGCACCCCCGCGCGCGTCGTCGCCCGCCTCGCCAGCGTGAACCGCCTCCAGCAAGGCAAAGCGCGGGTCGCCGGGAAAATCACGTCGTGCGTTGGCCGCGACATCCGCTGCCTCGGCAAAGCGGTCCAGCCCTGCCAATTGCCGCGCCCACTCCAGTCGTATCGCAGCATCGTCCGGCGCGCGAAGTGCCGCCTCATGGTAAGGCGCGGTAAAATCGTCATCGCCGCGCGCAAGACGCAATTGCGCCGTTTGGGAAAGCGCATCGGTCCAGCGCGGAGCGGCTGCGTTCAAACGCTCCGAGAGGGCGAGCGCATCGTCATTCCGGCCGGTAATTTCGAGAGCCTGCGCATATCCGAGCAAGAGTTCCGGGTCGTTTGCGTTCAAGCGCAGCGCCGCTTCGTATCGCGCGACCACATCGTCATCCGCCCGTTCGAGGGCGATCCGCGCCCGTCCGTGCATCGCTCGCGCATGATCCGGCTGTAATGACAGTGCCCCGTCGTAGCTTTCCGCCGCATCGTCGAGGAGGGAAAGCGCGCGTTCGACATGACCCCGCGTCGCAAAATAGCGCGCATCGCGTTGCGCACTGAACTCGAAACCGGAAAGCGATGCCAGCGCTTCGTCATGATGGCCGAAGCGATGAAGCGCGATGGCGAAATTGGTGGCATATTCGATGGAATCCGGCGCCAGTCGAAAAGCCTTGCGATACCATGCCAGCGCATTTTCGCGCCGGTCGAGCCGGAGCGCCAACCCGCCCGCACTATTCAAGAGCGCGGCGTGATCGCCCGCCAATTCCACCGCGCGGACCATCATCTGCATCGCGGTATCGCCGTCCCCGGCACGTTCCGCCGCGAGCGCCTGTTCCCGCAGGCTCGCCAGATCCGCGGCCTTCACCGGTCGCGTGCCCATCCCGTGATCGCGAAACGCCCGGCGGGCGCGAAGGGGGGGACATAAGCCACCGCGTGACGTTGTGGCACGAGGAAGAGATTAAGCGCGTTGAAGCGCGGCTTCCATCCCGCGACGATGTCTCCATCCTCGTCGTGAAAGTTCAGATACCCCCCCCATTCCGGGCGCCAGTCGGCATCCGCGAAATTGAGGACATAGGCAACGCGCCACCCTTCGGCCACGTGGCTGTCGTCGTGTGTGGCGAGGAAATGGTTTGGTCCGTAAAACGTGGCCTGCGCGTCGGCCTTCTTCAACGCGTCGATGCCGGTTACATCGCGGAGAAGTCCAAGATATTCCTGCGTATTGAGATGTTCGAGCAGGATGTCCTGCGCACTTCCCTCGGCCCATTTTTCGCGATAGGCATCGAGCATGGGATAGCTGCAAAAGCGGAAAGCGTAATCTTCTCCCCGGCTCGCAGCGGCCTTGTGCGTGCTTTCCATCATGGTCTGCAGACGGCCGCGATGCTCTGGATCGCGCAATTGGTCCGCACGCATCAGCTTCGGTCCATCGCTCCCTGCCTGCCAGGCGAGACCCCAGGGGGTCGCCGATTGGAGCACGTGGCGAATTTCGCGCGCGCTTTCGTCGGTCAATACGTTGCGAATTTGTACACGGCTGTCCTGCGCAAAGCGGCGGGCCAGCGCGATCCGATCAATATCCGGGTTCAGCTTAAAAAGCGATTTGAGCACACGTTTCTCGCTACAGCCGCATATCCCGCGATGCAAGGTGTCGGAGAAGACCGGGCGATCGTTCGAAGCGACGCACCGCAGTGGTGACCCCTACGGGAATCGAACCCGTGTTTCAGCCGTGAGAGGGCCGCGTCCTAACCGCTAGACGAAGGGGCCTTGCCGACCGGCGGCAGGGCCGCGAGGGGTCGGGAATATCTGTGCACCGGTGGTGACCCCTACGGGAATCGAACCCGTGTTTCAGCCGTGAAAGGGCCGCGTCCTAACCGCTAGACGAAGGGGCCACGTCCGGTGCAGGCCGCGCAATTACGAAGGATGAGCCGGGCGGTCAAGGGTGAATTGCGAGGAAACGCAATTTTCTTTTCTAACCCGCCCAGGCCGCATCCTCGACATGCAATTCGACCGCGGGAACGCGGCCCCAATCGTCGATTTTCGCCCGCCCGGCGAGCCAGACCCTGCGCCCGGCAGAGCCGTGAAGCAGGGCCTGCCCAAGTTCGGTTTCCTCGGCGCGAAAGGCGATGCCCTTGAAGCGGGCGCCGTCCTGTCCGGCCGCGATGATGCGCACGTGGCCGTTGCCCACGACATCGGCCTTCACCAGCCTCACCGGCCCGACCGCGACCCGGGGAGAGGGCCAGCCGACGCCGTAAGGGCCCGCGCTTTCGAGCGTATCGACAAGCGCGGGCTGCAATCCGCCCGGTGCGAGCGAGAGGTCGATCGTCGTCGTTAGCGAGGTGCGCGCGCGCTCCACCTCGCGGGACAGCCGCTCGTCGAGGAAATCACGGAACGCGTCCAGCTTCTCCGCCGCGATGGTCAGCCCCGCCGCCATCGCATGGCCGCCGCCCTGCATGACAAGCCCTGCATCGCGCGCGGCGATGACCGCGGCGCCGATATCGACGCCCGGAATCGACCGGCCCGAACCCTTGCCGATCAGCGCGCCCTCGTCGTCGTCCTGCATCGCGATGATGAGCGCGGGCCGGCCCGCCTTTTCCTTGATGCGGCCCGCGACAATCCCGATCACGCCGGGATGCCAGCCATGCCCCGCGATCACGACCACGGCGCGATTATGCTGCGCGGCGAGCTGCTGCTCCGCGGCCTCCTGCACCTCGGCCTCGACCCCGCGCCGTTCTTCGTTCAGCGCGTCGAGCCGGTCGGCGATCTCGGCAGCCTCTTCCGGATCTTCGGTGGTCAGCAGGCGCACGCCCAGCGTGGATTCGCCGATGCGGCCCGCAGCATTGATCCGCGGGCCGAGCGCGAAGCCGAGATCGCTGCACACCGGCGCACGTTTCAACCGGCTCGCGTCGATGAGCGCGGACAGCCCGACATTCTGCCGCCGTGCCATGATCTTCAGCCCCTGCGCCACGAAGGCCCGGTTCAATCCGTGCAGCGCCGCCACATCGGCCACCGTGCCCAGCGCCACGAGGTCGAGCAGCGCCATGAGATCGGGTTCCGCGCGGTCGGCGAAATAGCCGCGCGCACGCAATTTGCGCACCAGCGCGACCGAGAGGAGGAACGCGACCCCGACCGCGGCGAGGTGCCCGTGCGCCGCCGCCTCGTCGCATTCGTCGAGCCGGTTCGGGTTCACCAGCGCGGCTGCGCGGGGCAGGACGCTGCTGCATTTGTGGTGATCGACGACGATGACATCGACGCCCGCATCGTGCGCCATGTCGAGCGCCTCATACGCCATTGCGCCGCAATCGACAGTGACGACAAGGCTGCTGCCCTGCTCGCCGAGCCGGACCAGCGCCTCGCCCGACGGGCCGTATCCTTCGAGCAGGCGATCGGGGATGTAATGCCCCGGATCGGCGCCGAGCATCCGCAGCACCCGGATCATCAGCGCCGCGCTGGTCGCGCCATCGACATCGTAATCGCCGTAGATCGTCATCGCCTCGCGTGCGAGCACCGCCTGCGCCAGCCGGTCCGCCGCGTTTTCCATGTCGGCGAAGATCGACGGGTCGGGAAGGAACCCGCGCATCGTCGGCGAGCGGTGGCGGTCCATATCTTCCACCGAGACACCGCGCGATAACAGCAGCTGTGTCACCAGCTCCGCAGAGCCTGCCTCGTCCGCGGCGGCGCAATCGACATTGCCCCCGCGCCACCGCCATGCCCGGCCGGAAAGAGAGTGTTCGACGCCGCACACGTAACCATTGGTAAGTATTGCCATGCCATGGGATTACAGCAATGCCGGTGCGAGCGAAATCGTGCTATGGCCGGACGGGATAAATTATTGTCCTTCCGCCGGCGTCGCGCGGGCGCCCTTTCGATGATCCAAGGTGATGCGCAGATGACCATGAACCCGGAAGCGCCATTGCTGATCGTCTGGCACAGCCGCACCGGCGCGGCCGAGGCGATGGCCGACGCCGCGTCGAAGGGCGCGGACGGCGATGCGCGGGTCGTGCGAGCGCGCGATGCGCAACCGGACGACGTGCTGAAAGCGAAGGCCTATCTTTTTGCGTGCCCGGAAAACCTCGCCACCATGTCGGGCATGATGAAGGAGTTCTTCGACAGGTGCTATTACCCCGTGCTCGGCCGGATCGAGGGGCGTGCCTATGCGACCGCGATTTCGGCGGGATCCGACGGGGAGGGCGCCACGCGGCAGATCGACCGGATCGCGGCGGGCTGGCGGCTGAAGCGTGTGGCCGACCCGCTTATCGTGAATTGCGATGCGCAGGATGCGGCGTCCATCCTCGCGCCCAAGACGATCGCCCCGGAACAGGTCGCGCGATGCGAAGAGCTCGGCGCCGCCATGGGCGAGGGGTTGCGGATGGGCATTTTCTGATCTGCGAAGAGGGGCGATTGCGCAAAATCTGAACCATTATGGACATGTATGTAAACTAATCTCGACCTGAGGGCGGGTATGTCGTTAGCGACGATAATTCGCAACAAAGGTTATAACCATGTCTGATCGGAAGGCGCGCTCGTCACCGGAGATTGAAACGATCAACGAAAACGGACTCATGATCTTCTTCGACCGAGACAGGACCGACATCTCTTCGCTGCCCCCGGCGGTGGCGGGCCTGTTGTCGCCCGTGTCCATCGGGCAGAGCGAATGCGTGCATCCGCGCTACCTCTTCGGGGTCGAGGGCGCGACCTTGGCGAATGCGGTCTGCTTCCTGCTGCGATCGGAGAATGAGGGATTGAACGGATTGCGCGACCAGGTCGCAGCGGCCTTGCGTATTTCCGAGACCGCGGGATGCCTCGCCGTGGGGTGGGCGAGGGCGCGCACGGCGATGGGCGTCGGCTATTTCCGCAGTGTCGCGCAAAGCTGGCTCGACGGGGGGGCGTTTCCGGCGCTCGGCCTGACGGCGCTCCACCTCGATGAAAACGGCGTCATGCAAAGCGTGGGGGTGCGCGCGCTCACCGGGTGGGAGGTTGCCGTGGCGCCCGCACCGGGCATGAGCCATGCGCAACAGGCAAAGGTGGCGACGCGTTTCATCGATCACATCATCCGCGAGGGACTCTCGGAGGATGAATCGGGGGTCGAAATCGATGGCATGGGAAAATTTCGCGTTCAGCCGAAGCGAGATTATAACATTGTTTACTTATTGCGATAATATCCGGTTAAGATAAGCCTTTGCGTATCGCAGAAGCAGGAGACTATCTTGGGATATGAGCAGTGGTCGCAGCCAGCTCCAGATTGCCGGAAGGGGATTTCATTTGGACGCGTCAATCGTCCATCCGACCCGGGGTTCAAACCCGGGTGGCAGAAACACCATCTGTTACCGCGGCAATTGTCGGCTATTTCTTCGCTCGCGCCGTTCTGGACGGCGATGCGCCGTCATGGCGTATCCTTCGACGATTTCCATTTCAACGGCGTCCTGCTCCCCGCGACCGAAACCATCGCGGCAAAGGAAAACCTGCCGCTCCACCGCGGTCCGCACCGCGAGTATAGCGATGCGGTCGGCGAGCGGGTAGGAGCCATCGAATCCTCCTGGGCGAGGGGGCAGTCGAGACCCGCTTTCGCCGATTGCGAGGCGGCGGGCCGGTTGCGGCTCCTTCAAAAAGCCTTGCGCCGGCGCCTGTCGCGCGAGGGGAACTCTCCGCTCACGCTGAACCGGCGCGATCCGGTTGGCCACGGGATCGATTTCGGCACGCTCGACGCCATGGCGGAGCAGCTGTGGAGCGTTACCGCATACGAGGATCCGGACCGCGGCATCGCGACCATCCCCGTATGCGGAAAGGTCGGCTAGGCCGAAACGGCGGAATTCCCGGCACTGAGGATCGCGCGCACGCTTGCGGTCGCGACATCCTCGTCAATGCCCACGCCCCAGATCGTTCGCCCGTCCTTTGTCATGCACTCGACATAGGCGGCCGCGCGGGCATCCGACCCCTTCGACAGGGCGTGCTCGCTGTAATCGAGCACTTCGAGCGTGACATCGAAGCTTTCGCGCAATGTCGCCACGACCGAGGATATGAGGCCGTTGCCCCGGCCCGAAACGCTGCGCTCCTTGCCCGCGACGGCGATGGTTCCGGCAAAGGTACGCGTGCCGTCCGCCGCGCGCGATTCCTCGTAATCGACAAGGTGGAAATGGCGCGGCCGCGACAGGTGATATTCGCTGCGGAACGCATCCCAGATATCCTGCGCGGTGACTTCCTGTTTCTTTTCGTCGGCAAGCCTTTGCACCGCTTTCGAAAAATGTGCCTGCATCCGCTTGGGCAGTTTGAGCCCGCGATCCTGTTCGAGCACCCAGGCAAAACCGCCCTTGCCGCTCTGCGAGTTGACGCGGATCACTGCCTCGTAATTGCGGCCCAGATCGGCGGGGTCGATCGGCAGGTACGGCACGCGCCAGGTTTCGTCGTTCTGTTGCTCGTGCGCCTCGAACCCTTTCTTGATCGCGTCCTGATGGCTGCCGGAAAAGGCGGTGAAGACGAGCTCCCCGCCATACGGGTGGCGTTGATGCACCGGGATCTGGTTGCAATATTCGACCGTCTCGATGACCGCATCGATGTCCGAAAAATCAAGGCCGGGATCGACGCCCTGCGTGTACATGTTGAGCGCCATCGTCACGAGACAGCAATTGCCCGTACGCTCGCCATTGCCAAACAGGCAGCCTTCGATCCGGTCCGCACCCGCCATCAGGCCGAGTTCCGCCGCCGCGACTCCGGTGCCGCGGTCGTTATGGGTGTGCAGGCTGACGACGACGCTGTCGCGGCGGGGTATGTTGCGGCAGAAATACTCGATCTGGTCGGCGTAGATGTTCGGCGTCGAAGCCTCCACCGTCGCGGGGAGGTTGAGGATGAGCGGCCGCTCCGGCGTCGGTTGCAGGACGTCCATGACCGCTTCGCAGCAGGCAATGCTGAAATCGAGTTCGGCGGTCGAGAACGTCTCGGGCGAATACTGGAAATGCCAGTCGGTATCGGGCCGCTTGGCCGCTTCGTCGCGCATGATCTTCGCGCCGGTGACGGCGATCTCGCGCACTTCGTCCTTCGTCATGCGGAACACGATGTCCCGCCACGCAGGCGACACGGCATTGTACAGGTGTACGATGGCGGCGCGCGCCCCGGCCAGGCTTTCGAAACTGGTGCGAATGAGATCCTCGCGCGACTGGGTCAGCACCTGAACCAGCACGTCGTCAGGGATGCGTCCATTCCGGACCAGACCCTGGATGAAGTCGAATTCGGTCGCGCCGGCGGCGGGAAAGCCGATCTCGATCTCCTTCAATCCGACGGACAGCAGCAAGTCGAAAAAGCGGTTCTTCTTCACGCTGTCCATCGGATCGATCAGCGACTGATTGCCGTCGCGCATATCGGTCGAAAGCCAGCGGGGCGGCTGTTCGATGACCGCGGAGGGCCAGGTCCGATCATGGAGCGCGACAGGCTGGAACCTGCGATATTTGGCCGAAGGGTCGGAAAGCATGGGCATGGGAAATCTCTACTGCGATGGCGCCGGATCGGTGGCGCCGGACTGCGGCGATGGTTCGTGTCGTTCCCCCGGGCGATTCACGCCGCCCGCGGGCAACGCGAATGTCACGCCCGAGGGCGCGTAAGTCGCAGGAGCAGGCCGATGGCCGCAAAGGTCCGGATGCCGTTCATCACCGCCCCCCTATGGGCACGCGGCACCGGATTGTCCAGACCGAAAACAGGATGGATCGTGGCGGCTGCACGCCATTTGTTGCGCGGCATCGGCGGCGCAGCGAAACAATCATGGCGTTGGGGCCGGCCCCTGTCTCACCGAGACAGGGGCCGGCGGGCAGCGGAGTTACTGTTTCTCGAACGCGGCCGAAATGTCGAGCACCACCTCATCGGAGACGACCGGCAGCGCATAATCGATCCCGAATTGCGAACGCAGGATCGTGGCGCGACCTTCGAAACCGATGGTTTCCGCCTTGCTCATCGGATTGGCGCCGGCGCCGGTGAATTCGGCTGCGATCACGACCGGATTGGTGTGGCCGTTCATGGTCAGATTGCCGGTGATCATCGCCTCGGTCGGGGTGTTGCCCATCGTGACCGAAGTGGAACGGAACACCGCCATGCCCGGATTGGGGCCGAAGAAATCGGGGTCGCCGCCGTCCTTCGCCGGGCGCAGGAGATGGTCGCGTAGCCCCTCGCTCACCACGGCGAGGCTGGTGATCGGAATGCTGATTTCGACCTCGGCGGCGGTGGGGTTGGCGGGATCGATCGCCAGCGTACCCTCCGCATCGCCGAACAGGCCGAAGTAATCGTTGAAGCCGAAATGGTTGACGGTCCAGCCGACGATGGTGTGCGCGGGATCGGTCACGTAGGTGCCGGCCGTGACCCGGCTGACGTCCGCGACGCCGGGGAGCTGCGGCTCTTCGTGATGATCGGCGATCGCGGGCAACGCGATCGCGGCGGTGAGCGCGGCAAGCGGGGCGAGATAGGCAAGGCGCATGATGTGAGGTTCCTTCGTGTGTTGCGTTGCGGCACGATGGCCGTGTTGAATGTCATTCGCAAGTCATCCGGCCCGAAACCCGAACGAATACCCCCGCACGGCGCGGGGCCGTACGGGGGTTTCGTTACCGTTCCGGTGGGGGAGGGGGATCAGTTCTTGTCCTTGTCCACCAGCTTGTTCGCGCCGATCCACGGCATCATTGCGCGCAGCTTTGCGCCGGTCTTTTCAATGGGATGTGCCTCGGCCCGCTTGCGCGAGGCTTTGAGCTCAGGCTGCCCGGCGCGGTTGTCGAGGACGAAGTTCTTCACGAAACGGCCCGACTGAATATCGTCGAGAACGCGCTTCATTTCCGCCTTCGTCTCGTCCGTGATGATGCGCGGGCCGGTGGTGATGTCGCCATATTCGGCGGTGTTGCTGATCGAATAGCGCATGTTGGCGATGCCGCCTTCGTAAAGGAGGTCGACGATCAGCTTCGTTTCGTGGAGGCATTCGAAATAGGCCATTTCGGGGGCATAGCCCGCCTCGACCAGCGTTTCGAAACCGGCTTGGATGAGATGGGTGATCCCGCCGCACAGCACGGCCTGCTCGCCGAACAGGTCGGTTTCGCATTCCTCGCGGAAATTGGTCTCGATAATGCCCGAACGGCCGCCGCCGACGCCGCTTGCATAGGCGAGCGCCACGTCATGCGCGTTGCCGGTCGCGTCCTGATGCACCGCGATGAGGCAAGGAACGCCGCCGCCGCGCTTGTATTCGCTGCGCACGGTGTGGCCGGGGCCCTTCGGCGCGATCATGATGACGTCGATGTCCTTGGGCGGTTCGATCAGGCCGAAATGCACGTTCAGCCCGTGGGCGAAGGCCAGCGCCGCACCCGCCTTCATGTGGCCGACGAGGTCGTCGTTCCAGATCGCGGCCTGATGCTCGTCCGGGGCGAGGATCATGACGATGTCCGCCCACGCGGCGGCCTCGGAATTGTTCATCACCTTGAAGCCGGCATCCTCGGCCTTCTTGCGCGTGGCGGACTCTTCGCGAAGGGCGATGGCGACATCCTTCACGCCCGAATCGCGCAGGTTCTGAGCATGGGCATGGCCCTGGCTGCCATAGCCGACGATCGCGATCTTCTTGTCCGCGATCAGGTTGGTGTCGCAATCGGCGTCGTAATAGACTTTCACTACTGGTTCCTTCTATTGTTGGTTCGCGTCGCGCCCGCAGGCGCCGTCGTTCGGGTGTTGTCGAAAAAGGGTCAGTCGATGCCGCGCATCATGCCGACGATGCCGGTGCGCCCCACCTCGACCAGGCCCAGCCCGCGCATCAATGCGACGAAGCTGTCGATCTTTTCCGGTGCGCCGGTAATCTCGAAGATGAAGCTCTCGGTCGTGGAATCGACGACCTTGGCACGGAACACATCGGCGAGGCGCAGCGCCTCGACCCGGTTGTCGCCCTTGCCCGCCACCTTCACGAGCGCAAGCTCGCGTTCGACATGCGGGCCAAGCTCGGTGAGGTCGTCGACCTTGTGCACGGGGATGAGCCGGCCCAGCTGCGCATGGATCTGGTCGATGACCTTGGGCGGGCCATGGGTCACGATGGTGATCCGGCTGATCTCGTGATCCTCGGAAATATCGGCCACGGTCAGGCTGTCGATATTATAGCCGCGCGCGGTGAAAAGCCCGGCGATCTTGGCGAGGATGCCGCTTTCATTGTCAACCGTGATGGCGAGAACGTGGCGTTCGGACGGACGGGTGTCGAGATCGGTCATACCGCGGCCCTCGCTTCTTCGGTGACTGCGGCGGGGGCTTCGTCCCCGTAGAGCAGCATGTCGGTGTGCGCCGCGCCCGAACGGAACATCGGCAGGCAATTGGCAAGCTTCGCGACGCGGCAATCGACGATGACCGGGCCGTCATGCGCGATCATGGCCTCGATCCCCGCGTCGAGTTCGGCCGGGTCGTCGATCAGGATCCCCTTCCAGCCGTAAGCCTCGGCGAGCTTCACGAAATCGGGCAGCGATTCCGAATAGCTGTTGGAATAGCGGCTTTCATAGGTCAGCTCCTGCCACTGCCGGACCATGCCCATGAATTCGTTGTTGAGCACGAACACCTTGACCGGGAGGCGATACTGGCTCGCCGTGCCCATCTCCTGAATGTTCATCTGGATCGACGCTTCGCCCGCAATGTCGATGACCAGCGCATCGGGATTGCCGATTTGCGCCCCGATGGCGGCGGGCAGGCCATAGCCCATCGTGCCGAGCCCGCCACTGGTCAGCCATTTGTTGGGCTCGAAGAAATGGAAATGCTGCGCGGCCCACATCTGATGCTGGCCGACCTCGGTGCTGATGATCGGGTCGCGGTGGCGGGTCAGCTCGAACAGACGCTCGATCGCGTGCTGCGGCATGATTTCGCTGTCCGACTTGGGATATTCCAGCGAATGACGCGCCCGCCACCCCTCGATCCGGGCATACCACTCGGACAGATCCTGCGGCGTCTTGCCGGTATTGCGCCACTGGTCGATGATCTGTTGCAGGACGCGCGCGCAATCGCCCACGATGGCGAGGTCGACCTCCACCGTCTTGTTGATCGAGGACCGGTCGATGTCGATGTGGATCTTTGTCGCATCGGGTGCGAAATCGTCGATCTTGCCCGTCACGCGGTCGTCGAAACGCGCGCCGACGCACAGGATGAGATCGGCGCGGTTCATCGTCATGTTCGCTTCATACGTGCCATGCATGCCCAGCATGCCGAGCCAGGCCGGATGCTGCGCCGGGAAACTGCCCAGGCCCATCAGCGTGGAGGTGACGGGCGCGCCGCTCATCTCCTGCAATTCGCGCAGGAGCCGCGATGCCTCCGGCCCCGAATTGATGACCCCGCCGCCGGTGTAGAGCACGGGCGCGCGCGCGCCGGACAACAGCTCGACCGCGCGGGCGATCGCGTCGTCGGCCCCGAGCGAGGCCGGCACGTAGCGGCGATGGGCTTCGCGCGTCTTGGGTTCGGACCGGGTGGCGGGCTGTTCGGCGACCTGCACGTCCTTGGGAATGTCGATCACGACGGGGCCGGGGCGGCCCGTGGTCGCGATCTGGAACGCTTCCTCCACCGTGGCGGCGAGATCGGCCGGATCCTTCACCAGATAGTTATGCTTGGTGCAATGGCGCGTGATGCCGACGGTATCGGCTTCCTGAAACGCGTCTGTGCCGATCATCGCGGTCGCGACCTGTCCCGACAGGACGACCATGGGGATCGAATCCATGAACGCGTCCGCAATGCCCGTCACCGCATTGGTCGCGCCGGGGCCGGAGGTGACGAGCACGACGCCGGGTTTCCCGGTGGAACGCGCGTAACCCTCCGCCGCATGGGCGGCGCCGGCCTCGTGCCGGACGAGGACGTGGCGGATGCGGGAATCGTTGAACAATGCGTCATAGATGGGAAGCACCGCGCCGCCGGGATAGCCGAATACCACTTCGACACCCTGCGCGACGAGGCTGTCCATCAATGTTTCGGCGCCGGTGCGGCTGGTCACGTGCATTCTCCATCACTCGAACAAATTCGTCTGCCTAAAACAGCAGGCCCGGACGCATATCGTCCGGGCCCGTGTGAAAGCATTCGATGGGCGGCTGCTAAGTGAAATGTAATGTCATGTCAATCCTAAGCTACGCAACATTATTGCAAAATTAGCATCCGCCGTGTTCGATTCCCATGCGAGCCTCTGCCAATCGGCGGGGGGTTGGTGACGGAACCAGGTGAATTGCCGCTTGGCATAGCGGCGAGTCGCCTGCGCGCCGGCCGCAATCGCTTCCTCGCGCGTGCAGGTTCCGCGCAGCCATGCGGATATTTCCGGGACGCCGATGGCCCGCATGACCGGAAGCGCAGGATCCAGCCTGCGCGACAATAGAGCCTCGACCTCGGCGACGGCGCCATGCTCCATCATCGTTGCAAACCGGCGGTCGCATCGTTCAAACAGTTCCTCCCGCTCGGGAAGGAGGATGAACGCCGCAAGCGCAACCCCGTCGCCGATGCCGCCCGCCTTGGCCGCCTGCCATTGCCGCAGTGGAACCCCGGTGGACCGCACGACCTCCAGCGCGCGGGCGACCCGAGTCGTATCGGCGGGGGCGAGGCGGGCGGCGGCCTCCGCATCCTCATGGACGAGAGCGGCATGGGCCTCGTCCACGCGGAGGGCGCGCACGGCCGCGCGGATCGCGGGATCAATGGCCGGAACGGGCGCAATGCCGTCGATCAGGCTGCGCAGATAAAGCCCGGTCCCGCCGACAAGGATGGGCAGGGCGCCGGCCCGATGCGCCTCGGCGATTTCACGGCGCGCCGCATCGGCCCAATCCGCGGCGGAGCATGGCGCCGCGCCATCCCACGCGCCGAACAGCCGGTGTTCGATCCCGCCCATTTCCGCAACCGACGGCCGGGCGGACAGTACGCGCAGATCGGCATAGACCTGAGCGCTGTCGGCATTGATGATGACGGCCCGCGTGCCCGAACGCTCGGCGGCCTGCGCGAGTGCGACGGCGCAATCGCTCTTGCCGCTGGCCGTCGGTCCTGCGATGAGCGCGAGCGGCGGCTTGCCATCCTGCGGCGCGCCAACCGGATGGCCGGCGCCACCATCATCTGCGGAGTTCGAAGCCTTGCTCATTGCCCGATTGATAGCAGACAGCGCGAAACTGGAAACCGGCCTCGACACCGCGGGGGCGAAACTCGCCGAACGCGGCTGGACGATAGCGGGCGCGCAGATGATGGATTTTTGCGGCGACGTTCTCCAGATTTCCCTGCCCGAGGGTGAGCCATCGGCGGTCGCGGCCATTCTGGATCAGGCATTCGGCCCGTGCGATCTGTTGATGTCGGACCGCCCGATCGAGGTGCCGCACCTGCTGATCTCCGACATGGATTCCACCATGATCGGACAGGAATGCATCGACGAACTCGCCGATTTTGCCGGGCTGAAGGACGAGATTTCCGCCATTACCGAGCGGGCCATGCGCGGCGAACTCGATTTCGAGGCGGCGCTGACCGAGCGGGTCGGGCTGCTGGCGGGATTGGCGGAGGATACCATCGCGCAATGCCTGGCCGAGCGGATCGAGCCGGTGCGCGGCGCGCGCAAGCTGGTGCAGACGCTGCGTTCGCGCGGTGCCCATACCGTGTTGGTGACCGGCGGTTTCCACAGTTTCGCCGACCCGGTGGCGGACATGATCGGCTTTGAACGGGTGGTCGGCAACCGGCTCGGCATCGCGGACGGGCGGCTGACGGGAAAGCTTGCCTCCGCTATCGTGGATTCGGGCGTGAAGGCGCGGACCCTGCGTGAGGAGATGGACCGGCTGGGCGATAATGCGCGCAGCCTCGCCATGGGGGATGGCGCGAACGACATTCCCATGCTGCAGGCTGCCGATTACGGCATCGCCTATCGCGCGAAGCCCAAGGCGCGGGAGGCGGCCAATGGCTGGATCGAGCGCGGCGATCTTACCGCCGTGCTCGAACTGTTCGACATTCCCAAGGCGGAGTGGGTCGACTAACCCGCCATCCATTCGCGGAAAAAGCTGTCATGTGCATCGCGCAGCGCGGCGAGTGAAACGCCCGCAACCGCGTCGCCGCCCACCGTCCCGATGCGCACCGCATCCGGCAAGGTCGCATCGGCCGCGGTCGTGACGACATAGCGGCCCTGATCCTCGGCAAAGGCGCGCGCGGCGTCGAGCGGGGCATCGAGCGTGCAGCCCATGCCGCCCGCCATCGCCATTTCGGCCAGCGCGACAAGCAATCCGCCATCGCTTACGTCATGGACGGCGCCGGCCGTGCCATTGGCGATGGCCTCGCGCACCATGGCGCCATTGCGCGCCTCCTCGGCAAGGTCGACGCGCGGCGCATCGCCCGCCGTCCGCCCGTGCATTTCGCGCAGCCACACCGACTGGCCAAGGTCGGTGCCTTCGCCGCCGACAAGCCAGATGGCATCGCCTTCGTTGGCAAACGCGATGGTCGCCATGATCGAAAGATCGTCGAGCAGGCCAACCCCGCCAATCGCCGGCGTGGGCAGGATCGCGCTGCCGCCGCCGGTCGCCTTGCTCTCGTTATAAAGGCTGACATTGCCGGACACGATCGGGAAATCGAGCGCGCGACACGCATCGCCCATGCCGTTCAGACAGCCGACGAATTGCGCCATGATCTCGGGGCGCTGCGGATTGCCGAAATTGAGGCAATTGGTCACCGCGAGCGGCCGCGCACCGACCGCGCACAGATTGCGATAGGCCTCGGCAATGGCCTGCTTGCCGCCTTCGTACGGATCGGCATAGCAATAGCGCGGGGTGCAATCGGTCGTCATGGCGAGCGCCTTGTCCGTGCCGTGGACGCGCACCACCGCCGCATCGCCGCCCGATTTCTGCATCGTGTCGGCGCCGACCTGCGAATCGTATTGCTCCCAGATCCACCGGCGCGAGGCGAGGGCGGGCGTCCCCATCAGGCGCAGCAGGTCGGCGCCCACGTCGCTTTCGGGTATATCGCCGAGCGGGGCCACGCCGGCCCATCCCTTGTATTCCGCGTCAGACATGAAGGGGCGTTCATATTCGGGCGCATCGTCGGCGAGCGGGCCGAGCGGAATGTCGCATACCGTTTCCCCGCCGAAGGTCAGCTCCATCCGCTGCGTATCGGTGACTTCGCCGATGACCGCGAAATCGAGCTCCCACTTGCGGAAGATCGCCTCGGCCTGCGCCTCGCGTCCGGGTTTGAGGACCATGAGCATGCGCTCCTGGCTTTCGGACAGCATCATTTCATAGGGCGTCATGCCGTCCTCGCGGCAGGGCACGGCATCCATGTCGAGCCGTATGCCGGTCTTGCCATTGGTGGCCATCTCGACGCTGCTGCTGGTGAGGCCGGCGGCGCCCATGTCCTGAATCGCGACGATGGCGTCCGTCGCCATGAGCTCCAGGCACGCCTCGATCAGCAGCTTTTCCACGAAGGGATCGCCAACCTGCACGGTGGGGCGCTTTTCCTCGATGTCGTCGCCGAAATCCGCGCTGGCCATGGTGGCGCCGTGGATGCCGTCGCGCCCGGTCTTCGACCCGACATAGACGATGGGATTGCCCACGCCCGTCGCGGCGGAGTAGAATATCCGGTCCGCATCGGCGACGCCCACCGTCATCGCATTGACGAGGATATTGCCGTCATAGGCCGGGTCGAAATTCGTCTCCCCGCCCACGGTCGGCACGCCCACGCAATTGCCGTATCCACCGATGCCGGCCACGACGCCCTGCACCAGATGCTTCATTTTCGGGTGGTCGGGCCGGCCGAAACGCAGCGCGTTCATGTTGGCGACCGGGCGCGCGCCCATGGTGAACACGTCGCGCAGGATCCCGCCCACACCCGTCGCCGCGCCCTGATACGGCTCGATATAGCTGGGGTGGTTGTGGCTCTCCATCTTGAAGATCGCGGCCAGCTTCGTCCCGTCCGGTCCGTCGCCGATTTCGATGACGCCGGCATTCTCACCCGGACCGCAGATGACCCAGTCAGCTTCGGTCGGAAGCTTCTTCAGGTGGAAGCGGCTGCTTTTGTAACTGCAATGTTCCGACCACATGACCGAGAATATGCCCAGCTCGACAAGATTGGGCTCACGGCCCAGGGCGCCGAGCACGCGCTCGTATTCTTCGGGGGAAAGGCCATGGGCCTCGACGACGTCGGAAGTGATTTCAGCCATGCGCCGCGCCTTAGCCACGCCGCGCGCCGACTGCCAGCATTTTTGCCGCAGCCATGGCGGAGCGTTCCTCCATCCGCAGGCTTGACCGTGACGCCGCGCCCCGCCAAAGCTGCGCGCCATGGACGAGGGCAACCACGATATCGCCGCGCTGAGCTACGAGCAGGCGCTGAAGCAGCTTGAGGATACGGTCCGCAAGCTGGAAAGCGGGGACGCCGGGCTCGACGAATCGATTGCGCTTTACGGACGCGGCGAAAAATTGCGCAAGCATTGCCAGTCGCGGCTCGACGCGGCGCAGGCCCGGATCGAGGCGATCGTCGCCGATGCCGAGGGAAAGCCGACCGCGACCCGCCCCTTTGACGAGGCGCAGGGTTGACCATGGCGATGACGGGCCGGCCCGCGTGACGGACATCAGCAACAGCCTTTCGGGCGCGCTGACCCGTATCGCGGGCGAGGTCGACGCCTGTTTCGATGCGATGCTGCCGGTGCCGGACGATGCGCGCAAACGGCTGATCGAGGCGATGCGCTATGCCGCGATCGGCGGGGGCAAGCGGGTGCGTCCGCTGCTCTGCGTCGCCGTGGCGGAAATGTTCGGCGTGTCGCGCGATGTGGCCGTCCGGGTCGGCTGCGCGATCGAGGCGATCCACGCCTATTCGCTGGTGCATGACGACCTGCCGTGCATGGACGACGACGATCTGCGCCATGGCAAGCCGACGGCCCATCGCGCCTTCGACGTGGGCACGGCTGTGCTCGCGGGCGATTCGCTGCATGCTCTGGCGTTCGAGATTCTGGGCGCGCCCGATATCGTCACCGACCCGGTCCTGCGCGCCGAACTCGTGATGACGCTGGCGGGGGCGAGTGGGTCGGCAGGCATGGCCGGCGGGCAGATGATGGATATCGTCGCCGAAGAGCAGAGCTTCGACTTGCCGACGGTCACGCGCCTGCAACAGCTCAAGACGGGGGCATTGCTCGGCGCGTCTGTGGAAATGGGCGCGATCCTAGGCCGGGTGCCGGTGGATGCGCGCACCCCGCTCAGGCTTTATGCGCACGACATCGGCCTTGCGTTTCAGATTGCGGACGACCTGCTCGACCACGAAGGGGACGAGGCGCTCGCCGGAAAGGCGCTGCGCAAGGATGCGAAGGCGGGCAAGGCGACTTTTGTTTCGCTGCTCGGCCCCGAACGCGCGCGCGAGCAGGCGCAGGCCCTGATCACGCAGGCGATCGGCCATCTCGCCGTCTATGACCACGAGGCGGATCTTCTGCGCGCACTGGCGCAATTCGTCATCGAACGAAAAAAATAACGTCGGAAGGGGGGGGAGCCGAAGCGATGAGTGAACCAAGAATTGGGGTCTACCCCGGCACGTTCGACCCGATCACGCGCGGCCATTGCGACATCATCCGCCGCGGGGCAAAGCTTGTCGACAGGTTGATCATCGGGGTCACCACCAACCCGTCGAAAAACCCCATGTTCAGCCCGGACGAGCGGATCGCCATGGTGGAAAGCGAGATCGCGGCCATGGAAATCGACAATGTGAGCGTGGTCGGCTTCAACGCGCTGCTGATGAAATTTGCCGAGGCGGAGGGCGCGAGCCTCATCGTGCGCGGCCTGCGCGCCGTCGCGGATTTCGAGTACGAATATCAGATGGCCGGCATGAATCAGCAGCTCAATGACAATATCGAGACGATCTTCCTCATGGCGGACGTCGGCCTTCAACCGATCGCGTCGAAGCTGGTCAAGGAAATCGCCTGGTTCGGCGGCGATATCACCCCTTTCGTGAGCGATCACGTGCGCGGCGAAGTCGTGGCCCGCGTCGCGCGCGACGGGCAGAAGGGCGATTACTGACGCAGCAGGCCGGCGATAGGCGCCTGCGATCGCGCGCGCGATATTCATTGTATCGTCAGCATCGCGCCTCTACCCGCAAGCCTTCCCTATGCGTCGATACAGGAACGACACTGCAATGAAATTTCGCATGCTGACCGGTCTGGCCATGGCCACGTCCCTGTTCGCGGCCACCTCGGCCACGGCGCAGGATACAGTGCCGCAGGACGCGCCCGCGCAGGCTGCGCCGGCATCGCGCGCCGACCGGCCCGCCATCGCGCCGGCGATCGGCCCCACCTATTTCCAGATCGAGACCGATGCGAGCGTCGATCCCGACAATGTCCTGCTGCTCGACCTGTCGAATGGCGGGCGGGTGACGATCCGGCTGAAACCCGAATGGGCGCCGACGCATGTCGAGCGGATCAAGACGCTGACCCGCGAAGGGTTTTACGACGGCGTCACGTTTCACCGCGTGATCGACGGTTTCATGGCACAGACCGGCGACCCGACGGGCACCGGCAATGGCGGTTCCTCGCTCCCCGATCTGAAGTCCGAATTCAATCGCGTGCCCCATTTGCGCGGGACGGTGTCGATGGCACGGACGCAGGATCCCGATTCGGCCAATAGCCAGTTCTTCATCGTGTTCTACCCGCGCATGGCGCTCGACCGGGATTATACCAATTTCGGGCGGGTGATCGGCGGCATGGAATATGCCGACGCGATCAATCGCGGCGAACCGCCCGCCAACCCGACGCGCATCGTGCAGGCCTCGCTCGGCAGCGAGAACGCACCGCGTCCGGCGGTCAACACCGCGCCGACGAGCGACGTGACCGCCGACATGCTGAACGCGCCGGTGGAGGACGCAGGCGAGTAACCGCCGGCGCCATCGCGCGGTTTGCAGAATCCTGCGCTTTGCAAATGCGGCGCGCCCGGCCTAAGGGCGCGCCATGCGTGTCGACCTTTTCGATTTCGAACTTCCGCCCGAAAACATAGCGCTGCGTCCGGCGCGGCCGCGCGATGCCGCGCGCATGCTCGTCGCAGAGGGAGCGGTCGGCATTCGCGATGCCGGCGTCCGCGACCTGCCGCATGTGCTGCGGCGCGGGGACGTGCTGGTGTTCAACGATACGCGCGTCATTCCCGCCCGGCTCGAAGGCTATCGCGGCGAGGCGCGGATCGGTGCCACGCTGCACAAGCGGGTGGACCTGCGCCGGTGGCAGGCCTTCGTCAAGAATGCGAAGCGCTTGCGCGAGGGGGACGAGATCCGCTTTCCCGCCGAGGTGACCGCGACCGCCGAAACCCGCCACGACGATGGCAGCTGGACGCTGTATTTCGCGGGCGAGGAGCCGGTCGAGGTACTGCTCGAACGTGCAGGGACCATGCCCTTGCCCCCCTATATCGCGGGCAAGCGCGGCACGGATGCGCAGGACCGCGAGGATTACCAGACCATGTTCGCGCAGAAGGACGGCGCCGTTGCCGCGCCGACCGCCGCGCTTCATTTCACGCCGGAGCTGATCGGCGCGCTCGACGACGCCGGGATTGGCCGCGAAACGCTCACCCTGCACGTGGGGGCGGGGACGTTTCTTCCGGTCAAGGCGGACGACACCGCCGACCACGCGATGCATTCGGAATGGGGCCGGATCGATGCGCCGACCGCGGACCGGTTGAATGCCGTGCGCGCGGCCGGCGGACGGGTGATTTCGGTGGGCACGACCTCGCTGCGCGTGCTGGAAAGTGCGAGCGGTGAGGACGGCATCATCCGCCCGTTCGAGGGGGATACCGATATTTTCATCACGCCCGGCTATCGGTTCCGCAGCGTCGACGGGCTGATGACGAACTTCCATTTGCCCAAGTCGACGCTCTTCATGCTGGTCAGCGCCTTGATGGGTCTTGACCGGATGCAGGCGATCTACGCCCATGCCATTGCGGAGCGTTACCGGTTCTACAGCTATGGCGACGCCTCGCTTCTCATTCCCTGACTTGTAATGCGCAGGCCGCGGCCCCACTAAGCGGACGTGACTGATATTCTCGAAATTCGCGGGCTGACGAAGCAATATGCGGGGCGCGGCGGCGCGCCTGCGGTAAAGGCTCTGGACAATGCCGACCTGACCATACGCCGGGGCGAGATTTTCGCGCTGCTCGGCCCCAATGGCGCGGGGAAGACTACGCTGATCGGGGCGGTGTGCGGGATGGTGCGGCCGACCTCCGGGCAAATCGTCGCATTCGGCCACGACATGGCCGACGATTGGCGCCGTGCGCGGGCGAAGATCGGGCTGGTGCCGCAGGAGCTGGGCTTCGACATGTTCGAGACCGTGGGCCGGTCCATCGCCTATTCCCGCGGGCTTTTCGGGGCGCCGGCGGACCCGGCGCGGATCGAATCGGTGCTGCGCTCGCTTCAGTTGTGGGACAAGCGGGAGGCGCAGATCCGCACGCTTTCGGGCGGGATGAAGCGGCGCGTGCTCATCGCAAAGGCGCTGTCGCACGATCCGGACCTCCTGTTCCTCGACGAACCGACCGCGGGCGTCGATGTGGAGCTGCGTCGCGACATGTGGCGGCTCATCGCGCAATTGCGGGACAATGGCACGACCATCATCCTCACCACTCATTATATCGAGGAGGCCGAGGAAATGGCCGACCGGGTCGGCGTGATCGACAAGGGGCGCATCCTGCTCGTCGATGAAAAGGACGCGATGATGGCCCGGCTCGGCCGGACCGAGGCGCGCTTTACCCTCGCCGAACCGATGGGCGATGTTCCGCAAGCGCTGGACCGTTTTCCCGTGACGCTGGCGGATGAAGGCCGCGTGCTGTGCTATCGCGGCGGCGACGGATCGGGTAAGGGCAAGCAGGAGGTCGCCGAACTCGCCCGCACGCTCACCATCGAGGGGATCGTGTTCACCGCGCTCGATCAGAAGGAATCGAGCCTGGAGGATATTTTCGTCGATCTCGTTCAAAATGAAGAGGGTATTTCCGGGGGGCAGGGCGCATGAACGCCGTTTTCAACGCGCGCGGCGCATTCGCCATCTATCGCAATGAATTGTATCGGGCGTGGCGGGCCGTGTTCGGCACCATCGTGTCGCCGGTCATCACCACCTGCCTTTACTTCGTGGTGTTCGGCGCGGCGATCGGCGGGCGCATGAACAATGTCGGCGGGGTGGATTACGGCGCCTTCATCGTACCGGGCCTGCTCCTGCTCACGCTTTTGTCCGAAAGCACGTCGAACGCCAGTTTCGGCATCTACATGCCGCGCTTTACCGGCTCGATTTACGAGCTGCTGTCGGCGCCGGTGGGGGTGGGCGAAACGCTCATCGGCTTTATCGGGGCGGCGGTGACGAAATCGCTCATCCTCGCGGCGATCATCCTCGCGACCGCGACGATCTTCGTCGATTACCGGATCGAGCATCCGTTGCTCGCCTTCGGCTTCATCATATTGGTGGCCTGCGCCTTTTCGCTGTTCGGGTTCATCCTGGGCCTGTGGGCCGAAGGGTTCGAGAAATTGCAGATGATCCCGTTGCTCGTGCTCACGCCGCTGACCTTCCTGGGCGGTACGTTCTATTCGATCGACATGCTGGCGGCGCCGTGGCGCACCATCGCGCTGTTCAATCCGATCGTCTATCTGGTGAGCGGGCTGCGCTGGACCTTTTACGGGGAGGCGGATGTCAGCATCGGCGTCGCGGCGGGGCTGACCTTCGCGTTCCTGGCGCTGTGCATCGCGATCATCGCATGGATCTTCAAGACCGGTTGGCGCCTGCGCGACTGATTGGTAAGCGCGCTGGCATGAAGACCGCTGCCGCTCCGCTCATCCTCGCAACCGCCGTCCTGCCCGCACCGGCCCATGCCGCGTTGCCCGACGGGGTGCGCGCCATGGTGGAGGCGGCCATCGCCACCGGGGACCTTGCCAAGGTGGAAACGGTGGTCGAACTCGCGCGGCAGACGCACCCGGCCGACACGCGCGAGATCAACACGCTGTATCAAGAGTTTCAGGATCGCCGCCGCACGCGCCTCGCCGAAGAGCAGCAGCGCAAGGAAAAGGCGATTCGCAACGCCCATCTCTTCGACTACTGGAAGGGGAAGGGCGAGGTCGGTGCGTTCCGCTCCACCGGGAACACGCGCAACACGGGCTTTACCGGGGCGCTGTCGCTCGAACGCGTGGGCATCGACTGGCAACACCGCGTCGCCGCCCGCGTCGATTATCAGCGCAGTTCGGGCAATACGACGCGCGAACAATATCGCGCATCCTATGAACCCAATTACAATTTTTCGGAAAAAGGCTTCGTCTTCGGGCTGTTTCAGTACGAACGCGACAGGTTTCAGGGATTTACCTCCCGCTATTCCGCGTCCGGCGGGGTCGGGTATCGCGTGTTTGAACGCGATGGGCTGCAATTGTCGGTGAAGGGCGGGCCGGCGCTGCGTTCGGCGACGCTCGTGCCCGAGGGGCGCGAACGTTTCATCGCGGCGCTGGGTGCGATGGATCTCGACTGGCAGGTGACGAAGGTCATCGGCGTCACGCAGGAGGCCAACATGTTCCTGCGCGCCGGCAATAGCAGCTTCAACGCGCTGAGTGGGGTGGAGGCAGGGATCGGCGACGGGCTGAAGGCGCGGCTGTCCTATTCGCTGCAACACGAAACGGGGCCGCCCGATGGCGCGCTCAAGACCGACACGCTTTCGCGCTTCACGCTGATCTACGATTTTTGAGCGGTCAGCCCGCGAACCAGTCCCATAGGAGCCGCGCCGTCAGCGCAATGCTGATGATGACGAGCAACGGCCGGATCAGCTTCGCGCCGTGCTTGACCGCAAAGCGCGAACCGATCCACGAGCCGGTCATCGAGCCCACCGCCATGCTCAACCCCACGGCCCAGATGATCTTGCCCCCGAACGCGAAGAGCAGCACGCTGGCCAGATTGGTCATCATGTTGAACAGCTTCGCATTGGCCGTCGCCCGCGTCAGCCCTTCACCGCGCAGTCCGACCTGCGATGCGGCAAAGAAGCTTCCCGTTCCCGGCCCGAAGAACCCATCGTAGAACCCGATCCCCGCCGACACCGGCGCATATCCCCGCCGCGACAGGCGCTCCTGCGAGGGAACGTCGTCCATGCGCGGCGAAAGCAGCACGTAAAGCGCGACCGCCATCAGGAACAGCGGCACGATAAGTTGCAACACGGCCGGCGAAATCCGCTGCACCATGAAAGCACCCAGCGCCGCGCCCGCAAACGCCAGCAGCGCCAGCCATTTCTCGTTCCGCCAGTCGACGAGTCCGGCCTTCATATAATTGCGAAAGGCCATGGTGGTGGCAAAGATCGACTGCGTCTTGTTCGTGCCGAGCGCGAGTTGCGGCGGCAGGCCCGCGAACAGGAGCGCGGGCACGGTAATGAGCCCGCCGCCGCCCGCGATCGAATCGATAAAGCCGGTGAGCACCGCAACAAGGGCGAGGGCCGCGATGACCCAGAGTTCGAGTTCCATGCCCTTCGCCTTAGCGCAATCGTGCCGCGTGTGAACCCATTGTGCAGGGCACGGGGCGCAACCATATCGCGCGGAATGCCCGTTCAGCCCGACCTTTTCGCCGCCGATACCCCGCCCGCCGCGCCGCCCGGCCTGACCCTCGCAGAACCGGCGATCGACGCGGATTGGGAACGCCGGTTGGCGCAGCATATCGACGACAGCGGCCTGGAACCCTTTCGCTTTCAGCAATGGACAGGAAAGCGGCTGACCCGCTCGTTCGGGTGGCATTACGATTTCACCGGCGGCGGCTTGCGGCGCGGCGACGCGATGCCGGACTGGCTGCTGCGGTTGCGCGGCACGGTGGCCGCGTCGTTCGGCGAGGAACCCGGCGCATTCGAGCAGGCGCTCGTCATCCGCTACGATCCGGGCGCGGGGATCGGATGGCATCGCGACCGGCCGCAATTCGGGCGGGTGATCGGGCTTTCGCTTGGCGCGGCGGCGGAGATGCGGCTGCGTCTGCGGCGCCGCGATGGCGGATTCGAAAGGTTCAGCGTGCCGCTCGATCCGCGTGCGGCCTACCGGCTCGATGGAGAGGCGCGGCGCGATTGGGAGCATTCGATCCTCCCCATGGAGGAGACCCGCTGGTCCGTGACGTTCCGTTCGCTGGCGGACGATGCCGGGCGTGACGGGGCGTTTCAACGCGGCTAAGGACGGCGGCATGACCCGATTTTTGTTCTCCATCGACGCCCGCGACGGGCAGGCGCGCACCGGCGCCATCACCATGCAGCGCGGCACGATCCGCACGCCCGCCTTCATGCCCGTCGGCACCGCCGCCACGGTCAAGGCGATGAAGGTGGAGGACGTGCGCGCAACGGGCGCGGACATCATCCTCGGCAATACCTATCACCTGATGCTGCGGCCCGGGGCGGAGCGCGTGGCCCGGCTTGGCGGGTTGCATGCCTTCATGGGGTGGGACCGCCCGATCCTGACCGATAGCGGCGGTTATCAGGTGATGAGCCTCTCGGACCTGCGCAAGATCACCGAGGAAGGGGTCACGTTCAAAAGCCATCTCGACGGTTCGAAGCATGCATTGACCCCGGAGCGGTCGATGGAGATACAGCGCCTGCTCGGCTCCGACATCGTGATGGCGTTCGACGAATGCCCACGCGCGGATCAGTCGCGCGATGTCATCGCGGCCTCGATGGAAATGTCGATGCGCTGGGCCAGACGCAGCCGCGAGGGCTTCGACGCCGGGGGTGAACACGCCCAACGTGCCGCGCTGTTCGGCATACAACAGGGCGCGCTTGAACAGGATCTGCGCCGGATTTCAGCCGAAAAACTGACTGAGATCGGCTTTGACGGCTATGCCATCGGCGGGCTTGCGGTGGGTGAGGGGCAGGAGGCGATGTTCGCCACGCTCGATTTCGCGCCGGGCCAATTGCCGGATGACCGGCCCCGCTACCTCATGGGGGTGGGCAAGCCGGACGATCTAGTTGGCGCGGTGGAGCGCGGCGTCGACATGTTCGATTGCGTGCTGCCGTCGCGGTCGGGCCGCAACGGGCAGGCATTCACCTGGACCGGGCCGATCAACATTCGCAACGCACGTTTTGCCGAGGATACGGACCCGGTCGATCCGCGCTGCTCCTGCGCGACCTGCGGCAAATATACGCGGGCCTATCTGCACCATCTCGTCCGTTCCGGAGAGATTTTGGGCGCGATGCTGATGACGGAACACAACCTGTCGTTTTATCAGCAATTGATGCAGGCGATGCGCGACGCGATCGGCGCGGGGCGTTTCGCGCAATTCGCGTCGCAATTCCGGAGCGATTACCTGCGGACATAGCAGCCGCTTTTGCGGACTACGCGGCGATCGAGGTCTCGGCGGCCGGTTCGACTTCGCGCATCTCCAGCTCGGTTTCACAATACTGGAAGAATTCGCCGCTTCCATCGTTGAGATAGCCGGCGCCGATCGAACAGGCGTGCCGCTGTGCCAGGGCAAGGCTCGGATACCATTTGCCGGTCTTGTTCGGGGTGATGAAGCGATATTCCATAGTAGCGGAACAATGCGCAAACATCGTCGACGGTTCCCGGCAAAACGCAATGAAACATCGGGAAATATTTGGCGCGCGCGACCCATGAGAAAGGGCGGGAAAAACCCGCCCTTTCCATCGTTCGTAACGTGTCGGAATTCCGATCAGCGCGAGTAGAACTCGACCACCAGATTGGGCTCCATCTTCACCGGATAGGGCACCTCGTCGAGGGTCGGGACGCGGGTGAAGGTCACCTTGTCGTCGCCGTCGACCGACACGTAATCGGGGATTTCACGCTCGGGCAGGCTCTGCGCCTCGATGACGAGCGCCATTTCCTTCGCCTTGTCGCCGAGCGAGATCACGTCGCCGACGAAGCAGCGGCGCGAGGGGATGTTGCACTTCACGCCATTGACCTTGATGTGGCCGTGGTTGACGATCTGACGCGCGGCGAAGATCGTCGGCGCGAATTTCGCGCGATACACGATCATGTCGAGACGCTGCTCGAGCAGGCCGATCAGGTTCTGGCCGGTATCGCCCTTGATCCGCGAGGCCTCCTGATAGGTGCTCTTGAACTGCTTTTCCGTGACGTCGCCGTAATAGCCCTTGAGCTTCTGCTTCGCACGGAGCTGCAGGCCGAAATCGCTGACCTTGCTCTTGCGGCGCTGGCCGTGCTGACCGGGGCCGTAGGAACGCTTGTTCACCGGGGAATTGGGACGACCCCAGATGTTTTCGCCCATCCGGCGATCGAGCTTGTGCTTGGCGCTCTTGCGCTTCGACATGACATGTCCTTTCAAAAATGCAAACGCCGCCCGGGATGGCGGCGCTTCAACCCGGTATCGCTCCGGCGGGCCGGAATGCCCGCCGTGGCTGCCGCTTCACCGGGGTGCGGAGCCAATTTGCGTGGCGCGCCTTTCGCAGATATGCGCTGCTGCGTCAAGCGTCTCGACAATGGCGCGCGGTCCGGGCAGATGTGGCGCATGACCGAAACGACATTGCCCGCCAGCCAGTGCACCACCATGGACGAGGTGCGCGCCGGCGTTGACGAGACCGACCGCCGCATCGTCGCGCTGCTCGCGGACCGTTTCGCCTACATGCGCGCGGCCTCCCGGATCAAGCCGACGCGCGACGCCGTGCGCGACGAACCGCGCAAGCGTGCGGTGATCGACGCCGCCGTGGCCGAAGCACAGGACCATGAGCTTCCCGCCGATTTCGTCGCCCGCATGTGGGAGGACATGGTCGAAACGTCGATCGCGTATGAAATGCGGCACTGGGACGCGCGCCGCGGCGGGTAGGGGCCAGAATCAGTCGCGCGGGGTTCGCGCCAGCGCCGAGAGCACCCCGCGCATCGCCCGCACCTCCAGCGTATTCCAGCCAGGCTTGGTCAGCATCGTGCGCAAGGTCCGCCGCGTCGCGGTCGCCCGGCTCGGCGGCAGGAAATAGCCCTTCGGCTCCAGCATGGTTTCAAGCTGCCCGATCATCCCCTCAAGCTCGACCTGCGGGGCCGGGGGCAGGGTGTCTTCTTGCGTCGGTTGGGCGAGGGGGCGTTCGCGCCCCGCCGCCTTCGACCATTCGTAGGACAACAGGATAACCGCCTGCGCAAGGTTCAGCGATCCGAACTCCGGATTGATCGGCACCGTCACGATATTGCGGGCAAGCGCGACGTCATCGGTTTCGAGGCCCGACCGCTCCGGCCCGAACAGGATCGCATGGCGGCCCTCGTGGCGGATCATCGCATCGGCTGCCGCCTCCGGGGTGAGCACGGGCTTCGTCACGCCGCGCTTTCGCACCGTCGTCGCGTGGACATGCTCGCAATCGGCCACCGCGTCCGCCACGGTATCGAACACGGACGCGCGTTCGAGCACGACATCTGCACCCGCCGCCGCCGGTCCGGCCGAAGGATTGGGCCATCCGTCGCGTGGCGCGACGAGCCGCATCTCGACCAGCCCGAAATTGAGCATCGCGCGGGCCGCCTTCCCGATGTTTTCGCCCAGCTGCGGACGCACGAGCACGATGACCGGGGCGGTCATGGCTCTGCCGCCGCGCCGGTCACCGCGCTGGCGAATTGTTCGAAATCGCGGGCCTCGCTGAAATCGCGATAGACGCTGGCGAAGCGGATATAGGCGACCGGATCGAGCTGACGGAGGCCTTCCATCACCATTTCGCCGATGGCCGCCGCGTCGATTTCCGCCTCGCCGCGGGTCTCCACCTGCCGCTGCACGCCGGATACAAGCTGATCGATGCGTTCCTGCGCGATGTCGCGCTTGCGACAGGCAAGCGATACGGCATGCTCGATCTTCGCGCGGTCGAACGCCTCGCGCCGATCGCCGCTTTTGAGCACAGTGATCTCGCGAAGCTGGATGCGTTCGAAGGTGGTAAAGCGGGCGCCGCAGCCTTCGCATTGGCGCCGCCGCCGGATCGCGGTGTTATCCTCGGTCGGGCGGCTGTCCTTTACCTGGCTGTTATCGTTGGCGCAAAATGGGCAGCGCAATCAGATCTTTCCTTTTGCCTTCGCATAGCCGAGGCCGCCGCCCACGACACCGCCAATGAGCGGGCCGACGAACGGCACCGGAATGGCGATCAACGCACCGATCGCACCCCATTTCAACGCGGTCTTCGTTTCGGGCGTCATGCCTTCGTTCGGGCGTTTGTCGTAATCGTTCATCTCAGCAGCTCCTCATGCGTAGATCGGAAATCGATCGCACAAGGCTTCGACGCGTTCACGGACATTGCGTTCCACATCGGGGTCGCCTTCTTCACCCTTCGCACACAACCCGTCGAGCACGTCGGCCAGCATGTTGCCGATCTCGCGGAATTCCGCCGGGCCGAAACCGCGCGTGGTGCCGGCCGGCGTGCCGACCCGGAGGCCGCTCGTCTTGACCGGCGGCAGCGGATCGAACGGGATGCCATTCTTGTTGCAGGTGATGCCGGCGCGCTCCAGCGCCTCGTCCGCATCCTTGCCCGTCACGCCGAGCGGGGTCAGGTCGACCAGCACGACATGCGTATCGGTGCCGCCCGACACGATCTCGGCGCCGCGCTCCTTCAACGTGGCGGCAAGCGTGCGGGCATTTTCGATCACGCGCGCAGCGTAATCCTTGAATTCGGGGCGCAGCGCTTCGCCGAACGCGACGGCCTTCGCGGCGATGACATGCATGAGCGGTCCACCCTGCAGCCCGGGAAAAACGGCGGAATTCAGCTTCTTCGCAAGCTTCTCGTCATTGGTGAGGATCATGCCGCCGCGCGGTCCGCGCAAAGTCTTATGCGTGGTGGTCGTCGCGATATGCGCGTGGGGGAAGGGGGAGGGGTGGGCACCCGCCGCCACCAGCCCTGCGAAATGCGCCATGTCGACATGCAGGATCGCGCCCACCTTGTCCGCGATTTCGCGCATGCGGGCAAAATCGATGATGCGGGGATAGGCGCTCCCGCCCGCGATGATCAGCTTGGGCTGATGCTCGGTCGCGAGGCGTTCGACCTCGTCATAATCGATGAGATGATCGTCGCGGCGTACGCCATATTGCACCGCGTTGAACCATTTGCCCGACATCGCCGCGCGCGCACCGTGCGTCAAATGCCCGCCTGCGTCGAGGCTCATCCCCAGGATCGTGTCGCCCGGCTTTACACAGGCGAGCATGACCGCGCCGTTTGCCTGCGCGCCCGAATGCGGCTGCACATTGGCATAGTCGCAGCCGAACAATTGTTTCGCCCGGTCGATGGCCAGCGTTTCGACCGCATCGGACGGGCCGCAGCCCTGGTAATAACGCTTGCCGGGATAGCCCTCGGCATATTTGTTGGTGAGGACCGAGCCCTGCGCCTCCAGCACCGCCTTCGACACGATGTTTTCCGAAGCGATCAGCTCGATCTGCTTCTGCTCGCGCTTCAATTCGGCGCCGATGGCATCGGCCACGGCGGCGTCGGTGCTGGCAAGGTCGTCGGTGAAGAAGCCGGGGGCGCGGATCGCGGTTTCGGTGGTCATGGCATCAGGTCCGTTGCAACAAGAGGGATCGGCGGTTCAGCAGGAGGGATTGGACAGCTTTTCGACGCGGCCCGCATGGCGGCCCCCGCCGAATTCGGTCGAAAAAAAGGCGTCGAGGCAGGCTTTGGCCATGTCCGGCCCGGTCAGACGCGCGCCCATGGCGATGCAATTGGCATCGTTGTGTTCGCGGGCCAGCGCGGCCGAAAGCGGTTCGGATACCAGCGCGCAGCGGCACGCGGCATTGCGGTTCACCGCCATGGAAATCCCGATGCCCGAACCGCACAGCGCCACGCCAAATTGCGCGGTGCCATCGGCGATGACGGAGGCGAGCGAGTAGCCGTAATCGGGGTAATCGACACGCGCGTCGGTTTCGGGGCCAAGGTCGGCGACCTCGTGCCCCTGCTCGATCAGCCAGTCGCGCAATTCCGCCTTCAACGCGACGGCGGCATGGTCGGAGGCGATGGCGATACGCATGCGAAAAGCTCCTGCAACAGATGCGCCCGCCCATAGGGCGCGATCCCGCGATGCGCCACCCCCTTGGCACACGGCGGCGGGATTTTATCGACCGGAACGGCGCCTTATCCCGCGTCCTGCGCCTCCAGATAGGCGATCACCCGCGATTCCACGCGTTTGCGCAGTTCGGGCATCATCGCCATGATTTCAGAGATATAGGCCTCGTTCGCATCGGCGAATGCGGGATTTTCGATCATCTTCACGGACCGCATGAGAAAGGTCGAACCCGTCGGCGTTTTGACGAATTCGGCAATATCGCGCAATTCCGCTTCGCTGAACTCGTCGCGATAGGCGATCGCGTAGGAATCCATGAGCGCGGGAATATGCCGCGTCAGCACGATCTTGCCCTCGGCGAGAAACCGGTTGGTTTCCTCCTCCACGATGGCGCGCACGCCGGGCGGGACGTCGGCGCCCACCGCGTTCATCATCTGTGCCGACATGGCGTCGGCGACACCGCCGAACATCTCGGCCCGCTGCTCTTGGGGATAGGCGTCGGCGACGATCTGCCGGGCGAGGGCGAGGGCGCTTTCCTCATCCGCATGGGCCGGTGCGGCGATGATGGCACCGATCATGGCGGCGAAAGGAAATGCCAGGCGAATCATGTGAAAAACCCCTCTCCGACCGTTCGGAGAGGGGCTTGGATCAGGCGGGCTTACTGGTCAAGGAAGCTGCGCATCTTGCGGCTGCGGCTCGGATGCTTGAGCTTGCGCAGCGCCTTCGCCTCGATCTGGCGGATACGTTCGCGGGTGACCGAAAACTGCTGTCCGACTTCCTCCAGCGTGTGGTCGGTGTTCATGCCGATGCCGAACCGCATGCGCAGAACGCGCTCCTCACGCGGGGTCAGGCTGGCGAGGACGCGGGTGACGGTTTCCTTTAGATTGGCCTGAATCGCGGCATCGACGGGGATGATCGCGTTCTTGTCCTCGATGAAATCGCCGAGATGCGAATCCTCCTCGTCGCCGATGGGGGTTTCGAGGCTGATCGGTTCCTTGGCGATCTTCATCACCTTGCGAACCTTTTCGAGCGGCATCGACAGCTTTTCGGCCATCTCCTCCGGCGTGGGTTCGCGGCCCTGATCGTGGAGGAACTGCCGGCTCGTGCGGACCAGCTTGTTGATCGTCTCGATCATGTGGACCGGGATGCGGATCGTGCGCGCCTGGTCGGCGATGGACCGGGTGATGGCCTGACGAATCCACCAGGTCGCATAGGTGCTGAACTTGTAACCGCGGCGATATTCGAATTTATCGACCGCCTTCATGAGGCCGATATTGCCTTCCTGAATGAGGTCGAGGAATTGCAGCCCCCGATTGGTGTATTTCTTGGCGATGGAAATCACGAGGCGCAGGTTCGCCTCCACCATTTCCTTCTTCGCGATCCGGGCCTCGCGCTCCGCCTTCTGCACCATGTTCACGATGCGGCGGAATTCGGGCAGGCTCATGCCGGTCTGCGCCGCGATGTCCGAAATCTCGATGCGGATACGCTCGACCGAATCGGCTTCCTTCTCGGCGAAGGCGGCCCATTTCTTGTCCTTGCCCGCCATTTCGGTGAGCCAGTTTTCATCGAGCTCGTTGCCGATATATTCCTTGAGGAAATCGGCGCGCTTCACCTTGTGCCGTTCGGCAAGGCGCAGCATCTGCCCGCCCAGCGCCGTCAGCCGGCGGTTGAAGGCATAGAGATTGTCGACGAGAAACTCGATCTTCGTCGCGTGGAACTGCATGCTCTCGACCTCGGCCGTGAGCTCGTCCGACAGGTTCTCGTACTGCTTTTCGCGCGCCTCGGGAAAGCTGTCCCCGCGGGCGAGCGATTCCATGCGATCGGTCTGCAATGTCTCGAACTGCCGGAACAGCGTCGTGATCCGGGCAAAACGTTCGATTGCATCGGGTTTGAGCGCGGCTTCCATCTGCGCGAGAGAGAGCGTGTTGTCCTCTTCCTCCTCGTCGTCGCGCTTGGACTTTTCGCCGTCCTCGCCGTCTTCGGAATCGCTGTCGTCGTCGTCATCGTCGTCCTTGAACGACGGGCCGGCGGTTTCCTCGCTGATTTCGCCGTCCTTGCCGTCATCCTCGTTTTCGAGGTTTTCGGGCGCTGGCTCCTTCGACAGCATCGCGTCGAGATCGAGGATCTCGCGAAGCTGCATCTCCTCGTTGTTGAGCGCCTCGGACCAGTGGATGATGGCGTGGAAGGTGATCGGGCTCTGGCACAGGCCCATGATCATCATGTCGCGGCCCGCCTCGATCCGCTTGGCGATGGCGATCTCGCCCTCGCGGCTGAGCAGTTCGACCGCGCCCATCTCGCGCAGGTACATGCGGACGGGGTCGTCGGTCCGCTCGTTCGTCTCTTTCTTCTTGGCCGGGGCCTGATGCTCGGTCTTGGGATCCTTCGCATCGGCGCCATCATCGGCAATTTCATCGACGTCGCCGGCATCCGGATTGTCCGAATCACCGTCACCTTCGGAATCGTCGTCGTTTTCGACGATATTGACACCCATCTCGCTGATCGCGGACATGACGTCCTCGATCTGCTCGGACGACATCTGATCCTGGGGCAGCGCCTCGTTCAGTTCGTCATAGGTGATGATGCCACGCTTCTTGGCGCGCGCGATCAGCTTCTTGATCGCGCCTTCGTTCAGATCGATGAGCGGCGCATCGCCGGTTTCGCCCTTGTCAGCCATGTTCGGTCGTTCTGCTCTTTCCTGCCATATCGTCCGCGACATTTGCGGATGGTGTCCCTCGCGAGGCTGCCATTTGCACAAGACGGCGTTCGAATTCCAGTTTTCTGTTAAGCAAACGCTGCTGTTCTACAAAAGCTCCCTCCGGATCTTCGGCAAAACGCGCGGTCGCGTCGGCCAGCGCCGCCTCGATCGCCGGTTTTTCAACCAGCAGACCGATGGCTTCCGCCAGTTCTTGCGTGGCTTCGGCCGGCGTTGTTCGATCGGTCAAGAAGGCAAATCGCATGCCGCCGATCGTTTCCCTGTCGGGCAGGGCCAGTCCACGTGCCTGCAATATGGCCGCAATATCTTTTGTTTCAAGCGGTTTTCTGCGCCCTGTCCCGCCATCGGCCATGCCATCATCGACAAGCGAGAGCATCGCATCGAGCGCGGCGGCATGGTCCGGGTTCGCGGGATGAAGCCGGGCGAGCCGCTCGGCATAATGGTCGAGGCATTCGGGATGGCGCAGCAAGCCGCCCAGGATCGCGGCAATCAGCCTGTCGCGCGCCGCCGCCGGCGTCATCTGGCGAAGCTCCTGCGAGGGAGGTTGAATCGCGGGCCGACGGTCGAAACCCCGCTTTCCCGCCGGTGCCCGGACGAAATCCTTGCCCCGTTCGCGCCGGGGAAAGGCAAACGCACCATAGCGATCGAGGAGTTCCCGGCGATAGAGCGAGCGTATGTCGCTATCCGCGATGGTGTCGACATGAGCAAGCAGGCGACTTTTCAGACCCGCCTTGTCCTCCGGCGTGGAGAGCGGCGCGGCGGCGCGTTCGTGTCGCCAGATGATCTCGGCCAGCCCCTCGCCATTCCTGAGAAGTTCGGCAAAGGCGCTCGCCCCGTCGCGGCGGATGAGATCGTCGGGGTCCATGCCTTCGGGCAGGGTGACGATGCGCAGGCTGTGCCCCGGACGCAGCAAGGGAAGCGCCCGCGAAATGGCCCGCATCGCCGCGCGTTGCCCCGCCGCATCGCCATCGAAACACAGCACGGGCACGGGGACGAGCCGCCACAAAATCTCCAGCTGCGCATCGGTCAGCGCGGTCCCCATCGGGGCCACGGCTTCGCCAATTCCCGCATCGGCGAGCGCGACCACGTCCATGTAGCCTTCGACGACGACGATTCGATTCGCCTGCCGCGACGCGGTCGCCGCGCGGTGGAGATTGTAAAGCGTGCGCCCCTTGTCGAAGACCGGCGTTTCGGGGGAATTGAGGTATTTCGGCGCCTTCGTATCGGCATCGAGGATGCGCCCGCCAAAGCCGACGACCCGCCCGCGACGATCCTGAATCGGGAGCGTGAGCCGCCCGCGAAACCGGTCATAGGGTGCCTTGTTCTCCACATCGATGAGCAGGCCCGCCTCGACCAGCATGTCGGTTGGAAAGCCGGAGAGCGCTTCCTTTATCGCGCCACGCGAATCGGGCGCATAGCCGAAGCCGAATTCCCGCACGGCCTTCTCGGAAAAACCGCGCTGCGCCAGATATTGCCGCGCCGCGCGCCCCGTGTCGGAGGCGAGATTGCGGACCATCCACCCCTGCGCCTCGGCCAGAACGTCGTGCAGCGTCGCGCGTTGTTCGGCGGCCTGCGCCATGCGGGGATCGGGGGCCGGCATTTCGAGCCCGGCCTCGCTCGCCAGCTCCTTGACCGCATCGATGAAGGGCAGGCCGCGTTGATCCGTGAGCCAGCGGATCGCATCGCCATGCGCGCCGCAGCCGAAGCAATGGTAGAAACCCTTGGCATCATTGACGTAGAAACTGGGCGTGTTTTCGTTGTGAAAGGGGCAACACGCCTTGAATTCGTGCCCTGCCTTCTGGAGGCGCGTGGTCCGGTTCACGACCGCGGACAGCGTGATCCGCGATCGCAATTCGTCCAGCCATTGCGGGGAGAGCGCCATGCCCGCTTCCCTGCGCGGATGGGACGCGCAAATCAAGCGGCGCTTGCGGCCCTCCGTCAGGTTCCGCGGGAATGCGCGGGGTTCAGCAGCCGCCCGTGGTCTGCTGTGCCGGGGCCGGTCCCTCTGCGGTCCCGATCCTGCCGCCGGCGACAAGCTGATACGCCTGCGCGGGACCGGCAGGCGGCAATGTCCCCTGCCAGAAGAACGTGATCGGCGCCCCGGCGCGCCATCCTTCGCCGCCGACCACGGAATAGAACAGCCCGCCATTGACGCAGCGCAGTTCAAGCCGCGCATCGCCGCCGAGCGCGGCCTGTGCCTCCGCTTCCTCGAACCCGGCGACGCCTGCATAGCCGAAGACGGGAATGGCGGTGCGAAACGCGCTCGCCCGTTCATCCGGGGTTACGCGCATGACATAGGTGAAGATCGTCGTTTCGGGCAGTTCGGCGGGGTTGCACGCGCTGCCGCTCGTCTCGATCGGGCAGGCGACGTAGGATTCGATCGTCCCCGTGGTTCCGTCCGGCCCTTCGAAGCGGGACTGCACCGTCGGCCCCTGCGGACCGAGGATGCGCGGGCCGATCATGCTGCGGGCGAAATCCTCGGGGTTGAGAAGTTCGCCGTCCGCGGCATCGGCATCGTCGATGGCCTGCTCTGCAACGGTTTCGTCCTGCGCCGGCTCGGCCTGCGAACATGCGCCGAGCAACACGGTCAGTGCGCCCAACGCGGCGACGCACGGCGCTCCTGCCATCCGCCCCGTCATCAGGCGAGGCTCTCCTTCACCAGCCGGCTGGCGTTGCTCATGTCGAGGACCGCGCCGTGCCGCGCTTTCAGTTCCGCCATGACCTTGCCCATGTCCTTCATCCCGGTGGCGCCGGTGTCCGTCTTGATCTTTTCGATGGCATCCTTCGTCTCCGCCTCGTTCATCTGCTGCGGGAGGAATTCCTCGATCACAGCGAGCTCGCCCTGTTCCGCGGCGGCGAGTTCGGCGCGGCCGCCCTCGTTATACATGGCGATCGATTCCTTGCGCTGCTTCGCCATTTTCTGAAGCACTTCAATCACCATCGCATCGTCATCGGCCGGTTCGCCCAATGCGTTGCCGGTGCGCATCTCGATGTCGCGGTCCTTGATCTTGGCGAGAATCAGGCGGACCGCGGCCAGCCGTTCCTTGTCCTTCTCCTTCATTGCCTGAATCTGGGCGGATTTGATCGTGTCGCGCAGCATGTGCCATGTCCATTCGCATAGGAGATTGGTTGAACCGCGTCGGTAGCCGTAAAAACGTCGCGTTCCTAGCTTGACCGCCGCCGCGCGCGAGGCTAGCCGCTGGGCCTTAGCGAACATCGCCGAACCACTGGACAAGAACGGAGCGCCCACACATGGCCGACGCCGCAACTACGCATGCGCCACAACCAAAGGGAGCGACCGCCGCTCTGGTTTTTGCGGATGGCCATGTGGCATGGGGACGCGGCTTCGGGGCGACGGGCCATGCGGTCGGCGAAATGTGCTTCAACACCGCGATGACCGGGTATCAGGAGGTGATGACCGACCCCTCCTATGCCGCGCAGGTGGTGTGTTTCACCTTCCCGCACATCGGCAATGTCGGATCGAATGCAGAGGATGTCGAGGGCGCGGTCGACAGCGCGGTCGGATGCGTCGTGCGTGAAGATGTCACCGACCCCTCCAATTTCCGCAGCATGGGCGATTTTCCCACCTGGATGCGGGAGAACGGAAAGATCGGCATCGCCGGGCTGGACACGCGCGCGCTGACTCGCCGGATCCGCGTGCAGGGCGCGCCGAACGTCTGCATCGCGCATGATCCCGATGGCAATTTCGACATTCCCGCACTGCTCGCCCGGGTGCAGGGGTGGCAGGGGCTCGAGGGGCTCGACCTTGCCGGACCCGCCAGCCGCGAGGTGCAGGAAGGCTGGACCGGCGACGTGTGGGAACTGGGCACCGGATATGGCGCCGCGGCGGACGGGGAACGCCCGCATGTCGTTGCCATGGATTTCGGCGCGAAGGACAATATCTTCCGCAATCTCGTGCGGGCGGGGGCGCGGGTAACCGTGGTTCCGGCACGCGCGACGCGGGACGAGATCGTGGCATTGAAGCCCGATGGTGTGTTCCTGTCGAACGGGCCGGGCGATCCGGCGGCGACGGGCGAATATGCCGTGCCGGTGATCCGCGCCCTGCTCGATCGCGACGTGCCGATCTTCGGCATATGTCTGGGGCATCAGATGCTGGCGCTGGCCGCCGGCGCGAAAACGACCAAGATGCATCAGGGGCACCGCGGCGCCAACCACCCGGTGCAACGCGTCGGCGACACCTGGGGCGACACGCAAGGCCTGGTCGAGATTACCAGCATGAACCACGGCTTCGCAGTAGATGGCGACACGCTGCCGGACGGGGTGGTGGAAACGCATCGCTCGCTGTTCGACGGAACCAATTGCGGGATTTCGATTGCCGGCAAGAAAGCGTTCGGGGTGCAGTATCACCCCGAAGCATCGCCGGGGCCGCAGGACAGTTTCTACCTGTTCGAGAAGTTCGTGGGTGAGTTGGAGGCTTAAACAATGGCAACCATCGGAACTCTCACGGTCAGAGTAAACGAAAACGCCCAACCGCATGGCGAAGTCGGAAAAGCTGTCGTTCGCTTGGTTGACTGCGGGGCGGAGCGTTTCCTGCAAATTGATACTTATGGACGCTCCACACGGGATATCCATGGAAAATTGTCGCAAACAATACGGCTAGACAAAGCAGCCTTCGAACGGTTGGTCGATCTTGGAAAGAGGCACTTTTAATGCCCAAACGCACTGACATTTCATCCATCCTCGTCATTGGCGCGGGGCCGATCATCATCGGGCAGGCTTGCGAGTTCGATTATTCGGGCACGCAGGCGATCAAGGCATTGAAGGAGGAGGGCTACCGCGTCATCCTCGTCAATTCCAACCCGGCCACGATCATGACCGACCCGGAAATGGCGGACGCCACCTATGTCGAGCCGATCACGCCGGAATTCGTCGAGAAGGTGATCGCGAAGGAGCGGCCCGATGCCGTCCTGCCGACCATGGGCGGGCAGACCGCGCTCAATTGCGCGCTGACGCTGGCTGAAACGGGCGTGCTCGACAAATATGGCGTGCAGATGATCGGCGCCGATGCCGACGCCATCGACAAGGCCGAAAACCGCCAGCGTTTCCGCGAGGCGATGGACAAGATCGGCCTCGAAAGTGCGCGGTCGGGCATCGCCCATTCGATGGAGGACGCGCTTGCCGTGCTGGAGCGCACGGGGCTGCCGTCGATCATCCGGCCCAGCTTTACCCTCGGCGGGACGGGCGGGGGCATTGCCTACAACCGCGCGGAGTTCGAGAAGATCGTCCGCGACGGGCTGGAGGCCAGCCCCAAGACCGAGGTGTTGATCGAGGAATCGCTGCTCGGCTGGAAAGAATACGAGATGGAAGTCGTCCGGGACCGGAACGACAATTGCATCATCATCTGTTCCATCGAAAACGTTGATCCGATGGGCGTGCACACCGGCGATTCCATCACTGTCGCGCCCGCGCTGACGCTGACCGACAAGGAATATCAGATCATGCGCAACGCCAGCATCGCGGTGCTGCGCGAGATTGGCGTGGAAACCGGCGGGTCGAACGTGCAATTCGCCGTGAACCCGGATGATGGCCGCCTCATCGTAATCGAGATGAACCCCCGCGTGTCGCGCTCATCGGCACTCGCGTCCAAGGCGACCGGCTTTCCCATCGCGCGTGTCGCGGCGAAGCTGGCCGTCGGCTATACGCTGGACGAGATCACGAACGAGATTACGGGCGCCACCCCGGCGAGTTTCGAGCCGACGATCGACTACGTCGTCACGAAAATCCCGCGCTTTGCCTTCGAAAAGTTCAAGGGCGCCGACAATCGCCTCTCCACCGCGATGAAATCGGTGGGCGAGGTCATGGCGATCGGCCGCAATTTCAAGGAATCGATGCAGAAGGCGCTGCGCGGTCTGGAGATCGGGCTGGACGGCTTCAACCGGATCGAGGAACTCGAAGGGGCGACCAAGGACCGGATCGTCGAGGCCTTGTCGGTCGCGCGGCCTGAACGGCTGGTCGTCACGGCGCAGGCCTTTCGCGAAGGGCTGAGCGTGGACGAGGTCCATGCCGTCACGAAATACGACAAATGGTTCCTGCGGCATATCCACCAGATCATCGCCGAGGAGAGCATCATCCTGAAAGAAGGTGTGCCCCGCACGCGCGAGGGTCTCCTACGGCTCAAGGCGATGGGCTTTTCGGACAAGCGGCTCTCGACGCTCGCCGTGCGCAGCATTGGCGTGGCCGGCGGCATGGCGGAGACACAGGCGAAACGCTCCGGCCTGCTCCACGACGCGATCAAGGCGATGGCCGGCGGCACGTCGGAAGAAGAGATCCGCGAATTGCGCCACAAGCTCGGCGTGCGTCCGGTGTTCAAGCGTATCGACAGCTGCGCCGCAGAGTTCGAGGCGATTACCCCTTACATGTACTCCACCTATGAACAGCCTTTGTTCGGCGAGGCGGAGAACGAGGCCGATCCCACCGACGCGAAGAAGGTCGTGATCCTGGGCGGCGGTCCCAACCGGATCGGGCAGGGGATCGAATTCGACTATTGCTGCTGCCACGCCTGTTTCGCATTGGGCGATGTGGAGAAGGGCGGGGTCGGTTATGAAACGATCATGATCAACTGCAACCCGGAAACGGTGAGCACCGATTACGACACGTCCGACCGGCTTTATTTCGAACCGCTGACGGCGGAGGACGTGCTCGAGATCCTCGATGTCGAGCGGTCGCGTGGCACGCTGCATGGCGTGATCGTGCAGTTCGGCGGGCAGACGCCGCTCAAACTGGCGCAGGCATTGGAGGATGCGGGCATTCCCATCCTCGGCACCTCGCCCGATGCGATCGACCTTGCCGAAAGCCGGGAGCGGTTTTCCGCGCTGGTCAACAAGCTCGGGCTGAAGCAGCCGGCGAACGGCATGGCACGCAGCCAGGAAGAGGCGCGGGCGATCGCGGCGCGCATCGGCTTTCCCGTGCTCATCCGCCCGTCCTATGTCCTTGGCGGGCGGGCGATGGAAATCGTCGACAGCGAGGCGCAGCTCGATCAATACATGGAAACCGCCGTGCACGTATCGGGGGATCAGCCGGTTCTGATCGACCAGTATCTGCGCGATGCGATCGAATGCGATGTGGATGCGATCTGCGACGGGACCGATGTCGTCGTCGCCGGCGTGATGCAGCATATCGAGGAAGCGGGCGTGCATTCGGGCGACAGCGCCTGCTCGCTCCCTCCCTACAGCCTGCCTGCGACGATCATCGAGGAGATGGAGCGTCAGGCCGATGCGCTTGCCCGTGCGTTGAAGGTCGTCGGGCTGATGAATATTCAGTTCGCGGTGAAAGACGGGGAGGTCTACCTGATCGAGGTGAACCCGCGTGCAAGCCGGACCGTGCCCTTCGTCGCGAAGGCCATCGGGCAGCCGATCGCCAAGATCGCCGCGCGTGTGATGGCGGGCGAAATGCTCGCCGATCTGCCCGTCATCGACCGGCGGATCGACCATGTCGCGGTGAAGGAGGCGGTGTTCCCCTTCGCCCGTTTCCCCGGCACCGACCCTGTATTGTCGCCGGAAATGAAATCCACGGGCGAGGTCATGGGCATCGATGCCGATTTCACCTCCGCCTTCATCAAGTCGCAATTCGGCGCGGGCGCGAGCCTTCCGGAAAAGGGCATCCTGTTCGTGTCGGTCAAGTCGACGGACAAGCAGACGATCCTGCCCGCGGTGCGCAAGCTCGCCGATAATGGTTTCGATGTCATCGCGACGTCCGGCACGGCGCGCTTCCTGTCCGAAAACGGCATTGCCGTCGATATCGTGAACAAGGTCGCGGAAGGCCGGCCGCATATCGTCGACCGGATCGTGGATGGCGACGTCGCGTTGATCTTCAACACGACCGAAGGTTGGCAGAGCCTCAAGGACAGCAAGTCGATCCGCACCGCCGCTCTGGAAGAGCGCGTGCCGTCCTATACCACCGCGGCCGCATGCGTGGCCGCCGCCGATGCGATCGTCGCGCAACGCGGCGGAACGCTTGAAGTACGCTCGCTTCAGTCCTATTATAGCGGCTGAATTGACGACACATCGCATATAGCGGGCAAACCGGTCGCCTTCCATCTGGCAAGGCGGCCGGTTTTCCTGTCACACAACAGTAAGGAATGGTTCTAAAATGGCCGTCGAAAAAGTCCCCATGCTGGCCGAGGGCTACGAGAAGCTGACGGCGGATCTGAAAGCGCTGCGCGAGGAACGCCCCCGGATCGTGGACGCCATCGAAGAGGCGCGTGCGCATGGCGACCTGTCCGAAAACGCCGAATATCACGCGGCGAAGGAGCGTCAGGGCCAGGTCGAGGCGAGCATCGCCGATCTTGAGGATCGCGTCAGCCGTGCACAGATCATCGACCCCGCCACGCTTTCGGGCGACAAGGTCGTGTTCGGCGCGACGGTCAGCATGCTGGATGAGGATGAAAAGCCGATCCGTTACCAGATCGTCGGTCAGACCGAGGCCGATGCGAAAAAAGGCCGCATCAGCTATTCCAGTCCGATGGGCCGCGCGCTGATCGGAAAGAAGGTTGGCGAGGAAATCGAAGTCACCGTCCCGTCGGGCGAGAGGTTCTACCTCATCGACAAGATCGAATTCATCTGAATCCTTGCGGATCGGATCGAGAAAAAGGCCCCGGATCGCGTGATCCGGAGCCTTTTCTTATTCCGCGTCGGCAATCTTTTCATGATCGGCGAGATGCGGTTCCAGCAGGCGATGCAGGTGCACGATGACATATTTCATCTCGGCATCGTCGACCGTGCGCTGCGCCGCGCTGCGCCAGGCGTTTTCGGCGCTGTCGAAATCGGGGTAGACCCCGACCAGATCGACCTGCTCGAGATTCTCGAATTCAATGCCGCGCGGATCCTTGACCCGGCCGCCCAGAACGAGATGCAATTTCTGTCCCATCGCGCGTTGCTACCTTATGCTGCGAAATATCGTTGGCGAGAAGCGACCGCGTGTCGTCCAACGCGGTTCGGCTGCGTGGGTTAAACGAAAACGGCTTCGGCGCAAGACCTGCAAGCCCTGCGCCGAAGCCATGTTTGCGTTTCGCGGCGATCAGCGGCGAAGACGCGAGACCAGGGTGCGGCCTTCGCGCATGGTCGAATGTGCCGCACGCTCCAGCGAGTCAGCGGTGCGCTCTCCCGCGCGCGACACGCTGTCGACCGCGCTTTCGCCCGCGATCCGCGCGCTTCCGGTGAGGGCACTCGTCGCCTCGGCAATACTGTCGCCGATTTCCTCGAGCTTTTCCTGGCTCGCATTGCTGGCGTCTTCCGCCATTTCAAGCAGCTGCGCGCCATAGGTGGCGGCCAGCTCGGCGATCGTGCCGCCGGCTGCCATGACCGAACCGCGCACCTTGCGGCCCGGACGACCGGGCAGGGACACCGCGATGATCGCACCGACCGCGAGCGCACCAGCGACCGCGATGAACGGGTGCTCGCTCACGAAATTCTTCGTGGCGACGGCGGCATCGCCGGCCTTGCTGCGCGCAGGGGCGGTGCTTTCCGCGATCCGCTCCTGTGCCGCGGATACGCGGTCGGACAGGGACGGCTTGGTGTCGGGTTCGGGATAAAGCTCCGTATTGGCTTGGGTCTGCATAAAAAATTCCTTGTGATTGGGGTGGGGCGTTATGCCGGATCTGCGGGCGGCTTCAGTATTCCTCGTCGTCCGATCCGAAACCGAACAGGCCGGCGATCCCGCCGATCATCGCGCCGAGCACCGGGCGTCCCACGAACCAGGCGACGAGTGCGGCCGCGCCGGCCTTCACCGCCTGCGGATGTTCGGAGGCCGTTTCGCTCGCCTTGTCCGACAGGTGCCTGCCCTCTTCGGTGAGGCGGTTCTTGATCCGCGTGCCGACGCCAGCCGCGTCGAGATCGGCCCGAACGAGCGCCTTCTGCGTATCGAACACGGTGCGGGCAGAGCCGCGCAACCGCTTCGCTTCGAGGACTTCGCTTTCGGTCACGGGCATCAGCGGCTCTCCGTCCGGTCGGTGGTGGAAATGACGGCCTGCACATGGCGAAGCCGCTTCTGACCGGACTTCGCCAGTCCCAGCGCAACCAGCAGGTAGACCAAAGTCACGACCGCGGTAGAGCCCCAGATCGTGATGAGCGTACCCAGCGCGATGATGAGCCCGACCGTAAAGCCAATACCGGCGAGCAGCGCAACGACAGCCGCCGCGCCGAACCGGCCCACGATACCGCCAGCCTGCCCGGCGCCATAGGCGACGCGCTTCTTCTGAAAATCGAGCTCGGCCTCGGCAACCATCTTGCCATCGTCGATGAGCGCGCGAACGTCATCGACGAGCGACCGTTCGGCCGCCGGATCGGTTTCAATGTGGGTATCGTAGGGATCCACGGGGTTAACCCGCGGATCGCCTGCGTCGGTATAGCTTTGTGTCATGCCAGCGGCCCCGTTTCGATCGCCTTGAGATTATCGCGGGCCGAAATGGCGCCGGTCGATCGGATCATCGTTTGCGGTGTCGAGGCGATCACTTGCCCGAACGGAACAGGCGGGCCAGCATGTAGCCGGTCGCAGCGGCGATGCCGACCGCGGTGCCGGGGTTGGACCGGATATAGGTGCGCGTGTCCTCGGTCAGCTCCTCGATGCTCTTGGAATCGAGCTTGGCCGCCTGCTCTTCGAGGGTGCGCGAGGCGGAGCGGGCATAATCGCCGTATTTCGGGCCCAGCTTTTCGTCGAGCGTCGCGGCATTGTCGTTGATCATGCGGCTGAGCGAGGTCAGGCCTTCGCTGGCCTTTGCCTTGCCCTGATAGGCATAATCGCTGGCCTTCGCCTTTGCCTGGTCGCCATAGGCGGCGGCATCGCCCTTGAACTGGTCGCCCTTTTCGTTGGCGCGTTCCTTGTACTGATTGCCGCGGTCGAACGCCTCGGCCTTCAGTGCGGCGGCGCCCGCCTTCGCTTCGTTCAGCGCATTGGAGAAGCGCGACTTCGCCTCGGTCTTGTGATCGACGCCCAGCGTTTCGCGGTCGGTCGCGGTGGTCGCGCCCATGGCCGGCGTGGTGGTTGCGGTCGGTTCGGTGCTGATGGGGTCTGCCATGATAATTGTAATCCCTTCGTTGTTCGCCCCGGCGTTTGGGCGGTCTGATAGCCGGATGCGCAATATTTCCGGCGGTTCTTTCAATCGTGCACGGGGGGAGCGCTATTCTCCCGCGCTTATTGCCGCATTAACGGCTGTTGCCAGTCAAGGTTCCGGGAATTAGGGCGCTTTACGGACAGAGGCGCGAGCATATCGCCCGCGACGCTTTCCGACATCTTTGCCGATCGTCGTCGCCCGGCCTTATCCGGGTATCGCCAGACAGAAGGAACGAGTGAGCCATGACCGCCATTATCGACATCCATGCGCGTGAAATTCTCGACAGCCGGGGCAACCCGACGGTCGAGGTCGACGTCCTTCTCGAAGATGGTTCGATGGGCCGCGCGGCGATCCCGTCCGGCGCGTCCACCGGCGCGCACGAGGCTGTCGAACTGCGCGACGGCGACAAGGATCGCTACATGGGCAAGGGCGTGACGAAGGCCGTCGATGGCGTGAACGGCGAAATCGCCGACCTCGTCATGGGCCTCGACGCGGAGGATCAGCGCGACATCGACCTCGCCATGATCGACCTCGACGGCACGGCGAACAAGGGGCGGCTCGGCGCGAACGCCATGCTCGGCGTCAGCCTCGCCGTGGCGAAGGCGGCGGCGGCGGCGCGCGGCCTGCCGCTTTATTCCTATGTCGGCGGGGTTTCGGCGCACACGCTTCCGGTTCCGATGATGAACATCATCAACGGCGGCGAACATGCCGACAACCCCATCGATTTCCAGGAATTCATGGTGATGCCGGTCGGCGCCGACACGCTGAGCGAGGCGGTCCGATGGGGCGCGGAAATCTTTCACACGCTTAAGAAAGGCCTGTCGGAAAAGGGGCTTTCGACCGCGGTGGGCGACGAGGGCGGCTTTGCCCCCAACCTTGCCGGCACGCGCGACGCGCTCGACTTCATCATGCAGTCGGTGGAGAAGGCGGGTTTCAAGCCGGGCGAGGATGTCGCCATCGCGCTCGATTGCGCGGCGACCGAATTCTACCGCAACGGCAAGTACGAGATTTCGGGCGAGGGACTCTCGCTCGACGGGGCGGAAATGGCCGATTACCTGGCGAAACTGTGCGAGGCCTATCCCATCCTCTCGATCGAAGATGGCATGGGCGAGGACGATCTCGACGGGTGGAAGGCGCTCACCGACAGGGTCGGCGACCGGGTGCAGCTTGTCGGTGACGACCTGTTCGTGACCAATCCGGAGCGTCTGACCATGGGCATCGGCAAGGGACTGGCCAATTCGCTGCTGGTGAAGGTCAACCAGATCGGCACGCTCACCGAAACGCTGGAGGCCGTCTCCATCGCGCAGCGTGCAGGCTATACCGCGGTGATGAGCCACCGTTCGGGCGAGACCGAGGACAGCACCATCGCCGATCTCGCCGTCGCCACCAATTGCGGACAGATCAAGACCGGTTCGCTCGCCCGTTCCGACCGGCTTGCCAAGTATAACCAGTTGATTCGTATCGAGGAAGAGCTGGGCGCGAGCGCGTGGTATCCGGGGCGCGCCGCGTTCGGTCGTCTCGCCGGATAAAGCCGGATGAGCCCGCCGCCATGAAAAAGGGCGGGTACGACACGAAACCGGCACCGGACCGATTGCGAATTGGGGCGTTCTTCCCTAGAGGTGGGGCGCCCCATTTTTGCCACATATCGCTTCCGGACCTTTAATTGCCCTATCGTGACCTCGTCCTTCCCCTGCTTCTGGTGACCGGTTCGGTTGCGGCGGTGACCGCCTGCGCCCCGGATACGAGCGAGCAGGTCTCCCCGATCCAGGGGACGGGCGTGGGCATCGACATCGAGGCGATCGACAAATCGGTCGATCCCGGCGACGATTTTTTCCTGTACGCCAATGGCAACTGGCTGAACGCGACGCAGATTCCGGCGGATCGATCCTCGACCGGCTCGTTCCTCATGGCGCAGGAGCGTGCCGAGGAACGGCTCCGCACGCTGGTCGAGGAAGTGGCCGGCACGCCGCAGGACGACGATACGCCGGAGGGCATGATTGCCCGCTACTACACCGCCTTCATGGATCAGCACGCCATCGACCGGCGCGGACTGCGCCCGATGCGCGACGATTTCCGCCGTTACGCCGCGATCGATGACGTCGCGGATTTATCGCGCGTGCTGGGCCGGCAGATGCGCGCCGATGTCGATCCGCTCAACGCGACGGATTTTCATACCGAAAACCTGTTCGGCCTGTTCGTGACCCGCGCTCTGACCGAAGATAGCGTGGTGCCTTATATGTTGCAGGGCGGGCTGGGCCTTCCCTCGCGCGAATATTACCTGTCGGACAGCCGCGACATGGTCCGTATCCGCCGCGAGTATCGCGACTATATCGCGCGGATGTTCGGGACCGTCGGCGTGAAGGACGGATATGCGCGGGCGGACCGTATCATCGCGCTCGAAACCGCGATCGCGCGCGCGCACGTCCCGCGTGAACAGAGCGAGGATTTCACGCGTTCCGCCACGCTGTGGTCGCGGGCCGATTTCGCCGAATACGCGCCCGGGATCGATTGGGATGCGTTCTTCGGCGCGGCATCGCTCGGCGAACAGGACCGCTTTGCCGCCTATCACGCCGACGGGATCGCCGGGCTTTCCGCGCTCGTCGCGGGGGAGCCGCTCGACGTATGGAAGGACTGGCTGCGCTTTCACCGGCTGAGCCAGTATGCCGACGTGCTGCCATCGCCGGTGGGCCGGGCGCATTTCGATTTCTACGGGCGAGTTCTTGGCGGGCTCGACACGCGGCCGGATCGCGAAACGCTCGCGATCGAGGCGCTGGGCGAAAATTTCGGCGATGCGCTGGGCCGCCTTTACGTGGACCGCAATTTCTCCGCCAATCAGCGCCGCGATATCGAGATCATGGTCGAACGGGTCAAACGCGCCTTTGCGCAAAGGGTCGGTGCGCTCGACTGGCTCGACCCCGCGACCCGGCGCGAGGCGTTGAAGAAGGTCGCCGGAATCGAGGTCGAGATCGGCTACCCTGATCGTTACGACCGGTATGACGGGCTGCAACTGGCGGGCAAATCCGCCTACGGCATGACCGTCGCGGCGGAGCGGGCGGCCTATCGCCGCGCCCTGGCGAAGATCGGCAAGCCGCTCGACCGCAGCGAATGGTGGCTGTCGCCGCACGTGGTCAACGCGCTCAATCTGCCGGTTCAGAATGCGCTGAACTTTCCGGCGGGCATATTGCAGCGTCCGTTCTACGATCCGGAGGCCGACCCCGCCGCCAATTATGGCGCGATCGGTGCGATCATCGGCCATGAAATCAGCCATAGTTTCGACAATAACGGCGCGGCCTTCGATGCCGATGGCCGCATGCGCAACTGGTGGGGGGCGGCGGATGCGGAGGAGTTTCGCCGCAGGGGGCAGGACCTCGCCGAGCAATATTCGCGCTATCGCCCGTTCGCGGATGCGGCGGTCGACGGGCAGCTTACGCTGGGCGAGAATATAGCGGACCTTGCCGGGCTCGCGGCGGCATATGATGCGTATCGCGCGTCCTTGCGGGGTAAGGAACCCCCGGTGATCGAGGGCTTTACCGGGGATCAGCGGTTCTTCATCGCCTATGCGCAGGCCTGGGCGACGAAAACCCGCGATGCCAGATTGCGAGCGCAGCTTGCCACCGATGGCCATGCGCCGGGCCGGTATCGCGCGGCGACCGTGCGCAATCTCGATGCGTGGTATCGCGCGTTCGACGTGGAGGAGGGCGACGCGCTCTATCTCGCCCCCGAGGACCGCATCACGATCTGGTAACGCGGCAGGGCCTCAGGCGTCGCCGTTCTCGACGTCTTCGTGCGCTTTTTTCTCAAGCGCTTCGGCGCGCTCGATCTCGCGCTTCTTCTTCGGGTTGAGCAGGTACTGCCACACGCCCCAGCCATTGACGAAAAACATCGCGACATTCTGCAACGCGATCGGCGTGTTGTTGCCGAGCATTCCGGCCGCGATCCACGCCACCGATACGATCGTGAACAGGACGAAGGCCCATCCGGTCACCCGTCGGCCCAGATCGGACGCGATAAGCGCGGCGGCCGCAATCGTGCCGAGCGCGCCGAACCATTCCAGTATCGTGGTGATCAAGGCGTCTTGTCCGTCATGGGGTCAATGACGCCTCGTTCGTCGTGCGGTTCCGATTATCCGGTGAAACGGGTGCGAAGATCGTATAGCGCGATGGCGGCGCGGGCGGCCTCCCCGCCCTTATTCTTTTGTGCAGGGTCGGCGCGGACGAGCGCCTGTTCATCGTTTTCCACGGTCAGTATGCCATTACCCACCGCGATCCCGTCGATGGTCAACGCCATGATCGCACGTGCGCTTTCGCCCGCGACGATCTCGAAATGATAGGTTTCGCCGCGAATCACGACGCCGATCGCGACAAAGCCATCGTAGCCGCCGCCCTCGACCGCGAGCGCGATCGCGCCGGGTATCTCCAGCGCGCCCGGAACGGTGAGTACCTCGACCTCGTGCCCCGCCTGTTCGAGAACCTGACGCGCACCGCTGATCAGCATGTCGTTATATTCGTCGTAGAATCGCGCTTCGACGATGAGGAATCGTGCCATTGTCTGTGTCCAGTCTTGTTCAGGCGTCGGGGATCGGGCGTTCGCCGACCACGGTCAGGCCGTACCCTTCGAGCGCGACGAGCGAATGGTGCGAATTCGTGAGCAGGATCATCTCGTGCACGCCCAACTCGGTCAGAATTTGTGCGCCGACGCCATAATCACGCAATTCGTCCATATCGTCCGCCTTGGGCGCATCGCGCAAAGCGATCCGGCGGGACAGCATATCGGGCGATTTGCGATTGATGACGACGATCACGCCCGCGCCTTCCTCGGCAATGGCCTGCATCGCGCGTTGCAAGAGGCCGGCGCGCGGCGTGTCGTCCGCAAAAAGATCGGGAAACAGGTCGAGCGCATGCATCCGGACGAGCGTCGGGCTGTCCTTGGCCAGATGCCCGAAACTTAGCGCCAGCGTTTCCTCGCCCGTCGCCTTGTTGAAGAACGCCATCACCGTCCAGTCTCCGCCCCACTTGCTGCGGAATCGGGACTCGGCGCGCTTCTCCACCAAATGATCGTTTTCGCGGCGATAGGCGATAAGGTCGCGGATCGTGCCGATCTTGAGATTGTGGGTGCGGGCGAATTCGACGAGGTCGTCCATCCGCGCCATCGTGCCGTCGTCCTTCATGATTTCGCAGATGACGCCCGACGGGTTCAGCCCCGCGAGCCGCGCGATATCGACCGCGGCCTCGGTATGGCCCGCGCGCACGAGCACGCCGCCGTCCCGCGCGATGAGGGGGAAGACATGCCCGGGGGTCACGATGTCATCCGCCGTTTTCGCGGAATCGATCGCCACGCTGATCGTGCGGGCGCGGTCGGCGGCGCTGATCCCGGTGGTGACGCCTTCGCGTGCTTCGATGGAGGTGGTGAACGCCGTTTCGTGGCGCGTGCGATTGTTCCGGCTCATCAGTTCAAGGCCGAGCTGTTCGACGCGATTCTTCGCCAGCGCGAGGCAGATCAGGCCGCGCCCGTGCGACGCCATGAAATTGATCGCCTGCGGAGTGGCCATTTGCGCGGGGATGACCAGATCGCCCTCGTTCTCGCGATCTTCGTCGTCTACGAGTACGAACATCCTACCGTTGCGGGCTTCGTCGATAATTTCTTCCGGGCTGGCGAGGACGGGACGATCGTCGTTGGAATCGAGGAAGCTTTCGAGCTTTGCCAGCGTGTCCGATGTGGGGTTCCAGTTCGCCTCGTTGCAATCGCGCAGCGAATTGGCGTGCAATCCGGCCGCTCTTGCAAGGGCGGCACGTGACATGCTGCCGGTGGAAACGATCTGGCGAACGCGGTCCTTGACCGAAGGATGGGCTGTATTTTGCATGGCCGGCGCAATATCACAGCGAAATGTGATTGCAAGCCACAAAGCATCATTGGAATGTTACAAAAACGGGGCCTTGCCTGTGACAAGACCCCGTTCAACGATCGAAGATGGCGTCAGAACCAATATTCGCCGAAAAACCATTCCCAGATGCCACCGCCACGTTCTTCCTGATAATCCATAAAAACCTCCATTGCTTGGACAATCATATTAACCGCACATGGACGAAAAAAAAAGCGATTTTATCCTACCAGCCGGATATTTTTGCGGGCAATCTCGATCAGTTCGTGTGATGGCAGGGGATATCCATACAAATATCCCTGTCCGACTTTACAATCATGGGATGCCATGATCGCCTGATCCTCCACCGTTTCGATTCCCTCCGCCACGAAGGACATGTTCGAAAGTCGGGTCGTCTGCGCGAGGGCAATGATGATCATTCGCGCGCGCTCGTTCGTTTTGGCCAGCCGCACGAAGGTCTGATCCAGCTTCACCTCGTCGCAGGGAAGATGGACGAGCAGGCTCAGATTGGCTTCGCCCGTACCGAAATCGTCGAGGGAAACTTTGAAACCGGCCTCGCGCAGTTCGGTAAGATGGCGCGCAGCGAGTTCGAGATTTTCGATACGCGCGGTTTCCGTGATCTCAAGCATGATGCGGGATGCGGAGCCGCCGCCAGCCATCACGTTGTCCTGAACGAACTGCACGAAATTATCGTCGCAAACGAGCGTTGCGGACACGTTGACCGATATGCGGAGATCCCGTTCGGGAAGCAGGCTCGCCGTTCGCGCAGCCATCCGGAACGTATGCGCGGTAAGCGGTTTCAGACGACCCGCCTTTTCAATCTGCGGAATAAATTCGAAAGGGCTGATCTCGCCGCGTTCGGGATGCTTCCACCGAACCAGCGCCTCCGCACCGACGATCTGCCCGTTTTCGATCATCACCTGCGGCTGATATACGAGATAGATGTGTCCGTTCACGATCGCATGATCGAGCGAGGTGTGAAGCGAGAGCCGCCAGTTGGCGTCCGTACTTTCCCTCTCGCTCACCAGGGCGATATGCGACATGCGGGTCGACGCGAGTTCCGCCGCGACCAGCGTGGCACTGATCGCCTGTTGTGCGCTGTCGATCGGGACGTCCTGTATCCCGAAGGAGCAGGTAAAGTCGAAAGTGCGATTTTCGACGAGGATCGGCGCCCCCGTCAGCCCGATGAGATCCGCCATCCGCCCACGGGCATCCCGCGTGCCGTCCAGCCAGGCGAAATTGCCCGCGCCGTCGGAAAAGATTTCGCGGAAACGGTCCGCCGCGAGCCGTTCGGCGATCTGTTGCATGAATTCGCCGTGAAATTCCGGCTCGAGACTGCTCAGCACTTCCTCGAACCGGTTGACCCGGGCTACGATCACCATGCCATCCTCACGTTCGAGCTTTTCTGCGAGCGCACTGAAATTTCGAAGCCCGGAAAGATGATCGGTCTTGGCCGCCTGCGCCTTGAGCAGGCTGGTGATGCGCAGGATGGCAAACAGCACCAGGAACACGACAGTCGCGCCCGATTCCACAATCCGGTCGAGAAGAAGCCCGAAAAATGGAATGGCGAGACAGGCCGCAACCGCAACGGCATAAAGCGTGCGGCGGATCGCTGGCGGGTAATATACCGCCGCAAATACGATGGCGACGATGATGGCGAGCGCGAAGAGCCAGCCCACAGCGACCGGCACACCCTGCAAAAGGCTTTCAGCCGCGAAAAACGCGAGCTGTATACGCGGGACCATGTCGCCCGGAATCGGGACCACGCCCTGATCGAGAAGCGAACCCGACGATGCCGAGCCGACGAGTACGCGCTTTCCGGTCAGCGGCAGATTGCTCCTGCTCAAGACGCGGGCCGGAAAAATAGTGATTTCCGAATTGGCGTAGCGGTAATCGATGAAATAATAGTCGTTCAGATCGACGAAGCCGGCCACCGCGGCGGGGAAGCCCGGCATTTCGCGATTGCCGACATCGAACGAGGTCAGCGATTCCCAGGCAAAGCCGAGCGCCGTGGCGTGATAGCGATCGACGGTGGCAACCGCGCCATCAAGCTGCGAGGAGCGCGACAGGCTCGGCAGGCCGCGGGTACTTCCGACTCCTTCGACCCAGCCGATCGCCACAGGAACGTCCGTCGCATCGATCGCCGCGCCCAGTTCGGCAATACCGCGATCGTCCGCCGAATAGTTACCCTGCAGATAGATGCCTCTCGGCCTGTGCCGCGACAATTGGCGGACGACCTCCGCCTGCCGTTGTGCGACGCTGAGCGTGGGATCCGCCGACTGGTCGACATCGACGATGACGATCTGGCCGGAAACCGGCTTGTCTTCCAAGCGGTAGAGGGCGATCCAGATCATCTCCTCGATCGGATCGGCCGCGCCGACCAGCGCAAGCAAACCGGCCGCAACAGCGGCCGCGGCCAGCTGATACAGGCGGGACAGCGATGCTGTCATGGGTCAGATCTCGCTCGCAGGGCTATGCATCTGGAAAACGGGTATCACAACTTTGTTTAACAACAGTGCAACCCGCTCTACGGCATGCGCCGGCGGGCGCAGGATATGCCATCTCGATCAGTCGGTCGAATTCGAACTTCCGGACGATCCGGCGCGGTCCTCGCCCGGTTCGTCCGCGTTCGCTTCTTCGTCATCGTCGGTTTCCGGAATCGCGATGTGAATGTCCACGCGCCGGTTCCGCGCGCGATTGGCCTCGTTCGCCGTACCGTCGAGATTGGCATTGGGGGCAACCGGACGCATCTCGCCAAGCGCGATGATCTCGATCCGGTCTGCGTCGATGCCATTGTCCTCCAGCATGGCAGCGACGGCCTCGGCCCGTTGGCGGGAGGCGCGCAGATTGGCCTCGTCATAACCGGCCGAATCGGTATGCCCGCGCAGGGTGATGGCACCGCCCGCCTTCATCTGCGCCGTGCCGAGCAGCTCCTCGATTTCCGCGCGCGCCGCATCGGACAGCCGCGTGCCGCCTTCGCCGAACGATATCGTCGCCTCCAGCGGTTCGAGCGCGGGCTCCTCGATCACGTCTTCGGACAGGTCGCTGCGCAGGATGGACGCAGGGCTGGAATTGGGATCGGGAAGGCCGTTGTCCATCGTCGCGGACGGGGCAGGCGACGGCGTCTCGCTATCCGGCTCGTTGCATGCCCCGACCAGGACGAGCGCACCCAGCGCGAGGACGGTTGCGATCGGCTTGGATGTCATTCGCGTTTTCATGTCGCTTCCCCCAACGGGCCTTCCTGCGGCCCGGCCTGTTTTGCCCCGGTTTCGGCATCGGCCTTGGCCTGTATCTTCGCCCGCTTTTCCTTTTTGGCTTGCACCTTCTCGGTCACCGGGTCCTCGGGCGGGGAATAGGATATCACGGTGTCGCCGGCGGCAGGAGTGGGGCGGGTGGCATGGGTAAAGAACCGAATCCCGCCGCCCTTGCGCACGAGCAGGAGGAAGTCGGCATCGGCCGGAAGCGCGGCCTGCGCCTCCTCGAACCCGAAACGTTCGGACAGGCGCGTCTTGCGAAATTCCCAGCCCTGCTGCTGCCGGCGGTAGATTTCGTCCATGTCGACGCCGGATTCGAACAGGCTGCGGCCCCGGATCGACGGGGGCAGGGCGCGCGGGTCGTCATGCCCTCCCGCCTCGCCAAGCTGATACACCGCGTCGCGCCCGATTTCCGGCGCGAACTCGTTGCAGACAAGCGCGTTATACGCCTCGTTTTCCGTCGCGGCGACCAGCACGCCGAATTGCGAAAGGTCGAGCGAATGTTCCGTCGATTCGGCCAGAATTTCGCCGTGATAGGTCTGTACCCCCTGCTGCCGCGCCTTTGACAGACGCCACCAGCTGGTATCGGCGATGAGCACAGGAACCTCGATGTCCGACATTTCCTTTGCGAGCGCGATGGACCACGGCGTTGCGCCGACCATCAATATGCCCGGTGTGGTCGAGCCGGTGACCTTGAGCCAGCGCGACACGATACCGACGGTAAAGCCATGCGCCACGATCGTCGCCACCACGACGGCGAACGACAGGCTGATGAGGATGGACCCGTCGCCATAGCCCAGATCCGAAAGACGCAGGGCGAACAGGCCTGAAATCGCGACGGCCACGATGCCGCGCGGCGCGATCCACGCCAGGAACAGGCGCTCGTTCCACGGCACCTTGGAGAAGGCGAGGCTGATCAGGATCGTCGCCGGACGGACGAGGAACAATATCGCCAGCAGGAACAATACGAACCGCCATTCCAGCAAGGCCAGCGATTCCCGTTCGAGCGAGGCGGACAAGAGGACGAAGATGCCCGACACCATGATGACCGCGATGTTCTGCTTGAACGGGTGAATGTCGCGCAGCGAATCCACCTTCATATTGGCAAGCGCGATGCCCATGATCGTGACGGCAACGAGGCCGGTCTCCTGCTGTATCGTGTTGGAGGCAACGAACAGGGCGACCACCACCACGAGCAGGACCGGCGCCTTCAGATATTCGGGCACCATGCCGCGCGGGAAGCTCCACGCGATGACCCACGCCGCGGCATAGCCGAGGACGGCGGCGGCGATCGCGGCGAATACCAGTTGTGGCACCACGTCGAAAATGGTCGCGCCATTGGCCGATGCGCGGAAATATTCGTATGCGATCACCGCGCACATCGCGCCGAAGGGATCGTTGACGATCGCCTCCCATTTGAGGATCGCCGCCGGCCTTTGCGCCACGCTCGATTGTCGAAGGAGGGGCAGGACGACCGTCGGCCCGGTCACCACCAGAATGCCGGCGAACAGGATCGATACCGGCCAGACCAGCCCGGCGATGTAATAGCAGGCGAGCGAGCCTGCGAACCATGCGATCGGCACGCCCAGAACGACGAGCCGCCAGACCGCGCCGCCCGTTTTCTTCAGTTCCTTGAAATTGAGGCTCAGCCCGCCTTCGAACAGGATGAGCGCGACGCCGATGGCAACGGCCGGTTCCAGCAATTCGCCAAAGGCGTGATGCGGGTCCATGATGCCGAAAACGGGGCCGACGGCGAACCCGGCCACCATCATCAGCACGATGGCCGGCCACCCGGTTCGCCACGCAACCCATTGCGCCCCGATACCCAGGACGCCGACGAGGGCGATTACGAGAGCTTGTTCTTCCATGTAGGCCCGTTGCTGCCACAGCGGCCGGGCAGGGGCAAATGAAAGCTGTGCAATGCCCCCGGATTTCGCGGGGGATACAGGGCGCATGGAACCGCGGGCCCGGCGCGGGGGTTAGGCTGTTGACGACGGGCGCGGTGGCGATTGCCGCCCGATGATGCATGGTGCAGCATCGGATGATCGCGCGATACCGAATATGTACGAGACAGGGGACGGCCATGCCGACAGCATCTTCACCATATGATTTGCCAAGCGGCGGGTGGATCGCCTCCGCGAAACAGGCCTGGGCCCGGGGCGGTGACGATAATATCAGCCTGATCGCGGCGGGCGTGGCGTTTTATGGATTTCTCGCGATGGTTCCCCTCATGGCGGCGACGGTCCTCACCTACGGGCTGATCGCCGATCCGCAGACGGTCGCGGTGCAGATGCAGTCGCTCGCACAGGATCTGCCCGGAAGCGCGGCCGAACTCGTGCAGGATCAGCTTTCCGCCGTGGTCGAAAGCTCGTCCTCGAAGAAGGGGCTGGGGCTGATCCTCGCCCTGCTGGTGGCATTGTTCAGTGCGCGCAAGGGCGCAGGGGCGCTCATCATCGCGCTCAACATCGCGTATGAGTGCAAGGAAAGCCGCAGCTTCATCGGAAAGAACCTGACCGCCATCGGCGTGACCGTGGGCGGGGCGCTGATCGCGCTGTTGTCGGTGGGTGCGATCGCGGCGCTCGGCTTTCTCGATGGAATGCTCGATGCGGCGCCCGCGGTCTTTGCGCCGCTGGGCAAGATCCTGGTCTATGTCGTGCTGGCGGCTGCGATCACCGGCGGGGCGGCGCTCCTGTTCCGCTATGGCCCGGCTTGCGAGACGGCGGCGTTCAAATGGCTGACGCCCGGCTCGTTGCTGGCCGCGGTGGGGATCGTCGTCGCGACCTTGCTGTTCGGCTATTACGTGTCGAACTTCGGTAATTACAATGCGACCTATGGATCGCTCGGCGCGGTGATCGTATTGCTGACATGGATGTGGGCGTCGGCCTATATCCTCCTGCTCGGCGCGGAAATGAACGCCGCCCTGATCGCGAGCAATGCCACTGCGCCCGAATTGTGAGCAAAACGCCCGCAGCTGATTGCCGGGGGCGCGCAATCCTTATAGCAGTCACCGCACCGTGATGGCCCGAACCTCGCTCCTCTCCTGTCGATGACAACGCTTGTCGGACATGAAACGCCATGGCGCCAATGGCGCGCCGCGGTGGCAGACGAACGGTTGCACCATGCGTGGTTGCTGACCGGCATGGCGGGGATCGGCAAGGCGCAGTTCGCGATTCATGCCGCTGCTGCTCTGGTGGAGGTCGACGGCACGCCGCAGCCCCCTGCGACATCGCATCCCGATATCCTCATCCTGACCCGTCCGCCGGCCAGCAAGGAGGATGAAAAAAAGATGGAGGAGGGCAAGCCCTTCGCCACGAAGCGCAGCATCAATGTCGAGCAGGTGCGCGCGATGCAGCGGCGGTTGAACACGCGGCCAACACTCGGGCCGAGGCGTGCGATCATCATCGATTCGATTGACGACCTGGAAAAGTCGGCGGTGAACGCGCTGCTCAAAAGCCTAGAGGAGCCGCCGGCCGGGACGATATTCCTGCTCGTCTCACATCGGCCGGGTGGGCTTTTGCCCACGGTGCGTTCGCGCTGTCGGATCCTGCGGTTTGCCGCGCTCGACGATGCGCAGATGCACCGGGTTGTGGCCGACGCGGCGCCCGACGTCTCGCCCGACATTCGCGAGGCTGCGATTGCCGCGGCGCACGGGTCGCCCGGCGCAGCGCTTGGCTTCATCGCAAAGGACATGGCGCCGATCCGCCACGAGCTGATCGGGATTGCCGCGCATGGGGATGCCGATTTCGCGCGGCGCGGCGCACTTGCCAAGGCGATCGGAACGCGGCCCGACCGCGACCGGCTGGTGGCGAGTGTCGATCTTGCCCGCACGATCTGCGCCGCGAGACTTCCCGATGCGGGGAAGGGGGAACAGGCCCGGCTCATCACCGCGCATGCGGCGCTGACCCGGTTGGGCGCGGAGATCCCCTATGCGAATTTCGACCCCGGACTGACCGTGGTGGAAATCGGCGGGTTGCTGGCGGATATTGCGATGCCTAAAGGGGAGGGCAACTGATCGCCGCATCTCGCGGCCCTTCGCACGTTCAATGAAAGAGACGCGCCACCCATGGCCGAGCCGTATTACATCACCACCGCCATCCATTATCCCAATGGCAAGCCGCATATCGGTCACGCTTACGAAACCATCGCCGCCGATGTCGCGGCCCGTTTTCAACGGCTGCGCGGGCGGGACGTGCGGTTTCAGACCGGCACGGACGAACATGGCCTGAAAATGATGCAGAAGGCGCGCGATCTCGACGTGACGCCGCGCGCGTTGAGTGATGAAATGTCCTCTCATTTCAAGCATCTGTTCGACGTGCTTGATATCAGCTATGATCGTTTCATCCGCACCACGGAGGATGCGCACCATGCCGCCAGCCAGGCGCTCTGGTCCGCCATGGCCGAGCGCGGCGACCTCTATCGCGATCGCTACGAAGGCTGGTATTCGATCCGCGACGAGGCGTATTACGATGAAAGCGAGCTGACCGAAGGGGAGGGCGGCGAAAAACTCTCGCCTCAGGGCACCCCCGTCGAATGGACGGTGGAGGAAAGCTGGTTCTTCCGCCTTTCGAAGTATCAGCAGCCTTTGCTCGACCTGTACCGCGAAAACCCTGATTTCATCCGCCCCGAAAGCCGCCGCAACGAGGTCATGCGCTTTGTCGAGGGCGGGCTGCGCGACCTGTCCGTTTCCCGGAGCAGCTTCGACTGGGGCGTGAAGGTGCCGGGAAGCGAAGACCACGTGATGTATGTCTGGGTCGATGCGCTGACCAACTATCTGACGGGGCTGGGCTATCCCGATACGGGCGGCGATTTTGCGCGTTTCTGGCCTGCCGACGTGCATCTCATCGGCAAGGATATCGTGCGTTTTCATGCCGTTTACTGGCCGGCTTTCCTGTTGAGTGCGAATCTGCCCGTGCCGCGGCAGGTGTTCGGCCATGGGTTCCTCCTGAACCGTGGGCAGAAGGAATCGAAATCGCTCGGCAATGTGACCGATCCGGTCGGCCTTGTTGAAACATATGGCGCGGATGTGCTGCGCTACTTCCTGATGCGGGAAATCGCGTTCGGCCAGGACGGAAGCTACTCGGCAGAGGCGATCGTCACGCGCGCGAATGCCGAACTCGCCAACAGCTTCGGCAATCTGGCGCAGCGTGTCTCCTCCTTCATTGCGAAGAATTGCGAGGGCGGCTTCGACGTCGATGGCGAGGCGCAGGACGCCGACCGTGCGCTCGCCGGGAAAGTCCGCGAGGCGTGCCTGCGCGAATTGCCCGCCCATTTCGAGGCGCTGGCCTTTTCGCAAGGGATCGAAGCGTGGATGCAGGCGGTTTTCGCCTGTAACCAATATGTCGACGAGCAGGCGCCGTGGACCTTGCGGAAGACCGATCCGGTGCGGATGCGCCGCGTGCTCGCCACGCTTGTCGGGTGTATCCGCGACCTTGCCATCGCGATACAGCCGGTCGTGCCGGGGTCGGCCGCGCGCATTCTCGACATCGTGGCAGCGCCGGATGACGCGCGCGATTTCGCCGCGATGGAACGCGCGCCGCTGCTGTGCGAGACGGTCAAGATCGTCGATCCGCAGCCGATCTTCCCCCGCCTGCAACTGGGGGAAGGGGACGCGTAATGCTGATCGATTCGCATTGTCACCTCAATTACGAAGGCTTGATCGAGCGACAGGGCGAAATCTTGTCGGCGGCGCGGGCGCGGGGCGTTCGCGGGTTCCTGAATATCTCGACCCGGCAGTCGGAATGGGATGCGGTGGTCGCCACGGCACAGCGCGAGGACGATGTGTGGGCGAGTGTGGGCATACACCCGCACGAAGCGGACAAGCATCGCGACCTTGGCCGCACGGCTCTCATGGAGGCGAGCGCGCATCCCCGCGTCATCGGCATCGGCGAAACCGGCCTCGATTATTATTACGACAAGTCCGACCGCGAGGCGCAACGCGAATTGTTCGTCATGCATATTGGCGTCGCGCGCGATACCGGCCTGCCGATTATCATTCATACCCGCGATGCGGAGGCCGACACGCTCTCCATCCTGTGCGAGGAAATGGAGAAGGGCGCCTTTCCCGCGCTCATCCATTGCTTTACCGCGTCGCGCGAATTTGGCGATGCGGTGCTGAACCTCGGGCTCACGATCTCCATTTCCGGGATCGTGACGTTCAAGAATGCAAAGGACCTGCAGGCAGTCGCGCGTGATATTCCGGACGGCCGGCTGCTGGTCGAAACGGATTCGCCGTTTCTCGCGCCGGTGCCCCATCGCGGAAAGACATGTGAGCCGGCCTTCGTCGGCGATACGCTGGCGTTTCTCGCCGCGCTGCGCGGCGTGTCTGTGGATACTCTTGCGGCGCAAACCGGACGCAATTTCTTCGCACTGTTTCAAAAGGCGCAGGCATGAAACTGATCATTCTCGGTTCCGGCACATCGACCGGCGTGCCGCGCATCGGGAACGATTGGGGCGTGTGCGATCCCGACAATCCGCGCAACCGGCGATCCCGCGTGTCGATCGTGATCGAATCCGACGATGGTGCGCGCGTGCTCATCGATACCTCGCCGGATCTACGCAATCAGCTTCTGGCCAATGACATCGATGGGATCGACGCGGTGTTCTGGACGCACGATCATGCCGACCATTGTCATGGGATCGATGATCTTCGCGTGCTGCGCTACGGTCGGGCGGGGCCGATACCGGCCTATGCGGCGGAGGAAACGGTACGGCGCCTTCGCCAGCGGTTCGGATATGTCTTTGCCGGGCAGCATGGCTACCCCACCATATGCCAGATCGAGACTCTGGACCGTTTGCGCCTCGTTCACGGCATGCGGCTGGGCTGGACCGTGATGCCGCACGGGCCTGCCAGAAGCACGGCGTATCGTTTTGATAATGGCGATAAATCAATCGGTTATGCGACAGATTTCAGTGAAATTCGAACCGAAATGGTGACGCTTTTCCGCGATGTCGAATTGCTGGTCGTGGATTGTCTGCGGCGTGATCCGCATCCGACCCATGCGCATCTTGGTATGGCGCTCGAACTTGCGGAACGATGTGGGGCACGCCGTGTCATCCTGACGCATCTGGACAAAAGCATGGATTACGATGCCTTGGCCGCGGAAACGCCGGATCATGTCGAGCCTGCGTTCGACGGGTTGACGGTGACGCTGTGACTGCGCTTGCGATCGTGTCGGTGGTGAGCCTGCTGGGCTGGCTCGTTCTGGCGTTGAGTGCGCTGAAATCGCACGAGGTGCCGAAGACCAAGCTGCTGCAAATGGCGTTGCTTTGGGTCGGGCTGTTCGCCTTGGCCGCGTTCGCGTTCGGTGGCATGCGCTAGCAGAACTCTCTTTATTTAACATAATATGTATTATCGGTTTGGAGGAAAGGGTTTGGAAAACGCCGCCTCGGCACTTCTCGATCTGTTGACGGTGATGGCCAAGCTGCGCGATCCGGAGAGTGGCTGCGCCTGGGATCTCGCACAGGATTTCGAAAGCATCGCCCCCTACACGATCGAGGAAGCTTACGAGGTCGCCGATGCCATCGCGCGGCGCGACATGGGCGATCTGTCCGACGAACTCGGTGATTTGCTTCTTCAAGTCATATTCCACGCACGCATGGCAGAGGAAGAAAATCTGTTCGACTTCGCGCAGGTCGCGAGTGGCATCGCGGCCAAGATGCGGCGGCGCCATCCCCACATCTTCGCCGACGACAGCACACAGGTCAGCGCCAACCGAAACTGGGAAACGGTCAAGGCCGAGGAACGTGCGGCCAAGGCCCAATCGGGGGCTCTCGATGGTGTGGCGCTGGGCCTGCCGGCGTTGATGCGGGCCGAAAAATTGCAGAAACGCGCCGCGCGCGTCGGGTTCGACTGGCCCGACGATCGCGGCGCCGCGGCAAAACTAGCCGAGGAAATTCAGGAATTCGACGCCGCGCAAACCGATGCGGAGCGCGTGGAGGAGGCGGGCGACCTGCTGTTTTCGGCCGTCAACCTCTTGCGCAAACGCGGCATAGACCCCGAAGAGGCCTTGCGCGCCGCCAACCGCAAGTTCGAGCGGCGCTTCACCAACATGGAGCAACGCGCTGCCCATGAAGGCCGCGCATTCGACACGCTCGACCTCCACGCGCAGGAGCAGCTTTGGCAAGCAGCGAAGCGCGATGAAAAGAATGAGGCCGAGCGTTAAGTCATTCTTCTAAAGACTTGAAAAACGGCCATATTCGATCGGTCCCAAGCGCACCGTCATCGCGGTTTGCGGGCCATCGTCGCCCTCACCCGCCGCGGCTTCGGACAGAACCTCGCCATGTGCATGGAGCCAGGCGATCCGCTGCCCGTCCTTGGTCGGCAACAGAAACTCGTACACGCGCGCATCCTGCGTAAGTCGTTCCGCGATCGCCCGCTCGAGCCTGTCGACACCCTCACCGGTCAGCGCCGAAATCGGGATGATCGGCGTGTCGTCTTCACGGCCGGCAATCTCGCTCAGCTGCTCCTGCCGATCGGGGGAAAGCCTGTCCCACTTGTTCCAAGCCTCGATCACCGGAATCTGCAGGCCATCCCCCTCCTCCGCGTTGATGTCGAGGTCGTGCAGAATCTGTTCGACCTGCTGCTTCTGTTCCTCGGCGGCGTCGCTCGACATGTCGCGCACGTGGACGATGACATCGGCGCCCGTCACCTCCTCCAGCGTGGCGCGGAAGGCGGCGACAAGCTGTGTCGGCAGGTCGGAGATGAAACCGACCGTGTCCGAAAGGATGATCTTCTCCACCGCAGGCAGCGACACCGCCCGCATCGTCGGGTCGAGCGTTGCGAAAAGCAGGTCCTCGGCCATGACCGAAGCGCCGGTCATGCGATTGAAAAGCGTCGATTTTCCGGCATTCGTATAGCCGACCAGCGCCACCACGGGCCAGGGCGCCCTTCCCCGCCGCGCCCGGTGCAAGGCGCGGGTCCGGCGTACCTGCTCCAGATCGCGGCGCAGGCGGGCCATGCGATCGCGGATCATCCGGCGATCCGCCTCGATCTGCGTTTCGCCCGGCCCGCCGAGGAAGCCATAGCCGCCGCGCTGCCGTTCGAGGTGGGTCCAGCTGCGCACGAGCCGCCCCGCCTGATAATCGAGATGGGCAAGCTCCACCTGAAGACGGCCTTCGGCCGTCGCCGCGCGCTCGCCAAAAATCTCGAGGATGAGCCCGGTGCGGTCGATGACCTTGCGCTTGAGTTTCTCTTCGAGATTGCGCTGCTGTATCGCGGACAGGGCGCCGTCGACGATGACGAGCTCGGCCTCCTCCATCGTGCAGGCGGTATCGATCCGCTCGATCTGACCGGCGCCGAAAAGGGTCGCGGGGCGCACCTCGCGGATGGGGATGACGAAACTGTCGACCACCTCGATCCCGATGGCAAGCGCCAGCCCCCGCCCCTCCTCGAGGCGGGCCTCCGGGTCGGCGATATGGGCGGTGCGGATGTCGGGCATGACCACGACGGCGCGCGCGCCGCGGGTCACTTCGCCGGTAATGTCGTCGCTCAAGATGTCGGCCTAAGCATCGTCGCCATCTTCGTCCCAGTCGCCGCTCAGATCCACGTGGCTGACCGGCTGCACTGTCGACACCGCGTGTTTGTAGGCAAGCTGCACATAGCCTTCGCGTTCGAGCAGCATGCAGAACAGGTCATAGGCCGCGATGCGCCCCTGCAACATGACGCCATTGATGAGGAACATGGTCACATGGACCCCCGCCTCGCGCACGGAGGTCAGGAAAACGTCCTGCAACTGGCGCTTGCCGCGGACGGCGTCGTCCATTTCGAACTGTTCGGCGTCCATCGGCACGGTGGGCATGATGGTGGAAATGGCGTGCTTGTAGACAAGCTGCGACTGTCCGTCGCGGCGCAGCAGGATCGAGAAATTGTCGAACCAGGTGACGATCCCCTGAAGCTTCACGCCCTTGACCAGGAACATGGTCACCGGGGTCTTGCTGCGACGGAGCTGGTTCAGGAAAAGATCCTGAAGATTCTGGCTGCCCTTGGCGGCGCTTTTCTTCGCGGGCTTGGGCGGCGCGGGGGGCGCAGGCGGTGCGGGGGGCGGTGTCTTGATGCTCAATGTCTTGCCGGCCATGATCTTTTCCTTTTTCTTGGCGTGCGGGATTGCCCCCGCCGCAGTCTGGCCGGATGGAACCGGCCGAATCATTGCGTGTTGCGCAGGTGCGAATCTCTTTCACGCTGCGCCGCACCAATTCTATTTGGCCAAAGCCCCGAAGCGCAAGTGGTTCCCCGAAACGCTATTCCTGATCGTCGCGTCGTTCATTGATGCCGAGCGTCTTGAGCTTGCGGTGGAGAGCGGAGCGTTCCATCCCGATAAAGCTCGCCGTGCGGGAGATATTGCCCGAAAAGCGCCGGATTTGGATTCGCAGATATTCGCGCTCGAACTGTTCGCGGGCCTCGCGCAGGGGGATGCCCATCATCGCGGTCAGCCCGGCGCTGTCCTCGCCATTGTCGCTGGTGAGCTCGGCGGGGAGCATGTCGGCCTCCACCCGCGTGAATTTCTCGCGCGGGGTCAGGATGACCGTCCGCTCGATCACATTGCGCAGCTGCCGGACATTTCCGGGCCAGTCGTAGCTTTGCAGCACCGCCATCGCGTCGTCGCTCACCTCCGGCGGGGTCAGACCCTGCTGATTGGCGTAGCGGGTGAAGAAATGCGTGACGAGCACGGGAATGTCCCGCCGCCGCTCGCTCAGCCCCGGCACCGCGACCGGCACGACGTTGAGCCGGTAGTAGAGATCCTCCCGAAATCGGCGTTCGGCGATCGCCTGCTCAAGATCGGTCGAGGTCGAGGATGCGACCCGCACGTCGACGCGCAATTGCCGGTTGCCACCCACGCGCGCGAAGGATTGATCGGTCAGCACGCGCAGGATCCGCGCCTGCGAGGATTCGGGCATGTCCGCCACCTCGTCGAGGTAGAGCGTGCCCCCGTCCGCCGTCTCCAGCAGTCCCGTGCGCACGAGGCGCCCGTTCGATTCCTCGCCGAAAAGCTCCTGCTCGAACCGTTCGGGGGTGATGCGGGCGGAATTGACGGTGACGAAGGGCTTGTCCGCGCGATTGCTCCATTGATGCAGCAGGCGGGCGGCAACTTCCTTGCCCGCACCCGCGGGGCCGGTGATGAGCACGCGGCTGCCGGTATTGGCGACGCGTTTCAACGTGGCGCGCACGTTGTTGATCGCGCTGCTGTTGCCGTTGAACTCGGCAAAGCCCGCCTCGTCATCCTGTTTCAGGCGCATGTTTTCGCGGCGGAGGCTCTCTGTCTCGGTCGCGCGGGCGACCATGAGCAGGAGCCGCTCGGATTCGAAGGGTTTCTCGATGAAATCGACCGCGCCGCGCGACACCGCGGCCACGGCGGTCTCGATATTGCCATGACCGGAAAAGATGATGACCGGAAGGTCGGGTTCGCGCGCCTTGATCGCGTCGAGCACCTCCAGCCCGTCCATCGGCGAGCCGTGCAGCCACACGTCGAGCAGCACCAGCGAGGGGCGGCGTTCGTCGATCGCGGCGAGCGCGGCGCGGCTGTCGCCGGCGGTGCGGCATTCGTAACCTTCGTCCGAAAGCACGCCCGCGACCAGTTCGCGAATATCGCGTTCGTCGTCGACGATGAGAATATCGAGAGCCATTCAGCGTCCTTGCATGTCTTCAGTTGCGGCTTGCACCGTTCGCCCCAATGTCGTTCGGACCCATATCATTCGGTATTGTCCCGTTCGTCCGCTGCCGCAGCCCCGGCAAGCGGTTCGCGCGCAAAGCGAAGCCGGACCCGCGTGCCCCCCTCCGACCCGGCTTCGAAAGCGATGTTTCCCCCGTGTTCGCCCACGATCTTCTGCACGATGGCGAGACCAAGGCCCGTGCCCTTTTCCCGCGTCGTCATGTAGGGCTCGACGATATTGCCGCTGTCCTGCGGCAGGCCGACGCCATTGTCGGCGACGATCACCGTCACCCCCGCACTGTCGGCGGCGATCGACACCTCTATCAAACCTCGATAGCCGGAGCCATCTTCCTGACGTGTTTCAACGGCTTCTGCCGCGTTTTTAAGAACATTCGTCATGGCCTGGCCGACCTGGTGCCGGTCGCATTCGATGACCGTGTCGCCATCGCTCGCGATATAGCGATAGGCGATTTCCGGGTGCGCCACTTCCTGAAGGAAGAGCGACTGCCGGATCAGCTCGCTGATGTCCTCGTTCCGGAAATTCGGCTTGGGCATGCGGGCGAAGGAGGAAAACTCGTCCACCATCTTGCGCAAATCGCCGACCTGCCGGATGATCGTCGCCATCAACTCGTCGAACAATTCTGTGTCCTGCTCGACCTGCCTGCGGAAACGCCGGCCAAGACGTTCCGTCGCCAGCTGTATCGGCGTGAGCGGGTTCTTGATTTCATGCGCGATGCGGCGGGCCACGTCCGACCAAGCCGCGCGCCTCTGGTCGAGCAATTGCCGCGTGATATCCTCGAAGGTGAGTACGTGGCCATGCTGCGTCTCGGCCAGCTTGACCGCGAAGGTGCGCGTGTCGCCGCCGCGCGGATACTGAACGATGCCCCCGCCCCGCCCCTGCGCGACCAGCGCATGCAATTGCGGCGCGATGTCGAGGAGCGACTGCCCGATGGCGGAGGTTTCGTCCTGGCTGCCGAGCATGGTCTGCGCCGACCCGTTGATGAGCAGGATGCGCCCGTCGCGATCGACCGACACGATACCGGCGGTCGCCGAATCGAGCACGGCTTCTGTAAACGCGCGCCGCTCGTCGAGCTGCGCATTGGCGCCGATCAACGCATGGGTCTGCTGCTCGATCTGCTCCGTCATGCGGTTGAAGGCGCGGTTGAGCTGTCCGATCTCGTCGCTCCCCGTGCGACCGGCGACGCGCATCGCGAAATTGCCGGCACCCACCGTACGCGTCGCGGCGAGAAGTTCGGCAAGCGGCGCGACCTGCCGATCCGCAAAGCGCAGCGCGAACCACACCGCGAGCCCGACCAGCATCAGCGATACGATGAGCAGGGCCATATTGAACTGCAATTGGAGCAGGCGTGCGCGGCCCGTAATCTGATCGTAGTTTTCCAGCACGCTTTGCGCCCGCTGCCACTGCATGAGCGACCGGGCATCGGAATCGCGGGCGGTGTAAAGATAGATCCCCGCACTGAGATCGAGGGGCGTCACCGCCTCGAGCCGCTCCGCCGTGGAGCTGACCACGACGGTTTCGCCCGCGATCAGGCGTTCGAACACCTCTGGATCGATCGCGCCGGGGTCGGTCGATTCGTCGGGATCGACGATGGCCGCGGTGCGCACCACGCCGTCCTCCCCCCGTTCCAGAATGGCGGATTTGTCGAGTTCACGCAGGATGACCTGCCGCGTGAATGCCTCCGCGAATTCAGGATTGGTGAGCGAAACCTGCGACAGGTAGAACCGGATATCGTCGGCCATCGCGACGCTCTTGTCGCCGACATCGCGGAAATTTTCCTCGTAATATCCGCGCGCCAGCTGGTTCGCATCCTCCAGCATGCCGCGCGACCGTTCCGAAAACCAGAATTCGACCCCCGATTGAAACAGCACCGAGGCGAACACCACGACGAGCAAAGTCGGAACCGCAGCGAGGAGCGAGAAGAAGAACACGAGCCGCACGTGCAGCTGTCCGGTGCTGCCCATCTGTCGCAACGCCCGGCGCAGGGCGAGCCGCCGCCCCATGAGCACGAGCAGCCCCATCCCCGGCACCAGCGTCGCGACGAGCAGCGTCGTCGTCGTCACCGTCGGCAGCAATTCGCCGGGCGTGTCGCTCCCGTCGAGCGTGGACCACCCGCTCACCACCACGGCGATCAACGCCACCGACGCCGCGATTTCGAGCAGCGCGAACCCGTTCGCCCGGTGCCAGAAAAGTGCGACCTGCCGCCGCCCGCGCGCCCAGAAGGACGCACCATGCGGCGCCGCCTTTCCGACGTCGGACTGCGTATTGTCGAGAGTCATGTCGGGCGTGGCATCCATCGTGGCCGGGATACAACACTGCTGTGGCTGAATGGCAAGTGACTTATGGTTGCAAAATTTGCCGCGAAGACGTGCCGGGCGCACCCCGCCCTGACAGCCCATCGACATCGATGCCCAGCTCGTTCACCCGCTTGCGCAGGGTGTTGCGATTGATGCCGAGCATTTCCGCCGCGCGGAGCTGATTTCCACCGGTCGTGCGCAAGGCGTGTTCGAACAAGGGCTTCTCGAATGCGGCCAGCGCCGAGGCGTAGATGTCGCCATTGGCCGGCTCGTGCGCCGCCATCCAGCGGCCCAGCGCCGCCTCGAAACCGTGATCGCCGTGTTCGCCCGCGTCGATCGCGCCCTGCGGCGGTGGTACGGGTGCAGGACCGCCCGTTTCGTCGAGCAGCGCGCGAACCGCACCGACATCGATCGTTTCCTCGCGCGAAAACAGGACCAGGCGATAGATGAAATTCTTCAATTCGCGAACGTTGCCGCGCCAGTATTGCTGCGAAAGGAGCGTCGCGGCCGCATCGGAAAGCCGGTGCCGCGGAAGCCCGTCCTGCGCCGCGCCATTGAGGAAATGCGTGGCGAGCGCCGCCACGTCCGCGCCCCGCTCGCGCAGGGGGGGCAACTTCATCGGCACCACGTTCAGGCGATAGAACAGATCCTCACGAAACTTCCCCGCCTGGATCAGCGGGCCGAGATCGCGATTGGTGGCCGCGATGATCCGCGCGTCGATCGCTACCTCCTCGCGCCCGCCGACGCGCAGGATCGTCCCTGATTGCAGCGCGCGCAGCAGTCGTGTCTGCGCCTGCATCGGCATGTCGCCGATCTCGTCGAGGAAAAGCGTGCCGCCGCGCGCCTGCTCGAACTTGCCGGCATGACGGGCCACCGCCCCGGTAAAGGCGCCCTTTTCATGGCCGAACAGCTCGGATTCGATGAGTTCAGCCGGAATGGCGGCCGTGTTCACCGCGACAAACGGGTTGCCGCGCCGCGAGCCGAGCTGATGGATGGTTTCGGCCACGACTTCCTTTCCCGTGCCCGATTCGCCGAGGATCAGGACAGTGAGGTCGTTGCGCAAGACGCGGGTGATCATGCGGAACACGGCCTGCATCGGGGGCGACCGGCCGATGAGCGGCAATTGCGTCGTTTCGCCATCGGTGCCGGCATCGTGCGCCGCCTGGGCTTGCGCCCCGGCCCGCTCGCTGATCGCCTGAAGCGCGGCGCGCACCAGATCGTCGAGGTCGAAGGGTTTTGGGAAATATTCGAACGCACCCGTATCGGTCGCCCGCACCGCGGTATCGAGCGTATTCTGCGCCGAGAGGATGATGACCGGCATGTCGGGATGGCAGGCGCGAACCTCGCCGAGCGTCGCAATCCCGTCGCCATCTTTCAGGATCACATCGGTCAGCAGGATTGCGAAACGCCCGTCGCGCAGCGCCTCGTCGCGTGCGGCAATCGTCTCGCATCGCACGACGCGCAGGCCCTCGGCCTCCAGCGCCGCGGAAATGACGATAGCAATGGAATTGTCATCCTCGACCAGAAGAACCGGATCGGTCATGGCGTCGTTCTTTCGGGCTGTTCCGACAGGGTGTGCGAAAGCGTGCCGGCAACGGGCAGGTGGATCCGGAAATGGGTCAGGCCCCGTGCCTCGTCCCGGTCGTGCGTGATGCGCCCGTGCATGTCCCGGACCATCTTGCGGACCAGCGCCAGGCCGAGCCCCTGCCCATGTTGTTTCGCGCTGACGAAAGGTTCGAAGATATGCGCGCGCAGGGCCGGATCGATCCGGGGGCCGTTGTTGCTGACCCGGATTTCGATGGGCAGGCGGATCGGCGCATCGCCGCCCCTGGGGTGAAGCTTGATCCCGCTGGCGAACTTGGTGCGCAGCATGATGACCGGATCCTTTTCCCCGCGCGAGGCGTCGGCCGCATTGCTCATCAGGTTGAGCAGGATCTGCACGAGCGCATTGACGCTGGCCATCACTTCGGGAAGCGAGGGGTCGTAATCCTCGACGATGCGAATATGGGGCTCCGACATTTCGAGCACCGCGCGCGCCCGGCGCACCGCCAGATGCAGGTTGATCGGTTCGGACGGGTCTGAACTCTTGCGACTAAGCGATTGCATCTGATCGATAAGTGCGGCGATGCGGTCGACCTCGCTCGCGATGAGGCCGGTCAGCTCGCGTCCCTCCTCGCCGAGCCTTCGCGCGATGAGCTGCGCCGCGCCGCGGATGCCGGCAAGCGGGTTCTTGATTTCATGGGCGAGGATTTCGGGCGCACGCAGCATGCTGTCGTCGCCGTCCGGTCCCGCCGCCCCTTCGAGCGCCTCGACCTCCACCGGGCGGATCAGCGTGAGAACGCGCCACCCTGTCCACCCGAACACCGGGGCGAGCGAGACGTGTACCGGCCCGGCGACGTGTCCGCCGACCGTCGCGCTCACATCGCGCGCATTTACGCGCACTTCGCTGTCGGCCATCATTTCGATGAGGCGCGGTTCGACAAAGGTGATCGCATCGGACAATGCCCGCCCGACGAGCCGCCCTTCCCCCTGCCCCAGCAGGATTTCGCCCGCCGTATTGACCCTGTGAATGGTCAGGTCGGATCGCAGGAGAATGACGGCGTGCGGAAGGCTGGCGAGGATCCGGTCCGCGCCGGGATCGGGCGCGTGGTTCACGCCGCTTCTTGGGCAAGTTCGTCGTCGAACTTCGTTTCGTAGAAGGCGCGCAGGGCGGCCATGACCGCATCGGGATCGTCGATGAAATTGACGCGATTGCGAAATTCGGCAGAGCCTTGGAGACCCTTTGTATACCAGCCCAGATGCTTGCGCGCCATCTTGACCCCGGTATCGCTCCCATAATGGTCGAGCATGCTTTGATAATGCTCTGAAATCAGGGCGAATTGTTCGGGTAGGGTCGGATCGGGCCGCACGTCGCGCCCGGCGAGCCAGTCCATGATCTGACCGAGCAGCCATGGCTTGCCATAGGCGCCGCGCCCGACCATCACGCCATCGGCGCCGCTTTGCGAGAGGGCCATCGCGGCCTCCTCGATGCCGTTGATGTCGCCATTGGCAATCACAGGGATCGTGACCGCGTCCTTCACCTTGCGGATGAAGGCCCAGTCCGCGCTGCCCTTGTACATCTGGTTGCGGGTGCGGCCGTGCACGGTGATCATTTTCGCGCCGAGATCCTGCGCGATGCGGGCCAGTTCGGGTGCGTTGAGCGCGTTGTGATCCCAGCCCATCCGCATCTTCACAGTCACCGGAACGTCCACCGCCTTCACCGTCGCCTCGATCAGCGAAGCGGCCAGCGGCACGTCCCGCATCAGCGCGGAGCCCGCATCGCCGTTCACGACCTTCTTCACCGGGCAACCCATGTTGATGTCGATGATGGCGGCGCCGCGATCCGCATTCAGCTTCGCCGCCTCCGCCATTTCCGCAGGATTGCAGCCGGCAAGCTGAAGCGAGACCGGCTCCTCGACCGGGGCCCATGCGGACTTTTGCAGGGATTGCCGCGTTTCGCGAATCATCGCGGGGCTCGCGATCATTTCCGTCACGTTCAGCCCCGAACCAAAGCGCCGCACGAGCGTGCGAAACGGACGATCGGTCACGCCGGTCATCGGCGCCAGGATCACCGGTTCCGCAATCGTGACGGGGCCGATGGCAATGGGGGCGAGCTTGGGGGGCTGTGGATGGGTCATGAAAAGTGCCTATTATTTAAGCACGGCGCATAGTCGATTGCCGCCAGCGCGGCAAGGTTGTAGCGCGCCTGCCATGCGCAGCGAAGAACAGCGAACATTTGCCGCCGTCATCGTCGCGGGCGGGAGCGGGACGCGCGCGGGCCTTCCGGTGGCGAAGCAATATGCGGCCATCGGCGGGACCACGATGCTCGGTCTCGCCGTCTCGCGGATGCGGGAGGCGGGCGCCGATCCCATCGTGGTCGTCGTCCCGGCGGGCGAGGAAACCACCGCGCGCGCCGCGATCGGTGCGTGTGACGGCCTGCTCTTCGCCGCCGGTGGTCGCACGCGGCAGGAATCGGTGCACGCCGGCCTCGAACGGCTGTACGAGCTGGCGCCGTCGCGCGTGCTCATCCACGATGCCGCCCGGCCCGATCTGCCGTGCGAAGTCGTGACGCGCCTTCTGCGTGCGCTCGACGATGCGGCGGGGGCCATTCCGGTGTTGCCCGTCGCGGACAGCATGATCAGCGCCGAGGGCGACATGCGCGGTGCCATGCTCGACCGCGCAACGCTGCGCCGGGTGCAGACGCCGCAGGCCTTTCACTTCGCGGAAATCATCGCCGCGCACCGCAGCTGGTCGGGGGACGCGGTTGCCGGCGACGATGCGGAGGTGCTGGCCAGGACCGGGTGCGCCGTCGCGCTCGTCGATGGGGACACCCGGCTGCGCAAGCTGACCTGGCGCGACGATTTTCCGGAGGCGAACATGGACCGAACCGCCGAAACCATCCCCACCTTCCGCATGGGGAACGGTTATGACGTGCACAGGCTGGTTCCCGGCGACGGGCTCTGGCTGTGCGGTGTGCATGTGCGCCACGATCGGGCGTTGTCGGGGCACAGCGATGCCGACGTGGCGCTGCACGCGCTCACCGATGCGATTCTGGGCGCGGTGGCGGCGGGCGACATTGGACAGCATTTCCCCCCTTCCGACCCGCAATGGCGCGGTGCTGCCTCGCACCTGTTCCTGACCCACGCGGTCGGGCTGGCGCGGGAATGCGGCTATCGCCTTGCGAATGCGGATCTGACCCTTATCTGCGAACGACCGAAGATCGGCCCGCACCGCGATGCGATGCGCGCCCGGCTCGCCGAACTTGTGGGCGCGGAGATCGGCGCCATATCGGTAAAGGCCACGACGACCGAACGGCTGGGCTTCACCGGGCGCGGCGAAGGGATCGCGGCGCAGGCCAGCGTTCTTGTGACGCGCTGCTGAAAGGACGATACGATGGATAGCATGCTTTCCCCCGACATTACCGAGCTTGCCCGCCGGGTGGTGGAGGAAAATATCCGCATCGGCCGGACCGTCGCGCTTGCGGAAAGTTGCACCGGCGGGCTCGTCGGGGCCGCGCTTACCGAAATTGCGGGGTCGAGCAAGGTGCTCGAACGCGGCTTCATCACCTATTCGAACGATTCGAAGATGGAACAGCTACAGGTGCCGAGCGATCTTATCGAAACCTTCGGCGCGGTCTCGGTGGCCGTCGCCTGGTCCATGGCGCAGGGTGCGCTGGCGGCCTCCCGTGCCGACGTCGCGGTGTCGATAACGGGCATCGCCGGGCCGGAAGGCGGGAGCGAGATGAAGCCGGTTGGTACGGTCGTATTCGCCCGCGCGATCCGCGGACAGGCGGATGATGAACCCACGGCGGAGCTGAAACGTTTCGACTGCCGGACCCGCGCCGACGTCCGGCATCAGGCCACGCTGTGCGCGCTCGAGCTGCTGTTGCCGTAAAGTTCTTCGGCGCGTTTTTCGAACGCGCCCACCATCTTGCGAAATGCGCGGTCGAGATATGTGCCGGCGAGCGCCTCGAAAATCGGGTTCTTGAACGCGAAATCCACGCTGAAATCGATGCGGCAGCTGTCGGGGCCGGTCGGCTCGAAATGCCACAGGTTTTCAAGGTGGCTGAGCGGCCCCTCGATATATTCGACCTTGATGTCGTGCGGCGCATTGCGTGTCACGCGCGAGGTGAACTTTTCGCGCAGCGCCTTGAACCCCACCATCATGTCCGCGATCATCACCGTGCCGTCGTCGGACCGCACCCGCGTCGCCACGACCCATGGCAGGAATTGCGGATAGCTTTTCACATCCGCCACCAGCGCAAACATGCGGTCGGCGCTGTAGGGCAGCTCTTTGGATTCTCGAATACTGGGCATCGGTCGTTCAGCGTGCCTTGCGACCCGGGATTTTCGCCGGCGTCGTCGCGGCCTTGGCGAGCTTCGCCTCGCGCGCGGCGCGCATCTCGGCAAAATCGTCGCCGGCGTGATAGCTCGACCGCGTCAACGGGCTCGACGCGACCTGCAGGAAGCCCTTCGCCCGCGCGATTGCGCCCAGTGCGTCGAACTGCTGCGGCTTGACGAAATCGACGACCTTCGCATGTTTCGGCGTCGGTTGCAGATATTGCCCCATGGTGAGGAAATCGATGTCGGCGCTGCGCATGTCGTCCATGACCTGATGCACCTCGAGCCGTTCCTCGCCCAGTCCCAGCATGATGCCCGACTTGGTGAAGATCGACGGGTTGCGGTCCTTCACCTCCTCGAGCAGGCGGAGCGAATTGTAATAGCGCGCACCGGGCCGGATCGTGGGATAGAGCCGCGGCACGGTTTCCAGATTGTGGTTGAACACGTCCGGGCCGGCCTCGACGATGGCGGCGATCGCGGCCTTCATCTTGCCGCGGAAATCGGGGGTCAGGATTTCGATCGTGGTGTCGGGCGCGGTGCGGCGCAGCGCCTCGATCACTTTCACGAACTGCCCCGCGCCGCCGTCGGGCAGGTCATCCCGGTCGACCGAGGTGATAACGATATGTTCAAGGCCGAGCGCGGCGGCGGCATCGGCGGTATGCTGCGGCTCGCTCGCATCGACCATGCGCGGCATGCCGGTCTTTACGTTACAGAACGCGCACGCCCGCGTGCACACATCGCCGAGGATCATCACGGTGGCGTGTTTTTTCGTCCAGCATTCGCCGATATTGGGACAGGCCGCTTCCTCGCACACGGTGTTGAGCTTGAGATCGCGCATGAGCTTGCGCGTTTCGGCATAGCCCTTGCTCGTGGGCGCCTTCACCCGGATCCAGTCGGGCTTGCGCCGGCGTTCGAGCTGCTGCGGCGAGAGGTCGGAATTTGCTGCGATGTCGTCCATGTCCGCCCACATAGTCGTCCCGCTTGCCACGCGCAATGCTACACGGCAAAGCTATTGCCATGACCGAATCGACCCATCACTCCGACGCCCTGGCCCACCTCAACGAAGGCTATCGCCGCTTCCGTGAAAAGAACTGGCACCCGCAGCATGAACGCTGGCGCACGTTGAGCGAGGGTCAGTCGCCCAAGGTGATGATCATCGCCTGCTCCGACAGCCGGGTCGATCCGGCGCAGGTGTTCGACGTCGATCCCGGCGAAATCTTCGTGGTGCGCAATGTCGCCGCGATGGTCCCTCCGTTCGAGACCACGCCCGGACAGCATGGCGTGTCCGCCGCACTGGAATTCGCGGTGCAGGTTTTGGAAGTCGAGGAAGTCGTGGTGATGGGCCACGGCATGTGCGGCGGTTGCAAGGCCGCGCTGAGCCAGTCGATGCAGGGGGCCGAACCCGGCAAGGGCGGTTTCGTCGCCGACTGGATCCGGCTTCTCGACGAAGCGCGCGACGAGGTCGCCGCACGTTGCGGCACCGAAGGCCGCATGGCGGAACGCGAAATGGAACTGGCCGGTGTGCGGGTCAGCCTCGCCAATCTGCGCACCTTCCCCTTTGTGCAGGAACGTGAGGGCGAGATCCGCGACGGCAAGCCGCGCCTGCGCCTGCGCGGTGCATTCTTTGCCATCTCGGACGGCATCCTGCACTGGCTCGACGAAGAGAGCGACGAGTTCAAACCCAGCTTCTGATGCAAGACGAAGCATCGGGTGACGCGACGGCGCCGGCGCCGCGTCACCCTTATCAGATCCGCGATTACCGGCTTTTCTGGATCTGCCGGTTTTCCGGCGTGATCGCCACGCTGTCGATGGTGGTCGTCCTCGGCTGGCAGGTGTACGACATCGCCCGGTCCGATTACGGGATGAGCCGGTCCGTCGCGGCGTTTCAACTCGGCATTCTGGGCCTGGTGCAGTTCGTGCCGCTCTTCGTGCTCACGCCCGTCGCGGGGCTTGCCGCGGATCGGTTCGACCGGCGCCGGGTCGCGGCCCTGTCGATGGGAATCGACATGCTGGTCGCGGCCGGACTGGGGCTGGCGACGTGGTTGGAGGTTCTCTCGCTGCCGCTGCTGTTCGCGCTCGCCGCGCTGCACGGGGTGGCGCGCATATTCCTGGGGCCGGCGCTCAATTCTCTGGCGCCGAATATCGTGCCGGCGGCCATGATCCCGCGCGCGATCGCGATGAATTCGATCGCCTGGCAATTCGCATCGGTGCTGGGCCCCGCGGCGGGCGGGCTGCTCTATGCCATATTTCCCTCCCTCCCCTATATCGTGTCGGTGGGGCTTCTGGCGCTTGGCGCGGCGCTCGTGTTGATGATCAAACCGTTGCGGAAGCCGGATGTCGACCGGACGGTCCACCCCTGGCGGCAGGTGCGCGACGGGTTGCGTTTCGTCTGGCATGACAGGTTTCTGCTGGGCGCGATATCGCTCGACCTGTTTGCGGTGCTGCTGGGCGGGGTGACGGCGCTTCTGCCCGTGTTCGCGCGCGATATCCTTCGCGTCGGGCCGGAGGGGCTGGGCTGGATGCGGGCGGCGCCTGCGCTCGGGGCGGGCGTGGTTGCGCTCTGGCTATCGGTTCGGCCGATGGAGCGGAACGTTGGCGTGAAGATGCTCTGGGCCGTGGGCGCGTACGGCCTTGCCACCGCGATCTTCGGGTTCAGCCGCTCTCTGGCTTTTAGCCTCGTCCTGCTTGTCGCGCTGGGCGCGGCGGACATGATCTCGGTTTTCGTGCGCAACTCGCTCGTGCAGCTCAACACACCCGATGCCATGCGCGGGCGGGTCTCGTCGATTTCCGGACTGGCCATATCGGCCTCGAACGAGCTGGGCGAATTGCAGTCCGGCGTCGCCGCGGCGTTCCTCGGCGCGACGGGGGCGGTGATCTTCGGCGGGGCGGGCGCGGTGCTGGTCACGCTGATCTGGGCGATGGCTTTCCCGGAACTAAAGAACGCGCGGACCTTTGCTCCTGCATATCGCGAATAAAAAGCATACCATCCTGAAAGGAGCCGCCATGAAGGCCAACAGCGTCCTCGAAACCATCGGCAATACCCCGCATATCCGCCTGTCGCGGCTTTTCCCCGATCACGAGGTCTGGGTGAAATCCGAACGCGCCAACCCCGGCGGATCGATCAAGGATCGCATCGCGCTCGCCATGGTCGAGGCGGCGGAGGCCGAGGGCACGTTGAAGCCGGGGGGCACCATCATCGAACCCACGTCGGGCAACACCGGCGTCGGCCTTGCCATGGTCGCGGCGGTCAAGGGCTACAAGTTGGTGCTCGTCATGCCGGAATCGATGTCGATCGAGCGGCGCCGTCTGATGCTGGCCTATGGGGCGAGCTTCGACCTCACCGCGAAGGAGGGCGGCATGAAAGGTGCCATCGAACGCGCCCGCGAGCTGGTGGAGGAAACCGAAGGCGCATGGATGCCGCAGCAGTTCGACAATCCCGCCAATGTCGATGTGCACGTTCGCACCACGTCGCAGGAAATCCTGACCGATTTTGCCGACACGCCGATCGATGCGATGATCACGGGCGTGGGAACGGGCGGCCATATCACCGGCTGTGCCGAGGAGTTGAAGAAGCATTGGCCCAATATGAAGACCTATGCCGTCGAGCCTGCGCTTTCCCCCGTGATTTCGGGCGGACAGCCCGGCCCCCACCCGTTGCAGGGGATCGGTGCCGGCTTCATTCCGAACAATCTGCACACCCGCGCGATCGACGGCGCGATCCAGGTGGACGCGGACACGGCAAAGGACATGGCGCGCCAGTGCGCCAGCGTAGAAGGGTTGCTCGTCGGTCTGAGTTCGGGCGCCACGCTCGCCGCCATTGCCAAGAAGCTGCCCGAAATGGATGCGGGCACGCGCGTTCTCGGTTTCAATTACGACACGGGCGAGCGTTATCTGTCCGTCCCCGACTTTCTGCCGACCGAGGCATAAGCCTGGCGGCCCGGTTCACACCGCGACGGGTTCCAGCCCGTCGTCGGTCACCCGGCGATAGAAACAGCTCCGCGCGTTGGTGTGGCATGCCGGCCCCGCCGCATCGACGCGCAGCACCAGGCAATCCTGATCGCAATCGACGAGCATGTCGACAAGGCGAAGCGTATGGCCGGACGTCTCGCCCTTCTTCCACAGCGATTTGCGCGAACGCGACCAGAAATGCGCAAAGCCCGTCTCCCGCGTGAGCCGCAGCGCCTCTGCATTCATATGCGCCACCATCAGCACCGCGTTATCGCTCGCATCGACACACACCGCGGTAATCAGGCCATCGGCATTGAAACGCGGTTCAAATCGCGGGGTCGTCTCGATCGAGGGCATGGATGGCTCCGTATTCTGCGTCATGGGCGGTGAAGTCGCACTGTTGCGTAGTGGCCACAGTGAAGACTCATATTCCTGTGCCTGTGCGCCTGCCCCCTTTTCAAATGTGTTGCAACCACACAAGATGACCATGGCTTGAGGGAGCCAGTCCGCTTCGGCGGGTTCAGGGAAAATGGCAGGTTCGGGGGGATCTGCCAGGGTGAAGATCTTGTGACAGGCTCGGGATAAAATCCCTCGAAGCCGGAATGAGATCATCGTCACGTAAACGCCCGGAGCCGTTTCGGTTCCGGGCGTTTTTCGTGGGTTCACCCCTCGCCCGATCGTGTCCGCGCATAACAGGCCACATGGACCGCCCCGGCCCCCGCGGCTTTCAAGACCCTGACGCATTCACCGGTCGTCGCGCCGGTGGTGTACACGTCGTCGACCAGGATCACCGCGCGATTCGCAAGCGATGCGGCGTGGCGCGGGCTCGCCCGGATCGAGCCTGCGACCATGGCGCGGCGCTGTGCCGCGTCCATCCCGCCGAGCGGCGTCGTGCGCCGCACCCGTTCCAGCGCATCGGGCACGAGCGAGAGCGTTTTGCCCCGCGCGATCGCACGACCGAGGAGCGCAGCCTGATTATAACCGCGTTTCCACAGGCGCCAGCGATGCAGCGGCACCGGCACGATGATCGTATCGCGCGAAAAATCGGGCAGACGCGCCGCGATCTGACGCCCCAGCATATCGGCAAGCGCCATCCGCCCCCCATATTTGAGCGAAAGGATGAGATCCTTCGAAACGGGACCGTAAAACGTCGCCGCGGTCATCCCGTCATGTTCGGGCGGGTCGTGCAGGCATGCGGCGCATTGGGCCTCATTGCCGAGGGTGTTTTCCGAAAATGGGTATTGGCACGTCGCGCAGGCTGGCGAACCGGGCCGTTCCACCATCCCGAAACAGTCCGGGCAAAGCGCATCGACCGTCCCAAACCCGCCGCCATCGACCGGATCGCCGCATGCCGGGCAGCGTGGAGGATACGCAAAATCAATGATCGGGGCGATGATCTGGTGCAGCGACATGCGCCCCATCCTGCCCGCCGCGACGCCATTGGGCAAGCTTGTCAGAACCGCGCCAAGCGGGCAGGACGCACCCATGACCGACAACGCCCCTCCCCGCATCTTCGCGCCATCACGCCGCATCGCTGCCCGCCAACGCATGGCCCGGCTTGGCCAGAATGGCCCCGTCGCACAGGCGATCGCGCGCGAGATGGCGGCAGACGCGATCGACAGGATCGGTTTCGTCCGCGGCGATTTCGGCAAGGCTCTCGTCATCGGCGACACGACGGGCAACCTCTCCGATGATCTTGCCGCGCGGGGCACACAGATCACGCGCGCCGACCCGGCGCCGGGCCTCGCCGATATGCACCTCGACGAGGAACGCCCCCTTCCCGGCGGGCCCTATGATCTTATCGTGTCGCTTGGGCTGCTCGATACGGTGAATGATCTGCCCGGCGCGCTGATCCTGATGCGGCGGGCGTTGCATGCGGGCGGGTTGATGATCGGGAGTTTTCTTGGCGCGGGGAGCCTGCCGGTCTTGCGCGAGGCGATGGTCGCGGCCGACGCCGACCGCCCGGCCCCGCGCATCCATCCGCAGGTGGACGTACGCGCCGCGGGGCAATTGATGAACCGCTTGGGCTTCGAAAGCCCGGTTGTCGATGGCTGGCACTTCGAGGTTGCGTTCGATTCGCTCGATCAGCTGGTTGGCGATCTCCGGGCGCAGGCCGCGGGCAATGTCCTGCGCAATGCGGGGCCGCCGCTGGGGAAGGCAGCGTTGCTACGGGCCCGGGATGCGTTCGCCGAACATGCCGACGACAGCGGCAAGATCCGCGAACGGTTCGAGATCGTGACGCTAAGCGGATGGAGCGCGGCACCGCAGGCCGGGGCGCGCTCCCCCACGCCGCAATAGGTCAGCTCAGCGCCGCCTGCGCCGCCGCAAGCCGCGCGATCGGCACGCGATAGGGCGAGGCCGACACGTAATCGAGCCGCTGCTTCTCGCAAAACGCGATGGAGGCAGGGTCGCCGCCGTGTTCGCCGCAAATGCCGAGCTTGATACCGGCACGCTGCGCCCGCCCGCGTTCGGCGGCGAGTTCGACAAGCTGCCCCACCCCTTCGATATCGAGGCTGACGAAAGGATCGCGCGGGTAGATGCCCCGGTCGACATAGGGGCCAAGGAAGCGCGAGGCATCGTCCCGCGACACGCCCAGCGTCGTCTGCGTCAGATCGTTGGTGCCGAAGGAGAAGAATTCACCCTCCTTCGCGATTTCGCCCGCCATCAGGGCGGCCCGCGGCAATTCGATCATCGTGCCGACGAGGTAGTCGATGGTCTGGCCTTTTTCCTCGAACACGGTTTTGGCCACGCGGTCGGTCAGCGTTTTGAGGATCTGCAATTCGCGCCGCGTCGCGACCAGCGGGATCATGATTTCGGGCAATGGCGCCTCGCCGCTATCCTCCGCAACGGCAAGCGCCGCCTCGAATATGGCGCGGACCTGCATCTCGTAGATTTCGGGAAACGTAATGCCGAGCCTGCAACCGCGGTGGCCCAGCATCGGGTTCGCCTCGTGCAATTCGCCCGCACGCCGCTTGAGGTGATCGGCGCCATATCCGGTCGCATTCGCCAGATCGTCGAATTCCTCGTCCCGCGTGGGCAGAAATTCGTGCAGCGGCGGATCGAGCAGGCGGATCGTCACGGGTAGCCCCGCCATCTCGGTAAAGATGGAGACGAAATCGCTGCGCTGTTCGGGGAGCAGCTGGTCGAGCGCCTTGCGCCGTCCGGCCTCGTCCTCGGCCAGGATCATCTGCCGCACGAGGCTGATCCTCGCGGCGTCGAAGAACATGTGCTCGGTCCGGCAAAGGCCGATGCCCTCGGCGCCGAACTGCCGCGCCATGCGGCAGTCCTCCGGCGTTTCGGCATTCGCGCGCACCTTCATGCGGCGCATCGTGTCGGCCCACTCCATCAAGGTGGCGAAATCGCCGACCAGCTCCGGCTCGATCGTCGGGACCGCGCCCTTCATCACCTGCCCGTTCGCCCCGTCGAGCGTGATGATATCGCCTTCCTTCAATTCCTCGCCATTGATGCGGGCGACCTTCGTCTGACGGTCGATGGACAGCGCCGACGCGCCCGATACGCACGGGCGGCCCATGCCGCGCGCCACGACGGCCGCGTGGCTGGTCATGCCGCCGCGCGCGGTCAGGATGCCCTTGGCCGCGTGCATCCCGTGAATATCCTCCGGGCTGGTTTCCACGCGGACGAGCACGACATCCTCGCCGCGGCTCGCCATGGTTTCCGCCGTATCGGCATCGAACACCACCTTGCCCGATGCCGCGCCCGGCGACGCGGGCAACCCGGTGGTCAGCACGTCGCGCGGCGCGTCGGGGTCGAGCGTGGGGTGCAGAAGCTGATCGAGCGCCATCGGATCGATGCGGCGCACGGCATCGGACTGATCGATCAGCCCCTCGTTCACCATGTCGACCGCCATCTTCAACGCGGCGCGCGCGGTCCGCTTGCCGGTGCGGGTCTGCAACATCCACAGCTTGCCCTGCTGCACCGTGAATTCGATGTCCTGCATGTCGCGATAATGGTTTTCGAGCAGCGCGAACACGCGTTCCAGCTCGCCATAGGCATCGGGCATCGCCTCCTCCATCGAGGGGAGCGTGGCGCCCGCGCTCTCGCGCGCCGATTTCGTCAGATATTGCGGCGTGCGAATGCCGGCGACGACATCCTCCCCCTGCGCATTGACGAGCCATTCGCCGTAATAATTGCGTTCGCCGGTGGCGGGGTCGCGGGTGAAGGCAACGCCGGTGGCGCTGGTGTCGCCCATGTTGCCGAACACCATGGCCTGCACGTTGACGGCGGTGCCCCATTCGGACGATATGCCATTGATCCGGCGATAGATTTTGGCGCGCTCCGCATCCCAGCTTCCGAACACGGCGGCAATGGCGCCCCACAATTGTTCGTGCACATCCATCGGGAACGGCCGGCCCAGCTCGCGCTCGGCAATCGCCTTGTATTGCGAGACGAGCGCTTTCCAGTCTTCGGCTGCCATCTCGATATCGTTGAGAAAGCCCTTGTCTTCCTTCGCGATTTCGAGCGCTTCCTCGAACAGGCCATGGTCGAGGCCGAGCACGACGTCGGAATACATCTGGATGAAGCGGCGGTAGCTGTCCCAGGCGAATCGCTCGTCACCCGAAATCGCGGCCAGCCCGACGACCGTTTCGTCGTTGAGTCCGAGATTGAGGACCGTGTCCATCATCCCCGGCATCGAAACGCGCGCGCCCGACCGCACCGAAACGAGCAGCGGATCCTGCGCATCGCCGAAGGATTTTTCGACCGTCCGCTCGATATGATTCAGCGCGTCTGCGACATTGGCCCGCAATTCGTCGGAAAAATTCGCACCCTCGGCCAGGTATTTGATGCACATCTCGGTCGTGATGGTGAAACCGGGCGGAACCGGCAGGCCGATGGATGCCATCTCCGCGAGATTCGCGCCCTTGCCGCCGGTGATCGTCTTGTCCCGCGCGCGCGGATCATCGGAAACGGCGCCCCCACCAAAGGTGTAGACATATTGCGTCATATAGCCTGTGCCCCCAAAATTATCGTTCCGCGACCGCGAACATTTTCGCATCTCGCGTTCAATCGTTGTCCGATTGTGACCCTTGCACCTTACTATCCCTCAATCCGCGAAAAGTCTGCAACCTTGTGCACCGCAGCACGAAACCTGTCCAGAAGGGTCAATCGTGCCTGCCGCTTTGCCGGATCGTCGTCATTCACCGTCACGCTGTCGAAGAACGCGTCGATCGGCGCCCGCAGCGAGGCCAGCGCATCCATCGCGCTTTCGAAATCTTCGTGCGCGATGGCGGTCTCGGCCTTCGGTTCGGCGGTGTCGAGCGCATCGGCAAGCGCCTGCTCCGCCGGCTCACGCTCGTAGGACGGCTCCTGCTTTTCGCGGGCGCGTTCGGCGACGATCGGGCCGAGATCGGGATCGTCGACCAGCGCCAGCGGATCTTCCTCCCCCGTTCGCGCGGTGCGGTTTTCGGGAGCCTCGAACCCTTCCTTCTTCAGGATGTTCGCGGCGCGCTTGTAGGCGGCGAGCAGGTTTTGCCCATCCTCGCTACCCATATATGTTTGCAATGCGTTCACGCGAGATAGAAGTCGTACAAGGTCGTCTTCGTTCCCGAGCGAGAAGACGGCGTCGATCAGATCGTGGCGAACGCCGGCCTCGCGCTGCTGCACCTTCAATCGGTCGGCGAAGAAATCGAGCAGCTCGCCCGACGCAATGCCGAGCCGAAGCCCGTTTTCCGTCACGATCCTGACCACGCCGAGTGCGGCCCGCCGCAAGGCGAAGGGATCCTTCGAACCGGTCGGCTTCTCGTCAATCTCGAAAAAGCTGCGCAGATTATCGAGCTTATCCGCCAGCGCGACCGCCACCGTCACCGGCGCCGTGGGCACCTCGTCCCCCTGCCCCGCCGGCTTGTAATGATCGCGGATGGCATCGGCGACGCGGTCGTTCAAACCTTCGGCGCGGGCGTAATATCCGCCCATAAGACCCTGTAATTCCGGGAATTCGCCGACCATTTCGGTAACCAGGTCGGCCTTGGCCAGCCGCGCGGCCTGCTCCGCCTCGTCCGGGTCGGCATCCTTCACGATACCCTCGGTCACGAGCCAGCGGGCGAGCGTCGCCACCCGCTCCACCTTGTCCGCGACGGTGCCGAGTTTTTCGTGGAAGGTGATGCGCCCCAGCCCCTCGGCATGTTCGGCGAGCGTCTTTTTCCGATCCTGATCCCAGAAGAAACGTGCGTCCGACAGCCGCGCGGCCAGAACCTTGCGATTGCCGTCGGTGATCGCGGCGCCATTGTCGGCCGCCTCGATATTCGCGGTGCACACGAATGCATTGGCGAGCGTGCCGCCCTCCTCGCACACGAAATATTTCTGATTCGTGCGGGCGGTGAGCTGAATGACCTCGGGCGGCACCGCGAGGAATTCCGCGTCGAACCGGCCGAGCAACGGCACCGGCCATTCGGTCAGTCCAGCATTCTCGACGACCAGCCCCTCATCCTCGACCAGCGTGAGGCCCGCGTCCGATGCGGCCTGCTGCGCGCGTTGGCGGATGATTGCCTCGCGTTCCTCGTGGTCGACGATGACGTGGCATGCGCGAAGCTTGCCCGCATAATCGTCCGCGCCGCCGATGGTGATGGGGCCGTCGTGATGGAAACGATGACCCTTGGTGGCAAAACCGCTGGCGATGCCCTCGACGTCACACGGCACCAGATCCTCGCCCAGAATGGCGACGATTCCCGACAACGGCCGGACACAGCGCAGGCTTTCGGTGGAAAGCGACGCCGCGCCCCAGCGCATGGATTTGGGCCAGGGAAACGCGCGGATGATCGCCGGAATCGCCTCGGCCAGCACGTCGGCGACGGCCCGGCCCGGAATGTCGCGCACCGCGAACCAGGTCTTGCGGCCTTTCACCTCACGCAGTTCGAGATCGTCGCGGCTCACGCCATTCTTGCGGCAGAACCCGTCGATGGCGGCATCGGGCGCGCCCTCGGGCGGACCTTTCGCCTCTTCGGAGACGGCCTGCGTTTCGACCGGCAAGTCCCGCGCGATCAGCGCGAGACGCCGCGGCGTGGACCACACGGTCACCGCGCCATGGGAGACACCGGCGCCGTCCATTTCGGCGCGAAACAAACGTTCGAGGTCGCGGCGGGCGCCGGCCTGCATCCGGGCGGGAATTTCCTCGCACCTGAGTTCGAGCAGAAAATCACTCATGCGCTCCACTCCGGATAGGCTTCGGCCCAGCGGTCGGCGTTCTTCTCCATATGCGCCTCGCACGAGCCGCGGGCGAGATCGCGGACCTGCGCCATGTAGCTGGCGCGTTCCTGTACGCTGATCACGCCGCGGGCCTGCAACAGGTTGAAGATATGGCTCGCCTCGATCGCCTGTTCATAGGCGGGAATGGGGAGTTTCGCGTCGAGGCAATTGCGGCATTCGGCCACCGCCTTGCGGAACAGGTCGAACAGCGCATCGGTGTCGGCAACCTCGAAGTTCCAGGTCGACATCTGCCGTTCATTGTCGAGGAACACGTCGCCATAGGTCGTGCCGCGCCCGTCAAAACCGAGGTCGTAGACGTTATCGACCCCCTGAATATACATGGCCAGCCGTTCGAGCCCATAGGTCAGCTCACCCGCGACGGGTTTGCAGTCATAGCCACCCATCTGCTGAAAATAGGTGAACTGCGTGACTTCCATCCCGTCGCACCACACTTCCCAGCCCAGACCCCAGGCGCCCAGTGTCGGGCTTTCCCAGTCATCCTCGACAAAGCGGATATCGTGCTTGAGCGGGTCGATGCCGATCGCGCGCAGGCTTTCCAGATAGAGCTCCTGCAGATTGGCGGGGCTGGGTTTCAGGATCACCTGATACTGGTAATAATGCTGCAATCGGTTCGGGTTCTCGCCGTAACGTCCGTCCGTCGGGCGGCGGCACGGCTGCACGAAAGCGGCGTTCCACGGCTCCGGCCCCAGCGCGCGCAGCGTGGTGGCGGTGTGGAACGTGCCCGCCCCCATCCGCATGTCGTAGGGTTGCAGGATCAGGCAGCCATTCGCGCTCCAGTAATCGTGGAGCGTGAGGATCATGTCCTGAAAGCTGGTCTTGGGGTCTCGTTCGGGCGTCTTCATGGTGCCGCCGCAATGGCGAAGCGGTCCCGCAGCGTCAACAATTTCGGACCGGTCCGCCTCTTGAATTTAATGCCCGCACCGGCAATCTGACACGACGAAGGCGGGGTCGAGGGGGCGCTGCTTTTCAAACCGGGATGATATTTCATGCGAATGCCACGTTTCCTCCGCCCGCTTGTCGCCATTCTGCCGCCGCTGCTCGCCGGCTGTGCGACCGCGTCCGCCGAACCGGCCGGCATCGCCCCGGCGCAAGGCGTGGAGGCCGCAGAGGCCGCCCCGCTCGACCGGCAGAACGCCACCCCGGCCCTTTGGAAACTGTCGGACGAGGATACGACGATCTACCTGTTCGGCACGATGCATGTCCTGAAGCCGGACCTCGCATGGTTCGACGGGCCGGTCGCCGACGCTTTTGCCAATAGCGACGAGGTGATGCTGGAGATCGTGCAGCCGAGCGAGGCCGAAGCCGCCGAGGCCGTCGGCGGCGCTGCCATGTTGCCCGAGGGTCAGACACTGTCCGCGATGCTGACCCCGCCGCAGCGCGAGAAGCTTGCCGCCGCCGCGCAAGGCATCGGCATGCCGATGGCCGCGATCGACCGGATGCAGCCGTGGTTCGCCGCCACGATGATGACGATGGCCTATGGTCAGAAGCTGGGCTATTCGCCCGCCTCGGGCGGCGAGCAGGTGTTGAGCCAGGCGGCCGCGGAGAATGGCAAGCCGGTATCGGGTCTCGAAACCTTCCGCCAGCAGATCGGCTTTTTCGATAGCATGTCATCCGACGCGCAGATCGCGTTCCTGATGGCGACGATCGACGCGCCCGACACGATGGCCGCGGATCTTGAACGGATGGAGCGCGCATGGGCGATGGGCGACATCGTCGATACCGCCGCGCTGCTCAACGAAGGGTTCGAGGATAACCCGCAAGTGAAGACGCTCCTCCTCGACCGCCGCAATGCCGACTGGGCACGGCAGATCGACGCGCGCATGGACCGGCCCGGCACCGTGTTCATCGCGGTGGGCGCCGGTCACCTCGCGGGTGAGAACAGCGTGCAGGACGCACTGGCGAAGCGCGGGCTCACCGTCGAGCGGATCGCGTATTGACGATTCCCGCGACGGGGCGGTGGCGGGCGTGGCTATGCGCGCTGCTGCTGTGCACTCTGTCATCGACGCTCGCGGCGTGCGGGGGGCCTCGGGTCGAGGCGGACCCCGCGCTCTGGCGGATCGAGGATGAGGCCGGGCGGACGGCGGGGTGGCTGTTCGGGACCGTGCATGCCCTGCCCTCCGGTGTCGACTGGCGCCGCGAAGGGCTGAATCGTGTCATCGCGGATGCTGGCATGCTGGTGGTGGAGGTGCGCGCGCTCGACGATACGGCGGCCATCGCGGGCGCCATGGCGGCGCTCGGCAGGACCGAGGGCCTGCCCCCGCTGTCCCGCCGGATCCCTGCGCAAGACCGCCCTGCCCTCGCCGCGCTTTACGATCGGGCGGATATCGAACCGGGCGCCTTTCGCGATGTCGAGACCTGGGCCGCGGCCCTGTCCGTGTCGTCCGCATTGTCGCGGGAGGCCGGCAACGATAGCGGCGCGGGCACCGATCGCGCGCTGCTCGAGGCGTTCGACGGGCGGCCGGTCGCCGGGCTCGAAACCGCGGGCGAGCAACTCGCCATCTTCGACCGGCTCGACGAGGATGCACAGCTCGCCCTGCTGCGGAGCATGTGGGAGGCGCCCGAGGATGACGGCGCGATGCTCGATGCATGGATGCGCGGCGACGCGGCGATGCTCACCCGCATATTGGAGCAGGGCCTTGCCGCGAATCCGGACCTGCGCGCGGCCTTGCTGGTCAATCGGAACCGGCGCTGGATCGCGCAGATCGAACCGTTGCTGTCGGATGGGCGCAGGCCGCTGATCGCGGTGGGCGCGGGGCATATGGGCGGGGCCGACGGGTTGATCGCGATGCTCCGCGCGCGCGGATGGCGGGTCGTGCGCGCGGATTGACAGGGGCGGCCGATCCCGCGCGGCGCTTGCATTTGGCGCGCAGAGCCGCTACGCGCCCGCCTTCGCATCGGCACATGGTCATCCCTGGAGGCGCGTGCCGCGCGAGTTGAACCAACAAGCTTTATACAAAGGTCTAGGATTATGAGCGATCAGCTTACCCTGGCGGCCGAAAAGCGCGAACGGGCAGGCAAGGGAGCCTCCCGTGCCCTGCGCCGCGAAGGTCGCGTTCCCGCCGTCGTCTACGGTGGCAAGGAAGAACCGCAGCCCATCCACGTCGAGGAACGTGCGCTGGTGAAACTGCTGGACACCGGCCACTTCATGAACTCGATCGTGATGGTCGAAATCGACGGCAAGAAGCTGCGCACCCTGCCCAAGGACGTCGCCCTTCACCCGGTTCGCGATACGCCGACCCACGTCGATTTCTTCCGCCTTGCGAAGGATGCGAAGGTCGACGTGAACGTGCCCGTCGTCTTCGTGAACGAGGAAGCGGCCCCCGGTCTCAAGCGTGGCGGCGTGCTCAACGTCGTGCGGCACGAGCTGGAGCTGGTCTGCGACGCCGACCACATCCCCGATCAGATCGAGATCGACGTGACCGGCCTCGAAATCGGCGATTCGATCCACATCAGCCACGTGAAGCTGCCCAAGGGTTCGGAAAGCGCGATCACCGACCGCGACTTCACCATCGCGACCGTGGTGGCGCCTTCAGCTCTCAAGAAGGCCGACGGCGAAGAAGGTTCGGATCAGACCGGCGCCGGCATGGAAGCGGGCGAAACCGCCGCGACCGAGCAGGGCCCGGACGACGATGCCGCCAAGGAACAGGAAGAAAAGAGCGCCTGAACGCGTTCTCGCTTTCTGGCGATACGAAACGCCGGCCGTGCCACGGGCAAGGCCGGCGTTTTGCTTTCGGCCCCGGCTGGGATAGGGAAACGCCATGCAATTATGGACAGGCCTTGGCAATCCGGGCGCCAAATACGCGCTCAACCGGCACAATGTCGGCTTCATGGCGCTCGACACCATTGCCGACATGCATGACTTCGGCCCGGTGCAGAAGAAATTCTCCGGCTGGTTGCAGGAAGGCCGCATCGGCGCGCAGCGTGTCCTCCTCCTGAAACCCGCGACCTACATGAACGAAAGCGGGCGTTCGGTCGCCGAGGCGATGCGGTTCTACAAGCTGGAGTTGGACGCGCTCACCGTCTTTCACGACGAGCTCGATCTCGACCCAATGCGCGTGAAGGTGAAGCAGGGCGGCGGCACGGCGGGCCATAACGGGCTGCGCAGTATCGACAGCCATCTCGGCCGCGAATTTGCCCGGGTGCGGCTCGGCATCGGTCATCCGGGGTCGAAAGACCGCGTTACCGGCCATGTCCTCGGCAATTATGCCAAGGCGGAGATGGACGATCTTGCCGCTATGCTCGGCGCCGTCGCGGCGGAGGCCGAATGGCTGGCGAAGGGCGATGGCGAGCGGTTCATGAACGACGTCGCCATGCGGCTGAACGGCTGAGGCATCACGAACGCGGTATCGGCCGCAATATCTGTTTTCTGGCCATGCCCCGCCGATCCGGCTATGGGCGCGGCTCAATCTATGACCGGAGTTTTCGATGGGTTTTCGTTGCGGCATCGTCGGCCTTCCCAATGTGGGCAAATCGACCCTTTTCAACGCGCTGACCGAAACGCAGGCGGCGCAGGCGGCGAACTATCCGTTCTGCACCATCGAACCCAATGTCGGCCAGGTCGGCGTGCCCGATGAACGGCTCGACAAGATTGCGGGGATCGCGGGGTCCGCGAAGACCATCCCGACGCAGCTTGCCTTCGTGGACATCGCCGGGCTGGTGAAGGGCGCGTCCAAGGGCGAAGGTCTGGGTAACCAGTTCCTCGGCAACATCCGGGAGGTGGACGCGATCGTGCACGTCCTGCGCTGTTTCGAAGATGACGATATTCAGCATGTCGCCAACAAGGTCGACCCGCTCGCCGATGCCGAGGTGGTCGAGACCGAATTGCTGATGGCCGACCTCGAAAGCCTGGAAAAGCGCGTGCCCGCCGCCGAAAAACGCGCAAAGACCGGCGACAAGGAGATGAAGATCGCGGCCAGCGTGCTGGGTCAGGCGCTCGAACTCCTGCGCGAAGGCAAGCCCGCCCGCCTGACCGAACCGAAGGACGAGGAAGAGGCCCGCGTGTTCGCGCAGGCGCAATTGCTGACCGCCAAACCCGTGCTTTACGTCTGCAACGTGGCCGAGGACGAGGCCGCGACCGGCAATGCGATGGCGGAAAAAGTGTTCGCCAAGGCCGAGGCCGAGGGCGCGCAGGCCGTCGTCGTCTCCGCCGCGATCGAGGCCGAGCTGGTCGGTATGGAAGGCGAGGAACGCGCCGAATATCTGGCTGAGCTGGGGCTGGAGGAAACCGGGCTCGCCCGCGTGATCCGCGCAGGGTACCAGCTGCTCGGCCTGCAGACGTTCTTTACCGCGGGGCCGAAGGAAACGCGGGCGTGGACCGTGGCCAAGGGCGCAAAGGCACCGCAGGCCGCCGGCGAGATCCACACCGATTTCGAGCGCGGCTTCATCCGGGCCGAAACCATCGCCTACGACGATTACGTGACGCTGGGCGGTGAAAGCGCGGCGCGCGAGGCGGGCAAGCTGCGTCAGGAGGGCAAGGAATATGTCGTCAACGATGGCGACGTGATGCTGTTCAAGTTCAACGTGTGAACCACCCGGAAAATCAATTGCTTCCACAACATAATTAACATTGGATTGGCCAGCGGGCACCATTTCGGGCCACCACCGTTGTCACACCATCAGAAGGGGAACTGACAATGGTAGACAAGTCCGAAAAATTTCGCTGGCTCGTGCGTCTCGGCTTCGCCGCGCGCGGCGTGGTCTATATTCTCATCGGCTATCTGTTCCTGTCCACCACCGGACAGAGCCAGGCCGATGATGGCGCGAGAGGCGCGTTCGATTATCTGCAGGACATTCCGTTCGGCACGCCGATCCTGTACCTGTGCGCGCTCGGCCTTCTGGGCTATGCGCTGTACCGGCTGAGCAGCCCGCTGTTCGACATCGAACATTACGGCAGCGACAAGAAGGGCATCGCCCACCGTGTCGGCCATGGCGCGAGCGGCATCGCGCATCTCGTGCTCGCCTATACCGCGTTTCAGTTCGCGCAGGGCAACAAGCAGTCGTCGGGCGGCACCAGCGGCGCCGAGGAGGCGACCGGCACCGTCCTGTCGATGGGGTTCGGCCCCGCGATCATCGGCATCGTGGGCCTCGGCTTTCTGATTGCCGGCCTCATGCAGGGCAAGAAGGCGATCACCGGCGATTTCATGAACCGCATTGCGGGCCGGGCGCCCGATTTCACCAAATATCTCGGCCATGCGGGCTATGCCGCGCGTGCCGTGGTGTTCGTGGTCATCGGCTGGTCGCTGATGCAGTCTGCCTGGTTCGACAGCTCTTCGCAGGTGAAGTCGCTGGGCGCTGCGGTTGCGTCGCTTCGCGATGACGGCGTCTGGTTTACGCTGGTCGCGATCGGCCTGCTGCTGTTCGGCGTGTTCAGCCTCGTGATGGCGCGCTATCGCACCGTGCCCGACCTCGGCCCCGATGGGCTGAAGCCGGCCTACCGCCTCTGATCCGTCGCGATCCTTTGACGCATCGCCCCGTGCCCGCCGATCGGCAGGCATGGGGCGGCGCGGCAAAGCGATCACCGGGCGCGGGCGTTGCGAAACAAAGCGAAACACGATGCTCTATTTCGAAGATATGCATGTTGGTGAGGAGGAGCGCTTCGGCTCCTATCGCGTGCAAAGGGACGAGGCCGTCGCCTTTGCCTCGCAATTCGACCCGCAACCGTTTCACCTTTCGGAGGAAGCGGCGCGCGATTCCATGTTCGGGCGCATCGCGGCGAGTGGCTGGCACACCGCGGCGATCAGCATGCGCATGATCGTCGATCATTATCGCGAAACCGGGCGCGCCATGATCGCGGGAATGGGTGTGGACGACCTTCGCTGGACCCGCCCTGTCTATCCCGGCGATACGCTGCGTTGTGAAACGAAAATCGTCGATACGCGTGACAGCAAGTCGATGCGCGATGCCGGCTTGGTCACCATCGCGGTGCAGCTATTCAATCAGGACGACATTCTGGTATGCCGCTATCGTTCCGCGGCGCTGTTCAGACGCAGACCACGGGACGCGGGCCCCGGTTCCTCAGCTCCCGCATTGTAAGGTGCCGGTTTCTTCGTAAACCGGCCGGTTTTTTCCGTCGAGGACCGCGATCGAACCGCTCCAGCTCACCCTCGCTATACCGTCCTGCGGCCCCTCTCCTTCGGGCTGCGCGATGCGGATGGCATATTCGCGGCCATCATATTGCGCCCATGTGCCAAGCGGCATGCTGGCCGACCCCTTGTCCGCGGCGAAGCTGACGATTTCGCCGTCCAGCTTCATATAGGCGCGGTCCGGCATCGCCATCATCATCACCGCCATGCCGTTGCCCTGTGCAAAGGCGCAGGATACGCCGAACAGGTTGTTGTCCTCGACATCGGAATAGCTGATCCGCTCGGGCGCGATCGGCATGACCGGCGGCGTATCGTGGGTCGCGCGGATTCTCGCGACATCGGCATCGTCCTGCGCCGGGTCGGACGATGCGCCATCGCCGCACGCGACAAGGAGCGCGGCAAGCAAAACGGTTGCCGCGGTGCGCGGGAAATGGTGCCGTGGGGTCTTCATCGCGGTATTCTCCCTCATTTCCGTCCGAACAGCTTTTCCACGTCCGCCATCGACAGCTTGACCCATGTCGGCCGGCCGTGATTGCACTGTCCCGATCGCGGCGTCCGCTCCATTTCGCGTAGCAGCGCGTTCATCTCCGCGACGTTGAGCCGCCGCCCCGCCCGCACCGAACCATGGCACGCCATCGTCGCCAGCACGAGATCGAGCCTTTCCTCAAGCAGGAGCGCGTCGCCGTTCACCGCGATATCATCGGCAATATCCTGCAACAGCTTCGCCGGATCGCCGCCGCGAATGGCGCCTGGCATGGCGCGCACCAGCATCGCATCCGGCCCGAACCGCTCCACCACGAGGCCCAGCGTGCCCAGCTTTTCGGCGGCGCCTTCGATACGGTCGCAATCGGTTTCGTCGAGTTCCACGACCTGCGGGATGAGTAGCGCCTGCGAACGGCGCGCGCCCTCCTCCGCACCGGCGGCCCGCAATCGTTCGAGCACGAGCCGTTCGTGGGCGGCATGCTGATCGACGAGGACGAGCCCGTCCTCTGCCTCCGCGACGATATAGGTTTCGGCGACCTGTCCGCGGGCGATGCCCATGGGAAAACGGGCGGCGTCCTGCGGCGCTTCGTCGGCGGGTTCGGCGCGGCCCTGCGGCTCGAACACGGGGGCGGCGATGTCGCGGGCGGGACCGTGGGATCGCGTGTCCGCCGTGGGGAAGGCCCCGAAAGTGGCCACGCTTTCCTGCACCGTAAATGCGCTTCGTTTCGCGGAATCGGTTTGCGCAGGCAGGTCAGCCTGCCACGGCTCGCTTTGCCATGCGCGCATCGCGGTTTGCGACGGGGCCTGTGCGCTACGCCGGTCGCCGGTGTCGAGCGCCTGGCGAAGGCCGCTCACGATCATGCCGCGAATGGCCTGCGGATCGCGAAAGCGCACCTCGGTCTTTGCCGGGTGCACGTTCACGTCGACCAGATGCGCCGGCATGTCGAGAAACAGCGCGAGCACCGCGTGCCGGTCACGCGCCAGCATGTCGGCATAGGCACCGCGCACCGCGCCAGTCAGCAGGCGATCCTTCACCGGGCGGCCATTCACGAACAGATACTGATGATCGGCGACGCCGCGATTATAGGTCGGCAGGCCGGCCAGCCCGGTCAGCCGCACTGGCTCGTCCACCTGTCCGCGCGTAAAGTCGATGGCGACCGCATTGTCGGCAAGCTCCCGCGCGATAAGGCGGCTGACCCGCGTGGGCAGATCCTCGTCCGGCTGCACCGCGAAAATGCGGCGCCCCTCATTGCTCAGCGTGAAGCCGATTTCCGGACGCGCCATGGCGAGGCGGCGCATGATGTCGTGACAGGCGCCATATTCGCTGCGCGCGCTGCGCAGGAACTTGCGGCGGGCGGGGACCTTGGCAAACACGTCCTCGACCCGGATGCGGGTGCCGGGGGGCAGCGCGGCGGGCTCGTCCGCGATGGTTTCGCCATGATCGACCACGCGGCGCCACCCCTGCGACGCGGCGCGCGGCCTGCTTTCGATGGTCAGGCGCGCGACACTGGCGATGGATGGCAGGGCCTCCCCGCGAAAGCCGAGAGTCGCGACCTCCTCGATCGCCTCGTCCGGCAATTTCGACGTGGCATGCCGTTCGAGCGCGAGCGCGATGTCGTCGGGCGCCATGCCGATGCCGTCGTCGGTCACCTCGATCCCCGTCAGCCCGCCCTGCTCCAGCGTGACGGTAATCTGCCGCGCGCCCGCGTCGATGGCGTTCTCCACCAGCTCTTTAAGCGCGGCGGCCGGGCGTTCGACCACCTCCCCCGCGGCGATGCGATTGATCAGGCTTTCGGGAAGGCGACGGATGCGGGCCATAATCCGCATCGTCGTAGCGCCAACTGTTGTGAATATCGAGTTGGCCCCTGTGGAAAAAGCTTCGCGGGAAGGTTAAAAAGATTTTCCCTTACCGCCCCAGTATCGTCTAGGGCGATGCGCGAGTCCACGATTGCGGTCGCCCTTCGGCCATGCGATGGACCCGGCTGGCGCAGCAGTAGATTTCACGGAAACGATTTTCACTATGGCTTCATTCTTTTCCCGCCTTTTTCAATTCGGTTCGCAGAACATGGCGATCGATCTCGGCACGGCGAACACGCTGGTCTATGTCGAGGGGCGCGGCATCGTGCTGAACGAACCGTCGGTCGTGGCGATCGAAACGATGAACGGCATCAAGAAGGTGAAAGCCGTCGGCGACGACGCCAAGATGATGATGGGCAAGACGCCCGACACGATCGAGGCGATCCGCCCGCTTCGCGATGGCGTCATCGCCGATATCGAAGTTGCCGAGCAGATGATCAAATATTTCATCAAGAAGGTGCATTCCAAGCGTAACATCCTGAAATACCCCGAAATCGTCATTTGCGTGCCGAGCGGTTCGACCTCGGTCGAGCGGCGCGCCATCCGCGACGCGGCGTCGAATGCGGGGGCGAGCCAGGTCTATCTCATTCTCGAACCGATGGCCGCGGCGATCGGCGCCGGCATGCCCGTCACCGAGCCGGTCGGCTCGATGGTCGTCGACATCGGCGGCGGCACGACGGAGGTTGCGGTCCTGTCGCTGCGCGGGCTCGCCTACACCACCAGCGTGCGCGTCGGCGGCGACAAGATGGACGAGGCGATCGTCTCCTATGTCCGCCGGCATCACAACCTGCTCATCGGCGAGTCGACGGCGGAGCGGATCAAGAAGAGCTATGCCACCGCCATCATTCCCGAAGACGGCGAAGGCGCGAAGATCCACATTCGTGGCCGCGATCTCGTGAACGGCGTGCCCAAGGAAATCACGATCAACCAGGCGAATATCGCCGAGGCCTTGTCCGAACCGATCGGCGCCATTGTCGAGGCGGTGCGCATCGCGCTCGAAAACACGGCGCCCGAACTCGCCGCGGACATCGTCGATCAAGGCATCGTGCTGACCGGCGGCGGCGCGCTGATCGCGGGGCTGGACGAATATCTGCGCGAGGAAACGGGCCTGCCGGTGACCGTGGCCGAAGATCCGCTGTCCTGCGTGGCGCTGGGCACCGGTCGCGCCCTGGAAGAGGCCGTGTATCGCGGCGTGCTCGAGACGGCCTGAACCGGGGCGTCGCACGCATTAATTAGGAGGGAGCGGACAGATGGCGCCGCCGATGGATCGGCGTCCGGGATTTTCCAAAAGGGCGCAGTTCTCAATTTTCACGAGCTATGTCGCGGCCGTGGTGGGCGGGATGCTGGGTCTTGTCCTGCTGGTCGTATCCCTGTTCCACCCCTCCGCCTTTGCCTTTGCCCGGACCGCGGCCACCGATGTTGCCGAACCTGTCGGGCAGGCATCGGCCATCGGACGCTCCAACGGCAAGTCGGTGATCGACGTGGTCGCCGGCTATATCGAGGCAGGGAGCAAGAACGCTGCCCTGCGCGAGGAACTGCGCGTCGCCCGCAGCCGCCTCGCCGAGGCCGAAGCGATCGAGGAGGAGAACCGCCGGCTGAAGCGCGTGTTGAACATGCGCGAAACCGATGGCCGCGCCGTCGCCGCCTCCCGCCTCATCGGGTCGACCGCCACGAGCAGCCGCCGCTTCGCCCTCGTCGGCGCGGGACAGCGTGACGGCGTCATGGTCGGGCAGCCGGTCCGGTCGCCAACGGGCCTCGTCGGCCGCGTGCTGGAGGTGGGTTCGCGCACCGCGCGCATCCTGCTCATCACCGATAGCGAGAGCGTCGTGCCGGTGCGCCGTACCCGCGGAAACGTCGCCGGATTCGCGCAGGGTCAGGCCGACGGAACGCTCATCGTCCGGCTGATCGAAATGGGGATCAATCCGCTGAAAAAAGGCGACGTGCTCGTCACTTCGGGGTCGGGCGGGCTGTACCGGCCCAACGTGCCCGTCGCGGTGGTCAAGGAGGTGACGCGAGACGGTGCGGTCGCGCGCATCATTTCGGACCCGGCGGCGACCGAATTCGTCACGATACAGCCGATCTGGCAACCGGTGACGGACCTGCCGCCGCCGCGCCCCGCACCCGGCGAATGAGCCTCGCCGGCGACCGGCTGCCCGGATCGGGCCTTTTTTCGCGGCGCATCAATCGTGCGCCGTCGCGCATTCTTGCGACCATCGTCCCCTGGATCAGCGTGGCGATGCTCTCGCTCGTCCCGCTCTCGCCGATCATTGCATCGGCTCCGGTGGTGCCGCCGCTCGCCTTCATGCTGCTGGTAAGCTGGCAATTGTTGCGGCCGGGCCTGTTGCCGGTATGGGCCGGGTTTCCGCTCGGCCTGATCGACGATCTGTACAGCGGACAGCCATTTGGCAGTGCTATATTCCTGTGGTCCGTCACAATGATCGTGCTGGACATGGTCGACGACTGGGCGCGGTGGCGCGGGTTCTGGCAGGACTGGATGGTGGCAAGTCTCGCCTTCGCTTCCTATCTCTGTCTGACCATGGCCATCGCCGCGCTCGCCGGTGGTCCGTTCGACCCGTCGCTTATCGTTCCGCAATTGCTGTTGTCGCTCATCATGTTCCCGCTTTTCACCCGCATCGTTGCCGTTCTCGACATGCTTCGCCGCGCCCGCGTGAAGGTGGTCGGCTGATGGCGTTCGGCTTTGGCAAGCGGGTCGCAAAACCGGAGCAGAGGGTCAGCGCGGGCGAACTCAACAATCGCTTCGACCGGCGGACGTTCTTCATCGGCGCGGTTCAGGGCGGCATCGGCCTTTTGCTGGCCGGGCGCATGACCTATCTCGCCGTCGCGCAGAACGAGAAATACGAGCTGGCCTCGGAGAGCAACCGGGTCGATCTCACGCTCATCCCGCCGCGCCGGGGGTGGATTCTCGACCGCGACGGTGTGCCGCTTGCCTCCAACCGGGCGGATTTTCGCGTCGATCTCATTCCCGACCGCATCGTCGACGTGGATCAGACGTTGCAGGTGCTGGGCGATGTGCTGGCGCTCACCCCCGCGGGCATTACCGATCTTCGCGACAAGATCGAATCGACCAGCGGTTTTCGCCCGGTAGAGGTCGCGACCGGCGTCGATTGGGAGCAGTTCGCGGCGTTGTCGGTTCGGCTGCCCGATCTTCCCGGTGTCGTGCCGCAGCGCGGATTTTCGCGCTATTACCCAACCGGCCCCGCCGTCGGCCACCTGCTTGGCTATGTCGGCACGGTGTCGGCGGAGGAGTACGAGGAGGAGCCGGAACCGCTGCTCATCACGCCCGGTTTCAAGATCGGCAAGGACGGCGTCGAGAAATATTTCGAGCATACGCTGCGCGGCGAACCGGGCGCCCGCCGGGCCGAGGTCACCGCGAGCGGCAAGATCGTCCGCGATCTCGACATGCGCGAGGATGTGCAGGGCGACCCGGTGCAGCTCACCATCGACGGCCCGTTGCAGGATTACGCGGCGCGGCGGCTCGGTCCCGAATCCGGGTCTGTCGTCGTCATGGATCTGAAGAACGGCGACATTCTTGCCGCGTCGTCCATGCCCAGTTTTGACCCCAACAGCTTTTCCGACGGGATCGGCCGCATCGAGTGGAAAATGCTCTCCGAAGACGACCATGTTCCCTTGCGAAACAAGGTGTTGAGCGGGCTTTATCCACCCGGTTCTACGGTTAAGCCCTTCGTGTCGCTGGCCTTCCTCGAAGGCGGGCTCGACCCTGAGGAATCGGTGGTGTGCAATGGCGGGCTGCGCGTGGGCAATCGCGTGTTCCGCTGCTGGAACCGGCGCGGCCATGGGCGCACCAATATGGCGAAGGGCATTTATCAGAGCTGCGACGTCTATTTCTACTATTTCGCGCAGCGTATCGGCATGGAGCGGATCGCGAACATGGCCCGGCGCCTAGGGCTCGGCTATCAATATCCCCTCCCCGTCGCGAGCCAGTCATACGGCACGGTGCCCGATCCGGAATGGAAGCTGAAGAAATACGACAAGGAATGGCAGGCGTTCGACACGGTGAATGCCACCATCGGGCAGGGTTACATGCTGGTAAACCCGTTGCAGCAGGCGGTGATGACCTCCCGCATCGCCAGCGGATTGCGGATACAGCCGCGCCTGCTCCTCGAAAACGCGCCGCGGCCTGCGCCCTCGCTCAACCTGCCCGAAGAACATCTTCAGGTCGTAAGACAGGCGATGCGCGACGTGGTGAATGGCCCCGGCACGGCGGGACGCGCGCGCCTGCCCATTGACGGGATCGAGCTTGCGGGAAAGACCGGCACGGCGCAGGTCGTCTCGCTCGCCTATGGACGCGGGGGCCGCGACGTGCCGTGGAAATATCGCGACCACGGGCATTTCATCTGCTTCGCGCCGGCGGACAAGCCGCGCTATGCCTGTGCCGTGGCGATCGAACACGGCGCCGGTTCGTCCTCCGCCTATCCGGTGGCGCGCGATGTCATGACCTTCCTGTTCGATGCGAACAAAGCGCTCGAAGTGCTTCATAACTATGAAAAAGAATGGGGCGGCACGGCGCAAGAACGGCTCTCGCGCAAATATGCCGCCTATGAACAGGCCTATGGCGGCGCGGCGCCAAAGCCGGAACAGGGCGAGATTCAGGACGCGGTCGAGGAAGGCCGCCGCCCCGCACCCAGCCCCAGCCCGGTCGACGCCGCCGGTGCCCCCCGCCCCCCCGAGGGCGACGCCCCTGACCCCGGCGTGGACGGCGCCGCCGGCGACGGCGATACGCCCGACACCGGGACGACGGATTGATGGCACGCGCGTCGGTCCCCGCCTTTATCGCACGCGAACCGTGGGGGGTGATCCTTCCGCTCACCGTGCTCGTCCTGTTCGGCGCGGCGGTCCTTTATTCCGCGGCGGGCGGGAATTTGTGGCCCTGGTCGCTGCTCCATGTCGTTCGGTTCGGTGTGTTTCTGACGATGGCATTCGTCATTTCGCGCTTTTCGATGGACTTTATCAAGGCAATCGCCGTGCCGGTCTATATCCTGCTCGTGCTGTTGTTGATGGCGGTGGAGGCGATGGGCTTTGTCGGTGGTGGCAGTCAGCGCTGGCTCAACCTCGGCTTCATGACGTTGCAGCCTTCGGAGCTGATGAAGCCGGGCATCGTCCTGATCCTTGCGCGCCTTTATGATCTCCTGCCGGGCGGGCATGTGCAGAATTTCAAATCGCTGCTTCCTCCTGCCGTTCTCATCGGGCTTCCGGTGGGGCTCGTGCTGTTGCAACCCGATCTTGGGACCAGCCTCGCGATCATGTTCGGGGCGGTGGTCGTGATGTTTCTCGCCGGGCTGCCGATGGCATGGTTCATAAGCGTCGGCGTGGCCGGAATGGCGGCGATCCCGGCGCTCTTCTTCTTTGCCCTGCACCCGTATCAGCAAAAGCGCGTCCTGACCTTCCTCGACCCCGAGAGCGATCCGCTGGGCGCGGGATACCACATCACGCAGTCGCAGATCGCGATCGGATCGGGGGGATTCTTCGGCAAGGGGTTCGGCAATGGTACGCAGAGCCACCTGAACTATCTGCCCGAACCGCACACCGATTTCGTGTTCGCGACGATGGCCGAGGAATGGGGCATGGCCGGCGGATTCTTTGTCATTTTCGTGTTCGGCCTGCTGTTGCGCTGGGGCTTGAAAGTGGCAATCGCGGCGCCGGACCGCTTTTCCCGCCTTCTGGCCGCGGGGATGACGGCGACGATCTTCTTCTACACCGCGGTCAACCTGATGATGGTGATGGGACTCGCGCCGGTGGTCGGCATTCCCCTGCCTTTCATGAGCCATGGCGGTTCCTCGATGATGACGATCATGATCTGTGTGGGCCTGATCATGGCGGTGAACCGGTGGAGCCAGCGCCGCGTCAGCAATTTCGACTAGATAAGCGAAAAACCCCCTTTTCACCGTCGCGACAATGTGTATATGGGGCGCTCCCGCAGCGGATCGGACCTTCCGGCCCGCGCGCGGCCTGCCTGCAAAGCGGCAGAGTGGACGCATAGCTCAGTTGGTAGAGCAGCTGACTCTTAATCAGCGGGTCCTAGGTTCGAGCCCTAGTGCGTCCACCATTTTCATTCCTGCGGAGTTCATTGGGACAAGTTGCCTTTTCGCAACCTCCCCGGCTTATTGTGCCGCGCGTAGCGGCTTGGCCTTCTCGCTGTCCCGCGCATCGAAAAAGACGTTGCGCGTCTCGTCGAGGCTCAGCCACGCTTCTATATCGCGCGCTGGCATGGGTCGGCTCAACAAAAATCCCTGAATGCTTTCGCACCCCTCTCGGCGAAGGATGGCGAGCTGCTCGTGATGCTCGACACCCTCCGCCAGCGTTTCCATTCCGAGTGCGCGCGCAAGGGTCGTGATGGCGCGAATGATCGCATGCCCGTTTCCGCCGCTTGCAAGATCGCTGACGAAACTGCGATCGATCTTCACCTTGTCGAAGGGGAAGGAGCGCAGATAGCTGAGTGAGGAATATCCCGTTCCAAAATCGTCGAGTGCGATCTGAACGCCGAGTTGGCGAAGCTCATGCAGCGTCGCAAGCGTCGTTTCAACATCGGCTATGAACACGCTCTCGGTAATTTCCAGTTCGAGCCGATGCGGCTCAATCCCGGATGCGGCGATGGATACCTTGATCCGTTCGATGAGGTTTGGCGCCGCAAACTGCCGTGGTGAAATATTGACCGCGACAGACAGATCGCCCGGCCAGTGTTTCGCCTGCCGACACGCCTCCTCGACGACCCAATCGCCGATGGGAAGGATGAGACCGGTTTCCTCGGCCAAGCCGATAAACTCGCCCGGCGCTACCATCCCACGGCTCGAATGATTCCAGCGGATCAACGCCTCGAAACCTTTCAGCCGGTCTTCCTTCAGGCTATAGAGCGGCTGAAAATAAAGCTCGAAGCCGCCCTGTACGACGGCTTCGCGAAGGTCGAGCTCCAGCTGGCGCCGTTGCCGCGCATGTTCGTCGAGCGAAGGTTCGAAAAAGTGCTGGCAGCCCCTTCCCTCCCTCTTCGCGCGGTCGAGCGCCAGGTCGGCATGTTTCATCAAGGTGACGCCATCGGAACCATCGCCCGGGGCGACCGCGATGCCAAGGCTCACCGTTACGGCCGTTTTGCGCCCTGCAATCCCTTGGGCAAAGCAGCTCTGAATTTTCCGGGCGAGCGCATCGAGATTCGTGCCCGGGGCAATGTCGTCGATCATGATCGCAAACTCGTCGCCGCCGAGACGCGCACTCGTTCCATTGGGCAAGTCCCGCTGGAGCGTCTTGGCAAGTTCGACGAGCATCGCATCTCCGGCGGGGTGCCCAAGCGTTGCGTTAACGGCCTTGAAATCGTCGAGATCGGCGCTCGCCACCATCACCTGGCGCTCCTTCCGCCGGCGGGAGAGCGCGAGCGTCAGCTGTTCTGCAAACAGCTTGCGATTGGGGAGATTGGTAAGCCCGTCGTGAAGTCCGACATGAACGATCTGCCTTTCGCGCTCCTCGATTGCCTCCATCATCTGATTGAAACTGGCCGCCAGCCGGCCGATCTCGTCGTTCGTCTCTACAGATAGCGCGACCCGCTCTCCTGCACCGATGATCCGGGTCGCCTCGTCCAGCTTGCGAAGCGGCGCGGTGATCGTCTTCGCCACGCGCCAGCTCAGCGCGACGACAAGCAGGAGCCCTGCCCCGGCGAGCGCGGCCAGCAGCCAGCGGATGGAAGAATATTGCGCAAGCGAACGGCTGAGCGGATATTGGAGGAGAAGTACCGGGTTCAGATCCTCCTCAAGCGTGCGCAGGTTCGACATGCGATAGAGGGTGCGACTGCTCCCGCTTCGTTCGAAAACCTCGCCCGGCGGTGCATTGGCCAATGCGCGCGGGAGGTTCGCTTTTCGTATGACCGAGGCATCGAGATCGATCGCGCCAAGATTGACGAGGCGCGACAGCTCCGCCTGATCGAGCGGCTGCGTCACGACCAGCCAGCCCACGAGATCCGGCACCTCGATCGGCGATGCGGCGGCAAGCGCCAGCTGCCCCCCTTGCGTGATCACGCCATAGCTCTGTCCATTATCGAGCGCGTTCCACAAGCGCGCCGGATCGGGCATGGCATCGCCGGTCGAACCGATGAGCGACGCGTCGTAGCCCACGACAAAGGCGGAACTGCTACCCGAACGCTCCCGCAGGCTGCCGAGCGCACTGGCCAGCGTGGGACGGTCGGCCGTGGCGACCGCCTCGCGAAATCCGAAATCGCGGGAGAGGATATCGCTCGAACTGCGCATCTGTCGGGCGCGCAGGGCGAGAATTTCCTCAAAAACACGGGCGTTTGTGGCAAGGTCGTTCGTCGCCGCGTTTTCCGCGAAACGATCGATGGCGCCGCCCACGATGGCGAGAATGACAGCGAGAACAGCGGCGAACAATGCGGCATAGAGGGCCGCCATGCGCAGCTTCAACGAACCGAAGCGGAAGAAATCCATACGCTCGATCGCGTTCACCGCAAGCGGACCCGGATCTTTCGGGAGAAGTCTCCGCTCATTGATATATTCATGCGCAATTCGCTGGCCGGCGCGCGCAAGCGCGGATGCCATACGGTCATGGCGGCATTTCCAGCGGGGATCCCCGAGATTTGCACGAAACCATTGCCGTCGGTTTTGGCGGCGAAAGGCGTTTCCACGACGCGAACATAACCGCGCATGTCATCGTGAATATTGCAGCCCAGTGCCGCCCCTCCGGCAATATCGAATTTCTGCGTACGCGTCTGATCGCGGCCGTAGAGATCAATTTCGAACCGGGCGATCCGCGAGAAGCTGTAGATGCTGTGTCGTACCCGATCGAGATTGGGAAAGGCGACCACGGCTCCCTTTGCGACGATCAGCGTACCCGGCGTGAATGTGAGGTCTTTTTGCGCCATGGCCGCGCGCCAGGCAAATCCGGTCGGCGGCCTGACCCCGCCTGCCGGCGTGATCTCGACCACAGCGTCACGCACCGGCATCCCGCGTTCGTCGACGATTTGCACCCGTGCGGAAACGTTTCCGGCAGCGATGATGGCCGTGGCCGGGAGCACAAGCGCGAGGCACGCGAGGAGGATGGCGACAAGTCTCTTCACCCCTCAGGCTGATAATGCCGAAAGCTTAATAAAGTGCTTGGGCCGACCCTGTGATTAGGGCGCTCTTAACGATGCGGCCGTAGAGAGCGGCGCATGAGCAAAGCCCGTTTCATTTTTCCGATTTTTCTCGCATCCGTGTCGGTCGCGATGCCTGCACGTGCACAGGATGCGGATATGCTCGCGCCGGACAATACCGATCCGGCAGTCCTGCGCGGTGGGAAGCTGTTGCTCACCAACGGCGTTACCACGGTCGAAGGCGCGAGCGGGGGCGGCATCGCCACCTGGGCCACGATTGGCGGGCTCGAAATGCGGGGGGACATCGGGCTCACCGGGCATGTCACGGTGGTGGAATTGCCCGATTTCGGATTTCAATCCCACGGTGTCGCGCTCGGCATCGCGAACCGGGTCGAACTGTCCTACACGCGTCAGAATTTCGACACGCGCGATGTTGGTACGGCACTTGGGCTGGGCGAGGGATTTTCCTTCAATCAGGATATTTTCGGGGCAAAGCTGCGGCTGTTCGGCGATCTGGTCTATGGCGATCCGCTGATGCCGCAAATCAGCATCGGAGCGCAACACAAGCGCAGCCGCGACGGCGCCATCGTTCGCGCGGTGGGCGCGCTGGACGCAAAAGGGACCGATCTTTTCATCGCTGCGTCGAAGCTTTTTCTTTCGCACAGCGTCCTGGCCTCGGCGACGGTGCGCCGCACCAGCGGAAATCAGGGCGGATTACTGGGCTTTGGAGGTCCGGATGCAAAGGATGCGCACCTGCAATTCGAAGGCTCTGTCGCCTATCAATTTTCGCGCCGGGCGGTCGTGGGCGCCGAATATCGAAGCAAACCGGACAATCTCGGGTTGGGCGAAGATGACTGGATGGACATTTTTGCCGCATATGCCGTGACCGACCATGTGACGATCACCGCTGCCTATTCCGACTTGGGATCCATCGCCACGTTCGAGGACCAGCGCGGCGCTTTTCTGTCGGCGCATGTCCGTCGTCAGAACATTTGGCACAAGTCGCGGCGTAAATTAGCGGAGTGCGGGCCTCGTCTCAGGGTTGATGTTA
>NZ_CANMCP010000005.1 GCF_947496385.1 uncultured Croceicoccus sp. | reverse complement strand
AGGTAAGCCGGCCGCCGTCGAAAGCGGCTGTGACTTTCTTGCGGCCGACTGCTGGGAATCCAAATGCGCTTGCGATACCGTTGTTCATGCGGGGGTGACCTGTGGCATTTTCTGCCCTGCGGCAGGTTCGGCTTAGACACCCAGTTCCTAATTCAGATCAGAGGCTTAGGCCACTCCCGCTAACCCTTTAGGACCGGTCCGGTGAATACGACGGGCTAAGGCAACTCCATGCGCGTTTTTCGCAATTCGCAATTTATCATCGCAGCGGATGTATTGGGACTAATCCGATCGATGACATTGTTGGAGATCGGTGCCGTGACTGAAGATAGGGGGAGTTCGGTGCTCATGCTTGGCCGTGCTTTGAGAGATTTCTTTCAAGTGCATCTCATATTATCAGCGTCGCATGCACCACGCCGCCCCCAATCCGTTGACCCACGAGCACAACTTCCTGAGTGCCTCGCACGCCGCGCATGAGCGCCGCACGCGTTATGTCGTTGCCTTGACCGCTGCGATGATGGTGGTCGAAATCGTCGCGGGTCTTTGGACCGGATCGATGGCTCTTCTCGCCGATGGTATCCACATGGCGACCCACGCAGGTGCCCTGGGCGTCGCGGCCTTTGCCTACTGGTTTGCCAGGCGCCATGCCAACAACCCGCGTTTCACATTCGGTACCGGCAAGGTGGGCGATCTGGCCGGTTTCGCGAGCGCGCTTGTCCTCGCCATCTTCGCAATCGGGATCGCGGTTGAATCGGCCCAAAGGTTCATCAGTCCGCTCACGATTGCCTATACCGAGGCGATCTGGATCGCCGTGCTCGGCCTCGTGGTGAACCTCGCGAGTGCTTGGCTGCTTGGCGCCGATCATAATCATGGGCATGATCACGACCATCATCATCACCACGACCATCATCATCACCACGACCATCATCATCACCACGACCATCATCATCACCACGACCATGCGCATGCCGACAACAATCTGCGCTCCGCCTATTTCCACGTGCTTGCCGATGCCCTGACTTCGGTCCTGGCTATCGTGGCCCTTCTCGCCGGCATGTATCTCGGCTGGGCTTGGATGGACGCGGCAATGGGGCTGGTGGGTGCATTCGTGATCGGGCGCTGGTCATGGTCACTGCTGCGCGATACTGCTGCAGTGCTTGTCGACGCCGAAGCGGCCTCTGATCGGTACACAGAGGTGCGGGAGGCGCTCGAGGACCGGGACGCCGCGATCGGCGATCTGCACATCTGGCGGATCGGTCCCGGCAAGTATGCAGTCATCGCCTCGCTCATCGCCGGTGATCCGCTCGCGCCCGACCATTATGCCAGGCGACTTTCAGAGCATCCAGAATATGTGCACGTTACGATCGAGGTGCATCGCTGCGAGCATCCGCATCCCGAGCTTCGCGCGGCCTGATCGCGCCGTTCTAAAAGACCGAAACAGTATTCGAGGACTGCTATACTGTAACAAAAGACTTATACTTCATCGTGTTGCGGAACTTGCAATCTTGATGCGGTTTGCTATGAGCCATTGGAATCCATGACTACAAGCTATCGTCGCCTTGTCCTGCACCCTTTCGTCGTCCTGCTCATGCTGGTCGCGATGGTGTTCGTGACGGCGGCGGATGCTGCTGCTTGCGGTGCCGAAGTGGCGCCCGGAAGCACGCCCGTTCTGGCTTCGCTCGATAGCGCTTCTGCGTCATCCGCAGCCGCCGACGAAGTGCCGGGCGATCCGGATGCGCCGGCCGAGCAACACGGCGTGTGTGGACACGGCCATTGCCATCACGGGGCGATCTTTGCCGGCACCGTGCAGAAGGATTCGGTCCCTCACTTGGTCGTGGTTCCCGATGCGCCTCCCGCCGAAGCGCTCGCTTCCGACATTGCCGACCGACTGAAGCGCCCCCCTCGCGCCTGACGACCGTCACCGCGCTGCATGCCGCAGCGCAGTTCGGATTGTCAGCAGAGGAATTTTCGAAAAATGTCAGCCATTCATTGGCGAGGGGTCCTCTTTGGAGGGCTGTTCCTCGCCGCTCAAGCCACGACCGTGGCGGCGCAGGAGCGTGAGCTTCTGACGCTCGATGCTGCGCTCGCTCGTGCGGGCATCGTCGACAGCGCAGATGAGCCCCCAGATAATCCGCGCCTGATCGGACCGCGGGCCGAAGCCGACGCGGCGCGGGCCCTGGTCGACCAGGCGCGGCTGCGGCCCAACCCCGAAATTGTTTTCGAAGCCGAAAACATTGCCGGAAGCGGCGCATTTTCGGGATTGCAGGCCACCGAGTACACCTTGTCCCTGAGCCAGCGGCTCGAATTGGGCGGCAAACGAGGAGCGCGTGTCCGCGCCGCCCAGGCGGAAGCGCGCGTCGCGACCCTTTCAGGAGCGCTCTCGGTTGCTCAGCTCGGGCGATCGGTGCGCGAACGCTATGTCGAAGCCGTCGCTGCGGCAGCCCGATTGGAACTCGCGCGCGACATAGTCGAGCGCAATCGCGAGCTTGCCAGGATCGCAGGCGTACTGGTCGATGTTGGGCGGGAGCCTCCTCTGCGATCGCTTCGTGCCGAAGCGGCACTTGCGGAGGCGCTCGCGGAGCTTGAAGCGGCCCTGGCTGCCGACAGTACGGCGAGGAACGCGCTCGCCGCGCTTTGGGGCGAGGCAACACCTGCTACGGACGTGCCTTCGGTGTTCCCCGAGATCGAACCTCCGGCGACGCTGCTCGCGTCACCTTCGGCCTTACGACTTCAGGTCGCCCGTGCCGAACGCGAGGCCGCGGATGCCGCGATCGCCCGGGAACGATCTCTCGGCATTCCGGATCCGGCAATATCCGCCGGAGTCCGACGGTTCGAGGAAAGTCGAGACCAGGCGTTTCTCGTGGGGGTTTCGATCCCGCTTCCATTGCGTAATCGCAACCAGGGAAACATCTCCGCTGCCGAAGCGCGGCTTCGCGCCGCGACGGCGCGGGAAGCAATTGCCCGTACCGATTTCGAACTCGAGGTCACGCAGGCCCGCGGACAATTTCTGGCAGCCGAAGCGCGGGTCGAGACCCTCGCGGAGACGTCCTTGCCCCAAGCCGAAGAAGCCTTGCGCCTCGTTCGGATTGGCTACCGCAACGGCAGGTTTCCGCTGATCGAAGTTCTGGCTGCGGCGGAAGCACGCGACACCATCCGTGAAGCTTTGATTCAAGCTCAGGAAGATCGTGGTCGCCTGGCGGCGACACTGATCTGGCTCGGTGCACAATGAGGTATTTTCCGATGAACCGTAAACGTCTGGCCGTTGCGATCGGCCTTTCCATTCTCTTTGTAGTCGCGGCGCTCATGCTGTGGCCCGATAACGAAGCTGACCAAATCGCCGAGGAGACGAGTGAGGAGGTCGAGCTTCCCGAAGGCCTTGTCCTGCTTGGCGCCGAACAAATTGAAGCGTCCCAGATAGTGGTCGAAACCGTCGGCCTGGGATCGGTGGTCGAGCTGGTCTTCCCGGCCACCGTCGCGGCAAGCCCGACGGCAAGTGCCCGCATCGATGCCCGCGCGGCGGGCGTGGTCCGCAGTGTCGGCAAAACGCTGGGCGATTACGTGAGGCAGGGCGAGACGATTGCCCGCATCGAGAGCGCCGACGCGGCTGCTCTCGCAGCGCAGTTGAGCGCAGCGCGCGCAAGGGTCAACGAACTGTCCGCTGCCTACGATCGGGAGCGCCGCCTTTTCGAGGCCAATGTCACCGCACGGCAGGATCTCGAGGCCGCGCGAGCAAATCTGCAAGTCGCCCAGTCGGAACTTGCGCGCGCCCAAGCAGCAGTCTCCGCGGCGGGCGTTAGCGGCGACGGGCGCTCCCTTGCGGTTACGAGCCCGCTCGCAGGCCGAGTGACCTCGGCGCCTATCGTTCTCGGCTCCTTCGTCGATGCCGGGGAAGAACTCTATCAGGTCGTGAATCCGAGCGGCATGCAGGTCGAGGTTGCCCTCCCTTCGGCTGAAGCAAGCCGCATCCAGCCTGGCGACGAGGCGACTCTGGAAATCGCGGACAACCGGGAAGTGGGTGCGCGCGTGCGGTCTGTCACTCCCTCGCTCGATCCCGAAAGCCGCAGCGCTACGGCGGTCCTGTCGCTCGCAAGGCCGATCCCCGGCCTGCAACCCGGGGCCTTCCTGCAGGCACGTATCCGCCCCTCGGGTGAGGTCGACACAGGCCGCATATCGGTGCCGGAAAGTGCTGTCCAGACAATCGATGGCGCAGAAGTGGTCTTCGTTCGCACGCGCCGCGGGTTTCAAGCCCGTCCGGTGGTCACCGGTGCGCGTTCGGGAGGACGGGTGGTCATCGAGTCCGGTCTCGAAGCGCAGTGGCGGATCGCCACCGCCAATGCCTTTTTGCTGAAGGCTGAACTCGAGAAGGAGGAGGCCGAGCATGGACACTGATCACATGCAGGACGCTGATCGCTCCCACCGCCATGGCCTGATCGGCATGATCCTCGACGTCGCCGTGCGCTTTCGCTGGGCAATGGTCGTGCTGACGCTCGGTGTGGCAATCTATGGCGTGGTGAATTTGCTGCGCCTGCCCATCGATGCCGTACCCGATATCACCAACGTACAGGTGCAGATCAACACCGAGGCACCAGCCTTGTCGCCCTCGCAAGTCGAGACGCAGGTCACCTATCCTGTCGAGACCGGGCTTGCCGGTATCGAGGGTCTGGAGATGACCCGCTCGATATCGCGCAACGGGTTCAGCCAGGTGACCGCGATTTTCGAGGAAGGGACCGACATCTATTTCGCGCGTCAGCAGGTCAACGAACGGCTGACGCCCATAAGCGCCTCCCTACCCGAGGGTGCCGAACCGGTGATGGGACCCATCTCGACCGGCTTGGGCGAAGTGCTCATGTATACCATCGAGTTCGAGTTTCCTGACGGCAAGGAAGCACCGCTGGGCGGAGCGGTCGGTTGGCAGTCCGACGGGAGCTTTGTGACCGAACGTGGCGACCCGCTCGACAGCGATGTGGCCAAGGCTGCCTATCTGCGAACCATCCAGGACTGGGTGGTTGCACCCCTCATGCGGTCGGTCGACGGTGTGGCAGGTGTCGACTCGATCGGCGGCTTCGAAAAGCAATACCTCGTTCAACCCGATCCCGCGCGATTGACCGGTTACGGTTTGTCGTTCGACGAAGTGATTACCGCGCTGGAAGCGGCCAACCTCGCCGAAGGCGCCAATTTCGTCGAGCGGGCCGGTGAAGCGCTCCTCGCCCGGGTCGATGCGCGCCTCGGCAGCGTCGAGGATATCGAGCAGGCGGTCGTTTCCACCCGCGAGGGAGTCCCCATTCGCGTGGGCGATATCGCCACGGTCAGTATCGGCGGCGACCTGCGAACGGGCGCGGCGTCGCTGAATGGCGATGAAGCAGTCGTGGGGACCGTGCTCATGCGCGCGGGCGAGAACAGCCGCACCGTTTCGGCCCAGGCGGCCGAACGGCTCGAGGAGGTTCGCAGCTCCCTGCCGGAAGGAATTGTCGCGGAGATCGTCTACAACCGGTCTTCCCTGGTCGATGCGACGATCGCGACCGTCGAGAAGAATCTTGTCGAAGGCGCGCTTCTGGTGATCGCGATCCTGTTCTTGCTGCTGGGCAACATCCGGGCAGCGATCATCGCGGCGCTGGTCATTCCCTTTTCCATGCTGATGGCATCGATCGGAATGAACCGGCTCGGCGTTTCGGGCAATCTCATGAGCCTGGGTGCGCTGGACTTCGGCCTGATCGTCGATGGTGCCGTCATTATCGTCGAGAACAGTGTCGCGAGGCTCGCGGCCCGGCAGGAACACGAAGGCCGGCTTCTCACACTGGGCGAAAGGTTGACGGAAACGCGGCTTGCCGCGCAGGAAATGATCAAGCCGACTGTGTACGGGCAGGCGATCATACTTCTCGTCTTCGCACCGCTTCTGACCTTTACCGGAGTCGAAGGCAAAACCTTCTCGCCCATGGCGATCACGGTCATGCTCGCGCTCGCCTCGGCGTTCGTGTTGTCGCTGACCTTCGTCCCGGCAATGATCGCCATCCTGCTCAACAAGAAGCTGACGGAAAAGGAGGTCAAGCCGATCCGGATCGCCAAGGAGCGATACGGACCGCTGGTCCGCAAGGCGATCACCCGCCCTTGGCCGGTCATCGGCATGGGCGTCGGCATCTTCGCCTTTGCGGCCTTCGTGTTCAGCTTCCTCGGGAGCGAATTCACACCGCAATTGGACGAGCGCGACATCGCCGTGCAATCGCTGCGTATTCCTTCGACCTCGCTCGAACGTTCGCTCGCGATGCAAAGGCGGGTCGAGGACCGGCTCGAGCAGTTTGAGCAGGTCCAGCTCGTCTTTTCGCGGACGGGCACGGCAGAAGTGGCTAGTGACCCGATGCCGCCGAACGCTTCCGATGCGTATGTGATCCTCAAACCCCGTGAGGAATGGCCCGATCCCGACCTCGCCAAGGACGAGTTGGTCGCGCAAATGGAGAGCGCCCTCAGCAGTCTCGTCGGCAACCTTTACGAGTTCAGCCAACCGATCGAATTGCGGTTCAACGAATTGATCGCAGGCGTTCGCGGAGATGTTGCCGTCAAGATCTACGGAGACGATCTCAGCGCCATGACCTCAGCGGCGAACGAGGTTGCGGGCGTGCTGCGCAATGTCGACGGCGCCGCGGACGTCAAGGTCCAGCAAGTGACCGGGTTCCCCACCCTCGATATTGCCTTCGATCGGCCAGCGATTGCCCGTTACGGGCTGAAGGTCGAAGACGTTGCGCAATCGGTGGCGATCGCACTGGGCGGTCGGCCTGCGGGCCTCGTTTTCGAAGGCGATCGCCGCTTCGATGTGGTTGTGCGGTTGTCGGACGCGACCCGCGACGATTTCGACCAGTTGGGTGCTTTGCCGGTGCTGCTCCCGAACGGGGCAACCATACCGCTACGCTCGGTTGCCGAGTTCCGTGTGGTGGATGGTCTCGCGGAGGTTCGCCGGGAACAGGGACGCAGACTGGTGATCGTCTCGTCCAACGTGCGAGAACGCGACCTCGGGTCTTTTGTAGAAGAGGCCCAGGAAAGGGTTGCGGCGCAAGTTGAACTGCCCGCTGCCGCGTTTATCGAGTGGGGCGGTCAATACCAGAACCTCCAAGCTGCCCAGGAAAGACTTCAGATCGTCATTCCCATCGCGTTCGCGGTCATTCTCCTGTTGCTCTACATGGCGGTCGGGGGCTGGGTGCCGGCGCTCGCCGTATTCAGCGCGATCCCGCTGGCCCTGGCAGGCGGAATATTCTCCTTGGCCCTGCGCGGGATGCCATTCTCGGTTTCTGCGGCGGTAGGCTTTATCGCCCTGTCGGGCGTAGCGACCTTGAACGGGCTCGTGATGGTGACTGCGATCCGTCAGCGGCTCGACAAGGGCATGGCGCTCGATGACGCCATCGTGGCCGGTGGCCTGGCGCGCCTGAGGCCGGTTCTCATGACCGCGCTCGTTGCATCGCTCGGCTTCGTGCCGATGGCGATTGCGACGGGGACCGGCGCGGAAGTGCAGCGTCCTTTGGCGACAGTGGTCATCGGAGGGTTGATCACCGCTACCGCTCTGACCCTCTTCGTCTTGCCCGCAATTTTAAAGCTGGTTTTCAGTACCAGAGAAGATGACCGGACCTGGCGACAGCGCTGGTGGGATCGGCTGCGGCGCAACGTGACAAGCGATGAGCAGCGCGAGCTGAAGGACATCGCATGACCGATCGGGAAAGGAAAAAACGGTGCTGGCACTGAAGGAAGAGAACGGACTGCTCTGGATACGCGCCGGAGGCAGGCTGGGGGATGAAGCCTATGACCGCTTTGTTCCCCAATTCGAACATATCGCAGAGCGCGAGGCCAGTACCGTCCCGATGGTGATCGAGCTCGCGCCTGACTTTTCGGGTTGGGACTTCGGAGGTCTCTGGCGCGATCTCAAGTTCGACATCCGGCATAAGGATCGTTTCGGCCGGATCGCCATAATCGGCGACAGCGAATGGGAAGAGTGGGGCACGAAATTGTCATCCTCACTCTTCCGCGCCGAAATGAAGTTCTTCCGGCCAACACTGCGTAGTCATGCGGAAAGCTGGGTACAAACCGGGGAGGACGCAGCATGAGTGGCGGACATGAGGTCGATGCCGGGTCGCCTGAAAAGCGGAAGACCCTGTGGGTTGTCCTGTGGCTTAACGTGGCGATTGCCATCGGCTTCTTCGCGGTCGGATATTTTGCCGATTCCAACGCGCTGTTGGCAAACGGCCTCGACAATTCATCGGATGCAATCGTTTATGCGCTCAGCCTGCTTGCGCTAACCCGCTCGCGGACCTGGAAACGCGGGGCCGCGCGTTTCTCCGGCATCATGCTGCTGGTCTTCTCCGCTGGGGTCATTTTCGATGCTTACCGACGGTTCGTGGAAGGTTCCGATCCGGGCGGCATGCTGATGATGGCGATGGCGTTCGTCGCGGGACTGGTGAATCTCTATTGCCTGCGCCTGTTGCAGAAGGTGGAGAACAAGGACGTCAATATGCGGGCGGCGACAACCTTCAGCTTCAACGACTTCATCTCCAATGGCGGGATCATCATCGCCGGCATCGTTGTGCTGATTACCGGTGCCAACTGGCCCGACCTAGTAGTCGGAATAGCGGTCGCCTGCATAGCGCTTTACGGCGGAGTGCAGATCCTGCGCGATACGCATATGGATGTGCACGACGAGGCGGGAACCGTCCACGGCGAGAAGAGGAATTGACGCTAATCGATACCTTGTTTGCCGCGCAGGACCTTTCGCGGGTCCTTGTCCTGGCGATGCTATCAGGCATCGGGGTCATGATTGGCGGCAAATTGGCAAAAGGCAATTGGAGCTTCCTGCATCCGCTCCTGCCGGGCGGCGTTTCGGGTGCTTTTGCCGCCCTTGCCGTCTTGCTAACTCTTCCGCTGGGACAATCTCCTCTCACCCGCTGGACACTCACTGGTTTGATGCTGGCGGGCGGCCTGCTGCTTCTGATTTTCAACGAGCTTGGTCGATACGCAAAACTCAGACCGGATGATGACGGACCTGAGCGATGCTCCGATAGGCCAACCCTGGTACGTCGCATCTCGGTGTCGATGGCGTCCGATATCCTGCCTTACAGCGTTATCTTGGGTGCTGCCGCTGCTGCATCCGCGACGACAGCAATGGCGGTGTCTGCAGCGCTTGTTTTTGCGAACCTGGAAATAGGACGCCAGGCGATCGATGATTACCGATCCGCCCAAGTGAGCAGGATGGACCAGCTTGCGCTACTTGTCCTCTTTTCCCTGTTTTTCATCGGGATCGCTCTCTTGACCTTTTGGGCGCTGCACGGATTCACCGACAACGGGCGAGGTTGGCTAGCGGCTATTATCCCGGGCTTTCTTATAGTTGCATCGGCGCGCGCGCTGCTTCGCATGGGAACCGGATCGGTCGCCGCCAATCATATTACGCTCCTGGCATTCGTCGGAGGGTTCGCGCTGCTCGGCCTCGCGATCTCGGCGCTTGGAGAACTGTCGCGCGAACTCGATGTCTCGAACAGCACGTTCCAGCATTCCCCCGCGCAGTCCGTTACGACGACCAAGAGAACAGAAAAAGGAGGCAGGTAGTGGCACAATCGGGCGGTCATGCCGGGCACAGTCACGGCGAAGAAAGCATGAGCGACGGCCGCCTTGTATTGGCCGTCGCCCTCAACGTCCTGCTGACTGTCGCCCAGATCATCGGGGGGATATTGTCGGGTTCGCTCGCACTGATCGCCGATGCGCTGCACAATTTCAGCGACGCGGCATCGCTTGGACTGGCTCTGTTTGCGAGGCGGATCGGGCGCCGGCCAGCCGACAAGCTTATGACCTTCGGCTATGCTCGTGCGGAAGTCGTGGCGGCGCTCATCAATCTGACGACTTTGCTTATCATCGGTTTCTATCTGCTCGTCGAGGCGATCAACCGTTTCGCAGACCCTCAACCCGTTGAGGGGTGGACCGTAATCTGGGTCGCCGGGATAGCGCTGGTGATCGACGTGGTTACGGCGGTGATGGTTTACGCCAGCTCGAAGAACTCCCTCAACATGAAAGCCGCCTTTCTGCACAATGTGTCCGATGCGCTGGCGTCGGTCGGTGTGATCGTGGCTGGCGTACTCATTCTGCGATACGAACTTTATATTGCCGATCTGATCATCACTGTGGTCATTGCTGCCTATGTGATCTGGCAGGGCGTCACTTTGTTGCCTCGCACGGTGCGGCTCTTGATGGGTGCGGTGCCGGACGAAAGCGAGTTCGATCGCATTGTGAGCGACCTGCGTGACACAGAAGGCGTGGCCGACGTCCATCACGTCCATGTCTGGAGCATCAGTGAGCATTATCGCGCGCTTGAGGCGCATATCGTTCCTGCCGAATCTTCGTTGCAGGCTTTCGAGGATGTGAAGGCGCGGGCTCGCGGTATGCTCGAGACGCAGCACGCCATCGCCCATGCAACGTTCGAAGCCTGTCTCGCTGCAGACTGTGATCCCGACATGATCCCGGACCATCAGGTCGAGAAGAACCATCATCACGACCATGACCGCGACCATTGACAAGCGCGGCGATCGGGTCGGTCGCTGTGGGTAAGCTGCTTGGCAGCGCACGACATGAACCGCCCTGCAACCCGTAAAATGAGGACCAACGAATGAAAGCTTCCGATCTTATGGTCGCCGCGCTCGAGGCCGAGGGCGTCGAATATGTTTTCGCCGTTCCAGGCGAAGAGAACCTGGATCTCCTGGAATCGCTGCGAACTTCCGCCATCACGCTGGTTCTGGCCCGTCACGAACAGGGCGCTGGCTTCATGGCGGCGACCTATGGCCGCCTGACCGGCAAGGCAGGTGTGTGCCTGGCAACGCTCGGGCCTGGTGCCACGAACCTGACCACACCGGCGGCCTATGCCGCGCTCGGGGCCTTTCCGCTCGTCATTATTACTGGGCAGAAACCGATCAAGACATCGAAACAGGCCCAGTTCCAGATTGTCGACGTCGTTTCCCTGTTTACGCCGCTCTGCAAGGCTTCGACCCAGATCGTGAACGGCAATCGCATTCCCTCGCTCGTTCGCGAAGGTTTCCGTCTGGCGCAGGAAGAAAGGCCGGGCGCTGTACTGCTCGAGCTGCCGGAAGATATCGCTGAAGAGGAAACGATCGAACCGGTCATACCTCCGCATTACAGGCGTTATGCGGTCGCCGGAGATGCTGCGCTCGACGAAGCGGCCGAGCGCATCATCGCGGCTGAGCGGCCATTGCTCCTGATCGGTGCCGGAGCGAACCGCCGCCGCGCTTCGAAAGCGTTGCGCAAATTCGTGTCTGATACCGGCTTTCCATTCTTCGACACCCAGATGGGCAAGGGCGTGGTCGATGAAGATAGCGAGCTCTATCTGGGCACCGCGGCGCTATCGTCGGGCGATTATGTTCACTGCGCAATCGAAAAGGCCGATCTGATCGTCAATATCGGTCACGACGTGGTGGAGAAGCCGCCCTTCTTCATGGAGCCGGGCGGGCAGACCGTCATCCATATCAATTACAAGGCAGCCGAAGTCGATCAGGTCTACTTCCCGCAGCTCGAGGTCATCGGCGACATCGCCGGATCGGTCGAGCGGCTGGGAAACCGTCTGGATGGCAAGCTGCAGTGCGATCGCAGCTATTACACTGTGCTGCACCACGAGATTGCTTCGCACATTTCCGAGACCAGCGACGACGAACGTTTTCCGATGGTCCCCCAGCGCGTGGTTGCCGACGTACGCAGCGTAATGGCGCGCGATGATATCGTTGCGCTCGACAACGGTATCTACAAGATCTGGTTCGCCAGAAACTACATTGCGAATGAACCGGGTACCATCCTTCTCGACAATGCATTGGCGACGATGGGCGCAGGCCTTCCATCGGCCATGATGGCGGCGATGCTGTCGCCGGGGCGCAGAGTGCTCGCGGTATGCGGCGATGGCGGGTTCATGATGAACTCGCAGGAGCTGGAAACGGCCGTCAGGCTGGGCCTGAACCTCGTCGTACTCGTCCTGAACGATGCGGCATACGGCATGATCCGCTGGAAGCAGGACCAGCTCGGCTTTCCGGACTACGGCCTAACCTTTTCCAATCCCGACTTCGTCACCTACGCACAAAGCTATGGAGCGACCGGTCACCGGGTCGAGCGGAGCGCAGATCTTGTGGCGGTCCTGAACGCCGCATTCGAGGCGGGCGGCGTGCACCTTGTCGATCTGCCCGTCGACTACTCCGAAAACAAGAAGGTGCTGATCGACGAACTCGGCGCAAAGGTGTGCGAGCTATGAAGACGATCGTTCACAATCCGTTCGACCGCGAGCCGGTTGCAGAAGTGCCGCTTGTCGACTGGCCTCAAATCGATGAATGGCTGAATGAAGCGCAGTTGCTCCACCGCGACCGCCATGGCTGGCTTGCCGTGCACGAGCGTGTCGCCATCCTCCGGCGGGCTGCGGATATCATGCGCGAACGAGCCGAGGATCTGGCTCTCCAGATCGTCAGGGAGGGCGGCAAACCGCTGGTCGATGCGCGCGTGGAAGCCGGTCGCGCGATCAACAGCGTCGACTTATGCGTTCAGGCGCTCAGCGATGGCGGCGGTCACGAGATCCCCATGGACCTGACAGAAGCGGGTGCGGGAAGGACGGCATATACCTTCCGCGAGCCGATCGGTCCTGTCGTGGCGATCTCGGCATTCAATCACCCGCTCAACCTGATCGTCCATCAGGTTGGACCGGCGGTAGCAGCCGGGTGCCCCGTTCTCATCAAGCCTGCGCTGGAAACGCCTCTGTCATGCCAGAGCTTTGTGAGCATTCTTCATGAAGCCGGCCTGCCCGAGGCCTGGTGCCGGTTCGCACCTTGCGGCAACGATATTGCCGAAAGAATGGTAACCGATCCGCGCACGGAGTTCTTCTCATTCATCGGTTCTGCGAAGATCGGCTGGATGCTTCGCTCGAAGCTGGCGCCGGGAACCCGCATTGCTCTCGAGCACGGCGGCGCGGCGCCGGTAATCGTGGACAGCGGCGTGGAGCGCGCAGCAGTGATCGCCTCGTTGCTCAAAGGCGGGTTCTATCATTCGGGTCAGGTCTGCGTTTCCGTGCAGCGCGTGTACGTCCCTGCTGCAGAATTGAAAGACTTCGCTCATGACCTAAGGCGAGCTGCCGAAAAGCTGGTAGTGGGCGATCCCGCCGATGCTGAGACCCAATGCGGACCCCTGATCCGAACGGAGGAAGTTGACCGCGTCGAACGCTGGGTCGATGAAGCCATCGCAGCAGGAGGCACCCTGGTGTGCGGGGGAAGCCGTCTGAGTGACACTCTTTTCTCCCCGACCGTCATTGTCGATCCTCCCGAAAGTGCCAAGATATCCCGGGAAGAAATCTTCGGCCCCGTGATCTGCGTGTATGGCTATGACGATATCGACCTGGCTATCGAGCAGGCCAATGCCCTGCCTTACGCCTTTCAGGCCGCTGTATTCAGCGATCGGCTGTCAATCGCCAATCATTGCATACAGTCTCTGGCGGGATCGGCTGTGATGGTGAACGACCATACGGCATTCCGCGTGGACTGGATGCCTTTTGCAGGGCTGCGCCGCTCCGGGCTTGGCGTCGGCGGGATCCCCTACACTATGGCGGATATGAGCATTGAAAAAATGGCCGTCTGGAACTGGCCTGCGGCGGCATCATAGCCCGTTCGACAGACCCGGGATGGCGACACGGGCAGCTTCGCACTCGTCGGCCTTTCCCGAAGTTAAGTCTCTTATGGGCGGCCGACAAAAGCCGTGCATTGGCGAGCCTGACCGAACTGGCGCACGAGGCGCGGACATCAAGGCTCGGCGGTACCCGCAAGTGCATCGATGATGCGGCAATCGCCTACAGTGTCTTGCTCGCAGGCAGCGATCATACGCCCAAGTTCCGTCCGCAACGCCTCCAGGCTCGCGATCTTGCGCTCGACCTCGCCGAGATGGCTTCTGGCCAGAGCGTCGATGCCCGCGCAGGACCGGTCGGCATCATCGGAGAGATCGAGCAATTCCCTGATGCGTGCCATGGAGAAGCCGAGATCACGCGCGCGCCGTATGAAGTTAAGGCGCGCTTCCTCTGCTGGTCCATAATCGCGATAATTGGCCCGCGTGCGTGGAGGGGCAGCGAGGATACCCTCACGCTCGTAGAAGCGGATTGTTTCGGATTTGACGCCGGTTATCCGGGCAAGTTGACCAATTCTCATGACAAAGGCTCCTGCCGCTTGACCTTGTAGTTACTACAAGGTGCATAGGGCGGATCGACGCAAGGAGTCGAGTAAATGGGAAAGACCTGCTGCGGCCCCGATGAGGCCGGTGCAAACAACAACGATCCGACATGGCGGCGCATTCTGTGGATCGCACTGGGCCTTAATGCAATCATGTTCGGCGTGGAGATCGTGGCAGGCATTGCTGCGGATTCGCGCGCCTTGCAGGCCGACGCGCTCGACTTTCTCGGTGATGCGGCAAACTATGCTATCAGTCTCGGTGTAGCGGGGATGGCGCTCGTCTGGCGCGCGCGTGCGGCTCTCGTAAAGGCGGCGACCATGCTGGCTTTCGGCCTGTGGGTGCTCGGCTCGGCCATCTGGGGTTTCTTTGTCGGGGCGTCGCCCGACCCGGGAACGATGGGCGCCATCGGTTCTCTTGCTCTGGCGGTAAATCTCGCCGTCGCCGCGATGCTGTTCCGGTATCGCTCGGGCGATGCGAACATGCGCTCGGTGTGGATCTGTTCGCGCAACGACGCGATCGGTAATATCGCCGTGCTGGCGGCAGCGATTGGCGTTTTCGGCACCGGCCGTGCGTGGCCCGATCTGGTTGTGGCGAGCATCATGTCAGGACTGGCGGTGTGGGGAAGTGCCGAAGTCTCCAAACAGGCCCGTGGCGAACTGCGCTCTACCTAAACTCCAGAATATCCCCGCGATCGGGGGTTGGAGGAAATACATTTCCGTCTACACCCTGCTATTGCGAATTAATTGCAACAGATATAGAGACCCCTCATGCATCGCATCGTCTCCGCCACCGTCCATCCGGCACTGCGGCTCATTCTGCTGGCGCTTGCGCTGTGTCTGTCCGTCACCGCGAACGCGGAAGAACCCGACGTGCGAACCACATGGCGTCTGCTCGATTATATCGCGGTCGACTACGCCTCCGCCGTTTCCGAGGGACGTGTTGCCGACGAATTCGAATATCGCGAAATGGTGGAGTTTTCCGATGTCGTGGCGCGGCAGATCGCTGCATTGCCGGATACTAAAGACAATCAAGCACTCATCCGCCGATCGGACCAGCTGCGAGCTCTGATCGCCAATAAGGAACCCGCCGAGCGAGTTGGGCGCTTAGCGCGCGCGCTGGCAGCCTCGTTGCTGACAGCCTACCCGGTTCCGCTTGCCCCTTCGCAAGCGCCCGACCTTGACCGCGCCCGCACTCTCTTCGCGCAGAACTGCGCCTCGTGTCACGGCGCCGCCGGAAGTGCGCCACCGGCCGCAATGCAGGCACTTGATCCCCCGCCGATCGACTTCACCGATATCGACCGGGCGCGGCAGCGCAGTGCGTTCGGGCTTTACCAGGTCATCACGCAAGGGCTGGAAGGAACGTCCATGGCCAGCTTCGCATCGCTGTCCGACGAGGATCGCTGGGCGCTTGCATTCCATGCCGGCAGCATTGCTTTTGAAGATGTGGCCAAGGGCGAGCGTATTTGGCGGGAAGATGATGGCATACGCCAGCTTGTCCCCGATCTCGAGACGCTCGCCGCGCTCACACCGGAAAGTCTGGCCGAGCAGATCGGCGAGGACCGTGCGCTCGCCGTCATTGCCTATCTTCGCGCCAATCCCGATGCGGTGGGACAGGCAAATGACGCAGGTTCGCTCGCCTTCGTTCGCGATACGCTCGATCGCAGCCTGTCAGCTTATCGGGCTGGCAACCGAGAGGAAGCGCGGCAGCTTGCCCTGTCTGCCTATCTCGACGGGCTTGAACCCCTGGAGGCCCTCCTGGCAACGCGCGATGGCGGTTTGATGCGGGAGGTAGAACAGGCGCTCGGGCAATTCCGGGCCGGAATAGAGTCCGGTGCGAATCCATCCGAACTACAGCAACTAAGGGCTCGCATCGATAGTCTGCTGGCAAGAGCCGAGGAAGCGTTGGCTCCTGAGGCGGCCAGCGAAATCTCGACCTTTCTCGGGGCGTTCACCATTCTCCTGCGCGAGGGGATCGAAGCAATTCTGGTTGTGATCGCCATGATCGCCTTTGTGAAAAAGTCGCAGCGCTCCGAGGTATTGCCCTATATCCATGGTGGGTGGATCGCTGCTCTTTTCGCAGGTGTCGCCACCTGGGTCGTAGCAACCTACTTCGTAAGCATCAGCGGGGCGAGCCGCGAGATGACCGAAGGGATCGGCGCGCTGCTTGCGGCTGTCATTCTCGTATCGGTCGGGATCTGGATGCACGGCAAATCCCAGGCCGAGGAGTGGCGGCGCTATATCCAGGAAAAAATGGGCAAGGCGCTTTCGCGCGGATCGGCATGGTTTCTCTTTGGTCTTGCATTCGTGGTCGTCTACCGGGAAGCGTTCGAGACTATTCTGTTCTACGCTGCCCTGTGGAACCCGCAGAGCAGCGGCATCATATTGGCAGGTGCCTTGTCCGCAGTCGCGCTGCTAGCGTTCATCGCATGGGTTATGCTGCGCTACAGCCGCAAACTGCCGATCACCCAGTTCTTCCGCTATAGTGCTATCCTGATTGCGATCCTTGCGGTCATTCTCGCGGGCAAGGGCGTGGGCGCTTTCCAGGAGGCCGGAGTTCTTTCCGCCGCTTTCATTGCCGGCTTGCCGCGCCTCGCCGAACTCGGCTTCTTCCCGACTGTCGAGACGATCGGCGCGCAATTGCTCACGCTGCTCGCTCTGATTGCCGGATTTCGGATAAGTCGATCACCATCGGGACCGCAGCCGGCAGCTGTCGAGGGATAGGTGATCCCGGTTTGCGATCAGCGGGGTCCGGTGCCGAGACGGCGCGCGAGCCACAAGGAGGCTGTGGGAACCGCGACCCACATCGCGATCGGTATGAGACCGATTTTGGTTCCGGGCACCAGCGGCATGATTGCACTATAGGACCACCCCCAGTCGGCACCGACAGCCAGCACTTCGACCATGGCAGTAATGGCCAGGCCGATTCCCAGGAACACGACAAAACGCGAGATCGGCCAGTCTACGAGCCACGGCGTTTTACCACTGCCGACAGAGGCGCCGAGATAAGCGGCCACCATGATCCCGGCATCGCCGAACGAGGCCAGGCCGCAGCGACGTGCTGCCTCGGCAGGCGACAGACCTCCCGACTGGTAGAAAGGAAGCTGGAGCATCTCCCAGGCGAAAGCGATGAGAATTCCGAATATCGCGATCCAGAGGGCTGGATGAGCACCGCGCCATTCGCGCGATTCCTCAGAGATTTGGTCCTGATCCTGCATCGTCTGATTCGTCACTCCTGCGATCTCCGTCCCGTCCCCATCGCTCAGGTATCGAATTTGGGAAGAGCGAGGCCGCGCAGGCGCAGGGCGTTGCCGATCACCGATACCGAAGACAGGCTCATCGCTGCGGCCGCGATCATCGGGTTCAAAAGCAACCCGGTCCATGGATAGAGGACACCTGCTGCGACCGGTATGCCGAGCGCATTATACGCAAAGGCAAAGAACAGGTTCTGCCTGATGTTGCGCATAGTGGCCCGAGACAGGACGAGCGCCTGAACAACGCCGACGAGGTCGCCGCGCACCAATGTCACGCCCGCGCTTTCGATCGCGACATCGGTACCCGTTCCCATCGCGATGCCGACATGCGAAGCGGCAAGCGCGGGTGCGTCGTTTATGCCGTCGCCGGCCATAGCGACCCGGCGACCATCGCTCTTCAACTGCTCGATCTTGCGATGTTTGTCCTCGGGCGAGACGTTCGCTTCGACTTCGTCGATACCGACCTGGCTTGCTACCGCACGCGCGGTGGCTTCGCTGTCGCCGGTAAGCATCACGATCTTGATGCCGCGCTCATGCAACGCGGCAATAGCGGTGCGGCTGGTTGCCTTGATCGGATCGGCGACCGCGATAAGGCCTGCCGGTGCCCCGTCCACGGCCACGAACATCACCGTCTGTCCGAGGCTTCGGCCTTCGTCCGCCGTTGACCGCCAGCCTTCTTCGAGCGCCCCTATACGCTCCATCATCTTTTCATTCCCGATCGCGACCAGGCGCTTGTCGACATTTGCCTGGATACCTTCGCCGGTCACGGATTCGATATCGGAAGCGTCGAGAATGGCAGCGCCCCTGTTTTGAGCCCCTTCCACGATCGCGTGGGCGAGCGGATGCTCGCTTCCTCTCTCAACGGCAGCGACAAGGCTCAGCAATTCCTGCTCGTCGAAATTTGGCTGCGGTTTTACGTCGACAAGATCAGGCTTGCCCCGGGTCAGCGTTCCGGTCTTGTCGACGACCAGCGTATCGATCTTTTCCAGCGTTTCGAGCGCTTCGGCGTTCTTGATCAGGATCCCGTGCTGCGCGCCCTTGCCGGTACCGGTCATGATCGACATCGGCGTCGCCAGTCCGAGCGCGCAGGGACACGCGATGATCAGAACGGCGACCGCGTTGACGAGCGCGTAGGCAAGGGCCGGTGCCGGTCCCCAGATGGCCCAGACGACAAAACTCACGATAGCGACAAGGACGACGATGGGTACGAACCATCCGGTGACCTGGTCGGCGAGCCGCTGGATCGGTGCCCGGCTGCGCTGGGCCTCCGCGACCATCTGCACGATCTTCGAGAGCATGGTGTCCGCGCCGACCTGCGTCGCGCGCATGGTGAAGCTGCCGGTCTGGTTTACGGTGCCCCCGATCACGGGATCGCCCGCGCTTTTCTTGACGGGAATGGGTTCGCCACTGATCATGGATTCGTCGATGGCACTGCTTCCATCCTCGAGCGTGCCATCGACGGGGACCTTGTCGCCCGGACGCACGCGCAGCAGGTCCCCCGACGTCAATTCATCGAGCGGTACTTCGCGCTCGTCCCCGCGACCGAAGATCTTCATCGCGGTCGGGGGTGCGAGTTCGAGAAGCGCTCGCAAGGCGCTCGATGTCGATCCGCGCGCCTTGAGCTCGAGCACCTGCCCGAGCAGCACGAGGGTCGTGATAACCGCTGCGGCCTCGTAATAGACGCCGACCCGGCCCGCATGATCGCGGAATGCCTCGGGAAAGATGTCCGGGGCGAGGGTTGCCACAAGGCTGAACAGATAGGCGATGGCGACGCCGAAGCCGATCAGGGTGAACATGTTGAGGTTCATGGTCCGGACCGATTGCAGCGCGCGGGTGAAGAAGGGCCAGCCGCCCCAAAGCACCACCGGAGTTGCCAGCAGGAGCTGCAGCCACTGCGCGATAGCGGGTTCGATGACCTGATCGAACGGTCGCGACGGGATCATGTCGCCCATCGCATAGGCGAAGAGCGGCAGCGTGAAGAGCGCGCTCCACCAGAACCTTCGCCGCATGTCGACGAGTTCGGGATCGGGGCCCTCGTTCAGAGTGACCGTTTCGGGTTCGAGGGCCATCCCGCATATCGGGCAAGAGCCCGGCCCCGGCTGCCGGATCTCCGGATGCATCGGACAGGTGTATATGGTACCTTCCGGGACATCCTCGACAGCATCGAGGTGCGCCTTCGAAAGATACATCTCCGGATCCGCGCGGAACTTGTCGAGGCAGCGCGAGGAGCAGAAGTAATGGTCGCCACCCTCGTGTCGATCGACGAAGCGGGCGCCGTCCATCTTCACGCTCATTCCGCAAACGGGGTCGGTCGCCATACCCTCGATTGCATTGTGCCCATCGCTCATCTGTCGTTCTCCCCTAGTTGGCCATCACCACGAACTGCCCCATCATGCCTGCGTCCTCGTGCTCGAGGATATGGCAGTGATACATGTAGGGAGTGTCGGGATCGGTATTTTCTTCGAACCGCAACAGCAGCCTGACCTGTTCACGCGGGTTGACGATTACGGTGTCCTTGAAGCCCGCCTCTTCCGCCCGCGGAGGCCGACCGTCCCGGTCGAGCAAGCGGAACTGCACGTTATGAATATGAAAGGGATGGGCCATCATCGATGCGTTGGCGATTTCCCATATTTCCCACTGACCCACCGGTACGCGCTGATTGATGACGTCCATGTCCATGGTTTCGCCGTTGATCGACATGCCCCGGCCCATCATGCCCATATCGAGCACGAAACGGCGGCTGCGAACGGCGAGTGAGGGGTCTGGCGCAGCAAGCGCGGCCAGAGTGGGCGGGAGCATTACTGGAGTTGACGCGCCTGAGGGGCGCATATCGAGGATCGAAAACGTGCGCCCCTGCCTCTCGCGATCGGCCCGGTTTCCCATCATTCCGCCGCCCATCATACCCCCGCCTTGCCCGCCCATCATGCCCATGGCGTTAGCAGGGCTGCTGGCAATCAGCCGGAGCGGGCGCCCTTCGGAAAGATCGACGATCACTTGTGCGCGTTCGCCTGGGGCAAGGGTAAGACTGCGAACCTCGCTTGGCGCGGCAAGCAGGCCGCCATCGCTTGCGATGAGTTGCATCGGACGATCACCTTCGAGCGAGAAGGTGTAGAACCGCGCATTCGATCCATTGAGAAGCCGCAGGCGCAGCGGACCGGCGGCGGCCTCGAAAACGGCATTGGCCGTTCCGTTCACATAGATGCGCTCACCCATCACCCCCATCATCCGCGAGTGCATATCGAGCGGGTAAACAAGGCGGCCCGCGCCGTCGATCACGCGATCCTGCACGACGAGCGGTATGTCATCTACACCGTACCGGCTCGGCAGATCGAGGCGATCCTCTTCCTCGTCGCGCACGTAGATCGGGGCAGCAAGTCCGGCATAGACCTGTGGTCCGGCCCGGCGATGCAGATGCGAATGATACCAGTATAACGAAGCGCGCTGGCGTATTTCGAAGGACGGGCTCCAGCGCTCACCGGGCCGTATGAGCTGGTGCGGCCCGCCATCCGCTGTGGCGGGAAGTTCGAAACCATGCCAGTGAACGGTCGCATCTTCGGCAAGCTTGTTGTCGATGTGAAAGCGAACCTGTTCGCCGCGGCGCATTTCGAGGGTCGGGCCGAGATAGGATGCGTCGATACCGATCGTCGGTGACGCCGTGCCGGGCACGAATTCTTTCTCGCCCGGTGTCAGGGACAGGCGAAAGACACGCTCGCCCCGTTCGATCGTTCCTGCCTGTAGCCGAGGTATGGCAAGAGGATTGCTTTCGCCTCCCTGATCGAGCGACATCCTGCTTTGCGTACCGCAACCCAGCAGCGGCAGCGCGGCGAAACCCGTCGCCGCGAGGCCGGCGCTCTTGATGAAGTCGCGGCGATCCTTAAAGTCGGGTCTGTCGATACCTGGCATATTCACCTGTTTTTGCGTGGGAGGCACCGGCGCAACCGAGCGCCTCCCACCCACCGTCCTATCGCGGCGTTACCGAGGTAACGACGCTGCCTTCGGTTCCAGTACGAAATTCAAAGGCTATTCCCTCACCGACACTGACCTGTTCGAGGATTTGCGCGTCGGCTTCGAAGGTCATGGTCATCGCGGGCCATCCGATACTTTCGACCGGACCATGCTCGATGGTCACCGTGCCCGCCTCGGAATCGATGGCTGTAACCGTTCCCTCCGCGCTGGCGCTCTGCTCGCCGCCGGTCTCCTCCGCCATCGGCATTTCGCCTGACATGGGCATGCTGTCCGAGTTCGCCATGTCGTCTGACATCATGGTCTCTGAGCTGTCGTCTGCAGCGTCGCAGGCTGCAAGCGCCAGCGGTGCCGCGAGCAGGATCATGTAGGTTGGGGTACGCACTCTTCTTCTCCTTGAGGGTTGGCCGGTTTTTCCGGACGGGGGCGCCGCAACAACAGATAGGCGGCGGGAAGCAGGAACATGGACAGGAGCGGGGCGGTGATCATGCCGCCAACCATCGGCGCGGCGATGCGGCTCATGACTTCCGAGCCCGCGCCGGTGCCGATCAGGATCGGAAAGAGACCCGCAAGGATGACTGCGACGGTCATCGCCTTGGGCCGCACGCGCAGGAGCGCGCCTTCCCGGATGGCCTCGTCTACTTCTTCGGCGCTCAGATCACCGCGTCGCCGCTCCAGTGCGGCTTTCAGGTAAATCAGCATCACTACGCCGAATTCGGCGGAGACGCCGGCAAGCGCGATGAAACCGACCGCAGTCGCCACCGACTGGTTGTAGCCCATCAGATAGAGCAACCAGTATCCGCCCGTCAGCGCGAAGGGCAGCGTGCCCATGATCAGCAAGGCTTCGTCCCAGCGCCGGAAAATGAGATAGAGCAGCAGGAAAATGATCGCAAGCGTCGCGGGAACCACGACCTTCAGTCGCTCATAGGCGCGCGTCAGATATTCGAACTGGCCCGCATAGGACAGGCTGACGCCGGCAGGAAGATCGACACCCGCGGCGACGACCTCCTGCAGATCGGCGACCACCGAAGTAAGATCGCGGCCCCGGACGTCGACGTAGATGTAGCTGGTCAGTCGGCCCTGTTCGCTCTTGAGCATGGGCGGACCGTCGCTGACGGCGATACGGGCGACAGTGCCAAGCGTGATCTGTTGGCCGGACGGCGTCAGAACCGGCAAGGCCCTGAGTTCCTCGACGCTGTCCCTGATTTCGCGGGGATAGCGCACATTGATCGGATAGCGCGCCAGCCCCTCGACGGTCCGTGCGACATTGGCACCGCCAACTGCACCAGAGACGATCTGCTGGATGTCGGCAATGTTGAGCCCGTATCGCGCGGCCGCCATCCGGTCGATATCGACATCGACATAGCGACCGCCCGACAGGCGCTCCGCCAGGGCGGAACTCACGCCAGGCACGGTCTTGGCGATACGCTCCACATCGAGTGCAACGCGTTCGAGTTGATCGAGATCGTCGCCTGAAACCTTGACCCCGATCGGGCTCTTGATCCCGGTCGCGAGCATGTCGATCCGGTTGCGGATCGGCGGCACCCAGACATTGGCGAGGCCCGGCACCTGAACGACCCGGTCAAGTTCCTCGACCAGCAGATCGGGCGTCATTCCCTCGCGCCACTCCTCGCGCGGCTTGAAGCGGATCGTCGTTTCGAACATCGTCAGGGGAGCCGGATCCGTCGCTGTATCGGCGCGCCCCGCCTTGCCGAACACCGTTTCCACCTCGGGGACCGACTTGATCAGGCGATCGGTGCGCTGCAGCAGCGCCGAAGCCTCGCCGGGGGAAAGGCCGGGCAGCGCGCTCGGCATATAAAGCAAATCGCCTTCATCGAGCGGCGGGAGGAACTCGCCGCCAAGCCGGGTGAAGGGGATCGCGGTGGTCAGGAAGATCAGCGCCGCGATCACCAGCGTTGCCTTTGGGCGCCGCATGACCCAGTCGAGCCCCGGACGATAGATTTTCGTCAGCCAGCGGTTGAGAAAATTGGAATCCTCCGAAGGGATCTTCCCACGGATCAGCCATCCCATCATTACCGGCACCAGCGTTACCGACAGAATGGCCGCGGCCGCCATGGCATAGGTCTTGGTGAAAGCGAGCGGAGCGAACAACCGCCCTTCCTGCGCCTGCAGGGTGAAGACCGGTAGGAACGACAGCGTAATGATCAGCAGACTGAAGAACAACGCCGGTCCCACTTCCTTCGATGCATCGGCGATGATCCGCCAGCGTTCCTTCACCGCGAGCGCGGTATCGGGATTCTCGTGTTCCCATCGCTCGAGATGCTTGTGCGCGTTCTCAATCATGACGACGGCGGCATCGACCATCGCACCGACCGCGATGGCTATTCCACCCAGCGACATGATGTTGGCATTAACGCCCTGGATGCGCATCACGATGAAGGCCGCGAGCACGCCCAAAGGCAGGGTGATGATGGCGACAAGTGCCGAACGCGCGTGCCAGAGGAACAGCGCGCATACGAGCGCCACGACGATAAACTCTTCGATGAGCTTCGTGGTGAGGTTCTCTATAGACGCATCGATGAGCTGAGAGCGATCGTAGGTCGTGACGATCTCGACGCCTTCGGGAAGGCTTGCCTGCAAGTCGTCGAGTTTGAGTTCCACGGCTTGGATCGCGCTTCGCGCATCCGCGCCCTGCCGCAGAACGATGATGCCCCCGGCAACCTCGCCTTCGCCATTGAGCTCGGCGATGCCACGGCGCAGCTCGGGGCCTACCTGGATTGTCGCTACGTCGCCAAGCGTGACCGGAATGCCGCCGCTCGCAGTGCGTAGTGGAATCTGCCGAAAATCCTCGAGGTCGCCGAGATAGCCCGAGGCGCGGACCATATATTCGGCTTCGCCCATCTCGACGATCGAGCCGCCCGCTTCCTGGTTGGCGGCCTGGATTGCGCTCACGATCTCGGCGTGAGTCACGCCGAGCGATGCCATCCGGTAAGGTTCCAGCACGACTTGGTATTGCTTGACCATTCCGCCGACGCTGGCGACCTCGGCAATGCCGGGAATCGTCTTGAGCTCGTAGCGCAGGAACCAGTCCTGCAGGCTGCGCAGTCCGGCAAGGTCGTGCCCGCCGGTCCGGTCGACGAGCGCATATTCGTAGATCCACCCCACACCGGTTGCATCGGGCCCAAGCGTGCTCGTGACGCCATCGGGCAGGCGGTTCTGCACCTGGTTGAGATATTCGAGCACGCGCGAGCGTGCCCAGTAGAGGTCGGTACCGTCCTCGAAGATGATATAGACATAGCTGTCACCGAACATCGAATAGCCACGGACGGTTTTCGCCCCCGGCACCGAGAGCATGGTCGTTGCCAGGGGATAGGTGACCTGTTCCTCGACGATCCGGGGGGCCTGACCCGGATAGTTTGACCGGACCACAACCTGCACATCGGACAGATCGGGCAACGCGTCGACCGGCGTCGTGCGCACCGCCCAGAAACCGGCCAGCGTTACCGCGACGGCGGCGAGAACGATAAACAGGCGGTTGGCGATCGAGGCATCGATTATCCGAGCAATCATTGTCCGGCCCTCGTGATAGACTCGATCCGGGGGCCGGCATCCTGCTGGGTGAAGGTGAAGCGCACCCTGTCTCCCGTCTCGAGCCCGCGCGTTTGCGCCGCGCTCTTCGTGCGGAAGGTCATGGTCATCGCGGGCCAATCGAGCCGGGGCACAGGACCATGCCGCAGCGTCACCGAACCATTGGCGATCGACTGGATCGTGCCGGTGGCACCGAAGGTCGCTGATGCGTCCTCGCCGCCGGTGGAAGCGTCATCTGCCTGATCTATCGGACGGACGTCCAGTCCGGTGAGGCTTGCTTCGGAATCGAGCAGGAACTGACCCGATGTCACGACCTGGTCGCCTGCCGACAGACCGGCCAGCACTTCGGTCCTTCCACCCGCTTCGCGGCCGATCCGGACCTCGGCGGGCATGAAACCGCCCTCGTCCTGCTTCACCATCACGATGGTTCGACGTCCGGTCCTGATAACCGCTTCGGACGGTACCAGCAGCGCGCGGCGTGTGTCCGGGGTCAGCGAGACCTGTGCGAACATGCCCGGCTTGAGGCGCCCGGATGCATTGGGCAGTTGCGCACGAACGGTGATCGTACGGCTTGCATCCTGCGCGCTCGGCAGGATAGCGATGATGGGCCCGGAGAAGCGTTCCTCGGGGAATGCGGTCAGCGTCGCGCTGACAGGTTGCCCGACGCGGACAGTCGCCGCCTGCCTTTCAGGCACCGCGGCTTCGAGCCAGATCGGTGAGAAACCGGTTATCTCGGCGAGCGTCTGTCCGGCCATGACTGTCATTCCCGGACGCACGCCGAGCGATGTGATGGCACCTCCAATCGGCGCGGTAACGGTGATCGTGGACTGCGGACGTCCATTGCGCCCTACCGATGAGATCAGGCCTGGAGGCATGCCCAAAAGGCGCATGCGTTCGCGCATGGCCTGCGCAAGTTCTTCATCACCGCTGTTCAGGACGGCCAGATACTCCTGCTGCGCTCCGCCCCATTCGGGAACCAGGATATCCGCGAGCGGCGCGCCCCGTCCAACGACATCGTCGGGCGCGCGGCCGTAGGTTCTTTGGACATAGCCTCCGGCACGTGGCTGGACGATCGCGACGTCGCGTTCATTGTAGGCCAGAACGCCTGTGACGGTTATTCCCGGCTCGAGGACGCCGTACTCGGCTTCAGTGGTGCGGATGCCGAAATTCTGCACCAGGCCGGGATCTATCCTGACGCCTGCAGTGGCCTCCTCGCCCGCGCACTTGGGCACCAGATGCATATCCATGAAGGGCGACTTGCCCGGCTCGTCGAAGTGCTGCCCCGGCACCATCGGGTCGTACCAGTAAAGGACCTCCTCGCATTCGGTCGCACTGCCGCCCGCGTCGCTTGCACCACCCTGGCCTTCGCCGAGCTGCGAGAGACCATAGCCGGCGGCAAGACTGATGAGCGCGACCGTGCCTGCCATCATCCAGGATTTCTGGCGCGGCGACAGCCTGTCCCACGCGGCTCCCATTGCGGGTCTCATCGGCCATACTCCCCATAAGTCAGTCGCAGGTTCGCGGCGGCCTCGACGGACGCCTCTTCGCGTTGCAGAATTTCCACCCGCAGCATGGCGAGCGTTTTGATGGCGTCGATGATGTCGAGCAGATCCGCGCGGCCTGCGGCAAAGCTCGCGCGTTCGAGGTCCACGCGGCTTTCGGCAAGAGGGAGCAGTTCGTCCGTCGCGCGCTGCCATTGTCGATAAGCGCTGCGCCATGCGGCGAGATCGGTCTCGAACTGGGCTTCGAGTTCACGGAGCCGGTCTGCTCTGGCCGACTGCGCCGCCGCCGCCTCGGCGTCGGCGGCGGCTACACGCGGGTTTTGGCGCCGGTCGGCGAAAATCGGGAGCGTGATCGAACCCATCACCGAGACGACATCGCCAAAGTCGGGATCGCGCCTTCCATAGCTCACATTGACGCCGAAATCCGGACGCCTTTCCGATCGGGCAAGATCACTTCGCGCTTCCGCTTGACGAACCTGCGCAAGCGCCACGACAAGTTCCGGATTGCTTTGCAAACTTGCCCGCAAACCTTCGGGATCGAGATCGGGCGAAGGCGTGGTTCCGGTCGCGATAGCGTTCGTCAGAGCGGTATAGCGCGACAGCATGGCTTGCGCGGCCTCTCGGTCGGCTTCAATCTTGGTCCGCATATCTTCGACCTCGAGCACGGCACGGCGTATTTCGAGACTTTCGGCGGGTCTGGCCGAACCGGCGGAGACAGAACTGCGGGCGAGTGGTACGAGCCCCTCGATTTCAGTAAGTGCATCGTCGGCGACGGTCAGAGCCTGTTGGGCATAAGCCAACGAAATCCATGCCATTCCTGCTCCGACGCGCACCCTGTAACGGGTTTGACGCAACTGTGCTGCGGCAAGTCCGATGTCGGCCTCCGCCATTCCGAACCGGGCCCGACGTTTCGCGAGATTGGGGATCTCCTGTTCGATGCCGACTTGGATCTGCGTTGGGAGCTGGCGATCCAGCTCGAACGCAGCCGGCCCGCTTACCGGCAGGTTCTGGATGCCCGCGCGAAGGCGCGGATCGGGCAATTCATCGGCAGCATCGGCGATCTCCCGCCGGGCTTCCAGTCTTAGCTCGCTTGTTCGAACCTGGGGCTGGTCGCTCGTTGCTGCTCGCAAAGCTTCCTCATAGCCCACCGACTGGGCATTACTCGCCGGCGCGAGGGCCAGCAGGACCGGAAGCGCGGTCCAGCTTATTCGTTTCATGATCGTTCATCCGCAAAAGGAGCGCGTCAGACACGCGTTCCGGATCACCGGCCCGCGTCGAGCGCAGGCCGTTCATCCAGAGGCAGGAGCGCGCAGGCTTGAGCCTGCACACGGGTCATGCCGGAAGTTGCGGAGGTGGCGGCTCTGGCCCTAGTCCTGTGGCTGCGAGCGAATTGGAGACTAATCTGCTGAACTGAGAAGCCTGCGCCGGTATTTCACCGACCAGGGTCGCATCACCCCCTGGAACGAGGGACGGGATGCAGCCGAATGCCACAAGACAATCCAGCCGAAGGTTCTTGCAAGGCACGCCGTCATGATCGTCCATGGAAGCTGCGCCCGCCATCATCTCCATCTCGGCGCAGGCCGGTTTGCCTGCATCGAGCGCCTGAGGCAGGGCAGATGCATGCGCTGCCGATTGAACGAACAGCCCGCAAGCGATCAAAAGCAGTCCAAGGGTGCGCAAGTCTCGCATAATAAAAGCGTAAAGCTTCCCGCAGAGCAAGACAAGGACCTCGCATCGGGTGCGATGGTTCATCACGACGCGTGCTGCCAGGCACCCATCGAGCCCAGATATATATCGAGCTTTTCGAATCCTTTGCTTTGCAGCCAGCCCGCCGCCACACTCGCACGCATGCCACTGGCACACATGACGGAATAGGCGCGTTCGCGATCGAGCTCGGCGAAGCGGGAATTGAGTTCGCCCACGTAGATGTGTTCCGATCCCTCGATCGCGCTGCTGCGCCGCTCATCGAGGTCACGCACGTCAAGCAAGGTCCAGTTGTCGCGCTTGCGCTCGAGACGATCCTGAACCTCGCTCGTCCCGATCATCGGAAGGTTCGCCATGTCCATTCCTTGCGCTGCAGCCGGGACGATACCGACATAGCCGCCGTCGATCGAGTCGAGTCCGATCCTCACAAGGTGTGTCATGGCCGAAGCCAGCTGGTCTTCCGCCGATCCGACGAGGACGATTGTTTCACCCTCCCTGATGAACCAGCCCGCAAACGCCGAGATCATGCCGACCGGAAGGCATATCGAACCAGGCAGATGCCCGCTTGCGTATGCAAGCGGATCCCGCACGTCGACGACATGATCGGCGTCGATTTCGCGAATGTCGGAGAGTTTGAGACGTTTTGGTCGCAAGATCCGTGGCGCAGGAGATGTTCCCTCGACGTTCAGGCGTTCCATCAGTCTGAAGTAGGGCGGCTGGTAATGATGCTCGGCGAGCTTGGCCTCGATAAATTCCTCGCGATGGGCGATCTGGAGCTTCGGATTGTTGCGACGTTCGTGGCCTATGGTCGAGAATTCCCGGTCCGCCATTCCCGAACCGCAGACCGAGCCTGCTCCATGCGCGGGGTAAATGATCGTCTGGTCACCCAGACCGCAAATCTTCTGCAGTGAATCGTACAGGAGGCCCGCGACCTCCCGCGCGCGCTCGGGATAGAAATCGGTGCGTCCGACGTCGCCAACGAAGAGCGCATCGCCGGTGAACACGCCGATCGGTCCTTCGGGAAAATCGTCGTCATGGAGGACGAAGGCGAGATGATCGTCGGTGTGACCGGGAGTTTCGAGCACCGAAATCCGCAACTTCCCGATCTCGAAAACGTCGCCCTCTCGCGCGGTGTCGGCGAAAACAATCTCGTCCGCAGGGTTTGGACCGTGCAGAACGCGGGCACCGGTCATTTTGGCCAATACCGGCGATCCCGTGATGAGATCCTCATTCCTGTGCGTTTCGAAGATATGCGTGATCTCCAGCCCTTCGGCGCGGGCACGCTCGACATAAATCTCGCAGTCCCGGCGCGGATCGATGACCGCTGCCTTGCCCTGCGAACCAATCAGATAGGAAAGGTGGGAGAGGCCGGGGGTCTTTATCTTCTCGAGCAGCATGTTTTGCCTCGTTGTTGGAGTGTTTCCGTGAGACCGCGTCGATCTAGTCGATCCCGAGTTCGGCTTTGAGTGCCGAGACGTTCTCGAAGCGGTCTGCTTCTGGCCGGGCGATAGCGGGCTTGGCGTTGACCCAGGTGTTCTCACAGATGAATTCGAGCATGGCTGCCGCGAGGTCGGCGTGCCGGCAACGAAAGCAACCCTCGGCAAGACGCTCGTCGGTAATGACGGCTTCACCCGTATAGGGTTCGTCGAGGAGCCAGCCCGGTCGCGCAGACGTCCAATTCAGGCCTTTCGCGCGCTCCAGAAGATCTTCCATGGCGCGCATCTGTTCGAGAATATTGTGCAAGGCTGGTCTTGCCGTGAGCTCGAACCATGCAGGAACGCTGGGCTGCGGCTCTACAAACGCCGCCGATATCACGACGATCCGGGAAATGCCGGTCGTCGACATCGCTTCCACCAGCTTGCGGGTTCCCTCCGTATAAAGCGGAGGCGGATCGATCGCCGTAGATGGACTAAACCCTATACCGAGTGCGGAAATGACCGCACGACAACCTTCAAGCTCGCTGCTGAAGTCGTCATTGAGAACGTCGCACTGGAAATACTCGACATTGTCGACCCTGTCCGATGGTTCGGGCAGGGTGTGTTCGAACGCTCGTACCGCGATGCCCTTGCGGACCGCATGGCGCAATATTTCCGTGCCGGTCTTTCCTCCGGCACCGAAGACCGCAAGGGGGGCTGCATCGGTCACAGGTTCAGCTTCCACGGTCGTACCTCATTATGAATTCGGCGGCGCGTGCCGGGCTGATCGTGATCGTGGAGCGGGCACCGACGGACGCTAGCGCCCGCTCGCTCGTCTTCACGCCTCGCTGTTGCCACAGGTCGTGTAACCCCAGAACCCGAACTCGTCCTTCATCCGGGGTCCGGCGACGATCAGCTCCTGCATCTGCAGGCCCGCGTCTCCCTCGTCATCGAGAAGGCGCGTACGGATACGAAGCTCACCATCCGCATACTCACCCGAAGCGCTTGCCGTGACCGGGATCAGTTTGCCATTGATCTTGATCGCCCCGCGACCGCTGTTGTCGTAGACGAACGACGGGAACGCGACCTCGGTCAGGCGGAACTGGCACGTGTTCTCGGCTCCCAGCGCGGTAAGATCCGCGTCGCTCATCGTTTCGGGCAACATGAGGCCGGGGCTGAGATTGGCAAGAGCGCTCGCGGCACTCTCTATCGGCGCCGCCGTTGCCGGAGGATCGAGCTGCGCTTCGCGATCATTGCCGATGGCGGTATTGGTGTTGCAGGCCGCCAGCGGGAGGGCTGCAAGCGTCAGAAGTGCGATCTTGTTCATTGCTGCATCTCCTCGGGCAGGCGTTCTTCGGTGCGCGGACCGTTCTCCTCGATGTCCTGGATGAGATATTTCATCTCGGCGATCTCGCGCCGCTGCGCGACGATGATGGCCTGAGCAAGTTCGCGGACACGCGGATCCTTCAGGCTCGCTCTCTCGCTGGTCATGATCGCGATCGAGTGGTGCGGGATCATCGCCGCCATGTATTCGGTGTCGTCGACCGTGGTCTGGCTGCGTACGAGCCATAGCGCGAGTGCGAAAACGACGGCTCCGACACCCAGGATGATGAAATTCTTGGTCCGGTCCTTGTACATGCCCCACATGAAGAGCAGCATGACCACCATCATCATCGCGCCCATGACGAACATCATCCAGAAGCGCGTCTCGCTCCAGAACACGTCGTCCATGTCGAAGCTGTTGGCGTACATCAGGAAGAACATGATCACGGTCGAGGTCGATACCATGGCCATAAACCGCCAGTAGTTGCCGCCCCCTCCCTTATCCGAGTGGGATGAGCTTTCAGTCATGCGTTTTCTCCTTCCTTCATCATGGTCCAGAACAATTGTGCCGAGCAGCTGATGAGCGCGAAGCCGGTCAAGGCTTCGACGCCGGCAATGACGCGCAGGTGCTCGGTCGGGTAGATGTCGCCGAGCCCCAGCGTGGTCACGTTGATCAGCGAGAAATAGAAATAGTCCATCGCACACATCGCCGGCGTCTTGTCGAACCCGCCGAGGCCCAGCTCCGCGCCCAGCCAGAAACCGCCAGCGAAGAGCGTCGCGACAAGCAGGTGCGATGCCAGGACGAGAAGCGCGACCCGAAGCTTGGCGGAGAAATTTCCGGGTGCGTGGAGCAGGCGATGCCCGGCGCCGAGGATCGACAGATGCACGCCGACCGAGGCCAGGAAAAGTGCAATGGCGAGAATTAGTGCGGCGATCATCGATGATCTCCATCGTCTGTGGCGGGCATTTCACGCAGCGCAGGATTCCGACGTAGATAGAACCATTCGGCTCCGAACACTGCGGCAATACCTGCGACCGCATAGGCAACGACCGCAGGGTCGGTTTTAAGCTTGGCGAGGGCAAAAGCTGTCAGGACTACGCCGTCCGCCATGAGCGCCGACCAGAGGATCCAGGCACGCGCGCCTATCTCTTCCCGGAAACCGCGCAGCACGCCCCAATGCACGAGCATGTCCATTACGAGATAGAAGAACGCTCCGAGCGAGGCGATCCGCGAAAGATCGAACAGGACCGCGAGCGTGCCGGCGACCACGACGGTATAGACCAGCATGTGACTGCGGATCGGTCCCTTCATCCCAAAATGGCTATGCGGGATCATCTTCATTTCGGTCAGCATCGTCAGCATTCGCGAAACGGCGAAAACGCTGGCGATGACACCCGAGGTCGTGGCTGCGATCGCGATTGCGACTGTGAAATAGAACCCAAGCTCTCCGAGCGCGGGGCGCGCAGCTGCCGCAAGCGAGTAATCGCGTGCTTGGGCTATTTCCGAAGTGCCGAGGCTGGCTCCGACCGCCACCGCGACCAGAAGGTAGACGACCACGCATACTGTGATCGAAATGATAATGGTTCTGCCAACATTTCGGTGCGGATCGATGATTTCGCCGCCGCTGTTGGTGATGGTGGTGAAACCCTTGAACGCGAGGATCGAGAAGGCGACCGACGCGAGCAACGCGTCGAGACCTGAAAGCGCGACTGGCTCTGAGAAGGCGCCGCCCGAAAAGCCGCTGGCCCAGATCGCCGCAATCGCGAACAGGGCGATGCCGCCGATCTTGATCGCCGACATGACGAGAGAGAAACCGCTGACCGATTTGTTGCCTGCCGCATTCACGAAATAGGCGAAGACGATGAGCGCAAGCGCTGCGACGGAAACCAGAATGCCGCTGCTCTCGAGCCCAAAGGGCCGCAAGGCATAGGTCGCGAAGGTCCGAGCGACCAGGCTTTCGTTGATGACCATCGACAGCGCCATCAGGAGCGATGCCGATGCTGCAACAACACCCGGTCCGTAGGCCTTCTGAAGAATCATCGCGATGCCGCCAGAGGAGGGCCAGCGGTTCGACATCTTGATGTAGCTGTAGGCGGCTAGGGAAGTGACCAGGGCGCCGACTATGAAAGAAAGCGGAAATAGCGGTCCAGCCAGTTCGGCAATCTGGCCGGTCAGTGCGAAAATACCAGCGCCGATCATGACGCCGGTTCCCATTGCGATACCGCCAAGCAGCGTTATCGATCCAGCACTCTTCCCATGTTGATCGTTGCCATCTGTCTGCAAGTCTTTCCCCTGTCGATGGCCTCCCGTCCGAGAAACATCACGACAAGCAGTACGTTGCGAAGCGGCTCACCCCTCAAAAAATTTTCTGGCGGGGCATGAGCCATCCTTGGGCTGGCCCCGGAATCGCGATGAGCTATCGATTTCCGGCGGCGCGCTCTTTCTTCCTGCAGCGATGCCGATGGCGGCGCGTCAAGGCACGGCAGTCCACGCTGAGTGCGCCTAATATTCAGCGCGTCAAATCAGGAAAACCGGGCCTGGAAAAACCGGTGCAGCGGGACCGCGATGAGTGCGATGTACCAGCCGTAGAGAAAACTGCCCACCGCTCCTGCGAGAAATCCCGACAGGGTCAGCCATTCGAACCATGGCAGCAACGGAGCCCAAGCTTGGTGCATGTGAAACCGCTCGGGTGCGAGGACTCCGAAGGCAATGCATAGGAGGTAGCTGACAAGCAGGAACACGCTGAGCGTCCAGCCCCATGCGAATATCGAGTTCTTGATTGATCCTTTTACCATCGCATTTCTCCCACTTCGTGCGTCCTAAAATTATGCAAACGGAAGGGTCCGGGACCGTCGGGGCAGCCGGCCCCGGACCCAGCGGGATGATCGACAGGCATCTTAGCGCCCGTCCCGGTGTCCCGGGCTTCTGTGTTATTCCCGCGCGATTGTTCTTCAACGAGACATCGCCCTTATTTCTCGCGCGGCCACTGGCGTCAGTTCCTTACAATCACCGATAAGATGCGAAGACGCTCTGTCCGGTCGGACCAAAGGCGATGACCTCATAGGGCTGGATCCGGTTTCCGGCCTCCATGCCGGGCGATCCCAGAGGCATTCCCGGAACCGCTAGACCGGCAACGCCGTCGGGCCGCTCGCGCAAAAGTCGGGCGACGGCTTCGGCGGGCACGTGACCTTCGATGATGTATCCATCGACCTCCATCGTGTGGCACGACCACAATTCTTCCGGTACGCCGCGCGCTGTCTTGATCGCCGCCATGTCGTTGCTATCGACCGATGCCACCTTCGCGTTCATCCCATCTTCAAGATGGCCTGCCCAGTTGAGACAGCATCCACATCCGGGGTCCCTGAACATCGTATAGGTCGCTGCCTGAGCCACGTTCGAACAGGCTGCCAGCACGAGCAAAGCCGCGCCGCTAACCGATCGCCGGAACAGGGCAGGCTTTTTCCAGATCATTGTGCAATTCCTTTCTTGTATCCGCGCCATAGCGAGATCGTCCCGGTCACCGTCGGGAGCCGGTGGAGCAGGCATGGCTCGGTGAAGATTTCGGCGAACAGTTTTTCGACTTCGCCGTCGGCGCTGGGCTGCGTGTCGCTAATGCCGTCAAGCGACTGGACGGTCGCCCGGAAGAGGCTCCGCATGAGTGGGCTCTCCTGCTTCATATAATCGGCGATCAAGACGGTTCCGCCTGGCACGAGCAAGCTTTCGATGGTTTCCAGGATTGTCTGCTTCTTGCGCAAGGGGACCTGGTGCAGGACGAGGCTGCTGACGATCTTGTTCGGCTGCCACCCTGCGGGTAGCTTGAGGCTTTCGAGAAAGCCATTGTGCCATTTCACGAGATCGGCTCCCGCGCCAAACTTGCGCCGCGCAAGCGCGAGCGCATCCGGGTCGGGTTCGACACCGATCAGACCCGCTTCCGGACAATCCGTCATCAAGGCCTTGAGAAGAGTGCCGGTTCCGCTGCCAACATCGATCACCCGGTCGCCGGGGACAAGGTGCAGCTCTTCGACAATCCTTTGGCGCCAGAGATGTTCGCGGGTGAACAGACCGATCGCCCGGTCGTAAAGCGGCGTCAGAAAGCTCTTGCCAAGAAGAGGCGTAAATTCGCCGTGATCTTCAGGTGCGGTGATATTGCTCACGAGTTGGTTTCCATTCATCCCGGCTTCGACCCGATTCTGACAGACCCGTCTCGATTACGTATGGTGGTGGACATTCCCTCAAAAAAAGAAGTTTAAGGGATTGTGCAGGCGAGCGCGTATAGGACACGTGCAACCCACAGGAGTTTTTCGGATGCGTGACAATCACTCTCTTGATGCGGTGCTCGGAACCCTTTCCGCCACCGGCACCAGCGAGGTCCCCGCCGACTTCATGGATGGCGTTTGGCAGCGCGCCGGACAGCTTGGCGAAATCGCCGACCGACGCCGCCGGACGGCTCTGTTCGTCGGTCTGTTCGTCGTCGGGCTTGGAGCTGGCGCCGGAACAAGCGGTTGGCCTGGCAGCTATGGCACGTCGTCCGCGCCACTGGGCGAGAGTCTTATCCTCGACGAACAGCTGTCCCCATCGGCACTCCTCCATGTGGAGCAATAAGGTTTGAAGACGACACATATCGTTCTCGCGGTGCTTCTCGCAGCGCTCGCAGGATGCCTCGGCGCGATTGCCGCGGACCGCTGGGCCAATCACGAGGCCGGCTCCGGCCTCCACGATTTCGTGCACGACGAGCTCACCCTGACGGCCGACCAGGAGCAGCGTCTCGATGCGCTCGAGGCCCGTTTCGCTGTCGAAAGGGCACGGCTCGAAGGATCGGCGCGCGCAGCCAATGCCCGGCTCGCCCAGGCGATGGAAAATGAGCACGAGTACGGTCCCGAGGTTTCGGCCGCGATCGACGAGGTGCATGCGCGTATGGGCGATCTGCAGAAAGCAACGGTACGGCATGTCTTCGACATGCGTGAAATTCTCGAACCCGAGCAGCAACGCCAGTTCGATCGCAAGGTCTCCGACGCCCTGACCCGCGACCCACGCGACTGAAGCGCCATGTCGGGGGCGGGCGACAATCCGGATGAGGCCCTTGTTTCACAGGCGAGGGCCGGAAGCAAGCGGGCTTTCAGCAAACTCGTCGAGTATGAAACGGGTCGGCTTCTCGCGCTCGCGACACGCATGCTTTCCTCTCCTTCTCAGGCCGAGGACGTTGTTCAGGACAGCCTGGCCTCGGTGTGGCTGACGCGCCATCGGCTTGATCCGGACAAGCCGATCGGACCCTATCTGACAACCGTCGTCCTCAACCGCTGCCGGGACCGTTTGCGCAGGCGCAAGGTCGCGGGCTTTTTCGGACCGTCGGGTGATGACGAACTCCATTCCATCGCCGATGATTTGCCGGGTCCTGAAGCGTTGGCCGTTTCCAGGGAAGAGCTCAATCTCGTTCAGGCCGAGATCGCGCGAATGCCTGTAAGGCTGCGCGAAGCGCTTGTGCTCGTGACCATCGAGGGGCGTAGCCAGGCCGAGGCGGCCGATCTTCTCGGAACGACCGAAAAGGCGATCGAAACCCGCGTATATCGCGCGCGCAACAGGCTGAAGGAGCGCTTCGAAAAACTTTGAGGGGTTGGCTGGGCGCGCGCGTAAGTAACGGTAAACGCCAAGTCAGGAGCCCTTTATGATCGCCGTCAATCGACGCAAGTTTCTCGGAGCCGGAGCAGGAGGAATGGGTCTGCTCGGCCTTGCCGGGGCGATGCCTGCCTGGGCACGGGGCGCGGACATCCTCGCAGGTAACGCCCGCAAGGGGCTGGACGAGATATCCGGCCCCAATATCGACCTCACCGTTGCCCGATCGGCCTTCGCGACCGGCAACAGGCGCGGCGGCGCGATCGCCGTCAATGGCACGATCCCCGGTCCGCTGTTGCGATTGCAGGAAGGCACGACCGTCCGGCTCAATGTCCATAACCAGCTCGAGGAAGATACCTCGATCCACTGGCACGGTCTGCTCGTGCCGTTTCAGCTCGATGGAGTGCCTGGCGTGAGCTTTCCCGGCGTCAAACCGGGAGAGACCTTCACCGCCGAATTTCCGGTTCGCCAGTCGGGTACCTACTGGTGGCACTCGCATAGCGGCCTGCAGGAACAGGCCGGGCATTACGGCGCGATCGTGGTCGACCCCGCCGGACCCGATCCGGTCCAGGCCGACCGCGAATATATCGTGGTGCTGAGCGAATTCAGCGAAATGTCGCCCCACACGATTTTCGACAAGCTCAAGAAGGGCGAAGGCTACTTCAACTACAACCAGAACACCTGGACCGACGATTACCCGCTTTCGGGCGAGGATCGCCGGATGTGGGCGAAAATGCGCATGATGCCGACGGACATCCTCGACGTGTCGAGCGCGGCTTATACCTATCTTCTGAACGGCCATGGCCCGCTCGACAATCTGGAATACCTCTTCCGCCCGGGCGAACGCGTGCGGCTGCGCTTCATCAATGCTGGCGCCATGACCTTCTTCAATATTCGCATTCCCGGCCTGCCGATGACCATCGTTCAGGCGGACGGGCAGAACGTCGAGCCGGTGGAGGTCGACGAGTTCCAGATCGGTGTGGCCGAGACATACGACGTCGTCGTGACGCCGGGCGCGCAACAAGCCTACACGCTGGTCGCGGAGTCGATGGACCGCTCGGGCATGGGTATTGCCACACTCGCGAGCGCACCCGGCGCTCGCGCCGCCATTCCGCCGCTGCGCGATCCGCCGCTTCTGACCATGGCCGACATGGGCATGAGCGGCATGGACCACGGCTCGTCTGGCGATGCCGGCATGTCGGGCATGGACCACGGAAGTGGCGGCGACATGGCGGGGATGGATCATGGTTCGTCCGGCCAATCCGAGATGGCAGGCATGGCCGGCATGTCGGGGATGCAGATGCGCGACACGTCGCTTCTGCCGCCCGATGTGAAGGTCGGGCCCGGTCTCGACATGGTCTCGATGAACCCGGTCGACCGCATGGGCGATCCCGGCATCGGTCTCGCCGATGTGCCGCATCGTACGCTCGACTATCGCAAGCTGCGCGCTCTGACTCCACACCGCGAGGGCCGCACGCCGTCCCGGCGAATGGAAATTCATCTGACCGGCAATATGGAGCGCTACATGTGGTCGTTCGACGGCAAGAAGTTCTCCGCCGTCTCAGACGAGCCGATCCGTTTCGCCTATAACGAGCGCGTGCGCGTGAAGCTCGTCAACGACACGATGATGGCGCACCCCATTCACTTGCACGGTCATTTCTTCGAGCTGGTCAATGGCGCGCCGGCCGATCGTCAACCGCTCAAGCACACGGTAATCCTGCAGCCGGGTGGCAGCGCGCAGTTCGACCTGACGGCGGACGAGCCGGGCGACTGGGCCTTCCACTGTCACCTTCTCTACCACATGCATGCCGGGATGTTTCAGATCGTCACGGTCGCCAATCCCGACGGGAGCGAAGCATGAAAATTCGTATTGTCAGCCTGCTCGCATCGGTCGCAGCCGGCTCAGTTCTCGCCTCCCCCGCGGCGGCGCAGCATGCCGGTCATTCGCCGGCGGAGCCGCAGCAAAGCGCCGAGGCGCAGGCTGACGCGAAGACGAAGTGCGAGGAAGAAGCCGAGCGCCATCGCGCGATGGGGCATCCGGTTGCAGATGGAGCATGCGAACCGGCTGCTCAACCTGAAGCCGCCATGGACCGCTCGCAGATGGATCACTCAACCATGGATCATGGTGCGATGACCGCTCAGGATGGCCATTCTGGCATGACAATGCCTGTGGACGCTGCCCGTCCACAGGCATCGCCCGAAAGTCATGAAGGAATGGATCACGGCTCGATGCCGCAGGGCAAGCCCGCCGAAGGCGCGATGGATCATTCGCAGATGAATCACGGCGAGATGGGTCAGGCGGAGGCCAGTTCGTCGATGGACCATGGGCAGATGGATCACAGCCAGATGAACCATGGGGAGACGCCTTCGCAGGACAGGCAGGGCATGGACCATTCGGCGATCCAGATGGGCTCGGACGATGATATCCCGCTGCTGCCGCCTCCTCCAGAAGCAGGGAGCGGCCCAGCGCGCGCGGCGGTCGCCATCTGGGGCGAGGAAGCCATGAACGAAGCGCGCCGCGAGCTTGTCCGCGAGACCGACGGAGGAATGCGCTTCTGGTTTCAGGGCGACCGGCTCGAGTACCGCGCCCGCGAGGGGAAGGATGGATATCTGTGGGACATCCAGGGATATTATGGCGGCGACATCGACAAATTCTGGTTCAAGTCCGAGGGTGAGGGCAGCTTCGGCGAACCCATAGAAGGCGCCGAGGTCCAGGCGCTCTGGAGCCGCGCCATTGCGCCCTTCTTCGATTTCCAGGCGGGTGTTCGCCAGGACCTGACCGGTCCGGAACGCACGCACGCGGTTATCGGTATCCAAGGGATCGCGCCTTACCAGTTCGAGGTCGATGCCGCGGCCTTCGTCTCCACCAAGGGCGATGTGACGGCGCGTTTTGAGGGCGAACTTGATCAGCGCATCACGCAGCGGCTGATCCTCCAGCCCAGAGCCGAACTCGCGCTTTCTGCGCAGGACATTCCCGAGCTGGGCATCGGTGCCGGGCTCGATCGGATCGAGGCGGGCCTGCGTCTTCGCTACGAGTTCGCGCGCGAATTCGCACCCTATGTCGGCGTTTCGCAGGAATGGCGCATCGGCGACAGCGCGGATTTTGCGCGGGCCGCCGGAGAGGATCCGAGCGTCACCAATTATGTCGTCGGCGTGCGATTCTGGTTCTGAAATCTCAAAAAGGATAGAACTTCCATGACCAAGACTTTGACGCGCATCGCGGCGACTGCGTTTGTTGCCGCGCTGATACCGCTGCCAGCCTTCGCGCAGCAGATGGACCACTCTTCCCATGCGAACAATCAGATGCACGCGATGGACGCTTCGGCGGAGGATGTCGCGGGCGCTGAAGAAACCCTCAAGGCCTATCGCACCGCTCTTGAAGCGCGCGACGCGCAGGCAATGCGCGCGCTCTTCGCCGAGAACTCGGCGATCTTCGAGAATGGCAAGGCGGAAGGAAGCTTTGCCAATTACATGGAGCACCATTTGGGCCCCGAGCTCGACGCGATTGTGAGCTTCACCTTTACCGACCCCACGCTGACCGTCACCCGGATGGGGCACATGGCCCATGCTAATGAGACGTATGGCTATCGCATCGAACTTACCGATGGCCGGGTGATAGAGCGCGACGGCGTGGCGACATCGGTGCTTGCTCACGATGCGGACGGCTGGAGAATCGTCCAGTACCATTCCTCGTCGCGCGCGCTGCGCAACTGATTACGGCTTTCGAAGAGGTAGCACCGGTTGGCAACGCCGTCGCTGAAGCTGCGCCTGCATGTGCTCGGCAGCAAGATCCACAAATGGCTGGCGATTTTCGTCGGTGTCCAGGTTCTCTTGTGGATGGGAACCGGCGCCCTCATGTCGTTTCTCGACCTGGAAGAAGTTCGCTCCGAACATGTCGTTTCGCGTGAACAAGAGGCGCTGCCTGCCGATGCCCCGCTCCCGGCCTGGGTCGCAAACGACGGTACTCTTGCGGCGGTGTCGACGCATTCGCTCGACGGCGATGCCGTGACCGAGGTCCGAAAGGTCGACGGTAGCGTGAGCCTCCACGATCCGGTGACAGGGCGCAAACTCCCCCCCATCTCGGCTGCGACGGCAAGATCCATCGCGTTGCGCGCATGGACCGGACCGCGCACGACGATCGAAGGCGCGCGGCTCGTTCACGAACCGGTGGGGACCGAGTTTCGCGGCCCTTTTCCGGCCTGGCAGGTCGCCTATGCTGACGACGCTTCGACGCGCCTCTACATCGATGCCAGCAGCGGTACCCTCGGGGCGGCGCGTAGTGATACTTGGCGCCTGTTCGATTTCATCTGGGGCCTGCACATCATGGACTGGACCGAGCGCGATCGTATCAACAGTTGGTGGCTTCTGCTGTTCGGCATTGGCGGCACGATCATAGCCCTGTCGGGTTTCGTCCTGCTTGCGAACCGGATGCCGCGGCTGCGTCGTCGCACAAAGAAGAGCAAACTCGCCTGAGCCCATGGGGCTAATGCGCGTGGGCGAACGCCTTAACCCCGTTCGTCAGGCCGAACGGGGCCAGGAGCCGACTGCGTTCGACAATCGCGATGGTGCCGCCATCAGACGCGATACGGCGGACGCACATCTGTCGCGCCAATACCATCAAATTAATGTGAGGGGCAGGCGGCTGCGGTGCGTATCAGGCACATAGGTCGCACTTTAACTGCAGGGTCGGGAGACATACGAGACATGAAAGCCCCCTCATTCTTGGCGCTGCTCGTCGCAAGCCTGCTCTTCGTCGGACCCGTTCATGCTCATGGCGACGAAAAACATGGCGAAGAGGCGAGCGCCGCGCCTGCTGCCACCAATGGCGATGCGCACGACCAGGCGGCCATGGCGCAGATGGGTGAGGCTGCGGATGCTGGCGAATCCTCTGGCGCGCACGATGAAGCGGGCGGAGGTCATGACGAGGCCGTTGGCCATGCGGATGAGGGCGAAGCCGGCGTCATGGCCGTACTGAAGAAGCTGCATCCGGCAACGATCCATTTCCCGATCGCCTTGTTTCTCATGGCTGCGGCCACCGAATTGTTCGTGATGCGCCGGAAAGGAGCGGGCCTGGAAAGTGCGGTGCGCGTACTCGTCTACGGCGGAGCAATCGGCGCAGTCGTCGCAGTTCTGTTCGGATGGATTCACACCGGTCTGTGGTTCGGCGGCGATACTGTCATGCAAGTCCATCGATGGACCGGTATGCTGATCGCGGTTCTCGGTATTGCGATGGCATACCTCGCGAGCAGGCCGAGCCAGAGCCGCGCATGGTTGCGCGCGTCGATCTTCTCCATGGCGGCACTCGTTCTCATTCAGGGCTTTCTTGGCGGCGAGCTCGCGCATGGGTCGAACCACCTCGGTATTTCCTGGCTCTGAAGGAGTTGAAGAGCATGCGTACTTCCAGATTGAATGTGGCATTCGGGTTTCTCGCGATCGCGCCATTGATGTCCGCTCTTGCTGCTTGCGACGAGGCGCAGGAGAGCACACCGATCACCGAGGTTTCGCCGATGGGCGAAGCGGCGGTGATGGCTGGTTCGGCACCCGAGGCGGGTCTTGCAGACCCGGCAGCCTCTCCCTCCGAAGATGAGGCAGCGACCGCGCGGCAGGACGCTCTTTCGACAAATGACGCCACCACGCCCGCCTCACGGCGCGCCGCCTCTCCCGCATCAGGCGCAACTGCGACACCCGCAGCGCCACCGACGCGCACGCAACCCGCGAGCGAGGCGACCCCGCCCGCCGACCCCCATGCGGGCCATGACATGTCCTCGATGGGCGATCACGACATGGAAGGCATGTGATCGGGCGCGTTTCCCAGTGACACGGCTATTCAGGAGATACCCTCGGCAAGAAATCGCAACGAACAACGCAAGATCAGGAAAGGACGGCCCCGCCTCCCCACCCAAAGCCCTGCGGATCGCAGGTGCCCCCAAGGGGCCGTTCAGGAACCCCGCGTGAAGACCAACTAGACGCGCGGGGTTCCGTTTGCCCGGCTTCGCCGTCGCCCTGCCAGGCGCTTCCGGCATGGCTTTGTGCTATGTGAGCAGCGCGCAGACGATCGCCTCGATGGTTATGAAAGGAACCGCATATGTCGGAAACGGGAAAAGCCGGTGCGCTGTCGCGCTGGGAAGACGAAGGCGGGGCACTACCCTGCGGGCCGCAGGAAGCGCTCGCGGCCGATTGCGAGAAGTGGGATATTCCGCCGCTTTCCGATGCCGAGATCATCCAATTGCGCATCAGGGTGATCGCCCTCGAGAACATGGTGCTCGGCCTTATGTCGAGGGCTAGCGCCGATCAGCTGGCAGCAATCGAAGAAATGGCGGAATTCATATCCCCACATGCCGATGCGAAGCCTCATCCGCTTACCTTGCATGCTGCTACACAGATGGAGCACTTTGTCGAGCGCGCCCGACGAATTTAGGCTTCCAGCAGTTGAGCCTTTAACCAAACCCTACAATGCGCATGTTTCTGTTCGCCTCAGAGAGCGCCTCAGACGATTAACGGAGGCATCAGGTTGATCGAGACGATTTTGCTGACCTCGCAGTTCGGCGCGCAACGACGTTAGGTCGGCAATCTTGCTGTCGACCTCGGCCTTTGGCTCGAGCACCTGTCATTTGACAGGTAAACCGATGGCAACCCCGCCTGCGCTCCCCGACATGAGGTTCCGTCAAAACTTTGAACCGATTGGAGCAGAGTCCCGAACTTTCTCCCGACGACCAAGCAATGCCCGGGAAATCCGTTTCATACTTTTTTCATACGGTGGTTTACGAGATCAGCTAAGTCGTTGAAATCGTGGTGGGCGCGGCAAGGATTGAACTTGCGACCCCACCCGTGTGAAGGGTGTGCTCTACCACTGAGCTACGCGCCCGTCGCGGCTTCGGGCCGGATATCATCCGACGGTGCCGTCAACGTGTCGCGCGCCTTTGCCAGAATGGATCGCCATTGACAAGCCGTGTCGGTGAAAAGCGCATTTCGTTGACAAAGGGCGCCCCGGGATTACATGCGCGCTCCATGACCGACGACAACAGCACGCCCGAAACCGAAGCCCACGAAACCGAGGCCCCCGAAACCGAAGGCAATGTGGAAAAGCTGCCGCCCGACCACGTGGCGATCAATCCGCGCAGCGAATTTTTCGACGCGGACCGCCTCCGCCGCGGAATCGCAATCCGGTTCAAGGGTACTCAGCGTCGCGATATCGAGGAATATTGCATCTCCGAAGGGTGGGTCCGGGTGCAGGCCGGCAAGACGATGGATCGCAAGGGCAACCCGCTGACCATCAAGCTGAATGGTCCGGTCGAAGCGTGGTACGAGGATCTCGGCGACGACGCTCCGGTCGCGAAAAAGGGCTGAACGCCGCAGCCCGCGCAATCGCCTCTGAATCCGCAATTCGCTTGCGCTTGCGGCGCAGGCGGGCCAACTGACGCGCATGCTTCCCGAAGTCGTCATCATTGGCCGCCCCAACGTGGGCAAATCCACGCTTTTCAATCGTCTCGTGGGCAAGAAACTCGCGCTGGTCGATGACCAGCCCGGCGTGACCCGCGACCGGCGATTTGGCGAGGCGGATCTTCTCGGCCTGAAATTCACCATCGTCGACACCGCCGGGTGGGAGGACGATGACCCCCATTCGCTGCCTGGCCGCATGCGCAAGCAGACCGAGGCGGCGCTTGAGGGCGCGACGCTGGCACTGTTCGTGTTCGATTCGCGCGCGGGGCTGACCCCGCTCGATGAGGAAATCGCCCGCTGGCTGCGCGGGGCGGATGTGCCGGTGGTGGTCGTCGCCAACAAGGCCGAGGGCAAGGCCGGCGATTCGGGTATCTTCGACGCCTATTCGCTGGGCCTTGGCGATCCGGTCGCATTGTCCGCCGAACATGGCGAGGGCGTCGCCGATCTGTTCGAGGTTCTGCTGCCGCATCTCGAACCGCTGCAACCCGAAGAGGCGCCGGCGCTGGACGAGGGGGAGGACAGGCCGCTCGGCCCGTTGCAGCTCGCCATCGTCGGGCGTCCCAATGCGGGCAAATCCACGCTGATCAACCGGTTGCTACAGGAAGATCGCCTGCTCACCGGGCCGGAGGCGGGCATCACGCGCGATTCGATCGCGGTGGACTGGCAATGGCAGGACCCGAAATCGGGCGAGACGATGCCGATCAAGCTGATCGACACGGCGGGCATGCGAAAGCGCGCGCGCGTGACCGAAAAGCTGGAGCGGATGGCCGTTGCCGATGCGAAACACGCGGTCGATTTCGCCGAGGTGGTCGTTCTCCTGCTCGACGCGACGCAGGGGCTGGAGCATCAGGATCTCAAGATCGCGAGCCATGTGATCGAGGAAGGCCGCGCCTTGATGGTGGCCATCAACAAATGGGACATTGCCGAGGATCCGTCGGGCCTTTTCAACGGCATCCGCGCCGCGCTCGACGAAGGGCTGGCGCAGGCGCGCGGCATTCCGCTCATCGCGGTGTCGGCGCGCACGGGGAAGGGGACCGACGCGATGCTGTCCGCCGCGCACGAATTGCGCGATATCTGGAATCGGCGCGTGCCGACCGCGGCGCTCAACCGGTGGTTCGACGATGCGCTGGCGCAAAATCCGCCGCCCGCGCCCGGCGGCAAGCGGATCAAGCTGCGCTATATCACGCAGGTTCGCACGCGCCCGCCGGGCTTCGTGCTGTTCGGGACGCGGCTGGATCAGCTGCCCGAAAGCTACCGGCGCTATCTCGTCAACGGATTGCGGCGGGAGCTGGGCTTTGGTTCGGTGCCCGTGCGGCTCACGCTGCGCAGCCCGAAGAACCCCTATCACACCAAGGAATGACGCCGGCGTGATGCCGCGGCTGGCGGGTGCCGCGTTCGGCCCCGCCAGCGCAACATGCGGTCTCAGCCGAGGTCGCGGCCCGAGAAATTGCCGCTGTCCTTCTCGCTTCCGATCGGCGCGGATTGCAGCTGTACGTAGTTTTGCAGGCCCATGCGCGCGATCATTTCGAACTGCGTTTCGAGGTGGTCGACATGCTCTTCCTCGTTCTCGAGGATGCGGACGAGCAATTCGCGGCTGACGAAATCGCTGACCTTCTCGCAATGCTCGATCGCTTCGCGCAGGAGAGGGATGGCCTCCTCCTCCATCGCGAGGTCGGCCTTGAGGATTTCCTCGACCGTTTCGCCGACCTTCAGCCGGCCGATATTCTGAAAATTGGGCAGCCCGTCGAGCATGAAGATGCGGTCGGCAAGCCAGTCGGCATGCTTCATCTCGTCGATGGATTCGTGGCGTTCATATTCCGCCAGTTTCGCCATGCCCCAATGGTCGAACATGCGGTAATGCAACCAGTACTGGTTGATGGCGGTCAATTCGTTGAACAAGGCCTTGTTCAGATATTCGATGACCTTGGTGTCACCCTTCATGGCGCGTCCTTTGTTGCATCAGGCAGGCCAGGGTGATGGCGCCCACCGCCCCGTCGCGCAAGCCGTATCGGGCAGTTTTTCCGGATCCGGCGCCGAAACCGCGCGCATCGATCCCGATCAGGCGGCGCAACGCTCCGCATCGAGAATGTCGGTCGCATCGTCGAGGCATTGGCGGCATTGCGGCGCGCAGCCGAGCGACCGGTAGACCGCCTCCGCATCGCCGGGGCAATTGCGGGCGGCGGTGCGAATCTGGCTTTCGCGGATGGCATTACAGATGCAGACAATCATCGGAGCGAGGACCTTTCCGTGCTGTTCGGAAAGGATGGTAATGCGAATCTCTTGCAAGAGCAAGCACTATTGATAATCAGTCGCGTTTGCGCCGCGTGGCTCCGATGAGCGCCAGCCTGCGCCACGCCAGTTCGAGCGGGCCGGACCCGAATCGCCGCAGCCACGGCGCCGACCATGCCAGCATCGCGGCGCCCATCGCGCCGGCGAACACCATCAGCCCCGCATGGCCGAAATCGCGGTCGATCAGGCCCAGTCCCCAGCCGTGGAAGACGAATGTCATGACAAGGCTGGTCGCGATATAATTGGTAAAGGCCATGCGCCCCGCCGCGGCAAAGCGCCGCCCCAGCGCCGTTTCCATCCACGCCGGCGCATAGCGCACCACGATGGCGAGATAGCCGAGCGCCATCGCCATGCGTCCGGGCAGACCGGTGTAGTAGAACAGCCACGGGGTCGCCGCGCGCGAGAACCCGACATGGAAGAGCCAGGCCAGCGACAATGCCGCCCATACCAGCCCGAGCAGGCACCCGGCCCACCCGATCCGCGCCAGTTCGGAGCGTGAAACCGCCCCTGTAAAAAACCCGCCCTTCGCCAGCCCCATGCCGAGAAGCATGAGCGGAAGCGTCTCGAACACCGAGATTTTCAGCGATAGCAGCGGATAGAACGGATCGCTTGCCAGCCGATGCCCGATCTGCGCCGCCATGCCGCTGGAGAACAGCGCGCGATCGGCGGCGCTCTCGATCGAAAGCCCGTCGGTATAATCGGATAGCGAGGCGATCTGTTCGGCATTGGCATGGCCGTGGACCGCCGCGTCGATGGCGATCATGATCGGGCCGACCCCCCACGTGCAATAGGCACCGAAGATCAGCGTGCTGAGCAGTCCCGCCACGATCAGCCGCAACGCCGACAACCGCAGAAACGCCAGCGCACACGTCCCCGCCACCGCGTAGAGGAACAATATGTCCCCCCGCCACAACACCAGGTAATGCAGATAGCCGAACACCGCGAGCCAGCCCAGCCGCCGCAGTTGCGGGGCCAACGCCGCCCCGTCCCCGGCATCGCCGCCGGGCGAACGACGCGCCGCGAAAAAAACGATCCCCGCGCCGAACAGCAGGGTAAAAAGGGCCCGCATCTTCCCTTCGAAAAAAAGCGCGGCGACCGAAAAGCTGACGAAATCGGCGACGCCCGCATGACCGTTCCAGTCGGGATTGCCGACCGCCGCGAAAGGCCCGGCAAAGCCCTCCATATTGATGACCACGATGCCCAGCACGGCGATCCCGCGCGCGAGATCGAGCGCATCGATCCGGCCCGAGGAGGAGGCGGCCGGATCCGGCGGGACGGCGCCCGCAAGGGTGGTGCACGGCGAAGCGGAAATGTCTGCCATGAGGCCCGCACTGCATGCTGCGCACGGATTTTCAAAGCCCTTAACCGAATATTAGCGATAGGCCACGAGACTGCGGGAAGCCAGTCACCTGCCTGCACGAGGATGCTTTCATGATCGACCCGTTCGCCCGCACACGAAACGGCGCGCGAAAACTCGGCCTCGCCGTGCTGGGCTCCGCCGTGCTGGCGGGGTGTTCGTCATTCTATCCCGCATCGCAAAGCACGGAAAGCCAGATCGCCTCCGCTCTCGATGCGGGGCAGAGCGACACGGCGATCGCCCTTGCGGAGGGGGCGGTGCTGGCCCGGCCGGACGATGCGGCGACGCGTGCGATGCTGGGGCGTGCCTATCTCGACGCCGGGCGGCTGGTGTCCGCACGCGAGGCATTGGGCGATGCGGTCACGCTAGGCGACGGGTCGGCGCGCACGGCATTGATGCTGGCCCTGGCGCAGATCGGAACGGGATATCCGCGAATCGCCGTCACCACGATCGAGGCGCAGGGCACGGCCATTCCGGCGAGCGAACGGGGTCTGGCGCTCGCGCTCGCGGGGGAAACGGCGCGCGGGGTGCAGATCCTGACCGATGCGATCCGCGCCGGCGACAATAGCGTGCGGGCGCGGCAGAATCTCGCCTATGCGTTTGCGCTCGACGGGCGCTGGCGCGACGCACGGATCATGGCGGCGCAGGATGTGCCGGCGGACAGGCTCGACCAGCGCATCACCCATTGGGCGATGACGGCGCGCCCCGATCTTTCGGCGCAGCGGATCGCCGGGCTTCTGGGCACGACCCTTGCAGTAAGCGACCGCGGGCAACCCTTGCAACTCGCTCTCAAACAACCGCAGGCACCGGCCTTCGCGAATGAGCCTGCGCCGGATGCGGTTGCGCTCAACGCTGCCGGTGCGGTGGATCTGCCGCGTATCGAGGCGCCGGCGATCGCGACGGCTTCCACGACGGCCCTGCCTGCGTCGAGCGGGCTTTCCGCCGCGCCGAAGGTGGAGGCCAAAGCTGCGCCGCGCTCCGCGGCCGTGGTGCCCGTTCGCGCGCCCGCCGCCCTGCCGCAGGCCGGCGCGGGGGGAAGCCATGTCGCGCAACTCGGCTCGTTTCTTTCCATGGCCGACGCCCGCGCCGGGTGGGCGGTGTTCCAGTCGCGCTATGCCAATTTGCGCGGCGTCATGCCCGCCATCGGGACCGCGCGCGTGGCGGGGCGCACCTATTACCGGGTGGGTGCCGCCGGTTTCGACGCGCAGGACGCGGCCCGCATGTGCCGGGCGGTGAAGGCCAGCGGCCACGGCTGTTTGCCCATTGCGCGCGAACGACTCGGCACGCCCCTGCGCCCCACGCGTATGGCGAGCGCGCGATAAAGGCGCGCGGCGGCTAGGCGCTCTTGACGGATTTCGGGCGGATCAGACCTTCCTGCGCGGTGGAGGCGATCAGCCGCCCATCGCGGGTATAGAACGCGCCCCGCGTGAACCCGCGCGCATTCGCCGCCCATGGCGAATCAAAGCTGTAGAGCACCCATTCATCCATCCGCGCATCGCCGTGGAACCATATCGCATGATCGAGGCTCGCCGCTTTGATATCGCGATTGTGGAACACCATGTCATGCGGCAGCAGCGCAGCCGAGAGCAGACCGTAATCGCTGTACAGCGCGAGCACGTTGCGATGGACCGCCGGGTCGTCGGGAAGGGGGGCCAGCGTGCGCAACCAGATATAGCCATCGTTGGGACCGGCATCTTCGGAAAAGCGCATCGGCGGTACGCGCGCCTCGAACCCGCGACTTTTGTGAAACAAGGCGATGGTTCCGCGTTTCGGCCCAGCCAGCTTGCGGACGAGAGCGTCTTCATCGAGCAGATCTTCGGGCATTTTCACGTCCGGCATCGGGAACTGATGCTCAAGCCCGCTCTCCGGTTTCTGAAAGCTCGCCGTCAGGTTCAGGATCGGCTGGCCCTTTTGTGCTGCGATCACCCGGCGGTTCGAAAAGCTCCCCCCGTCGAAATCGCGCTCCACCATCAGGTCGATGGGATGGTCCTCGTCCCCGCCGCGCAGGAAATAGGCGTGGAGCGAATGGGCGGTGCGCCCTTCGGGGGCTGTCATCTGCGCGGCGGCGATCGCCTGGCCGATGACTTGCCCGCCGAATATGCGTCCGCGTCCGCCCGGCTTGCGGGGGCCGACGAAACGGTCCTCGCCCACCTGTTCCGGGGAGAGCAGCGCGATGAGGCCCGCGACGCTTTCGGCAGGCGTGATATCGTCGTCGAGCGGGTTGATCGGTTCGGTCATGACCCATCCTGTGCCGCCGGGCGTGGTCCGGGTCAATCGCGCATCGTCGTGCGGCGCCTCAATCCTTGGGCGCCGTGTCCCGCCCATGCGCGTAACCGAGCGGGATCGATCCATCGGGCGGCACGCGATCGATCAGTACGGGCTCGCGTCCCGCCGCAAGCACCGTGCCAATGCAGCAGGCGTCGACCGGCGGGGCGATCCCGTCGGCCATGGTGAACAGCAGCTGGTAATCGTCACCCCATCGCATCGCCTCGTCCCGCCGGTCCGCGAGGGCGGGGTGGACGGGCACCGCCGCGCTGTTGATCGCGATCGTGGTCCGGCTCGCCTCCGCCATCCGGCGCGCATCGATGAGCAAGCCATCGGACACGTCCATCATCGCGTGCACCACCGGCGCCAGCGTCGCGCCTGTGGCAAGCAGCGGTTCGGGTCGCCGGAACGCGGCGGTCAGCGCGGGATCGTCGACGCCGCGCTGCAACGCCTCGAACCCGGCAAGGGCTGCGCCGAGCACGCCTGTGACCCAGACGCGGTCGCCCACCTGTGCGTCGGCTCTCGCGGGCGGCGGGTTGCGCACCGGCGCGCCGATGGCCGTGAGGCCGAGCGTGCGCGTGGCAGCAGAAGAGGGCCCGGCCACCGTATCACCGCCGAGCAGCGGCGCGGGATGGACGGCAAGCACCGCGCGAAGACCGTCCGCAAATGCCGCGTCCCACGCCGCATCGCCGAGCATGTAGCCGAGGATCAGCGCCACCGGACGTGCCCCCTTTGCGGCAAGGTCGGACAGATTGGAGGTGACCAGTTTCCACGCGACGTCGGCGGCGTCCTGCGAAGGAAGCCAGTGCACGCCCTCCACCATCATGTCATGCGTCACGACGAGCGGGCCATGCGCGTCGAGAACCGCGGCATCATCGGCAAGAGCCCGCGAGCCCGGCCCGGTGGCGAGAGCGCGCATGGCCGCGATGAAGCGCGCCTCGCCGCTATCGTCGCCGGGACCGGTCACCGCGCGGGTTTCAGGACCGGACATCCTTCGCAATCGCGTCGAGCAGGCCGTTCACGAATTTTGCCTCGCGCGCTTCGAAAAAGGCATGGGCGACGTCGACATATTCGCTGATCGCGCTGGCCGTGGGCACGTCGGCGCGGGCCATCAGCTCATACGTGCCGCAGCGCAGGATTTGCAACATCGTGCGGTCGAGCCGGGTCAGCGACCACCCTGTTGCCAGCCGCTCCGTAATGCGGGTGTCGATCTCTTCGCGGCGGGCGTCGACGCCCTTTACCAGATCGTCGAAAAACGCGACCTCGGCATCGGCATATTGCGCCTCCTCGATCTCGCGGCCGAGGCGGTGCTGATGAAATTCGTCGAGCAGGCGCGTGATCGGCGTCTTTTCCATATCGTGCTGATACAGGGCCTGCACCGCGGCCAGCCGCGCGGCGGAGCGCGATTGCGAACGGGCTTTTTGAGTCATGAAACTTTCTTCCGGACCGATCCCAGATAGTCGAACTTGCCGACCGCGACACCGGCCTGACGCAGGATCGCGTAGGCCGTCGTCACGTGGAAATAGAAATTGGGTTGCGAGAAGGAGAGGAGAAATTCCTCCCCGTCGAACGGCATGACGAAATCGCGGAAACGGAATTCGACGGGCTTGCCGATAAAGCCCTCGAACTCCGCCGGGTCGAGCGCGTTGATCGCGTCGCGCGTTTGCGAGAGCATCGTGCGCATGGCGGCAAAATCGCGCGGGCTTTCGGACATGTCCGGGCTGAACACGCCGGCCCGCACACCTTCGACCGCGCCGATGGAATGGGTGCGCACCGATTTCACCTGATACGCGAAATCAAGCATGTCGGGGGCAAGCTTCATCTGGACGAACTCGTCCTCGCTGCGCTCGGTTTCGCCGCAATGGCTGTCCGCCTTGGTGAGCACACGCTCAAGCCCGTCGATCATCTGAATCCACTGGGGGACGAGCGCGTGGTGCAGCGAAATGCTCATGAATCTTCTCCTTCGAGGCGGATGGCGACCGATCGGGCATGGGCGTGCAGCCCCTCCGCCTCGGCCAGTGCGACGGCGGCGGGACCCATGGCGGCAAGTGCCGCGCGGTCGAGTTCGATGAAACTCGTCCGCTTCATGAAATCGAGCACGGACAGCCCGCTCGCGAACCGGGCGCGTCGTCCGGTGGGCAGGACGTGGTTCGGCCCCGCCACGTAATCGCCGACCGCTTCGGGCGCATGGCGGCCGATAAAGACCGACCCTGCGTGCCGGATCGCGCCCAGCAGCGGTTCGGGCGAAGCCACGGCGAGTTCCACATGTTCGGCGGCCAGTGCATTGGCAAGCTCGGCCGCGCGGGCCATCGGTGCGGTGATGATGACGCCATGATCGGTCCAGCTTTGCCGCGCGACGCCCGGATCGGGGAGGCGGGCCAGCTCATCCTCCACCGCGTCCGCGACACGGGCGGCAAAGCCGGGATCGTCGGTGATGAGGATGGATTGCGCGACGGGATCGTGCTCGGCCTGGCTCAACAGATCGGCGGCGATATGCGCCGGGTCGTTGTCCGCGTCCGCAATGACGAGGATTTCCGACGGCCCCGCCACCATGTCGATGCCCACCACCCCGAACAATTGCCGCTTCGCCTCCGCGACCCAGGCATTGCCCGGGCCGGTGATGACGTCGACCGGCGCAATCCGCCCGGTGCCATAGGCAAGCGCGGCGATCGCCTGCGCCCCGCCGACGCGCCAGATTTCGTCCACCCCGGCGACATGGGCGGCGGCCAGCACGAGCGGATTGACCGCGCCACCGGGCGTCGGCGTCGCGACGGCGAGCCGTTCGACGCCCGCCACCTTCGCCGGGATCGCATTCATCAGCAGCGAGGACGGGTAGGCCGCGCGCCCACCCGGCACGTAAAGCCCGGCGGCATCCACCGCCCGCCATTTCGCGCCGAGCCGCACGCCCGCATCGTCGCGGTAATCGCGATCCTCGGGCAATTGCGCCGCGTGATAGGCCCGGATGCGCGCCGCCGCGGTTTCGAGCGCATCGCGCAGCGCCGGGGCCAGCGCGTCATAGGCCGCGCGGCATTCCTCCGCCCCGATGGTCCACCCCGCGTCGCCATTGCCGGCCAGCGTATGGGAATCGAATTTCTCGGTATAGGCGATGAGCGCGTCGTCGCCGTCTTCTTTCACCCGCGCCAGGATCGCGGTGACGTCGCGCCCGACGCCCGCGTCCTCCTCGCGCCGGTCGGCGACGATGGCGGCAAAGGCGGTGTCGAAATCCGCGTCCGATGCGTCCAGCCTGCGCATTACGCCGCACCCGCGGGCAGGCCCGCCGCCTCATGGCCCGGGTTGTGTTCGGCCAGCGCGCGAAACGCCTCGATCATGGGGCCGAGCCGGGCGCTGTCGGTTTTGAGCGCGGCGCGATTGACGATGAGCCGGGCCGACACGGGCAGGATTTTTGCCGTTTCGACCAGCCCGTTCTGTTTCAGCGTACGGCCCGTCGACACGAGATCGACGATGCGGCTGGCAAGGCCGAGCGAGGGCGCGAGTTCCATCGCGCCGTTCAGCTTCACGCATTCGGCCTGCACGCCCTTCGCCTCGAACCAGCGGCGGGTGATGTTGGGATATTTGGTCGCGACGCGCATGTGGCTGGCGCTGCGCCCGTCTTCTTCGGCCCCGTCCACCGGCTCCGCGATGGACAGGTGGCAGTGCCCGATGTCGAGATCGACGGGGGCGTAGAGGTCGGAATAATCGAATTCCTCGATCACGTCGGAGCCGACGATCCCGGCCTGCGCGGCGCCGTGCGCGACGAAGGTGGCGACGTCGAACGCGCGCACCCGGATGAGCCGGATCGAGGGATCCTCGCACGCAAAGCTCAACGCGCGATTGGCCTTGTCGTGGAAGCCCGGTTCGGGAACGATCCCGGCGCGGGCCATCAACGGCAGGGCTTCGTCGAGAATGCGACCCTTGGGAATGGCGAAGGTGAGCGGTTTTGTCATGACAGCCGCGACTTAGGCGTCGCGGCCTTGGCTGGCAATGGGCGTTACCGTTCGCCCGTGCCGAGAAACCCGTCCATCGCCGCGTTCACCGCCTCCGGCCGCTCCCAGATGACGAAATGACCCGCATCGGCAATGCGCGTGATGGAAAGATCGTCGACATGATCCGAAAGCCGGTCGAGATTGGCAGGCCGGATCGCACGGTCCTCCATCCCCCAGATGACGAGCGTCGGGATGGTGATCTGTGGCATGGCGATCGCCTTTGCATCGTCGGGAATGGCAAAGGGCGCGTCCATCGGCGGCACGTCCATGGCGGATGCGCGATACCAGTTGATCATGCCGAACGCGCGCTCCGGATCGGACCAGTCCTCGATCAACGCGGCCTGCTCCTCGGCTTCCGGGCGGGGTGAGGAATCCCGGTCCGGAAATGCCTTCGCCAGCAGGGGGAGCAGGCCGCCCTGTTCGATCAACGCGTCATTGCCGGTATCGCGGAACACGCGAATATACTGGGAGGCGGCGCGCTGTTCCGGGTCGGTATATAAAAGCGTCTGCATCACCGCGGGGTGCGGGGCATTGGCGATGATCGCGCGGGTGACGCGGCCGGCATGGGGGCTTGCCGCGACCGGATCGGCGTTGGGCTGTCCCGCCATCGCCACGGCCCATGCGATCGCGCCGCCCCAATCGTGCCCGACGACCGTGAATTGCCCGATGTCGAGCGCGTCGGCGAGCGCGAACACATCGCCGACCAGCAGGCTGGCCCGGTAATGCTCCGGCCCGCCGGGCTTCGACGAATGGCGGTATCCGCGCTGATCCGGTGCGACACAGCGAAAGCGGTGCGACAGATGCGGGATCTGATGCCGCCAGGTGCGGTGCGATTCGGGGAAACCGTGCAGGAAGATCAGCGCAGGCGCATCGCGCGGCCCTTCGTCGCGAACCTGCAATTCGATTCCGTTAGCCAGCTGCACCGTTTTCATAGGCCTGTCCCATACCCCGTTTTCTTTCAAGGATAGCTGACAGTCTTTGGCCGGTCGGGCAAGGGGATGTATTCCGCCTCGTCACCCGGCACGCGCGGGAACTTGCCGTCGCGCCAGTCTTCCTTCGCCTGCTCGATCCGGTCGCGGCTGCTGTGCACGAAATTCCACCACACGTGCCGTTTGCCCACCGGTTCCCCGCCCAGCAGAAAGACCCGGCCCCCGTCGCGCGACGACAGCACCGCCGCCGCGCCGGGGCGCAGCACGATGAGCTTCAACGGGTCGAGCGCAATGCCGTCAATGCTCGCATCGCCGGCGAGCAGCATCACCGCGCGCTCCGCGACGTCCGCGTCGACCGGCATCTTGCCATCGGGCGCCAGTTCGATGTCGGCATTGATCGTTTCGGCATGGCAGGTGGTCGGCGCGGTTTCGCCCCACAGGGTGCCCATGATGATCCGCGCCTGCGATCCGCCGTCGGCAACGATGGGAAGATCCTTCGACGCGATGGATTCGAACGCCGGGTCGATATTCTCCTGCCCATCGGGAAGCGCGAGCCATGTCTGCGTCCCGAAAAGGCGCGGGCCGGCGGCGCGTTCGTCCGCAGGCGACCGTTCGGAATGGACGATACCGCGCCCCGCCGTCATCAGATTGACCGCGCCGGGCGTGATAACCTGCCTGCTGCCGAGCGAATCGCGGTGCTCGATCGCCCCTTCGAGGAGATAGGTGACGGTCGACAGGCCGATATGCGGATGCGGCCGGACGTCCATGCCGGTCCCGATGTCGAGCGTGCTGGGCCCGAATTCGTCGACGAAGACGAAGCGGCCGACCGACCGGCACGCCTGCTGCGGCACGGCCCGATGCACGGTGAACGCGCCGAGATCGTGGCTTACGGGCGTGACGGTTTTCAAAATGGGGTCGGTCATGCAGCGTCCAGTTCGGGATAGTTGCGAAAGATGCCCTCCTTGCCGAAAGGCTGGCACCGGTCGCTTTTCCGGTATTCGGCGATGCGCGGCAAGGCAAAGAATGCGTCGCGGATCGCGTGCAGCTTCGGATAATCCCCGGCAAGGGCGGCCATGCGTTTCGGAAACATCCAGTGCAGCCCGTCGAGCAGATAGGCAAGCGACGCATCCAGCCCGCTCCACGTCTTGCCGATGGCCCAGTCGCCGCCGTTCGCTTGCACGGCGGCCTCGAAATGATTGCAATATTTGGGGATGCGGTTTTCGCGGAAATCCTCCGCCGCCTGCATCGCCGCGTCCTTCTGATCCTCGTAATATAGCGAGGTCGCGATGGGATGATGCACGCCGTGCACCTCCTCCGTCATGTCGGCGATGTCGAGCTGCAGCTGATTCATATAGCGCCGGGCCGCTGCATCATTCGTGCCGATGTCGTGCTCCTCGGTCAGGAAGGCGATGATGTTCGGCGTCTGCGCAATCGATTCGCCTGCCGTTTCGAGCAGCGGCACGGCAAACGCCGGCCGGCTCTTCATCGCGGCGAGATGTTCGGCCACTTTCGACATGCCGTCATCGGTGGAAAGGCCGGACGCGCGGGCCGGCTCGGTATAGGCGATGTCCGCCGCCTCCAGCACGAGCCGCACGAACTCGCCGCGCCCCGGAAGGCCGGGCCAGTACCACAGATCGTAGCTCATGGGACGATCCCCGGCGCTTCGGCTTTGATCGCGATGGCGTGGACGCGCTCTCCCGGAATGTCGCCCAGCGCGTGGTTGACCATGCGCTGCCGTTCGAGCCGGGAGCGATCCTTGAATACGTCGGCCTCGATAAAGATCGAAAAATGCGATTCGCCGCTGCCGTCGTCGCCCATGTGGCCGCGATGGGCGGCGCTGTCGTTCTTCACGTCGAGCCTGGCGGGCGCGAATGCGGCGGTAAGCCGTTCACGGATTTCCGCTTCGAGCGGGCCCGATGGGGAATTGGGTTGGGGCATGATGGGGGTGCTTTCAATTCGGGGGGTTCACATTTCGGGGCGGGCGTATCATTTCAATGGCGATGTCACGAGACCGGTTCCATGGACGACACGAAAATCCCGGCACGATCTGCCACGCCCCCGGATGCGAGGAGGCGGGCGAATTTCGTGCGCCGGGCGCGCGCGGCCCCGGTTTCGACGGGCCGGGGGAGTGGCGCTGGTTCTGTCTCGACCATGTGCGGCAGTTCAATGCAGGCTACGATTTTTTCGAAGGGATGAGCGCGGAGGAAATCCTCGACGCGCAATCGCCCGTGTCCGGATGGCGCGATTCGCGGGCCTATTCGCCGACGGCGGGCATTGACGGTGCGCCGCGCTGGGCCGATTTCGACGATCCGCTGGAGGCGATTTCGGCGCGCGCCCGGGCCCGCCGGTCGGACCGCGAACGACAATGGCGGGAAGAGGACCGCGCCCGCCGCGCCGGCGTTTCGGGCGAGGATGCCCGGGCGCTCGACGTGCTGGGCCTTTGCGTCGATGCCGACCGGCAGAAATTGCGAAGCCGCTATTCCGAACTTGTCCGGCGGTATCATCCCGACCGCAACGGCGGCGACCGCAGCCATGAAAATCGCCTGCAACAGGTCGTCGCCGCGTATCAGCATCTTCGCCGCGCGGGCCGCTTCGGGTGATGCAAAACCGGCGCCGTGGCCGATTGCCTGTTGCCCCGCCCGCGGCACATGTTTAACCGCAATGGTGCCATGAACGACATTACCCAGAACACGAACAGCCACGAAACCGCACTGGCCGCGCCCGACATGCAAGTGGACGTGCGCGAGACCTTCGGGATCGACATCGACATGAAGGTCCCGGCCTTCAGCCGCGCGGACGAGCGCGTGCCCGATACCGATCCCAATTACGTGTTCGATCCCGACACCACGCTCGCGATCCTGGCCGGGTTCGCGCACAACCGCCGCGTCATGGTGCAGGGGTATCACGGCACAGGCAAGTCGACCCATATCGAGCAGGTTGCCGCGCGGCTCAACTGGCCCTGCGTGCGGATCAATCTCGATGCGCATATCAGCCGGATCGACCTCGTCGGGCGCGATGCCATCGTGCTGCGCGACGGGTTGCAGGTCACCGAATTTCGCGAAGGGCTGCTGCCCTGGGCGCTGCAGACGCCGACCGCGCTGGTGTTCGACGAATATGATGCGGGCCGCCCCGACGTGATGTTCGTCATCCAACGCGTCCTGGAAACCAGCGGCAAGCTGACCCTGCTCGATCAGAACCGCGTCATCCGCCCCGATCCGCATTTCCGCCTGTTCGCGACCGCCAACACGGTGGGCCTCGGCGATACCAGCGGGCTTTACCATGGCACGCAGGCCATCAACCAGGGGCAGATGGACCGCTGGAACATCGTCGTCGGGCTCAATTACCTGCCCGAGGCGACCGAAGTGAACATCGTGCGCGCGCAGGTGCCCGATGCCGAACCCGACCTCGTGCGCAAGATGGTGCAGGTCGCCGATCTGACCCGCGAAGGGTTCATCAATGGCGACATTTCCACCGTCGCATCGCCGCGCACGGTCATCAGCTGGGCCGAAAACACGCGCATCTTCAACGATGTCGGCTTTGCCTTCCGCCTGTCCTTCCTCAACAAGTGCGACGAGACCGAGCGCATGCTGGTCGCCGAATATTATCAGCGCGTCTTTGGCACCGACCTTCCCGAAAGCGTCGTGTCGCGCGCCGGATAATGCGCGTCGGCCGGATGCGGCCGGGCACGCCATCGGGTAGGGCGGTGCGTCATGGCGGATGATTTCGAAAAGCCGCGCCGCGACAGGTGGTGGCGCCGTTCGCGCCGCGATGACGCGCGGATCGCGGACGAACCCGGCTATCTCGAAGAATCGCAGGGCTACGGTTCCGGCCATGACTGGGACGAGCGGGACGGCGGCGCCGATCCCTATGCGGACGAATATTACCCCGCGCCGCCGGACGAACCGCGGCGCCGGGGGTGTATCGCCGGGTGCCTGCTGCTGCCGTTCACGCTCACCGCGCGGCTGGTCAAATGGGGGGCTGTGGCGTTCGTCGTGCTGCTCGGCCTCACGATCGTGTGGCTCGCCGCGACGAAGCCCGTTTCGGAAACGCTCGATCCGCATGGCGATCCCTTCGTGCTGGTGTCGCAGGACGGTCAGCCGATCGCGCGCGGCGGCGACGTGGTGCTCGCCCCTGTGGAGGCGGAGATGCTGCCCGCCCACGTGATACAGCCCTTCCTCGCGATCGAGGATCGCCGGTTCTTCTCCCACTGGGGCGTGGATCCGCGCGGGGTGGCGCGGGCGTTCGTCCATAATCTGGGCGGCGGGTCGATGCAGGGCGGCTCGACCATCACGATGCAGCTCGCCAAGGTCACCTATTACAGCCACGATCGCACGATGGGGCGCAAATTGCTGGAGGTGCCGACGGCGCTCTGGCTCGAATTGTGGCTGACGAAGGAGGAAATCCTCGAACGCTATCTCTCGAAGATCTATTTCGGCGACCGCTCCTATGGCCTGCGCGCGGCGTCCATGCGCTATTTCGGGAAGGCGCCGGAGGATCTCGCCCCGCAGGAGGCGATCCTGCTCGCCGGTCTGCCCAAGGCGCCGAGCAGCCTTGCGCCCAGCGTCCATGCCGCCGCCGCCCGCGCCCGCGCCGACGTGGTGAAGATCGCGATGGTCGATGCAGGCTATCTGACGCAAGCGGAGGCCCGCGCGATGCCCGATGCGCGGCTGCGCCTGCAATCCAATCGCGAACCGCCGCGCTATGCCCATTTCACCAACTGGATCCGCCGGCTCGCCGTGGCGGAGGGGTATGGCGCCGATGCGCCGATCATCGCGACGACGCTCGACGTGGAGGTGCAGCGCGCGGCGGAGGCGGCGGTGCGTTCGGTCGATGTCGGCGATGCGGAGGTCGCGCTCGTCGCGATGCGGCCCGACGGCGCCGTGCTCGCCATGGTCGGCAGCAAGGATTACAACGCGAATCAATTCAACCACGCGCTGGCCGGGCGGCAACCCGGCTCCACGTTCAAGCTGTTCGTCTGGCTCGCCGCGTTACAGCAGGGGATGAGTCCCGGCATGATGGTGAGCGATACCGAGATGCCCGGCGGGCCGCGCAATGCGGGCAATGCCTATCGCGGGCAGATCACGCTGGAGGATGCCTTCGTCCATTCCAGCAATGTCGTCGCGACGCGGCTCTATAATCAGGTCGGCGGCGACGCGGTCGTCTCGCTCGCGCAGGATTTCGGCATCGACGCGGCGATGGACCCGGCAGATACGTCATTGCCGCTGGGAACGGCGGACGTGTCCCTGTTGCAGCTTACCGCCGCCTATGCGGGCGTCGCGCGCGGCGAATATCCGGTGCACCCCTATGCGGTGCAGCCCGCCCGCGGTGAGCCGGAGGATCATGGCGGACGCTACCGCCTCGACCCCCGCGTCCATGCCGAGATGATCGAGATGCTGCGCGAAACGGTGAACCGCGGCACGGGGCAGGCCGCCCGGCTCCCCATTCCCAATTTCGGCAAGACCGGCACCAGCCAGGAAAACCGCAATGCGGTCTTCGTCGGCTGGGCCGGGGGGATCGTGGCGGGCGTGTGGGTCTATGCCGATGCGGACGCCGCCGACCGCAGCCGCATTTCGGGCGGCGACGCACCGGCGCGCATCTGGCGGCAGTTCATGATCCGCGCGGTGCCGGGCGCGAACTGACCGCCGCTTACCCGTTCGGCGTGACGAGGAATTTCTCGCCCGTCTTCTTCGCATTGTAGGACAGCGCGTTTTCACGGCGCAGCATGGCGGACAGATCGCCGCGCGCGGAATACTGGCTCGCGAACATGCCGGTGAGATTGTCCCGCACGCGGCCGCGCATCCGCTCCACCGTGTCGCGCCCGGCCTGCGTCAAAAACGGCATCAGCAGCCATCCCGAAACCGTCCAGACAAAGCCGAAGCTGCGCGTCAGTTCGATGGCGGACAGGTCCAGCGCGCCATAGACATGCACCCGCTTCATCGTGCTGCTGCCATAACGGCTGTATTCGTCGTTCGCGGAGGCGACCTGTTCCATTGCGGTCAGGATGGTGGAGGCCATGCGCCCCCCGCCGATCGCGTCGAAGGCGGTCATCGCGCCCGTTTCGGCGATCGCGTCCTTCAGCCGGGCGAAGAAATCGTCGTCGCTGCTGTTCACGACATGCTTTGCGCCAATGTCGCGCAGGAGCTTTACCTGTTCGTCCGACCGCACGATATTGACGAGCGGAATGTCATCCTCGGCACAGATCTTCACGAGCATCTGGCCCAGGTTGGACGCAGCCGCGGTGTGGACGATACCCTTGCCGCCCTCTGCACGCAGGGTTTCGGTAAAGCCGAGCGCCGTCATCGGATTGACGTAGGACGCAGCGCCCAGCTCCGCCGGGACGTCATCGGGGAGCGTCATGCATTCGCGCGCCTCCACGACGCGGTGCGTCGCATACATGCCGCCCGCTGCGCAGGCGACGCGCCGGTCCATCAGCCCCTGTGCCGCCGCGTCATCGCCGGCGGCCACGACGCGGCCGGCGCCTTCGATCCCGACGGGCATGGCCTCCCCGACGCGGCCCTGCATCGCGCGCAGGGCGGGGGCGGGCATTTGCGCGGTGATCGTGCCGTCGCCGAACTCGGCATTTTCAAGATCGGCGGACCCGAACAGAAGGCCGAGATCGGAGGGATTGACCGGCGCGGCTTCCACCTCGATCAGAACCTGCGAGCCGGTCGGTTCGGGCAGGCTTTCCTCCGCGATGCCGACGGTCAGCGTGCCGTCCGCGTCGAGTTTCGAATAGATATGCCGTGCTGTGGTCGCGGTCATGCGGTTGGCTCCTTCGTGTTTTTCATCTTTGGGTATGGTCATGGCCGCTCCCGCCCCGTTTGGCCAGAGCATGACGCGAACATGCGCGCCGGACCGCCCCGCGCACAAGATGGCGGGAAGGGCATACAAGCGCCGTGATCCGCGTTAAGGGCCTTCGCATGTCCGATACAGCCGACGAAACCGCATCCTCAGAACCGCGCCGCGCGCAAAAGGCACGACTGGTCACGGGGTCGATCCCGCGCCTCATGGTCACGCAGACCGCGCCGCTCATCGTCGGGGTCGCGGCGATCATGTCGGTCGGCATCATCGATGCGTATTTCATCGGGCAGCTCGGCGCCGATGCGCTGGCGGCGGTGGCGTTCATCTTTCCCGTCACGACCGCGCTGTCCAGCCTCGGCGTCGGGGTGATGGCGGGGATCAGCTCGGTCGTGAGCCGCGCCCTGGGCAAGGGGAACATGGATCATGCGCGCGGGCTGGCCGCGATGGGGATCGGCGTTGCGGCGGGGCTGGGCCTCGTGCTGGCGGCGGCGCTGTTCATCTGGCGCTTGCCGTTGTTCGAACTGATGCAGGCGCAGGATACGCTGCTCCCGCTCATCGATGCGTATATGCGGCCCTATGCAATGTTCTATCCGCTGCAGCTCTTGATGATGGGCGCCAACGGGGCGCTGCGCGGGCAGGGGCTGGCGCGGCATTCGATGGCGATATTGATCACCTTTGCGGTGGTGAACTGGCTGCTCGATCCCGTGCTCATCAATGGCGCGTTCGGCATGGCGGGCTTTGGCATCGCCGGCGCCGCCTATGCGAGCATCGGCGGGTTTGCGAGCGCAATGGCGATGGGGCTCGTCCTGCTCGCGCGCAGTCGGGTCGGATTGTCGGTTTCCGCATTGCGCCATGCGGGCCTGGGCGATGCGCTGGCGCTGGCGCGGGTGACGGGGCCGGCGGCCTTTTCTAATTCGATCAATCCCATCGGCCTGTCCGTGCTGACCGGTTTTCTCGCTGCGGAGGGGCAGGCCGCCGTTGCCGGGTTCGGCGCGGCGGGGCGGCTGCAAAGCTTTGCCGTGGTGCCGCTGCTCGGCCTTTCGGGGGCGATCGGCGCCATCGTGGGACAGAACTGGGGCGCGGGGTGCCATGGGCGGGTGCGCCATGCCGCGATGCTGGCGGCGGGGTTCTGTGTCGCCTATGGCACGGCGGTGGGGCTGGCGCTGTTTCTCGCGCGCGGTGCGCTGGCGCGGCTGTTCACCGACGATCCGGCGGTGATCGCCGCGCTCACCGATTATGTCGAGATCGGGGTGTGGGGTTACGGCGGCTATGGCCTGCTCATCGCGTCGAACGGGGCGTTGAACGCGGTGGACCATGCCGGGCTTGCCTTGCTGCAATCGCTCCTGCGCGTGCTCGCGATCATGGTGCCGGTGGCGTGGATATTGCAGAGCGCGTGGGGCGCGGATGCGGTCTATACCGCCGAGCTTGCGGCCAATGTCGTGGGCGGGGCGATTGCCGCGGGGGCGGCATATTGGGTGCTGGTGCGGAAGAGGCGCGGCGCGGCGGGTCAATCCGGGTCGTAGGTCGCGTCCACGAAATAGAGCCCCTGCGGCGGGGCATTCATCGCCAGCCGCTGCCGGTCGCGCGCGGCGAGCGCGTCGGCCAGATCGCCCTTGGTCCAACGGCCCATGCCCACGCGCACGAGGCACCCCACCATCGAGCGCACCTGATGATGCAGGAAGCTGCGCGCGGCGGCGTGGACGTGGATTTCGCCGGCCACCCGCTCCACATCGAGGCGGTCGAGCGTGCGCATCGGGCTCTTCGCCTGACACGCGGTGGAGCGAAACGTGGTGAAATCGTGATGCCCGATCAGCACCTGACCCGCGTCGTGCATCGCTTCTGCATCGAGCGGGATGCCCATCTGCCACGCCCGGCCGAGATCCAGCGTCAGCGGCGCGCGCCGGTTGGCAATGCGATAGAGATAGCGCCGCCCGGTGCACGAAAAGCGGGCATGCCATTCATCGGGTACGACGACGCAATCGGTCACGGCGACAGGCGCCGGGCGCAATTTCGCGTTCAGCCCGTCGCGAAGGTGATCCGCCCCGCGCGGATGGTCCACGTCGATATGCGCGCGCATGGCGATGGCGTGCACGCCCGCATCGGTGCGGCCCGCGGCATGCATCGCGGCATGCTGATGCGTGATGGCGTGCACCGCCTCCTCCACCGCCTGCTGCACCGAGGGGCCGTGTTTCTGCCGTTGCAGGCCCATGAACGGGCCGCCGTCGAATTCCAGCGTCAGGGCAAAGCGCGTCACCGGATCTCGGTCCCCGCCGCAATGGGATGGCCGCGCAGCATGTCGGCGGTCGGCATTGCCGGCTTGCCCGCCCGCTGCACCATGGTGGGCCGCAGCGCGCCATAGCCGCACGCAATGGTCAGCATATCGTCGAGCACGGTCGCCGCCGGCCCCTCGCGCCCGATGACCTCGGCCTCCAGCACGCGAAACCGCTCGCCTTCCCATTCGAAGAACGCTCCGGGACGCGGGGCGAAGGCGCGCACCTGCCGGCCGAGCTGCTCCGCGCTCTGCGTGAAGTCGAGCCGCGCCTCCGCCTTGTCGATCTTGGCCGCATGCGTCACGCCGAGGCTCGGCTGCGCCTCCTGTCGGACATGGGGAAGGCTCGCCAGCACATCGACCATCGCCTCCGCGCCCATCCGGGCGATTTCCTCGGTCAACTCGCTCGCGGTCTTGCGCTCGATCCGCGTGCGGCGTTTCTCGATCATCGGGCCGGTATCCAGCCCCTTTTCCATCTGCATGATGGTGACGCCGGTCGTCTGGTCGCCGGCGAGGATCGCGCGCTGTATCGGCGCCGCCCCGCGCCAGCGCGGCAGGATCGAGCCATGGACGTTGAGGCAGCCGTATTTCGGCGCCTCCAGCACCGGCACCGGCAGCAACAGGCCATAGGCCGCGACCACCGCTACATCGGCATCGAGCGCTGCGAAAGCGGCGCGTTCCTCCTCGCCGCGGAGCGAGGCGGGCGTATGGACGGGAATGCCATGCGCCTCGGCCACCTGCTGCACCGGGGAGGCTTGCAGCTTCTTGCCCCGTCCCGCGCGGCGTGGCGGCTGCGAATAGGCGGCGATCACCTCGTGCCCGGCCGCGATCACCGCCTCCAGCGTGGGAACGGCGAATTGCGGGGTGCCCATGAATATGACGCGCATGTTGTGTCTTCCTATCACCGGGCGCAGTCCCTATCTGCCCCCACATGGCATCGCAAGAGATCGAGGCACTGGCCGGCGCGCTCGCCCGGCTGCCGGGGCTGGGCCCGCGTTCGGCGCGGCGGGCGGTTCTGTGGCTGGTGAAACGGCGCGAAACCGCACTCGTCGATTTGCTGAACAGCCTTGACACGGTGCGCGAAACGCTCGTCGAATGCACGGTGTGCGGGAATGTCGATACGCGCAACCCTTGCGGTATCTGCGCCGATCCGCGCCGCGATGCGTCCAGCATCTGCGTCGTGGAGGATGTGGCCGATCTTTGGGCGCTGGACCGCGCGCGGCTGTTTCCGGGGCGCTATCACGTGCTGGGCGGGCGGTTGTCGGCGCTCGACGGGGTGCGGCCGGAGGATCTGTCGATCGGCGCGCTGCTCGACCGCGTCGATGGAGAAGGCGTGGACGGCGTGCGGGTGGATGAGGTCGTGCTCGCCATGAATGCCACGCTCGAGGGGCAGACGACCGCGCATTACATTGCCGAGCGGCTGGAGGGGCGGCCCGTGCGCGTGACGCAGCTCGCCCATGGCCTGCCGGTGGGCGGCGAGCTCGACTATCTCGACGAAGGAACGCTGGCGCAGGCGTTGCGGGCGCGCAAGCCACTTTGATCCCTTTCGCGGCGGCGCGTCTTGCCGGATGGGCCGGGGCGCCCTAAATGGCACCTATGGCTATCCGAGAAATCATCGAAGTTCCCGATCCGCTGCTCAAGCAGGTGTCCACCCCCGTCGAACAGTTCGACGATGAATTGCGCACATTGGTCGAGGACATGTTCGAAACCATGTATGCCGCCCCCGGCATCGGCCTTGCCGCCGTGCAGGTCGGCGTGCCGAAACGCGTGCTCGTCATCGATCTTCAGGAACCGGACGAGGATGCGCCGGCGGAGGATTGCGGCGATCACGGATGCGGCCACGATCATCGCCCGGTGAAGAAGAACCCGCGCGTGTTCATCAACCCCGAAATCCTCGACCCGTCGGAGGAGTTGCAGACCTATTCCGAAGGCTGCCTCTCGCTCCCCGACATCTATGCCGAGGTGGATCGCCCTTCGCACATCCGCGCCCGGTGGCAGGATCTCGACGGTACGGTCCACGAGGAGGAGATGGACGGGCTGATGGCGATCTGCCTGCAGCACGAGATGGACCATCTCGAAGGGATCGTGTTCATCGATCACCTGTCGCGGCTGAAACGGCAGATGGCTTTGAAAAAGCTTAAGAAGATGCGCATGGCGGCCTGATCGCCGCGCGTCGGTGAAACGGGGAAGGCCGGGGCATGTGACCCCGGCCTTTTTTGTTATGCGGCTTCCTTGCGCAGGTCGTCGAGCGCGGCCTTGCAATCGCGTGCGCATTCGCGGCACATCTCGGCACAGCGGCGGCAATGCGCATCGTCATGGCTCTCGCACTGCTCCGCGCAGGTTTCGCAGGCTTTGATGCACAGGGCGAGCATGTCGCGGATGATGGCACGGTTTTCGTCGGTCCGGCGGCTGGCGACGCGGTAGGTCGCGGTGCAGATGTCGCTGCAATCGCTGCACAGGCGGATGCAGCGCGCCATGTCGCCTTCTTCCGCCACGCATGCATCGGCGCAGCTGTTGCAGATCGCCGCGCAATACAGCGCATGTTTCACCGCGAGGCCGAGGCTGTCATTGTAATCGTCCCCGACGGCGGGGTGTTCGGAAATCATCTTCTGAATCGACATGGGTACGTTCTCCTTTGATAAAGGAGCGAAATGCCGGGGAATAAGTTCCGGGAGAGGGGAATAAGTTCCGGGAGAGCGGCGGCGGGGGCTTGCCGCGTGCCCCGTTCATAGTATGTTCCGGCGCATGGAACCCATTGCAATCCTGATCGTTATCCTTGGCCTGCTGGCGGGGCTGGCCGCCGGCTATTTTCTCGGGTCGCGACCCGTTGCCGAATGGCGCAGCCGCCATGGCGAGGCGGAGACGAAGCTGCGCGAGACCGAGGACGCCTATCGCAAGGCGATTTCGGAACTCGCCACGATGAGCGATCGCGCAGACCGCGCCGCCGACCTGGAACGCCGGCTGGGCGAGAGCGAGCAGGCGTTGAGCGGCGCGCGCGCCGAGCTTGCCGGGGTCCGGTCGGAGCATGGCGAACGGTCCCGCGCGCTCCATGACCTGCGCGGCGAGTTGCAGGGCTTGCGCGAAAAGCTGGAAGAGCAGGCGCGCGCGCGCAATGCCGCGGAAAACGCGCTGGCCCGCCATGAAAGTGAGGCAAGCGAACGCGAAAAGGCATTGGAACAGCGGTTCGCCGACCGGGAGGAGAATTTTGCCCGCGAGATGAAGCGTCTCGTCGAGGCCGAGGACAAGTTGCAGGCCAAGTTCAACGAGATCGGCGAAAAGATGCTGACCGGGGTGCAGGGGCGGTTTTTCGAAAAGGCGAAGACCGACCTCGACGCCCTGAACAAGGAAAGCCTCGCCGCGCTGGAAAAGAAAGTGGCGCCGGTGGGCGAGACGCTGGAACGCTATCGCAAGCGGGTCGAGGAGATCGAAAAGAACAATGCGTCGGGCTTCGACCAGCTCAAGGGTGTGATCGGCGAGATGCGCGCCGGGCAGGAGCGCGTGCTCGAAGGGGCGAATCGCATCACCACCACGCTGCGCGGCGCGACCAAGGCCCGCGGCGACTGGGGCGAACTCCAGCTCGAAAACCTGCTCGAAAGCTGCGGCCTTCATGACAAGGCGGATTTCAATTTTCAGGTCAGCGTGGCGGGCGATACGGGGCAATTGCGCCCTGATGCGGTGATCAACATTCCGGGCGGGCGGCGGCTCGTCGTCGATGTGAAGAATGTCTTCAACACCTACGCCCGCGCGAACGAGGCGGAGAGCGAGGAGGAACGGCTGGAACTGCTCAAGGCGCATGCCCGCGAATTGCGCACCCATATCGACGAGCTTTCGGCCAAGCGGTACCAGGATCACGTCGCCGGTTCGGCCGATTTCGTGGTGATGTTCGTGCCGGGCGAACATGTGCTCTATTCCGCGCTGACACAGGACAATCATCTTTTGAACTACGCGCTACAGCGCAAGATCGTGCTGTCGTCGCCGCTCAATTTCATGTCGATCGCGCTGACCGTGGCGACCGTCTGGCGGCAGGCGGGCGAGCAGGCCGACGCGAACGAGATCGCGAAGCTCGGCAAGGAGCTCTACGAACGGCTCGCCGTCGTGGCGCGCCACCTGTCGAGCCTGCGCAAGGGGCTGCAATCCACGAATCAGCATTTCGATGCGCTGGTCGGCTCCTTCGACACCAATCTGCGCAAGACCGGCGAACGGTTCGAGGAATTGTCGATCGACACCTCGGCCAAGGAGCTGCTCGACGCGCCGCCGATCAATTCGATCCCCCGACGGCTGAACAATTTCGCCGACAGCGACGAAGCCGTCCCGACCGAAAGCTGAACCCGCAGGGTCAGTCGCGCAGCGTCGCCAGCACCTCGTAGGCCAGCACCGCGCCCGCAATCGCGGCATTGAGGCTGTCGGCGCGGCCCAGCATCGGCATCGTGACGCGCAGGTCGCATTCCGCCTCGTACGCCTGCGGCAGGCCTTGCGATTCGTTGCCGACCATGACGAAGCACGGCGCGGCATAGGGGGCGCCGCGATAATCGTGCGGATCGCGCAGGGATGCGGCGACAAGTTGTCCCGTCCCGCCGCGCAGCCACGGCACGAATTCGTTCCAGCGCGCCATCGCCAGCGGGACGGTGAAAATGGCGCCCATGCTGGCGCGCACCGCCTCCACCGAAAACGGATCCGCGCAATCGTCGATCAGGATAAGCCCGCCCGCGCCGACCGCATCCGCCGTGCGCAACATCGTGCCCAGATTGCCCGGATCGCGCATCGCCTGCGCCACGAGGAAAAGCGGCGCACGCGTCCGGTCGATATGGTCGAGCGCCGTGTCGAATTCGGCGAACACGCCGCACACGGCCTGCGGATTGTCCTTGCCCGTGATCTTGGACAAGGCCGCTTCGGACAATGCGATGACATCGCCGCCTGCCGCCTCGACATCATGGATCAGCGTCGCGAGTAACGGATGCGGCTCGCGTCCCTCCGCCATGGCGAGCGTTTCGGGCAGGTGTCTCATCTCGCGCGCGTCGGTGAGCAGGCGCAGCCCTTCGGCGAGGAAACGCGCCTCGCGCCGCCGGTGTTTCTTGTCACGCAGGGCGCGCAGATATTTGACGGTGGGATTGGACAGGCCGGTGATCTGACGCATGGCGATGAGGCGCGTCGCGCTCAATCCTCTCCGAACCGGTCGTCGACGAGCGTGCAGAGCGCGTCGAGCGCATCGTCCGCCCGTTCGCCGCGCGTGCGGATCTCGATCTCGTCACCGCGCGCGGCACCCAGCATCATCAGGCCGAGAATCGATCCGCCCGCCGCCTCGTTCCCGTCCTTGGCGACACGGACCTGCGTGTCGGGGGCGTATTGCTGCACCATCTCGACGAATTTCGCGCTGGCCCGCGCGTGGAGGCCGCGCTGATTGGCGATGGTGACGCGGCGGGACAGGGTCTCGGCGTCGCCCGTCATACGTCCTGACCCAGAAATTCGGAGGCGATGGTGATGTAATTGCGTCCGGCCTCGCGCGCGGCGCCGACCGCGTCGCCCACGCCCATCTGCTTGCGCGCACCGGCCAGCCGGATCAGCATCGGCAGGTTGATCCCGGCGATCACCTCGACCTCGCCCGCGCGCAGCAGCGAGATCGCGAGATTCGACGGCGTTCCGCCGAACAGATCGGTCAGGATGATGACGCCGCGCCCGCTGTCGACCGCGGCGATGGCGTTGCGGATCTCGTCGCGGCGCATCTCCATGTCGTCGTTCGGGCCGATGCAGATGGGCACGATATCCGCCTGCGGGCCGACGACATGCTCCATCGCGGCGACGAATTCGCGGGCCAGCTCGCCATGAGTCACAAGAATGAGGCCGATCATGTCATTCCTTCGTAGCACCGCATGGGTATGCACGCACCATCCTTAACAATTCTCGACCCGGACATATTGGTGCGCATCAGCTTTTCGCGGCGCCTTCGACCAGATCGTTGGCGCCTGAGTCAAGGTTGCGGTGCAGCAAAACCGGTGCATAGCCTGCGCGGGTGAGCGCGGTATTGAGCATTTCGGCCGAAAATACCGAGCGATGCCGCCCGCCGGTGCAGCCAAAGGCGATATTGACGTAGCTTTTTCCCTGCGCCTCGTATCGGGGGAGCAGCGAGAGGACGAGATCGCGAATGCGGGTGAAGGCATCGTCCCACGCTGGATCGCGCGCGATATGGTCGGCCACCGCCGGGTCGCGCCCCGTAAGCGGGCGCAGCGCATCGACCCAGTGCGGATTGTCGAGAAAGCGCATGTCGAACACCAGATCGGCAATCGGCGGCATGCCGCGCGAAAAGCCGAAGCTGCTGATCGTGACGGTCATGGATTGCGGCGCGCTGGGCGCGAACAATTCGCGCAAGGTCTGTTGCAGATCCTGTGTCGAGAATGCGGTGGTCGTCACGACGACATCGGCCCATCGTGCCAGCGGGGCGAGCAATTCGCGCTCTGCCGCGATCCCGGCGGCGAGCGGGCGATCGCTGGCGAGCGGGTGGCGGCGCCGCGTCTCGTTATAGCGGCGCTCCAGCTCGTTCGAGCTGCAATCGAGGAACAGGCTCGTCACCTCGACCGATTTTTTCTCGGCCAGCGCGCGCGCGTCGCCGATGATCGCGAGCGGGTCGAAACCGCGCGTGCGGGCGTCAAATCCGATGGCGAGCGGCGGCGGCGGGCCGTCCTCGCTCGCATGGCCGAGCCCGCGCTCCGTCTCCATCAAAATGGGCAGCATGCGGATCGGAAAATTGTCGACCGGCTCCCAGCCCAGATCCTCCAGCGCACGCAGCGCGGTCGTCTTGCCCGCGCCAAGCATGCCGGTGACCATCAGCAATCGGGTCGGGTTTTCGGGCGAATCGCTGGTCATGTCGGACGAGCTATGGCTTCGCACAAGCAGCATGCAAGGATTTGTCGCAAATCCGTCCGATAAAGGGGCGCTTTTCGCCTCTCATCCCAAGCCGTGAAGGGTCAGCGCGGCCTCCGCGCGGAGTGGCAGCGCAGGCGTATCCGCGAACAGGGTGAGGGCAGGGATGTCGCACCCGCCACGCACGACCCGTGCCGCCGCTTCGACATAGCGGGGCGCATCGCCGGCGAGGATCAGCACGAGCGCGACCGGCGCGGATACCACCGGCATCGTCACGATTCCGACATTGCGGATCTCGAACAGGCCGCGCGTGGCGGGATGGGGCGCGGCCCATAAACGCCCCTCGCGCACATCGAGCATCACCCCATCGTCCCCGATGAGCGCGGCCCCCCGGTCGATCAGCGCATGGGCGAGCGCGCTTTTCCCGGTGCCCGGCGCGCCCTCGATCATGATGGCGCGCCCCGCGATGGCGACCACGCTCGCCTGATGCGCGAGGCCGTGTCGCTGCGCACTCATTCGGGGTTCAGCGCGGGCAGGACGATGGCCATCACCGCGCCGCTCTCGCCATCGTCGCGCCCCTGCACCTGTAGGGTCCCGTCATGTCCGCGCACGATGGACCGCGCGATGGCAAGGCCGAGCCCGCTGTGCTTGCCGAAATGTTCCTCGCCCGGACGGTCGGAGTGGAAGCGTTCGAAAATGCGCTCGCGGTTTTCGGGCGCGACGCCGGGGCCGTCGTCCGTGACGGTCATTTCCACCATGTCGGCGCGTTCGGCGAAACGGATGACGACGCGGCCTTCGGGCGGGGAGAAGCTCGCCGCGTTGTCGACGAGATTTTCGACCACCCGTTCCAGCCGGGCGGGATCGCCCATGACCATCGTGGCGCTGGTCGGTGCGCTTTCCACCTCGAAGCTGAGATGCCGTTCCTCGCCGATGCGCGAGGCTGCGGTGCGCCCGCCCAGCACCCCTTCGGCGAGGGCGAACAGGTCGACCGGCACGAATGTCGCGCGGCTCAATTCCGCGTCGACGCGGCTCGCATCCGCGATTTCGGTGATCAGCCGGTCGATGCGCCGCACGTCCTGATGCGCGAGGTCGAGCAATTGCGCGCGCAGGTCCGGATCGTCGATATTGTCCATCGTCTCCAGCGCGGATCGCAGCGAGGCGAGCGGATTTTTCAGCTCGTGGCTGACATCGGCGGCAAAGGCCTCGCCCGCGTCGATCCTTTCGCGCAGCGCGCTCGTCATGTCGGACAGCGCGCGGGCCAGCATGCCGATCTCGTCCCCGCGTTCGGGCAGGCGGGGCACGACCACCTCCCGGTCGCGGCCAAGTCTCACCCGCGCCGCCGCCCGCGCCAGCATGCGCAATGGCTGCACGATGGTCCGCGCGAGGAACAGCGACAACTGCACCGATGCGAGAATGGACAGCGCGAGCAACACGAGCAGCGTCTGCCGCGCGGCGCGCACGGATTGCGTGATGTCGGACGCATTGCGCACCGAAAGCAGCGTTTCGCCCTGCGGCCCATAGGGCGCGGCGGCGGTGATCACCGGCGTGCGGTCGGGCGCATAGCGCAGCATCACCGTCCCGGACCCGGCCTGCTCCGCGACGAAGATCTCGGGAAATTCGGGCTTCGTCGCGGGGTTGTTCATGTCGGGCCGGTCGGCGGCGGGGTAATAGGGCGGTACCGGCGGTGCCCCGACGAGGAAATCGACCGTGCGGTCCATCCATTGCGCGACGCGGGCCGAAAACGCCTCGTCGCTGTCCTCGGCAAAGGTAAAGCTGGGCTCGCCCACGACGAAGCTGTCGGTCTGTAGCCGGCCGAGGGCGCCGAAGGTGCGCAGGCGCAGCTCCTGCTCCGCGCCGATCCGGGCGAGCAGGGCGGCATGCTCGCTCGACGGCGCCTCGGCGAGCGCGTTGCCGATGATCTCGACTTCAGAGCGTGCGAGCTTGAACCGCTCGGCAATGAGCTGCTTGCGATAGGTGTCGAGAAAGAACAGCCCGCCCGCCAGCAACGCCACGATCAGCACGTTCACCGCGAGGATACGCGTGGTGAGGGAAAAGCGCCGGGTCCAGAACAGGCGGTCGGGAATATCCTCCGCCGGGCGGGCGGCGAGATCTTCGGTGGTCTCAGTCGCCGGCAAAGCTGTAGCCTGCGCCGTAAAGCGTGGTGATGCCGTTGAAATCGCCATCGACCTGCCGGAACTTGCGGCGCAGACGCTTGATATGGCTGTCGATGGTGCGATCGTCGACGAAGACGTCGTCCTTGTACGCCGCATCCATCAGCTGATCGCGGGTCTTCACCACGCCGGGCCGCTGCGCCAGCGCCTCCAGGATGAGGAATTCCGTGACGGTGAGCGACACCGGCGCCCCGTCCCATGTCACCCGGTGCCGTTCGGGTTCGAGTACGAGCCGCCCGCGCTCCATCGTTTCGGCCGCGGTTTCGCCCGCCTCCCCGGCGACACGCGCGCGGACGAGTTCCTCGCGCCGGAGCAGGGCACGGATGCGCGCGATGAGCAGCGCCTGCGAGAACGGTTTCGCGATATAATCGTCCGCGCCGATCGACAGGCCGAGCGCCTCGTCCTCCTCGCCCGTCTTCGACGTGAGGAAGATCACCGGCAGGGACGAACGCTCGCGCAGCTGGCGCAGCAGTTCCAGCCCGTCCATGCGCGGCATCTTGATGTCGCACACGGCAAGGTCGGGCGGATTGTCGAGCAGCGCCTCCAGCGCGGCGGACCCGTCGGGATAGACGCGCGTGTCGAACCCCTCGGCCTTCAATGCGATCGACAGGCCGGTCAATATATTACGGTCGTCATCGACCAGGGCAATCGTCTGCGTCATTGCGGTGCGGCTTTCGGTTATGCGGTTCGCGGGCGGGCTGCAACCCTCTCGCACGTCCATGCAATATGGCCCCGGCATGGCCAAGTGCCAATGGTCCGAATTTCGGCGCGGTCGCCGCATTCTCCCGGTGGGCCGAGACAGGCCAAATCCGGCTCATTTATCGCATAAATCGGCGTCATTCACCCTGTGTCGCGTGACGTTTGACGGACCGCGCCCCCGCGGCTATGCGCTAGGCGAATCCAGTCGGGGGTCGCGTTTCGCAAGGGGCAGTTCCATCGCTCTGCAGGCCGGGTGGGTTCGCGGCCTAGTTCATTTGCCGCCGTGCAATTTGCCCTCCTGCCGCGTGGTGCGGTTTGCCGAACGAGGGCCCCGTCAGGAGAATGCCCGTGTCGCTGAGCACCCCTTTGAAATTCGAGACGTCCGCCACAATCCATGGCAATCTCGGTACCGACGATCTCGTCGAACACGCGCTGAAGAACGATGAGGGCAAGCTGGCCGCCAGCGGTCCGCTCGTCGTGGAAACCGGCAAGCACACCGGCCGTTCGGCCAAGGACAAGTTCATCGTCCGCGATGCCACGACCGAGGACACGATCTGGTGGGGTAAGACCAACGTGCCCATGACGCCCGACCATTTCGCCGCGCTCAAGGCCGATTTCCTCGAGGCGCTCGCGGGCAAGGACACGCTCTATGTCGCCGACCTGTTCGGCGGGTCGCAGCCCGAACACCGCGTCAACGTGCGCGTCGTGAACGAGTTGGCCTGGCACAATCTGTTCATCCGCACCCTGCTGGTCCGCCCGACGGAAGGCGAGCTTGACGGGTTCGATCCCGAATACACCATCATCGACCTGCCCAGTTTTCGCGCCGATCCCGAACGCCACGGCACGCGCAGCGAAACCGTCGTCGCCGTGAACCTCACCGAAAAGCTCATCCTGATCGGCGGGACCAAATATGCGGGCGAGATGAAGAAGAGCGTGTTCGGCATCCTCAACTATCTCCTCCCGCCCAAGGGCGTGATGCCGATGCATTGTTCGGCCAATATCGGGCCCGACGGGGAAACGGCGGTGTTCTTCGGCCTGTCCGGCACGGGCAAGACGACACTGTCCGCCGACGCCAGCCGCACGTTGATCGGCGATGACGAACATGGCTGGTCCGACACGGCGGTCTTCAATTTCGAGGGCGGCTGCTATGCCAAGATGATCCGCCTGTCCGAAGAGGCCGAGCCCGAAATCTTCGCCACGACGAAGATGCACGGCACCGTGCTCGAAAACGTGGTGATGGACGAAAACGGCAATCTCGATTTCGACGACAACTCGCTCGCGGAAAATACGCGCGGTGCCTATCCGCTGGAATCGATCCCCAACACCTCGGACGAGAACATGGGGCCGGTGCCGTCGAACGTCATCATGCTGACCGCCGATGCGTTTGGCGTGCTGCCCCCGATTTCGCGGCTCACCCCGGATCAGGCGATGTATCATTTCCTCTCGGGCTATACCGCGAAGGTGGCCGGGACCGAGATCGGCGTGACCGAGCCGGAAGCGACGTTCTCCACCTGTTTCGGCGCGCCGTTTATGCCGCGCCATCCCTCGGTCTACGGCAATCTTCTCAAGGAACGCATCGCGAAGGGCGGCGTGTCGTGTTGGCTCGTCAACACCGGCTGGACCGGCGGCAAGTATGGCACCGGAAGCCGCATGCCGATCAAGGCGACGCGCGCCCTGCTCAATGCCGCGCTCGACGGTTCGCTCAACGATGCGGAATTCCGCAAGGATCCGAATTTCGGATTCGAGGTGCCCGTCGCGGTGAACGGCGTCGACAGCGCCATTCTCGACCCGCGTTCGACCTGGGACGACAAGGAGGAATACGACCGCACTGCACAAAAGCTGGTGCAGCTGTTCGTCGACAATTTCGCCGAGTTCGAGGCGCATGTCGATGAAGGCGTCCGCAAGGCCGCGCCCAGCGTCGCGTAATTCCCGCATTCCGCCATGCGAAACGCCCCCGGCCGCCGATGCGCGTCCGGGGACGTTTTCGTTTCGGGTGTCTGCCCTCAGTCCGTCATCGAGGCCGGCACGCGCCCGCCGTTCTGCGCGATCTGCCGCATGGTCGCCTTGTGCAGCCAGATATTGTCTTCCGCCGAACCCGCATAATCGCTCCGGCCGAGTTCCTGCGCCAGTTCCTTGCGATTGTCATAGCTGCTGTCGACGCCGACGAGCTTCATCAGGTCGACGATCGACGTGCGCCAGTTGAGATTGTCCGCGCCCGGCCGCGCATCGAGGCGGCGCTCGACATCGACCGAATCGATCGAGGCGGCCCGGGCGGGTGCGGGCGCGGGCGTTGGTGCCGGCCGGCCCGCCGATGCCGTTCCCGCGCCGCCCAGCGGCTTGCCGAAGCTTCCCTTGTCCTGTGCCGGCGGTGCGGGCCGGGCTTCCTCTTTCCTGTCGCCCAGGATCGCGTCTTTCAGCTTGCCGAATATGCTCATCGCTGTCTCCTCTCGCGCCGCCGGAGGGGCCGGCGGGCATTACCCGGCCAAAGCGTCCGGATATGGCAAAGCGTTCCCGCAGGCGACCGCGCGATATTGCATCGCCGGGCTCAGCCGTTAGGAAAGGGCGATGACCGACCTCGTGCTGTCCATTCTCGTGCTTGCCGCCGCGGTGTTCGTGTTCGGCGCGTTCGTCGCGTGGCGCCGCGGGGATCGCAACCGCGCCGGATTGATGACGATCCTCGCCTTCGCGCTCATGGTCAATGTCGCGATCTGGACCGTTCCGACCGATAATGGGGCAACCCTCATCGATACGCCCGCCGACTGACCCCCTCGCACTTGCAGCATCGGGCCTGCATCGCTACGCGTGATCCATGGGCCGGGGCAACATTGGTGACCCACCCGGCCATTTGCCCTGTTTTTTCCAAACCGTTTCAAGGGTTCCAGCATGCCTTCGTTCAACGCCATTCGCCGCGAATGGCTGTCCTCTCCGCGCAATGACCTGCTCGCCGGGCTGGTGGTGGCGCTTGCGCTGATACCGGAGGCGATCGGCTTTTCGATCATCGCCGGGGTGGACCCGCGCGTGGGCCTGTATGCGAGTTTCACCATCGCGGTGATCATCGCGTTTACCGGCGGGCGGCCGGGCATGATTTCGGCGGCGACGGCGGCGGTGGCGGTTGTGGTGCTGCCGCTGGTGCGCGATTACGGGGTCGGCTACCTCTTCGCGGCGACGATTTTGATGGGCATCATACAGGTGATCGCGGGGCTGCTCCGGCTCGACCTGCTGATGCAATATGTGTCGAAATCGGTGGTGACGGGGTTCGTCAACGCACTCGCGATCCTGATCTTCATCGCGCAATTGCCGCAATTGATCGGGATGGGGTGGGAAACCTATGCGATGGTGGCGGCGGGGCTTGCCATCATCTACCTGTTCCCCCTGCTGACGCGTGCGGTGCCCTCGCCGCTGGTGGCGATCGTGGTGCTCACCGCCTTCGCGATCTATAGCGGGGTCGCGGTCAATTCGGTCGGCGACATGGGGCGCCTTCCCGAAACGCTGCCGTTCCTTGCCTTGCCGGACGTGCCGTTCACGCTGGAAACGCTGCTCATCATCGCGCCCTATGCGGCGACGATGGCGGCGGTGGGCCTCCTGGAATCGATGCTCACGGCGCAGATCGTGGACGAGCTTACCGATACCGGCTCCGATAAAAGGCGCGAGATGCGCGGGCAGGGCATCGCCAATTTCATCACCGGCTTTTTCGGCGGGATGGGCGGCTGCGCGATGATCGGGCAATCGGTGATCAACGTGAAATCGGGCGGGTCGACGCGCCTGTCGACGCTGACGGCCGGCGTGGCGCTGCTGTTCCTCATCCTCGTGCTTGGCCCGCTCGTTGCGCAAATCCCGATGCCCAGCCTCGTCGCGGTGATGATCATGGTATCGATCGGCACGTTCAGCTGGCGGTCCATCCGCGACGTGCGATACAATCCGTGGCAATCAAGCGTGGTCATGCTGGTCACCGTGATCGTCGTGGTATGGACGCACGATCTGGCGCAGGGCGTGCTGGCGGGCGTGATCCTGTCGGGCCTGTTCTTTGCCGGCAAGGTGACCCGCCTGTTCGAGGTGACGAGCGAGTTCGACGAGGACACGCGCCACCGCCGTTATCGCATTGCGGGGCAGGTGTTCTTCGCCAGTTCGGACCGGTTCCTCTCGTCCTTCGATTTCCGCGAGGTGACGGACCGCGTCACGCTCGACGTGTCGGCCGCGCATTTCTGGGACATCACCGGGATCGGCGTGCTCGACAAGGTGGTGCACCGTTTCCGGCGCGAAGGCACCCACGTGGATATTGTCGGGCTGAATGCCGAAAGCGCCCGCATGATCGAAAAATACGGCACGCATGACAAGCCGGACGCCGTCCCCGCCGCAGGAGCGCATTGATGACCGACATGGATACCGCCCACGAGGACGAATGCGTGCTCGCGTGCATCGACAGCTCCCCCTACGCCGCGCCGGTCGTGCGGCTGGCGTCGTGGGCGGCTCGGCGGCTCGATCTCCCGGTGGAGATCCTCCACGTGGTGCAGCGCAAGGACGCGGTGACTCAGCGGCATGATCTGTCGGGGGCGATCGGCCTCGGCGTGAAGGGCGACCTGCTCGAAGAGCTGACCGAGCTGGAGGAGAAATCCGCCCGGCTCGAGGTGGAGCGCGGGCGCGCGCTGCTCAAGGCCGCGCACGACGTCGCGATCGAGGAGGGGGCACCGGCGGTGCGCCTGCTTCACCGGCATGGCGGCATCGTCGAAAACGTGATCGAGCGGGAGGAACATGCCCGCACCGTCATCATCGGCAAGCGCGGCGCGAGCCACGGTTTCGCGCGCGAGCATCTGGGGTCCAAGGTGGAGCGCGTCGTCAGGGCGAGCAGCCGGCCCGTGCTCGTCGCCAACCGGGAGGCCGCGCCGCCGACCTCGCTGATCGTGGCGTTCGATGGCAGCAAGGCCTCCCGCCATGCCGTGAACCGGCTGTGTCAGTCGCCCGTCTATGCCGGCCTGCCGGTGACCATCGTGATCGTCGGCGCGGATGACCGGACGCACCGCGACGTGCTGACGCTGGGCGTGGAACGCCTGCGGGAGCAGTTCGAGGTCACCGCCGTGCACCGGCAGGGCAAGGCGGATCAGGTCATCGCCGAGGTGGTGAAGGATACGCCGGGCGCGATGCTCGTCATGGGCGCCTACGGCCATTCGCCGCTGCGGCAGCTCATCGTCGGGTCGACCACGACGTCGGTCCTGCGCATGGTGCACGCGCCGGTCATGCTCGCCCGAGAGGGGTAAGCCCGCGCTGCCTTAGTGCGAGACGTCCGTCCCGCCCTTGAACAAAGCGATGGCGCGGCCCTGCACCGGTTGCTTGTCGAAGGGCGTATTGCCGGCCTGCGCGGCCATGCGATCGGAATCGACGATCCACGGGCGGTCGGCATCGACGATGGCGATGTCGGCCTCGTATCCCGGCGCGAGCATCCCGGCATCCACGTTCAGGATCCGCGCAGGATTGCGGCACAGCAATTCGCACGCCCGGCCCATGTCGATCACCCCATCGCGGACCAGCGCCAGCGTCAGCGGCAGCAGCGTTTCCGCCCCCGCCATTCCGGGCGCCGCATCGGCGAAGGGGAGGCGCTTGTCCTCCGGCCCGCGCGGATCATGCCCCGATGCGACGACATCGATGGTCCCGTCGGCCAGCGCGGCGCGCACCGCCTGCCGGTCATCCTCGGTGCGGAGCGGCGGCGACAGCCGGGCAAAGGTGCGAAAATCGGCGACCGCAATATCGGACAGCATGAAATGCGCCGGCGTCACGCCGCAGGTCACGCGCATTCCGCGCCGCTTCGCCTCCCGCACGAGGGTCAGTCCGCCCGCCGTCGTCACCTGCCGGAAATGGAGATGCGCGCCGCTCATCTCCGCCAGCGCCAGATCGCGCGCGATGGCGAGCGTTTCGGCCTCGCTCGGCGCGCTGGACAGGCCGAGCCGGGTCGCCATTTCGCCTGCCGTCGCCACCGCGTCGCCGGCAAGGGCGGCATCCTCGGCATGGGCGATCACGGGAAGGTCGAGCATCGCGGCATATTGCAGCACGCGCAGCATCACGCCGCTATCCTGGATCCAGCGGCGGCCGGTCGCGACGGCACGCGCGCCCGCCTCCTTCATCAATGCCATTTCGGCCAGTTCCGTGCCGGCCAGCGCACGGGTCGCGGCGCAGATGGGGTGGACCCACAGGTCCGGTTTTCCATAGCTCGCCGCGAAACGGACGCGGGCCGGGTAATCGAGCGGGGGCGACTGGTCGGGCATGACCGCGGCACGGGTGATGCCGCCGAAATGAAAGGCGGGCTTGTCGATCTCGAACACGCCGAGGTCGACGAGGCCCGGCATGACGATGCGGCCCTTTGCATTGACGATCCGGTCGCCCTCGCACGGTGAAATATCGCCCACCGCGACGATGCGGTCGCCTTCGCACCGGAGGGCGCCGTCGCGCGGCGGGCCATCGCCCGTCAGCAGGCGGCCATTGGCGATATAGAGCGGCTGCGCAGGTTTCATGCCGCGTTCTCCCACCCGGCGACGCCGCGCGCCCGGCGGGTCAGCACGTCGAGACAGGCCATGCGGATCGCCACGCCCATTTCCACCTGCGTCGTGATGGCGGAGCGTTCGACCATGTCGGCGACGTCGCTGTCGATCTCCACCCCGCGGTTCATCGGGCCGGGATGCATGATCAGCGCATGGGGCGCCGCGCGGCGCAACCGTTCGCGGGTCAGGCCGAAGAGATGGCGATATTCGCGCTCTGAGGGGATGAACGGCCCGGCCATGCGTTCCTGTTGCAGGCGAAGCATCATGACCACGTCGACGCCGTCGATCGCCGCGTCGAAATCGGTAAAGGGCGTGACCCGCATCCGCTCCACCGCGTGCGGCATCAACGCGGGCGGCGCGCAGACCCGGATCTCCGCGCCCAGCGCCGAGAGCAGCAACATGTTCGAACGCGCGACCCGGCTGTGCAATATATCGCCGCAGATCGCGACCTTGAGCCCTGCAAACTCTGCCTGTCCCCGCCCGCGCATCCACCCGCGCATGGTCAGCGCATCGAGCAGCGCCTGCGTCGGGTGCTCGTGCCGCCCGTCCCCAGCGTTCAGCACGGGGCACGCCACCTTGTCGGCGATGAGCTGCACCGCGCCGGAGCTGGCATGGCGGATGACGATGGCATCGGCGCGCATGGCGTTGAGCGTGGTCGCCGTGTCGATCAGCGTCTCGCCCTTTTTCACGCTGCTCGTGGCGGCATGCATGTTGACGACATCGGCGCCCAGCCGCTTGCCCGCGATCTCGAACGACAGAAGCGTGCGCGTGCTGTTTTCGAAAAAGGCGTTGATGATGGTCAACCCGGCCAGCGTATCGACATGCTTCTGCCGCTGCCGGTTGAGGGCGACATATTGCTCCGCCTCGTCCAGCAGATAGAGGATCTGCCACGGGGCGAGCGAGGATATGCCGACCAGATCCTTGGGCGGAAACGCCGCGCCGCCGCGGGGATAGCGATGGCCCGATACCGGATGGGGCGCATCCTCGCCGTTGCGGGCGGTGCGGTCTGGATCGGGGGAGGAGGTGTCGCTCATCGCGGGCGGTGCTTAACCGGGCGCGATGGGCCGCGCAAGCGGTGGCGGGCGGCTGTGCGCTTTTCCCATTTGCGGCATCGGATCGCCGCGCCTAGAGACGGTTCCGAACAACCGACACGACAATCAAGGCAATCCGCATGGCATTCGCGCGCAAGGTCTGGAAACTGCTGGTGGCGATAAAGGACGGGCTGGTGCTGTTGCTCCTGCTCCTGTTCTTCGGCCTGCTCTATGCCGCGCTCAGCTACACGCCCACCGTCGCAGCGGTGAAGGAAGGCGCGCTGCTCGTGACGCTCGACGGGGTGGTGGTTGAGGAACCGCAGATCATCGACCCTGTCTCGCTGCTCCTTTCGAACAGCGCGCCGACCCGCGAGCACCGCGCATTGGACGTCGTGCGCGCGATCGAGGGGGCCGCGGATGACGACCGGATCAAGGCGGTCGTGCTCGACCTCGATTATTTCCTCGGCGGCGGGCCGGTCCACATGGAACGCATCGGCGAGGCGATGGACAAGGTGCGCGCCGCCGGCAAGCCGGTGCTCACCCATGCGATCCTCTATGCCGACGATTCGTATCAGCTCGCCGCCCATGCGAGCGAGATCTGGCTCGACCCGCTCGGCGGCGCGTTGGTCGCGGGGCCGGGGGGCACCAATCTCTATTACGCGGACCTGCTCGACCGGCTGAATGTCAATGTCCACGTCTATCGCGTGGGCACGTATAAAAGCGCGGTCGAACCCTATATCCTCAATGAGCAGTCCGAACCCGCGGCGGAGGCGGCTCGCGCGCTCTACGACACGATCTGGACCAATTATCGCGAAGGCGTGACCCGCGCCCGGCCCAAGGCGCAGATCGACGCGGTGGTGCGCGAGCCGGCGGCGCTGATCCGTGCGGCGGGCGGCGATCCGGCGCGCGCGGCGCTGGCGTCCGGCATGGTCGACAGATTGGGCACGCGGGCGGCGTTCGGTGCGCATGTCGCCGAAATGGTCGGGGTCGACGACACCGAAGACGCACCCGGCAGTTTCGCGCATAGCGGGTATCAGACCTGGCTCGACAACAATCCGCTTCCCACGGGCGGGGGCGCCATCGGCGTCATCACCGTGGCGGGCGAGATCGTCGATGGCGACGCCGGACCGGGCTCTGCCGGGGGCACGCGCATTGCCGAGCAGCTCGACGATGCGTTAAACAATGATCTGGCCGCGCTCGTCGTGCGGGTCGATTCGCCGGGCGGGTCGGTGCTGGCGTCCGAGGAAATCCGGCAGGCGATCCTGCGCCACAAGGCACGCGGCATCCCCGTGGTCGTGTCGATGGCTAATGTCGCGGCGAGCGGCGGATACTGGATCTCCACCCCGGCCGATGCGATCTTTGCCGAACCATCCACGATCACCGGCTCCATCGGCGTCTTTGCCGTGCTGCCCAGTTTCGAGCGTACGCTCAGCGAGATCAGCGTCAACGCGGACGGGGTGCAGACCACGCCGCTGTCGGGACAGCCCGACGTTCTGGGCGGGTTCACGCCCGAACTGGAGCAGGTGTTGCAGGCGCAGGTCGAGGGGACGTATTCGCGTTTCCTGTCGCTCGTCGCGAAATCGCGGAACATGCCGCTTGCCCGGCTGGCCCCGATTGCGGAGGGGCGCGTGTGGGCCGGCGGCACCGCGCGCCAGCTCGGCCTCGTGGACAGGTTCGGCGGGCTCGACGATGCGGCCGCTTTCGCCGCGGCGAAGGCCGGGCTCGACGAAGGAGCCTGGCATTACGATTTCCTCGACCCGGAGCCCGATCCCTTTACCGCGATCTTTGCATCGATGGCCGGGCCGGACGAGGACAGCGCCGCAACCGTGCGCCGGGCGGACCTGTTCGCGCATGTCGCGGCAGGGCGCAACGCGATGCTCGCCAACATGCTGCGCGACGGGCAGAGGTTGATGGGCGAGGCGGGGATCGAGGCGCGCTGCCTCGACTGTCCCGCCACCATGCGCGGTGCCGATACCGCGCCGCCGCCGGGCGGATGGTTCGCGGCCCTTCGCGCGTTCTTCGCAGCTTAGTCCGCGACGCGCCGCCTATCAGTCGGGCGGCGGCGGCGTTTCGAGCGGCTGCGTCCCCGGATTGTCGCGGTCGGGCGTGGGCGGGGTGATCTCGTCCGGTTCGCGGAACGGGGTTTCCGACGGATCGGGCGTCGCCGGGGTTTCGGGCGGTGCGGCCGGTTCGATGCGGTCGGGGGCGGGAATGTCGGGTCGTGTAGCCATGGAAACTGAAACGCATGGGCCCGCGGACGCGTTCCGCCGTCCCGTCGCGCGATTGCCCCGGCGCGGCGCATCCAATTGCGCCGTCGCGCTTGCTCTTTGTTCATGGCTTCGATAGAGGCGCACAGCCGAATTTCCTGCCGTAGGGCAGCGAGGTGTGCTGCGGGCGTGGCGGAATTGGTAGACGCGCCAGGTTTAGGTCCTGGTATCGCAAGATGTGGGGGTTCGAGTCCCTTCGCCCGCACCAGGCCCAAGCGCCGCTTCGCACCCGCTGTTTCTCCCGGCTTTACAAGACCTGTTCGAAAGAGAGCACGATGCAGATTAGCGAAACCAAGAACGAGGGCCTGGCCCGCGCATACACCGTCACCATCCCCGCCGACGAGATTTCGGGCCGCGTCGATACCGAGGTGAAACGGATCGCCCCGCAGGTGAAGATGCCCGGTTTCCGCCCCGGCAAGGTGCCCGCCAATCTGGTCCGCAAGATGCATGGCGAGGCGCTCCACGCCGACGCGCTCAACAATGTCGTGCGCGAGAGCGTGGACAAGGTCGTCGCCGAAAACAAGCTGCGCCCCGCGATGCAGCCGAGCGTCTCGCTGGGCGAGGATTACGAGCAGGGCAAGGATGCCGAGGTGACGATCGAGCTCGAGGTCCTGCCCGAGGTCGAGGTTCCCTCGCTCGACGGGCTGAAGCTGGAAAAGCTGGTCGTGCCGGTCGAGGACGCGCAGATGGACGAGGCGCTCGAGCGTATCGCCGGGCAGCAGAAGAGCTTCAAGTCCGCCGCCAAGACCAAGAAGGCCGCCGAGGGCGACCAGGTCATCATCGATTTCGTCGGCAAGCTGGACGGTGAACCCTTCGAAGGCGGCAAGGGCGAGGATCACGGCCTGGAAATCGGGTCGGGTCAGTTCATCCCCGGCTTCGAGGAGCAGCTGATCGGGGCGAAGGCCGGTGAGGAAAAGACCATCACCGTCACCTTCCCGGACGATTACCCGGCCGAGAACCTGAAGGGCAAGGAAACCACCTTCGACGTGACGGTCAAGGAGGTGAAGACCCCGACCGAGACGAAGATCGACGAGGATTTCGCAAAGTCGCTCGGCCTCGAAGGGCTGGACAAGCTCAAGGAACTGCTCCGCGGTCAGCTGCAGCAGGAAACCGACGGCATGACCCGCACGCAGATGAAGCGCGCGCTGCTCGACCAGCTGGCCGAGGGGCATGATTTCGCCGTCCCGCCGAGCATGGTCGACGCCGAGTTTCAGCAGATCTGGGCACAGCTTGAGCAGGAAGCCGCGCGCGAGGACGATCCCGAAGCCGCGATGAAGGAAATCGAGGGCGAGAAGGACGATTACCGCAAGATCGCCGAGCGCCGCGTCCGCCTCGGCCTGCTGCTGTCCGAAATCGGCCAGGCCAATAATGTTGAGGTTAGCGGCCAGGAAATGAACATGCTGATCCAGCAGGCCGCGCAGCAGTACCGCCCCGAGGATCGCCAGCGTTTCATGCAGTATATTCAGCAGGAACCGATGGCCGCTGCGCAGCTTCGCGCCCCGCTCTACGAAGACAAGGTCGTCGATTTCCTCTTCGACAAGGCCGAGGTGACCGAGCGCGAAGTCACGCGCGAGGAATTGCAGGCCGCGATCGAGGCCGAAGACGGTGAAGAGGCGAAGCCCGCCGCCAAGAAGAAGGCCCCGGCCAAGAAGAAGCCCGCCACCAAGAAAGCCGACGATGACGCGGCCGAAGATGGCGATGCCGAAGCTGTGAAGAAGGCCCCGGCCAAGAAGGCCGCGACGAAGAAGGCCCCGGCCAAGAAGGACGCGGATGCCGACGAGGACGCGGAAAAGGCCGCGCCGAAGAAGAAGGCTCCGGCCAAGAAGGCCGCTGCGAAAAAGCCCGCAGCCAAGAAGGACGACGCCTGAATCGGGGCGCCAGTCCCGCTTGCGGATCGAAAGGGGGTTGCCGGATGTCCGGCGACCCCTTTTTCGTTGTCCGGCTGCGTCGGCCTCGCACTGCCCCAATGGGATAGCGGCGTTTTTACCACAGCGGTTCGCGAAAAAATCCGGGCAGGCTTTACGAGCGGCGTTGCGGCGCTATTGGCCGTCGATGAGACTCGCACCGGCGCGTGATCGCCGGGGCGGGCCACAGGACCGCTTCACAATCCTTTTTCCGCTACGGAAATAGGGTCGTATCGAAACGGTGACGGTTGAATTCGCGACCTGAAGAAAAAGGGGCCACATCGCGCATTTGACCGTTGCCGGGCCATGTTCACACGAACCTGGCCGACAAAGGCGCGGCGTTCCGGCGGGAGATCTCTTCCGCCGGGCGCCGCGCCTTTCTATTGCTGCCAGGGGGCGAATCTATTGCTGCCAGGGGGCGAAATCCGGAACCGCCAAGGGCGCGGTGCGCGCCCGTTCATACGCCGCGCCGATGGCGAGCACATCGCGGTCCGCCCATTTTCCGCCCATGAAGGACAGGCCCACGGGAAGCCCTTCGACCGCGCCCATCGGCACGGTCAGGTGCGGCGTGCCGGCGATCGCCGCCAGGCTGCCGGCGCCCACGCCGCCGGGGTAATTGTCGCCGTAAATAAGGTCGCTCGGCCACGCCGGGCCGGTCGTCGGCGCGAGGAGGACACGCACGTCGTGCTGCTCCATCAGGGCATCGATCCCCTCGTCCTTGGCAAGGCGCAGAGAATTCGTACGCGCCTTTTCGTAAGCGGCGGGGTCGTCGGCATCCTGTGCCATTACGAAGATATCCTGATCGAACCATCGCATTTCCGTATCCGCATGGGCGATGTTGAACGCGACCGCATCGTCGAGCGTGCGAATCGGAATATCGGCGGGCGATCCGGCGAGATAGGCGCCCAGATCCTCCCGCAATTCGTACAGCAGGACGGCGAATTCATCCTCGTACATCTTCGGGTCGGGTTCGTATGCAATGGGCACGAGGACGGCGCCCGCCGCCTCGAGATCGGCCTTCGCCTGCTCGAACAATGCGGTGACGCCGGGAATGTCGCCCACCTGATTCGTCAGCACCCCGATCCGCACGCCGCGAAGCGAGGATGCATCCAGCCCGGCGGCTAAATCGGTGCGATGGCTCGCGGCCTCGGCGGTGGCGGGGTCCGCCGGGTCCGGCCCGGCGATCGCGGTGAGCAGCATCGCGGCATCGGCGACGGAACGGGCCATCGGGCCCGCGGTATCCTGCGAATGGCTGATCGGGATGACATGGGTGCGGCTGACCATGCCGACGGTGGGCTTGAACCCGACGACGCCGTTCACGCTTGCCGGGCAGGTGATCGACCCGTCGGTCTCGGTGCCGATCGCCGCCCATGCGAGGCCCGCCGCCACCGCCGCCCCGCTGCCCGAGGACGAGCCGCAGCTGTTGCGGTCGGTCGCGTGCGGGTTCCGGGTCAGGCCGCCGATCGCGCTCCACCCGCTGGTCGAATGCGTGCTGCGGATATTGGCCCATTCGGACAGGTTGGTCTTGCCCAGCACGAGCCCGCCCGCCGCGCGCAGATTGGCGATGAGCGGGGCATCGCGGCCGGTCGCGTTGCTGCGCAGTGCCTCGCTCCCCGCGGTGGTGGGCCATTCGCGCGTCTCGATATTGTCCTTCACCAGCACGGTGCGCCCGGCGAGCGGCGTGCCGCGCAGGGCATCCGCCTTCGCCGCCGCGCCGCGGTCGTGGGCGATGACCGCATTGAGCATCGGCCCCGCATCGTCGAGCCGCGCGATCCGGTCGACATAATGGCGCGCCGCCGCCGCGCCGCCGCCGTCGGGCGCGGCGCCGTGGTGCATGGCGGGTGGCGCGTCCGCCGTCATCGGGGCGGCGCATGCGGACAGGAGGGCGAGAGGGGCGGCGAGCCCGGCAAGGGTGAGCGTTTTCATCGCCTGCATTGATCCACGTCGGTGGCGCATCCGTCAATCGCCGGCTATGCGGGATGGTGCCGCCCGCTGTCCCCGCATCAGGGGGGTTGAACATGGCGTCCCAAGCGCCGACATAGGCGCTTCACCGGAAAATCAGAGGAATACATGACGGACATGATCGGAAACATGCGGATCGACCCGGAAACCGGCGCACTGGTGCCTGTCGTCGTCGAATCGACCAGCCGCGGCGAACGCAGTTTCGACATCTTCTCCCGCCTTTTGCGCGAACGGATCGTGTTCGTCACGGGACAGGTCGAGGACAACATGGCCTCGCTCATCGTGGCACAGCTGTTGTTCCTGGAATCGGAGGATTCCACCAAGGACATCTCGATGTACATCAATTCGCCCGGCGGCGTCGTGACCGCCGGCATGGCGATCCATGACACGATGCAATATATCAAGCCGCGCGTCAGCACGGTGTGCATCGGTCAGGCGGCATCGATGGGCAGCTTCCTGCTCGCCTCGGGTGAGCCGGGCATGCGCATCGCGCTCCCCAATGCGCGGATCATGGTGCATCAGCCCTCGGGCGGCGCGCGCGGCATGGCGTCGGATATCGAGATTCAGGCGCGCGAGATCCTGCGTATTCGCCGCCGGATGAATGACCTTTACGCGCAATATACGGGCCGTCCGCTCGACGAGATCGAAAAGGCGATGGACCGCGATACCTTCCTCGAAGCGGACGAGGCGAAGGAATTCGGCATCGTCGACAAGGTGTTCGTATCCCGCACCGACGCCGAAGGCACCGCCGCTGAGACAAAGCCGAGTTGAGCGGCAAAACGCCGCGGCGACGATAATTTTGGCACGGCCATCCGTTCTTAACCTGCGCGTCAGCACAAGTGCGTTATGCACATGCTGATGCGCAGGGCGGACAGCGACCTTGATTATCGCAGGCGCAAGCGTAGATTTTATGACCCCGCCCGGATTCGGGCGATACAGGATAACTTATGACCAAAGTGAGCGGAACGGACAGCAAGAGCACGCTTTACTGCAGCTTCTGTGGAAAGTCGCAGCATGAGGTGCGCAAGCTGATCGCCGGACCGACCGTGTTCATCTGCGATGAATGCGTCGAATTGTGCAACGACATCATCCGCGAGGAAACCAAGGCGGGCATCGCCGGCAAGAAGGACGGCGGCGTTCCGCCCCCGGCCGAGATTTTCGCGACCCTGAACGATTACGTCATCGGGCAGGACCGGGCCAAACGCGTCCTGTCGGTGGCCGTGCACAATCACTACAAGCGGTTGAAGCATGGCGGCAAGAACGACGATGTCGAACTGGCGAAATCGAACATCCTGCTCGTCGGGCCGACCGGTTCGGGCAAGACGCTGCTGGCGCAGACGCTGGCGCGCACCTTCGACGTGCCGTTCACCATGGCCGATGCCACCACGCTGACCGAGGCGGGCTATGTCGGCGAGGATGTCGAGAATATCATCCTCAAGCTGCTGCAGGCCAGCGACTATAACGTCGAGAAGGCGCAGCACGGCATCGTCTATATCGACGAGATCGACAAGATCACGCGCAAGGCCGAGAACCCGAGCATCACGCGCGACGTGTCGGGTGAAGGCGTGCAGCAGGCCTTGCTCAAGCTGATGGAGGGGACGACCGCGTCGGTCCCGCCGCAGGGCGGGCGCAAGCATCCGCAGCAGGAATTCCTGCAGGTCGACACGACGAACATCCTGTTCATCTGTGGCGGCGCGTTTGCGGGCCTCGAAAAGCTGATTTCGGACCGCATGGCGAAGCGTTCGATCGGCTTTGGCGCCCATGTCGCCGACCCGGAAAAGAAAAAGGTCGGCGAGCTTCTGTCCAAGGCGGAGCCTGAGGATTTGCTGAAATTCGGTCTCATTCCCGAATTCGTCGGTCGCCTCCCGGTGATCGCCACGCTCGAGGATCTCGACGTCGATGCGCTGGTCAAGATCCTGAAGGAGCCGAAGAACGCTCTGATCAAGCAGTATCAGAAGCTCTTCGCGCTGGAGAATGTCGAACTGACCTTCACCGACGACGCGCTCGAGGCGATCGCGCAGAAGGGCATCAAGCGCAAGACCGGCGCACGCGGCCTGCGCTCCATCGTGGAGGCCATGCTGCTCGATACCATGTTCGATCTGCCGACGCTCGAAGGCGTGGCCGAGGTGGTCGTCGACAAGGATGTCGTCGAGGGCCGCAAGGAACCCGTGCAGGTGCACAAGTCCAAGGAAGAGGCCGCGTAAAACCGCGCCATTTCCATGCGATAGCGAGGGGCCGGGGGGAAACCTCCGGCCCTTTTGCGTTGCGCCCTATACCACCGTGCCATCGGCCAGCGCGCAGCCCGCCTCGGGATTGAGTTCCACCTGCAACGTGGTGTGATGCACGCCGTGATCATGGTCCAGCCTGTGCGCGACATCGTGCAGGAACGCATCGCCCGGATGTCCGCCCGGCATCACCAGATGCGCGGTCAGCGCGGTTTCGGTTGTGCTCATCGGCCAGATGTGAAGGTCATGCACCGCCGCCACGCCGGGCAGGCGGGACAGCGTTTGCAGCACCGCGCCTTCGTCCACGCTGTCCGGCACGGCGAGCAGGCCCATCTTCACGCTGTCCTTCAAAAGGCCCCACGTGCCCACCGCGATGATCGCGACGATCAGCAGGCTGGTCACGGGATCGATCCAGGCAAAACCGGTGAGCCAGATCAGCAGGCCCGCGCCCACCACCCCCGCGGACACCGCCGCATCCGCCACCATGTGCAGATAGGCGCCGCGAATGTTGAGGTCGCCTTTCCGCCCGGCCATGAACAGCAAGGCGGTGGCCGTGTTGATGACGATGCCGATCCCGGCAACGACCATGATCGGACCCGGCTCGACCGGGGCGGGATCGAACAGCCGGCGCAAAGTCTCGATCGCGATGGCGCCCAATGCGATCAGCAGAAACGCCGCATTCGCGATTGCGGCGAGGATCGAACTGCTTTTCAAGCCGAAGGTGAACCGCGCCGAAGGAGGCCGCCGGGAAAGAATGCTCGCCCCCCAGGCGATGAGCAGGCTGAGCACGTCGGAAAGATTATGCCCCGCATCGGCCAGAAGCGCCATCGAGCCGTAGATCAGCCCTGCCAACCCCTCGATCGCGACGAACCCGACGTTGAGAATCACGCCGATGGCGAACGCGCGCCCGTAATCCTTTGGCGCGTGTGCGTGGCTGTGCCCGTGCCCGTGCGAATGATCGTGTCCAATACCCATGCGGCGACCTATACCGCAAAAACCACGGATGCGAACCGCCCCACCTTCCGATCCCTTTCGCCGAAGCGTTGCAGATTTACCGCAGTGCAGCGAAAATCTTTTTGGCGCTCTGGACCCGTGCCAGAATCTTGCCGCAGGGCCGATGTGATACGGTTAACGACGCCATTCGGCGGCCTATTTTTGAAAGCTTATTACAGGTTCCCAAATGACGCATGTTTTGTCACTCGATTGTCACGTAGGAGGCGTTAAGGGGGCGCCGAAAGCGGATAAACGGGCGAATCGCCGCATCGGGATCGCCCCGTTTTTTCCGCTTTAACGGGATTCGTAGTCACCACCGTATCAGGGGACATCTGCAATGAAGAACTTCCTCCTTGGCAGCAGCGCCGTCGTGGCGATCATGTTGCCGCTTTCCGCACATGCCCAGTCGACCGGCTCGATCGACTTCAGCGAAGAAGACGTCATCGTCGTCACCGGCGCCCGCGACCGCAGCGTCGGCGGTGTCGAAATTCCCGACACGCCCAAGGCGAAGCAGGTCCTCAACCAGGAAATTATCCGTCGTCAGCGCCCCGGCCAGACGGTCAATGACATCATCAACCTGGTTCCGGGCGTCAGCTTTCAGAACAACGATCCCTGGGGTTCGTCGGGCGGTGGCTTCACCATTCGCGGCTTTGGCGCCGATCGCGTTTCGCAGACGCTGGACGGTCTGCCGCTGAACGATTCGGGCAATTACGCGCTCTACACCAATCAGCAGGTCGACCCCGAAGTGCTGGAAGAGGTGAACGTGAACCTGGGCGTCACCGACGTCGACAGCCCGACCGCATCGGCCACCGGCGGCACCGTCAACATCCGCACGCGCATCCCCGGCATGGAGCCCGGCATCACCACCACCATGTCGGTGGGCGATGTGTTCGCCATGAACGATTTCCAGAATTCGCTCTACATGCGCGGGTTCGCGATGGTCGACACCGGCGACATCACCGGCGGCGGCCTGCGGGCGTTCGTTTCGGGCAGCTTCACCTCCTATGGCGTGCCCTACAACCCGTATAGCGAAGTCGAGAAGACGCAGTTCAACGGCCGTATCTTCCAGGATATCGGCAACAACGGCGACTTCATCTCGGTCGCGGGCCACTGGAACCAGAACCGCAACAATTTCGCCGGTTCGGAACGGTTAGGCGACCTGCTCCGGTTTTATGACGGTACGTACTCCAAGGAAGACCGGTTCAATATCTGGTCAAAGCCAAGCGATGCGCCGTTTCCCTGCAGCGTTCCTGACGGGCAGGTGTTGGGGCAGGGTGGCCAAAATGCCGTCGCCGATGTTTATGACCGAAGGAATGGTTGCGGTGCACCGTTTTATCGCCGCTATAATCCGTCCGACACAGGCAATATTCGTGGCTCGTCGCGCTTCTCTCTTTCTGATGGCCTGACGTTCACTTTTGATCCTAGCTATCAATATGTTAAAGCCAATGGCGGCGGTAACGCTGTTTTGAACGAAGGCTTTTTTACTCCCGCCAACACCAGCACTCCATTAACTGGCTCGTTTGACCAAAGTTATTATCTGGGTCGCGATCTCAATGGCGATGGGGATCTGCTCGATGGCATCGCAGGCAACGCGCCCAGCCAGACCGTGACCAATCGCTATGGTGTTATCGCCAATGTTATTTATGACCTGGCGCCTGCCCACCGCGTTCGACTGGCTTATACCCTTGACCACGCTCGGCATCGCCAGACCGGCCAGATTACAAATATGCTGAACAACGGCGAGCCGAGCGATGTTTTCGCAATCGATAATGCTCTTAACGACGTGAACGGCAATCAGATCAATAAGCGCGATCGACTGTCTTACGCGATATTGAATCAAATATCGGGTGAGTATCGCGGTCGTTTTATCGATGATCGGCTCACTACTGTTCTTGGCCTTCGCGTTCCGTTCTTCGAGCGTGAATTGAACCAGAACTGTTATACGATTAATGAAGGGGGCGACGTCGACTGCCTACCAGCCGGTCAGGATTTGTCAGCATACGAAGCAGCTAACCCTTCCTATGTTGCGCCGCTTTCGCGTACGTACAAATATGACAAGTTGCTGCCGAATGTCGGCCTGACCTTCTCGCTCACTGATGCGGCTTCGGTTTTCGCTAACTATGCCAAGGGTCTTTCGGTCCCGGGTACCGATCCACTCTACGATTCTCTGTTCGTTGTGGATGCGCGGGCGCCGGTTCCCGAAACCACGGACAGCTTCGACGCGGGGCTGCGGTTCCAGCGTGGTCGTATCCAGGCGCAGATCGCGGGTTGGTACACGAAGTATAATAATCGTCTCGCATCCGCGTTCGATCCGGAGGCGCGAGGTGGCGACGGCGCGACCATATTCCGCAACCTGGGCGAGGTCGACAAGTATGGCGTGGACGGTTCCATCGCCTATCGTCCGACCACCAACACGCTGATCTACGTCTTCGGTTCGTACAACGACTCCGAAATTCAAGACAACGTGCTCGGTCCCAACAACGGCATCATCCCGACCGCGGGCAACCGCGAATCGGGCACGCCGGAGTACAGCTTCGGTGCGCGTGGTCAGGTTGCTCTCGGCCCGCTCGAACTGGGCGTGCAGGGCAAGCGGACCGGGCCCCGCTTCATCAACGACACGAACGAGGATGAAGTCCCGGCCTACACGATCGTCGATCTCGACGCGCGTCTGAACATCGCCGAATTCCCCACGGGCGGCGATGTGGCGGTACAGCTGAACGTGACGAACCTGTTCGACGAATATTACGTCGGCTTCTTCGGCGGCTCGCTCAGCGGTTTCGGCTTTGCCCAGATCGGTGCGCCGCGCGCGGCCAGCCTCTCGCTGATCATCGGCTACTAAGCCGCGACAGCACAGATGAAAGAAGCGCGGGAGGAGCGATCCTCCCGCGCTTTTTCGTGCGCGCCGTTCGCCGGTGGGGCGTCAGTTGTAAACGCAGGCGTCGAGGCCGTCGCGCTCCACCTGCCCGATGCGGGCGCGGATGGTATTGCCATAACGGCGGGTGAAGCCCGACGGGTTCACCACCGAACGTTCCTTCGGCAGGGGCAGGGCGGCGGCCATGCGCGCGGCCTCGTCCGCCGAGAGCCGGTCGGCGCCGTGGTTGAAATAGCGGATCGCGCCCGCCTCGACCCCATAGGTTCCGATGCCCGTTTCCGCGATATTGAGATAAACTTCCATGATCCGGCGCTTGCCCCAGATCGTCTCGATCAGAAACGTGAACCACGCCTCCAGGCCTTTGCGGAAATAGCCGCCGTCCTGCCACAGGAAGGCGTTTTTCGCCGTCTGCTGGCTGATCGTGGAGCCGCCGCGGATACGCCCGCCCTGCGCGTTGCGGGCCATGGCATTGGCGATCGCTTCGGCATCGAACCCGTCGTGGGAGCAGAACTTGCCATCCTCCGCCCCGATGACCGCGCGAACCATGTTGCGGTCGATCTCGGACAGCGGGGTCCAGTCCTTGGTAATGCCGTTGTCATCCATCAGCATCGTGGCCGTCACCGGAACGGGCACAAGCGCATAGGCCCCCACCCATACCAGCGAAAGCACCACGAAGAGCAGCGCAAGGCGGAAGAGGAAGCCGAACAGGCGGGCGAAAATGTTGGAGGAGGATCGTGCCATGCGCGCCACGCTATCCGCGCGCCCCGCATCGGGCAATCCCGGTCGCCCGCAATGGGCAGGATGCCGCGCGAATCTTGCCAATCGCCGGCCTTGGCTATACGAACCATATACGAACCATATACGAACCATATACGAACCATATATGAAACACATACGAACCGTATTGACAGAGGACTGACATCATGGGCATCGTGAAAATTGCCGAGGATCTGCATGAGGATGCCCGCCGGGCGAGCACCGTCATGTGCCGCTCCATCAATGCGCAGGCGGAATACTGGATGAAGATCGGCATGCTGGCGGAGGCCAATCCCGCGCTGTCGTTCAATGAGATCGTCCGGTCGCAGCTTGCCGCCGCGGATATCGACATTCCGGACCTCGCCGCCTGAAATGGTGAAGACGCCGGAGGAAGTCGCCCTGATGCGCATATCGGGGCGGCTGCTGGCCTCGGTCTTCGAAATGCTGGATCGCGTGGATCTCGCCGGTCGCTCCACGATGGAGATCAACGATCTGGTCGAGCGTTTCATCACAGGCGATCTGGCGTCGCGCCCGGCGAGCAAGGGGCAATATGGCTTTGCCTATGTCCTCAACTGCTCGATAAATGACGTCGTGTGCCACGGCGTGCCGAGCGCGACCGAATTCGTGAAGGAAGGCGACATCATCAATCTCGACATCACGCTGGAGAAGAACGGCTTCATCGCGGATTCGAGCAAGACCTACATGGTTGGCGAAGTCGCGCCCGCCGCGCGGCGGATTGTCCGCATCGCGCAGGAGGCGATGTGGCAGGGCATTGCGCAGGTGCGGCCAGGCGCGCGGCTCGGCGATGTCGGCCATGCGATCGAACGCCATGCGAAACGGAACGGCTGCTCCATCGTGCGCGAATATTGCGGGCACGGGATCGGGCGCGAAATGCACGAGGAACCGCAGGTGCTCGCCTTCGGTCGGCGCGGCACGGGGCAGCGGCTGGTGGAGGGCATGACCTTCACCATCGAGCCGATGGTCAATCAGGGCACGCGGAAAGTCGCCACGCTGGACGACGGGTGGACTGTGGTGACGGGCGACGGCAAGCTTTCGGCGCAGTTCGAACATACCGTCGCGGTGACGGCGGACGGGGTGGAGGTGCTGACCCTGCGCCAGGGGGAGCGGCCGCTTTTGTAACGCAGAGGCCCAAGCAAAAAGGCCCGCGCATCGCTGCACGGGCCTTTTCTGTGTGTGTAGGGTCAGGCCGCGGCGGGGACGAGCCTTTCGCCGGCGATCCGCTGCATCGCTTTCTGCACCTTTTCAAAGGCGCGGACCTCGATCTGGCGGATGCGTTCGCGGCTGACGTCGTAAACCTGCGACAGTTCCTCGAGCGTCTGCGGATTTTCGGTCAGGCGCCGCTCGGTCAGGATGTGCTTCTCCCGATCGTTCAGCACGTCCATCGCGTCGACCAGCATTTCGTGGCGGACCGATTTTTCCTCGGCATCGGCGACGGTTTCATCCTGAAGCGGGCGGTCGTCGGTGAGCCAGTCCTGCCACTGGCTCGCGCCTTCCTCGTCGCCGCGCATGGAAACGTTGAGCGAGCTGTCACCGCCCATCAGCATGCGGCGGTTCATATTGACCACCTCCTGCTCCGGCACGCCGAGATCGTTGGCGATGGTCTTCACGTCGTCGGGATGCAGGTCGGTATCCTCGAACGCCTCGAGATTCTTCTTCATCCGGCGAAGGTTGAAGAACAGCTTCTTCTGCGCCGCGGTGGTGCCCATTTTGACAAGGCTCCACGAACGCAGGATATATTCCTGGATCGACGCCTTGATCCACCACATCGCATAGGTCGCGAGGCGGAACCCGCGATCGGGCTCGAATTTTTTGACGCCCTGCATCAGGCCGACATTGCCTTCGGAAATGAGGTCCGACACCGGCAGGCCGTAACCGCGATAGCCCATCGCGATCTTCGCCACGAGCCGGAGGTGCGAGGTGACGAGCTGTGCCGCGGCCTCCCTGTCCTCATGCTCCTTGTAGCGAACCGCGAGCATGTATTCCTGCTCCGGCTTCAGCACGGGGAATTTCTTGATCTCCGACAAATAGCGGTTGAGGCTCTGCTCGCCGCCAAGGGCCGGGACGCTGGGTGATTTCGTAATTGCCACTTTCCTTCAAACCTTTCTATTCGTCAGCCCCCGGTCGCAGGCCCCTTCTGGGCACCTTGCATGTCGACGGCCACAAGATGGTTATAGGCGAATTTCCGTCGTTTGGCCCGTTGAATTTCTTAATATCAACCACCAAGTTCTTCGATAAGTTCCACCATGTCGCGCGGCAGGTCGCTTGTGCAGCGCACCTCGTCGTGTGTGACGGGGTGGATAAATCCCAGCACCGCGGCATGGAGTGCCTGACGGTGAAAGGAAATCCTGTGAAGGATCGGCCGAAGCCGCGAATCGGAACGCCCATAGACTGGATCTCCGATTAGCATGTGACCTATGGACGACATGTGAACGCGGATCTGGTGCGTACGCCCGGTTTCGAGCCTGCATTCGATAAGCGCCGCGCGGTCCAGCGTGCGTTCCGTGCGATAATGCGTGACCGCGTGTTTCCCCCGCCCCGTATCGTCGGGCAGGACGGCCATTTTCTTGCGGTCGCTCGAACTGCGCCCGATCATGCCGCGCACCGTCCCCGACGGCGGCATCGGGCGCCCCTTCACGACGGCGCGATAGGCCCGTTCGATGGAATGATCGGCGAATTGGCGGGCCAGCCCTTCGTGCGCGACATCCGATTTTGCCGCCACGAGCAGCCCGGAGGTATCCTTGTCGATGCGATGGACGATGCCGGGCCGCGCCACCCCGCCAATGCCCGACAATTGCCCCGTGCAATGATGCAGCAGCGCATTGACCAGCGTGCCGTCCGCATTCCCTGCGGCGGGATGCACGACCATGCCCGCCGGCTTGTCCACCACGATCAGATGGTCGTCTTCAAAGGCGATGGAAAGCGGGATCGCCTGCGCCTCGGCCTCGGCCGGAATGGCGCGCGGTACGGCGATGGTGAACGATGCCCCGTCGCCGACCTTCGCCGATGCGGAGGACGCCACTTGCCCATCCACCGTCACGCAGCCTTCGGCGATGAGCGCCTTCACCCGCTCCCGCGACAATTCGGTCGCCTCGGCCAGCGCCTTGTCCAGACGCGCGCCGCCAGCCGCGCCGCCGATCACGCCGGTAATGAGATTTTCGCCCCCCATGCTATGGAAGATGGGTGATGGAACCATGCTTGCCAAGAGCGGTCGCGGCCACGGTGTTGAACGCGGCGGAAAAGGCGCACCCGCACGAGTGTTGCGGCCTGCTGCTCGGCCATGATGGGCGGATCGACACGGCGCGCCCCGCCCGCAATGTCGCGCCCGACCCCGCCCGCCATTTCGAGATCGATCCGAAGGCCTTGATCGATGCGTATCGCGCCGCGCGGGACGGTGGGCCGCAGGTCCTCGGCTATTACCATTCGCACCCCGCCGGCCCGGCGATGCCGTCGGCCACGGACCGGGCCATGGCATCGGGCGACGGGCGGCTCTGGGCCATCGCGGGGGAGGGGCGCGTGCGCTGCTGGCGCGACGGGCCGGACGGCTTCCGCGAAGAAAACTAGCGTGTGTTTCCAAGGGTATGCGGGTCACGGCAAGGTGATGCGCAACCTGCGGGTCATACTGCCCCGAAACGGTCATGCGGTCCCGCCATCCTCCTGTCCGTCGGCGGAAAAGGGATGCGGGGGACACATGGCGCTCATTGCGAAAATCGGAGCAGGCACGGCGCGCGGCCGGGCGGACGGCACCGCGGACGGCACCGCGATGAAGGCTCTGTCGAAGCAGGACAAGCGTTTCGGCCCGTCGGGGACGCCCCGGCGGCGCTACCGCTCGATCTGGATCTCCGACGTGCACCTGGGCACGCGCGGGTGCAATCACCGGCTGCTGATCGATTTCCTCGACCATTGCGACAGCGACCATCTCTATCTCGTCGGGGACATCATCGACGGGTGGCGCATGAAGAAAAAATTCTACTGGCCCGAGGGGCACAATGCGATCGTGCGCCGCGTGATGAAGCGGGCCAAGCGCGGCACGAAGGTCGTGTACATCCCCGGCAATCATGACGAGATGTTCCGCCAGTTTTCGGGGCTGGACTTCGGTGGCGTCGAAATCCGGCGCAGCGCGGTGCACACCACCGCCGACGGTCGCCGGCTGCTCGTCATTCATGGCGACGAGTTCGATGCGGTGGTGATGGGGCAGCGCTGGCTCGCCTTTGCCGGCGACGCGGCCTACACCTTGCTGCTGCGCGCGAATATCGCGGTGAACGCGGTGCGGCGGATGTTCGACCTGCCGTACTGGTCGCTGTCCGCCCATGCGAAACACCGCGTGAAGGATGCCGTCGCCTTCATCTCCCGGTTCGAGGAGACGGTCGCCACCGCCGCGCGCAAGCGCAACGTCGACGGCGTGGTATGCGGCCACATCCACACCGCCGAACACCGCGATTTCGACGGCATCGCCTATTACAACGATGGCGACTGGGTCGAAAGCTGCACCGCACTGGTCGAGCATTTCGACGGGCGGATGGAAATCCTCCACTGGCCGAGCGAGATCGCCGCGCGGGATGCGTCCGACATGGCGGCGGCGTGATGCGGATCTGCATGGTTTCCGATGCCTGGCACCCGCAGGTCAACGGCGTGGTGCGCAGCCTTCAGACGACATGCGACCATCTTCGCCGGCGCGGCCACGCGGTGACGGTGATCGGGCCGGACGCGTTCCGGTCGGTCCCGTGCCCGTCCTATCCCGAGATCCGGCTGGCCATCGCGGGGGAGCGCAGCGTGGGCGCGCGGATCGCGGATTTCGCGCCGGACATGCTGCATCTTTCGACCGAAGGGCCGCTCGGCCATGCGGCGCGGCGGTGGGCGATGCGGCGGGGGTTTGCCTTTACCACCGCGTATCACACGCAATTTCCCGATTACCTGGCGCAGCGCACGGGTATGCCGCCCTCCGTATTCTGGGGCTTTGTCCGCCGGTTTCACGCGCCGTCGCATGCGACGATGGCCGCAACGCAAAGCCTGTCGCGCGATCTGACGCGGCGGGGCATCGGGCCCGTCGTCCGGTGGGGACGGGGGGTGGACCTCGAACAGTTCGGGCCGGACGGGCCGCGCGATCCGGTCATGATGGCGGCGCCCGGCCCGCGCCTGCTCTATACCGGGCGCGTCGCGGTGGAAAAGAACCTGGAGGCGTTCCTGCGAAGCGCGCATCCCGGCACGAAGTTCATTGTCGGGGACGGGCCTGCGCGGCCTTTGTTGCAAAGCCGCTATCCCGATGTGCATTTCCTCGGCATGCTGCGGGGCGAGGCGCTTGCCGCGGCCTATCGCGCGGCGGATTGCTTCGTGTTTCCCAGCCTCACCGATACGTTCGGGCTCGTCATGATCGAGGCGCTGGCCTGCGGCGTCCCGGTTGCGGCCTTCGACGTGGCGGGGCCGCGCGACGTGTTGTGCGACACGGTCGCGGCAATGGGCGGCGACCTCGACGCGGCCATCGCGGCGGCGCTTGGCCGGGACCGGGCGGCGTGTGTGCGCCATGCCCGCCGCTTTACCTGGGACGCGGCGACGGATCAGTTCGAGAATGCGCTCGTCCCGATGCGCGCCGGAATACGGCAGGAAAGGCGTGCCGGACAATCGGCCTGAAGCGCTCGCGCCCGGCTTTCGCAGGGGCAGGTCTGCAAGGCTTCATAATTCTGTCATACGTTGGCCGCATGCAGCGCGCATGATAGTGCGTAATGTGCGATGAGCTCGGATCCCCAACCCCTTTTCTTCAACCGTGAGCTGAGCTGGCTGGCTTTCAATCGCCGCGTTCTCGACGAGGCGTGCAATCACGATTATCCGCTGCTCGAACGGCTGCGCTTCCTGTCCATTTCGGGCAGCAATCTCGACGAATTCATCATGGTGCGCGTGGCCGGGCTCGCCGGGCAGGCGCGGCGCGGGATCGAGGAACCCTCGATCGACGGCCTGACCCCGTCGCAGCAATTGCGCGCGATTCACGAACAGGTCGACATCCTCAACACCGATCAACAGGCGATCTGGCACGATCTTCAAGGCGAGCTGGCCGCAGCGGGCATCGAGGTGATCGCGCGCGAACGGTGCAAGCCGGACATCGCCCGCTGGCTCAAGACCTTCTTCATCGAACATATTCAGCCCGTCATCACCCCGCAGGCGATCGACCCCGCCCACCCGTTCCCCTTCGTGACCAATCGCGGCATGGGTCTCTTATTCAAGCTGACGCGGATTTCCGATGGCATGCCGGTGATCGAGATGGTGCTGATCCCGCAATCGGTGCCGCGGTTCATCCGCGTGCCGGGCGACGATGCACGCTATATCAGCATCGAGCAGATGCTGTGTCGCCATGCCGCGCTGATGTTTCCGGGCTTTCGGGTGGAGGGCAACGGCCTGTTCCGCGTGCTGCGCGACAGCGATCTCGAGATCGAGGAAGATGCCGAGGACCTCGTGCGCCATTTCCGTACCGCCATACAACGGCGCCGCCGCGGCGACGTGATCCAGCTGGAAATCGAGGAGGATTTCGATCCCGAGGCCGAGACGCTGCTGCGCGAGCAGCTCGGGCTCGACAATGCGATCGTGAAGAAGACCGACGGCCTCATCGGTATCGACCAGCTGTCCGATATCGTGGGCGAGGACCGGCCCGATCTGAAGTTCGAGGCGTATAGCCCGCGCTATCCCGAACGCGTGCTCGAACACGATGGCGATTGCTTTGCCGCGATCCGGGAAAAGGACATCATCATCCACCATCCCTACGAAAGTTTCGAGGTGGTGATCGATTTCCTGCGTCAGGCCGCGCGCGACCCCGATGTCGTCGCGATCAAACAAACGCTCTACCGCGCCGGCAACCAGTCCCCGGTGATCAGCGCACTGATCGCGGCGGCGGAGGCGGGCAAGACCGTGACCGCCGTGGTCGAGTTGAAGGCGCGTTTCGACGAGGAGCAGAACCTGCTCTGGGCGAACGAGCTGGAACGCGCAGGGGTGCAGGTGATCTATGGCTTCGTCGACTGGAAAACCCATGCCAAGGTGTCGATGGTCGTCCGGCGCGAGGGCGAGGGTTACCGCACCTATTGCCATTTCGGGACCGGGAATTACCACCCCGCCACGGCGAAGATCTACACCGACCTGAGCTTTTTCACCGCCGATCCCAAGGCCGGGCGCGACGCGGCGAAGCTGTTCAATTTCATCACCGGCTATGTCGAGCCGCGCCGGACCGAACTGCTCCATTTCTCGCCGACGGGCCTGCGCGAACGGCTGTATGAATGCATCGACCACGAAATCGCCAATGCGCGCAAGGGGCGCCCGGCGGTCATCTGGTGCAAGATGAATTCGCTGACCGATCCCGACCTCATCGTGCGGTTTTATGCCGCGAGCAAGGCGGGCGTGCGGATCGCCCTCGTTGTGCGGGGCATCTGTTGCCTGCGGCCCGACGTGCCGGGATTGTCGGAGAACATCACGGTCAAATCGGTCATCGGCCGGTTTCTGGAACACAGCCGCATCTATGTCTTCGGCAATGGCGCGACGCTGCCCAATGGCCGGGCGCGGGTGTTCATCTCGTCGGCCGACGGGATGAGCCGCAATCTCGACCGCCGGGTCGAGGTGCTCGTCCCCTTGCGGAACCGGACCGTGCATGATCAGGTTCTGGAACAGGTGATGCTGGCCAATCTTCTCGATACCGAACGCAGCTGGCGATTGTTGCCGGACGGGCGGTACGAACGTGTCGAGGAAGGCGCACGCCCGTTCAACCTCCACCGCTATTTCATGATAAATCCGTCGCTTTCCGGAAGGGGCGACGCTTTGGGCGCAGGCGAGGACGTGCCGCGTCTGTCCCTGCGCAAGGGGATACAGCCATGACAAGTGCCGCAACACGGGCCGGGCCGGGCCAATCCCGAACCACGGACACCGCGCGATGACGCGCAGGAGCAGCCTGCGTTCGGGGTGGAGCCGCAACGGCCCGCGCCGGGCCATCGTCGACATCGGCTCGAACACCGTGCGCCTTGTCATCTATGACGGGCCGCTGCGCGTGCCGCGCCCGCTGCACAATGAAAAGGTGACCGCGCGTCTCGGCCGCGATCTTGCCACGACCGGGCGCATCGCCGACGCCGCGGCCGAGCAGGCGCTGGCCGCGCTCGCCCGTTTTGCGCTTCTGGTCGAGGAGATGGAGGTCGCCGACGTGGAGGTCGTCGCGACCGCCGCCGTGCGCGACGCGGAGAACGGGCCGGAATTCCTGAACGCGGTGCGTGGTCTGGGCTTTGCGCCCCGCCTGTTGAGCGGGGAGGAAGAGGCCGAGGCCTCGGCGCAGGGGGTGCTGGGCGCATTTCCCGGCGCGACCGGCATGGTCGCCGATCTGGGCGGGGGCAGTCTCGAACTCGTGCCCGTCGATGGCGCGGCGCCGCAGGCGGGAATCAGCCTGCCGCTCGGTACGCTGCGCCTGCCGCCCCTTCGCGAGAAAGGCGATGCGAAATTTGGCGCGAAGGTCGCCAAAATGCTGAAAGAGGCCGAACTTTCCAGGATCAAGGGGCAGACGCTGTACCTCGTGGGGGGATCGTTCCGTGCGTTCGGCCAATATGCGATGATCCGCGCGCAAAGCCCGCTCGAAGATGCGCATGGCTATATCATCGATGCGGACGAGGCGCTTTCGCTCGCCCGGATGCTGGCGGATAGCAGCGTCAAGGCGCTGAACGATTTTGGCCGCATATCGTCCTCGCGGCGGGAAACCCTTCCCGACACGGCGGCATTGCTGGCGGTGCTGTGCCGCGAATTGAAGCCGGATACGATCCGCATCTGCGCATGGGGTCTTCGCGAAGGGCTGTTGTTCCGCAGGCTGGGCCCCGAAACGCGCAGCGGCGATCCGCTCGTCACCGATGTGGCCGCCTTTACCGCGGAGAGGGGCGGGTCGCCGCGGCTGGCGACGATGATCGCGGGGTGGAGCGCGGCCGTGCGCAAGGATGGCGGCTATGCCGGGGAGAGCCTGCATCTTGCCGCGATATTGCTTACCCTGGCGAGCCGGGACATCGAGCCCAACCTGCGCCGGCAGCACGTGCTCGACTGGGCGCTGCGCAAGCGGTGGATGGCGATCCTGCCGTCCGAACGCGCGATGCTGGCCTCCGCATTGCTGGCTGCCATTCGCGCCGAACCGGTGCCCGATGACGTCGCCGCGATGGCGAGCGAGAAGCAATTGCGCGAGGGGCGCATCTGGGGTCTGGCCGTGCGGCTGTGTCAACGGCTCGGCGGGGCGTCGATCGGATCGCTTGTCGCGTCGGACCTCTCGATCGAGGATGGCACGCTCGTCCTCACGCTGAACCGCCGCCTGCTGCCGCTTTACGGGGAGGGGACGGCGAAGGATCTCGCCAATCTTGCCGACGCGTCGCGGCTGAAATCCGAAATGCGGGTCGGCGCGGTGGAGTAGCCCGGGGGCCGCCGGCTGCGTTTTGCGGACGAACGGCTGGCGGGCCTTTCCTGTTGCCCGTTGTGCCGCTATGGCACGGCCCTTCCGTTTTCGTGCCGGCAAGGATGCGTTGCCGCGCATTGCCCGCCACCCATTCGCTCCGACAAGGTTCCCGCCCATGGCCGACCGTGACTTGACCGCAGACTGCACCCATCTGGCCAGCCTGCTGTGTTCCCGCCTTTGCCATGATCTGCTTTCGCCGGTGGGCGGCATGATCAATGGCGTCGAACTGCTCGAGGATGAGAGCGATCCGGGCATGCGGGAGCAATGCGTGACGCTCTTGTCGCAAGGCGCCCGGCGCGCGTCGGCAAAGCTGCGCTTTTTCCGGCTCGCCTTCGGGGTTGCGGGCGGTTTCGATTCGCAATTGCCGAGCCGCGACCTTCAGGAACTGGTCGAGACGCTGGCGGGCGAGGCGCGCGACGTGAAGGTGGATTGGGCCGTGGCCGTGCCGACCTTGCCCAAACCGGCGGCCAAGGTGCTGCTCAATCTCGCCATGATGGGGATCGAGGCCATGCCCCGCGGCGGCACCCTCTCCGTCGCGGCGGAGGAAACGGCCGGGGCGCATGAAATCGCCCTGCGCGCCGAAGGGCAGCGGGTCGTGTTCGACGCGGAGCTGGGCCATGCGCTCGACGGGAAGGTCGCGGCACAGGATCTGTCGGCGCATACCGCCGCGGCCGAGCTTGTCCGGCTGGTCGCAGCCGACAGCGGCGGCGCGGTGCAGCATGCGATAAGCGAAGGCTCGCTGATCCTGGGTGCGGTCATCCCCCATGACTGACCGCCCGCGCGAAACGGGGCCGCTCCCGCGCGGTCCGCGTCCCGGCGAGATCGTGCATCGCGAGATGCTGTCCCCCAATTTCAACGAACGCACCCTGCCGGTGAGCATGGTGGTCATCCATTACACCGACATGCCCGATGTCGAGAATGCCATCGACAAGATGTGCAACCCCGACGCGGCGGTGAGCGCGCATTACTGCATCACGCGCGCGGGGGAGGTCATCCGGCTCGTCCCCGAAACGAAGCGGGCATGGCATGCGGGAAAATCGTACTGGCGCGGGCATACCGACGTCAATTCGGCCAGCATCGGGATCGAGCTCGACAATCCGGGGCATACCCACGGCTACGTCCCGTTTACCGAGGAACAGATGCAGGCGCTGATCCTGCTGTTGTCCGGCATTATCGAGCGTCATGACGTGCCGCGCGCCAATATCGTCGGCCATTCCGATGTGGCGCCGGAGCGCAAGGAAGACCCCGGCGAGCTGTTCGATTGGGAGCGGCTGGCGAAATTGCGGCTGGCGCTGCCGCGGCCTGCGGTAAAGCTGGGCGATCCGTTCGACAATGACGGGGCGTTCTATCTGGCGCTCGAACGGTTCGGTTACGACATTACCGATGGCCCCGCCGCCGTCCGCGCGTTTCAGCGGCGCTTTCGCCCCGAACGGATCGACGGCGTCATCGACGGGCAGGTGCGCGCGCTGCTTTTCGCATTATTGCTGGACCGCGACCGCGGAAACGCTAGATAGGGGCGTGCCGGGGGGCCGGGCAGCCGCGTCGCATCACGGGAAACCGTTGGTGCGCCGAGGAAAGTCCGGGCTCCACGAAACGAGGATGGCGGGTAACGCCCGCCGGGCGAGGCGATGGTGCATTGCGCACCGCGCCGAAGCTCAGGGACAGTGCCACAGAGAGCAGACCGCCGATGGTCCGCATGCGGACACAGGCAAGGGTGAAAGGGTGCGGCAAGAGCGCACCGCGCGGCCGGCAACGGTTCGCGGCATGGTAAACCCCATCCGGAGCAAGACCGAATAGGGGCGGCGCGCCGAAGGCTTCGTGCCACAGGCAGGTCCGTTTCGGACCGTGATCGCCCGGGTTGGTTGCTGGAACGCCGTGGCGACATGGCGTCTAGAGGAATGGCTGCCATCGTGCGCCGCGTCCGCCGCCGCCTGCAAGGGCACGGCGGAAACGGGCGCGCGATACAGAACCCGGCTTACAGGCCCCCCGGCATCATTTTGGCACGCGCACGGTGTTTTACGGCAGCGCAGCCTCGATGAACCACCGCTCGCGCGCCTCCAGCCCGATCGCCGTCAACCGTCCGGAGGAATAGGCGCCGGTGTCGATCCCGATCCGGTGCGGACGTTTCGGCGAAGGCAGGATTTCCACCTCCTCGCGGATGGTGTGGCCGTGCACGATGCAATGGCTGTGCGGCCCCGGATGCGACAGGAACGGCTCCCGGATCCAGCGCAGGTCGCGCGCGCTCTGCTCGGCAATATCCACGCCCGGTTTGATACCGGCATGCACGAACAGGTAATCGCCGATCACGACATGCGTTTCCATCGCGCGCAGATAGGCCAGATGTTCGTCGGGCACGTATTGCGCCAGCAGAGCGCACAATTCGTCCAGCGTCGCATCGCGATACGCCTCGTTCGGGACCGGATAGGACAGGATCGTTTCCTTGCCCCCGACTTTCAGGAAATGGCGCAGCGCATCGGGATCCCCCAGCGCGCGAAGGAACATTTCCTCGTGATTGCCGATGATCGCGCGCATGTCGCCGGCCTGCGACAGTTCGCGGGCGCGTTCGACCACGCCGGCGCTGTCGGGACCGCGGTCGATCAGGTCGCCGAGCAGGACGATCGTCGTTTCCGCGGCGGGGCGGGTGGCATCGTCGGCGCGGATCTTCGCGATCAGCGCGTCGAACAGGTCCAGCCGGCCGTGAATGTCGCCGATCGCATAGACTCGCTGCCCCGCGGGAACGGAGGGAGCGGATGCATCATCGCGCGATCGTCCCATAAGATTGCCCAGTTTTCGAAACATGTCTCTCTGTCTGTTGCGCGAAAGCCGGTTCGCTACGGCAAAAGCCCGTCCGGTCCAAGCCGATCCGCGAGGGTAGCGCCGATGCCGCGTTGCAAAAACCACACACCTTATGATTGGTCGGTGATGAAGAGCGAGTTAACGCTTGTGCAATGCGGCATTATTCTGCAGTTTTGTTGCGCAAGTGCACATCAGCCCGCAACGAAAAGAGGCCATGGCGCAAGCATCCAGGAGGAAGAGGGTCTTGGATAATAAAAGGGATTAAATCGCTATGACCGCTTTCACCCGCCGCGCCCTGGGCGCCGCTCTCGTTGTCGGGACCATGATGGCCGGCACCGCCCATGCACAGGATGTCGCCCCTCCCGGACCGTTCGAGGTTTCCGCCGATGTCGCGCTGGTTTCCGATTACCGGTTCCGCGGCGTTTCGCAGACCGATGAGGAAATGGCGCTTCAAGGCGGTATCTCCGTTTCGCACGAATCGGGGCTCTATGCGGGGACCTGGGCGTCGAACCTCGCGGGCTGGGGCACGTTTGGCGGCTCCAACATGGAACTCGACCTCTACGGCGGCTACGTGTTCGAGCTTCAGAACGCGTCGGTCGATGTCGGCCTGACCTGGTACATGTATCCGGGCGGCTCGGACACGACCGATTTCGCCGAACCTTATGTAAAGGTCGGCTACGGTCTCGGCCCGGCGGACGTGCTCGTCGGTGTCGCCTACGCGCCCAAGCAGGAAGCGCTGGCCAATGTGGCCGCCACGCCGTTCAGCAACGGGCAGAAGGAAGACAATCTCTACATCTGGGGCGACCTGTCGACCGGCATTCCCAACTCGCCGATCTCGCTCAGCGCGCATCTCGGCTATTCGGACGGTAACCCCGGCCTCGGCCCCAACGGCACCAGCATCGCGCCGACCGGCACCTATCTCGACTGGTCGCTGGGTGCAGGCTACGCGCTGGGTCCGCTCACGCTCAGCGTCGCCTATGTCGACACCGACATCAGCCGTGCGGAATCGGCCTATCTGCTGCCGAATTTCCAGAACACCAAGAACGGCGGTTCCATCGCCGACAGTCAGATCGTGTTCGGCGTTTCGGCCGGCTTCTGATCGCGTCATCCGGATTTCGGGGCGGTCCGCAGAAGTGGGCCGTCCCGAACCGGTCGTCGCCACCCCTCCCGATCCGGAAAAACCCTCGCGCTGCGCCGCGGCAAATGCGAAGGGGGCGGCTGCGGCATCGCCTGCTCAACCGGAGCGGGCGCTGCCATCACCGCGTCCGAACGAGGGGCTTCATGACCAAATTTCTCCACACGATGATCCGCGTCACCGACATCGACGCGACGCTTGCCTTTTTCGAACTGATCGGCGTGCACGAAGTGCGGCGGCAGGAATCGCAAGGCGGCCGCTTCACGCTCGTCTTCCTCGCCGCGCCGGGTGAAGAGGGCATTGCCGAGGTCGAGCTGACCTGGAACTGGCCGGCGGAGGATGGCAGCGCGCCCGAGGTCTATGCCGGCGGGCGCAATTTCGGTCATCTCGCCTATCAGGTCGAGAATATCTATGACACCTGCGCCAGGCTGGCTGCCGCGGGGCACACCATCAACCGTCCCCCGCGCGACGGACACATGGCCTTCGTGCGCACGCCCGACGGCATTTCGGTGGAGCTGTTGCAGGACGGGCATCTGCCGCCGCAGGAGCCATGGGCGAGCATGGAAAACACCGGAAGCTGGTGATCTCGCATAGATTACGCATGTGAAAAGGGGCGCCGGATCGACACCGGCGCCCCTTTTTTCTCGCAGATCGCGCAAACCCGCTCAGGCGGTCTGCGTCTCCTGCTCTTCCTCCGTATCGCCGCGCGGACCGGGGGCAAAGCGCAGCAGCGCAAACCCCAGAAGGGCGGAGATGAGCGAGCCCGACAGAACGCCGATCTTCGCTTCCTCCACCAATATGGGATAGCGCGGGAAGGCAAGCGCGGCGATGAACAGGCTCATCGTGAAGCCGATCCCGCACAGCACGGCGGTTCCCCACAATTGCATGATCGACGCGCCTTTGGGACGTTTTGCCAGGCCGAGCTTGTCCGCGATGGTGACGGCGCTGAAAATCCCGACCTGCTTCCCGATGACGAGACCCGCCGCAATGCCCAGCGGCAAGGGCGCCAACGCCCCCGCCAGCCCGACGCCGGCAAGCTCCACCCCCGCATTGGCAAACCCGAAAAGCGGCACCACGAGAAACGCATTCCACGGCAGCAGCGCATGTTCGAAGCGCAGCAACGGGCTGTCCCCCTTCGCGTCGAGGCGCATGGGGATCGTGAACGCGGCAAGGACGCCGGCAATGGTCGCATGCACGCCGGAATTCAGCACGCAGAACCAAAGCACGATCGCCAGCAGGGCATAGGCCCAGGACCGGTCGATCCGGAACCGGTTGCACGCGATCATCACGCCCAGCACGACCATCGACAGGATGATCCACAAAAGCTTGATATTCGCGGTATAGAACAGCGCGATGATCGCGACCGCGCCGATGTCGTCCACGATCGCCACGGTGAGCAGGAACAGGCGCAGCGAGGACGGCACCCGGTTGCCAAGCAGGCCCATGACCCCCATGGCAAAGGCGATGTCGGTCGCGGCCGGAATGGCCCAGCCATTGGTCAGCCCGGTTTCGCCCGCGCTTCTGATCACGAGCAGGAACACGGCGGCGGGCGCGGCCATCCCGGCGAAGGCGGCGATCACCGGCAGGCGCCGCGCCTCCGGATTGGAGAGCGCGCCATTGGCCACCTCGCGCTTGATCTCCAGCCCGACGACGAAGAAGAAGATCACCATCAACGCATCGTTGATCCACATGTGCAGCGTGTCGAGCTTGGGAATCGGCGTCCAAGCGAGCTTGCCGTGGAACAGGTCGTGATAGCCGTGGGCGAGCGGCGAATTGGCCACCAGCATCGCCAGGATCGCGACCACGATGAGCAGGATGCCCGAGGACGCCTCGCTGTCGAAAAACCGCTTGAGCGTGCGGTTAAGAACTTCTTTCGTGGCGATCACCATGGGCGTGCACCCTGTCTTGCGCGGGTGAGGCGGCAAGGGCCGAAAACGACCGGGCTCGATGCTGTGGATGCGAAGAAAGCGTTCATGCCGCCCCCTTTTCCCGAAATTGGCGGGCCTTGCAAGACACCGGGCGGCTTTGTAAGCAAAGTTGCACCGAGCGCCTCTGGGGCGCGGGGGGGATAAGGGATGTGGGTCGCAGAAACGGGGTGGGTGCCTGCATTCTTTGCCGGGGTCGACGCGATCCGGCTGGAATTGTTACTGTTTGCCGGTTTCTGGTTCTGTGTCGGCGCGCTTGACGAATTGCTGATGGACGGGGTCTGGGCGGGCCTGCACCTTGCCGGAAAGGGCCGCACCCGCGTGCTCGACGCTGCGCTTCCGGCCGAGCTTTCCGGGCCGATCGCGCTTTATGTCCCGGCCTGGCACGAAGCGCGGGTCATCGGCACGATGTTGTCGCATTGCCTGCGCACCTGGCCCCATCGCGACCTGCGCATCTATGTCGGATGCTATCCCAACGATGCGGCGACCGCGCGTGCCATTGCGGTGGTGGCGCGGGCCGACCGGCGCGTGCGTCCGGTCGTCGTCGGGCATGACGGACCTACGACGAAGGGCGATTGCCTCAACGCGATCTGGCACGCGATGGTGCGCGACGAAATCGCGTCCGCCCGCCAGTATCGCGCCATCCTGCTTCAGGATGCGGAGGACATGGTCCATCCCGACGCGCTGACGCTGGTGGACGAGGCACTCCACGATGCCGATTTCGTGCAATTGCCCGTGCGGCCCGAACCGCAATCGCGCAGCACGTGGATCGCGGGCCATTACACCGACGAGTTTACCGAGGCGCATCTGCGCGAAATGGTCGTGCGGGACCGGCTGGGCGCGGGAATTCCGGCGGCGGGGGTGGGCTGTGCCTTTTCGCGCGAGGCGCTCGCCCGCACGATGGAGCGCGACGACCGCGATGCGCCGTTCACCCCCGACGCGCTGACCGAGGATTACGAGCTTGGCATGAAGATCGGCCGTGCGGCGCGCTCTCGACCGTCGCGCGCCGGTCCGCCGCAGGATCGCGCGGGGAAGGGCGGGCGCTTTGTCCGGGTGCGAGCCGCCGATGGCACGCTCATCGCGACGCGTTCGCCGTTTCCGCACCGGTTGGACGCTGCGGTGCGGCAAAAGGCGCGCTGGTTGCAGGGCATCGCTTTTGACGGGTGGGACACGCTGGGCTGGGCCTCGCATCCGTTCGAATTGTGGATGCGGATGCGCGACCGGCGCGGGCCGCTCGTCGCGATCGTGCTGGCTGCAGCCTATGTCGCCTTCGTCCTGACGGGTGCTCTGGCGGTGGCGCAATGGCTGGGCTGGTACCGGGTGCGCGAATTGCCGCTCGTGGTCGACTGGATGCTGGTCATCACGACCGCCGCCTTTGCATGGCGCGCATTGGTGCGGGCGGCGACGGTGACGCGCGAATATGGTTGGGAAGAGGGGCTCGCCGCGGTGGTGCGCATCCCGGTTGCGAATATCATCGCAATCATCGCGGCGCGGCTCGCCCTCGTGCGATATGCGCGCTCGCTGCGCGGCGAGCCGACACGCTGGGAAAAGACCGAGCATGATTTCCATCCTGCCGAGCATGCGACGTGAAGCGGGGGGCGCCGCTGGTCGCGCTGGTCGCGATTGCGGGAGCGTGGATGGCATTCCGCGTGACCGGGCCGGGGCGCGACCTGCTGCTCCCGCCGCTCCCGCTTCCGGTGGCGTCGGAGGGGGCGGATGCAGGCCCGCCCATGACTGCGCAACGACGCGGACCGGCGCTCGAAACGCCGGCATTGGGTGACAGACAAGGCTTCTTCGACGCGGCAGGGCAAGGCGACGGGCGCATGGCCTTGCGCCGGGGCGGAGGCCCGCTGGCGGCGACCGGGTCGCGGACAGGTGCCCCGACCCGGTTCGCAGACGTTGCCCCGCACCGGCGCCCAATCCCGCCGTCCGCGCGCGGCGCTGCCACGGGGCGTGCGGCGGGCGGGGGAATGGCCGCGGGAACTTCGCCGTCCGCCGCCGCGCGCGCCGCATCCGACGCGGTGCCCGTCCCGCGCGAACGCGAAGCTGCCCCGGGGTTTTCGGGGGCGTCGGCGATACGGGGCGCCGCGAAGGGGCCATCACGCTGGTCCGCGGATGGATGGTTGCTGTTGCGGGAGAGCGGGGCCGCGGCGGCGGGGATCGGTGCGTCATCCTATGGCGGGAGCCAGGCCGGGGCGATCGTGCGGTATCGCCTTGGTTCGCCGGGTAGGCATGATCCGCGCGCCCACGCCCGCATCACGAGCGCCATCGACGGCCCGCGGCAGGATGAGCTCGCCCTCGGCTTCGGGGTGCGGCCTTTGTCGCGCGTCCCGGTCGAAATCCTGGCGGAGGCGCGCATTGGGCGCTTTGCCACCGAGACGCAGGTGCGGCCCGCCATCGTCGCGGTCGCCGGCCCGCCGCTCGTATCGCTCCCCCTCAATATCGAGGCGGAGAGCTATGTGCAGGCGGGCTATGTCGGTGGGCGCGATGCCACCGCCTTTGCCGATGGTCAGATCCGGCTCTCGCGGGAAATCATGCGGGCGGGGCGGACGGCGGTCCGCGCCGGCGCGGGCGCGAGGGCGGGTGCGCAGAGCGGGGCCGCGCGCGTCGATGTCGGTCCCACTGTCGCCGCGTTCGTGCCTGTGGGGCCGGGCTTTGCCCGCATCGCGGTCGATTGGCGGCAAAGGGTGGCGGGCGATGCGGAGCCGGGCTCCGGTCCCGTGCTCACGCTTTCGGCAGGGTTCTGATCGCCGCGATTGCGCTATAACAGCGAAATAATCCGCAAAAACAGTCCCGCCGGGTGCAGACACAGGCGCAGCATTTGTGCATAAGCCGCCATAGCCGCCCATTCGTTGGCGGCAATTCCGGCGGCCGGCGATGGATGTCTATCTCCCGATTGCGAATCTTTCGGTAAACGGTCTGGTCATCGTCCTTCTGGGCGGTCTGACTGGGCTGCTTTCGGGTGTGTTCGGCGTGGGCGGCGGGTTTTTGACCACGCCGCTGCTGATCTTCTACGGCGTGCCGCCGACCGTGGCCGCCGCCTCCGCCGCGAGCCAGGTCACCGGGGCCAGCGTATCGGGCGCCTTTGCCCATGCGCGGCGCGGCGGCATCGATTTCCAGATTGGCGGCGTGATGGTGGCCGGCGGCGTCATCGGCACCGGCATCGGCGCGGTGCTGTTCAACCTGCTTTCCGCGTTGGGTCAGATCGATGTCGTGATCAACATCCTCTATGTCGTCGTGCTGGGCAGCATTGGCATCGTGATGGCACGCGAATCGGTGCCGCAGGTGTTTTCGCGCCATCTTTCCCGCTTTGCCAAACCGGCGACGAAACGGCGGCACCATCCACTCGTCGCGACATTGCCGCTGCGCTGGCGGTTCTATCGCTCGGGTCTTTATATCTCCCCGCTGGCGCCGCTCCTGCTTGGCATGGGGGTGGGCGTGCTCACCATGCTGATGGGGATCGGCGGCGGATTTCTGCTCGTGCCCGCGATGCTCTACGTTCTGGGGATGAGCGCGCAGGTCGTTGTCGGCACCTCGCTGTTTCAGATTCTGTTCGTGACGATGGCGACGACGATGATGCACGCGCTCACCACGCGGGCGGTCGATATCGTGCTGGCCGCGCTGCTGCTGCTCGGTTCGGTGACGGGGGCGCAGGTGGGGGCGCGCTTTGCGTCGAACGCGCGGCCTGAAATCCTGCGGCTGGTGCTGGCGGCGCTGGTGCTTGCCGTGGCGCTCGGCATGGCGGTGGGGCTGACGTTCCGGCCGTCCGAAATCTACACGGTGGAACCGTTGTGAGGCGGTTTTGGCGCATCCTTGCCGGCTTGTGCATCCTCGTGGGTGCGACCGGTGCGCGCGACCCGATTTTGGTGCCGGAAATATCGCAGCATGAAATCGTCGTGCGGCAGGGCTTCACCGGGGCGGACCTGCTCCTTTACGGGGCGATTCTCGAACCCGACGGGACGCGGCCCGACCCGGACCGGCAATATGATATCGTCGTCGTCCTCAAAGGTCCGCTGCAATCGATCACCCTGCGCGAAAAGCAGAAGCGCCTCGGCATGTGGATCAATGCCGACAGCACCAATCTGCGCTCAGCCCCGTCGTTCTATGCGCTGGCCTCGTCGCGGCCTGTCGACCGGATCGTCGATGAGCGGACCGCCGCGATTTACGAGCTTGGGCTGCGCTGGCTGCAATTGTCGCCTATCGGCACGATCGACCCGGACGAGCAGGTGCGCTTTGCCGCCGGTTTGGTGGAAAAGCGCGTCGCCTCCGGCCTTTACCGGCAGGACGACGATGGCGTCACCATCAGCGGGGATGTCCTGTATCAGGCGCGCATCCCCCTCCCGTCGAGCGTGATCACCGGCGAATATACGGCCGAAACCTTCGCCATTGCCGATGGCCGCGTGGTCGCGTCCGCCACGAGCGAAGTCACCGTGGTCAAGCGCGGCTTCGAACGCGGGATCGAGCTGTTCTCCATCCGGCAGGCGTTTCTCTACGGTCTGACGGCCATGGTGTTGTCGGTGCTGATGGGGTGGGGCGCCGGGCGCCTGTTCGCGATGGCCTGACGCGCCGCGATCCGGCGCGGTGTTTAGAGGGCGTTAACCCTGCGGCGATAGCACTCGTGGACGAATGTTTCAGTCTATCGAGAATGGTATCGCCCAATGAACGACATGGTCTCGCAATTCGTCGCCGATTCCGCCGCGGCCTCGCCGGATGCCGCCGTGACGCCATCCGGCGCCGCGTCCCGGCCGATCGGCATGGTGTGCGACATCGCCGGCGATTCGTCGCGCGCCGTGCTCGATCCGGAGGCGTTGAAGGCCTGCGCCTGCGACGAGGACCCGACGGTGCAGCTTGCCGGCCTTGTCGGGAGCCAGATCAAGGTGCGGGCCGGGTCGAACTGGCTTCTGGCCAATGTCCGCACACAGAAACAGGACCTCGCGACCGGGCGGATCATCGCCGAGATCGACTTTCTGGGGGAGGGGCAGCACGAAAGGGTCACCAACCGGATCCGCGGTTTCCGCCGCGGCATCAGCCAGTATCCCGTCCCCGGTGCAGAGGTATACCCCGCGACCAATTCCGATCTGGAGCAGATTTACGCCAGTGACGGGCGCCCCAATATCCAGATCGGCAAGGTGTTTCCCACCCGCAATATCCGCGCGGGCCTCTATGTCGACGCGATGCTGGGCAAGCATTTCGCGCTACTCGGCTCCACCGGCACGGGCAAATCGACGAGTGCGGCGCTCATCCTCCACCGCATTTGCCAGATGGCGCCGGAGGGGCATGTCGTGATGATCGACCCGCACGGCGAATATTCCGCGGCCTTTGCGGGCAATGGCGAAATCCTCGACGTGACGAACCTGCGCATGCCGTACTGGCTCATGAATTTCGAGGAACATTGCGAGGTTTTCATCACCAACGAAGGCCCCGACCGGCAGGCGGACATGGACATCCTCGCCAAATGCCTGCTGCATGCCCGGTCGAAGAACAGGCTCGCCGAACAGATCGGCAAGCTGACCGTGGACGCGCCGATCCCCTACCTCCTGTCCGACCTGACCGGCGCGATCACCGCCGAAATGGGCAAGCTCGACAAGGCGACCAACACCGCCCCCTTCATGCGGGTGAAAAGCAAGATCGACGAGATCAAGACCGATCCGCGGTATCAGTTCATGTTTTCCGGCATGCTGGTGGCCGATACGATGGCCGGGTTCCTGCAACGCATTTTCCGCATGCCGGGCGAGGGCAAGCCCATTTCGATCATCGACGTATCGGGCGTGCCGTCCGAAATCACCAGCACGGTGGTGGCGGTGTTGTCGCGGCTGGTGTTCGATTTCGCCATCTGGGGCCGCGATGAAAAGACACGTCCGATCCTCCTGGTATGCGAGGAGGCGCACCGATACGTGCCGAACGAACGCAATGCGGACGGTTCGTCGGTCGGGCGCATCCTGTCGCGCATTGCGAAGGAAGGGCGCAAATACGGCATCTCGCTCGGCCTCATTACGCAGCGTCCGTCGGATCTTGCCGAAGGGGTGCTTTCGCAATGCGGGACCATCCTGTCGATGCGGCTCAATAACGAGCGGGACCAGGATTTCGTGAAGGCCGCCATGCCGGAGGGTGCGCGCGGCTTCCTCGCCGCGATTCCGGCGCTGCGCAACCGGGAATGCATCGTGTGCGGCGAGGGCACGGCGATCCCGATGCGCGTGACCTTCGACGATCTGGAGGAGGAAAAGCGCCCCGCGTCCGACGATCCCAGCTTTGCCGCATTGTGGAACGAGACCGGCGGCGAAAGCGAGGCTGTGGAGCGCATCGTGGGACGCTGGCGCGCGCAATCGCGATAGGGACCGCGATAGGACGCGCCCGCGCTCAGGTCCCGCGCGTATCGCCGTAGAGGTGAATGTGCAGCCTGTCCGACAGGCGGAGGCCGTGCTGCTGACAGAACGGTGCCAGCCATTGCATCCGTTCGCGCAATGTCGCGCTCTCCGTCCCCTCCGGCATCAGGAAAAGCCGGTCGGCCGCCATGCCGAATGCGTCGCGCAGGCTCAGCACCGTGCGGGCATCGTCCTCGTCCGCGACCACGAATTTGAAGAAGGCCCGCGCGTCGGCGGCATAGGCCGCGATCCGGTCGGGCAGGAGCGCAAGGCTGGCGGGATTGCCGCTATGCGCGAGTTTCGGGCTGACGTTATATTGGTCGATCAGCGGGTCGAGCGCGGCGGGCGCGGCGACGGTGCCGTTCGTTTCGACCTCGACGTGGAAATCGGGCCGCGTTTCTTTCACAAGGCCCACCATCCGCGCCAGCGCCGCCCCCTGCAGCAAGGGCTCGCCGCCGGTCAGCACCAGCCGGTCCGCGCCGGCGCGCAACACGCGGCGCGCGACCTCCGCCTCCGGCAGGGCGAGCTGATTGGCGGTCCGCGCAAATGTCTCGCCCCCGCGATGCGGGCGTTCGTCCCCGGTAAAATGCCAGGTATAGGCCGTGTCGCACCATACGCAGGCGAGATTGCACCGCGACACGCGCACGAATACGCTGGGCCGCCCCATCGACGGGCCTTCGCCCTGTAACGAGGCGAAGATTTCGGGTTCGCCCGGCGTGACGGTCGCGAGGGTCAGCATATGCGTGTCATCATGCGCGCCCGGCCTTATCCAAGCCGCGCCAGCGCCGCGTCGAGCCGCTCCGCCTCCGCCATGTGATGCGCGTGATCGGCGCGGGCCTTTTCGACCGCTTCGGGCTTTGCCTTTTCCACGAATTTCGGATTGTCGAGCCGCTTGGCGAGGCTGTCGGCTTCCTTCTGCGCGGCGGCCTTCGCCTTTTCGAGGCGCGCACGTTCCGCCGCAATGTCGATCACCCCTTCGAGGGGGATGACGAACACATCCTCGCCTGCGCCGACCTGCATTGCGGGGCCATCGGGGGCGGGCGCGAACTGCACCGACGACAGCCGCGCGACCCGTTCGATCGCGGCGGCGTTACGCTCGATCGCGCGGCGACCGGCGGCGGACGGCTCGGCAAGATAGGCGTCGAGCCGGGCGCCCGGCGCGATGCCCAGCTCGTTCTTCGCCGCGCGCAGATTGCCGACAAGAGCGATCAGCCATTCGACCTCGGCCTTCGCGTTGGCATCGACGGCGGCATCGGGCCGGGGCCATTGCGCCACGATCAATTCGTAGGGGCGCTCCCCCTGCGCATGCCACAATTCCTCGGTGATGAAGGGCATGAACGGGTGCAGCATCACGAAAATCTGGTCGAGCACCCATCCCGCGACGGCGCGCGTTTCGGCATTCATCTCCGCGCCCGGCGCAGGCTTGATCAGCTCCACATACCAGTCGCAGAAATCGTCCCACACGAAATGGTAGATCGCATTGGCCGCCGCATCGAAGCGCAGATCGCCCAGCGCCCGGTCCAGCTCGCCCTGCGCCGCGATGACCGCACCCACGATCCAGCGATTGACCGCACTGGTCGCAGGCGGCGCAGCGACGCTTTGCGATGCGCCAATGCCGTTCGCCTGGCAGAAACGCGTTGCATTCCAAAGCTTCGTCGCGAAATTGCGATAGCCCTCGACGCGCTTTTCATCCATCTTCACGTCGCGGCCCTGGCTCTCCATCGCCGCCATGAAAAAGCGCAGCGCATCGGCGCCATACTGCTCGATCAGGCCGAGCGGATCGACGACATTGCCCTTCGACTTCGACATTTTCGCGCCATCCGCGGCGCGGACGAGGCCATGGAGATAAAGCCGTTTCCACGGGGCTTCGCCCATGAATTCGATCCCCTGCATCGCCATGCGCGCGTCCCAGAAGAACAAGATGTCGAAGCCGGAGATCAGCAGGTCATTCGGGTAATGCTTGGCGAGAAGATCCGTCTTTTCCGGCCAGCCCAGCGTCGCGAACGGCCACAGCGCGGAGGAGAACCAGGTGTCGAGCACGTCATTGTCGCGGGTCAGCGCGACGCCTGCGCCCGCCTTTGTCTGCGCCTCTTCCTCGGTCATGGCGACATAGGGCGTGCCGTCCGCGTCGTACCACGCCGGAATGCGGTGCCCCCACCACAGCTGGCGCGAGACGCACCAGGGCTGAATGTTCTCCATCCAGTTGAAATAGGTCTTTTCCCATGTCTTCGGGACGATCTCGATCGCGCCCGAACGCACCGCCTCGATCGCGGGTTTGGCCAGCGTCGCGGCATCGACATACCATTGATCGGTCAGCCACGGTTCGATCACCACGCCGCCACGATCGCCATAGGGGGTGGCGATGTTGCGCGGTTCGGCATCGTGCTGGGTCTCGTTGCCGTCGGCGTCCTTCGTGACATGGGGGAGGAGGAACCCGTCGGCCTTCATCCGCTGCACCACCGCCTCGCGCGCGCCATCGGTGCCATCGCGGCGGAACCGGTGCAGGCCGATGAATTCGTCCGGTACGCGCCCGTCGGCGGTCTGCACCACATTGCCCTCGCCATCGAGCATGTTGAGCATGTCGACGGGCTTGAAGCCGGCGCGCTTGCCGACCTCGAAATCGTTGAAATCGTGGCCCGGCGTGATCTTCACAGCCCCGCTGCCGAGTTCCGGGTCGGCATGTTCGTCGGCGACGATGGGAATGCGCCGCCCGGTGATCGGCAGGACGATCTCCTTGCCCACCACGCTGGCATAGCGGTCGTCATCGGGGTGCACCGCGACGGCCATGTCGGCGAGCATGGTTTCGGGCCGGGTCGTCGCCACCTCGATATAATCGCGCCCGTCGGCAAGCACCGCGCCATCGGCCAGCGGATAGCGGAAGTGCCAGAAACCGCCGGCGACGTCCTTCGTCTCGACCTCGAGGTCGGAGATCGCGGTCTTGAGCTTCGGATCCCAGTTCACCAGCCGCTTGTCACGGTAGATCAGCCCGCGTTCGTGCAGGTCGACGAACACCTTGAGCACCGCTTGCGTAAAATGCGGGTCCATCGTGAACTGCTCCCGGCTCCAGTCCATGGAACAGCCCAGCCGCCGCAATTGCCGGGTGATGGTGCCGCCGCTTTCTTCCTTCCACTCCCATACCTTCGCGATGAAATCCTCGCGCGAGTGGTTGGTGCGCTTGTCGCCCTCGGCCTCCAGCTTGCGCTCCACCAGCATCTGCGTCGCGATGCCGGCATGGTCGGTCCCCACGACCCAGAGCGCATCCTTGCCGCGCAGCCGTTCGTAGCGGACCATGATGTCCTGCAACGTATTGTCGAGCGCGTGGCCGATATGCAGCGATCCCGTCACATTGGGCGGCGGGTTGACGATGGTGAAGGGCTCTGCATCCGGGCGCTCGGGCCGGAACAGGCCGGTTTCTTCCCAATGCGCGTACCATCGCGCCTCGATCCCGGCGGGGTCGAACGTCTTGGGCAGGGCGCCGCCATCGGCCTGATCGGTGTGGGCGGGCGTGTCGGTTTCGTGCGTCGTCATGGCCCGCGCTTTGCCAGCGGCGGGCGAGGGGGGCAAGGGTATAGCGCAACGCGCGGCGCACATGGTGCATGGGGGGGGGGGGGCACGGGCACGCGCAGCGACCGATCAGGCGGGGCCGAAATGCGGCGTGAAGAAAATCCGGAAATGGACCGACCTTGCGTGGCGCCTTTACGAAACGCTTGTCGCGGGCCGTGATTTCGCCCATGAGCATGGCCATGCGCGAATGGGCAGATTTCGATACGATCGATGCGGAGGGTGGCCGCACGTTGAAAATCAGTGGGCCGCTGACGGTATCGTCGGTGGGGCCGCTCGATCATCGGCTCCGCGAAATCGACGAACCGCTCGACGTCATCGACATTGCCGACATTACCGAGATCGACACCGTCGGCGCCTGGACCGTGTCGCGCGCCGCGGGGCATTTCGATGCCGAATTGCGCGGGGTCAGTGAAAAGGCCGAACGGCTGATCTCCGCCGTGCAGGACGCCAAGAGCGAGGCGGCGATCGCGCCGCCGCGGCCCGGCCCGGTCGAACGCGTGCCCGCCGCCGTCGGCGAGGCGGTCGACAATTTCGGCAGCGGGATCAAGGGCGTCGTCGGTTTCTTCGGCGCGGTGGTGTCCTCGTCTTTCACGCTGATCCGCCATCCGCGCCGGTTTCCCTTTACCGCGATGGTCCGTCAGTTCGAGGTGGTCGGCGTCGCCGCATTGCCCATCGTCGGACTGATGAGCTTCCTCATCGGCATCGTCATCGCGCAGCAGGGCGCGGTGCAGTTGCAGCAGTTCGGCGCCGAAATCTACACCATCAACCTGACCGGGCGGCTGTCGCTGCGCGAGCTCGGCGTGTTGATGACCGCGATCATGGTGGCGGGCCGCTCGGGGAGCGCCTTTGCCGCGCAGATCGGCACGATGCGCCTGACCGAGGAGGTGGACGCGATGCGGACCATCGGTGTCTCGCCGATGGAGCGGCTGGTGATGCCGCGCATCCTCGCAGTGGTGTTCCTGATGCCGGTGCTGGGCTTCTATTCCTCGGTGCTGGCGATCATCGGCGGGGCGTTCATCGCCAATTTCGCGCTCGACATTCCGTTCTGGACCTTCCTCCTGCGTGTGCGCGAGGTGGTGCCGATCACCGACCTTTATATCAGCCTGATCAAGGCGCCGGTCTTTGGCCTCATCATCGGCATCGCCGGCTGCTATCAGGGGATGCAGGTGAAGGGCAATGCCGAGGATGTCGGCCTGCGCACGACGATCGCGGTGGTGCAGGGCATCTTCATGGTGATCGTGCTCGACGCATTCTTCGCCGTATTCTTCAGCAATCTGGGTTGGGATTGATGCGATGAGCAGCGCACGCGCCAGAAAGTTGATGAAGCGCGCCATGAACGAGGCGGAATACGTCCCGCCGATGTTCACCGGCGAATACCCCATCGTGGTGAAGGGGCTGGTCAACAAGTTCGGTTCGCAGACGGTTCACGACAATCTCGACCTCAACGTCCGGCGCGGCGAGATCATCGGCGTGGTCGGCGGATCGGGCACGGGCAAATCGGTGCTGATGCGCTCGATCATCGGGTTGCAGGTGCCCGACGAAGGCTCGATCGAGGTGCTGGGCCGCTCCATCACGGAGGCGGAGGAGGACGCAGACATCGACATCCGCTCGCGCTGGGGCGTATTGTTCCAGGGCGGCGCGCTCTTCTCCACGCTGACGGTGGCGGAGAACGTCGAGGTGCCGCTCCGGCAGTTCTTTCCCGAGCTGACGCCGGAGTTGCGCCATGAAATCGCCCGCTACAAGGTGCGGCTGTCCGGCCTGCCCGAGGAAGCGACGAGCAAGTTTCCCTCCGAATTGTCGGGCGGCATGAAGAAACGCGCCGGCCTGGCCCGTGCGCTCGCGCTCGATCCCGAACTCCTGTTCCTCGACGAGCCGACGGCCGGGCTGGACCCGATCGGCGCGGCCGCGTTCGACACGTTGACGCGGGAATTGACCGATACTCTGGGCCTGACCGTGTTTCTCATCACCCACGATCTCGACACGCTTTACGCCATTTGCGACCGCGTGGCGGTGCTCGCGGACAAGAAGGTGACGGCGGTCGGCACGATCCCCGAACTGCTCGAAACCAATCATCCGTGGATTCAGGAATATTTCAACGGTCCGCGCGGACGCGCCGCCCAGGCCACCGACCTGCGCGAGGAAACGCAGGCGCGCGGCCTCGCCGACGAACACGCGCAAGTGGACAACCCGACCATGGACAAGGCATAGGACATCGCGATGGAAACGCGCGCAAATCATATCTGGGTCGGGGCGGTCACGCTCATCCTGCTCGCCTTGCTGGCGGGGTTCATCATCTGGCTCGCCCGGTTGAACGAAGGGGCGCAGCAGGAATACGACATCTTCTTCAGCCAGTCGGTCAGCGGCCTCGCCCGCGGATCGCAGGTGGCCTATTCCGGCGTGCCGGTGGGGCAGGTGAAGCAGATTCGCCTCTGGGACAAGGATCCCGAATTCGTGCGCGTGCGGATCGAGATCGACGAAAGTGTCCCCATTCTTCAGGGCACCACCGCCACGATGCAGGGTAGCTTTACCGGCGTGTCCACGATCCAGATGGAAGGCGCGGTCCGCGGCGCCCCGCCCATTACCGAGATCGGGCCCGAAGGCGTGCCCGTCATTCCGACCCGTCGCGGCGGGATTGGCGAGATCCTGTCGAATGCGCCGCTTCTGCTCGAACGGCTCTCGACATTGACCGAGCGGCTGACGATGACATTGTCGGACGATAATCAGCAGGCGCTGACCGGCATTCTGCAGAATACCGAGCGGCTGACCGACACGCTCGCCGATACGAGCCCGCGCATCGATCAGACCATGGCCGAATTGCAGGCGACGCTGCGCCAGGCGAACATGACGCTGGCGCAGTTCGAAAAGGTCGCCGCATCCACCGACAAGGTCATCAATCAGGAAGGCGGATCGATCGCGGACGAATTGCGCGTGACGCTGCGCACCGCGAATGGTGCGATGGAGGAGCTGGAGGCGACGCTCGCCGATATTCGTCCCGCCGCGCGCCAGATTACCACCGGCACCCTGCCGGAGGCGGAGGCCGCGATCCGCGAATTGCGCACGACGACACGCTCGCTGCGCACGATTACCGAAAAGCTTGACGATCAGGGGGCGACCGGACTGATCGGCGGGCAGAAACTGCCCACATACGAACCCGACAATTGAGGATGCCTCCCATGCGTATCACCCGTATCGCCGCCCCGCTGGCCCTGTTCGGCCTCCTGCCGGCCTGCGTCAGCATCGGCGGCGGCGATGCGCCCGAACAGCTCATCGGCCTCACGTCGCAGGCGGTTACCCCGGCAGGCGCGAGCAGCACCACTGGCACGGCCAGCACGGCCATCGCCGTGATGGAGGCGGAAACCGAAGACAGGCTGAATGCCAAACGCGTGCCGGTGCGGATCGACGAGACGGGCATCGCCTATCTCGAAAACGCGTTCCTGGTGGATAAGCCGACGCGGCTGATGCAGCATCTCCTGGCCGAGACATTGCGCGCACAGACCGGCCGGCTCGTGTTCGAGGGGATCGAGCCCGGCGCCGAGCCGCGCATCCGCCTCCACGGCCGGCTGATCGAGATGGGCTATGACGCCCGCGATAGCAGCGTGACCGTCACCTATGACGCCATCCGGATCGAGGAAGGGCGCGAGGTCGTTTCACGCCGGTTTTCGAGCACGGTGCCCGGCATCGCGCCCGATGCCGCGGCGGTTGCGCCTGCTTTGAACCAGGCGGCCAATACGGTGGCGATGGAAATCGCAAACTGGATCGCGCAATAGGCCTATCGCCGCGGGCGGGGATCCGGCGCACCGCCGGAGCGCGCGCTTAGCCGCCGCGCGACAATTGCGCGAAACGCAGCGCCAGTGCAAAGCCGGCAAGGCGGCGATTGCGGTTTTCGAGCGCCTCTGAATCCCAGCCCCACTGCACCGCCTGCCAATCCTCTTCCAGATTGGCGATGGCCCAGAGCGCGTCGGCATCGGCGTCGTCCGCCTGGGCCGCCATCGCCACGGTGAGCGAGCAGGCAAGCCCGGCAAGATTGAGCAGGCCGGTCAGCACGAACGGCCCGAACCCGTCGAGCTCGTCCCGCAGGCGGGTCATGGTCGCGTCGGGCTGCCGTCGGTGGACGATGCCGCCTATCCGTTCGAAGTGCACCTCATACCGCCGCTCCGCTTCGGTCAGAAGCGGCTCCCACGCCTCGTCCTGCCGCGTGCGCAAGGCATCGCCTTCGTCCGCGCGATAGCACAGCGTGTCGGTTTCGGCATAGCTGAGCAGCTTGGCGATGGTCGCCCGCCGGTCGGGTGCGACGCGGTCGATCGCGTAATCCGCCATGTCGCGCAAGGGAAAGCCCGCAGGGTCGATCTCGTCCTCCTGCGCGCGCCATTCATCGGCGAGCGCCTCGGCGAGATCGCGAGCCGGCACGATCTGCGGCGCGCCGCCCGCGGTTTTCAGTGGCCGCATATCGAGCCGGACCTGCCAGCCGCCGTCCTGCGCATCGACATGCACATCGCTGTAAAATCGCTTCACGATCCGCTCCGCCATTTGCGCGCCAGCAGCCGCGGCCCGATCAGCGCCACCGCCGTTCCCGCCGCCAGCATCACCGCGCCGACCCACGCAGGCGCGCCGCCCAGCCAGGGCGCCCGGCCATAGCTGGCCGACAAGCCCCACACGGCCACCACGACGCCTGCCACCCGCACCGCCTGTATCACGAAGAACCGCCGCGCCGCAGGATCGCTCACGCCGCGCCCAGCAGTTTTTGAAGATCGTCCATGTCGTTCGCCACCGCATCGGCACCGGCCGCCATCAATTCGTCCGGCGCATGATAGCCCCACGCGACCCCGATGCCGCGAACGCCGGCGGCATCGGCCATCAGCATGTCGAAGCTGGTATCACCGATCATCACCGCATGGTCCGCATCGACGCCCGTATCGTCCAGAATACGTTCGATCATGGACGGATGCGGCTTCGATGGGTGCCGGTCGGCGGTCTGCAGGCTTTCGAACAGATCGGCGATGCCATGATGGTCGAGGCAATGGGCAAGGCCGCGGTCCGATTTGCCGGTGGCAACGGCCAGCGTCCAGCCTGCCGCGTGCAGATGGCGCAGCAACATCGCCATCCCGTCATACAGCGGTTCGTTGACCAGCCCCCGCTCGCGATGGGTGCGAAAGGCGAGCCGATACCGTTCGGCCAGCATTTCATGCTGCACCGCGTCGCCTCCTGGAACGAGCTGCGCCATGGCCTGCGGCAGGGACAGCCCGACGGCGCGGCGGATGGCAAGCCGGTCGGGCGCCTGCAACCCGGAGGCGGCAAAGGCTTCCTCCATCGCGTCGCAGACATTCGCCTGTCCATCGACGAGCGTGCCGTCGCAATCGAATATCGCCACCCGGTTCATGGCTTCTTCGGCTTTCCACCCGGCTTGCGGCCCTGGGGGCCGGGGCCGTTGCGTTTTGGGCCGGGGCGTGCCGGGCCGGCCGTCTTGCCGGGGCGGGATTTCGGCTTGCCGCCCGAACTGCTCTTCACGCCGGCACGTTCGCGCCGTTCGCCGCGTTTGTCCTTGCGCACCTGCTTTGCGTGGCGGCGGGCCTGCTGCTTGAGAATCTCGCGCGGCGGCGGGGGCGGGCCGGTCTCCGGCTCGGCGTCGCTGAGCGCGGGATCGAAGCCCAGCTGCTCCATGCTGGCCGCGAAATGTTCGGGCAACGGCGCCGTCACGTCGAGCGCCACGCCATCGGGATGGTCGATGATCAGGCGCCGGGCGTGAAGATGCATCTTGCGGCTGATCGATCCGGTGAGGAATGCCTCCTGCGCGCCATATTTGCCGTCGCCGACGATGGGATGGCCGATCGCGGCGAGATGAACGCGAAGCTGGTGCGTGCGGCCGGTCAGCGGCTCCAGCTCCACCCAGGCGGCGCGATTGCCGGCCCGTTCGACCACGCGATAACGGGTCTTGGCCGGCTGTCCGCCTTCGTCCGGCATCATCTTCTCGCCGCCGGTGCCGGGCTGCTTGGCAAGTGCGAGGTCGATCACCCCGTGCGGCACCTTCGGCACGCCGACCACCAGCGCCCAGTAGATCTTCTTCGCCGACCGTCCCGAAAATCGCTTGGAAAAGAACGCGGCACTGCCGGGCGTCGCGGCGATCAGCAGGACGCCCGACGTATCCTTATCGAGCCGGTGGACGAGCCGGGGCCGCGGCGCCTTGGCCCCGCCCGTCGCATAGGCGTCGAGCAGGCCGTCGACATGTTGATGCGTGCCCGTGCCGCCTTGCGTCGCGAGGCCGGGCGGCTTGTTCAGCACGATGGCCGCGCGGTCGCGGTGGAGCAGCATTGCGTCCGCCTGCTCCAGCTGCTCCTCCGTCAGCGGGCGCCGCTCGCGCGGGGCCCCTGTGGTCGTCTCGCCGCCGGGTGGCACGCGGATCTGCTGTCCCGGTTCGAGCCTGTCGTCAGGCTTGACCCGCCCGCCATCGACCCGGATCTGCCCGGTCCGCGCCCAGCGCGAGATGGTGGCAAAGCCGATCTGCGGCAGGTTGCGCTTGAACCAGCGGTCGAGCCGGATGCCCGCATCGTCGCGGCTGACCACGAATTGCCGGACATTGTCGCTGCTCTTTTCGCCAGGATTTTCAGGCGCGCTCATGCCGCCACCCGCATGATCGAAAGCCCGATGAACAATCCCGCGACCCCGGCGATCACCGAGACCAGCGCATAGCTCAGTGCCGCGAGCGCCGCGCCGCGTTCCCACAGCATGACCAGTTCGAGGCTGAACGAGGAAAACGTGGTGAAACCGCCGAGCAGGCCTATGCCCAGCAGAAGGCGCCAGGCCTCGCTCCCCCCACCGCCATGCCGGGCGAGCCAGCCGATCAACGCCCCCATGGCGAGGCTGCCGAAGACATTCGCGGCGAGTGTCGGCCAGGGGAAGCTCCCGCTCGACGCGGGGAAGAGGCCGGTGATCGCGCGGCCGAGCTGATAGCGCAGCACGGCACCGGTCCCGCCACCTGCGGCGACGAGAAACGATGCGAAAAGGGGCGATGGGTGGTTCATGGTGGTCTGGTTCATTATCATGAGCGCCTTACGCGTTGCCGCGCGAATGCGAAAGGGGCGTGTCGCCGCGCGCCGGCAAAGGCCGGAAAAAAGCGGCGCTCCCGTTGATTGCGGCTCGTACTGGCCCGGATTTGCGCGACGGTTTGCGCGACGGGGCGTTGCGTGGTATATGGTACAGGTTCCGGCGCTTGCTTTTCCGCATTGCGGGTGGTAGCGGCGCCGCCAGCTATGGCCGGTTTTTCGTTGAATTCGGGCTCTTCTGGCAATGTGATTCGTTTTTCATCGAGTCGAGGTGCATGCGGACCGGTCCGACCGGCGTTGGCATCATTGGCCGAACTGACAACAGATGTGAGGTAGTTTCAGAATATGCAAATCATGGTTCGCGATAACAATGTCGACCAAGCCCTTCGTGCGTTGAAGAAGAAGCTTCAGCGGGAAGGCGTGTATCGCGAAATGAAATTGCGCCGCCACTACGAAAAGCCCAGCGAGAAGCGTGCGCGCGAAAAGGCCGCCGCCGTGCGCCGCGCCCGCAAGCTCGAGCGCAAGCGTGCCGAACGCGATGGCGTGCGTTAAGCCATAGCCTTTGCATGAGGGCACGCGGCAGGGCACAAAGCCTCTTGTCGCCGCCGCCTGCATGAGCCATCAGGGCGCCAGATATTTCCGGCGCCCTTTTTGCTGCCCTCCATGGCGGGGCCTTCGCAAACCGACCGTCGTTCAAGAATGGGGAAGATCATGGCCGAAGTCACCCGCGTACCGTTGCAGCCCATCGGCAAGGGCATCCTCACCAAGCTCTGGATCGGGATCGCGATCGCCGTCCTGCTCGCCGCCGGCGTGGCGTGGGCCTCCCGCTACGAAGGCGTGACGGTCGATACGCTCGCCGCGGGCGAGGGGCCGAGCCCGTCGATGGACGATATCGTGCTGGTGAATTACGAAGGGCGCCTGCCCGACGGTACGGTCTTCGACAGCGGCGAGCAGGCCGCGATGCCGGTCGGCGGCGTGGTGCCCGGCTTTGCCGACGCGCTCACCCGGATGCAGACCGGTGGGCGCTATGTGGTCACTATCCCCTCCGATCTCGCCTATGGCGAAGAGGGCGCGGGCGGCGGCGTGATCCCGCCCAACAGCGACCTCGAATTCACCGTCGAACTGCTCGAATTCCGTAGCCAGGCCGAGATTCAGGCGATGCAGGAGCAGCTTCGTGCCATGGGTCTTGGCGGCCCGGGTGGTCCCGGCGGGGCCCCGCTGCCCGCGCCTCTGCCGGAGCAGCCTGCCCCGGCGGAGTAATTTTTACACGCCGCCGGCCACACAGCCGCTTGGCAAGCGGCGGCTGTCTGGCTAACGCGCGTGTCATGTCAGTCGATAAAGCAACGGTCACCAAGATCGCCAGCCTCGCCCGCATCGCCATGAGCGATGCGGAGGTCGAGGCCATGGTCCCCGAACTCAACAACATCCTCGGCTGGGTCGAACAGCTGGGCGAGGTCGATGTCACCGGCGTGGAGCCGATGGCGACGGTCGTGCCCAATGCGCTGCGCCTGCGCGAGGATGAAGTGAATGCCGATCCCAAGACGGGCGGCGGCGTGCGCGACAAGGTGCTCGCCAATGCGCCGGCCCCCGAACACGGGTTTTTCGGCGTGCCGAAGGTGATCGAATAATGACCGAACATACCGAAATGGGCGTCGCGCAGATTCGCGACGGCGTCGCCAATGGCGATTTCACCGCGGTCGAGGTGGCCGAGGCGTTCAACGCCGCCGTCGCCGCCGCGTCCGATCTCAACGCCTTCATCGTGACCACGCCGGACAGCGCGCTCGACGCGGCGCGCAATGTCGACGCGCGCCGGGCCAAGGGGCAGGACATCGGCAAGATGGGCGGCGTGCCCATCGGGATGAAGGATCTGTTCGCGACCGACGGCACGCCGACGACCGCGGCGAGCCACATCCTCGAAGGGTTCGTGCCGCCATACGAATCGACCGTTTCCGCAAAGCTGTGGGATGCGGGCGCGGGCATGCTGGGCAAGCTCAACCTCGACCAGTTCGCGATGGGTTCGTCGAACGAGACGAGCGCATTCGGCAATGTCGTCAACCCGTGGCGCGCGAAGGGCAGCGACGCGCCGCTCGCCCCCGGCGGTTCGTCCGGCGGGTCGAGCGCGGCGGTCGCGGCGCGGCTGTGCCCCGCGGCGACCGGCACCGACACCGGCGGCTCCATTCGGCAGCCTGCCGCCTTTACCGGCATCACGGGGATCAAGCCGACCTATGGCCGCTGCTCGCGCTGGGGCGTGGTGGCGTTCGCATCCAGCCTGGATCAGCCCGGGCCGATGGCGCGCGACACCCGCGATTGCGCCATCATGCTGGAGGCGATGGCCGGTTTCGATCCCAAGGATTCGACCAGCCTCGACGCGCCGGTGCCGGAATGGGAGGCAGGCCTAAACCCCGACCTTTCGGGCAAGCGCGTCGGCATTCCCCGCGAATACCGCATGGATGGCATGGATGCCGACGTTGCGAAAAGCTGGGACGACGGGATCGCATGGCTCAAGGATGCGGGCGCGACCATCGTCGATATCTCGCTTCCGCATACGAAATATGCACTGCCGGCCTATTACATTATCGCGCCGGCGGAGGCGTCCTCCAACCTCGCGCGCTATGACGGGGTGCGTTACGGTTTGCGCGACCTTCCCGACGGGGCGGGGTTGCAGGACATGTATGCCGCGACCCGTGCCGCCGGTTTCGGCAAGGAAGTGAAGCGCCGCATCATGATCGGCACCTATGTGTTGAGCGCCGGGTTCTACGATGCGTATTACACGCAGGCGCAGAAGGTGCGGCAGCTGATCGCCGACGATTTCGCCAAGGCCTGGGAAAGCTGCGACGTGATCCTCGCGCCGACGTGCCCTTCGGCGGCATTTCCGCTCGGCGACAAGGTTTCGGACCCGCTCTCCATGTATCTCAACGACGTGTTCGCGGTGCCTGCCTCGCTCGCGGGATTGCCGGCGATGTCGGTGCCGGCCGGGCTGAACCGCGATGGTCTGCCGCTCGGGCTACAGATTATCGGCAAGGGGTTTGACGAGCAGGGCGTGCTGAACGCCGGGCTCGCCATCGAACAGCGCGCCGGTTTCACGGCCAAGCCCGACACATGGTGGAAAGCATGAGCACCTATACGATTCACGGCGCCACGGGTGAGTGGGAGGTCGTCATCGGCCTCGAGGTTCATGCGCAGGTGACGTCGAAGGCGAAGCTGTTTTCGGGCGCGGCGACGGCGTTCGGCGCGGAGCCGAACACGCAGGTCAGCCTCGTCGATGCGGCGATGCCGGGCATGTTGCCGGTGCCGAACCGCGAATGCATCCGGCAGGCGGTGCGCACGGGCATGGCCATCGATGCGCAGATCAACGCATGGTCGCGTTTCGACCGGAAGAATTACTTCTACGCCGATCTCCCGCAGGGCTACCAGATCAGCCAGCTCTATCATCCGTTGGTGGGTGAGGGGCATCTCGACATCGTGCTCGATGAAAAAGACCCCGAAAACACCACCAAGCGCATCGGGGTGGAGCGCATCCATGTCGAGCAGGACGCCGGCAAGCTGATGCATGATCAGCATCCCACGATGTCCTATGTCGACCTCAACCGGAGCGGCGTCGCGCTGATGGAGATCGTTTCGAAGCCTGACATGCGCTCGCCCGCGGAGGCCGGCGCCTATGTCCGCAAGCTGCGCACGATCCTGCGCTATGTCGGCTCGTGCGACGGCAATATGGAGGAAGGCTCCATGCGCGCCGACGTGAACGTGTCGGTGCGCCGCCCAGGCGAGGAATTCGGCACGCGGACCGAGACGAAGAACGTCAATTCGGTGCGCTTCGTCATGGCGACCATCGAATACGAGGCCAACCGGCAGGTCGAGCTGATCGAGGATGGCGGCAAGGTCGTGCAGGAAACCCGCCTGTTCGATCCCGACACTGGCACGACGCGATCGATGCGGAGCAAGGAAGACGCGCACGATTATCGCTACTTCCCCGATCCGGACCTGTTGCCGCTCGAACTGGACGATGCGTTTCTTGCCGCGTGCCGCGACAGCCTGCCCGAACTGCCCGATGCGAAGCGTCTGCGGTACGAGAATGAGCTTGGCGTGCCGCCCTATAATGCGGCGGTGCTGACGGCGGAGGTCGAAACCGCGCGCTGGTTCGAAAAGCTGCTGACCACCGCGGCCGAGCAGCAGGGCAAGGCACAAGCCGACGTGGCGAAGCAGGCGTCGAACTGGTTGATGAGCGAATTGTTTGGCGCACTCAACAAGCTGGGCAAGGATCTGTCCGACAGCCCGGTCACGCCGGAAAAGGGTGGCGAACTGCTCGCGCTGATCGGGGATGGCACGATTTCCGGCTCCATTGCGAAGCAGGTGCTCGAAATCATGCTGGAAACCGGCGACGGCGCCGGCGAAATCGTCGAGCGTGAGGGGCTGAAGCAGGAGAGCGACACCGGCGCGATCGAGGCGGCGGTGGACACGGTACTGGCCGACAACCCGGACAAGGTCGAAGCCTATCGCGGCGGCAAGGACCGGCTCTTCGGCTTCTTCGTCGGACAGACGATGAAGGCGATGCAGGGCAAGGCCAATCCGCAGGTCGTCAACGACATCCTGAAGCAGAAGCTGGGCTAAACCCCCGCGAACCGCAAAAACGCGAGACCACGAAAAAGGGCGTCGGAAGCAAGTTCCGGCGCCCTTTCCTTGTGCCTGCGTGCCGGCCTATTCGCCCGAAGGGGTGCGGACCTCCACCGGGAGGCCGAGCGATTGCAGCTGCGGCTCCACCACGTCCGCATCGCCGACCACCACGAAGACGAGATCATCCCCGCGAAAGGCGGAGCGGGCCTCGGCATCGAGCTGCGCCGCGGTCAGGCCGCGATACCGGTCGGCCAGCGTTTCGTAATAATCGTCGCTCCACCCATTGCGCACGATGCTCGTGATGCCGCCCAGCACGTCGCCCTGCGTTTCGAACGAACCGGGCAATTCGCGGATGTTGGAGTTGACCAGGGCGCTGAGCTCGGACGCGCTCACGCCCTTGTCGGCGGTGAAGGCGGAGAGGTCGCGGCGCAATTCCGCGATGGAATCGCCCGTCCGGTCCGCCTGCACCGGGGCATAGATCATGAAGGAGGAGCGATCGACCGGGCGCGACACGATGCTCCGCACGCCATAGGACCAGCCCTTCGTCTCGCGCAGGTTCATGTTGATGCGAGAGAGGAAATTGCCGCCGAACACGTAATTGGCGCTGCCCAGCGGCACGAGATCGTCGGTGCCCTTCTGATCCAGCACGCGTGCGCCCAGCACGATCGATTGCGGCGAATTGGGCCGGTCGATCAACACGATGCGCGATTGCTGTGCCGGGACATCGACGTTGAAATCCTTCGTCGGGGCAGGGGTCGCCGGAGCCTGCCAATCGCCGAAACTCGCCTCCAGCAGCCGGGTGATTTCACCGAGCGAACTGTCGCCGACGACGAAGATCTTCGCCAGATCGGGGCGCAGCCATTTGTCGTGGAAGCCCGCGATCTGGCTTTGCGAAACCGCCTCCACCGCGGCGCGATTGCCGAGGCCCGACGGCGGGATGCCATAGGGATGGTGCGGCCCGTAAAGGAGCGGGAACAAGGCCCGCTGCGCAATGGAGCCGGGCGAGGTCAGCTCATTGTCGAGCCGGTTCAATTGCTGCGCACGCACCCGGTCGAGATCGTCCTGCGCGAAGGCGGGGTTGCGTACATAGTCCGACAGCAGTTCGAGCGAGGGCAGGAGATTGGGCGCCAGGGCGTCGAGCTGAAAATAGGTTTCGTCGAGGCTCGCGCCCGAACCGATCGCGGCGCCGAGCCGCTCCTTCGCAATGGCCAGCTGCTCTGAATCGAGCGTGCGCGTACCCTCGTCCATCAACGACAGCATCAGCGATTGCGTGCCCAGCGCATCGCGCGGATCGGCGGCATAGCCCGCATCGAAGGCGAGCCGGATCGACACGGTCGGGATCGCGTCGCGCTGCGCGAAATAGACCTCGATACCGTTCGACAATGTGGCACGCTGTATCTCCGGGAAATCGAGTGCGGCGAGCTGCTCGATCTCCGGCAATTGCGAGCGGTCCGCCTCTGCCCGGGTCATGGCGGCGGCAGGGTCGCTGCCCGGCTGCATGAAGAAGGCCGGGCCGCGCAGTGCGCCGTCGGTACCGGTGCGGTAGCTTCCGGGCGTCGCGCCTTCCTCGTTCCGTTCGCCCGGCTCCACCGTGAGGCGGAAGACGGGGCGGGACAGCCATGTTTGCGCCGCGGTACGAACCTGCGCCGGGGTCAAGTCGGCGGCGCGCTGCAACTCCTGTTTATAGGCGTCGGGCGAGCCTTGGTAGAGGAGGCTCTGCGCCAAGGTCGGTGCCTTGCCCGCAAACCCGCCGAGATTGTCGAGGCCGCGGATCTGCGACGCGGCATAGGCGGTCTTCGCCCGCAGCAATTCATCCTCGGTCGGGCCCTGCGCGATCATGCGGGCGATTTCGCGGTCGAGCGCGTCGGCGACCACCTGCGGATCGACGCCGTCCTTCACGTCGGCATAGACGGTGAACTGCCCGCCCTGCGCAAAGGCGCTGTTGCTGGCGACGACGCGGACAGCAATCTCCTCATCCCGGACCAGCGTGTTGTCGAGCCGCGAACTCGCCAGCCCCCCCAGCACGGACGCGGCGGCGTTGAGCGGCAGGTAATCCGGATTGTCGAGCCCCGGCGTCGCCCAGATGCGATAGACGCGCGTCGTCGCGACCTGGTCGGTGAGCGTGCGTTCGACATCGGCGGGAAGCGTCGGCACCGGCGCGGCGACCGGCGCGATGGCCGGGCCGGCGGGGATGGCGCCGAACCATTTCGACACCTTCGCCCGCGCCGTCGCGGTGTCGATATCGCCCGACAGCACCAGCACCGCATTGTTCGGCCCGTAATGATCGCGGAACCAGTCCTTCACATCGTCGAGCGTGGCGGACGACAGGTCTTCCATCGAACCGATCGTAGAATGGGCATAGGGGTGCGCTTCGGGATAGAGCGTTTCAAGCTCCAGATATTCGACCATGCCGTAGGGTTGATTGTCGCCCTGCCGCTTTTCGTTCTGAACCACGCCGATCTGGTTATCGAGCTTTTCCTGCGTCACCGCGCCGAGCAGATAACCCATGCGGTCGCTTTCCAGCATCAGCGCACGGTCGAGCGCGCCGGTCGGCACGGTCTCGAAATAGTTGGTGCGGTCGAACCAGGTCGTGCCGTTGAAATCGGTCGCGCCGGCATCCTGCAACGGTTGAAAGAAATCGCCCGGCGCGTTTTCCGACCCGTTGAACATCAGGTGCTCGAACAGATGGGCAAAACCGGTCTTGCCCTCGGGCTCATGTTTCGATCCCACGCCGTACCAGACCGAAACGGCCACCAGCGGCGCCTTTCGATCCTCATGCACCAGCACGGTCAGGCCGTTGTCGAGCGTGAAGCGATCATAGGGAATATCGACCTCGGCGACCAGCGCGTCGAGCGAGGCGGGCTCTGCCATCGAAGGGGCCATGGCCGGGGCGGGCGCATTTGCGGCGACGGGCGCGCTCGCATTCTGCACGGCACAGGCCGACAGCGCGAGCGAGGATACGGCGGCAAGGCAGGCGGTGATGATACGCATGGATAAATCCCCCTCAATCGATCGTGGCGCCAGACGGCGCGAGCGCGCTATTCGGTATCAGTTTCAACCGGAAACGCCAGCCTTAGAACGCCGTCCCGAAGGCGAAGATCGGTCCGTTCGCGGTAGATACCGCCCCTTGAAATCGGCGGGTCGCGACAAAATCTTCAACGCGCGCAGGCAAGGCCCTTGTGTTGTATAAATGCAACACTATCTCCTGTCCGTAACGACAAGGATTGTGTGATGAATCTCGAAAAATTTACCGATCGCGCCAAAGGCTTTCTGCAGGCGGCGCAGACCGTGGCGATCCGCAACAATCATCAGCGGATCTCGCCCGCCCATATTTTGAAGGCCTTGCTCGAAGATAACGAGGGCATGGCGGCGCAGTTGATTCAGCGCGCCGGCGGCAATGCGAAGCAGGCCGAAGCGCAGGCCGATGCGGCGTTGGCAAAAATCGCCGCCGTGTCGGGAAGCGGCGCGCAGGCGACGCCGGGGCTGGACAATGATGCGGTTCGCGTCCTCGATCAGGCGGAGCAGCTCAGCCAGAAGGCCGGCGACAGCTTCGTGCCGGTGCAACGCGTGTTGCAGGCGCTCGCATTGTCGCAATCGAATGCGGCGGGGCAGGCGCTGAAATCCGCGAATGTCGATGCGCAGGCGCTGGAGGCCGCAATCCAGGAGGCGACCGGCGGCCGCACCGCCGACAGCGCGAGCGCCGAGGAAAGCTACGACGCAATGAAGAAATACGCCCGCGACCTGACCGAGGCGGCGCGTGCCGGCAAGCTCGACCCCGTGATCGGCCGGGATGAGGAAATCCGCCGCACTGTTCAGATCCTTGCCCGCCGGACGAAGAACAATCCCGTCCTGATCGGCGAACCCGGCACCGGCAAGACCGCCATTGCCGAAGGCCTCGCGCTGCGCATCGCGAATGGCGATGTGCCCGACAGCCTGAAGGACCGCACGCTGATGTCGCTCGACATGGGCAGCCTGATCGCGGGTGCGAAATATCGCGGCGAGTTCGAGGAGCGGTTGAAAGCCGTGCTCGACGAGGTGAAGGGCGCGGAGGGCCACATCATCCTGTTCATCGACGAGATGCACACGCTCATCGGGGCGGGCAAGTCGGAAGGGGCGATGGATGCGGGCAACCTCCTGAAACCCGCGCTGGCCCGCGGTGAGCTGCACTGCATCGGCGCGACGACGCTCGACGAATATCAGAAATATGTCGAGAAGGATGCCGCGCTCCAGCGCCGGTTTCAGCCGGTTTTCGTCGACGAACCCACGGTGGAGGACACGGTGTCGATCCTGCGCGGGCTCAAGGAGAAATACGAGCTGCACCACGGCGTCACCATTTCGGACAATGCGCTGGTGGCGGCGGCGACGCTGTCGAACCGCTATATCGCAGATCGTTTCCTCCCCGACAAGGCGATCGACCTCATGGACGAGGCGGCGAGCCGCATCCGCATGGAGGTGGAGAGCAAGCCCGAGGAGATTGAGAACCTCGACCGCCGCATCATCCAGCTCAAGATCGAGGAGCAGGCGCTCCAACGCGAAACCGATGCCGCGTCGCAGGACCGACTCAAGGCACTGCGCGAGGAACTCGCCAATCTCGAGCAGCAGTCGAGCGAACTGACCACCCGCTGGCAGAACGAGCGCGACAAGATCGCCGCGGAGGGCCGCATCAAGGAGCAGCTTGACGCCGCGCGGATCGAGCTGGAACAGGCGCAGCGGGCCGGCGATCTCGCGAAGGCGGGCGAGCTGTCCTACGGCCGCATCCCCGAACTCGACCGGCAATTGGAAGAGGCCAAGGCGCAGTCCGAAAACGCGATGCTGCGCGAGGTGGTGACGGAGGACGACATCGCCGGCGTCGTCAGCCGCTGGACCGGCGTGCCCGTCGACCGGATGATGGAAGGCGAGCGCGAAAAGCTGCTCAACATGGAAGGCGCGCTGGGCAAGCGGGTCATCGGCCAGAGCCAGGCGGTCGAGGCGGTGTCGAAGGCGGTGCGGCGCGCCCGTGCCGGGCTTCAGGATCCGAATCGTCCGCTCGGCAGCTTCCTCTTCCTCGGGCCCACCGGCGTCGGGAAGACCGAATTGACGAAGGCGCTGGCCGGGTTCCTGTTCGACGACGACAATGCGATGGTCCGCATCGACATGAGCGAGTTCATGGAGAAGCACGCCGTGTCCCGCCTGATCGGGGCGCCGCCGGGCTATGTCGGCTATGACGAGGGCGGCGTCCTGACCGAGGCGGTGCGCCGCCGCCCGTATCAGGTTGTGCTGTTCGACGAGGTGGAAAAGGCGCACGCCGACGTGTTCAACGTGCTGCTGCAGGTGCTCGACGACGGGCGGCTGACCGATGGGCAGGGGCGGCAGGTGGATTTCAGCAATACGCTGATCATCCTCACCTCCAACCTCGGCAGCCAGTATCTCGCGAACATGGAGGACGGGCAGACCGTCGCCGATGTCGAACCGCAGGTGATGGACGTGGTGCGTGGGCATTTCCGTCCCGAATTCCTGAACCGGCTGGACGAGATCATCCTGTTCCACCGTCTGGCCGAGGAGCACATGGCGCCGATCGTCGATATTCAGGTGGGCCGGGTGCAGAAATTGCTCAAGGATCGCAAGATCACGCTCGACCTCACCGATGCGGCGAAACGCTGGCTCGGACGGGTCGGTTACGATCCGGTCTATGGCGCGCGCCCGTTGAAACGCGCGGTACAGCGGCATTTGCAGGATCCGCTCGCCGACCGGCTGCTGCGCGGCGAGATTGCCGATGGCAGCACCGTCCATATCGACGAGGGCGACGGCGAATTGCAGATGCGCGTCGCGTAATTCGAAAAGAGAGCCCGATACGAAAACGGGCCCGGCTTATGGCCGGGCCCGTTTCCTTATGCGCAGGCTTTTGAAGGATCAGAAGCCGAAGGTCGCAGCCACCTTGAAGTAGCGGCCCATGATCCCATCGAAATAGGTCACGAGACCACCACCGGCGGGCGAGGGGAACGGCGCGCTGGTGTCGAAGATATTCTCCCCGATGAGGCGCAGCACCATGTCGTCGCCAGCCTTGAAGCTGATGCCGGCATCCACGAAGATGACATCGTCACGCTCGAAGAATTCGTACGTTTCGGGCGCAGCGTCGGGATCGACCACGGCCTCGCCGATGTAACGGCCCTGACCGAAGATGCCGAACGCATCGTTGTCGTAGCTCAGGCCCAGCGTGCCCTGATGCTTCGAATAGCCGATACCGCCACGCAGCGTTTCCAGATCGCCGGAACCGACCCGCGTTTCGAGCTGATCGATATACTGGTACGAGCCACGCACCGTCACGCGGCTGTCCGCGCCGAGGAACGGGGTCGGCTGCACCCAGCGCACTTCGCTCACCAGACCCTTGTAGTCGTAGCTTGCGACGTTGAGATAGCCGGTGCGCACGAATTCCACCTGACCGGCGGCGTCGCGGTCGATCCGGCCGCAAGCATCCGACGGGAAGCTCGTCGCGTCATAGCATGCCTCGAGCGTCTGCTCGGCATCGACGCTCTGAATCGCGCCTTCGAGCGAGATGTCCACCCAGTCGGCCGAGAGCGTGAGCCCGCGGGCGAAGGTCGGGGTGAACACGAAGCCCACGGTCCAGCTGTCCGCCTTTTCATTCTCCAGATTGGTGTTGCCCGAAAGCGAACCGCGCGTCGTGAAATCGACGATATTGGAGGTGAAGTTCGCCGGAATCCCCGCCGCTGCACAGTTTGCCGCACGCTGGGTCGGGTTCGGACCCGCATTGATGAAGCGCGCATCGCACGGATCGTCTGCGGTCGTGAAGATCGCGCTGGTCGGGTTGAACAGCTCGGTAATCGCGGGCGAGCGGATCGAACGCGTGAAATTGCCGCGGAACGTGATGTCGCGAACCGGCTGCCAGCGGCCGCCTGCGGTCCAGGTGAGATCACCGCCGGTCAACGAATTGTCGACGTAACGCGCCGCACCCTTCACCTCGATCAGATTGGCGAACGGGACTTCCATCGCCGCGGTGACGAGCGGCACGAGCACCTCGCCGAACACCTCGTCCGTGTTGTACGAACCGGACACGGCATCGATCGGGATCGAACGGCCGAACTGGTCGCGGGGGCCGTCCGGATCTTCGGGGTTCACCTGACCGAAGAAGAATTCGCCCGGATCGAAATCCGAGGATTCGTCGCGGTGCTCGTAACCGAGCGAGAACGCGACCGGACCGCTCCAGATGTTGAACAGGTCGCCGCCGACCGTGGCGATGAAGTCATACTGTTCGTTCAGGGCGACGGGGTTCGCGATGGTCGTGATGTAATCCGCCACGGCCTGCGAATTCTCGTTGCCGAACGGGTTGAACGGCACGCAGGTCGCGCTCACCGTGTCGACGGGCGCGGATGCGGCACCGGCGGGGCAGCCGGCGAGCGCGTTTTCGAAGTTCTGCTGCACCAGCTCGCGGCTGCGGCCGTCGGTCTTCGAACGACCGTACAGGCCGGACACTTCCCAGTTCAGGTCGCGTTCGCCCAGCGTGAAATCGCCGCGCAGGCCGCCGGCGAAGCGGTACACTTCCACCGTCGACGAACCGCGACCGGAAATGAGGTCGGTGTTGGCACGGCCGAGATAGAAGAAATCCTGACCTTCGGGAAGCTGTGCGGCGATGGTGGCGCGCGCCTCGTCCGACAGGAACGGATTGTCGATCGGGATGATCAGATTGCCGTCGGGCGCGCCACCGGCATCGAACAGGGCGGTGTTGTACACCGGCTGCGCACGCAATTCGGTGCCCTTCGAATTGGCGTATTGCCCTTCGAAGAATGCGGTGACGTTGTCGGTCAGATCATAGGTGCCCTGAATCGCGCCGAGGTAACGTTCGACCGGCGAACGCAGGTTCGACACGTCGACGAGGCTGAAGCCGTTGCCGCCCGAAGAGTTGATCCCGCGGTAAGGCATACCAAAATCAAGGGGAACGAGATCGCCATTAGCATTGAAGACGAGCACGTTGCCGGAAGCGTCGGTGATTTCGCCGCCAAATCCGGGCACGGAATCAGCAAAGCTCGGAGCGCCGAATTCGCTAAGTGCAGGAATGCGACGATCTTCGATCAACACGTTATCGAAAGGCGAATCGGGATCGGTCGGACCCGCATAGAACAGGCCGCGCGCGGTCCGGTCACGATCGCGATAGGTCAGGCCGTCGGTGCGGTTATATTCGAAGGCCGCAACAATGTTGCCGCGCCCGTCGCCAAAGCTCGTGCCGGTGAGCGCGCCGAGGCGGTATTCGCGGGCGTCGCCCTCTTCGGCAATGCCCATCTGCGCGTCGAAGCGAACACCTTCGAAGCGGTCTTTGAGGATGACGTTCACGGTGCCGGCGATGGCATCGGCGCCGTAGATCGGCGCGCCGCCGACCGCGATCGTCTCAAGCCGGTCGACCATCAGCGTGGGAATGGTGTTGAGGTCGACCTGCGAACCGGCCGCGACCGGGCCGAAGATCGACGCGGTGTTCGAGCTGACATAGCGGCGGCTGTTGAGCAGCGTCAGCGTGCGCTGCGAACCCAGGCCGAAGAAGTTGATGAAGGTCTGGCCCGAACCGAAGCTGCCGCCCTGGCCACCGACGGGGTTGTTCGCCGGGGGGCCGAATGCGGGAAGATCCTCGAGTGCTTCGCCGACGCTGGTCTGGCCGCGTTCCTCGATCTGCTGCGAATCGACGACGATCGCAGGCTCGATCGTGTCGCGATTGGCGCGCCGGATGCGCGAGCCGGTCACCACGATCGGCGCGCTGACCTGCTCCTCGGTGACAACGCCATCGGTGTCGCCTGCCTGTGCGAAGGCGGGAACCGACAGGGCTGCGGCGCTGCCGGCGCCGATCAGGGCAACCGCACGCAGGGCCGAGCTGGCCGCGAGCAAGCGCTTGTTTCGAAAAGAGGTTTTCATGGAATCCATTCCCTTTGCTGGTCGCCCGTCCGATCCGCACGTCACGCGGTGACGGCGGCGCGCTGCCGAACGAAACCGCTGTGGTTCGCTCGCACCGGACGGGCAAAACTTTCAGGGGGGCGCCACTCTCAAACTCGCCGGCGTTATGCAAAACCTATTGGTATCTTCGGAAACCTTTCGCGAAAATCTGTGACATTTCTGATACAGATGCGCGGCATCGCCTTGGGAGTGAGTGCGAAACCGAAAAAGGTTTCACAAAAATTCACAAAAGCGTGTCGTTGCCGAACCGGGCCGCTTCGAACGGGGCGAGTCGGTCGCGATAGGGGTCGGCGACGCCGATGCCGCGGCGGTTGATGGGCGCACGCACCTGCATCGCGCTGGCGGTGATGACGCTGCGTTTCGTTTCGTGCGGGGCAAAGCACGCAGCCTCCCGCGTAAGCCCGCAATGATCGAGGATACGGCCGATCTGCGTGGTGGGATCGTCGACCAGCGTTTCGTATGCAATGGTCAGCATCCTGTCGCCCAGAACGTCTTGCCAGCGATCGTGGAGCGCATCCTCGCACGCCATGTGCGCCGCGATATCGGCTTGGTTCCAGCTCCACGCGACGCCCTCGACAAACCATGTGCGATAGGCTGACCACGCATTGTCGAGCGGATCGCGACGCACCCACACGACCGGCGCATCGGGCAACAATGTCGCCACGAGCCCGAGATGGCGGGAGGTCGACAACGTCTTTTCGATGACGCGCCCGTCCCGCGTCACGCTTTCGTTCAGGAGATGATCGTAATGCGCGACAAGATCGTCGGCCCGGCCGCCATCGCGTTCCCAGCGGGCGAAGGCGCCGTGCGACTTGCCCCCGATCCGTTGTTCAAGCAGGCGAAGCAGGCCGAGCTCGCCCCCACCGGCGACCGTGGAATGGGCGGCGAGGATCTGCTCCACCAGTGTCGAGCCGGACCGCGGCAGGCCCGTCACGAACACGGGGTCGCGCACCGGTTTGCGCCGATCCGCCCCGCGCGTGTCGCGCAGCCCCTCGGCCCAGCCATCCACCGCCGCGCGGGCATCGGCGCGATCGGCCTCCCGGTCGAACGGGCGCAGCGGTGCCATATGGGCCGCACCCTTTTCAAAGGCATCGAATGCGCGCGCATGCTCACCCGCAAGATGGCGCATGTGGCCGAGCGCGTAGTGCCATGCCGAGCGTTCGGCCGGCGGCGCATGGGCGAGCGCGGCGGACGCATCCTCCATCGCCCGATGGTCGGCATCGTCGGCGGCGCCCGTCATCGCGAGCCCGAGCCAGCATTGCCCCGATGCCGGCTGCATCCCTGCCGCGCGGCGGAAATGTTCGGCGGCCACCTCCGCCTCGCCCAGATTGGTGGCGATCGACCCGTGGAGGAATTGCAGCGAGGCGGAGGCGTCCTGCGCATTGCCGGTGCCTTCGGACAGAAGCTGTCGCGCGTCCTCGGGCAATCCGGAGCGGGCGACGAATGCGGCCCGCTCGATCCGCAAGGCACGCGTATTGCCGCCGTTCTCCTCCAGCAGGCGCATCGCGTCCCGCGCGGCGGTCTTCTCGCCATTGCGCAACAAGGCCTGCGCAATGGCGCGCCAGGAATTGCCCATCGGTGCCTTCGCCACGATCAGGCCCTTCGCCGCGTGGTTGATCGCAAGGATATCCTGCCGCGCGAGACCGTCCTTAAATCCGGCCACCAGCGTCGCGGGGTCCGGCGGCGTATCGACGGGTGCGGCGCGATACACGCGCATGAACGGGTCGAGCCAGCGGCGATAGGGAGCCGACGCGCCGATACCCTTGCGATTGACGGGTTCGCGCACCTGCAGGGCGCTGGCCGTGCTGACCGCGCCAGCGCGGCGGTGAAAGTCCATCTGGCCCGGCTCGAACTCCAGTCCGCAAAAGCTGGTGATCCGGCGCGTCCATTCCTCCGGATGCTCGACAAGATCGGCATACGGCACGGTCAGCATCCGGTCGCCGAGCACATCGGCCCAGTGGGCATGCATGCGATCCTCCACCATCATGTGGTGCGCGATATCGGCAAGCGACCATCCGGATAGCACATTGTTCGAAAACCACGCGCGATAGATGGACCACGCATTGTCGAGTGGATCGCGGCGCAACCAGACGAAAGGCGCGTCGGGAAACATCGCCGCGAGCGGGCCGATCGCCCGGCTGGCGTTGAGCGTCTTGTCGACGAAGCGCCCGGTGCCGGCAATGCGTTGACCAGCGAAGCGGAGATAGGTGTCGCGCAACGCCTCCATCGTGCCGCCGCCGGCGCGATAACGGTCGAAATCCGCCGGGGCGAACCCGCCCGTCATCACCTCCACCGGCACGGTAAGGCCAAGCTCCCGGCCGCCATCGACCTCCGAATGCGCGGCGAGCAATTGTTGAACGAGCGTTGTGCCGCTTCGCGCGAGGCCGGTAACGAAAATCGGCTGCCGCTCCGGCGCGGGGCCGGCGATGGCATGGCGGGCGATATCGGGTGCGTGCCACATACGGGCGGTTCGCACGGAATTCTCGTCGTCTCGGGCCGTATAGCGGTATAGCTCGGCCTGAATCCGGGTTGCCGAGTCGAAATGGTTGAAGGCCTTCGCGTGGTCCTGCTCCCGATCGGCGGCGATGGCGAGCGCATGGTGCAGGCCTGCACGGTCGACGGTTTCGATCCGGCTTGCGTCGGGGGCGTCGAGCCGGGCGCGGATGGCGGCCCGGTCCGCAGGGGTGAGCCGGTCGAGCTGCGCCAGCCCGACCCACGACCGACCCGAGACGGGCAAGGCGGCCACGGCACGGCGATAATGAAGCTCCGCCTCATCCCGGCGCCCCAGATTGGCCGCGATGGATCCGCGCAGATACGCATTGGCAACGGGTGTGGGGTGCGTTTCGGGAAGCTGCGCGACAAGGGCAAGCGCGTCGTCCTCACGCCCCGATTGCGCGAGGAGAACCGCTTTCTCATGCGCAGCGGCATGGGGCGGGGCGGCCTGATCCTGCCACAAATCGAGTGCGCGCAGGGCAAGATCGAGATCGCCGCAGCGCATGATCGCCTGCGCCGCGAAATTCCATTGGGGCCCGATCGGTGCGCGCTTCTCCACGAGCACACGCGCCGCGGCGAGCAGCGCCGGGCGGTCGTCGGCGCGATTGGCGGCCTGAAACGCGGCGGCGGCGGTTGTCACTTCGGGGGATGGCATCGGGCATGGTCCATGGCGAACGGGAATGATGGGCCGGCGCGCAAGGCGGGGTCAATAAAAAGGGGCAGCCGAAGCCGCCCCTTTCCATTGTCCGGTGTCCGGCACTTTGGTGGAAACGCTTATTTCGCGTCGCCTCCGAAACGCATGAACATGGTGAACCGGACCGCACGCGGCGCCTGATAGGCGGTCACGCGGCCATAGTTCGGGTTGCTGTTCGGCGTATAGTCGAGATCGAGATCGCCGAATTCGTTGTAGTCGGTTTCCTGCTTCCAGTTGAACACGTTGAAGACCGCGGTCTGGAACTGGATGTTCCGGTTGCTGGCGAACGGCTTGAACGTGATGCTGAGATCGACATTCTTGCTCCATTCGGATTCGAACGCGCTACCGCGGGGGACGAGATAGGACGTCGTGCCACCCGAATTTTCGACCGGGGTGCCGCCGACGCCATCCTGGGTACAATAGTAGGATGCCGCACCGTAACCTGCCGCGAAATTGTTCGAATCGAAGTAGTTACCGATACAGCTGAACTTGCGCGGGCTGGACACGGTCATGTTCGCGCCAAGGTCGAGCCATTCGGTCGGGCTGACATTGCCGTAGAGCTTGAAGGTGTGCTTGCGGCCATTGGCAAGGGGGCCCGTCGCACCTTCGAGGAAGCCCGGCTGGTCGAAATCCTGCGTCAGGCTGGCGTCGGTCTGGTTGTTGTCCGACTTCACCGCACCTTCGAAGTTACCGCGAAGGTCCATGTAGGTGTAGTTGAACCGGAAACCGTAGAGGCCGTTATACGCCTTCTCCAGTTCGAACTGAACCGCGTCGTAATCGCGCACCGCTTCGGGATAGCCGAGCGAGGCCGCATCGAGGGTCACGACATCGCACTGCCCTTCGATGGAGCAGTCGCCGTCGAGGCGCACGGTCACGTCTTCGCCCGGATTGAGGAGCACGTACTGGTGGTAGCCAGTGAATACATCTTCGCAGCCCGCGATACCGTTGTCGGCGCAATAGGAATTGACCGCAGCATCGATCGCGGCGTCTTCCAGTGTCGAGGCCAGGCGGCGACGAGTGTAGTTGATGGACGCGCGCCAATCGCCGATCCGGTGCTCCAGGCCGATGATATATTCGTCGGTCCGGCTCGGCTTCAGGGTCTGCGACACCAGCGTGTCGGTCGGCCCGGCGGTGCCGTCGCTATAGACGTTGTTACACACTTCGCCTGCATTGGGCGTGCCCTCGGGGCAGACGCCCCCGCCGAAGTTCGCGTCGAAGCCGACGATATCGCCATTTTCGTCGAGCGTATACTGATCGGGAATGCCATCGCCGTTCAGGTCCTGCGAGGTGCCGTAGAAATCGACCTGCTGATAGTAGGTCTCGGCACCGCCGAGGCGGATGTTCGTGTTCGTGGCGATCGGCAGGTAATACTGACCATAGAACACGTTCAGCTTGGTCGCGCCGTCGCCGAACACGTCGAACGATGCGCCCAGGCGCGGTGCCCAAAGATCGCCCGAATCGTAGAACTTCTCACCCGTCACGCCGTAGTTCTTGAAGCTGTCGTTGCGAACGCCGAGCTGCAGGTTCACGCGATTGTCGAGCAGCGACCACGAGTCCTGAAGATAGAAGGCGCGCTGATCGGTGTTGAACCCGCCTTCGTTGAGGTAGTACCAGCGGATCGCGAGGTTGGACCGCACGTCATAGCGATAGCCCGTACCGTTATAGGTCGTGTTCTCGCCAGCCGACAGCTTTTCAAGATCGAAACCGCCGCGGATGTGGTGCTCGCCAAAGAAGTCGACATAGATGTCGGCGTCGGCACGATAGAATTCGCGCTTGCTCTCGTCGTTGTTTCGCCCGGTGCTCGTGCCGCCTACGACACGCGTGCTGCCGATCCGGCTGAGGATATAGGCGTTGTTCGGGCTGGCGACCTGCGTCGTATTGTCATTGTACTGACCATAGGAGCCGGAAATCGACAGCCAGTCGGTAAATTGACCAGAGTAGGTACCGATGAAGTTGTCGCCGCCGAATTCCTGCCTCAGGCCGCCCTGCACTTCGCCATCGACCATGTTTTCGGTGTCGAAGCCGGTGTAGATGATGTCGCGCGTCACCTTGTCGCGGAAATAGGTGCCTTCGAGACGATGGCCGTCGGCGATCACGAAGTCGAGCTTGCCGCCGAAGAACGGGCTGTCGTCGCGGATCGTCGTCGTGCGTGCGCCCGAGAACGACGTGTCGGCATTTTCGCGATAGCGCGCGTTGTAAAGGCCGTAGAAGAACAGGCGATCCTTGATGATCGGACCGGACAGGTAGAAGTTGCCGTCGAGCGACTGGTCGTAATCGCGCGAGTTCAGATTGCCGATGATGTCGCCTTCGGTCTCGGGATCGGAATCCGCATCGACAAAAGTGTTGGGCGTCTGGCTGCGCAGGCCCTGCGGTTCGAAGACGACAACGGCGCCGCCGGCGAATTCGTTGGAGCCGGATTTCGTGATCGAGGAGATCACGCCGCCCAGCGCACGGCCGTATTCCGCCTGATAGCCGCCGGTCTTGACGTCGGTGGTACGGTAGAACTCGAACGGAACGATCGAGCTGCCGAGCAGGTTGCGGAAATCGGTGACGTTGAGGCCGTTGATGTAATACTGGTTCTCGGCAACGGTCGCGCCGTTGATCGAGGCTAGGTTGCCAAAGCCTTCGTCGCCCGGCGTGGTGCCCGGCGCAAGCAGGATGAGAGAGGTCTGATCGCGGCCGACGGGGACGGTCTGCGCGAGGTCTTCGACGTCGAGGGTGACGCCCGTCTGCGTCGCGGCAAAATCGTTCACCTGGATACGGCGGCCAACGACGACGATACCTTCGCCGCCCGCGACTTCTTCGCCCAGCGTGCTTTCACCCGCGATGTAGCGATAGGAGCTGTTCTGGCCGGCGACGACGCCTACGCCGGTATCGCGCACGACGACGGCACCCTGCGACGTGACGGTGATCGAGTAGGAACCGGTCGGCAGGCCGTTGATCCGGAACGAACCATCGGCATCGGTGACCGCGGTGTTGTTGAAGCCCTGCTCGTTCGAGGTGAGCGTGACATTGGCGCCCTGCACCGCGTTGCCTGCCTCGTCGACGACGGTGCCGGTGATCGAGCCGCGCGTGAAATCCTGCGCATGGGCGGGCGCGGTGGCCACGCCGATCGCCGCGGATCCGGCGCCGATCAGCGCAATCGCGCGCAGCGCCGAACCGGTGGCAAGCGCCTGCTTGCGGAAAGTCCAAGCGTTCATGTGTTCAGTCCCTCTAATGTCATACATCGGATGCCCCCAAGGAATCCGTGCCCCTCGGCTCACGCCGTTAAAGGAGAGTTCAGAGGCTCCCCTGACCGTCATTTTTTTGCAATTTAATTAAGTCACAGATTCAACGATTAAGTTGGCCATGTTGTTATCGGGCAACAGTATCCCGTTTTTGCGCCGTCAACGTGCAATCGCGACGGGTGCCGGGCATCTGCGTGGAATCGTCGTGCAAGGCGGCAAATGGCGTTTTGCGCGTAAAGTCGCTCGATCATCAGGCGCGATGCCCATTGCGAAAGACAAGTCGGGTTCAGGGGCGTTCCACGGATATTTAAATACGCCACAGGCGGTCATTCGCGTAATATACTAAGGTAAATGGCAAGGCGAAGCTTGGCGAAGCGGCGATTGCGCGATAGGGAAACGCTATGAAACAGCTTTCATCCCGCCTTGCCGACTTTCTGCCCTATCGCTTGTCCGTCACCTCCAACATGGTCAGCGACAATATTGCGCGCGAATATCGTCGACGCTTCGGACTCAGGGTATCCGAATGGCGGGTCATGGCGATTCTGGGCGATGCGGGCGCGTTGACGCAGCGCGATCTGGTCGCAGCGACGTTCATGGACAAGGTCGCGGTCAATCGCGCGTGCAAGGTGTTGTGCGACCGTGCGCTCATCAAGCGCAGCCCCAATGCGAACGACGGCCGGTCCCATCTCCTCGAACTGACGGAGGAGGGCACCGAGATCTTCGACGCGGTGATGCCGCTCGCGCTGGAGATGGAGGCGTCGCTGCTCCAGGTGCTGTCGGCGAGCGAGCGCGAGACGCTTCTGCGCACACTGGGCAAGCTGTTCGACCGCGCGCGCGAGATCGGCGCAAGGCGCGATTGACGCGCCGGGCTTCGGACCCGGTGCGCCGTTAAAGCATCGCGTCCGAGATGGAACAGGCCGCCGGCCCGAGAATGACGATGAACAGCACCGGCAGGATGAACAGGATCAGCGGCACGGTCATGATCGCCGGCAGTCGCGCGGCCTTTTCCTCCGCCCGCATCATCCGTTCGTTGCGAAATTCCGCCGAAAGCACGCGCAGCGCGGAGGCGAGCGGGGTGCCGTAGCGCTCGGTCTGGACCATGGTGGTGGTGACACCGCGGATCGCCTCCAGATCGACGCGATAGGCGAGGTTTTCGAACGCCTGGCGCCGCTCGGACAGGAACGACAATTCGATCGAGGTCAGCGAAAATTCGTCAGCAAGCTCGGGATAGGCGCGCCCGAGTTCGCCCGCCACGCGGCCAAACGCGGAATCGACCGTCAACCCCGCCTCGGCACAGATGACGAGCAGGTCGAGCGCATCGGGAAGCCCCTTGCGTATGGCGTCGGTGCGCTTCGTGATACTGTTCTTCAGGTAGATGTCGGGCGCCTTGTACCCGATGCCGAGCGCGGCGGCGAAGAGCATGAACCGCTTGAAGCTGCCCCATTCGGGAAATGTGTCGGACCAGTAGACGATGAAGGCGGCAAGCAGGCCGAGAACGACAGGCGCAATCACCCGGAAGGCGATGACGACATAGGCCAGGTCCTTGCGCCGGATGCCCGCCTGCATGAGCTTCTGCTCGATTTCACTGATCTGCGTGTCCTGCAACATGCGCAGTTTGGCGAGGATGCGGCGCACCTTGTCGGTATGGGTCGTGTTGCGCCGCACGCTGCGCCGCCGGTGCGCCATCACGGTCAGCCCGGCCTTCAATTCGTTGCGCCGGGCATTCAGCGACTTGACCCGCTTCGCCATCGGGTCGCGCACGGTCACGGCGGCATAGATGGCGAGCATCACGGCAAAGGTCGCGACCGCGACCAGCAGCGTGCCGACCGTGATCACGTCGAAGCCGAGAAGGGTGGGGCCATCGCCCTGGTTCGTCATGCCGCGTCCCCCCTCAGATCTCGAAACTGACCATCTTGTACATGATGAACGCGCCGATGCTCATCCACACGGCACCGATGATGCCCGCCACGATCAGCCGGTCGTCGACGAAAAATCCGCCCAGATAGTCGGGGTTCAGAAGATAGACGAGCGTGAAGACGATGAACGGTAGCGAGCCGACGATATAGGCAGAGGCCTTCGATTCCGAACTCATCGCCTTGATCTTCAGCTTCATCTGCGCGCGCTTGCGCAGCACCTCGGCAAGGTTCGACAATGTCTCGGCCAGATTGCCGCCCGTCTCGCGCTGAATGGCGAGACTGATGCAGAAAAACTGGAATTCGGGGATGTTGAGCCGGTTCGCGGTCTGCTGTAGCGCATCGTCGAGCGTGCGGCCGACCTTTACGCCGTCGACCACACCGCGAAATTCGGCGCCGACGGGGCCGGGCACCTCATGCGCGACGACACCCATAGTTTCGGTAACCGGCAAACCGGAGCGCAGCCCGCGGACGAGCAGTTCGATCGCATCGGGAAAGCGGGTGTTGAACTGATCCAGGCGGCGCTTGATCATGAACCCCACGATCCAGTGGGGCAGCCCCAACCCGATCGCCAGCCCTGCAAACAGCGAGAGGAAAACGGCCCCTGTTTTCAACAGGGTCAGCGCTGCGACGATGACGGTCAGCCCGGCCGAAATGTAGAGATATTGGGAGACCGACCATTTGTCGCCCGTCCTCTCCAGCCGAAGCACGAGCGCATCGAGCCGGGAATCGGCACCGCCCTTGCGGCGGCGCGGCTTGCGCGCGGCGACCGCCTTTTTGAGCTGCGCCTCCACCTTGGCGCTTTCATTAAGCGCATGGCGCGCGCGGATCTTGTCCAGCCGCCTGGTCTGGCTGCGCGAGCGCATGTTCTCGTAAACGCCGTAATAGCCGAGCAGCAACAGGGCGAGCATCGCACCCGCAATCATCAGCGTCTGCATCAATCCCATGGCTTGTCCCCCGCGCGCCGCATCATGCCTTCTGCTTTGTGCCGAGAAGGGCGCGAAGGTCGAACATGCCCTTCAGGGCGCTCTTTTCCGATTTTCCGCTCACGGGTTCTCCGTCTCCCGACATCGCATAGATGCGGTTCGCGAGATCGGCGATCGCGCCGCCTGCCTTGCTGTTGCGGTTGGCCTCGATGAAGGTTTCGCCCTGCTTTGCCGCGTTGACGGCTGCCTTCGCGTCTTCGGCGATGACGATGTCGATCTTGCGTTCGATCGAGGCTTCGAAATCCTTGCGCGTGATCTCGGTCTGGCCGGCGGGCATCTTGTTGCACACGATGATGGGGGTCACGTGCTGCGCGTTCGAGGTGACCCAGGACAGGATGCGGATCGCATCGCGCGCGGATGCCAGCGTCAGTTCCGTGACGAGCACGAATGCGTTCGTTTCGGCCAGAACATGCGGAAAATTGATGAGCATGTTGCGCGGCAGATCGATGACCGTCATGTCGAAGGCCTGGCGAAACTCCTCGCTCAACCGGACAAAGGCGCTGCCATCCGTCATCAGCGGCGTGCCGATCGCCGCCTCGGCGGAAAGGACCGATAGGTTTTCATTGGCACGCACCATCGCGCGTTCGATGAACAGGCCGTCGATCCGGCTCGGGTTGTCCATCGCATCGGTGAGGCCGCGACCCGGTTCGAGATCCATGACGAGCGCCCCGGTCCCGAAATGGACGTCGAGATCGAGCAACGCCGTCGGCAGTTTCCGCTCGTCCGAAAAAAACCAGGCGAGCGAACTTGCGATGGTGGTGGCGCCGACGCCGCCGCGCGTGCCGACCACAGCCGTGCTGACATGGGTGCGTTCCGTTCCGCCGCCGTTCGCCGCGGAATTGCGAGGCGAATTGAACACGGCGAGCGCGGACACCATCGCCTCGCGCAGGATCTGTTCCGATAGCGGCTTGAGCAGGTAATCCTGAATCCCGCTGGCGATGAGTTCGCGGTAGAGGCGGACATCGTTCACCTTCCCCATCGCGACGACCATCGTGCCGGGCTCGCAAACCTCCGCCAAAGCGTTGATGTCGGACAGCGGGTCGGCGCATTCGGACAGGTCGACGAGAAGGATCGTCGGGCTCGCGCTCACCGAAAGCGACTGCACCGCGTTGCGCAACCCGCCCAGGTTGATGTTGTCCTCGGGAATGTTGAGATCCGAAATCACCGTGCGCACGATGTCCATCGTGGGCTGGTCGCAGACATAGGCGGCAAAGCTGTCGCGATCGGACTTGTTGCCTGTGGACGCGCTCATTGCTGGTTCCCTCCCTGGCTGGCGGTTTGCGCACCGATCAGGCCGCGCTGCGAACTGGGCGGCTGTTCGCGATAGCTCTCGATCGGCTTGGCCGCGGTCATGATATCGGTGCCCCCGCCGGCCCGTTGCCCGCGCAGCAGATCTTGCGGATCGGCGATCATCACGGCCATGTTGCCGTTTATCGCGCACCCGAAATTGGGATAGGTCGCGTTATAGGGGTTCGCATCGGAATCGGCGGACCAGTCCGGGCAACCCGGCACCGCGGCGGTAGCGCGGGTCAGCACGACGCGCACCACCCCCGGCGGCAGCCCGCCTTGCGTGACGGGCGCGTTGGCCGACAGCATCATGCCCCGCTGTTCGACCAGTGCCGCGATCTGGGCGATGGCATCGTCGCCGATGGCACCGTCGACCGAGACCCTGTCCCCATAGCCGAAATCCATCGCTTCGAGCCATTCGTCGAGCCGGGCCTGTTCGGACTGGGGCAGGCCATAGGCCATCGTCCGCACGTCGAGGACATGGGTTTGCGCGGTGACCACGGGCTGTTTCACGGAATAGAGCGAGCGATTGTGCGGCACCCCGCCGATACAGCCGGAAAGCGCCGCGACAAGCGCGATGCAGAGGGGAAAGGCCAGAGTGCGCAGGCGTCGGGCCGGGCGGTGGGGCGTGGTCATGGGCATCATGCTTGGGTCACCCTTCAAAACGAAAAGCCGGGGGCGGGGTCGCCCGTTTCGGTCGCGGCCGGACCGGCGGGCGGCGCCATTGAGCCACCATCGGCGCGCAGGGGCGGGGCGGGCTCGCTGCGTGGCATGGGGCGTTCGCTCCCCGTTACGCCGGCCGACACGCCGTCGGTCTGCATGTTGCCGAGAATGCGCTGCAACTCGTCCGGCGCGCGATAGCCGTCGGTGGGCAGGACGATGTCCTTCGCATCGACCGGCTCGACCAGATAGGGCGTGACCACGATGACAAGCTCGGTCTCCCCGCGCCGGAAATCGGTGGAGCGGAACAGGCTTCCGATGATGGGGAGGTCGCCCGCACCCGGCGTTTTCTCCAATGTCTGACGCGAATTGTTGGACAGCAAGCCTGCGATCATGAAGCTTTGGCCCGAGCCCAGTTCCACCGTCGTTTCCGCCCGCCGCGTGGTGAGCGCGGGAATCTGGAACCCTTCGATGGTGATGGCCCCTTGGGAGGACAGTTCGGACACTTCGGGCCGAACGCGAATGGAGATGCGCCCGTTGGCGAGCACAGTCGGCGAATAGGACAGGCTGACCCCGTATTCGCGATATTGCACGCTCGTCGCGCCCAGGCCCTGGCTGATCGGGATGGGGTATTCGCCGCCGGCAAGGAAGGTGGCCGTTTCGCCCGAAAGCGCGGTCAGGTTCGGTTGCGACAACGTGGTGATCAACCCGACCCGTTCCGCCAGGTCGAGGCCCAGATTGACGTCGATCCCGAGCAGCTTGCCCGCCAGGTTGAGCGCGGTCTGCTCCGATTGATTGCCCGGCGAACTGAACCGCGTGCCGTTTACGACAAATTGCCCGGTCGTGGGGTCGAATGGCAGGCTGATCGAATCTCTCGGAAGATTGTACATGGCCGATGCGTCGACCCTGGGGAAACGGTCGGAGTTGAAGGCGTCGATGATCTCGCGACCGGCATTGTTGCTGCCGCGCTGAACCCCGAACTGAAACCCGCCGGTCGTGTCCCGGGTGACGAGATTCGACGCCATCTCGCGGACCAGCGAACGGCTGACCTCGGCAAAGCGGACATGCAGGCTGACCTGCAATGGCGTGGCGGTTTTCAGGCGGCTGATGACGTTGATGCCATCGCCGACGAAGGCCGCGACCAGCCGCTCCGCCTCCGCCGCATCGCCGGGCGACGCGACCGTCCCTGTCAACAGCACCGTGTTGTTCATCGTGGCCGTGGCGATCCGCGCCTCTGGCATGGCCAGCCCAAGCATCTGGTCGATGCTGTCGATGTTGGAGCCGACGCGCACATTGGCGGACCACACGATATCGCCAGCCGCGTTGGAGGCATAGACGGTGGTTTCCCCGCCCGCCTTGCCGAAGACATAAAGCTGGTTGCGGGATTTCACCTTTACATCCGCGATCGCGTCATTCGCGATGAAGATATCCGTCATCTGTCCCGCGACGTTCACCAGCTGCCCCCGCCCGATGGACAGGACAATCTCGCCCGCCGGTGCGGTCACGCTTTGCGCCCGTGCAATGCCGCCCGCACCGCCCATGCCCGGTCCCGCAGGGGCGAGCGCGGTCGCGGCAAGGGCAACCCCTGCGAACAGGCGTTTCGCGAACGCGGTCTTCGATTTTGTCTGCCTGATCATGATCCCGTTCTTACCTTTTCGCGCGATCATTTGCCGACCGGAACGGCGACGGTATCGGTCCCGCGGCTGATCCGGACGATCGGCCCCTGATAGCCCGACTGCGCGGTCTGCGACCCGCTGGAGGAATTGCGGCTGCGGTCCTCGTCCGCGTCGATCCGGCGGACAGGGGCGCTGCTGCCCGAATTGCCTTTCCGGGGCGGGACGGTGCGGCGTTGAAAGCGGGATACGTCGGCGCCCGTCTGCACGGTGGAGCGGCCGGCCTGCGGGCGGTTCATCGCGGTGCGCAGGATTGCCTCCTCCTGTTCCGGCGTCGCATCGTCGGGCACGATCACCTCGCCCGATGCGATTGCGCGGTCGAGCTCATCCTGATTATCGGCGAGCGAGCGCAGCGAGAGCGACAATTCGCCGATCGTCTGCGCCACCGCGATCTGCTCCGCGATGCGGGGCGTCACCTCGAGCGTGACGGTCCGGAAACCCTGCACCACGGTCTTCCCCTCGACCGTCCGCGTGGTCGTCGACTGATCCGTGGCGAGGACGCGCAGGTTGCGCAGGATCGTTTCGGCGACCTTCAACGGCGGGCCGTCGCCCGTGACCTGCTGCGTCAGCACGAGATCGATGCGGTCGCCCGGAAAGACGAACCCGCCGACCCCGGTCTTGACCGAGACCGGCACGGTGACCGCGCGCATCCCGGGGCCGAGTGCCGCGGCGAGAAAGCCCCTGTCGCCCGGCATGACCAATGCGCCATGCGTGACAGGTTGCCCTGCGGTCACCGGATAGCGCACGACCGTGCCGAGCAGTTTTTCCAGATCCGCCTCGCCATCGATGTAATAGGCATCCTGCACCATTTCGGAGGGCCACTGCTTGAATTGCAGAGCGTCCGCCGTGATGATCGTGCCGACGGGCAGGGCGCGTTGCGCGACCAGCACGCGCGGCCCTTCCGGAACCTGTGCGGCCTGCACCTGCGGCGCGGTGCTGCCGGCGAACAGGCTGCGCGCCATCAGCGCGGTCCCCACCGCCACCACCAATGCCACCGCCAGCAATATCAGCTTTTTCCTGTCCATGGCCCATCAGCCCTCATTTATGCGCAAGGTCCGGCGAATCCCGTCCGCGCCTGTTTGTCGAAGTGAAATTCGCCCCAAATGGTTAAGATCAGGTCAAGACCCGAGCGTCGCACTGCCGAGCTCGCTCAACCCCGCGCCGTAGCGGACCGCGATCACCGCCATCATCGCGGCGGCCACCGAAATGGCATAGGGCACCTGCATGCGGCCGGTCGTCGCGCCCTTGCGCCGGGCGCGGCGATGACGATGCCATACGAAAAGCGTCAGCACCCCGTTGGCAAGCGCGGTGAACACGATGAGCGCGAGATACCAGCGCGGCTCCATGCACAGCGCGATCGCGGCGAGCAGCTTGACATCGCCGCCGCCCACCTGGCCCAGCCGGAACAGCACCGCCCCCACCAGGAACGCGGCCACCGCCATGATCAGTTGAATCGCCACCCCCGGCCAGAGCGATAGCCCGTTCCCGATCCAGAACAGCGGCGCCATGACCACGATGGCGAGGCAGAGCGTGTTCTTGATCTTGCGATACCGGTAATCGGTAAAAGCGGCATAGAGCACCGCGATTGCCAAGGCGGCGACCGCCGCGTAAGTGAGCAGCCCATCGTCCATGTTCCAAACCCCGTCTTAACCATTGCGAGGCCCGGTTTAGGCGGCATGGCTTACCAAATAGTAACCAAGCCCGAAAAGATGGCCCGAGCCAGATGACGTCCTCTCCCGACCCGGTCCGCCGACAAATTCCGGCCCACGCGCGCGAAACGCGATGGACCGCGCCCGACGGGTTTCGCGTGCGGCGGATCGACCTCGACCATGGGGCCGGCACCGCGCCGCGCGGGTCGTTGCTGTTCCTCCCGGGACGGGGCGATTCGTATGAAAAATATCTCGAAACGCTGACCCGCTGGCATCGGGCGGGGTGGCGCGTGACGGCGGTGGACTGGCGCGGGCAGGCGGGATCGGGACGGCTGGGCGACGATGGCGTGAGCGGCCATGTCGATCATTTCGGCCTGTGGGTCGACGATCTCGCCGATTTCTGGACGCAATGGATGGAGCAGGGTGGCGGGCCGCGGGTCGTGGTCGGCCATTCCATGGGCGGGCATCTCGCCCTGCGCGCGATGGCGGAGGGCCGGATCGCGCCCGATGCGGCGGTGCTGGTCGCCCCGATGCTGGGCCTTGCGGGGAAACAGATGCCCGCGGTGATCACAGATGCTGCGGCGCGCGCGATGCGCTGGGTCCGGGGCGCGACGACGCCGGCCTGGCGCTGGAGCGAGAAGCCCGGCGAATTGCCGCAGGACCGGATCGACCTCCTGACCCATGACGAAAGCCGCTATGCCGACGAGGTGTGGTGGCGCAGCGAGCGCCCCGAGCTCGCCATGGGGCCGGGGAGCTGGGGCTGGGTCGCAGGCGCGGTCGGTTCCATGCGCTGGCTCGCGCGGGAGGCGGTGTTGCGACGGGTCGCGGTGCCGATCATGTTCGTCGCGACAGGCGCGGACCGGCTGGTGTCGGCGGATGCGATCCGGCGGGCCAATCGCCTGATTCTCGATTCGCGACTGGTCGAGTTCGGGCCGGATTGCGCGCATGAAATCCTCCGCGAGACCGATGCGATCCGCGATCGGGCGCTTCTCGCGATCGACGATTTCCTGGACGAGGCGGCACCCCCCGCATCATGACGGAACGGTTCGACATCGTCATTGCCGGCGCAGGTATGGCCGGGGCGTCGCTCGCCGCGCGGCTCGCGCCGCATCGCAGCGTGACGATGATCGAGGCGGAGGACGAGCCGGGCTATCACGCGACGGGTCGTTCGGCGGCGTTCTGGGCCGAAAGCTATGGCGGGCCGGGCATCACGCCGCTCACCATCGCGTCGGGGCCGTATCTACGGCGGCACGGGTTCCTCGCCCCGCGCGGCGCGCTGACGCTGGCGCGGGAGGAGGACCGAGGCCGCATCGCCGCGTTCGTTTCGCGTTTTGCCGCACTCGGTGTCGATGTCGCGATGCTGAACCGTGAGGAGATCGAGGCGCGCGTGCCGGGCGTTCGCGAGGGCTGGACAACCGCATCGTGGGAACCGGATTGCTGCGACATCGACGTGGCCGCGCTGCACGCGCATTTCCTCGCGCTGGCACGGCGGGGCGGGGCGGGCCTGCGCAACCGGGCGCGGCTTTCCTCCGCCCGGCGGGAGCGGGGGGAATGGCAGCTCGTATTGGCGGATGGCACGACGATGCGGGCCGGTGTGCTGGTCAATGCGGCTGGCGCTTGGGCCGACGGGATCGCGCGGATCGCGGGGGCGCGGCCGCTGGGCATCGCGCCGCTGCGCCGCACGGTCGCGCAGGTGCGGACCGATCCGCCCGCGCCGGCGACGCTCCCGCTCGTGCTCGACATCGACGAACGCTTCTATTTCAAGCCGGAAAGCGGACGCATCTGGCTATCGCCGCATGACGAAACGCCCTCCGCGCCGTGCGATGCCGCGCCCGAGGAGATCGACGTCGCGACCGCCATCGCGCGGCTGGAGCAGGTGGTCGACTGGCGCGCCGAACATGTCGAGCGGCGCTGGGCCGGGCTGCGCAGCTTTGCGCCCGATCGCCTGCCGGTCTATGGCTGGGATCCTTTGGCAGAGGGGTTTTTCTGGTGCGCGGGGCAGGGCGGTTTCGGGATACAGACCGCGCCCGCTGGCTCGGCGCTGGCCGCGGCGCTGCTGCTCGGCCAGGGGGGCGACGAACCGCTCGACCCTGCGCCCTACGCCCCCGCGCGCTTCGCCTAGCGCCTAACGCCTAACGCCCGGCGATAGCATCCGCCGCATCGCTGGCGAGCGTGTCGGCGCGTTCGTTCTCCGGATGACCGGCGTGCCCCTTGACCCAGTGCCATTCGATCGTGTGCGGGCGCGCCGCGTCGAGCAGTTCGCGCCACAGATCCTCGTTCAGCACGGGCTTCTTCGCCGCGGTCTTCCACCCCTTCTTCTGCCAGCCGAAGACCCATTTCGTGATCCCGTCGATCAGATATTTGCTATCGGTATAAAGATCGACGCGGCACGACCGTTTGAGCGCGGACAGCGCGCGGATCGCGGCGGTCATTTCCATCCGGTTGTTGGTGGTGTCGGCCTCGCCGCCGGACATTTCCTTTTCCACTTCGCCCTTGCGCAGAATCGCGCCCCATCCGCCGGGGCCGGGATTGCCCTTGCACGCGCCATCGGTGAAGATTTCGACGTCGCTCATGCCGCGAAGGCCGCGTCGCCGTGGCGGGCATAGAATTGCAGGCGATTGAGAAAGGCGACCGGATCCTTCTTCGTCACCAGCGCATCGGCGGGCGTATGGAGCCAGTCATAGGCCCGCGTGAGCAGGAAACGCAGCGCCGCCCCCTGCGCCAGCAGCGGAAGCGCCGCACGCTCCTCGTCGCCGAGCGCGCGCACCGTTTCATACCCGGCGAGCAGGGCCGCACTCAGCTCTGCATCGAATTCGCGCCCGTCGGGGGAAAAGCACCACGCCGCATGGGTCACGGCAAGGTCGTAGGCCATCGCCCCGTTGCACGCGAAATAGAAATCGATCAGCCCCGAAACCCCATCCCCGGTGAGCAGCACGTTATCGGGAAAAAGATCGGCATGGATCACCGATTGCGGAAGGTCGCCGGGCCAGCGGGCCGCGATATCGCGCGCAAGATCGGGGACGGCGGCAAGGGCGGGGTCGATCTCGTCCCATCGCCCCTCGCACTCGGCCGTGAAATGCAGCCACGCGGCGGGGCCCATCCCGTTGTCCCGGCGCATCGCGAAATCGCGCGCGGCAAGATGCACGCCGGCGAGCGCGATGCCGACCGAACGGGCCTGCGCCGGGGTCGGACTGTCGGCGGACACGCCGGGGAGAAATTCGATCAGCGCGACGGCCTTTTCGACGATGGAGCCGTCGCGCATCCGCGCCGGGAACATGCGGAACGACGCGCCCCCTGTATCGTGGATGGTGCGCGGCACCGGACAGCCCGCCGCCGCGAGATGGTCGAGCAGGCCGAGAAAGAACGGCAGGTCGGAGGCCTCGGTCCGCTCTTCATACATGGTGAGGATGAAGCGGCGACTGCCCGCCCCGTCGCGTCCGCCATCCGTCTCGATCAGCCAGTTGCTGTTCGAAACGCCCTCGGCAATGCCCTTGGCGGAAATCAGCGTGCCGACCCCGAACGCGCGGATCAGCGCGTCCATGTCCTCCGCCCCGATGCGGGTATAGACCGCCATGGTTTCAGTCCGCGAGCTGTCGCGGAAGCTTGAATGTGATGTGTTCCTCCGCCGTGGTGACGACGTCCTCTTCCACCTCGCGCAAGGCGTTGAGCCGGTCGATGACCTCGCGCACGAGCACTTCAGGCGCGCTCGCCCCGGCGGTGAGGCCGATGGTGCCCACCCCATCGAGCCAGGCCGGGTCGATATCGGCGCCGCGCTGAATCAGGCGGGCATCGGTGCCCATGCGTTCGGCGACCTCGGCAAGGCGGACCGAATTCGACGAATTGGTCGCGCCGATGACGAGCATCAGGTCCACCTTGGCCGCGATCGCCTTTACCGCCGCCTGCCGGTTGGAGGTGGCATAGCAGATGTCCTCGGCCTTGGGTCCGACGATCTGCGGGAACCGGGCGCGCAACGCCTCCACGATGGCGTTGGTGTCGTCGACCGACAATGTCGTCTGCGTGAGAAAGGCCAGGGGCGCGTCGTCGTCGAAGGACAGCGACGCCACGTCCTCCACCGTTTCGACGAGAGTCATGCAGCCGTCGGGCACCTGCCCGAACGTGCCGATCACCTCCGGGTGGCCGCGGTGGCCGATGAACAGGATGTGGCGCCCTGCCTCCACCTGCCGTTCGGCCTGCCGGTGCACCTTGCTGACGAGGGGGCATGTCGCGTCGAGATAGTCGAGGCCCCGATCCTCGGCATTGGCGGGCACGGCCTTGGGCACGCCATGCGCGGAAAAGACGACCGGCACGCCGTCGGGCACCTCGTCCAGCTCATCCACGAACACCGCCCCTTTTTCGCGCAGCGTGTCGACGACGAAGGCATTGTGGACGATTTCATGGCGGACATAGACCGGCGCGCCATAACGGGTGAGCGCGCGTTCGACGATTTCGATGGCGCGGTCCACCCCGGCGCAGAACCCGCGCGGCGCCGCGATGAGCACCTTGAGCGGGAGGCGGGTATCGGCGGTGCGCGCGGGCGCAAGAGTGCTGGGCTGGGTCATTGCGCCCCTGCATAGCGCCGCGCGCCCCGTTTCGTAAAGCGAGCAGCGCGCGCGTTATTCTTCACCCTTGCAAAGCCGCGCCATCGACGCCCGCCGCGAAACGCCGCGCGCCCGTAAATCGGCGGTAAACGATTCCGCGCGCAGGAGCGATGCGCCGTCTCGATTGCCCTTCCCCCGCATGACCGTTAAGGGCGACGGGGAAACATCCGGCGCGGGCATCGTGGCCATACGCTCCGCACGCGCGGGAACAGGCGTTCGCGCATGAACAGATAAGGGTTTTGCCGCATGAAATACCGTAACCGCATCGCCCGCATCGCCGCGACGCTGGGCACAGCCGCCCTTCTCGCGGGGTGCAGCACCGAGGGTGAGCTGGTCGTCGACCAGGGCGTGGGTGTGAATGCGGTGCGGTCGCGCTGTCCCGCCGTCGGCATTCCCGATTACACGGGCGACATCACCACGTTCCGCGATCCGCAGGCGATGACCGCGGCCTCGCTCGACGTGACGGCGGCAATGACGAACCTGCGCGTGACCTGCGACGATAGCGGCGCGCGGATTTATTCCGAGGTGGCCTTCGACGTCTATGCCCGGCGCAGCGACACCGCGCAGGCGCGGCAGGTCACGCTCCCCTATTTCGTGACCGTCGTGCGCGGCGGGACCGCGGTGCTGACGAAACGGGTCGGCGAGGTGACGATCGATTTCGCCGCCGGACAGGACCGGGCGCAGGCCAGCGCGCGGGCCGGTGCCTTCGTCGACGGCGCCGCCGCCACGCTCCCTGAGGATGTGCGCGACCGCATCACCCGGCGGCGCAAGGCCGGCGACGAGGATGCCGCACTCGATCCGCTCGCCGATCCGGAGGTGAAGGCCGCCGTCGCGCGCGCCACCTTCGAAATGCTGGTCGGGTTTCAGCTCACGCCGCAGCAGCTCGCCTATAACGCAACCCGGTAAAGCGGGCGCCGGGCCGGCAGTAACGCGATTTCGCGCATCACCGGCTTCCCCCCGCGAGGATAAGACGCTAACCGCGCGGGCATGACACCGAACGATACCCATACCGCCACGCTGCACGCCGTCATGTCCGATGCGGTGGATGCCGTGCTCGACCGACTGGTGGAGGCGGGCACGCTGCCGGCTGGCCTGTCCCGCGCGAATGTCGCGGTGGAACCCCCGCGCGATCCCTCCCACGGCGATCTGGCGACCAATGCGGCGATGGTTCTGGCCAAGCCGGCCAAGACCAATCCGCGCGCCCTTGCCGAGGGAATCGTCGCCGAGCTGACCGCGCATCCCGCCGTCGAGGAGGCGAGCATCGCCGGGCCGGGCTTCATCAACATGCGGCTTGGAAGTGACGCCTGGCTCGGCGAATTGCGCGCCATCGCGGCACTGGGCGACGATTACGGCCGGTCCGACATGGGCGCCGGACAGACGGTGAACATCGAATATGTCTCCGCCAATCCGACGGGGCCGATGCACATGGGGCATTGCCGGGGCGCGGTGGTCGGCGATGCGCTGGCCGCGCTGCTCGAATTCGCAGGCTTTGCGGTCATCCGCGAATATTACGTCAACGACGCCGGCGGGCAGGTCGATGTCCTGGCGAAGAGCGTGCACCTGCGCTACCGCGAGGCGCTGGGCGAAGAGATCGGCGCCATTCCCGAGGGGCTGTATCCGGGCGATTACCTCGTCCCGGTGGGCGAGGCGCTTGCCCGCGAGCATGGGGATGCCTTCGTCGGCGCGGACGAATCGGAATGGCTGCCGCTGTTTCGGAAAGAGGCGGTCGCGGCCATGCTCACCATGATTCGCGAGGATCTGGCGCTGCTCGGCATTCATCACGACCTGTTTTCGTCCGAGGCCGAGTTGCAGGCCGCCGGAAAGCCCGAAGAAGCAGAGAAGTTCCTGCGCGAAAAAGGTCTCGTCTACGACGGCGTATTGGAAGCGCCCAAGGGCAAGACGCCCGAGGATTGGGAGCCGGTCGAACTGCCGCTGTTCCGCTCCACCCAATTCGGCGACGATCAGGACCGCCCGATCAAGAAGTCGAACGGCGCGTGGACCTATTTCGGCGCCGACCTCGCCTATCATTTTCAGAAGTCGGAAGGCGTCGACGCGCTGATCGACATATGGGGCGCGGACCATGCCGGCACGGTAAAGCGGATCAAGGCCGCGGTCGCCGCGCTCACCGGCGCGAAGGACGGCACGCCCAAACCTTTCGACGTGAAGCTGGTGCAGATGGTGCAGCTCCTGCGCAATGGCGAGCCGGTGAAAATGTCCAAGCGTTCGGGCAATTTCGTCACCCTCGCCGAGGTGGCGAGGGAAGTGGGCAAGGACGTGGTGCGCTTCACCATGCTCACCCGCAAGCCCGAGGCGCAGATGGATTTCGACTTCGCCAAGGTGGTCGAGGCGTCGAAGGACAATCCGGTCTTCTACGTCCAATATGCCCATGCGCGCATCTGTTCGACGCTGCGCAAGGGGGCGGGGGCCGGCATGGCGCCGTCGGACGCGCATCTCGACCTGCTGGGCGAGGAGGAGCAGGCGCTCATCAGGCAGACCGCGCAGTTTCCCCGCATGGTGGAGGCAGCGGGCCGGGCGCGCGAACCGCACCGCATCGCGTTTTTCCTCGCCGAGCTGGCGGGATCGCTGCACGCCTACTGGAACCTCGGCAATGACCGGATGGACAAGCGGTTCATCGTCGCCGACAATGCCGATCTTACGGGCGCGCGGCTGTATCTTGCCGAACGCGTCGCGCAGGTGATCCGCAACGGGCTCGCCATTCTGGGCGTCGAGGCGGCAGAGGAACTCTAAGCGACGGGGGCGGCCATGGCGGCGAAGGACCGGGCGGATGACGGGCGGCTCGCATTGGGTGAGCCTGACACGCATCTGCCGTGGCTGGAACCCGCCGGAGAGGACCGGGACGAGGGCGTGGACTGGCCCCGCGTGCGCACGTTTGCGGGGGTGCTGGCCGCGGTCGTCCTCGGGCTCGCGCTGATCTTCTGGTTCGCGTCGGACCGCATGGCGACCCCGCCGCAGGCCGACGGTTCGATCATCGCGGCGCCCGATACGCCGTACAAGATCCGCCCCGACGATCCGGGCGGACTGCGCTTTCGCGGGACGGGCGACACCGCCTATCTCGTCGGCGAAGGGGTCGAGCAGCGCGGCACGCTGGCGCGCGGGGAAACGGCACCGGTTGCGGGCGACACGTCATCGAGCGATGAACCAACCGGCGCACCCACTGGCATCCCGGTGCAGATCGGCGCGTTTTCGAGCGAGGACGACGCGCAGGCGGGGTGGCAGCGCTTGATCGCGCGTTACGAACCGCTGCGCGCGCATGGCCACCGGGTCGTCGAAGGGCGGGCGGACATCGGCACGGTCTACAGGCTTCAGGCGCTGGCCCCTGCGCGCGGTCCGGCCCATGCGCTATGCCGCGATCTGCGCCGCAACGGGATCGAGTGCCAGGTGAAATAGGGCGCGTGCGGTCCGGTTTTCCCCGGTGGCCGCATGTCCGACCTTGCGAAAGCGCGGCGATTGCGCGATTTCGGTCGGATGACGCCTGCAATCTTTGCCCTTTCCGGCCTCGCGCTCACCGATGACGAGCGCGATTTCCTGCGCGAGGCGGACCCCGCCGGCTATATCCTGTTCGGGCGCAATTGCGAAAGTCCGGCTCAGATGCGTGCGTTGACCGACGCGCTGCGCAGCCTGCACGGGCGCGACGATCTCTTCATCACCATCGATCAGGAAGGCGGACGCGTCGCGCGGATGAAGCCGCCGGTCTGGCCGGCCTATCCCGCAGGGGCCGTGTTCGACAGGCTTTACAACATCGCGCCGATGTCCGCGATGGAGGCGGCGCGCGCAAACGCACTGGCCATCGGGCTGGACCTCGCCGAGGCGGGGGTTTCGTGCGATGCGCTGCCGCTGCTCGACGTCGGTACGCACGACACGCACGATGTCATTGGCGACCGCATGCTGGGCCGCGATCCGATGCGGGTTGCCTCGCTTGGTCGCGCGGTGCTCGACGGATTGCTCGATGCCGGCGTGCAGGGCATCGTGAAGCACATTCCAGGCCATGGGCGCGCCACCGCCGACAGCCACAAGCAATTGCCCACCGTGACCGTGGACGATGACGCGCTGGAACGCGATATTTATCCGTTTCGCGCGCTTCGCAATGCGGCGGTCGGCATGACGGCGCATATCGTGTTTACCGCATGGGACGCGGACCGTCCCGCCACGCAATCGCCGACCGTGATCGAGAATATCATCCGGCGCCGCATCGGTTTCGACGGGCTGCTGCTGTCGGACGATATCGATATGGAGGCGCTTTCGGGCAGCATCCCCGAACGGTCCGCCGCTGCGATTGCCGCCGGGTGCGATGTCGTGCTCAATTGCTGGGCCCGGATGGACGACATGGCGGGCATCGCCGAGGCCTTGCCGCCGATGACGGAGCGGGCGCGCGAACGGCTGTCCGCGGCGATGGCGCCGACCCGCGTGGCGGCGCCGTTCGACGGCGCGGACGCGCGCGCCGCCGCGATCGCGAAACGCGATGCCCTGTTTCGCGCGGCCGGCATGGCGGCGTGAACGACACCCCGTCCCCGGCGCCGCTGCTCAGCGAGGCGGGATGGGACGCGCAGGCGCCCGCCGATGCGGAGGATGCCGCGCGGCTTTATATCGAGCTCGACAACTGGGAGGGACCGCTCGACCTGCTGCTCGATCTCGCGCGGCGGCAGAAGGTCGATCTGCGCACGATCTCGATCCTGGAACTGACCGATCAATATCTGGAATATATCGACACGGCGGGCGCGCTGAAACTCGAACTGGCGGCGGATTATCTCGTGATGGCGGCGTGGCTGGCCTATCTCAAATCCGCGCTGCTTTTGCCCAAGGCGGAGCAGGAGGATCCAAGTCCCGAGGAGCTGGCCCTGCGGCTCCAGTTGCGGTTGCAGCGACTCGCCGCGATGCGGGAGGCGGCGGCGCGGCTCATGGCGCGCGACCGGCTGGGGCGCGACAATTTCCTGCGCGGCGCACCCGAAGGGCTGCGCGTGATGAAGCGCAAGGCCTGGCAATGCGAATGGTTCGACATCGTGCACGCCTACGGGCAGGTGAAGGCCCGCACCGCGCCTGTCGTCCACATGGTGAAGGACCGCGCGGTCATGACGCTGGAAAGCGCGCTGTCGCGGGTGTCGGCCATGCTGGGCGTCGCGATCGACTGGATGGAACTGCGCCAATTCCTGCCACCGCATGCCGATCCGCAATTGCGCCGCTCCGCTTTGGCGAGCAGCTTCGCCGCCGCGCTCGAACTTGCAAAACAAGGCAAGGCCGACCTGCGTCAGGATACGGCGTTCGGCCCCCTCCGCCTGCGCAGCGCCGAACGGTAGCCATGGCACGGCCCGATCTCGTGCGCGGGGTGGAGGCGGTGCTGTTCGCCGCAACGGAGCCGATGAGCGCGCAGGACATAGCCGAGCATCTGGGCGGCGAGGATGTCACGCCCGCGCTGCGCGAATTGGAGGCGCATTACAAAGGGCGCGGGATCGAGCTGGTCCGGCGCGGGCAGCACTGGCATTTTCAGACCGCCGCCGATCTCGCCTCACTGCTCCGCCGCGAACGCGAGGAAGTGCGCCGCCTGTCGCGCGCGGCGACCGAATGCCTCGCCATCGTCGCCTATCACGAACCGGTCAGCCGGGCGGAAATCGAATCGATCCGCGGCGTGCAGACGGCGAAGGGCACGCTCGATGTCCTGATGGAGGCAGGCTGGATCCGGGCGGCCGGGCGGCGCGAGGTGCCGGGCCGCCCGGTGATCTACGCGACGACGCCCGCGTTCCTGACGCATTTCGGCCTCCAGAGCCGCCGCGACCTGCCCGGCCTCGCCGAATTGCGCGCCGCGGGCCTGCTCGACCCGGTGGAGGAGGCGATGGAGCGGGCGATGGGGGAACGCGAAGCGGGACGCGACGACGCCGGCGATGACGGCAATATCGGGCGAACCGATCCGAATGCCCGCACGGCAGCACTGGATAATGACGGCGAAAGCGCCTAGATCACAGCCATGAAACCCGTTGTGGAGAATGCATCGTGAATGTCGGTCCCTGGCAATTGCTGATCGTCGCTGTCCTGATCCTCGTCCTGTTCGGGCGGGGACGCATATCCGAAATGATGGGTGATTTCGGCAAGGGCATCAAAAGCTTCAAGCAAGGCATGAACGAGGAAGAGCGCAAGGACGCCGCGCGGATCGAGCAGCGCAGCGAGGCCGCGCCCACCCCCGCGCCGCCGGTAACGCCGGCGCCGACCGCGACGCCCGCCCCCGCACCGGGCGAATCGGCGCCGGTTTCCGCACCCGCCGATCCGAACGCGTCCGAACCCAAGGCGTGATACGGCGAGGCGACGGCTGATCCCGCCATGTTCGACATCGGTGCTTTTGAACTGCTGATCATCATCGGCGCGGCGGTGTTCGTCATCGGGCCGAAGGACATGCCGCTCGCCATGCGGACCGCGGGCCGCTGGATCGGGAAGATGCGCAAGGTGACCGGCCATTTTCGCGCCGGGATCGATGCGATGGTCCGCGACGCGGAACTGTCCGACATGGAGGATGAGTGGAAGCGGCGGAATGCCGAGATCATGGCGCGCCATCCCGAAGCCGCGCGCGATCCGGGGTCCGAAACGCCGCCTCCTGCGCCTCTGGGTGTGAGCGGCACCGCCGCGGCGGACGACGACGCCGGCCCGCAGATGGAGCCGCTCAACCCGCCCGCACCCCCGACGCCGCCTGCATCGGCAAGCAGCGCATCGGGAAGCACCGCATCGGACGATGCGAACGCGCCCGAAACGCGGGGCTAAACCCATGGTCTATCGCATTCCCGACATAGACGAGAGCGAGCAGCCGCTGCTCGACCATCTCATCGAATTGCGCAACCGGCTGATCCGGTGCCTGCTCGCGCTCGGCATCGCCTTTGCGATTTGCCTGCCCTTTGCCGACACGATCTTCGGCTGGCTCGTCCGCCCGTTGACGCAGGCGTTCCCGGCGGGCGAGGGGCGGCTCATCTATACGCAGCTTTACGAGGCGTTCTTCGTCGAATTGAAGGTGGCCTTGTTCGCGGCGTTCTGCCTGTCGTTCCCGATCATCGCGAATCAGCTTTGGGCCTTTGTCGCGCCGGGGCTTTATGCGCGGGAAAAGCGGGCGTTCCTGCCGTTCCTCTTCGCGACGCCGATCCTGTTCGCGGCGGGGGCGTCGCTTGCCTATTTCGTGGTGATGCCGACCGCGTTTCGCTGGTTCATCGGCTTTTCGGGCGAAACCGGCGGGATGCAGATGGAAGCATTGCCCGGCACCGGGGATTATCTGTCGCTGGTGATGCAGTTCATCCTGGCGTTCGGGATCTGTTTCCTGCTGCCGGTGCTGCTGCTCCTGCTGAACCGGGCGGGGCTGGTGACGCGGGCGCAGCTGGTGAAGGCGCGGCGCTATGTCATCGTCGGCATCGTGACGCTGGCGGCGATCGTGACGCCGCCCGACCCGGGCTCTCAGCTTGTGCTGGCCCTGCCGCTCTATCTCCTGTTCGAAAGCTCGTTGCTGATCATGCGGTGGAGCGAGCGCAAGCGCGTGCGCGAGGCCGAAACCCCCGCTGCCGCCGAGGTCGAGAAGGAAGCCTGAACCGGACGGGCCGCGCCACGCGCGCGGGGGTCACGCACGTGGGTCAGTCGCGATCGGCGGTATAGACCCGCTGTCCCGCGATCCATGTTTCCACGACCGTCATCGCGCGCAGACGTTCGGGCGAGACGGTCAGCGGATTTTCATTCAGCAGGATGAAATCGGCCCATTCGCCGGTATCCAGCGTGCCGAAGCGCCCCTCGGCCCGCCCGGCCCATGCCGCCGTCGCGGTATAGGCGGCAAGCGCCTGCGCCGGCATGATCGTCTCGTCGGGATACCATCCGCCCGCCGGCTGCCCATCGGCATCGGTGCGCGATATCGCGGCGGCGAGCCCGGCGAACACGTCCGGCGCTTCGACCGGCGCGTCCGAGCCGAAGGCCACCGGCACGCCCGCTCGCTCCATCGAGGCCCAGGCATAGGCACCGTCGAGCCGGTCCGGCCCCAGCCGCGCCTGCGCCATCAGCCGGTCCGAGGTCTGATGCTGCGGCTGCATGCTGGCCACCGCGCCCAGCGCGGCAAAGCGCGGGATGTCGGCCGGTGCGACGATCTGTGCATGTTCGATGCGCCAGCGCCGCTCGCCGGTGTAGGTATCGTCGAGCTCCGCAATCGCGTCGAGCACCTCCGCATTGGCGGCATCGCCGATGGCGTGCACCGCGACCTGGAAATCGTCCATCGCGGCCCGGCTCATCAGATTGCGCAATTGCGTGCCGGTGAGCAGCGGCAGACCCGTCTGCTTCGGCGCGTCGGCATAGGGCTGGCTGAGCCATGCCCCGCGCGAACCCAGCGCCCCGTCGAGGTAAAGCTTCACCCCGCCCATGTGCAGCCTGTCGCGGTACAGCCAGGGCGAGGGGCCGGGCCCGGCGATCGCCTCCATGTCCTCCACCCCGTGGGCATAGGACATGATGCGAATCCGCAGCCGGCCAAGATCGCCCGCCCGGCGATAGGTGTGCCAGTCCTGCATCGTCGTGCCCATGTCGGCGACGGCGGTGATCCCCCGCGCGATGAGCAGGTCCTGCGCATTTTGCAGTGCGCGGTCGCGATCCTCCGGCCGGATGGAGGGGCGGGCCTTGTCGATGAGGGCGCTGGCCCCGTCGACGAACACGCCGGCGGGCGCCTTGCCGCCGGCAATGCGTTCGATGCGTCCGCCATCGGGGTCGGGCGTGTCGGCATCGACGCCCGCGGCCCGCATCGCCGCCGTGTTCGCCCATCCGGCATGGCCGTCCACCCGTTCGAGCCACACGGGCCGGTCCGCGACCGCCGCGTCGAGGTCGGCGGCGGTGGGAAAGCGGCCAAGGCCCCAGCGTTCCTGATTCCAGCCGCGCCCGATGATCCATGCCCGGTCGGGATTGTCGGCGGCATAGGCGGCGATGCGCTGCTGCGCCTCGGCGAGGCTGTTCGTGTCCGACAGGTCGAGTGTGAGCGTCGCAAGTCCCAGCCCGGCGACATGCAGATGCGCATCGACGAAGGACGGCATCAGCACGCGGCCCTCGCCATCGAGGCGATAATCCACCTCCCGCGGGAGCCGCTCGCCCTCGCGGTAAAGCCCTGCAACGCGCCCGTCATCGTCGATCAGCAGCGCGGCAAAGCGTTCGACGGTGCCGTCGCGTTCGAAACGCATGCCCGCCACATTGTCGATCAGCGTATCGGCGTGGGCAGGAGCGCCCGCCACGGCCAGCATGGCGAGGGCGGAGAGCACGGGGCGGACGGGGGTAAAGACAGACTTCATAAGTGACAGCCTTAAACGCCATTTGCACGGCGCGCCATATCCGATAGGGCCGGCGACCATGGCAGATCTTCAGAACGCATCGAAGGCCGGCGGCACGACCGCTGCCGATCAGGCCCCGTTTACCGCCGCGGATGTCCGCGCCGCCGCCGCGCGCATCAGCGGGCAGATCGTGCGCACACCGACGATGCACAGCAAGACGCTCTCCGACATTACCGGCGCCAATATCTGGCTCAAGTTCGAGAATCAGCAGTTCACCGCCGCCTACAAGGAACGCGGCGCGCTCAACGCCTTGCTGCTCATGGAGGACGATGCCCGTTCGCGCGGCGTCATCGCCGCATCGGCGGGCAACCATGCGCAGGGGTTGAGCTATCACGGCACGCGGCTCGGCGTGCCGGTCACGATCGTCATGCCGCGCACCACCCCCACGGTGAAGGTGATGCAGACCGAGGCCGTGGGCGGCAATGTCGTGCTCGAAGGGGAAACCTACGACGAGGCCTATGCCCATGCGCGGCAGCTCGAACAGGATATGGGGCTGACCTTCGTCCACCCGTTCGACGATCCGCGCGTGGCCGCGGGGCAGGGGACGGTCGCGCTCGAAATGCTGGAGGATGCGCCCGAGATCGACACGCTCTGCGTGCCCATCGGCGGCGGCGGGCTGATTTCCGGGATGTCCACCCTCGCGCGGGAGGTGAAGCCCGACATCGCCATCTACGGTGTGCAGGCGGCTCTCTACCCCTCCATGTATGCGAAGGTGAAGGGCAAGAGCATGGAATGCGGCGGCGACACGCTGGCCGAAGGGATCGCGGTGCGCGACCCGGGCAAGATGACGTCCAGGGTGGTCGCCCGCAATGTCGACGATATCGTGCTGGTCGACGAGCCGCAGCTCGAATCGGCGACCGCGCTTCTGCTGCAGATCGAGAAGACGGTGGTCGAAGGGGCCGGTGCCGCCGGGCTCGCCGCTGTGCGCGCGAATCCCGATCTGTTCGCCGGGCGCAATATCGGCATCGTGCTGTGCGGCGGGAATATCGACACCCGGCTGCTCGCCAATGTGTTGCTGCGCGATCTGGCGCGGTCCGGGCGGCTGGCGCGGCTGCGTCTCACGCTGCAGGATCGGCCGGGCGCCTTGTTCAAGGTGATGCGCGCCTTCGATGCGCACAACGTGAACATCATCGAGATCTATCACCAGCGCATCTTCACCACCCTGCCTGCCAAGGGGCTGATCACCGATATCGAGTGCGAGGCCCGCGACCGCGCGCAGATCGACGCGCTCGTCTCGCAGCTTCAGGGCGAAGGCTATGTGGTGAGCGAGGTCGAACTCGCCTGAAACCGGCGGGGCGGCGCGTGTTTGCGCGGCCCCGTTCCATGTTTAATCCAACAAATTTCAACGTGTGCCATTGCGGGAGAGGTCGGTTTTGCTACGTTCAAACGTAGTTAATGGACTTTAACCTTCTGTGGGTCTTTGCCATCTACGCAGGTGCAGCATCGGCAATCGGCCATGGTGCATCGGTTTTGGAACGTCAAAGAGCGAAAGGGCCAGGTGATCGCATCATGACTGCGCCGGTAAAATTTCCCCGTTTCTTCGTGACCGCTCCGGCGCCGTGCCCCTATCTGCCGGATCGCCAGGAACGCAAGGTCTTCACCGAGATCGACGGGCCGGATGCCGAAGCGCTGAACGATGCCCTTGGCCGGATCGGATTCCGCCGCAGCCAGAACGTCGCCTATCGCCCCAATTGCGCCAGCTGTTCGGCGTGCGTGTCGGTGCGCGTCGTGGCGAGCGAATTTCGCGCCTCCGGCACGCAGAAACGCACGATGAAGGCCAATGGCGACCTGATCGCGACGGCGACGCGGCCCTGGTCCACGGTCGAGCAATATGATCTGTTGCAAAAATACCTGTCCGTGCGCCATCCCGATGGCGGCATGTCCGCCATGGACGAGATGGATTACGCCGACATGGTGGAACAGACGCCCGTGACCAGCTATGTCATCGAATATCGCGAGCCGGGCGAGGATGGGACGCCGGGTCGCCTGGTCGGGGCCTGCCTGACCGACCGTCAGGACGATGGCCTGTCCATGATCTATTCATTCTACGACCCGCACCATCCCGCGCGGACCGGACTTGGCAATTATATCATTCTCGATCATATCCGGCGCGCAGGCCAATCCGACCTTCCCTATGTCTATCTGGGCTATTGGATCGAGGGTTCGCCGCGCATGCAATACAAGGTCCGCTATCGGCCCCTCGAACGGCTGGGCCGGCAGGGGTGGGAACGTTTCGATGCCGATCGTCAGAGCGCTCTCATTGCCGAGGCTTCCGCGCCCCGACGCGGCGATGGCGGCACCCATGGCGGCAACAAGGACGGCATGCCCGGCGGCCAGCGGCAATACGCGGCGGCCAAGCGCTGAATCCCGTCGTGTCGCCCTGCTCGGTGGGGCGGCGATGCTGTGGGCGTCGGCACTCTGGGCGCCGCCCGGCGCACGCGCGCAGGAGACCGATCCGGAGCTTGAGGCGCTGATCCCCGATGGCGCGGTCGCCGATGCCGAGGGGTGGGCGACGAATGCCGAAGCCGAAAGCGCGGTCGACGACGTCGTCGACACCCCGATCGACGAGACGGGATATACGCTGGCCTGGCCCGATGACGAACGGCTGGCGGTCGAGATCGAACCGATCGCGCCCGATCCGGCGCTGGCCGAATTGCTCGACCCGGCGGGCCCTGAAATCGCCGCCGATCTGCGCAGTGCCGACATGGAAAGCGATTTTGCCGGGCGGGAAAGCGATCTGGTGCGGACGGCCCTGTCCGACCGGATCACGCTCGCTTATCCCGATGCCTTCGCACAATTCGGACAGTTCGAGAATTTCACGAAACGTTTTCTGGCGCTGTCCACGCTGGAATCGCTGGCGGACGATGACGATACGCTGGCGCAGGTGGTCAATCGTGCGCGCGCGGATCAGGATCTGCTGGCGCGGCTGCTCACCGTTTACGGGTTCTACGATGCCGATATTCGCCGCGAACTCGCCGGGCGGCGCGCGGCGGAGGCTGCGCCGGTGGACGACGGGTCCGACGTGTCGCCGGCGCCGGACGGCGGCTCCGATGCGCGGTTCCGCTTCGTGCTGGAGCCGGGGCCGCGTTACCGCCTCATGGCGATCGATCTCGGTTCGCTCGACGCGACCGGGGGGGATAGCGCCATGCTGCGTCGCAGTTTTGCGGTGGAGGCGGGCGATCCCATCGATCTCGACGCGATCACTTTCGAGCGGATCGACCTTCAATATGCGCTGACGCAAAATGGCTATCCCTTTGCCGAGGTGGCCGAGCCGCAGCTCACCATCGACCACGCGGTGGATGGCGGAACGCTGTCCATGCCGGTGGCGCCGGGCGGCAAATACCGGTTCGGCACGGTGACGAGCACGGATCCCGATTTCCTTTCGGGACGGCATCTGGCGCAAATCGCCCGGTTCAAGGCCGGCGAAACCTATCGCGGCAGCGATGTGGAAGATCTGCGCGAGGCGATCCTGCAAACAGGGCTCGCCTCCACCTTGACCGTGCGCCCGCGCGCCGTGGTTCCGCCCGCCGATGGCGAGCCGGGAGTGGCCGACATCGATGTCGATATCACGCCTGCCCCGCTTCGCACGATTGCCGGGGCCATTGGTTACGGCACGGGGCAGGGTTTCCGGCTCGCGGCAAGCTGGGAGCATCGCAATTTCTTCCCGCCCGAAGGCATGCTGCGCCTGCGCGGCATCGCGGGCACGCAGGAACAGCTCATCGGGGCGACGGTCCGCCGCAACAATTTCACCGGGCGCGACCGCGTTCTCACGCTCGACCTGTTTGCCAACACGATCGACCGCGACGCGTACGAGGCCCGCACGATTTCGGCCATCGCGCGCTACGAGCGGCTTTCGACGCTGATCTTTCAGAAACGCTTCGTCTGGGCCGCCGGGCTCGAACTCGTCGCGTCGCAGGAACGCGAAGGCGCGCTCGACGGCAATCTCGGCCCGCGCGAAACCTATTTTGTGGCGGCGGCGCCGGGGCGGATCGGTTTCGATGAAAGCGACGACCTGCTCGACCCGCGGCGCGGATGGCGTGCATCGCTGCTCCTCTCCCCGGAATTCAGCCGCAACAATTCAACGGGATCGCAAGGTTTCTATGCCCGGGCGATCCTCGACGGGAGTTTTTACCAGCCTCTTACCGACCGCATCGTCGGGGCGGGGCGGGTGCGTTTCGGCACGATCACGGGGCTGGACCTGTCCGACATCGCGCCCTCGCGCCGGCTTTACGCAGGCGGCGGCGGATCGGTGCGCGGCTACGGCTATCAGCAGATCGGCCCGAAGGATACGATCGGCGATCCGACGGGCGGCCGTTCGATGACCGAATTCGCGCTGGAGGCACGGGTGCGCACCGGGCTGTTCGACGGCGCGCTTTCCGTGGTGCCGTTCATCGATGCGGGCGCGGTCGATACCACCACCACGCCGCGCTTGTCGGACCTGCAATTCGGCGCGGGCGTCGGCATACGGTATCACACGAATTTCGGGCCGCTGCGCGTCGATCTCGCCACGCCAATCAATCCGCGCCCGGGCGATGGCCCTGTGGCGGTCTATGTCTCGCTGGGCCAGGCGTTTTGACCGACGCGTTCGACAGCGTCGCGACCGGGGAGGCGCCGCCGGAAAAGCCCCGCCGGAACTGGGCCCGGTACTGGCGCATCCGGATCACGGCGGGCGTCGCGTTGATGTTCGTGGCGCTGGCGGTGTTTTTCGCCGTGATCGACAGCCCCATCGGCCATCGCTTCATCGCCGATTCGCTGTCCCGCTATGCGCCGGCATCCGGGCTTCGCATCGAGGTCGGGCGGATCGAGGGTTCGGTCCTTGACGAGGCGATTCTACGCGATGTGCGCTTTTCCGATCCGGAGGGTGTCTTTGCCCGCGTGCCGGAGGTGGAGCTGGCGTGGAAACCGTTCGCCTGGTTCACGAGCGGGCTGGACGTGCGGCGCCTGGTCTTCCGGCGGGGCGAGTTGATGCGGATGCCCGCGCTCAACCCCGGCGACCCGGATGCGCCGATTTTGCCGAATTTCGACATTCGCATCGACAGGCTGGAATTCGATGCATTGACCGTCGGCCCCCAGATTGCGGGGGAGGCGCGGCGCGTCAACCTGCTTGGCCGGGCGAGGATCGCGGACGGGCGCGCGAAGATCGCCATCGACAGCGCGCTGGGCGGTGCGGACCGGCTGGCCGCGCGGCTGGACATGGCGCCGGCGGACAATCGCTTCGACCTCGAAATCGACTATCGCGCGCCGGCAGGTGGCGTGCTGGCTGGCATGGTCGGCGCGCGGGAGGATCTGCGCGCGGTGGTGACGGGCGATGGCGACTGGCGGCGCTGGGACGGGCGCCTGCTTGTCCGGCGCGGGGGGGATACGTTCGCGGCCTTCCGCCTGTCCAACCGGGCGGGGCGATATGGCGCGCTGGGGCGGATCTATCCGGGCGACCTGCTCACCGGCCTGGCCGCGCGCGCTGTGGGGGAGGGCGTGTCGCTGCGCGCCGAAGGGACCTTGCGCAACCGCGTCGTCGATGGCGCCGCCCGGTTCAAGGGGCGCGGCCTTGCCGGCGATGTCCGCGGGACGGTCGACCTTGCCGAGAACCGTTTCGACGATGTGATCGCGCGGCTGCGTTTGCGCGATCCGGCGCTGCTCGGCGGTGATCTTCGCCTGCGCGGGATGACGGCGCGGCTCGTTTTTGACGGGGCGTTTCGCGGATCGGCGGTCGGGTATGAGGCCGCGGCGGATCGCGTGACGCTGGGCGCGTTGCGGCTGTCGCGGGTGCGGGCGCGGGGTACGGGCATGCTGGAAGACGGGCGCCTGACCGTGCCGGTGCGGCTGATGGCGGGGGCGATTGCAACGGGGGTCGCTCCGCTCGACCGGCAGCTTCGCGGTGCGGTGCTGACAGGGACGCTGGTGCATTCCGACGGGCAGCTTACGGCCGATGCCCTGCGCCTCGCCGGGCCGGGTATCGACGCGCGGCTGGCGCTGCGCGGGGATTTGCGGCGGGGGTTGTATGCGCTGTCGGGGCCGGTTGCCGCCGCCGGCGTTCCGCTTGCCAATCTGGGCACGGTGAACATGCGCGGCGACATCGCCGCCACGCTTGGCGGCCCGCGCAAATGGACGCTCAACGCCGCGCTCGACGGGCGGATGGCGCGGATCACGAATGCCGCGCTGCGCAATATCGCGGGGCCGCCGATTGCCTTTTCGGGCCGGGTGGAGCTTGCCGCCGGTGCGCCGATCCTCATCCGCACGGCCCGCATCGACGCACGCGATGTCGATCTCTCGCTCACCGGGAGGCGGGCGCTCGACGGAACGGTCACGGTGTCCGGTACGGGCAGGCACGTCCGTTTCGGCGCGTTCGAGATCGAGAGCAGCATCGTCGGCAACGGGCCGAGCGCGGTGCTCGTCTTTGCCGATCCCTATCCCGCGGCGGGCTTGCGCGATGTGCGCGTGGCCGTGAACCCGAGCGAGGATGGCTTCCGGATCGAGACGGAGGGGCAATCGCTTCTCGGCAGGTTCGACGGGGTGCTCGACCTGCTCGCCATGCGCGGTGGCGGGACGGCGATCGGTGTGCAGCGCCTCTCCATCAGCGATACCGACGTCACCGGCCAATTGCGCCTGTTGCCGGGCGGTGTCGCCGGTGAGCTTGCGCTGTCGGGGGGCGGGGTTTCGGGAACGGTCGGCCTGTCCCCGGACGCCGCGGGGCAGGGGATCGATGCCGCGCTGCGGCTGCGCAATGCGCGGTTCGCCGGCGCCGTCCCGATACAGGTGCGCACCGCGAATATCCGGATCGACGGAACCCTGGGCGATGATGCGACGCTGGATGCCGCCATCAATGCGCAGGGGATCTCGCGCGCGGACATTTTCATCGGACGGCTCGCGGCGGAGGGGCGCCTGCGCGACGGGGCGGGCGATTTCCGGGCCCGCATCGCCGGGCGGCGCGGCAGCCGCTTTGCCCTGCGCGTGGCAGGCGATGTGTCGCGCGAAAGGATCGCGGTCGGCGCGCGGGGGCGCTACGCCGGGCGCGACATTTCCATGCCGCGCCGCGCCGTATTGCTGCGGCGTGACGGGGCGAGCGGCACGCAATGGGAATTGCAGCGCAGCCAGATCGATTTTGCCGGCGGACGACTTCAGGTCGAGGGGCAGCTGGGCGAGGTGAACGCCATCACGCTGAAGCTTGCGGACATGCCGATGTCGGTCGGCGACCTGCTGATCAGCGATCTCGGGCTTGGCGGGACGGCGTCGGGCGTCGTCACCTATCGCGACATGCCGGGCGAGGCGCCGACGGGACGGGCGCGGTTGCTGTTCGACGATTTGACGCGGTCCGGGCTGGTGCTGACCTCGCGGCCGGTCGACCTGGCGGTGGTGGCCGAATTGTCGGCCGGCCGGTTCGAGACGCGCGCGGTCATTCGCGAGAACGGCAACCGCAGCGGGCGGCTGCAGGCGCGGATTGACGACCTTCCCGCCAGCGGCGCGGTAATCGACCGGTTGCGCGCCGGACGGCTTACGGGACAGGCGCGCTATCGCGGGCCTGCCGATGCGATCTGGCGCCTGGTCGCGGTGGAACTGTTCGACCTTACCGGAGAGGTCCGCATCGCCGCCAACATGCGCGGCACGTTCGACGATCCGCAATTGCGCGGCACCATCCGCAGCGATGATCTGCGCATGCAGAGCGCGCTCACCGGCACCGATATCGACGGCCTTGCCCTGCGCGGCAATTTCGATGGCTCCGTCCTGCGGATCGGGCGGTTTTCGGGGCGCGCGGGCAATGGCGGCACGGTTGCGGGTAGCGGCACGATCGACCTGTCCGATATTACGGAGCGCGGTGTCGGCATGGATATTCGCATCGCGGCACAGCAGGCACAGCTGCTTCGCCGTGACGAAATCGGCGCCGTGGTGACCGGCCCGATGCGTATCGTGGCGCGCGACAATCGCGGCACGATCGCCGGGCGCCTGCGCGTGGAAAGCGGGCGCTGGCAATTGGGGCGCGCATCGGCGGCCCAAAGCCTGCCGAGCGTTGCGACGCGCGAAATCAACCTCCCCGCGGATCAGCAGGCCGCACGGTCGCGCATGGGGCCGTGGCGCTATCTCATCGACGTGCGCGCCGACGATCGTTTCACGGTGACCGGACTCGGCCTCGACAGCGAGTGGGAGGCCGATGTTCGCATTCGCGGCACCACCGCGGCGCCGCGCCTTTACGGTGAAGCAGAGCTCGTCCGCGGCGGGTATCAGTTTTCGGGACAGCGTTTCGAACTCGAACGCGGGCGGATTCAGTTTACCGGTGAAAATCCGCCCGATCCGCAATTGAACGTGCTCGCCGTGGCCGACGTGGAGGATATCGACGCGCGCATCGCGATCAGCGGCTCCGCGCTCGCGCCGCAGATCGCCTTCTCCTCCGTCCCGGCCCTGCCGGAGGAAGAAGTGCTCTCCCGCCTGCTGTTCGGCGATTCCATTGCGAATATCTCCGCGGCGGAGGCGTTGCAGCTCGGTTCCGCCGTGGCAGCCTTGCAGGGCGGGGGGAGCGGGCTCGACCCGATCAACCGTTTGCGCAGTGCGATCGGCCTCGACCGGCTGCGCATCGTCGGCGCGGATGAGGCGCTGGGCCGGGGCACCAGCGTCGCGGCGGGGGAATATCTCGGGCGCAATCTCTATGTCGAGCTGATTACCGACGGGCGCGGCTATAGCGCGAGCGCACTCGAATACCGGGTCACGGGCTGGCTCTCGCTGCTCGCCAGCGTGTCGTCGATCGGGTATAATTCGGTCGGGGCCGAGGTCAGCCGGGATTACTGACGCAGGCCACGGGTGCGGAGCATCGCCCCGCACCCGGCGCCGCTGCTACGGCGTTTTCAGCATGGCATCGACCGGAATGGCGACGCCATTGCTGGCGACGATCGCGTCCCCGGTGATGAGTGCGGTGCCGCCATCCTCGTCCGTGACGCGGATCGCATCGCCTTCCTTCGCAAAGGTCAGCATGGTCCCGCCCATGTTCTGCATCTCGACACTGCCGTCGTTTTGGAGCGCGCGGGCAATATCGGGCACGGTGAACGCGCCGGGCAGGACATGTTCGCGCAGTACCGCGGCGAGCACGGCATACGCGCTCTCGCCTTCCTGTGCGGAAAGCGCGGCCTTGTCGAAGGCGGCGTCGGTGGGCGCGAGGATCGTGTAGCTCGCCGTACCGTCGAAAATGGTGGCCATGGCGGTTTCGTTGAGCGAACCGCTCAACCGCGAGAGCCCGTCCGCATCGGCGAGCGCCGCAGCCAGCGATTCGTTGCGGGCATCGGTCGCCCCGCCGGCGGCACCCTCGGCTTGGTCCGATCCGCATGCGGCCAGCGGCGCGACGAGCAGCAGGGCGGCGGAAAGATTGCGCAGGATCTGGTTCATCGGTTTTCCTTCCCTGCGCATCACAGCAGTTCGATCACGGCCTGGACAAGCTGCGTCGTCGGGTCGAGCCGATAGACATAGCCGTCGCTGTAACGATAGCGGGCGTCCGGCCCGTCGCGGTAACGATCCCGGTAATTATACGGCACGTTGTAGACATCATATCCCGATGGCATCGGCTGTCCCACGCGAATGTCGTTCCCGGTGAGCAGCGCCGCCACCGTGGTGATCGCCTGCGTCGTGGGGTCGATCCGGTAGATCGTATTGTCGGCATAGCGATAGCTTTGCGCATTGCCGAGGTCGAAATAGGACTGGTAATAGGACGGGAGCGGCTCCTGCTGAAACCAGTTGGGCCAGCGCTGTCCCGGCGAAAGCGCCCCGGCGAGCAGCGGGTAATAGCCGCTGATCCTGCCGCCGTCGCCGATCCGCACCAGATTGCCGTCGTAATAGCGATAACGCCCGTCGGTCATGTTGGGCAGATCCCACCAATCCAGACGGTCGTACCGGCGGTCCGCCTTCCGCGCGAGGCCGGGCGGCATGCAGCCGTTGTTCTTCTTTGCAAGACCGGGCGGGCAACCATCGACGGGCCGGTAATCGGGCGAGCGGCAGTCGTAGTAAATATCCCGTACGGGCCCGTCGCGGTAATCGCCGCGCGAATAATACTCGTCGCGGGCGTAGCGGATATCGCGATCCTGCCGGGCATTGCCGTTCTTGCCCTGCATCACGGGCCGGTTCCCGTTCCCGTTGCCGTTGCCATTACCGTTCCCGTTGAACGATTTCGCGGAATTGCCGCGCGGCTGGGCATCGTTGGCAAGGCGGGCATTGCCGTTTCCGTTGCCGTTGCCATTTCCATTGCCCGGATTACGAGGCGCGGCAGAGGCCTGCCTGTCCGGCTTTCCGCCACCATTGCCGCGGTTGCCGGCTCCATTGTTGCCGCGGGCGTTGCCATTGCCGTTTCCGCCCTGGGCGGCGGCCTGGCCCTTTGCCTGGCCGTTGCCATTGCCATTTCCGGGCTGCGCGTGGGCGACCGGGGCGGACAAGGCAAGCACGGCAACGCCGATCAAAAACTTGCGCATTGTTAATCTCCTTTGCGGGAGTAACGCATTGCAAAGGCGCGCGGTTCCACAATCGCGTACGCTGCGGCATGGCCCCTGTCCCCACGTGGCGGGCATGCAAAAAGGGCGCCCGACCCACGGCCGGACGCCCTTTCGCAAAATGCCGTTCCGATGGAATCAGGCGCTGTAATACATGTCGAATTCGACCGCGCTCGGCGTCGTTTCGAAACGCAGCACATCGGCCCATTTCAATTCGGCATAGGCGTCGATCTGCTCCTTGGTGAACACGCCGCCCTCGAGCAGGAACTCGTGATCGGCCTCCAATGCAAGCAACGCCTCACGCAGCGAACCGCACACGGTGGGCACCTCGGCGAGCTCTGCCGGCGGCAGATCGTACAGGTTCTTGTCCATCGCGTCGCCGGGGTGGATCTTGTTCTTGATCCCGTCGATGCCCGCCATCAACAGCGCCGCGAACGACAGATAGGGATTGGCGAGCGGATCGGGGAAGCGGAACTCGACGCGCTTCGCCTTTTCGCCGGCGCCATACGGAATGCGGCACGATGCCGACCGGTTGCGCGCCGAATAGGCGAGGAGCACCGGCGCCTCAAAGCCCGGCACCAGACGCTTGTAGCTGTTGGTGGTGGGGTTGGTGAAGGCGTTCAAGGCCTTGGCATGCTTGATCACGCCGCCGATGTAGTAGAGGCAATTGTCGGACAGGCCGGCATAGCCATTCCCGGCAAAGGTCGGCTTGCCATTGTCCCAGATCGACATGTGCGTGTGCATGCCCGACCCGTTGTCGGCCTTGATCGGCTTCGGCATGAAGGTCGCGGTCTTGCCATAGGCCTGCGCGACCATGTGCACGACATATTTGTAGATCTGCACCCGGTCCGCCGTCTGCGTGAGCGTGCCGAACGTGATGCCGAGCTCATGTTGTGCGGAGGCGACCTCGTGGTGGTGCTTGTCCATGGGCAGGCCCATTTCGACCATCGTCGTGACCATTTCGGCACGGATGTCCATTGCGCTGTCGACCGGCGCGACGGGGAAATAGCCGCCCTTCGCGCGCGGACGGTGGGCGAGGTTGCCGCCTTCGTAATCGCGGTTCGAATTGGTGGGCAGTTCGATGTCGTCGATGCGATAGCCCGAGCCATCGTAGCCGTCATAGAACTTCACGTCGTCGAACATGAAGAATTCCGGTTCCGGCCCGACATAGACGGTGTCGCCCAGCCCGGTGGTCTTCAGGAATTCCTCGGCGCGCTTGGCGGTGGAACGGGGGTCGCGGCCATAGAGCTCGCCGGTGGAGGGTTCGACGATGTCGCAGAACAGCACCAGCATCGGCGTCGCGGAGAACGGATCGACATAGGCGGCGTCGAGATCGGGTTTCAGGATCATGTCCGATTCGTTGATCGTCTTCCACCCCTCGATCGAGGAGCCGTCGAACATCAGGCCCTGTTCCAGCTCGTCCTCACCCAGCGGCCCGGCCAGCATCTGAAGATGCTGCCACTTGCCCTTGGGGTCGGTGAAACGCAGGTCGACCCACTCGATCTCTTCGTCCTTGATCCGTTTCAGGATGTCGCTTGCAGAAGCCATGTTCATACCTTTCGTCTTGGTACCCGGACGTGCCGGGGATTTTTCGTGAGAATTTCGACATTCCGCGCGTGTGCCGCGCGGTCGCTGCGCGAACTCAGACCGCGTCGGCGTCGCGTTCGCCGGTGCGGATGCGGATCGCCGATTCGATCGGGGACACGAAGATCTTGCCATCGCCGATGCGTCCGGTCTGCGCCGCGCCGGCGATCGCCTCGACGACGCGCTCGGCAAGATCGGCGGTAACGATCACCTCAAGCTTCACCTTGGGCAGGAAATCGACGACATATTCGGCGCCGCGATACAGCTCCGTATGCCCCTTCTGCCGTCCGAAGCCCTTCGCCTCGGTGACGGTGATCCCGGTGACGCCGACTTCGTGAAGGGCTTCCTTCACCTCGTCGAGCTTGAATGGCTTGATGATTGCCTCGATCTTTTTCACAGCGCTTTCAAGGCCCCCGCAAATGCGCTTCCCGCACGATGCGGCAAGGGCGGGAATGCCGGGATGCCGCGCCGGGGCGACGGGAAGATTCGCCGTCCGACTAGGGCGGAACCCTAGGCGATGGACAACCCGAACGAAAGGGGGCGGAGCGGCGAAAGAGGCGGTTTTTGCGGTGATTCGCAAAATAAACTTGCGTAGGGACCGGCAAGGTGATGCCTAATCGTGCAGGCCCTGCCCAAACATTGGGCAGTGCCCGCCACGCAGGCACTATTTGCCGAGGTTCAGCCCCGCCGTCTCATCGAACCCGGCCATGATGTTGAGGTTCTGAAGCGCGGCGCCGCTCGCCCCCTTGCCCAGATTGTCGAGCGTCGCGGCCAGCCGGATCTGCGCACCGTGCGCGCTTGCAAACACGTGCAGCACGATCCCGTCATGCGCGCCGCCCTCGGCATCGAGCAATAGCGCGGTCCGGTCCCTGTCCTCGGGCGCGACGGTGACGATGGACGAATGGGCATAGCGTTCGCGCAGGGCGGCGCGCATCGCATCGGCGTCGGCCGCAACCCCCATCGCGGCGGCGGGGATCGGCACCTCCACCACCATGCCGCGCATCGCGGGCACCACCGCCGGCGCGAACACCGGCGCATGGGTCAGGCTGGCATGTTTCTGCATTTCGGGCAGATGCTTGTGCCCGCCATGGAGGGCATAGCCGCGAAACGCGGGCGGGCTCCCGGCATTGCGGTAATCGGCGATCATCGCCTTGCCGCCGCCGGAATATCCGGACACCGCGTGACACACGAACGGGAAATCCGCCGGCAGCAGCCCGCCCGCCACCAGCGGCGCGACCAGGGCGAGAAACCCGGTGGGATAGCAACCCGGATTGGAGACGAAACGCGCATTTGCAATGGCGTCGTGGCCGACCAGTTCCGCAAAACCATAGGTCCATCCGTCCGCGACGCGATGGGCGGTCGATGCGTCGATCACGCGGGTGGTATCGTTGCGGATCATCGCGACCGATTCGCGCGCGGCATCGTCGGGCAGGCACAGGATCGCAAAGTCGCAATCGTTCAATGCCTCGGCCCGCGCGGCATCGTCCTTGCGCCGGTCGTCGGGCAGGGTGATCATCTCGATCTCGCTCCGCCCGTGCAGCCGTTCCGCGATTTCCAGGCCGGTGGTCCCCGCCGCCCCGTCGATGAAGACCCGCACGCTCATGCCTTGGCCGCCAGCGCATCGGACGCGACATAGCCCGCCATGCCGCCCGGCGCGCAGCCCCAGGCGAATCCACCGGAAAAATCGAGCACGTCGAACATGTCCCCTTCGTTGAGCGACCCGACGGGACCGGCCCCGACCTGCGGCGAGGCCACGACCGGGGCGGCCCGCGTCGCGACATGCGCCATCGGTACCGCGTAATGCGGCACGAAGATCCTGCCGGCCAGATCGATATGCGCAAGATCGCCGCGCGCGGGAAGGCGCAGGTCGTCGCTCTCACGCGGGCCGGACAGGTGGAAACTGCGCGGCTGCGGCTCTGCGGGAATGGACAGGGTAACTGGATCGGGCAAGGGCGGCATGTTTCTGATCGAGTGAAAGTCTTTCGCGAACGCGCCGCTTAGACCGCCGTGCCGACAGAGGCAAGTTTCCGCCCCGCCGCGCCCGTTCAATTGCCGCCGAAACGCGCGCGCACCATGTGCCATGCCGCCCTGAGGCCGAGCGCGGCGCCGCCCTTCGGCCGTCCCGGCTTTGCCGAGGGGCGCCATGCGAACGTATCGAAATGCGCCCAGTCGAGATCGTCGGCGACGAATGCATCTAGGAAAAGCCCCGCCGTGATCGCGCCGGCGAACCCGCCGCTGGCCGAATTGGCCATGTCGGCGATGTCGCTTTTCAACATGTCGCGATAGGTTTCGGGAAGCGGCAGGCGCCAGCATTCGTCGTCATGCGCCTTGCCCGCGGTGAGCAATGCATCCGCCGTCGCATCGCGCCGCGCCATCAGCGCCGGCAGGTCGGGGCCGAGCGCCACGCGCGCCGCGCCGGTCAGCGTGGCGAAATCGATGATGAGTTCGGGCTTCATCTCGCTCGCCCGCGCCAGCGCATCGCCGAGGATCAGCCGCCCTTCGGCATCGGTATTGGTGATCTCCACCGTTTTCCCCGCCCGCGATGTCAGGACGTCGCCGGGCCGGAATGCATTGCCGGCAATCGCGTTCTCCACCGCCGGGACGAGGCAATGCAGACGCACGTTCAGCCCCCGTGCCATGATCAGCTGCGCCAGCGCCAGCGCATGCGCGGACCCGCCCATGTCCTTCTTCATCAACGCCATGCCGCTCGCGCCCTTGATGTCGAGCCCGCCGGTATCGAAACACACCCCCTTGCCCACGATGGCGAGGCGCGGCGCATTTTCATCGCCCCATTCGATTTCGATCATGCGCGGCGCGACCCCGCGCGCGGCGGCGCGGCCCACGGCATGGACCATCGGATATTCCCGTTCGAGCGTGTCGCCGCGCGTAACCGATATGGTCGCGCCATGCGCCTTGGCGATGCGTTCGGCCTCGGCCTCCAGCGCTTCGGGGCCCATGTCCTCTGCGGGCGTGTTGACGAGGTCGCGCACCAGATGGGCGGCCTCGGCCTCCGCGATGGCGGCGTCGATGGCGGCGGCCTGCTGCGTGAGGAGGATGCGCGGACCTTCGGCCTCGGCGTTCTTCTTGTACCGGTCATACCGATATTGCGCGGTCTGCCACCCGAACAGCGCCGGGCCGGCGTCCCCCTTGGCAAGGCGGTAGGTGCCGGCGGGCAGCACCTCGGCAAGCTTGGCCAGGCACCAGCTCGACAGGTCGGCGGGATTGGCGACGCCGCCCACCGCGAACCAGCCATCGCCATCGGGCAGAATCGCGGTTTCATACCCCTTGCCCTTGAACTTCTGCGCCGCGAGGGCCGCGCGCTGCGGCCCGGACAAGGTGGCGCGCCATGCATCGAACCCGTCCTTGTTGACGAGGTGCAGCGCGATCGCGTCCTGCCCGCGGTCGGCCTCGATGAGGGCGGGGCTCTTTTCGGTTCGGGTCATCGTATCCATATCCTTGGTTGTCGGCGCAATAGGCGGCACTGTTATCCGCTAGCGAGGAAAATCTGATCATGTTTCGAACGGCTCTTGCCACCGCCCTGTTCCTGCCGATGCTGACAGGATGCTCCGACAATGGCGCGGCGGAGCCTGCGGCATCGCCCGCAAGCGAGGAGGCGGCGAGCGTCTCCGCCGGGGCCGAAACTCCCGCGCAACCGGGCCGGGCCGAGGCGGTCGACGAAAGCACCGACGATTTCGAATTTGCCTATAGCTGGCCCGCCGCTGCCGGCACCGGCCCGTTGAAGGATGCGCTCACGGCCGAGCGGCAGCGCCTGCGCAACGAGATCGCGACAAGCGCAGCTGCCGCGCGGCGGGAGGCGGAGGCATCGGGCTACCCCTTCCGCCCCTTCGGTTTTGAGAAGGAATGGAGCGTGGTGACGCAAACGCCGCGCTTCGTCTCGCTGTCGGCGGAAACCTATGTTTACGAAGGGGGCGCGCATCCGATGCAGACCTTCGATGCGCTGGTGCTCGACCGGGAGAAGAACCTCGTGCTGCAGCCCGGCACGATGTTTTCGGGCACCGCCGCTCTCAACGATGCGGTGCGCGGGCCGATGTGTGACGCGCTCGACCGCGCGCGGGCCGAACGGCGCGGCGACATGGGCACCGAGGGCGGGTGGGAAAACGCCTGCATCGATCCTGTGTCCGATGCCTCGATGATCCTGGGGTCGAGCGACGGGCGCCGGATCGACCGGCTCGGTTTCCTCGTCGGGTCGTCGGTTGCGGGCGCCCATGCGGAGGGCAGCTACGATCTCACCATTCCGGTGACCGAGGCGGTGATCGCCGCGCTCCGTCCCGAATATCGCGACGCATTCGCCGCCGCGCCGGAGGGGTGAACGCGGCCCGTCTCGCTGTTTGACCACTCGCAATCCGGCCCGCGCGACGCTACATGGGCCCGATGACTCAATATCAGACCGTAGACGACACCGACATCCTGCCGCGCGACGGCACCATCAAGCTCCATGGCGAGGCCGGGTTTGCCGGCATGCGCAAGGCAGGCCGGCTGGCGGCCGAAATCCTCGATGCGATGGCCGAAATGGTGCGCCCCGGCATCACCACGGGCGCGCTCGACGACGCGGTGCGATCGATGACGCTCGACGCCGGCGCGGTTCCGGCCACAGCAGGCTATCGTGGATACCGGCACAGCTGCTGCATCTCGATCAACCATGTCGTGTGCCACGGTATCCCTTCGGAAAAGACGCTGAAGGATGGCGACATCGTCAATATCGACGTGACGCCGCTGCTCGACGGGTGGCACGGCGACAGCTCGCGCATGTATCTGGTCGGCGATGTCCCGTTAAAGGCGCGGCGGCTGGTCGACGTGACGTATGAATGCCTGATGATCGGGATCGAGCAGGCCCGCCCCGGCGCGCGGCTCGGCGATATTGCCTCCGCCATTCAGACCCATGCCGAAAACCACCGCTATGGCGTGGTGCGCGAATTTTGCGGGCACGGGCTGGGCCGGTTGTTCCACGATGCGCCCGAAGTCGTCCATGCCGGGCGCGCGGGCACCGGGCCGGAATTGAAGCCGGGCATGTTCTTCACCATCGAACCGATGATCAATCTGGGCAAGGCGGGGGTGAAGCTGCTCGACGACGGATGGACGGCGGTGACGCGCGACCGGTCCCTCTCGGCGCAGTTCGAGCATTCCATCGGCATTACCGAGGACGGCTGCGAAATCTTCACGCTGAGCCCGAAGGAACGCCACGCGCCGCCCTACAACGTGTGAGCGGGCCGACGTGTGAGCCTGCCGACGTGTGACCGGGCGTTGCACGCGGACATGTCCGCCGCAAAATAAACGCCCCGGTTCCTCTTGGCGGGAACCGGGGCGTTTCCTCTCCAACCGGCTTCGCGCCGACCGGAACGATCGCGGCGCTGGCCTCAATCCTCCGGGGCGATTTCGACCTTCAGACCGTCCAGATCGCCCGACATCGGGATCTGACAGGAAAGTCGCGAATTCTCCTTGCGATGGTCGGAGCTGTCGAGGAGATCGTCCTCGTCTTCCGACATCTTGGGCAGCTTGTCGCCGAACGCGGGATCGACATAGACATGGCATGTCGCGCAGGAGCAGCAGCCCCCGCAAAGCGCCAGCAATTCATCGAAACCATTGTCGCGGATCGCCTCCATCACGCTCAGCCCGTCCTGGGCTTCGACCGGCTTTTCCTCGCCTTCGCGATTAACGACAATCAGTTGCGGCATAGTCTGTCCCTATGTTTCGGCGGCGATGCACCTGGCATCGCTTGCCTGTCCGGGGCGGGCTCCTATCGCGTTGCGCAGGATTTGGCAAGCCTGCTTGTGGTCGGGCGCAACATGACGAAGGATCAGCGATGGGTTTGACGAACGCACAACTCACCGCCGGACTGGACGCGGTCGCGGCCCGCGATCCGCAGGTTGCGCGTGCGCTGGAGGCGGTCGGATACCCGGAGGAACGGATTCGCGAAACCGGATACCGCACATTGCTGCGCACCATCGTGGGACAGCAGGTGTCGGTCGCGGCGGCAAATGCGGTGTGGGGCCGGCTCGTCGCGCAGCTGGGGGAGGATATTCCGCCGCGTGCCTTGCTGGACGCGGATTTCGACGCATTGCGGGCGTGCGGCCTGTCGCGGCAGAAGCAGGGCTATGCCCGGTCCCTATGCGCGTTGATCGATGACGGTGCGCTCGACCTCCACGCGCTTCCCGCCGATGACGAGGAGGCGATTGCCGCGCTCACGCAGGTGAAGGGGATCGGCCGCTGGTCGGCGGAAATCTACCTGCTTTTTGCCGAGGGGCGGCCCGACATCTGGCCGGCGGGCGACCTCGCCGTGCAGGTGGGGGCCGGGCGCATTGCCGGGATGGAGGAACGCCCCGACGAACGCGCCACGCGCGCGCTTGCCGAAAAATGGCGACCGCATCGCGGCGCGATGGCGATCTTCACCTGGCATTATTACCAGAACCCGGCATTATAGCGCGGCGTCGATCGCCCGTGCCATCTCCGCGTCGCGGGCCGACAATCCGTCCGCGTCATGCGTGGTGAGCGTGATGTCCACCCGGTTGTAGACATTGCTCCATTCGGGATGATGATCCGCCTTTTCCGCGAGCAGTGCGACGCGCGTCATGAAGCCGAATGCGGCGACGAAATCGTCGAACACGAAGCGCCTTTCGATCGCGCCGCCATCTTCGCGCAGCGTCCATTCGGGCGCCTGCGCCAGCATCGCGCCGATTTCTTCTTTCGTCAGCCTGTCGACCATATTCGTTTCCATTCCCCTGGCTTGGCACGCGGCCCATCATCCCATAGACCGGCGCGATGGCCGCCGCCCTTTCCATTCCGTCCGACCCGCCAGCCCAGCCCGGCCCGATGGCCTATGCGAATGCCGCGCTGGAGGCGCGGGATCTGGCATGCCGGCGGGGCGAACGGCTGTTGTTCGCAAAGCTGTCGCTGCGGTTGAAGCACGGCGATGCGCTCCATCTGGCAGGGCCGAACGGCGTGGGCAAGTCCAGCCTGATCCGGATCCTGGCGGGATTGTCGCGGCCTTTTGCCGGCACTGTGGAGCGAACCGGTGATATTGCCCTGCTCGATGAACGGCTGGCGCTGGACACGCATCTGCCGCTCGGCCGGGCACTCGGTTTCTGGGCGCGGTGCGACGGGTTGGATGACGAGGCCGCGGCGCGCATCGCGGAGCGGGTCGGCATCGATGGCCTGCTCGACGTGCCGGTGCGCTATCTTTCCACCGGGCAGCGGCGCCGTGCCGCGCTCGCGCGCATGGCGGGGCGCGGGGCGGCGATCTGGATGCTGGACGAACCGCTCAACGGGCTCGACGCGGCATCGACCGCCATGGTTGAGGTTCTGATCGCGGAGCATTGCGGGGCGGGCGGAATCGCGCTCGTCGCCTCGCACCAACCGATCCGCTTGCCCGGCATGGCGCGCCTCTCGATACCGGATTACGCCGCGTGACGGCCCTTTGGGCGCAGGTGTTCCGCCGCGACGTCGCCATGCTGCTCACCGGCGGGCGGCGCGGCGGGGCGGGATTGCCGGTGCTGTTCTTCCTGGCGGTGGCCATGCTCTACCCCTTTGCGGTGGGGCCGGATGCGGCGCTGCTCGCGCGCAGCGGCGGGGGCATCGTGTGGGTCGCGGCGTTGCTGGCGGCGATCCTTCCGCTCGACCGGCTGGTGGAGCCGGACCTCGATGCCGGGTTCTTCGATCAATGGGCGATCCGCGGATTGAGCGAGGAATGGATCATGGCGTCGCGCATCGGTTCGCACTGGCTGACCTTCGCGGTGCCGTTGATGGCGGCGGCTCTGCCCGCCTCGGCGCTGCTCGGCCTGTCGGGGGAACAGGTGCGGGTCGTGATGCTGGGCCTGCTCGCGGGGACGCCGGGGCTGGCGGCGCTCGGCGTGATGGTGGCGGGGATCACGGCGGGGCTGCGCGGGGGCGCGGCGCTTTCGGGGCTGCTGATCGTGCCGCTGGCGATACCGCTGCTGATCTTCGGCGCGGGCAGCCTGTCGAGCGGGGGCGAGGGCGGCATCGCGCTCACCGGCGCGGTCAGTCTCGTGCTGCTTGCCATTGCGCCCTTTGCCGCGGGCGCGGCGGTGCGCGCGGCCCGCGATTGACCGCCGCTTTATCGTTGCCCTTCGGCAATGCGCCTCCTACCTTGGCGATGATGCAGACAATTCCTGATACATTATCGCTTATCGGCAACACCCGGCTGGTCCGGCTCGCAGGGCCGAGCGAGGCCGCCGGATGCGACATTTTCGGCAAGTGCGAGTTCGAGAATCCCGGCGCATCGGTGAAGGATCGCGCCGCGCTTTGGATCGTGCGCGATGCGGAGGAACGCGGCGCGCTGAAACCCGGCGGCACCATCGTCGAGGGCACGGCCGGCAATACCGGCATCGGCATGGCTCTCGTCGCGAATGCGCGCGGGTATCGCACCATCATCGTCATGCCCGAAACCCAATCGCGCGAGAAAATGGACACGCTGCGGGCGCTGGGCGCGGAGCTGGTGCTGGTCCCTGCGGCGCCCTTTTCCAATCCGGGCCATTTCGTGCACACCTCCCGCCGCTTGGCGGAGGAGACGGACGGCGCAATCTGGGCCAATCAGTTCGACAACACCGCCAATCGCAAGGCCCATATCGACAGCACCGCCCCCGAAATCTGGGATCAGATGGAGGGCCGCGTCGACGGGTTCACCTGCGCGGCGGGTACAGGTGGCACCATTGCCGGGGTCGGCATGGGGCTGAAGGAACGCAGCGAGGATGTGCGCATCGCGCTTTCCGATCCGCACGGGGCCGCCCTTTATAATTATTACGCGAACGGCGAATTGAAGGCGGAGGGCAGCTCCGTCGCCGAAGGAATCGGGCAGGGGCGCATCACCGCCAATCTCGAAGGTGCGCCGATCGACACGCAATATCGCATCTCGGACGAGGAAGGCCTCGAATGGGTGCGCCGCCTGCTCAAGGAGGAGGGGCTGTGCCTTGGCCTGTCGTCGGGCATCAACGTGGCGGGGGCGATCCGCCTGGGACAGGATTTGACGCGCGACCTCGGCCGGCCGGCGCGCGTTGCGACGATCCTGTGCGATACGGGCTTTCGCTATCTCTCCAGTCTCTACAATCCCGAATGGTTGCGGGCCAAGGGGCTTCCCGTCTTTCCGTGGCTGAACGGGTGAGGGGGGCACGATCATGGCGTTGACGCGCGGATTCGCCCGGCGCGAAGCCTCCGCCAGGAAGGCCGAGCGCGATTCCGCCGCCTTGCGCGGCGCCCGCGTTCAGGCGAGCCAGCGCATACAGCTCGGCATCGCGGGCATTGGCGCGATGCTGCTCCTCGTCGCTTTGGCCAGCACCATCATGGAGCAGGCGCGCGAGGCCGAGGATCCGCAGATCGCGGCGCAGGAAGGCGCGGAGGCGAAGGCCAACCGCACCGATCCGCTGGTCGATATCGGCGTCGTGCCGGAACTGCCCGCCGAGGGAGAAGGTGACAGCGTGCGCGATCTTCCCGCCGCGGATCTCCCCCCGCCGCAGGCCGCGCCGTCGACGCCGTCCACCGGCACTGGTGGTGGCAATAATGGCGGTGCTGACGCTGGCAGCGGGCAATAGGATGCGCACGCTTGCCGCGCTGTTCGCCGCGCTCGCACTCTGCGGGTGCAATACGGATACTGGCGCGGGCGGCGGTGCGGAGGCTGGCGGGGCGAACCCGTCTTCGGCCGGGGGCGCCGCGACGGTTGCGGCCGACAGGCCCGCGCTCGCCCTGTTCACCAGCCTGCCGATATTCTGGGCCGAGGGGGACATTGACGCGTTGCTCGACGGGAAAACGCGGGACCATTGGGCGAAGGCCGTGATCGCGCGCGATTACGATCTGCGACCGGTCGACCGGCTGACCCAATTGGGCGACCCGGCGGATGGCGGCGTGCAGCGTCTTTTCATGGCACAGCCGCGCGCTTTGGCAGGCGATGAAAATGTCGCGCTCGACACATGGGTGCGCGGCGGCGGGCGGCTTGTGCTGCTCGCCGATCCGATGCTGGAGGCGCATTCGGAATACGGGCTCGGCGACCGGCGCAGGCCAGAGGCGATGGCGATGCTGTCGCCGATCCTGGCGCGCTGGGGCCTCGAACTCGCCTATGACGAGGCGCAGGACGAGGGCTGGCGCATGGCGCGCACGCCCGCGCCGTTGCCCGTGTCGCAGGCCGGGCATTTCCGCCTGACCGGAGAGGGGCACGATTCGGAGTGCGAAACGCAGGCAGGCGGGCTGATCGCGCGATGCCGGATCGGGGATGGCACGGTCTTGGCGATTGCCGATGCCGCGCTTTTGCAGGACGGCGACGCCCCGGTGGAGGGTGCGGAGACCGCGTTGCGCGCGATGCTGAAGACGCTCGAAGCGCCGCTCTGACCCCGCCGCCGCATTGCCCATCGGGGATCGTGCGGGACGGATGGCCGACATTGCCGTAAATGGGAGGGGATCGCACGGGACGGCTTGTGCCGATTGACGATTCCGTGCGGTTCCGCATAGTTAGCGGGCGGTAAACGCTGCTTTGAAATGCACGTAAAACTCATTTTGGACGTAGTTTCCCGCGAATTCCCCTTTCATCCCCGACCCCTTTGGGCTAATAGCGATTCCATTCACTGGAACGATCATTTCCCGCGCCGAAAGGGGGCGTACCGGGCCATGCTCACGCACGGCACCGGGAGGAGAAACGCGTTTGTAATTTTGGGGACGCTACGTGCCGGCACGGCCGCACAGCTACAGGGGGCAGGGCTTTTCGCTACGCGGCGAGAAGAACCGATTCGTGCTGCCCCCTGCGTTCCGCAAGGTGGTGCGCGGATCGTCCGATGACGCGCGCATCCTGTGCCTGGCCAAGCATGAGCGGTGGGATTGCCTGACCGGATTCGGCCTCTCGCGCATGGATGAGCTGGAGCTACAGCTCGACCGGGAGGAAGAGCGCGCCCTGCGCATGGACCGCGAATTCGACCGCGATACCCGCTCGGCGCAGCTTTACGGCTTTCTTGAAATTCCGTTCGACGAATCGGGCCGCTTCATCATGCCCGACCATCTCATCGACCTCGCCCGGATCGAAGGCGAGCTGTTCTTTCAGGGCGGCGGCGCGTTCTTCACCTTGTGGAACCCGGCGCGCCTGTTCGAAATGGGCGACGACTGGACCGCGGCGAAGGCGGCGTGCGAATCGCTGCGCGGCGATGCGGCCAAGCCGAAGCGGGGCCGCAAGTGAGCGGCATGGCAAACCATGACGCACCCCACGTGCCCGTCCTGCTCGACGAGGTGATCGCGGCGTTGCAACCGCTCGCCAATGCGGTGGTGATCGACGCGACCTTCGGCGCGGGCGGCTATACGCGCGCTTTGCTCGCGGCGGGGGCGACCGTGCATGCCTTCGACCGCGACCCGACCGCCATCGCCGCCGCGCGCGACTGGCCGGAGGCGGCGGGCGATGCGCCGCGCCTCATCCTTCATCCGCGCCGCTTTTCCGAAATGGCCGATGCCATGCGCGAGGCCGGCGTGCGCCATGTCGACGGCGTGGTGATGGACATTGGCGTGTCCTCCATGCAGCTCGACCAGGCGGAGCGCGGCTTTGCCTTTTCCGCCGACGGCCCGCTCGACATGCGCATGTCGCGGGAGGGGGAAAGCGCCGCCGATTTCGTCAACAGCGCGGAGGAAGGCGCGATCGCGGACGTGCTCTACCATTATGGCGAGGAGCGTCAGTCGCGCCGTGTCGCGCGGGCCATCGTCGCGGCCCGCCCCTTGGAAACGACGGGCGCGCTGGCCGATATCGTGCGCAAGGCGCTCGGCTTCAATCGCAACGATCGCCGCGCCAACGCCCCGAAGGATCCCGCCACCCGCAGTTTTCAGGCGATCCGCATCCATGTGAATGCCGAGCTCGACGAATTGCGGGCGGGCCTTTGCGCGGCGGAGGATTTGCTGAACGAAGGCGGGCGGCTCGCCGTGGTCAGTTTCCATAGCCTTGAGGACCGCATCGTGAAGCATTTCCTGCGCGATGCGTCCAATACGGGCGCCGCGCCGTCGCGCCACATGCCCGCGACCGACGACGTGGCGAGCGCGGTGTTTGCAAAGCCTGCCAAACCCGTTCGTCCGGGCGATGCGGAGCTGGCGCGCAATCCCCGTGCCCGTTCCGCCGTCCTTCGTGCCGCCACCCGCACCGCCGCCCCCGCCCGCCCCGCATCGCAGAGGAACACCGCATGACCGGCCCCATGATCAGCCGCAATCGCACGCAGGCCATGATGTGGAGCGCCGCGGTGCTGGTGACGCTGGCCGTGTGCTTTGCGTTGATGTTGCAGGTGAAGGGCGTGAAGAGCGACATCGCCGCGACCGAGCGGCAGATCCTGCAGACGAAGCAGGAGCTGATCGTGCTCGAAACCGAGTTTCAAACCCGCGCGCGGCAACAGCAGCTCGTCCGCTGGAACGAGGTCGAATTCGGCTATGTCGCGCCCAAGGCGGACCAGTTTTTCGAAACGCGGCAGGAGCTCGCCATGCTGGGCAAGCCGGTCGATGTGGTCGCCCCCGCGCCGATGCGCATGGCCGATGCACAGGATGCGACGCACGATGCCGACGAGACTGGCGAAGCACCCGTCCGCATGGCAGCGGCCGACAATGCCGCCGCGCCGATCGGCATGATGCGGCAACTGGTCGCGCGGGATAACGCGCGTGGGCCAAGCGCCGCGAAGGCCAAACCCACCCGCGTCGAACCGTCGAGCCTCCCCGCCATTCCGGCAGGCAAGGCCGTGACCCCGCGCAATTTTGCCGAACGCTTCGACCTCGACGCCGTTCTGGCCAAGGCGGAAGGAGCCGATTGATGGCCACGGCGCCGCTCGGCTACGGGGCGAATTTCGAACCATCGCGGGAATTTTCGGGCGGAGGCAAGGCGAACGGCGCGCATGGCGAAATCCATGCCGCGCCCCCGCCGGCGAGCCGGGGCAATATCCGCACGACCGCCCTGCGTCAGGCGCGGCAACGCATGGCGTGGATCGCGTTTTTCTTCGCCATGTTCACCGCCGTGCTGTTGCTGCGCGTGGCGGTGCTGGGCTTTTTCGAAAGCGACGGCGTGCCCGTGCGCGCGGGCGATGCGCTGCTCCCCGATCGCGGACAGATCACCGACCGCAACGGCGTCCCGCTGGCGCGCGATTTTCAATCCTATGCGCTCTGGTTCAATCCCAAGGCGATGGAGGGCGGTCCGCCATTGACCCGGCCCGCCGCCGAAATCGCGAAAAAGCTGGTCGCGATCTTTCCCGACATGGACGAGGCGGACCTGACCCGGCGGCTCGCCTCGGGCAAGGGGCAATATCTGCGCCGCCGTATCCTCCCCGCAGAGGCCACGAAGGTGTTCGCCATCGGCGAGCCCGCGCTGAACCCGCCCGAAGAGCCCAGCCGCTATTATCCCGAAGGCAATCTTGCCGCGCACGTGCTGGGCTATGTCGCGTCCGACGGGAAGGGGCGCGTCGGCATGGAGCAGGTGTATGACGCGCAGCTGTCCGACCCGGCGACGCGGGGCACGCCGGTACCGCTGTCGATCGACGCGCGGGTGCAGGCCGCGCTCGAGGATGAACTCATGCGCGGCATTGGCGAGGCGCAGGCTCTGGGCGCGGCGGGCATCGTGCTCGACGTCGATACGGGCGAGGTGATCGCGCTGGCCTCGCTTCCCTCCTTCGATCCGAACAAGATCGACGAGGAGGGCATGAAGCTGATGTTCAACCGGGTCACGAACCAGGTCTACGAACTCGGCTCCACGTTCAAGCCGCTCGCCGTTGCCGCCGCGATCGACGCGGGCACGGTCACCAATCTGGCGCGGCGTTACCCGGCCGGCCACGGGCTTCGCGTCGGGCGCTTCACCATTCGCGACAGCCACTCGCTCGGCGCCAGCCTCAACGTGCCCGAAGCACTGATGCATTCCTCCAACATCGTCACGGCGCAGATCGCGGACGAGCTGGGGTCAAAGCGCATGAAGGCGAAGATGGAGCTGCTCGGCTTTAACGAGCGGCCCCGGATCGAACTGCCGGCGCGCGGCTTTCCCATCTGGCGGAGCGGGGAATGGCCGCGGCTGACGACAATGACGGTCGCCTATGGCCACGGCATCGCGGTGACGCCGCTCCATCTCGCCAGCGCCTATGCCGCGATGGTGAACGGCGGCATCTGGCGCCCGGCGACCCTGCACAAGCTCGCCCCCGGCGAAGCGCCCAAGGGCCGCCGCGTGTTCAAGGAAGCGACGAGCGCCCGCATGCGGCAGATGCTGCGCATGATCGTGGTCGACGGCACCGGGCGCAAGGCGGAGGCGCCGGGCTTCCGTCTCGGCGGGAAGACGGGCAGCGCGGAAAAGCCGACCGATGGCGGCTATGCCCGCACGACGCTGGTGACGACCTTTGCCTCCGCCTTTCCGATGGACAATCCGCGCTATGTCGTGATCACCATGTTCGACGAGCCGAAGGGCACGCCCGCCACCTCGTATCAGCGGACCGCGGCATGGAATGCGGCGCCCGCCGTCGGTCGGCTCGTCCCGCGGATCGGCCCGATGCTGGGCGTGTATCCGGATGAAAACCGCGACATCGACCTGTCCGACCTGATGCCGCTGGTGGGGGGAGCGCATTGATGCGGCTGAACACGCTACTCGAACGTGCGGGATACGAAGCGGTCGCGGGCGAGGCGCAAGTCACCGGCTTTGCCATCGACAATCGCAAGGTCGCCAAGGGCAGCGTCTTCGGCGCGTTCCGGGGCAGCACCGCCAATGGCGAGGATTACATCCCGCAGGCGATCGCGGCGGGTGCGGTCGCCATCGTCGCCCGGCCCGAGGCGCATGTCGATGGCGCGATCCACATCGCCGATGCGGAACCGCGCCGCGCCTTTGCCCGCATCGCGGCGGGCTTTTTCCGTCCCACGCCGAAAACCGTCGTCGCCGTGACCGGCACCAATGGCAAGACGTCGACGGTCGAAATGACGCGGCAGATCTGGCGCATGTGCGGCTTTTCCGCGGCGTCGATCGGCACGCTGGGCGTAACGACGCCGGACGAATCGGTGTCGACCGGACTGACCACGCCGGACATCGCGACCTTCCTGTCGAACATGACCGGCCTTGCGCGCGAAGGGGTCACCCATGTCGCGTATGAGGCGTCGAGCCACGGCCTCTCCCAATATCGCAACGAAGGCCTGCCGGTTGCCGCCTGTGCCTTTACCAATCTGTCGCGTGACCATCTCGATTACCACGCCGACATGGACGATTATTTCGCGGCGAAAATGCGCCTTGTCGAAGAGGTCGTCGACGATGGCGGCGCCGCGGTCGTATGGATGGACGATGGCAAGAGCGCGGCCGTCGCGGACTGGGTACGGCGGCGCGGATTGCGGCTCTTCGCGGTGGGTGAGAACGGGGATGGCGGCGATGACGGGGGCGGGGGGATACGTCTCCTTTCGCGCACACCGACCGAGCTGGGGCAGGAGCTTGCCATCCTGCACAATGGCCAGGAACGCACGATCCGCCTTCCGCTGATCGGCGCGTATCAGGCGGCGAATGCGCTGTGTGCCGCAGGTCTGGCCATCGTGACGGGCGGGAAGGACGGTCCGGACGCGGCCCAGGTGTTCGATGCGATGGGGCGCTTGCAACCGGTGCGTGGCCGGCTCGAACGCGCGGCGATCAACCGGGCGGGCGCGCCGGTCTATGTCGATTACGCCCACACGCCCGACGCGTTGGAAGCCGCGATTGCGGCGCTTCGCCCGCATGTGTCGGGGCGGCTCATCACGGTGTTCGGCGCGGGCGGCGACCGCGATACCGGAAAGCGCGGACCGATGGGTACGGTCGCCGCACGCGCCAGCGACATCGCCATCGTCACCGACGACAATCCGCGCGGCGAGGATCCGGCCGCCATCCGCGCCGCGATCCTTGCCGGCGCCGATCAAGGCACCTTGCGCGAAGTTGCGGGCCGGCGCGAGGCCATCGCCGCCGCCATCGGCGAGGCCGGGCGGGGCGATATCGTCCTCATCGCAGGGAAAGGCCACGAACAGGGACAGATCCACGGGCGCGGCGAGGCGCAGCGGATCGAACCGTTCGACGATGTCACCGTAGCAAGGGAGTGCGCAGCATGAGTGGTGCATCCAAGGTCAGCATACGCCCCGTCCCCTCGGCAACCCGTGCGCAGATCATCGCGGAAACGCACGGCCTCGCCGACAAGCCCCTATGGCGCGCGCAGGCGGTGGCAAGTTCGGTCGGCGGGCAGTTGATCGGCGATTTCGCCGCAACCGATATCGCCACCGTCGCGGATGATGTGGACGACGGCACGCTTTATTTCGCGCAAGGCCACATCGATGCGCAGGCTGCACGGGCCAAAGGCGCGGCGGGCATCGTCACGACGCAGCGGGTGCAAGGCCCACATATCCTCGTCGACGAAACGGGGGAGGCGTTGTCGCGCCTCGCGCGCGCGTCGCGCAACCGGGCGCGCGGTACGGTCATGGCGATCCTCGGCTTTACCGGCGGCGCGGTGGCGGATGTGCTGGGCCGCGCGCTCAAGCTCGCCAGCCGGGGCACAAGCTGGACCACCGAGACGGGGCAGGGGCTCGACCTCGCGCTGTGCCGGATGGCGGCGGATCGCAGCCATGCGCTCTTCGGGATCGACGGCGTCGCCGCGCCCGAACCGCTGCGGCCCCATCTCGTCATTCTCGGGCGAGATACAGGCCGCGAGGCCGGCCGCCGCGCCGCCGCTTCGGTCGAGGCGGGCGGCGCCGCAATCCTTCCTGCCGACCATCCCGATTTCGCGCGATGGCGCGCCGCGGCGATGGACGCGGGCGCCGCGGTCACCGGCTATGGCCGCCGGGCGAGTGCCGACATCCGCCTGCTCGATGGCGTGGTCGGACCGTTCGGCGGGACGCTGCTCTCGGTTGAAATCCATGGCCGTCCGCTGTGCTATACCGTCGCCGACAGTGCCGATGCCGATGCCACGATGGCGATCATCGGCGCGATGCGTGCGGCGGGTGCATCGCTCGGCGCGGCGGCGATGACGCTGGCCGACGATGCGTTTGCGGGCAAGGCTTCGGGGGGCGGCGCGTCCGGGGGCAGGGCGGGCTGAACCATGGCACGGCGGGCCATTTCGATCCCGCCCCGATCCGCGCGCGCGGCGCCGCGTCGGGGAAACCGGACAACAGGGTTCTTCACAAGCGGCACCCAATCGCCCATGGCATTATCGCGGGTCGCATGCGCCGGCCTTGTTGACATTGCAATCGCGCCGCCCCGGTTCGCCGGTGCGCCAAGGGAATTTCGATGCTTTTTCTGATTGCCGAGTGGCTGAATTTCGAGGGGCTGGCCAATCTTGTCCGGTATCAGACATTCCGCGCCGGGGCCTGCCTGCTGACCGCGCTGGTCATCGGGCTGGTGATGGGGCCGCGCTTCATCAACATGCTCCGGCTGAGCCAGGGCAAGGGGCAGCCGATCCGCCTCGACGGGCCGCAGACGCATCTGGCCAAGCGGGGCACGCCGACGATGGGCGGGCTGCTCGTGTTGATCAGCGTGACCGTCTCCATGCTGCTGTGGATGGATTTGCGCTCGTTTCTAGTGTGGGCATGCATCGCGGTGACCGTGGGTTTCGGGTTGATCGGCTTCCTCGACGACTGGGACAAGGTGCGCAAATCGAGCCACGCGGGCGTGCCCGGAAGGGTGCGGCTGGCGGGGGAATTCCTCATTGCCGGGATCGCCGCGTGGCTGATCGTGCGCGATACCAGCCTTTATTTGCCCTTCGTGACGTTCGGGATTCCTCTGGGTCCGCTTTACTACGTATTTGCCGCCTTCGTCATCGTCGGCGCGGGCAATGCGGTGAACCTGACCGACGGGCTTGACGGGCTGGCCACCATGCCGGTGATCATCGCGGCGGGCACGTTCGCGATCATCGCCTATCTCGTCGGGCGGACCGATTTTGCCGCCTATCTCGGCATTCCGTTTGTGGAGGGCGCGGGCGAGCTTGCCATTCTGTGCGCCGCGATCATCGGCGGGGGGCTTGCGTTCCTGTGGTTCAATGCGCCGCCTGCCGCGGTGTTCATGGGCGATACAGGTTCGCTCGCGCTCGGCGGGGCGCTCGGCACCATCGCGGTGGGCACGCATCACGAGGTCGTGCTCGGTATCGTCGGCGGGCTTTTCGTGCTGGAGGCCGCGTCGGTCATCATTCAGGTGTTCTGGTTCAAGCGGACGGGCAAGCGCGTCTTCAAGATGGCACCGATCCACCATCATTTCGAGCAGAAGGGGTGGGCCGAATCCACCGTCGTCATCCGCTTCTGGATCGTGGCCATCGTGCTGGCCGTGATCGGACTCGCGACGTTGAAACTGCGGTGAGCGGGGGCGCCGCCTCGATCCTGTCGCCGCAGGTTTTCGCCGGGCGCCGCTATGCCGTGCTCGGCCTTGCGCGCAGCGGGCAGGCGGCGGTGCGCACCCTGCTCAATGCCGGGGCGCATGTGCGGGCGTGGGACCGGGACGCGGATGCGCGCGACGCGGCCATGGCGGCGAGCGACGGGCGCGTCGAACTGGGCGAAATGGATGCGGGCGCGCTTGCCGGGTTCGACGGGATCGTCGTATCGCCGGGCGTGCCGATCAACCGTCATCCCATTGCCGGGATCGCGCAGGAGGCCGGCGTACCGCTCATCGGCGATATCGAGCTTTTCGCGCAGAACCGCGCCGCGATGCCGCCGCACAAGGTCGTCGGCATCACCGGCACCAACGGAAAATCCACGACGACCGCGCTGGTGCAGCACATGCTCGACACCGCGGGCATCGCCGCGCGCATGGGCGGCAACATCGGGATTCCCATCCTCGCGACCGAGGCGCTTCCCGAAGGTGGGGTCTATGTGCTCGAACTGTCGAGTTACCAGATCGACCTGACCCATTCGCTCGCCTGCGATTGCGCCATGCTGCTCAACCTGACGCCCGATCATCTCGACCGGTACGACGACGGTTTCGCAGGCTATGCCGCGTCGAAGGCCCGCCTTTTCGAGATGCAGGGCGGCGCGGGCACCGCGATTGTCGATGCGCGGTCGCTGCGCACCATCCCGCAGGTGGCGCAGGCGCTCGCCGGGCGGGCGCCCACCGTGATCGAGGATGTCGCGATCCCGTCGCAGCAGTCGGACTGGCCCGCGCTGCAGGGGCCGCACAACCGGGCCAATGTCGCGGCCGCGACCGCCGCGGCGCGGGCATGCGGGCTGAACGATGCGGACATCGCGCGCGCCCTGGCCAGCTTTACAGGCTTGCCCCACCGGATGCAGCGTGTCGCCGACATTGGCGGCACCGTGTTCATCAATGACAGCAAGGCGACGAACCCGGCCTCCGCTGCGCCGGCGCTCGCCGCCTTCGCGCCGCGGGAGGGGCGGGCCCGCATCCACTGGATCGTCGGCGGGCTGGCCAAGGGGGACGCGCTGGAGGAATGCGCAGACTGGCTGCACCACGTGGCCGCGGCCTACACCATTGGCGAGGCGGGCGAGATGTTTGCCGGTCTTCTGTCGCCCCACGTCCCCGTCACGCGGGCGGAAATGCTGGGCCAGGCAGTCCATGCCGCCGCCGCCGCGGCTACGCCGGGCGATGTCGTGCTGCTGTCGCCCGCATGCGCGAGTTTCGACCAGTTCCGCGATTACGAGAAGCGCGGCGAATGCTTCATTCAGAACGTGCGTGCGATCGAGGAGGCGAGACAGCAGCCATGAACGTGACCCCTCATTTCGAAAGCGGCCAGTTCGCGGGCGAGACGCGCGGCGTCCATATCGCCCGTAAATCGAACCGCTACCGGCGCGGGCGCCGCCGCGAGCTCGCCATCTGGTGGCGGGAGATCGACCGGGTGCTGCTCGGCATTGTCGCCGCGCTCATGATCGCGGGCATTATCGCGGTCGCGGCCGGTTCCGCCGCCAGCGCAGAGCGGCTTTCGACCGCGCGCAAGACATTGCCCGATCTCTATTTCTTCTGGCCGCACGTGCGCTGGCTCGTGCTCGGCGCGGGGGTGATGGCGGCGACCTCGATGATGCCGCGCGACCTTGCCCGCCGTTTCGCCATCGTGCTGGCGGCGGTGATGCTGGCGCTGTTGGTGCTGGTGCCGTTCGTCGGGGCGGAGGTGAACGGGGCGCGCCGCTGGATCAATGTCGGCGCCTCGTTTCAGCCGAGCGAATTCTACAAGCCGGCCTTCGCGCTCGCGCTCGCGTGGATCCTGTCGTGGAAGGTGCGCGACCCCGGCCTCCCGGTGATCGCGGCGTCGGGGGCGTTGTTGCTGCTTTCGGTCGGATTGTTGATGCTGCAACCCGATTTCGGCGCGGCGATGCTGCTTTGCGGGGTGTGGTTCGTGCTGGTGCTGTGTGCGGGCATGCCGTGGCGCCATATCGGGCTTGCCGTCGGGGCGATCGGTTCGATCGTCGGGCTTGCCTACATGTTCTACGACAATGCGCGGCATCGCATCGACGCCTTCCTCGAAGGGGGGGAGGCCTTCAGCCAGGTCGATCTCGCCAGCAAGACGATGCTTTCGGGCGGGTGGTTCGGGCGCGGATTGTGGATGGGGGAGCGCAAGAATTCGCTGCCCGAGGCGCATACCGATTATATCCTGTCCGTGATCGGGGAGGAATTCGGCCTCGTGTCCGTGGCGGCGATTTCGCTGCTGTTCTGCGCGCTGGTGGTGCGGGTGCTGTGGCGGCTCCGGGACGAGGATGATCTGTTTGCCGTGCTCGGCGGGACGGGCCTTGCCGCCCTGCTCGGCGGGCAGGCGTTCATCAATATCGCCGTCAATCTTCAGCTTTTCCCGTCGAAAGGCATGACGCTGCCATTGATCAGCTATGGCGGTTCGTCGATGATCGCCCTGTGCCTCAGCATCGGTCTGCTGCTGGCGGTGACACGCCGCAATCCGTATCTGGGGCGCGACGGTTTCAACGCGTTGCAAGGAAGGCGCAGGACATGACGAAGGCTTCGCGCCATTACGTGCTCGCCGCGGGCGGAACCGGCGGGCATCTCATCCCCGCTTTCGCGCTCGGCACCGAACTCATCGGGCGGGGACACCGGGTCGCGCTCATCACCGACGAACGCGGCGCGGCCATCCCCGGCATGCCGCATGCGATGAAGGCCCATGTCCTGCCCGCGGGGCGGATGGACGGCGGCATCCTCGCCAAGATAAAGGGGATTGGCGCGATCCTGTCGGGGCGCAAGATGGCGCTGCGCCTGTTCCACGAATTCGAACCGTCGGCGGTCGTCGGCTTTGGCGGCTATCCCGCATTGCCGGCGCTGCTGGCCGCGCAATCGGCCCGCATCCCGTCGATCATCCATGAACAGAACGCGGTGCTGGGCCGGGTGAACCGTTTTCTTGCCCGCAATGCCGACATTGTCGCGACCGCCTATGAACAGGTCGATCGCATGCCAAAGGGCGCGGGCACGCGGGCCGAACTCGTCGGCAATCCGGTACGCGGGCCCGTGCTGGACCTGCGCAGTCAGCCCTTTCCCGCATATGCCGAGGACGGGGCGTTGCGCATCCTCGTCACCGGGGGGAGCCAGGGTGCCCGCGTGCTGTCGCAGGTGGTGCCGGATGGGCTGGCGCAATTGCCCGACGCCCTGCGGCGCCGGCTCCACGTGACGCAGCAATGCCGGCCGGAGGATATGGAAGCGGTGCGCGACGCCTATGCCGCGCATGGCATCACGGCACAGCTCGGCACCTATTTCGAGGATATGGCCCAGAGGCTCGCCGATGCGCATCTGTTCATCGGGCGCGCGGGCGCATCGACGATTGCGGAGCTGACCGCGGTGGGGCGCCCCGCGATCCTCGTGCCGCTGCCCATCGCGACCGACGATCACCAGGCCGCCAATGTGCGCGACATTGTCGCCGCCGGCGGCGCGCGCTCGATCCGGCAGCCGCAATTCACGCCCGCGGAACTGGCCGCGCAGGTCGCCGACCTTGCGCGCACCCCGGAAACGCTCGCCGCCGCCGCCCATGCCATGTGGAATTGCGGGCGCCCCGACGCGGCAAGCGATCTTGCCGATCTGGTCGAAGGGTTCGGCGGCGCACCGCTCATGGACGTGATCCGCATGAAACAGCCCGACGCGCGCGGCGAAATGCGGGGGATGCGCGCATGAAGGGCGTCGGCACAGACATCGGCACCATCCATTTTGCAGGGATCGGCGGCATCGGCATGTCCGGCATTGCCGAGGTCATGCACAACCTCGGCTATGACGTGCAGGGTTCGGATATTTCCGAAGGGCACGTGATCGAGGGGCTGCGCAAAAAAGGCATCCCGGTGATGATCGGGCAGAAGGCGGAAAATGTCGCGGGCGCCGCCGTGCTCGTCACCTCCACCGCGATCCGCCGCAACAATCCGGAGGTTGTCGCCGCGCTCGAAAATCGCATCCCGGTGGTGAGGCGCGCCGAAATGCTGGCCGAGCTGATGCGGTTGAAACGCACCGTCGCGGTCGCCGGTACCCATGGCAAGACGACAACGACATCGATGGTCGCCGCCCTGCTCGACGCAGGGGGGGTGGACCCCACCGTCATCAATGGCGGCATCATCAACAGCTACGGCTCCAACGCACGCGTCGGGACCAGCGAATGGATGGTGGTGGAGGCCGATGAAAGCGACGGCAGCTTCCTCCGCCTCGACGGGACGATCGCGGTGGTCACCAATATCGACCCCGAACATCTCGACCATTACGGCAGCTTCGACAATGTGAAGAACGCCTTCGTCGAATTCATCGAGAACGTGCCGTTCTACGGCGCCGCCGTGCTGTGCCTCGACCATCCGGAGGTGCAGGCGATCCTGCCGAAGATCCGCGACCGCCGCGTCGTCACCTATGGCTTCAGCGCGCAGGCCGACATCCGCGGCGAAAACGTGACCCCGGTGCCCGGCGGCAATCGGTTCGACGTTGCCATCCGCCACCGCGACGGCACCGCCGAACGGATCGAGGGCATCGAATTGCCGATGCCGGGCCGCCACAACGTGCAGAACGCGCTGGCCGCGATTGCGGTCGCCGTCGAAATGCAATGCCCGTTCGAAACGGTGCGCGACGGGTTTGCCCGGTTCGGCGGGGTCAAGCGCCGCTTTACCAAGGTGGGCGAGATCGCGACCGGCGGCGAACCGGCGATCGTTATCGACGATTACGGCCACCACCCGGTGGAAATCCGCGCCGTGCTGTCCGCCGCGCGCGAAGGGGCGACGGGCCGTGTCATCGCGGTGGCGCAGCCGCATCGCTACACCCGCCTGCGCGACCATATGGAGGATTTTCAGAGCGCCTTCAACGATGCCGACATCGTCTATGTCACGCCGGTCTACGCCGCGAGCGAGGAGCCGATCGAGGGCGTGGATGCCGATGCGCTTGTCACCGGGCTGAAGGATCGGGGCCATCGGCAGACCGCCGTGGTCGAGGATGCCGATGCACTCGCCGCAACACTGGCCGGCGTTGTCGAACCGGGCGATATGATCGTGTGCCTTGGCGCGGGGGACATCACCCGCTGGGCCGCCGGGCTGGCAGATGCCGTCGCCGCGAAAAGGGGCGCGTGATGGCGGATCTAGTCGAGCATGGGGATCGTCTCGAGATCAGGCTGAATGGCGGGGCGTTCGCCATCGATGCGCCGCGCGGGAAATTGCGCGCGATGGCGCCGCTCGCCAAATATACCTGGTTCAAGACGGGCGGACCGGCCGAATTGCTGTTCGAGCCGGCCGATGCCGAGGATCTGTGCGAATTCCTCGCCGCGCTGCCCGGCTGGGTGCCGGTGATGGGAATTGGCCTCGGCTCCAACATGATCGTGCGCGATGGCGGCGTGGACGGCGTCGTCGTGCGGCTGGGCAAGGCCTTCGCCGAGGTGGAGGCGCTCGACCCCACGACCCTGCGCATGGGCGGCGGGACGAGCGGCATTCTGGCGGCGAGCAGCGCGCGCGATGCGGGCATTGCTGGGATGGAGTTCCTGCGCGGTATTCCCGGCACGGTCGGCGGTTTCGTGCGGATGAACGGCGGGGCGTATGGGCGCGAGGTGGCCGATATTTTCGTCGCATGCGATGTGGTGCTGCGCGATGGGACATCCGCCACGTTCGGTCCCGGTGACATGGGCTACCGCTATCGCCATTCCGACCTGCCCGACGGCGCGATCGTCACCGCCGCCACGTTCCGCGGCACGCCGGGCGACCCCGATGCCATTGGCGACGAGATGGACCGCATCGCCGAAGCGCGCGAAAACAGCCAGCCTTTGCGCACCAAGACCGGTGGGTCCACGTTCAAGAATCCCGACGGGCACAAGGCCTGGCAACTTGTCGATGCGGCGGGGTGCCGCGGTCTTGCCATCGGCGATGCGCAGGTGAGCGAGAAGCACACCAATTTCCTCATCAACACGGGCGAGGCGACGAGCCGCGACATCGAAATGCTGGGCGAGGAGGTGCGCCGCCGGGTCAAGGCGCATTCGGGCGTGACGCTGGATTGGGAAATCCGCCGCGTGGGCCGTTTTGCGGGCGAGCCGGTGGAGGCGGGGGCATGAGCACCACCATCCGCCGCGGCGGAAAGGGCGTCCGCCGCGCCGCCGCCGCCAAGGGCAAGCGCAAGGCCGTCAACACGGCAAAGGCGCGCACCGGCGGCGCGGCCGACGCGATCATGCGCGTGCTGCCCGTTTCCGAACGCGGCTTGCAGAAATTCTTTCAGCTGCTGATCGCGGCGGCGCTCGCCATCGCGGCATGGGGGCTGGCCGTCCTGCTCGGCGTGCCCGATATGATCCGCGCCCGGGTGGCCGATGCGGCGGACAGCGCCGGGTTCGCCGTGCACCGGATCGAGGTGCGCGGCGTGAACCGCATGGACGAGCAGGCGATCTATGCCAAGGCGCTCGCCGCGCGTAACGTGCCGATGCCGCTGCTCGATCTCGACAGCCTGCGCGCCGATCTGGTCGCGCTACCCTGGGTGCAGGATGCGCGCGTGTCGCGGCAATTGCCCGATGCGCTGGTGATCGACGTGGTGGAACGCAAACCGCATGCCGTGCTGCGTCAGGGCGAGGAATTCGTGCTGATCGATCCCTCGGGCCACAGGCTGGAGCCGGTGCCGCGGGGGCGGGCGGAGAAGATGCTCGTCCTGTCGGGCGAGGGGGCGGAGGATCGCGCGGTCGATCTTGCGCAATTGCTCGACATCGCGCCCGCGCTCAAGCCGCAGGTGCGCGGCGCGGAATGGATCGGCAATCGCCGCTGGAACCTGACCTTCGCGACCGGGCAGGTGCTCGCCCTGCCCGAAGGGGACGAGGAGGCGCGCGATGCGCTCGTCACCTTTGCGCGCGACGACGGCACCAATCGCCTGCTCGGCGGGCAGGTCGCGGTGTTCGATATGCGCGCGCCCGACCGCACCTACATGCGCGTGCCGGGCCGGGCGAAGGCGCAGGCCGAGCTTGCCGCGGAACGCGCGCGCGAAGCGGACGGAGGCTGAACCAGCCGTGCCTGCACCGCGTATCGAGAAGATTTTCGCCGCCATCAATATCGGCAGCTTCCGCATCTCCGCCATGATTGCGGGGCTGACCGGCGATGGCGAGATGATCGTGCTGGGCTCGGGCCACCGGGCCGCCGACGGGATCCGGCGCGGCTACGTCACCGACATGGACGCGGCGACCCATGCGGTGCGCGACGCCATCGAACGCGCCGAACGCGCCGCCGACGTGCAGGTCGACGCGGTATGGATCGGATGCGCCAATGCCGGTCTCACCAGCGCCATTCGCGAGGTGGATATCGAGATCGGCGGACGCCGGATCGAGCAGGACGACATCGATTACCTGCTGGTCGATGCGCGCGATCAGATCATTCCCGAGGCGGGTGAACAGCGCGCCGTGCTTCACGCGCAACCGGCGTTCTACGTGCTCGACCAGGCGCAGGGCGTGGCCAACCCGCGCGGGCTTCATGCCGATACGCTTTCGGTCGCGATCCACGTGATGGAGGCGGAAACCGGCCCGCTGCGCAATCTGATGGAGGCGGTGCAGAGCGCGCATCTGGAAGTGGCGGGCGTCGTCGGCGCCGCGGTCGCCAGCGGGCACGCCTGCCTCACCGAGGAGGAGCGCGACCTCGGCGTCGCGGTCATCGACATGGGGGCGGAGGTCACGCATATTTCTGTTCATGCGGGCGGCATGCTCGTCGGCATGGACGTGCTGCCCTATGGTTCGGGCGATATTACCGACGCCATCGCCTCCGCCTTCGGTATCCGCCGCGCACAGGCCGAGCGGCTGAAATGCGTCTATGGTTCGGCGATCGCCAGCCCGACCGACAATCGCGAGATGATACCGCTTTCGGCGGACAGCACCGGCCGAGGGGAGATGATCCCGCGGGCCGAGCTGATCTCGGTCATTACCGGGCAGCTGGCGCGGTGGACCGACGATGTGTCCAAGGCGCTGAAATCGCTGGGCTTTGTGGCCGGGCGGGGAAGCAACGGGCGGCAGATCGTGCTCACCGGCGGGGGGGCGGAACTGGCCGGGCTTGCCGATTATGTCCAACAGGCGCTGGCAAAGCCGGTGCGCACGGGCCGCGCCCCCGCGATGACCGGCCTGCCCGAGGCCCATGCGACGCCGGGATTTGCGAGCCTTGCCGGGCTGGTGTTGCATGCCGCGGCCGATCCTGTGGACATACGCGCGCACGGGACTATCGGCGATGGGGCCAGGGGCGGCGGGCGCAACCTGCTCGCGCGGATGGTGCGCGCGGTGCGTGAATATTTCTGAGGGCGGATGGCGGGGCCGGTCCGCCCTTCGCGACGGAGCGGGGCAGGCGCGCGACAAAGGCATGCCGTGCTGCTTTTTGGGGTGTGGAAATCTGCATTATCCCTTTGCCCCGATGAATTGTTCTGTGCCAAAACCCCGCCATAATTTTGCCAGCCTTAAATCTTGAACGCTGACGACGGTTTTCGTCCCGGAGAATTTCATGAGCATCAATATCGGTCCGCCGGCGGTTGAGGAGCTTCGCCCCCGCATCACCGTGATCGGCGTCGGCGGCGCCGGCAATAACGCCATCGCCAACATGATCCGTTCGGAGATCGAGGGCGTCGATTTCGTCGTCGTGAATACCGACGCACAGGCGCTGAATTCCTCCATCGCGGAGGATCGGATCCAGCTCGGCCCCGAAATCACGCAAGGGCTGGGCGCGGGCGCACGTCCCGAGGTCGGCCGTGCGGCGGCGGAGGAAACCATCGGCGAGATCGACCGCATGCTGGAGGGCGTGCACATGTGCTTCATCGCCGCGGGCATGGGCGGCGGCACCGGCACGGGCGCCGCGCCGGTCATCGCCAAGGCCGCGCGCGAAAAGGGCGTGCTGACCGTCGGCGTCGTCACGAAACCGTTCATGTTCGAGGGCAATCGCCGCATGCGCGCCGCCGACGCGGGCATCGAGGAATTGCAGAAGCACGTCGACACGCTGATCGTCATTCCGAACCAGAACCTGTTCCTGGTCGCGAGCCCCGACACCACCTTCAAGGAAGCCTTCCTCCTCGCCGACGAGGTGTTGCAGCAGGGCGTGCGGTCGATCACCGATCTCATGGTGATGCCGGGCCTCATCAATCTCGACTTTGCCGACGTGCGTTCGGTCATGGGCGAGATGGGCAAGGCCATGATGGGCACGGGCGAGGGCGAGGGCGACAATCGCGCGCTCGAAGCCGCGGAAAAGGCCATCGCCAACCCGCTGCTCGACGGGGTCTCGATGCAGGGCGCAAAGGGCGTCATCGTGTCGATCATCGGCGGCGAGGACATGCGCCTCATGGAAGTGGACGAGGCGGCCAACCATATCCGCGATCTCGTCGATCCGGATGCGAACATCATCTGGGGTTCGGCCTTCAATCCCGATTTGGAAGGCAAGATCCGCGTGTCGGTCGTCGCGACCGGCATCGATCAGAGCGCCGACCGCCAGGAATCGCCCGCAGTCAAGGGTTTCTCCATGGGTTCGGGCCGCGCCCCGGTCCATCCCGGCTCGTCCCCGGCGCCCGCACCCGCAGCGCCGCCGGCACCGGTGGCCGAAACGCGCGGTGCGGCGCAGGATGGCGGCGCCGGACTGCCCGATCCGGCCGACGATCGCGAGTTGAAGGCGCCCGGCACCGACCACGGTTTCGCCGAGGATGCGCATGACGACGAACCGCTCGAACTCAATCTCGATCAGCAGGCCGACACACCGCCGCCCGCCGACGTGAGCGACGAATTGCAGCTCGGCGGGATGGAGGCGGAGCCCGCCCCCCGGCAAACGCCGCCGCCCGCGCCGGCTCCCGACCGCCTCACCCCGATTGAGGACGTCGCGCCCACACCCGCACCGGCGCGTCCGGCGCCGGCCCCGCGCAGTTCGGGCGGCGGCAGCACCTTGTTCGAGCGCATGGCCAATCTTTCGCGCGGACGGGACGACCGCCGTGACGAAAGCCGCGATGCGCCCCGCCGCGACAACCGCCGTGTCGATCTCGACGATGACGACGATGACGATGGCGCACTCAACATCCCGCGCTTCCTGGGTCGCAACAATCGTTAACCGCATGCGTGCTTTCCCCGCCGGCATGGCGCGCCGCCTGCGCCCGGTCCTGGCCGCCGTTCTGACGGTGGGGGCGGGCGCTGGCGTCGCGGTTTCACCGGTCGCGGCCGTGCCGGTGGTGCAGCCGCTTCCCGGCCCGGATCAGATCGCGTTGAAGGATGCGCGCGCGGTGCTCCTGCGCGATCCCGACAATCTGGGGGCGCTGCGCGAGGCTGCGGTGGCGGCGGTGCGGCTGGGCGATCCGGCGGCGGCGCTCACCTATGTCGAGGAAGCCGAGAAGCACGCACCGGCGGATCCTGTCATTGCGTCCGTGCGGGCGGCGATCCTCGCCTTGCAGGGCGAGCCGCAGGCCGCGCTCGACCAGTTCGCTAGGGCCGAGGCCAATGGCGCGCCCGTCGCCGATCTCGCCGCGGATCGCGCGCTGGCCTACGATCTCATCGGGGATCAGCCCTCGGCCCAGTATTACTACCGGATTGCCGCGCAATTGCTGCAGCAGCGCGACGTTCCGCCCAATAATTACGTCGCGGACGAGCTGACCCGGCGCCACGCGCTCAGCCTTGCCGTCGGGGGCGATTTTGCCGCAGGCGATGCCGTATTGCGACCGCTGCTCGAACGGCAGGACCTCTCGGGCTGGCGCACGCGGGCCTTCATGCTCGCCATCAGCGGGAACGAGCGCGAGGCGGTCGCACTGCTCGGCACGGTCTTGCCGGCCGAACTCGCCGCGCAGATCTCGCCCTATATGCGGGTCATGCCGAGGCTGAGCAATGCGCAGCAGGTCGCTGCGGCCACCTTCGGGCGTTTCCCGCGCATGGACGCGATCGCCGCCGATCCGCAAACCCGCTCCGATGGGGCAAAAGCATCGCGGCGACGCGCCCGGCGCAGCAGGGGCGAGTGACCGATGCGACCCATCCCGATACAGGGAGGGTCGTTTTCCACATGGTCTGCACAGCTGTGTGGGGTTATGCCCCGGTGCGGCATGGGGCGCGGATTGGCAAGCGGGGGTGTGGCAGGGCACGAGCATGAAAGCCGGCCCCGCATCACGTGCGGGGCGGGCGATCCATGCGGCGGGAGCGACGATGACGACAGGACGCAAAATGATGAGCACCCATGAGGAGCTGGCCCCCGTCGACATGCTGATGTCGCTCTTCGAGGCGCGCAGCTGGCCCTACGAACTCATTGGCGAGGACGAGATCAGCGGCGAGGTGCAGGGCGCCTGGGCCAAATATCAGCTACGCGCGATCTGGCGGCACGAGGATAACGTGCTTCAATTGCTGTGCCTGCCCGAAACGCGCGTCCCGCAGGAAAAGCGGGTCACGATGTTCGAATTGATGACCCTGGTGAACGAACAATTGTGGCTGGGTCATTTCGATATCTGGTCCAACGGATCGGTGCTGCTTTACCGCCACGGGTTGATGCTGGGCGATGATGGCTTACTTAGCCTGTCACAGGCGCAGACCGCCGTGGAGGTGGCCGTCGAGGAATGCGACCGGTTCTATCCGGCGTTTCAATTCGTTTTATGGGGCGATCGCGACGCGCAGACGGCCTTGCAATCCGCGCTCGTCGATGCCGCAGGAGAAGCTTGAGATTATGAACGTGATGACGACGAATACACCCGGCTCGATGCTGTTGATCGGTTGCGGCAACATGGCGGGTGCCATGCTGGACGGCTGGCTCGCAGGAGGGGTGGATCCGTCGATCTTCACCATTGCGGACCCCTATCGCGAGGATGCGCCCGATGGCGTGCGCCTGCTCAAGGAACTTCCCAAGGGCGAGACGTTCGATGCGGTGATGCTCGGCATCAAGCCGCAGATGCTCAACGACAATGCGCCGGACATCGAACCGCTCATCGGGAGCGAGACGGTCGTGCTGTCGATCCTGGCGGGGACGCAGCTCGATACGCTGGCGTCGAAATTCCCGCGCGCGGGCGGTATCGTGCGCGTCATGCCGAACCTTTCGGCGGCGCTCGGCAAATCGCCGCTCGCGCTCGTCGGCAAGGATGTCGGCGACGAACAGCGCGCCATGGTCGATGCACTCGCCGCGCCGCTGGGGCAGGGCGAATGGCTGCCGGATGAAAGCCTGTTCGATCTCGTCACCGCACTCGCCGGGTCGGGGCCGGGCTTCGTCTACCGCTTCATCGATTCGCTTGCCAAGGCCGCGACCGAGCTCGGCCTGCCGCGCGAACAGGCCGATCGGCTCGCGCTCGCCACGGTCGAAGGGTCCGCCGCGCTCGCCGCGAACAGCGAACATTCGCCGGGCGAACTGGCGCGCCGCGTGGCATCGCCGGGCGGGGTGACGCAGGCCGGGCTGGACACGCTCGATGAAAACGACCGCATGCTGACCTTGATGACCGATACGCTGCGCAACGCCCGCGATCGCAGCATCGCCATGGCCAAAGAGGCCTGAACCGGCCGAAACGATACCGGCGTTAAACATTTGTTTCCCGTTGGTATCCGATTGTAACGCAAGGTCGTCGGTGCCCGGTTTCCCTTGAATTCGGGGGCGATCGGGCCGATATTGCATGCAACGGCCCGCCTTCTCGGCGGGTTGGCAGAGGAGTTAGGACAAAATGGCAAACTGGAACGATCCCCAGCCCACCCGGACGGGCTTCGGCGCGTCCACGGGCCTCGACGGGCGTATGCAGACGCGGGAGGGCTTTGACGCCGGCCTGCGCAAATACATGCTGTCGATCTACAATTACATGGCGATGGGCGTCGCGCTGACCGGCGTGGTGGCATTCGTCATGGCGAATACCGCCTTTGGCGTGGCGATCATGACTTCGCCGCTGATGTGGCTGATCGTGCTGTCGCCGCTGGCCATCGTTTTCGCGATGTCGTTCGGCGCGAACCGCTTTTCGCAAGGCACGCTGCAGATCCTGTTCTGGGCGTTCGCGGCGCTCATGGGTGCGTCGATGTCGACGATCTTTGCCGTGTATACCGGCGCGTCGATCGCGGCGACGTTCTTTGCAACCGCGGGTGCGTTCGCCGGGCTCAGCCTGTTCGGCTACACCACGAAGAAGGACCTGTCCGGCATGGGCAGCTTCCTCATCATGGGCGTCATCGGCCTGCTGATCGCGTCGGTGATCAACATTTTCCTGCAGAGCGCGGCGCTGATGTGGGCGGTGAGCTTTCTGGGCGTGCTGATTTTCGCAGGCCTGACCGCGTATGATACGCAGCGGCTGAAGCGTCAGTATTTTCAGCTCGCCGGCACGGATTTTATGGGCAAGGCGGTGATCCTGGGTGCGCTTTCGCTGTACCTCGATTTCATCAACATGTTTCAGTTCCTGCTGATGTTCATGGGGCAGCGCGACTGATCGCGGTTGCTCCCTCGCATCCGGTCCGCACGGGTGGGCCGGATGATGAAATGGCGATGTCAACATGTGCCCGGCCGGACCCGATCCGGCCGGGCATTTTGTTGGATATTCGCCATTTACGAGCGGCCCCGGCTTGGCGCATAAGGGGGTTCGGATACGATCTGTTTCGGGGCTGCATGCGCTTCACGCTGCGGTCATCGCCCATCGGTCAGATCGAATGTCGGTATATCTCCCCGAATTGAGAGAGGGTCGCATAGCATGGCGGGACGCATTTCCACGATTTTTCGAATGGCCGCCCTGGCCAGCATGACCGCGATTGCGGCATGTTCCTCCACGCCCGAACCGGCGCCCCCGCCGCCCCCGCCGCCCGAGCCCGAAGCATTCCCCGCGCGCCCTCTGGCGCCCAACCGCGCCCACGAAGGGCTTCAGTTGCCGCGCACCGATTCGACCGGCGTGCGTCAGACGGTCAATACCTGGGTGACCCCGGCGCAGGCGGTCTGGAACCTGCGCTCCGCGTATAACGTGGCGGCGCTCAATTGCGACGGCGCCATCTACGAACCGATGGCCGAACGCTACGGCGCGTTTCTTGAAACGCACACGCGCGATCTCGCCGCCGCGGGGCGCACGGTGGATAGCGAATTTCGCCAGAAATACGGGCCCACGTTCCGCGATCCGCAGGACGCCTACATGACGCAGGTCTATAATTATTTCGCCCTGCCTGCGATGGAGGAGGAGTTCTGCCCGATCGCGCTGAAGGTGAGCGAGGAACTCGCGCTGATGCCGAAGGGCGGGCTGAGCGAGGCGGCGCCGGGCATGCTGCTCCGCATGGAAGAGCCGTTTCTCGCCTTTTTCGAGCGGTACGAGGCGTATAAGGCAGAGGCCGCCGCGTGGGAGGACAGATATCTCGCCACCTACGGGAAGCCCTATCCCTACACGCCGCGCAGTTTCGCGGCCGCACCGATCATCGCGCCGGTTGCCGTCGATGCGAATGGCGATCCCGTCGATCCTGTGCCATCCAACACCGGCGTGGCCGCGACCGGAGCGACAGTCGTGACCGACCCGGTCAATGCGGTTCCGCCCGTTCTCCAACCGCAGATCGTGCCGGCGCCCCCGGTTCAGGAGACGCCGGTTACTCCGGGTGCGACTCCCGCCGATCCGAATGGCGCGACCCCGCCCGTCACCACCACCGGACAATAATCGATGACAGGCAGGCAAAGGGCGGTTTTTGAAAAATCCCCCTTTGCCTCCGCCTCATCATGCGGTAACAGCGCCGCGTTCGCCGGATGAACCTAGACCTGCGAACATGACTGGAACGGGGCCGTAGCTCAGTTGGGAGAGCGCGTCGTTCGCAATGACGAGGTCAGGGGTTCGATTCCCCTCGGCTCCACCAGTCTCATCCACCTACCGCCGGGATCGTGTATCGGGGCCACCACGGGTGTGCCCTGCCGCGTTGTGTGAGCGAAGCGGACAGCATGCGCCGATGTCTGCGGCGACGGCATAAAGAAAGGGCCGCGAAGGTTTCCCTTCGCGGCCCGTTTCATGTCCGATGCCTCGCGGCGATCAGATCAATCGTCGTCCTTCAGGAACGCCGGCATGTGGTCGGGGCCTTCGCCCTTGTCGGCCGGGCCGCCACGATTGCCACCTTCGCGGCGCGGGCCGCGTCCGCCACGACCACCCCGGTCGCCATCGCGGCGCGGACGGCGATCACCGCCGCGGTCGCCCCGATCGGAGCGTTCGCCCCGGTCGCTGCGCGGTTCGCGCGGCGGGCGGGTGTCTTCGAGCTCTTCACCGGTTTCCTGGTCGACGACGCGCATCGACAGGCGAACCTTGCCGCGCTGGTCGATTTCGAGCACCTTGACCTTCACTTCCTGCCCTTCGGACACGACGTCGGTCGGCTTTTCTACGCGCTCGTTCTTCATTTCGGACACGTGGACGAGCCCGTCCTTGCCGCCCATGAAGTTCACGAATGCGCCGAAATCGACGATGTTCACGACCTTGCCGGTGTAGACCTTGCCGACTTCGGCTTCCTCGACGATGCCTTCGATCCACTTCTTCGCGGCCTCGATCTGGCTGTTGTCGGAGCTGCTGATCTTGATCAGGCCCTCGTCGTCGATGTCGACCTTCGCGCCGGTTTCGGCGACGATCTCGCGGATCACCTTGCCGCCGGTCCCGATGACGTCGCGGATCTTCGACTTGTCGATCTGGATCGTCTCGATGCGGGGGGCGTGCTGCGAAATCTCGGTGCGGGCGGAACCCAGCGCCTTTGTCATCTCGCCCAGGATATGCGCGCGGCCTTCCTTCGCCTGGCTCAGCGCCTGGGTCATGATCTCGCGCGTGATGCCCGCGACCTTGATGTCCATCTGGAGCGAGGTGATGCCCTGCTCGGTCCCGGCCACCTTGAAGTCCATGTCGCCGAGGTGATCTTCGTCACCCAGGATGTCGGACAGCACGGTGAATTCCTCGCCTTCGAGGATGAGGCCCATGGCGATGCCCGAAACCGGGCGCGTGATCGGCACGCCGGCGTCCATCATGGACAGGCAGCCACCGCACACCGTCGCCATCGAGGACGAGCCATTCGACTCGGTGATGTCCGACAATACGCGGATGGTGTAGGGGAAATCGTCCTTCGTCGGCAGCACCGCACGAAGCGCGCGCCACGCAAGCTTGCCATGGCCGATGTCGCGGCGGCTGGGCGCCCCGAAACGACCGACTTCACCGACCGAATAGGGCGGGAAGTTGTAGTGCAGCATGAAGTTCGAATAGGTCAGGCCCTCGAGCCCGTCGATCATCTGCTCCGATTCCTTGGTGCCAAGGGTGGTGGTGCAGATGGCCTGCGTTTCGCCGCGGGTGAAGAGCGACGAACCGTGGGTTCGGGGTAGCAGGCCGACGATCGCCTCGATCGGGCGGACCTGCGTCGTGGTGCGGCCATCGATGCGGGTGCCGTCCTTGAGGATGGCGCCGCGCACGATTTCGGCTTCCAGCTTCTTCACGGCCTTGCCGGCGGTCATCTGCGTCTGGCCGTCTTCGTCGGCGAAGGCGTCCTTTGCCTTGGCGCGGGCGGCGTTGAGCGCGTCCGAACGCTCCGACTTGTCGGTCAGGCGGTAGGCGGCGGCGATGTCGTTGCCGACGATCCCGCGCAGCTTTTCCTTGATCGCCGACTGGTCGTCGCTGACGTCGATTTCCCACGGATCCTTCGCGGCCTTCTCGGCGAGGTCGATGATCGCGTTGACGACCTTCTTGCACTCGTCATGCGCGAACATCACGCCGCCCAGCATGATCTCCTCCGAAAGCTCCTTCGCTTCGGATTCGACCATCATCACGGCATTGCCGGTCGCCGCCACGATCAGGTCGAGCGCGGTGTCGGCGGCATGCGCCTGCGACGGGTTCAGCGTGTATTCGCCGTCCTCGTAACCGACGCGGCACGCGCCGATCGGGCCCATGAAGGGCACGCCCGAAATGGTCAGCGCGGCGGACGCGGCGATCATCGCGACGATATCGGGCTCGGTCTCGCCGTCATAGGACATGACCTGCGCGATGACGTTGATCTCGTTGTAGAACCCTTCGGGGAAGAGCGGACGGATCGGACGGTCGATCAAGCGGCTGGTCAGCGTTTCCTTTTCGGTCGCACCGCGCTCACGCTTGAAGAAGCCGCCGGGAATACGGCCGGCGGACGAGAATTTTTCCTGGTAGTGAACGGTGAGGGGGAAGAAATCCTGGCCCTCTTTCACCTTCTTCGCGGCGGTGACGGCGCACAACACCACGGTTTCGCCATAGGTCGCCAGAACGGCGCCGTCGGCCTGACGGGCGATGCGCCCGGTTTCGAGTGTCAGCGTCTTGCCGCCCCACTCGATCGATACGGTTTTCGTGTCGAACATGTACTTTCCTCAATCCCGCCGGCCAGATTGCTCAGGCGGGGTTTCCTTGCCGGGAATATCCGTCCCGGTCCGGTGCGGGGCAAATCGGCCCCTGTTTGCAGGCGGCGACGCCGGATTGCGTTCGCCTTGCCTTTGATCGGGGGTCGCGGCGTGGCCCAGACCCCATAAGCGAAAAAGCGGCCCGTTTGATGAGGCCGCTTTCCCGTAACTCTCGGCTTACTTGCGCAGGCCCAATTTCTTGATCAGCTCGTTATACCGCTCGACATCGATCTTCTTCAGATAGGCGAGCAGGCTACGACGCTTGTTGACCATGACCAGCAGGCCGCGACGCGAATGGTTATCCTTGTGGTTCGCGTCGAAGTGACCGGTCAGGTTGCGGATGCGCTGGGTCAGGATGGCGACCTGCACTTCCGGGCTGCCGGTGTCGCCTTCGTGGCGGGCGTGGTCCTGGATAATCTGCTGTTTTTCTTCGGCGGTAACCGACATAGTCTTACTCCGCGACATCCTGTTAAAGGTTGAAGCCCCGAAGGACCCTTGCCTCGCCATCCGCAACCTCGATGAGGGCGACCGGCGTTTCGCCCGATTTCGCCCAGTAGGTTCCGTCGGGTTCGGCAAGCCCGGACAATTTGCGGCCCTGTCGGACCGCCCCTGCCGCGTCCGGGGAAAGGGAGAGGGCCGGGATGTCGTCCAGCCCCGCCTCTACCGGCAGGAGAATGCGTTCAAGTGGCGCGCCCTTGCCGATTTCATTCAGCATGTCCAGCGAAATCGCCTGCGCCTCGCCGAACGGGCCTGCGCGCGTGCGGCGCAGCATGGTCACGTGGCCATAGGTGCCCAGCGCCCGCGCAATATCGCGCGCCAGGGACCGTATATAGGTACCCTTCGACACTTTTGCCAGCAGCGTGACCGATTCGGCGAGTTCGAGCGGGGCCGCAGGGTCGTAGGGGTCGGGCCTTCCGCCCGCCGTCGCGAAGCTGCCCGCAATGCTATCGTCGCGCTGCTCGGACGCGAGACCGAGCGCGTGGATCGTCACGCGGCGCGATGTCATCTCGACGTCCTCGCCCGCGCGCGCACGATCATAGGCGCGCCGCCCATCGATCTTGAGCGCGGAATAGGCCGGCGGCACCTGATCGATCGGGCCGGTGAAATGGTCGAGCACGGCCGCAATCGCGGCGAACGGCGGGCGCCGGTCGCTTTCGGCGATCACCTTGCCTTCTGCGTCGAGCGTGTCGGTCTCGCTGCCGAATTGCACGGTAAAGGCATATTCCTTCGTCGCGTCGAGCATCCGGCCCGCAAGCTTCGTCGCCTCGCCCAATGCGATCGGCAGCACGCCGGTCGCCAGCGGGTCGAGCGTGCCGCCATGGCCCACCTTCACCTTGCCCAGCCCCGCCTCGCGCAGGTTCCGCTTCACCGCCGAAACCGCCTGCGTCGATCCGAGTTCGAGCGGCTTGTCGAGGATGATCCAGCCGTTGATCATGCGCGATAACCGGCGACCAGGTCCGCGATGCCGATATATTTGTCGAGCAGCCATTGCACCGGCGGCAGGATGACGTTTTCCACGATGCCAAGCCCCGGAAACACGTATGGCACCACGAGCAGCAGGATCACCACCAGCGCAAAGCCCGCCGGACGGAGCCGCTCATAGGCCGGAATCGCCCGGCGCGGGAGAAGCCCCTCCACGATATGCGACCCGTCGAAGGGCGGGATCGGCAGCAGATTGAACAGCGCGAGGAAAATGTTGATCGCGATGAAATAATAGAGCGAGGTCAGCGCAAAACCGGCAACGCCCGCCGCATCCGGCCCGGCCAGACCCGCAACCGTGCCCAGCAACACCGCGCCGACGAGCGCGAGCAGGAAATTGCTCCCCGGCCCGGCGATCGCGACCAGCATCATGCCGATGCGCGGATTGCGCAGGCGGTTCTTTGCCACGGGTACAGGCTTTGCCCATCCGAACACCGGCATCGACAGCATCGCCAGCACGCCCGGCACGAGCAGGGTGCCGACCGGATCGACATGGCGAACGGGATTGAGCGTGAGCCGCCCCTTTCGTTCCGCCGTATGGTCGCCGAGCATGCGCGCGACAAAGCCGTGCGACACCTCGTGAAAGACGATGGCGATGATGAGCGGAACGATGAGCGCCGCGGCAAGATAGAGGGTTTCGTTCATGGCCGTCAGATAGCGATGAAACCCGCATAGGCCAGCATACCGAGCGGCCGATGGCGAGAAAAAGACCGGCCACGAAGAAGGGCGCCCGGTCGGCCCGGACGCCCTTTTTCAAGAATCAGCCGAAGATCAGCGCACGCGCGGACCGCCGAACGGCAGCGGCGGCGGGGGGCGGCGCGAACCGCGCGGCAATTGCGCCTGATACGCGCGGCCGCAATGTTCGACGCAATAGGGGAAGCCGGGATTGACCGCCTCGCCGCAGAAATGGAAATCCGGTTCGCCCGGATGCCCCATCGGCCAGCGGCAGATCCGCTCGTTGAGGTCGAGAAGGCTGGTCTTGTCCGCGATGTCCGGGCTGGGTTTCGCGGGAACGAGCCGGCGCGGCGGCGCGGGCGGAATCGGCGGCTGCTGATCGCCCGGACCCTGCCGCAGGAAGCCGCCGGGGCCGACCGACACGATGCGCGGGCTGCTTTTCTGCGCGGGTGCGTCGTCGTCCTCGCTCACGGCGGGGGCCGGCGCGGGCGCGGGCTCGGCCTGCGGGCGGACGGGGCGTTCCACAGGGGCCGGGGCGGGCGCAGGCGCGGGTTCGGGCGCGGGTTTCGCCGCGACCGGTTCCGCCGCGGGCGCCTTGGGTTCGGGCGTTGCGGCCTCCTTCTTCGGCTTGGCCGGCTTGGGCTTCGCCTTTTCGCCGGATTTCACCGGCGAGGGCCGCGATTTCAGGCCCAGCCGATGCGCCTTGCCGATGACCGCGTTACGGCTCACACCGCCCAGTTCCTCTGCAATCTGCGATGCGGTCGATCCGCCTTCCCACAGCTTTGTCAGCGTGGCGATGCGTTCCTCGGTCCAGCTCATGGATACTCCGTTCAAATACTTTTCGCCCGACAGGGTGCGGGCGCGGCGTGGAAGGCGGCGGGGCTGCTTGCCATCCCCATCGCATACCGGTAACCGCACCGACTGTATGAACGATCCGAAAATCACGCCCGCCCCGATAAAGCAACATGTCTCGCGCTTTCGCGCGCCGGGCGAGCCTATTATCGGCCGTGTCAACGGACTCGGGCTGTGGACGCTCTATATGAAAGAGGTCCGCCGTTTCTTCAAGGTGCAGACGCAGACAATCTGGGCGCCGGCGATCACGACGCTTCTGTTTCTCGTGATCTTCTCGGTCGCGCTGGGCCGTTCGGGGCGGGAAATCCTCGGCGTGAATTTCGCGACTTTTGTGGCGCCCGGCCTCATCGTGATGGGCATGATGCAGAACGCCTTCGCCAATTCCAGCTTCAGCCTGCTGGGCGGGAAGATCCAGGGCACGATCATCGACTATCTGATGCCGCCGCTATCCAATGCGGAGCTGATGATCGCCATTGTCGGTGCGGCGGTGACGCGCGGCGTGCTGGTCGGGCTGGCCGTCGCGCTGGCGATGGCGCTCTATCCCGGTGTCGACCTCGCCGCGCCGCATCCCTGGGCGATCGTGTGGTTCGGGCTGATGGGGACGGCGATGCTGGCGTTCCTCGGCATGCTGACGTCGATCTGGGCGGAAAAGTTCGACCATAACGCGGCGGTCACGAATTTCGTGGTGGCGCCGCTCGCGCTGCTGTCGGGCACGTTCTACGTCATCGACAATCTCGCCCCGTTCTTTCAGTCGATCAGCCGCCTGAACCCGTTCTTCTACGTGATTTCGGGCTTTCGCTTCGGCTTTCTGGGGCGCAGCGACATCGGCGACACGAACATGGCAGTCCTGCACGGGGCGATCGGGCTCGGCGTGCTGAACCTCGTGCTCGCGATCATCGTCTATGCGGTGCTGCGGTCGGGATGGAAGATCCGCAGCTGACCGGTCAATGGCTCAATGAGCGGTGCAGCGGGTAGCGGCCGTCGGTGAATTCGCCGAAGATCATCTCGATCGAGGGGTGGTCGACCGGCCCTGAAATGCCGTCCTCGGTCAGGTTCTGCTGACTGACATAGGCGACATAGCTGCTTTCATCGTTCTCCGCGAAGAGGTGATAATAAGGTTGTTCGCGCCGCGGGCGCAGTTCCTTGGGAATGGATTCGTACCACTCTTCGCTGTTGGCGAAGACGGGGTCGATGTCGAAGATGACGCCGCGAAAATCGTGCTTGCGATGGCGGACCACGTCGCCGATGGCGAATCGCGCGCTCGTCACCGCAGGGGCGCTCACCGCCCGTCCGGCCTGCGGGGAATAGAACGTGGAGCGTTTCCTGCCCGCGTCCGTGTCGATCTCATTGGAACCGAAATTGATGCTCATGCGCCCAATATAGGCGCATGGCGGGATCGAAACAAGCGAGCGCCATTTCGCGCATGTGGGAAATCTCGAATATTTTGCGAATGCCCCCTTGGCAAAGGGCGGCGCATCGGTTAACCGCCCGCCTTCGTTCGACCCGTTGCCGAAAGGCGATGCACGAACCTCGGATGCGGAGAGGTGGCAGAGAGGTCGAATGCGCTGCACTCGAAATGCAGTGTACGGGCAACCGTACCGTGGGTTCGAATCCCACCCTCTCCGCCACCTCCTGCGATTTCCTTGGGGAAAATGGCCTCGTCGGAAGGATTGCGCCGCTAAGCAGACTTGGTGGGGTAGGCTAGGCGAGTTTGATGAGCCGCCCTCGCAAACGAGCCAACCCTTTCCGGTATTTCCATTCGTCGCCGGAGGTCATCCGCGTGGTGATGATGCAGGTTCGATTTCCGCTTTCGCTGCGGAACGTCGAAGATCGCTTGTCGGAAGGCGGGATCGACATCTGCCATGAGATCGTACGGCTTTGGTGGAACAGGTTTGGCCCCATCTTTGCGGCGGACAGAGGGCGTCAGCGGATCAGCCGAATGCGCGGGTTCCGTCAGTGGAACTGGCATCTCGATGAGATGTACGTCCGCATAAATGACAAGATGGTATACCTTTGGCGCACCGTCGATCACGCAGGCGAGCTGCGCGAAAGCTCCGTCACCTCAATCAGGGAGGAGGGAGCCGACCTGCGTTTCGTGATAAGAGCGCTGAAGCGTCATTGACGGTCTGCGCTCCTACAAAGCTGCGATGTCCGAACTGAACTGCGAGCAGAAGCAGGAGACCGGCCGCTACGCGAACAACCGAGCTGAAAACTCACACCTGCCATTCCGACGATGGGAAGGAGCGATGCTGCGCTTCAGCCTAATGAAATCGCTACAGAAGTTCGCCTCGGTTCATGCCTCCTGCCACAATCACTTCAATACCGAACACCGCCTTGTGGCAAGATCCGACGGCCTGAAGAACAATTCGGCAAGGGCGCAATATGCAGGACGGAGCGCGTATCGCATCCGACTGACAGCTTCGTTCGCTTGCATCCGGCGGCGAGGGGGAACAGGCGCGACCTTTTGACGGGTTTCAGCCGTGCCGGACGCATGCGGCACAATGGGCGACGGGCTCATTCTTCGTTACAGGAGCATTTGCGCTTGTCCGTCGGCGGCACCACTCTATTCAAGGGGTTACGTCCCCGCCCGCGGCTTGGTTGATCCCATCGATGAAACGTGATTCCGACAACCGATCCTCGAGGTCCATCGACGCGTACCCGTTCCTTGCGGGCGGCGGGGAGGCGACGACGCTCATCCTTGCGCGCGACTGGACGGATCATCCGCTGGGTCCGCCAGATCGCTGGCCCGATACGCTGAAATCCTGCCTGAGCCTGATACTCAACTCGCCGGAATCGATGATCCTGTGCTGGGGCGAAGAGGAGCTAACGTTCTTCTTCAACGAGGCGTATTTTCCGCTGCTCGGCCCGCGTCTCGAATGGGCAATGGGGGCGCCGTTCCACGAAGTGTGGGCCGATGCGTGGGAACAGGCAGAGCCGATCATCGCGGACGCCTTCGACGGACGCTCGCAGCATTATACCGACCTGCCGTGGAAACTTGCCACGGACAGGGGGCGGGCCGAAACGTGGTTTTCCTTCTCCTATTCGCGCGTTCTCGATCCCGGCGGCGCGGTGGCGGGCCTGTTCATTTTCGCCGTCGAGACCACCGATCGCGTTCTCGCCGACGAGGCATTGCGCGCGAGTGAAAGGAAATGGCGCGGCATCTTCGCCACGTTGCAGGAAGGGTTCCTGCTCGGCGAGCTGATCCGTGACGCGGCCGGCGCGGCGATCGACTGGCGGTACGAGGAGGTGAACGATGCGTGGCACGATCTCGTCGGGGTACCGCGCGGCCAGGCGGTCGGGCGCCGGGTGCGTGAGATCATTCCAGGCATAGAAGACGAATGGATCGCGGCATTCGCAACGGTCGTGGAAACGGGCGAGCCTGCGCGCTTTACGCAGCAGGTCGGCGCCCTTGGCCGATGGTACGATTGCGTCGCGCAGTCGATCGGCGGTGATCGGTTCACCGTCATCTTCAGCGACGCGACCGAGCGGGTGGACCGGCTCAACCGGCAGGCAGGGGTGGTCGCGCTCACCGATGTTCTTCAGAACGCGTCGCTGGTGGACGATCTCATTGGATCGGCAAGCGCGGTCATCGGGCAGACGCTCGGCATCGAACTGGTCGGTTATGGCAGCGTGGATAGCGATGCGGAAACGATCGCGGTCGAAAGCGACTGGGCCACCGACGATGCGCTGTCCTTGTCGGGAACGCATCAATTCCGGGATTACGGGTCCTATATCGACGATCTCAAACGCGGCGAAACCGTTATCGTGACGGATTGTCGCACCGATCCGCGCACCCGTGACCATATCGCAGCCTTCGAGGCGCGCCGGTCCCAGGCTTTCGTGAACGTGCCGGTCATTGAGAGAGGCCGGTTCGTGGCGCTGCTCTATGCGATCTCGACGCGCCCGCGAAGCTGGAGCGGGGAGGATCTTCAGTTCCTGCGGGACGCGGCGGCGCGCATCCGCGTCGCGGTGCAGCGTATCCGCGCCGAGGAACAGCAGGACATCCTCAATCACGAGATTGTCCATCGCCTGAAAAACACGTTGTCCATGGTGCAATCGATCGCCAATCTGACGCTTCGTGATAATCTCGAACCCGGCGCGTTGAGCATATTCGCGCGTCGTCTCACTGCGCTGGGCATGGCGCAGAACGAATTGCTCGACCATTCGATCGGCCCGGCGGATCTGGGCGAGCTGATCGGGCGGGTGCTTGATGCCGTGGGCGCCACCGATCGTTTCCGTGCGAAGGGGCCACATGTGCGGCTGGGGCAGAGGTCCGCGCTGTCGACATCCTTGCTGATCCACGAACTTGCGACCAATGCGATGAAATATGGCGCGCTGTCGAGCGACGGCACGATCGCAATCGAATGGACCATCGCCGGGCAGGGGAAGGAGCGTGAGTTGATCCTGCACTGGAACGAGCGGGGCGGCCCGCCGGTCGAGGAGCCCGCGACGAAAGGCTTCGGGTCGCGGCTCATCCGCATGGGGCTTGCCGGCACGGGGGGAAGTACGCTGAATTACGGAGCGGGCGGATTTAATGCCTCTTTCGAGGCGCCGATTGCCGATCTCGAGCGTTCCTGATTTGCCATGATCTCACACGCTTCAACATCGAACCCTTCGGTTCTCATTCTCGTGGTGGAGGACGACCCGCTTCAGCGGCTGGGGATGATCGATCTTGTCGAGGACGCAGGCTATGAAGCGGTCGAGGCGAGGGACGCCGACGAGGCGGTCATCATCCTCGAACAGCGGAAGGACATTCGCGTCGTCTTTACCGATATCGACATGCCCGGATCGATGGATGGCCTGCGTCTCGCCGCGGCAGTGCGGAAACGTTGGCCCCCGATCGAGATTATCGTCACGTCCGGCGGTCACAAGCCTGCACTCGACGTATTGCCGGTACGCGCGGAATTCATCCCCAAACCCATCGTTCCGGCCGATGCCATACGCCTGCTGCGCGCATTCGCCGCGTAGGTTAGCGGGAACGCGCGCCGACCTGCGCGCCCTTGGAATTCAGCGGCGACGAAATTCGATCAATCCGCGGCTTTCGGTATCGTTGAGCATCCGCAAAGCCGCCCCGTCGCCCAGGACATAGGCCTGCAAGAAGCGGACCGTGATGTCGATCGCGGCGTCATAGCCAGGCTCCTGCCCATAGACGAAGTCATGCGATGCGCCGTCAACGATCGCCAGATAGCGTCCCCCGGCCGGCTCGTTCTCGAAATAGTGCACGTGGGCCGCGGGATCGGGGATGAAGCCGGTCACCATGTCGCGAGTGCCGGTAATCATGAGTGTCGGCACCGATACGCCTTGCAGGCCCGCATCGGTGACCACGCCGGGTATCAGCCCCGGCGAGGAAAAGGTGGCCACCGCCTTCATCGCGGGGACGCTGGCGCCGACCATGTCCTTTAGCGCGCCGCCGCCGATCAAGGCGAAGAGCGAACCGTAGCTATATCCCACGCCGCCATAGGGCAGGCCCGGAAAGAGTCGATCCGCGACGGCCGAGGTCGCCTGAAGGTCGGCGATACGCGTTGCGAATGCGGATTGCAGATCCTCGCGGTCCTGCGCCGGGTAGGTCATGGAATCGCGGTGAAGCGGGGCGACGACGGCGAATCCCGCCCCGATCAGCCGGTCGATCAGCGGACGCATCATCTCCGGCGAGCCACCGGCGCCATGCGACAGGAAAAGTACGCCGCGCGGCGCCTCGGCCGGGCGAAACACGGAAATGCGAAGCTCGCGCCCGTCGACAGGAACGGTCACCATCGTCGCGGCGGGAGGCGTGTCGGCGACGCTCTGCGGCGGCGAGGCCGTCGCTGTGTTGCAAGCACAGAGCGAGAAGGCCAGCGCCGCACTCAGGAAACGGGATTTCAGCATGGCGAACATCGTTTCCTGGTCGTGAATTTCGCGGTGCTTTATACGCCCTGTTCGCTCGATCGATAGCACTTATGGCGCATTGCGGATCGGTCCTCAAATGACCTCAGGTTCAGGGCAGGGGGAGCGACGACTTGCCGCCGAGCGGGCAGGTCCTGCGCATGGGTTCAAGGCGTGGACCCACGACTAGCGATGCCTGTTCCGCCGTTCGGGGTGCGAGCGAGGGCTGGATCGTGCCGCCGCGCGTCCCGGCGGCAACGGCCGCGCGCCAGTCTGAACACCTTTCCCGGTCGCGGTGCGCCCTGCGGGCAGGCCGGCCTCCTCCACCATGTCGAGGGGAAGCATGTTGCTGCGGATCGACGAGTCAGGCGCGGCCGTGTTCGGGTGCGCGGCCCCTGCCTATCTCGCCCTCGATGAGGGTCGGGCGCCATGGTGGTCGCAATGATATCGGCGCGGTTTTCCGGGCGAGCAGATCGGGATCGCCCAGCCCATGCCGGCCCAGAGCAGGCCTGCCCGGTTCCGACCTCCCACCGTGCACGGAGCGGCGTGGGGCGCTCTTTTCCATCACGGCGCCGATTGGCAACATGTCGGCCTACGTGCGCCATGCCGCACCCGGCGCGAAAGTTTCTTGTGCACTTCGCGCAGATTGTTGCGGGCCTGATCGTCGCGATCTTGATCGAGAAGCCCCGCGTTCCATCCACCTGCCGTCCATCGCGCAAGGCTGCGTTTCGCCGCGAAAAATGTCTCTGCCTTCCGTCTATTGGCGCGAACGAACCGGTCACGATCAAGCGCCCCGTGCATTTTCCGCGAGCAGCAGTGCGCCGGTGATCCCGGCCCTGTCGCCGAGCGAAGGGGCGACGATCCGGTGGTCCGCTGCGCCGGGAAAATAGCCCGCGCCAAGGGCCTGCGCCTTCCCGGCGATCCGCTTCGTCAGACCCGGCGTGTTCATGACGCCACCGCCCAGCACGATGACCTGCGCCGCGATCGAAGCGTGGACGGTGTGGCACATCTGGGCGAGATATCCAGCCACAAGCCCGTGCGCTTCGTGGTCGTCCGGAAGGTCGGAAAGCGTCGCTCCCCAGCGTGCGAAAATGGCCGGACCGGAGGCCAGACCTTCGAGGCAATCGCCGTGAAAGCGGCATATGCCGGGAAAATCGCGATCCTGAATGCCGCGCCGCGGATAGATATGGCCGAGTTCCGGATGACCGGCGCCGTGGACGAGCCGGCCATCGATGACCGTCCCGCCGCCGATGCCCGTGCCGACCGTCACATAGGTGAGCGAGGCCGCACCCTGTCCGGCGCCGTGACGATATTCGCCGAGCGCCGCTGCGTTCACGTCGGTGTCGAACCCGACGGGAACGCAAAACGCGCTGGAGAAATGTCCGGCGAGGTCGTATTGGGACCAGCCCGCCTTCGGTGTCTCGAGAATATGGCCCCATTGCGGCGCGCCGGGATCGAGTTCCACTGGCCCGAAGCTGGCGATCCCGATCGCGCAGGGTGGTCCGTTTTCTTCGAACCAGTTGCGCGCCGTGGCGAGAGTTTCGTCCGGTTCGCGGGTCGGGATCGTATGGGTTGCGACAATCTCGGTCGGGCTTTCCGCGACCGCCAGGACGATCTTGGTTCCGCCCGCCTCGATCCCGCCGATCAGCGTCCTGCCCATGCATGCTCCTCCATCGCGGCCCTTGTGGCCAAGGCGCACCTTGCGCGCCAATGGGCGGGTTGGAAAGACGTGCGGGGCGCATGCTGCGCGCTTGAATGAATTTGTCGCAATCCCGCCGGGCGCCTTCGCCGCAGGCGACGAGGCCTGCATGACCGGAGAGCTGGCCGTGTGCGCGGGCACGTGCGGGCCGGCCCAACGACTCCGAAATGGCGCAGCTCGCCGAGCTGGTCGATGCGGCGGGCAAGGTCACGGTCTATCCCGGGATCGGGGCACGCGACGCGCGGGACGAGATCGTCGCCTTTTGCGAAAAGGTGAAGGCGCCGATGGTCCACACGACGCAGGCCAAGGAATTTCTGGAGCCGGACAATCCCTATAATGTCGGGGTCAACGGTATCCTCGGAAATTGCGCGGGGGTGGAGGCGCTCGAAACTGCCGATCTCGTGATCTCGCCGGGCTGCAATTTCGCCTATATGCAGAGCGCCTCGGTAAGGGAAAAATGCGAAAGCTCGGTCTTCGGTCTTCGGGTTCGGTATCCGCCACATCGCATGGCCCTCCGGCAGATCGCGAAGAGCGGGACCGTCTACGACCCAATACCGTCTGCCGGCCAATCCAATCAGTGATTATATTGTTTGCAAGCTTCTTTTCTGCGCTATGCCTGTTCGAAATTTATCCATGAGTTTCGAGCCCTATGCCGCGCACGCCCAACCGCTTTGCAAAAAACGAAGCACTCGATTTTCGCCGCCGGCGGATCACTGGAATCAAGAGGGCGGGGACAGTCGCACTGCTGAGCACGATTGGCCTGTGGCTGGCCGGATGCACGCAATCGGTATCCCAATCCCAATCGCTCGCAGAAGGCTTCGCCAACCCTCCTTCCAAAGCGCGACCGTATAGCTGGTGGCACTGGATGAATGGCAACGTTTCCGCAAAGGATGCAGAGGCCGATCTTCGCTGGATGGCGGATGCGGGGATCGGCGGCGTGCAACTGTTCGAGGGCACGCTGTCGACACCCCGCGTCGTCGATCCTCCGCTGATCTGGTCCTCGCCGGAATGGGGCGAGGCCGTCGCGCGTAGTGCCTTTGTCGCGGAGCAACTGGGCCTGGAACTGGCGATCGCCTCCTCCCCCGGGTGGAGCGCGACCGGCGCACCCTTTGTTCAGGCTCCCGACGCGATGAAGAAGCTCGTCTGGTCGCGTATCGAGGTGCCCGGCGCAATGCCCGTCGGCATGCTTCCCTCGCCGCCGGATGTTGCCGGCCCGATTCAGGATCTGTCGAACGCGCATACCGGCGCCGGGCATGTGTTCTACCGGGATGTGCGGGTACTCGCCTTTCCTTCCATCGATGACGCGCGCGCCGATATTGCGGCAATACGGAGCGGCGACGCCGCTCTCGACACGGCCCTGATGACGGATGAGCGATATTCCGAAGCCCTATCCGTGCCCATGGATACAGAGGCCGGCGCGGCGCTGACGTTCGACTTTGGCGTTTCCAGGACGATCAGCAGTTTCGAACTTGGCCTGAATGCGGCGACGGGTTTCGGCGCGCCCCCGCCACCCGAAGCCGTGTTGAGCGTGAGCGAGGACGGAACGAATTACCGCACCATCGCCGATCTTCCGGGCAATACTGCCGGTGTGCGCGCGATAACATTCGCACCGGAGACGGTACGATTTGCAAGGGTCGAACTGTTGCAGCCCCCCGGCGGGGCGCCGCCCCCCGCGCCCGGCACCGTGGGCGTGCCCGCGCCGCCCGCCCCCGACAGTTTTTCGTTGACGGAGGCGCGCTTTTCCGGACGTGCGAGGGTCGATCGGTGGGTCGAAAAGGCGGGCTTTGCCACCACGGCGGACTACTACGCCAACGATACGCCCGCGACGGCGGATGACGACGCCATTCCCGCCGGCGATGTCGTCGACGTGACCGGGTTCCTTCAAGCCGATGGCTCACTGGCCTGGGTGCCGCCAGCCGGGCGCTGGACGATCCTGCGCCTTGGTTATTCCCTCACCGGGGAGACGAACGGCCCGGCACCCGCAGAGGCGACCGGGTTGGAAGTGGACAAGCTCGATCCCGATGCCGTCGCGCGTTATATCACGCATTACCTCGACATCTATCGCGAGGCGGTGGGCGACCAGCTCGTCGGCGCGCACGGGATCCGCGCTCTGCTGAGCGATAGCATCGAGGCGGGAGCGCAGAACTGGACGCCGCGAATGATCGAGGATTTTCGCCGGTTGCGCGGTTATGATCCGACGCCCTTCCTGCCCACACTCACGGGCGTGGTGATCGACAGCGCACAGGACAGCGACCGGTTTCTCTGGGACTTTCGCCGCACCATATCCGACCTGCTGACCGAGGCGCATTACGGAACGCTCGCGCGCGAAGCGCAAGCCAGCGGCCTCATCTACTACGCCGAAGCGCTCGAGGATCGTCGCCCGCAACTGGGTGACGATCTGGCGATCCGCGCCCGGGCCGATATTCCCATGGGTGCATTCTGGTGGGCGCCGAACGGACGCCTCGAACGGCCAACTCTCGCGGCCGATATACAGGGCGCGGCATCGGTGGCGAATATATACGGTCGCGAGCTGGTCGGCGCCGAAAGCCTGACCGCATTCGGGAAACCCTTCGGGTTCGCGCCCGCCGATCTCAAACCTTCGGCCGACCACGCCTTCGCGCTGGGCGTGAACCGGATGATCATCCACACCTCGGCGCATCAGCCATTGGGCGATGCAAAACCGGGGTTCTCGCTCGCGCCGCAGCTTGGGCAGTATTTCACCCGGCACGAAACATGGGCCGGCATGGCGCGCGGCTGGACCGACTATCTCGCGCGCGTTTCATGGCTCATGCAACAAGGGCGCCACGCGGCCGATATCGCCTATTTCGTGGGCGAGGAAGCGCCTGTTACGGCATTGTATTCCGAATGTCCCTTCGACGGGGTGCCTCGCGGCTATGGCTTCGATTTCGTGGGCGAGGAAGGCTTGCGGTCGGCCATGCGCATGTCTTCGGACGGCACGCTGATCTCGAACGGCGGCGTGCCCTATCGGCTCCTGGCGCTGGGCGGGAGCAGCGCACGCATGACCCTGTCAACGCTGGAGCGCATTCATTCGCTGGTGAGCGGCGGTGCCGTGGTCGCCGGCCCCCGCCCCGACGGCACGCCAAGCCTGAGCGACGACGTGCAACGTTGGGAGCAGCTTGCCGACGAACTATGGCCGGCCGGCAGCAAAAGCCCGCATCGCGTCGGCAAGGGCATCGTTTTCAGCAGCCTCGATGACGCTCTCCACGACCAGGGCATGACTCCGGACTGGACCGCATCGCCCGATGCGGATTTCGTGGTGCAGCACCGCAGGCTGAAGGATGCGGAAATATATTTCGTGTTCAACCGGGGGGCGCAAGGCTTTGCCGGCGATGTTTCGCTAAGGGCCGGCGGTTTTCGCGCCGAACTATGGGATGCCGTTACCGGTCGGCGCGCGCGCCTGCCCTATCGCACCGTGCAGGATCGTACCCTTGTCTCGCTGGAAATGCCTGCGGGCGGTTCTGCGATCGTGGTCCTTCTCAACGACGGCAAGTCCGCGGCGCCCTCGCGCGCGACCATGGTGCGCAAGGCACAGCTCGACCTGAGCAGCGACTGGCAGGTCCGGTTTGACGGGCCCGACGAACAGGCGGCCATGCAGCGCCTTGTCTCGTGGACCGAGTTGCCGGAACCGGAATTGAAATATCATTCGGGGACGGCGACCTATCGGCGCGAATTTTCCATCGAACGGCGTGCTCTTGCCCAGAACACCCGCGTCGAGCTGGACCTCGGCAAGGTGGGGGACGTGGCGGAGGTCATGGTGAACGGCGTTTCGGCGGGCATCGCGTGGACCGAACCATACACCCTGGACGTCACGCCTTTGATCAAGCCGGGCGTCAACACCATGGAGATCCGGGTCGCCAATCTCTGGGTGAACCGCCTGATTGGCGATGCCGTGCAGGACACCCGGAATGCGACGGTGTTCGGTCCGACTTACACTGCGGACGCAGATCTCCGCACATCGGGTCTGCTCGGGCCGGTGCGCATGAATTTTATGGCACGCGCCGATCCCTGACGCGGGCACGCGGATCGACGGATTGTCCCGGCCTTCGTCGGCACCATGGCCTCCCGGTCAATAGGGGCTCAGCGGATGATCGGGTGAAGACGACCCGGCAGGAAATCGGATCGCAATTCCTTCGATCCTCCTCGTTCGGAAGGTACAGTGTCCGGTAAGGATCAGCGACCTTGTTCATTCCATGGCGGGGATCGGCCGACCGGGGCGCGGGCGGATAGGCCCGATGATCGAGCGCCTCGCGCGGTGCCGTTCAGACAGCCCGGATAGCGCAGCATTCCGTTTTTCGAACGAACGGGTCGCCCCTTCAAAAAACGAAGCAACGCTGGCGGTCGCGCTGGTTCCGTCCCGCCGGTGCGAGAGGACAGGCACCACGAAACCGGCGATCCCTGCATCCCCTACGCGGGGTCGTCTCGCCTTGGCGGAATCGGAAGATGCGCGCGCAGATCCTGCGATGCGATATGCCCGCCGCCCATCGGTCCCATGCGAAGCCGCGAGTTCGACACGGTTGCTCACACACCAATCCGGTCCTTCCTCTCGGGATCAACCCAAGCGGCAGGAACCGGATTATGCGGATTGCACCCGACCGTGATCAGAAATCAAAACCCACCCGCAGGCCCACGGTGCGGACCGAATCGTAGCTCCAGCGCTGCAGCAGGGTCAGTGCCCCTGCGTTGATGCCGTCACCCGCTTCGACTTCGATCGACACCGGACGGATTTCGTTGAAGCAGTTCTTGCAAAACAGCGAAGCCCTCCAGTTGTCGCCCTGGATGCCCAGATTGGCATCGAACGTATCCCAGGACGGGATCACCGCGCCCGGCGCGTATTCGCTAAGCAGCGAGGAGCGGTGGTAATAGCTGCCGCCGACATTGCCGTAGAGCGAGCCGCTGAGCGGGAATTCGTAATCTGCCGAAACGACGGAGGTGAATTTCGCCGAGAGCGGCACCTGCCGGCCAGACACGTCGTAGGTCCCTGTTGCATCGCAGCTCGCCGATACCTGGCCGGGGTAGCATTGCCGGCCGGGATAGGTGTCGTATGTCGCATCGACGTATGACGCGCTGGCCAGCAAGGTCAGGCCGCGTGCGGGTTGCGCCTGGATGTTGACGTCGACACCCTTCGTGGTGGCTTCCGCAGCGTTCTGGAGAATGATCGTCTGCAAGGCGGCGTCGAAAGCCTGAACCTGCAGATTGTCGAACTTGGTATAGAACGCGGAAACGCTGACGTTCATCATGCGGTCGAATAGCGCCTGCTTGATCCCGATCTCGCCGCTGGTCGAGATTTCCGGCTCCACCGACAGGTCCGAATTGACGGCCGGCGCCGCGTTCGAAAAACCGGGCCCCTTGTACCCTTGCCCGACAAAGCCGTACACCAGCGTTTCGGGCACCGGCTCCCAATCGACGCCGATCCTCCAGCTGAAATTGGTGTTTTCGACTTCGCCGATGGAACGATTGTTCGGAATGCCCAGCGTCACGAAATACGAATCGGTATTCTCCAGAAGATCGAGGGATACCTGATCGTTCGTGACGCGCCCGCCCGCCGTAACGGTGAGCGTGTCGAGCAGTTCGTAGCTCAGCTGGCCGAACACGGCCATGCTCTCGTTCTTGTTCGTGCCGACGTAATCCTGACCAATGAACGCGACATTGCTGACATTGCAGGCAGGGGGCGGCCCTGCCGAAACGTCGGCGCCGACGCAGAAGGGAAAGCCACCCGTCACGAAGGGCGGCAGGCCGTTGGCACCGCGGCGGTCCCCTGCAAAATTGTTCTTCGAGTAGAAGTAATACAGCCCGGCCTGACCGCTGAGCCGATTGCTGTCCGGCAGCGTCACGCGAAGCTCGTTCGAAAACTGATCGTAGTCGCTCGTCGCTGCGTTGCGGTTGAGATAGTCCCCCGTGGTGAAGTCGGAATCGAACGTCTGGTCGAGGCTGTATGACTTCCACGCGGTGATATTGCTGATCTCGAGGCCGCTATCGAACAGATAGGCGAGTTTCGCCTGCAGTCCGACCGTTTCCAGATCGCGGAAATAGGGACCGTTCACCACGGAGGTGAGATTGCGCGGACCCGGCGTCACCCCTGCATCCTCCAGAAGCTGCGGATACTGGCTTCCCTCTCCGAGGGACCGGAACGTGTAATCGAACGTGCCCGAAATGCCGCTGACCTTCCCGTAATCGCCGATCACGTAGAGGGACAGCGCGTCGGTCGGCTCGGTCAGGAACTTGGCGCGGAACGCATATTCCTCCACGTCCGCTTCGGAACGCACGGCATTCACGTTCGAGATGTTGACGATGGAATCCTGGTCTCCGTAGATCGCATTCACGCGAAGGGCGCTCGTTTTGCCGATCGGCAGGTTGACGGTTCCCTGCGTGCGAAATCCGAAACCATCATCGCCGTCGCGGTAACGCGAGACGAGCTCGGTCTCCGACGACGCTTCGAACGTGCCGAGCCGCGGCGGGGTGGTGGTGATGTTGACCACGCCGGCCGAGGCGTTCTTGCCGAACAGCAAACCCTGCGGACCGTTGAGGACTTCGACGCGCTCGATGTCGTAGAACCCGACGCTGGCGAAATAGCGGGCGCCCAGCACGACATCGTCGATGACCTGCGTGACGCTCGGCTCCACCGTATCGGCGTAGGTTGCGGTGCCGATGCCGCGAATGGAAAACTGGTTGTCCTGCCCGGCCTGCAGGCTGGGGGCGAGCTTGGTCACGCCGCGCAGATCGTTGATGCCCCGGTTGGTCAGCGTTTCTTCGCTGAGCACGGTAACGCTGACGGGCACGTCCATCACGTCCTGCTCGCGCCGCTGCGCCGTGACGATGATGGAATTCGATGCCTGTTCGTCCCGCGACGACGCCGCGCCCGTATCCTGCGCCGAGGCCGGCGCCGCAACGCAAAGCGCCGCGCCAGAAGCGAGAAGACACGCCTTGATCCTGTAATATTTCATGAAACCACTCCCGTTAGTTTTTAATTATTTTGTGAATCGTGACATAAATTACTTGATGAACTTCGACATGAGGCGGGCCGCGATCGCGCCGGCGATCGAAAGCGCGCCGAGCCAGGCGAAAGCGTTGCGAACGGAGCCGGAGAGGTCGTTCGCAAGCGAGAAGAGCAACGGGCTGACGAACTGGCCGAGGAAGAAACAAGCGCTCCAGATGCCCATGCCCCGCCCGCGATGCTCAGGCGGAAGATGCGAAACCGTCCACAGCACCAGCGCCGGGATCAGGATGCCGGCGCCCAGCTGCTGAACGAAGGAGAAGCTTGTCATCACCGTGGCGGTGTCGCTGTTGCCGATCCCGATCAGACCGATCCCCAGCAAGGCGAGGAAGGTGAACAGCTGCCAGTCCGCGGCGAACCTGCGCGAGATGACCTGGAACAGGGTCGCGCCGATCACCACGCCGATGCTGGCGATGGAGATCAGCAGGCCGACACGGTCCGGCGACGCCACGCCCACTTCGCCGAACGCCCGGCCGACCTGCACGATATAGACATAGTAGAGCGCCGCCGCGAACAGCGTGAACCCCGAGCATACGAGGATCGTCTGCCATGGAAACGGCGTGACGTCCGTGCGCGTGCCGATTTCGGCCTTCACGTCAGGCTCGTGGATGAGGAAGATCATCGCCACGGCAATGGGCAGCGCCACGGCATAGATCGCGAAGGGATACTGCCACGATTGCGCGGCAAGCAGCCCTGAGAAAAACACCGTCGACGTGCCCAGTATCGGCCCGAGCACGCCTTGCAGCGTCAGCCAGGTGCGCCGCTGATCATGCGCGTAATAATCGCCTATCAGCGTGTTCGTGACGGTCAGGATCGCCGCTTCGAAAAAGCCCAGGGTGAGCCGGGACACGAAGAGCACCTCGATCGTCCCGAAGAAAAAGGGAAGGAGCCCGACAAGGCCATATCCAAAAGTGGAGGCGATCAGCAGCCGCCTGCGGCCATGGCGGTCCGCGATCCACCCCATGAGCGGAGAGAAAAGCGCGATCATGAAGCCGGGCGCCGTGACGGCCAGCGGAATCCAGGTCGTCGCGCCCGGAATATCGGCGAACGCGCCGATGATGCTGGGAACCGCCGGCGCCAGGCTCACGATCGCCAGCACAGGCAGGAAACCCGACAGGATGATGATTATGCCCTGTGCCGTCCCCGCGCGGCGAGCCGGTCCCGCTGGCGATACGGCATTGAGAGAAGTCGACATGCCCCCCACCAGCTCAGCGGATGATGGTGATATGGCGGCGGTCGTGGACCGGGGCCGGGCGGAACTGGGGCGGGAAATAGGGGTGGCGCAAAAGCACCTCGATTTCGACGAGATGGACGCCCACGTCGAGGCCGCCCGGCTTGTCGACGAGCACCTCGATTGCCGTTCCCACCGGCCAGCGCGCCTGGGTTTCGGCGTCGAGCTCATCGAACGTGTAGGTGCGTTCGCCGAGGCGATAGAGATTGGTCGCGGCGGGATACTCGATCTCGTCGACGACGACCTTGATCCCCTCCACCAGCGACATGCGCAGACCGCGGTAATTGGGCTGGCGTATCCTCAGGCAGAAGCCGGTCCGGTCCTCGTCGGGGCCGATATTGGAAAAGCCGCTGCTCTGGATCGGGGTATGCTCAAGCATCGCGCTGCTCCTTGGGTTTCGAGGGATTGGCCTGTTCCCACTCGCGCTCCAGCTTGCGGATCAGGGCGTGCTGGCGCCTCACCTGTTCGATGGCGACCCACGGGTCCCGTTTTCCCTCGTACTCGCTGGACAGATAGCCGGAGTAACCGAGCGACTTCAGCGCGGGGATGACCTTTTCCCAGGGGATGTTGTGATCGTGCAGCTCTTCGTCGATGTGGTGAAACTTCGCCTGGATGAAGGGTGTATATTCGATCACCTCGGCCAGCTGCTCGACCGGCACCTTGATACCGTTGAGGAAGCTCATGGCACCGTCCCGCATTTCCGGCGTCTCGTGCTGCCAGAAGGGCAGGGGCCGGTCCTGGAAGATGCCGGTATCGATCAGCAGTCCGAAATGCTTCGTTCCGGTTCGCTGGATGAAATCGATGTACCCTTCCACCACGGGATGCCGGATCGGCGTGGGCGAATGGATTTCCGGGATGATGATAATATCCAGCTTCGCGGCCAGGTCGAGCACCCGTTCGACACAGCCTTCCCAAATCGGGTGCGGCGTCAATTCCTCGTCGATCACGCCGAACTTGGGGCGCACGAATTTGAAACCCAGACGGCTCGCCAGCTCAAGATCGGTGGTCAGCTGCCGCGCCCCTTCCTCGACCGTCATATCGCGGCGGCGCTGAATGTCGGTATCGATCCAGCTCGCGAAATTGGTCGGCTCGAGCCGGTATTTGTCCAGCAAGCCGAACCAGCGGTCCAGCCATGCCGTTTCAAGCTGCGGGTAGGCCGGAAGGTGCGTTTCGCCCAGTATCTCGATCCCGGTCGAGCCCGTTTCCGACACGTGGTAGAAGGCGTCTTCGAGGTCCATGACCGTGCCGAAGTCGTCGGTGTAGCTGTAAAGCGAAACGCCGTATTGAAAATGCGATGTCATTGGCTGTGGCTCTTCTCACGGCGATGAAGGGGAACGTAGGGTTCGGCGTCCTCGATCTCGGCAAGTTGCGAGATGATGTGATCCGGCATGCCGTCCCCGACCTGCTTTTGGAGCAGGGGGGTGTGGTCGAGGACGAAATCCCTCACCGGACGAAGCGGCGCAGGCAAATGGTGGAACAGCTTGCCGATCCGGTAGGCTTCCTGCGACACGCGCGACGTGTGCGGCTTGCGCCTGTCCTCGAACCGTTGCAGCGCGGCGGACACTGCCGGCGTATCCCCGATATCCACAGCGGCCAGCTCGCGCGCGAGGAAATAGCCATCCTCGATCGACATGCCCGCGCCATAGGCCGCATAGGGAGAGGTGGGATGCGCCGCATCGCCCACGAGCGTGATCCGGCCCTTGGACCACTGCCGTATCGGCGGGCGGTCGCGGATCGGCCAACGCTGCAAATGCTCCTTCGGCGTCGCGGCGATGAGATCGCGCACCGTCTTCGAAAAGCCGCGCGCGCGCTCGACGCTGAAGGCATGCAGGTCTGCGGGCGGCGGAGCGTCGGGATCGCAGGCTTCGAGAACCCACCACTCGTAGCCCCACTTCCCCTCGTGACGGATGGGCGTGTAACTCACCTGCGTCGTGCGATTGTGCGACAGCACGCCAATTCCGTCCGGCTCGCTGTCGAGGAAAAGATAGCCGCCGACGAGGTGAAGCTTCTGGTGGCGGATCGGCTCCTCCCCCTACAAATGCCTGCGGACGAAGGAGTTGATGCCATCGGCACCGATCAGCACGTCCGCATCGTCCCGCTCGCCATTTGCAAACTGCAACATGACGCTATCCCCGCGATCCTCGATCCCGGTCAGTTCGTGACCGAGGCGCAGGACGCCAGGCGGCAAGGCATCGAGCATGCGCTGATACAGGCCACGGCGCAGCAGGCCGATGAAACCGCCGCCGTATTCACGCTCCACCTCTGCGGGCAGCATGACCTCTGCGCGCACATGGCCTTGCGGATTTTTGAAAAACACCTTGCAGGGCGCGCCCAGATCGTCGGTGTCGACCCCGATCAGCTTCAGCACTTTTTGCGGCGGCGGCCAAAGGTTCAGGATGTTTCCCGCGGCGTGCACCTCAGTCATGCGTTCGAACAAGGTGACGTCGAAACCCACGCGGATCGCGGCGAGCGCGGCCGCCATGCCCCCCGGCCCCGCACCGATAATGGCAATCTTGCCCTTGCTCACATCCCCATCCCTCTTTTGCGCATCACTATCTAATCTGTGATTAGATCGACTTCTAATCAGCGATTAGATCATTTGCAAGAGTGCTTTCCATCGCTTAGTCGGAATTTCAGGACTGAAAATTGCTGTTGCGGGATTGATGATGGCTTCGAAGGCGGAAAAATATCACAAGGACGACCTGCGCGGCGACCTGTTGCGGGCCGGGCGCAAATACGTGGACGAGGAAGGTCACCATTCCCTCTCCGTCCGAACCCTGGCGCAATCGGTGGGCGTATCGCCCGGCGCGCCCTACCATCACTTCCGGGATCGCCGTTCCTTGCTCCTCGCCCTCGCGATCGAGGGTTATGCCGAGCTTTCCAGATTTGCGGAGTCCACCGTGAATGCCGGACTCTCGCCCGAAGAAACCCTCCACGAGATGGGGATGCAATTTGTCGGTTTTGCGGGCTCCAGCCCGCGACTTCTCGAATTGATGTATGAAAGCGAGCTCACGAGCCCTTCGGTCGACCCTGTTCTGGTCCAGTATCAGGATATCGGACATGCGGCCCTGCTGCGACCGCTGCGGGAGGCATTCCCCGACGGCGATGAAAGCGAGATCGGTCTGCGAAGCCTTGCATTCTGGTCGACGATCTACGGCTTTGCTTCGCTTCGGCGCAAACACATGATTGAAAAGATCGAGCCGCGGGAAGTGGACCGCAGCGAGGTTGTCCGGCGCGTCGTGTCTCTCGCGGTGTCCGCCGCGCTGAAAGCCGATTGATCGAACAGGCGGGCGTCTTCCTCCCTCCCGCACGGCATTCCGTCCCGGTGCCCCGGCGGCGCACGGCGCGCTGTGCGCGGTCATGCGGGTTGAACCGCGACGCGATAGCTCGCAAGCGCATGAAGCGTATTGTTGAGACGGCGAACCGGCTCCCCCAACGGCCTGATCGAAGCGACGTTCTGCGCAAGCGCCTTCGCGACGAGTTCCCCTTCCAGCCTCGCCACCATTTGCCCAAGGCATTGATGGATGCCAAAGCCGAAGCCGACATGTCCGCTCACATTGCGTTCGATGTCGAACCGCTCCGGCTCGATCCAGTGGCCGGGATCGCGATTGGCTGCGGCCAGGAAGAGCAGGACCTTCGCGCCTTGCGGTATCGCTGTCCCGTCGATTTCCACATCCCGCGTGGTCACCCGAAAGAACGTCTGCACGGTGGAATCCCAGCGCAAGCTCTCTTCGAATGCCTTTTTCGCCAGCGCGGGGTCCGCCCTCAGCCGGGCGAATTGATCCGGGTTTTGCGATAGCGCCAGCACGAGGTGCCCGATACCGTTGACCGTCGTATCGACGCCTGCGGTAAGGAATGACCGGACAAGCCGTTCGGCCTCTTCGTTCGAGCATTCCGCGCGATCCGCGGCTTCGAACACCGCCATTCCCCACCCGCCGGGCTTCAGGTTTTCGCGCTTGCACGCAGCATCGACCCAGGCGATCGCCGCCTCGCTGCCCCGGATGCCGTCCTCGAAAATCTGGTTCCTGGGGCCGAATGCGTTGAAGACGATCGCCGCATAGTCGAGCAGGTTTTCGCGCCCCTCGTCCATCAGCCCGATCGTATCGGGAAACACCATCATCGGATAAACCTCGGCAAGTTCGGTCACCGCATCGAACTCGATTCCGGTGGCCAGCGTCCGCACCAGCCTGTCGGCCTTCTCCTGCCATTGCGGTCGCAAATCCTTCAAGGCTTTGGGCGACACGATCCTGTTCATCAGCTGACGTGTTCTGTCGTGCAGCGGCGGATCGGCCTCCAGCAGGAGAGAGGGTGCGCGGAACGGTTCCTCTTTGGCGAAGTCGGCAAGCCCGACACCCCGTGATGAGCAGAACGTTTCGTGATCCTTCAGCGCGGCGCTGACATGTTCGAACCGGGCCATGCCGAAAGCGTTGATCGCGGGGAGCCAGATAACGGCCCCCGCGTCCCGGAGCGCCCCGTGAAACGCATAGGGATCGCGAAGGAACTCGTCGCCGAAGGGATCGACATCCACCGGCACGGCAGGCACAGTCAGCCTTCCAACTCCGGTTCGAACCTGCCGTCGATGAGGACGAAGCAGATGCGGCAGTTGCTGTCGGTGCGATTGGCCCAT
>NZ_CANMCP010000004.1 GCF_947496385.1 uncultured Croceicoccus sp. | reverse complement strand
CCCCGCTAGAGAGCGTCTCGCCGTCCGGTGAGAGGGCATATATGGGGCACTCTCGATTCGGTCAACACATGGATTACGGAAATATTGCACGGATTTTGAAAACCCAACATTTCCAATGTCTTAGGGCCTGAAAAAAGTTCCATTCGATACCGGTTCGGGCTTTTCCTGCGCGCTCCGGATCATCGACCGGAGGCCGGCATCGCCGGTAAACTGGCGGAAAAGCGCGGCTCACTCCGATTCCCGCGAATCCTCCGCACATTCGAATCGCGTGCCGGTAGTGACGCCGCCTGTTCATTCCGGTGCCGTTCCCTACATTGCCTGCCATGCCACCAGACAATGTTTCCGCCCGCGACCTGAAGGACAAAGCCGACTGGGGAACGCTGCGGCGCTTTCTGCCCTATCTCTGGCCGAGCCATGATGCCGCGCTCAAACGCCGGATCGTCTTTGCCATGGTGTTCGTCCTGCTGGCCAAGGCGACGACCCTCGCTCTCCCCTTTGCGTACAAGCGCGCGGTCGATTCGATGGCGACGCCCGCGAACGAGGCCGCGATGGTCGCCATGGCGTTCGTGCTCGCCTACGCGCTCGGCCGGTTCGCCAGCGTGGCGTTCGACAATATCCGCAACATCATCTTCGAACGCGTAGGGCAGGACGCCACCCGCAGCCTGGCGGAGGATGTCTTTGCCCGGCTCCATCGCCTTTCGCTGCGCTTTCACCTGTCCCGCCGCACCGGCCAGGTGACCAAGACGATCGAACGCGGAACCAAGAGCATCGATTCCATGCTCTATTTCCTCCTGTTCAATATCGCGCCGACGGTGATCGAGCTGATCGCGGTGGCTGTGATCTTCTACCTCAATTTCGGGTGGGGTCTGGTGCTGGCGACGGGCACGACCGTGGTCGCCTATATCCTCATCACCCGGTGGATCACCGAATGGCGCACGAAACTGCGCGCCGAAATGAACGAGATGGACGGCCGTGCCCTGTCGCGCGCGGTTGATTCGCTGCTGAATTACGAGACGGTCAAATATTTCGGGGCCGAGCATCGCGAGCAGGAACGCTATGCCGGGGCCGCGCGCGCCTATGCGCAGGCGGCGCTGAAATCCGAAAACTCGCTGGGTCTGCTCAATATCGTGCAGGCTGCGATCATGAACCTGCTGATGGCGGCGGCGATGGGCTATACCGTGTGGGGGTGGAGCCGCGGGGAGCTGAGCACCGGCGATCTCGTCTTCGTGAATACCTATCTGACGCAGCTGTTCCGCCCGCTCGACATGCTGGGCTGGGTCTATCGCACGATCCGGCAGGGCCTCATCGACATGGCGGAGATGTTCCGGCTGATCGACACGCCGGTCGAGGTCGCGGACAAGCCCGGCGCGCCTGCCATCCATGTGGCCCGCGCGACGATCGCCTTTGACAATGTGCATTTCGGTTACGACCCCGACCGTGAAATCCTGCACGGGCTGAGCTTCGAGGTCGACGCCGGCGAGCGGATCGCCATCGTCGGACCGTCGGGCGCCGGCAAGTCCACGATCGCGCGGCTGCTGTTCCGCTTCTACGATCCGCAGGACGGCCGCATCCTCATCGACGGACAGGACATTCGCGACGTGACGCAGGAAAGCCTGCGCCGCCAGATCGGCATCGTCCCGCAGGACAGCGTGCTGTTCAACGAAAGCATCGGCTACAATCTCGCCTATGGCCGCGAAGGTGCGACGCAGGACGAGATCGAGGCCGCGGCACACGGCGCCGCCATTGCCGAATTTATCGAACGTCTGCCATCGGGGTACGACACGGAGGTCGGCGAACGCGGGCTGAAACTGTCGGGCGGGGAGAAGCAGCGCGTCGCCATCGCCCGCACGCTGTTGAAGGACCCGCCGATCATCCTGTTCGACGAGGCGACCAGCGCACTCGATTCGCGCACGGAACAGGACATATTACGCACCATGCGGCGGATCGCGCGGCATCGCACGACGCTCACCATCGCGCACCGGCTGTCCACCGTGGTCGATACCGACCGTATTCTCGTGCTCGACCACGGGCGCCTCGCCGAAAGCGGGAGCCATGCACAATTGCTGCGCCATGACGGGCTCTATGCCGAAATGTGGGCGCGGCAGGCCGCCGATAGCCAGGAAGAGCCGGCCTGAGCGCACAGGCGCACCCGACGCATGCGCAAACTCGGCACGAAAACGGCGCCATCCCCGCTTCGGAGATGGCGCCGTCTTCCTTGCAGCGAATGCTACGCCGTCAGAGGATATATTTCGACAGATCGCTGTCCTGCGCCAGTTCGGCGAGCCGTTCGCGCACATAGTCGCGGTCGACCGAAACGGTGGAACCGCCGCGCTCCTCCGCATCGAAGCTCACTTCCTCGAGCAGCTTTTCCATCACCGTCGACAGGCGGCGGGCACCGATATTCTCCACGCTTTCATTCACCTGCGCGGCGATGGTGGCGATCTCGCGGATTGCCTCCTCGCTGAAATCAAGAGTCACGTCCTCGGTCCCGATGAGCGCCTTGTACTGCTGCACCAGATTGGCGCGCGTCTCGCACAGGATCCGCACGAAATCCTCTTCGGTCAGCGCCTTCAGCTCCACCCGGATCGGCAGGCGCCCCTGTAACTCCGGGAGCATGTCGCTGGGCTTCGACACGTGGAACGCGCCGCTGGCGATGAAGAGGATATGGTCGGTCTTCATCGGACCGTACTTGGTCGAAACGGTCGTCCCTTCGATGAGGGGAAGCAGATCGCGCTGCACCCCTTCGCGGCTGACCTGCCCGCCGCGATTGTCGGGCACGGCGATCTTGTCGATCTCGTCGAGGAACACGATGCCGTTGGTTTCGGCATTCTGCAGCGCGACGCGGGCGACGTCGTCCTGATCCATGCGCTTTTCCGATTCCTCGTCGACCAGCTTGTCCCAGGCATCGGCGACGCGCAGTTTCCGGCGTTTCAGCTTCTGTCCGCCGAACGCCTTGCCCATCATGTCGGACAGGTTGATCATGCCCACATTGCCGCCCATGCCGGGCAGCTCCATGTTCATCGCGGGCTGGTCCTCCACCTCGATCTCCACCTCGGTATCGTTGAGATGGTTGTCGACGATCCGCTGCCGGAAGCTTTCGCGGGTCGCCTCGCTGGCGCTGTCACCGACGAGCGCGTCGAGCAGGCGCTTCATCGCCGCAGCCGACGCCGCATCGCGCACCGCGTCGCGGCGGCGGTCCTTTTCAAGGCGGATCGCTTCCTCGGCAAGGTCTCGGGCGATCTGTTCGACATCGCGCCCGACATAGCCGACCTCGGTGAACTTGGTCGCCTCGACCTTGACGAAAGGCGCATCGGCCAGTTTCGCCAGACGGCGGCTGATCTCGGTCTTGCCGCAGCCGGTGGGCCCGATCATGAGGATGTTCTTGGGCGTCACCTCGTTGCGCAATTCCTCCGGCAGGCGTTGACGCCGCCAGCGATTGCGCAGGGCCACGGCCACGGCGCGCTTCGCATCGGTCTGCCCGACGATATGTTCGTCGAGCGCGGCCACGATGGCCTTCGGGGTGAGATTCGTGTTCGTCATGGTTTCGGGGGTTCTCATTCGCCGACGGCCTCGACCGTCACATTGCCATTGGTAAAGACGCACACGTCCGCGGCGACCTCCATCGCGCGGCGGGCGATCTTTTCCGGGTCCTGCTCATAATCCGACAGCGCTTTCGCCGCGGCGAGCGCGTAATTGCCCCCCGAACCGATCGCGGCGATCCCGCCTTCGGGTTCGAGCACGTCGCCATTGCCGGTGATCACCAGCAGCACGTCTTTATCCGCGACGATCATCAACGCTTCCAGATTGCGGAGATATTTGTCGGTCCGCCAATCCTTGGCGAGTTCGACCGCGGCGCGCATCAATTGCCCGCGATATTGTTCGAGCTTGCGTTCGAGCCGTTCGAACAGGGTGAACGCATCCGCCGTCGCGCCGGCAAAGCCCGCGATGACCTTGCCCTTGTCCGGGCCGCCCTCGCCGATGCGGCGCACCTTGCGAGCGTTGGGCTTCATCACCGTATTGCCCATCGACACCTGCCCGTCGCCCGCCACGATGGTGCGGTTGCCGCGCTTGACGCCGATGATGGTGGTTCCGTGCCACGGCACCAGGCCGTGGGCTTCGTCATGTGATCTCATGCCGGCGATATGGGTGGAGCCGCGCGCGGTTCAACCGCGCGCGGTCCGCATATCGCGCCGCAGCCTCAGGGAGGGCCGCCGCCCGCGCCCGGCCCCGCACCGGGAAGCCCGCCGGCCCCGACCGAGCCGATATTGCCGAACAGATCCTCGAAAAATCCGCGATCGCGGCCGAGCGTCGGCGTGGTCTTGTTATCGGGATTGATGTCGCGCACCAGATCCATGCCGGTATTGTCGACCCCCAGGACATTGCCCGACGGATCGAACCGCACGCGCAGGACCCGGTGTTCCACGATATGCGAGCCGCCGAAAATCTCGCGCTGCTGCGCGCTGGTCACGTAATACCAGGTGTTGTCGCCGAACTGGCTGGTAAAGCTGGGCCGGCCGAGCGTGCCTTCGACCGAGCGGGCATTGTCGATGCCCGGCTGGATCGACTGCGTGAGCGCGACATCGCCGACATAGCCGCGCCGGTCGCGAATGGCGGTGCACCCGCCCAGCATGGCCGGTGCGACGAGCGCGAGGACAAGCGCCCTGCTGGCCATCCTGCCGGCGATGGAACGGCGCGATGCGGTGCCGGAAGTGAAATTCATGTGCTCAACGCGCCTTTTCGTCATACTGCCGGGTCAGCGCAAATGGCTGCGCGCCCACGTTGTCATGCCCGCGTTTCGACCTATATCGGCCGGACGGGCGCCGAACCCTTACGGAACGCGGGCGAAGCGCACAAGACCGTGCGATACGCACGCGCCGCCGGTTCCCTCGATCGGGACGGGAATTGGGGTCCATGCGTTTAATCGGCGCTGAACGGCCCCGCGGCGGCGCCCGCGGCACATCGAAGGAACGACCCATGCTATCCCGTCTTTTCAAGCGTCAGCGCGCCATCGACCTCACCGATTTGTGGCACCGCATCGTCGCCATCGCGCGCGAGCCGCACTGGTACGCGTCCGACGGGGTCGCCGATACGGTGGAGGGGCGATTCGACATGATCAGCGCGGTCATGGCGCTCGTCATGATCCGGTTCGAGGACGAAGGCGCCGCGCAGCACGCCGCGCGGCTCACCGAGTTGTTCATCGACGACATGGACGGACAATTGCGCGAAGCCGGCGTCGGCGATCTCGTGGTGGGCAAGCGCATGGGCAAGCTGATGGCCGCGCTTGGCGGGCGGATCGGCGCCTATCGCGAAGGGTTGTCTCATGCCGACGACGACGCGCTGGCGCAGGCGGCCCGGCGCAACACGACGATGATCGACCCCGATGACGACGGCACGCGGATGGCAGCGGGGCTGCGGCGATTGATGGCCGACATCCGGGCGGTGGAGATGGAAGATTTGCTGAAAGGAAATATCGCGCGATGAGCGAGAGCATACCGTCCGAAATGCCGCGCTGGGTCGCGGTGCAGCAGGCCGATGGCCGCATCGTCGAAATCACCGCGAAGCCGGAGGAGCGGAGCGCGCTCGCAAAGCGTTTCGGCATCGTGTCTCTCGATTCGCTCGTCGCGCGGCTCAGCCTCGAAACCGATGGCGGCGTCGTGGAGGCGCGCGGGCAGTTGAGCGCCGCCGCCACGCAGGCCTGCGCCGTGTCGGGCGAGGATCTGCGCACGAAGATTTCCGAACCGCTGCATTTCCGCTTCGTGCCCGCCAGCTCGCAAATGCCGGACGAAATCGAACTCGAAGCCGACGAGCTCGACGAGATCCCCTATGACGGCGACCAGTTCGACCTGGGCGAGGCCGTCGCGCAAAGCGTCGCGCTCGCCATCGATCCGTTCGCCACCGGGCCGGAGGCGGACCGGGTGCGCGACGCGGTCGGGCTGGACGAGCCGGAACGGGAAAACCCCTTCGCCGTGCTCAAGGGCGCGGTATCGAAGGGGTCTTCAAAAGACTGAAATGACCGGGGTGGCCGTGCGGAGCGGCCCGCGATCAGAACGGGATATCGTCGTCCAGATCGTCGTAGCCACCGCCGCCGCCCTGGCCGCCGCCGAAACCGCCGCCCGAACCGCCCGCGGAGCCGCCGCCCGATCCGCCCTTGTTCCAGCCGCCGGATTGCCCGCCGCCGGAACCGCCATCATATCCGCCGCCCGACTGGCCGCCGCCCCAATCGCTGCCGCCGCCCCCGCCCGACTTGCCGTCGAGCATGGTCAGCGTGCCGTTGAATCCGCGCAGGACGATTTCGGTGGAGTAGCGGTCATTGCCCTGCTGATCCTGCCATTTGCGGGTCTGCAGCTGCCCCTCGACATAGATCTTGCTGCCCTTGCGCAGGAAGCGTTCGGCGACGCTGATCAACCCCTCGGAAAAGATCGACACGGTGTGCCACTCGGTCTTTTCCTGGCGCTGACCTTCGCGGTCCTTCCAGTTTTCGGTGGTGGCGAGGCGCAGGTTGCACACCTTGCCGCCGTTCTGAAAGCTGCGAACCTCCGGGTCGGCGCCCAGATTGCCGATCAGCATGACCTTGTTGAGACTGCCTGCCATAAATTCCTGCCTTGAATGCTTGCGTCAGAGCCCGGCCGCAACGGCGAGCCAATAGGTGATTCCCGCAAAGATGTAGGCGAGCGCGAACAGATATGCCAACATGAACACCGGCCATTTCCACCCATTCGTTTCCCGCTTCGCCACGGCGATGGTGGAAAGACACTGCGGCGCGAACACGAACCAGGCGAGAAAGGCGAGCGCGGTCGGCAGGCTCCACCGGCTCGACAGCCGGTCGGTGAGCGCCATGGCGGTTTCCTCCTCGTCCCCGCTGTCGACGGCATAGGTCGTGGCGAGCGAGGACACCGCCACCTCGCGCGCGGCCATCGCGGGGATGAGCGCGAGCGCGATGTCGCGATTGAAGCCGATCGGTTCGACCACGACGTAAAGCCCGTCCGCGATATGGCCCGCGATGCTGGCATCGACCTGGCTTTCACCCGGTTCTGCCTGCGGAAAGGAGAGCAACAGCCACAGCACCACCGTCGCGGCAAAGATGATCGTGCCCGCCCGGCGCAGGAAGATCCACGCGCGTTGCCACAGGCCGAGCGCGATGTCCGACAGGCGCGGCCATTGATAGCGCGGCAATTCCATGATGAAGCCGCTCGCCGCGCCCTTCGCCACGCTGCGCCGCAGGATCAGCGCGACGACCATCGCCCCGACGATCCCCGCGACATAAAGCGCGAACAGCACCAGCCCCTGCAACCCGATCCCCGGCCCGACCGAGCGGGCCGGAATGAACGCCGCGATGATCACCGCATAGACCGGCAGCCGCGCCGAACACGTCATCAATGGCGCGATGAGGATCGTGGTCAGCCTGTCCTTCGGATCGGAGATCGAGCGCGTCGCCATGATCCCCGGAATGGCGCAGGCGAAGCTGGAGAGCAGCGGAATGAAGCTGCGTCCCGAAAGGCCGACGCCGGCCATCATCCGATCCATCAGGAACGCGGCGCGGGCCATGTATCCCGTCGCCTCCATCAACAGGATGAAGAAGAAGAGGATCACGATCTGCGGCAGGAACACGACGACCGAGCCGACGCCCGCCAGCACGCCCTCGGTAATCGCGTCACGGATCAGCCCGTCGGGCAGGATCGCGGCGACCCGCTCGCTCACGAAACCGACACCGGCCTCCAGCCCGTCGGCAAAGGGCGTCGCCCATGCGAACACGGCCTGAAACACCACGAACAACAGGGCGAACAGGATGACCGGCCCGATCCAGGGATGCAGCAGCACCTTGTCGAGCCCGCGATGCATGCGCCGCGTGCGCGTTTCGGATACCAGCGCGCGCTGTGCGATGGCGTGGGCGCTGACGCGGCGCTCGGTCATGTCGAGATCGGCGGCGAAAAAGGGCGCCTGGTGCTTTTCGTTGACGGCGCGCTGCAACGCATCGGTCAGCGCGTCCAGTCCGCGGCGGCGCACCGCCACCGTTTCCACCACCGGCACGCCGAGCGCTTCGCCCAGCGCCTTCGCATCGAGCACCAGCCCGTCGCGCTTTGCAAGGTCGACCATGTTGAGCGCGACGACCACCGGCAGGTCGAGCGCGATGAGTTCCTGCGCGAAGACGAGATGCTGTTCCAGATTGGCGGCGTCGACCACGATGACGAGCGCGTCGGGTCGGCGCTGCCCTTCCTGATCGCCGAGGATGACATCGCGGGTCACGGCCTCGTCCGGGCTCGACGGGTCGAGCGAATAGCTGCCGGGAAGGTCGACCAGCTCGACCGGTTCGCCATTGGACAGCGCCATGCGGCCCGCCTTGCGCTCCACCGTGACGCCGGGATAGTTCGCGATCTTCTGCCGCGCACCGGTGAGCGCGTTGAACAAGGCGCTCTTGCCCGCGTTCGGGTTGCCGACCAGCGCGACGGTGCGGATGGGCCGGCTCATGCCGCCGCGTCCGCGCCAATGGCGAGCTTTGCGCCTGCATCCGCGACCGCCTCGACCCGAATCGCCTCGGCATGGACGCGCCGCACCGCGATGGTCATGCGCCCGATTTCCACCGCAAGCGGATCGCGCCCGGCAAAAATGCCCCGATGCGCGAGCTTTACCGTGGCGCCGTCATCGATGCCCAGCGCACGCAGGCGTCGCGCCTCTTCGGGCGCGAGCGTGTCCCAGTCCACCGCGACGATGCGCGACACGCTGCCCAGCGGCCTTTCGGCCAGCGTCTCGTTTCGTGTTTCGAACCCGTTGGTCATGGTCCGCCGGTCGCACAAAGCGCCGCTCTTTGCAACTAATTCTCAATAAAGCATGCGGCCGTCAACGCGAGGGATACCGCAGCCGTCCGAGCATGCGGAGCGGGCTGAACCGTTCGCGATCGGGATTTTGCCATTTGGCCTTGGCTTTCTCGAACTCCATCACGCCGTCGATCCGGCGGTCGAGAAAGGCGCGCGTGTCGGCCTGTCCGTCGCTGTCGTCGTCGGCGAACACGGTGAGCGTCGCGGCGTAGATCGAGGCCAGGATCGCGCGTTTCGTGTAATGGTTGTAATCGGTCGCCGTGTCGCCTGCCATGCGCCACATGAGGTCGGCGCTGCTCCACCCCAGCCGTGCCGAGCGGGCGAGGTTTTGCGGCATGGCCATGATCGTCATCGCCCGGCGCAGCGATTCGCGTTGCGGCAATGCGGCGTCGAGCCGGAACATCACCAGCTTATGAATACGGTCGCGAATCTTCATCGCGGCGAGTTCGGCGGGGTTCAGCTCCTCGGCCATGCGGCGGTCGATGGCGCCGATCCATGCCGCGATCATGTCCATCGCGCCGCCCGGAAACGCGAGCCGCGCCACCGCCGGGTCCATGCCCTCCATCTCCGCCGCGGCGACGAGCGCGGTATCGCTCCACCCGTCGAAAATCGCCGCGTCGGCAATCGCGGGGGCCAGCGCGATGGCCAGCGCGTCGAGGGTCAGCGTATCGGCGTCGATCACAGGCTGGGTCCGTAGGTCTGGGAGTTGCGGGCGGCGCTGTCCTGCCGCTCGATCAAAGCCAGCACCGGGTTGCTGCGCCCGGCGAGCGTTGCGTAATCGCGCGCGCTGCGGCCCGACGAATCGGCGCGGTCGGGGTTCGCCCCGTTGTCGAGCAGGATCTTCGCAAGATCGGCATCGCGCAGATGGGTCGCCACGATCAGCGGGGTTTCCCCCGTCGCATTCGTCTCGTTCACGTCGGCGCCTGCCTTGGCCAGCATTTCCACCCCTTCGAGAAAGCGCAGCGAGGACGCCATTTCGAGCGGGCTGATCCCCTTCGCATCGCGCACGTTTGGGTTGGCCCCCTTGTCGAGCAGGAAATCGAGCCAGGTCCGGTCCCGCCGCGCCACCACGATATGGAGCGCGGACCGCCCCGTGCCCACGTCGCGGGTATTGACCAGCGTGCTGCCCGGTTCGTTCAATGCGGCGATCGCGGTTTCGCCGTCGCGCTTCTCCACCGCCTCGAGGAAACGATAGCCTTCGGAAAATTGCGCGGCGGCCGGGCTCGCCGACAGGCACGCCGCCGCCGCCGCGGCCAGAACGGTGAAAAGACGTGTGTTCATTCCGGTTCGTATCCCTGACATATCCTGATCCGGCGGTTGTATCGGGCGTGCTCTACCCTGCGCGCGATGCGCGGCGCTTTCACTTGCGTCTCATGCTTTAGCAGGACATGAACCGCCCTTCCATGCCCCATTACGATCGCACTCGCCGCCCCGCCCTCCCCCTGCGCGCCCGTCCGCGCCCGCGCACCATGCTGACCGGTGTTGCGCTTTCGCTCGCACTGGCGCTCGCGTCGTGCGGCTGGGGCGATGCGGGCGGGGATGCAGCGGAACCGCCGCCGCTGGCCGGTGCGGCCATCGGCGGCGATTTCACGCTTATCAATAGCGAGGGGCAGACGGTGCGCTGGGCCGATTTTGCCGGGCAATGGCGCATTGTCTATTTCGGCTACACCTTCTGTCCCGACGTGTGCCCCGTCGATGCGCAGGCGATCGGGCAAGGGCTGACCCTGTTCGCAAAAGAGGCGCCGGACCGCGCCGAACAGGTCACGCCGATCTTCATCACCATCGACCCGGAGCGCGACACGGCGCAAGCCGTCGGCGAATTCGTCGCCAATTTCCACCCGCGCATGGTCGGCCTGACCGGAACGGAAGAGCAGGTCGCGCAGGCCGCGGACGCCTTCGTGGTCTATCACGAAAAGGGCGCCGAATCGGCAGGTGGCGGCTATTTGATGGAGCATAGCAACGCGGCGATGCTGTTCGATCCCGACGGCAATCCGGTCGCGCTGCTCCCCACGAACGAGGGCGCCGCCGCGGTCGCCGAAGAGCTGGCTAAATGGGTGCGATGAACGACCCTGTCACTGGCGACCTGCCGTTCTGGGAAAAACCGCTCGCCGCGCTCGACGATGCGGAGTGGGAGGCGCTGTGCGACGGATGCGGCAATTGCTGCCTGCACAAGCTGGAGGATGCCGACACGGGCGAGATCTACCCCACCAATGTCGCCTGCCGCCTGCTCGACACGCAAAGCGCGCGGTGCACCGATTACCCCAATCGCAAGGCGAAGGTGCCCGATTGCCTGCAGTTGACCCGCGAAAAGGCGCATGACCTGCACTGGCTTCCCGACACCTGCGCCTATCGCCTGCGCGCGAATGGCGAACCCTTGCGCGAATGGCACTATCTGATCTGCGGGGATCGCGACGCGGTCCACCGGGCCGGGATTTCCGTCGCCGGGAAGGTCATATCGGAGGATGACGCCGGCCCGATCGAGGAACATGTCGTCATTCCCGGCTACGAACTCGTGCTTGCCCCCGATGGCGATACGGACGAGGACGGCGAATGAAGAGCCGCGCCCGCGCCGGGCTCAATGCCTTTCTCTCGCGCCGCGCGCCACCGGCGACGCAGATGCGCGGCACGGTAGATTTGCCCGATGGTCCCCTGCCGCTCGTCGTGCGCCGTCACCCGATCGCCCGCCGGATGACCTTGCGCCTCTCGCCCGACGGGGCGGAGGCGCGGGTAAGCATTCCACGCTTCGCCGCGCTCGACGATGGGGTTCGATTCGCGACGACGCGTGCCGACTGGCTCGCGGCGCAGCGGGCGAAACTGCCACGCCCGCTCGTCATCGTGGATGGCGGGACGTTGCCCTTTCGCGGGCGGGTTCTTCGCGTGACGCGCGATGCCGCCCGGCCGCGCCGTCCCGAGGTGGACGGTGCCGTGCTGTGGTGCGGCGGGCCGGTGGAGGGGATGGAGGGCCGTATCCGCCGCTGGCTGGAAGAGGAGGCGCTGCGGCTCATGACGGCCGACGTGGCGGATTTCTGCGCCCTGGCCGCGATCCCCGCCCCGGCGGTCAGGCTCAGCCGGGCGCAGCGCCGCTGGGGCAGCTGTGCGCGCGACGGGACGATCCGGCTCAACTGGCGGCTGGTGATGGCGGAGGACGCGGTGCGCCGGTCCGTCGCCGCGCACGAGGTCGCGCATCTCGTGCATTTCGATCATTCACCGGCGTTTCATGCGCTCCACGCCAGGATCTTCGACGGCGATCTCGCGCATGCGAATCGCTGGCTGAGCGAGCATGGGCGCACGCTCTACGCCGCGTTCGGCTAGGCCGGCGCATCGCGGATCACGCGGCGGGCTGGCCACGGCGCACCACAGCTCCTATCTTGGGCAGGACATGGCAGTTCAGAAAACAGGTCTTTCGCGATTTCTCTCCCTCATCAACCCGATGGGTGCGGTGCGGGATTTTCGCGGCGTGTGGATGGAGGAGAACCCGCATCGCTGGCGCTTTTTCGCGCTGGCGGCGGCGGTGACGGTCTGTATCTTCGGCACGATTTTCGGCGAAAGCTACCGGATCGAGCCGCGCGCACCCACCATCACCTACATCAACACGTTCGAGCCGGGCCGCTCCGACGCGGAAATCATCGCCTCCAATATCGAGAACCAGAAACGCAAGGATGCCTTGCGCGCCGAACGTGCCGCGCGCGAGGAGGAGATTCGCGAGCGTTACGAAACCGTCGCCCGCGTGTCCGGCATCGACGTGGAGGAAGCCCGCCGGCAGGGCGAGCGCGAGCGTGCCATGCGCGAAGCCCGCGAGGCGGAGGCCCGCCGCCGCGCGGTCGAGCGGGTCGAAAAGAATTTCTGATTCCCGCTGGCTCGATGCCGCGGCGCGGCTGGCGTCACGCGCCCGCCCGCTGAGCCGGCCCAACCCAGCCGTCGGGTGCATCCTCGTGCGCCATGGCATCGTGGTCGGGCGCGGCTGGACACAGCCGGGCGGGCGTCCCCATGCCGAGGCCGTGGCCCTGCGGCAGGCCGGCGACCGTGCGCGCGGGGCGACCGCCTATGTCACGCTGGAGCCGTGCGCCCATGTTTCGACGCGCGGTCCGGCCTGCTCCGCGCTCCTGATCGCGGCAGGCGTCGCGCGCGTGGTCGTGGGATGCGAGGATCCCGACCCGCGCACCGCGGGCAAGGGGATCGCCGCGTTGAGAGCCGCGGGCATAAGCGCCGCATCATGCACGAGCGAGGCTTCGCGCGATTCGCTTGCCGGCTATCTGATGCGCGGAGGCCGGGGGCGGCCTCTCGTCACGCTGAAACTGGCGCTGTCGCTCGACGGGTGCATCGCCATGGCCGACGGGAGCAGCCAGTGGATCACCGGCCCTGCCGCCCGCGCCCATACCCATCTGGTGCGCGCGTGCCACGATGCCATTCTGGTCGGCGGCGGCACTTTGCGCGCGGATGCGCCCCGGCTCGACGTGCGGCTGCCCGGCCTTGAACGTCGCAGCCCGGCCCGATGGGTGCTGAGCCGCGGCGACGCGCCGCCCGGATGGTCGGCCCTGCGCGCCGCGGACGATCTTTCGCCGCTCCTCCCCGCGCAATATCTCATGGTCGAAGGCGGGGCCAAAACCGCCGCCGCCTTTCTCGCCACCGGGCATGTCGACAGGCTGCTGATCTATCGCGCGCCGATCGTGATTGGCGGGGGCATGGCCGGGATCGGCGACATCGGGCTCGCCACGCTTGCCGATGCGCACGAACAATGGCGATTGCGCGACCGGCGCATGCTTGGCAAGGACACGATGGAACACTACGAACGGATCCCATGTTTACCGGCATAACCACAGCAATCGGCACGGTCGCGCGCGTTTTGCGCGATGGCGGCGATACGCGGCTTACCGTCGCGTGCCCCTTCGACCCCTCCGACATAGCGATCGGTGCGTCCATCGCCTGTTCCGGCGTCTGCCTGACCGTGGTGGATCGCGGCGGGGCGCCGGGCGATGCGTGGTTCGCGCTGGACGTGTCGGACGAGACGATTTCGCGCACCGCGCCCGGACAATGGCGCGAAGGGGCGCGGCTCAATCTGGAGCAGGCGCTGAAACTCGGGGACGAGCTGGGCGGGCATATCGTGACCGGCCATGTCGATGCGGTCGGCACCGTCGCCGTGCGCGAGGAACGCGCCGGCTCCATCCATTTCGAGATCGACGCCCCGCGCGACATTGCCGCCTATATCGCAGGCAAAGGCTCGATCACGGTCGATGGTGTCTCGCTCACCGTGAATGCGGTGGAGGATTTGCCGAATGGCGTGGCGCGGTTCGCGCTCAACATCATTCCGCACACGGCCGAGGTCACGACGCTGGGCGCGCGGCAGCCGGGCGACGGCGTCAATCTGGAGATCGACGTCCTCGCCCGCTACCTGCGCCGGATGCAGTCGCTGCGCGAAGCCTAGCCGCTCACCTTTGCGAGCGCGGCGATGAACCGGTCGATATTGCCGAGCGTCAGCCCGGCAATATTGATGCGCCCCGAACCCGCCATGTAAACGGCGTGATCCTTGCGCAGGGCCTGAATCTGATCCTTGTCGAGCGGCAGCATCGCGAACAAGCCATGCTGCTGCCCCAGCGGGGTGAGGTCGACCGAACCGGCGGTCCCCGCCTCGGCCAGCCGCGCGCGCACCTGCAGCATCCGGCGGCGCATGCCCGCAAGCTCGTCCAGCCATTCGCCGCGCAGCGTATCGTCGGCGACGATCTCGCGCACCACCGAACCGCCGTGATCGGGCGGCATGGACCATGTGGCGCGGGCAAAGGACGCGGCATTCGACATGATCCGCGGCAGGTGATCCGCCTCGGCCGCCTGTACGTAGACGGCGCCGACACGGTCGCGATAAAGACCGAAATTCTTGTCGCAGCTATAGGCGAGCAGGGCTTCAGGCACGGCCTTCATCACGATGCGCACGCCCTGCGCATCCTCTTCGAGACCCTCGCCCAGCCCCTGATACGCGAGGTCGAGGATGGGCAGGATGCCTTTTTCGGCAATCATGGCGGCGATCTCGTGCCATTGATCGACGGTGTAATCGATACCGGTCGGATTGTGACAGCACCCGTGGAGCAGGAACGCATCGCCGGCATCCGCCTTCGCGATCGCATCCTTGAGCGCGTCCATGTCGGTGGCGCCATCGGCGGCGTGATTGAAGGTCGCGGCCTCCATGCCGATGTCCTTGAGGATCTGCGCATGGTTCGGCCAGCTCGGCGTGCCCATCCACACGCGCTTCGACCCCGCCGCCTGCGCCAGCGCCACGGCAAGCCGCACGCCGCCGGTACCGCCCGGCGTCTGCATGCCGTCGATGCGCTCGCTCTTCGCCATGTCATCGCCCAGGATGATCGGCATCAGGCAGCGCACGAAATCCATGCAGCCTTCGGGGCCGAGGTAAGCCTTGGAATCCTGCCGCTCGACCAGATCCCTTTCCGCGCCCTTCACCGCCGCGAACACGGGCGTCGCGCCATCGTCGGTGCGATAGACGCCGACGCCGAGGTCGATCTTCTCCTCGCGCGGATCGGCGGCATACATCTTGATCAGCGCCAGAAGCGCATCGGGCGACTGTTCGGGAAGATCGGCAAGCATCGGCATGGGTCACATCTCGCGGTCTGAACGAAGCGCGCATCGGGCGCCGGGTCGCCGTCTCATGCCGACCGCGGGACCGCGGGGCAAGCCTCAAGCGCCATCAATTTTTATTGGGGCGGTGTTAGAACGGGAACCAGCGATGCTTTTTGGAAAAGCGCAGATAGCCCGCATTGATCCCGAGCCTGACCCCGACGCCCATGCGAATGGGAATCAGCACCACATCGCCCTTGCGGACATAGCTCGCGTTGAAGCCGCCCACGACATAGGCCTGCCCCTCGCCGGCGGGATAGCGTTCGTAGAGATCCTCGCTGTCCCACAAATTATAGACGAGGATGAAGGTGGAGCCGGCATTGGCGCCCGCGTCGAACCCGATCGACGGCCCGGTCCAGTAGACCGGCTTCTCGCCCTCGACCTTGTGATACATCGTGCCTTCGCCATAGCGCAGCCCGACGGCAAAGGCGCCGCCCGCCTCGCGCCCGGTGATATAGGCGTTGGGCTCGCCCTGCTTGCTCAGGATTTCCTCGACCAGCTTGGCCAGCCCTTCGGCACCGCTGCCAAAGGCGCGCTCCGCCGCGCCGAGCACGTCGTCACGCTGATAGGTGGTGGCAGCCTGCGACGCCGCGGCGGGCGGCGTCGCGGGAGCCGGCTGCGGTCCGGGCGCGGCCGGCGCAGGGGCGGGCACGGTCGCGGGCTCTTCGCTGGGATAGACATAGTCCGACGCCGGCGGCGCCGCATACGGATCGGCATAGGGGTCGCCCGCCACGGGCGGCAATTCGCCCTGCGCGCCGGGCGCGGGAGCGGGTGCGGGTGCGGGTTGCGGCTGCTCCAGATCGCCGTCGATCGCGCGATTGGGATCGATGGTGGTGATCTGCGCCTGCGCCGCGCCGGCAAGACACAGCGCCATCGCCGCCACAGGCAGCGTTGCGGCGCGAAGCCATGGCCCCGACACCCGATACGATTGACCCGAAAAGCGTTGCATAAACCGTCCCATTGTCGTTTCCCGTCTGCTGCGGCGCAGTCCATCGACCGCCGCGCGCCTGCCGTGTCGAGTGCGCGATTGCACGCCCGATGGCAAGTCCGCAAGCTCCGCGCAAAAGGCATCGGGCGCCCTGAACCGACGGTTAATCCGGCCCCTGCGCGGCAATCGGTGCGCGTCGCGCCATGGCATGTTCGCCGGGGCTGCACTGCTGCGGCGATGCGGTTCGCCCGGCGATACGGCATTTTGCAACGGCGCCCCCTTGAAGCGGTCGACGGACCTCGTTATAGGGCGCGGTTCCGGAGACGTGGGTGAGTGGCTGAAACCAGTTCCCTGCTAAGGAACCATACTCTTTATCGGGTATCGAGGGTTCGAATCCCTCCGTCTCCGCCACCGGCCTTTGCATGGCTTTCCAACATCTCTCACAATCGCGCGGGATGCTTCCCAATTCGGCGGGTCCCGGCTCCGGAATCACTTGGTCCGGTTCGGCGCCTTGACCATCGGGCGCCTGTAAGGATGCGACAAGTCGGGGAGTAACCGGCCATCCCGGCTCGCAAGCCGCACAATGCCCAGCCTTTGAAATTTTCACCTGACTTTGCCTCGGCACTCTCTCGCCGCGATAAAGCTCGCGCGAACGGGTAACTTTCGCCAGGTGGCGAACCGCTAGCCGGGCGATGCGTCACGCCGGATCGGGAAGATGCGCGCGTAGGTGAGACACCGCCACACCCATTCGAGCGGACCGAAGCAATAGCGCGCCAGCCAGGCCGGCGACCAAGCCAGCATGATCGCCCAGGTCACCACCACCACGCCATACAATGCCGGCCGGTTCAGCTCGCCAAACAGGCCCAGCGCCCAGCCGTAGAACACGAACAGCATCAGGATCGAGGTGCCCAGATAGTTCGAGAATGCCATCCGCCCCGCCGCGGAAATGCGCGAGCCAAGCCAGCCGGTCGCGCGCGGTCCCCATAGCGACAGCAGCGCCGCCAGCCCCAGGACCATCGGCAGGCGCGGCAGGGCCGACGTCCCGTCGAGCGACCAGATCGCGCCCATATAGCTGAGCCCCTCGGCATGATTCCAGAGCCCGATCGCGAGCGTTCCGGCAAGGCCGACGAGCAGTCCGACCCATCCCCAAAGCGACTGCCGACGCGGATCGAGCCGCCCGTCGAACAGGCCGAGGCGGTAAAGCGCCATGCCGATCAACATCATGGGGATCGCTTCGAGCCCGTTCTGCACCCACGACAGCAGCGGCTGGACCCCGTGTTCGGTGACATTGTGCAGGACCCAACCGCCGTAATCGCCCGCCCGGATCAACACGCTTTCGATGCGGGAATCGGCGATCGCGGCGTCGCGCATTGCGGCGGCGAGGTCCCCCGTTCCATCCCGAACCGGGGCGATCCGTCCGGATGCGGCCGCATACACCCGCCCCAGAACCACGGTGTCCTTCAACGCGCCCAGCAGATAGACCGCGACGCCGACCCACAGCTGCGTCCTGGGCCGCCATCGCGCGCACAGCAGCGCGATGAGCCCGCAGGTCGCGTAAATCGCCAGGATGTCGCCCTTCGACAGAAAGAGAAAATGCCCATAGCCGAACAGGAAGAGCCAGCCGAGGCGGCGTGCCTGCAGCCAGCGCCCCTTCCCGCGTGCCCGTGCCCGGTCGAGGAACAGGATCATCCCTGCGCCGAACAGCAGCGTGAAAAGGCCGCGCATCTTGCCGTCGATCACCGTGAATTGCACGACCCAGAGCCAGTCCGAAAGCGGTCCGTGTTCGGTCAGGAAACCGCCCGGCCAGAGATAGGCGATCTGCGGCTGTCCGAAGGCGACGATATTGGCGGCAAGGATGCCCATCACCGCAATGCCGCGCATGAAATCGAGGCTCGCCAGCCGTTCCTGCCCCGTGGGCGGGGTGGGTCCGACGCGCGGCGCGATCCGGTCTTCGATCATGATGGCCTCTCCTCGTTGTCTCCTCGTGCCGCGCCCACGGGGCCGCCGGGAGAGATGGGTCTGAACCGGCCTAGGCCACGGCAGCATTCTCGCCATCATGCCACCGGCGCAGCAAGGCGATCGACAGCATCTCTGCGCACAGGGCGAGCAGGGGCAGTACCACGCAGGTGAAATCCGCGACCACGATGGCGGCAAAAAGCGCCAGCGTGACCGTGGCGGCGGCGCCTGCCCGCTGGATGGCGGCAGCCCTGTTCCAGTCGGCTTCGACCACGAACCAGGCAGACAGCATCAGACCGCCCACGCGCAGCAGCAGCAAGGTCGCCAACCACGGAACGGCGAAGGCGTTGCCCGCGTGAATGGTCGCCGGCAGGACGGTCGGCACCTTCGCGAAACGGGCAATGCCGTCCGCGTAGGGAGGCTCGACCCAAGGATAGCCCCACCACAACCCGGCCAGCAGGACCGCCGCCGCGGGCAGGATCAGCCCGAGCGCGAACGTGTAGCGTGACAGGGCAAGACGGCCCTCGTGATGGGCCGGCAATTCCCGCCACGCGGTCGCGAGGCAGCCGAACGCGAACGCCAAGCCCTCGCCGGCCTCCGCCGCCATGGCGAATTCGGCACGCATGGCCGCGGCCCAGTCGCGGCGATGCGGGCCCAGCCCCGCCAGGGCGAGCGTCATGACCGCGCGGGCGATCCCGCCGCTCATGCCTTTGCACCCACGAGGCCGGACGAATCGGGATCGTTTCTGGCCGCTTGTGCGAGCGCCACGCCGCGCGCCGTCAGGCGATAGGCATGGCGCGGGGGCCGTCCGGGCGCGGTCGGCTCGCACCATTCGGAGGCGAGCAGGCCGCGGTCGCTCATCCGCATCAACAGCGGGTAGAGCGAGCCTGACTTCAACCCGGTCAGCTTCATGAGATCATAGCCGTGGATCCGCTCGGGCGCCCGATCATACAGCGCGGCGAGAACGGCGAGCATTTGCGGAGAGGGGCGTCGGGAGCGAACCATGGCGCTAGACATATATATGTAGATTTATTGATGCAATCCTGTTTTCCGGCTGTGATCAACGATACCGGCATGACCGCGCGAACCGCGGGAAAGGCGGCAGGTTTTCGCTTCTATCCGGACATAGAAGGGGAAAGAACATTCGCGCTTAACCGTGCGAGTTCCGGTTGCATCGCGTCGCGCGAGAGTCCCGCAGTGATCGGCGAGATACGCGCGCGAAGCGTCAGGAAATTGGGCAGCCTGCCCATGAAGGTGCGAAGATCGTGGCCGGCCACATCGCCGATCCCGCCCAGCGCGTCCTGCGCGCGCAACGCGCGATAGCCCGCCGCCTGAGCCGGCGTGCGCAGCGCCCGGCCCGCGGCCTCGACCACATCAATACGGTGGCCAAGATCCAGCGACGCATCCGCTTCGGCCGACGCAATGCCGTCGAAATCAATCTCGTCGCGTTTCACAGGGCCGGGGCCTGCATTATGCGCAGCACCGACGGCCTGCCGTAGGAGACGCCGTACCCACATACGCGACACGCCTGTCGGTACGGACCGATCAGAGCGGCGAGGTCGTGCGACGCGTTGGCTATGGTCGATGCAGGCGCCCTCCTCGCGATCGGCACGACAGCCCCATTGGCGGCCCTGTCCGCCCTTCGCACCACGAACATTCGGGTCAGGGTGACGAACCACACGCTCGCCTTGATGTCCGAACGCGCCGGGCGGCATCGCACCGCCTTTCGGGCCGATGGGGGAGCACGTCGTCCGTCCGCTCGATGAACGGCTGGCGATCGCGTCGATCCCAGAAGGGCGAATTCACCGCCGTTGCGCCGCGCGCCTCGGATTCCTCAGGCCGAAGGCGGGGTGCGGCGGGATGCCATCTCGTAGATCTTGCCTCTCAGCCAGCTCAACCCCGGATCGCCCTTTCGCGTCGCATGAAACTGCATCATCTCGCGCATCGGCGGGATCGGGAACGGCACCGGCAGGATTTTCAGGGGAAGGCGCTTCGCCATATCATGCGCGAGCCTTTCATGCATCACGCACAGCCGCTGCGTTCCCGGCACGAGGAACGGCGCCTGGATGAAGGACGGCACCCGCACCTCGATCCGCCGTTCGACCGCGTTCTGCATCAGCCATGCGTCGGCAAAGGTCTGCTTGCGCGCGACGCTCACCCCGACATGGCCGGAATCGAGGAAGGTCGCCCGGCTCAACCCTCCGGCAACGCGCGGATTTTCGGGGCAGGCGACGGTCACGTGCCGTTCCGCGAACACGAGTTCATGCGGATGATCGGGATGGAGGAAGATTTCGGGCGTGAACATGAGGTCGAGATCGCCATTGCCCAGCGCTACCTGCGATTCCGGGCCGGGCAGTTCGAAGGTGAAGCTGGCCAATGGCGCGTCCTGTTCCAGCGTGTCGAGCAGCGGGGCCAGAAGGACCGTCGTGATGTAATCGGAGGCGGCGATGCGGAAGCGCCGCTCCGACCGGCGGGGATCGAAACTGCCCTGCCGCGTGATGAGCGCGCGAAGCTCCGAAATCTTGTCCGCAATCTCACCCTGCATGGTCAGCGCGAAAGGCGTCGGTATCATCCGCTTGCCATGCTGCGCCAGGATATCGTCCTGAAAACTTTCGCGCAGCCGCTTGAGAGACGCGCTCATCGCGGATTGGGTGACGTGGAGGCGATGGGCCGCGCGGGTGACGTTCTGCTCCTGCATCAACACGTCGAACGCCACGAGCAGGTTGAGATCGAAATTGTCGAGCCGCATCATTCATCGATACCATTGATGATAGATTAGCAAAAGATACGACGAGACCGGTATCGCAAAAGCCATGCGCGAAACGCTGACCGGGACCGCGCCGCAGATCCGCGAACTGGCTAGGGGCATCACCGATGACGAGAGCGTGGTCTATCGCTCGAAACGATGATGCTCGACGGCCCGTGGACCAGCGGGCGCGGTGTCCTGCTCGGCGATGCGGTGCATGCGACCACGCCTCACCTTGGACAGGGGCCGGCATGGCGATCGAGGACAGCATCGTGATGGCCGGGGAACAGGCCCGGGCCAACACGCCCGAAGACGCCTTTGCCGCCTGTCGCGAACGCCGTTTCGAACACTGCCGCTATATCGTCGAAAACTCGCGGGCCATTTGCCCCGGTTCGACCGACCCTTCTTCCGGCCGGCATAGCTTCTCGGGCCGATTGCGCATCCATGCGTTCATCAGCTCCGATCAAAGCCAACCGCTGAAAGGTGCGCGGTCCCTTCACCCCCTGTCGGGACTGCAAGCTTTCAGCCTTCGATTTGTGGCCGATAGCGCCGCGAGGCCGGATTTGCGTCCCGGGCCTCTTATCCGTCGTCGCTCTCGCGATCGAGATATTGCGTCAGCGTATCCTGAAAATGACGGATACGGATTTCCTGATAATTGCCCAGCTGCGCTTCCCCGTTTTTCGAACAATGCAGCCCTTCCTGCACATAGGGAAGATTTTCCATGTCCTGTTCGAAAACATCGGCCAGCACGCCGAGTTCGGGCGCTTCTGTCCATTTCTGGTCGAGGGTGAGGAATTTGAGCGGCGCGCCATGCGGCATGGGCTCGCCCCGCTTTACCCGCGAGAGGATCCGCACCTCCATCACGCAGGTGTCGGGCGTCCGTCCCGGCAACCAGCGATAGACGATGTTCGGCATGAAGCCGGCCCACGGCGCGAAATTCGGAAAGACGTTATACACCAGCCCATCGAGCAATTCCGCATCGGTCGCATCCTCGTGATCATAGCCGGTCTGCTCGGTATAAAGCTTGCGCATCTGCGCGCCCAGTGCTTCGCGGGCGGTCATGCCGTCGGGAACGGCAATGGCCATGGGGTCGGCATTCTGTTCGTAATTGTCGGCACTGCGCCCGTTGAATTTCACGAATTCGTCGACGATCCACTGCTGCCCCTTACCCTCGGTAACATGGGGGCTGGTCACGCCGAAGGGGGTGAAGTTCGCATTCACATTGTCGCCCCAGGTCCAGTATGCCGCGTTGCAATCGCCGGTGAAGGGCAGGAGTTGCGGATGGGTGACGACCGTGTGCCACGCCTCCATGAACGCCTCCATCGTCACTTTCCAGTTTGCGGCGACTTCCTTGGCGACGCGCATGACCGTCACGCATTCCTCGTGCCGCCAGCGTTTGAAATGTTCGGGAAGCGGCGCGAGATACTCCTCCAGGCTGGGGCCGCCCTTCTCCTCCCGCACGAAGATATAGCCGCCCCATCGCCCGACCTCGGCGTCGGGCAGGTCCATGTCCTTTTGGGCCAGGTGACGAAAATCCCACTGACACGGCGCGTGATCGAACGACCCGTTCTTGTTCCACGTGAAACCGTGGAAAGGGCAGGTAAATCGGTCGGTATTGCCGTCCTCGGTGCGCAGCTTGCGTCCGCGATGGAGGCAGACATTGTGCATTGCCCGCACCGAACCGTCCTCCTGCCGCGAAACGAGAAAGGAGCGGCCCGCATTTTCATAGACGATGAAATCGCCCGGTTCGGGCAAGTCTTCCTCGCGCGCGGCGAATTGCCAGACATGCGGCCACATTTTCTCCCGCTCGGCCTGCGCGAATGCCTCGCTCGTGTAGCGTTCGGCGGGAATGGGCTCCGACCCGCGATAGGTATAGCTCGGCTCCGTCAGCGCGGCCGGCGGGGTGCGCGAATCCTTCTCCATCAGCTCGGACCAGCTGATGCCCTCGCTGCGATCCTCGCCCCATTCGGCGTCGGTTGCGGTCCTGTCCATCGCGATAGCCTTTCCGATAACGATCAGTATTTGACGTTGCGGGTAAAACCGCCGTCGACGGTGAGGTTCACGCCGGTGATCCACGACGCCCGCGCCGACGCGAGATAGAGCACCGCATCGGCGATCTCCTCCGGCCTGCCGAAACGACCGGCGGGATGCCTGTCCCTGTTGGCGGCGAAATAATCCGGCATCTCCTTTTCGAGATAGCCCCAGCTGCCGTCGGCGATATAGACCGGCCCAGGCCCGACACAGTTGCAGCGAATGCCGTCCTTCATGTAATCCATGGCCAGCTGATGGGTGTAATTGATGAGCGCGGCCTTCATCGCGCCATAGCTCAAACCCGATTCGCCGAACGCGTGGTTCTCGATTGCCGTGATCGTCGACATCTGGACAAAGGCCGCCGCGTCCGATGCCTTGAGATAGGGAAGCGCTGTATCGAACATCGCGACCGCCGACATCAGATCGACATTGTAATTGATGTCCCACCCCTTGCGACTGCGCGGCGTTCCGCCAAGAGCGCTCGCATTGGAGACGACAATATCGATACCGCCCATGTCCGCGGCGGCCTTTTCGACCCATCGCTCCACCTGTTCGGGATAGCCGCAATCGACGACCGAACCAAAAACCGTGCCGCGTTTTTCGAGAGCGGCGACCGCCTCTTCGACGCCATCGCCGGTCAACGGATTGGCAAAAACGCTCTCGTCGCTCGGATTGCCTTGCTTGCCCTGCGCGCGCCGGCCGCAGAAGGATACGATCGCCCCTTCGTCGAGGAAGCTCTCCACGATGCTCCGGCCGATGCCGCGCGTCGCGGCGCTGATAACCACTTTCCTGCCGTTGAGTTCGAGATCCATCGGCTTGCTCTCCCCTTGTGTTTTCGCGTGGCGCCCCGCGGCGTCAGTTCGGCTTGATCATGTCGTTTTCATGGATTTCGAGGATCTCGAACACATTGCCGAAATAATCGCGCCCATAGGTCGCCGCGAAACCGGTCTTGCGCCCATCCTCGTCGGTGGTGATCGTGCTGAGATCGGGCGGGGTGTGGAAGGTCAGGCCCGCGTCGATCATGCGCTCGTAGGTGGCCTGAATATCGTCGACCTCGAACCCGACATGGGTGTAGCCGAAATGGTTGACGGGGCGGTCCGGGTCCGCGTCCGGTGCGCGCGGGCTGCTATATTCGAAACATTCGACCTGCACGTTCTTCAGCCGCGCGATGAAGGTTTTCGCCGCCGAATCCCGCAAGCCGACGATCGCGTCGATCATCGCATCGCCCGGCTCCCATTCGGCGGCGCTGATTTCCTCAGCGCCGAGCAGGTCGATGAAGAAACGCCGCGCGGTATCGAGGTCGGGCACGCTCATGCCGACGTGGTGGACCCCCCTGATCGGGGCGCTCATGCCGAAGCGTCCTGCATGTATTCGCCCAGCGTCTTGTGGAAATGCCGGATCCGCGATTCCTGATAGGAGGAAAGCGTCTGCGCACCCTTGCCGCTGGTGTACATGCCCTCGCGCTGCGCCCGCATGATATCGGTATCCTGGTCGAGCACGCTGGCGAGGAAAGGGTCCATGCTTTCGAGGCTGGCAAAGGCCTCGTCCTCGCCGAGTTCCTCGACTTCGGCGACTTCGTACTTGCCGTCGCGCGGCTTGGGATGGAGCACGTACTGATCGAAGATCGAATGGTCGCGGTCATGCCCGTCGGGCCGGAATTGCTGCACTAGGCACAGACCGGGCGCAGGGTAGATCATGACATTGGGAAAGACGTGATATTTGATGGAATCGATCATCTCCGGCACCGAATGGCCGGAGTAATCGAGGTCGAATTCGCTTTTCATCCGCTCGCGAAGCTGCTGCGCCATGACCCACCGGGCGGTCTTTCCCTCCGGCACCTTCGCGCGTGCGCCGATCATCTTGCCGTCACCGACGAGCATCATGTCGAGCAACTCCTGCTCGCTCATGCTTTTCTGCGCGGTGGGGCTGGCCGTTGCCATGGCGCACAGGTCGCGGCTGACATGGCGGGAGAATATGTCGTGCTGCATGTTATGGTCGCCCACCACGTTCGTCATCTCGGGATGGACGAAGGGCGTGTGATAGGCTTCCATGAAAGCCTCCATCGACAGCTTCCAGTTCCCCGGCAGATGTTTGCGCACATGGGTGGCGACATACCATCCGCGCAGGTCCCAGTTGCGGAAATGGTCGGGCAGGACTTCGAGATAAGCGACCAGTGGCGGCGCGTCCGCGTCGAAGTTCACGAACACCATCCCGTTCCAGCTTTCGACCTGAACGCTGGTCAGGCCGGCCTTGTCCCGCTCCACCTGCGGAAATTCGAAATCGCAGGGGATGTTCTTCAGCGACCCGTCGAGATTCCAGCTCCAGTTGTGAAAGGGGCAGGTAATGTCGGGCGACCAACCGCACGAACCCGAAGGCTTCAGCTTCGTCCCCCGGTGCAGGCAGGAATTGTAGAACGCCTTCAACCCGGTGTCGGTCTTCACGATGACGGCGGACAGGCGGCCGATGTCGTAAACGAAGAAATCGCCCGGCTCTTCCAGATATTCGTCGCGGCAGGCGAACTGCCACACGCGTTTCCAGACATGCTCGAACTCGGCCTCGAAGAAATCCTGCCCGATATAGCGTTCGAACGGAATGTCGGAGAGATCCTGCGCAGGATTGCTCTGCTGCGCGAGGACGGGCGGCAGGCGGCCATCACGCTCCGCGACATCGGCCCAGGTGTTGCCCGGATAGTTTTCGCGCATGAGCGCCTGCACATCGGTCATTGACTATATCCTCTCACCTGAGTCACATATTACGTGAATATGATTTCATGTTCATTTTCTTTGAGGATGATGCAACGTCCGCCATGGGTCAAGATGGTAAATCGAGCGCAGGCAGGGCCGGTCGGAACCGTCCCACAGGCTTCGGGCCGTTCGCTTTCGCGCGGCCTGTTCCCGGGCGGTCCTGTGGTAACGGGGGTGCTTTACTCGGGAATGCGGAGGTAGCGCAGCGCCATCAGCAACGCCTGGCGCGCGAACTCGATGTCCGTCACGCGCAGCCCCTTCCCCAGCTCGCCGCCTGCGGGAAGCTCGGACCAGACCACCGCCCCGCGAATGATCGAATGGGCATAGTGAACCTCCCGGCGCAGCTGTGCCGGATCCCTTTCCGGCATTTTTTCCACCAGCCGGTCCGCGATCAGCGTCGCGACGATCTCATTGGCGGCGCTCTGGTCCTGATGGGTGGCGGAATCCTCGAGCCGGCGCCGCTCGATCAGCCGCAGCAGGCCCGAATCGAGCGTGAACGCACTGAACACGATATCGAGATGCAGCGATACAAGCGCGCGCGGGCTCGCCGCCATGGCCGCATCCGAGGTGCAAAGCGCGCGGATCTCCTGCATCCGGCAACGCCGATACCCATCGACGATCGCGGCGAGCAGCGCATCCTTGTCGGCGAAATGCTTGTACACCGTGCCGACCGGAACCTCCGCCTCGGCCGCGACGTCGGCGACGCGAGTCGCCTCGAACCCGCTTTCGGAAAACAGGCGGAGCGCCGCAACGATGATCCGGCCCAGCGCATCGCGGCTGCGTTGTTGACGCGGCCGTTCGAAAACGGCGCTGTCTTTCATCCAGCGGATGGGATCAGGCTCGAACGGAATGGCGCCAAAAGGGGCGTTCGGGTCGCGGAGAATAGGCACCCGGCCCGATTATCCGCGATGCCGGTGTTTTACCAGCACGCAGAACCGTTGGCGCCCAAAGCAGTTACGAAAACAAGAAACACGAGGATGGAGAAGGATGTGCACGAAACGCTTGTCGAGGGTTACGAGTTTGTCGAGGCGCCGCGCGTCTCTGCCGAAGGCGATGTCTGGTTCAGCGATCTCACCGGCGGCGGCATCTATCGCAAGCGGCCCGGGCAACCGGTGGAAACCATGCTCGCCGACCGCCTATGGGTGGGCGGCATGCTGTTCGATTCGTCGGGCAAGCTCTTGTGCAGCGGGCGCGGCGGGATCGTCGCTCTCGACCCCGTATCGGGCGCCGTGACGAAGGTGCTCGACCGGCTGGAGGGCAGGGACATCGTCGCTGTCAACGACATGGAAGGCGACGGCAGAGGCGGTTTCTTTGCAGGGACCATCGATTTCGAGGCGATTCTTCTCCGCGGAGAGGAGCCCGAACCGGGGCAGTTCTTTCACATGAGCGCGGCCGGCGAGGTCACCATATTACGCCGCGACGTGTTCGCCTCCAACGGTATCGCGCTCAGCGCGTGCGGGCGCTGGCTCTATCATTCGGAAACAAGCAAGGGCATCTGGCGCTACCCGATGGGCGAGGATGGCCTGCCGGGCGAAGGCACGCTGCTGGCTCCCTTCGCGGACAGCGACGGGCTCGCACTCGATACCGAGGGGTGCCTCTGGGTGGCCTGCTGGGAAAGCGGGACGCTGGTGCGCGTTTCGCCCGACGGGACGACCATGGACACGGTGCGCGCGGGCTTTCCCCACCTCGTCAGCGTCGCCTTCGCCGCCCACGATCCGACCCGGCTCTACGTGTCCACCGGCGGCAATGCGGACAATCCCGGAAAGGGCGGCATCATCACGGTTCCTTCCGATGTCGCAGGGCTGTGCAGCGCGCCGACATCGCTCCGCATGCTGGAGACTGCATCATGATCGCGTGCGACATGCTCGATTCCGGCATCGCCCGCATCACGCTCGACCGGGCCGATGCGGCCAATGCCCTGACCCTCCCCCTCGTTGCGCAGCTTCGCGGCACAATCGCCGAATTGCAGGACGATCCCGATGTGCGCCTGCTGATCCTGACGGCTCGCGGCGGGGTTTTCTGTGCCGGGCTGGATCTCAAGGAGATTGTGGGCGACGGCGAAGAGGCCCCCGATAATTTCGCCAATATCGACCTTCAGGAACGATTTGCCGCGTTGATGTGCGAGATTTCGGAATCGCGCTTTCCGGTCATTGCCGCGCTCAACGGGCCGGCGGTGGGCGCAGGGATGGGGATGGCGCTGGCGGCCGATATCCGCATCGCCGCCACGACGGCCAGATTCCTGATCGGCGCGGTAAAGATCGGGCTGAGCGCGGGGGAATGCGGGATCAGCTATCACCTGCCGCGCATCGTCGGGGCCGGGCGCGCCTTTGAAATGATGCTCACCGGGCGCGCCGTCGATGCCGAGGAGGCGCATCGCACCGGCCTCGTCACCACATTGTGCGAACCGGACATGTTGCAGGACGAGGCGCTCACCCTCGCCCGGCAGATCACCGCCAACAGCCCCTATGCGGTCAAACACACGAAACAGGTCATGCGAAGCAATCTGGAGGCGCCCAGCCTGCGTGCCGCGATCGCACTGGAAAACCATGTGCAGTGTCTCGCGCTGGGAACCGCGGATTTCAGGGAAGGATGCGAAGCCTTCGCGCAAAAGCGTCCGCCCGATTTTCGCGGGCACTGACGCCGTGCAAAAATCCGCCTTCCCGTCCCCGTCCGGCGCCTGCCAGGGGCGACGCGCGCCGGGCGGTTTGGAAACCGCAAGCGCCTGTGTTCATTACCTCCTGCGAGGACACGCGGAGACACGCCCCCGTTCGCATGCCGATGTTATACGCGGCTGCTGCGAACGTCGCCGCTTGATGTCATTTAACGGGTTGAGGAGGACGGCGCGATGCGCACCGCGAATACAGGCGATCATACCGGCGACGAGATTCACTCGGTCGGCGAGATCCTCGACATGCTGCGTTCGCTCGCGGATCGGCAGGACAAGGTCTCCATCGGCGATGTACTCGATACCGTCGGGGACAGGTCCTATGGCCCGGCAATGATGCTGCCCGCGATGATCGAGATCAGCCCGGTCGGCGGTATTCCCGGCGTGCCGACCTTGCTTGCCACGATCGTCGCGCTGGTCGCCGCGCAATTGCTCATCGGCAAGGAGCATCTCTGGCTTCCGCAACTCGTTCAGAAACGCGCGATTTCGGCCGGAAAGCTTCACAAGGCGGCGGACAAGCTGGGCGGGCTGGCGAACTGGCTGGACCGGTGGTTCCACGGGCGCCTGCCGCGTTTCGTGACCGGCATCTGGCCGCGCATTGCCGCCGCCATCGTGATTCTCCTGTGCCTGACCGTGCCGCCACTCGAATTCGTGCCGTTTGCCAGCACCGCGCCGATGGCCGCCATCATCGCCTTCGGTCTTGCGCTGCTGGTTCGCGACGGGCTGCTCATGCTGATCGCGCTGGGTGTCGGCGTGGTGTCGATCGGCGCGGGGCTTGGCCTTGCGGGCAATAGCGGCCTTCTCGGCGGCAATTCGCAATAGCGCCTAGCCGAAGAGGGCCGGGAGCACGGTGAACACCACGCCCGTCGCCGCAATCGCGATGCCCAGCCGGGGCACGGAACGCATCGGCCCCGCCCCGGCCCGCCGCCAGAGCCATGCCATCGCGAAAAGCGCGGGCAGCGCGAGGCCGATCCCGACCACCCGCGCGGCGACCTGCCCTGGAAAAATGCTGCTGCCGGCCCAGGACAGCGAGAAATGCGCCGCCCACACGCCAAGCGCCAGCGCCGGGGTCAGCCAGTCGATATCGTTGCGATAATCTGCCACCCGTCAGCCCCCCGGAAACAGTCGCACGACAAGCGCGATGACAAGCCCCTGCACCGCGGCATAGCCGATGAAGCGCACCACGATGTCGAGCGTGACGCTCGACGGCGCGACGAGGAGCCCCCTGCCGCTGCGATAGCCGAGATAGAGCGCCATGATCGCCGCGATGCCAGCGCTGCAGGCCTGAAACGCGAGCAGGCCGAAGACCGTAGCCCCCTGACCGCTGGCCGAAGGGTCGAGCCCGGCGCCCCGCCACCCGGTCCAGTCCCACCACCCCGCAACGCACAGCAGCGCCGCCGCGATGACCGCCATGAGCCACGGCCCCTGCCCCGGAAATTCGCCGCGCGCCTTTGCCGCGAGGATCCGCCGCGACAGCCACGCCGCCGCAAACGCCGCGACAAGCAGGACCACGATCCCCGCCGTCTGCAACACATCCGGCGGCGCGATCCAGAATTCGGGATTGATGCCGAAGAGATAGAGATAGCTGAACAGCGCCATGAACACGATCATGCCCATGACCACCATGACCGTGTTGAGCGCCCACCACCCGTGCGAGGATGGCCCGGTGATCGCGATGGGCACGGTGATCCCGCCGCCGATATCGGCATGGTCCTGTTCGATCGGACGGTCCGTTTCCCACAGCCAGCGCAGGATGCAGGCAACGGCGAGCACGCCGCTCACCGCCGAAAACACATAGGCCTGCACGGTCAGCGCGAGGAAGAAGCCCGCGGTAAACACCGCCGATGCCACCGGCCATGCCGACGGGCCGGGCATGAGCTGAATATATTGCGGCTCCGCATTGATGGGCGAAGTAATGAGCGTTTCGCGCAGGCCCGTCGCGCTATTGGGCAGGAAATAGCGGCCCGCGGCGACATCATCGCCAAGCTCCGGATCGTCCCACATCGGCTCCCGGCTTTTCACCAGCGGGATCGAGCGGGTCGAATACATCCCCGTCGGCAACCATTCCAGCGTGCCGCCGCCATAGACATTGCCCGCATCCTCGTCCGTGGTGAACCGGAACCGGCGCACCAGGTCGTAGAGGAACAGGCACACCCCCGCCGCAAGGACGAACGCGCCGATGGTGGATACAAGGTTGAGCCATTCCAGCCCCCGCCCCGGCAGATAGGTATAGACGCGGCGCGGCATCCCCATGAACCCGGTGAGATGCATCGGCAGAAACGTGATGTGCAGCCCGGTGAACATCAGCCAGAACACCCATTTCCCGCGCCGTTCCGACAACGCGTTCTTCGACGTCATCCCGTTCCAGTAATAGAACGCGGCGAACATGGGAAAAACCATCCCGCCCAGCAGCACGTAATGCAGATGCGCGACGATGAAATAGCTGTCGTGCGCCTGCCAGTCGAACGGGACCATGCCGACCATCACGCCGGTAAGCCCGCCCATCACGAACACGACGATGCTGCCCACCACGAACAGCGCGGGCGTCGACCACCGGATGCGCCCCGCCGCCAGCGTCGCGATCCAGCAGAACACCTGTATCCCGGCGGGCAGGCTGACCGCCATGCTGGCCGCGCTGAAATATCCCGTCGATACGCGCGGCATGCCGGTCGCGAACATGTGATGCGCCCACACGCCAAAGCTGATGAACCCCGTCGCCACCAGCGCCAGCACGTTGAGCCGGTACCCCACCAATGGCGTGCGCGCGACGGTGGCAACCATCATGCTCATCAACCCGGCGGCGGGCAGGAAGATGATATAGACCTCCGGATGGCCGAAGAACCAGAACAGGTGTTGCCACAAGAGCGGATCGCCGCCGCGCGTCGGATCGAAGAAAGGCCAGTTGAAAGCCCGTTCGAGTTCGAGCAGCAAGGTACCGAGAATGACGCTGGGAAAGGCGACGACGATCATCACCGCGAACACCAGCATCGCCCAGGCGAACATCGGCATCCGGTCGAGCGTCATCCCCGGCGCACGGGTGCGAAGCACGCCAACGATGATCTCGATCGCGCCGGCAATCGCGCTGATCTCGATGAAGCCGATGCCCAGCAACCAGAAATCGGTGTTGATTTCCGGGCTGTAGGCGATGGAGGTGAGCGGCGGATACATGAACCACCCGCCATCGGGCGCAAGGCCGACGAAAATGCTCGCGAAGAAGCACAGCCCGCCCACGCAATACGCCCAGAACGCATAGGCCGACAATCGCGGAAACGGCAGGTCGCGCGCGGCCAGCATCTGCGGCAGCAGCATCACGCCGATCGCCTCCACCATGGGCACGGCGAACAGGAACATCATCACCGTGCCATGCATGGTGAAGAACTGGTTATAGGTGTCCTGCGGCAGTAAATCCTGCATCGGCGCGGCCAGCTGTATCCGCATGCCCAGCGCGAGCACGCCGGCCAGGAGGAAGAACAGGAACGCCGTCGCGACGTAGAAGAAACCGATGTAATTGTTGTTGACGACGGTCAGCAGGCCCCAGCCCCTGGGGTTGTCCCAGATCTTCTCCAGCTCTTCGACCTCGCCATCGGGGCGCGGCTCCTGCGTCGGGAAGCGGGCGTAGAGCGCGTGATCGAAGCCTGTTTCGGACCTGCGCCCGGCCATCACGTCGCGGGTGCCCGGCCGCGGTGCATCGCTCATCGCTGCTGTTCCAGCCAGATGGCGATGGCGGTCAGTTCATCGGCGGAGAGCATGTCGTAACTCGGCATGCGATTGCCCGGCTTGATCGATTGGCTGTCCCCGATCCACCCGATCATGGTGCCGCGATTGTTCGGCAATATCCCCGCGCCCAGCGTCAGCCTGCTCCCCACATGGGTGAGATCCGGGCCGGCGATGCCGTTCGCCTCGGTCCCCGCGACCCGGTGGCACGCCGCGCACCCGCTTTCCATGAACAGCGTGCGCCCGTTCGCCGCGATCGCCGCGTCATCTGCGGCATCGGCGGCCGCGGCGGGGCGGAGGGCGGGCACCGTGCCCGGCACGTCCTGCTCCGCGATGGCGGGCGGCGTCATGCTCCGCCCCGCCAGCCACGCGGCCCAGTCCGCCTGTTCATGCGCCACCGCGACAAAACCCATCAACGCATGCGGGCCGCCGCAATATTCGGCGCAGACCCCGCCGAAACGGCCCGGACGATCCGCCTCGATCACCAATTCGTTGGTGCGGCCGGGAATCATGTCCTCCTTGCCCGACAGGTTCGGCACCCAGAAGCTGTGGATCACGTCCTCGCTTTGAAGCTCCACCACGACCGGCTGCCCGACCGGGATATGCAGCTCGTTCGCGTCGCGCATGATCACATCGCCATCGGGGCCGAGATATTCGACGTCGAACCACCACATGTAGCCGGTGACCCGCACCCGCATGGCCCCATCCGGCATCGGCTGCGTGAGCGAGGACGTCAGCCACAACCCCCACACCAGCAGGCAGGTCAGCACCACGCCGGGAAATGCGACCCCGCCGATCCACACCAGCCTTTCGCCGCCGAGCTTCGCCTTCCACCGCGCGGGGCCGCGGATCGCGACGTAAAGCGCGACGACCACGATGCCGGTGACGATCACCCCCATCGCGAACAGCGCCCACGCCAGCACGACCACATTGTCCGCATATGGCCCGGCGGGGTCGAGAACCGGCGGCGGCCAGCCCCACCAGGCATCGAAGACATCTGTCGTGCTGCTATTCATCGTCGAGACCATAAAGATATGCCGCCACATCGCGAGACTCTTCTTCGCTCAACGGCATGGCGGGCATGGTGGAGCCGGGCTTTACCCGCGGCGCATTGCGCACGAAGGCGGCGAGATTGGCCGGCGTGTTGGGAAGCGCACCGGCAATGAGGCCGATGTCGCGAAATCCGTCGAGCGAGGGACCGGTGCGCCCCCTGGGCCAGCCGATGCCGGGAATGGCATGACACGCGCCGCAGCCGACCCGTTCGATCGCGGCGCGCCCGCGCGCGGCGGCGGCCTCGTCGGGGACGTAGCGCGGGCCGGGCGGCTGCTTGCACCCGGCAAGACAGGCACACAGCATGACGGACAGGGCCATGGACGAAAACGCGCGTGTCACGATATTACCCCCAAGGCTTCGGGAACCGTCGCGTTTGCACGGCGGTTCCCATGGACGATGCACAAATGGCCCGCCCTGCTCGCTGTCCTGCCGATGGTGGCATCCCTTGTCGCGTGCGGCAAGGACATGCCGGCGACGAGCGCGTTTGAAACCACGGGGGAAATCATCGCGTTGAGCGGGGGCGACGCCGGTGCGCGCGGGGCCTGCGCGACGTGTCATGGGCTGAACGGCGAAGGCGACGGGAATCTCGTGCCGCGGCTCGCCGGGCTGGATCCCGGCTATCAGCTGCGGCAACTCGAATATTTCGCGCAAGGGCAGCGGCGCCACCCGCAGATGGTGTGGATCGCGGATCAGCTCGATTGGCCGGCGCGGGAAAAGGTCGCGAATTACTATGCCGCCCTCCCCGTGCCCGACGCGGCGGGTGAGGATCTGGCGGCGGGCGATTGCGCCGCGGCGACGCTGTATCAACGCGGCGATCCGGCGCGCGGACTGCCGGCCTGTGCGACGTGCCACGGCGCGGATGGTGCGGGCGTGGGCGCCGGCAATCCCCCGCTCGCCCATCAGCCTGCCCCCTATGTCGAGGCGCAGCTGCACCAATGGGCGAACGGCGAACGTTATGGCGCGAGCGACGCGATGACAGCGGTCAGCCGTCTTCTGACGGAGCGGGAGATGGCGCATCTCGCCGGCTATAGTTCGGGCCTGCCGGGTGCCAGTGGGTATCGGGCACCTCCGGCATCATGCCCTTGAGCACGTCGTCCCGGTCCCAGTAATGATGCTTGATCGCCGCAAGCGCATGCGCGGGGATCAGCAGGGACAGCACCACGACGCAGGCGACATGAACATCCTGCGCGAAATCGAGGATGAAGAATTGCCACGCCGGCGACATGTCCTGAAACGGCATGGGTGGAACCGGCACGATCCCTGCCAGCCGGAGCGGGCGCGCCGGCTGAATCGCGGACCACATCGCCCATCCCGACACCGGCAACAGCACGAAAAACAGGTAGAACACCGCGTGGATCGCATGCGCCACGGTCGTCTTCCATCCCATCCGGTCCGCATCGTTGATCGGCCCCGGCACGATCAGCCGCCACAGCAGCCGCAGCGCACCCAGCGCCAGCAGCGTCAGCCCGATGGCGGAATGGCGTTCATAGGCGTCGAGCTTTGCCGCCCCGACAAGATAGCGCTGCATCCACCAGCCGGTCGCGAGCTGCCATGTGACCACCGCCGCCATGGTCCAGTGAAACGCGACCCCTACCGGCGTATACCGGCCCCGCTCGCGATAGGAGAGCGACCATTCGCGCCATTGCTGCACCCATGGTTTCATCGTGCATAGGCCGGCGGCAGGGCGCGATAGAGCATGACCAGCGCGATCAGCAGATAGGCCGCCGATGCCGGCGCCCACATGATGAGCCCGCCGATCTGCTGATCCTCCAGCGGGGTCCAGCCCCAGCCTTGCGTCGTGAAATAATGCGGGGCGTAGAATGCCCGACCCGCAAAGGTGAGCAACGCGCCGAGCGCACCCATCTGCACCATGGTGGCGAGCGTCGCGGCAATGGCACCGGGCGCCGGCGCCCGGCGCATCGCCGCCCACCAGAACGCCGCCGTCCCGGTCAGCGTGATCTGCATGATCCAGAACACCGCATCGTTCGACAACGCCGCGGCATAGACGGGCGGCGCATGCCAGAACCAGAACACGAGCGCCTGCACCCCCGTCATCACCGACAGCGAAACCCGCCCCGCATACCGCCCGAGGCCGAGCGACCGCGCCAGCAGCGGCGCCAGCACCAGCGCGAGCGCGACATGGTGGATCGCCCGCATGGTGAACAGGGCCGAGGCCAGCGCGCAAAGCGGGCTGATGAAAAGCACGCCCATGGTGCACGCAGCGGCAAGATGAAAGCGACGCTCCGCCGGGGCGTAGCGCCATCCCAGCATCAACGCCGCGAACAGCACGCACAGTAGAACCGGGTCCAGGTTCCACGCGCGCAGCAATCCCGCCGGGTCGGGCGCAGCGCCGCAATAGGGCGTCCAGATCGGCGGCGATGCATTCATGGACGCAAGGTCTATCGCAACTGTCGGGCCGTGTCACGATGGCGGGGAAGGCCGCACCCGAATCACAAAACAGGCACCCCTGCCGGATTTCCTGTGCGAAGGGATAGTTTCCCGCCTCCCCCCGCTTTGCGACAAGCGTCGGGCAGGGTGGAACCCGGCCGAGACGCCAATACCGCCCTGCCCGATCGGGCAGCAGCGGCAACAGGCATCCTGCGCGCAAGAACCGGCCAGAACCGGACGCCATCGGAAAAAACGGAACAGTTCGAGGGAGAGTATCATGAGCAACACAGGGAGCGCGTCGCGCCTCGCGATCGCATGCACGCTTGGTCTTTCATGCCTGTCCGCGCCGACGCTGGCACAGGATGCCGGCACCTCGGACAGCACGGCGCCCATCCCGGCATCGCAACCGGTGCCCGCCAACACGCCGCCCACCTCCCCCGCGATTCAGGAAATCGTCGTCACGGCACAGAAGACGAGCCAGAACCTGCAGGACGTGCCCATCGCCATCACCGCGATCAGCGGCGATGCCTTCGCCGCGACGCAAGGCACCAGCCTGCAGGCATTGCAGGGCGAAGTGCCCAACGTGCAGATCGACAATTTCGCCAACACCCCGCAAAGCGCGGTCTTCACCATCCGCGGCATCGGCGTGATCGAACCCGATCCCTACGCCGGCAATACGGTGTCGGTCGTGGTCGATGGCGTGCCGCAGTTCTTTTCCATGGGCGCGCTGCTCGAACTGTATGACGTCGACCGGATCGAGGTGCTTCGCGGGCCGCAGGGTACGCTGTTCGGGGCGAACACGACGGGCGGCGTCATCAACGTGACCACCGCCGGGCCGACGGGCGAATTCGGAGGCCATATCAAGGGCGTCTACGGCAATTACGACCGTTTCGACGTGACCGGCGCGATCGAACTGCCGCTCGCCGACACGCTGTCCTTCAAGGTGGCCGGCATCCATTCGCAGCGCGACGGCTTTGTCACAAATGTCGTCGATGGCTCCGACATGGGGAGCAAGAACCTCGACGCGGTGCGCGCCTATCTGCGCTTCGAACCGTCCGCCGGTTTCGACGCCACGTTGCAGGGCGAATATGTCGCCGCGCGCAACGGTTCGCCGATCATCGTCAACGGCGCCTATGTCGGGGAGGCGATTTACGAGCCGACTGGCGAGGACGGCATGTACCGAAGCCCGTGCGCCGGCGGCGGGCAATGTTTCGCCCCCGATGAATATTTCAGCGCGAACAATTCCGTGCCCGATATTTCGGACATGGACACATATTCCGGCACGCTGACCATGAACCTGTTCGATACGGGCATCGGCGACATCACCGCGATCACCGGATACAAGCAGTTCACCCTTACCGAATTTACCGATCAGGACGGCACCCCGGAATTCAAGAACGACACGTTCCGCGAAACCGAAGGCTGGCAATTCAGCCAGGAATTGCGCACCAATGTCGACCTCACGCAAGACATCCGCATGATCGTCGGCGGTTTTTACCTCAAAACCCATTACGACCATATTCAGGCCTATCGCCTGCAATTTGCCGCCCCCGGCCTGTTGCAGACCAATCTTCAGGATCAGGACAACTATTCGATTTCCGGCTTCGCGCAGGCCTACTGGCAGGTGACCGACCGCCTGCAATTGCAGGGCGGGCTGCGCTATACCCACGAACGCACCACCTCCATGCCGAGCCTCATCACCAGCATCGGCGATCCGGCGGGATCGAACTATACCGGCGAAGGCAATGTCATCATCGACAGCTTCACCACCGGCGGGCGCGAAAGCTGGGACAACCTTGGCTGGAAACTTGGCGCGGATTACGAATTCGACGATGGCACGCTGCTTTATGCCAGCTGGACGCGGGGGTTCAAATCGGGCGGGTTTACAGGGCGCGTCGGCGTGCCGTCGGACGGCGATACCCCGTTCGATCCCGAAGAAGTCGATACGTTCGAGGCCGGGATCAAGGCCGATTTCCTGAACCGGCGGCTGCGCACCAATCTCGCCGCGTTCTACACCGATTACAGGGACATGCAGGTCGCGCAGATCTATTTCGACGGCGCCACCAATACGCAGGGCAACCGCATCCTCAATGCCGGCGCGTCGGAGATCAAGGGCTTCGAATTCGAAACCACCGCCGCGCCGGTCGATGGCATGACCCTGCGCGGATCGCTCGCCTATCTCGACGCGCGCTACACCGATTTTCTGTATGGCGACCCGATTTCGGGCGACATCATCGACCTCGAAGGATTCCGGTTGCAGAACGCACCGAAATGGAGCGCGACGGCGGGCGTCAATTTCGTCATTCCCGTGGGTGGCGGCGCCGAGGTCGTCACCGATGCGCTCTATTCCTATACGAGCGAGAAATATTACACCGCGATCCTCAACACGCCGCGCTCCACGATTCAGCCGATCCACCTCGTCGACGCGTCGATCACCTACAGCCCGGATTCGCGCGCCTGGTCGTTGAGCGCGTGGGCGCAGAACCTGCTCGATTCCCGCTATATCGCGACGGTGTTCGACTCGCCGGGCTATGGCGGGCTCGCCGGCTATGCGCCGCCGCGGCAATACGGGGTGTCGCTGCGCTACGATTTTTAAGGGCGCACCGCGCGGCGGCGATCAGTCGATGGACCGGATCGCCGCCACGCAGGCAATCGCAATGATCGCGGCGCACGCAGCACTTGCCAGAAACGCGGGGAAGAACACGGCCATCGCATCGCCCGCGGCATAAAGCAGGGTGAGCAGCGGCACCGCGATCGCCGGCACGGTGTTGGTAAGGTTCATGATTCCGAGCCAGAAGCCGCGCCGCGTGTCGCCCGCGACAAGCTGTCCGACAAGCGCGGCGTCGAGCGCGACAAAACCGCTCAACCCCGCATTGAAGAGCGGATAGGACAGGAAGATCGCCCACCACCCCGGCGCCCCCGCCATGAGCGCAAGCGCCGCCGCCGCCAGCGCGCAGCACGCCATGAGTGGCCCGCGCCGTTGGCCGAGCCGGTCCGATGCCAGCCCCGCGACGACCGAGGCAAGCGCCGATGCACACAGCGCCAGCACCGAGAGCAGCGCCAGCGCCGCCGTCGTCGTCCCGCCCGGCGGCGGCCCGATGCGCGCGGCCAGCCCCTCGAGATAGAAGAAAACATAGGACAGCACCAGCACCGCACCGCATTGCATGGCGAGCCGCGCGACAAAGGCCATTGCGAAGTCCCGCGGCACGCTGCGCCGGTCCCTGCCCGCCCCCGCGCCGATCGGTGCGGCAAGCGCCGGCGGGTCACCGGCGCTCCCCCGCCCGAACGGCCAGGCGAGCAGAAGCGGAAGCACCAGCACGGCGGTGATCACGGCGGTCGCGGCAAAGGCAAGGTCCGCGTCGCGCGGAAACGCCCAGCCCAGCACCGCGAGAACGCCATAGGACAGGGGCAGGGCCGCGCTCAGCAGGCCGGCGACGCGGCCCTTGCGTGCATCCTCCACATAATCGGCCAGCAATGCACCGAGTGGGGCAAGCAGCACGTTCACCGCGACCTGAAACGCGATGATCGCGGCACACAGCGCCGCAAACCCGGACGACAGCGCAAAGGGAGCATAGCTCGCACAGACAAGTGCGAGGCCGAGCGTGATCATGCCCCGCCGGCTGCCCACCTGCGCAAAGGCGCGGTCGCTCAACCGGCCCGCGACGATATTGGCGATGCTGGCGACCACCCCGCCGATGACGAGAAGGATGCTGAGCGCTGCGACCGGATCGGCAGCGTCGCCCGCCTCGACCCTGCGCGGGAGCAGCAGGACGAGCAGGGGCACGAAGGCGACATGCCCGCCCATGAAGGCCAGCACGTAGCGAAAGACACCCGGCCCCGCCGAAAGCCGCGCGGCGGAAACCGTCATCGCCATGTTACAAGAGGTGCGCACGGGGCGTGCCGGCGCAGCGCACGGCATGCCCGGCGAAACCTTATGCCGGACGCGTTCATTCGTCCCCGCCATGGGCCGCCGTGCCGGCATCGTTCATCGCCGATCGTCTTGTCCTTCGCACGCGAGTTCCTCTTCCCATGCGGTAGATAGCAGCGGATCGCGGCGCTGTGAACGCTCCCCGTTTTTCGGATTGTGAGCGTTCACAATTGTGGTTATGTCGACATGCGTGACGTCGGACGCAACGATTCGACGAGCGAAGGGAGAACCATGCGCGTAATGATCGTAACACCACCGCGACCGGGTTCGCCGTGGCTGTGATCGCCCTCGCTCCGGCGGTTGCCGGCATTGCCGTCGCGCGTGCTCCCCGCAATTTCCGTGATACAGAAGCGACTGCGCGCATGGCGCGAAGGGGCGGCGTCCACTTCGCCGGCCATGGCGCGATGCTTCGTGCGTGTCCGCACCCGCGGCCCCAGTGCCCGCAACCAAGGGATTCTCAGCCATGAAACCGTTTCCGCAATTCGCCGCCCTGCTGCTTGCCACCGCGGCCTTGCCCGGCTGCGCGACGATGGAGCGCCCCGCATCCGCGACCGCCGCCGAACCGGCCACGACCGAACGCGATGGCGAGGATGCCGTCGTCGCCGACCTGCTTTCGCGCATGAGCGTGGAACGCAAGGTCGCGCAGCTCATCCAGCCGCAGATCAACTCCTTCACCCCCGAGGACATGGCCCGCTATCGTTTCGGCAGCTATCTCAACGGCGGCAATGGCGGGCCGGGCGGCGACGAATACGCGCCGGCGTCGGAATGGCTCGCGCTCGCCGACACGATGTATGATGCATCGGTGCGCCCGCTTCCAGGCGGCGAGCCGGCGGTGCCGACCATGTGGGGCACGGATGCCGTGCATGGCCATTCGAACATCGTCGGCGCGACGCTGTTTCCGCACAATATCGGCCTCGGCGCAACAAGGGACGCCGGCCTCGTGCAGCGGATCGGCGCAGCCACCGCCGCCGAAATCGCGGTGACGGGCATCGACTGGAACTTCTCGCCCACCGTGGCGGTCGCGCGCGACGATCGCTGGGGCCGGACGTATGAGAGCTATTCGGAAAATCCCGACATCGTCGCCACGATGGGCGCGGCGCTGGTCCGCGGATTGCAGGGTGATCCGGCGGGCGCAGATTACCTGCACGGTCCCCACGTGATCGCCACGGCGAAGCATTTCTTTGGCGATGGGGGCACCACCAATGGCGTCGACCAGGGCGATGTGAACGGCGATATCGACGCGCTCCTCGCCCTGCACGGTCGCCCCTATCCCGCCGCGATCGATGCGGGCGTGGCCGCCATCATGGCCAGCTTCAATTCGGTGAACGGGCGCAAGATGCACGGGAACAAGCCGCTGCTCACCGATGTGCTGCGCGGACAGATGGGGTTCGACGGGCTGGTCGTCGGTGACTGGAACGGGCACGGACAGATCGCCGGTTGCACCGTCACCGATTGTCCGCAGGCGCTGCTCGCCGGGCTGGACATCTACATGGTGCCCGACGACTGGAAGGGATTGCTCGACACGCTCATCACGCAGGTGAACGACGGGACGATCCCCACCGCGCGGCTGGACGAGGCGGTCGCCCGCGTGCTGCGCGTGAAATATCGTGCCGGGCTGCTCGGGCCGGATGCGCGGCGTCCGTCGGCGCGCCCCCTTGCCGGGCGTTATGACAGGCTCGCCTCGCCCGAACATCGCGCCCTTGCGCGCGAGGCCGTGGCGAAATCGCAGGTGATCCTGAAGAATGACGGCATCCTCCCGATCAGGCCGGGCGCGCGCGTCGTCGTGGCCGGATCGGGCGCAAACGACATTGCCAAGCAATCGGGCGGCTGGTCGCTCACCTGGCAGGGTGGCGGCGATCTGACCAATGCGCGGTTCCCCAATGCGACGACCATTTTCGACGGGATCGCGTTGCATGCGCAGCGCGGCGGCGGCACCGCGACATTGATGCAGGGCGATGGGATGCAGGGCGATGGGGCCGTGGACGGCGCGGACGTGGCGATCGTGGTGTTCGGCGAGGATCCCTATGCCGAATTCGCGGGCGACCGGACCAATCTGGCGTTTCGCGACGAAGCCGGGCTGAACGCGCTGCGCCGGTTTCGCGCAGCGGGAGTGCCCACGGTGGGGGTGTTCCTGTCGGGGCGTCCGCTCTGGGTCAATCGCGAGCTCAATGCATCCGATGCATTCGTTGCGTCCTGGCTTCCGGGGAGCGAGGGCGCGGGCATCGCCGACGTGCTGTATGGCGCGGTCCCGGCGACCGGGCGCCTGTCGTTCAGCTGGCCCGCGCGCTGCGCCGGGACGCCCGTGAACGGCGGCGAGGGCACGCTCTTCCCGGTCGGCTACGGGCGCAATCTGTCCGATACGGCACCGCTGGCCCCGCTCCCCGAAGAATGCGCTGCGCTGGCGGAGGGACCGTCCGCGCAGCTATTCGGGTCGGGTCGGCTCGCCCAGGGGGTCGTGGCCCGCGCCGGCGAAGGCGCGCTGCCCAATCTCATCGGGAGCGAGGGCGGCATCACCGCGCGCGGATACGACCGCGACGCACAGGAAGACGCCCGCGAAATCCGCTTTGCCCCCGGATCGCGCCTCGTCCTCGAACAGCCGGCGGAGGCGGCCGCCTATCGCATCGCGTATCAGGTGACGGATGCCCCGACGGCACCGGTCCATCTCCTGAACGGGGAGCAGCGGATCGACATCACCGACCACCTGCGCGTCGCGGCGGGCAAGGGATGGCGCGAGATGATCCTGACCGCGCAATGTCTCGACACCGCGGCGAAAAGCATCGGCTTTGCCACGCAAGGCGCATTCACCATGCGCATTTCGCGTGTGGAAAGAGCCGAAATCGCCGCCGATACCGCTTGCACTTTTTGACGTTGTAATCCAGCCCGGCCATGCTTGGGCCTTCGCGGCCGAATATCATGACGAGGAACGCTTTGATGGCACTTGCCCCCGACGTATCGAGCAGCACCGATCCGCAACCGATCGAGGACACGGGCCGCCCGGTGGATGCAGGGGGGCTGCAATATTTCATGTTCGGGCTGTTCCTGATCTTTGGCGGGATCACGTCGCTCAACGACGTGCTCATTCCCAAGCTCAAGGAGCTGTTCACGCTCAATTACACGCAGGCGATGCTGGTGCAGTTCTGCTTCTTCGCCGCCTATGCGATCATCGGCATTCCGGGCTCGAAGCTGATCAAGCGCATTGGGTACATGCGCGGCGCGACCTTTGGACTTGTCACCATGATGGCGGGCTGCCTGCTGTTCATCCCGGCGAGCCAGGGCGCAACCTTCGGCCTGTTCCTGCTCGCCCTGTTCGTATTGGCGAGCGGGGTGGTGATCGTGCAGGTCGTGGCCAATCCGCTGATCAGCCTGCTCGGCCCGCAGAAGACCGCGCATAGCCGGCTGACCTTTGCGCAGGCGTTCAATTCGCTCGGCACGACGGTCTTCCCGCTCGTGGGCGCGGCGGTGCTCCTCGGCAGCCTGGCGGAGGTCGATCCGGCCACGCTTTCGGGCGAGGCGCTGCGTGCCTATCGCCAGGCGGAGGGCGAGGCGATCTGGCACGGCTATCTCGCGCTGGCGGTGATGATCGGCATCGTCGCGCTGGCCGTGTGGCTGTTCCGCGACCGGTTGAAGGGGGAACGACACGAGGCGTCCTCCGGCCTCGCCGGGCTGGACCTGTTGAAGCGCAAGCGTTTCGGCTTCGGCGCCTTGTGCATCTTCCTCTATGTCGGGGCGGAAGTGTCGATCGGGTCGGTCATCATCAACTATCTCGCGCTCGACCGCGTGCTGGGACAGCCCGAGAGCGCCGTGGGCTGGATGATCGGAATCTACTGGGGCGGGGCGATGGTCGGGCGTTTCATCGGCTCGTGGGCGCTGCGCATGTTCAGCCCGGGCAAGATCCTTGCCGTCAATGCCACGGGGGCGATCCTGCTCATCGCGCTGTCCCTGTTCTCGCAGGGTTCGCTTGCCGGTTACAGCCTGCTCGCCGTCGGGCTCATGAATTCAATCATGTTCCCGACGATCTTCTCGCTCGCGTGCGAGAAGCTGGGCCCGCGCGCGGCGGACGGGTCGGGCATCATCAACGTGGCGATCTGCGGCGGGGCGATCATCCCGCTCGCGACCGGCGCGCTGGCCGACATCACCGGGGGGCTGTCCTATGCGCTGATACTGCCGGCGGTTTGCTACGCGATCATCGGCGGCTTCGGCGTGTTCGCCCGCAACCCTGCGTGATCCCTCGCGCCTGACCCCTCGCGCCTGATCCCGGTCCAGCCGATCGGGGTCAGGCGGTTTCGGGCCGGCCCGTTCGCGGCGCCGCCACACCGGCCGTGCGCAGCCCCGGGCGCCAGATGACGGCGCCAGTCGCCAGGATCGCAAGGTTCATCGCCACCACGCCGGGCGCGCCGCCGCCGAACCACACGAGATGGAGCAGCGCGCCCGCGATCATCGCAATGCCGAGCACGCGGCGCATCGCCGCATCCGAAAACAGCGCCGGCCACGCAGCTGCTGCGATCAGCCCGGCACCGAGCAGGCCCCAGAACGCCGCCACCACCGGCATGTCAGGCCCGCCCGCAAAGCGCAGCGCCGCGACCAGCACCAGCACCAGCGGAATGCCCCACACGGTCATGGCCCATGCCGCCGCCATGCGCGCGATGTCGTGCCCCTTGCGCCGCCGCTTGCGCAGCCACATCGTCGTGCCCGTCGCGGTGATGACACAAAGCGCGATGCCGAAAGCGATATAGGCCAGCTGCACCGGGAGTCCGGCATAATTGCCGAAATGCAGGTTATAGGTCGACGCCGCCGCCTGCCGGCCGAGCGCACCGTCCGACAGCCCGACCTTGCCGAGATAGCTGCCCGCACCGTCGAAACTGTACACCTCGCCATAGATGAGCTGGCGCGGATGTTCGGCGATGACCTGCACGAACTGCCCCTGCGTCATGGGATCGTGCACGACGATATAGGTCGGCTCTGCATCCGGGAAACGGGCGGCGACGGTCTCCATCGCGCGGGCGATGTTCGCCATCGGCGCGGGCGCGGGATCATGTTCTGGCTCTGCCCCGAATATCGTCGCGTAAACAGGGTCCATCGCCCCGCCGGTATAGCTCTGCGCCAGCGTGCCGACGCTCGTATAGCTCAGCCCGATGAACGCACCGGTGAGCGTCACCATCAGCGTGAAGGGCAGCGTCCACACGCCCAGCCGGTTGTGCCAGTCGGTCCGCGCCAGTTGCGGTTCGGCGCGGGCACGCAGGCGGAACGCATCCTTGAAGATCTTGGGATGGGCGACGACCCCCGTGACGAGCAACGCCGCCAGCGCCACGCCCAGCGCGCCGACCAGGATCATGCCCCAGATGACCGGCAGGGTGAGGTTGTAATGCAGCGCGGCGACCATCTCGGTCCAGCTGTGTCCCTCGCGCCCGGCGATGCGCCCCTCGCCATCGATATACCACGCCTTGTTGTCGGTGGTGACGACGGGCCGGGGCAGCGCCGCGTTCGGCATGCGGATATAGAGATGCGCGGTCGGCGTCATATCCGCCTCCTGCGCACGGACATTCGGGATCGACGCCTGCGCCGCCTGCGGGGTGAGGCCCGCGCTCTCGGCAATATCGGGCTGTTCCCAGCGCTGCCATTGTTCGAGCACGACGACCAGCGTGCCGGTCACCGCGATGAGATAGATCAGCGCCCCTGCGATGAGGCCGATCGCGGCATGCCCCGACAGGGCGCGTTGAACGAGGCTTTTGTCGCGGGTGGCAGTGGTCATGCAAATATCCATATGAGTGCGCCGATGGCCGCAACCAGCAGCGGCGGGCGGATCATCTCCGCCGGGCCGCGCTGACACAATTGCCACGTCATCAATCCGGCCCAGACGAGCGGCTGCACCATGAACATGGTCGCGACCGAATTCGCCTCGAGCGGGGCATCCCCCTTCATAGCGGCATTACATGCAAATGCGAACCATTGCGCGGCGAGGAACGACACCGGCACGGTCAGGGCAAAAACGGCGAGCCGCCGGCCCAGTGCAAGGTCGGCGGGACGGGTGGAAAGCGTGGCCATCCTGTCCGACCGCGGCGCCCCGGCGCGTTGCGGGCTCCGGCGGGCCGGGGCGGTCGCCGCGACGAACAGCACGATGGCCATCGCCGCCGCCACGCCGAGCGTCGCGCCCACCGCGACGCCCCACGCCCCGTCGAGCAGCGCACACCATATCAGCGCCCCCACGCCCAGCGCCCAGCCGCCATGCGACAACCGGCGATCCCGGCCCCATCCCGCGCGCACCAGCGCCACGGCCACGAGGATCAGGAGAAGAGGCGCCGCGATCACGGCTCAGAACCCGAAGCTGATCGTGCCGAGCACGGAACGCGGCGCCCCGTAATAGCTTTGATCGAACGTCAGCGAGGACAGATATTTCGCGTTCGTCACGTTCCGGACGTTCACGGCGAGCCCGATATTGTCGGTCAGCGCATAGGACCCCATCAGGTTCACCAGCGCATAGCCGCCCTGCGTGATCCGCACCTCCTCGCCCGTGGTGACAGACTGCCGCCCCGGTTCGTAGTAGAAATCGCTCTGATACTGCACCGATGCGCCGAGTTTGAGCGCGTCGAGCATCTGCGGCGTCCACACCGCGTTCAGCCGCACCGTGTTGCGCGGAACGAAGGTGCGGACAGCTTCGCCATCCTCGCCCCGCACGCGCATCACGTTGATGCCGCCGGTGAGTTGCAGGCCTTCGATGGGCGAGCCGGCGATTTCCGCCTCGATCCCTTCGGATTTCGCATCGACGCCCTTGTAGATCTGCCGGCCGAGCGCCTCGTCGAACCCGGCGGCCTCGGCGACGTTGTTCTGATTCGCGCGGTAGATCGCCGCGCTCGCGAACAGGCGGCCGCCCATCCATTCGCCTTTCAGCCCGGCCTCGATATTGTCGCCGGTGATCGGGTCGAGCCGGCGATTGTCGATGTCGAAATACTCGATCTGCGGATTGAAGATCGTCGTATAGCTTGCATAGGCGGAGATCGTCGGCGTCAGGTCGAAGGTCGCCCCGACGAAGGGCAGCAGCTTGCTTTCGTCGAAATTTTGCGGCGCGCCATAGGATACGCCCTCGCTCTCCGCGTGGGAGTAGCTGCCGCCGACCATGAGCTTGAACGCATCGGCGGGGTTGAGCCGGACGAGACCGTAAAGGCTCTCCCGCTTCGATTCCACGTTCAGGCTTTCCTCCAACTCGGGAAAGTCGGGCCGGGGGAACGTGCCGTCGAACAGTTGATCGACCGGAATCGAAATGTTGCGGGCGGCATTGTCATAGGCCGACGACTGCACGTAATCCTGCGTGCCGCGTACACCGCCGAACATGACCTCGTGCTCGCGCCCGGCGACCGAAACCTTGCCGCCGACATGCGCGTCGACGGTTATGTTGCGCGTCTCCCCCCCGAATTTGCCCGGATAGCTGAAAATGCCGAGCCCGGTGTCGCGATCGGGCGTGCCATAGACGTAGAAGATCTCGTCCGCCTCGCTCGCCGCGCGGCGCATGATCGTCCCGCGCACGAACCAGTCCTCGTTGAAATCATGGGTGATGTCGCCGAAGATCTGCCGGTCGATCACGCCCCAGCCCGACCATTCCGGCCCGGTATTCGCCGACCGGTCGAACGCGATGCGCGTGCCGTCGGTATAGGTGAGCGGGATCGCGCCCCATTGCGCGCCCCGGCTTTGATGGTCCTGATGCGCGTAGCCGCCGCTCACCACCGTATCGGGGCCGAGATCGGCCTCCACGATGCCATATCCGGTCCAGCGTTCGAGTTCGTACCGGTCGAGATGGCTCCCGGTATCGAGCCACGCGCCCACGCCGCGGAACCGCACGCTGCCATCATTGGTGAGCGGAACGCTGACATCGGCGTCGATGCGCTTGTGATCGAAGGAGCCGTATTGCCCGCTCACCCCCGCCTGAAAATCGCGGTAGGGCCGCTTGCGCACGAAATTGATCAGCGCGGAGGGATTGCCCGTCGGCGACAAAAGCCCGGTCGCGCCGCGCACGACCTCCACCCGGTCGTAGATCGCCGTGTCGATCGAACCTGTCTGAATGCCGAAGGCAAAGGGCAGGCCCACGCCGTCGATCTGAAACGTTTGAATATCGAAACCGCGCGCGGAGTAGTAGACGCGGTCCGTCTCGGCGGCGAGCACGCTGACGCCGGGCACGGTGGTCAGCAGCTGGTTGACGTCGTTGAGCTGAAAATCCTCGATCTGCGCGCGGGTCACGACACTCACCGACTGCGGCGTTTCCTTCTGGCTCAGCGGGAGGCGGGTCGCGGTGCGCTGCTCCTTGACCGCGTAATCGTCGCTCCCTTCGGAGCGCACGCCGGTCACCACGATCTCGTCGCGCGGCTGAAAATCATCGGCGGCCCCGGTGGCGGCGCCGCTGGCAGCAGACGCCGCGGCGGTGGCGAGGAGGAACGGGGTCACGGCGGTCATTTGCGAAAGTCTCCGGTTCTTGGGCGTGCGGCGGCGTCCTTACCATTTGCCGTGCTTGTTGCAAGTGATTTGCATTACGATTTACTCTGCATGCGGACCGGGCGGCAATCCCGACACAATCGCTTTGCCCTATCGCCACAAGGCGTTAGGGCTACGCACATGGTCCCATCGCACTTCCGGCTGCTCTGCATCGCATGGCTCGTCATGCTCTCCGCCTGTTCGGGGGAGGAAGCCGCGCAGGAGCGGGCGCCCGTGGCCGTCGTCGCACAGGCCATACGCACCCTCCCCCAAACGCTGGAGATCGAGGCGATCGGGTCGGCCCGCGCGGCCACATCCGCCGAAATCTTCCCCGAAACGCAGGGCCGCGTGACCGAGGTGCTGTTTTCCGCCGGCGATTACGTGCGCGAGGGCGCGCCGCTCCTCCGCCTCGATTCGCGGGCCGAGCGGCTCGCGGTGGAGGCCGCGCGCGTCGATGTGCGGGAGGCGGACCAGCTGCTCGCCCGCTATCGCCGGATCGAGGATACGGGCGCGCTTTCCGAAAGCCAGATCGAGACCGGCGAAACCGCCCTCGCATCGGCCCGCGTCGCACTCGAACAGGCGCAGACCGCGCTCTATGACCGGACGGTGCGGGCGCCGTTTTCGGGCCATGTCGGGCTTACCGAAGTGGACCGCGGCGACCGCGTCAACGACAGCACGCCGATCACGCGCATCGACCGCCGAGGCACGCTCTACGTCGATTTCCCCGCGCCCGAGGCGATTTTCAGCGCGCTGCAACCCGGTCAGGTGATCCAGGTCACGCCCTTTTCCGACCCCGACCGCACCATCGATGCGCGCGTCATCGCCACCGACAGCCGCATTTCCGCCGACAGCCGCGATTTCATCGTCCGCGCCGCGATCCCCAACGATGGCGACCGCCTGCGTCCGGGCATGAGTTTCCGTGTCAATTTCACCCGCAATGGCGAGGCGCGCCCGGCGGTGCCCGAACAGGCGATCGTCTGGGGCGGAGAGGGATCGCATCTCTTCGTCGTGCGCGGGGGCAAGGCGGTGCGCGTGCCCGTCACCATCACCGCGCGGCGCGACGGCATGGTCTTTGTCGATGCGCCATTGTCGCGCGATGATCGCGTGATCGTCGAAGGGGTGCAGAAGATCCGCGATGGTCAGGACATCCGCCTCGTGCAGCCGCGCGGCCCCGCCCGGCAGGATGTCACCTTGTCGCGCGGCGATGACACAGGCGGCGATGACACAGGCCGCGATGGAGAATAAGTCCGGCCTTCCCATGCTCGCGGTCCGGCGGCCGCTGCTCATCGGTGTGCTCAACCTCCTCATCGTGATCGCGGGGATCGCGGCCCTGCTCGGCGTGGAGGTGCGCGAGCTTCCCGACGTCGACCGGCCCATCGTGTCGGTGAGCGCGACCCTGCCCGGCGGCGCGCCCGAAACCATGGATGCCGAGGTGACGAGCGTGCTTGAGGATGCGGTCGCGCGCGTGTCCGGCGTGCGGCAGATCAGCGCGTCGAGCGAGGAGAACAATTCGTTCATCAGGGCCGAGTTCAACCCCGGCGTCGATCTCGACACCGCAGCCAGCGACGTGCGCGAGGCGGTCGCCCGCGTCACCCGCGAATTGCCCGAACGCGTCGAACAGGTCCGCATCGTGAAGGCGGATCAGGACGCGCAGCCGATCATGACGCTGGCGGTGCAATCCACCCGCTACGATCAGGCGCAGCTGACGCAGATCGTCGAGAACGACATCGTGCCCGAACTGCTCACCGCAGAAGGCGTGGCCAGCATCGAGGAATTCGGCACCCGCCCGCGGCAGATGCGCGTGTCGGTGGACCCGGCGCGGCTGAACCGGTTCGGCCTTACCATCGTCGATGTCGCCGATGCGCTGCGCACCGCGCCCTATGACGTGCCGGTCGGCTCGTTCCGTTCCGATGCGCAGGAGCTGATCGTGCGGGCGGAGGCCAGCGCCACCTCGCCCGCACGGATCGAGAATGTCGTGATCGCGGGCAATATCCGGGTCGGCGACGTGGCCGATGCGGGGTTCGCGCCTGCCAATGCGACGAATTTCGTGCGGATGGACGGGCGGCCGATCATCGGGCTGGGTGTGGTGCGGCAGGCGAGTTCGAACACGATCCAGATTTCGGATTCGATCCGCGACGGGGTCGACACGCTCAACGAACGGTTCGACGACATCCGGATCGAGGTCGTGTCCGACGATGCCGAATTCATCCGCATCTCGGTGCGCGAGGTATTGATCACGCTCGCCTTCACGATCGCGGTGGTGATCGGCACGATGCTGCTGTTCTTTCGCGCCTGGCGGCCCACCATCGTGCCGAGTGCCACCATTCCCGTCGCGCTGGTCGGCGTGATCGCGGGCATCTGGATGATGGGGTTCTCGGTCAATCTGCTGACCCTGCTGGCGCTGGTGCTGGCGACGGGGCTCATCGTGGACGATGCGATCGTGGTCCTCGAAAATGCGCAGCGGTTGCAGAATGCTGGCATGGGGCGTCGTGCGGCCGCCGTCGTCGGCACGCGGCAGGTGTTCTTTGCCGTGATCGCCACCACCGCCGTGCTGGTATCGGTGTTCGTGCCGATCAGCTTCCTGCCGTCGGAGGCCGGGCGGCTGTTTCGCGAATTCGGCTTCGTGCTGGCGGTCGCGGTCATCATATCGAGCTTCGTCGCGTTGAGCCTCGTGCCCGCGCTGGCCTCGCGGTTCGACCTGACGAGCGGGGACGAGGCGCCGGGCCGGCTGTCGCGCTGGGGCACCGCGGTGACGCATCGGTATGAGAGCGGGTTGAAGCGGTGCCTCGACCGGCCCCGGCTCGTCGGCATCGTGTCGGTCGTGCTCGCCGTCGCGGCGGGGCTGCTCTATACGCAGCTTGAAAACGAGCTGGTCCCGGACGAGGATCGCGGCGTCATCACCGTCGATGCCAGCGGGCCGGACGGGGTCGGTATCGATTTCATGGACCGCGAAATGGACGAGATCGAGCAGGTGCTCGCCCCCTATCTCGAAAGCGGCGAGATCAGGAGCACGTTTTCCGTCGTCGGCCAGTGGGACCCCAACCGCATTCGCGTCACGGCACAGCTTGCCGACTGGGACGCGCGGGACCGCAGCCAGACCGCGATCGTCGAGGCGCTCAATGAACCGCTGGAGGATATTCCCGGTTCGCGGGCCAGTGCGCGGGGTCGCGGCACGCTGAGCTTCGGCGGCGGGGACGACGGGATCGAGGTGGCGCTGACCGGTGCGGAATATCCCGACATCTACGAATCGGCGCAGGCGCTGGCCGCCGCGATCGACACGCAATCGGAGATCCTGTCCAATGCCGACGTCTCTTACCAACCGACGCAGCCGCAATTGTCGATCCGCATCGACCGGCAACGCGCCGCCGATCTCGGCGTGGCGCTCGACGATATATCGCAGGCCCTGCGCGCGATGGTGGGCGGCGACGATCTCGTCGATCTCAACGTCGGGGACCAGGCCGTGCCCGTGTTCCTCACCACCCCGGCGGTCAGCGTGAGCGGGCCGTCCGACCTTTCCAATATCTACGTGCGCGGCACGGGCGACGCGCTCATCCCGCTCTCCAGCGTGACGCGGTTCGACGAGCAGGGCATCGCGGCGGAACTCGACCGCACGGAACAGCGCCGCGCGATCGAGATCGGCGCCGACATCGCGCCGGGCACCCCGCTGCGCGACGCGGTGGATGAAATCGAGCGGCTCGCAGACGAAACGGTGGCGCCCGGCATCGACATGCTGCTGCAGGGGGAGGCGGAGAGCCTCGATGAAACGTCGAACGACCTTTTGCTGACCTATGGCTTCGCGCTCGTCATCGTATTCCTCGTGCTCATCGCGCAATTCGAAAGCCTGACCAGCGCGCTGGTCGTCGTGCTGACCGTGCCGTTCGCGCTGGCGGCGGCGGTGTTCGCACTGTTCCTGTCGGGCATATCGCTCAACATCTATTCGCAGATCGGGCTGGTCATGCTCATCGGGCTCATGGCGAAGAACGGCATCCTGATCGTGGAATTCGCCGACCAGCTGCGGCAGGAGGGCCGCGACGTGCGCGAAGCGGTGGAGGAAGCCGCCGCGATCCGCCTGCGCCCGATTGCCATGACGCTGATCTCCACCGTGCTGGGCGCGGTGCCGCTCATCCTCGCGAGCGGGGCGGGCGCGGAGGCGCGGCAATCGATCGGCTGGGTGATTTTCGGCGGACTGGGGCTGGCGGGGATCTTCACGCTGTTCCTGACGCCGGTGATCTATCTCGCCCTCGCCCGGTTCGAGACGCCGCGCAATGTGGAGGCGAACCGCCTGCGCGAGGAGATCGAGGCCAGCGATACCGATGCGATAGGCGCGCCGGCATGATATTGCGCCACATCCCGCCGTACGTCGCGGCGCTCGCCCTGTGCGCCTGTGCCACCGCGCCGGTCGTCGTGCCGCCCCCGGTCGTCTCCGCCCCGCCCGAATATGCGGGCGACCTGCCGCCATCCGGCCTGGGGCAAGAATGGTGGCAGGGCTTCGACGATCCGGTGCTGGCCGCGCTGATCGAGAGGGGGCTGGCCGCCAATCTCGACATTGACGCGGCGGGCGACCGGCTGGCCGCCGCGGCCGCGCTGCTGCGTGCGGAACGGGCCGATCGCCTGCCCCGGCTCGACGGCACGGCGGAGGCGGGCGTGTCGCTTTCGGGCGACAGCACGGTGGATGGCGCGGCCGGGCTGCTGGCGGCGTTCAATCCCGACATAAACGGCAGGCTGGCCGCCGAAATCCGCGCCGCCGCCGCCGATTACGCCGAGGCCGATTATGTCCTCGCCGACCGGCGCCGCCTCGTCGCTGCCGCCATCGCCAGCCAGTATATCGAATATCGCCGCACCGGGGCGCAGCTCGAACTGCTCGACCAGTCGACCGGCCTGCAGGAGCAGACGCTGCGCATCGTGACGCTGCGGTACGAGGCGGGGCTTGCCGCCAATCTCGACGTGCGTCGCGCCGCGGCGGACCTTGCCCAGACGCAGGCGCGGCGCGGGCTCATCGCCATATCGCGGGCCGATGCCGCCAACACGCTGGCCGTGCTGCTCGCCGAGGCGCCGGGTGCCTTTGCGCCGCCGTCGCTGTCCGCCGGGATCCCGGTATTCACGCGCGGACCCGATGCGGGCGTGCCGGCGGATCTGCTGCGCCGACGCGCCGACATTCTCGCGGCGGAGGCAAGGCTCGTGCGGGCGGCGGCGGATATCGGGATCGAGCGTGCGGACCTGCGCCCCTCGCTGACCATTCCGGGCAATCTGGTGCTCGGTGACGGGACGCTGGGCGGGCTGTTCGGGAATTTCCTTCTGGGCCTGGGCGCCGCGCTCGACGTGCCGATCTTCGACGGGGGGCGCCGCCGGGCCGAAGTCGCGGCGGCGGAGGCAGAGGCGGATGCAACGCTTGCCGAATATCGCGCGACCTTCCTCGATGCGCTGCGCGAGGTGGAAAACGCGCTGGTCGCCATCGACGCCTATGGGCAGCGGATCGACGCGCTGAGCGAGGCGATCGAGCAGAGCGAGACCGCGCTCGGCCAGTCGAACGCGCTCTATCGCGAAGGGCTGACCTCGCTGTTCGACGTGCTCGACGCGCAGCGCCAGCTCATCGCCAGCCGCCAGTCGCTCATCGACAGTGAAGCCGCGCTCGCCAATGCGCATGTCGCGTTCCAGGCCGCGGTGGGCACGCCGGGCGGGCGGGAGGATGCTGCGACGCAATGATACGCGGCGCGGCATTGCGTCCCGGCGGCCCCTTCTGCATGACGCCGCACATAGCGAAGACAAGGAACCGCCCATGGCCCGCCCCGAACCCCGCCTGCTGACCGTGATGGACAGCCGCCGCCTGACCCCGAACATGCATCGCGTCACCGTCGGCGGCGCCGGGATGGAGGGGTTTCCCGCCGAACAGGACGGCGGCTATGTCAAGCTGATGATCGAGGAAGGGGACGCGCGGCGCGTGCGCACCTACACCATCCGGCACCACCATGCCAACAGGCTCGACATCGATTTCGCTCTGCATGGCGAGGATGCGGAGAGCGGGCCGGCGACGCGCTGGGCCATGACGGCGGCGGTGGGCGACACGATCCAAGTCGGCGGGCCGGGCGCTGCGAAACCGCTTCCCGATACGGCCGGGCCGTTCCTCATCGCGGGGGACATGACCGCCCTGCCCGCGATTGCCGTCAATCTGGAGCGGGCGCGCCGCGATGCGACCGGGACGGCATTCATCGCCATCCGGGACGAAGCCGACCGGCAGCAGATCGCGGCGCCCGAGGGGGTCGCGATCCACTGGCTCGTGGATCCCGATCTGGGCGAAAATCCCGCGATGCTGATCGACGCGGTGCGCGGCGCGCCGTTTCCGGACGACCTGTCCTATGCCTGGGCCGCGTGCGAGTTCGAGAGCATGAAGGGTCTGCGCGAATATCTGCGCAAGGAACGCGCCCTCGCCCCCGACCGGCTCTATCTCTCCAGCTACTGGAAACGCGGGCTGATCGAGGATGAGCACAAGACGGTGAAGCGCACCGACGCCGAAACGAACGGCTGAACCCCCGCGTTCACCGCCCGCATTCAGGCGCCGGGCGCGACCACCTGTGACAACGCGCCGTCGATGGTGACGGTCGCGCCGGTGATGTAATCCGCCGCGGGGGATAGCAGGAACACGACCAGGGCGGCCACCTCCTCAGGCGTGCCGGCGCGGCCCCACGGGATGTTCGCCTCGGCCTTGCGGCGGACCTCTTCGTCATCCATCGCCTCCGCGTTCATCGGCGTCAGGATCATGCCGGGCGCGACCCCGTTCACCGCGATGCGCCGCGGCGCGAGTTCGAGCGCGAGCGTCGCGGTCAATTGCGCCAGCCCGCCCTTCGCCGCGTCGTAATCGACCGCGCCCGCCCGCGGTGCATCCTCGTGAATGGAGGAGATATTGACGATGCGCCCGCCCCCCTTCGCCGCGCGGGCAAAGGCGCGGCAGGTGAGGAACGGGCCATAAAGATCGGTGCGCACCACCTTGTCGAAATGCGCAAGCTCCATGTCGACGAGGCAGGTCCCGCTCATGTTCAGCCCCGCCGAATTGACGAGCAGGGTCGGCGTGCCGAATTCCTCCTCGCACCGGGCGAAGAGCGATGCGACCGCATCCTCGTCGCCGACGTCGGTCTGCACCGGGATGGCGCCGGTTTTGGCCGCGATGTCCTGCGCGGTGTCCTCCTCCGAATGATAGGTGAAGACGATGCGCGCACCGGATTCGTTGAGCGCCATTACGCAGGCGCGCCCGATGCCCGATGCGCCGCCGGTCACGATGGCGATGGATTGCGAAAGATCGGTCATACGGGTCGTTTCCTGATGGTCATGGTGAGCGTGCGGGTGTCATCGGGCGCGATGGCCATGATGCCGGGCTTTGCAAAAATGTCGCCGTCGAAGCCGACCGGATCGGCGATGCCCTGCCACGGTTCGATGCACAGGAACGGCGCCCCCGGTTTGGTCCAGATGCCGAGCACCGAAAAATCGTCGAAGCCAACCTCCAGCCGCGTCCGCCCCGGCACGCCGAACAGCACGCGCCGGCTCCGCAATGCATCGAAGATCAGCGCATCCTCTGCAAACATCGCGTCGCGGGGGATCAACGTGTCGCCGTCCACCGGCGTCGCAATGCGTTCATCCCGAAGCAGGCCATCGGGATTCAGCCTGCGGATCGGTTCAGGCTCTGCATCGGCGAACACCACGGCATGGTCCTCGCGCTCCCCGCCATAGGGAAGCGGCCATCGCAGGGCGGGATGGAAGCCGAAACTCGCCGGCATGGGCCGATCGCCGCGATTGGCGATGTGCGCCGTCATCGAAAGCCCGCCCTCGTCCAGCGCATAGGTCAGGGAAAGCGCGAACGCGAACGGATAGTCGGCGCCGGGCCGCGCATTTTCGGTGAGGGTGAAACGGGCACGGTCCGCCGCGACCATGTCGAGGGCGAAGCGATTGTCGCGCGCGAACCCATGCTTCGTCATCGGATATTCGCGCCCGTCGAGCCGGTAGGCATTCCCGGCCACACAGCCAATGACGGGAAAGAGGATCGGCGAGCGCCCGGTCCAGAATTGCGGATCGCCATCCCAGAGCAGCGGCCCCGCCGCATCGTCGTCGAGCGTCATGAGCTGTGCGCCATCGGCATCGATCCGCGCGGACATGCCCCCGCCCCAAATGGTCGCGCTGCGGCTCGGATCGGTCATGATGCTCTCTCGGACTTGTTCGGGGACGGGCGGGCGAGACGAAACCATAACGGGACAGCGCCGCGAAAGCTCCCGTCAAAACGGATGATCCGATTTGGCAAAGACGGCGAATGCGCCCATAATCGGCACCACCATGAGCCAGGCCCGTGACACCGACGTGACATCCGCCGCCGCCCGCCCCTCGCGGGAGGAGCTTTACGCGCTGGCGTGGGAGGCGCCGCTTGCGCAGGCGGCGGCGCGGATCGGGATGTCGCCCACCGGTTTCGCCCGGCTTTGCGACCGGATGGACGTGCCGCGCCCGCCGCGCGCGTTCTGGTCCGCGAAGGGGCGCGACACGGTCGAGAAGCCGCCGCTTCCCAGCGTGGCAACGGGCGGCGGGGATGCCGCGCCGAAACGCACGCGCATGCCCATTGCGCGCCGGCGCGAACATCTGCTCGACATCGCGGCGGAGATCGCGCGGACGCGCGGCCCGCGCGAAATCTCGCTGCGCCAGGTGGCCCGCGATGCGGGGATCAGCGAGGCGCAGGCCCATAATTGCTATGCCGGGCGGCGCGAATTGCTGATGGCGCTGGCCTATCGCGAATTGCGGCGGGGCGGGCCGGGGCGCCCCTCGCGCCAGCCGCGCGGCCATGATCCGCGCGAACGGCTCGTCCTGTCGATTACCGGCTATCTGCACGAGGCGGCGTTGCGCGGGCCTTTGCTGCAATCCTTGATGCAATTGCCGGAGGTGCGCGAAGGGCTGCGCGACGAACGCGCCATCGCCAGCGCCCGCGCGCGCAGCCAGATCCTGGCCGCGATCCACGCGGACGGCACGGCACCCGACGCGCGGGCGCAGGCGACCAATGCGGCGCTGACGCAGGTGTGCATGCGCGCGGGCGGCATGGTCGCGGCGAACCGGCACGATTCCTGGGACGTGGCGCGGCTCTGCCTCGCGACGGTCATCGCGGGCACCCGCGCGGTCGCGGCTCTCACGCGGGCGGACGGGACCGCGCAATAGGGCGAACCGCGTCGATCGCCGCGCCGATCAACGTGTCGCAAATCTCGCCCGCCATGTCGGGGGTGAGGGCATCGGCGCCGACCATCCGGCCCAGCTCCTCCGGAATGGCGGCGAGCATTTCGATCCATGCAAACCCCTCGCGCACCGAAAGGCTGAAATCCCGGCGCAGCGCGCGCAGCAATTGCCGCAGATCGGCGCGCAACCGGTCCGACACATGGCTGCCCAGATGGGCCAGCGCATCCCCTTGCACGAAATAGGTCAGTGGCAAGCCGCCGCCGGACAGGAACTTCAGATAGATCCGCGCGCAACGCAGCAACCGATCGCCGGCATCGCCATCCCGCGCCGCACGGGCAAGGCCGGCCGCGTGCAATTCGTCGATCAACTCGCCGAACACTGCCGCCACCAGCGCATCGCCATTCGCGAAATAGGTCCAGAACAGCGACGTGCTGATCCCCAGCGATTCGGTCAGTGGCGCGATGCCGAGCTGCAGCGTGCCGCTCTGCGCGATCTGCGCACGGGCGGCGGCGACGATCTGGGCGCGCCGGTCGGCCTGGCTTGCGGAACTCTCGTGCTCGGCCAATCCTCGTGTCCTTTTGTCCTTCGCGGCCGGATGGGCGCGGGGCTTTCCCTCCTTTACCCAAGCTCTGGAAAAGCGCCAGTTTCCCGCACCTTCCGCGGGCACCGACATGGCCGGGCAATGACCTGATCCAAATTCCATAAAGCCTGGGAAACATACGCCCTGGACACGCAAATCCTCCATTCACGTCGAGTGTGTCTTGACTCGCACTCTAATAGTGCATCATAATCGCGGCGTGCTCCATGGCCCGGCGGATGACGCAAACCGGCGATGGAACGGCAGGCAGGATGCAAGGAGAGCGATACGATGAATTACGAATACGGGCGCGTCATCAACGACGCCGACAGCCACACGATGGAAACCGCGGACTGGATCTACGAATTTCTCGACGAGGATCTGCGCGACAAATACGGCGATCTCTACAAGGCGGACACCTCGGGCCGCGTGGTCAGCCTTATTGAAAAGGCGAAGAGCCGCGCCCACGATCCGGAGGCGGATGCCGCCGCCGCCGCCGACCCCATCGGCGGGGACAAGGGCTGGCTCGCGTTCGGGGCGTTCGACACGTCCGAACGCACGCGCATACTCGACAAATATGGTTTCGTGAGCCAGCTCGTCTTTACCACCGCCAGCCTCGCCGCGATGGGCCGGGCCGAAAACCTGCGCGACAAATATGCGCTCGTGAAGGCGGCCAACATGGCGCAGCAGAAATTCTGCGACGGGGACAAGCGGCTCGTGAACGTGGCCTATGTCCCGCTCGACGATGCGGACATGGCCTTTGCCGAGGCGAAGCGCGCGATCGACGCCGGCGCCGGCGCAGTGGGCGTGGCGCCGATGCCGTGCGGCGACAAATCGCCCGGCCATCCCGACCACGATGCGTTCTGGCAGATGCTGTCGGATCGCAGCATCCCGTTCATGGTGCATATCGGCACCGGCACCATCACGCAGCCCAAGGGCTATCACAACAATGGTCGCGAACGGTCGCCCGACATTCATGGCGGGGGCGAGAACCTGCGCTTTGCCGATTTCACCTCGCTGTGTTTTGCGCCGCAGGAATTCCTGACCGCGATGGTCTATGACGGGGTGTTCGACCGGTTTCCCGACCTTCGCGGCGGCGTCATCGAAAGCGGGGCGGGATGGGTGCCCGATTTCCTGCGCCGGCTCGACTACGCCTATCGCGCATTCGGCAAGACGGATCAGTATCTGAAAGCGCTCGCCATGAAGCCGTCGGACTATATCCGCCGCGCGGTGAAATTCACGCCCTTCCCCAAGGAAGACGTCGGCGCCATGATCCGCGAGGCCGGGCCGGAACTCTTCATGTTCTCCAGCGATTTCCCGCATCCCGAAGGGACGAAGGATCCCGTCGGCCTGTTCGAAGCGACGATGGACGATCTCAATGAAACCGAAAAGGACATGTTCTATCGCACCAATTACTATGCGATGATGAACTATTCCTCTCAGCCGTTGCAGGCCGTCGCCTGAACCCGTCCGGAAGGCACAACAAAAATGGCGGTCCCGAAAGGGGCCGCCATTTTCCTGTGCCGGGATGCCGAAATGCGTTCAGCCCGGCGTGACGATCACCTTGCCCACCGCCTTGCGATCGGAGAGCCAACGGATCGCATCGCCGCCCTCTTTCAACGGCCAGGTCCGGTCGATCCGGGGCGATATCTTGCCCTCCTCCCACCATGCGAAAAGCTGTTCGACGTGGGCCCGGTTCCGGTCCGGCGCACGCTGCGCAAAGGCGCCCCAGAACACGCCGCGCACATCGCAGCTTTTGAGCAGGGTCAGGTTGAGCGGCAGTTTCGGAATGCCCGCCGGGAAGCCGACCACGAGATAGCGCCCCTCCCACGCGATGGAGCGCAGCGCCGGCTCGCAATAATCGCCGCCCGCCGGATCGTAGATCACATCGGCGCCGCCCTTGCCCACGGCGGCCTTGAATTTGTCGGCGAGCGCCTTCGATTCCGCCTTGTCGAACGGTGCGCGGCCGTAGAGCACGACATCGTCGGCACCCGCATCGCGCGCGGCCTGTGCCTTCTCCTCGGTCGAGACGGCGGCCACGACCCGTGCGCCCAGCGCCTTGCCGATTTCGACGGCGGCCAGCCCGACCCCGCCCGCCGCGCCGAGCACGAGGAGCGTTTCCCCCTCCTGCAACTCTCCGCGGTCGATCAGCGCGTGGATCGTGGTCGCATAGGTCATGAGCAAGGCCGCGCCTTCCGCCGGGTCGCGCCCGCCGGGCAGGCGAAACGCCTTTGCCGCGTCGAGCACCATCTGCTCCGCCAGCCCGCCATGCCCGGTGACCGAGATCAGCCGGTCGCCGACACTCCACCCCTCTACCCCCGCGCCGATGGCCGTCACCTCGCCGCAGATCTCGCTGCCCGGCGCGAAGGGGCGTTCGGGCTTGAACTGGTACTTGTCCTCGATGATGAGCACGTCGGGGTAATTGATCGCGCAGGCCAGGACCCTGACGGCAAGCTGCCCCTCGCCCGGTTCGGGCGCAGCAATATCCTTCAGCTCCAGCGTTTCGGGCCCGCCCACCGCGGTCGACAGTAATGCTTTCATGGCGTGTCCTCTCCTTGTATCAGCAGGGCGGCACGCAGCCGGTCCCGCATGTTTTCGTTGACGTCGAGATGGTCGAGATACCCCTCGACCGAACCGTGTTTTTCCGTGATCGCGTCGAATGCCGCACCGATGTAATCGGGATGCGCGTCCATCAGGACCGCCACCGCCTCGGCGCCGAATCGTTCGTAGAATGCGCTGCGCGATCCGCTGCCCTGAACCGCGCGGGCCTGATCCGAAACGTCCTGCCGCGCGAGCGCGGTGAGCGTGTAATCCGCCACGATATCGTCCCGCGACACGCCCAGCGCCGCGAGGATCAGCGCCGCCGCCATGCCGGTCCTGTCCTTGCCCGCCGAACAATGGATCACGCACGGCACCGCGCCATCGGCAATGCGGGCGAGAATCTCGCCGAAGACATGCGCCATGGTAAAGGGCATCTCGGCATAGAAATCGTGCATCAGGGCCGCCGCACCCTCGCGCGTCGCGGGATAGTCCATCGCCATGTCGATCAAACGGCGCTTGTGTCCGGGGCGAAAATGATGGGTCTGCAATGCTGGCGGGGTCCACACGGTGACGTCCGCTTCCCGCTCCCGCCGGGCGCGCAGGTCGAAGACCGTCCCGATGGCGAGCGTGTCGAGCATGGCGATGTCGCCGGGCGTCAGTTTCGACAAACGGTTCGCGCGATAAAGCATGCCGCGCCGCACACGCCGCCCGCCCGCGCCGGTATAACCGCCGAAATCGCGGAAATTGCGCGCGCCCTCCAATGGCACGCGCCGGTCGCGCAGCATGTGCGCGCCGCCGCTCACCCCCTCACCACGAATTGCCCGAGCCAGCGCGCGATCAAGGCTGGCCCATCCTGCCCGCGGGTGTGCAGTTCGACATCGATGGTCTGCTGAAACCTGTCGGGTGCCTTTTGCGTGACCTCGGCAACATGGAACGCGGCGCGCACGTCGCTTCCCGCAAGCACCGGGCGCACGAAACGGATGCGGTCGGTGCCGTAATTGATCCCCATGACAAGCCCCGGAACCTCCGGCCGGTCCGCCATCCCCTGCAACCGGGGCAATAAGGACAGGAGCAGGAACCCGTGCGCGATGGTCCCGCCGAACGGGGTCTTCGCGGCGCGCTCCGGATCGACATGGATGAATTGATGATCGCCGGTAGCATCGGCGAACCGGTCGATCATCGGCTGATCCACAGTGAGCCAGTCGGACAGGTAGCGTTGCCCCACCAGATCGGCGATGATCGTGTCCGCATCGATGGCCATAAGTCGTCCCCCGGTGATTCCGCGCACAGGGATAAGGGAGTATCGCCCACCCCGACAACCCCTTTTCGAATATTCGGTACAATCCGCAGGTCAGCCACGGCCGATGACGGTGTACGCAGAACATATCGCCCCTTCGCGCCCGATGCGGCGGACCATAATCGCGCGTACCGGGTTGCGTCCGTGCCCGATTTGAACATAGAGTATCCCCAAACAGATTAAGACGGGACAGAGGATGGGACGGTTTTGACCATGACGGACGACGGGCCAGACAACGGCGGCGATACGGGCGCGGACGCGGGCCGCGGTGCCGAACTCGACCAGGCGCGGCTGCAATCCTGGCTGAAGACGCATGTCGCCGGCTTTTCGCAGCTTTCCTCGATCACGAAATTCGCCGGCGGGCAATCGAACCCGACCTATCGCCTCGACACGCCGGAACGCCGCTACGTGCTGCGCCGCAAGCCGTTCGGCCCGCTGCTGCCGTCCGCCCATGCGGTGGAGCGGGAATACCGGTTGATCGGCGCGCTTTATCCCACCGACGTGCCGGTCGCGAAACCCTATGCGCTGTGCGAGGACGACGATGTCATCGGTTCGGCGTTCTATGTCATGGACATGGTGGAGGGGCGCACGTTCTGGCGCGGCGACCTGCCCGATTGCACGCCGCAGGAACGAGGGCCGATCTACCGCAGCATGATCGAGGCGCTCGCCACGCTGCACAATGTCGATCCGGTTGCGGTGGGGCTGGGCGATTACGGGGCGCCCGGCAATTATTTCGAACGGCAGGTGCGCCGCTGGACCAAGCAATATCGCGCCTCCCAGACGGACGAGATTGCGGAGGTCGAGCAGCTGATCGAATGGTTGCCGGCCACGCTTCCGCCGCAGGGGCGCACCGCGATCATCCACGGCGATTACCGCATCGACAACCTGATCTATGCACCCGACAGCGCCACGGTCCGCGCCATGCTCGACTGGGAATTGTCGACGCTGGGCGATCCGCTGGCCGATTTTGCCTATCTCGCGATGAACTGGGCGATGCCGCACGGGGACCGCGGGGCGCAGCTTGGCGGGCTCGATCTCGACGCGCTGGGCATTCCCTCGCTCGATACGGCAACGCGGATCTATTGCGAGCGGACGGGCATGACCGACGTGCCCGATCTCAACTGGTATTTCGCGTATAATCTGTTCCGCCTCGTCGGCATCGTGCAGGGTATCAAGAAGCGCATGATCGACGGCAATGCCTCCAGCGCCGAGGCCGAGCGGACCGTGGCCCGGCTCGTTCCGCTCGCGCAGCAGGCGTGGCGTTTCGCGCAGGCCGCCGGCGCCCGCGGCTGACGCCCTTTTTTCCCTATTCGCCAGGAGTTTACCCCATGTCCCTATTCGATCTCACCGGAAAAATCGCCGTCGTTACCGGATCCTCGCGCGGGATCGGTCGCGCCATCGCCGAGGAGATGGCCGCCCATGGCGCAAAAGTCGTCATCAGCAGCCGCAAGCAGGACGCGTGCGAGGATGTCGCCCGCGAAATCGACGAACGCCACGGCAAGGGCACCGCAATTCCCATCGCGGCGAGCATCTCGTCCAAGGATGCGTTGCAAGCCATGATGCACAAGGTGCGCAGCGATCTCGGCCCGGTCGACATCATGGTCTGCAACGCGGCGAGCAATCCCTATTACGGGTCGATGGACGGGATCGAGGATGACCAGTTCCGCAAGATCCTCGACAATAACGTGCTGTCGAACCACTGGCTGTGCCAGATGGCGCTCCCCGACATGCGCGCGAAGAAGGACGGCGCCATCGTCATCGTGTCGAGCATCGGGGGCCTGCGCGGGTCGGACACCATCGGCGCCTATAACGTGTCGAAGGCCGCGGATTTTCAGCTCGTCCGCAATTACGCGGTGGAAAACGGCAAGCATAACGTCCGGGTCAACGCGATCGCGCCCGGCGTGGTGAAGACCGATTTCGCCCGCGCCCTGTGGGAGGATGAAGAGGTGCACGACGCAACCGCCGCCCGCACGCCCATGCGCCGGCTCGGCGATCCGCGCGATATTGCGGGCGCGGCGATCTACCTTTCGTCGCAGGCGGGCGCGTGGATGACGGGGCAGATGATGGTCGTCGACGGCGGCATCACGATATGAGCGCGCGTCTCTCCGGCAAGGTCGCCATCGTCACCGGCGCGGCATCGGGCATCGGCCGGGCCAGCGCGATCCTGTTCGCGCGCGAGGGCGCATCGATCGTCGCCTTCGACCGGACCGAGGACGTCGCCGCGACCGTCGATACGATTCGCAGCGATGGCGGGCAGGCCGTGGCCGTGACGGGCGATGCGGCGTCGGAGGACGACATCGGTATCGCCATCGCCCGCGCGAAGGACGATTTTGGCGGGCTGGACATATTTTACGCCAATGCGGGGATCACCGGGGGCCCGCGCGGTGGTTTCTTCGATGCCAGTGCCGAAGACTGGATGGATGTGCTGCGCGTCAATGTGATCGGGCCGTTCCTGGCGGTGAAGCTTGCAGCGCCGGCGATTGCGGAGCGTGGCGGCGGGGCGATCGTGTGCACCGCGAGCGTCGCCGGCCTGCGATCGGGCGCGGGACCGGCGCAATATTCCGCGTCGAAGGCGGGCGTCATCAACCTGGTACAGACCGCGGCGCAGCAGCTCGCCGGGACGGGGGTGCGGATCAATGCGATCTGTCCCGGCCTTATCGAGACGGGCATGACGCGCAGCGCATATGAACAGGCGCGCGCGGCGGGCAAGGCGGACCGGATCGGCCAGCTCAACCCGTTGCAGCGCGGCGGCGAGCCGGAGGAAATCGCGCACACCGCGCTCTTCCTCGCCTCCGACGAGGCAAGCTATGTCCATGGGCAGGCGATTGCGGTTGACGGCGGGCTGTCCACCTCGCATCCCACCGCGCGGCGACCGGGCGGAAACAAGGGTGCGGCCGCCTGGTAACCGGCCTGTTGTACGAGAAAGAGTGACGCGACGATGCAAACCCCGAACCTGGCCCGGCTGCTCGACATGGCGCGGGACGATGCAGGCCGGCTCGCGATGGAGGTGCCCGATGGCTGGACGCAGGGGCGCACGGCCTATGGCGGGTTGAGCACGGCGGCGGCCTATTGCGCAGCACGGGCCGCAGCGCCCGACCTGCCCCCGTTGCGGAGCGTGCAGATCGCCTTTGCCGGCCCCATATCGGGCACCCTGCGCGCCGAGGCCAGCGTGCTGCGGCGCGGCCGGTCGAGCGCCTTCGTCACCGCCGATCTCCACAGCGGCGATACCACCGCATGGCATGGCACGTTCCTGTTCATGGCTGCGCGCGAATCGGCCGTGTCGTTCGCCCCCGCCCCCGCGCCGTCCGTCATTCCGCCCGAACAGGCACCCGCGTCAAAGAAGCAGCACGCCCCGCTTTTCACGCATAATTTCGACTATGCGGATGCCTCGCCGCGCGAAAACAATGGCGAGCCGGTGCTGCGCCACTGGGTACGGTTGCGGGATCGTGACGGGCTGGATCCGTTTGCCGAACTGCTCGCCGTCGGCGATGCCCTGCCGCCCGGGGCCGCAACGCTCATGCGCGAGCCGGGGCCCGTCTCTTCCGCGATGTGGACAGTTCATTTCCTGACGGCCGAACCGCGCAGCCGGGACGGCTGGTGGCTGCTCGAAACCCGGACCGGGCACGCGCAGGACGGCCTGTCCGCGCAATCCATGGCGATCTGGAACGCGGATGGCGAGGCGATCGCCACAGGCTCGCAAATGGTCAGCATCTTCGCCTGAGGCCCCGCCCCGGCATCGCGGCGTTCAGGCAAAGAGCCGTTTGAGTTCCGCCTTCAAAATCTTGCCATTGGCGTTGCGCGGCAGCGGTTCGCTCTGAAACAGCACGCGCACCGGCACCTTGAACCCGGCGAGCCGTTCGCGCACCCATTGCTGCAGCTCCGCCTCGCTCGCGGTGCGGCCCGGTGCGCAATGCACGACGGCGGCCGGCTGCTCGCCCAGCACCTTGTCCGGAATACCGACCAGCGCGGCATCGGTGACGGCGGGATGTTCGTAGAGGACGTTTTCCACCTCCGAGGAATAGATGTTCTCGCCCCCGCGGATGACGATGTCCTTCGCCCGGTCGACGATGGTGAGAAAGCCTTCCTCGTCCAGCCGGGCGATGTCGCCGGTCCGGACCCAACCATCGACAAAGGCCTCGGCCGTCTCCTCCGGCCGGTTCCAGTATCCTTTCACCACCTGCGGCCCCCGCACCCACAATTCGCCGACCGCGCCGGTGGGAAGGGGCGTCGCCGTGTCCACGTCCATGATTCTGAGGTCGGTCACGGGCATCGGCGGGCCGCAGCTTTCGGGGCGGTTCACGTAATCCTCCGCCCCGTGGAAGGTCACGGTCGCCGACGTCTCCGTCATGCCATATCCATTGCCCGGCAGCGATTTCAGATCGCCGCCGATGCGCCGCACCAGCTCCGGCGCGGATGGCGCCCCGCCATAGGAGATGAGTTCGAGCGAGGAGAGATCGTACTTTTCCCGGTCCGGGTGCTCGATGATCTGCCAGGCGATCGCGGGAACGCCGCCGGTCGTGTTGACCTTCTCCCGCTCGATCAGCGCGAGCGCCTTGCCGGCGTCCCATTTGCGCATCATGACGAGCCGGTTGCCCGCCATCAACGTCCCCATGAGCGAGGAATTGCAGGCCGTCACATGAAACAGCGGAATGACGAGCAGCCCCGTGCGCGCGGGCTTTTCCGCCGGAACCTCGCCCCGGCGCAGCGCCGAACGCTGCGATGCGAATGCGCCGGTCAGCGTGCAGGTCAATATGTTGCGGTGGGTGCCGAGCGCCCCTTTGGGCTTTCCCGTCGTTCCGCTGGTATAAAAAATCGTCGCGCCATCGTCGGGATCGGCATTTTCGTCCGGAAGATCGCGTTCGGGCAGGTCGCCATAGCCCGAAGCCGGCCCGATCCGCGATTCCAGCGGCGTCGTATCGTCGGCCATGGCGCGACCCTGCGCCCGCGCGACCCACACATCCCCCAATTCGGGAAGCTGCCCAAGAAACGGCGCGATATCGCACGACCGCCGATAATCGCAGATGAGCAGCTTCGCCCCCGAATCGGCGAGGCCATAGGCAAGCTCGCCCCCGGTCCACCACGCATTGAGCGGGACGGCGATGGCGCCGATGGCGGTCGCGGCAAAGAATGCGACGGGCCATTCGGGAAGGTTGCGCATGGCGATGGCGACGCGGTCGCCCTTGCCCACGCCTGCGTCGCGCAAGGCGAGCGCGAGCGCGCACACGGCCCGGAACCACCCGTCTTAGGTGACCCGGTCGTCTTCGTAGATGATGAATTCGCGGGTGCCGAACATGTCCCGCGCGCGCCGGGCCAGCGCGGCGAGCGTGCGCGGCTGATTCTTCCACGTGCGCAGCGGCCTGCCGCCGATCTCCACCTCTTCCATTTCGAAAAGGGCGCCGGGCGCGGTCAGCGCCGCCGTCGCCTCCGCAATGGTCATCGCGGGCCAGCCGGCCGCGCCGCCCGCCGCTTCGATCTGTGCCGATTGCGCATCCATGTCCCGATCCTTTTTGCAGGATTTCATAGTTCGGGTTTGCTGTTTTATCCCGAGCTTCGGCCTACAGGCTATGGCTGCGTCCGTTACGTTTCAAGTCAATTCTGCAAAGGGCACTTGATTTGCTCCGGCGTATGTTAGAATGTGAGGTATGCACCGCGCAGCCGCGCGCCAACGATAGATTCATAAATTTTCCCAAGGAGAGCCCATGTCCGCTGTATCCACCCGCATCGACGGCAATGTCCTGATCGTCACGAGTGACAACCCGCCGGTCAACGCACTGGGCGCCGCGGTCCGCCAAGGGTTGTCCGCCGCCATGGAACAGGCGCGCAATGACGACGCGGTCGCGGCGGTCGTGATCCGGTGCGACGGGCGCACGTTCCATGCCGGCGCCGACATCACCGAATTCGGCAAGCCGCCGGTCGAACCCGGCCTGCCGACCGTCATCGACACGATCGAGAGCTGCGCCAAGCCGGTCGTGGCGGCGATCCACGGCACCGCGCTGGGCGGCGGGCTGGAGGTGGCGCTGGGCTGCCATTACCGGATCGCGGCGAAATCGGCGAAGCTGGGCCTGCCGGAGGTGAAGCTCGGCCTGCTCCCCGGCGCGGGCGGAACGCAGCGTCTGCCCCGCGTGGTGGGGGTGGAGGCCGCGCTCGACATGATCGTGTCCGGCAATCCGATTTCCGCCACGAAGGCCGAAACGCTCGGCCTCGTCGACAGGCTCACCGATGCCGACACGCTGGAGGCGGACGCCATCGCCTTTGCCCGCGAGGTCGCCGACCGCGACAGCCACCCGGTGTCCAGCCGCCGTGACGACCGCATCCATGCCGCACCCGACGACGTGTTCGCGCAGTTCCGCCAGAAGAACGCCCGCAAGCTCAAAGGCTTCGACGCGCCCGAAGCGTGCATCCAGACGGTCGAGGCCGCGGTCGCGAAACCGTACGAGGAGGGCGTCAAGGTCGAGCGTGAATTGTTCATGAAACTGATGAACGGCACGCAATCGGCCGCGCTGCGCCACGTGTTCTTCGCCGAACGCGCGGCACAGAAGATCGACGACCTGCCCAACGATACCGAGATCCTGCCGATCAAAAAGGTCGGCATCATCGGCGCGGGCACCATGGGCGGCGGCATTGCGATGAATTTCCTGTCCGCGGGCATCCCCGTCACCATCGTCGAGATGAAGCAGGAGGCGCTCGACCGCGGGACCGGCATCATCCGCAAGAATTACGAGAACACGGCAAAGAAGGGCCGCATCACCGACGCGCAGGTCGAACAGGCGATGGGCCACCTGACCCCCTCGCTCAGCTATGACGATCTGGCCGATTGCGACCTCATTATCGAGGCGGTCTTCGAGCTGATGGAGATCAAGAAGGAGGTCTTCACCAAGCTCGATGCCATCGCGAAACCCGGCGCCATCCTCGCCAGCAACACCAGCTATCTCGACGTGAACGAGATCGCGGCATGCACCGGGCGCCCGGAATGGGTCATCGGCCTGCACTTCTTCTCGCCCGCGAACGTGATGAAGCTGCTCGAAATCGTGCGCGGGGACAAGACCGCGGCGAACGTGCTCGCCACCTCGATGAAGCTGGCCAAGACCATCGGCAAGGTCGCGGTCATTTCCGGCGTGTGCCACGGCTTCATCGGCAATCGCATGCTGTCCGCGCGGCAGGAACAGGCCAATGCCCTGCTCATGGAAGGGGCGCTGCCCGATCAGATCGACCGGGTACTGCTCGATTTCGGATTCCCGATGGGCCCGTTCCAGATGGGCGACCTGGCCGGGCTGGACCTCGGCTGGAAAAAGGAAACGTCGAGCAGTTCGACCGTGCGCGAAGTGCTGTGCGAACGGGGCCGCTGGGGACAAAAGACCGGCAAGGGCTTCTACGACTACGACGAGAAACGCCAGCGCACCCCGTCGGAGGAAGTCAACGCAATCGTCCGCGATTTCGCCCGCAAATCGGGCAAGGAACAGCGCGAGATTTCGGATGATGAAATCCGCGAGCGCCTGCTCTACCCCATGGTGAACGAAGGCGCGCTCATCCTCGAGGAAGGGATCGCGCAGCGGGCCTCCGACATCGATATGGTGTGGCTCTATGGCTATGGCTGGCCGTCCTATACCGGCGGGCCGATGTTCTGGGCCGATACGATCGGGCTGGATACCGTGGTCGCCGGCCTTGAAAAACACGGGGCTCGCATGCCGGGCCTCAAGCTGTCGCAGATGATGAAGGACAAGGCGGCGAAGGGGGAGCGTTTCAATGGCTGAGGCCGCGCTCGACGATTTTCGCCGCGAAACGCGCCGCTGGCTGGAGATGAACTGCCCGCCCGAAATGCGCACGCCGCCCAAAAGCGCCGACGATGTCGCATGGGGCGGGCGGCGGTTCGAACCCTCGTCGCAGGCGCAGGCCGACTGGCTGCGGATCATGGGCGAGCGCGGGTGGACCGTGCCCGACTGGCCGACCGAATATGGCGGCGGCGGCCTCGCCCCGGCGGAGGCCAAGGTGCTGAAACAGGAGATGGCCGCGCTTGGTTGCCGCACCCCGCTCTACAGCTTCGGCATTTCGATGCTTGGCCCCGCATTGCTGAAATACGGAACCGAAGCGCAGAAGAAGGAGCATCTGCCGAAAATCGCGCGCGGCGAAATCCGCTGGTGCCAGGGGTATAGCGAGCCGAACGCCGGCTCCGATCTCGCCAGCCTGGCCACGCGGGCGGAGGACAAGGGCGACCATTTCCTCGTCAACGGACAGAAGGTGTGGACCAGCTACGCGGACAAGGCGGACATGATCTTCTGCCTCGTGCGGACGGATACATCGTCGAAGCAGGGGGGCATTTCCTTCCTCCTGTTCGACATGGAATCGCCCGGTGTCTCGACCAAGCCGATCCTGCTGATCTCCGGCAATTCGCCGTTTTGCGAAACGTTCTTCGACGATGTGAAAGTCCCGAAGGAGAACGTCGTCGGCGAGATCAACAAGGGCTGGAACGTGGCGAAATATCTGCTCGGCCACGAACGGGAGATGATCTCCGGCATGGGGCTTCGCGCGAGCGAGCAATCGCTGCCCGAACGGGCGCTTGCCCATCTCGGCGCGGAGGCGGACGGTCGCCTCGACGATCCGATGCTGCGCGCACGGATCGCAGCATTCGAGGTCCGCGCCGCCGCGTTTCAGGCCATGTCGGAGCGGTTCATCGACATGCTGAAAGCCGGGAAGGCGGACCCGGCGCAACCCTCGATGATGAAATATTACGGCACCGAGCTCAACAAGGACCGCCACGAGCTGATGATGGCGGCGGGCGGCGCCGACGCGCTGGAATGGGACAGCGGGCGCAGCCATGGCGGCGTGGCCGCGCGAAGCTGGCTGCGCACGAAGGCCAATTCGATCGAGGGGGGCACCTCCGAGATTCAGCTCAACATCATTGCCAAGCGCATCTTGAACCTGCCGGGAGCCTGACCCATGCCGATGTACTGGAACGAAGATCAGGACATGCTCGCCGATAGCGCGCGCCCCTTCATCGCCGGGAACGCGCCGGTGTCGCACATGCGGGCCTTGCGCGATGCGGGCGATTCCCACGGGTTTTCGCCCGATGTCTGGCGGCAGTTCGCCGAGATGGGCTTTACCGGCATTCTGGCGGGTGAGGCCGATGACGGGCTCGGCCTCGGCCATGTCGAGGCGGGCATCGTGCTGGAGGAAATCGGCCGTAACCTTACGCCCTCACCGTTTCTTTCGACCGCGGTCGGCGCGGTGACCGCGTTGAACATGGCCGGCGACCATATCCGCCAACGCTGGATGCCGGGAATCGTCGCGGGCGAAAGCGTGGCGGCGCTCGCCTTTGAGGAAACGACGCGCCATCGCCCGCACCGCGTGGCCGCGACCGCGACGAAAAGCGGCAATGGCTTCCGCCTCGACGGGGCCAAGCAATTCGTCGCGCACGGTCATGTTGCGGACGTGCTGCTCGTCACGGCGCGCAGTTCGGGTGACGAAAGCGATCGCGACGGCATCACGCTGTTCGCCGTACCGCGCGACACCGATGGCGTGACGGCGGATGCCGACCGGCTTGCCGATGCGAGCATGGCGGCGCGCGTCATGTTCGATGGCGTGGAGGTCGATGGCGATGCGGTCGTGGGCGAGGTGGGGCGCGGGGCCGATGTGCTCGACCGCGTGCTCGGCGCCGTGCGCACGGGCGCGGCGGCGGAGCTTGTCGGCGTGGCCAACGGCGCCGCCGACATGACGACTGCCTATCTGCGCGAACGCAAGCAATTCGGGCAGATCATCGGCAGTTTCCAGGCGCTGCAACACCGGGCCGCGCATCTCTATTGCGAGATGGAGGTGGCGCGCGCCGCCGTGCTCAAGGCGCAGCAGGCGCTCGACGAGGGCGATCCGGAGGCGGAGCGGCATGTCCATGTCGCCAAGGCCATGGCCGGCAACAGCGCGGCGCTCGCGGTGCAGGAGGCGGTGCAGATGCACGGCGGCATCGGGATGACCGACGAATATGACGTCGGCTTCTACATGAAGCGGCAGCGTGTCCTGGCCGAAATGTTCGGCGATGCCGATTACCATGCAGACCGGCTCGCGCGCTTGTCGGGCTACTGACGCGATCCACACGAAAAACGGCCATGCTGCGGGGTCGAGAGAGCAGCATGGCCGATGAGGATGAATGGCGAAGGGGGCGAAGTCGGCCCCCTTCGTCGTTTTGTCAGGCCGCTTTCTGACCCAGTGCGATGAAGCGTTCCAGATGCTCGTCCTCGCCGCCGAGTTCGCTGCCGATCATGATCATGCGTTTTGCATAGTGTGAGAGCGGCAGTTCCCACGTCATGCCGATCCCGCCATGCAGTTGCAGCGCCTCTTCCGCTGCGAGCACGCCGGTCTTGCCGACCGTGTATTTCGCGGCCGATGCGGCACGGTCGCGCTTCACCGGGTCTTCGTGCAGCATGGCGGCGGCATTGATCGCCGCAGAGCGCGCCTGCTCGATTTCCAGAGCGACGGTCGCCATGCGATGCTGCAACGCCTGAAACTTGCCGATGGGGATGCCGAACTGCTTGCGCGTCTTCATGTAGTCGAGCGTGCTGGCGCGCAGCACGTCCATGACCGCCACCGCCTCCCACGACAGCGCGACCAGCCCCGCGGCGATCGCATCGTCGATGGCATCCTGCGCCGCGCCGGCCTCTCCGATCAGGCGCGCGGGCGCGTCCTTCATGGTAAGCTCGCCCGCCGATCCGCCATCGACGAGGGGGTAATCGCTGACCGTCACGCCATCGGCTCCCCGCTCGACGAGAAAGGTCGACAGGCCGCCATCGGTTTCCGCGGTGACGAGGATGACGTCCGCCCCGGCGAGATAGGGCACGACACCCTTCGCGCCGGACACCGTCCACCCCTCGCCTGCGCGGGTCGTACTTGCCGGATCGGCCATGACGCCCTCGCCATCGATGGCGGGTTCGTGCGCGAAGGTCACGATCGTCTCGCCCGAAATCAGCGATTCGATCACATCGGTTTCACCCGCGGCCTGCAGGACACGGCCCGCCATCAACGTGCCGAGGAACGGGCCGAGCGCGATCGCCCGGCCGATTTCGCCGAACACCGCGCCAATGTCGAACGCACCGCCGCCGTAACCGCCGGCATCCTCGGTGAACAATGCACCGATCACGCCCAGCTCGGCCAGGCCCGCCCACATGTCACGGGAAAACCCCTCCGCCGAGACGAGCGCCTTTTCGCGGGTTGAGAAATCGAAATTCGCCGACAGATATCGCCCGAGCGAATCGACCAGCATCTGCCGGTCCTGCCCAAGGGAAAAATCCATGGCTCAAAGCTCCAGAATAGATTTGCTGATGATCTCGCGCTGCACCTCGTTGGAGCCGCCGAAGATCGATAGCTTGCGATAGTTGAAATATTGCGCGGATACAGGCGCAGCAAATGCCGGGCCGACCGGTTCGCCGTTGAAGCCTTCCTCGAGCGCCTCGCCAATGAAGGGCTGCGCATAACGCCCGGCCGCGCGGCGCATGAGGTCGGAAATTTCCTGCCGGATCTCGGTCCCCCGGATTTTCAGCATAGAGCTTTCGGCCATCGGCGCCTTGCCCTGCCCTGCTTCGTAGAGGACGCGCAGGTTCGTCGTCTTCATGTTTTCAAGGTCGATTTCCAGCTTCGCCATGCGCGCGGCGAACATCGGATTTTCGGCGAGCGGCTTGCCATTGCGGGTCTGGCGCTGCGCAACCTCCTTCAACTGTTCGAAGGCGGCCATGCTCATGCCCACGCCCGCGATATTGGTGCGTTCGTAGGTCAGCAGATATTTCGCATAGGTCCAGCCCTTGTTCTCCTCGCCCACGAGATTTTCGACCGGCACCTTCACGTCGGTGAAGAAGACCTCGTTCACCTCCGCATCGCCGTCGAGCAGGCGGATCGGGCGCACCTCGATCCCCGGCGTCGCCATGTCGATGAGCAGGAAGGAGATGCCCTCCTGTTTCTTGCCCGAATTGTCGGTCCGCACGAGGCAGAAGATATGGTCCGCAAACTGCCCCAGCGTGGTCCAGGTCTTCTGTCCGTTGACGATGTAATGATCGCCCTCGCGCACGGCCTGCGTCTTGAGGCTGGCAAGGTCGGAGCCGGCGCCCGGCTCGCTATACCCCTGGCACCACCAGTCGGTCCCGTCGAGAATGCGCGGCAGCCAGTGATCCTTCTGCGCCTCGCTGCCATATTTGATGAGCACCGGGGCCAGCATCGACAGGCCGAAGGGCACGACGCGCGGCGAATGCGCCATCGCCGTTTCCACCTCGAAGATGAAACGCTGCGTCACGCTCCACCCCGTGCCACCGTGTTTTTCCGGCCAGTGCGGCGCGAGCCAGCCGCGTTCGTTGAGGATGGCGTGCCATTCCTCCATGTCCTGCTTGGTCAGATGCTTGCCGGTGCGCACCTTGTCGGAAAGCCGCGCGGGCAGTTTTTCCTTCAGAAATGCACGAACCTCCTCGCGGAAGGCTTCGTCTTCGGGGGTAAAGTTCAGATCCATCGCGGATATCCCATTTGGCTTAGATGATTTCGAAAAGTCCGGCGGCACCCATGCCACCCGCCACGCACATCGACACGACGACATGGCGCACGCCGCGCCGCCGCCCTTCGACAAGCGCATGGCCGACGAGCCTGCTCCCCGTCATGCCGAAGGGGTGGCCGATGGCGATCGCGCCCCCATCGACGTTGAGCCGTTCGGGATCGATGCCGAGCCTGTCGCGGCAATAGAGCGCCTGAGACGCGAAAGCCTCGTTGATTTCCCACAGGCCGATGTCGTCCACCGACAATCCCGCGCGTTCGAGCAGGCGCGGAATGGCAAAGACCGGGCCGATGCCCATTTCCTCCGGCCCGCAGCCCGCCGCCTGAAACCCGCGGAAGATGCCGAGAATGTCCTTGCCCTCGGCCTCGGCGGTGGCGCGGTCCATGACGATCTGCGCGCTGGCCCCGTCGGAAAGCTGGCTCGCATTGCCGGCCGTGACGTGGAGTCCCTCGGCAATGGTGTCGCCGCCCTTCCACACGGGTTTGAGAGCCGCCAGCGCCTCGACCGTGGTATCGGCGCGGATCCCCTCGTCATGGGTCAGCGTGACCTCCTCGTGCCCGGTGACGCTGCCGTCCTTGGCCCGGAGCACCTTCGTCGCCGTCATCGGCACGATTTCCTGCGCGAAGCGGCCCGCCTCGACGGCGGCGGCGGCGTGTTGCTGGCTCGTGGCGGCAAAACGGTCCTGCGCCTCGCGGTCGACGCCGTAACGTTCGGCGACAATTTCGGCCGTCTCGATCATCGCCATATAGGCATCGGGCTGCGCATCCAGCACGGTGCCCGAACGCCATGACGGATCCACCAGGCCGGGCTTCATCGTGGAGGATATGGATTCGCCCCCACCCGCGAGGATCACGTCGGCGTCATTCGCCATGATAGACCGCGCGGCCAGCGCCACGGTGGTCAGCCCGCTCGCGCATTTGCGGTCGAGCGTGAAGGCCGGAACGGTTTGCGGCAGGCCGGCGGTGAACGTGCTCATCCGCCCGATATTGTAGAACTGCGTCCCGTATTGATTACCGGTGCCGTAGAACACGTCGTCGATGCGGGCGGGGTCGATGCCGGCCCGCTCGACCACCGCGTTCATGACGTGCGCGGCGAGGACATCCGGGTTGGTATCGTTGAACGCGCCGCGATGCGCGCGCCCGATCGGCGTGCGTGCGGTGGCGACGATGGCGGCTTCGCGAACCATGGCGTGTACTCTCCCTTTGCGCTTACGGCTGCGGCTTTTTCTTCATGTCGGCGTATTTGCCGAATTCGGCGCGAGCGATGGCGCGGGCGTGCACCTCGTCCGGGCCGTCGGCAAAGCGCAGCGTGCGGATATTCGCCCACATGGACGCGAGCGGGAAATCGCCGCTCACCCCGGCGCCGCCATGCGCCTGTACCGCGTCGTCGATGATCGACAGCGCCATCGACGGGGCCTGCACCTTGATCATGGCGATCTCGTTGCGGGCGGCCTTGTTGCCGGCCTGGTCCATCATGTCGGCAGCCTTGAGGCAGAGCAGCCGGCTCATCTCGATATCGATGCGGGCGCGCGCGACGCGTTCCTCCCACACCGAATGTTCGGCGATGCGCTTGCCGAACGCGACCCGGTCGGTGAGCCTGCGGCACATCGCCTCCAGCGCGACCTCCGCCGCGCCGATGGTGCGCATGCAATGGTGGATGCGCCCGGGGCCGAGCCGGCCCTGCGCGATCTCGAACCCGCGCCCTTCGCCCAGCAGCATGTTGGTCGCCGGCACGCGCACATTTTCGAGCACGACCTCGCCATGGCCGTGCGGCGCATGGTCGTAGCCATAGACCGACAACATGCGTTCGATGGTCACGCCCTTGGCATCCATCGGCATCAGGATCATCGACTGGCTGCCATGGCGCGACCCGTCGGGATCGGACTTGCCCATGACGATGGCGAGATTACACCGCGGATCGCCGACGCCCGAGGACCACCATTTGCGCCCGTTGATGACATATTCATTGCCATCGCGAATGATGGAGGCATGGATGTTCGTCGCATCGGACGATGCCACCTGCGGTTCGGTCATCAGAAAGGCGGAGCGGATCTCGCCATTCATCAACGGGGCGAGCCAGCGGTCCTTCTGCTCCCGCGTGCCATAGCGCAGCAATACTTCCATGTTGCCCGTGTCGGGGGCGGAGCAGTTGAACACCTCCGACGACCAGGGCAGCCGCCCCATCTCTTCTGCACACAGCGCATATTCGAGATTGGTCAGCTGCTCCCCTTCGAAGGTGAAGCTGTCGTCGACATGGGCACGGCCCGCGCGCGGCGGCATGAACAGATTCCACAGCCCGGCGGCACGCGCCCTGGGCTTCAGCTCCTCGATCACGGGGATCGTCTTCCACGGATCGCCTTCGTCATGCTGCGCACGATAGTCGTCATTGCGCGGGCGAATCTCGCTCTCGATAAAATCCCGCACCCGGTCGCGAAATTCGCGCTGCCGGTCGCTCAGTGCAAAATCCAAGTGTTCCTCCCCGCCTTTTTGATGCGGCTTAACATACGCATTTTTCGATAAACGCAAAATCTCACGGAATTTGGCGCTTGGCAAGCGTTCCGGAATCTTTATTTTGCGAATCAACACAAAGGGAGAAGATCGTGAAAGCAGCCGTCATGCGCGCCGTGGGCGCCCCGCTCGAAATCGAGGATGTCGCCATTGCCAAGCCCGGCCCGCACGAGGTGCTCATCCGCACCCATGCGACGGACGTGTGCCATTCGGACCTGCATTTCCTGAAAGGGCATTACCCGACGAAACTGCCCACCGTGCTCGGGCATGAAAGCGCGGGCGTCGTCGAGCAGGTCGGGTCCGAGGTGCGGACGGTAAAGCCGGGCGACCATGTCGTGACCTGCCTCTCCGCCTTTTGCGGGCATTGCGAATATTGCGTGACCGGGCATCTGTCGCTGTGCGAGGAACCCGATGTCGCGCGCGGCAAGGGCGAGGCACCGCGCATCGCGAAGGGCGATGAGAACGTTGCACAATTCCTCAACCTGTCGGCCTTTGCCGAACAGATGCTGATCCACGAAAACGCCTGCGTCGCGATCCGGCCCGACATGCCGCTCGACCGCGCCGCGCTCATCGGGTGCGCGGTGGTGACGGGCTATGGCTCGGTCGTGCACACGGCCAAGGTGCGGCCGGGCGAAACGGTGGCCGTCATCGGCTGCGGCGGGATCGGGCTTTCCACCATCAATGCCGCCGCGCTGGCGGGCGCGGGGCGCGTCATCGCGGTCGATCGCGTCGCCGCGAAGGAAAGCATGGCGCGCGCATTCGGTGCGACCGATTTCGTCGATGCGTCCGATGGCGACACGGTGAAAAAGATCCGCGACATGACAAATGGCGGCGTGGATCACGCGCTCGAGGCGATCGGCCTGCCGGCCACGGCGGAGGATGCGTTCAAGATGCTGCGCCGCGCGGGCACGGCCACGATCATCGGCATGATCCCGGTGGGACAGAAGGTGACGCTCAACGGCTATGAATTTTTGCAGGAAAAAGTGATGCGCGGCTCCAACATGGGGTCCAACGTGTTCCCGGTCGACATTCCGCGGCTCGTCGATTTCTACATGCAGGGGAAGCTGAAGCTGGACGAGCTGATCTCCCGCCGGATCGGGCTTTCCGACATCGATTCCGCGTTCGAGGAAATGGAAACCGGCGCCATCGCGCGATCGGTCATCACGTTCGATTGAGCGGCGTGAACGCAACGGGAGAGGATATGACAATGGACGATTTCAAACTCCATATCGGCGGCGAATTCGTCGAGGGCGCGCGCAGCATCGACGTGATCAACCCCGCGACGGGGCAGGCGTTTGCCCGGTGCCCGGTCGCGGACGAGGCGCAGCTCGACGAGGCGGTCGCGGCGGCGCGATCCGCCTTTCCCGCATGGTCCGCCCTGTCGCAGGACGAGCGTGCGGCAATGCTGATGCAGATTGCCGACGCGATGCAGGAGCAGGCCGGCGAATTTTCCCGCCTGCTCACGACCGAGCAGGGCAAGCCGCTGGAACAGGCGGGGATGGAGATCATGGGCGCCGCCTTCACGTTGAAGGCGTTTGCCGCCATGCGGACGGAACCGCGCATCCTCAAGGATGACGGCAAGGCCCGCATTACCGAGATCCGCAGGCCGCTGGGCGTGGTGGCGGCGATCTGCCCGTGGAATTTCCCGGTGATGATGCTGGCGAACAAGATCGGCCCGGCGCTCGTTTCGGGCAATACGGTGGTGTTGAAGCCTGCGCCGACGACGCCGCTCACCGCGCTGAAATTCGCGGAGATTTGCGCCGATGTGCTGCCGGCGGGCGTCGTGAATGTCATCTGCGACGACAATGATCTGGGCGCGGCGCTCACCGCGCATCCGGGCGTGGACAAGATCGCGTTTACAGGCTCCACCGCCACGGGCCGCAAGGTGATGGAGGCGGCCGCCGCCTCGATCAAGCGGGTCACGCTGGAGCTAGGCGGGAACGATGCGGCCATCGTGCTCGACGATGCGGACCCCGTCGCCACCGCGCGCAAGGTGTTTCAGGGCGCGATGGCCAATGCAGGCCAGGTGTGCATCGCGGTCAAGCGGGCCTATGTCGCCGATGCGATCTACGATGCGTTCTGCGACGAGTTGGCCCGGCTTGCGAATGCGGCGGTGGTCGACGACGGCACGAAACAGGGCGCGCAGATGGGCCCGGTGCAGAACAAGGCGCAGTTCGAGAAGCTGAAACGACTGCTCGACGAAAGCCGCGACGAAGGCACGGTGATCGCCGGCGGCGCCGCGATCGAACGCGACGGATATTTCATCCAGCCCACCGTCATCCGCGATGTCGGCGACGATGCCCGCATCGTGCAGGAGGAACAGTTCGGCCCCGTGCTCCCCGTTTTGCGCTATGCCGATATCGAGGAGGTGCTGGCCCGGTCGAACGACACGCGCTTCGGGCTGGGCGGATCGGTGTGGGGCGGCGATGTCGAACGTGCGGCCAGCATTGCCGAGCGCGTCGAATCGGGCACGGTCTGGGTGAACCAGCATCTCGCGCTCAACCCCAAGGTGCCGTTCCGCGGTGCCAAGGAATCGGGCCTCGGCACTGAGCTGGGCGAGGAAGGCCTGCACGAATATACGCAGGCGAAGATCATCAACGTCGCGCTGTGACCGAGGTCGGGGCCGGGTTCAGCCGATCCGGCCCCACACCTCGATATTGCCGCGCCGTTCCACCCGCGCGGCGCGGCGCGTATCGAGCAGCGGCAGCAGCCCGTGCTCCGCGAACAGCGCCCGCACCGCATCGTCGGCGGCGCCTTCATCGCAAAGCCGCTGCCACACGAGGAACTGATACGGCTGCAACCCGGCCTCGAACGGGACGCCGCGAAAACGGGTCGTGACCGCCGCGATCGTGCGGTGGTGCGGCCGGTCCGCCACGGGCGCCCCTTCGGCAGGATCATGCGCCGCGACATGGGCGGCGAGCGCGGCGGCCTTGTCGACAAGCTCACCCACCATTTCCTGCGCCATCAGGTCGAGCAGCGGAAGCAGCGTATCCGGCACCGCGTCATCCGCCGCAAAGCCCGCAGGATAATCGCCGAATTCCGCCATGTCCGGCCCCGGCGCGTTCATGCGTTCGGTCCGGCGGAATACGTTCGGCGCGGTCGCCTGCATGATGGCGAGCGGCACCGGATCGCGCCCCAGATGCGCGAACATCGGCCCGAAAAGCCCGTAATCGCCGAGCGACGCCTGCCCGCCGAGGAGATAGGGATGCTGCGCGAAATGCGCGTCCAGAATGCGCAGCAGATCGGTCAGGCTTCGCTCGATTTCCGGGATCGTCGCCTCGGTCACGCCCAGCATCGGGAGATAGGACTGCATGCGCGCCATCACCTGTGTATCACCGGCAAACGCATGGGTGAGAAAGCGTTGTTGCGAAGCGAGATAGCTCCACCTGTAATGCATCGCATGCCGCACCAGCGTCACCACGGCGTAGAGATCGACGAGATGCGCGACCGCCCGTTGGCGGGGGCCGGGGGGCGTGGCCGAATGGCGGACCCCGGCCGATTCGAAATGGTCGATGATGTCGGCCGTATCCTGGATCACCGCGCCGTCCCCGGTTTCCAGCACGGGGATGATGACGCGCCCGATCTGCGGCACGATGTCGTTGCGGAACCGGGCGTCTGCCGGGCTGCGCTCGACGAACGGAATGCCGTTCTTGCGCAGATAGGCGCGCGCCTTGCCGGAATAGAGCGAGTGCGGCAGGCCGTAGAGGACATGGGTCATCGGGTGCTTTCCTTTTCCATACGCGCATCGGTTGGCCCGCGCGGACGCATCAGGCTTTCCTGCATCACGGTGGCGATCATGCGCCCGGATCCGTCGAAGATATGCCCCTGGTTCAATCCGCGTGCATGGCCCGCCCACGGGCTTTCGGTGAGGAAGACGAGCCAGTCGTTCATATCCGGCGTGTCATGGAACCATATCGTGTGGTCAAGGCTCGCCGACTGAATCGCGCCGCTGCCCGGGCGCACGCCATGCGGCAGCAATGCGGTGCGCAGAAACATCAGATCCGATGCGTAGGCGAGCAGCGCGCGCTGCATCACCGGGGAATGCTCGCCCCTTTCGCGCAGGCGCATCCACCATCCGCCGCGCGGAGACGCCTGGACCGCCCCGAACGTGGCCTCCGGGTCGAGCGGCACGAGTTCGATCGGCCTCTCCGTCAGGCGCGAGACCCAGCGTGCCGCGTCGCCCCTATCCCCCGCGATCCATGCGGAAAGCCGCCGCCGTGCCTGCTCCAGCGCGTCATGCGTGCGCGGCGGAGCGGCGTGCATCGGGCCATGCTCGGCCGCGTGGAAGGACACGATCGCGGTAAAGATCGCACCCGATGATTGCCGCGCGGTCACCTGCCGCGCGGCAAAGCTGCGCCCGTCGGACAGGTCGTTCACCGCGTAGGCAATCGGCTCGTCCACATCGCCCGCACGCAGGAAATGCGCGTGGACGGAATGGATCGCGCGCCGCCCGCTTACCGACGACCCGCTTTCCGACGCGCCGCTCTCGGCCATGGCGGCGGCTTGCATCGCCTGCGCCACGATATGCCCGCCAAAGACGCGCGGACCGATGCTCGGCCCGGAAGCGCCGGTGATGACCCCGTCGTCGCCGCGCCGAACGCGCAATATCTCGCCAAGATCCATGTCGCCCGCCCCCAATCACGCTGTGTTTTGCCCGCCGATCTAAACTTAGGGTATGCCCGGTAGGTCCGTTTCTGGTGCGGTCATGATGTAACACCCATTATTCGAACGCAAGCGTCGATAGGTTAACCGATTGGGGATAGAGCGCCTTCATCTCCATACCCTATCTTTGATAAAGCGGTTGGCAGCGGCCCCGAGTTCGACTACGCTCGCAACCAGAAATGATGTTCACGGTATGGTGGAACGCGAAAATGGCGGCGGCATGACCCTCCGCCCCGCGCCAGCCCCCGGAGACGCAATCGTTTCGGCGCAAGATCACGACCGGTCGAACCGGCGGACAATGGGAAGGACGATCATGAAGGCGAAGCAACGGATCCTGGTTTCCGCAATGCTGGGGGTTTCGGCCAGCACGATGATGGTGGCACAAGCCTCGGCGCAGGACGCCGACCCGGCGGTCATCGAGCCGGCGGCCGAGCCCGCCGATACGGCGTTCGAGCCGCAGACCACGATCGTCGTCACCGGCAGCTATATCCGCGGACAGGTCGAGGACGGCCCCCTCCCCGTGGACGTGTTCGGCGCAGAGGAGCTGGAGACGCGCGGCATCGACAGCCCGCTCGAATTCATCAAGACCTTGCCCTCGGTCGGCCCGGTGCTCGGCGATACGAACCAGTATGCCGCCGGACAGTCGCAGGGCGTCGGCTCGATCAACCTGCGCAGCCTGGGGCCGGAACGCACGCTGGTGCTGTTCAACGGGCGCCGTTTCGCGCCGCAGCCGGGCGAAGGGCTGTCCGATACCAACCTCATCCCGCTGTTCGCGCTGTCGCAGATCGAAATCCTGAAGGATGGCGCGGCATCGACCTATGGTTCGGATGCGATCGCCGGCGTCGCGAACTTCGTGACAAAGCGCAATTTCACGGGACTCGAACTCGACGCCGATTATCAGTTCATCGACGGATCGGACGGCAATTACCGGCTGAGTGCGCTGGCCGGCTTCGATTTCGGTGCCGCCAATATCATGATCGGCGCCGGATGGCAGCACCGCAGCGAGCTCGCCACGACCGAGCGCGATTTCACGCAGGTGCCCTATGCCGTCAATCCGACCGGCTATTCCTTCCTGTCCAATCCGGCGACCTATATCCCGAAACTCGGCCCGATCGGCCAGGGCGTCGCGGGACAGAGCCTGGGCCTTGGCGTCGACGGGCAATTGCTGAACGCGTGCTCCGCGCTTGGCGGGATCGAGGGGGGCTTCCCCACCGGGACCGCGGTGCTTCCGGTGTGCCGTTACAATTACGTCCCCTTCGCCAACCTGGTCGAGGAGGAAAACCGGTACCAGGTCTATGCGCAGATGGATGTCGACCTGTCGGACGACCTTGCCTTCTTCGCATCGGCGCTGTGGTCGCGCACCGAATTGCCCAGCATCGGCTATTCGCCGAGCTATCCGCCGACACAAGGTCCGCGCGGCCCCGGCAGCACGCAGGCGTTCTTCGTGCCGCGGTCGAACCCCGGCTTTCAGACGTTTCTTGACCAGACATTCCCCGAAGGCAGCCCGACCGCCTTTGCCGGCTATGCCTCGATCCTGCTCGGCCGGCCCTTCGCATTGGGCGGCAATCCGACCGATCCGCGCGGCTCCGGCTTTGGCCAGGCGAAGAGCGACGCCTATCGCATCTCCGCCGGGCTTGAGAAGGATTTCACGCCCGATTTCGCAGGCTCGCTCTACGGCACGTTCATCCGCAGCGAGCGCACCGCGTTCAGCCTCGATTTCCTCGGCGGGCGGTTGCAGGACGCGCTGAACGGATTTGGCGGTCCGGATTGCACCGGCACCACGCCGGGGGCAGAACGGCTGCCTCTATTTCAATCCCTTCATCAACAGCGCACCGGGCAATCCGGCGCTCGGCCTCGACAACCCCGCCTATGTGCCGGGGCTGGAAAACGATCCCGCTTTGCTCGATTACCTGCGCCAGCCCAGCGGCACCAACGAATCGGAGGAGCAGTTCATCGTCGATCTCGTCTTCAATGGCGAGACGGAGCTTGTCGGCCTCCCGGTCGGCTATGCGTTCGGCGGGCAATATCGCAAGACCGAGTTCGTGAGCCGGGGGATCAACCGCTTCTCCAATCCCACGCAGGTGCCCTGCGCGATCGAGGGGGATTTTTCCTGCCTCGACGATCCCAACGACAATAATTTCCCGACCGGCCCTTTCACTTTCCTCGGCCAGTTCCCCACCGCCATCTTCAATCAGAGCGTCTATGCCCTGTTTGCCGAAGCACGGGTGAACCCGTTCGACACGCTCGAGATCGTGGGCGCGGTCCGTTACGAGGATTACGGCGACCCGGTGGGCGCCACGGTCAATCCGAAGGTGTCGGCCCTGTTCGAGGCGACGGACTTTCTTTCGTTCCGCGGCTCGATCGGCACCACCTTCCGCGGGCCGCTCGCCGCCGACATCAGCCCGGCGGGCACCAGCTTTGTGCAGGGTATCGATGCGGCCGGCGGCGCGTTCAAGGCGACCGACACGGTCGGCAATCCGGAGCTGGAGCCCGAAACCGCGCTCACCTACAGCGTCGGCGCGCTCATCGATTATCGCGGCTTCAATTTCAGCGTCGATTACTGGACCTATGAATTCGAGGGCCGCTTCGCGCTGCTCCCGGTGCAGGCGATCGCCAGCGCGATTTCGAACAGCTCGGTCAGCGATGGCACGCAAAGCGTCAATTGCGACAGCCCGTTTGCGCAATTCATCACCTTTGCCGGCGGCATATGCGACGCCAATACGGTGGCGAACGATATTTCGCGCATCCGCACACAGACCGTGAACGGTCCCGACGTCACGACCCGCGGCCTCGATTTCAGCATCGGTTACAGCCGCCCCGTGGGCGGGATCGACCTGTCCCTCGGTGCGAATGCCACGCACGTCCTCGAATACAGCTTCACCGATTTCGAATATGAAGGGCTGCTCTTCGACAATGGATACGAGGCCAGCGGATTTGCCAATTACAACCGCGATCCCGGCACCGTGTCGCCCTGGCGGGCCAGCGCCTTTGTCAATGCGCGCATGGGGGCGTTCGGACTGAGCTATAATTTCACCTTCATCGATGGGGTGGATGACAATCGCTGTCCCGATGACGGGCCGTGCACGCAAACGCCCGAATTCGGCCCCACCGATTTCGGCCGCACCGTGGATTCGTTTTCCAAGCACGATATCTTCGCCAATCTGACCGTGCCGATCGCGCGGGCAAACGTGCGGTTCACCGCCGGGGTGGAAAACATCCTGGACGAGGATCCCTCGGCGGCGCGGCTCGAATACAGCTACGATCCGTTCATCGGCAATGCGCTGGGCCGGACCTACAAGCTGGGGGCGAAGGTCACGTTCTGATCCCCTGCGCGAGCCTGCGGCGAAAACCCCGGCGCAGGCTCGCCGCCCTCCCGACATAGCAGACACACCATCCGGAAAAGGACCACGCCATGCGCGACGCCGTAATCGTATCGACCGCACGAACCCCGCTCGCCAAGGCCATGCGCGGCGCGTTCAACGCCACCCACGCCGTCGAACTGGGCAGCTTCTCGGTCGCGGCGGCGGTGGAACGCGCAGGCATCGATGGCGCCGAGGTCGATGACGTGCTCATCGGTGCGGCGATGCAGCAGGGGCAACAGGCGCCCAATCTCGCCCGGCTGGTCGCGCTGCGTGCCGGGCTGCCGGTGAGCGTCGCGGGCATGACGATGGACCGGCAATGCGCATCGGGCCTGATGACCATCGCCACCGCGGCCAAGCAGATCATCGTCGACCGCATGGACATCTGCGTCGCGGGCGGCGTGGAATCGGTGTCGGCCCTGCGCGCGGGCAAGACGAATATCGTGCCGGACGAGGGGCTGATCGCGATGCACCCGGCGGCCTACATGCCGATGATCGGCACCGCCGAGGTGGTCGCCAAACGCTACGGGATCAGCCGCGAGGCGCAGGACGAATATTCGCTGCAGTCGCAGCAACGCACAGCGGCGGCGCAGCAGGCGGGCCGCCTCGACGATGAAATCGTGCCCGTCTCCACCCGCATGAACGTGAAGGACAAGGAAACAGGCGACGTCACGCAGAGCGACGTCACGATCGCGATGGACGATTGCAACCGGCCGAACACCACGCTCGAAGGGCTGGCGAAGCTGGACCCGGTCATGGGCGAAGGCCACACGATCACCGCTGGCAATGCGAGCCAGCTTTCCGACGGATCGTCTGCCGCCGTATTGATGGAGGCGGAGGTCGCGAAGGCGCGCGGACTCGAACCGCTGGGCCGTTATGTCGGCATGGCCGTTGCGGGGACCGAGCCGGACGAGATGGGCATCGGACCGGTCTTTGCCGTGCCGAAGCTGCTCAAGCGGTTCGGGCTTTCGGTCGGCGACATCGGGCTCTGGGAACTGAACGAGGCGTTCGCGGTGCAGGTGCTTTATTGCCGCGACCGGCTCGGCATTCCGGACGACCGGCTCAACGTCAATGGCGGCTCGATCTCCATCGGCCACCCGTTCGGCATGACCGGCGCACGCTGTGTCGGCCATGCGCTGATCGAGGGGCGGCGGCGCGGCGTCCGCCATGTGGTGGTGACGATGTGCGTGGGCGGCGGCATGGGCGCAGCCGGCCTTTTCGAAGTCATGTAACCGCCGGCTCCTCTCAATTCCGCCAGTTTCGAAGCAGGAGACTGGCGGAATCGGACGGGCTGCTCTAGGGACGGCGCGGCCCGGATGGCCGGATACGAAGGGTCGGATGATGAGCACCGCGGAAACCGAACGATTTGGCAGAAAACGGCAGGACGTGATCCATGCCGCGTCCACTCTCATCAACGATGTCGGCGTCAAGGGCATGACCTTTTCCGACGTGGCGCAGGCGGTCGGGCTGAACGCGACCAGCATCACCTATTATTTCGGGCGCAAGGAGCGGCTCGTCACCGCGGTGTACGAAGCCACGCTCGATCTTCTGGAACAGATGGCGACGCAGGCGCTGGCGCAGCCCGATCCGCGCGCGCGCGTCCGCCACTTCCTTCATGCCCATATCGCGCTGCGCCGCCGGATCCGCGAGGGCGAGCGCGGGCTCGTCACCGTGCTGGCGGAGATTCGCACGTTGGAGGACGAGGCGCAGAAACCGCTGCTCGATCATTACCGGCGCGTGCGCAACACGGTGCGCGATTTCTTTGGCCCGACCGCCGATCTCGACGCGAAGCTGTTGAATACCGCGCGCGCTCATATGTTGCTGGAGGCGGTGTTCTGGTGGCCGGTGTGGTCGACGCGCTATTCCATTCGCGATTTCGAACGGGTGGAGGAACGCTGGTTCGATATTCTGGAACACGGGCTTGCCGGTCGGGGCAGCGAATGGGCGCCCCATCCCCTGGGCACGGAATGGCGCTCTGCCGCGAACGAGGATCCGCAAACGCTGGACGAATTCCTGCGCGCGGCCACCACGCTCATCAATCAGCGCGGCTATCGCGGGGCGTCGGTCAACCGGATCGCGCAATCGCTCAACGTGACGAAGGGCAGCTTCTACCACCATCACAACGCGAAGGACGACCTAGTGTCGAGCTGCTTTACCCGCAGCTATGATCGCATGTCGGCGGTGCAGATCGCCGGAATCGGCAGCGACGGCGATTACTGGACCCGGCTGTGCAACACGCTGGCCGAGTTGATCGACGTGCAGTTCTTCGACGCCATGCCACTCCTGCGCACGACCGCCCTGTCCAGCCTGCCCGAGGCCGAGCGGGAGGATGTCGTGCTGCGTTCCAACCGGCTCGCCCGGCGGTTTGCGGGCATGTTGATCGACGGCATCGCGGATGGTTCGGTCCGGGCGATCGACCCGCTCATCGCGAGCCAGCTCATCATGTCCACGCTCAATTCCGCGTATGAGGCGCGGGTGTGGGCGGCGCGGTTCGACGAACCGGCCAAGGCGGTGAAATATTATGCGTGGAGCCTGTGCGCGGGCGTGTTCGCCGACCCGCCGACGGGCTAAGCCTCCCCCCGCCGGCGCAAGGCATGGCGCGGCCCGCTATCGCGCCGGCGCGCCAAAGCCGCCATCGCGCACCGTCTGCTCCCGCGCGGCGGCGGCCGTTGCGCGCAGCCGGGCAACATTCTGCAGATGCCGTTCCTCCGTGATGGGATAGAACAGCAGGAACAGGCAACCCACGATCCACAGGCTGAGCGAGGCCGGGATGTAATGGATGAGCAGGCTCTGCTCCATCGCGCGGGTCACGTCGCCGGGCACGACCTTCTCCGGAAAGCCCGACGCGTTGAGCACCAGCCCGGCGACGAAGATGCCCAATCCGGTCGAACATTGCTGCATGAAGCTCGATGCGGAAAAGAACACGCCGGCGGCATGCTTGCCGGTGCGCACGGCATGATCCTCCACCACGTCGGCGAGCATGGAACTCGTATTGATCAGCGAAATGGCGATCATCGCGCCATAGATCGCGCCAATGGCGAACAGCGTGGGCAAAAGCAGCGGATCCCCCGGCCGGAAGAACAGCCCGAGATAGGTCAGCGCGAGCGGCGAAATCCCAAGGCAGATGCCCGCGATCGCCATGATCATCGACGTATTGCGCTTACCCAGCCAGCGCGAGAACCGCGGCGCTAGCGGCGCCGCCAATGTCGCCGACACAAGCGATTCCAGGGTCAGCAACGCAATCTGCGGCGCGGTGAGGTCAAAGACATAGGTGCTGAAATACAAGGTCGACGCGCTATACAGGCCGATCGCGGTATATTTGAACACGCCGAACCCGAAAATGGCGAGGAAGGCGCGATGGCCGAACGCGGACGCCATTTCGCGCACATGGTCCCTCAGCCTGGCCTTGTGCTGCGGCGTGTCGGCCTGCCGCATGTGGCGGACCTGACCGCGCGTGCCGAGGCCGCAGACAAGGATCGCGATGAAGATGAGGATCCCCCCGCTGATCGCGAAACGGACGTAGCCGGCGGGATTGAGCTGTCCCGTCGGAAACTGCGGCGTCGCGACGAAAAACACGGCAAGGCTGAAGGCCGCGAACCCGAACGTGCCGACATATCCGAACCAGTAGCGCAGCGAGAACAGCCGCGTGCGTTCGGCATAATCGTCGGTCAGTTCGGGGTTCATCGCGGTGGCGGGAATTTCAAACGCGCTGATTGAAATGCGGGTCAGTGCGGCAAGGGTAAAGATCCACACCCCCATCTGCAAATCGGTCAGGCCGCCCGGCGGAAACCATGCCACGACAAAGAAGAACGCCGTCGGCACAGCGGAACCGAAGATAAAGGGATGCCGCCGGCCCATGCGCGACCGCGTCACGTCGGACCAGCGCCCGATGAACGGATCCGCCACCGCATCGACCAGCAGCGTGAGCGCAATCGCGGTCGATACGACGACGGCGGGCACGCCGACGACCTGATTGTAGAAAAGCAGCAGATAGGTGGAGAAGGCCGCGTTCTTCACCCCGGTCGCGACCGCGCCGAAGCCATAGCACAGGCGGGGGCCGCGCGGGATCGTGCGCGTTTCGATTTCGGCGCCGCTCATGCCGCGCCCCCCGCGCATACCGAATCTTCAGCAAGGCGGCCCATCGCAGCTTCGGTTCCGATGGCAGGCGCGCCCGTGGCAGGAACGCCGGACGGGCTGTCCCTGCCGCATCTGTAACAAATCCGGGAATGGACCGGTTGTTCGAAATTGCTCTGACTGTGCATCGGCCTCTCCGCCAGCCTGCTTGTGCAGGCGTTTGGAGAAACATACCCGATATATTAATGAGGGCAAGCCTTGTCCGCCGGGCGAACGATTCAGAACGCGGACAACCCCGTGATCGCATGGCCGAGGATGAGCGCATGCACGTCATGCGCCCCTTCGTAGGTGTTCACCGTTTCCAGGTTCATCATGTGGCGGATGACCTGATATTCCTCCGAAATGCCGTTGCCGCCGTGCATGTCGCGGGCCATGCGCGCGATGTCGAGCGCCTTGCCGACATTGTTGCGCTTCACCATCGACACCATTTCGGGGGCGAAGCGATGCTCGTCCATCAACCGCCCGACGCGCAGGCTGGCCTGAAGCCCGAAGGCGATGTCGCTCATCATCTCGGCGAGTTTTTTCTGGTAAAGCTGCGTCGCGGCGAGCGGCCGGCCGAACTGCTTGCGATCGAGGCCATATTGCCGCGCGGCGTGAAAGCAGAACTCCGCCGCGCCCATCGCGCCCCAGCTGATCCCGTAGCGCGCGCGATTGAGACAGCCGAGCGGCCCCTTCATCCCCTCCACATCGGGCAGCAGCGCATCGGCGCCGACGCGCACGCCCTCCATCACGATCTGTCCCGTCGTGGATGCGCGCAGGCTCATCTTTCCACCGATCTTCGGCGCGGAAAGCCCCTTCATCCCCTTTTCCAGGATGAAGCCGCGGACCTTGCCGCCATGCGCCTCCGACTTGGCCCACACCACGAACACGTCGGCGAAAGGGGCGTTGGAAATCCACGTCTTCGTCCCGTCGAGGATGAAACCATCGCCATCGCGCCGCGCGAACGTCCGCATCGACGACGGGTCCGATCCGGCGTCGGGCTCGGTCAGGCCGAAACAGCCGATCGCCTGCCCCGATGCCAGCGCGGGCAGATATTTGCGGCGCTGTTCCTCCGAACCATAGGCGTGGATGGGGTAGATCACGAGGCTGGATTGCACCGACGCCATCGAGCGATAGCCCGAATCGACCCGCTCGATCTCCCGCGCGACGAGACCGTAGGCGACATAGCTTGCGCCGACGCCGCCATACTCCTCCGGCAGCGTCACGCCGAGCAGGCCCGCCTCCCCCATCATGGGGAACAGTTCGGGGGCATCGCGCTCCTCCCGATAGGCGGCGATCACGCGCGGCTGCAATTCGCCTTGCGCGAAACCGCGGGCGGCATCGGCAATCATGCGCTCGTCCTCGTGCAATTGCCCGGCAAGGTCGAACGGGTCGTCCCAGTTGAAACCGATCACGCTGTCTTCTCCATTTCAGGCTCGACCTCCGCCACCCAGTCACCGGGCAGGCGCCGCGCCGCCAGCACCATCAATATCGCCGCGATCACATAGAGCAATTGCGAGCCAAGCATCGACCAGCGCAGCGCCTCCGTCCCGAAATGCGGGGTCAGCAGATCGGACACCGCGCCCAGTGCATAGATCCCGCCGCCCAGCCCCAGCAGGTTATTGATGAGCAGGAACAGCGCGGAGGCCGTCGAACGCTGCGCCGGGATGACGAGATGCTGCACCGCGGTAAGCACCGGGCCGAGCCAGATATAGGCCAGCGCCTGCGGAATGAGGAACAGGAAGAACGCGAGCGTCACATTATCGGTAAGCACCGCGGCCGAAAACAGCGGCACCGCGACGATATAGGCGAGCGCGGGCAGGCGCGCATACCATGCCTTGTTCGCCTGCCCCAGCCGATCGGCGAAGAACCCGCCCGCCAGCACCCCGGAAATCCCCCCGATCAGCATCAGCGCGCCGAGGAAATAGGAGGTTTCGAGCAAGGACAGCCCGAAGCTGCGCTGCAACAGGCTGGGTTTCCAGAACAACACGCCATAGCCCAGCATCGACCCGCTCGCCGCGCCGAACGCCAGGAACCAGAACGACGGTTTCTTTGCCAGGATGCGCGCGACATGGCCGATGGAGGCATTGTCCGATGCCGCCTGCCGCGCCGCAGCGTCCACCGGGTTCGCGCGCGGAAAATCCTTCACCACATATTTGAACAGCGGGGCCAGCACGACGCCCGCCATGCCCACGACGAAGAACGCCAGCCGCCAGTCCACCGTCGCCGCGATATAGCCGCCGACCAGGACGCCCGCCGCCGAGCCCAGCGGAATGCCCATGGAGTAGATGGCGAGTGCGAAGGCGCGTTTGTTCGACGGGAAATAATCGCCGATGATCGCATAGGACGGCGCGACGCCGCCCGCCTCCCCCACCCCGACGCCGAGCCGGGCGAGGAAGATATGCCAGAACCCCTGCGCCAGCCCGCATAGCGCGGTGAACCCGCTCCATATCACGAGGCTGACGGTGATGACCCAGCTGCGGCTCGTGCGGTCCGCGACCGAGGCGAGCGGCACCGCGAGCGTGGAATACAACAGCGCAAAGGCGAACCCGCCGAGCAGGCCCATCTGCCCGTCGGACAGGCCGAGATCGGCCTGTATCGGGGGGGCGAGAATGGCGAGAATCTGCCGGTCGAGGAAATTGAAGATGTAGACGAGGAGCAGCATGGCGAGCACGAGCCCGCGCGGCCGGGGGGTTTCACGCACAGCGGCCGTCGACATACCCAATCTCCCAATTTTGTTTCTATCGGGCGATCTTCTGTCCTTTCCTGCCTACGATGGCAAGCGTCATAATGGTCTATTCCTTTCAGGGCGTCCCGCGATGATTGACGACCGTCGCCATTCTATCCGATCCGCCTATATGCGGTGACAGGCGAAAAAAGAATTGGACTTGTCTTACCGAAACCGAAAATCGACCGTTCCGCGGTAATAGCTGGCGATCGGTTCGCCGCCTGCATTTATGGCGGGTTCGAAGACGACCGTATTCATCATGCCGTGGCATACCGCATCGCCAAAATCGGTATCAGGGCCGCTGCCGGACTGAATATGGCACGCTGTCGCAAGGCCTGCGCTGTCGACCATCACGCGATACTCGACCAGCCCTTCTATTCTGTCGAGATTCTGCTGATCGGGATAATTCAGCCAAGGGGCGGTTTCATCGACCATCCTGACCGGGCTTCGCAGCGTGCGATGCGCAGCGATATCGAGGCCCCAGTGGGAGAGCAGGTTTTCGGAGCAGGCATTCATCGCTTTCGTCGCGGCGGCGAGCGGCCCGGTTGCGAGAATCAGATCGCCATCCACCAGTCCTTCGAACGCAACACGGTCCGACCCTGCCAGCGCATCGATGGAAAGGGCGGGCAGGTGGTAGGGCTCGTCCTGCTCCTTTTCCTTTTCCGGTCCCTGAAGGGTGGGCCGCACGGCGCTCGCCACGGTGATGAACCGTCCGTCCGCCATGCTCGCGCTCTTTACCCGCGCCTCCATCGCTTCACCCATCGCTTCACCGGTTTTGCCGAAACGCACGCCGATCTGCGGCGGGCTGACGCTACGCGCGGTCTTTTGATCGATCGCATAATGGGGATAGGGCCGCACACGCAGCTGCGCATACCGGCTGATCAGAGTGATGCGCACCCGCTCGGACGGCCCGAACTGTTCGATCATCAGGCCGGTTTCATCCTCGCCCTCCCCGAATATCCGGACAAGCTGGCAGCTGTCCTCGCCATAGTTCATCGTCCATGGTTCGGTGGGGCGAAGCACGAGGGGATCGCGCGCGGCGGCCGGTTGCGCCGATGCGATGCTGGCGGCGGCGGCGATGGCCAGTGATCTTCGCATGGCGGTCGTTCTCCCCTTCGTCGGGCCATCGCCTATCACGCCCCGTCTGTCCCGCACCAGCGGGAATAGTCCGTAAACGATGTCATTGCCGCTTGCCATGCTCCCGGTTTTTCACGATCAGAGGAATCGATATTCCCCGAAAATTCGAAAGCGCTTCATGCCCGAAACCAATTTGAAGACCGTTCTGGACATCCTCAAGGACGATGAGACGGGCGTCCTGACCGACTGGATCGAACAGGCCGACGAGGACGGCGCCAAGCGCAGCGACCTGTTCTCCGAACGCGAGGAACGCGACCAGGCCGCGAGTCTGCTGCGCGCGTTCCGTTCCGGCGTGCGCGACGGATATCGCGACGGCGATTTCGACCTGGAGGACGATTACTGGGCCGATCTGCGCGGGATCCTCGCGGAAATCACCTATGAACGCGTCGAGCGCGGCGTGTTGCCGAGCGAGATGGCTTCCTTCGTGCTCAGCCTCAAGGTGACCATGTTCGAGCGGCTCAAGGAACGGTTGAAGGAGGAGCCGGACCGGCTGGTCAATGAAATCCTGCTCGTGACGAAGGCCATCGATGCCTTTGCCATCTACACGACCGAGGTGTTCATCCGCGAGCGCGAGCAGGTCATCGAACGCCAGCGCGACGAGATGCTGGAACTGTCGACGCCGGTCGTCGAATTGTGGGACAAGGTGCTGACCCTCCCGCTCATCGGCACGCTCGACAGCCTGCGTGCGCAGGAGGTGATGGAAAACCTGCTCGAGGCGATCGTGGCAAAGCAGGCGGAGGTCGTCATCGTCGACATCACCGGGGTCAAGACCGTCGATACGCAGGTGGCACAGCATCTGCTGCGCACCGCCGCCGCCGTCCGGCTCATGGGCGCGCAATGCATCGTGAGCGGGATCAGCCCAAAGATCGCGCAGACCATGGTGCAGCTCGGCGTGGACGTGGGCGAGGTGAAGACGCGCTCGTCGATCCGCAATGCGCTTACCGATGCGCTGACGGCCGTGGGCGTCGCCATTCTCCCGATCGAGCGGCTCGACCGCGTCACGGCAAAATGAACGCCGCGTCCATCTATTCGGTCGAGGGCATATTGCTGGTCTCGATCCGGGCCGACATCGCCGACAGCGACATCATCGATCTGCAGGATGTCCTGTCGCAGCGGATCGCCGATACGGGCGCGCGCGGCGTGGTGATCGACATTGCCGAGCTCGACATCGTGGACACGTTCGTGGGCCGCGTGCTGGCGCAGGTGACGTCCATATCGAAGCTGCTCGATGCCGAAACCTATGTCGTCGGCATGCGCCCCGCGGTCGCCATGACGCTGGTCGAACTCGGCATGTATCTGCCCGGCAATCGCACCGCCCTCACGCTGAGCCATGCATTGGCCCGGATGCGGGAGGACGGGCTGACGGACGATAGCGCCGGATGATCCTCAAGGGCGGTCGCAGGATCGCGCTGCTGGACCTCGTCACCGATCGCGACGTCGCCATCGCCCGCCGGCGGGTCGGCGATGCCATGGCAAAGCGCGGATGCCGCGAATTGATGCAGACGCGTTTCGTCACGGCGGTAAGCGAGATCGCCCGCAATGCCATCGTACACGGCGGGGGCGGGCGGCTCGCGATCTACGAGTTTCCGGGCAATCGCAAGATCGGCATCGAATGCATCGACGAGGGGCCGGGCATCGCCGACGTGGAGCAGGCGATGACCGACGGTTTTTCGACGCGCGACAGCCTCGGTCGCGGATTGGGTGGAGCCAAAAGGCTGTCTCATGAGTTCGAGATAGAGACCCATGGAGAAACAGGCACGATTGTCCGCATGACCGGATTACAGAATACACGATGAGCGAATGGCTCAAGATCGCGGAACCCAGCACGGTCGCGGAGGCGCGCCGCCGTGCGCGCCGCCATGCGGGTGCGGCGGGGCTCGGCTCGATCGCCACCGAACATGTCGCCATCGTCGCCACCGAAATCGCGCAGAACATCCTGCGCCACGGCGGCGGGGGCCGGATGCTGACTTGCATTACCGGTGCGGCGGGGCATGTACGGCTGCACGTGATCGGCATCGACGACGGGCCGGGCATCGAAAGGCTCGGGAAGATGATGAAGGATGGCGTGTCCACCCGCGATTCCGCCGGGACCGGGCTTGGCGCGATCGCGCGCTTGTCCGACCGGTTCGACATCATGACCGCGCGGGGCAAGGGCACCGCCATCATGAGCGAGTTCGTGCTCAAAACCGCGGCGATGAGCGATCTTTGCGATGAGGCCGGCATGCGCACTCCTTTTCCGGGCGAGCGGGAATGCGGCGACCAGATCGCGATGAAGCAGGCCGGCCCGGTCAGCATCTACATGCTGTGCGACGGGCTGGGCCATGGGGCGAAGGCCGCCGTCGCCGCGGACACCGCGCGGCGCGTGTTTCTCGACACGCCGGGGGAGGATCCGGCCGCACTGCTCGCCGCGATGGGAGCAGGGCTTGCGGGCACGCGCGGGGCGGTGGCCGCGGTCGTGACCGTGGACCGGGCGCAGGGCACGCTCTCCTATGCCGGCATCGGCAATATCTCGACGATGATCGTGCAGGGCGGCGCGATCAAGCGGCTTCCCGTGCGGGACGGCCTGCTCGGCGGGCGGGCGGCGTCCCCCCATACCGAGCAATGCGCGCTCGCGCCCGATGCGACCGTGCTGATGCATTCGGACGGGGTGAGCACGCTGCGCGGGTTGGAGCGGCGCGGGCCGCTGTTCTATCGCAGCGCGCCGATCATCGCCGCGACCCTGCTCGACGAAAATACGCGCGGCCGCGACGATGCGAGCATTCTTGCCGCCCGCATGACCCCGGCGAGGGTGGGCGAATGATCGACATCATCACCGTCCGCATCGCCGCAGAGGCCGATATCGCCCGCGTCCGGCAGGTTGCCGACAAGGTCGCGCAATCCTTCGGCCTCGAAAGCTTCGCGCGCACCCGCATGGTGACCGCCGTGCTCGAAATCTCGCGCAACGCGCTTCAATACGGGGGCGGCGGGCAGGTGCGTTTTTCCGCCACGCCGAAACCGGGCGGTTCCGAAATCGGCGTGCGCGTCACCGACCAGGGCACCGGCATCGACAATCCCGCCGCATTCGAGCGCGAGCGGCGCCCCTATCTCGAAACGAAGGCCGCGACCCGCGGGCTGGGCCTGGGGTTGAGCGGGGTCAAGCGGCTCGCCGACAATTTCGACATCGCCTCCTCGCCGCAGGGAACGCGCGTGGCGATGGCCTTTTTCGTGCCCGTCCCCGCCGACGAGATCGCCCGGCGCGCGGCCGCGGCGGCCGAAGCGGTGCTCGGCCTCGGCAGCGCGGACCCCATCGCCGAACTCTCCCGTCAGAACCGCGAGCTTGCCGCCGCGATGGCGGAGCGCGAACTGCTCATCGACGAGGTGCACCACCGTACCGGCAACAATCTCGCCCTCATCGTCAGCTTCATCCAGATGAGCAAGCGCAAGGCCGCCTCCCCCGAAACGCAGCAGGCCATGGCCGAGCTGGAAGCGCGGGTGCATTCCGTCGCCCGCGTGCATCAGGAACTCCAACGCGCGCAGCAGAGCGACCGCATCGAATTGCTCCCGCTGCTCGAAAACGTGGCGAAACATGCGAGCGACGCTTTTTCCAGCGTCAATCTTTCCGTCGACATCGACGTGGCCGGCGAACCCGTGGAGGTCGTGAGCAGTACGGCCATCGATTTGGGCCTGATCGTGGGCGAATTGATAACGAATGCGTTCAAACATGCGTTCGAGGGGCGCAGCAAGGGCCGCATCACCATCCGCTTCGATCGCACGGAGGGCACCGATCCCGGCTGGGTCCTGATCGTGCGCGACGACGGTGTCGGCACGCCGGAGGATGCGCGGCCCGACCGCCCGCAATCGCTGGGCTGGCGCATGATCCGGGCGATGTCCGCGCGCCACGCCGCCAATATCGAAACCGACGGCAGCGACGGGTTCTGCTGCGCCATCACCTTTCCCCAGTCGGTCGTGCGCGCGCCGGACGCCGCCGATACGGAGGGGTAATGCCGCTTTTGCCGCCGGCGGGGCTGGCATGGGGGCAGGCTGTCCTGTAGACCGGCGGCAAAACCGTTGGAGACATGCCTTGGCCCGACCTGCGCTATTCGATTCTCTGCGCCTTCCGCTCATCTGCGCGCCGCTTTTCATCATCTCCAATCCGCGCACGGTGATTGCGCAATGCACCGCCGGCGTGGTCGGCTCCTTTCCCGCGCTCAATGCCCGGCCCGCCGGCATGCTGGATAAATGGCTCCACGAAATTACCGAGGCGCTGGCCGCGTGGGACCGCGACAATCCGGACCGCCCCGCCGCGCCCTTTGCCGTGAATCAGATCGTCCACCGCTCCAACGACAGGCTGGAGACCGACATGGCGGTTTGCGAAAAGCACAAGGTGCCGATGGTCATCACCTCGCTCGGCGCGCGGGAGGAGGTCAACCAGGCCGTCCATGGCTGGGGCGGGATCACCATGCACGATGTCATCAACGACCGTTTCGCGCACAAGGCGGTGGACAAGGGCGCCGACGGGCTGATCGCGGTGGCGGCGGGTGCGGGCGGGCACGCGGGCGCCCTCTCGCCCTTTGCCCTGATGCAGGAAATCCGCGACTGGTTCGAGGGGCCGCTGGCGCTCTCGGGCGCGATTGCGACGGGCCGCTCCATCCTCGCGGCGCAGGCGATGGGGGCCGATTTCGCCTATTCGGGCTCGATGTTCATCGCGACCGAGGAAGCGAACGCGGACGAACGATACAAGCAGATGGTCGTCGACAGCGGCGCCTCCGACATCGTCTATTCCAATCTTTTCACCGGCGTGCACGGCAATTACCTGCGCGGGTCGATCGAAAACGCAGGGATGAACCCGGACGATCTTCCGACGAGCGATCCGTCCAAAATGGATTTCGGCGGGTCGAAGGCGAAGGCGTGGAAGGACGTGTGGGGGTGCGGCCAGGGCATCGGCACGGTGAAGGCCGTCGAACCGGTCGCCGCCAAGGTCGAGCGGCTTTCGCGCGAATATCACGCGGCGAAGGCGGAGTTGAACCGCGACGCCTATCCCGACGCCGCAGCCTGATCCCGCGACAGATAGCGCCATTCGGGCGGCAATTGCGCATCCGATACCGGCGCGTATCGTTCGTAATCCGCGCGCGGCAGGCGGTAATCCCACCATTCGGAGGGAAGCCCGACGAGCGGCACGCCCGTTTCGCCCGCCGCCGCCCGCACGGCGCCGTCCAGAGCGCGGCGATTCTCCGCGATCACAGCGCGCCGGTCGGGATCGACGTCGGCAAAATCATGGGCGCGATCCGATTGGCTCTGGCCTGCTTCTGTAAAATCGTCGAACGGCGTGCCGAAATCCAGATCGCCTGCATCGCCGAACGGTTGAATGTCGATCGCCATGCCGCGAGGGTGCGCGCCGGTGCCCGGCACGGCGAGCAGATGGCCCGGCACATCGGGACGGAGCGCCGCCATCGCCTGCTGCGCCTCGACCGGGCGGAAACAATCGAGCACGCGTATGCGATGGCCCGTCGCCTCGTGATAGATGCGCCCGGCGACATCGAACGCGGCGAGGAAACCCGCCTCCCTCAGCATGGTCACGTCCCGCCGATAGAGCGCGCCGAAACCGTTCACCGGGCACGCCGGATCGGCATAGGCGGGAACGATTGCGAAAACCCGTGGGTTCAATATGCGGGCGCAGGGCACGAGCACGAGGCCGTCGGACATCTCGAACCGGTCCATCATCGCCATGCCGCGCGCCTTCATGATCGGGGGGAATGGCAACGATCTACACGCCCCGCGCGCCTCGACGCAAGAGTGTGCAGGGCCTACACCAACGGGACAACAGGGTCGCAGCATCCCCGCCGCGCCCGCCGCACGGGGAACGCGAATGGCCGACCGACTGAAAATCTGGGCACAGCATCTGATGCCGAAACGGCGCATGACGCAGCTCGCCGGGCGCGTCGCCGGGGCACAGGGCGGCGCGTGGACGCAGGCGCTCATCCGCTGGTTCGTGAAACGGTACGATGTCGACATGACAGAGGCGCAGGATCCCGACCTCGCCAGCTATGACAGCTTCAACGCGTTCTTCACCCGCCCCTTGCGCAAAGGGGTGCGCCCCATCGCCGATGCCCCCTTCGTCAGCCCGGTGGACGGCGCGGTCAGCCAGTTCGGCGCCATCGACGACCACCGCATGGTGCAGGCGAAGGGGCATAGCTTCACCACGACGGAGCTGCTCGCCGGGGATGCCGATCTCGCCGCGCGGTTCCGCCATGGCAGCTTCGCCAACGTGTATCTGTCGCCGCGCGATTACCACCGCATCCACATGCCGTGCGACGGGCGGCTGATCCGCATGATCTACGTCCCCGGCGCCTTGTTCAGCGTCAATCCCGCGACCGCGCGCGGGGTGAAGGGGCTGTTTGCGCGAAACGAGCGTATCGTCTGCGTCTTCGAATCGGCCGAGCATGGGCCGTTTGTCATGGTGCTCGTCGGGGCGACCATCGTGGGCAGCATGGCCACGGTATGGCACGGCGTCGTCAATCCCCGCCGCACCGGGCGCATGGCCGAATGGGCCTATGGCAAGCATGACATCGTCCTCGCCAAGGGGGAGGAAATGGGCCGGTTCCTCCTCGGATCGACGGTCATCATGCTGTTCGAGGCGGACACCATTGCCTTTAACGGGGATTGGGCGCCGGAGCATTCCGTCCGTCTCGGCGAGAGGATGGGCGATGCTCTTTCCAGCGGCGGTGCCTGACCCTCTCTCCATCATGCCATGAAAAAAGCCCCGCCCCGACAATGCGGAGCGGGGCCTTTTTCGGGCAGACAGCCGGGCCGTCCTATCCCATCGTCGGGATGACAAAGGCGTTTTCGCCCGTCGCCGACCCGTCGGGCCAGCGCTGCGTCACGGTCTTCACCTTGGTCCAGAAGCGCATGCCGTCCATGCCATACTGATTGTGGTCGCCAAAGCCGGACCGCTTCCACCCGCCAAAGCTGTGATAGCTGACCGGGACGGGGATCGGCACGTTGATGCCGACCATGCCGACCTGCACCCGGTTCGCGAATTCGCGCGCGGCATGGCCGTTGCGGGTAAAGATCGCGACGCCATTGCCATATTGATGCTCGCTCGGCAGGCGGACGGCATCCTCGAAATTGTCGGCACGCACCATTTGCAGGACGGGGCCGAAAATCTCTTCCTTGTAGCTTTCCATGTCGGTGGTGACCCGGTCGATCAGCGTCGGGCCGACGAAGAAACCATCCTCGTGCCCCTGCAGGCTGAAGCCGCGGCCGTCGATGACGATCTCGCCGCCTTCCTTCTCCGCCGTGGCGATCCAGTTCTCGATCCGCTGCTTGTGTTCCGGGGTCACGACCGGGCCGTATTGCGCCTCGGGATCGTTCGACACGCCGACGCGGAGCTTCTCGATCGCGGGGATGAGCTTGTCCTTCAACCGCTCGGCCGTATCCGCGCCCACCGGGACGACGACCGGCAACGCCATGCAGCGTTCGCCCGCCGAACCGAAGGCCGCCCCGACGAGGTCGTTGACCGTCACGTCGAGATCGGCATCGGGCATGACGATGCCGTGGTTCTTCGCGCCGCCCATCGCCTGCACCCGCTTGCCAGCGGCGACACCGCGGTTGTAGACGTAATGCGCGATGTCGGACGACCCAACGAAGCTGACCGCCGCGATGGCCTCGTGGTCGAGAATGGCGTCGACCATTTCCTTGTCGCCGTGCACGACCTGCAGGATGCCTTCGGGTCCGCCGGCCTCCACGAACAATTCGGCGAGGCGCACCGGCACGGACGGATCGCGCTCCGACGGTTTCAGGATGAACGCATTGCCGACCGCGATGGCCATCGCCGACATCCACAGCGGGATCATCGCCGGGAAATTGAACGGGGTGATGCCCGCCCCGATGCCGAGCGGCTGCCGCATGGAATAGACATCGATGCCAGGGCCTGCGCCTTGCGTATATTCGCCTTTGAGAACCTGCGGGATGCCGCAGGCGAATTCGACCACCTCGAGCCCGCGCTGCACGTCGCCCTTCGCATCGTCGACCACCTTGCCATGCTCGCTTGCGAGGAGTTCGGCGAGCGATTGCATGTTCTGCTCGATCAGCTCCTTGTACCGGAACATCACGCGGGCGCGGCGCTGCGGATTGGTGGCGGCCCATGCGGGCTGCGCTTCCTGCGCGGCGGCGACGGCGGCGTCGAGCACGGACTTGTCGCCGAGCTTCACCTCGGCCTGAACCTGGCCTGTGGACGGGTTCCAGATCTTGTGCGTGCGGCCGGTGCCCTGTGGCACGGTTCCGGTGATGAAATGGTCAACGTGGCGCAATGTAGGTTCCTTCCCTTGGTCGTTTGCGTTCGCCTTGACCGCGTGTCGCGACCCGGTCGGGGCGACGCGCGGGGCGGCGGGTATTCCATTCTGTCAGGTCCGTCATTTCCGCATACCGGCGGACCCGTTGTCGTTTCGCTGCCTTGGCGGGACAGGATGCGAGGGCGATGCCATCGCGCTCATAAGCCTGCGTCCAAAGGCCGGTCAATAATACCCGGCCCCGCACGCGATGCCGCCAGCGCATGCCATCGTGCCCGTGCTTAGTCCCGGGGCGGGCCGGACGGTAACTAATCACTATCATAGGGTCGCATCGTCGCGGGGCGGGCGCGGGCGCGGGCGGCATGCCGCGCCTCATATCCCGATGCAGACATATTTGATCTCCAGATAATCCTCGAGCCCGTGGGAGGATCCCTCCCGCCCGAGGCCCGATTGCTTCACCCCGCCAAAAGGCGCGACCGCGGTGGAGATGAGCCCGGTGTTCACGCCCACGATGCCCGCCTCCAGTGCTTCCGATACCCGGAACATCCGCGAAAGGTCGCGGGTGTAGACATAGCTGGCAAGACCGAACTCGGTATCATTGGCCCACCGGATCGCATCCGCCTCGTCTGTAAAGCGGACGAGGCCGGCCACGGGGCCGAAGGTTTCATCGCGCGTGATCTGCATATCCTGCGTCACGTCGGACAGCACGGTGGGTTCGAACCACGTGCCGCCCCGGTCGGGCTGCTTCCCCCCGATGAGGACAGTGGCGCCCTTTTCCCTCGCATCGTCGAGATGTTCGTTGATCTTGGACAGCGCCTTTTCATCGATCATCGGACCGATATCGACGCCGTCGTCGATACCGCGGCCGATCGTCATCGCGCGCACCCGTTCGACGAGCCGGTCGGCGAACGCATCGTAAATGCCATCCTGCACGTAGAACCGGTTGGTGCACACGCAGGTCTGCCCGCCATTGCGGAATTTCGACGCGATGGCGCCATCGACCGCGGCATCGAGATCGGCATCGTCGAACACCAGGAACGGCGCGTTTCCGCCCAGTTCGAGCGACATCTTCTTGATCGTATCGGCGCTCTGCCGCATGAGTTCGCGCCCCACCTCGGTCGATCCGGTAAAGCTGATCTTGCGGACCGTCCTGCTCTGCGTGAGCGCGCCGCCGATGGCCGATGCGCTTCCGGTAACGATGTTGAACACGCCCGCCGGAACCCCCGCCTTTTCGGCAAGGACCGCAAGCGCCAGCGCCGAGAGCGGCGTTTGCGACGCAGGTTTCAGCACGAAGGTGCAGCCCGCCGCGAGCGCGGGGCCGAGCTTTCGCCCGATCATCGCCGACGGGAAGTTCCAAGGGGTGATCGCGCCGACGACGCCGACCGGCTGACGATAGGTCAGGATGCGCTTGTCCGCATCGTGCGGCGGGATGATCTCGCCATAGGCGCGCTTGCCTTCCTCCGCGAACCATTCGATGAAGCTGGCGGAATAGCCGATCTCACCCACCGCCTCGGCCATCGGCTTGCCCTGCTCGCGCGAGAGCAGCTCGCCGAGCGCCTGGCTATGCTCCATCATGAGCTCGAACAGGCGGCGCAGGATGGCGGATCGCTCGCCTGCGGTTTTCGCGCGCCATTGCGGCATCGCGGCCTCCGCCGCGGCGATGGCGCGTTTCGTTTCCGCGCTGCCCATATCGGGGACGCGGGCGAGCGTTTCGCCGGTGGCGGGGTCGGTGACGGCGATACTGCCGCCATCATCGGCGCCGACCCATTTGCCGCCGATGGGGCAGGTCTCGCGGATGAAATCGGTGTATTGCATGGGGCTTTATCCTCGTAAGATGGGCAAGAAGTGGCGCCTTGCCTTGCACAAGTCTGCGACGGTCCCGGATGTTCCGCGACGCCGCCCCGTTCCGGCGCCCACTTCAGACGGAGCGGTAATCCGCTTTTCGCTTTTCCATGAAGGCGCCGATCCCTTCGCTCGCCTCGGCCCCGGCGCCGGCCTGCGCAATCGACCGCAGTTCCAGTTCGAGCTGCGTGGACAAATCGTTCTGCATCCCGGCATAGAGCAGGCCCCGCGCCGCGCCCCATGCCCGCGACGGCGCATCGGCCAGCGCCTGTGCCCGCGCGGCCGCCACCTCGGCCAGTTCATCATCGGCGACCGCCTCGGTGACGAGACCGATCGCGGCGGCTTCGTCCGCGCCGATACGCCGGTTCTCGAACACGATCCGCTGCGCCGCGCGCAGGCCGACGAGCCGCGGCAAAGTCCAGCTCATCCCGCCGTCGGGCGTCAGTCCGATCGCGCCATAGGCGGCGGTGAAATGCGCCGATTGCGCCGCGATCACGACATCGCCCGCGATTGCAAGGCTCATCCCCGCGCCGGCCGCCGGACCGTTGACGATGCACAGCAGCGGCTTCTCCATCGCCGCGAGCCGCGCCACGGCAAGGTTGAGCGTGCCCACAAGCGCGCTCAGATGGGACGCCCGGCCCTCACCCGCCCCCATGATTTCGGACAGATCGCCGCCCGCACAAAACAGCCGCCCCGCACCGGTCATCACGACGCAGCGCACATCGGGATCGTCGCCGACCGTGATCGCGGCGCGGTGCAACGCACTGGCCAGCGACAGGCCGATGGCATTGCCCGCCTTCGGCCGGTTCAGCACGAGACGCGCCACCGCACCGTCGCGTTCGATCCGCACGGGCGCGTCGTCCGTTTCCGAATGGTCTGCCTGCATCCTCGTCGCTCCTTCGTCATGGGTCGTGGCCGCCCGCCGCATCGTGCGGCCCTGCATGCGTAGACCTTTCGCTGCGCCCGGGGAAACTGCCCAACAGGTCAGCCCGCGTCGCGCATCCTGCAATTATTGCGCGGGCACGACCCCTGTCCAGAGCAGCGCCAGCAGGCCGAGCCCCGCCGCCACGCGATAGATCACGAAAATGTTGAAGCTGCGCGTGGAGATATAGCGCAGGAACATCACGATCACCGCATAGCCCACGACAAACGCCACAAGCGTCGCAAGCGCGGTTTCGCCGACGCCCAGCCGCCCGAATTCGCCCCAGCTATCGAACAGCTTGTAGAACCCCGATGCCAGAACGGCGGGAATGGCGAGCAGGAAGGAGTAACGCGCCGCCGCCTCCCGCGTGTAGCCCATGGCGCGGCCCGCGCTGATCGTGCCGCCGGAGCGCGACACGCCGGGGATCAGCGCCATCGCCTGCGCAAAGCCGTAAAGGATGCCGTCGCGCCAGCTCAGCCGGTCGAGCGTCTTGACCCGCGCGCCGAACCGGTCGGCAAGGCCGAGCACGATGCCGAAGCCGATGAGCATGGTCGCCGTGATGTAGAGATTGCGCAGCGACGTTTCGATCGCATCCTGAAACAGCAGGCCGAGGATCGCGATGGGCAACGTGCCGATAATCACGAGCCAGCCCATGCGCGCCGCGTTTTCATCGCGCGCCGCATCCCCGCCGATCCCGGTGAGCGAATGCAGCCAGGACATCGAGATGTGCCAGATGTCCTTCCAGAAATAGATGATGACCGCCGCCTCGGTCCCGATCTGGCTGATCGCGGTGAAGGCGGCGCCCGGATCCTCGCCCGAGGGGAGCAGCGCGCCCGCGATGCGCAGATGCGCACTCGACGAGATGGGCAGGAACTCGGTCAGTCCCTGGATCAGGCCAAGGATGGCGGCCTCTAGCCAGCTGTTCATGGTGGTCGGTTGCTTTCTGTGTCGAGAGCGAAAGGGGCCGCGTCGGCTGCATAGCGTCCTAAGCCGCGCCCGGCGCGGTGTCGAGGCGGGTTTTGCGCCGCCCCGCGGCTCATGCCTTGCGCTTCATCCGCTCGATCAGCTCGGCAAAACCGGCCTTCTGCCCCTGCGAAAGCAGGCTCGCGCGAAACAACCGGCCCAGCAGGACGAACTCCGCCACCAGAAACAGCGCCAGCACGATGCCCGTGCCCACGATCTGCCACGTCTCGATCCCCGTGCCGAGCCGCGCCAGCACGGTGAACGGCGCCCAGAGCGGCACCCAGGTGAAAAGCTGCACGACGAAGCCGTCATTCCCGCTGATCACGGCCTGAAGCGTGAAGAAGACGGGCAGCATGATGCCCAGCATCACCGGCATGAGATAGCCCTGCGCCTCGCTCATCGAATTGGCGAGCGACCCGATGGCAAGGAACAGCATCGACACGAGGATATAGCCCGCGACGAAGAAATAGACGATGGCGAGCACGATCCCCGGCGAGGCCAGCGGTTCGAGCGCTGGTCCCACGAATTGCGACACCACCCCCTGCGCCGCGAAGATGGCGATGGCCGCGCACACCACCCAGAACACGATCATCGCCAGCCCGACCGCGACCGTGCCGACAAGCTTTCCATACATCAGATCTTCGGGCCGGATGCAGGCGAGCAGCGATTCGATCAGCTTGTTGGTGCGCTCCTCGATCGAGCTTTGCAGCATCCAGCTCCCCGAAAGCAGCAGCGCCATGAGCAATACGTAGGACAGGGCCAGCGGCACGATGGAGCGGACCAGCATGGTTTCGGTCGCCCCGCCGCCCGGTGCCGGAGTGACGATGGCGATGGCGGGTGCGGCATCCTGCACCGCGTCGGCGGCATCGGCGTTCATGCCCGCCGCCGTCATCGCGCGCGAACGCAGATCGCGGGTCAGCACGTCCTGCACCATGGTGACGAAGCTGCCGCGCGGGCGATCGCCCGAGATGATGCGGACCACCGGCTGCTGCGGCCAGCCGCTGCCGATCTCGGCGATGAGTTCGGGGCCGGTGTCGTCGTCCGTATCCTCCAGATAGGCCTGCGCCCGGTCGGCAAAGGACGTCTCGGGTGCCTCTGACAACGCGGGCGGCAAGGGCACGATCGCGTAATCGGCGGCGGGCGGTTCGTATTCGGGCGTCGCGGGCGGCTTGGCCTGCTTCAGCCGGGCCATCGCCGCGTCCATGCCGCCCTCCGCCTCGAACCGGGCCACGTCGTCGCCCGTGAACCAGCGTTCGCCCATCGCCCACGGCGCCTGCGGATTGGCGGATTGCAGATCGTAACGGGCGACGTGGCGCGACAGGTCGGCAAGCGCGGCGCGGCCCTGTTCCAGTGCGATGCGGTCCTCGATGGCCTGCCCGCCCCCGCCGCCGGCGCGATCGACGATGGCGATGCGCGTGGGCTCGTCATCCTCCAGATATTGCGCGATGATCGGCCCCAGCGCGAGCGCCGCCGGAAGCAGCAGCAGGGTCAGCCAGAAGCTGCGCATGGAGACGATCTGCCGGAATTCGCGCCCCGCGACGAGCAGGATATCCTTCATTTCTCGATCTCCGCATCGCCGACGAGCTGCACGAACACCTCGTGCAGGCTGGCCTGTCGTTCCTGAAACCGCCGCAGCGGGACGCCTTGTGCCGTGCATGCCTCCAGCACGTCGCCCGCATCGACGCCGGGTTCCAGCTCCAGCATGTAGCGGCGCCACGGTCCGTCCCCGCCGGGCCCAACCTCGCCACGCTCGTCCTGCGCCTCGGCCGCGCGAATGCCGGGAAGCGCCGCGATGCGGTCGTGGGCGACGGCCTCGATCCGGGCGGGCAGCATCGCGCGCGCCTCGGCGAGCGTGCCCTCGAAACGCTTCTCCCCTTTTTTGAGCAGGAGCAGCGTATCGCACAGCCTTTCGGCATGCTGCATCACATGGGTGGAGAACAGCACCGCGGCGCCATCGGCCGCGGCATTGAGGATTTCCCGCTCCAGCAGCCCCTGATTCACCGGGTCCAGCCCCGAAAACGGTTCGTCGAGCAGCAGGAGCCGCGGCCGGTTCACCAGCGCGGTGGCAAGCTGTACCTTTTGCGCCATGCCCTTCGACATGGCCGAAAGCTTCGTCTTGGCCCGGTCGGCAAGGTCGAACCGGTCGAGCAGTTCCATCCCGTGGGCCCGCGCGTCGTGCCGGTCCATTCCTTTGAGCCGCCCGAAATAGACGATGGCGTCGATCGCGGTCATGTTGTCGTAAAGGCCACGCTCTTCGGGAAGGAACCCGATCGCGGCGCTGTCGCGCTTGTCGGGGGCGCATCCCGCGATCTCGATCTGCCCCTCGGTCGGGCGGATGATGTCGAGCACCATGCGCAGCGTCGTCGTCTTGCCCGCGCCATTCCCGCCCAGAAAGCCGAAAATACGCCCCGGTTGCACCGCGAAGCTGAGATCATGGACCGCGCGGACGTCGCCGAACCGCTTGGTCAGATGCGTGACTTTGAGAATATCCATGTTTCCCCCGGACATGTGCCCTGCGCGATAGCAGGGCTTGGCGCCCCGGTTCAATGCGCAACTTTCGAACGGTGGGACGTGATGCCCGCCCTGCCGCATGCACAGGATCCATGCCGGCGCCCGGCGGTTGAACGGGTAACGACACGAATGGAGAGAGAACGATGAGCAAGGACGGCAACGAACCGAAGAACACCGTGGACAAGAACCCCGCGCATCAGACCGGCGAGCAGAACGGCTCGGTCCAGCGCAGCGGCGATTTCCCCAAGGGTACCGACACATCGCGCGGTTCCGAGGGCGAGAACCGCCGGGGCAGCAATGGCGCGCGTTGAGCGTCCCCCGTTAACGCCGATCTGTTAACGACAGTCCGTTAACGCCAGTCCCAAGGATACGGGATCGCAAGGCGGGTGCCGCTCAATCGAGCGCCATCCGCCTTTCGCGCATGATCGCCCAGCCGGATAGGAACAAGCCCGCCAGAAGCGGTCCCACCACGATGCCCGACAGTCCCATCGTCGCGATCCCGCCCAGCGTGCTGACGAGGACGAGCCAGTCGGGAATGCCCGTATCGCGGCCCACCAGGATCGGGCGCAGCACGTTATCGGCCAGCCCGATGACCAGCACGCCCGACGCGATCACCGCGAGCCCCTGCCAGATCGCACCCGTCGCCAGCAGCCAGATCGCCACCGGCACCCACACGATCGCGGGACCCAGCGCCGGCAGCAGCGAGAACAGCGCCATCAGCAATCCGAACAGCAGCGCCGATGGCACCCCCACGATCCAGAATGTCACGGCGCCCAGCGCCCCCTGTACCAGGCCGACGACGACGGACCCCTTGATCGTGGCGCGCACGATAGTGGTGAAACTGTCCATCAACCGGCGCGCGATGGTGACGTCCATCGGCAGCGAATCGCGGATGATCGGCACCATGTGGCGCCCGTCGCGCAGCAGGAAATAGGTGACGTAGAGCCCGACCGCGAAGGTCAGGGCAAAGGAGAACGCGCTGCCCCCGATGCTGACCGCCTGGCTGGCGATGATGCCGGCGCTCTGCCGCAGGAAATCGAGCACCTGTTCCTGTATCGCGGCGAAATCGCCATAGCCTGACTGGTCGATCATTTCGCGGATACGGATCGGCAGGCTGTCATGCAGGATGACGTAGTAATCGGAGATGTCGACCGGATTTTCCAGCAGCGAGAAATAGATCGCCGTCGCCTGCTCCACCACGATCGTGCCGATGGCGATGGCGGGCACCACGATCGCAAAGGTGATGACGAGCAGCGTCAGGATCGCGGCGCGGTTCTCCTTCCCCCCCAGATTGACGAGGATGCGGCGGTAGAGCGGCTGAAACATGATGGCGGCCAGCATCGCCCACAGCACCGCCGACACGAACGGCCACGATACCCACACCATGGCGAGCGTGATGAGCGCGAGAAAGACGATGAAGCCGCCCCGTTCCACCCCGCGCCGATACGGACGTTTGGCATTGTCATTGTTCATGTCGTGCAGCCTTCTTGCCGGCAAAGCGCCCACCGGGGCACAAGGCGCGGTCTTTCACCGGACAGCCCCGCGCGTCAATGGCCAGCAACCGCTCTGTTCCCGGCAGAGCTGAAAGCCGGGGCGCCTATCGCCCGTCCGTGTGCCGGTCGAGCCCGCGGGCCGAATCGATCCGCGCCGCCAGCCCGATGAGCGCCAGATGGGAAAGCGCCTGCGGAAAATTGCCGAGCTGGCGGTCGCCGCCGGTTTCGAGCTGTTCGGCGAGCAGGCCGAGATCGTTGGACCGCGCGCAGAGCCGGTCGAGCATCGCACGCGCATCGTCCTTGCGCCCCTGAAGATAGAGCACATCGCCGAGCCAGCAGCACACCGCGACGAACGCACCCTCCCCGCAGGTCAGCCCATCATCGGTGTCCTCGGGATCGTAGCGGCGCACGAGCCCGTCTTCGCACAGCTCCGCCTCGATCCTAGCGACGGTGGCGATCATCTTGTCATCGCACGCGTCGATGAAGCCCACCGTCGGCAGGCGCAGGACCGCCGCGTCCAGTTCGGGCCGGTCGAACGCGCCGACGAAACTGCCGCGCTCCGCGTTCCACCCTTTTTCCATCACCAGCGCCTTCACCCTGTCGGCAAGGTCGCAATAATGCGCGGAGAGTTCGGGATCGTCCGCGCGGAACCAGCATGCGGCACGGTCGAACGCGACCCAGCACATGACCTTGGAATAGGTGTGATGGCGCAGCGGTCCCCGGCTTTCCCAGATGCCGGCGTCGGGCTGCTCCCACAAATCCTCGACCCGCGCGGTGAGCAGGCGCATGAGCTGATCGCTCGTCTCGCCGTCGGCGATGCCTTCCTGTTTTGCCTGGTAAAGCGCGTCGATCACCTCGCCATAGATGTCGAGCTGCAATTGCTCCACCGCGCCATTGCCGAAGCGGACCGGCGTCGATTCCTCGAACCCCGGAAGCCAGGGCGCCTCCCATTCCAGCGTGCGGTGATCGCCGGTGACGGTATAGAACGGCTGCACGTCGATCGGATCGCCGCCGACCGCCCGGCGCAGCCATTCGATCCACGCGCGCGCCTCGTCCCCGAACCCCATGCGGGTGAGCGCGAGCAGCGAAAGCGTCGCATCGCGCAGCCAGCAGAACCGATAGTCCCAGTTCCGCTCCCCGCCGAGCTCTTCGGGAAGCGACGCGGTTGGCGCGGCGACGATGCCGCCGGTGCGCCGGTGGATCATCGCCTTCAAGGTGATGAGCGAGCGCACGACGATGGCGCGATGCCCGCCCTCGTAATCGAGTTCGCCGATCCACCCGGCCCAGAAGGCCTCGGTCTCGCGCAGGGCCTCGTCCGGGTCCACGCGGCAGGGCGCCTCCTCGTGGCTGGGGTACCAGCTCAGCACGAAGCGGCTTTTTTCGCCCTTCTTCAAGCGGCGATGGGTGCAGAAACGCCGGTCCGCAAACTCGATCGGATCGTCGAAATCGAGCGCGACCCCGTCCGGCCCGCTGATCGCGAGGGCGCGCGCGCCGTCTTCCTGCCTGACGAGCGGATGGACCCGCCCGTAATCGAAGCGCAACGCCAGTTCGCTCTTCAGTTCGACCTCGCCTTCGATGCATTCGACGATGCGGACGACATCGGGGGTGTCGCCCCGCTCCGACATGAAATCGACGATGCGGATCGTGCCGGTCTCGCAGGTGAGATCGGTTTCGAGGATCAGGCTCTCGCCGCGATAGCGCCGGTCGGTCGCGGTGATCGGGCCTTCGGGCATCATGCGCCAGCACCCGTTTTCGTGATCGCCCAGAAGCGCGGTCAGGCACGCCTCCCCGTCGAAACGGGGGAAGCACAGCCATTCGATGGCCCCGTCGCGCCCGACCAGCGCCGCCGTCTCCCCATCGCCGATCATCGCGTAATCGGCGATCCTGCGCTGGCTCATCGCGGCCGTCCACCCGCCCGCCGCCGGAGCTCTGAAGGGCGGCGGGGCGTGGCGGATGGGCGCAATGCAAGGATCATGCAGGGATAAAACGCCGGCCCGCGCTTCGTTCCGCAACGCCGGCGGCGGGGCACCGCGACGACGGGCCGCGGCATGCCCTACAGAACCGTGCGGTATTATTTTACCTCTCCGCAAACCCCCGCATTCGCTTGACTTGCGACGGGGAAACCGCGAAAGCGCCCCCACTTCGCGCTCGGATTCGTTCCGGCGCGATTCTCGTATTATTCCAATCGAAGGAACTGAAGCCATGAAGGCGCTCAGCACCCAGACCCGGTCGATCAAGCCGGCCGAGGTCGAAAAGAAATGGCACATCATCGATGCGGACGGCCTCGTCGCCGGGCGCGTCGCGGTGATCATCGCCAATATCCTGCGCGGCAAGCACAAGCCGAGCTTTACCCCGCATGTCGATTGCGGCGACCACGTCATCGTGCTGAACGCGGGCAAGGTCCGCTTCACCGGCAAGAAGATGAACGACAAGGTCTACTACAAGCACACCGGCTATGCCGGCGGCATCAAGGAAACCACCCCGGCCAAGATCCTGGAAGGGCGTTTTCCCGAGCGCGTGCTCGAAAAGGCCGTGGAACGCATGATCCCGCGCGGCCCCCTCGGCCGTCAGCAGATGAAGGCGCTGCATCTCTACAACGGCACCGAACATCCCCACGATGGTCAGCAGCCCGAGGTGATCGACGTCGCCGCCCGCAATCGCAAGAACAAGGTTAGTGCGTAATGGCTGACAATGAAGTGAAAGACCTGTCCGATCTCAAGGATCTGACCGAAGGCACCGAGATCGCGGACACCGAAACCGCCGCGCCGACCGCACCCGCCGCCCCGACCGCGCCGCTGCGCGAGCAGGAGCTGGACGCACAGGGCCGCGCCTACGCCACCGGCCGCCGCAAGGATGCGACCGCCCGCGTCTGGCTCAAGCCCGGCAGCGGCAAGATCACGGTCAACGGCCGCGATCAGGAAGTGTATTTCGCACGTCCCACCCTGCGTCTCGTCCTCAATCAGCCGTTCGGCGTGACCGAGCGTGAAGGCCAGTACGACGTCGTCGCCACGGTGAAGGGCGGCGGTCTTTCGGGTCAGGCCGGTGCGGTCAAGCACGGCATCGCGCAGGCGCTGTCGAAGTTCGAGCCTGCCCTGCGCAGCGCCGTCAAGGCCGAGGGTTTCCTCACCCGTGACAGCCGCGTCGTGGAGCGCAAGAAGTACGGCCGTGCGAAGGCACGCCGCAGCTTCCAGTTCTCGAAGCGCTGATCGCTCGCGCGCCATCGCAAAAGAAAAGGGCCTGCCATTGCGGCGGGCCCTTTTTTCATGCGCGAGCGACGCGCGTGGCGGATCGGCCGGGCATCAATGCACCGGCGGATCGACCTCGGGCACCGCATTGGCCGGCGCGACGGGTTCGTCCGGATCGCGCGGCGGCTTTGCATTTTCCGGCACGTCGCGGATCTGCATGTCCGCCGTGGCGATCCGCTCCAGATTGCGGACATTGACGGTGAGTTCGCCCCCTTCGTAGCGCAATTCGTTGAAGCTGGGCGGTGTCGAGCGCAGCCGCTGCGACAGCGTGCCGGCCCCGATCATGCGCACCGGCCCGGCGTCCGTATCCTGCACCAGGTCGAATGCATCGTGCACATGTCCCGACAAGACGGCGAGCACCCCGCGCTTCGCCAGTTCGCGCAGCGCATTGTCGCCCCCATGGGTCAGCGCGGTGCCGCGCGTCCCCACTTCCACCAGCGGATGGTGACAGGTGACGAGCGCGCGCGTACCCGCCGGCAGGCGGTCCAGCGCGGCGAGCGTGTGCTTCAACGCCGCATCGGTGACCCACCCCTTCGACCAGTTGAGCCGCCATTGCGCCCGCGCCGCGGTTTTGAGCGGCACGATGGCCAGCCCCGCCAGATCGAGTTCCTTTTCCAGCAGGCTCTCGATCGCGCGGAACCGCTTGTAGGGTGAAAAGAACCGTTCGATCGGGTTGAAATAGGGCATGTCGTGATTGCCGACCTCGACCGTGACGGGCACGTCGAGCGCGCTGATCCACTGGCACGCCGCGTCGAATTCGCGGTGCCGCGCCCGCATGGTCAGATCGCCGGTGATGGCGACCGCATCGGGGCGCTGCTTCCCGATCTCGTCGGCGACCCAGCGCAGCGCGGCCACGTCCTCCAGCCCGAAATGAATATCGCTCAGATGAAATAGCAGCATGGTGTTCCCTGTTGGTGGCGTGTCACGCGCGCTCGCCCAATATGTCGAGATCGAGCTGCCGATGCCAGAGCGTGACCGGGCTGTCCGCTTCGCAGCGTTCGCCGTCCATCATCATCGCGATCGGCGCGTCGCCCTCGGTCTCGCAATCGAGCGTGTCGACGCAGGCCAGCGTTTCGTGCGGGCCCTCGCGGAAATTGCGGGCGATGACGGCGGCCCCCTGCGCGAGGAAATCGGCCAGCGTTTCCGGGCCGTACCCCTCCACCGCGAAATCGTCGACGCGTGGAACCAGCCGCACCCCCGAATAGCCAGCCGCCTTGCCCAGTGCCGGGCGCACCAGCCGGACCATCGGCCCGTTCACGCTCTGCCCCGCGGCGTCGAGCGCGTCCTCCACGAACTTGCCAATATCGTAGCCGCGCATGTCCTCGCGCACGTCGGCCCATTTCGCGCCGGGGCCGAGCAGCATTTCCGAAAGCGCCAGCCCCTTGTCGCAGCACACGCAGCCGATGCGCCGCCGCGACAGGTTGCCGGCGGTGAATTGCGCCACGATCCGTTCCAGATCCGCGTCGGTATAGAGCCTGTGGCACAGGAGATTGGCCGTTCCGCCCGGCAGGGGGAGCAATTGCCCGTCCCACCCCTCCACATTGGTGACCGCGCCATTGATCGTGCCGTCGCCGCCATGCACCGCCAGCGTGCCGACGCCCGCCGCTTCGAGCGCGGCGCGATCGGGCATGCCGTCGGTCTGGCAATCGAGAATCCGGTCCGGGCCGCGCCCCGAAAGCGAGAGCCGCTCGCGCAGCATTTCGATGCGGCCCTGCTGATGGCTGCCGCTGGTTCCGTTGACCAGAAGCCATAAAGGCATGTGCGAACTCATGCCATCACAGCGCGGCATCGGCGGGCCGGTTCCCCCCTCGCCCGAATATATTGCACCCGGCATGGCCTGACCGTTCACACCCGCCGCGTCACGATAAGCCAGACCGCCACCGCATTCACCGCGGTATAGCCGGCATAGACCCAGCCCGCCCACATGGCCCCGGTCCCCACCATCAGCATCGCGGCGAGCAGGATCGCAAACTCGCTGCCGAGTGCGATCCGCCCGCCCAGCTTGTGCACGAACCACGGCATCCGCCCCAGCGCTGGATGCCCGCTTTCGAGGACGGCCCGCTGCATCGCGAAATTGATCATGCCGAGGAGGAAGGGAAGGATCAGCGCCATTGCGACCGCAGCCTACGCCCATCGCGGCGATTCGCCCACCGCCGACGCGCGCTTCGGGGAGTCGCCCCAAACCCGGCCATGTCGTTTGCCGATGCCGGTCGGTCGTTCGTCGGCCATGCTCGACGCCGGACGACCCGAATGTGCCGCTGGGCGAAGGCGGCGTGCGGCGCGGCGGGCGGCGGCATAGACCGGTCTTCGTCAACAGGCACTCGCTTCTTCCGACACCTTCGCGAGGCCGTAACGAGAAGGAACCGAAACCATGTTTGCACGCACTTTCAAGAAAACGTTCGCCCCCGCCCTGACCGCCGCCGCCGTGCTGGCCGCGCCGCTGGTCGCAACATCCGCGCACGCCGAACCCTGGGTCCAGCGCGGTGCCGACAAGGGCGTCACGAAAACGGTCCAGGTGAACGACCTCGACCTGTCGACCGAGGAAGGTCAGCGCATGCTCGAAAAGCGGGTGAAGGCCGCCGCCTATGACGTGTGCCTCTACACCGTGAGCGGCATGGTCGCCACGCCGGACGAGCAGAAAGCCTGTGTCCGCATCGCGCTTCAGCGCAGCGAGGGACAGATGGCCACCGCGATCAACAACGCCCGTTACGGCGGCTGAACGCCCCAAGCATCAGCCGTCGGCGCCCGGCCCGGACCAGTCCCCCGGTCCGGGCGCTTTCGCGTGATGAGGGGGCACGGCCTCCTCTTACGCCAGAAGCGACCCGGCGTTCACCGGCCCGCCATCGCCTTCACCGCTTTCAAATAGGTGCGCCCGATCCGCACCGCGCTGTCGTCGGCAAGCTCTGCACACCATACGCCAAGCCCTTCGTGGCGCAGCCCGGTGATGAAATCGCGGCGCAATATGGTCGAACGATGGACGCGGATGAAATCGGCCGGCGCAAGCCTTTCCTCCAGCCCGCCAATCGTTTCGAGCAGGAGATAGCTCACCTCTCCCACATGCAGGCGGACATAATCGCGTTCCGCATCGATGCGCTGCACGTCGCGTGCCGCAATGCGCAGCAATTCGGAGCGGTGCGGCACCCAGAATTCGTCGATATGGCCGGGGCCGCCGTCGGGATCGGAGCGCTCGCCGCCTTGCGTTTCGCGTGGCCCGTCGCCGCCCCGACCATCACCGCCGCTCCCCTCCCTGCGCGAGAGGGCGCGCGTCACCGCCCGTTCCAGCCTGTCGGCCGCCACGGGTTTCAGGACGTAATCCACCGCGTCGAGGTCGAATGCCTCCACCGCAAAGCTGTCATGCGCGGTGACGAAGATCACCGCCGGGCGGGGCGCGTCGCCCGCCGCATCGCGCGATGCAAGGGCGATGTGCCGTGCGACCGACAGCCCGTCGAGTTCGGGCATCGTCATGTCGAGCAGGACGAGATCGGGGCGCAGCGCCTCGATCATGCGGAGGGCGGCGGCCCCGTCGGCGGCGGTGCCCACGATCCGGAGCGTCTCGATACGCGCGCAGATGACCTGCAACCGTTCGATCGCCAGCGGTTCGTCATCGACGATCAGCGTCTGCAACATGCGTGCCTCCCCGCTCATCCCTCGGCCCGCCTGCGTGCCGGACCGACCCGTTCGAGCGGCATGCGGATCACCGTGCGCCAGCCTGCGCCGGTGCTCCCGCTGACGACGGTGGCGTTTTCGCCGTAACGGATGCGCAGGCGATTGCGCACGTTGTCCACGCCGATGCCGCACCCTTCCGCCTTGGCGCCCGTCAGCGTGTCGCCCGGCCCGTCATCCGCGATGGTGAGGACGAGCCGGCCATATTCCTCCTCCGCCGCCACGCGGATCGTGACCGGGCGGGTGAGCGGGGCGACCGCGTATTTCACGCTGTTCTCGATCAATGGCTGCAGGATCATGCCCGGCACCCGTGCATCCGCGAGCGCATCAGGCACGTCGAAAGTCGTGTGGAGCCGTTCGGGAAACCGCACCGATTCGATGCGGAGATAGGCGCGCTGCAATTCGATCTCCTCGGCCAGCGGAACATCGCCCGACGGATCGCCCGACAGGCTGCGGCGGTAAAACGTGCTGATCGACTGGATCATGGTTTCGGCCTGCTGCGCCCGGTTCGTCATGACCAGCGCGGACAGCGAGTTGAGCGTGTTGAACAGGAAATGCGGATTGACCTGATACCGGAGCGAGCGCAGCTCCGCCGCCTTCGCCGCGCGGCGATATTCGCCCTCGCGCCGTTCGGCGGTGCGCGCGTTCTGCGCCTGCGTCAGCGCGATATAAAGGGCCGCCCACGCAATCAGCAGGAAATACCGGCCGAGCGCAATATCGGTCAGCTGCCGCCACATCATCTCCTCGCGGGAGAGGCTGTCGATGGTGATCGTGCCGGAGGTCGCGTCGTCGGGCATCGGCACTGCGGGCGGCGGCGGCGGCGCACCGGTGTCGCCATCGGACGGGGCGCTCGTATCGCCATCGGGCACAGAAGGCGCCTCGGGCGGGGCGACGTCGGAGGGTGCGCGCAGACCCGGCAGATCGACCAGCAGATTGCCCGCCTCGTCCCGGTGCATGCGCAGGCCCTGCTTTTCCGCCATGCGCGTATTCACCCGCATCTCGACATCGGCAAACACGCGCTGATTGATGACGGCGAGGAGCAGCGCCGCCGGCAATGCCGCGAACAGCGCGATGAACACGCGCAGCCCGATCCGCCGGTCGTCGAACCCGCGCAGCACGAGCCACAGCAGCACCGTCACCGCGATGCTCGCTAGCGACACCGCCCCGCGCAGCGCCAGCAACTCGCCCTGATACTCCAGTTCGAGCAGCCAGCCGCGCGCGGTGACGAGCGCGAAATAGCAAGCCCACAGCCCCGCCATCGACAGAAGGACGGTGGGAAGCGGTACGCGGGCAGGCCCTATCGGTGCGTCGTCATCCATACCGGCCCTGTGCTATCGCGCCCGCACGCAATAGGCCAGCGCGCGCATGTCGCCTGTCGATGCCAGTCTGTCGCCCGTCGAATGACGCGCACGCGCCATGCCGGCTCAACCGGCGGTGAGCAGCCCTTCCTTCGCGATCTTCTCACGCCAGACCAGCGGGGCAAGCGTGTGCACGTTCTTGCCCTCTGCATCGACGGCGACGGTGACGGGCATGTCCTCGACCCGGAATTCGTAGATCGCCTCCATGCCGAGATCCTCGAACCCGACGACCTTTGCATCCTTGATCGCGCGCGACACGAGATAGGCCGCGCCGCCCGTCGCCATCAGATAGGCGACCTTGTGCTTTGCGATCACGTCGACGGCGCCCTGCCCGCGCTCCGCCTTGCCGATCATGGCGAGCAGGCCGAGATCGAGCATCATGTCGGTGAACTTGTCCATGCGCGTCGCGGTGGTGGGGCCGGCGGGGCCGACCACCTCGCCCACGACCGGATCGACCGGCCCGACATAGTAGATCGCCCGGCCCTTGAATTCGACGGGCAGCTCCTCCCCGCGCTGCAGCATGTCGGCAATACGCTTGTGCGCCGCGTCACGCCCGGTGAGCATGTGGCCGGAAAGCAGCAGCCGGTCGCCATGCTTCCAGCTCTGCACCTCCTCCGCGGTCAGCGTGTCGAGATCGACGCGGCGTGCCGAATCGTCGGGTTTCCAGCCGACCTTGGGCCATTCGTCGAGCTTGGGCGGGTCGATGAAGCTGGGCCCGCTGCCGTCGAGGGTGAAATGGGCGTGGCGGGTCGCGGCGCAATTGGGGATCATCGCGACCGGCTTGCCCGCGGCATGGCACGGCCAGTCGAGGATCTTCACGTCGAGCACGGTGGACAGCCCGCCCAGCCCCTGCGCCCCGATGCCGAGCGCGTTGACCTTGTCGAAAATCTCGATGCGCAGCTTCTCGATATCGTTCTGCGGCCCCCGCTGTTTCAGCTGCCCCATGTCGATCGGATCCATCAGCGATTGCTTCGCCAGCTTCACGCAATGTTCCGCCGTGCCGCCGATCCCGATGCCCAGCATGCCGGGCGGGCACCAGCCGGCGCCCATCTGCGGGATCATTTCGAGCACCCAGTCGACGATATTGTCCGACGGGTTCATCATCTTGAACTTGGACTTGTTCTCGCTGCCGCCGCCCTTCGCCGCGACATCGACCGACACCGTGTCGCCCGGCACCATTTCGACCGACAGCACGCACGGGGTGTTGTCCTTCGTATTGCGGCGGGTGAAGGCCGGATCGGCGAGGATCGAGGCGCGCAGCTTGTTTTCCGGGTTGTTATAGGCGCGCCGCACCCCTTCATCCACGACCTCCTGCATGCTGCGGTCGGAGGCTAGGCGGCAATTCTGACCCCATTTGACGAAAACGTTGACGATGCCGGTGTCCTGGCAGATCGGGCGGTGCCCTTCGGCGCACATGCGGCTGTTGGTGAGGATCTGCGCGATCGCGTCCTTGGCGGCGGGGTTCGCCTCGGCATCATGCGCCTCGCCGAGCGCCTTGATGTAATCCATCGGGTGATAGAAGCTGATGTATTGCAGCGCGTCGGCCACGCTGTCGATAAGGTCCGCTTCCTCGATTGTCACCATTTGCGCCATCGTCTTGTCCCCGTCATGCGGCGCCTCGCGCCCGTTGCTCATGCCCGTTACCTGTATTCTGGCGCCTCTACCCGCCCGTCCCGCGATTGCCAAGATGGCGTGCCACATCGGGTCTTTTACCCGCGCGCGCGATCGGGTAACGCCCGCGCTCATCGGGCGATTGCATGACTGTATTATTGTGCTAAGACAGTGCCCGAACCGGATCCTTTTGCGAAAGAAGAGAATCACCATGGCGACCGCCCCCGCCGACACCGTCACTCCCCAGGATTTCGCCCGCGCCCGCCGCGCCATGATCGACAGCCAGCTTCGCCCCAGCGGCATCACCGCCGACTGGCTGCTCGACGCGATGGGCACCGCCCCGCGCGAGGATTACGTCGCTGCCGACCTGCGTTCCGTCGCCTATATGGACCGGTCGCTGCCGCTGGGTGAAGGGCGCGCGATGTCCTCCCCCTTTGCGCAGGCGCGACTGTTGCAGGAGGCACGCCCGCGCGATGCCGACCGCGCGCTCCTGATCGCGGGCGGGACCGGCTATCTCGCCGCGCTGCTCGGCCCGCGTGTCGCAACGCTCGACGTGGTCGAACCCGATGCCCGCCTGTCGGGTGCCTGTCCGCACAACGGGCGCGGCAACTGGCACAATGCCGCGCTTGAAAAAGGGCTGCCCGATGGTGCGCCCTACGACCTCATCGTGATCGACGGCGCGGTCGAGGCGCTTCCCACAGATTTCGCGAATCAACTGGGCGATAATGGCCGCATCGTCATGGGCACCGTGACCCGCGGCGTGACCCGGATCGCGATCGGCCGCAAATCGGGCGACGCCATCGCGGTGCAGCCGCTCGCCGAAATGGGTTTCCCGATTCTCTCCGCCTTTGCGAAACCGAAAAGCTGGAGCTTCTAACCATGCAGCGCGGCGTGATGGGTTCGCCTCCCCGGACGGCTGCGCGCCTGCTCGTCCGCGTCGCGGCATGTTCGGCCCTGGCATTCGGCACGGCGGCACATGCCGATACGCTGCAGGAAGCATTGGCACAGGCGTATCGGTCGAACCCCACGGTGCAGGCCGCGCGGGCCGATTTGCGCGCCGTGGACGCCAATGTCGCCATCAACGAGGCGGACGAACGCCCCAATGTGGCGGCCACCGGCACCTATATCGAATTCCTGCGGCAAAGTTCGAACGCCTTCACCGCGCCCGACCGCGCGTTCAACGGCGGGCTCGAACTGTCCGTGCCGATCTATCAGGGCGGGTCGGTGCGCAATTCGATCCGCGCGGCCAAGGAGCGCGTGCAGGCCGGGCGCGCCGACCTGCGCGGTACCGAGAGCACGATCTTCAACCAGGTCGTCGCCGCCTACATGGACGTGATCCGCGATTCCGCGGTCGTCCGGCTCAACCGGCAGAATGTCGATGCGCTGGGCATCAACCTGCAATCGACCCGCGACCGGTTCGAGATCGGCATCCTCACGCGCACCGATGTCGCGCAGTCGGGCTCGCGCCTCGCTCTTGCGCAAAGCGACCTGCTCACCGCGCAGTCGAATCTCATCGCGAGCCGCGAACGCTATATTCAGCTTGTCGGAGAGGCACCGACCGACCTGCAACCGCCGCCGCCGCTCCCCAATCTTCCCGATAGCCCGCAGGCCGCGGTCGAGGTCGCCTTAAGCGAAAATCCCGACCTGCTCGCCGCGCGCGAACGCAGCCAGGCGGCGCAATACGACATTCGCGTGGCCGGCGCCGGCCGTCTCCCCACGCTCGAGGTCTATACCAGCGGGGGCTATCAGAATTTCTTCGGCACGCTCGGCGGGGTGAACTCCGCACTCATCCAGCAGGCCGAAACCACGGCGCAGGCAGGCGCCCGGCTCCGCGTGCCGATCTTTCAGGGCGGCCGCCCCGCCGCGCTCGAACGGCAGGCGCAGGCCCGCGCCTCCTCGCAGCTTGAAAACGAGATCGCGATCGAGCGGGACGTGATCGCGCAGGTGCGTGCCTCCTATGCCTCGTGGATCGCGGCGCGGCAGGTGATCGACGCGTCCACCACCGCCGTCGATGCCGCGGAACTCAGCCTTGAAGGGGTGCGCGCGGAAAACACCGTCGGCAATCGCACCGTGCTCGATATCCTCGATGCCGAACGCGAATTCCTCAATGCGCAGGTGCAGCTCGTGACCGCGCGCCGCAACGCCTATGTCGCGGGGTTCTCGCTGCTCGCCGCGATGGGGAAGGCGGAGGCGGAGGATCTCGCGCTCGAGGTCGGGCCGCTTTACGATCCGATCGCCGGATATGATCGCGTGACCGGCAATTGGTGGGACTGGGCCAGCGACGACGATCCGGTCGCGCAATCGACCCGCACCGTTGACACGCCGGCACAAGACGCCAGAATCCCGGAACAGCCGGTTCTCACCCCGCAATAGGGTGCCTCGACCGGGCACAGCGAAAGGGATTTCATTGCCACAGGACGGCGAACAATCGGTCGACGAGATTCTCCGTTCGATCAAGAAGGTCATCATCCGCGACGATCGTCACCCGTCCGGCGGCGATGCACCGATGTCGCGCCGTGCCGAACCGGCCCGCCATGATGCCGGCGCGCAGGACGCCGATTGGCACGAACGCGACAGGGCCGATGCGCGCGGGGACCATCGCGCCATGACCGAATTTGCGTCGGAGGAAACGGCGCGGCGGGACGACTTCGCACGGGACGGGCGCGAGGCGGATGGCGATGCCCCCCTGATCGAGAATGCAGCGCGCGATGCCATTGGCGAATCGCTGGCCGCCTTGTCCGGCCTGTCGGCCACGCCGCCGTCGGCCAGCGGGCCGCCGAACAATGCGCTGGAGGAGATGATCCGCGAGATGCTGCGCCCCATGCTCAAGCAATGGCTCGACGACAACCTGCCCGAGATCGTCGAACGCATCGTGCAGCGCGAAGTGCGCCGCATCACGGGCCGTTCGTAATGGGAAAGCAGCCCAAGACGATGGACGAAACCTTTGCCAGGGCGCAGGAGAAACTGCCGAAGGCGCGGGCCTGCCTGCGCTCCGTCGGGGGCGACGCGATGCAGCGGCACATTTTCCTCTGCGCGGATCAGACGAAGGCCAAGTGCTGCTCCAAAGAGGTCGGCATCGAAAGCTGGAACTATCTTAAGAAACGGCTGTCGAAGCTCGGCCTCGACCGCAAGGGCGGCGTGATGCGCACGAAGGCGAACTGCCTGCGCGTGTGTCAGTCGGGGCCGCTGGCCGTCGTCTATCCCGACAATGTCTGGTACTGGGGCTGCACGCCGGAAGTGCTGGAGGAAATCATCCAGAAGCACCTCATCGGCGGCGAGCCGGTCGAGGCCTATCGCCTGCGCACGCCGGATGACGCTATCGTCGAGAGCTGATCGGCGGCGCGTCTGCGCTTACCACAGATCCTTCGCATCCTCACCGAGCCGGTCGTCCACCGCTTCGTCATGGCCGGTCCCGCTCGACAGGAAAACCAGCCCCATCAATCCCGCCATCAGCATCATGGCCAGCCCGATGCCCAGCCCCGTCGCGATGTAGAAATGGATCGAGACCAGCCCGTTACGCCAGTACAGCAGGCCAAGCGATACGGCCACGACCACCACGGTGACCACCACCATGAAGCGCATCAGACGCTTGTACCGGCCCCACGCGAAGGAGGAATTGTCCGGATCGTCGAGGGGGGACCGTGATGTCATGGGCACCAAGATGGGCGTATTGCGCGATGCTGGCAAGGGGCGGCGTTTGATGGCATGATACCCATGGGGAGAACGACCATGACCATTCGCACAATCATTGATGCCCGCAATTTCGACATCGTCACATGCCGGCCCGACATGACCGTTGCCGAGGCCGTCGCGCTTTTGTCCGCGCAACGCATCGGGGCCATGCCCGTCATCGACGATACCGGCGGCGTGGCGGGCATATTTTCGGAACGCGACGTGATCCGCTGTCTCGAGGTGCATGGCGCCGCGGCGATGGACCACCGGGTGTCGAGCGCGATGACCGCCCCGGCGATCACCGTGTCGCCCGACACGACCGAGGATGAGGCATTGTCGCTCATGACACAGCGGCGCTTTCGCCATTTGCCGGTGATGGACGGGGACACGATGGTCGATTTCGTATCGATCGGCGATCTGGTGAAGGCGAAGACCGACGCGATCGAGGCCGAGGCCAAGGCGATGCGCAGCTACATCCACAACGCCTGAGGCCGGCGCGGCCGCACGCGCATCTTGCCGCCCGGGGTCGCGCGCCCTATCTTGGGAGGCATGGAACAAGCGCCCATCAGCCTCAGCCCCGCCGCCGCGCAACGTGTCGCCGCCATCGCCAGACGGCAGGAGCAGCCCGCGATGCTGCGCCTTTCGGTGGAAGGCGGCGGATGTTCGGGGTTTCAGTACCGATTCGGCCTTGCCGACACGCGCGAGGATGACGATATCGCGGTCGAGGAGGACGGCGTGACCCTGCTCGTCGATCCGATGAGCCTCGATCTCGTGCGCGGCAGCACCGTCGATTTCGTCGAATCGCTGGGCGGGTCGGCGTTCCGGGTGGAAAACCCGATGGCCGCCGCCGGTTGCGGTTGCGGCTCCAGCTTCGCGGTGTGATGCCGCATCCATGAAAATCGCGAGCTTCAATATCAACGGGGTGAAGGCACGCCTGCCCCGCCTGCTCGAATGGCTGGACGAGACGACGCCCGACGTCGCCTGCCTGCAGGAGATCAAATCGTCGGACGAAACCTTTCCCGGCGATGCGTTTCCCGACATCGGATACCAGGCGATCTGGCACGGGCAGAAGGGTTTCAACGGCGTTGCCATACTGACCCGCGGGGACGAGCCGGCGCATGAAACCATGCGCGGCCTGCCCGGCGATGACGAGGATGTGCAGTCCCGCTATCTCGAGGCGGAGGTCGGCGGCGTGCGGATCGCGTGCATCTACCTGCCCAATGGGAACCCGCATCCCGGCCCGAAATTCGATTACAAGCTGCGCTGGTTCGAGCGGCTGCGCGCCCGCATGGCGGATCTGCGTGCGCAGGAAATTCCGTCCGTGGTGTTCGGCGATTACAACGTCATCCCGCAGGACAGGGACGTGTGGTCCCCGCAGGCGATGGCGGACGATGCGCTGATGCAGCCGGAATCGCGCGATGCATATTTCCGCCTGCTGCACGATGGATGGACCGATGCCATCGACACGCACCATCCGCAGGGCGGCATCTGGACGTTCTGGGACTATCAGGCCGGCGCGTGGCAGCGCGACCACGGCTTTCGCATCGACCATGCGCTGCTGTCGCCGGAACTGGCCGACCGGCTGGTGGCGAGCGGCGTCGACCGGGAGTATCGCGGCCGGGAAAAGAGCAGCGACCACACGCCGGTCTGGATCGAACTGGCGGACTGATCCGCCACAGTTAGCGAACAAGGAAAAGGCCGCCGGGAATGCCCCGGCGGCCTTTTTGACATCGCGATGCGCCGATGCGCGTTCAGCGATAGAAGATGTGGTTGTCGATCTGCGCCAGCTTCGTCATGCGGTTGCGCCAGCCGGGCGCGACATAGCGGGCGTGAAAATAAAGCGCGCCGTCGATTTCCGATTCCCACGCGTCCTGATGCGCGATGAGAGCCAGCTTCTTCGCCTTTTCCCAAGCGCGGCTCGCGGTGTTGATGCGGGGCATGCGGCCACCGCGCACGAAGCTGAATTGCGAACGCTGATAGACGACGCCGCAATAGCTGTCGGGAAACTTGCCGCTTTCGGCGCGAGCGATCACGACGCGGCCCACGGCCAGCTGCCCGGCGAGCGATTCGCCCTTCGATTCGAAATAGATCGCCCCGGCGAGGCATTTCAGCTGCTCGTCCAGCGTGACGGGCGCCGCCACCGAAGAGACCAGCTCGCCCAGCGAATTCGCGCCATGGGCGGCCAAGGCGGTTTCCTCGGCCGGTTCCGGCTGCGGCGGCACGGCCTGCACCATCGGTTCGGACACGAAAACGGTCCTGGTTTCGCTCTCGCCCTCGGTCGGGGTCGGAGCGGGGGCGACCATGTCGATCGCCTCTGCGGTCTGGGCCGCGACGGCCTCCGGCGCGTAATTCACGACTTCCGCATTGGCACGGGAACTCTCCGCGCCGAACATCATTACACTCAATGTTGCGACCAGCGACATCACGCTGGCACCCTTAAGCTTACGGCTCATCGACTATCGATCTTGAGCGGTGAACGTCCTGCGCAATGCGTTTCGGGACAAGAGCAGCCGATCCCGCAGCTACTCGCTTGTAACTTCCCGAAATGACACTGCCGGCCATTCCCCGTCTGCGCGCTCATCACACAGGCGGAGTTGCCTGCACGACTGCCTACGCGTTTCGTCCGGGTCGCTCTTTGGGAATATGGCGCAAATGTGTCAAGCTTTGGGCGGCGATAGGCCGATGAAGCGTTCAGCCCGTGCGATATCCAGCTCTATTAACCATAAATCGCGGTCCTGCGCGCACCGCCGATTTAGGTAATCCTGAAATTCCTGTTTATTTTCAGTATCTTCCGACTTTGTCAGGGTCCATGCCCGATTCCCGTCCAATTGGGGCATCCGTTCGTAGAGACGCGAAGTTTCGCCGGGCCCGCGCATCACGATCATAATAGTGCCCGCATCGCGCTCCCCCCTTTGCAGGATCGTCGCAAAGCCGCCTTCTCCATTCACGGAGCGCAGGAGGCCGGAAATTTCCAGATGGGCGGGGAGACGGCCTTCCATCGCCCTATTCGGAGCGAATCGATTCGCGCGAATCGGCGTTACCGCCATCCGCGAGCCGATAGCCAGGCAGTCCGGACAGCGCGATCTGCGACCGCATGAAGGTGCCGGTTCCGCGCCCGACTTCCACCCCGTCTTCATCGACGAGCCGCGATTCCGCCACGAGAACACGGCGGCGCCCGCTGATCCACTGGCCCTCCGCGACGATCCGCCCGGCATGAACCGGCCGGCTGAAATGCAGGTTGAACGCGGTGGTCAGCAGGAAACGGTCGGATACGATCGTATTCGCGGCGTAGAAGGCCGCGTCGTCCAGCATCTTGAAATAGAGCGTCCCATGCGCGGCGCCCGCGGCGTGGAAATGCCGCTCGTCCACATCGAACACGATCCTTGCGACGCCTTCGCCCCCGATCGTGAGCCGCGAGGGAAAGGTCGAATTGATCGGCGCGGACCGGTACAGCGATTCCAGTGCGCGCCAATGCGCCGCCGCACCGGCGCCAGAATGTCCGTCGCCGCGGTGCTCCGTCATTTCAGGCCGCATCCTGCGCGATACCGTCCGACAGGAGCGCATAGGCCGCCTCGTCGTTCGGCGCGTCGATCAGCCGTTCGCGCACCCGGTCGTCGCGCATTAACCGCGAAATCGCCGCCAGCGCGTGAAGATGCTCCGCCCCCGCCCGCATCGGCGACAGCAACCCGAAGGCCAGATCCACCGGCAGCGTATCGGCAGCATCGAAATCGACCGGCGCGGCCACCCGCACCAATGCGCACACCGGTTCCGAGATGCCCGCGATCCGCGCATGAGGCATGGCAACGCCGCGACCGAAACCCGTGCTGCCAAGCTTTTCGCGTTCTTTCAGCCCGGCCAACACCTCCGCGCTGTCCAGCCGGTAGGCATGGGCAAAGCGATCAGCCAGGTCGGAGAGCAGTTGCGCCTTGGTCTGCGCGGTACTGCGGCCGATGGCGGCGGGGGCGATGGTATAGGTCGGGATCATCTTTTCTTGTCGAACAGCGTTTCACTCGATGGCCGGGCGAACAGGCCCGTGATCATCAGGCGACGCGAGCCGGCGCCGCCCTGTTGAGAACGGCCGCCGCCCGCCAGACTATAGCCCGCCCGGCCCCGCGCGCCTCGTCAGGCTCCGGTCATGCCACCATGAAGGCGGCACGCGGCGTTCAGGACGGGGAAACCCACCCGATCGAACCATCCGCGCGGCGATAGACCATATTATGCCGCCCGGTGCCAGAATTTTTGAAGAACAGCGCCGGCGTATCCTGAAGATCGAGCATCATCACCGCGGTCGCGACCGAGGTTTCGGGAATGTCGACCCGCGTTTCGGCCACGATGGCGGGCGCATCGGAGGTGACTTCCTCCTCCTGCTCTTCCTCGAACACGGTATAGGCGGCCTCTTCGCGCTTCTGCGCCTCGCCGGCATGCTGATGATGGTCGTTCAACCGGCGCTTGTACCGGCGCAGCTGCTTCTCGATCTTGTCGGCGGCCTTGTCCACGGCCTGATGGGCGTCCTGCGCATCGGCGTGCCCCTTGAGGATGAGGCCCTGCGTCACATGGGTGACGATATCGGCGGTAAAGCTGTCATGCGGCCCCTTGCCGATGGTGACGTTGGAGGAGATCGCTCGCTTGAAATACTTATCGACAATATCGCTCAAACGCTGGCTGGCGTGATCCTGCAAGGCGGCGCCCGTTTCGACCTGATGACCGGAAACGCGAATATCCATCGATAACTCCTTTATCTTTAAAATCCCTTTGCGCCGGGACCGGGGCGCCGCCGCATGACACGGCGATTCGGTAATGAACGAATGCGCCGGGGCGGGCCTCAGGCCGTTTCCCAGAGCGGATCGTTCAATGTCGCAACAAAGGCCGCGTGGCGGGATAGTTCCGCCGCACTGGCCGCATGGGGGCGGGGCGTGCGGAAAACGCGGTCCACCCGCACCGGCATGGGCGCGCTTTCGTATGTCTGCGCCGCCTGGTCGAGCGCGGCCAGCTCCAGCCCGATCTGCCGCCCGCCGGTCAGTTCCACGTAAAGCTGCGCCAGCAATTCGGCGTCGAGAAGGGCGCCGTGCTTCGTCCGGTGGCTGCGGTCGATGCCGTAACGGGTACACAGCGCGTCGAGCGAAAGCTTCGCGCCGGGGTGCTTCTTTTTCGCAAGGGCGATGGTGTCGACCATCCGGCTTTCGCAGATGGGCGCGCGTTCGCACAGGTTCAGCTCCGCATTGAGAAAGCCGAAATCGAAGCGGGCATTATGCGCGACCAGCGGCGCATCCTCGATAAAGGCGAGGAATTCCTCTGCCCGTTCGTGGAAGCGTTCCTTTTGCGAGAGAAACGCGATCGACAGGCCGTGCACGGCCTCCGCCTCTGCCGGCATGTCGCGGTCGGGATTGAAATAGGCGTGGAACACGCGGCCCGTCGCCACGCGATTGACCATTTCCACACAGCCGATCTCGACCATGCGGTCGCCGCTATGCGGATCAAGGCCGGTGGTTTCCGTATCGAAGACTATTTCACGCATGAGGCAACTATGCGACCTGCGTGCGATGCTGGCAAGTCGGCGCAGCCCCTTAGCCCGCGTTCAATCCTGGGGAAGGAGCGTCTCCGCCTCCCCGGAGCCGGAGCGTTCCCATTCCTCGCGGCTGATATGGCCGTCACCGTCGAGATCGCGGCGTTGAAAGTTCGTGTTGGCCGCACCGACATATTCGGCAAGCGTGAGCGTGCCGGTGTTATCCTGATCGGCGAGTTCGATCAGCCGTTCCGAGGACAGCGTGCTCAACCGCCCGATCGCGGTGCGCGCGGCGTCCAGCTCCTCAACGGTAAGCGTTCCGTCGCCATCGCTGTCCATCGCTTCGAACGTGCGGGACCATCCTTGCGCATATTCGGCGGACGATATGAAGCCATTGCCGTCCGCGTCCAGCCCGTCGAAGGAGAACATGCGCCGCGTGCCATCCGGATTTTCGGTCGCGGCGGGAACGGGGCTGGCAACATCGGGGGCGGTGGTATCGTCCACCTCGGTCTGCGGGCCGGTGTTCTTCTCGCCGCACGCGGAAAGCGCGCCCACCATCATCAGGGGCAGCAGCAACGCGGGCACGACCCGTTTCCTCGTCCGCCCCTCGATTCGCCTGCGCATTCGTTCGATCCCTTCTTCTGCCGGCCCTGCCGCCGCTATCGCGCCCATACCCCTGCGGCGCAAGATAGGGCCTTCGCCCGGCGGTGCAATGGCGCGATGACGGACATCGCGGTACCGATCTTAACGCAGCGTGGCCGGAACGAATTGCCCGGCCGGTCCATTTCCATCGGACCATGCCCGCCGCCCTGCCCACATCCGTGTCCAATGCCGAGCCGGCCCGCCCGTTCGGGTGGATCCGCGCCGAACCGTGGGGCATTCACGTCGTGCCCTGCGATGCCTGGGTCGATCCCGCACGTGAGGTCGCGACCGCTCTCGTCACCCATGGCCATGCCGATCATGCGCGCGGCGGGCACGGGCGGGTGTTCGCAACGCCCGAAACGCTGGCGATCATGCAATTGCGTTACGGCGTGGGGGATGACGGGGGCGGCGAAGGCGTGCCGGTCCCCTTGCGCGAACCGGTCGATCTGGGCTGCGGCGTGACGGCGACCTATTTCCCGGCGGGGCACGTGCTCGGCTCGGCGCAGATCCTGCTCGAACATAGGGGCGAACGGGTGGTGGTGACGGGCGATTACAAGCGCCGCCCCGATCCGACCTGCGAATTGTTCGAGGTCGTTCCCTGCGACATCTTCATTACCGAGGCGACGTTCGGCCTGCCCGTGTTCACCCATCCGCCCATCGGCGGCGAGATCGCCAAATTGCGCGATGCGCTTGCCGCCAATCCGGAACGCTGCGTCGCGCTGGGCGCCTACGCGCTGGGCAAGGCGCAGCGCGTGATCGCCGAATTGCGCGCGGCGGGCCATGACGACCCGATCTACCTGCACGGCGCGCTCGAAAAAATGTGCGCGCTTTACGAGGATCACGGCGTGAATCTCGGCGAATTGCGGCCCGCCACCGGCGCGAAGAAGGACGCCATGCGCGGGGCCATCGTGGTGTGTCCGCCCGCCGCGCTGAACGACCGGTGGAGCCGCCGCCTGCCCGATCCGATCACCGCGATGGCGTCGGGATGGATGCGGGTGCGGCAACGCGCGCGGCAGCGCAATGTGGAATTGCCGCTCATCATTTCGGACCATGCCGACTGGAACGAGCTGACCGCGACGATCACGGAGGTGAACCCGCGCGAAAGCTGGATCACCCACGGGCGGGAGGAAGCCTTGCTGCGCTGGTGCCAGCTGCATCAGCGGCGCGCACGGGCGCTCGCCATGGTGGGATATGAGGACGAGGATGACTGAGCGCGGGGCGATACGCTGATGCGCGCGTTTTCCATCCTCATGGACCGGCTGACCTATACCAATGGCCGCAACATGAAGCTTTCGCTGATCGCGGATTACTTGCGCGATACGCCGGACCCCGATCGGGGCTGGGCGCTTGCCGCCTTGACCGATGCGCTCGACTTTCCGGCGGTGAAGAGCAGCACTGTGCGCAAACTGCTGACCGAACGGGTGGACCCGGTGCTCTATGCGCTGAGCCGGGATTACGTCGGCGATACGGCCGAAACGGCGAGCCTGCTGTGGCCCGCGCCGGACGCGCAGGATATGCCGCCGGACGCGCTTTCGGTGGCGGACACCGTCGTCATGCTGCGCAGCATGACCCGCGCCACCGTGATGACGGAACTGCCCCCGCTGCTCGACCGACTGGACGCGAACGAACGCTACGCGCTGATCAAGCTGGCGACGGGGGCCATGCGCATCGGCATCTCGGCGCGGCTGGCCAAGGTCGCCTTTGCGCAGGCGTTCGACGTGTCCGTCGATGCGGTGGAGGAATACTGGCACGGGCAGGAGCCGCCCTATGCCGAATTGTTCGCCTGGGCCGCGGATGGCGCGGAGCCGCCGCGCACGGACCTGCTGCCGCTGTTCCGGCCCTTCATGCTGGCCCATCCGCTGGAGGAGGCGGAGGTCGACATGGGCGAATATGTCGCCGAATGGAAATGGGACGGCATTCGCGTGCAGATCGTGCATGTGAATGGCGTGACTCGGGTCTATTCCCGATCGGGCGACGATATTTCCGCAACCTTTCCCGAAATCGCTGGCGTCCTCCCCTTCCCCGCCGTGCTCGACGGCGAATTGCTCGTGCGCGGGACGCATCAGGGGGGCGAAGAAGGAGGCGCGGCCAGTTTCAACGCGTTGCAGCAAAGGTTGGGCCGCAAGACCGTGTCGAAGAAAATGCTGCGCGAGGCGCCCGCCTTCGTGCGGCTTTACGATGTGCTGCTGCTCGACGGCGAAGATTTGCGGGAATGCGCGTGGGAGGACCGCCGCGCCCGGCTCGAGGCGATGATGCACCGCCTCGATCCCGAACGCTTCGACCTGTCGCAGATCATCCCCGCGGACGATTTCGCAAGCCTTACCGCCATACGCGAGAAGGCGCGCGATGACGCGATCGAGGGCGTCATGCTGAAACGCCGGACATCGCCCTATGTCGCGGGGCGGCGCACCGGGCTTTGGTACAAGTGGAAACGCGATCCGCTGCTCATCGATTGCGTGCTGATGTATGCGCAGCGCGGCTCGGGCAAACGGTCCAGCTTCTTTTCCGACTTCACCTTCGGATGCTGGAACGGCGATCCGGACAAGGATGGCGAACTGCTCCCGGTGGGGAAGGCCTATTTCGGGTTCACGGACGAGGAGCTGAAACTGCTCGACCGCCATGTGCGCGCCCATACGGTCAATCGTTTTGGCCCGGTGCGCGAAACGGACAAGTCGCTGGTGCTCGAAATCGCATTCGATTCGGTGCATGACAGCAAGCGCCACAAATCGGGGCTGGCCATGCGCTTTCCCCGCATCCATCGCATCCGCACGGACAAGCCCGCGCACGAGGCCGACCGGATCGAAACCCTGCGCGAGATGGTCCGCGACTGATCCTGGCTTCGCGCGTTCAGCCCGCCTCTTTCGTCAGCACCGCCACGATCCTCTGCGCGGCGCGGCCATCGCCGAACACCGGATCGGGCGCGGGCCTGTCGCGCGACAGCATCGCGCGCGCCGCGGTGAGAATTGCGCTCTCGTCATGCCCCACCAGCGTCGCCTGCCCGTGATGCAGGATTTCGCCGCGTTCCGTCACATCGCGCAGCACGACGACGCCCCGGCCCAGCGCCACGGCCTCCTCCTGTATCCCCCCGCTATCGGTGAGCACGATGCGGCAGGCATCCATCAACCGCAGAAACGCGAAATAATCGAACGGCGGCACCACCGCCACATCGTCGCAGTCCGACAGCCGGTCGGTCAGGATGCGGCTCTGCGGCCGGGGATGGGCGGGCAGGACGATCGCAATGTCCCGCGAGAGGGTGCACAGCGCATCCGCGATCGCGCGCAGGGCCGCCGCGTCATGTTCGCGCCGATGCACCGTGGCCAGCGCGAAAGGACGTCCGGCAAAGCGCGCGAGCACCTTGTCCGCCGCCGCGCCGCGCGCGGGATCACGGCGCAGCATTTCGCGTGCCATGCGCTGTGCATCGATGACCGTGTTGCCGGTCACGTGCACATGGGCGGTGGGCGTGTTTTCGGCGAGCAGATTGGCACGCGCCGCCGGCGTCGGCGCAAAGTGCCAGCGCGCGAGCTGCGTGATCGTCCGGCGGTAGCCCTCCTCCGGCCAGGGTTGCGACAGGTCGCCGCTGCGCAGCCCCGCCTCCACATGGGCGACGAGTATGCCGCGGTGAAAGGCGCATAGGGCCGCCGCCGCCGCACTGGCCGTGTCTCCCTGCACGATGAGGCAGTCGGGCCGCCCCCGGTCCATCACCGTGCCAATACCGGTCAGCAGCGAGGCGAACAGCCCCGACAGCCCGCCCGCAGGCGAGCGGTGCAACGTGTCATCGGCGCAAAGACCGAACGCGTCGAGCAAGCCAGAGCCAAGATCGCGATGCTGGCCTGTGTGGCAAAGGCGGCTGTCCACGCCGGCGTCGTCGCGCAGCGCACACAGCACCGGCACCAGCTTCACGATTTCCGGGCGCGTGCCCAAAACGGTGAGAATGCGCAGAGCTTCAGCCATGCGCGATGCGGAAGCGTTTCAGCCGCGATGTCTGCCCGTCGATCAGCATGACACGCCCCTTCGCCACGCCCATGGCACGCGCGATCAGCGCGGCGACCGCTGCATTCGCGCGGCCATCCTCCGGCACGGCGCGCACGCGGGCGGACACCGTGCCATCCGCAATCCGCAACGCGTCGCGATCGGCACGCGGCGTCACGCGCACGGCCAGCATGTCGCCTGTCATCGCCGCCCGGATGGCATCGGCATCGGGCAGTTCGGGCGCGGGTCTAGCCAATAGCCTTTTCGATCTCGGCCTTGTGGCGGCGGGCGTTCTCCACGTAATGCGCGGTGCCCGTCGCCATTTCGGCAAGCGCCCCGTCGGACAATTTGCGCATGTGTTTGGCCGGGCTTCCGGTCCACAGTTCGCGGGCGCCGATGGTCTTTCCTGCGGTCAGCATGGCATTGGCGCCGAGCATGCCCTCACGCTCGATCTTCGCACCGCTCAGCACGACGGCGCCCAGCCCGACAAAGCCGCGATCCTCGATCTCGCACCCATGCACCATGGCGAGATGCCCGATCAGCACGTCCTCGCCGATGATGGTGGGATAACCGTCGGGATGCCCGGCATCGGGGCTGTCGCAATGGATGACGGAGCCATCCTGCACATTGGTGCGCGCGCCGATGCGGATATGGTTCACATCGGCGCGGATGACGCAATTGTACCAGATGCTGACGTCGGGGCCGATCTCGACATCGCCGATGATGCGGCAACCCGGCGCGATGAACGCGCTGTCGTGGATGCGCGGGCGCTTCCCGCCAAACGGCAGGATCGTCACGCCCGGACGCGGATTATGGCGGCGCCGGGACCGCCCGCGCAGGCGGTTGCGGGTGCGGCGGGGAAGGCTCGGTTTGGGCATGAAATGTCCTTTCGTTCGCGGCTTCGTTCTACCAGCGGATCAGCGGCAGGATCGACGCATTGTCGTCGGTCCACGCGCGTCGGGCGGGCGGCGGCAAGGCCTCCCAATCGCTCTGGCTCTCCTGTTCCAGCGCATTGAGCACCGCTTCGTTCCGGGCCAGCGCGATCCAGATCGACGGCGTGATCGCTTCGCCCAGACCGGTGAGGTCGCGCCGCACCCGCCCGTGCCAGCCATCGGCGCGCGCCAATGCGGCGATCATCGGCGACAGGTCGATATAGCGGTTGGAGACATGGACCATCAACACGCCATCGTCCGCGAGCGCCTCGCCATAGGTGGCGAAGGCTTCCTGTGTCATGAGATGCATCGGGATGGAATCGGAGGAAAACGCATCGATGGCGAGCAGGTCGAACCGCCCGCGCGGCTGCTCCGCCAGCTTGAGCCGGGCATCGCCGATGACGACATCCGCGTCCGGCGCACAATCGCGCAGGAAGGTGAACGTCCCGTCCTGCGAATAGGCGAGCACGGTGGGGTCGATCTCGAAAAAGGTCCAGTCCTGCCCCGGCCGGCGATAGCAGGCGAGCGTGCCGGTCCCCAGCCCCACGACGCCGACATGCGCCCCCGGACCCAGCAGCGCGTCGGCATTGTCGAGCGCGAGACCGATGCCGGCGGAATGGCCGTAATAGCTCGTCGGTTCATGCGCGCGGACAGGGTCGGTCCATTGCTGCCCATGCAAGGTGGTGCCATGGGTGAGCTGCCGCAGCGCCCCATCCTTCGCCAGCGTGACCTCGTAGATCCCGAAATAGCTGCGCGTGCGTGCACCATCGAGGCTTTTGCCCATGGTCGCCCAGCCGCCGTTCCCGATCATCAGCGCGGCAAAGATCGCCGCAAAGGCCCAGCGCACGCCAAGCGCGATCACGCCCAGCGCCGCCATCACGAACACCAGGATCAACAGGAAATCCGCCTGCGTCAGCGCATCGAGCGAGGCGATGCCCCACGCCACCAGCACGGCGGCCACGACGAGGCCGACCATGATGCGCCGGCGCGGCAACCCGTCCCAGAACCCCTCCGCCATGGGGAGGATCTGCCGGTCGCCGATGAGCCATGCCGCGCAGAGCAGCAGGATCGCATGTTCATAGACCCAGTCGAACAGCACCGGCGCGACGAGCGCGGTGAACACCCCGCCCAGCGCACCACCCGCCGCCACGACGAGGTAAAAGAACGTCAGCTGCGACGGATCCGGCCGCAACAGATAGAGCCGGTTGTGAAGCGCGACGGCGAGGATGAAGAGAAGCGCCACCATCGCCAGCGCCACCGCCGGATTGGATTGCCCGCCCGACCCCATGGCGAGGCTCCCGACGAGCAGCAGCATCAGCGGCGCATAGCGCGACAGGATCGCGGCCCAGTCGCCGCCTTGCGAAAACGCGACCGAAAAGCTCAGGAGATAAAGCCCGAGCGGAATGACCCAGAGCAGCGGCATCGCCATGATGTCGGTCGTCAGCAATGTCGTCGTCGACAGCATCAGCCCCGACGGCACCGCCGCCAGCGCCACCCACATCGCGATGCGCCGCGGCGAAACCGGTTCGGCGCGCGGCGCGTCATCCTCCACCACCGCGTCGACCGGGGCAACCGCTCCACCGCGCCAGCGCGACGCGGCGGCCAGCGCGACCAGCACGAACAGGAGCCCGTATCCCGCCGTCCAGATCCAGCTTTGCACCCCCAGCGAAAACCGCGGTTCAAGCCAGAGCGGATAGGTCAGCAATCCTGCGAAACTGCCGAGATTGGACGCGGCATAGAGCGGATAGGGATCGCCCGCTTCGCTCGATGCCGCGAACCAGCGTTGCATCAACGACGCCTGCGCCGAGACCAGCAGGAACACCGGCCCGATCGTGACCGCGAACAGCGCGGGCACCCAGAGCACCTCCCACCCCGGCGCGGGCGGCGGCAGGTCGGCGAGCGCAATCGGCAGCGTCAGCCCCGCCAGCGCCATCAGCCCCAGATGCCACACCGCCTGCCGCCGCACCGGCATCCGCGACAGCACATGGGCATAGGCATAGCCGCCAAGCAGCAGCGCCTGAAACACCAGCATGGCGCTGTTCCAGACATTGGGCGCCCCGCCGAGCAGCGGCAGCGCGAACCGCGCGACCAGCGGCTGCACCAGGAAAAGCAGGAAACTCCCCGTAAGGATCACGAGCACGAACAGGGCGCGGCGCGGCGGCGTGGAAACGATGGCGGTCACTGTGCGGCCCAATCCTCGCGGGTGATGTCATAGACGATGATGTTTTCCGCCCATGCGGCGTCGCCCTCGGCGCGAAAATCGCGGGTCGCGCGGCGTGTCATGCCGAGCCGTTCCATCAAGCGCCGGCTCGCCGTGTTTTCGAGCACGGTGAGCGCGATCACATGCGGCGCCCCGAACCGCTCGAACGCGAGAGCCAGCGATTTTCGCGCGGCCTCCGCGGCATAGCCATGACCCCACGCATCCTCGCGCAGGCGCCAGCCGATTTCCATCTCGCCGATGGGTCCGGGTTCAAGATTGGACCGCTTCAACCCGCAGAAGCCGAGCAATTCGCCCGCCATGTGTCCGCCATCACCCTTGCGCGTCACGGCCCAGAAGGTGAAACCATGATCCGCACGATAGGACAGCAGCCGGTCCCTCACCGCTGTTTCCTTCTCCGCGTCGAGCACGCCGCCGAGCCAGCGCATGACGGCGGGCGTGTTGGTATGCCGGAAAAACCGCGCCCAATCCGCCGCTCTCCAGTCGCGCAGCACCAGCCGCGATGTTTCCACGTGAAACGCTTCGCCTGTGTCGGCGGCGTAATCCTCAATCATTCAGCAGCTTTGCAACGAGAGGCGCGTGATAGGTGAGGACGCCCGTTGCGCCCGCGCGCTTGAACGCGGTCATGACCTCCATCACCATGGCGTCGCGGTCGCCTGCGCCGACCTTGGCCGCGGCCTCGATCATCGCGAATTCGCCGCTGGTATGGTAGGCGAACACCGGCACGTCGAAATTTTCGTACACGCGGCGCACGATGTCGAGATAGCAGGCGCCCGGCTTGACCATCACACTATCGGCGCCTTCCTCGATATCGGCGGCGACCTCGCGCAGGGCCTCGTCCCCGTTGGCGGGGTCCATCTGATACGTCTTCTTGTCGCCTTTCAACAAACCGGCCGACCCGACCGCATCGCGGAACGGGCCGTAGAACGCGCTGGCGAATTTCGCGGCATAGGCCATGATCTGCACATCATGATGCCCGCCATGTTCGAGCGCGTCGCGGATCGCGCCCACCCGCCCGTCCATCATGTCGGACGGCGCGACGATGTCGGCACCGGCGTCGGCCTGCACCAGGGCCTGCGCCACGAGGCGGTCCACCGTCACGTCATTGGTGACATAGCCCGAAGCATCGAGAATGCCGTCCTGCCCATGGCTGGTGTAGGGGTCGAGCGCGACATCGGTCAGGATGCCGAGATCGGTGCCGGTCGCGTCGCGGATCGCACGAATGGCACGGCACATCAGATTGTCGGGGTTCAACGCCTCGCGCCCCGTCTCATCGCGCAGATGGGCCGGGGTATTGGGGAAGAGCGCGACGCAGGGAATCCCCAATGCCGCCGCTTCCTTCGCCCGTGCCGCAATCACGTCGACCGAACCGCGCGACACGCCGGGGAGCGCGGCAACCGGTTCCTCCACCCCCTGCCCGTCGCATACGAAGAGCGGCCAGATGAGATCGGCGGGGCTGAGCCGGGTTTCGCGCTGCATCGCCCTGCTCCACCCATGCCGGCGCGTGCGGCGCAGCCGTTTGCGCCCGCGCGGATCGGAACGGAATTCGGGATGGATCGTGCCAGTGCTGTTCGTCGTGCTGTCGGTCATGGCGCGGGGTGATGCCCCAAGGGCGCCTGCGATGGAAGGGGCGAGTTGGTCCGATACGCGAATTCGGTCGCCCTCAATCCGGCGCGTTCGACAGGCGGTCGATCTCCCGCACCGGTTCCGCCTCCCGCGCCGCATCGGGGACGAGCGGACGCAGTGCGGCGCCCGGCTCGACCTCGCGCAATTGGGCAAGGCGGGCGCGGAACTGCTTCAGCTCGGCGCCGGACAGCAGGGCACGGGTCACGAACTTGACCGAGAGCGGGTCGATATTGCGGCCCCCGCGATACAGCTCGTAATGAAGATGCGGGCCTGTCGACAGGCCGGTGGAGCCGACATAGCCGATGACCTGCCCCCGCCGGACCGACGCGCCGTTCGACACCGCGATCCGGCTCATGTGGCTATACCCGCTCGCCAGCCCGCCGCCGTGATCGATGCGCACGTAATTGCCGTGCCCGCCATTGCGCCCGGCCCAGATGACGCGCCCGTCGGTCACGGCATAGATCGGCGTACCGGTCCGCCCGCGAAAATCGACGCCATTGTGCATGCGCTTGTATTTGAGGATCGGATGGCGCCGCATGCCAAAACGCGACGAGATCGCCCCGTTGACCGGCGCGATCATCCCGCTGCGCAATTCGCCGGTGCCGTTGGCGTCGAAAAAGCGACCTTCCCGGCCCCAGCGCAGCAATTGCGCCTTTGCCTTGCCGCCGCCCGACAGCCCGGCATAGAGCAGGTCGCCAACCTCGACCTCGCCCGTGGCGGCGCGGCGATAGGCGACGATCATGTCGAATTCGTCATCGGCGCCGACCACGCGATCGAGATCGACCGCCTCGTCCAGCGCGGCGAGATATTGCTGCACCGAGCGCGCCGGGGCACCCGCGGCACGCGCCGCGCGATAAAGTCCCGCGCCCACCTTGCCGCGAATGCGCAGCGGCGTATCATCCACGCGGATCGGCTTGCGAATGAGCGCGAGCGGCCCGCCATCACGCGCCACGCCAAGCTCCAGATCGAAGCGCGCCCGGAAATCGAGCCGCTCGAGCGGGCGCGGCATGTCCGGCGACGGACGCCGTCCCAGCCGCAGATCGAAAGCCGTGCCGTCCGCAATCGCATTTTCCGGCATCGCCCCGCTGATGAGTGCGGCGGCGCGCTCCGCATCGCCTTCGCCGACCCCGGCGCGGCGCAGCATCGCCATCACGCTGTCGCCGGCGGCCAGCGTGCTGGTCAATTCCACCACCGGGCGTTCGGGCGCCGCGGCCAGCGGCACGACGAGCCGCGATGGCCCCATCCGCCGTCCGCTATCGGCGCCAAGGGCGAGCGGCATGATCATCTGGCTGCGATATTCGTCGCGTTCGGACCGGGTGAGGTTCGTGGTCGGCGCGGCACTCACCGTGGAAAAATCGGGCCAGAACGCCAGCGCCGCGGCCATCAGCGCAAGCATGATGCCCAGCGACCGGAACCAGCGCAACGTGCCGATCCCGCTGGCAAGATCGCTCACCAACCGGGCCGGGGGACGCGCCAGTGCGGCGGCAGCGCCCACGCCGCGCCGGCCAAATCCGCGCCGTCCTGCGTTCCGCTTGCCCTCGATATCCCCCGTCATGACCATCCTGATTTCGCGCGGGTTTTTGCAACCATGCGCCCGCCCTCGTTTTTCGATCCGCCTCCAACTGACGCAAATTCGTGGCGTTCAAAAGTTAATATCGCCTTGATCGCACGATGCCGTCGGCAGACCGAGGCACATATGCGGTGAACCGCACGCATACGCTGCTCCACCGGCGCTGACCGGCTCCACTTGCGATGCGGCGGCGGCGGTGCCACATTGGGACGATCATGCATGACGGGGTCATCAAGGCGGTCCTGGGACCGACCAACACGGGCAAGACCCATCTCGCGGTGGAACGGCTCTGCGCGCATTCGAGCGGGGCCATTGGCTTTCCCCTGCGCCTGCTCGCGCGGGAGGTGTACGACCGGGTCGTCGCGATAAAAGGCGCGGACAAGGTCGCGCTCATCACCGGGGAGGAACGGATCGAACCGCCCGGCGCGCGCTGGAAACTGTGCACGGCGGAGGCGATGGACCGCGATGCCGATCTGGCCTTCATGGCCATTGACGAGGCGCAGCTCGGCGCGGATCGCGAGCGTGGGCACGTGTTCACGGACCGCCTGCTCAACATGCGCGGGCGGGAGGAGACGATGATCCTCGGCTCGTCCGCGCTGGCGCCCGTGATCGACACGCTCATCCCGCACGCGGAGATCGTCACCCGCCCACGCTTTTCCACCTTGTCGCATGCGGGGCCGGTGAAGCTGAGCCGGGTTCCGCCGCGCAGCGCCATCGTCGCCTTTTCGGCCGAGCAGGTCTATGTCGTGGCCGAAATGCTGCGCCGGTTTCGCGGCGGCGCGGCGGTGGTCATGGGCGCATTGAGCCCGCAGACCCGCAATGCGCAGGTCGAATTGTTTCAATCGGGCGAGGTCGATTACCTCGTTGCGACCGACGCCATCGGCATGGGGCTGAACCTCGATGTCGCGCATGTCGCCTTTGCCGGGCTTGCCAAATTCGACGGGGTGCGCAGGCGGCGGCTCACCATTCCCGAAATGGCGCAGATCGCAGGGCGCGCCGGACGCCATCAGAAGGACGGCACCTTCGGCACGCTGGCAAGCGAAGGGGCGGAATTTACCGAGGACGAGATCTTCGCCATCGAGGAGCATCGCTTTGCCCCGCTCGACCGGTTGTTCTGGCGCGACGCACGGCCCCGGATGGACAATCTCGGCATGTTGATCGGCGACCTGGAAGCCGCGCCGCATGACGATGCGCTGGCCGCGGCGCCCGAAGCCATCGACCTTTCCGTGCTCAAGATCCTGTCCTCCGACCCGGCGATTGCCGACACGGTGCGCGGGCGCGCGATGGTCAAGCGGTTCTGGGACGTGTGCTCGCTTCCCGATTTCCGGTCGCTGGGCGCGGACAATCATGCACGGTTCGTTGCGCGCCTGTGGCAGGATCTGTCGAAGGGGACCGGACGGCTGGGGCATGATTTCGTCGCCGGAAAGATCGCCGAGCTGGACCAGACAAGCGGCGATATCGACACGCTTCAGGGCCGCATCGCCGCCATCCGCAGCTGGGCCTATATCGCGCAGCGTCCCGACTGGGTGCTCAACCGCGAGGACATGGCGGAGCGGGCGCGCGCGGTCGAAACCCGCCTGTCCGATGCGCTGCACGCGCGGCTGACCGAACGTTTCGTCAATCGCCGCACCACGGTGCTGCTGCGCAAGCTCGGCGCGGATACGGGGCTCCTGCCGGTCAAGATCGACGATGAAAACGCGGTGCAGGTCGATGGCGAGGAGATTGGCAAGCTCGACGGTTTCCGGTTCGAGGTCGATCCGCAGGCCCGGCTCGAAACGCGGCGCCTGCTGCTCGCGGCGGCGGAACGGCACCTGCCCGGCCTGCTGCAACGCCGGGCCGAGGCGCTGATCTCGGATTGCGCCGCCGATGCGCCGGATGACGCGGCGCCCGTGTGGCAGGATGCGGAGATCGCGTGGCGCGGGACCGCCATCGCAAAGATCGAGGGCGGACGCAGGCTGTTCGGTCCGAAGGTCCGGCTCGATCCGGATCTGAGCCTGCTTCCGGCGCCGACCCGCGCGCGCATTGGCGAGGCGCTGACCGAATGGTTGCACCGTGCCATATCGCGCGATCTGAAACCGCTGCGCCGCCTGGCAGACGCGGCTGAGGACAAGGACGCCGGGCCGGAACTGCGCGCGCTGCTCATCGCCATGGTCGATGCGGGCGGCGTGGTCGCGCGGGATCTGTCGGGGCTCGACGCACTCGACGATGCGCAGAAACACCGCATGCGGAAGCTCGGGGTGAGGATCGGCGCGCTCGATCTCTTCGTGCCGGCGATGCTGCGCCCTGCGCCCTTGCAACGCTGGACCGTGCTCAGTGCGCTTTGCGGCGGGATGAAGCGCGCCGTCGCCGACCCGTTCTCGCCCGCGCGCGATGCCGACGGTCCGCCGCCTGTCGGATACCGTCGCGCCGGGCCGCAGCATATCCGGGTAGACATGGCGGAGCGGCTTCTTGCCGCCGCGCATGAGCGCCGGGCCCGCTGGGCCGGGCCGCCCCGCCGCCAGCGGTCGAACCGCACGGCACCGCGAACCCCGCGCTTCACCCTCGACCCGACGCAGGCGCTTTCCATGGGCCTCACGACGCAAAGCTATGCGCATCTGTTGCGGCAGGCCGGATTTGTCGCCGACGTTCCGCCGGCCCTCCCCGACCGGATGTTCGGCCCGCCCGCCCCGCCGCGCTGGCACTGGAAACCGCGGCGGCGTCCCGATGCGCGGCGCCCGCGGGCCGGCCCGAGCAAGCCCGGCGCCCGCACGGTGCCGCGCGCCGGCAATCCGTTTGGCGAACTTGCCCAATTGCTCCCGTAACGGCGGCGGCGCGATGAAGCCCTCTGTCGATCCGCCGCGCGAAACCCTGCGGATCGACCGGTTGCTGTGGATGTTGCGCATGGCAAAGACGCGCAGCCAAGCGCAGGCGCTGGTCGCGAAGGGTCATGTGCGGCTGAACGGCCGGCGGGTGCTGCGCGCCTCGTCCGGGGTGGGGACCGGCGACGTGCTGGTCCTCCCCATGGCGAGCGGGGTGCGCGTCATCGCGATCGACGCGCTGCCCGCCCGGCGCGGCCCGGCGGACGAAGCGCGGCGCCACTATCATGAAATCGAGAGTGTCTCGCAACAAGCCACCGATGCTTGACGCCGGCCCAAAGCCACCATAACCCGGCCTGAAACACCGATTAAGCGGCCAGCAAAGGGGCCAGGGGAACGCTCATGACCTACGTCGTCACCGAAGACTGCATCAAGTGCAAATATATGGATTGCGTCGAGGTTTGCCCCGTCGACTGCTTCTATGAGGGCGAGAACATGCTCGTCATCAATCCCAGCGAATGCATCGATTGCGGCGTCTGCGAACCGGAATGCCCGGCCGAAGCCATTCTTCCCGATACCGAGAACGGGCTGGAAAAATGGCTTGAGCTGAACACGCAATATTCGGCGGAATGGCCGAATATCACGGTGAAGAAGGATTCGCCCGACGACGCCGACGCGCACAAGGGCGAAGAAAACAAGTTCGAGAAATATTTCAGCGCGGACGCCGGCGAAGGCGACTGATCGCTCCGGTCGGCGGGCTTTGCGGCGGCGGGCGCCCCTGCGCACGGCGGGGGGCGCGCGTCGTCGTGCGCAACACGCAAATGCTGGCGTTTGCGCTTGCACTGTGGTAATGGGGCGTCAGTGCCGGGCGATACCCCCATCGTGCGGCCCCGTCAGTAACGGCGATATCCCGCAGATCTGACCTGCCATCGGGCCGGTGTCATCCGGTCGGGCGGGTTTTCGGTCCTCTCGATGCCCTATGGCATTTGTGGGATACGAACGCCATAGAAAGGACAATGCATGACTGCCAAGGCGAATGCCTTCGACGTCGGAGACTATGTCGTTTACCCCAAGCACGGCGTTGGCCGCGTCATCGAACTGCAAAGCCAGGAAATCGCCGGCATGCAGCTCGAGCTCTACGTGCTGCGCTTCGAAAAAGAACGCATGACGTTGCGCGTTCCCACCAACAAGGTGGAATCCATCGGCATGCGCAAGCTGTCCTCGGACAAGACGCTGCGCGAGGCGATGGACGTGCTGAAGAGCAAGCCCAAGGTCAAGCGGACCATGTGGTCGCGCCGCGCCCAGGAATACGAGGCAAAGATCAATTCGGGCGACCTGGTGTCCATCGCCGAGGTCACACGCGACCTGTTCCGCGCCGACGATCAGCCGGAACAAAGCTATTCCGAGCGTCAGATTTTCGAAGCGGCGTCGAGCCGTCTCGCCCGCGAGCTCGCGGCGATGGAAAACACGGATGAGCCGACCGCGCTCGCCAAGATTCTCGAGGTGCTGAACGAGCACGCGCCCAAATATTACGAGCAGCAGCCGGCCTGACCCGGCGCTTCTCGATTGTGAAAAAGGGCTGCCGGTCATGCCGGCGGCCTTTTTTTCGCGCAGGTGCCATGGGCGATGGGACGTGTTGCCCGTCGGTTTGCAATCGCCTCTTGTCGAATCGCGCTCCATATTCTCTGGAATGATACGCATGGGTCGCAGCACGAAATGACAGACCGCGCCATGTCATGGCGCGCCGACGCCGAACGAGGAGTATCGCCATGCGTAATTCGACCGCGCCTTTGATCATGGCCCTGATCGCGACGACCGCCGCGTGCGGGGACGATACGAAAACCTTTTCGGGGCGGCAGGGCATGCCGCTGAGCGAGCTTGAGCTCGACGTGCCCGCGCCCGATAGCCTGACCCTGCACGGACCCGACAGGGTGACTGTGCGGGAGGGGGAAAAACTCGCCATTTCGGTCGATGGTGAGCCGGAATCGAGCGATGATTTGCGCTTCTCGATCGCCGATGGCACGCTCGTCATCGTGCGCAAGGGCACGACCGATACGCCGGCCACCGTTACCGTGACCATGCCGGCACCAAGCAGCGTCTCGATGGCGGGAAGCGGCGAAGTGCGCGTTCCCGCCCTTGCCGAAGGGGGCGCCCGGATCACCGTTGCCGGATCGGGAACGGTGACCGCGCGCCAGGTGAAGACCGCGAAGCTCGACGTGCGCATCGGCGGCTCCGGGACCTTCGCCGGGACGGGGCACGCACGCGCGCTCAATCTTGACATTGCGGGGTCGGGCGCGGCGGACATGGGCAAGCTGACGGCCGAAATGGCCAGCATCAGCATCACCGGATCGGGCACGGGTCAGTTTCGGTCCGATGGGACCGTCACGGCGACGATCGTGGGGTCGGGCCGGGTTCAGGTCGATGGAAATCCCGTGTGCGACATCAATACCTTGGGATCAGGGGCGGTTCTTTGCGCCGGGTCGTGATCGATTGAACCGCGTTCAGCATTCCGCCATCGGTCATGCGACAGCCTGAGCCGACAACGGCCTTGTTTTGCAAAGGATGGCCCATGGTTTCCCGGCGACGCGTGACGAGATGGGCAGTGCTGGCGGCGATGATACCGCTTTTGTCCGCCTGCCTTGCGAAGGCTGCTTTCGACGTGGCGACCGCGCCCGTCAGGGTCGCGGGCAAGGCTATCGACCTTGCCACCACGAGCCAGTCCGAAGCCGACGAGAAACGCGGCCGTGCGCTGCGCAAGCAGGAGGAGCGTCTCGGCGCGCTGGACCGGAAATACCGCCGTGCCCTGCGCGATTGCGACGACGGCGATGCGCGTGCCTGCGACCGGGCGCGCGTTCTGTTCGAGGAAATGGAGCGCCTGCCGCGCTAACGCCCTGCGTGCTGTCGCGGTTTCAGAATGCGGCGCGGCGCAGTCGGTCATTGATCGCGGCCCCGATGCCCTCGTCGGGTATGGGCGCGACGGCGATCCGCTCCTTCGCCGCGTGCGATGCGCGGTGGAGCGCGTCGTAAAGGCGGCTCCCCGCCTCCACTAGATCTCCGCCCGGCGACAGGTCGAAATCCCCGCGCACCGCGCCGAAGCCTATGAGGAATTCCCCCTCCTCGGCATGAGAGGCGTTGAGCCGGACCGGCTTTCCCGGTGCGTAATGGCTGCTGAGCTGGCCCGGCGCTTCGATGCCCTTGGAACTCTCGCCCGTTGCAGGCCCGAGCAGTTCGGCGATCGCTGCGCCGGTCACGGGACCGGGACGGAGCATGCTCCACCCCCGATCGCGGATCGCCACGATCGTGGATTCGAGCCCGGCACGCGTCGGCCCGCCATCCACGATCATCGGCACGTTTTCGCCGAGCGAATCGCGGACATGCGCGGCACAGGTCGGACTGACCCCCCCGCTGCGATTGGCGGAGGGCGCGGCCAAAGGCGCGGCGCAGCGGGCCAGCACCGCCCGCATGACGGGATGCGCCGGACAGCGCACCGCGATGGTGGGAAGCCCGGCCCGCACCGCCGGTGCCAGCGGTGAAGGATCGCGCGCCGGCAGGACCAGCGTCAACGGCCCCGGCCAGAACCTGTCCATCAAAAGTGTCGCGCGATGTCCGACATTCACGAGACGCCGCGCACCAGCCCCGTCGGGCACATGCACGATCAGCGGATTGAACGAGGGCCGGCCCTTCGCGGCATAGATCCGCGCGACCGCCTCTGCATCGTCGGCGCGCGCGGCGAGGCCGTATACCGTCTCGGTCGGGAGGGCGACGATTTCGCCCTTGTCGAGGCGGGCGGCTGCCTCGGCAATGATCGCGTCCGGGACGGCGGCGGCGTCATCGCCGGGATCAGGGTGTGTGGCGTCCTTCATTGCGCAAGTCTATAGGCTGCGCACACGCCGCTGGACAGGAGCAATGCGCGATGGGTGGGGAATCGGGTTCGGAACTTTCGGGACTGCTTTTGCGGATTGCCGACGCGCTCGACCGGATGGCGCCGCCCCCTGCGCCGCCTGTCGATCTGCATGCCGCCCCGGCGTTTCGCTGGGACGCATCGGGGCTGACCGCGGTGCCGCGGATCGATGCGCCGGAAACGGCCCTGCTGTGCGGGATCGACCGGCAACGCGATGCGGTGCTGTCCAACATGCGCCGCCATGCCGCCGGGGCCGCCGCGCATGACGTGCTGCTCTGGGGTGCGCGAGGGACTGGAAAATCCGCGCTGGTCCGTGCCGCGGTGCGCGATGCGGCAGCGCATGGCGACATCGCGCTGGTGCAGGCGGGCATGGACAGCCTCGACAGCCTTCCGCGCCTGCTTGCCATGTTGAACGATGCGGGGCGGCGTTTCGTGCTGTTCATCGACGATCTGGGTTTCGCGCCGGGCGAGGAACGCAACGTGCGACAATTGCGGTCGCTGCTGGAGGGAGGCGTGGCACCGCGGCCCACCAATGTGCGGATCGCCGTGACCGCCAACCGCCGGGCCATCGTTGCGCGCCACGCGGGCGAGCAGGACGACCCGATCAATCCGCGCGACGCGGTGGACGATGCGCTGGCCCTTGCCGACAGGTTCGGGCTCGTGCTGGGCTTTCACGCGGTGTCACAGGACGATTACCTCGCCATCGTCGCGGCCTATGCCGATGCCCATGCGCTGCATTATGAGGCGGCCGATGCGCTCGCCTGGGCACAGCGGCGCGGGGCGCGGTCGGGCCGTGTCGCCCGGCAATTTGTCACCGAACTCGCCGGGCAGGCAGGCCGTAACCTCGGTTAAGACGTCAGCGTGTCGGTTCGGACCCGGCCCTCGCCGGCGTCGGTGAGCGCGCGCCCGTCACGCGCCAGATGATGCCCGCCGTATCGTCGCTCACCAGAAGACCGCCCGCATTGTCCCATGCAAGCCAGGTCGGACGACCATGCGCGTCCTCGCCATCCTCGGTCAAAAATCCGGTCAGCACGGGCAGCGGCGTTTCCCCTTCTGGATTGCCGCGCGCATCGAACGGCACGAACACCACGTCATAGCCCGACTTCGGCACCCGGTTCCACGACCCGTGCCGCGCCACGAACGCGCCCCGGTCATACGCGCCGCCAAGCCCGTTCCCGTCCGCAAACACCAGCCCCAACGGCGCCGCATGCGTACCCAGCGCATATTCCGGACGCCGCGTATATTCGGTGAGGAAATTGGGCATCGGCTCCTCGACCCGTTCGTCGACATAGGTTTTCCAATACACCCAGGGCCAGCCATATTGCGCGCCCACGGGCACGTTCGTCAGATAATCGGGCGGAACGTCCGGCCCGATCATGTCGCGTTCGTTGACCGTGGTCCACAACTCGCCGCTCGACGGTTGAATCGCGAGCCCGTTGGGATTGCGCAGGCCCACGGCATAGAGGCGGTGGCTGCGCGTCGCGAAATCATATTCGTGGATGGCGGCGCGGCCGGTTTCCTCCGCCATGCCGTTTTCGGCCACGTTGCTCGCCGAACCGACGGTGATGAAAAGTCGGTCGCCCTCTGCATCATAGAGCACGTTGCGGACCCAGTGATTGCCCCCACCGGGCAGATCCATGAGTTTGTCCGGCTCCGCGGTGATCCGCCCCTGCCCCACTTCGAATGGAAAAGACAGAAGCGCATCCGTATTCGCAACGATCAGCCGCCCGTCGCGAAGCGCCATGCCAAACGGCGAGTGCAAGCCGTCGAGCAGGACCGAGCGTTGATCCGCCTGCCCGTCGCCATCGCTATCGCGCAGCAATGTAATACGGTCCGCCGACACGCCGCCCGCACCGACCCGGTCCATGAACAGCCCCATGATCCAGTCGGTGATACCGCCGCCATCCGCGCTCGCCGGGCCGCGCGTTTCGGCCACGAGCACATCGCCATTGGGAAGGGTGAATACCGAACGCGGATGATCGAGCCCTTCGGCAAAGCGCGCGACGGAGAGGCCCTCCGCCGCCGTTGGCGTCGCATCCGCCGCCCACCCGGCCGGTTCGGCGAGAGCGATGCTGGGGAAGGTTTCCTCGTCCGCCTCGGCGATGACGGGGTCGGGGCCGGTCAGCTGCGCATCGGTATATTCGGCGCGGGTCGGGCGCAGGACGAGATAGATGATGATGGCCGCCACCAGGACGACAATGCCAATGACGATGATCGTCTTGCGGGTTTTCGATGTCATGGGCGAAGAATAGTCCGTGCCACGACCCCCGGCAATGGGCAGCTTCGCATTGCGTCCGCCGCCGGGATCGTTAAGGCGGTGTCATGTTCGATTTTGCCCCCTCCGACGCCGCCGACAAACCGCTCCTCTACCGCGAATTGTGCGAGGCCGCCGATGCGCTGACCTCGGATGAGCCTGACGGGATCGCCAACATGGCGAATGTGGCTGCGTTGGTCTGGGGCTTCGTGCCGGATCTCAACTGGGCCGGGTTCTACCGCGTGATCGGCGATGGGCTGGTGCTCGGTCCGTTCATGGGGCGCCCGGCCTGTATCCGCATACCGCTCGGTCAAGGCGTATGCGGCACCGCGGCGGGCGAGGCACGCTCCGTCCTGGTGGAGGACGTGCACAGCTTTCCCGGCCATATCGCCTGCGACGCGAACAGCCGTTCGGAGCTCGTCGTGCCCATCGTGGTCGATGGCGCGGTAAAGGCGATCATCGATCTCGACAGCCCGCTGCCGTCGCGTTTCGATGACGAGGACCGCGACGGTTTCGAAGCGCTTGCCGCGATCCTCGCCGCGCGAATCTAGTTAGATTTCACCGCCCGAAAGCCGCTGACAGACGAGATCGAGCTGATCAAGCGTCTTGTAGCGCACGGTAACGGCACCGCCCTGCTCCGACCCGTCGGGCTCGATCCGGATGGGCAGGCCGAGAAACTCTTCCAGCTGCTTTTGAATGGCCAGAATATCGGCATCGTTTTCGCGCGTGCTGGGCCGCGCGGCGCGGTGGCGCGGCTCCTTCGCCGGTGCATTGCGACGGCGGATAAGCTTTTCGACATCGCGCACCGACAAATTCTCGTCGACGACGGTCTGCGCAATCTCTTCCGCATTGTCCACGTTGATGAGCGCGCGCGCATGGCCCATCGACAATGCGTTCGCTTCCACCATGGTCAGAACCGGCTCCGGCAGGGCGAGCAGGCGCATGAGATTCGCGACATGGCTGCGCGACTTGTCGACCATGCGGGCGATTTCGGTCTGCGACATGTCGTTACGGGTATGAAGACGGTGGTACGCACGCGCCTCCTCGACCGGGTTCAGATCCTCGCGCTGAATATTCTCGATCAGCGCGAGCGCCGCGACGTCGCGGTCGGCGAGATCGCGAACGATCGCCGGAATTTCATGCAATTGCGCCTTCTGCGCCGCGCGCCAGCGTCGTTCACCCGCGACGAGCCGGTAACGCCCATGGCCGCTCGCCGTCACGATCACAGGTTGAATGACGCCCCTGCTCGCGATGGATCGGGCAAGATCATCAAGCGCATCGGCATCGAAATTGACGCGCGGATTCTCGGGATGCGGCTCGATCGAGGCGACCGGCAACACGGTCAGGCCGTCTTGGCGTCCGACATCTTCGGGTGCGGCTGTTCCACGTGAAACAAGTCGCTCGGTCTGTGTATCACCGAGCAGCGCGCCAAGCCCGCGACCGAGCGCGGCTCGCTTCTTCGGTGCCTTCGTCGCGTCGTTCATGCTGCCTTCCTCTGTTCGGGGAGCCGGCCGATCAGTTCACGCGCCAGTTCCATATAGGCCCGCGATCCGGCGCAGTGATGGTCGTATACGATCGCCGGCAATCCATAGCTCGGCGCTTCCGAAAGACGGACATTGCGCGGGATCACGGTATCAAAGACCACATCACCCAATACGGCGCGAACGTCATCGGAAACGGACTCGGTCAAACGGTTGCGGCGGTCGAACATGGTCAACGCAATGCCGATGATATTGAGCGCCGGATTGAAGCGTTCCTTAACCAATTCAATGGTTTGCAAGAGCTGGCTCAACCCCTCCAGCGCAAAGAACTCGCATTGCAACGGGACGAGAATTTCATGCGACGCGGTCAGCGCATTCAGCGTCAGCAGCCCGAGCGAAGGCGGACAATCGATGAAGCAGATATCGTAACCGCTCGCCGCATCGAGCGCGCTTTGAAGGCGCCGCGTGCGATTGTCATATCCGACCATCTCAATCTCGGCGCCGGACAGATCGACCGTCGCGGGCACGATGTCGAGGCCGGTAATCTGCGTCGCCATCTTGCACGCGTCGAGCGATTTGCAATCGATCAGCAGGTCGTAACTCGAACGTTCGCGATTGTTCGTCTCGATTCCCACGCCGGTCGACGCGTTACCCTGCGGATCGAGATCGATGAGCATCGTGCGCCACCCGATCGCCGCAAAGGACGTCGCCAGGTTGATCGCAGTCGTCGTCTTTCCGACGCCGCCCTTCTGGTTCGCGACCGATACCGTAATCATGAACCCGATTTTCCCGATAAGTTTCGCATGGTGCCCACTATAACACCGGATTCCGGATCGGTCACCGAATGTTCCACGTGAAAACCATGCGGCGCGGCTATCCCGTCCAGCTCCGAAAAAGCGCCCCGCCCTTTTGGAAGCAGCCAGAACGTGTCGGGACGGGCGAGGTGGCTGGCCATGGCCACGAGCTTTTCCGTTGCGGCAACCGCTCGCGCCGAAATAACATCGACCTTGTCCTGGACAACATTCTGTATCGTCGACGGCTCGACACGGACATTGTTCAGGGATAGCGCGTTCACTACTCTCCGGAGAAAATCGACCCGCTTTGTGCGCGGCTCGATCAATGTGAATTCGCAATCCGGCAGCAAAATGGCACAGACCATGCCAGGCAATCCCGCACCTGTTCCAACGTCGACCCAAGACCCTAAGCGTGTTTCACGTGGAACGAAGCCGATGAGCTGCGCCGAATCAAGGATATGCCGCGACCAAATATTCCCGATCGTGGAGCGCGCAATAAGATTCTGATGAGCGGTTTCCGCGATCAAAGCCACCACATATTCATCAAGCAAGCGAACCGTGGCCACATCCACGCGTGGTATCTGGCGGATGCGGGCCAGACTCTCGTCGCGGTCGTTGGCATCGACCGGATCGGTCACGACACCATCTCAAACTTGCGCAGGGCTACCAATACTGCCGATAGGGCCGCAGGTGTCACCCCCCTCACCCGCTCCGCAGAAGCCAGCGTTTCGGGCCGCGCCTGCGTCAAGCGTTCGACCATTTCGGCAGAAAGACCCGGGACCTGCGCGAAATCGAAGTTGCGCGGGATCGCGAGCGCTTCGCTCTGCCGCAGGTCCCGCAATTCGGCGTCCTGGCGTTGCAGATAGGGACGATAGCGACAATCCTCGATCAGGCCTTCCCACACGTCGTCATCCGCGACATGGGTGTCGACCAGCGCGGCAATATTCCTTGCGACAAGATCATGCCGAAGCCAATCCGAAAGCGGCATCGTGTCATGGCCCCGAATGTCCACGCCGGCATCGCGCAATTGCTTCCCGGTAAAAACCACCTGCAATTCGTCCTCGACGCGGCGAACGGCGTCCTTCCGGGCGGCGAACCAGACGCTGCGTTCGGCGCCCACGGCCCCGACCTCGATCGCCAGTTCGGTCAGCCGCGTCGCTGCATTATTGGCCCTGAGGCGGAGGCGATATTCGGCTCGCGACGTCAACATGCGATACGGTTCGGTCACGCCATGAAGCGTCAGATCGTCGATCATCACACCGATATAGCTGTTCGCGCGGTCGAGCGGAATCGTGCTCGATCCGGTCGCCAAAGCCGCGGCCGAAATTCCGGCGACAAGACCCTGCGCACCCGCCTCTTCATAACCGGTGGTGCCGTTGATCTGCCCTGCGCAGAACAACCCTTCGATGTCTTTAAATTCCATCGAGCGTTTGAGCGCACGCGGATCGATGTGATCATATTCAACCGCGTAGCCCGGCTCCACGATCTCAACCTGTTCAAGCCCGGCAATGGTGCGAACCATGGCGTGCTGGACATCGACGGGCAGCGACGTGCTGATCCCGTTGGGATAGACGAGATGGCCGTTCAGCGCCTCCGGCTCCAGGAAAATCTGATGCCCGGTGCGATCGGCAAAGCGATGAATCTTGTCCTCGATCGATGGGCAATAGCGTGGCCCCACCCCCGAAATCGAACCCCCGAACAAGGGCGACCGGTCGAGATTACGCCGAATGAGATCGTGCGTTGCCTCATTCGTCCGGGTGATCGCACAGGACAATTGCGGATTGCATCGCCCGTTCGACAAGGGCGACATCGTCCATTGATCTTCGTCCGACGGCTGCCGCTCAAGCGCGGACCAGTCGATCGTACGCCCATCGAGCCGAGGCGGAGTGCCGGTCTTGAGGCGCGCCATCGGAAGCGCAGCGTCTCGCAATTGCTGTGCAAGGATCGACGCGGCGGATTCGCCGATACGCCCGCCCTCAAACCGCTCCTCACCGCGAAACAACCTTCCGCCAAGAAACGTGCCCGTACACAGGACGACGGAGCGCGAACCAATCCTGTCGCCCGCCGCGGTGACGACACCCGAAACACGTGACCCTTCGAAGATTAACCCGGCGGCCTCCGCCTCGATCTCCTCCAGATTGGGGAAGGCGCGGATCATATCCTGTATCGCGCGTCGGAAAAGAACGCGGTCGGCCTGAATTCGCGGGCCCTGCACCGCGCTCCCCTTGGAGCGATTGAGCATGCGATAATGAATCGCCGCCGCATCGGCAGCGCGGCCCATCAACCCATCGAGCGCGTCAATTTCCCGCACCAGATGCCCTTTGCCCAATCCGCCGATGGCCGGATTGCAGGACATCGCACCCGTGCGTTGCTTGTCAAAACTGATCAAGGCAACGCTCGCACCGGTGCGGGCCGCGGCGGCGGCCGCTTCGCAGCCGGCATGGCCGCCCCCAATGACTATGACGTCGAATGTGCGCATGCCGAGGCCTATACCCGAAGATCGGCTCCGCGGAAACCGGGTTCCACGTGAAACGCTATTTCCCGATACAAAAGCGCGAGAAAAGCCGGTCGAGCATCGCTTCCACATCGCTCGTGCCCGTCAGCCGATCGAACGCCAGCCTTGCCAAACGCAGACGTTCGGCCAGAACGAGCATGTCGTCCGACGCGGGGATGTCACGTAATGCATCGAGAGCATCGCAAATCTGCGACCTTTGGAAATTCGAGATAGCCACCGATCCAGGCGCGGGCATGCGGTCACGCGCGACCGTTACGAGCTGCCGGACGAGGTCATCGACGCCCGCCCCGGTACTGGCAGATACGACCACGGCAGGCTTTTCCTTTACAAGGCGATCTGCGACGTCGGCTTTGGTTTCAATCTCCCAAGCGTCCGTTGGCCCCTCCCCCTCCGGTCCGAGCCAGAGAACGACATCCGCGGTCGCGAGGGCCAATTTCGCCCGCTCGATGCCAATCTTCTCGACCTGATCCCTCGTATCATCCCGGATGCCCGCCGTATCCACGAATTGAAACGGGATGCCCTCAATGGCAACCGGACGAAACAGCACGTCACGGGTCGTGCCCGCGATGGGTGTCGCAATCGCCGCGTCTTCGCGCAGGATCGCATTGAAAAGACTGCTTTTTCCGATATTGGGCGGTCCCGCGATGACCACGCGAAACCCTTCCCGCAATGCTTCGAGTCGCGGCGCATTGGCCCATTGTTCGAGGTCCGCTTGCAAGGCATCGCGTTTCACGTGAAACGTTGGCGATAGCTCCTCCCCATCCTCTTCGTCGGAGAAATCGAGGACCGCCTCGACTTCCGCGCCGAGCATCAGGACGGTTTCGCGCCATTCGGCGACCAGCCGCGAAAGGACACCATCGGCAAGGCTCTGCGCGTTGCGCCGCTGCAGTTCGGTTTCGGCCTCCAGCAGGTCGGCCAACCCCTCCGCTTCGCTCAGATCCAGGCGCCCGTTCGCAAAGCTGCGCCGCGTGAATTCGCCTGCCGCTGCGGGGCGAAATCCCGGCAGAGTGCCCAGCTCCCGCTCAACAGCGGCGATGACCGCACGCCCACCATGAAGGTGAAATTCGACGCTGTCCTCCCCCGTCGCACTCGCCGGGCCGGGAAAGAAGAGGACGATCGCCTTGTCGAGGACAGCGCCGTCCCGGTCGCGCAGCTGGCGCAAACTTGCTTTGCGTGGCGGCACCATCCCGCCTGCCATGCCGATGAGCGCGTCCGTCGCCCGTGGCCCGCTTATGCGCAACACCGCAATGGCCGCCGGCGGTCGCCCGCTCGACAGCGCGAAAATCGTCGCTTCGGTCATCTCGCGCTCGACGTTGGAACTAAGGTCAGTCTTTGCGCGGACTGCTCTTGCCGAATGCGGCATTCGCGCTGTTTTCCATCATCTGGCGGAACATCTTCAGCCCCAGCTCGCCCATGGGTGCGAATTGCTTCATCATCTCCTGAAGCTGCTCGATATTGCCGGTGCCCTTCATCGCGTTGACGAGGCTGTCGACATAAAGATCGTTCGCACGCGAAACATCGGGCAGGCCGAGAAACCGGCGCGCTTCCTCCGGCGAGCACTCGAACTCGAAATTGCCTTTCATAATGCTCTCCTCCTGTAATGACGTTTCTCACGCTGTCACAGCGGCTTTGCAAAGTCCATCGCGGCCCCCTACTTAATCGTAAACGCCACGAAGGAGATACGCGATGACACTCGACACCCGGATCAAGACGCTCGACGGAAATCAGGAATTCGGCGCCTATGTCGCAAAGCCGGCGGGAAATCCGAAGGCGGCGATGATCGTCATTCAGGAAATCTTCGGCGTCAACGACGGCATTCGCAAGAAATGCGACGATTGGGCGGCGAAAGGCTATCTCGCCATTGCACCCGATCTGTTCTGGCGCGTGGAGCCGGGCGTCGAGACGAGCTGGGACGACGAAGACGAACGGCAGAAAGCGTTCGACATGATGGGCAAGAACAACCCCGACCGCAATGTCGAGGATATCGAAGCCACGATCCGCTGGCTCCGCAAGGAGCGCGATATCACCAAGGTCGGCGCCGTCGGTTTCTGCCTCGGCGGGAAGATCGCCTACATGACCGCGGCGCGCACCGACGTCGACGCGACGGTCGGCTATTACGGGGTCGCCATCGACGAAATGCTGGATGAGAAAGAGGCGATTGCAAAACCGCTCATGCTGCATATCCCGACCGCGGATGATTTCGTCGGTCCCGATGCGCAGGCCCGGATGCACGCCGGACTCGACGATCATCCGAAGGTCACGCTACACGATTACGAAGGGCTCGGCCACGGATTCGCAACCGCGGACGGATCGCGCCGGGACGAGGATGCAGCCGCGCTTGCCAATCGCCGCACCGACGAATTTTTTGCGCAGCATCTGGCCTGAACCCGCGCAGCATGGAAAATAAATCGAACGCCCGCAGCTCGGCAAACCTGGTCCGCCGTTTCCTTGCTCCGGCGGTTCTGCTGGTGCTGTCCGGCCTCGCGCTGATATGGGAGCCGACGCGTTGGGCGTTGCTCGTTCTGCTGCCGTTGCTGGCCATTGCGGTGTTCGATTTCCTTCAAAAGCGCCATACGCTGCGCCGCAATTACCCGCTCATCGCGCGGTTCCGCTGGATCATGGAGGATTTGCGACCCTATCTGCGTAGCTATATCGTCGAAAGCGATCTGGAGGGACGGCCGTTCAACCATGACGAGCGCGCGCTCGTCTATGCCCGGTCGAAGGGGCAGCTCGACGCGCATCCCTTCGGCACCGAGCTCGACGTCTATTCCGATGAATATGAGTGGCTTAGCCATTCGATCGTCCCCAATGCCGACGCGCCCTCCGAATGGCGCGTTCCGGTCGGCAATGCGCAATGTTCGCGCCCGTATCATGCCTCGCTGCTTAATATTTCGGCGATGAGCTTCGGCTCGCTGTCCGCCAATGCGATCATGGCGCTGAACAAGGGTGCGGCCATGGGCAATTTCTACCACGATACGGGAGAAGGCGGGCTTTCGCGCTATCACCGGTCGCACAATGGCGATCTGGTCTGGGAAATCGGGAGCGGCTATTTCGGATGTCGTACCAATGATGGCGGTTTTGATCCCGCGCGTTTCGCCGATGTCGCGCAGGATCCGCAGGTCAAGATGATAGAGATCAAGCTGAGCCAGGGCGCAAAGCCGGGTCATGGCGGTATGCTTCCCGGCAGCAAGGTAACCCAGGAAATTGCCGAGGCACGCAATGTGAAAGTCGGCAAGGATTGCCTGTCTCCGCCCGGGCATTCGACCTTTTCAACGCCGATCGAAATGCTCGAATGGGCGGCCGGTCTGCGCGAAAAATCGGGTGGCAAGCCGGTCGGAATCAAGCTGTGCGTCGGACAACCGCACGAGGTTTTCGCCATCGCGAAGGCCATGCTCGAAACCGGGATCTATCTCGATTTCATCACCGTCGACGGTGCCGAGGGTGGCACCGGCGCCGCGCCGATCGAATTGTCGAACCGCGTCGGCATGCCGCTGCGCGAGGGTCTGATCATGGTGCGCAATGCGCTCGTCGGGACCGACCTCAAACAGCATGTGAAGATCGCCGCGGCGGGCAAGGTGCATTCGGGCGCGCAGATGGCGATGAATTTCGGACTGGGCGCCGATTGGTGCAATGCCGGGCGCGCCTTCATGTTCGCGCTGGGCTGCGTCCAATCGATGCGGTGCCACGACGACACCTGCCCCACCGGCGTCGCGACGCAGGATGCCACGCGCCAACGCGGGCTCGTCGTAATGGACAAGGGGGAGCGGGTCGCCCGCTTTCAAAGCCACACGCTCCACGGCCTGCGTGAGATTGTCGTGGCGATGGGACTGGAAAACCCGTGGCAGATCGCGCCGCATCATATCGGCGAGCGGTTCAACACGGTGCGTTCGGATTCGATGGACCGGTTCTACAATTTCCTCAAACCGGGCGAATTGCTGAACGAGCCGGGCGATACGCAATATCTGCGCCACTGGAAAGCGGCGCAGGCGGACAGTTTCCGGGTCCGTACGGCGTAAACTCCGCTTCGATGCGCGAAACAGGGGACCGTCGCCAACGACGGTCCCCTGTGCGATCTCACTGATTCATCGTGGTGAAGAAATCCTCGTTCGTCTTGGAATCCTTCATCTTGTCGAGCAGGAATTCCATCGCGTCGATCGTGCCCATCTGCATAAGAATGCGGCGCAGCACCCACATTTTCGACAGCTTGTCCTTGTCGACGAGCAGCTCTTCCTTGCGCGTGCCGGACTTGCCGACGTCGAGCGCGGGGAAGATGCGCTTGTCCGACACCTTGCGGTCGAGGACGATTTCCGAATTGCCGGTGCCCTTGAACTCCTCGAAAATCACCTCGTCCATGCGGCTGCCCGTGTCGATCAGCGCGGTGGCGATGATGGAGAGCGAACCGCCCTCCTCGATATTGCGGGCCGCACCGAAGAACCGCTTCGGCCGCTGCAGCGCATTGGCGTCGACACCGCCAGTGAGCACCTTGCCCGAGGACGGCACGACGGTGTTGTAGGCCCGCCCGAGACGCGTGATGGAATCGAGCAGGATGACGACATCCTTCTTGTGCTCGACCAGGCGCTTTGCCTTCTCGATCACCATTTCGGCGACCTGCACGTGGCGCGTGGCCGGCTCGTCAAAGGTGGAGGAGATGACCTCGCCATTGACGCTGCGCTGCATGTCGGTCACTTCCTCAGGCCGTTCGTCGACCAGCAGGACGAGCAGGAACACCTCAGGGTGATTGTCGGTGATCGCCTTGGCGATGTTCTGCAACAACACGGTCTTGCCGGTCCGCGGCGGCGCGACGATCAACGCGCGCTGCCCCTTGCCCTGCGGCGAGATGATGTCGATCACGCGCGAGGATTTGTCCTTCACCGTGGGGTCGGCAATGTCGAGCGTCAGCTTCTCTTCGGGATAGAGCGGCGTCAGATTGTCGAAATTGACGCGGTGACGCACGACATCCGGATCGTCGAAATTGATCTTCAGAAGCTTGGTCAGCGCGAAATAGCGTTCACCGTCCTTGGGTGCGCGGATCTCGCCCTCAACCGTGTCGCCGGTGCGCAGGCCGAATTTCCGCACCTGGTTGGGCGACACGTAAATATCGTCCGGCCCGGCGAGATAGTTCGCCTCCGGGCTGCGCAGGAAACCGAATCCGTCGGACAGAACCTCGATCGTGCCGATGCCGAGGATCTCCTCGCCATCGTCGGCGACCTCTTTGAGGATCGCGAACATGAGGTCCTGGCGGCGGAGCGTGGACGCGCCCTCGACGCCCATTTCCTCGGCCATTTCGACCAGTTCGGCGGGTTTTTTCTGTTTGAGTTCTTTAAGATGCATGGGCTTTGTTCCGTGGCGCGGAGGCCGGGTGTCATGGGAATGGACGATCGCGTTGCGGATGCCCGCAGGCCGGATCGACGATAGGAAATTGGATCGTACCGCCGCGATGGGCGCAGACCGTGCCGTCCGGGAGGACGAGGAGCGGCAGGACGCCGTCTTGGCTTTGCGAATTACGCGCCCGCGCGCAAATCGTCAATCCGGATTCGCGCAAACCCCGGATCCCGGCGGTTCAGTCGGGCAGGTACAGGCGGACCACGATCACTGTCGTCACGATAAGGATGACGGCAATGCCCGGCACTTCGTTGACGAGGCGCAGCGCCTTGCCCGAAAGGCGTTTTTCGCCGCGCGCCAGCTTCTTGCCATAGCCGATCATCCAGCCGTGATAGCCCGAGAGCAGCAGCACTAGCAGCAGCTTCAAGTGGAACCAGGGCGCGCTCCACGCATCGGTCACGAAGGCGAGTGCGAGGCCGAAACCCCATACCGCGACGATCGCGGGGTTGAGGATGATCGTGCGCAGCTTCGCCTCGCGCTCGACCCAGCGGGCGGCCTCCTCCGATCCCTCGGCCGCTTCCTGGTGATAGACGTAGAAGCGCGGCAGCATGAACAGGCCCGCCATCCAGAAGATGACGAAGACCAGGTGGCCAACCTTGAGCCAGGGATAGAGCACGGCGATACCTTCCATCATAGCCACATAAGTAGGGCATCACGGCCCCTGCTGAAAGCCCCGCCTTAAACGCTCCCGCTTATCGCCGCCAGCCCCGGACGGCCTGCAACAATTGCTCGACATGGGGGATCGGCGTGTCCTTGCCGATCCCGTGACCGAGGTTGAACACGTGCGGGCGATCGGCAAAGCAATCGAGGATGAATTGCGCGCGGCGGGTCATCGCCTCGCCGCCGGCGAGCAGCAGCAGCGGATCGATATTGCCCTGCACCGGCATGCCGGCCGGCAATTCCCGTGCCGCCCATTGCGGATCGACCGTTTCGTCGACGCCGACCGCATCGATCCCGGTTTCGCGCGCATAGGCGGCCAGCTTTTCGCCCGCGCCCTTGGGAAAGCCGATGAAGGGCGTGTCGGGGCATTGCGCCTTGAACGCCTCCACAATGCGCACCGTCGGCGCGATGACCCAGCGTTCGAATTCGTCGGGGGCGAGCGTGCCCGACCAGCTGTCGAACAATTGCACCGCCTCGGCGCCGGCCTGTGCCTGTTTGACCAGATATTCGACCGTCACATCGGCGATCGCGTCGATGATCGCGCCGAATGCGAGCGGATCGCGATAGGCCATGGCGCGGGTGGCATGCTGATCCCGGCTGCCTTCGCCGTTCACCATGTAGGTTGCGACGGTCCACGGCGCGCCGGCAAAGCCCAGCATCGTCCGCTCCGCGCCCAATCGCTCCCGCACCAGGGCCACAGTCCGGTAGATCGGATCGAGACGCTCAGGCACGGCCTGGAGCGCCCCCAGCGCATGATCGGCGAGCCGGGGCGTGAGATGCGGCCCCTCCCCTGCGAGGAATTGCAGGTCCTGCCCCATGGCGTAGGGCACGATGAGGATGTCGGAAAACAGGATCGCCCCGTCGAACCCGAACCGGTCGATCGGCTGCATCGTGATCTCCGCGGCGGCCTCGCTATCGTAAACCAGCGCCAGAAATCCGCCCTTTTCCGCGCGCAATGACCGGTATTCGGGGAGGTAGCGCCCGGCCTGCCGCATGAGCCAGAGCGGGCGTTCGGCAAGGTTCGCACCATTCAGCGTGTCGAGGAGAAGTCCGGCCATTTTTTGAAAAGCTCCGCGCAGAATACAGAATAATAAGATTCTAGATAAGGGTTGATGAGAGTTGTTGGCCCTGTGGATATCGGGGAAACATGGCGCCTGCCCGAAATATCACCCGATGGCCACGGGCAATTGCAACTGCGACTCCCGACCCGGCATGAGTCAAAGCATAGTTGTCCGCCTTATGCACAGGCTGTGCACGTTTCGCTGCCCTGTCCACAACCCGCCGCACCGAATCCGGCATAGCGGGGACAGCTCGGCAGCCCGGACTTGTCCACAAGGCTCTCCCGTGGTTTATCGGCGAAGCTTTCCACAGGGTCTCCGGCTGGTGTGCCCTGTGCGCCAAAACAGACGAAAGAGGACGTTCGCTTGACCCCCCTTCATCTCCATCTGCTGTCGGATTCCACAGGCGAAACGCTGGAGATGATCGCCAAGGCCGCGCTCGCGCAGTTCGAGAATGCGATCGTGGACCGGCATTTCTGGCCGATGGTCCGCTCGCAGCAGCATCTCGACCGGATCATGAACGAGATCGTGACGAAGCCGGGACTGGTCCTGTTCACGGTGGTGAACGAGGCCCTGCGCGACAGTCTTGAGAAACGCTGTGCCGAGGCGGGGCTGAAAACGGTCAGCGCGCTCGATTCCGTGACCGATCCGCTGGCGCGCCTGCTCGACAAGGAAAAGGTGCACCGGCCCGGGCGGCAGCACGTGCTCGACGATGCCTATTTCGAGCGGGTCGAGGCGATCCAGTTCACCATCGCGCATGACGATGGCCTGCTCTGGGAAGAATGGGAGGAGGCCGACATCCTGCTCGCCGGCGTGTCGCGCACGTCGAAGACGCCGACGTCGATCTATCTCGCCAATCGCGGCTTTCGCACCGCCAATATCCCGATCGTGGTGGAATCGCCGCCGCCGAACGCGCTTTTCGGCCTGCGCCATCCGATGGTCGTGGGGCTCACCACCTCGACCGACCGGCTGGTTCAGGTGCGGCGCAACCGGCTCCTCTCGCTGAACCAGACGCCGGAAACCGATTACGTGGACAAGGATCGCGTGGAAAAGGAGGTGAAATATGCTCGCCGCATGTTCGCCGACAATGGCTGGGCCGTGATCGACGTCACGCGCCGCTCGATCGAGGAAACCGCCGCCGCCGTGATCAAGCTTTATAATGAACGCAAGGCGAGGCTCGCCGCCGACCCGGACAATATCGGCGGGACGAAACCGATATGAGCATCACCGATATGAGAAGGGCGCCATTGCCGCCGGGCCTCGTGCTCGCGTCCCGCTCCGCCTCGCGTCGAGCCATGCTCGACGGGGCGGGCGTGGCCTATACCGCGCGCCCCGCCGATGTCGACGAGGCCGCGATCAAGACCGCGATGGCAGGAGAAAAGCCCGAAACAATCACGCAGGCGCTTGCCGATGCAAAGGCACTGGCCATTGCGGGGGACGCCGGCGACGCGCTCGTGCTCGGCAGCGATTCGCTGGTTCAGTGCGGCGGGCGATTGTTCGACAAGCCGGAGAGCCGCGAACAGGCGGCAGAGCATTTGCGCTGGTTCTCGGGCCGGACGATGGAGCTGCATAGCGGTGCAGCATTGGTGCAGCATGGGGCGGTAAAATGGCGCCATGCCGCACTTGCCCGCCTCCACGTGCGTGACTTGTCCGACGATTTCATCGCCGCCTATCTCGACAGCGAGTGGCCGGCCGTCGGTGCCTGCGTCGGGGTCTTCATGATCGAGGGGCGCGGCGTGCAATTGTTCGAATCGGTCGAGGGCGATTATTTCTGCATCCTGGGCATGCCCTTGTTCCCGGTGCTTTCGGCGCTGCGCCGGTTCGGAGCGATGCAATCATGAGCATGCCCTTTGCCGAGGTGATCGGCGATCCCATCGCCCAATCGAAATCGCCGGCGATCCACGGCTTCTGGCTCGAACGGCTCGGTATCGAGGCTGCGTATCGCCGATGCCACGTGACCGCGGGCGATCTGCGCGGCTATCTCGACGAACGACGCGGCAATGCCGATTGGCGCGGGTGCAACGTGACCATGCCGCACAAGCAGGCGATCATTCCGCTGCTCGACCGGGTCGATGCGATGGCCGCGCGGATCGGTGCGGTGAATACGGTCGTGCGCGAGGATGGCGCGCTGGTCGGATACAACACCGACGCGCCGGGCTTTCTCGAGCCGTTGCGCCGCGAGCTGGCGCAGACGCATCTGTTCCGCATGGCGCGCATCCTGGGCACGGGCGGTGCGGCGCGGGCGATCGTCGCCGCGCTGGCCGACGCCGGGGCGGTGCTGGTTCTGGCGGGCCGTGATCCGAACAAGGCGCGGGCGATGTTGGACACGCTCGATCCCGGGGGCGAGCATCACGCCGTGCCGCTGTCCCATTTCGCGGAACCGACCAATTTCGCGTTCGACGACCGCGAGGGATGTCTCGACCTCGTCATCAACGCGAGCCCGCTGGGCATGACCGGCCAGCCGCCCCTCCCCTTCGATTTCAGCCATGTCCCACCGCGCAGCATTTGTTATGACATCGTCACCGCGCCCGCGCGCACGCCCTTTCTCGACGAGGCGTCGGAGCGCGGGTATCGCACGGTGGACGGCCTTTCCATGCTGATCGGGCAGGCGGACCATGCCTTTCGCCGGTTTTTCGGCGCGCATCCGCCGCGCGGCGAAGACGAGGAATTGCGGCGGCGGTTGACGGCATGAGCAAACCTTTCATCCTCGGCCTGACCGGCGGGATCGGCATGGGCAAGTCGACCGTCGCGGGCATGTTTCGCGCGGCTGGCGTGCCGGTCTTCGATGCCGACGCGGTGGTGCACCGGTTACAGGGGCCGGGCGGACGCCTGCTCCCCGCGATCGAGGCGGAATTTCCGGGGAGCACCGGGCCGGAAGGGGTGCGGCGCGCCGCACTCGGCGACATGGTGTTCGGCGATGCGGACGCTTTGTCCCGGCTGGAAGCGATCATTCACCCCGCCGTGCGCGAGGAACGAGACACGTTCATGGGCGATAATGCGGATGCGACGCTGATCGTGTTCGACATCCCCTTGCTCTATGAAAAGACGGGCACTGCCGGGCTCGACGCGGTGGCCGTGGTGTCTGCTCCGCCCGATGTGCAGCGTGCCCGCGTCATGGCGCGCCCCGGCATGACGGCGGAAAAACTCGATCATATCGTCGGATTGCAGGTTCCGGACGCGGAAAAACGCGCGCGCGCCGATCATATCATCGACACGGGCACGACTCTGGAGGAAACGCGCGCTGCGGTCGCCGCGCTGATCGCGCGCATCCGTCCCTAAAAAGGGCGACCCGCGGGCCGCCCTTTTCACTCAATCCTCGGCGCTGGGTTCGCCGGAGGTCGTGCCCGTTTCGGAGCCTTCCTCGCCCGGCGTGTCCTTTTTCGGTTTCTTGCGCTTCTTCACCGCCTTGGGAGGGGCGGGCGTCAGCTCGAAATTCAGCACCGGCTTGCCATCCTCGCCATCCTTCGTGCCGACATGGACCTCGCCGCCCTGTGCCAGCTTCCCGAACAACAACTCCTCGGCCAGCGGCTGCTTCACCTTTTCCTGGATCAGCCGGCCCATCGGACGCGCACCATAAAGCCGGTCGTAACCGCGTTCACCCAGCCATTCGCGGGCATCGCTGTCGAACTGGATATGCACGTTCTGATCGGCGAGCTGCAGTTCGAGCTGCAGGATGAACTTGTCCACCACGCGGCTGACGATCGTCTTGCCGAGATAGGCGAAGGGCACGATCGCATCGAGACGGTTGCGGAATTCGGGGGTGAACATCTTCTTCACCGCCTCCTCGCTCGCATCGTCCTTCGATACGTCACCGAAACCGATGCCGCTGCGCTGCATGTCGGCCGCGCCCGCATTGGTCGTCATGATGAGCACGACATTGCGGAAATCGACTGTCTTGCCGTGGTGGTCGGTCAGCCGCCCGTTATCCATGACCTGCAACAATATGTTGAAGAGGTCGGGATGCGCCTTCTCGATCTCGTCGAGCAGGAGCACGCAATGCGGCTGCTGATCGATGGCATCGGTGAGCAGGCCGCCCTGATCAAAGCCAACATAGCCCGGAGGCGCGCCGATCAGCCGCGAAACCGAGTGCCGCTCCATATATTCCGACATGTCGAAACGTTGCAGCGGAATGCCCATGATGTCGGCCAGCTGCCGCGCGACCTCGGTCTTGCCGACGCCGGTCGGGCCGGAAAACAGGAACGAGCCGATCGGCTTGTCCGGATCGCGCAGCCCCGCGCGGCTCAGCTTCATCGCGGTGGACAGCACCTCGATCGCGCGGTCCTGCCCGAACACGACATGTTTCAGGTCGCGGCTCAGGTTTTCGAGCGCCTTCTTGTCGTCCTTCGACACCGATTTGGCCGGGATGCGCGCCATGGTGGAGATGACTTTCTCGATCTCCTTGGCGGTGATGGTCTTCTTCCGGCGGCTGGGCGGCACGAGCATCTGCATCGCGCCGACCTCGTCGATCACGTCGATCGCCTTGTCCGGCAATTTGCGGTCGTTGATGTAACGCGCGGACAGTTCCACCGCGGTCTTGATCGCGTCGGGGGTGTATTTCACCTTGTGGTGATCCTCGAACGCGGTGCGCAGGCCGCGCAGGATCTTCACCGTATCCTCGACCGACGGTTCGTTGACGTCGATCTTCTGGAACCGGCGCAACAGGGCGCGGTCCTTTTCGAAATGGTTGCGGAATTCCTTGTAGGTCGTCGACCCGATGCACCGGATCGCACCCGACGACAGCGCCGGCTTCAACAGGTTGGATGCATCCATCGCACCGCCGCTGGTCGCGCCGGCGCCGATCACGGTATGGATTTCGTCGATGAAGAGCACCGCCTCGGGCATTTTCTCAAGCTCGGAGACGACCTGCTTCAACCGCTCCTCGAAATCGCCGCGATAGCGGGTGCCCGCCAGCAAGGAGCCCATGTCGAGCGAATAGATGACGGCATCCTGCAACACCTCGGGGACCTGCCCCTCGACGATCTTGCGCGCCAGGCCCTCCGCGATCGCGGTCTTGCCCACACCGGGATCGCCGACATAGAGCGGGTTGTTCTTCGACCGGCGGCACAGGATCTGCACCGTGCGATCGACCTCGGAATTGCGGCCGATCAGCGGATCGACCTTCCCGCCGCGCGCCTTGTCGTTGAGATTGACCGTGAACTGGTCGAGTGCCGTTTCCTTCTTGCCCTTGCCCTCGGCCTTTTCCTCGGCACGGGGTTCGTCGTCCGCACCCTTGGCCGGGCCGGCTTCGGCGCGGCCGGTCTTGCCGATGCCGTGGCTGATGAAGCTGACCGCGTCGAGGCGGCTCATATCCTGCTGCTGCAGGAAATAGACGGCATAGGAATCGCGTTCGGAAAACAGCGCGACCAGCACGTTGGCGCCGGTCACGGTATCCTTGCCCGACGATTGCACGTGCAGGATCGCGCGTTGAATCACCCGCTGAAACCCGGCGGTGGGGGACGGGTCGGCCTTTTCCGCGGTCTTGAGCGACTGATACTCCTGATCGAGATATTGTTTCACCACGCCGCCCAGTTCGGAGGTGTCGACGCCGCAGGCTTCCATGACCTGCGCGGCATCGTCATCGCCGATGAGTGCGAGCAGGAGATGTTCCAGAGTCGCATATTCGTGACTGCGCTCTGCCGCATTGGCGAGCGCGGTGTGCAGCGTCTTTTCGAGGCTCTGGGCAAATGAGGGCATATCTTACTTCAATCCTTGCCGAAATCTGATTGCGGGACCGATGATACGATACCGGGTATGAACGGAACGCGAATGCCGTGGTCCGCACGGGCTTTCGCGCGATTCATCCCGGGTCTGTCCGGGCGGGTCTGTCCGGGGATCCGCACAGGCGAAACGCACGCCACCATTCGCATGGGCGAGGCGGCGCGAACCATCACGCAGGCGGCCTGAACAAAAGCTCTGCCGCCCGACGGTGCCGGTCCGCATTCTCCATGTGGGAACGGGTGCGCGCGATTTCCAGTTCGAGGCGCCCGATACGATCGCGCAATTCATCCTGTGACAGGGAATCGAGCGATTCGGCTGCGAGCATGCTCGCCAGATCGCCCTTCGTGCGTGGAAGATCGTCGCCGTCCATTGCAGTGCACAATGTTGGCCGTGATCGGCTTGCTGTCAACACGGTAGCGCGTTAACGGTTCGATTGTGGCGCGAAATCCACATGCCATCCTTGCATGGCCATCCTTGCATGGGCCGGCACGCGAGCCGTGCGCCCAGCCCGGCGATGGCCCGTTCAGGATAACCCGTTCCCAGTGATGGAAGGAATTGCGATGACGCAGGACGAGATGACCGCGGTGCTTTTCGAAAAACCCGGCGGTCCCGAAGTCGCACGGACGCAGACCGTGGCCCGCCCGAAACCGGGTCCGGGGCAGGTGCTCATCCGCGTCGCCCATGCCGGGGTGAACCGTCCCGACATCATCCAGCGCGAGGGCAAATACCCCCCGCCCCCGGGTGCGCCGGACATTCCCGGTCTCGAAATATCGGGCACGGTCGCGGTGCTGGGCGACGGGGTGGATATGCTGGCGGAAGGGGACCGGGTCTGCGCGCTGGTATCGGGTGGTGGGTATGCGGAATATTGCGTGGCGGATGGGCGCCATTGCCTGCCGGTGCCGGACGGGCTGTCCATGGCGGAGGCCGCGGCCATGCCCGAAACGCTGTTCACCGTGTGGCACAACGTGTTCGACCGCGGATCGGCCGCGGATGGCGACACGATGCTGCTGCATGGCGGGACGAGCGGCATCGGCACGATGGCCGCAATGCTCGCGAGACTATTCCGGGTGCGCACGATCGTGACTTGCGGAAGCGATGAAAAATGCGAGGCCGCGCTGCGCATCGGGGCGGATCATGCCATCAATTACAAGACGCAGGATTTCGTCGCCGAAACCGCCTGCATCACCGGGGACAAGGGCGTGAACGTCGTGCTCGACATGATGTCGGGCGATTATGTTGCGCGCAATATCGAATGCCTCGCCCCCGATGGGCGGCACGTGACGATCGCGGTGCTCGGCGGGGCGAAGGCGACCATCAACATGGGCAATGTCATGCGCAAGCGCCTCCACCTCACCGGCTCCACGCTCCGCCCGCGAAGCGCCGATTTCAAGGCCGCGCTGGCGCAGGAAATCCGCCGGGTGGTCTGGCCCTTCGTCGAAAACGGACAGCTGCGCCCGGTCATGGACCGCCGTTTCGCGCTTGCTGACGTGGCCGATGCCCATGCCTACATGGACAGCGGCGACCATATCGGGAAGGTCGTGCTCGACGTCGAGGGGTGAGTGCGCGGGCTGGGGCCCTGCCCCCGGTCTGCCACTAATGCTTGCCCTTGTGCGCTCTATGGCGTAATCGGCACGGGCAAGCGGCCGCTCCGGGAAGGGGCGGCCCTTATCGTATTCAACCCCCGCGCGCAGGCCGTTCCCGGCCCGCCGGGGCCAAGCCAGAGGGTTTTCCCGTGAGCCAGAACCAAGCAACTCCGCTGATGCCGCATGCAACCGCGAGCTGGCTGGTGGACAACACCGCCCTGACCTTCGACCAGATCGCCGACTTCTGCGGCCTCCACATCCTCGAGGTGCAGGCGATGGCCGACGACATGGCCGGACAGAAATACACCGGGCGCGATCCCGTCCGCGCCGGCGAACTCACCCATGCCGAGATCGAGAAGGCGCAGGACGATTCGTCCTACCGCATGAAGATGCACAAGGCGCCGGTGCAGATGCAGCGCACCAAGGGTCCGCGTTACACCCCGGTGTCGAAGCGCCAGGACAAGCCGGACGGCATCGCGTGGATCCTGCGCAACCACCCGGAAATTTCCGACGCGCAGATTTCGAAGATGATCGGCACGACGCGCAACACGATTGCCGCGATTCGTGATCGCTCGCACTGGAACATTCAGAACATCAATCCCAAGGATCCGGTCACGCTCGGCCTGTGTTCGCAGCGCGAGCTCGACGCGGCGGTTGCCAAGGCCGCGAAGAAGGCCGGCACCGACGAGGCGGAGCCCAAGACCGACACCCGCCTCACCGACGACCGTCAGGCGCTCATCGACGAGCTCAAGGCCGAGCGGGTGCAGGCGGCGCAGGACGCGGTCGAAGCCGCGCAGGAAGCTGAGGCGCAGGCTTGGCTCGACGCACGCAAGGCCGAGGGCAACGCGCAGGATTGATCCGCGCCATCCGCCGCGACAATCCGGCAAGCGCATGAAAAAGCCCGGCCCCCGTTTGCGGGAGCCGGGCTTTTTCATGCGCTTGGCCCGCGCGGAACCGGTACCGGATCGGCTTGCAGGAACGGGCGGACTGTGCAAAATAGCTTACAAAGATGTAAGTAGGAGAGTGAGCACGTGTCCGATTGGCCCCCGCAGGATGCGGGCGAAACCGCATTGGTCGAGAATTACCGCCACCCGGGGAGCTGGGATCAGCAGTTCGAACCGCTGACCATGCCGGCCATGTTCGCGGCGTCACGGGACCGCGCCGGCGACAATGCGCTGGTCGATTTCTACGGACGCCGCTTCACCTATCGCGAGATGCACCGCGAGGCATCGCGCATCGCCGCCGCGCTGCAGGCACGGGGCATTGGCAAGGGCGACCGCGTCGGGCTGTTCCTGCCGAACGTGCCGATGTATATCACGGCCTATTATGGCATCATGATTGCGGGCGCGTCGGCGGTGAATTTCTCGCCGCTCTATACCGTCGATGAACTGGCCGCGCAGGTTGACGATTCGGGCATCGACACGCTGTTCACGCTTGATAGCAGCGCGCTTTTTCCCACCGCGTGCAAGGTGCTCGACAGATCGCGGCTCCAACGGCTCGTCGTCGGGCGGTTGAAGCATATGCTGCCGATGGGCAAGGGCGCGCTTCTGCGGGCGTTCGGGCGAAAACAGGTGTCGGACCTTCCCGAGGGCGACCGCATCGTCGACCTGTGGGCCTTCATCGCGGGCCATACCGACCCCGAACCGGTCACGCTCGATCCGATGGAAGATGTCGCGCTGATTCAATACACGGGCGGGACCACCGGCGTGCCGAAAGGCGCCATGCTGACGCATCAGAACCTCACCGCCAATGCGCGCCAGGTCGCGCGGGTCGACATTCATCGCGGCAAGCGGGACGTGATCGTCGGTGTGCTCCCGCTGTTTCACGTGTTCGCCAACACCTGCGTGCTCAATCGCACCGTGCTGGTAGGCGGGATGATCGCGATGCTGCCGCGTTTCGATGCGCGCGATACGCTGAAAACGATCGCGCGGGTCAAGGCGACCTCCCTTCCCGGCGTTCCGACCATGTATCAGGCGCTGATCGACCGGCGCGAGGCTGCCTATACCGATTTCTCGTCATTGCGGGTGTGCATTGCCGGGGGGGCGCCCTTGCCTCTCCCGTTGAAGGAAAAGTTTCAGCAGGCGACCGGGGCGAAGCTGATCGAAGGATACGGGCTTACGGAAAGTTCGGGCGTGGTGTCGACCAATCCTTACGAGGACGGCGAAAAGCCCGGAACGATCGGGCAATTGCTGCCGGGCACGCGCATTCGCCTGCTGAACAAAGAAGACCCTTCGCAAACGGCCCCGCCGGGCGAGCCGGGCGAGCTCGCCATCAAGGGGCCGCAGATCATGAAGGGCTACTGGAACAAGGATTCGCGCGACGATTTCGCCGATGGCTATTTCCGCACCGGGGATGTTGCGACCGTCGATGCGGATGGTTTCCTCAATATCGTCGACCGGATCAAGGACATGATCAGCGTCGGCGGCTTCAAGGTGTTCCCGAGCCAGATCGAGGACGTCCTGCTCGAATTCGAAGCGGTGAAGGAAGCCTTGGTCATCGGGGTGCCCGATGCCTATCGCGGGGAAAGTCCCAAGGCCTTCATCACGCTTAACGATGGTTTTGCCGAGGATGGCGATGTGCTGAAGGATCGGCTGAACGCCCGTCTCGGCAAGCATGAGCGGGTCGTGGCCGTGGTCGTGCGGGAGGAACTGCCCAAGACCATGATCGGTAAGCTCGACCGCAAGGCCTTGCGCGCACAGGAGGCTGTTCCCGCCTGATCCCGCGGGTTGTTTCACGTGAAATAGGCGGTGGGGGCGGTTGGACGCGCAACAGGACGCGGCCGGCTGGTGCCGGGTCGACCGTTCGACTTGCCCACGGCATGCTGCATGCCATTGCGCAGCAGAGCGCCGTTTTGCGCCAGAGTGCGCGAGGCGTGAGGTCGGCGGTGGAACCCTGCCCCGCCCCGCCGTGCCGAAAGGGCAAACAGCGCCACGACGGTTGCATTGACCATGCATCGGGCACATCTTGCCGTAAATTCCGGGCTTACCCCTGACTTTTGCAGTGCAACATGCTATGTATGGGCCATGAACATGACACAGACGCTTGAACCCGAAACGAAGGCGGAAACGCCCGAACACCTGATCTCCCGCCTTGCCAAGGATGCCCGCGCCGCACAGCGCGTGCTCGCCGGCATGGCCGATGGCGACAAGGCCGATGCCTTGCGCGCCGCCGCCGCTGCGCTGCGAGAGGACAAGGATGCGATCCTCGCTGCCAATGCCAAGGACATCGCCGCCGGCAAGGAACGCGACCTGCCCGCCGCCATGCTTGACCGGCTGAAGCTGGACGAGGAACGGCTCGAGGGGATTGCCAGCGCGGTGGAAAATGTCGCCGCCCTGCCCGATCCCGTCGGCGACGTGATCGACCGTTCCGAAATGCCCAACGGCCTGAAGATGTCGCGCGTGCGCGTGCCCATCGGCGTGATCGGCATCATTTACGAAAGCCGCCCGAACGTGACCGCCGACGCGGCTGCACTCTGCGTGCGGGCCGGGAACGCGGCGCTGCTGCGCGGCGGGAGCGAGGCGGTGCATTCCAACCGCGCCATCGACGCCGCCATGTCGCGCGGCCTACTGTCGAAGGGCGTGCCCGAGGGTGCGATCCAGCTGATCCCGACGCAGGATCGCGCCGCGGTCGGCGCGCTGCTCAAGGCAGCGGGCGAGGTTGATATGATCGTGCCGCGCGGCGGCAAGTCGCTGGTCGCGCGGGTGCAGGAAGAGGCGCGGGTTCCCGTGCTCGCCCACCTCGACGGGATCAACCACACCTATGTCCACGCCGCCGCCACGCCCGACATGGCAGAGGCGGTCGCCGTCAATGCCAAGATGCGCCGGACCGGCGTATGCGGTGCGCTGGAAACGCTGCTCCTCGACGCGAACTATCCGAAGAGCGGGGCACTGCTGGCCAAAATTCTCGATTCGGGATGCGCCCTGCGCGGTGACAGCCGGGCGCGCTCGCTCGACAGCCGGATCGACGCCGCCGATGACGAGGATTGGGACACCGAATATCTCGATGCCATCCTCGCGGTGAAGATCGTCGACGGTCTGGACGAGGCACTGGCGCATATCTCGGCGCATTCGTCGGGCCATACCGATGCCATCATCACCAGCGATGACGACACCGCCGAACGCTTCCTCAACGAAGTGGACAGCGCCATCGTCATGGCCAATGCCAGCAGCCAGTTCGCCGATGGCGGCGAATTCGGCCTTGGCGCGGAAATCGGCATTGCCACCGGCCGCCTCCACGCGCGCGGTCCCGTCGCACTCGAAGGGTTGACCACCTACAAATGGCAGGTGCGCGGCACGGGGCAGACGCGCCCCTGATGCGCCATTTCACGCGCATGGCGGGTTGAATGGCCGCCATGCATCCCGTGCACACCGGGCTTCTGGGCGGGAGTTTCAATCCCGCCCATGGCGGCCACCGGCGAATCAGCCTGTTCGCGATGGATGCCCTGCACCTCGACGAGGTGTGGTGGATGGTGTCGCCCGGCAATCCGTTGAAGGCAAAGGCGGGCATGGCCCCCCTCCCCGCCCGGCTGGCGTCGGCGCGCGATATGGCGCGCGGCACCCGCATCCGTGCCACCGCGATCGAGGCGCAGATGCAGACCCGTTACACCGTCGATACGCTGCGTGCACTGATCCGGCGCTATCCCGGACGGCGATTCGTGTGGCTGATGGGGGCGGACAATCTGGCGCAGTTTCACCGCTGGCGCGATTGGCGCGCCATTGCGCGGCTGTTGCCGATCGCGGTCATCGCACGGCCCGGTTATGATGCGGCCGCGTTGCGCAGCCCGGCGATGGCATGGCTCCGCCGCTATCGCGTGTCGCCGGCGCGTCTGCGGGACAAAGGGCGTTCGCAAGCTTCGCTACAGCAGCCTGCCTGGGCGTTCCTGCGATTCGATCCGGACCCACGTTCCGCCACCGCCATTCGCGCGAAATCGCCGGGCTGGGCAACGGATCACGCATCCCTGCGACCGCGCGACGGGGTGACCCGCCGCATCATATCGCAACCAAAGGGTTGAGCCGAGGCCCAAGAGGGGCCACATTCACACGCACAAGGCGCGGCCACGACCGGTCCATCGGCGAATCGATGCACCTTTTTTTCCGCGACCCCATATTTTTGACCACATCGGGAGGCCTAAACACCCCATAATGAACGAGGCGCACATTACGCCGGAACCGTCCGGCAACACCCCCACCGGCACTGCCGGTTACGCCAGCCCCGCCGACGCAGAGCCGGGCTCGCTTCACGAACTCGTCCTGCAATCGCTCGACGACGATCAGGCGCAGGAAACCGTGACCATCCCGCTGGAGGGCAAAAGCTCGATCGCGGACCACATGGTCATCGCATCGGGCCGTTCGAGCCGGCAGGTCGCCGCCATGGCGCAAAAACTGTCCGAGCGCGTGAAGCAGGGCGGCTTTGGCCCCGTGCGGATCGAAGGCCTGCCCGCGGCGGACTGGGTGCTGGTCGATGCGGGCGACGTGATCGTCCATCTCTTCCGGCCCGAGGTCCGCACCTTCTACAATCTGGAACGGATGTGGGGCTTCGGCGACGGCGGCAACGCCTGAGCCGACCGGCTGGACCGGCGGGAGACGGGGCGATAGGGTCGCGCGATGCGTTTGCACATCATCGCCCGCGGAAAGATCGCCCGCTCCCCCGAAGCCGAGCTCGTCGACCGCTACATGAAGCGGATCGCCTGGCCGGTCCGTCTGACCGAATTGCCCGATAGCGGCGGTTCCATTCCCGCGGCACAGACCCCGGCGCGCGAAATCCTGCTCGATGAGCGGGGGCAGCAGATGTCGTCCGAAGATTTCGCCGCGCTGCTGTCCAAATGGCGTGATACCGGCGTGCGCGAGGCGCGCTTTCTCATCGGGGCCGCCGATGGCCACGGCGATGCGGCGCGCCGGGATGCAGACCTCCTGCTCGGCTTCGGCCCGATGACCTGGCCGCATCTCATGGTGCGGGCCATGCTCGCCGAACAATTGTGGCGCGCGACCAGCATCGTGGCCGGCCACCCCTACCACCGCTCGGGATGAATGCGTGCGGGGCGTCTTCATCCTGCTCGTGTCGCTCGCCATGCCGCTCGCGCCCGCCGCCGGGCCCGGCGCATCGGCCGGCGAACCGTCCGGACATGGCCCCTCGCCGCGCGACAGGGACACCGCCGCGAACCGTCGGCTTCCGGTGGAGGGTACGATCCTGTCCGCCTATCATGCGCGGGATGCGGCCGGTTTGCGCAATCCCGGCGTCGCCATCGCGGCCCGTGCCTTCGCCCCGGTAATCGCACCGCGGGCCGGCGAAATCGCGTTCGCCGGGCCGTTTCGCGGCCATGGCATGGTCGTCATCATCCGCCACCCGGCCCGGCTTACCAGCGTGATCGCAGGGCTTGGCGAATTGTCGGTGGTGCCGGGACAGCCGGTGGGTCGGGGCGCATTGCTGGGCCGGGCTGGCGGCGACCCGGCGCGCATTTTCTTTCAGATGCGCCGCGATGGGGGGCCGATCGATCCGCTGCGCGTTTCAGAAGGCGCGGGGCTGTGAAAACGGCCATCTGGCGTTCAGTCGCAATCGGCTATAGAACGCGCGATCGAAGACAAAGGATTTCGCCATTTCCACGTTGACCCGCCCCCTTTCGCATCGTTTCAAATCCCGCCTGCGCGCAGGGGCGCTGGTGGCGGGGCTCGCGCTTCTGCCCGTGGCGACGGCGGGGCTTGCCGCCGTCGATGGACGCAGCGCACCGCAATTCGGCGAATTGATGGCGGTGTACCAACGGATCCAGTCCACCTATGTCGACGAGGTCGATAGCGAGACGCTGATCCGCGGCGCGATCGACGGCATGCTGGCCAGCCTCGATCCCCATTCGACCTATCTCGACGCGACCGATTTCGAAAACCTGCGCACGCAGACCGAGGGCAGCTATGGCGGGCTCGGCCTTTCGGTCACGATGGAGGATGGGGTCGTCAAGATCATCGCCCCCACCCGCGGAAGCCCGGCGGACGAGGCGGGACTGAAGGCCGGCGATTACATCACCCATCTCGATGGCAAGCTGGTCTATGGCGGGACGCTGGACGAGGCGGTGGAGCAGATGCGCGGCCTGCCCGGCACGGGTATCGAGCTGACCGTGTTCCGCCCCGGCCGCGACGAGCCGTTCGAGGTGGAGATTACCCGCGACATCATCGAATTGCGCCCGGTCGAACATGCGGTCGAAGGAAAGATCGGCATCATCACCGTCTCCACCTTCAGCGCCAATGTCGGCCGCGAGGTGGAACGCGCGATGGAATCGATCCGCGCGGAGATGGGCGGCGCGCCGGAAGGCATCGTGCTCGACCTGCGCTCCAACCCCGGCGGGCTGCTGGACGAGGCGATCAGCCTGTCCGACCTGTTCCTCGAAAAAGGGCAGATCGTGTCGCAGCGTGGCCGTTTCGCGCGCGACAATGAAAGCTATTCCGCGCGATCGGGCGATATCGCGAAGAATATTCCGGTCGTCGTGCTCATCGATGCAGGTTCGGCCTCGGCCTCCGAAATCGTCGCCGGCGCGTTGCAGGATCACCATCGCGCGCTGATCATGGGCGAGCGCAGCTTCGGCAAGGGCAGCGTGCAGACGCTCGTGCCGCTGTCGAACGACAGCGCGCTCAAGCTGACGACGGCGCGGTATTACACGCCGTCGGGCCGGTCGGTACAGGAGGGCGGGATCGCGCCCGATATTCGCGTGCCGCAGATCTCCGACCCCGATGCCCGCGCCCGCGCGGCGCGGACGGTGCGCGAATCCGACCTGCGCGGCCATCTCATCAACGAGCTGGAACTGGACGACAAGGAGGTGGAGGCCGATCTCATGGAGGATCCCCGCTTTCAATTGACGGCGGAGCAGCTCGAAGAGCGCGGCATCGAGGATTTCCAGCTGCATTACGCGATCCAGACGTTGCGCAATACGCGGCTCGCCAACGTCCCGGTCAAGCGCCGCAGCAATTGAGCATCGCCATGCCGCCCCGCCCCGGTCCCCTGCGAAAGGCGCAGGCCACCGTCGCGATCGTACCTGCGGCGCTGCTGACAGGGGCGTATGTCTCGCAATATGGCTTCGGCCTGTTCCCGTGCGAAATGTGCTGGTGGCAGCGTTATGCGCATTTCGCGGCGCTGGTGCCGGCGGTGCTGTCCTTCGTCGTGGGCGGCGACATGCGGCCATGGCTGGTGCGGATCGCCGCGGTGCTGCTGCTTGTCGCCGGGCTGCTCGGCGGGTTTCACGCGGGCGTCGAATATGGCTGGTGGGAAGGTATGACGAGCTGCGCGATGAATGCCGATACCGGCGGCGGCAACGCGCTCGACGCAATCATGAACGCGCCGATCACCCGGTGCGACGTGGCGCCCTGGGACCTGTTCGGCATATCGCTCGCGGGGTGGAATTTCCTCATTTCGACGGGTGCGGCGATCGCCGCGCTGATCTTTTCGGCACCGCGCGCCGGTTTGCGCGTTGATGGGGCATGACACAGGCGGTGAAAGACAGGCAGAACGACATCGACGCCATGGTGCGCGTCGACCACGCTGGCGAATTCGGCGCCACCCGCATCTATGCCGGTCAGCTTGCCGTGATGGGCGACCGCGTGCCGGGCAGCAATGAAATCGCCGCCATGGCCGCGCAGGAAGCGGAACATCGCGCCCGTTTCGACGCGCTTCTGATCGAGCGGGGCGTGCGGCCCACGATTCTGCAGCCGTTCTGGGACGTGGCGGGGTTTGCGCTCGGCGCGGCGACGGCTCTCATCGGGCCGGAGGCGGCGATGGCCTGCACCGCCGCGGTCGAGACCGAGATCGACAAGCATTATTCGGATCAGCTCGACGCGCTGGGCGACGATGATGCGGAGCTTTCGCAAATCATTCACAAGTTCCGCGACGAAGAGCGCGAGCATCACCAGACCGCGATCGAAAGCGGCGCCGAACGCGCGCCCGCCTATGCGCTTTTATCGGGTGCAATCCGGCTCGGCTGCAAGGCGGCGATCGCGGTGTCGAAACGCATATGACGGCCATGCGGAGAGGCGGGCTTCACCGCCGGTTCACGCCTGTCGCGGCTGTATGAAGACGAATGAAGACGCGCATGGAGGCGCACGCATTATGACCGGACCTGAGTTTCGCACCCGCTGGGCAAAAGGCGCCGCGCTCGTCACCGCGATGACGTTGGGCGCGTTCGCGATGCCCGCCGCGGCGCAGGATGCGGCCGAACCGACGGTCAACCAGGTCATCGTCTATGGCGATCAACCCTGCCCCGAATCGACGGAGCAGGAAATCACCGTCTGCGTCCGGCAGGAGGATCCCTACCGCATCCCCGCCCCGCTGCGACAGTCGGACAGCCGGCAGAACGAAAGCTGGAACGAGCGCGTCATGGCGAATCGCGACGTGGGCGCGACCGGTGCGCAAAGCTGTTCCACCGTCGGGCCGGGCGGCTACACCGGTTGTGAAGCGGAGCGGATCAATGAAGCCTATGCCGAGAAGGAAAACAGCTCCGACGTGCGTTTCGGGCAGCTGATCGCCGAGGAACGGGCCCGCAGGCTCGCCGAAATCGACGAGGATGCGGCGGCGGAACAGGAACGCGTCGAACAGCTCGAGCAGCAATATGAAGCCCGCCTGCGCGCCGAAAGCGAGGCCGAGGGCGAAACGTCCGGCGAAATGGGCGCGGCGCTCCCCAACCCCTGATCCCGCATTTTCGAACGGTATTGTCGCAGGGCTGCGACGAAATTCTCCTTGCGATATGGGCAATTGCATATAGGAGAGCGGCCATTCCATTGCGGCCCGGGGTGGCCGGACCGCGTGGGCCGAACCGTTAGCTTGCGATTCGAAAAAAGGCTCGACCGGCGCGATGCGGTGGTCGCGCACGGGCCGACCGGAGCGTTTCCCGATGGAAACGGGTGCGAACGGTCTGCCTTTCGCGGCCTGGCCCCGATTTCCACCGGCGGCAAGCACAGGTTAACCAAGTTCGGCATATTCGCGCCGCTGTGTTAGGGACCGCTCGCCAGTCGCGATTGACGGCGGGCAGGTCGGGGCTTCTTCGGGAAGGTGTCTCTTTTGGTTTCAAAGGCCGAACCGGGTAATCTTTCATGCTCGGTCAGGAAACATGCGTCGCGTTTTGCCGCCGGTCTGAGCCTCGTGCTCATGGCTGGCGTCGCGCATTCCGCCGCGCAGGATAGCTATGGGCCGCCGGTCCCGGCGGACATACGCGCCGCGAACACGGCGATTCCGGTGCCCCCCGCGGTTCCGGACCGGCTCGGCATGGCCGCGGCGCGCACAGTATCGACCTACCCCGCGATGGACGCGGCGCAGGCGCGGATCCGGGCGAGCGAGGCGGATGTGGACGCGGCGCAATGGATGCGCTTTCCCAGCGTTTCGGTCGGCGGGCGGATCGGCGACAACGCGCGCAGCGATTTCGCCCCGCAGATACAGATCGAGCAGCCGATCTGGACCGGCGGGCGCATCACCGGCAATATCCAGCGGGCCGAGGCGGTGTCTTCCGTCGCCGATGCGCAGCTTGCCGAAACGGCGCAGCAGCTCGCGATGCAGACGATCAACGCCTATTACGAGGCGGTGCGCGCCACCCGGCGTGAAAAGATCCTCAACGTCAGCCTGGCCGAGCATCAGCGCCTCGTCGAATCGATGACGCGCCGAGTCGAGCAGGAAGTCAGCCCGCGCTCCGATCTCGACCTTGCCAAGTCGCGCACGGCGCAGGTCCGTCAGCAGCTCAGCCAGACCATCGCGCAGCGGTATACGAGCCTGCAACGGCTCGCGCAGCTCACCGGAAATGCTGATTTCGAGCTGGGTCCGATTCCCGAATATTCGCGCGCCCTGCACCACCCGCCGACCGATTCGGCCGTGCTGCAGGCGCTGACCTGCGACCCCACCCGCCGGCGCTTTGCCGCCGAGGCGCAGGTGGCCGAGGCCGACCGCAAGCTTGCCAAGGCGCAGATCATGCCGAATGTCGGCGTGCAATTGTCCGATGACGAGATTTACGGAACGCGTTTCGGCGTGGTCGTCACGGCGCAGTCCTCGGGCGGGCTTGCGCCGTTTGCCGCGGCGCGCGGCGCCGCGCTCCGCGAGCAGGCCAGCCTGTTGCAGATCACCGTGGCCGAACGCGAATTGCGCGAATCGATCCTCCTCGACGTGGTGGAAAACGCAACGTCTGCCGAAACGATCGAGAGCAGCGACGCCGCTGCGATCGCCACCGATAATGTCACCGAATCCTTCGTGCGGCAGTTCATCACCGGCCGGCGGACCTGGCTCGACGTGATGAATGCCGTGCGCGAAAGCATGGCGGCGCAGATCACGTTGGTCGATGCGCAGACGACCGCGATGGCATCTGCGGCGCGCCTTCTCTTGCGCACATGCGAATGGCGCCCCGACCTCATGGAAACTGGCGCCCGCATGGACGCTGCCGATCTCATGGAAGCTGAACGTGAAGAGTAAACTCAAGCAACTCGTCGAAGTCTTCGCGCGGCAACGTGGGGTGGAATTGCCGCCCGACTGGGACGCGAACACGCAGAACGATGAGCCCGACGACGCCTCCGCCATCTATGCGCTGGCCGACGCCGCCGGGTGGAAGGAGCCGACCGAGGTCACCGGGCGCCCGCGTCCGAACCAGTTTCCGCTGCTCATCCACTCGCCGTCGCGCGGGTGGGGCATCGCGGATCAGTGGGAAAGCACCGAGACGCTGCGCGTCTATTCGGGCGAGAAGAACGAGCGCTGGGAATATCGCAGCGGGGTTAAATTCTTCGAACTCGCCCTACCCCGCTCGGTCGAGCGGGAGGACGTGCCGAGCGCGCTTTCCGTGTTCTGGCGCTCGCTTTTGCTGCGCAAGAAGGTGTTTCTTTCCGCCGTTGTCGCGACGATCGTCATCAATCTCGTCACGCTGGCGACCTCGCTCTACTCGATGCAGGTCTATGACCGCGTCATCCCGCGCAGTGGTTTTTCCACGCTCTGGGTGCTTACCGCGGGCGTGCTGTTCGCGCTGCTCATCGATTTTGCGCTGCGCACGACGCGCTCGCTCATGATCGAGCGCGAGGCCGCGAAGATCGACGCCGAGGTGTCGGAATTCTTCTTTGCTCGGGCGCAGGCCGTCCGGCTCGATGCGCGGCCGGGCGGGATCGGCACGATGGCGGCTCAGCTGCGCGGGCTGGAGCAGGTGCGCTCGCTGCTCAGCTCGGCCTCGATCTTCCTGATCGCGGATCTGCCCTTTGCGCTGTTCTTCATCTTCGTCATCGCCAGCCTTGCCGGCATCGTCGCCATCGTGCCGATCATCAGCTTTCCGGTTGCGCTCATCATGGCGTTCACCATTGCCCGGCTGATCCGCAAGGACACGGCCAAGGCGCAGGTCAGCGGCAATCGCAAGAACGGCCTGCTGGTCGAATCGCTTGACGCGGTCGAGACGGTGAAGGCCAATCGTGGCGGGTGGCACATGCTGTCGCGCTGGAATACGCTCATGGATGAGCTGCAGCTGCACGAAGACCCGGTGAAACGCTGGCAGGCAATCGCCGGCTCGATCTTCAGCAGCCTGCAGCAGATCGCCTATGTCGCGATCATCGCGCTGGGCGCCATTCAGGTCAGCAACGGGAAGATGACGATGGGCGCGCTGATCGCCTGTGCGATCATTGCCGGGCGGATCAACGGCCCGCTCGTCAGTCAGCTTCCCAATTTCCTCATTCAGTGGGGCTATGCGCGGTCCTCGCTCTCGATGCTGGACGCAATTCTCGCGCTTCCGCTCGACCGGCCGACGGATATGGAGCCGCTGCGCCCGGAAAAGCTGGACGGGCCGATCCGGCTGGAGAACGTGCAATTCGCCTATGCCGGGGCGCGTTCGGGGCTGCATATTCCGCATCTGGAGATAAAGCCCGGCGAACGCGTGGCGATCATCGGCGGCATCGGTTCGGGCAAGTCGACGCTGCTGCGCGTGCTCGCCGGGCTGTATGCGCCGGCGCAGGGTTCGGTGACGATCGGCGGGCTCGACATGCATCACGTGGCGGAGGATATCCTGCGTCAGCATGTCGGATATTTGCCGCAGGATACGCGCATGCTGAACGGGACGCTGCGCGACAATATCCTGCTCGGCATGGCCAATCCGGGCGATGATGAGCTGATGCGCGTGGCGGGCGATCTCGGCCTCGCGCCGATGATCGCGGGGCACCCGATGGGGCTGGATCTGCCGATTTCCGAAGGCGGGCGCGGGCTTTCGGGGGGGCAGCGCACGCTGTCCGGCCTGACCCGCTTGATGCTGGGCAAGCCGCGGGTGATGCTGCTTGACGAGCCGACCTCCAATCTCGACCAGGCGACGGAATCGCGGGTGCTGGGCGCGCTAAAATCCGGGCTCGACAGCGACAGCACGCTCGTGCTGGTGACGCACCGGCTGCAATTGCTCTCGCTTGTCGACCGCGTGATCGTGGTCACAAGCGGGCAGCTCCGGCTCGACGGGCCGCCGAAGGAAGTGCTGGAAAAGCTGCGCGGCAATACGCCCGACAAGAAACAGGTCACGCAGCAAAAGCGTCAGCGCGTCACCGCCACCAAGACCGGCGAGACGACGGTCGTGCGGCGTTCGTCCGGCGCATCGGGCAGTGGCGGCGGCGCTGCCGATACCCCGGCGCCAGATACCCCGGCCCCGGACCGCGCGGCGTCGGGCCACGTCCATGCCGGGCAGAATGCCGGAAACACGGCACAGGACGGCGACGACGCATCCGCATCACCCAAACCGCGCCCATCCGCAAAACCCGGCGCAGGCGACACGCCGCCCTCCGGCGCCTGAGTTTTCCCGAGGATCGACATGGTCAAGCAATCGAATATCATCATCGCCCTGGCGGCCGCGGCCGTCATGGGTTTCCTTGCCTGGTCGCTCTGGGCCGAGCTCGATCAGATTACCCGCGCGCCGGGCACGGTCGTCCCGTCCGCCCGGACGCAGATCGTGCAGAGTTCGGAAGGCGGGGTCATCAGCCAGATGCTCGTGCGCGAAGGCGACCGCGTGAAGAAGGGGCAGCTCCTGGTTGTGCTCGACAAGGTGACGCAGTCCGCCGCGGTCGAGGAATCGGTCGCCACGGTCGAGGATCTGCGCACGCAGATGGCGCGGATCGAGGCCGAGCTGTTTGACCGTCCGCTGCGCTTTCCCTCCGACGTGCGCGATGGCGAGTTCATCGCGAACCAGCGCGCGCTTTACTATCAGCGTCGCCGCGCCCTGCGCGAGGAGCTGAGCAATCTTGAGACCATGTTGAAACTCGTCCGCGAGGAGCTGGCCATGAACATGCCGCTCGTCGATAGCGGCGACGTCAGCCGGTCCGAGGTGCTGCGCATGCAGCGCACCGTCGCCGATCTCGAGGGGCAGATCACCAATCGGCGCAACGCCTATCTTCAGGAATTGCAGACCGAATACGCCCGGATCGAAGGCGAACTTGCCACCGCCGAGCAATCCTTCGCGCAGCGGCAGCAGGCGTTGCAGCAGACCGAGCTCTACGCACCGACCGACGGCGTGGTCGTGAACGTCAAGTACACCACGATCGGCGCCGTGCTGAAACCCGGCGACGAGGTGTTGCAGATCGTGCCGACCGGCGGCGCGCTCATCGTGGAGGCGCGCATTCCGCCCAGCGACATCGCCTTCATCCGCACCGGACAGCAAGCAGCAGTGAAGTTCGATGCCTATGATGCATCGATCTACGGTTCGGCGGAGGGCGAGGTGACCTATGTCAGCGCCGACACGCTGACCGAAGAAACGCCCGACGGTCCGGTCAGCTACTACGCCGCCAATCTGGAGGTCGACACGTCGCGGATGCGGCCGCGCCGTCCCGACGAAGTCATCGCCATTCAACCGGGCATGACCGCGACCGCGGAGATCAAGACGGGCGAGACGACCGTATTCCATTATCTCACCAAGCCGATCCTCAAGACGGCGGACGAGGCACTGGAAGAACGATGATCGACGCCATCCCCGGCCTGGCCCATCGCGACGATGCGCCGGCCGGGGGCATTACCTCCACAACGGATCAGGTTTTTTCCCCACCGGAGAGACGGCGATGACCGCGTGGCGCGGCGACCTTGCCGCATGTTTCGACAATCTCGACCGGTTGTTCGTATCGCACGCGATGGACGAGGATCGCGCCTTCGCATTGCTCGCACGTTTGCGTGCCGAAGGAGTCGGCTGGCGGGAGCTGGATGCCGCGGTCCGCGACCTGCTGACCGAGGATGGCTGCACGGTTCAGCACATAGAGTTGCAAATGCGCCACGTGGAGCCTCGTTTCCGTCCGTGGCTCGCCCCCTGATCACACGCGGGTTGGCCATGGCCCTCCGGAAACGCGGCCGAATGCCCGCGACCAAGGGGAACCCCTTAGGTCATTGAAACGTTGGAATTAACGACCCGATTGTTACCCATGGGTCGTCTTGAACAGACCGAGCGGCGTGTCAGCCCCGGTTAATCCGAAAAAGGACCAGATAACAGGGACTATATAACAGTGTCGCCCTTGTCCCATTTTGGCAAAAAACAGTTTGGCGGGGCGATTGAAACTGTTATGCACAGCGCGTCAGGGGACAGAACAAAGATGGCCCCCGGTGTTACATCAACTTGAACAAAATTTCAGGGAAAGCGGAATTATGACACGAAGCGAAGCACCGACTGCTGTTGAGCAGGGCCAGCAGGCCGGTTCGACCGCAACACCCGCGAACGAAGCAGCCAATCCGGAAACCGCAGCGAACACTGCCGAAACCGCGAAGCCGTTGACCGAAGCCGAACTCGCCGCGCTCGCCGCAGCCGTTTCGGAAGACGCCGTTCCGCAGGTTGAGTCGGAAGAAGCTCCCGTCGAGATGGCTGATGCCGCCCAGGCTCAGGCGAAGGCCCATGCCGTGTTCGACGAGGACGAGAAGGAAGACGAAGACGACGCCGATGCGCAGGACGCACCCGTCGATCTCGCAATGGGCTCGGAAGCAGCTGTTTTCGAAGCTATCGCCGCGGCTGACGACGCACGCGCTGCACCGGGCGATGAAGGCGAAGAGGCTTCCGCCCTCGGCGGCGATTCGAATGGCGCGCCGATCTTGGCCGTTGCTGCGGTCGCTGCTGCCGGTCTCGGCCTCTATGCCGTCCTCGACGACAACGACGATGACATCGACCTTCCCGATCCCGAGCCCGACAACGCCGCTCCTGTCTTCACGTCGGGCACTGATGTCGATTTCGCCGAGAACACCGACGCTGGCGAAGTGGTCTACACCGCGACCGCAACCGATGCCGAAGGCGATGACATCACCTATAGCATCGACGCCGACAGCGCCGATTTCGACGCCTTCACCATTGATCCCGACACCGGCGAAGTTCGCTTCGTGGCCTCGCCCGATTTCGAGATGCAGGACAGCTACACGCTGACCGTCATCGCAACGGATTCGGAAGGCAATTCGGTTTCGCAGGACGTGAACATCGCGATTACCGATGTGGCCGAAAATGCGGCGCCGACGTTCGCCAATGGCGATGATGTGACCGTGGACATCGACGAGAACTCCGACGTCGCGACCGTGGTCTATGATGCCGACGCGACCGACGCTGAAGGCGACGCCATCACCTACAGCATCGAAGACGGCGACGATTCCGACGCCTTCACGATCGATGCCGACGATGGCGAAGTTCGCTTCGTGGCCTCGCCCGATTTCGAGATGCAGGACAGCTACACCATCACCGTGACGGCAACCGACGCCGAAGGCAATGCGACGAGCCAGGACATCACGATCAACGTGAATGACCTCGACGATGCCATCACGACGGTGAATCTGGATACGGCGGACACGGACAACAACCCGAATACGCCGAACATCATCGACTCCGGGGATATGGATTACCTCCTGACCGACGATGCCGATATCGCGAGCTACACCATCATCCGTAATTTCGAAGAAGGCGACATGATCGAATTCTCGAATACGGACATGGTCAGCTTCTCGACCGGACCCGACGACGCGAACGATCTTCAGATTATCTTCAACAACAACGGCACGGTCAGCGAGATCATTCTCGATGACGTTCTGGCCGACGATGCTGGACTGATTTTCGATCAGGCGACTGCCGAAACTGCCGTCGGTTTCGACTTCTTCTCCTATGCCGACGTTGCTGTCGCATCGGACACGATCGCTTAATTTTCATAGACATAAGAGAGATATAAAATGGCACGCGTAATTCTTGAAGGTATGGGTGACAACGTCACCGTGGGCGGCAATGACGTTGACGTCATTGGCACCAGCAACGATGAAACCATCACCATCGTAAGCGGCAACGTGACCCTTGACGCTTCGTTCGCCAATGGCGGCGACACCATTGAACTCGCCGGCGAAGCCGAAGAGTATACCGCGGCCCTGAGCGGTTCGCGCGTAATCATCACCAATGTCGCGACCGGTGCAACGGTCAGCATCCCCGTCGGCACCGCCGGCCTCGATGTCGAATTCGGCAATGATGACACCCGTTCGCTCATGGTTATGAACGGCGCGGTCATGTTCGGTGACCAGACTGTCACTTCGACCGCAGTCACGCTCGAAGCGGGTTCGGAAACCGAAGATTCGCTGACCACGGCGCTCAACAACCTGCAGGAAGCACAGGACGCACTCGACACGTTCCTTGCATCCGACGATGCCGACGTTGACAACGATCCCGACACCCTCACCGACGAAACTGCGTTGGACGTCAACCTTAAGGAAGCACGGACCCAGCTGCAGTATGACATCGAGGGTCGTGATTCCGATGGCAACCTCGACCCCGACAATGCTGCGGGTTCCGATGCGCAGTTGCGTGCGAACCTGACCGACGCTCAGGACGCGGTGACCGCTGCGGAAGCCGCAATCGCAGACGTCGATGGTCTTGCCGCTGCAATCGATGATCTCGAAGCGTCGCAGCAGGCCTATATCGCCGCACGTACCGAAGCGGGTCAGGACTACGCTGCTCTGGTTGGCGAAGTTGCATCTTACAATGCACTCACCACGAATGATGTGGCACTTGCGATGAATAGCGCCGGCGTGCCGATCACGATCGACGACATGGCGAACTTCGAGGGCGGCGAAACGGTTGTAGCGTATTCGGATGGCACCGCAGCCATTCGCGTCAACACCGCTGGGACCGGCCTGGAAGTGGTTGGAACGGCGCCGAATACCGCGGCATTCACCGCGCTTCTTGCCGACGCCCGTGCGGTATTTCAGTCGGTCGTGGACATGGAGAGTGCCGAAAACACCTTCCAGGGCGATATCGTTTCGGTCGAAGCACTCGACGGCCAAGATCTGGCTCAGCCGGTCGAAACATATTACAACGCCGAAACTGGCGCGCTTACGCAAGCTTTCTTCGATAATGCGTCGCTGACCGAAGCACTGTTCGATGCAGAAGATGCCGTCGAAGCTGCCAATCAGGAAATCGAAGATCGTGCGGATTTGAAAGAGGCCGTCACCGAGGCTCAGGCACTGGTGACTCAGTATGACGACCTTGCCGGAGACGTGACGGACGCTCAGGACGCCATCGTCGAATTGGGCTACGAACTCCCCGTCGCGATCGAGGATACCGCGGATCTTACTGCCACCGCGCGGAGCGACGTCTATATCCTTAGCGGCGATAACCTTGATGGTGCGGCAAGCATCAACCTCTTCGACGCTGCGGGTGATGACATCCTCTTCGTTGGTTCGGGCTTCACGTTGTCGAACATCAGCGCGACGACCGACCTTGATGCGAGCAACCAGGGTGACGTGAACGTGCTTGAAGTCTTCGTGCAGCAGAGCGGTGACGACACCATTCTGTATTTCGAGGACGAAGCATTCGCGGGCAATTCGAGCAATGGCTTCCAGGGCTTTACGCTTACGCTTGAAGGTGTTGATGCATCGACGGTCAGCTATGACGCGACCGGTTACATCACTATCGAAGAAATGCCGGTGGCCTAAGCCATGATGTAAGCTGCTTCGGCATCTTGCAAACAGTTGACCCCCGGTCCGTTTGGGCCGGGGGTTTTCTGTTTTATAAGCGGAATGCGATGCAACGGTTCATCGGGCGTATCGAGTTTCTCAGCTACGGCGTTTGACTCGTTCCTCGCGTCCTGAGATGTGTTCCAAGTGCAATCGCGTCTAACTTTCGAGCATCGATGGCTCCGGCGATCAGCGGTCCGATTGCTTCGGCCGCCTTATAGCATTGCTGTGCTGATCCTTGTCTGTTCGATTGCGGGCCTAATCGGCCTGGCGGTTCATGAGTACGTCCGGGAAAATCTGATAAGCGTCTCCGAGCCGCCTGACGACGCACCGGATAAGCGTCCAATCCACCTAAACGATCTGACCTCCGACAAGATACGCCCGCTCTTGGCCGAGGATGCCCGCGCGATTAACGCGCAGCAGCCCTTCGCAAAAGACGCTGTCACGCCCTCCCGTGCGTTCAAGCCGATGTTCGCAGCAGCGTCGCAGCGCGCCCGCGCGGTCGATTGCCTGGCAACGGCGATCTATTACGAGGCCGGAATGGAAGGCGCGGATGGCCGACGCGGCGTGGCGCAGGTCGTTCTCAACCGGGTCCGTCACAAGGCCTATCCCAATAGCGTGTGCGGCGTCGTGTTTCAGGGTGCCGAACGGCGTACAGGGTGTCAGTTCACCTTTACCTGCGACGGCTCGCTCGCACGCGCGCCAGTACCCCGCCGCCTCGCCCAGGCGCGCGAGATCGCGGAGGACGCCCTTGCGGGTTCGGTCTATGCCCCGGTGGGTCTCTCGACGCATTATCACGCGGACTACGTCGTTCCATACTGGAGCCAGAGCCTGTTGAAGACCGCAGTGGTCGGCACGCATATCTTCTACCGCTCGCCCGGCCGGGCGGGCCGCGCTGCCGCATTCGCCGAACGCTACGCCGGGGAGGAAGCCGCCCGCCTGGAACCAGCGCCGGCCCCGGATTCGGTGGCGGACCTGCCGCAGCGCCTCGCGGCCAACCCCGCGCTTGCCGCTGTGCCGACCGCGCCGGAGGATAAGGCCGACGAGATCGACCGCTTCGCGATCCTGGACTATAAAGAAACCGGCGATCCGGAGCCCAACGCGATTGATCGGCGAATTGCGGCATCCGTCCGGTCCGCCGCCGGTGCGTCCGCGACTGCGCCGAAAGGCTCGCCGTCGTCGGGAAAGGGACCGGCCGGACCCTCCTCGACGCGATCACGGCCGCAGATCGTTCTCGATTGATCGGGGGGCCGCAACTCCCACTGGCGTCGCGGCCCACACCCGCATAAGAGCGAGGTTCGTCCCCGCGCATCGAGATGGAAAGCATGATGGCCTTTTGGAAATTCGGGATCGCCCTCGTCGCGATCGGGCTGGGCGGGTGCCAGACCCCGGGCGTCGCTAATTATACTCCCTCACGCGATACCCTGTTCTATCTTCAACAGGTCGGCGCCACACGCGTATCGGTCGGTTCGTTCGGAAACGCGCCGGAGAGTCTCGCCGATGCGACGGATACGGGCCTGTTCTCGGCCTGCTCGCTCAAGGTGGCGGACGATCCCGATTGGACCGGCCCATCGGGCTATATCCGCAATGCCCTGGTCGAGGAATTGACCGTCGGCGGTCTTTACGCGGAGCAGGACGCCCCCGTGATCGACGGCGCGATCGAGACGCTGTCCTTCACCCGCGATCCGGTATTTGGCGGGGCGTGGGATATTGCAGTGGTGCTTACCGCGGCGGACGGGGCGCAGTACCGTCATGAAAACAGGTTCAAGTTCGATGTGGGTGCGCTCGGCGGACCAACGGTATGCCGACGCGCGATCGACGCGTTTCAACCGGCTGTCGTGGAATTCTGGGAGAGCGCGGCCCGCTCGCCGCAGTTCCGTGCGTTTTTGAAGAATCGTTAAAGCCGTCGCTATCTTCCGGCAGGCAATTGCCCGAATTCGGCGCGCATCAGCCGCACGCGCGTGCGCCAGCCTGGATGGTCGCGTCCGGCAAACAGGCTGCGTCGGCGCGGCCCGAAATTTTCCCAGAAACGCACTGCGCTCGCCGGATCATAGCCTGCATTTTTGAGCAGGTGGATACTCTCACGATCGGCGGCGATTTCGGTCGCGCGGACATTCGCGGATTTGCGCCCTACCCGGTCGAGATACGCCCGGTGACGCAACGTGTTGTGCGCCAGTTCGTGGGCGAGCACGGCGGCAAGCTCCCCCTCGTCCCTGACCACGCCGGAAATGGCGGTGGTCACGACGACATAGGTCCCGTCTGCGCGCGCGTTCAACTTCGCAGACGGTTCGAGGTGGAAACGCGTGGCACAGCCCGGCTCGCCGACTATGTCGACCGTCATGGCGCGGCCGTCACGCATGATCTCGAGCGACGCCTGGCCATCGACGAACGCGGCGATCACGGTTTCCTCGAGCGCTTCGATCCCGGCCTTGCTGGCACCATCGTCATCAATGGTCGATGCCTTCACGCGAACACCGTCCAGCGCGCGCAGCAGGTCGCCCTCGCGCAATCCCGCCCGATCCGCAGCCCCGCCCGGCACCACGGCGAGGATGCGCGGCCCATGCCCAAGCGCAAACTCAGCGACCGCTGCATCGCGAAACGCGGCCGAATATTGCGACAGATCGTGCACGCTGAAGCCCGGAAGAAACGCGCGGTCGGCACAGCGCCCGACATTGCCACGCGCGAGCCGGTGCCCCACCGCGGCGATCGTCCGGTCGAGCCGCGCGATCTGCCGCAGGGCGTTCTGCTTGTCATCGGCGTGCGCCTGCGCCCCGCAGAGCAGCCCCAGCGCCGCCAGGACCGCCGCGCCCCGGCGCATCGCGCGGGGGAAGGGCAGGGGCATGCCCGCCATCAGCTCAGCGCGATATCCGGCGCATCTTCCTGCTTCATGCCGATGAGGTGATAGCCGGCATCGACATGATGCACCTCGCCCGTGACCCCGCTCGACAAATCGGAGAGCAGGTACAGACCCGCGCCACCGACATCCTCGATCGTGACGTTGCGGCGCATCGGCGAATTGAGTTCGTTCCATTTGAGGATATAGCGGAAATCGCCGATCCCGCTCGCTGCCAGCGTTTTGATCGGACCGGCGGAAATCGCGTTCACGCGAATGTTCTTCGGCCCCAGATCGTTGGCAAGATATTGCACGCTCGTTTCCAGCGCGGCCTTGGCGACGCCCATCACGTTATAATGCGGAATCACCTTTTCCGCGCCGTAATAGGTCAGCGTGACGATCGAGCCGCCCTCGCGCATGAGCGGCATCGCTCGCTTCGTCACGGCGACGAGGCTGTAGGCCGAAATGTTCATCGTTTTCAGGAAATTGTCGAGGCTGGTATCGACATATTGCCCGCGCAATTCGGTCTTGTCCGAAAAACCGATGGCATGGACGATGAAATCGAGGCTGTCCCACCGCTGCTCCAGCTTTGCGAAAGCGGTATCGAGCTGCTCCATGTCGGACACGTCGCATTCGATGAGGAAATCGCTGCCCAGGCTTTCGGCGAGTGGTTTCACTCGCTTGGCCAGCGCCTCGCCTTGGTACGAAAAGGCGAGCTCCGCCCCCTGCGCGCGCAGGGCGCGGGCTATGCCCCAGGCCAGCGACTTATCGTTCGCCAGCCCCATGATGAGACCGCGCTTGCCCTGCATCAGATTGCCGGTTGCCGGGTTGTTCTGTCCGGTTTCAGTTGTCATTTATGTGTGTCCGCGTCTGTCTTGGCTCGTGATTTCGGAATCTCGGTTTCGCGCCTGACCTCACGCTCTTCGGGCGTTTCGGCAAGCGCGGCATTCAATTCCGCACCCACCACCAGCCCTAGACCCACCAGCCAGAAAAAGAAAAGGGCGATCATCACCCCGGCAAGGCTGCCATAGGTGAGATTATACGCGAACATCAGCCGCAGCGCCGGGGGCAGGGTGGTGCTGACCGTGATCCACCATGCGGTCACCAGCACCGCGCCCGGCCATTTGGGATAGTCGCGCCCCCGGTATTTCTTCGGCGTGAGCGACAGGAACAGCAGCCACAGTGACAGCAACAGCCCGAAACCGGGAATGAAGCGCGACAGCGCCAGCGTGCCGATCATGCCGCTCGCCTCCGGAAACCAGGCGCCGATCACCTCCTGCGCGGCGGAAATGAAGAATTGCGCGGCAAGGCTCATCATCAACAGCATGACTGCGCCGACCACGACCCCTGCGAAAAAGAGCCGCTGGCGAAGGAAACCGATCGTCGGCTGCGTGCCATAGGCGCGGTGCAGAATATCGCGAATGGTCCCGATCAGGCTGCCCACGGTCCAGAAGCCGAACAATGCGCCTGCCCATAACAGCCACCCATTGCGCGCGCTGACCACGTCGCGGGCGACGGGTTCGATCACGTCGGCGACCACCGCAGGCACGGCGAGGAGAAAGGCATTGATCGCCGCGGTCCGGTCGCTGGCATCGCCGAACAGCGAGAAGATCGCCGCTCCCGTTATGAAGAACGGAAACAGCGACAGGATCGCCATATAGGCGAGATTGCCCGCGTGGATGAACCCGTCATTATAGGCGCCGGTCCACACGCGCTTCGCAATGGCGAAGAAGCGCGAGCCGGGTCCGACTTCCTGTTTTGCAAGGCGGATGCCCTTGCGCAATTCGGCGCGCAGATGGGCCGCATGGCGGCGGCGCCCCTCGGGCGTGAATTCGGCCGGGTGGACGGAGGCGGATTCGCCCTCTTCGCGGGGCGGGGGCGGCCTCACACGCCGAGCTTTGCCCTGACCGAACGGGAATCCTGCCACCCGTCGAGCCGGGCTTTCAGATCGGGATCGTTTTCGGGAAGATCGATGACGAGCGTCACCAGCTGATCACCGCGCCCGCCGGCCTTGCGGGTAAAGCCGCGGCCCTTGAGGCGCAGCACCCGGCCCGACGAACTGCCCGGCGCAATGGTCAGCATCACCGGCCCCTCGACCGTGGGCACCTTGACCTTGGCACCGTTCACTGCCTCGTCCAGTGTGACGGGAAGGTCGATCCGCACCGCATCGTCGTCGCGGCGAAAAATCGGGTGCGGCTTTTCCACGATGGTCACGATCGCATCGCCATGGCCGCCGGGGCCAGCCTCGCCCTTGCCGGACAGGCGCATCTGCGTGCCGTCCTCGGCGCCGGCGGGCAGTTTCAGGTCGATGGTCTTCCCATCGGCCAGGGTGATCCGCTGCGTTTCGAGATTGGCGAGATCGGGAAGCGTCACGGCGAGGCGATATTGCACGTTCGCCCCCTTCGTTGCGGGGCCGCGTCGGCGTCCGCCGCCCATTCCGGCCCCGCCCATGCCGCCACCCATCCCGGACGAGCGACCGCCGCCGAAAATCCCCTCGAACAGGTCGGACAGGTCGACGTCTTCGGTGTGCATGCCGCCGCCGCCCATGCCGCCGCGCGGATCGCCCCCGCGAAAGCCGCCGCCGCCCGATCCGCCCCGGCCATAGCCGAAGGGCGATGTGGGATCGCCGTTCATGTCGATCTCGCCGCGGTCGAAACGGGCGCGCTTGTCCTTGTCGGACAGGAGGTCATACGCCTTCGTCACGTCCGAAAACCGTTCCGCCGCCTTCGGGTTGTCGGAGTTGCGATCGGGGTGCAATTCCTTCGCCAGCTTGCGATAGGCGGACTTGATATCTTTTTCGGTGGCGCCGCGCGCAACGCCGAGGGTGGAATAGGGATCAGCCATGCCCGATAGCTAGGGTGCGGGAGGGCGATAGGCAATGTTTCAATGCGCGATACGCGGCAATACCCAGTGCCCCGTGCGCGTGTCGGGAAGGCGCATTCGGGCACGGGAACGCTTTGCGCATCCGGCGCACTTGATTTACGAGGCGCCACGCATCGCGGCAAAGGACGTGCAGATGACCGAGATTTCGAACGAGACCACCATCCAGGCCCACGATCCGCACGGATTGTTCGCGCGATGGATGGCCGAGGCGCGCGCATCCGAACCCAATGACGGCAATGCGGTGGCGCTGGCCACGGCGACGCCCGATGGCGCGCCGTCCGTGCGCATGGTCCTGCTCAAGGGGCACGAGGACGGCACGGCGGATGGCGGGCCGGGCGGTTTCGTGTTCTACACCAACCTGACCAGCCGCAAGGCGGGCGAACTGCTCGCCAATCCGCAGGCCGCGATGCTGTTCCACTGGAAAAGCCTGCGCCGGCAGATCCGCATTACCGGCCGCGTCGCGCAGGTATCCGATGACGAGGCCGATGCCTATTTCGCGAGCCGTTCGCGCGATTCGCAGCTCGGCGCGCATGCCTCGGACCAATCCTCGCCGCTGCCGGACCGGCAGGATTTCGTCGACCGTTTCGAACAGGCGCGCGACCGCTACGAAGGGAAGGACGTGCCGCGTCCCGAATTCTGGTCCGGGTTCCGGCTCACCCCGGATGCCATCGAATTCTGGAGCGACCGGCCCCATCGCCTGCACGAACGCCGCGTGTTTCGCGCCGCCGATGGCGGCTGGACGAGCGCGATGTTCTACCCCTAGACGACGTATCATGGACACCGCCCCCTCCGCCACACCCGCCCGCGCCGCGCCCGACCCGGCGACGCGCGCCTCGCTCACTCGGAGCGCCGCCTTCGGCAGCATGGCGGTGGCCGGGCTACTGCTCGTGCTCAAGCTATGGGCGGTGTGGCAGACCGGGTCGGCGGCGATGCTGGGCAGCCTTGCCGATACCGCGCTCGACCTCGTGGCCAGCCTTGCCACCCTTGTCGGGGTGTGGGTCGCGGCGCAGCCCGCCGATCACGACCACCGCTTCGGCCATGGCAAGGCGGAGGCGCTCGCCGCGCTGGTGCAGGTCGTGCTGATCTCTATTTCCGCGGTCGGCATCGCGGCCCGCGCGGTGGAACAATGGCTGGGCGGCGCGTGGCCGGAGGCGGCGGAGAGCGGCATTGCCGTGTCCGCCATTGCGATGGTCGCGACGCTGGGCCTGCTGTTGTGGCAACGCCATGTCATCCGCCGCACGGGCAGCCTCGCGATACAGACCGACCATGTGCATTACCGTTCGGACCTGTTGCTCAACCTCGCGGTGATCGCGGCGCTGATGCTCGATCAGTATGCCGGCATTACCGGGGCCGACCCGATCTTCGCGCTCGGCATCGCGGTCTGGCTGGGGTGGAATGCATGGGGCGCGAGCCGGGACGCGGTCGATAATTTGATGGACCGGGAATGGCCGGTGGAACGGCGCGAAAGGCTGCTCGACTTGATGCGGGATCACCCGGCGCTGCGCGGTGTCCACGATCTGCGCACCCGGACGAGCGGCACCCATGATTTCGCGCAATTCCACATGAACGTCGACGGGCAGATGACCGTCGCCGCCGCGCATCAGGTGATGGACGAGATCGAGGCCGCGCTGGCCCGCGAATTTCCGGGGACAGAATTCCTGATCCATCCCGACCCCGACGGCCATGCCGAACCCGGCTCGCCGCGCCCGGTCGACCTCCTCACCGCCGGGGTCGACGCCGACTTCCCCGAAACCCAGACACAGGGATAAGCCGCCATGCCCCGCATAGCCTACTGGCACGTCGATGCCTTCGCCGCCCGCGCGTTCGAGGGGAACCAGGCCGCCGTCATGCAGTTCGACGCCTTTCCCGACGATGCCACGATGCAGCGTATTGGCGAGGAGAACAATTTCGCCGAAACCGCCTTCGTCGTGCCGTATGACGGGGAGGAGGCGGATTATCACCTGCGCTGGTTTACGCCGGAGACGGAGATTCGCCTGTGCGGCCATGCGACGCTGGCGGCGGGGCATGCGCTGCTGACCCGCGATGGCGGCGCGGAACTGCGCTTTGCCACGCGGCGGGCGGGCATACTCCGCGTGCGGCGACAGGGTGAGGGGGGCGAGGGTTACACACTCGCGCTGCCCGCGATCCCGACGCAGCCGGGCGAATGGCCTGCCGCCGTCGCCGGGTTGGGCGCGATGCCGGAGGCGATCCACCGCCATCCCGATGGCTACGACATCTTTCTCTACGACAGCGAGGAGGCCGTGCGCGCCCTGCGTCCCGACATGGCCGCGCTCGCCGCGCTGGGCGATACGCAGTTCATCTGCACCGCGCCCGGCGCCGCGACCGACGTGGTCAGCCGCGTCTTCGTGCCCGGCGCCGGCGTCGCGGAGGACAGCGTCACCGGAAGCGCGCATGCCGCGCTCACCCCGTTCTGGGCAAAACGGCTGGGGCAGGCGGAGTTCACCGCGTTTCAAGCCTCGCGCCGGGGCGGGCGGCTGACCTGCCGGCTCAATGGTGACACGGCGTGGCTGGGCGGGCCGTGCGTGACGGTGGTGACAGGCGAATTCGCCTACTGATCCGGGAACAGCGTCACGATTTCGCGCAATGCGGCATGGAGCGCGTCCATCTGGGCCCGGTCCGAATTGCCGAGCCGCACGATGATCAGCCCCTGTTCCGGCGACACGATCGTGAACTGCCCCCGATGGCCGAGCGCGGCGAACAGCGTGTCCGGCGCATCGGCGGGAAACAGCACCGCATTGCGCCCCTCCGGCCGGGGATGGTTGAGCCAGACATGCCCGCCATAGGCCGGATCGCCGGGCGATGACGTCGTCATGAAGCGCACCCAGCCGCGCGGCACGATCTGCGCCCCGTTCGCCATGCCGCCATGGCGCAGCATCTCCCCGAACTTCGCCCAGTCGCGCGCCGGGGCGTGGATCATGCTGCCCCCGATCATCGTGCCGGCGCGGTCATATTCCGCGATCGTCGCATCCATGCCGACGGGATCGAAAAGCCGCATCTGAAGATAGCGGTGCATCGCATCGCGCCGCCGGTCGGGGTCGGTGGAGCGGGTGAGCGCCCGCGCCGCAATATCGGCAAGGATGACGCTGGTCGGCGTGGCATAGTTGAACTGCTCGCCCGGCGTCTGGTCGAGCGGCTGCGTCTCGGCATAGGCGGCCATGTCGTCGCGCCCATCCACGGCGAGCATGCGGACCGTGTCGGCATCCTGTGCCGGGTTCGCGGTTTCGGCATGGCGCAGGCCCGAGCGCATCTGCAACAGATGGCGGATCGTGATGTCGCCGCGCGGATCGCCGGGCCGCTGCCACGCGGGGATCGGCGCCGGTTGATCCAGCGAAAGCGCCCCGTCCGCGATCAGCATGCCGATGAGAACGCCGGTGACGGTCTTGCTCATCGACCAGCCGATCATGGCGGTGTCGGCATCATATCCTTCGCCGTAACGTTCGGCGACGACCTTGCCATCGTGCAGGATCAGCAGCGCGCGCGTTTCGCCCGCGGCCTCGGCAAACACATCGTCGATGGCATAGGCGAGCTTTTCGCGCGGCACATCGGCACCACGCGGAATCGCGGCGCGCGATTCGGCACTTGGCGGCTGCGGGCCGGTTTCCTGTGGCGAACAGGCGGCGAGCGCTGGCACGCAGAGCAGAGCGAGCATAGAAGGGAGGCGGCGCATCATCGTGCCGCCCGTTCAACCGCGAAGCGCAGGCAAAGGCAATGGCCGACACCGACATGCCCACCAGTAACACGCCCAAACGCGAAGGCGCGCCGCAGTCCCCGGCTCGCCACCCCATCCGGCAACCGCCGCGCACCGTCGCGATGATCGTACTCGTCATCCTGATCGCCGCGGGCGTGGCATGGTATCGCTACCAACCCGGCCTTGCGGCGCAGGCGGAGGCGGGGACGGCGTTCGGTGCGCGCACGGCCTGCTCCTGTCGCCAGATCGGCGGGCGTGACCTGTCCGATTGCAGGAAGGATTTCGAACCGGGCATGGACCTCGTGATGTTGAGCGAGGACGCCGACGAACGCAGCGTGACCGCGCGCGTGCCCCTGCTCGCGTCGAGCACGGCGACATGGCGCGAGGGGTACGGTTGCGTGCTCGACCCTTACGAGGGGTAGCGGCATTCTTCCTGCCGGTTCGACGGCAGTTCGGGCCATCCCTCGTTTCCGGCAAGCGGCGGCGGCGGCGGCGATGGAGCGGGCGGCGGCGGAACCGTGGCCTGGCACCGGTTCAGCGTGCCACCCCGCGCCACGCAGTGGTCGATGGCCTCGTCCCGCATGGTGCGGGCCCGCCGCTGCTCTGCGGTCAGTGCGGCGTCGTAGGCGGCTTGCAACCTTGCATCCTCTTGCCGCGAATTGCGGCAGATGGGAATGTTGCGAACCTCCGACACCGCCGCAATGGCACCCGCGCCGCACTCCGCATGCCAGCGCCGTTCGACCGCCGCATCGCGGACGATGCTCTCGAAATAGACAAGCCCCTCCGCCCCGACGCGCAGGATGTTCTGCGGCTCCGGCCCGGCCCCGATCGCGAGCCGGTTGGCATCGTCGCGCAACAGGCCCGCCTGTCGCGAGAACGCGAGCAGCGGCCCATCCGCGTCATCGAGGCGGAAGCATCCACGGGCGAGCACGATGCGGTGGCGACCATAAAGGTCCACGAAACTCTCATCGGTGTCCATGTCGACGGCGACCACGTGACGCGGCGGCGTATTCACGATCCAGAGCTTGACGAGAGCGGACAGATCGCCCGGCACCGGCGTCAGACGCACAGGCGCAAAGATCCGCACCCGGTCCGCCTGCGGCGCGGACAGCAAGGTTCCGGCCCCGAACGGCGGATCGTCCATCGTGACCCCCACGGGCAGTCGCGCAACCTCGGCAGGCGGCAATTCCGCCACGTGCAATCCAAGGGGCGGTCCGACATATTCCGGCTAATCGCCAATAAACACATCGATGAGCGCCGCGAGCGCCAGCGCGGTCCATGCCGCGACCAGCACGCCCGCGCGTGTCATCCGGGCAGGGTCTCGCTCGCCCCCGTCTCCTCGATCCAGCCGCCGCCGATCACCCGGTCCCCGCAATAGAGCACCGCCGCCTGCCCCGGCGCCACGCCATATTCAGGCGCGTCAAACAAAATGCGCGTTCGCGCCCCGTCGCCCAATGGCCCGTCGAGCGTGACCGGTACCGGCTTCGCAAGCGAACGAACCTTTGCGGTAATGGGTGCATCCGGCACAGGGCCGATCCGGTTCGTCTCACCGATTACCGCGCTATCCACGGCGAGCAACCGCTTTGGCCCCACAAGCACGCGCCCCGCATCGGCGTCGATCCGCACGACATAGAGCGGTTCGTCCTGCCCCCCGATTTCGAGGCCGCGCCGCTGCCCGACCGTATAGTGGATGATGCCCTTGTGCCGGCCCAGCACTTCACCGCTGAGCGCATGGACGATGTCGCCCTTGTCCTCGGCCTCCGGGCGCAATTTGCGTACCAGCGCGGCATAATTGCCGTCGGGCACGAAGCAGATGTCCTGGCTGTCCGGCTTCCCCGCGACGCCGAGGCCGAGCGCGGTGGCGATTTCGCGCACCTGCGACTTGGGCAATCCGCCCAGGGGAAAGCGAATGAAATCGAGCTGCGCCTCGGTGGTGGCGTAGAGGAAATAGCTCTGATCCCGAGCCGGGTCGGCGGCGCGGTGGAGTTCCGGGCCGTGCGCGCCCATCGCCCGCCGGACATAATGCCCCGTTGCCAGGCAATCGGCGCCCAGATCGCGAGCCATCGCGAACAGATCGGTGAATTTGGGCCCGATATTGCACCGGATGCAGGGAACGGGCGTGCGGCCGGCCAGATATTCGTCGGCAAAGCGGTCGACCACCTCTTCGCGAAAGGCGCTTTCATGATCGAACACGTAATGCGCGATGCCGAGCCTGTCGGCCACCGCGCGCGCATCGCGAATGTCGTCCCCCGCGCAGCATGCGCCCTTGCGCTTTACCGCCTTGCCATGGTCGTAGAGTTGCAGGGTGACGCCAATGACCTCAGCCCCGCTCGCGGCGGCGAGGGCGGCCACGACGGAGCTGTCCACGCCGCCCGACATGGCGACGACGATACGTTTGTCGCCGGGCGCGACGCCGAGTTGAAAGAGCGCGCCGGCATCGAGACCGGCGGGAAGCGCGGGAGCGGCCTGTGTGGTAGGGGCGGAAACGGGATCTGACATGGCGCACGCGATACACGTTTCCCCGCCGCCGCGAAAGATGCGCGCAAAAGGCGCCCGCCCCCACGCACCGGGCGGCGCGTTTACCCGATGATAAGGCTTCTCCCCATAAACGGATAGCGGGACCGGCCCGTCGTTCACGTGGCGATGGCGGCGCGCCCCCAAGAGCTTCCGTGCGGGATGGCAGAACCCGCAGGCGTAACGAGGAACCGATGATCGAGAATCAGAAAATTACCCCGGCCATGGTGATCGGGCCGCAAGGCGAACCGATGACGCTGGACGATCTGCCGCCGCCCACGACGCGCCGCTGGGTCATCCGCCGCAAGGCCGAGGTCGTCGCCGCGGTCAGCGGCGGCCTGCTCACAATTGACGAGGCATGTGACCGTTACGCGCTCAGCCTCGAGGAGATCGCGTCGTGGCAACGCGCGGTCGAACGCTCCGGCATGAAAGGACTTCGCGTCACGCGGATTCAGAAATATCGCGACAAGTACAAGCGGCAGATGAATTACTGATCCCCGAACGGAACATATCGCGCAGGCCCACGTTTCCCTCCCAATATCGAAGGAGGCATGACATGGGTTTTATTATTGCATTGATCGTTGGCGGTATCATCGGTTGGCTCGCCAGCATCGTGATGCGCCGGGATGCCTCGATGGGCATTTTCTGGAATATCGTGGTGGGCATCGTCGGTTCGTTTCTCGGCCGGCTCATCGGCGGGCTGTTCGGTGCCGGTTCGACGTTGACCAGCTTCGATCTCGTCGGGCTGTTGTTCTCGTTCATCGGTGCGGTTGTCCTGCTCGCCATCGTGAACATGGTGCAGCGCGGCCGCGTTCGCTAAGGCGATAAAGAAAAGTCCGGTACCGGACCCGATAGAGCGCCCTGCGGCGCGCCTGTCCCGGTCCGGTTTGCAATGGGCTCGCCATATGGCGGGCCCATTTGCGTATAGGCACCATTGCCCCGCACCGGTCCGCGGCACCGAATCCTGCGACACGCGGATTTCGCATGTGCGGCTTGTTTCGGGTGATATAGTTGTGTAACACAGCTTATTCTTCAAATCCCGTCCGGGGCTGGGGCGGATTCGGGCAGTGAGCCATATGCAATACGAACATTCGATCGGTTCCGCGCCAGGGGGGGAACTCGCGCGCGACACCGACACGCAATCCGTCGATGCGGACGGCTCCGTCGTGACGGAGTACGAAGCGGACGAACGCCTCCATTCGACCCGGCGGCGCCGGATCATCATCACCGCCGTGGTGGTGGTGGTGGCGCTGATCGCGCTGGCGTTCTTCCTGTCGCGGGACGAGGCGCCGGCGGTCGGCGACGAAGAGATCGCCGCAGGGGCGGAGGTGCCCGCCGTGTCGGTGGTGATGCCCGGACGCAGCAATGTCGAAGGCGCAATCACCACGAGCGGCACGCTATCGGCGCGGCGCCCGGTTCCCGTCGGCTCCGTCGGCGAGGGCGGCGAGGTGCGCAGCGTGCGCGTCGATCAGGGCGACTGGGTCCGGCAGGGGCAGATCCTCGCCGTGATCGACCGTTCGGTGCAAAGCCGCCAGGTCGAGGCGCAGCGCGCGCAGGTCGAGGTGGCGCGGTCCGATGCGCGCCTCGCGCAGGCGAATCTCGACCGCGCGTCGCAACTCGTCGAGCGCGGCTTCATCAGCAAGGCCGACATCGATCAGCTCACCGCGACGCGCGATGCCGCCGCCGCCCGCGTCCGCGTGGCGGAGGCGCAGCTCGGCGAGCTCAACGCCCGTAATGCGCGGCTCAATATCGTGGCGCCTGCGTCCGGGTTGATCCTCACGCGCAGTGTGGAGCCGGGGCAGGTCGTGGGCGGCGGGACGGAATTGTTCACCATTGCCAGCGGCGGCGAAATGGAAATGGCCGCACAGATCAGCGAAAGCGATCTGGCGCGGCTTTCCGTCGGCGTTCCGGCGCGGGTCACCCCCGTCGGCACCGAGCAGGCGTTTGCCGGTCAGGTCTGGCAACTTGCCCCGACCATTGACGAAGCCACGCGGCAGGGCACCGCGCGCATCGCGCTCCCCTACGACCGCGCCCTGCGGCCGGGTGGCTTTGCAAGCGCGGTCATCCAGGCCGGCACGTCGAGCGCGCCCGTGCTTCCCGAATCGGCGCTTCTGTCGGATCAGGACGGCAGCTATGTCTTCGTTCTGGGCGACAACAATCGCGTCCGGCGCAAGGCCGTGCGGACCGGGATCGTCACCCCGCGCGGCATCGCGGTGACCGAAGGGCTCTCGGGAAACGAGCGCGTCGTCCTGCGCGCGGGCGGCTTCCTCAACGACGGCGACGAAATCGAACCCCGCCTGGTCAAGCGCGAGGCCGCACGATGACGGGATCCGCCGCATGAACGTCAATCGCATTTCCGAATGGTCGATCCGCAACCCGATCGTGCCGATCGTCATCTTTGCCGCATTGCTGTTCGCCGGCATCATCGCGTTCAACCGGATGGACGTGAACAACAACCCGGACATCGATTTTCCCGGCGTCACCGTGACCGTCGTGCAGCCCGGTGCGGCCCCGACGGAAATCACCACGCAGATCACGCAGATCGTCGAGGCCGCTGTCCGTTCGATCAACGGTGTCGACCAGATTCAGTCGACGGCGAGCGAGGGCAGCAGCTCCACCTTCGTGCAGTTCGAGATCGGCGTCGATCCGAACGATGCCGTCAACGAGGTGTCGAACGCCATCGATCAGGTGCGCGGCGATTTGCCCGACGGCATCCTGGAACCGCGGGTGAGCAAGGTGAACGCGGGCGGCAACGGGCCGATCGCCTATTACGCGGTGAGCGCCGACGACATGACGATGGAACAGCTCAGCTGGTTCATCGACGACACGATTTCGCGTCGCCTCCTGTCGATCGAAGGCATGGCCTCGGTCAGCCGCGCGGGCGGTGTCGACCGCGAGATTCGCGTGGTCGTGGATCCGTCGCGGATGCAGGCCTATGGCGTCACCGCGGCGCAGGTGAATGCGGCGCTGCGTCAGATCAACACCGACGCGGGCGGCGGCCAGACCGAGATCGCCGGATCGCGGCAATCGGTGCGCGTGCTCGGCAATGCGGAAAGCGCGTACAACCTGCGCGAAACGCGGATCAACCTCCCCGGCGGGCGCGCGATCCGCCTGCGCGACATCGCCGATGTCTACGACGGATATTCCGAACAATCCTCGATCGCCAAGATCAACGGCCGGCAGGTCGTGACCTTCGGGATGGAGCGGGCCAAGGGCGCCTCGGACGTGAGCGTCTACGATGCCGCGCTGGAGGAACTCGCCGCGATCGAGCAGGAAAATCCCGGCATTCATTTCACCCAGCTGTTCACGAGCGTGGAATATACGAAATCGCAATATGACAGCTCGATGGAGGCGCTGGTCGAGGGGGCGATCCTCGCCGTTGTCGTCGTGTTCTTCTTCCTGCGCGACTGGCGCGCCACGCTGATCAGTGCGGTGGCCATTCCGCTGTCGGCGATCCCGACGTTCTGGTTCATGGACATGATGGGCTTCACGCTCAACACGCTGTCCCTTCTGGCGCTGAGCTTGGTGGCGGGCGTGCTCGTCGATGACGCCATTGTCGAGATCGAGAATATCGTGCGCCACATGCGCATGGGCAAAACCGCGTTCCAGGCCTCCATCGACGCCGCCGACGAAATCGGGCTGGCCGTGGTGGCGACGACGATGTGCATCGTCGCGGTGTTCCTGCCCGTGGCGCTGATGCCGGGGCTCACGGGGCAGTTCTTCAAGAATTTCGGCGGGACGGTGGTGGCCGCGGTGCTGATGAGCCTCGCCGTCGCGCGCATGATCACGCCGATGGCGGCGGCCTATTTCCTGAAGGCGCACGGCCATGCCGAACATGGCGAGGGCCGCGGCATGGACATCTACATGCGCGTGCTGCGCTTCATGATGGATTCGGACAAGGCGGAGGCGTTCAAGCAGCGCCATCCCTCGCCGATCGCCTTTCTGGTGCCCGGGCTCATGTTCGGGCTTACGGTGTTCGCGATCGCGCTCGTGCTGATGTTGGCATCGGGCGGGTTTGCCGAGCTTTTCGGGTCGCTGCTCCAATCCGCGATCGCAGGCGGCACCGCGTTTGGCGCGATGCTGGCCATCGTGCTTCTCTTTTCACTCATCGGGGCGTTCTTCGGGTCGGGCACGATGATGGGTCGCGCGCGCAATTTCGGCCACCGGGCGCAGGCACGGGCGCGGGACCATCGGCTCTGGGCATTCTACATCGGCCTGTTCGCGCTTGTCGCGACGGTCGCATTGTTCATGAACATGCCGCAGGAGTTCCAGCCGCAGACCGATGCGGACGACAGCCGTGTCGATATTTCTATGCCGCCCGGCACCACGATCGAGCAGACCGAGATCGTCGCCGACCGGGTCACCGCCCTCCTAGAGGAGCAGCCCGAGGTTGCCAGCGTCATGGAACGCGTGAACGAAGGTTCCGCGCGGCTGTTCATCACGCTTGTCCCGGCCAGCGAACGCGATTCCAAGAGTTTCGAACTGGAGCGCGCGCTCACCCCGGCGCTTCAGGAAGTGGCCGACGCCCGCGTCAGCTTCGCCTCGCAGGGCGGCGGATTTTCGGGCCGCGCGCTGTCGATCATGCTCACCGGGTCCAACCCTGAACAGCTCGATCAGGCGGCGCAGACGCTGATCGAGCAGATGCGTACTATACCCGAGGTCGTCGCCCCGAGGATCGAGGCGGACCTCCAACGTCCGGAACTCATCATAACGCCGCGGCTCGACCTTGCCGCGCAACTGGGCGTGACGACCGCCTCATTGAGCCAGGCGATCCGTATCGCCACACTGGGCGAGATTGACCAGAACGCGGCGAAATTCTCGCTGTCGGACAGGCAGGTGCCGATCCGCGTGATCTTGGACCGTTCGGAACGGCGCGACATCGACACGATCGCCAATCTGCCGGTGCCCACCGCGACGGGCGGGTCCGTCCCGCTCAACCGCGTCGCCGAGATCAGCTTCGGCGCAGGCCCCACGCAGATTCAGCGTTTCAACCAGGCCCGCCGCGTGCTCATCGGTGCCGACCTTGCCGCCGGCGCGGTGTCCGGTCCCGTGCGGGAGAAGATCGACCAGCTGCCGATCATGCAGAACCTGCCCACCGGCATATCCAACCGCCCCGTCGGCGACGCCCAATGGCAGGAGGAATTGAACCAGAACATGATCACCGCGGTGATCACGGGGATCCTGCTGGTGTTCGCGGTGCTGGTCCTGCTTTACAAGCGCGTCGTGTCGCCTCTGGTGAACATGACCTCTCTTCTGCTCGCGCCGCTGGGCGGGCTGCTGGCGTTGCTGCTGGTGGGGGCGATGACCGGCCTGCCGATGCCGATCTCGCTGCCGGTGTATATCGGGCTGCTGATGCTGCTCGGCATCGTGGCGAAGAATTCCATCCTGCTGATCGATTTCGCGCTGGAGGAGATGGAAGCCGGTGTTCCCAAACGGGAGGCCATCATCGATGCGGGGCACAAGCGTGCGCAGCCGATCGTCATGACCACCGTGGCCATGGCGGCGGGCATGGTGCCGACGGCCATTTCGCTTTCGGGCGATGGCGCGTGGCGGCAGCCGATGGGGATTGTCGTGATCGGGGGGCTGATCATGTCGACGCTCCTGACGCTCGTCATCGTGCCGGCGGGTTTCAGCCTTGCCGACGGGTTCGAAAAGCGTATCGGCCCGCGCCTGCGCCGCTGGCTGCTCACCTATCGTCCGGGGGAGGGGGAGCCCGCCCCCGCCGAAACGCCGCGTCCCGCCGTCCAGCCCGCACCATAACGGCCCGTCTTGCCCGCACCCCGGCTCAATTCGACCATGCTTGCGGACGACGTGCAGGACCGGGGACGGACCATGCGCATGTTCGCGACCGGGCTGCTCGTGCTCATGGCGGTCGTGTTTTTCGTCTCGCGCCGGTACGACGACATTCCCGCCATCGGGTTCGTCACAGCCTTCAGTGAGGCGGCGATGGTCGGTGCGCTGGCCGACTGGTTCGCGGTGACCGCGCTGTTTCGCCATCCGCTGGGCCTGAAGATTCCGCATACGGCGATCATCCCCACGAACAAGAACCGCATTGCCGACAATATGGCGAGCTTCCTACGCCATAATTTCCTTATTCCGCAGGTCGTGGCGCGGCGCATGCGCCCGATGAACCTCGCGCGGGCGGCGGGCGATTTCCTCGCGGACCCGGAACGGCTGGCCCAATCGAATGTCGGTGCGGGGGCGGCCGCGCTCTTTGCCGAGGTGCTGGAATCGCTCGACCCCGATCGCCTCGGCGCGCAGGTGAAGGACGGGCTCAAACGCCAGCTCGAAGGGATCGAGATCGCGCCGGTGCTGGGCGAGATCCTCGCAGGCGCGATCGCCGACGGGCGCCATCTTCCGTTGATGGACGGGGTGATCCGCTGGGCCGGGTTGACGCTGGAGGATAATGAGGCGCTCGTCCGGCAGATGATCAGCGACCGGGCCAATTCGCTGCTGCGCTGGACCGGGCTCGATGCGAAACTCGCCAATTCGGTGCTCGACGGGCTTTACCGCATGCTGGCCGAGATGCTGGTCGATCGGGACCACCCGCTCCGCGCGAAGGCGCAGGAGGGGCTCGACAGCCTCGCCCACGACCTCGTCCACGACCCGGCGATGCGGGCCAGGGTCGAGGGGTTCAAGACCGAATTGCTGAATAACCCGGCCGTCGGCGCCTGGTGGCAGGGGGTGTGGGAACGGATGCGGCACAAGCTCATCGCGCTGGCCCGCGACCCGCAAGCGGTGTCGGGCTATCTGAGCGGGACGCTGACCGACCTGGGCCGGGCGTTGCAATCCGATGCACGCCTGCAATTGCAGATCAACCGCTTTGCCCGGCGCAGCGCGGTCGGCGTGACGAGCCGTTACGGAGATCAGCTGGTCCGGCTGGTTTCCGAGACGGTCAAGGGGTGGGACGGGGCCACGATCACCGACCGCGTCGAACGGGCGGTCGGGCGCGATCTGCAGTTCATCCGCATCAATGGCACGCTAGTCGGCGGGCTTGTCGGGGTGGCGATCCATACGCTGGAAATCTGGCTGCCCTGATGGGGCCTAGGTAAAAACCTCTAGGTGCGCGTTTCCCGATATTAGCGCACGATCGATACGCTTTCCGTTGGGCGATACGACCAACCCGCCCGCAGACGGAGAGTGTCATGTCCGCCATCACCGACGCGCTCGAGCATGAGGTAGGCTGCGCCCGCGCCCTTCGCCAGCAAGATCGTCGCGACCGCCGCTGCAAATCTCAGGAAAACCGGCATTTCGACCGGATCATGGCGCTGCTCGGTCCGCGCATTCGCCATCTGACGCGCGCCTACGGCCTCAACGCATGGGCCGACGATGCGGAGCAGGCCTGCGCGATCGCGGTTCACCGGGCGATCGATGACTATGATCCCACCATCGCGCGCTTCACGACCTTCGTGACATGGCCGCTGCGGGGCGAGTTGAAGGTATTGCGCAATCGCGTTCGCCCGGAGCTGCGCGAAACGAAGGCGCCGATGCGATACAGTGTCGTGCCACTCGATCATGGCGAGGGGGAATATGCCGAACTCGTCGACGTGTCCGCGCTGACGCGGGTGGAGCAGGGTGCCGCCCGCCGCCTGGCCCAAGGGGCGCTCGACCGGCTTTTGTCGGAATACGAACGCGGCATCATGGACCGGCTGTGCCGGGATCTTGCCACGGCGGATGGCTCCCGCGGGGGACGGCCGGGTTCTGTTCGTGCCGCTGCCATCGACGGTATTAAGGGCGTTCTGCGCAAGGAACGCGAGATTGTCGCGCGCTATGTCTTTGCCGATGGGAAAGATGACAAGTTTGCCGAGAACGATGACGAGTTTACAGCGGAGCAGCAGCGCCAGATCAGCCGGCGGGTCCTGCGCCATCTGAGCGCGAAGGCGCCTGCTATCTGAGCCTTGCGGCGACGCGTCCGCGTCAAGGCCCCGGCCGTTCTCCCGACACTCGATCGAGCCGTGCTGGCAATTGCGCCATGATCGCCTTTCGCTCCCCCGGTGCAAGGATCGCCCATCGTGCGATTTCGTCCAGCGTGCGTCCGCAAGCCGTGCACCATTCGCCCGCGTCGTCGAACGTACAGACCTTCCGGCAGGGCGAGGGGATCGTCATCGAGGGGCCTTCATGAAAAACCCCCGGCGTGCATGTCGCGGCCGGGGGTTTCCCGCTTATCTTGGAACAGGGTTCAGAGCTTCCCGGTCAGTTCCGGCACCGCATCGAACAGATCGGCGACGAGACCGATGTCGGCAACCTGAAAGATCGGGGCATCCTCATCCTTGTTGATGGCGACGATGACCTTGGAATCCTTCATGCCCGCAAGATGCTGAATCGCCCCGGAGATACCGATCGCGAAATACACCTCGGGCGCGACGATCTTGCCCGTCTGGCCGACTTGGTAATCGTTGGGGACATAGCCCGCATCGACGGCCGCGCGGCTGGCACCGACGCCAGCGCCCAGCTTGTCGGCGAGCGGCATGATGATCTTCTCGAAGGTTTCGCCATCCTTCAACGCGCGTCCGCCCGACACGATGATGTTCGCACTGGTCAGTTCGGGCCGGTCGCTCTCGGCGAGCTGCTGCCCGACAAAGCTCGACAGGCCGGCGTCACCGGGACCGCTCGCATCCTCGACGCTGGCGGATCCGCCGGTCGCTTCCGCCTTTTCAAAGGCGGTGCCGCGCACGGTGATGACCAGCTTCGGATCGCTCGATTCGACGGTGGCGATGGCATTGCCGGCATAGATCGGACGGGTGAAGCTCTTGTCCCCCTCGACCGAAAGAATGTCGGAAATCTGCATCACGTCGAGCATCGCGGCGACCCGCGGGGCGATGTTCTTGCCCGTGGTGGTGGCGGGGGCAAGAAACGCGTCGAACCCTTCCATCAAACCAGCGATCAGCGGCGCGACGTTTTCGGCCAGCTGATGCTCATATGCGGCATTATCGGCTTTGAGCACCTTCGACACGCCGGCGACCTGCGCGGCGGCATCGGCGACCGCGCCGCAACCGGCGCCCGCGACCAGAACGGTCACATCGCCCAGCTTCGCCGCGGCGGTGACGGTGGCGAGCGTCGCATCGCCCAGTTCGGAATTGTCATGATCGGCAAGGACGAGCGTGTTCATTTCGCAACTCCCATGGACTTCAGCTTGGCAACCAGCGCGTCGACGTCCTCGACCTTTTCACCTGCCTGGCGCACCGGCGGTTCGGATACGTTGGTCACGGCGAGGCGCGGCGCGGTGTCGACCCCGTAATCGCCGGGCGTCTTGGTATCGAGCGGCTTCTTCTTCGCCTTCATGATATTGGGCAGCGAAGCGTAGCGCGGCTCGTTCAGGCGCAGGTCGGTGGTGACGATGGCGGGAAGCGTGAGCTTCACCGTTTCGAGGCCACCGTCCACTTCGCGCGTGACGGTCACGGCATCGCCGTCGATCTCGACCTTGCTGGCAAAGGTGCCCTGCGGCCGTTCCATCATCGCGGCGAGCATCTGCCCGGTCTGGTTGGAATCGTCGTCGATCGCTTGCTTGCCGAGCAGGATGAGGCCTGGCTCTTCCTCGGCGGCGATTGCCTTGAGGATCTTCGCCACGGCCAGCGGTTCGACATCGTCGTCGGTTTCGACCAGGATCGCGCGGTCGGCACCCATGGCGAGCGCGGTGCGGAGCGTTTCCTGCGCCTTTGCCGGGCCGATGGATACGGCGACGATCTCTTCGATCTTGCCGCCTTCCTTCAAACGGATTGCTTCTTCGACGGCAATTTCGTCGAAGGGGTTCATGCTCATCTTCACATTCGCGAGATCGACGCCGGAACCGTCGGATTTCACCCGCGGTTTCACGTTATAATCGATCACCCGCTTTACGGGTACGAGAGCCTTCATGCGCTTGTCTCCCAAGTTTCATAGAAATTCAAAGGGGCGGTATGGTCATAACACACCGCCCCGCAAATGGTTCACGCGGCCTTTTTGACCTGCGCGACGATCTTTTCCGCTGCGTCGCCCAGATTGTCGCCCGACACGATGGGAAGCCCCGAATTTTCAAGGATTTCCTTGCCCTTCTCGACATTCGTCCCTTCGAGGCGAACGACCAGCGGCACCGACAGGTTCACTTCCTTCGCCGCCGCGACGATGCCGTCGGCGATGATGTCGCACTTCATGATCCCGCCGAAGATATTGACCAGAATGCCCTCGACCGCCGGATCCGACAGGATGATCTTGAACGCCGCGGTCACCTTTTCGGTCGTGGCGCCGCCGCCGACGTCGAGGAAATTGGCCGGGAACGCACCGTTTAGCTTGATGATGTCCATCGTCGCCATGGCGAGGCCGGCGCCGTTCACCATGCAGCCGATATTGCCGTCGAGCTTGATATAGGCGAGATCGTGCTTGCTCGCCTCGACCTCGGCGGGGTCTTCCTCGGTCTCGTCGCGCAGTTCCTCCACCTCGGGGTGGCGATAGAGCGCGTTGCCGTCAAAGCTCATCTTGGTGTCGAGGACCAGCAGCTTGCCGTCCTTCGTTTCCACCAGCGGGTTGATTTCCAGCATCTCGCCGTCGAGCGCCATGAACGCTTCGTAAAGCTGCTTCGACAGCTTCTGCGCCTGCTTGTTGAGGTCGCCGTCCAGCTTCAGCGCGAAGGCCACCGCGCGCCCGTGGTGCGGCATGAAACCCTGCGCCGGGTCGATGGTGATCGTCGTGATCTTTTCCGGCGTCGAATGCGCGACGTCCTCGATATCCATGCCTCCTTCGGTCGACACGACCATGGCGACCTGGCCGCTGGCGCGGTCGACGAGCAGGGCGAGGTAATATTCCTCGGCAATGTCGACGCCATCGGTGACGTAGAGGCGGTTGACCTGCTTGCCCTCGTCGCCGGTCTGCACGGTGACGAGCGTGTTGCCGAGCATGTCTTCGGCATCGGCGCGCACGTCGTCGATGCTCTTGGCGAGGCGGACGCCGCCCTTCGCATCGGCATCGAGTTCCTTGAACTTGCCCTTGCCGCGGCCGCCGGCGTGGATCTGCGCCTTCACGACATAGAGCGGTCCGGGCAGCTTCTTGGCCGCCTCGACCGCTTCCTCGACGGTAAGCGCGGCATGGCCGGCGGGGATGCCGACGCCGAAGTCCGCGAGCAGTTCCTTAGCCTGGTATTCATGGATATTCATGGACGGTCCCTATCGTCTAGAGTGAGTCTGATGGCGCGGTTGCCCGCTTTTTGCATCCATGTCCCGCATTTTGCAGCCATGGCTCGCATTTTGCATTTGCGTAAAGCATAGCATTGCACGCTTGAAAAGGGCTGCTGCCGCTTTGGTGAGGGCGCAATGCGCAAATGCGATGCGATTGCAAAGAGTGGAAGGCTGGCGGCGCCATGTTCAACGCCGGACGATAAGGGGCGAATGATGACAAAAGCGAATGCAGAACGCCTATGATCGACCAGACGCGCCTCGACCGGATCATGGAGGAGGCAGGCGGTATCGCCATGGCCATGTGGCCGGGGGCCGGCCATGCGCCGGAACGCTGGAAAAAGGACGATAATACACCGGTTTGCGCGGCCGATATCGCCGTAAACGCTTTCTTGCGGGAGGAACTGGCGCGCCTGCTTCCCGCGGCGGGCTGGCTTTCGGAGGAAACGGCCGATGCGCCCGATCGCATCGCCGATGGTCTGATCTGGCTGGTCGATCCGATCGACGGCACGCGCGATTTCCTGCGCGGGCGAAGCGGATGGGCCATTTCCGTCGCCTTGGTCAGCGCGGGCCGCTCGCTCCTCGCCCGATTGCAGGCCCCGGCACGCGGCGAATCATGGTCTGCGGAGGCGGGGAAGGGGGCGACGCGCAACGGGGCGGCCCTGCGCGTGCGGCGGCGCGAATCGCTTGTCGGTGCGCGGGTTCCCGTCGATGCGCTGCCCAAGATCGACCGGATCTTCACCATGGTCGACAAGCCCAACAGCATCGCGCTGCGTATCGCGATGGTCGCGGCGGGGGAGGCGGATCTCGTCGCGACGCTGCGCTGGGGCTATGAATGGGACATCGGCGCCGCCGGTCTTATTGCAAGAGAGGCGGGCGCCATCGTCACCGACGCCTTTGGCCAGCCCTTTGCCTATAACAAGCGCGACCCGCGGGCGTTCGGCGCGCTGGTCACTGCGCCCGGTATCCATGCCCCCGCACTCGCCCATATAAAGGAGCGGGCCGACCGGCTGTCTGCCGGGGCCCGCCCTTCGTAACGGAAATGCCCGCGATCAGTTGCGCGCGGCGTCGACTTCTTCCTGGCTGATGGGAATGATCTTCAGCTCGACGCGGCGGTTCTGCGCGCGGCCAGCCTCGGTGTCGTTCGATGCGACGAAATTCGTCTCACCAAATCCCTGCGACGCGATGCGGGCCGCAGGTACGCCCTGCTGTATGAGGTAGTTCGCGACGGCCTCGGCGCGCTGCTTCGACAATTGCAGGTTATAGCTGTCGGAGCCGGTCGAATCGGTATAGCCGTACACGTCGATCAGGCTGTTGGGATAGGTGCGCAGCGATTGCGCGATCGAATCCAGCGTACTGCGGAACTGCGGCTGAATCGTGTAGCTGTCGACGGGAAAGGTCACGCCGTTCGGCAGGTTCACGAGGATCGAATCGCCGTCCTCGCGCACGTCGACACCGGTGCCGGCGGTCTGTTCGCGCAATTCCTTGATCTGCTGATCCATGGTGTAGCCCACCGCGCCGCCGGCCACGCCGCCCACGCCCGCGCCGATGATGCGCGCGGTCTTTCCGCCGATGATCCCACCGAGCAAATAGCCCGCCGCCGCGCCGCCCGCAGTGCCCAGAACGGTGCGGGAAACCTTCTGCTCCCCGGTGTTGGGATCGGTAACGCAGCCGGCAAGACCGATCAGCGACACAGCGGCAACGGCGGTGGTGAAATAGCGTTTGGCCATGTAAATATCCTCTTTGACGCGCCCGGGCGGTTGAGTGACAACATCTTCGAAAAATTGGTTCGGGCGACTATTGGCAATTATAACGCGCGGAACATGCGCCCGGTTCCGTATCGCGACCGCCATCGCGGCGCTTGCCGCGCGGGGGGAAAGGGCGCTATCACCCGAATTCCGAATTCCACCCCCGTTCTGGCCAAAGGCGCCCGGCTTGTCCCCCTTCCCCTGGACTGATCTTCTCATCATCGTCGGGCTGATCCTGCTCAACGGTGTGTTCTCCATGTCGGAACTCGCAATCGTGTCGGCACGCCCGGCCCGGCTCGGTCGGATGGCGCAGGAGGGCAGCAAGTCGGCGCGCGTCGCGCTTTCGCTGGCCAGCGATTCGGGCAAGTTCCTGTCCACGGTGCAGATCGGCATCACGCTGATCGGGATTGTCGCGGGTGCCTATTCCGGGGCGAGTCTCGGCGATCCGGTCGGGGAGCGGCTGGCCCTGCTCGGCATTCCGGCGAATATCGCGGACGAGGCGGGTTTCATCCTCGTCATCGCGCTCACCACCTATCTCAGCCTGATCGTGGGCGAGCTGGTGCCGAAACAGATCGCGCTGCGCGGGCGGGAGCGGATCGCGATGCTGACCGCGCCGCTGATGGCGTTGCTGGCGCGGATCGCGCTGCCGCTGGTGTGGTTGCTCGACCGCTCGACGGATGTGCTGCTGCGCCTGCTCGGCCTGCGGGGAAGCGGCGAATCGGGTGTCACCGCAGACGAGCTTCACCTCATCATATCGGAGGCGACGCGGTCCGGCGCGATCGAGGAGGCCGAGCGCACCATCATGTCGGAGGTGCTGCGCCTGTCGGACCGTCCGGTGCGCGAGCTGATGACGCCGCGGACCGAGATCGACTGGGTCGACCGGCGGGCGAGCATCGACGATCTGCGCGCCGTCATCAACAGATCGCCGCATTCGCTGCTCCCGGTGGGGCAGGGGTCGGTTGAAAACATCATCGGCGTCATCAAGGTGCGCGAGGCGATGGCCGTGCTGATGAAAGGACGCCGTCCCAATATCTCCCGCATCATGCGCAAGGCGGAGGTGATCCCGGACCAGGTCGATGCGCTCGACGCGCTGCGCATCATGCAGCGCGGCGACGTCGCCATGGCGCTGGTGCACGACGAATATGGGCAGTTCGAGGGGATCGTGACGCCGGCCGACCTGCTGTCCGCGCTGGTGGGGCATTTCGTGAGCCACGCGGACGAGGGCGACGATCCGATGGTGGTGGAGCGCGAGGACGGGTCGCTGCTGCTGTCCGGCGCATTGCCGGTGGACCGCCTGCCCGAATTTCTCGGCATCGAGGTGCCGGAGGATCGCGAATTCGCCACGCTGGCGGGATTCACGCTCTGGGTGATGAAGCGCCTGCCGACAGAGGGTGAGCATTTCACGGATCAGGGCTGGCGCTTCGAAATCGTCGGCATGGACGGGCGCCGCATCGACAAGCTGCTGGTCAGCTGCGAAGTGCCCGCGCCGCCCGACGCGATGTCGGACGGCGATCCGGGCGAGGTGTGAGCAAGGTCCGGCGGAACCGCCCGCCGGACATCATGCCATCGATCAGCCTTCGGGAATGACCGCCTGCGCCTCGCCGCCGTCGCCCTGCGGCGCGGCGATGATGTCGCGGGTGACGACGCCCTTGTCGACCGTGTTCGTGGCCGTATCCCCGACCGAGGAGCGGATGCCCGCATCGGACGCGCCGGCGCGCGAGATCGCCGTGCTTTCCACGCCGCTCCGGCTCGCCGGGCCGCCGAACATCGCTTCCAACGCCTGCTGACTGCTCGACGGGTCCTGCGGGCGGGGGGCGCCGGGTTCGGGCGGGGTGAGCGTGAAATCTGGCGGGAGAGCCAGCGGCGCCTGTCGCGCGACGATCATCTCGTCCGGGGCATCGCGGTCGAACAGGTTCAGTCCGGCACCGCAACCGCCCAGCATGGGCAGCGCGGCCAGAACGGCGAGAGCGGAAAATTTGCGCATTGGGTATCGTCTCCGGGCCGTGGCGGCCAGTTGTGAATAAGCGACGCGGCAGGCCATCATGCGGCCGCCGCGCTGTCCTCCGGCTTGTCCCGTATTAGCAGCGAGCGGGCGAGCAGCAAAACCACGCCGCCTGTAATCGCCGCATCGGCAAGGTTGAAAATGGCAAAGGGGCGAAACGTGCCGAAGTGCAGATCGGCATAATCGACCACGAAGGTAAAGCGCAGTCGGTCGATGATATTACCGACCGCCCCGCCGAGCACGAGCGCCAGCGCGACAATATCGCCGAACCGCTTTTCCCGCAGCATCCAGATCAGCACGCCCAGCGCGATCAACCCGGTCATCCCGAACAGCAGGATCCGGCTCTCCAGGCTGTCGGCGGTCAGGAAACCATAGGATATGCCGCGATTTTCGGCATAGCGCAGGTCGAAGAACGACACGATGTCGATCACCCCGCGTTCGCGCAGCCGCATCGGGCCAAGCAGCCAGAGCTTCACCAGCTGATCGACGAGCGCGATCCCGGCTGCGATGGCAAGGCCGGTGGTCCGGTGGCGCCAGACAGACTGCACAGGCGCCTGCGTCACGCGGCATCCTCCGTATCGCCGACCACGTCGTCACAGCGCGCGCAAAGGTCGCCGTCTTCCGCCATATCGGGAAGATGGCGCCAGCAACGGCCGCACTTGGCCATGTCGGTGGGCGTGATCTGCACAGCGTCGTCCTGCCCGCGTTCCACTGTCGCGGTGATGAACAATTCGGCAAGATCGCCATCGTCAAATCCGGCGGGCACCGCATCGGCGGGCACGCGGACCTCTGCGGCGAGGCTGGATCGGATGGTCTTTTCCCGGCGGAGCGGTTCGATCGCCTCGTTCACGTCCTCGCGCAATTCACGCAACGCGGCCCAGCGTTCGCACAGCGCGGCATCGTCCCATGCCGGATCGATTCCGGGCCATTCGAGCAGATGCACGCTGTCCTCGTCGGGGAAGCGGGTCTGCCACACCTCCTCCGCCGTGAAGACCAGCACCGGCGCGGCATAGCGCACCAGCGCGTGGAACAGCATGTCCAGCACGGTGCGATAGGCGCGGCGGCGCGTATCGGTCGGCGCGTCGCAATACAGGCTGTCCTTGCGAATATCGAAGAAGAACGCGGAGAGATCCTCGTTACAGAAATCGACGAGCGCCCGGTTGTAATCGTTGAACTCGAAATCATCGACCGCCCGGCGCATTTTCGCATCCAGCTTCGCCAACAGCGCGAGAACGTATCGTTCCAGCTCCGGCAATTCGGACACGGGCAGCGCCTCTTCCTCCGCATAATCGGACAACGCGCCGAGCAGGTAGCGGAACGTGTTGCGCAGGCGGCGATACTGATCCCCGACACCCTTCAGGATTTCGGGACCGATGCGGTGATCCTCGGTATAATCGACCGAAAGCGCCCACAGGCGGATGATGTCGGCGCCGTAATCGCGCATCAGGTCGAGCGGGCTGATCGTGTTGCCCTTCGACTTGGACATTTTTTCGCCCTTGCCATCCATGGTAAAGCCATGGGTCAGCACCGCGTCATAGGGCGCACGGCCCCGCGTGCCGCAGCTTTCGAGCAGGGACGACTGGAACCAGCCACGATGCTGGTCGCTCCCCTCCAGATAGAGATCGGCGGGCCAGGTGAGATCCGGCCATTTGCCCGATTCCAGGACGAAGGAATGGGTGCACCCGCTGTCGAACCACACGTCGAGAATATCGGCAACCCGCTCGTAATCGTCGAGATCGTAATCGGGACCGAGCAGGGCGGCTGCGTTTTCCTCGTCCCAGCCATCGACGCCGTTTTCGCGAATGGCCGCCACGATACGTGCGTTGACGGCCGGATCGACGAGATATTCGCCGGTTTCGCGATTCACGAACAGCGTGATCGGCACGCCCCATGCGCGTTGACGCGACAGCACCCAGTCAGGCCGGTTGGCCACCATCGAACCGATACGGTTACGACCCTTGGCCGGAACGAACCGGGTGTCGTCCAATGCGGTCAGAGCGGTCGCGCGCAGCGTGGTGCCGTCGGCGCGCTCCCTGTCCATCGGCACGAACCATTGCGGCGTGCAACGATAGATGATCTTCGCTTTCGAGCGCCAGCTATGCGGGTAGGAATGTTCGTAGCTTCCGACCGAAAGAAGGGCACCGGCATCGCGCAAATCCGAACAGATCGGGCCGTCGGGGGCGTTGAACTTCGGATTGATGACCGATGCGCTGCGTTCGTCCGTGCGCGGCAGCCAGAGCCAGTCCTCGCGATAGCGGCCATCGGCCTCGACCACGAATTTCGGATTGATGCCATAGGCCTTGCACAGCTCGAAATCGTCCTCGCCATGGTCGGGCGACATGTGGACGAGGCCGGTGCCGGAATCCATTGTGACGAAATCGCCGGGCAGCATCGGACGCGGCTCGGCATAGAACCCGCCGAGATGGTACATGGGGTGGCGAACCTTGGTGCCGGCGAGCGTTTCCGATGTCAGCCATTCGTCCGGCTTGGCTTCACCGACCGTCTTATCAAGCCAATCGACAATAACGCTTTCTTCGATGCCAAGCGCCTTCGCCATGTGACTGTAGAGACGTCGTCCGAAAACGTAGCGCTTACCCTCGTGAGGAAATGCCACATATTCGCTGTCGGGATCGAACGCCAAAGCCTGGTTCACCGGAATCGTCCAGGGCGTCGTCGTCCAGATCACCGCATGCGCACCGACGAGCTCCGCAACCGGCGATTCCACGATCTCGAACGCCACGTCGATCTGCGTCGAGGTGATGTCCTCATACTCCACCTCCGCCTCGGCGAGCGCGGTCTTTTCAACCGGCGACCACATCACCGGCTTCGCGCCGCGGTACAATTGCCCCGATTCGGCGAATTTCAGCAGCTCGGTGACGATCGTCGCCTCGGCCTCGTAATCCATGGTGAGATAGGGCTTGTCCCAATCCGCCATCGTGCCCAGCCGTTTCAGCTGATCGCGCTGCACATCGACCCAGTGTTGCGCATAGGCGCGGCATTCGGCGCGGAATTCCTTGCGCGGAACGTCGTCCTTGTTCTTCTTCTTCTTGCGATACTGCTCTTCGACCTTCCACTCGATCGGGAGCCCGTGACAGTCCCAGCCCGGCACATAGGGCGCGTCCTTGCCCAGCAGTGTCTGCGTGCGCACGACCATGTCCTTCAACACATGGTTCAGCGCATGGCCGATATGCATGTCCCCATTCGCATAGGGCGGGCCGTCGTGCAGGATGAATTTTTCCCGCCCGCGCCGCGCATCGCGCAACGTGTCGTAGAGATTCGCATCCTGCCACCCGGCCAGAATGCCCGGCTCCTTTTGTGGAAGGCCGGCCTTCATGGGGAAATCGGTCTTCGGCAGGAACACCGTGTCTTTATAGTCGCGCTTTTCGGTCATCGTCCGGCGCGTTAAACCGAAATGGCGCGCGGATAAAGCCGGTTCGACGTCGCGCCCCGCTTCACCCGTTCAACAAGGCGCGCGCCCGGTCGCAATCCTTTGCCATTTGCGCGACCAACGCGTCGAGATCGTCGAACTTCGCCTCCGGCCGGAGAAAATGGTGAAAGGCGACCTCGATCTCCTTACCATAGAGGTCTTCGGCGAAATCGAAGAAAAAAGGCTCGAGCAGTTCCTTCGGCGGGTCGAAGCTGGGGCGGATGCCGACATTGGCCGCCCCCTGCAAAACGCGCCCGTCGGGTAGCCGCCCGGTCACCGCGTAAATGCCGTATCGCGGACGCAAATATTGTCCGAGGTCGAGATTGGCGGTGGGATAGCCGATGGTGCGCCCGACCTTGTCCCCGTGCCGCACCGTGCCGCGCACGGCGAACGGACGGGTGAGCAGCCGGGCGGCGAGCCGGGGATCGCCGGCAGTCAAAGCCTCGCGGATACGGCTCGACGATACGATCTGTTCGCCATTCGTAACGGGTTCGACCGTGATCGCGTCCATGCCCACTGTGGCGCCCAACGTGCGCAGCGCCGCGACATCGCCGCGCCTCCCCCTGCCGAAGGTGAAATCGCTTCCCGTCACGACGCATCGGGCGGCGAGGCGGCTGGCGAGGAGGTTGGCCACGAAATCCTCGGCCGTGGTGGTGGCCAGCGCCCGGTCGAACGCGAACACCACCATCGCATCGGCGCCGAGCGCGGCGAAAAGCTCTTCCCGCTGATCCAGCGTGGTCAGGCGGAAGGGCGGCGTGTCGGGCTTAAAATAGCGGACCGGGTGCGGATCGAAGGTGGCGACGATCGCCGGGCGACCATTTGCGCGCGCGTCGGCGATGGCGGTGCCGATCACGGCCTGGTGGCCCGAATGCACCCCATCGAAATTGCCGAGCGCCATCGTCGCGCCGGCAAGCGCGTCGGGCATCGGTTCACGGGCGTCGAGGCGGATCATCGCGCGTCTGTGCAGGAACGGGGCGAGCCGCTCAACCCCGGCGTTTCAGCGTGACGAAGCTGTAGGCCGGGCGTTTTCCCTCGGCCGCGTGATCCTCCCGCGCGGTTTCCTCCCATACGGCGGGATCGGGCGCGGCCATGTGCGTATTGCCGGCAAAATCGGCATGCACTTCGGTGAGTTCGATCCGGCGCGCGCGGGGCATGACCTGCGCGAACACGTCTGCTCCGCCGATTACCGCGATGCGCGCGGCATTGGCGCGGTGGATCGCGGCGTCGAGATCGTGGACCACCTCCACATCGTCGTCCTCCGCCTGCCAGCCGTCCTGACGGGTGAGCACGATATGCCGCCGGCCGGGCAATATGCCGGGCAGCGAATCGAAAGTCGTGCGCCCCATGATCATCGGCGATCCCATGGTCAGCCGCTTGAACCGGGCGAGATCCGCCGGGATATGCCACGGCAGGCGATTGTCGATGCCGATCACCCCGTTGTCGGCCCGCGCAGCCACGAGAAAAAGCTCCGGCCCGGTCACGCCGCCGCATCCAGGATCAGCCGCGTCACATGGCCCATCTTGCGTCCCTCCCGCACATCCTTGCCATAAAGATGCAGGTGATTCGCAGGGTCGGCCAGCACCCCGGCCCAGCCATTGGCCTGTTCGCCGATGAGGTTGTCCATCACCACGCCCGGCACGATCGTCGCCGTATCGCCCAGCGGCAGGCCGCAGATCGCGCGGATGTGATTTTCGAACTGGCTCGTGCGCGCGCCTTCGATGGTCCAGTGGCCGGAATTGTGCACGCGCGGCGCCATTTCGTTGAACACCGGCCCCTGCGCCGTCGCGAAGAATTCGAGCGTGAGCACGCCGATATAGCCCAGCGCCTCCGCCACCTTTGCCGACAATTCGCGCGCCGCCGGCACCTGCGCGGCGATGTCCGGGCGGGCCGGCACGGTGGAGCGCGCGAGGACGCCGCTGCTATGCTCGTTCTCGGCGCTGTCCCAGTACCGGATCTCCCCATCCATCCCGCGCACGAGGATGACGGAGAATTCGGCGAGGAAATCGACGAAACCTTCGTAGATGAGCGGCGTATCGGCGGGCAGGTCCGCATCCTCCGCATCGCGGGGCGACATGATGCGCCACTGCCCCTTGCCGTCATAGCCGTCGCGGCGGGTCTTCACGATGCCGGGCGTGCCGATCCGTTCGATCGCGCGGGTGAAATCCGCCTCGTCGTCCACGGCCATGAAGGGGGCGGGCGTTCCGCCCAGATCGGCCACGAAACGCTTCTCCGCCAAGCGGTCCTGCGCGATTTCGAGCGCACGGATCGGCGCGCGCAAGGGTGCACCCTCCACCGCGGCCAGCGGACCGACCGGCACGTTCTCGAATTCATAGGTCACGACGTCGCACGCGTTCATGAAGCGAGCGAGCGCGTCCTCATCCTCGAACGGGGCAGGCGTGAACGCGGCGCAGGTTTCGGCCGCCACGCACGGATCGTCCGGCGCGAAGACGTGACAGCGATAGCCAAGCTGCGCCGCCGCGACGCCCATCATCCGACCAAGCTGCCCACCGCCCAGCATGCCGATCGTCGCGCCCGGCGCGATGGCCACGCGCTTATCCGGCATCGGTCGGACGCTCCGCGACGGCATCGCTCTGCATCTGGCGCCAGGCTTTGAGCCGATCGCCAAGATACGCATCGCCAAGCGACAGGATCGAGGCGGCGAGAAGCCCTGCGTTCTTCGCGCCGGCTTCGCCGATGGCGAGCGTGCCGACGGGGACGCCGCCGGGCATCTGCACGATGGAGAGAAGCGAATCCTGCCCCGACAGCGCGCGCGACTGCACCGGCACGCCCAGCACGGGGAGATGCGTCATCGATGCGATCATGCCCGGAAGATGCGCCGCCCCGCCCGCGCCCGCGATGATGACCTTGATCCCTGCATCGGCGGCGCCCTTCGCGAAATCGAACATGCGTTCGGGCGTGCGATGTGCCGACACGATGCGCACGTCGGTATCCACCGCGAGATCGTGCAGCACGTCCGCGGCATGTTTCATCGTCGGCCAGTCGGACTGGCTGCCCATCACGATTGCCACCGGTGCCGCCATTGCCCCTGCCTCAGCCGTCGGAGAGAAAGTAGCGTTCGCCCGACACCCGCCCGTTTTCCACCGGGTAGACAAGCGGCTTTCCGGTCGGAATTTCGAGGCCGGTGATCTCGTCGTCGGGAATGCCCGACAATTCCTTGACCAGCGCGCGCAGGCTGTTGCCGTGGGCGGAGATGATGACGGTTTCGCCCGCCTCCATCACCGGCACGATCGCCTCGCGGTAATAGGGGACGACGCGCTCGATCGTGTCCTTAAGGCTTTCGGCGTCGGGCACGGGGATGTTGGCATAGCGATCGTCGGCGGACAGGTCGAACAGCCCGCCGCGCGCCATCGGCGGGGGCGGGGTGTCGAAACTGCGGCGCCAGAGATGCACCTGTTCCTCGCCGTGCTTCTCCGCCGTTTCCTTTTTATCCAGCCCGGTCAGCCCGCCATAATGGCGTTCGTTGAGGCGCCAGTCCTTCGTTTCCGGGATCCACAGCCGCCCCGCCGCCTGCAGCGCGATGTGAAGCGTGCGGATCGCGCGCGTCTGAAACGAGGTGAAGGCGACGGTCGGACGCATGTCCTTCGCCATCATCAGCTCGCCCGCGGCCTTGGCCTCCGCCTCGCCCTTGTCGGTGAGGTCCACGTCCCACCATCCGGTGAAACGGTTCTCGAGGTTCCACTGCGACTGGCCGTGACGGACGAGGATCAGGCTGGACAAGGCTACCGGTGCTCCTGAAAAAATTCGTTGCACCCGTGGCCCTAGCGAGCCGGGCGCGGTTTGAAAAGTGCGCCCGGCGCTTATCGCGCTCAATCCATGAAGATCAGCGCGGGATGTTCGAGCAGGCGCTTCATCTTCTGCACGAACAGGGCGGCCTCATATCCGTCGATGATGCGGTGATCGAAGCCGCAGGACACATTCATGATCTTGCGCACCGACATGAAGCTGCCGTCGACCACGGGCCGGTCGACCAGCTTGTTCGGGCCGATGATCGCGACCTCGGGCCGGTTGATGATCGGCGTGGTGGTAATGCCGCCCAGCGGGCCGAGCGAGGTGATGGTGATGGTGGAACCCGACAGCTCCTCCCGCCCGGCGGTGCCGTCGCGCGCGGCGGTGGAAAGGCGCGCGATTTCGTCCGCGCTTTCCCACACGGTCAGCGTTTCGGCATTGCGCACGACCGGCACCATCAACCCGTTGGGGGTCGCCGTCGCGATGCCGACATGCACCGCGCCGAATTGCTGCAACATGCCGTTCGCATCGTCGAAATGCGCGTTCACCTGCGGAAAATCGGGCAGCACGCGGACGAGCGCGCGGACAAAGAACGGCAGGATGGTCAGCTTGGGCTGCCCCTCGTCGCGGTCCTCGTTCATCGCGGCGCGCAGCTTTTCCAGCTCGGTAAGGTCGAATTCCTCGACATAGGTGATGTGCGGGATGTTGCGCTTCGCCTCCGCCATGCGGTCGGCGATCTTGCGGCGCAGGCCGATGATCTTCTTTTCCTCGACCGCGTCGCGCACGGTATAGCGGCTGTCGCCCCCGCTGCCGAGATAGGCCTCGATATCCTCTGGGGTGACGCGCCCGTTGCGGCCCGTGCCCGGCACCTTGGCCAGGTCGAGCCCGAGCTTTGCCGCGCGGCGGCGCGTGGCCGGGGCGGCAAGGGCGAAGTTCGGCTTTCCGCTGGAACTCGTCGGAGCGGGCGTTACCTTGGCACGGGGCGCGGGCGTTGGTGCCGGGGCGGGGGCCGGGTTGGGCTTCGGCGCGTCGGCCGGGGCTTTGGGCGAAGGTTCGGGAGCCGGGTCGCCCGCCTGGGGCACGTGGTCGCCGTCCTCCTCGCCGCTGTCCTCGCGATCGCTGTCCTTGCAATCGCTGCCACCGTCCGCCGGTTCCGATGCGGCCTCGGCCGGGGCGTCGTCGCCGGCATTGCCGGCGCCCTCGATCTCCATCTCGACCAGCACGCTGCCGACCGCCTTCATCTCGCCGACCTCGCCATTGATGGCGATGATCCTGCCGCCGACCGGCGTTGTCATGTCGACCGTCGCCTTGTCGGTCATCACGTCGCACAGCGGGTCGTCCTCGGCGATCTCGTCACCGGGCTTCACGTGCCATTCGACGATCTCGGCCTCGGCCACGCCTTCGCCAATGTCGGGCAGGCGGAACTTGTAACGACCCATCAGCGATACTCCACGGCGGATTTCAAGGCTTCGGACAGGCGCACCGGTCCGGGGAAATAATCCCATTCGAAGGCATGGGGATAGGGCATGTCGTATCCGCACACCCGCGCGATCGGCGCGCGCAGATAGTCAAAGCAGCGTTCCTGCACCAGCGCGGACAATTCGCCCCCGAACCCGGCATAACGCGACGCTTCGTGCAGGATGATGCAGCGGCCGGTTTTCCGCACCGATGCCGTGATCGCATCGATGTCGAGCGGGACGATGGAGCGCAGGTCGATCAGCTCCGCATCCACGCCCGAATCGGCGATGCCCGCCTCCGCCACATGGACCATGGTGCCATAGGCCAGCACGGTCGCCTCGGTCCCTTCGCGCACGATCGACGCCCGGCCCAATGGCACGTCGTAATGCCCCTCCGGCACGTCGGCGCCGACGTGGTCGGAATTGGCCCAGGTCTTCAATTCCTCGTCCGGGCGGCCGTAGAACGGACCGTTATACAGGCGCTTCGGCTCCAGGAACACGACCGGATCGTCGCATTCGATGGAGGAGATGAGCAACCCCTTCGCATCATAGGGGTTCGACGGGATCACGACTTTCAGGCCCGTCACATGGGCAAAGATCGCCTCGGGCGACTGGCTGTGCGTCTGCCCGCCGAAAATGCCGCCGCCATAGGGGGTGCGCACGGTGATCGGCGCCCAGAATTCGCCGTTGGAGCGGTAGCGCAGCCGCGCCGCCTCGCTCACCAGCTGGTCATAGGCGGGCAGGATGTAATCGGCGAACTGGATTTCCGGCACCGGGCGCAGGCCATAGGCGCCCATGCCGATCGCCGCGCCGATGATGCCGCCCTCGGTCAGTGGCGCGTCGAAGCAGCGTTGCAGCCCGTGCTTTTCCTGCAATTTCTCGGTGACGCGGAACACGCCGCCGAAATAGCCGACATCCTCACCAAAGACGAGGACGTCCTCGTCGCGGCTCATCGTGACATCCAGCGCGGAATTGAGCGCCTGGATCATGTTCATGCGTTTGCTAGCCATGGTCAGCCTTTCTTTCCATCGAGGCCGCGCCGGTGCAGCAATTCGCGCTTCTGTTCCTTGAGGCGCCAGTCCATTTCCTCGAACACATCCTCGAACATTTCGTCGATGGGCGGCTTCGACTGTCCCAGCGTGCCGATCTTTTCGGCTTCCTTGACCGCGACGCGGACCTTTTCCTTCAATTCCTCGACGAGGGCCGCATGGCGGTCCTCGTCCCATTCGCCCAGGCCGATGAGGTGGTCCTTCAACCGTTCGACCGGATCGCCCAGCGGCCATTTCGACGCTTCGTCCTTGGGCCGGTATTTCGTCGGATCGTCGGAGGTGGAATGCCCCTCCGCCCGGTAGGTGTAGAATTCGATCAGCGTCGGGCCATTGTTGGTCCGCGCGCGTTCGGCGGCCCATTGCGTCGCGCCCCACACGGCGAGGAAATCATTGCCGTCCACCTTCAGCCCCGGCATGCCATAGGCCAGCGCCTTGGCCGCGAACGGCGTCTGTTCCGCCTGCGCAAACCCGGCGAAGCTGGAAATCGCCCATTGGTTGTTGGTGATGCACAGGATCGTCGGCGCCTTGAACACGCCGGCAAAGGTCATCGCCTCGTGGAAATCGCCCTCCGCCGTGGTGCCGTCGCCGACATAGCCCAATGAGATATTGCGCCCGCCCTTGTACGCCGACGCCATGCCCCAACCCACCGCATGGGCGAAACGCACGCCCAGATTGCCCGAAATCGAGTAGAAATCGTAATCGCGCGCCGACATCAAAATGGGCAATTGCTTACCCGCGAGCGGATCCTCCGCATTGGAGAAGATCTGGTTGCACAAGGTGGTCAGCGGATAGTTGCGCGCATGCAGCCAGGCGAGCGCACGATAGGTCGGGAAAAACATGTCCCCCTTGTCCAGCGCCAGCGATTGGGCGGCGGAAATCGCCTCCTCGCCCGTGCTCTTCATGTAAAAGCTGGTCTTGCCCTGCCGGTGCGCGCGGAACAGCCGATCGTCGAACACGCGGGTCAGCATCATCGCGCGCAACCCCTTGATCAAGGTGTCGGCGCCCAGCATCGGGTTCCACGGTCCCACCGCATTGCCATCGTCATCCAATACGCGGATCAGCTTGTAGGGAAGATCGCGCATCTCCTTTTCCGTCTCGGCGCTGTCGGGACGGCGCACCGCGCCCGGCTCGCCCCTGTCGACATGCTCGAAACTGACCTCCTCGCCGGGGCGCGCGGGCGGTTCCGGGATATAGAGGCTGAGCGGGGGAAGGTTGGATCTGGACAGGTTCGAATCGGGCAAAATCGGCATCCTTGCGGCTATGTGCGCGCGCCCGCCCGGTGCGGGCCGCGGGGCGCGTGCTTTGCGAAAAAATTACACGGCAATCTGCGGTATATCTTTCCTTTCTTTGCCCCATAATCGCATCGCAGAGGAATTCTATCCCAATAAGGGACGCCAAACATCAATCGCATTGCGCTGCAGCGCAACATGATGCAAGGCGCGCGCCATTATGGATGAGACTGACTGGAAAATATTGCGAACGCTGCAGGCCGACCCCGACCTGTCCATCAATGCCCTGTCCGAACACGTCGGGCTGTCGCACACGCCGTGCTGGCGGCGGTTGAAGCGCATGGAAGAGGACGGCGTCATTCGCGGACGCAGCCTCCTCCTCAACGAGCGCAAGCTCGGGCTGGGCGTCGATGTGTTTGCCAATATACGGTTGTCGCGGCATGATTCAGAAACGCTCGACGCGTTCGAAAGTGCCGTGCAGAGCCTGCCCAATATCGTCGAATGCTTTCTGGTCGGCGGGGAAAGCGATTACGTTCTGCGCGTGATTACCGGCTCGATCGAGGAATATGAACGATATCTCAAGAAGACGCTGGTTCATCTGCCGGGGGTTTCGTCGGTAAATTCCAGCTTTGCGATGCGGCGGGTTAAACTGACCAGCCGGCTTCCTATTTGAGGCGCCAACCCCGTCGTCTCGCACTCGTGTGAGCGAACACCAAAACGTCTCGCACCCTTGCGAGCGGACACCAGATACAAGGTTTGACACCATGACCGACCAAGACCGGAACGACCCCGTCGTCATCGCCAGCTATGCCCGCACGCCGATGGGCGGATTGCAGGGCAGCCTCGGCGGGATGAAGGCAACCGACCTCGGCGCCGCGGCGGTGCGTGCCGCCGTCGAACGCGCCGGGATCTCGGGCGAAAACGTCGATCAGGTCATCATGGGCTGCGTCCTGCCCGCCGGGCTGGGACAGGCGCCCGCGCGGCAGGCGGCGATCCATGCGGGTCTCGGCACCCATGTCCCCGCGAGCACGGTCAACAAGATGTGCGGCTCGGGGATGCAGACCGCGATCATGGCGCATGATGCGCTGCTGGCCGGGACCGGGCAGGTCATCGTCGCCGGCGGGATGGAGAGCATGACGGGCGCGCCCTATATCCTGCCCAAGCATCGCGGGGGCGCGCGCGTCGGCCATGACGTGGTGAAGGATTCCATGTTCCTCGACGGGCTGGAGGATGCGTATGACACCGGCCGGCTGATGGGCACCTTTGCCGAAGATGCCGCCGAAAAATACCAGTTCACGCGCGAGGCGCAGGACGAATACGCGATTTCCTCGCTCACCCGCGCGAAAAAGGCGTGCGAGGATGGTTCGTTCGACCGAGAAATCACCCCCGTCACGGTGAAGACGCGCAAGGGCGAAACCGTCGTCGAAACCGACGAGCAACCGTTCAAGGCGGACATTTCCCGCATTTCCAAGCTCAAGGCCGCGTTCCGCGACGGCGGCACGGTGACGGCGGCCAATGCCTCCTCCATTTCCGACGGTGCGGCGGCGCTCGTGATGACGCGGGCCAGCACGGCCGAGGCGATGGGCATGACGCAGGTCGCGCGCGTCGTCGGCCATGCCAGCCATGCGCACGAACCGGAATCGTTCACGACTGCGCCTGTTCACGCCACGCGCAAGCTGATGGAGACAATCGGCTGGAGCGTGGACGATGTCGATCTGTTCGAGGTGAACGAGGCCTTTGCCGTGGTCGCGCTGATCGCGGAGAAGGAGCTGGGCATTGCGCGGGAGAAGCTGAACGTGAACGGCGGCGCCTGCGCGCTGGGCCATCCGATCGGCGCATCGGGCACGCGCATTATCGCGACCCTGCTCGGCGCGTTGCAGAACCGCGGGCTGAAGCGCGGCGTCGCCAGCATCTGCATCGGCGGCGGCGAGGCAACCGCCATGGCGTTCGAGATGTTGTGAACGCAATCGAGCCGCAGGACTACGATGCGATAGTGCTGGGCGGCGGGGCGGCGGGGCTGATGTGCGCCGCCTTCGCCGGGCAGCGCGGCCGGCGCGTCGCGGTGATCGAGCATGGCGACCGGGTGGGGAAGAAAATCCTTATCTCCGGCGGTGGGCGGTGCAATTTCACCAACATCCATACCGCGCCCGACCGTTATATTTCGTCCAACCCGCATTTCGCGAAAAGCGCGCTGTCGCGCTATACCGCCGCCGATTTTCTCGCGCTGGTCGAAAGCCACGGGATCGCCTGGCATGAAAAGACGCTGGGCCAGCTGTTCTGCGATGGTTCGGCACAGCAGATCGTGGATCTTCTCCTCGCCGAATGTGCGAAGGCGGGCGCGGCCGGCGGCGTGGTCGACGTGCATTGCGGCGAGCCGGTATCGGGCGTGTCGCATGCCGATGCGCGCTTCACGGTGGCGACCGGGGGCGGCGCATTCCGCGCATCGTCGCTGGTGATCGCGACGGGCGGGCCATCGATTCCGAAGCTCGGCGCGAGCGGTTTCGCCTATGACCTTGCGCGGCAATTCGGGATAAAGATCGTGGAGCCGCGCCCGGCGCTGGTGCCGCTCACGCTCGGCGGGGAACAGGTGCTGTTCCGGGAATTGTCGGGCGTTTCGACCGAGGTGTCGGCGGTTGCGGGCAAGGCGCGCTTTCGCGAGGCGGCGCTCTTTACCCATCGCGGCCTGTCCGGGCCGGCGATCCTGCAGGTGTCGTCGTACTGGCGGCACGGCGATACGGTCGGCGTCGATTTCCTGCCCGATGCGGAGGCGGAGTGGCTCCTTGCGGCCAAGCGGGGGCATCCGCGTGCGACGCTGCGCACGATGCTGCGCGAACATCTGCCCGCGCGGCTGGCCGACACGCTGGCCGACCGGATCGACGCGCCGCGCGAGCTGGGCAACATGCCGGACAAGGCGCTTGCCGGTGCGGAGGCGCGGCTGCGCGACTGGCGCTTTGCCCCCAACGGGACCGAGGGTTTTGCGAAGGCGGAGGTGACGGTGGGCGGCATCGCCTGCGGCGAACTATCGTCAAAAACCATGGAATCGCGCCGCGTTCCGGGCCTCTATGCGATCGGCGAGGCGGTGGACGTCACAGGCTGGCTCGGCGGGTATAATTTCCAATGGGCCTGGGCCAGCGGCATGGCCGCGGCGCAGGCGGTGTAGAACGAATTTCGATCCTCGCGCCAGCACCTTTTGCAGTAACGGGTTGTTAGCTTTTGCCCTGCCAATGTCCCGTCATGGTAAACAAAGCTCTTTACCCGGGTGATCTGGCCTCCGTTGCGGATATCCAGGCCCTCGCCGACGAATATCGCAAGGCGGCCTCCAGCCTTCGGCCAGAGGGAAAGAAGGGGAAGCCCATTTCCTTTGCGCCCATGCGGCTGCTCGCGATTCAGGCGATCGAACTCTATCTGAACGCGCTCCTGCTGAGTGGCGGGCACAGCCCGGCGGATGTACGAGGCACGCAGCATGACCTCGCCATGAAAAAGGAGCTGGCCACGCAATGCGGGCTGGTGCTGCGGGCCAAGACTGCCGCGCATTTGTGCGACCTTATGACGAGGCGGGAATATCTGGTTTCGCGGTACGGGCCGGAACTGGCGTCGTCCGTTTCGCAGATCAACCGCCTTCACGCGACACTGGATGAAGTCGGAGACAAGATTTCGAAGATCATCCGCCTTAAAAATTGCGCCGCTGTGCCATGAGGGGGGTGCTCTTGCGGCCGAGCCATACGCCCGCCCCCTTTGGCAAGGCCGTGCCGGCCATGTGGTGATGGTCGATCCCCGGCGTGCCTTTGCAATGTGTCCTAGCGTCCGGTAGGATGCGGCCCATGACTGATGAAAGAAGCACAAACGAGCCCGAAGGCAGGCGCAAGACATCGTCACCGGCCTCTTCGGAACGCGATCCGGTCGAGATGTTCCTGAAAGCGCGCATCAACGGCGAGCTTGTTCTCATCGCGTTTGCCGTGGGTGTCATGCTTTTCGCCACCGGCATCATGATCGGTGGCGCCGTGGGCAAGCTGGGCTTCTGACCTCCGGCTAGGTCAACTCCCCGACCAGCTCGGCGATGCGGTCGAGCCGTTCCATCTCGTCCTCGATCCGCTCGGCAAGGATGAGGCGGTCGTCCTTTTGCTTCAGCCCCGCCGCCTTCGCATCGCCATCGAATCCCTCCCGCGGGGTGAGTGCGATGGCAGCAGGACCGGCGTCGATGCGCGCAATGGCGGCGGCGCGGGCCTCCACCCGGATACGCGCCACCGCGATCAACGTCGCCGCCGCGTCGGGCAGCGCGCCGAACCGGTCCTCCAGCTCCGCGACAAACGCATCCAGCCCGATCGTGTCGGCGATCCGCGCCAGCCGGGCATAGAGCGTCACGCGGATCTCCTCGTCCGGGATCCATTCCGCGGGCAGGCGCCCCTCCACGCCGAGATTGAGTTCCGGCGCCCAGCGTTCGACGACCTCGCCGCGCGCGGTGCGCAAGGCCGATTCGAGCAGGAATTGATAGAGGTCGATCCCGATCAGCTTCATGTGCCCGGCCTGCGCCTCGCCCAGAAGGTCGCCCGCCCCGCGCATGTCGAGATCGCGGGCCGAAATGGCGAACCCGGCGCCCAGCCTGTCGAACGCTTCCAGCGTGCGGAGCCGTTTCAATGTCGCGGGCGCGATCTCGGCATCGGGATCGGTCAACAGCATGACATTGCCCCGCCGGCTGGCCCGCCCGACCCGGCCGCGAAGCTGGTGCAATTGCGACAGGCCGAAACGGTCGGCGCGCCAGATGATCATCGTGTTGGCGCGCGGCACGTCCAGCCCGGCCTCGATGATATTGGTGGCGAGCAGCACGTCGCCCTCGCCGCGGGCAAAGCCGACCATGGCCTCGTCGATGGCGCTGGCCTTCATCCTGCCATGCGCGGTGACGACGGACAATTCGGGGACCAGCCGTTCCAGCTTTGCCGAGAGCGGTTCCATGTCCTCGATCCGGGGCACCACGACGAAGCTTTGCCCGCCGCGCGCCTTTTCGCGGAGCAATGCGCTGCGCACCCGTTCGCCGTCGAAGGCGCCGACGGCGGTGCGGATCGGCTGCCGCCGGGCGGGCGGCGTCGCGATGACCGACAATTGCTGTAGCCCGACGAGCGCGGTCTGCAGCGTGCGAGGAATGGGCGTCGCCGACAGCGAAAGCGCGTGGCCCGCGCTCAATGCGCGCAGGGCGTTTTTATCCTTCGTGCCGAAACGCTGCTCCTCGTCGATGATGACAAGCGCGAGATCGGCATAGGTGACGCCTTTGCCTGCGACCGCGCCGGTGCCGACGACGATGGAAATGCGGCCGTCCTGCACCCCTTGTTTGACCGCTTTTTTCTCCGCGGCGGTGGACAGGCGGGACAATCCGGCGACCTCGATTCCGGTGCCGGCGAAACGGGCGCGAAATTCCTCCAGATGCTGCCGCGCGAGCACCGTCGTCGGCGCGGCGATGGCGACCTGTTTTCCCGACAGGGCGGCGATGGCCGCGGCGCGCAGGGCAACCTCGGTCTTGCCATAGCCCACATCGCCGACGACGAGCCGGTCCATCGGCTTCCCGCTGGCGAGATCGTCGCGCACGGCTTCGATCGCGCGGGCCTGATCCGGCGTTTCGGTAAAGGGGAAACCGGCGGAAAAGCGTTCGTATGCGTCGGGATCGGGGTCGAGCACCGGCGCATTCGCATTTTCGCGCGCCTTGGCCATGTCGATGAGTGTGCGGGCGCTGTCGGCGATGGCGCGGTCGATTTCGGCGCGGCGTTTGAGCCAGCTCGACCCGTCGAGCCGGTCCAGCGTGACGGCATCCGCCTCCGCCCCGTAACGCCAGACGAGATCGGCCTCGTCCACCGGGACGAGCCGCGTATTGTCATCGGCATAGGTCAGCGCAATGGCATCGCCAGACGCACCCTCGATCCCCTCCATGGCGCGCAATCCGGCGACCTGCGCGAGGCCATGGTCCTCGTGCACCACGACATCGCCGACGCGAATCTCCCCGAAATCGAAAACCTCGCGATGGGACGGGGTGGCGGCATCCTGCCCCCGGTCGGCCCGGCTGCCGAGGAGGTCGGCGGCGGCGACCGCGGCGATGCCGTCGCGCATGAAGCCGCGGTCGGCCGGCGCGGGGAGCGCGAGAACCGCGCCCGGCTCCGCATCGAGTACGGCGGTCCAGCCCTGCGCCTCGCCAATCTTGCCGAGCGCCCTGGCCGCGCGGCGGCGGAGGAAGCGCAGGTCGCGCGCGCTGCCCAGAAGGACGATACGGTCCCCCGCCTTGCGCCGTTCGCTTACAAACTTGTCAAAGGCGGCCTGCGTGCGCTTCGCCTCGACGAAACGCGGCGGCGGTTCGCCGTGGCGGGCGATGGCCTGCGTCGCGCGCCGGTCGAGCGCGGCGGCCCACTCCTCTTCCCCCGTCACGATCCGCAGCGCGCGGGCCGAACGCCGGCTCGCCGCATCCTCGGCCAGTGCGAGGAACCGCCGCCGCCTTTCGTCCGCCCCCTCGGCCAGGATGACGGGCGCATCGGGCAGGTGGGCAAGCAGCGGCACCAGATCGCCATCGCCCTCCGGTTCGGCGGCGCGGCCGATTTCGCATGTGTCGCAATCCTCGATCGTGCGTTGGTCGCCGGCGTCATAGACATGGATCGCCGCAACCGTGCCGTCCTTCGCCTCGATCCGCAGGGGATGCGCCGCGTCGGCGGGAAACACGTCGAGTACCTGCCCGCGCAGCGCGACCTCGCCCGGCTCGTCGACGCGTTCGTCGTGGAAATAGCCGATCGCCTGCAATCGCTGCGCCAGCGCGTCGAGATCGAGCGTTTCGCCCACCTCCACCGCGGGCGGCATCGCGCCATAGGCACCGGGCGCGGGATAGGCGCGGGCGAGCGCCTCGCCCGTGGTCACCAGCGCGATGGCCGGGCGATCCTTGCGGCCAAGCGCGGCATGCACCGCGCGCAGGGCCGACACCCGCTGTCCCACATTGGCGGGGGAGGCAGGGGCATCGTCGCCGGGCAATGCATCGCTGGACGGGACGAAGGCGACCAGCGCATCGGGCATCAGCGCATCGAGGCACGCGGCAATGGCGCGGGCGCGCGGTTCGTCGCGCGCGGCCATGAAGACATCGCCCTCCACCAAGCGTTCGGCGAGCATGGCGGCGGTTTCGCAAAGGCCGAAATCGCGGGCGGGGTCGGGGGCGGGCACGTCGGCGGTCAGGCGCGCGGCGGCGGTTTTCGTGTCGGGCCCAGCATCGGGCATGAAGGCAATTCTTTCACCATGGCAATGCCGCCAAGAACGGGCGCATGGGGCGTGCGTTCCCGTCCGGCCGCGCATGCTTCGCGATTGGCGCGGGCCGGGTTTGCTGGCATGGCGGCGGGAATGGACGAATTTGCGACATCAGCACGGCGGGACGATACAGGGGGACCGTTGCGGTGAGGCCGCTGCTCGGCTGGATCGGGCGGCGGGCGCTGCTTTACCTGGGGCTGGTGATCGCCATCGGGTTTGCAAGCTTCGTGCTGCCCACGCTGATCCGCGAATGGAACGGCGGGGGCGAGGCGGAGGCGAATGCCACCGCGCTCGAAAGCAGCATCGCGGAGGTGGATGCGATGCGGACCGAGGCGCAGGCACGGCTGAACCGCGACGCAGCCCGGTTCGGCGATTACGGGGCGCAAAGGCTGGCGCAAAAGATCGCCACGCGGCGCGCCGCGCTTGCCGAGGCGGAGGCCGCGCTGGGCGAGCCGGCGCTGCTCGACCGGGTGAACCCGTCTGCCATCGTGACCCGTAAGCGCGCGGAATTGCGCATCGCCGTGCTCCGGCAGGAAATCGCCGCGCTGCAATCGGCGCAGGACGCGGCGCGCGCCGGCGATCTGCGCGCCGCCGCCGCCGCGCGGGTGCGGGCCGCAGGGCCCATCCCGACCCGCGCCGCCGCCGCCGCGGCGCAGCGCCGGTGCAATGAGGCCCGCCGCGAACTGGCCGCGTTCGAAAGCGAGCCGTGGATCGAAGGGGCGGTGCGCGAACTGCTGCGCTCCGAACGCAGCACGCTGATCGTGCGGCGCGATGCACGGTGCGAAACCGCCCGCACGGCGCAGCGCAAGCGTGCCCTTTACGATGCGTGGCGCACGGCGGATGCGCGCTATGACGCGGCGCGCCAATGGTCCGCCGGGACGCTGGACGATGTGAGCGCCGATCTCGACGCGGCGCTCGCCGCCGAACGCAGCGCGGCGCAAAACTCCCTGCGCGCGCGGACCATGCGGCAGGCGGAACGCTGGCACGTGTTCGACATCCTGCGCGCGGCGGGCTGGGCGTTTCTGGCCGTGGTGCTGATGCCCTATGCGATCCGGCTCTTGTTCTGGTTCGTGCTTGCCCCGCTGGCGCAGCGGCGGGCCGCGATCCGGCTTCGCGTGCCGGGCGGGGCGGGGGCGACGATCCCGACCGCGCCGGAAAGTCGCGCGTCGGTTGCGGTTCGCCTGCGCGACGGGGAGCAATTGCTGGTGCGGCAGGATTACTTGCAGACAAGCTCCGGCATCGGGGCAAAGCGCACGCAATGGCTGCTCGATGCGCGCCATCCCTTGTCCAGCATCGCGGCGGGGATGACGTTCCTGACGCGCATCACCGGCGACGGGGAGGTGACGACCATTTCCGCCACGCGCGATCCGTTTGCCGAGATTGCCGTGCTGGACCTGCCCGAGGGCGGCTCCTGCGTGCTGCAACCGCGCGCGCTGGCCGCGGTGGCGCATCCGCGGGACCGGCCCACGCGGGTGACGAGCCATTGGCGCTTGTTCTCGCTCAATGCGTGGCTCACGCTGCAATTGCGCTATCTGGTGTTTCACGGGCCGGCCCGGCTGGCGATCAAGGGCGGGCGCGGGGTCCGCATCGAACGGGCCGAACACGGGCGCATCTTCGGACAGGACCAGCTTGTCGGGTTCAGCGCCGACCTCGCCTATTCCGTGACCCGGACGGAGACGTTCTGGCCCTATTTCCTCGGCCGCGAACAATTGTTGAAGGACAGGGTCGAGCGCGGGACAGGCATCCTCATCGTGGAAGAGGCACCCATGGCCGGACGGCGCGGAACCGGCGCGCGCGGCGGCCTCGAAGGGGCGTTCGACACCGCGTTGAAGGCGTTCGGCCTGTAGCGCGCCGACGCATGCGCAATTAACGCAAGCCAAAGCGCGTGGAATCGTGTATGGCCCGCCCATCGGCAGACGGGCCATCGCGCCCGGACGGTCCGCGCCACAGGCGCCGAACCGCTTTCAGGCCGACCATCATCCCCGGCCGAACCCGCATTGCGGCCCGGCCCGAATTGCGAGACTCATGATTTTTTCCCAACTCCCGCCGGTTCTCGGCGAAGCCCTTGCCGAACGCGGCTATGAACAACCCACCGCCGTGCAGGCCGCCGTGCTGGAACCCGAAGCGATAGGCCGCGACCTCATCGTGTCGGCGCAGACCGGTTCGGGCAAGACCGTCGCCTTTGGCATGGCCATGGCCGACCTGCTGATCGCCGACGACATGACCGTGTTCGGCACCGCGCCCGCCGCGCTCGTCATCGCGCCGACGCGCGAACTCGCCCTGCAGGTCAGCCGGGAGCTCATGTGGCTCTATGGCAAGGCAGGCTCGCGCATTGCCACCTGCGTCGGCGGCATGGACGCATCGAAGGAGCGCCGTAACCTTAGCCGCGGGGCGCAGATCGTCGTCGGCACGCCGGGCCGGCTGCGCGACCATCTCGAACGCGGCGCGCTCGACCTGTCGGAACTGAAGGCGGTCGTCCTCGACGAGGCGGACGAAATGCTCGACATGGGCTTCCGGGAGGATCTGGAAGAGATCCTCGACGCGACGCCCGAAGGTCGCCGCACGCTGCTGTTTTCCGCGACCATGCCGAAACCGATCGTGGCGCTCGCCCGCCGGTATCAGGACGATGCCCTGCGCATTTCCACCGTCGGCGACGATCGCGGCCATGGCGATATCGCGTATCAGGCGATGACCGTGTCGCCCGCCGATGTCGATGCCGCCGTGGTCAACCTGCTGCGCTTTCACGAGGCGGAAACGGCGATCCTGTTCTGCGCGACGCGCGACAATGTGCGCCGCCTGCACGCCACGCTGCAGGAGCGCGGATTTACCGCCGTTGCCCTGTCGGGCGAGCATTCGCAGAACGAACGCAACCATGCGTTGCAGGCGCTGCGCGATCGCCGTGCGCGCGTGTGCGTCGCCACCGATGTCGCCGCGCGCGGGATCGATCTGCCGACGCTGACGCTCGTCGTGCATGTCGAGATTCCGCGCGATGCCGAAACGCTTCAGCACCGCTCGGGCCGGACCGGCCGCGCGGGCAAGAAGGGCACCGCGGTCATCGTCGTGCCCTATCCCCGCCGCCGCCGCGTCGAATCCATGTTGCGCGGCGCCCGGATCGAGGCGGAGTGGATCGACGCCCCGACCCCCGACGACATTCGCAAGCAGGACCGCGAACGCCTGCTCTCCGCATTGATGGAACCGGTCGAATTCGACGACGAGGATCGCGCATTGGCGCAGCGCCTCATCGCCGAAAAATCGCCCGAGGATATTGCCGCCGCGCTGGTCCGCGCCCATCGCGCCGCCATGCCGCAGCCCGAGGAATTGATCCCCAACACGCCCGAGGCACGCAAGGCCGCGCAGAAGGAACGCCACCGCCCCGGATTCGAGGATGTCGTGTGGTTCCGGCTGGACATCGGGCGGCGTCAGAACGCGGATGCGCGCTGGATCCTGCCGCTTTTGTGCCGGCGCGGGCATATTACCAAGAACGAGGTCGGCGCGATTCGCATCGCCGGCAACGAAACCTTCGTGCAGGTGCCGACCGCGATCGCCGGCAAGTTCGAGGCATCGGTCGCGCGCACCGCGGGCACCGACGACGGCGGCGACGTGACCATCACCCGTTCGGACGAAGCCCCGCGCGAACAGGCGCGTGAAAACCGTCGCGGCGGTTTCGACCCGCGCGGCGGCGGCGATGACGGCGAACGCCGGGGCAAGCCGCGCCCGCCCTATGGCGGGAATGGCGGCAAGGGCCGGTTCGCGAAGGGTGGCCGCAAGTCGTTCGGCGACCGTGACGGCGGTCCCGGCAAACCCGGCGGTTTCAAGGGCAAGCCGAAGGGTAAACCCCACCGCAAGGGCGCACCCAAGGAGCAGTAATGCCCCCCATGGCGACCATCGGCGACATCGGCACCGGCCTCAGGATACTGGTCGATGCCGATGCCTGCCCGGTGAAGGAGGAGATCTACAAGGTCGCCTTTCGCCACGCGGTCCCCGTCGCCATCGTCAGCAACAGCCATTTTCGGGTGCCCGCGCATCCGCTCGTGCGGCAGGTGGTGGTGGACGATGGCTTCGATGCGGCGGACGACTGGATCGCGGCGCGGGTCGATAGCGATGCGCTGATCGTGACGACCGACATCCTGCTGGCCGACCGCGGGTTGAAGGCGGGCGGCACCGTCATCGCGCCCAATGGCAAGCCGTTCACCACCGCCTCGATCGGAAGCGCCATCGCCACGCGCGCGATCATGGCGAACCTGCGCGCCGGTATCGGTCAGGGCGGCGAACAGATCGGCGGACCGCCGCCGTTATGCAAATCGGACCGCTCGCAATTCCTTCAGGTGCTGGACCGCGAAATCGTGCGGCTGGGGCGGCAGGTGCGATCAACGCCGTCCTGACGGATGGTACAGCTTGTCACCTCGGCGCCCTTTCGGCATGGCCAGCCGCAAGATCGTTAGACGCACGAATGACAGGAGATGCCCGATGAAGATTACCAAGGATACCGTTGCCGTCGTCACCGGCGGGGCTTCCGGCCTCGGCGCCGCGACGGCCCGCGCCCTCGCCGCGAAGGGCGCGAAGGTCGCGCTCTTCGACCGGGATGCCGAACGCGGCGCGCAGATTGCGGGCGAGATCGGCGGGCTGTTCTGCGAAACCGACGTCACGGACAAGGCCAGCATCGAGGCGGCCTTTGCCCAATCGCGTGAACAGCTGGGCCAGGAAACGATCCTGGTATGCTGTGCCGGGATTGTCGTCGCGCAGAAGACCGCATCGCGCAGCCGCGAGGACGACAGCATCAAGACCTTCGATTTCGGGGCCTTCGAAAAGGTGATCGACATCAATCTGGTCGGGACGTTCCGGTGCATCGCCCTCGCCGCGCAGGGCATGATGGGGCTGCCCGCGGGCGAGGATGGCGAGCGCGGCGCGATCGTCACCACCGCATCGGTCGCGGCGGAGGACGGGCAGATCGGCCAGGCCGCCTATACCGCGTCGAAGGCCGGCGTGCTGGGCATGACGCTCCCGGTCGCGCGCGATCTCATGGGGGAGGGGATTCGCATCAACACGATCCTGCCCGGCATTTTTCAGACGCCAATGATGGAAGGCATGCCCGAAAAGGTGCAGGACGCGCTCGCCGCGTCGGTGCCGTTCCCCAAACGCCTGGGCAAGCCGTCGGAATATGCCGACATCGCAATGACGCTGATCGAGAATGCCTATGTCAACGGGACCAGCATCCGGCTCGACGGCGGGATCCGCATGGCGCCGCGCTGATCTTTCGGCGGGGGGCGGCGTGTCGCATCGCGGCGGGCCGCCCCGCATCCGCGGCATGGTCGCGAAATGGGTTCAGCGCAGCTGGCTGTCCTTCGAGCCGCGCCGATTGATCCCGGCATGGGCTGTGCGCTTGTCCGCTGTGGCCTGACACGCGATGCAATTGCGCACGCCGGGGAGCGCCTGCCGCCGTTTTTCGGGAATATCCTCCCCGCACACCGCGCAATATTCGAGGCTCTCGCCGCGCGGCATGCGTGAACGGGCGGCCGAAACCGCGTCGGCCACCGTGTCGTCGATCTGATCCTGTACCGCGCCGTCGCGGGTCCATCCTCCGGCCATGGCGGGCCTCCATCATTGCTGGGTGATGGTTTCGATATGGGGGCGGCCTGCGATTTTTCCAGTGCGCGGGATCACGCCATGTTGCGCGCGGCCTGCGCCAGCGCGCCGGCAATCTCCTGAAGATCATCGGACACGCGGATCATCGCGTCGCGATCGAAATGCGACATCGAATGAACGATCGCCGCATCGGCGGCGTCATAGATGGTGAGCAGCGGCTCGCCCATGGGATGAGTGATGTCGACGCCCGCCTTCAACGCGGTGAGGGCGGATCGCGCCCGCGCCATCGCGCGCCCGCGCAGCAACGTATGCCCGTGCACATGCGCGTAGCAGGCCCGATTGACCGCCGCGATGGCCTCCTCGAAACACAGCGCCGTCAGCGCGTGAACGTCCGAGCCCGAAACGCGAAGGTCGAATGCCGCGCGGCGATAAGCTTCGGCAGGGTCGCGGCAGACCAGCACCGCATCAATCCCGCGCCGCGTTCCACACGGCGATCTGGCTCTTCAGGAAGGACAGCGTCGATTGCGATTGCGCCACGCGCGAATCGGATGCGGCGAAGGTTTTCGTCATCTGCTCGCGCAAGCGGTCCTGCTGTTCGCCGATCTTCTTCAGGCTTTCGGTAATGGCCTCGCGCTGCCGCGTGTACCGCTTGATCGAACCGCCGATGCGGCCGGGATCCGTGGCGGAACCGGTGCGACGGGCCAGATTGTCGAGCGTGGAAAACACCCCATAAAGCCCGGTGGTGAACATGGCGGCCGCAGCCTCCGGCGCGTCGGTCAGCGTGGTTTTCAGCCGGGCTACATCGAGGCGGAACGTGCCGTCGCGGTCGCGTGTCAGCCCAAGATCGGCGAGGCGGGACGGTTCGCCGGGTGCCGCATTGGGCATCACCACGAGACCGGCAAAGGCGGAAAGATCGCGTTTGAGCGCGCGCGCACCGGGATCATTGCCCAGCTCGCCACCCAGCGGCGCGGCGGTCTGCGCAAGCTGCCCGGCAATATCGTTCAGCGCGGCGGTGAAATCCACCATCATGCTCTCGATCTGCGTGGCTCTGTCGGCAAAGGTGATCGTCGCCGGATTGCCCGTATTCACGCCCGTCAGCGTGAGCGACAGCCCGCCGGGCAGGTTGGTCGCCGTATTGGAGGGCGAACGCATCTGAATGCCGTCAAAGCTGTAGAGCGCATCGGCGGAGGCTTGCTTGAGCTGCCCGCTATCGGTGGCGGGCGACCAGCTGAGATAGTCGATCGAGCCGGGCGCGCCGCCGCCTGCGCTGGCCCCGGTGCCCTCGACGACAAATCCGTTGTTCTGCCCCTCGGCGCCCTTCATCACGAGCTGCGCGCCGGCCTCGCCCTCGATTACATAGGCGGTGACACTGCCGCCCGCCAGGTTGATGGCATTGGCCACGTCATTGAGCGAATCGCCCGCCGCGACATTGATGGACATCGCGGTCTGTGCCGTATCCTCGGCAAAGGTGCCGCCCGCGGTGCTGCCGAAACGGATGGTCAGCGTGCCCTCGCCGACCGGATCGGTTGCGGCGCCATAGGGCGCGAGTGCGAGCGTCTGCGCCTTGGCAAGCTGCGTGACTTCAAGCGAATAGCTCCCGCTTGCGGTGCCGCCGGAGGCGACCTTGGCGGTCGCCACCGCAGGATTGCTGCTCGTCGGCTTGGGCGCGAGGTCGCCGGTGCGGATACGGTCGCCCAGCGCCGAGGCAAGTTCATTGAGCGAGGATTTGAGCGTCGCAGCCGAGGAAATCCGTAGGTCCAGCGTCTCGGCCCGGTTTTCGAGCTGCGCAATCTTGGAGGCGAAGCGCGCGGCGGCAAGGTCGCTCGCCAGCTTGGCCATGTCGACGCCGCTGCCTGCGCCCAGCGCGCTTACGATTGAGGTGGTTGAGTTATCCATGGTGCCAAGAACGTCCCGGTCATGCCGTGTTTAAGGGGGGCTCACGTGGCCGTATCGGTTTTGCGGGCAGGCTTCGCAGGTTTGGCCGCGGCGCGCCCGTCGGCGTCGAACTGCACCTCGACTGGAACGGTGACATCCGGTCGTGCCGGCCGGTCGCCGCGTTTCAATGCAAAGACGAAGGCCAGCACGCTGGCGACCGCGGCATAGAGTTCCTCGCGGATCACCTGATTCTCGCGCGTGGTGAAATAGACCGAGCGTGCCAGAGCCGGATATTCGAGCACGGGAACCCGGTTCTCCGCCGCCAGCTCACGCATGGCCGCCGCCTTTTCCGCCCGCCCGCGCGCCAGCACGATCGGCGCGCCCGCCAGTGCCGGATCGTATTTCAGCGCGACGGCGAACTGCACCGGGTTGGTGAGGACGAAATCTGCCTCGGCCATTGCCGAGGCCACCCCGCCGCGCGACAATTGGCGTTGCTTGTTGCGGATGGCGGCCTTTTTCTCGGGGCTTCCCTCGGTCTCCTTATACTCGTCGCGGACCTGCTGCATCGTCATCTTGAGCCGGCCCATGCGCCGGACCCACTGAATCGGGAAGTCGATCATCGCGATCATCGCCAGCCCCACGGCAAGCAGCATCAGCAGGGAGGTAATTGCCTCCCACGCGGCGGTCAGCTGCCCGGTCAGATCGCCCCGGCCCAGCGCCAGCACGTCTGGCAGCGCATCACGCGCCCACCATGCCGCCATCCCGCCGAGCAGGATGAGCTTCAGCACGCTCTTGCCCAGCTCGATCAGCCCGTTGGGGCCGAACATGCGCTTGAACCCGGAGGCGGGATTGAGCCGCGACGGCTTGGGTTGCAGATTGGCCGCCATGAAGCGCCCGTCGCCAATGGTCAGCTGGCTGATCACGGTGACGATCATGACCGCCGTGCCGAGCAGCAGCACCGGCGGCAACATCGCGACGAGCAGGTCGAGCATGAGCCGGCCGGAATCGAAATCGTCGATGTCGGCTCGCTCGAACGAAAGGCTCGCCTGGGCCGAATCCTCCAGCCGGCCCATCATCCAGCCACCCCCGAAACGCAGCCACAAGGCGCCTGCCATCACCGCCGCCGCCGTTGCGAGCTCCTTGCTGCGCAGCACGTCGCCTTTTTTCGTGGCGTCCTTGCGGCGCTTTTCGGTGGGTTGTTGCGACTTTTCGCCGCTGTTGTCGCTCATCCGAAAATCTCCGCGACATGGGTGACCGAATCGAGCGCCAGCGCGACGAACAGATCGGTCAGCATCGGCATCGCCGCGATCAGCGCCGCAATCCCCGCCAGCACCCCTGCGGGCAGGCCGAGCGAAAAGAGGTTGAGCGAGGGCGCCGAGCGCGACAGCACGCCGGTCGCCATCTGTACCAGCAGGAGCACGAGCGTCACCGGAAGCGCGATGGCGACCGCGGTGGCGAACATCTGCGCGGCGAAACCCACGATCATCATTGCGCGATCGGCCCCGAACCATTCGGCGCCGGGGGGAAAGGTCTGATAGCTTTCGATCAACAGCCGCAGCCACAACAGGTGGCCGCCCACCGACAGGAAAATGAGCGTCAGCACCACGGTGAAATATTGCCCCAGTGCGCCCGACTGGCCGCCGGTGTTCGGATCGACGGCGGTGGCGATAGCCATGCCCATGCCGCCCGCGATCTGCTCGGCCGCGAGCACCGGTGCTGCAAAGGAGAGGTGCAGCACGAAGCCGAACGCAAAACCGACGACCGCCTCTGTCAATAAGGCGATCATCGTTTCGATGGCGAGGAGGTCGGACGGCATGACCGCGCCCGCCGGCGTCCAGTTCAGCACGAAGACCGCGATCGCGCCCGCAAAGACGATGCGCACCTGAACCGGCACGGTCGCCGCGCCGAAGATGGGCGCCGCGATGAGCGCCGCCCCGATCCGCACCATGGTGAAGATCAGGCGCCACAGCTCCTGCTCAATATTGCCGAAGCCGAAATCGGGGAGGCTCATCGCACCGTCACAACAGCGAGATATTGGCGATCTGCGCAAAGATATCCTTCGCGAAATCGCCGATCAGCCCCATCATGCCCGCCCCCATGAGCACGAGCACGAGCGCGATCATTGCCAGTTTCGGCACGAAGGTCAGCGTCTGTTCGTTGACCGATGTGGCGGCCTGGATCACCCCGACGATAAGACCCACGGCCAGCGCCGCGAGCAGGATCGGCGCGGCCACCAGCGCGGTCGTCCACAGCATCCTGTCCGTAAGGGCGAGAAGGGCGGAGGATTCGTCCATCGCGGCCTCCCTCAGCTAAAGCTCATCGCCAGCGACCCCATCAGCAAGGCCCACCCGTCGATCAGCACGAACAGCAGCAGCTTGAACGGCAGCGACACGATCGTGGGCGACAGCATCATCATGCCAAGGCTCATCAGCACGCTGGCCACGACGAGGTCGATGACGAGAAACGGCAGGAACAGCATGAAGCCGATCTGAAATGCGGTTTTCAACTCGCTCGTGACGAAGGCGGGGAGCAGGATCGAGAAGGGCACGTCCTGCGGGCTGGCGAACTGGCCTGCCTCCGCGATATTGGCGAACATGGAAAGGTCGGTGGTCCGCGTCTGACGGATCATGAAGGCGTGGAATTCGTCGCCTGCTTCGGCAATGGCGACCTCCGCGTCGATGCGCCCCGCGGCATAGGGTTCGACAGCGCTGGCGTTCACCGCCGACAAGGTGGGCGCCATCACGAAGAGTGAGAGGAACAGCGACAGCCCGATCAGCACCTGATTGGGCGGCGATTGCTGCAAGCCCATCGCCTGCCGCAGGATCGAAAGCACGATGATGATCCGGGTAAAGCTTGTCATCATCAGCACCAAAGCGGGCAGGATGGTGAGCAGCCCCATGATGAGTAGCAATTGCAGCGACAGGCTGAGCGGGGCGTCCTCTCCCGCCGCGCTGCCCGCGCCCAATGCGCGGTCGATCGCGCCGCCGATCCCGGTCCCATCCTGCGCGAGCGCAAGGTCGGGCGACGCGAGCAGCAGGCCTGCACAAAAAAGCGCAAGCCAGGGCTTAAACGCGGTCACCTGCGGTCGTCCTTGTTGGCATGACCGTCTGCGCGTTCATCTCTTGCTTCGGCGTCCACGACGCATGCTTCCTCGACCGCGCGGGCGAAATCCGCGCGCGGGGCGGCGTCCACCTCGGCCAGCCGGGTGAGCCCGTGGCGCGTGCTGCCGATGAGGATTTCCCGCCCGCGAAATTCCACCACCGCAAGCCGTATGCCGGGCGAAACCATCGTGGTTTCCACGAGCCGCGCGGCGCGTTCGGGTCGCCCCGCCGCGGCGTTCTGCGCGTTGAGCCGCTGCTGCATCCGCTTCGTCAGCCAGAGACTGCCCCAGATCAACCCGCCCAGAAGGGGAAGGAGAATCAATAGCTTGAGGAGGTAGAGTCCCATCAGCCGAAATCCGTCTCACCCGCCGGAGTGCCGGCCCGGCGATCGGTCTTTCCGGCATTGAGCATGTCGGCCATCGCATCGTGAGCATCGTCCTCGCCCTCGGCCAGTTCGACGATGCGGACGGCAAAGCGATTGCCTTCGGTCACGACTTCGCCCCGCGCGATACAACGCCCGTTGACATGGATTTCGAGCAGTTCATCCGTCAGCCGGTCGAGCGGAACGATGCTGTCCTCACCCAGTTCGAGGACATCCTTCAGCCGCATGTCCGTGCGGCCCAGTTCCACGGACAGGCACACGCCGACATTGCGCAGCAAATCCATCCCGCGCCTGGAATTGTTGATCATGGGTTTTGTCCTTTATCAAAGCTTGCGGGTGATACGGATGGCGACGCGACCATCCTGTGATCCCACCGCGCCGAGGGCGATGGTCACGCCCCGGATGGAAATCGGTACTTCGCGTCTCGCGCTCAGCGGGAGAACGTCGCCGGGTTTCAGCGCGGACAGGCGCGCGAGCGGCACGGTCAGCTCGGCAAGATGCGCCGCGATCGGGAGGGGAAGATCGGCAAACGGCGCGTCGGTCGCACTGCGCGCCCGGCGGCGCGGCGCGGGCAGCCGCGGATGCCCGGCGAACAGCGTGCTCAGATCCTCCTCCATGATGGCCAGCAGGATCGACCAGCTGTCGCGGCCCTGCTCCTCCACCCGGAGCGTGATGACCCCACAGCTCATCTGTGACGGGTCACCTTCGGCAAATGGCGACATCGCGGCGAGATCCTCGGCGCGGTGACAGATTGCGTCCGGCCCGTCCGCCATCGGCAGAATTCCGCGCATTGCCCCGCCGATCGCCTTTTCGAGCCGCTTTAACGTAAGCTCCGAAGACATCGGAAACTGGTCCGGCAATTCGTCGTCCACGTCGCCGTTGCCGCCAAACGTCCGGTCGGTCAGCGACAGCGCCGCCCGCGCCCCCACGCTGGTCATGATGCGCGGTCCGCCTTCGGCCTGTTGAAACAGGCAATTGGCCGCGAGCGGGCCGACGCGATCGATCAGCTCGCGCCCTGTGAGGTATTCGACATATCCGCATTCGACGCGCGGAATCTCGTCACCAAGCAGACCGGCAAGCGGGCCCCGCAAACCCCGCGCAATGTCGCGCGCCGCGCGTGTCAGATGCGTTGAAAATTCGTCGCGGCCCGGGCTCTTGGAAATCAGAATGGGGGAATGGTTCGCCACCGCCCGTTCGGCGACGAAGGTGAAGTTGCCCTTCATTGGACGATATATTCGCGGAAGTAGACGGCATCGACGCCGCCGAAACCTTCGGTGCGGACCAGAACCTCGTTGATCGCATCGGTCATCCGCTTCTGCAGGCGCGCCTTGCCCTCCTGCGAATAGGCGTCCTCTTCCGGCGTATCGGCGAGTTCAGCGAGCAGCGCGGACCGCACCGCCAACTCGTGCTTGGCCAGCCATAGCAGCACGCGCCCGTCGCGCCGCGTGCTGGCCGCAAGGCTCACCTGCACCAGCGCGGGCGATTGGCGCAGATTGGTGGTGAAGGGCTGTTCGAAGCTGTAATAATTGGTGCGGAACTCGCTGCCGCCTTCGCCCTCGACCGCGTCGCCTTCGCTTTCGCCTTCGGGCATGTAGGGATCGGCCTCACCCTTGCGGACGAGTTGCGGCCCCTGCGGCGCGGAATGGCCCGCCGGAGCGAGATAGCCCATCTGCGCCGCGGCAAAGGCACCACCCGCGCCCGCACCGATCAGCACGACGGCGGCGAGGATCAGTTTCAGCTTGCCGCCGCCCTTTTTCGTCTTGGTGTCCTTGTCCTCGGCCATGTCGTGTCGATTCCCCTGTGCGACTGTGAACATCCGCGATTATGCGGCGCGGCGACTATAAATTTGGTTAACGCCAGTTGGGGGTTCACTCAGATATAAAGCCCGCGCGAACGCACCGATCGCGGGGTCGGGACGGGGCTTCGGCTCCGTTCGCCGCTGCCCGCAAGGTTTGCAAATTCGCGGTCGAACACGCTGTCCCGGTCGGTCCGGTCGTTCTGCCGGCCATGTCCGCGATCAAGATTGCGCGCGTCGCCGTGTCGGGCCGGCTGATCCTGCGTCGATCCGTCCTGGCGCGTGCCCGATTGCCCCTGCTCGGCGAATCGTTCCGTGCCCCGGTCCGCGACACGCTCGCCCAGGCGTTCCCCCGCGCGTTCGGACAATGCGGCCATGACCGCCGGCGCAAAATCCGGGTCCGCGTTGGTCAGCGTCACGTTCAGCATCGCCGCCGTCGTCGCATTGCCGGCGGAGCCCGCATGCGCTCCGTCGAAACGTACGCCGACCTGGCCGAACTCGGCGTGGGTCACGGCGATGCGCGCCGCGGCCGGCTGTGCCGTTTCGCGCGCGGTGGCGAGCCTGTCGACGACTGCGCCAAAGTCATGTGCGGCGATTCGTGCCGCGTCGCTGCCTGCCGCGATCATCGGCGCGGGCGAATGCGACGCGCCGGATGGCGGCATGGTCGCAGGCAGCGCCGCTGTGCCCGCCGGGGCGCCGGTCTGGACGAGCGGGATTTCGCTGCGTCCCTTCCCCTCGACCTGGGGCGCCGCCGTGTCCGTTCGGGCAGGTGCTTTCATATCCGCTTCCGGGTTTTGAGGAGCGAGAAGATCCGTTGCCTGCGCTGGCGACCGGGTCAACGTTTGCGCTTGCAGCTCGGTTGAAGGGGGCGGCGCGATATTCGCAAGGGCGGCCGGGACGGGCACGACCGGTGCGGGCTGCGTTTCGCCCACGCGGCCGATCTGCGCTTCGCTCAGAAGGGCGGAAACGGCAGGCGGAAGCGCGGGCGTGATCGCCATCGCGCCGGTGCCAATGCCCTTGCTCGCGCCATTGCCTGACACGCTGAACACCGAGGTCGCAATGATGGGTCTCGCGGCGGTGTTTGCCGGCAAAGTGGCGGGCATTTCGGCCCCGACCCTGGCTGCGGTCGCGTTCCTGAGCGAAGAGGGCAGGGGGGTGGGCTGCATTGATGCGGCAGGGTTCTCCACGGCCTTGGCCGCCGTCTTCGGGTTCGCGATGACCGCGGGGCGCGTGCCTTCTTCGATGGTATCGGTCAGGCCGATCGGGTCCGTTGCGGCCAAGTCCGGCAAGCCGGGTTTGCCGGGCGGCAGGATCTTGCCGGTTTGCGGGTGCGCGACCGGGCTCATGCGGTCCGTTGCCGCCGTGTCCAGCGCGGTCATGTGCGGCTCCTCGCCTGCAATGAGGGGCGCGACAAATGCAACATTGCCCGGCGGCGCATGGGCGATCGGCGCGTCGAGGAATGCAGCACCCGCACCATCGGGCATCGCGCCGACGCCGGGCATGGTCGGCATATCGCCGGGCGCGATTGCGGGATCGGCGCCCGCCGCGCGCATCATGGCGGCAAAATCGCCCCCGACCCCGCCAGCAACCGGCGCATTCTCACCCGGAAGGGTCGGCGCGATCGCCCCGGATCTTGCCGTGCCCGCATTCAAGGCCAGGGCACTCGCTATCGTGTTCATCATCATGCGTTCAACCATCCCGCTTGCGGCGCTTCTTCTCCGCACCTTTCAAGGATCGTGCCAGATCGGTCCCGTTTTCCTGCCGCTGTCGAAGCACGTCGCGCATGGCGGCCTTTGCGCTGTCGTCGGCCATGTCGCGCCGGCGGGTCGCCTGGGCGAGGGCGGCACCTTTCTGCTCCGCCTGCGCGGCGGCGCGTTGCGCATCGGTGGCGGCGCGGACGGAAAGCGCGGCGATCTCGCTCGCAAAGCCGCGCATCCGGCGCAATTCGTCGCCGTCGCTGCAATCGCGCCGCGCCGAATATTCCGCGCACAGCGATTCGGTGCGCCGGGACAGGCCGTGATGGCGGGCAAAGCCGGCCTCCGCCTCCGCCGCGTCGCGCAGCGCGGTGAGCCGCTGTGCCCCGCGCAACCGGGCCAGAAGCCGCAGCCGTCCTGCCCGCGCCTCAGCCTGCTTCATCGACCAGCGCGAGCATGGCCGACAGGCTGTCGCCCATCGTGCAGTCTTCTTCGGCGGCCTGCGAAACGAAGGCGCGGATCGCCGGGTTCATCGCCATGGCGCGATCGACCGCGGCATCGGCCCCTTCGCGGTAAGCACCCATGAGAACGAGTTCGCGGTTCGCCTCGTAATCCGCGATCCAGGAGCGGACCTGCCGCGCGGCGACGATCTGTTCATGGGGGACGATGTCGTGCATCACCCGGCTGAGCGAGGCGGGCACGTCGATGGCGGGATATTGGCCCCGCTGCGCCAGATCGCGGGAAAGCACGATATGCCCGTCGAGGATCGCGCGGGCGGTATCGACGACGGGATCGTCGTGATTGTCGCCATCGGCCAGCACGGTGAAAAGCCCGGTGATCGCCCCGCCCGACATGCGCGAATTGCCCGCGCGTTCGACAATGCGCGTGATGCGCGACAATGCGGACGGCGGATAGCCCCGCGCCGCGCCCGGTTCGCCGAGCAGCAGGCCGATTTCGCGGCCCGCATGGGCGACGCGGGTCAGGCTGTCCATGATGAGCGTGACGCGCCGTCCCGTTTCGCGAAAATATTCGGCGATGGACATGGCCATTTCCGCACCGCGCAGCCGCAGGTTCGCGGCATGGTCGGCGGGCACGGCGACGACGACGGTGCGCGCGGCGGCGGCACCCGTCATGTGTCGGCTCACGAAATCGGACACCTCGCGCGCGCGCTCGCCAATCAGGGCGACGACCGCGATGTCGGTGTCCGCATGGCGCGCGATCATGTCGATGAGCACGGATTTGCCGACGCCGGACCCGGCGACGATGCCCATGCGCTGTCCAATGCCCAGCGTGGTCAGCGCATTGATCGCGCGAACCCCGCAATCGAAGGTTTCGGCGACGCTGCTCCGCGCGAGCGCGCTTTCCCGTCTTCCCGCCAGCGGCCAGCGTTCGAGCGATCGCACCGGCGGTCCGCCGTCGATCGGCGCGCCGGTCCCGTCGACCGCGCGGCCAAGAAACGCCTCGCCCACAGGGACCGAGCCCGGCTGCCCCTCCGCCCGGACAAGCGCGCCCGGTTCCAGGCACAGCGAATCGCCGAGCAGCATCAGCAGGCCGCGCCCGTCGCGAAATCCGACCGTTTCGGCAAAGGTTTCCCCGCCGCCCGGCGTCGCAATCCGGCACATGGTCCCGACCGGCACCGGCAATCCGGCCATTTCGACGAGCGGCCCGTCGCACGATACCACCGTGCCAAACCGTTTGGGCGGCACCGGGCGCGGCGCGATGTCGCCCAGCACCTCGTCCCAGCACAGCACATCGCCATCGAGCGTCGCCGCGCGCATCGGATCAGGTTCCATAGACGGCGGCACGGACCGCCACCATCCAGTCGGACGGCCCGCATACCACGCCGCCGCCGCCCTGTTCCGCGCGCAGGTCGCCGCGCTTCATCGCCGGGTCGACGATAATGCTGCGGCTGAGGCGATATTCCTCGTCCAGCATTTCGATATCGGCGGGATGCATGCGCAGCACGGGCGGTTCACCGTCCGCGAGCGCGGCAATCGCGCGGTCGCACCGTGTCTTCAGCAAGCCGGGATCGCCCGCCGCCTCGCCCAGCACGGCCTCGCACAACAGAGTCACCGTTTCGCGCAGCCGTTCGGCAAAGCGGCCACGCTCGTCGGCGTCGAGCCGGGTGAGCGCGCCGGCAAGGCGCGTGCGGATGGCCTCGCGCTCGGCGAATTCGGCCTCGGCCTCGTCCCGGCCTTTCTGCAGCCCGTCGCCATAGGCGCGCTCGATCGGATCGGGGCCGGCGGGTTCCTGCTCCGTATCGTCGTTTTCGTTCTGCGGTTCGGGGGGCGTGTCGGTAAAACGGCTGTCGGGCGCGAACATGCCGGTGGCCCGCGTATGATCGATCCAGGCGGCGTCGGAAATGTTGAGGGCGTTTTCCTTAAACATAATCGCCACCATCCGCGCCGAACATGATTTCGCCGCTTTCCGACAGGCGTCGGGCGATCTCGACAATGGATTCCTGCGCCTTCTCGACATCGGCGCGGCGCAGGCGGCCGCGCGTCTTGATCTCGTCCTTCACGCCGTCGGCGGCGCGCGCCGACATCGCGGCATAGAACGGTTCGCGCGCGTCTTCGTCCAACCCCTTGAGCGCGTCGATGAGCACTTCGTTCTCGATCTCGCGCAGCAGGCGGCCCATCGCCATCGGCTCGAGCGCGGTGAGCTGATCGAAACGGAACATTTCCGCCTCGATCTCGGAGGCGAGCTTGCGGTCGCGCTCCGCAATCGCTGGCATCACGTGTTTCTCCACCCCGGCGGCGCGGTTCATCAATTCGGCCGCCTCGCGCACGCCGCCAATCGCGAGCGTGCGATTGCCGAAGCGTTCGGCAAGCCGCCGGTTCAGCAATTCGTCGAGCATGGCGACCGCATGCGAGGATACCGGACCGATGCGGGCGACGCGTTCGACCACGCCGGACTGGTGCCGTTTGGGCAGGGCGGCGAGGAGATGCGCCGCCGGTTCGGGATCGAGCATGAGCAGCAGCACGGCAATCGCCTGCGGATGTTCGTCTTCGAGCAGGGGCACGAGCACCTCCGGCGTGAGCCAGCGGGCGATCTCGATCGTGCGGCTCGGCGCGGTGGGAGCGATGCGGCTCATCATGCCGTGCGCCTTCACCTCGCCGACGGCGCGCGTCATGACGCGCGACAGATGGCTTTGCCGGTCGCCGACGCTGAACCCTTGCGCATCGGCGTGGGTGACGAAGGATTCGATGGCGCTTTCCAGGCCATCGCTCTCGATCTCGCCGAGCTTCACCATATGACTGCCCAGCCGTTCCAGCTCTTCGGGTTCGAGCTGTGCCAGGAGGTTCGCGGCGCTGTCGTCGTCGAGCAGCATCACGATCATCGCGGCCCGGTCGGCCTCGCTCAGGGATCCGGGTTGCACGGCGGTCATGCGGCTTCCTTTTCGGGTTCGGCCTTGCCGCGCGCGGATGTATCGGCGTCGTCATCATCGGCAATAGTTTCGGACGGCACCGCCAGCATGCGGCGCAGCGCGGTGACGGCGCGGTCGGGCTGTTCGGTGGCAAGCTGACGGGCGAGCGCGACATGCTCGCGCAGCCGTTCGCCCTGCTTGCCCTTCAACCCTGCGGGCATTTCGCTTTCAATGTCGATGATGGCATCGGGGTCGCGTTCCTCGGTCGTGTCGCCGGCCGGTTGCGGGTCGGCGACCGGGTTCCGCTCCTTCAACGCCTTCACGATGGGCCGCACGCCGAACACCAGCGCCAGGATCACCGCGATCAGCGCTACGACATTGCGCAGCACGGTGGCAAACCAGGCGGTCTCCCAGAACGGCGCCTCCTCCATCGCGGCGGCTTCGAACCCGCCGGTAACGACGGTGACCTCATCGCCGCGATCCGTCTGTGCACCGACGGCGGAGGCGACCAGCCGTTCGATATTCGCGCCGGTAGCGGGTGCGATGGCGGCGAGCGCATCCTGGCTGATCGCGACGGCGACGGACAGGCGCTTCACCCCGCCGGGGCCATTGCTCGACACCGCGACCTCGCGGCCCAGTTCATAGGTGCGCCGGGCGCTGCTTTCGCCGGTGGTCTGCGTGGGGGCGCCGGGGGCGGTGCCTTCGGGGGCGCCATCCTCGATGCCCGTGGGCGGGGGCGGCGTATTGGACAACACGCCCGGTACGCCGGCCATCGGGCCCGTGCCCGTGCTTTCCATCTGGCTTTCGGTCTCGGTGCGGATGGCGCCGTCCTTGTCGTAGCTTTCACGGGCGGAGGTGACCTCGGCCATGTCTAGCTCGACCTGCACCTCGCTCGTGAAATTGCCTTCGCCGAGCATGGGGACGAGCAATTGGGCGATCTGCGCGCGCAGCTTGTCCTCGTACTGGCTCTGAACTTCGAGCGCGCTGCCGCCCTGCGACGTGACGTCGGAGAGGAGGCGGCCGTGTTGATCCGCGACGCGGACCGCATCGGGCGACATGCCCGGCACGGAGCCGGCGACGAGATTGACGATGGCGCGGACCTGATCGTCCGAAAGCGAACGCCCGCGCGCCATGCGCACCATGACGGAGGCGCCGGGGGCGAGATTGTCGCGCACGAACACACTGCGCTCCGGCTGCGCGAGATGGACGCGCACGGCCTCCACCCCGTCGATTTCCGCAATGGTCAGCATCAATTCGCGCTCGCGCACGTTGCGCAGCCGCTCACCTTCGAGCGTGCGGCTCGACCCGATGGGGATCGCGTCCAGCATCTGCGCCCCGGTTTCGGGCACGGCCAGCGCGCCGTCGCTCGCCACCAGCATGCGCGCGCGATAGAGATCGTCCTCCGACACCGAAAGCGCGCCGGTGTCGTTGTCGATGGTATAATCGATGCCCGCGCTTTCCAGCGTTTCGACCACGCTGGCCCGCTCGCCATCGCCGAGGCTGCTATATAATACGCGCTGCGGCCCCGACGACATCGCCATCCAGAGCAGCACCGCAACCACCAGGAGCCCCAGCCCCGCCACCATCGGCAGGCTGCGGCGCACGGCGGGCTGCGCGAGAAAGGCGGCGATGCGGTCGCGCGGGCTGGCCCCTGCCTGCGAAAGCGGGCGCAGCAGGGCGAAACCGGAGGCGTCGCCGTTGCGGGGCGTGTCGCCGGGGGGCGGGCCGTTGGCGGGCACGGGAAGGGCGGCCATCGGTTATACTCCCATCCGCATGATGTCCTGATAGGCGGACAAGAGCTTGTTCCTGACCTGGAGCGTGGCCTCGAACGCGATGCCGGCTTCCTGACGGGCGAGCATGACCTGCGCGACGTCGGTGACCTCGCCCCGTTCGTAGGCGGCGGTGATCGCGCCGGCGCGCTGCTGCGTCTGGTTCACGCCTTCGACCGCGGTCCTGAGCGTATCGGCAAAGCCGGTGCCGCGCGGGCCGGTGCGCGCCGCGTCCGGCGTCGCGGGCGCGCGAATGGATTGCAGCGCTTCCGACCGGTCGATGATCTGTTGGCGCAGGGCGATGATCTGCTGCAATCCGCCGGCTGCGCCCGGACCGGCGCCGATGCCGGTGACAGGGCCGCTCATCGGCCCGCCCCCATCGCCATGCGGGACAGGTCGAGACCCGCGGCCCGCATGTCGGCGAGACGATAGCGCAGCGTGCGTTCGGAGATGCCGAGCTGTCGTGCGGTCTGGCCGCGATGGCCGTCATTGCATTGCAGCGCCTGCGCAATGGCGCGGGCCTGCGACTGCTGCACGATATTGGCGAGGCGGGGCGCCACGGCGGAGCTCGCAGCTGGCTCCGGCATGGTGGCCTCCTGCACCGGGATGTCCTGCGCCGAAATGGAAGCCGTGTCCGTAGCGACCGGCGCCGCGAGCGGGCGCGCAGCCATGTCGAAGCAGATGTCCTCCTCGCCGATGATCGCGCCATTGCCGATCAGCAGCGCCCGGCGCATCACGTTTTCCAGCTCGCGAATATTGCCGGGCCAGCTGTGCGCCTGCAGCTTTGCGATGGCGGCATCGCTGATCCACGGCAGGTCGTCGCCATGCGCGTGGCGCAGCATCAGCGCGAAGGCGAGCGGCGCGATGTCCGCAACCCGTTCGCGCAGCGCCGGAATATTGAGCGGAAAGACGTTGAGGCGATAGAACAGATCCTCGCGGAAGCGACCCTCGGCCACTTCGCGCGGGAGGTCGCGATTGGCGCAGGCGACGATGCGCACGTCGACCTTGACCGGGATGGTCGCGCCGAGCGGAAGAATCTCGCCTTCTTGAAGGGCGCGCAACAATTTCGCCTGAAGCGGGAGCGGCATTTCGGCGATTTCGTCGAGCAGCAGCGTGCCGCCATCGGCGGCCTGGAACAATCCTTCGGCGCCATTGGCGGCGGCGCCGGTGAACGCGCCCTTGCGGTGACCGAAAAGCAGCGCCTCCAACATGGTTTCGGGCATGGCGGCGCAATTGATCGCGACGAATGGCTTGCCCGCGCGGTCGCTATGTTCGTGGATGAAGCGCGACAGCACTTCCTTGCCCGTGCCGGTCGGCCCGGCGATGAGGACCGGGATATCGGACTTCGCCAGTTTCTCCGCGAGCACGAGCAGGGCGAGCGAGCCGGGATCGGCACACACCGGCCCGCCCGATGCGCGGGCGCAGGCAATGCCCGCGGCGAGCGATGTCTCGGTCTGTGCGTCCGCATGCCGCACGAGGTGGCGATTGGCACCCTGCCGCAGAATCGCGGGAGCGGTATTGCCCGCAGCGCGTTCGAAAACCACCACGATATCGTCGCGGCGGCGTGCCGGCAGGTCCTCACCCGCCTCGCAAAGCGTCACGGTTCCCGTTCCCGGCATCGATTCCACCACAGTCGCGACCCGGCGAACCAGCGGATTGTGATTTTTTTCGGCGTTTTTACCCGTCCGTGCGGTGAGCATTTGCGAATCCCGTTTACCCTGTTGATGCCCCTGTTTGACTCGGCGGCGTAAAAGGCGCCGGAAATTTAAGACAACGTAGAACTACGTACCCACGTGGCCGATCGACCCCCTTAAGCTTTGCCGCTGCCTGCCGGTCTTTGGGGGGACAGCGCGGCAATCCGCCATCGCTGGTCAACCGAAACAAAAGGGAACACATCATGGCCGTTATCAATTCCAACATCAGCGCCCTTCGCGCCACCAACGCTTCGACCATGGCCGACAAGATGACCGGCCAGGCAATGGAACGCCTCTCCACCGGCAAACGCATCAACTCCGCCAAGGACGACGCCGCCGGTCTCGCCATCGCCACCGGCATGACCTCGCAGGTTCGCGGCATGAACCAGGGCATCCGCAACGCCAACGACGGCATCGCCCTTGCGCAGACGGCGGAAGGTTCGCTCGACGAAGTCACGAACATGATGCAGCGTATGCGTGAACTGGCCGTGCAGAGCGCCTCGGGCACCTACACCGACAACGACCGCCTGAACATGACGGCCGAAGTCGACCAGCTCACCGCGCAGCTCGGCGACGTGGTGGCCAATGCCGAATTCAACGGCACGAAGCTGTTCGACGGCACCGTGGCGACCGTCACGATCCAGGCCGGCGCGAATGCCGCCGACACCGTCGACATCACCAATGCCAACCTGACCACGCTGACCGGCGGCGCCGGCACGGCAGGCTCCTACGCCGTCGATACGCAGGCGAATGCCAGCGCGACGCTCGCACTGCTCGACACGGACATCACCGCGATCGCCACGGCGCGTGCCGGCATGGGTGCCTCGCAGAACCGTCTGGAATCGGCCGTGAACAGCCTGTCCAACAACGCCACCAACCTGACCGACGCGCGTTCGCGGATCATGGACACCGATTATTCGGCTGAAACGACCGCTCTCGCCAAGGCACAGATCCTGAGCCAGGCGTCGACCGCGATGCTGGCACAGGCCAACCAGAGCACGCAGAACGTGATGTCGCTGCTGCGTTAATTTTCGGCCTCCCACCGTGCGCCCCTCACCGGGCGGAACGGGCGCCCGGCGAGTTCTCCCCTCCAGGAACTCGTCGGGTTTTGGCGTTTGCGCCATGCCGGCTTGATAGGACGCGCCCGCCCTGCCACAGCATGGCGATGCAGGGGGAGATAGCCGTGGCCCATGGCCGAACCATCCAGCTGTTCCTGATCGACGGGACCGCAACGGGTCTTAAAACCGACGAGATCCATAACTGGACCGGCCATCTCCTGCACTTTCCCCGAATGCGGATCGCCGATGCGCTGCGCCGTGATGAGGCCGAGCGGACGGGGATCTATGTCCTCGTCGGGCCCGATCCCGATCAACCGGCGCGCAGCCGCATCTATATCGGTGAGGGGGACAATGTCTCCCGGCGCTTGCGTGCTCATGATTCGGAGGCGGGCAAGGATTTCTGGCAACAGGCGTGTATCGTCACGTCCAAGGATGCCAATCTTACCAAGGCGCATGCTCGCTATCTCGAAGCGCGGCTGATCGAGCGTGCGCATGCAGCCGGGCGCGCCGAGGTGGAGAACCGGAACGGCGGCGCCCCCAATCCCCTGCCCGACAGCGACAGGGCCGACATGGAATATTTCCTCGAACAGATCGAGACGGTGCTGCCCGTCGTCAGGATCGATGCGCTGCGCCCGAAATCGAGAGTGGTGGAGAGCCAGGCGCCCGATCGCGCAGCGGCTAACCGCTCGCTATCGCTCCAATTGAAAGGGCCCCGGCACGAGGTCGAGGCCCATGCCGAGGAAAACGACGGGGGGTTCGTTGTGCTGCGCGGATCGACCGCGAGCGCGTATGACGGGCATACCTCGAAGCAACATGCCGAGACGCGCGCAACGCTGATCGAGCGGGGCATATTGCGGGAGGACAGGCCGGGCGGTCCATTGCACGTGACCCAGGACACCGTGTTCCGCAGCCCGAGCGAGGCGGCGACCATCATCCTCAACCGCAACGCGAATGGCCGGACCGAATGGAAGCTATCCGGTACCGGCCAGACGTTGAAAGCGTGGCAAGAGGCGCAGCTCGGCGCCGATTGAACGGGCCTTAGCGCAGGAGCAGGACCGAGATGCGGCGATTGCGCGGATCGGCGGGATTGTCCGCGATGAGCGGCTCCATGTCGGCGACGCCCTCGATCCGGCGGAACCGGGTCTGTGCGACGCCATTGCGCATCAATTCCTGACGCGTGGCCTCGGCCCGGCCGGTCGACAGCGACCAGTTGTTGGCGACAAGGCCGGGTTTCCATTTCAGCGCATCGGTATGGCCGCGCACGATGATCGGGGCGCTATCCTGCGAAACCGCCTTCGCGATGACGTCGACCAGCGCACGGGCGCGGTCGGTCAACACGGTGGTGCCCAGCGCGAACATCGAGAAATCGGCATCGTCGACGAGATCGATGCGAATGCCCTCGGGCGTTTCCATGACGCGCACCTGCCGCGCAAGATCGCGCAGCTGCGCGCTTTGCCGCAAGCGTTGTTCGATGCGTTCGCGCAGTACGTTGGCCGTCGGGGCGTCGGCATCGCGCGGCGGCGATTGCAGGCTGGTCTGCGATTTCGCGTCGCGCAGATCTTCGGCGGCGTTGAGCGAATCGCCCTTGAGCAGGCCGTTCGATCCCGCCGCGTTCTCCTTGAGGTTGACCAGCGTGGGCGTGAAATAATCGGCCAGCCCCTGCTTCTGCTTTTCCGTCGTCGCGCCCAAGAGCCACAGCAGCAGGAAAAACGCCATCATTGCCGTCACGAAATCGGCATAGGCGACTTTCCACGCGCCGCCGTGATGTCCGGCCGCCTGCACGACGACCTTCTTCACGATGATGGGGCGGACCGGTTCCTCGACCGGGGCGGGTTGCAGAGCGGGAGCCGTGGCCATCTTACGCAGCCTTCAGCGTGTCGAGCAGGTCGGTCAGCGGCGGACGCAGCGCATCGGGCAGGCCCGACCGCGCCGATTCCACGGCCAGCGCATGCGGCCATCCGTGCAGGCTGGCGATCATCACCTGCTTGATCGAGTGGAAGATCTGCTGATCCTGCTGATTGATCTTGGTCAGCTTGCCGGAAAGCGGACCGACGATGCCATAGGCCAGCAGCACGCCGAGGAACGTGCCGACCAGCGCCGACCCGATCATCCCGCCGAGCACCGAGGGCGGCTCGTCGATGGAACCCATCGTCTTCACCACGCCCAGAACCGCGGCCACGATGCCCAGAGCGGGGAGCGCATCGGCGAGGTTCTGAAGCGCGTGGGCCGGTTCGTCCATGTGGTGGAAATGGCTCTTGATCGCATTGTCCATCACCTCCTCGACGGCGTGCACCTCGAGCGTGCCCGACGACACGATGTTGAGCATCAGCGTATCGCAGATGAGCTCGCGCAGCGCCTTGTCATTGAGAAGGCGGGGATATTCGGCAAAAATGGCCGATTCCATCGGAAACTCGGCATGGGCTTCCAATGCGACCGGACCTTCGAGCTTGAACTTGCGCATGAACCGGCCGGTCAGTGCGATGGCGTCGATATGGTCCTGCTTGGTATAGCGCGGCCCCTTGAACACTTTCGCAAAACCGGCGCCGATGGCCTTTAGCTCATGCACCGAATTGCCCGCGACGAGAGCGCCAACCGCGGCCCCGCCGATGATGAGCATTTCGTGCGGAACGGCGTGCATGACCGGCCCCAGAGCACCGCCGGTAAGGGCGAAACCCCCGAATACCATGACGATCAGAATGACGATGCCTATTGCCGGCAGCATGGAATTTCCCCCTTGAAAAGATTGAAGAACTTGGTTCGAAAACGCAGCAAGATCAGCGAATGGCGTCGAACAGCGTCAGCTGGCTCAGCCGCGCGAAACCCGCTTGGCTTCCCTCCAGCACGAGCATGAGCTGTTGCAATTGCGTGATGGCGGAGGCCACGTCGACACCGCCGGTGCGGTCGCCTTCCTCGGCGCGCGCGACGGACGAGGCGACCTGTCGGTCCTGCACCGTTTCGATCCAGGCGACGCGCGTGCCGACCGCGGTCTGCGCACGGGTAATCGATTCCAGCCCGGCATCCATCGCCGCCAGCGAATCGCGGGCCACGGCCGATCCCGCGCCGGCCAGCATGGCCTCGGCAAGGTTGCGCACGACGGCGAAGATGTCGGAGGTGGTGCCGCCGATCGTGAATTCGGCAAATTGCGGCCCGGTGACCCCGCGCGTGACGCGCTGCCCTTCGCCCAGTTCGACGACACCCGGATCGTTGGTGCCGACATAGACCGCCGCCCCCGTCGCATCGATTTCGTAGGCTTGTCCCGACGCCGCCCCGCCGAACGCGGCATGGCCGGTGGAGGTGCGGGCATTGGCATTGGCCACCATGCCCTCGTGCAATTGCAGCAGCTCGCCGGAAATGAGCCGCCGCTGCTCCTCCGACATGGAATCGCTCGCCGCCCAGACGGCCAGTTCGCGCGCGCGGATGAGATCGCCGGCGATATTCTGCAACGCGGTATCGGCATAGCTCAGGTCGTTGGCCGCACGGGCGGCGTTCGATGCGTCGATTTCGGCCAGCCGGTCCGCACGCATCAGGCTGCGCAGGCGGGACGCGGCGACGGGATCGTCGCTCGACCGTTCGATCCGCTCGCCGGTGGCAAGCTGCGCCTGCATGCGTTCGGCTTCCTTGCGCAGCGTGCCCATCTCGATCCGGGAGCGGTTGAAGAAGGCGGAGGTACCGCTCGTGATATTGGCGCCATAGGTCATGTCAGCGGATCCCCAGCATGGTATCGAAGATTTCGGCGGCCACCTGGATCACGCGGCCCGAGGCCTGGTAAGCCTGTTGGTAACGCACCAGATTGGCGGCCTCGGTGTCGAGGTCGACGCCGGTTTCGGTGGACAGCGCGACGCTTGCCGTATCGGCCAGCGTGCGCAGCGCATCGCGCGTGATGCTGCGCCCGTCGATGGCGCTCGACATCTGCAGCAGCAAGGCATCGAGCTTGGCCGAAGGGCCGTCCGGGGCGGCCAGCGCGGCCCGCAGCGAATCGAGATTGCTGGTGTCGCGGCTGTTGGGGCCGCTGCCCGTGGGCGCGGTGGCGAAATCGGCCCCGTCGGTGATGGCGAGCCTGATGTCGCGCGCGCCTGACCCTGTAAACATCGGCGGCGCCGCAGCGCCCGATTGGGTGACGCCGTTCGCCTGCGCATCGTTGGCGGCGGTGATGAGCGTCACAGCGATGTCGTCGAGCGATGCGCGCACGTCGACCATGCGGTCGAGCGCCCGGGCCGATCCCGCAAGCCGCCCGGCAGCGACCGTCGCCGGACCGCCGGTGGTCGCGAATTCCAGCGTGCCGTCGGCGGCGATGGCGATCTCCAGATCCTCGGATTGCGCGCCGAGCACCAGCAACGGCTCCGTCCCGCCGGCGAGCCGCACCGAAACGCGGCCGAGCGAATCGAATTCCGTCCGGATGCCCGCGATCGTCGACATTTGCGAAAGCAGCGCATCGCGCTTGTCGAGAAGGGCGGCGTGGTTGCTCGTGCCGACCTCGCTGCGCGAAAGGCCGATATTGTTGCGCGCCAGCTCCTGCGAAATGACATTGAGCGTGCCCACATCCTCCGTCGCGCGAATATGCAGGCCGCGGGTCGAGGCATCGAGACCTTCGACCGCGATGGCGAAGGTCTGCATCAGCGTTTCGGCCTCTTCGATGACCTGCGTGCGCAGCGATGCATCGAGCGGATCGGACACGAGCTGCGACAGCGCGGATTCGAATTCCACGCCGGCCTCGAAAATGCCGGCCTGTTCGATCGCGGTCTCCTGCTCGCGCATGCCGACGAGTTCGGAATCGGCGCGGGTCACATCCGATTCGGTGCGCCGTGCCTCGCTCAACAAAAAGGCGGAGCTGACGCGATTGACCCGTTCGGGCCGCACGCCCGAAAGCGCGCTACTGGAATTGAGGCCGATGCCGCCGGTGGCGGTCACCTCGGACAGTTGGATCGAGCGACGCGCGTAGGTCGCGTTTTCGGTATTGGCGATATTCTGCGCGGTGAGTTCGAGCGCGGCACGCGCCGCCGCGGCCCCGCTCTTGCCGATCACCATCATGTTCGAGGACATCAGCGCATTCCCTTCATTGCGGCCAGTTGCGTTTCGATCGACGCGGCGAGGCCGAACGCGCCGGTTTGGGAGGCGATGTCGGCGAGATGTTCGTCACGCATCGCGGTGAATTGTTCCATGCCCTGTCCGCCCATGACGTCCTCGCCGCCAAAATCGGTGGCACGGGCAGACGCGAAGAGCTGGCGCAGCATGATCGCCTCGAAGGCCTGCGCCGCGCGCTTGATCTCCGCGCGTTCGGCGCTGGCCTGCTCCGGCGTGGCCCCCGTGGCACGCGGCGGCGTGGTGCCCTCCGCCGCGCCGGTGATGCGCAGGGCGGGGGCGGGTGGGGCGGCCATGGGGACAATCGGCGGAATCACAGCACCACCATTTCGGCCTTGAGCGCGCCGGCCTGTTTGAGCGCCTCGAGGATGACGACGAGGTCGGACGCACCCACGCCCAGCATGTTGAGCGCATCGACGATTTCGGCGAGATCGGCACCACCGGGCATCAGGTTTACCTTGCCGCCGTATTCATCGGCGCTGACGTTGCTGGAGGGTTCGAGCGCGGTGCGGCCATCGCTGAACGGGGCGGGCTGCACCACCATGGGGTCTTCCTCCACCCGCACGACGAGGCGGCCATGACTTATTGCGGCAGGTGACAGGCGGACGGCCTGGTTGATGACGACGGTGCCCGAACGGCTGTTGACGATGACCTTGGCGGCGGTTTGCGCCGGGTTAACCTCGATCGTTTCGATTTCGGCCATCATCGCGGAGCGAATGTCGGCGCCATGCGGCAGGACGAGCGACAGGGTGACGCCATCGACGATGCTGGCGCAGCCGGGAAAGCGCGAATTGATCGCATCGCGCAGCCGCCGCGCGGTCAGGAAATCGGCGTCGTGGAGATTGAAGCGCAACGAACCTTCGGAATCGAAACCGGTGGCGACGCCGCGCTCCACCGTGGCGCCGGCGGCGATGCGCCCCACGGTCGGCACGTTGATGGTCAGGCTGGACCCGTCGCGGCCGGTCGCGTCGAGCCCGCCGACGGCGAGATTGCCCTGCGCCATGGCGTAGATCTGCCCGTCCGACCCGATCAGCGGGGTGAGGATGAGCGCCCCGCCGCGCAACGATTTCGCCTGCCCGATGGTGGAGACGGTGACATCAATCCGCTGCCCCGGCTTGGCAAAGGCGGGCAGTTCGGCGGTGATGATGACGGCAGCCGCGTTTTTGAGGCCAGGCTCGACGCCCGGCGGCAACGGCATACCGAGCCGGCCCGACACGCCGCGCATCGCCTGCGTCACATATTCCAGATTGTTGTCGCCGGTGCCGGGGAGGCCCACCACCACGCCATATCCGGTGAGCTGGTTGGGACGCACGCCCTGAAACTCGCCGAGATCGCGCACGCGTTCCGCATGCGCGGGAGTGGTGGCGACCATCCCCAGGCAGGCGGCCATCATGGCGAGAAGGAATTTGCGAAACATCACGGGCACTTTCTCAAGGGTCAAAACGGGCTGATGAGGCCGAAGAAACGGCTAAGCCAGCCGGGCCGGCTCGCCTGCTGCACCGCGCCGTCGCCGGCGTAGATGATCCGTGCATCGGCCACGGCGGTCGACGGGATCTGATTGTTGTAATCTATGTCGACGAGCCGGATGATGCCGGAAAACTGCACCCATTCGGTCCCCTGGCTCAGCAACATCTGTCGTTCTCCCTTGATCAGCGCGGTGCCATTGGGCCGCACCTCCGCGATGGTGACGGCGATCGCGCCGCTCAGCGCGGAACCCTGCGCCGCATCGCCCCGGCCATTGAACGACGATTGGGCCGCGGCCTTAAGAGCCTCCGGATTGAGGAAATCGAGCGGGCCGGATGCGGGCGGAGTGATCGACGCGCTGCCGTTGCGCTGCGTGCGGGCATCGGCGTTCTTCGTGGCGTCGATGAATTCCACCAGCAGCACGGTGACCGGATCGCCGACCCGCGCCGCCCGCGTACCCGAATGCAGCCCGGCATAGCCGTCCGCCACGTGGAAGATCGCCCCGTCGCGCGGCGCATAGACCGGCGGCGGCGCGGGCAGGGCGGCCTGATAACCGGGCTGCGGCTGCGTCGTGGCGCAGGCCGACAGCGTGAGCGCCACGATACCGAGCGAGAGGGGGGCGAGGGTGCGCATCACAGCGTCTGGTTCGCGTTGCGCAGCATTTCGTCGACGGCGCTGACCATCTTGGAATTGATTTCGTAGGCCCGCTGCGCCTCGATCATCTCGACCAGCTCCTCGACGACGTTCACATTGCTCGATTCCAGCATGCCCTGGCGGATGGCGCCGCGGCCTTCCTGTCCGGCGACGCCCTGCTGCGGGTCGCCGCTCGCCGCGGTGGCGCGCAGCAAATTGTTGCCCATGGCCTGCAATCCGTTGGGATTGACGAAGCTGGTGACGGTGATCTGCCCCAGCTGCACCGGCGCCGCGTCGTCGGCGAGCACTGCGGAGACCGAGCCGTCTTCGGCGATGGAGATGGATTGCGCGCCTTCGGGAATGTCGATGCCGGGCTGCACCGGATAGCCGTGCGAGGTGACGAGCTGCCCCTCGCCCGACAGGGTGAAATTGCCCGCGCGGGTGTAGCCGGTCGTGCCGTCGGGCATCTCGATTTCAAAGAAGCCATCGCCGTTGAGCGCCACGTCGAGTGCGTTGCCCGTGCCGTTGAGCGTGCCCTGCGAATTGATCCGGCTGGTCCCCTGGATCGCGACGCCGGTGCCGAGATTGATGCCGACCGCATAGGCGGTGTTCTCGCCCGATTGCTGTCCGGCGACGCGGGCATCCTGATAGGCGAGCGTGGCGAAATCGGCGCGGTCGCGCTTGAACCCGGTGGTGCCGATATTGGCGAGGTTGTTGGCGATGACGCGCATGCGGGCGTCCTGCGCCTCAAGCCCGGTGCGGGCGACGTGGAGAGCGGAAACGGGCATGGATTATACTCCTTGGCAAATGTGCGCGCGGATCAGCGCAGCGACATCAGGCGGGCGGTGGACTGGTCCAGCTCGCTCGCGGTGGAAAACAGTTTGGACCGGCGATCGAAGCTGCGCTGCGCCTCGATGATGTCGACGAGCACTTGCGAGGGATCGACATTGCTCTGCTCCAGCGCGCCGGTCAGCAGTTCGGCGGTCGGGTCGGCCGGCAGCACGCCGCCACCCACGACCCGCATGAACCCGTCGATATCCTTCTCGATCCGGCTGCCGACGGGATTGGCGAGCTTGATGCGGCCGATGTCCTCGGGGGGTTCCTCAGGCTGCGCCGGGTCGGCGGCGCGGACGGTGCCGTCGTCGCTGATCGTGACGATGCGGCCCGGGGGCACGGTGATCGGACCGGCCTCGCCCATGACGGGGCGGCGGTCGCCATTCTGCAACACGCCGCCCACGCCCACGGACAGATCGCCGCGGCGCGAATAGACCTCCGCCCCGTCGGCGGCCTGCAAGGCGATGAGCGCCTCGCCCGACACCGCCACGTCGAGTGGCTGGCTGGTCCGCACGATCTCGCCCGTCGTCATGTCGGCGCCGCGCACCGTGCCCTGCGTCTGCGCGCGCGCTTCGAGCGCCGGGCCCTTCAGCGTCTTGGTCTGGACGGCGAAGGTTTCGGCGCGAAAGCCCGGCGTCTGCGCATTGGCGAGATTGCTGGCCACGGCGCGTTGCCGCACCATGGCCGAATCCATGCCGGTGAGCGCGGTGTAGATCATGCGGTCCATGGGTCTTAGCTCCGCAGGTTGAGGATCGTCTGCGAAAGCTGCGTCGCGGTATCGACCGCCTTCGCATTGGCCTGGAAGTTACGCTGCGCGGTGATGAGACCGACCATTTCCTCGGCCAAGTCGACGTTCGAACGTTCCAGAGCGCCCGACAGCACATTGCCGTAACGTCCGATGCCCGGCATGCCGTAGGTCGGATCGCCCGACAGGCCGGTCGATTCCCACTGCGAATTGCCGAGCTGGCGCAGGCCCGTCGGCGCGATGAAGCTGACGAGTGCGACGCGGCCAACCGGTTCGACGGAACCATCGACATAGGATGCGGAGAGAAGGCCGTTCTTGCCGATCGAGATGCCCGATAGTTCGGCGCCCGCGCCGTTCGCCTGCGGGATTTGGGCGTCGATGGTGGTGGTCGTGTCGATGACGTCGCCGTTGGCATCGACCGCGTAGAGCTGCAGCCGGTTGTTGAAACCGTCGTGCATGAAGCCCTGCCCGTCGACGGCGAAGGCGCCGTTGCGGGTAAAGGCGGTCTTGTTGTTTTCGGCGCCGCGAATGGCAAAGAAGCCGTCGCCGTTGATGGCAAGGTCGGTGGTCGAGCCGGTCTGTTCGGTCGCCCCCAGCTTGAAGTTCTGCTTGATCGAGCTGACCTGCGCGCCGATGCCGACGGTGAGGCGCGGGTCCGCGCTCCGGCCGCCTGCGACGAGGTCGGAAAACTCGGTATCGCTTTTCTTGAAGCCGGTCGTTTCGGCGTTGGCGATATTGTGCGCGATCACGCCGAGATCGGTCTGCGCGTTTCGAAGGCCGCTCAGCGAGGTGTAGAAGGACATCGGTTATTCTCCGGTTGGTAAAAGGGTCAGGACGCCGCGGTCTGCGCCGCGATCAGCGCATCCAGCTTGTCGGAAATGTCGGACAGGCGTTCGTTCGTTTCATTGGTGCCGGCCAGGCTGGAAAACTGGGCCATCTGGGCCAGCATGTCCTTGTTGTCGGCGGGATCGGTGGGGTCCTGCTGCTGCAGCTGTGTCATGAGCAGGCGCAGGAAATCGGCATGGCCAAGCTGTGCGAAACCGCCGCCGGCCGGCGAGGTGGTCGCCGCGCTGACATTATTGGCGGCGGTCAGCTGGTTCAGGCTGGTTACGGTCATTTCATCCTCATCGTATCGATCATCAATTGCTTGGCGGTCTGCATCGCCTCGACCAGGTTCTGGTACTGTCGGCTGCTTTCCATGATCTCGACCATCTCGGCGGTCTCATCGACGGAGCTGTCCCACACGTCGCCGTTTTCATCGGCCATCGGGTGGCCGGGTTCGTGACGGCGGATGGGGGCATCGTCGCTGCGGTAGACGCCGTTGACCTGCACGGTGGACAGGCCAGAGGCACGGTCGAGATTTTCGCTGAATACCGGGCGCAGAGGGCGGTAGGCTTCTTGCTCGCTCCCCGCGACGGCGCCGGCATTGGCAAGGTTGGATGCCGCCGCGTTCATGCGCACGAGCTGTGCCGACATGCCGCGTTGAACGACGGAAAACAGGTTGAGATTATCGGCCATCATTCGCCTCGCAATGCGCGGTTGACGGTGTTGACCCGCCCTTCGACGAAGGACAGCGTGGCCGAATAGGCGACCGCATTTTCGGCAAAGGCCATCTGCTCGTTGGCGAGTTCCACCGTGTTCCCGTCGAGCGAGGGCATCACCGGAATGCGGTACCGCGTGGCGCCGGCAATGGCGCGGCCGGTGTCGCTCCCCCCTTCGCGCATGGCGAGGGCGGTGGCGAAATCGATGTCCTTCGCCTTGTACCCCGGCGTCGCGGCATTGGCGATGTTGGAGGTCAGCATGCCAAGACGCTGCGAGCGCAGTTCGAGCGCGGCGCCGTGAATGCCGAAAAGACCTTCGCTCATGTGCGTATGCCTTTCTGTGTGTTCGTGCCCATCGGACGTGTCCCTGATCGTGTGAATGCCGGATCGTATGACTGGCTGTGCCGGGGTATCAGCAAGGTGCGTGCCAGTTTTGCCCCGCCGCCCGATTTGCGGGGCGTTCGTGGCGGTACCGGGCGGGCAGGGGGCGGGGGCGGCAAGCGTTTGCCGCATCCGGAAAATGAACGCCGCGCCCTGAAAACGGCGAGCGTCCTGCCGTTCTTGCCGGGGAGAAGGAGAACCCCGTTCGATGCCCGCATCCGTCCCATCCGATCCATCGCTCCCCGGTTCCGCGTCGGACGGCTGGCTCTCGCTCGCCGCGATGCCGGGGGATTTTGCCCTGTTCGACTGGAGCAGCGCGGCCATCGTCATCGGCGGCACGCTGCTGGCGACCGTGCTGCGGTCCGGGCGGGCGGATCTTGCCGCGACGGGACGGGCGCTGGCGGGGCTGCGCGCGCGGGCGTTTTCCTACGACGATGCGCGCGCGCAGGTCGCGCATGCGGTGGAGGATCTTCGCCATGACGGGCTCTATCGCCCCGGCGACCTGCCGCGCGACGATGCCGAAACGGCGGAGGCGCTCGACGCGCTGGTGACGACGCGCTCGCTCGATGCGCTGGGCGCGGTGCACGATGCCTCCGCGCGCAGGCGGCGCGTGCTTCGCAACGGGGCCTTGCGCGTGTTGCAGCAGGGGGCGGAGCTTGCGCCTGTGTTCGGCATGGCCGGCACGCTCGTCGCGCTCGCGCAGGTGCCGCAGGGGGGATATGTCGCGGGCGCCATGGCGGGCGCGGTGGCGCGCGCGGTGCTGACCACGCTTTACGGCCTGCTGCTGGCGCATCTCGTGCTGATGCCGCTCGCCCGCTATATCGAACGGCGGGGCAAGCGGGAGGACGAGGATCGCGACCGGCTGGTCCACTGGTTGAGCGAGCAGCTCGCCGAGGCCGTCCCGCACGAAGAACTGACGCGTCCGGTGGAGCGCGAGGCGGCATGAGCGGCATCGGCAAAAGCTGGCAGGTGATGCTCGCCGATCTGGCGATGATCCTGTTCCTGGTCGCGGCATCCGCCGTGCCGGCGCGCGACATCGTGCCCGCCGCGGTCGCCCTGGCCAAGCCTGCCGTCGCGGGCGAGCCGAGCGCCGTTTTCCGCGACAATGGGGAGGATGAACGCTTTGCCCGCTGGCTCGACAGCCGGTCGGCGGATACGCGCGAAACCCTGACCATACGGGGCGGACCGCGGGAGGGCCGCTATGATGCCGCACTGGCGCGGGCGGCGGCGCTCGTCGCCATTGCCGCGACGCGGGGCCTGGCGACGCGCATCGTGCTGGAACCCGAAAGCGGGGACGCGGTGGTCGCCGTGTTCGCGTTCGACCGGCGCGGGGCGGCATTGCCGGAACCCGTCATGACAGGCAGCAAGGAACTCGCCGCATCGCTCAATACGCCGCTTGGCACATAGCTTGCATTGAATCGCGCATGACACGCGTTTCAAGAGGCAGACCCATGACATTTCACACCGCCGCCATGCTGGCCGCGATGCTGGCGCTGGCCGCGCCGGGCGCGGCGCTGGCGCAGGCGTTCACTGACCCCGCGGCGATCGACGCCGCCGTCGCCGGCTTTACCGGCGCATCCATTGGCGAACCGCGCGGTGCACGCGGCCCGGTCGACCGGCGTTTGAAACTGGCGCGCTGCGGCGTTCCCCTCGCCTTGGAATGGCATGGCCGCTGGCAGGATACGGTGCGCGTGGCCTGTCCGGATGCCGGGTGGCACGTGTTCGTCGCCGTCGATCCGATCCGTTCCACGGCGGCCAAGGTCGCCGCCGCCCCGGTGGTAAAGCGCGGCGACCGCGTGACCGTGATTGTGCGCGGACGCGGCTTTACCGTGTCGCAAGGGGGCGAGGCGACCGCCAATGGCGCCGCCGGCGAATGGATCACGGTGCGCATGGACGGTTCGCGCGAAGAGGTGCAGGCCCGCGTCGAACGCGCCGGAACCCTCGTCATTCCGGCCCTGTCCTGAAATTATGAAAAATCGGCGGTGGCGCGATTAATAAAATCGCCCGGCCGCCGTTCTGAACCACGAACGCATGATCCATAGGAGACCTCTTGTGTCACCCTTCGATATTTCCGCCGTCAATTCCTCTGCCCGCACCGGTGCGGTGTCGGCGCGCGACATGGGCCAGAAATCGGTTTCTGCGCAAGCGGAGGTGGCAAGGTCCCTGCCCCAGGGACGCAACGATGCGGTTCGCGTCGAAACCAGCGCGACCCCGACGACTGGTGCGCCCTTCGATGCCGACCGGGTTTCGATCATTCGCAACGCGCTTCGCGACGGAACGTACCCGATCCAGCCCGCCAAGATCGCCGATGCGATGATCGCAGGGCGCCTTTTGTTGAGCATCCCGCAATGAGCAGGCGCGTGAAACCCGCGCCACGCCCGAACGGGCCCGAGGCGGCCTTGCGGCAAATGATTGCCGTTCTGCACAAGGAGCGGCAGGCGCTTGCCGATCTCGACCTCAACGGTCTGGTCGGTTCGGCGGAAGAGAAGCAATCGCTGTGCAGTGCGCTGGATCGCCTGACGCCCGCGACCCTGCCCGAAGAATGCCGCAGCCTGGCGGAATCGGCGCGCCAGATGAACGAGGTCAACCGCCGCATCCGCAACCTTCTGGCGGCGAATGTCGCGATGCGGCTCGAAATGATCGGCGGCACCAGCGGGCTTTACCGGCCGCGCTGATAATCTCGCGCGGACAGGCGCGCATCTGGCACGGCTCTTGCTGAAACAATCCTCGAAGACAGTCTTCGAGGATTTCGCATATGAGCGGTCAGAACCCAATCGCGCTATCGCCGGTCGCCATGCCCGGCGCCCCGGCCGATCGCACCCGCGCCGCCATTGCGGGCGCGGCGCAGGCCACCGGCACCGATTTCCACTTCATGATGGCGCAGGCCCGCATCGAATCGGGGCTCAATCCCTCCGCCCGCGCGCGGACATCCTCGGCCACCGGGCTTTATCAATTCATCGACAGCACCTGGCTCGCCACGCTCGACCGGCATGGGGAGGCGCTGGGGTATGGCGCCGCCGCGCGCGCGATCGAAATGCGCGGTGGGCGTGCGGTCGTCACCGACCCTGCGCAGCATGCCGCGATCATGGCGCTGCGCTACGATCCGCAGGCCAATGCGCTGATGGCGGGTGCGCTTGCCAATGACAATCGCGCGGCGCTGACCCCGGTGCTGGGGCGGGAGCCGGATTCGGCGGAGCTGTATCTCGCCCATTTCCTGGGGGCGGGCGGGGCGTCGCGTTTCCTGACCGCGCTCAACACGGCGCCGGAACAGTCCGCCGCCACCGTGCTGCCGCAGGCGGCCGGTGCCAATCGGGCGATCTTCTACGATGGCGGCCGGGCCCGCTCGCTCGGTGAAGTGATGGGCGTGATCCGGGGCAAGATGGAGCACGCGATGCGCGACGACGGCGCCGTGCCGCAATTTGCGTCGTTCGATCCGTCCGCTGCCGTCGGTCCGGGGCAACCCTGGCGGATGGAGGCGGCGCGATGGGCGGCGGATCATCCCGCCCGCTCCGCGCAAACGCCGACACCGATGGCGGCTCCGGCGCATCATGCCGCGCCCGTATCCGACATGCTGCGCACCAATTTCGCAATCGAGGGCCATGACGGGCCGGGCGGCGCCCATGTGCGACGGGCCTATGCGCGCCTGCGGGCGGCGGGGCTTTGACGATGCAGACCGCTGCGTCGAAGGCGCCTGCATTCCGGGCCGCGAGCATGGCCCTGCCGGTCGGTATCCTGACGCTGATCACCTTGATGGTGCTGCCGATTCCGGCGGTGATGCTCGACGTGTTCTTCGTCCTCAACATCGCGCTTTCGGTGGCGGTGCTGATGGCGGCGATGAACGCGATGAAGCCGCTCGATTTCTCCTCATTTCCATCCGTGCTGCTGTTTGCGACCTTGCTGCGGCTCGCGCTCAATGTCGCGTCCACCCGCGTCGTTCTGGTGAGCGGGCACGAGGGCGCGGGCGCGGCGGGCGATGTCATCGAAAGCTTCGGACAGTTCCTCGTCGGCGGCAATTTCGCGGTCGGCATTTTCGTCTTCGTCATCCTGCTCATCATCAACATGATCGTGATCACGAAGGGCGCGGGCCGCGTGTCCGAAGTCAGCGCGCGTTTCACGCTCGACGCGCTTCCGGGCAAGCAGATGGCCATCGACAGCGACATCGCCGCCGGGCTGATGACCTCGGACGAGGCGAAGGCCCGCCGTGCCGAAGTCGCGACCGAGGCCGATTTCTACGGCGCGATGGACGGCGCGAGCAAGTTCGTGAAGGGGGATGCGATCGCGGCCCTGCTCATCCTCGCCGTCAATATCATCGCCGGCTTCTGCCTCGGCATGATCAGCCACGGGCTGAGCGCGGCGGAGGCTGCGGAAAGCTACATCACCCTTGCCGTCGGCGACGCGCTCGTCGCGCAGGTGCCCGCACTGCTGCTATCTATCGCGGCGGCCGTGATCGTGACCCGCGTCACGGACAAGAGCGACCTTGCCGGCCATATCGGCGGGCAGTTTTCCGACCCGCGCAGCTGGATGCCGGTCGCGGTCGTCATGGGCGCGCTGGGCATGATCCCCGCCATGCCGCAGAGCGTGTTTCTGCCCGCCGCGGCCATCGCCGGCTATCTGGCCTGGCATCTCAAGAAACGCGCCGCAAGGCCCGAACCCGTGGCCGAGGCGCCGCCCGTTTCGCCCGACCGCATCACGATGGAGGATGTGAGCGATCGCACGCTTATCACGATCGAAATGGGCTATGGCCTCGTCCATCTGGTCGACAAAGCAAAGGGGGCGCCGCTGGTCGCGCGCATCACCGGCGTACGGCGCCAGCTGTCGCAGACCTTCGGCTTCATCGTGCCGCAATTCCGGGTGCGCGATTCGCTCGATATCGACGCCAATGCTTATCGCGTCCTGCTGGGCGGGGTGCATATCGGCGGGGCCACGATCCGCAACGGCCGCGTTCTCGCCATCGACATCGGCGACGTGCGGCAAGGCCACGCGATCGAGGGGGAACCCACTTTCGATCCGAGCTTTGGCTGTCCCGCGCTCTGGATCGAGGAGAGCGAGCGCGACCATGCCACCGCCGAAGGGTTCCTGACCGTCGATCCGTCCACCGTGATCGCCACCCATCTCGATCAACTGCTGTCGCGGCGCCCCGATGCCCTGCTCGGGCCTGAGGAGGTGCGCGCGCTGCTCGACACGGTGAAGGAGGATTCGCCGGGCCTCGTCGAGGCGATCCATCCCGATCCGCTTTCCCTGTCGAAACTGACCCGCGTGCTGCGGGCGCTGCTTGCCGACGGCATATCGCTGGCGCATCCGCTTCCGGTGCTGTCGTCGCTCGCACTTGCTTTGCAGCAGACGCAGGATTTCGAGGCGCTGATCGACCGGGTGCGGATCGACATGGGCGGCTGGATCGTGGGCAAGATCTGTCCCTTTGGCGAGGTGTTGCCGGTGGTGACGCTGGATGCGCGGCTGGAAAGCGCGATTTTGCAAGGCATGCGCGACCCCGCCACCGGGCAACCGATCATCGAGCCCGATCTGGCCAGCATGATCGGCGAACGCCTCGCCCAGATCAGCGCCGATCTCGCGCGGCGCGACACCCCCGCCAATACGCCCGCACTCGTGGTGCAGCCGCCGGCCCGCCGCGCGCTCGCCTCGCTGGTCCGTGCGCGGGCGCCGGACTGTATTGTGATGGCGCTGGCCGAATTGCCGAGTTCGCAGGCGGTCGAGGTCATCGCCGTCATCGGCGCCGAAGAGGAACAGGCCGAACCGCAAAACGCGCGTCAAGAGGAGGTTGCAGCATGAAGTTGGATCATCGACAGTTCCGCGCCGCCAGCGCCTATGGCGCACGCGACGGGGCCGAGGACCGGATACGCCGGTTCCTTCCCATGGTGCATCGCGCCGCCTGGCACATCAACGGGTCGGGGCGGGCCGGTCTCGAAATCGACGATCTGGTGCAGGCCGGGATGGTTGCGCTCACCGAATGTGCGCGCCGCCATGACGGGCCGACGGAGGATGGCTTTGCTGCCTATGCCCGTATCCGGGTGCGCGGCGCGATGTTCGATGCGATCCGCCGCACGCTTCCCGATTCGCGCGGGGCGGTACGCCGCCGCCGGCAGCGCGAGGAGATGCGGCAGAAGCTCACCGGCGAGCTGGGTCGCGAACCGGAGCGGGGCGAGTTGAACGCCGCGCTCGACCATATGCCGGGCGGGCACGGGGCGGACGAGATGCCGGTGCGGCTGACCTCGCTCGATGCGGATTACGACGATGGCGATGCGCGGTTCGCCGACGATACGCCCGATGCCTTCGACCTCCTTTCGGGCGCGCAGGACCGCAGCGCGCTGATCGTGGCAATCACCCAGTTGCCCGAACGGCAGCAGCTCGTCCTGCAGCTCTATTTCACCGAGGAGTTGAACCTGACCGAGATCGCCGCCGTGCTGGAGGTATCGGTCCCCCGCGTGCATCAGATCAAGGCCGCCGCCCTCAAATCGCTGCGAGGCTTGCTGGAACAGGACGAAGCAGCCTGAGCGCATGAAAAGCCCCGCCGGCCACGGGGGCGGGCGGGGCAACTCCAGCCTGATCGGGTCAGGGCTCGCCGTCCATCACGGGTAGCGCATGTTGATGCGCGTCGCGAGCCCCGGCTTGGCCACGTTCAGCCGTACCGAGCGGAAGGCGGGCAGACCGGCCACCGTGCTGGGATTATTTGTAAAGCCGAACCCTTCGGTTGGCAGGCCGAACGTGCTGCGGTCGATTTTCCGGTTCGCGTTCTCGTCGTGATAGACCGCGATCGCCCACACCCCGTTCGAGGGCAGCTTGAGACAGGCCTTCGTCGTGCCCGCCTGCGCCGGGATGCGTTCGACATCGCGCGACCCGCCACTTGCCAGAAACTTGCTCCGATCGTCGTCATACAGCGTCAGCGTGACATAGCCGTTCGAATTCTTGACGCCCGCCACCTCGACATAGATCCAGCTTTTCCCGCTGGTATCGCCGTTGCATCCGGCGGGGGCGGCATGGGCCGGTGCGGCGCCCAGCGCGAGGCCGCCGACACCGACGGCCGCCGCGGCCACGGCTGCCTTGCCCCATTGGCTAAACTTGGTTTTCATCGTCTCGGTCATAATGTCCGGTCAGTCCTGATTCCATGATGCGTCGGCAAAAGCTGGGCTGCGACCCTGCGCGACGCAAGGTTTTTCGAAAGGCAGAAACGCAATGGATCGCATGGCCGTGTTCGAAGACGGCTCGATCCTTGTTGCCGTAATGGCGGTTACACGGTGAATAGGTCCTGAATTTGGGTGGCCCCGCGCGGCTGCGCAAGACCGGCCCGGTGATGTCGGTCATCAAGGATCGGGGCGGCTCGCCTTTTCGCCATTTTCGTCGCTATCGGAAAGCCACCGCGCGAGATCGCCGCCGGCCTGCGCCTCGGACCGGGCGCGCGAGGTGCTGGCCTGCGCGATGGTGCGGATCGCGCGATTGCCGAGCCAGCACAGCCGCCCTTCGGGAGCAGGCTCCGCGAAACCGGCGCTCAACCGTTCGAACATGGTCGAAACCATGCCGCCGCCGTGCGCCGCCTCGACCGCGAGCTTCACCTGATCGCGCGTTTCGAAATCCTGAAGGATCAGGTTCTCGCCCCATGCCATCACGTCGTCCGGCACGGTGGCGGCGGCATCTCTGCCCGGAATTGTTCCGAAATAGCGTTCGGCCAGCGCAAGAACGAGCATCGCGCCGGATTCGTAGCCGGCCTCCTGCGCACGGGCGGTGAATTCGGCCCAGTCGATCGTGCTGTCCCGGCAGAGCATCGCGATATCCGACAGGGCAAGCGGACCGCAATCGAAACGATGATTATAGGCGGCATGCACGACCTGATGGGCGAGCATGTGCTGCGCGCTGGGGTAGCGGACCGCCTGCCCGCTCATCATCCGGGTCCGCGCCTCGGCGAGAATGTTCTCGGTCGCGATATGGGGCACGAAGGGGCCGCGCGGCTTTTGCGGCTCCATGATGCGGTGGTGCAGTTCGATATGGCGGTCGAAGGCGGGGAAATAGATGGGATCGACACGTTTTTCCCGCAGCGCGCGCGATGGCCGCGTCCCGATCGTCGGGAATGACGCAGCCCAGCGCGCCCATGACCGACAATGCCGCCGGCAGGTCGTCGGGCGCGACCAGTATGTCGACATCGCGCATCGGGCGCAGAGCCTCGTTCGGATAGTCGAAGAAGGCGAGCTGCGCACCTTTCAGCGCCACCATCGGCACGCCCGCGTCGGCAAAGCCGCTTGCCAGCCGCACGATCGCCGCCTTCGCGGTCAGCGCGCCGACCACGACGGCGGAGGCATGCACCGGATACAGCCCGTTCATGCACGCGACCGCCGCATGGGTGGTGCCCGAAAGATAGAGGTCGAGCCTGCGCTCGGCGTCGGCGGTCGCGACATCGACTCGAATGCCGTGGCCCGTGCGGTAATAGATCGTGCAGCCGCCCGCGCGGAGCAGGAACTCCTCCCCGATCAGCACCCATTGCCCGTCCGCGACGCGCTCGCCGCCGATGGCGTCGGGGACGGGGCCGCGGCAAACGCGCGTCTCCCGCCGCATCAGCGCGGCGGCGCGCTGTCCCCGACCTTGCGAACCCGATCCTGCCATGGCCGATGCGCTATCCGTCCCGGCGGCACGAGGCAAGCGGGACATGAGGCAAGGGACGGGTTCGGCGATGCGCTGCGACCGGACGCCCTGCACGCGGCGCGAACCGTGTTCAAAACGCGACGATCCCGCTTGTGCGTTTCGGCGGTGGGGGAGTAAGGGCAGGCCATGCCGATTCCCTTGATTTCTCCGTCGATTCTGTCCGCCGATTTCGCCCGCCTGGGCGAGGAGGTGCGCGCCATCGACGCCGCCGGTGCCGACTGGATCCATGTTGACGTGATGGACGGGCATTTCGTGCCCAACATCACCATCGGGCCCGCCGTGGTAAAGGCGTTGCGCCCGCACAGCGACAAACCCTTCGACGTGCATCTGATGATCAGTCCGGTGGACGCCTATCTCGAAGCGTTTGCCGAGGCCGGCGCCGACATCATCACCGTCCATCCCGAAGCCGGGCCGCACACCCACCGCACGGTGCAGGCGATCAAGGCGCTGGACAAGAAAGCGGGCATTTCGCTCAATCCCGCGACGCCGGCGAAAATGCTCGACTATCTCATCGACGAGATCGACCTCGTCCTGGTGATGAGCGTTAATCCCGGATTCGGGGGGCAGAGCTTCATCGCCTCGCAATTGAAGAAGATCGAGGCGGTGCGCCGCATGATTGATAAATCGGGCCGCGACATCAGGCTGGAGGTTGACGGCGGCGTCAATGCCGAAACCGCGCGCCAATGCGTCGATGCCGGCGCGGACGTGCTCGTCGCCGGGTCCGCCACTTTCAAGGGCGGGGCCGATCACTACGCGGCGAATATCGCGGCGCTCAAGAATCATGGGTAAGGTGTGGACCGGTGGCGACCCCAACGATCCGGTGCGCACCGCGGGTGAGGATCGTCCGTCGCTGTCCGGCGGAGCGGACCGGCGCCCCGACCCACGGGCCGCGCGCGTGACGCAGGACGAACGCGCACCCGCCCATTTCGCGCCCCACGATACCGAGCATGCCCCGGCGCAGGCCGCGCCGCGCGACATGCGGGGGGAACCGGCGCTGCCCGATCTGCGTCCGCCGCAGCTCGGCGCGATCGACCGGGCCATCCGTTTCGCCTATGCGCAGGGGGTGTCGGCCCGCACGCTGACCCACCCGTTTCGTAAACCCGCGCGGCTGCGCCTGCTCGCCACGGTGGCGGAACCGGTGCCGGGCGAACGCGCCGCGGGCATGGCGCTTCGTGCCGGGCATTTCCTCGTCGCGGGCAAGCGCGTTGCCATCGACGGGTTTACCGGGCGCACGTTGACGCCGCTGGCCGCGTCCTACGTCCATCGTTTCGCGTGGTTGCCCGACCTGGAGGCGGCGGGCCCGCGCGACCGCATTACCGAGGTGGCGGAGGAGATCCTGCGCCGCTGGCTGCTGGTCCATCACGAAATCGGCGAAACGCCGGCATGGGGCGTGGCGGATACGGGGCACCGGCTGATGAACTGGCTCGTGCATGCGCCGCTGCTGCTGTCGGGCGGGGACAAGATGTTCCGCGCCAGCCTGCTGCGCCATGTCGCGGCGACGGCGTCGTGGCTCGACCGGCAGACGGGCCGCTCGCTGCCTGCGGCCGATGCCATTCCCGCCTGGGCCGGGCTGACCGCGGCGGGCCTGCTCCTGCCCGAAGGCAAGCCGCGCCGGCTTTATGCCGAGGCGGGGTTGATTTCCGCGCTGGGCGACGCGGTGGGCGAGGATGGCGGCAGACTGTCGCGCCGCCCCACCGATCAGCTGGAAACGATCGTCCTGCTGCTGCGCGTGATGGCCTGCTATCGCGCGTGCCGGATGGAACCGCCGCCGCAGATGGAGGCGTTCCTCACCATGATGATGCGCGCGCTGCTCGCGCTCACCCATGCCGACGGTTCGCTCGGCAGCTGGCAGGGCGCGCTCCCGGTCGCGGCCGGCCGCATCGGACAGCTGCTCAATGCCGCGAACCTGCGCAACCGGCCGCTGCGCGATGCCGGACCCTGGGGGTATCAGCGCATGGCCGCCGGACAGGCCGTGGTGCAGTTCGACAGCGCGCCGCCGCCCGCCGGGCGGACGGGGCATGGGCAGGAAACGGCGGCGGCCTGCGCCTCCACCCTCGCCATCGAATTCAGCCACCGTGACCAGCGTATCGTCGTCAATTGCGGCGGCGCTGCGGTCGCGGGCGGAGCGGTGCCGATGCGCATTCGCGACGGGCTGCGCTCCACCGCCGCGCATTCGACGCTTGTCCTTCACGATGCCGATTCGACCGAACTGCGCGAGGACGGCACCATGGGCGCCGGCGTGCGCGAGGTGCAGCTCGAACGCGACCGCGCCGAGGCGGGCGAGGCGATGTGCGGCATCCACGACGGCTATCTCGCGCGGTGGGGGCTGGTCCACGAACGGCAATTGTCGCTGGCGAAGACCGGGCTCCTGTTCGAAGGCATCGACATACTGACGCCGAAAAACCGCCGCGCGCGCAAGGGCACGCACCCGTTCGACATCCGCTTTCACCTCGGCCCCGGCGTCGGGGTCGACCATGCGCTGCACGGCGGGGGCATGACATTGGCGCTGGCCGACGGCAGCTTCTGGCGCTTTCACAGTCCGGACGTGCCGGTTGCGGTGGAGGAAAGCCTCTGGGTCGATGCCGAGGGCCGTCCACAGAACGTGCAGCAGCTCGTCCTGTCCGAAACCGTCGATGGCAAGGGCGGTGCGATCCGCTGGAGCTTTGAACGGATGAAGTGAACGCGGCCCACAGGTCAAAGCCGCGCCCCGCGCGACCGGGTGCTTGACCTGTGGGCGGCGGGGTTTATGGGCGCACCGTGACCCCCCTCCCGACGCCAGAGGAACCGCAAGCCCCATGACCGATCTCGTCCCCGTCCGCCGTGCTCTCCTGTCCGTATCGGACAAGACGGGCCTCGCCGATCTTGGCCAGGCGCTTGCCGAGCGGGGGGTGGAGCTGGTGTCGACGGGCGGCACCGCGCGCACGCTGCGCGAGGCCGGACTGACCGTGAAGGACGTGTCCGACATCACCGGCTTTCCCGAAATGATGGACGGGCGGGTCAAGACATTGCACCCGATGGTGCATGGCGGATTGCTCGCCGTGCGTGACAATCCCGACCATGCCGCCGCGATGGAAGAGCACGGCATCGGCGCCATCGATCTCGTCGTCGTCAATCTCTACCCCTTTGCCGAAACGGTGAAGAGCGGGGCGGACCGCGACACGGTGATCGAGAATATCGACATCGGCGGCCCGTCGATGGTGCGTTCCGCGGCGAAGAACCATGCCTATGTCGCGATGCTCACCGATCCTGCCGATTACGATGAATTGCTGAACCAGATCGATGCGGGCGGCACGAAGCTGTCGTTCCGCAAGCGCATGGCGGCCAAGGCGTTCGCCGCCACCGCCGCCTATGACGCCGCGATCAGCCAGTGGTTCGCCTATGTCGATCAGGAGGAACGCTTTCCCCCCCGCCGCGCGATGGCGAGCCGGCTCGTCACCTCGCTCCGCTATGGCGAAAACCCGCATCAGAAGGCCGCGCTGTATGTGCCGGAGGGGCCGCATGTCGCCGGCCTGCCGCAGGCCGAGCAGGTGCAGGGCAAGGCCTTGTCCTACAACAATTACAACGATGCCAATGCGGCGCTCGAACTGGTGGCGGAATTTGCGGGCGGCCCGCCGACCGTCGTGATCGTGAAGCATGCCAACCCGTGCGGTGTCGCCACCGCCGATACGCTGGCCGAGGCGTGGGAACGGGCGCTGGCGTGCGATTCGGTTTCGGCATTCGGCGGGATCGTCGCGGTCAATCGCCCGCTCGACGGCGCGACGGCGGAGCGTATCGCGAAGATCTTTACCGAGGTGGTCGTGGCCCCCGGCGCCGATGACGATGCCCGCGCCGTGTTCGCGAAAAAGAAGAACCTGCGCCTGCTCCTCACCGACGGCCTGCCCGATGCGCGCCGCGCCGGCGTGACGCAGGTCGTGATCGCGGGCGGATTGCTGGTGCAGGATCGCGACGCCGCCCATATCAGCCCGGCCGACCTGAAAGTCGTGACGAAGCGCGCGCCGACCGATGCGGAGTTGAAGGATTGCCTGTTCGCATGGACGGTCGCCCGGCACGTCAAGTCGAACGCCATCGTCTATGCCAAGGACGGGCAGACCGCCGGCATCGGCGCGGGACAGATGAACCGCCGCGACAGCGCGCGCATCGCCGCGATGAAAGCCGCCGAGGCCGCCGAAACCTACGGCTGGACCGAGGCGAAGACGGTCGGCAGCGCGGTGGCGTCGGATGCGTTCTTCCCCTTTGCCGACGGGCTTCTCGCCGCGTCGGAGGCTGGGGCCACCGCGGTGATTCAGCCCGGCGGCTCGATTCGCGACGACGAGGTAATCGCCGCTGCGGACGAGGCCGGCCTCGCCATGGTATTCACCGGGATGCGGCATTTTCGCCATTGATACGAAGGGGTTAGCGCACGAACGGCGTTCAGCGCGCGCTCATGGCGACCTGTGTATAAGGGTCGCCATGAAAACCGAAAACCCTTCCCTGTCCGATACCGCCCTTGTGTCCCGCCTCGCGCTCGGCTTCGGCCTCGGCGCGGGCGTGCTGTCCTTCATCAACGGCCATGCCTTCATTGCGCCCGTCGCGGCGATGGTGGCGTCATGATGGCTTGGGCACGCAATGTCGCGCTCGGCATGTCGGCCGCCGTGCTGGCGTCATGCATGACCCCGGCGATGGCGGCGGAGGAACCGGTGAATGCCCCGGCCGCAACCGCCCCGGCGAGCGAGCACGGCACGCAGACGGCTATCTTTGCCGGCGGCTGTTTCTGGGGCGTGGAGGCGGTGTTCAGCCATGTGAACGGCGTGAAAAGCGCGGTCTCCGGCTATCACGGCGGGACGAAGGCCGAGGCAGATTACCGCACGGTCAGCGCAGGCGGCACGCGCCATGCCGAGGCGGTCAAGGTGACCTATGACCCATCCGTCGTGCGCTACGACGAATTGCTGCGCATCTATTTCTCGGTGGTGGCGGATCCGACGCTTCTCAACCGGCAGGGCCCCGACCGCGGCCCGCAATATCGCAGCGCCATCGTCCCGACGAGCCGCCACCAGGCCAAGATCGCCCGCGGCTATATCGCGCAGCTCGATGAGGCGGGGCTGTGGGACCGTCCCATCGTGACGCGTCTGGAACGGATGCAGACCTTCTACCCGGCCGAAACCTATCATCAGGATTTCGCGCTCAAGAACCCGCGCCACGGCTATATCGTGCGGTGGGATGCGCCGAAAGTGCGCAATCTGAAGGCGATGTACCCCGACGATTACCGGGCGCGCTTCGTCACCGGATAACGGCGTCCCATTTGCCAGCGCGCGCCGGGCCACCTATATGAAGGGCATGTCCTGCTCCTCCCACGCGCATGTCGAACACCATGGAACCGCCCTCGTGACCGAGGCGCGCGGCGTGCTGACCGACGCGGGCGAACAATGGACCGACATGCGCGCGCGGGTGTTCGACGCGCTGGCGAATCGCGATGCGCCGGCATCGGCTTACGACATCGCGGAAACACTCTCCGCATCGGAGGGGCGGCGCGTCGCGGCCAATAGCGTGTATCGCATTCTCGACCTGTTCGTACGAACCAATCTGGCGAATCGGATTGAAAGCGCCAATGCCTATCTGGTGAACAGCCATCCCGGTTGCCGGCACGATTGCATCTTCCTGATCTGCGATCATTGCGGGCGGGCCGAGCATGTCGATGACGACCGGCTGACTCATTCGCTTCGCGAGGCGGCGGACAAGGCGGGTTTTTCCGATGTGCGCCCGGTTGTCGAGCTGCGCGGGACCTGCGCGGCCTGTAACTAGGCGCTACGCGTCTTCGCCGTAATTTTCGCCCGCGTCTCCGCCTGCCTGTTGTTGCATCACGCGCACGGCGCGCGCCATCGCCTCGAAACGGAAAGTCTCCACGAAGGCGAGGCCATATTCCCTTTGTTTGCTCCAGCGTACGGTCGCGACGACATCGCCCAGTTCGGGAATGGCGAGTTTGAGCCGCTGATCGATCGCGAAATGGGCGGCGCATAGGATGCAGGCCCCCTCGTGCGAGAGATTGCGGATGGTAACATCGTGCGTCCCGCTGAGCGCATGGACATGGCTCGGAACCGCGACGGCGACGCGGATCGCACGTTTTTCATAAGGCCCCTGCGGACACAGCAACCTCTGCCGGTCGGCCTGCTAGCAAAGGCGAAACCCCGCTTCGGTCCCGCGTTGCCAGATCAGCATGACGGCGATCGTCTCCCCGTCGCCGAACGCCAGTTCCATCGGCGATACGCGCATCGGCAAGGGCCCGAACAGCCGCACCCGAAGCCGGTCCTCCCCACTTCGCGCAGGACGCAGGGAAATTCGCCGCCCTCACCAACAAGCTTGGCAAAGCGGATGATCGTGGTCCGGCCGTCCCCGCCGCCGTCGAAGGGGGCGGGCCGGGTAAAGCTGTTCGTCTGCTGCATGGTTTCGCATTGCCCCTGTTCGCGCCCCGGTCGACAGGCTCATCGCACCGAAGAGCGAAACCCATCCTCCATCGGGGGTAAGGGGAATTGGTTAAGGAGGCGTTTGCAAATCCTAAAGATCGGTCCGGAACCGGGTCCTGGATGCACATGGTGCGGGCGGCGGGACTCGAACCCGCACGAGCAAAGCTCAGGGGATTTTAAGTCCCCGGCGTCTACCATTCCGCCACGCCCGCACGCTGCGCGCCCCGTGTTAGCCGCCCGCCAGCCGCGCCGCAATCGGCGACTTCGGATGCGTGTATCGGGCTCTTTTCGCGGACAACGGGCGAGGCCGGATCATCGGGAACACGCGCGCCCTACGGCAATTCCGGGGTCTGGCCCGCGTCAATCGGCGTCGTTGAGACGCTCGCGCATTTCCTTGCCCGGCTTGAAATAGGGGACCCGCTTCGCCGGCACGTCCACCGCTTCGCCGGTGCGCGGATTGCGCCCCGTGCGGCCCTCGCGCTGCCGCGTGGAGAAGGCGCCGAACCCGCGCAGTTCGACCCGCCCGTCCTTGGCCAGCTGATCGCTGATGGCGTCGAAGAACACGGTCACGATCGCATCGACTTCGTCGGGACGAAGCTCCGGATTCTCGGCGCTTAGTTCTTGAACAAGTTCGGACCGTATCATCGTATTCCTTGGGTATGGTTTGTGCGCGACCCGCGAGATTCGATTTGTGTCATGGCACGTGGAGCCCCCCCACCATGGCGAATGGATCGAAAGATCCTGAATGTCCTGCTCCTAGGGATTTCTACCTAGAACAGAAATGCCCTTACTTCCATAGATCCGGCAATATCAATCCGCAAAGGCGTCGGATGCGGTAAGATCCGCAATATCGATGTCGAGCAACCGCATCCGCGCGGCGATATCCGGCCATTCGGTGTTCAGGAACTGACGGCGTTCGGCCTGCTTCAACCGTTGCCGCGCGCCTTCGAGCACGCGAATACCGATGCCGCGCTGCACCTCGATCAGGCCGTCGTCCTGAAACTGCTGATAGGCCTTGGCGACGGTGAGCGGGTTGGCGCCCTGATCCGCGGCGAAAGCGCGCACCGATGGCAGCATCTCCCCCTCGCAGAACGTCCCGTCGATAATGGCGGCCGCGATGATTTCGCGCAGGCGCATGTAAACAGGCTTTGCCATGCCGGCCCCCGCACCCGGCAAGGGCGCCACGGACCGGGTACCGGCGGGGCGGTTTGCGGTCGTGGCGGCTCGATCGGGCATGGTGGTATAGTGCCATAACACAGCGAGTCGGTCAATTGCGCAGGTGACGCTTCGTGCGCTGCGGCTTCGCGATCAACCCGGTTTCGGACGAAACAAATGCGCTTCACATCAACGCAATATGCTTTAGGGTCGCGCGCTTGTGAAAATATAATCGGGGGATCGATCGCTCATGGCGACCCAATACGCGCAGGACGGCGACGCAGCCGGCACGTTTCTCGGCCATCCCAAAGGCCTTTTCGTGCTGTTCTTCGCCGAGATGTGGGAGCGTTTTTCCTATTACGGAATGCGCGCCCTGCTCATTTTCTACCTGACCCAGCACTGGCTCTTTTCCGACAGCCAGTCCGGCGTCATCTACGGCGCCTATACCGCGCTCGTCTACATCACCCCGGTTCTGGGCGGCTATCTCGCCGACAAATATATCGGGCAGCGCAAGGCGACCGCGTTCGGGGCGATGCTGCTGACCTTCGGGCATTTCCTGATGGCATTCGAGGGGACCGGCGGCCAGGACGATGCGACGATCAACATCTTCTGGCTCGCGCTCAGCTTCATCATCATGGGCACCGGCTTTCTGAAGGCGAACATCTCGGTCATGGTGGGGCAGCTGTACCCCCGCACCGACGTGCGCCGCGATGGCGCGTACACGATCTTCTACGTCGGCATTAACCTCGGCGCAGCGTTCGGTTCGCTGCTCTGCGGCTATCTCGGGCAGACCTATGGCTGGGCCTATGGCTTTGGCGCGGCGGGTGTCGGCATGCTGGCCGGCCTCATCGTGTTCACCATTTTCCGCCCCCTGCTGCTGGGCCGCGGCGAACCGCCGATCGCCCTGTCGAAGGCGCGCGAGCTCACCATCTACGCCGTTTCGGTCGCGGGCATCGCGGTCCTGTGGGCGCTGATCCAGTATCAGGAAATGGTCGGCTGGCTGCTCATGGTGGCGGGCGTCATCCTCGTGGGCTACGTGCTGATCGTGGCGGTGACGAAGCTGGAGCGGCACGACCGCGAAAGGATCTTTGCCGCGATGTTCCTCATCATCGGGTCGATCCTGTTCTGGGCCCTGTTCGAGCAGGCGGGCTCCTCGCTCAACCTGTTCACCGACCGCCATGTCGATCGCGGCGGCGTTCCGGCCTCCATGTTCCAGTCGATCAACGCGATCTATATCGTGCTGCTCGGCCCGGTGTTCGCAGGGCTGTGGACGCTGCTCGGGCGCAAGGGGCTCGAACCTTCGGCCCCGGCGAAGTTCGGCCTGGCGCTGTTGCAGCTGGGCGCGGGTTTCCTCGTGCTGGTCGCGGGTGCGGCGGCGGCGGGGCCGGCACTGGTGCCGGTCCTGTTCATCTTCCTCATCTACCTGCTGCACACCACGGGTGAGCTTTGCCTGTCGCCGGTCGGTCTGTCGGCGATGAACCGGCTGGCCCCAGCGCACATGGCCTCGCTCATCATGGGGACCTGGTTCTTCGCATCGGCGACCGGCAATTTCGTGGCCGGCCTGATCGCGGCGGCGACCGGGTCCGAGGCGGCGAGCGGCGAAGGTGCGGCGCGCGAAACGGTGATGGGCGTCTACAGCCAGATCGGCTGGATCTCCATCGGCGTCGGCGTGGTCGTGCTGGTGATTTCGCCGCTGATCAAGAAGCTGATGCACCTCGACACGCTGGCCGATAACAATGTCGGCGACGACCTTCTGGGTCAGGCCGAAGTCGGCGAGCAGCAGGCCGCCGGGGTTCACCCCGAAACCCGGCCCAGCTAGGCCCGGCCGCCATGCCGTAACACGACGCCCCCCGCCGCCCCGCGCGCCGGGGGGCGTTTTGCTACAAGGACCGGCCATGACCGATATTTCCCTCCTGCTCTCCGCCGCGATCGTGTTCGTGGGCACGCATATCCTGCTCTCCGGCCCGCTCCGCCCGCTTGTGGCCGGGTGGCTGGGGGAGCGCGGCTTTGCCATCGCCTACTCGCTCATCGCGCTCGTCACGCTGGGCTGGATGGTGCGCGCGTTCCGTCATGCGCCCGCCGCGCCGATGCTGTGGGACGGATGGCATATCGCGAGCTGGCTTGCGGGAAGCGTCCTGACGCTGCTGGCGCTGGTCTTCCTCCTCGGCAGCGTGGTGCGCAATCCGGCCCTCCCGCACCCGGAGGCGGAAGCCGTGGCGCAGGCGCGCGAGGCGACCGGCATCTTTGCCGTCACGCGCCACCCGATGATGTGGGGCATCGCCCTGTGGGCCGCGGCGCATATCGTGGTCGCGCCCAATCCGCGCACGCTTGTCCTTGCGGGCGCACTCGGGTTTCTCGCCCTCGCCGGCTCCGCGCTTCAGGACGGGCGCAAGGCGCGCCACATGGGCAAGACATGGGCGGCTTGGCGCGCGCGCACGACCTTCTGGCCCCGGCTATCGCGGCTGGGTTCGGTGCGCTGGCCGTTCTGGGCGGGGGCGGCGGTGCTCTGGCTCGCGATTACCTGGGCGCACGGGCCGATCGGCGGGATTCCCGCCGGGCTATGGCGCTGGTTATGAGGCGGCCGTAATGCTCTCGCTTTAACGCGGGAGAGGGCCGCCTACGCGCTGGCTTCCGCGATGCCGGCGCTGTTGTGGCGCAGCGCCTTCAGCACCGTGTCGACGATCTGCGGCGCGTTCAGCCCGGCGATGTCATACTGCCTGTCCGGCGCATCATGGTCGAGGAACGCGTCGGGCAGGCGCATCGTCCGGATCTTCAGCCCGCCATCGGTCAGCCCCTCGTCGCTCGCCATGGTGAGCACATGCGCGCCCAGCCCGCCAATGCTGCCTTCCTCGACCGTGACGACCACTTCGTGGGAGGCGATCAGCTTGCGGATGAGATCCTCGTCCAGCGGCTTGGCAAAGCGCATGTCGGCGATGGTGGTCGAAAGCCCCTTCGCTTCCAGCTCGTCCGCCGCCTTGCGCGCTTCACCGAGACGGGTGCCCAGCGACAGGATCGCGACCTTCGACCCTTCGCGCACGATGCGACCCTTCCCGATTTCGAGCCGCTCCGGCACCTCGGGCAGGTCCAGCCCCACGCCCGAACCGCGCGGATAGCGAAAGGCGATCGGCCCGTCGTCATATTGCGCGGCGGTGTGAACCATGTGGGTCAGTTCGACCTCGTCCGCGGCGGCCATCACCACCATGTTGGGGAGCGAGGCGAGATAGGTCACGTCGAAGCTGCCCGCATGGGTCGCCCCGTCCGCCCCGACGAGTCCCGCCCGGTCGATGGCAAAGCGCACCGGCAGATTCTGTATCGCGACATCGTGCACGACCTGGTCGTAGGCGCGTTGCAGGAAGGTCGAATAGATCGCGCAGAACGGGCGCATCCCCTGCGCCGCGAGGCCCGCGGCGAAGGTCACCGCATGCTGCTCGGCGATGCCCACGTCAAAGCTGCGCTCGGGAAATTTCTCCGCGAACTTGTCCAGCCCGGTGCCCGACGGCATCGCGGCGGTGATGGCGCAGATGCGGTTGTCGCTCTCCGCCTCGGCGATCAGCGCCTTGGCAAAGATGTTGGTATAGCTGGGCGGACCGCCGGCGGATTTCTTCTGTTCGCCGGTGACGACGTCGAATTTCTGCACGCCGTGGTATTTGTCGGCGGATTTTTCGGCCGGGCCGTATCCCTTGCCCTTCTGCGTGACGACATGGACGAGGCACGGCCCCTCGCCCGCGTCGCGCACGTTTTCGAGCACGGGGATGAGCGCGTCCATGTCGTGCCCGTCGATCGGCCCGACGTAATAGAAGCCCAGCTCCTCGAACAATGTGCCGCCCATCGCCATGCCGCGCGCGTATTCGTCGGTCTTGCGCGCCGCGTTCTGCAATGGGCGGGGCAATTTGCGCGCGAACCGGCGCGCCAGTTCGCGAAAGCCGAGGAAGCGCCCGCTCGACACCAGCCGGGCCAGATAGCTCGACAAGCCGCCGACGGGTGGTGCGATGGACATGTCATTGTCGTTGAGGATGACGACCAGGCGATTGCCCGCCGCCTCCGCATTGTTCATCGCCTCGTAGGCCATGCCCGCGCTCATCGCGCCATCGCCGATGACGGCGATCGCCTTGCCCGGCGCGCCCGAAATCCTGTTCGCGGTGGCAAAGCCCAGCGCGGCGGAGATCGACGTGCTCGAATGCGCGGCGCCGAACGGGTCGTATTCGCTCTCGCTGCGCTTGGTAAATCCGGACAACCCGCCGCCCTGACGCAGGGTGCGGATGCGATCCCGGCGCCCGGTCAGGATCTTGTGCGGATAGGCCTGATGCCCGACATCGAAGATCAGCCGGTCGCGCGGCGTGTCGAACACATAATGGATCGCCGCGGTAAGCTCGACCACGCCGAGCCCGGAGCCCAGATGCCCGCCGGTCTGGCCCACTGCGGCAATCATCTCGCTCCGCAGCTCATCGGCGAGTTGGCGCATTTGCGCAGGCTTGAGCTTGCGCAGGTCAGCAGGCGTGTCGACGGTATCGAGAAGAGGCGTGGCCGGTTCGGCAGTCATCCCCCTGTCCTATACGGCCAATTCACGCTTGTCGAATGGGTAAGTGGATCGGCGGCGGCAAAGGTTGCAAATTTCGCGCCGCATCATGCCGGGCGGAAATCCATCGCCGCGCCGTTCATGCAATAACGCTTGCCGGTCGGCTTGGGCCCGTCGTTGAAGACATGGCCGAGATGCCCGCCGCACCGAGCGCAATGCACTTCGGTCCGGGGCATGCCGATCTTGTAATCGGTGGACGTTCCCACCCCGCCCGGCAGCGGACGATAGAAGCTCGGCCAACCGGTGCCGCTTTCGAATTTCGTCTCGCTCGAGAACAGGCGATTGTCGCACCCTGCGCAAATATAGGTGCCGGCGCGCTTCTCCGCGTTCAGCGGCGAGGAATAGGGCCCCTCCGTCCCCGCCTTGCGCAGGATGCGGAATTCCGAGGCGGACAGCTTCGCGCGCCAGCGGTCCTCGCTCATCGACACGGGGAAATCCTTCGCCTGGGCCGGGCCGCCCCCGCATGCCGATACGAACGGGGCCACCGCACAGGCCGAAAGCCAGGAAAGAACGCTGCGTCGTGAACTGTTTTTCATTTGTCGAATATAGGGCACGGCGGCTGACCCGGCCATGAACCTTCCGCACCGAGGCAGTCTTGCGGGGTCGCGCCGCCAGCGTCATTGCGGCATAGAGGGCCGCATGACCGAGCCCGCCAAGCCTCCTCCAAACGACACGCTCGCCGATCTGCGCACGCGATTGCTGGCGCAGGCGGCGGAGGAAGGGTTTGCCAGCGTCGGAATCGCCGATGCCGCCGCCAATCCCGAACGCAGCGCCCGTTTCGCGCAATGGCTCGCCGAGGGGCATCACGCGACGATGGCCTGGATGGAGGAACGCCGCGAACAACGCGCCGACCCGCAAGCCTTGTGGCCGGAGGCGCGCCGGGTCATCGCACTCGGGATGAGCTACGCGCCCGCGCACGATCCGCTCGCGCTAGCGGACGCGGGCGATACCGGGCGGATCTCGGTCTATGCCCAGGGGCGCGATTATCACGACACGGTGAAAAAGGCGCTGAAACGGCTGGCGCGGTGGCTTGTAGCGGAGGCACCGAAACACGGGCACCCGGACCCGCAGGTGAAGGTGTTCGTCGATACCGCGCCGGTCATGGAAAAGCCGCTTGGCGCCGCCGCCGGCATCGGCTGGCAGGGCAAGCATTCCAACATGGTGAGCCGCCGCCACGGGAGCTGGCTGTTCCTCGGCGCGATCTATACCAACCTGCCCTTCGCGCCCGACGCCGCCCATGCCGACAATTGCGGATCGTGTCGCCGCTGTCTCGACGCATGTCCGACCGACGCGTTTCCAACGCCCCGCACGGTCGATGCGCGCCGCTGCATTTCCTATCTCACCATCGAGCACAAGGGCCCGATCCCGACCGAATTTCGCAAGGCCATCGGCAATCGCATCTATGGCTGCGACGATTGTCTCGCCGTGTGTCCGTGGAACAGCTTTGCCGACGCGGCGGCGGCGAACCGGGCCTTCCTGCCGCGTGCCGAACTGGCCGCGCCCCCGCTCGATGCGCTGCTCGACCTTGACGATACAGGGTTCCGGGCGCTGTTTTCCGGCTCTCCGATCAAGCGGATCGGGCGAGGGCGGTTCGTGCGCAATTGCCTGATCGCGGCGGGAAATTCGGGCGATCCGGCCTTGCTGGCGAAGGTCGATGCCCTGCGCGCCGATGCCGACCCGGTGGTGGCCGACGCGGCGCGCTGGGCATGGGAGGAACTCAGCTCGCCTTCATCTCCTTGAGCGCGACATCATTGTCGGCCAGCAGGTCGGGGTCGATCACCGCGCGGCGTTCGACCAGCTTGCGCCCCTGCACGTAATCCTTGATCTTGTTCACGCAATCGAGCGCGATGATCCGCCCGTCCTTCAGGTAGATCACGGAAAAGCTGCGGTCCGCCGGATCGCCGCGCAGGACGGTACGATCGTGGTTCATCGACAGGCCGACCGTCTGCAGTTTCAGATCGTACTGATTCGACCAGAACCACGGCGTCGCCTCATAAGGCTTTTCCTCGCCGCAGATCGCTTTGGCCGCGATAGTCGCCATGTCATTCGCGTTCTGCACCGATTCGAGCCGGATGACCGCGCCATCGGCGAAATCGTTGCCATGCGCGGCGCAATCGCCGATGGCGTAGACGTCGGGCAGGCTCGTGCGGCAGAATTCGTCCACCTCGACCCCGTTCGCCCCCGCCGCGCCCGCCACGATGAGCGGGCCGATGCACGGCACGATGCCGATGCCGACGATGACCATGTCGGCGGGCACGATGGACCCGTCCGCCATTTTCACGCCGTTGAGCTTTTCGCCGTCGCCCTCGATGCAATCGACCGCGGCTTCGAGGCGGAGATCGACGCCGTGCTTGCGATGCTCCTCCTCGTAGAAGCGGGACAGATCCTCGCCCGCGACGCGCGCCAGCACGCGGTCCAGCATTTCGAGCAGCACCACCTCGACGCCGAGCTTGCGCAGGACGGCCGCTGCCTCCAGCCCGATATAGCCGCCGCCGATGATCACCGCACGGCGCGCGCCCGCGTCGATTTCCGCCATCATCCGGTCCACATCGGCGCGATTGCGCACCGAATGCACCCCGGCAAGCTCGGCGCCCGCGCACGACAGCCGCCGCGCATCGCCGCCCGCCGCCCAGATCAGGTGGTCGTAGCCCATCTCGCTCCCGTCGGAGAGGGTCACGCGCTTGGCCTGCGGATCGATCGCGGTCACCTCGCGGCCCAGCATGAGCGTCACGTCCTTGTCGTCCCAGAAGGACGGCGGACGGATATAGAGCCGTTCGAATTCCTTCTCCCGCGCGAGATATTCCTTCGACAGGGGCGGCCGTTCGTAGGGCGGTTCCTGTTCGCGCCCGATCAGCGTGATGGTCCCCTCAAAACCGTTCTGACGCAGCGCGAGCGCCGCCGCGGCGCCGCCATGGCCCCCGCCGACGATGATGACATTGGCATGATCCATAAGAGCCCTCTCTCTCCCTATTCGTGCCGATTGCTAGGGCGCGGGCGGGAAAGGGGCAAGAGTGCGGGATAATTTTCATGCCCGCGCCCGCGAACCTGCCGCGACGACTATAAGGGGATCAGGGGGCAGGGCGACGCATGGTTGGTTGGTCCCGAAACGCCGCATGCCCGCCCCCGGACACCCAAGGTTACAGGTCGCCTGCCAGCCCGGCGATGATGTCGAGCGAGCGATGCCGCGCCTGCGGATCATAGGTTGAGCCCGACAGCATCAGCTCGTCCGCGCCGGTACGCTGAATGATGGATTGCAGTGATACGCGCACCTCGTCCGGCGTGCCGATCGCGCTGACCGAACGGGTGGCCTGCAACATGGCATGGGCCTGCGCGGGCAGGTCGTCGCGGTAGCCGCGCACCGGTTTCGGCAGCCGTCCGGGGTTCCCGGTGCGCAAGGCCACGAAAGACTGATCCATCGAGGATGCATGATAGAATGCATCCTCCCGCGTATCGGCGGCATAGGCATTGACCGCAACCATCACGCGCGGCCGGTCGAGCGTTTCGGACGGCTCGAACCGTTCGCGATAGGTGGCGAGCGCCTCGTCCAGCGCGGCGGGCGCGAAATGCGCGGCAAAGGCGTAGGGCAGGCCGAGAATGGCGGCAAGCTGCGCGCCGAACAGGCTGCTGCCGAGCATCCACATCTGCACCTTTGCGCCGGCGCCGGGCGTGGCCTGCAACGGTAACTGCGGGTCGCCTTCGAACAGGTCGCGCAATTCGACGACATCCTGCGGGAATGCCTCGGCGCTGCTGTGGAGATCCTTGCGCAGCGCACGGGCGATGCGGCCATCGGCCCCCGGCGCGCGGCCCAGCCCGAGATCGATGCGCCCCGGATAGATCGCGTCGAGCGTGCCGAATTGCTCGGCAATGACGAACGGGTTGTGATTGGGCAGCATGATGCCACCCGCGCCGAGCCGGATGGTCGAGGTCGCCTTGCCCACATGGGCGAGACAGACCGAGACCGCCGCGCTGGCGATGCCGGGCATGGCGTGATGCTCCGCCATCCAGAACCGGTGAAAGCCGGCGTCCTCTGCCTTTTTCGCAAGCGCCACGCTGTCGTCGAGCGACTGGGCGACGCTGCCGTCTTCGGTGATGGATGCGAAATCGAGTACGGAAAGGACGGTCATCGACCAATCTCCTGGGAATCCGGCGCCTGTGGCGAGGTCGCCTGTGTCGCGGCGGCGGCGGGTTCGTCCGCACGCATCGCGTCGAGCTGTTGCAGATAGAATTGCGCGCGTGCGGCGGTTTCGCTGCCGGGCGTGCTTTCGACGATGCGGCGCCACGCACTGGCCGCGGTCATGTCGTCGCCCGCCAGCGCCGCGATCAGCCCGCCTTCGAGCATGATGTCCGGATTGCCCGGCGAAAGCGCGTCGGCAACCGCGATGGCGCGCGCGGCATCGGCCAGCCTGCCCGTGCGCCGGGCCAGCGTCGCGCCGAGGAGAAAGGCCGTCGCATCCTGCGGGTCGCCTTCCTGCGCGAAAAGGAGCGCCTGCGCCGCGTCGTCATCGCGCGACAGGGCGACGAGCGCGCGGGCGCGGTCGACGTGAAGCCCGGCGGCCACGCGCCCCGGAACCGCCGTCCCGGCAAGCACGGCAAGCCCTGCGTTAAAGTGGGTGAGCGCGCCGGCCGCATCGCCACTGGCAAGCGCGGCATTGCCCGCCTGCGCATGAAGCGCGGACAGGCGGCGCGGATCGGGGGCGGGGTGCGCGGCAAGATCGGCGGCGGCCTCGGCAAAGGCGGCCTCGGCCTCGGCCCACATCGAACGGTTGGCATAGGCGGTGCCGAGGCATTGCAGCGGGAGCGCCCGCGAGCCTGCGGTGATCTCGGCCCGCCATTGATCCGCCTCGGCAATGGCGGCGGCGGAATCGCTGCGCGCCTGCGCAAGACAGCCCGACAGCCGCGCATCGGCCAGCGTCATGGCCTGAGGCGGATTGGCGGGTGCGTTGGTGGCGGGCGGGCCCTGCAGCGAAAGTAGCAGCGGCGAAAGCAGGGGGAGAATGGTCATGCCCCCTATTTAGGGAGCATGTGCTGAACCCCAAGTGTCGGCGCCGTCCCGAGCGGTATCAGCCGACGAGTTCGTCGAGCGTGGCGAGCAGCAGCGCGATATCCGATTCGCGCGAAAGACGATGATCGCCGCCCTTCACCAGCGTGATGCGGACATCGCCGCCCTCCAGCCGCTCCGCCAGCCGCAGCGCGATGCCCACCGGCACCTCGGGATCGTCCTGTCCGTGGAGCAGGCGGGTGCGGCAGGACAGCGCAATGGTGTCGCCAAGCATGCGCTGCGCCTGCCCATCGCGCCAGAACCGCGCATGGGTCGGCATCGGATCGTAGCCGTAATTGTTATCCTCGAACACGGTTTCACCGGCGGCCAGCGCGGCCTTTTGCGCGTCGTCGAAACCCCAGTCGGTGAAATCGGGCGCGGCGGCGATGCCCACCATGCCCGCGACCGCCGCATCGCCGCCGCGGCTCACCAATGCGCGCGCGATCATCAGCATGAGCCATCCGCCCATCGACGAGCCGACGAGCAACACCGGACCCGCGCGCGGTCCGTCCGCCACATGGTCGAGCAGTGCGATCGTCTCCGCACACCAGCGCGACAACGTGCCATCGGTGAAATCGCCCCCGCTCTGCCCGCATCCTGCGTAATCGAGCAGCAGGCAGGCGCGGCCCTTCGTCATGGCATCGGCCATCACGCGGGTCGCCTTGCCGCCCTCCATGTCAGACATGTAACCGGGCAGGAACACGATCGTCGGCCCGTCGCCGGGATGGTGGCGATAGGCGATGTCATCCGCATTCAGCACGGTGAAATGGCGGACGGGCGGCAGGGCGCTTTCGGCGGTCTGGATCATGGGTGTGGGATAGGGCGGGGCCGCACGGCTGGCAATGCGCGGCACGGGTTCAATCCGCCTCGCGCAGGAAAATCTCCTCGATCCGCATGGCGAACAGGTCGGCGATGCGAAAGGCCAGCGGCAGGGACGGGTCGTAGCGGCCCTTCTCGATCGCGTTCACGCTCTGCCGGCTGACCTCCAGCCGGTCGGCGAGATCCTGCTGGCTCCAGTCACGCTCGGCGCGGAGCACTTTCAGCCGGTTCTTCATGATTCGCCGTCGGCGCGATTGCGCAGCGACATCCAGCATTGCGCAAGGCCCATTCCCATCGCGTAGACGGGAACGGTCCACCAGCCCGGCACATGCGGCACCAGTTCGAAGGTTTCGAGGAAGCCCCAGAACGACCCGACCGCGAGCACGGCGCCCAGCCCGATCAGCGAGGCCTGTATCGCCCGGTGGCGCAGATATTCGTCCTGCTCCTCCACCACGTATCGCCCCATGACATAGATGACGGCCAGCGTCGGAATGGTCGGCAGCAAGGCCACGAAGAACATCACCGACGGGCTCAGCGTCATCTGGTCATGGATGCGCACCGCGATGCCCAGCCCCGCGACATAGGCGAGCGAGGCGACCATGATGCCCGTGTTGTAGCGCCGGCCCGCCGTGCTCGTCGTGCAATTGCGGCTGCGGTTCATGGCGCGGGTCGCGGGGATCAGCAGGGTAAAGCTGAGGGCGAGCAGGATGAAACCGACAGGCGCCCCGACCGCGCCGCTGAACCGAAGGCCGGCCACGATGCCGATGCACCCCATCATCAGGCCGAGCCACAGGCCCGGCCTTGCCGGATCGCGCGGGGATTCGTCGCGCAAGCGTCCGGCGCGGTTCATGGCCGCGCGTCCCGGCGGCTCGCCCCGCAACGGCGTACGGTGAAGAACGGCAGCGTCAGAATGGCGGCGAAGGTGGCCCAGTCGGGCAGCACGTCGAGAATGTTGATAACCGCGACGACAATGACGGCGAGGCCCCAGGCCATGGCGATATGTTTCGGCACCGGCTTTTTCGAGATCGGACAATGTGACATAGGACAAGCTCCCTTGCTGTTGTGTAAAGCGTACTTAACAATCGGCAAAATTGGTGTCAAGCATGGTTTACAAAAGGAAGTGATCGCTTGTCTTTTCGATCCCGGATGACAGCGGCGATCCGTGCTGCTAAACCCTTGCCTCATGCGGATGTTTGCACCTTTTACGACTACCACCCGGATCCATCCGGGCACGGTCCGCCCGGCCTGAAAGCCGGCGCGATACCGCCGCCCGGCGTTGCGGGTGGACGGCATCCCCATCCGTTTCGCGACCGATTCGATTCTACCCCTGCGATGCCGCACCTTTCGGTTGCCGCGCGCCTGTGTCATGGGCATCGCGAACGCGGACCCGAACGGGCCGGAATGAGAGATCCTGTGTCATGAGTGAGCTTTTGAAGATCAGCCTGCCCGACGGTTCGGTGCGCGAGGTCGCGCCCGGCAGCACGCCTGCCGACATTGCCGCCGCCATCGGGCCGGGGCTGGCCAAGGCGGCGATCGCCGCGCGCGTCGATGGCGAATTGCGCGACATCACGCGGCCCTTCGACGGCGATGCGCAACTCGCGCTTGTCACCGCAAAGGACGAGGCCGACGCGCTCGACCTTGCCCGTCACGATTACGCGCATGTCCTGGCCGAGGCGGTGCAGGCACTCTGGCCCGATACGCAGATCACCTTCGGCCCGTCGACCGACGACGGGTTCTACTATGATTTCGCGCCGGGCGAACGCGGCCCGTTCACCGATGAGGATCTGCCCGTCATCGAGGAAAAGATGCGGGAGATCATCAAGGCGGACAAGCCGCTCCGCCGCGAGGAATGGGACCGCGACCGGCTCATCGCGTGGTTCCGCGACCATGGCGAGACGTTCAAGGCCGAATGGGCCGGCGAACTGCCCGAGGGCGAGGCGCTCACCGTCTACCATTCGGGCGAGGACTGGCTCGACCTGTGCCGCGGGCCGCATCTGGCCAGCACGGGGAAGCTCGATCCGGCCGCGTTCAAGCTGACCCGCGTGTCGGGCGCATACTGGCGCGGGGATCAGTCGAACGCCATGCTCAGCCGCATCTACGGCACCGGCTGGCTGAATAAAAAGCAGCTGAACGCGCATCTCGTCCGGCTGGAGGAGGCGGCGAAGCGCGACCACCGCAAGCTCGGCAATGAAATGGACCTGTTCCACCTTCAGGCCGAGGCGCAGGGCAGCGTGTTCTGGCATCCCAAGGGATACCGCATCTGGCGCGAGCTGGAATCGTACATGCGCCGCAAGATGGACGGCGCCGGCTATAACGAGATCAAGACGCCGCAGCTCATGGACGTGCGCCAGTGGGAGCAATCGGGCCACTGGGGCAAATATGCGGAGAACATGTTCGCCGTGCCCGACATGGTGCCGGAGGTGGACGGCCTCGGCGACGGGCCGGCCAATCCGAAGGTCGCGCCCGATGCCGACTGGATGGCGATCAAGCCGATGAACTGCCCGGCCCACGTGCTGGTGTTCAAGCAGGGCATCACCTCCTATCGCGACCTGCCGATCCGGCTGGGCGAGATGGGATGCTGCCACCGCAACGAACCGCATGGCGCGCTCCACGGGCTGATGCGCGTGCGGCAGTTCACGCAGGACGACGCGCATATCTTCTGTACCGAGGCGCAGGTCGTCGACGAGGTCCGCGCCTTCTGCAAGCTGGCGGACGAAGTCTATCGCGATTTCGGGTTCAGCTATCACGTGAAGCTCGCGCTGCGCCCCGAAAAGCGGTTCGGCAGCGATGCCGACTGGGACAAGGCGGAGCAGGAATTGCGCGACGCCGTGGCCGAGGCCGGCATGGCGAATGAGGATTATGGCTGGGAAGAATTGCCGGGTGAGGGGGCGTTCTATGCACCCAAGCTGGAATGGCATCTCACCGACGCGATCGGCCGCACCTGGCAGGTCGGCACGATACAGGGGGACCGCGTGCTGCCCGAACGGCTCGACGCGAGCTATGTCGGCGAGGATGGCGCGCGCCACCGCCCGGTCATGCTCCACCGTGCGATTTTTGGCAGCTACGAACGTTTCATCGGTATCCTGATCGAACATTTCGCCGGGCGCCTGCCCGTATGGCTCGCCCCGGTGCAGGCGGTGGTGGCGACCATCGTGTCCGATGCCGACGATTATGCGAAGGACGCAACGGCGAAATTGCAGGCTGCGGGCATCCGGGTCGAATCGGACCTGCGCAATGAAAAGATCAATTACAAGGTGCGCGAACACAGCCACGCGAAGGTTCCGCACATCCTCGTCGTCGGCAAGCGGGAGGCGGAGGAAGGCACCGTCGCCGTCCGCACGTTGGGCGAGCAGGCGCAGCAGATGATGACCCTCGACGAGGCCATCGCCATGCTGAAGGGGAAGGCAACGCCGCCAGATCTCGCCTGATCGGGCGGCGAGGGACTCAGTTCGAGAGCATCTCGTCCAGCAATCGGGCGAGACGCAGGCCGGCCTGACGGATGCGGTCCTGCACGACCGGCACGCTGGCCTCGATATCGACCTCGGTCCACGCGGTCGCGGGGATCGGGCCTTCTTGCGCACACGGGGTGCCGTTGGCGGCGCGCGGGTAGATCAGCTCGCGCCCGATTTCCCAGCTTTCCCGGCCCCAGTCGCCCGGTCCGCCCGTGGCGATGGCGCGTCGTTCGGCCGCGCTGTAGCGACGCACGAGATCGCGTCCGCCCGCACTGATCGCGCGTTCGGCCAGCGGGCCATCCCACACGGCATGCAGGTTGAAGCCTGGCACGATGCCATAGCTTGCCGCGACGTCGTTGCCGCCGCGATCCTCATGGTCGCCTGAATGCAGCGGTTGATGCACGTCGCCGGTCATGTGCACGACATAGGACAGCGCGCGCAGCCGTTCATTGGCGGGCAGGGTCCGGTCGGCAAGCCGTGCCGCCTGCGTCTCGATCGCGGCATTGACGCAATCGCCATCCTCGCAATTGTCGTCGGGGGCGTAGGGGAGGCACACGTCATGCGTCTGATAATGCCAGGGCGCGGTGTTGCGGAACCCGTCGACCCGGCGGATGCAGTCGGGCCATGTCGCGGCATCGTCCATGTCGGAAAGGTCGCAGCCGGCGCCCACATCACCCTCGGCGGCGCGGAAAAGCGCGTCGATCCTCGCGCGGGTGGCGGGCGCGATATTCTCCATCGCGATGTCGGCAACGGTGCGATGGCCGAACCCGCTCCACGCAAAGGACGGGGTCGCGACCATCGCCGCCACCGCCGCGGCCAACATTGCGATTGCGCGCATCACGCTTCCTCCATCTCGAAGCTCTCGATCACCCAATCCTCGTCTTCGGCGGCGTTGATCCATTGCTGCATCCAGTCATGCTCCCACACCGCCTGCATATAGGCCTGTGCGAAACCGGGCACACCGACGCCATAGGTGATGAAGCGCGACACCACCGGGGCATAGAAGATGTCCGCCGCGCAGAAAGCCCCGAACAGGAACGGCCCGCCGCCACCGAATCGCGAACGCGCCTCGGCCCAGAGCGACAGGATGCGCACGATATTGCCGGTCGCGTCGTCGGATATGCGGTGCCCTTCGATGCGGCGGCGCACGTTCATCGGCATTTCGCGGCGTAGGGGCAGGTAGGAGCTGTGCATTTCGGCGACCATGGCGCGGGCCATGCCGCGCGCGACATCATCCTTGGGCCAGAAGCGGTCGCGCCCGACCTTGTCGCCCAGATATTCGAGGATCGCGAGGCTGTCCCAGATCACCGCGTCGCCGTCCCACAGGATCGGCACCTTGCCGGAGGAGGGCTGTACGTCGCCCCATTCCTTCTTCTGCGCTTCCCAGTCCTCGCCCGAGATATTGACGGTCAGCTCCTCGAACGAAAGCCCCGATTGCTTCGCCGCGAGCCAGCCGCGCAGGCTCCAGCTCGAATAGTTCTTGTTGCCGATGACCAGTTTCATGCATGTGCCCCGCTGTTTGCAGGGGCGGGCGTAACGGCTGGCGGCGGGCAAGTCGAGTGCCGCCGCGCGCTCCGCGGTTCAGCCTTCCGCGCTGTCGAGGACGAAACCGCGCAGGGCGGCAATGCCCATGCCCTTTTCCGCGCTGGTGATCGAGATTTCGGGATGGGCGGCGGGGCGCTTGCGGATTTCCGCACGGGTGCGGTCGGCGACGGCGGCAAGCTCGCTCGCCTTGATCTTGTCCGCCTTGGTCAGGCAGATGCGATAGGATACCGCCGCCGCGTCGAGCATTTCCATGATGTCGGCGTCCACCGGCTTGATCCCGTGGCGCGCGTCGATCAGCAGCAGCGTGCGTTTAAGCACGACCCGCCCGCGCAGGAAATCGTTCACCAGGAACCGCCATTTCTTGACCACGGACGGCGGCGCCTTGGCAAAACCGTATCCCGGCATGTCGACCAGCCGAAGCACGGCGGGATCGCCCACGTCGAAATAATTGAGCTCCTGCGTCCGGCCCGGCGTGACCGAGGTGCGCGCGATCGCCTTGCGCCCCGTAAGCGCGTTCAGCAACGACGATTTGCCCACGTTCGAGCGTCCGGCAAAGGCGATTTCCGGCACCGTCGGTTCGGGCAGGAAATGCAGCGCGGGCGCCGATTTCACGAATTCGACCGGCCCTGCGAAAAGCCGCCGCGCGCGCTCTTCCATCTCGGCGAGGCGGAGCCCTTCGGCGTCGGGACCGGTGGCGTTACTCATTTTTTCGGCTTTCGCTTGGACGCACCATTCTCGACCACCTGCGCGGCGGGCGATTTCGCTTCCTCCGCCTGCGCCTGAAGCTGCGGATGGCGGGAATAGAGCCATTTCTGCTGCGCGATGGTGAGCGTGTTGGACGTGATCCAGTAGATCAGCAACCCGGCCGCGAACGGCGCCATCACGAACATCAGGATCCACGGCATGAACATGAAGATCTGCTGCTGCTGCGGGTCCATCTGCGCCGGATTCAATCGGAACTGCAGCCACATGGAGAAGCCGAGCAGGAGCGCGAGCACGCCAATGGCGAGGAAGCCCGGCGGCTGAAAATCGAGCAGGCCGAACAGGTTGAGGATCGTCGCCGGATCGGGCGCGGACAGGTCGCGGATCCACAGCGCGAACGGCTGATGCCGCATCTCGATCGCCAGCATCAGCACCTTGTACAGCGCGAAGAACACCGGAATCTGCAGGAACATCGGGAGACAGCCGGCGAGCGGATTGACCTTCTCCCGCTTGTAAAGCTCCATCATCTCCTGCTGCAGCTTGGGCTTGTCCTCCTTATAGCGTTCCTGCAGCGCCTTCATCTTGGGCTGCAACGCCTTCATCGCGGCCATGGACTTGAACTGCTTCTGCGCGACGGGGAACATCACCAGCCGCACGAGCAGCGTCAGCAGGATGATCGCGACGCCGAAATTCCCGACCAGCGCGAACAATTGCTTCAGCAGCCAGAAAATCGGTTTCTCGAACCAGCGGAACCAGCCCCAGTCGATCGCGAGACCGAAATTGGCGATGCCCTGCGCCTCGTAAGCGTCGAGCACATTGCTTTCCTTCGCGCCCGCAAACAGCCGCGTGGTGGTGGAGTAGTGCCGACCGGCGGACACGGTGACGGGGTCGTAGATCACGTCGGCGCGATAGGTTTCACCGCCCAGCGCGCGAAACGCCGCCTCCGCCTGCGCGCCATCGTCGGGCACGAGCGAGGACAGCCAGTAAATGTCGGTAAACCCGATCCAGTCGGCCCGGCCCGCAGGCTCGATCAAGCGGTCTTCGTCAATATCGTCGTAATCATTGTCGAACGCGACCGACCCGTCGAATGCGCCGATGGGACCGGAATGCACGGTCCAGGTATCGGTGCTCGCCGTCGTCGACGTGCGGTTGATGAAGCCGTAGGGCTGCACCGCGACCGATCCGCCGCCGGTGTTGGCGACCGTCTGCGTCGCGGTGATCATGTAATGATCGTCGATGGCGAAGCGGATCTGGAAGACCTGCCCCTGCCCGTTGTTCCAGCGCAGCGTGACGGGATTGTCGGCGGTGAGAACCTCGCCATCGGCCTGCCACACCGTATCGGGGCCGGGGGTCGGCACCCCTTCGCCCAGAAAGCCGAATTGCGCATAATATTGCGCGGGCGTGCCGGCAGGGGAGAACAGGCGGACGGGGCCGCTGTCCTTCTCAATGGTCTGGCGATGGGTTTTCAGCGTGACGTCGTCGATCTTGGCGCCGACGGGATTGATCGAGCCGGCGATTTCCGGCCCGTCGATGCGGATGCGATCCGCCTGCGTCAGTTCGGTGGCGAGGTCGCGCTGCTCCTTCGCAATGGCGACGGGATTGGTCAGCCCGCCTTCGCGCGTGCGCTTGACCGGGGCGTCGCCGGGTTCGGCATTCTCGATCACCTCGCCGCGCGGCTGCGGATAGAAATAGCCTGTCGCGGCATCCCAGCCGAACAGCAGCGCGGCGACAAGCACCACGGCCAGGAGGAGGTTGCGCTGCTCGTTCACGTCAATTCCCTAATTCGCAATGGCAAAGGCGGACCGGCCGGGCCGTCTGCGCCTGTCGTCGTCGGTCGTGGCGGGGCCGCTTTGCCGGTATCCGCATGCCTCATGGCACCGGATCATGGCCGCATCCGCCCCACGGATGGCAGCGCAATAGCCGCTTGCCCCCCAGCCAGCCACCCTTAATCGCGCCATACCGGCGAAGCGCCTGTATCGCATATTCGGAGCAGGACGGCGTGAACCGGCACGACGGCGGCAGGATTGCCGACGGGCCGATCTGCCACAGCCGGGCGATGGCGATGAGCAGGTATTTCATCGGCCCGCGTCCTTCGGTGCATTGCCGTGCTGCCCGGTGGTCGCAGGCTTGCGGCGCCCGCGCGCGTTGCCGCGTGGATTGCGCCCCCGCGGGGGATCGCCCTTGCCATCGCGCGCACGGTTCAGCGCGGCGCGCAATTCACCGGCAAGCGTTTCGAAATCCCGCTCGACCCCGCCATCGCGCCCGATCAGGACATGATCGTGCCCGGCCAGCCCGCATTCGGGCAGGATCGCCCAGAGCAATTCGCGAAACCGGCGCTTTATCCGGTTGCGCACGACGGCATTGCCGATCTTCTTGGTGACGGTAATGCCATAGCGCATGGTTTGCGGGTCGAGCCCGTTGGGCCGCGCAAGCAGCACAAAACCGGGCCGCGCGACGCGCACGCCCCGGTTGGCGGCCAGATAGTCGGCCCGCCGGGACAATCCGGACGGGCGATTCGGCATAGGAGTGGTTTAGGCCGACAGCTTCTTGCGGCCGCGGGCGCGGCGGGCACGCAGAACCTTGCGGCCACCGGGGGTGGCCATGCGGCTGCGGAAACCGTGGCGACGCTGACGCACGAGATTGCTCGGCTGGAAAGTGCGCTTCATGGCGAAATCCTGTATCTCTGGTTGGCCGGGATGCAATGGCGCGAAACCGGCACGAATAAACAGGGCCGCCAGACAATGGCGACCGCGTGATGGGCTGCCGTTACGGTTCGCGCGGCGCGGAGTCAAGCACGAAGCCCGCGCGACGTCGCTATCGACATTGGCAGGGATGCGCGTCACAAGCCGGGGGCAAGGCGCGGAAAAGGGCACGAAGCGATATGGTCGCACTGGTATCGACGGTTGCCTATCTCGGGCTCGACGCGCGCCGGGTCGAGGTGCAGTGCCAACTCGCCGCCGGATTGCCCGCCTTCAATATCGTGGGCCTCGCCGACAAGGCGGTGGGCGAAAGCCGTGAACGCGTGCGCGCCGCGCTCGCCGCGATGGGGCTGGCACTTCCGGCAAAGCGGATCACGATCAACATGTCGCCCGCCGACCTGCCGAAGGAAGGCTCGCATTTCGATTTGCCGGTGGCGCTGGCGTTGCTCGCCGCGATGGAGGTCGCCGATGCGGAGCAATTGTCCGACTATGTTGCCGTCGGCGAACTCGCGCTCGACGGGCGGATTGTCGGCTCGCCCGGCGTGCTGCTCGCCGCGATCCACGCGGCGCAGGCGGACAAGGCGCTCATCTGTCCCGCCGTACAGGGCGCCGAGGCGCAATGGGCGGGCGGCGCATCGGTCGTCGCCGCGCCCGATCTGGTCAGCCTGCTCAACCATCTGAAAGGCACGCAGCAATTGCCGGTGCCCGCCCCCGGCATGGTGGAGGAGCCGGTGCCCGGTCCCGACATGCGGCAGGTGAAGGGTCAGGAGACGGCGAAGCGCGCGCTCGAAATCGCGGCGGCGGGCGGGCATAATCTGCTGATGATCGGCCCGCCCGGTGCAGGAAAATCGCTGCTTGCGAGCTGCCTGCCGGGCATATTGCCGCCGATGACATCGACGGAGGCACTCGAAAGCTCGATGGTGCAATCGGTCGCCGGCATGCTGGAGGATGGCCGCATCCGCCGTGCTCGGCCGTTCCGGACCCCGCATCATTCCGCCTCGATGGCCGCGCTCACCGGCGGCGGGCACAAGGTGAAGCCGGGCGAGATCAGCCTCGCCCATCTCGGCGTGCTGTTCCTCGACGAATTGCCGGAGTTTCAGCGCGCCGTGCTCGATTCGCTCCGGCAGCCGCTGGAAACCGGCGAGGTCAGCGTCGCGCGCGCCAATGGCCACGTGACCTTTCCCGCCGACGTACAGCTTGTCGCGGCGATGAACCCGTGTCGCTGCGGGTATCTGGGCGATCCGGCGCTGGCCTGTTCGCGCGCGCCGAAATGCGCCGCCGATTATCAGGGCAAGATTTCGGGACCACTGCTCGACCGGATCGATCTGCATATCGAGGTCGACGCGGTGTCCGCGCGCGATCTGGCGCTGCCGCCCGCGGCGGAGGGCAGCGCCGAGGTCGCCGCGCGCGTCGCCGCGGCCCGCGGCATACAGGCCGAACGCCTTGGCGCAGACCGGCGCGCGCACCAATGCACAGCTCAATGGTGAGGCGCTGGACCGGTTCGCCACACCGGACGAGGCGGGGCGCGAATTGCTGTTCAAGGCGGCCGATGCGATGCGTCTTTCGGCGCGCGGTTATACCCGCATCCTGCGCGTGGCGTGCACCATTGCCGACCTTGCCGGTGCGCGCGAGATCGGGCGTGCGCATGTGGCCGAGGCGCTGTCCTACCGCCGGCAGGCCCCGCGCGCGTAAACGCTTATCCCGCGACGCGCGCGACGGGGGCAGTAAAGCGGACGGTCATGCCCTCCTCGCCAAAATCGACCTTCGCGCTTCCGGCGGGGTCGAGCCCGCTCTGCACGAGCCGCATGCCCAGCCCCTTCTTCTCCGGCTCGCTGGCGGGCGGCCCGCCGATTTCGCGCCAGACGATGACGAGCTGCGGCTCATCGGCGTGATCCTCGACATGGCTGGCGATCTCGGCGCAACCCCCTTCGACGGACAGCGCGCCATATTTCATCGCATTCGTCGCCAGCTCGTGCACGAGGATGGAGAGCAGCAGCGTGGGGCGCGAGGCGAGGTTGAAATCCGCCCCCGACCACACGATCCGCTCCTCCATGCCAAGCCGCGACAGCACCGCCTCCACGACCGCGCGGAGCGAGCCTGCCGCATGCGTCCGGCTCAGCAATATGTCGTGCGCCGACGACAATGCGGCGATACGGCGGTTGAATTCCATCACCGGTTCCGCGTCCGCCACGCCGCGCAGCGTATGGCTCGCGATCGCCTGTACCAGCGCCAGCGAATTTTTCAGCCGGTGGGACATTTCCTGATTGATCGCGCGCTGTTCCGTGACATCGGTGATCACGCCGTACAGCCGGTCCGGCTCGCCCTTTTGGCCCGGCGCCAGTTCCGCGCGCCTTTGCACCCATCGGCGCGCGCCGCCCGGTTGCTCGATCTCATATTCCGAAACGCGCAGATCGTCAGCATCGTCCACCCCATCGAATGGCATCGCATCGCCAAGCTGCATCGCCGACAGCATCGCCACGTCGACGGCGCTCACATCGTCGAGGCCGTAGATCCGGCGAAATTCGCGTGTCGTTTCGACGATCCCCGTCGTCAGATCCACTTCGAAGGCGCCGACATGGCCGGCTTCCTCGGCAAGGCGCATGCGCTCCACCGTGCGGCGCATGATCGCGGTTTCGCGTTCGGCATCGGCGACTTCGCGCCGGAGTTCCAGGCTCGTGACGACCTGTTTCGCGAGGCCCGTCATCATGCGTTGCTGTTCGTGGGTCAATCCGCCGGGGCGGGGCGCGGTGTCGATCACGCACAGCATGCCGATGATCGTCCCGTCGGGCGTGATGAGCGGCGCGCCGGCATAGAAGCGGATCTGCGGATCGTGCAGGACGAGCGGGTTTTGCGCGGTGCGCGCATCCTTCGTCAGATCCTCAATGATGAGCATCCGGTCGCTGTCCATGCCATGGCGGCAGACCGACTGGCTGATCGGGGTTTCGCACGCCTCGAACCCGATGCGCGCCTTGAACCACTGGCGGTCCGCCTCGACCAGGCTGATGAGGGCGACCGGTGCGTCGCAAATCTTTGACGCGATAAAGACGATCTCGTCGAACGCATCCTCGGTCGCGGTGTCGAGCACGCGATAATCGGCGAGCGCACGCTGGCGTTTGCGCGCCGCGCGGTCCGGTGCGGGCGGCGGGGTCTGCGCCGTGTCGGCGGTGTCGGCGGTCGCGTCGTCGCGGGAGGGGTCTGCGGTATAACTCATGATGCAAGGCGATCGTAACATGGTGGGCGGGCGGCATGGGCACGGGAGCCGACGCGGCGGTTATCAGGGCAATTGACGCTATCCACGGGGCAGGTCCATAGCATAGCGATGCTGTCTCGTATCAAGTTTTCTGCACCAAAGGCGATCGCAACGGCGGTCTGCGCCGCGTTCCTCGTCCCTGCCATCACGGCTCCGCTGGCGCAGGATACGGGCGCTGTGTCCGTGCCCGTGGCGGAGGACCGGGCGGCCTTGCGCTGTGCCGCGGCGTTTGCGCTGGCCGCGGGGGCGGAGGCGCGCGGCGAACCCGTGCCCGGCTATGCTGGAATCGGCGAGCGGGGGCGCGAATATTTGGTGCGCACCGGCGCGCGCCTGACCGCCGCGGGATGGAGCCGCGCCGATGTCGCCGCTGCCATGCGCGATGCGGCGGGGCAGGTGGCCGGGCAATTGCCGCAACTGGCCCCGGCGTGTAATGCCCTGCTCGATACCGAGGTGCCGCCTGTGCAAATGGCCAGCCGCGCCCGGTGCGTCGCATCGTTGCAGATCGCCGCCGCCGCAACGACGGGCGCGGAGGCGGAACGTCTGCGCGCGCGTGCGGCCAAGCTTGGCGAAACGCTGCGCCGGGACGAAGGGGCCGAAACCGCCGACCGCGCCATTGCCGCCGCGCGTGAGGGCATGTTGAACGGCCGTGCGGGTTCGCTCCCCGCGGATTGCGACGGGGGCGGCGCTGCGCCCGGTTTGGAACTGGTCAAACCGGATTGAAGCGCGCATGATGGCGAACGCGTGTCGAAGGGGATGCGCGAGGACCGGGAACCGCCATGTATATCGCTCTCATCCTGATCGTCGTGCTGGCGATCGTCATCCTGTTTTCCAGCGTGCGCGTGGTCCGGCAGGGCTATGTCTACACGATCGAGCGGCTGGGCCGGTTTACCAAGCCTGCGCATCCCGGCCTCCACGTGATCGTGCCGTTCGTCGATCGCGTGGGTCAGAAGATCAACATGATGGAGCAGGTGCTCGACATTCCGGGGCAGGAGATCATCACCAAGGACAACGCCATGGTCGGCGTCGATGCGGTGGTCTTTTTCCAGGTTCTCGACGCGGGCAAGGCGGCCTATGAAATCTCCGGCCTGCACAATGCGATACAGGCGCTCACCACCACCAATCTGCGCACCGTCATGGGGTCGATGGACCTCGATGAAACCTTGTCGAAGCGGGACGAGATCAATGCCCGGCTGCTGTCGGTCGTGGATCATGCGACCTCGCCCTGGGGGCTGAAGGTGACGCGGGTCGAGATCATGGACATCCGCCCGCCCAAGGATATTTCCGACGCCATGGCCCGGCAGATGAAGGCCGAACGTCTGAAACGCGCGCAAATCCTCGATGCGGAGGGCAGCCGCGCCGCCGAAATCCTGCGCGCGGAGGGCGAGAAGCAGGCCCGCATCCTCGATGCCGAGGGGCGCCGCGAATCCGCATTCCGCGATGCCGAGGCGCGCGAACGCGAGGCCGAGGCCGAGGCCTGCGCGACACAGGTCGTGTCCGATGCCATCGCGTCGTCGGGGACGCAGGCGCTGAACTATTTCGTGGCGCAGAAATATGTGTCGGCGGTGGAGGAATTCGCCCGCTCGCCCAATGCGAAGACGATCCTGTTCCCGGTCGAGGCGACGCAGCTCATCGGCTCGCTCGGCGGGATTGGCGAGCTGGTGCGCGATGCGGTGACCCCGCCCGTCGGCGCGGCCAAGGCGGATGCGCCGCGCGCTCAGCCCGCGCCTGCCGACAATGGCACGCCGTTCCCGCCGCGGCCCACCGTGCCCGCCACCCGGGATGATCGCGCGTAATGGACTGGCTCGGCGATCTCGATGGGGAGTGGGTGTGGGTCGTGATCGGCATCGTGCTGGCCACGGCGGAGCTTGTCGTGCCTGGCTATTTCCTGATCTGGATGGCGGCCGCCGCGCTGGCCACCGCGCTGATCGCGGCGGTGACGGCGGTGGGGATCGAGATACAGCTGCTCAGCTTTGCCGTGTTTTCCGTATTCTCGGTGGCGGCGGCGAAGAACTGGCTCAATTCCTATCCCATCGAATCGTCCGATCCGTTGATGAACGATCGCGGCGGGCGGTTGATCGGCCAGGGCGTCATCGTCACGCAACCGATCGAAAGCGGTGAGGGGCGCGTGCGCCACGGGGACAGCGAATGGTCCGCACGCGGTCCCGATGCGCCGGTGGGCACCCGGCTTACCGTGATCGGGCACGATGGCACCACGCTTGTTGTCGGACCGCCGAAGGCTCCCCATATCGGCAGCAACAGCGAAATCATGCCGTAAGGAATTGACGATGGCCGACAAGATGAACCTCTCCGAAGCGGAATGGCGCGACCGGCTCACGCCAGAGGAATATCATGTCCTGCGCGAAGGCGGGACCGAGCGGGCCTTTACCGGCGAGTATAATGCCAAGAAGGAACCCGGCATCTACAAATGCGCCGGGTGCGGCACGCCCTTGTTCCCGTCCGACACCAAATATGACAGCGGTTCGGGCTGGCCCAGCTTCTACGCCCCGCTGGACGAGGATGCGGTCGAGGAAAAGACCGATACCTCGCACGGCATGGTCCGGACCGAGGCGCGCTGCGCCACGTGCGAAGGGCATCTGGGTCACGTATTTCCCGACGGGCCGAACCCGACCGGCCTGCGCTATTGCATGAACAGCGCGAGCCTGGACTTCGAACCGAAGGACGATTGAGCGCGGCGCACCCTGTTTCGCCAGTCGCCCGCTTCCTGCCTTGCGTTCATCGAAGGTTCTGGCACCCCTGTGCATCTGTCGCTAGACACAGGCGCGAAGCGGGGCCTTCCCGCGGCAGATTGACGGACCAGAATGGCGAACGACAGCAGGCGGCGACCCACTCCGCGCCGGCCGCGCAAACCCGAAAAGCGGAAACGGCGCTGGCTTGGCCGGGTGCTGGGCTGGGGGACCGCGCTCGTGGTTCTGGCCGCGGTGGGGCTGTTCCTTGCCGTGGCGTTTACCGCGCGTTCGTTACCAAGCTACGCCGCCCTGCGCGCGAGCGAGCATGGGCAGATGATCGTCGTGCGGGCACGCGACGGGACGGAGATTGTCCAACTCGGCCCCAGCTATGGCGAATGGCTCAATTCCCGCGAGATCCCGCAGGTGATGAAGGGGGCGATGATCGCGGTCGAGGACCGGCGCTTCGACTCGCACTACGGCGTCGATCCGGTCGGCGTGCTGCGCTCGCTCTGGGTCCGCGCGCGCGAAGGGCGCTGGCGGCAGGGCGGCTCCACCATTACGCAGCAGCTCGCGCGCAACATCTTCCTCAACAACAATCGCACGTTCGAGCGCAAGGCGCGCGAGGCGATCCTCGCCCTCGCGCTGGAGCAGAAATTCACCAAGGAGGAGATCCTCGAACTTTACCTCAACAAGGTGTATTTCGGCGGGGGCGCCTATGGCATCGATTCGGCGAGCCGGCTTTTCTTCAGCCATCCTGCGACCGAGCTGTCGACGCCGGAGGCCGCGATCATCGCCGGGCTGGTGAAAGCGCCGTCGCAATATTCCCCCACCGCCGATGCCGAGGCCGCCGTTTCGCGGGCGAGCATCGTGCTGCGCCTCATGGCGCAGGAAGGCGTCATCAGCCCGTATGAGGCGCGCAATGTCGATCCCGAAACGGTCCGGTTGAAAAAGGACCACGGTCAGAATTCGGTCCGCTATTTCACCGACTGGGCGCTGCCGCAGCTCGACATGCTGCTCCCCAATACGTTCGAGCCGATCGAGGTGTGGACCACGCTCGACCCCGGATTGCAGGACGCCGCCACCGCCGCGATCCGCAACAACGCCCCCTCGGGCGCGCAGGGCGCATTGGTCAGCATGGATCGCGACGGGGCCGTGCTCGCACTGGTCGGCGGGGCGGATTACGTGAAATCAAACTATAACCGCGCGACGCAGGCGGTGCGGCAGCCCGGCTCCGCGTGGAAGCTGTTCGTCTATCTCGCCGCGCTGGAGGCGGGTTACACCCCCGATTCCGCCGTGGTCGACAAGCCCGTCACGATCGAGGGGTGGAGCCCGCGCAATTCCGGCGGCCGCTATGCCGGACAGATCGACCTCCGCAGCGCCTTCGCCTATTCGAAGAACACCGTCGCAGCGCAGCTGGGCGAGGAGGTCGGCTTCGGCACGGTCGCCAGCATGGCACGGCGGTTCGGCATCACCACGCCGATTTCGACGTTTCCCTCGATGGTGCTGGGCGCGTCGGAAACGCGGCTGATCGACATGACCCGCGCCTTTGCCGCCGTGTCGGCGCAGGGGCGTTCGGTCACCCCCTATGGCATCACGAAGGTGACGGGGGCGGACGGATCGCTCCTCTATCGCCGTCAGCCGGAACGCGAACAGATGCTCGTCGCGCCCTATGTCGCGGCGGCGATGACCGATCTGTTGCAGACCGCGGTGAGCACGGGCACCGGCCGCGCGGCGCAGATCGGCCGGCCCGTCGCGGGCAAGACCGGCACGACCAGCTCGAACAAGGATGGCTGGTTCCTCGGCTTTTCGAGCGGGATCACCACCGGGGTCTGGATGGGCCGCGACGATGCAAAGGCGGTGAGCGGGTTGCAGGGCGGCGCCGCCCCGGCCCGCGCCTTTGCCGATTTCATGCGGCGCGCCGTCGCGAAACGCCCGGTCGAACAGTTCCAGACCGAATTGCAGCTTCCCGAATGGCAGCTCGAACCCGATGACGAGACGTGGTTCGGCAATCCCGACGATTATTATTTCATGGACGAGGACGGCAATCCGGTCGACCCCGTGCGCGGCGATGGCTGGGGCCGTTATGACCAGGGTTACGGGCCGGGCTACGGCGACGAATATGACGAGGATTACCGGTATCGCGGGAGCGAGCCGGATGAGCCGCGCGTCGTGCGCCCGCGCGACGAGTATCGGGGCCGGAACCGGGACGACGGGGATCGCATGCCGTCCGCCCCGCCGCCGCCGCCCGCCGCGAATGAGGATTTCCTGAACCGGGCGACCGGACGCGGTGACGGCGGGACATCGGGGGCACAGGGCGGGGCGCCGTCCGGCACCGCCCCGCCGCGGTCCCGGCCCTTGCCGACGCCGACCCCTGTTCCGACCCGGACCCCGATTGCGCCGCAGTCGCCCTGATCACCCGCCAAGGGCCATGCATGAAAAAAGGGCCGCCTCCCGATGGGGAAGCGGCCCTTTTTCATGGACGAACGCTGGTTCAGCGAATGCGGAGCGGGATATAGACCGCCTGCTGTCCGCGGCGCTGCACCCGCACCAGAACGGCCTCGCGGCCTTCGTCCTGTGCCATGCGGATCACCGCCTCCAGATCGGCATTGCTGCTGACCGAACGGTAATTGGCACTGAGGATGATGTCCCCGCGGCGAAGACCCTTTGCCGCGGCGTCGGACGAGCGCGCGACCCCTGCGACGACCAGCCCGCCGGTGTCGTCGGACACGCCGAGCTGACGCGCGATCTGCGGCGTGAGCGGCGTGGTCGACAGGCCGAGCGCCTCCCCGATGGAGGAATCCTCGCCGCTCGGTTCGCTCTGCTCCAGGCTGTCGCCGTTTTCCTCCGGCGCCATGAACTGGTTCTGCTGCGCCAGCTCCTCGGCCGAGGGGCGCTGCGCGATCTGGGCGGTCAGGCGCACGCGCTCGCCATTGCGGATCGCGATGATCGGCACGCGCGTGCCCGGCTCGATATTCGACACCACGAAGGACAGGGTCTGTTCCGGCGTGATTTCCTTGCCGTTGATTTCGATCACAACGTCGCCTGCGCGCAGGCCCGCTTCGGCCGCGGCGCCGCCGGGCACCACCGATTGCACGAATTCGCCCCGGTTGCGGCGAATGCCGAGCGAGGAGGCAAGATCGTCGTCGACGGCCTGAATCTGAATGCCGAGATAGCCGCGCTCGATCTCCTCGCCGCTGATGAGCTGACGCACAATGGGCGCGGCGGTTTCGGCGGGAATTGCGAAACCGATGCCGACGCTGCCCCCGGTGGGGGAGAAGATGGCGTTGTTGATGCCGATCACATTGCCCTGCATGTCGAACATCGGCCCGCCGGAATTGCCCCGGTTGATGGCCGCGTCGGTCTGCAGATACCGGTCATAGGCGCCGCCGCCGCCCGTCGCGCGATACACGGACGAGATGATGCCCGACGTGACCGTACCGCCCAGGCCGAACGGGTTGCCGATGGCAATGACCCAGTCGCCGACGCGCGCCTGACGCGAATCGCCGAAATTGACGAAGGGGAACGGATCGTCGCGGTTGACCTTGAGCACGGCGAGGTCGGATTCGGGATCCGCCCCGACCAGCTCCGCCTCATATTCCCGCCCGTCGGGCAGGGTGACGGTGATTTCCTCGATCGTGGCGCGGCCCTGTGCGGTGACGACGTGATTGTTCGTCACGACATAGCCGTCTTCCGAGATGATGAAGCCCGAACCCAGCGATTGCGCCTCCCGGGTCTGCGGCTGTGCCCCGCCGCCGCCGCGCCGGCCGAACATCCCTTCGAACGGGGTGCCGGCGAACGGGTTCTGTTCCTGCACCTCGACCCGCTGGCGCGTGGAGATGTTCACGACCGCAGGGGCGAGCTGTTCGGTGAGATCGGCAAAGCTTGCGGGCGCGCCGCTGCGCGGGACGACCCGGCTCATCGTGGCGTCGTCGTTCTGCGCGATCTGCGCCCCGGCGGGATAGCCGGTGGCGAGGGAAACCGCGGCGCCGCCCAGGAGCAGCGCGGTGGTAAGCGAATAGGCGTAGCGCAAAGGTTCTATCCTCGTTCGTTTCTGTTGCACCGGACCTCTGCGGTCCGGCCGTCCCATCCCCGGTCGGGCGTGATTTCACACCGCATCCCATGAATGGCCATTGAATGGCCCGATTTCAACGTCAGCGGCCGCCGCGAAACTGCCGCAGATATTCGTTGTTGGGCGACAGGATGATCGAACTGTTTTCATTGTCGCCGGCAAACACCGCATCGTAACTCTGCATCGCGCGGTAGAAATCGTAGAATTCCGGATCCTGGTTGAAGCTGTCGGCATAGGTGCTGGCCGCTTCGGCCTCGGCGCCGGCGCGGATGATCTGCGCCGCTTTCTGACCCTGAGCGCGGATCGTGTCCGATTCCTGTTTACGGGCGGATTCCATCCGGGTGAACGCGGTTTCCAGCGGACGGCCCGGCGGAAGATCGGCGCGCTTGATCTGCACGTCGATCACCTGCGCGCCATATTCGCGCGCCTGCCGGTCGAGCCCTTGCTGGATCTCCTCCATCGCCTCGCCGCGTTCGGCGGTCAGCAGCGCCTGGAAACTGCGCGTGCCAAGCCTTTGGCGCAGGACGGAGTTCAGGATCGGCTGCAATTGTTCGGCGACGCGCTCGGTGCTGCCAGCGGTTTCCACCATGAGCGTGGGGTCGATGATGCGGAACCGGGCATAGGCATCGACCTCGAGCCTGCGCTGATCCCGGCTCAGGACTTCCTGACGCTGCATGTCGACGTCGAGCACGCGCTTGTCGACCATCACCACCCGTTCGATGAGCGGAATGCGGAACACGATGCCCGCGCCCGTCTGACCATAGTCGAGATTGGGGCGGAAACGGTTCGCGACCCGTTCGGGCTTACCATTGCGGATGATCACGGCCTGCTGCGTTTCGGGCACCACCACGATCGACGCGGCGGCAATCAGCGCGAGCACGATCACCGCGATGATGAGCGCCTTGTACCGGTTCCAGATGTGTTCCATCACTGGCCTCCCGCAGCGTTGTTGCCATTGGCGGCCGGTCCCCGCGACGGTGCGGAGGCGCCCGGCGTGGCGGCGTTCGGCGCGGCATCGCCGCCGCTGCGCCTGCGGCTCACTTCGGGGAGGGGGAGGTAGGGCACGACGCCGTCGGCCTCCACGATGGTCTTCGGGGTCTGGCTCAACACGCGTTCCATGGTTTCGTAATACATCCGGCGGCGCGTGACCTCGGGCGCGAGGCGATATTCGCTATACACCTGGTTGAAGGCCTCGGCCTCGCCTTCGGCGCGGGCGGTGACCTGCTCTGCCCAGGCGCGGGCGCGGTTGATGTCGGACTGCGCGTCCTGCTGCGCGGCGAGAACTTCTTTGAACGCGTCGATCACGCGGGTCGGCGGGTCGGCCTTTTTGATCTCGACACCCTGCACCGCGACGCCCGAACGATAGGCGTCGAGCAATTGCTGCATCCGGGCGCGCACGGCCTGTTCGATCTGTGCCCGGCCCGCACCCGACAGCGCATCGTCGAGCTTCACCTCGGCGACGCTGGCGCGCATCGCGGCCTCGGCCACCTCGCGCACGGTTTCATCGGGTTCGGCGAGCTGGAAGCTGTAGAGCTTCAGATCCTTGATGTTCCAGCGCACGAGATAGGACAGGTCGACCAGATTCTGATCGCCGGTCAGCATCAGCTTCTCCTCCGTCCCGTCGGGGATATTGTCCCGCCGGATCGAAGTGACGTCCATGTCCGACACGCTTTGAATCGGCCAGGGTAGGGTGAGATGCAGACCGGGGTTCAGCGTGCGGGTATATTTGCCCGCCGTGGTGACGATGCCCTGTTCCTTGGCATTGATCTGGTGGACCGAGCTCAGGAACAGCCACAGAAGTACCACCGCCACGATGATGTACGGGGTCCAGCTCCTGCCGCCCGGCGCACGGGGAAACTGCGGCGAACCGCCGCCACCGCCGCCGCCGCGCCGCTGGCGGGCGCGGAAGATATCCTCGATATTCGATGGCTTGCGACCCGGCGCGCGCCCGTCCGGGTTGCCCTGCCCCGTGGGGTCGCCGCCCGGCAGCCAGGGGTTTTTCGGCTTGCTGCCATCGCCCGTCGGCATGGTGTCCGGTTCGCCGCCGGGGCCGCGATCCGAATCGTCGTCGCCCGACGATCCCCCCCAGGGGTTGCGCCCGGCCATTGCCAAAATCCTGTCCTTCAGGGACCCGCCCGTTTTATCCATGATGTCCTTATAGCTATTGAGAGGCGCAAAAACAGGGGCTGTCGGTGGCTTTTTGCGCTGTTAAATGCGAACCGGTGCGAATGATCGTAAAGGAAACACCATGAATGACGCCCAACAAGGCGCTGGCCAGGGGCGCGAGGCCGCCATCCGTGCCGCACTCGCGCCGGTGGCCGGCGACCGTGTCGAAGGCGTGCGCCTGACCGAAAATGCCGTGACGCTGGTCGTCGAGGTGGGCGGGCTGGACGATGGCGCGCGCGCCGCGCTCGAAGATCGCATGCGCGCCGCGCTCGCGGGCATGGACCTGCCGCCGCTTCGCATCGCCATGACGGCGGAGCGCGGCCCTGAAAAGCCGAAACCGCGCCTCATCGCGGTCGGTTCGGGCAAGGGCGGCGTCGGCAAATCCACGGTGTCGGCCAATCTCGCCGTCGCGATGAAACGTGCCGGGTGCCGCGTCGGCCTCGTCGATGCGGATATATACGGGCCGTCGCAACCGCGCCTGATGCATAGCGAGGACAAGAAGCCGCAGGCGAAGGACAAGCAGCTCATCCCCGTGACCGGCGTGCTCGATATTCCGATGCTGTCGATGGGTCATCTCGCCACGCCGGATCAGGCGATCGCATGGCGCGGGCCGATGGCGGGCAATGCGCTGGCCCAGCTGATCGAGGCGGACTGGGGCGACGTCACCGATCTTGTCATCGACTTGCCGCCCGGCACCGGCGACGTGCAGCTCACCATGATCCAGAAATTCAAGCCCATTGGCGCGGTGATCGTCTCCACGCCGCAGGATCTCGCCTTGATGGACGCGCGCCGCGCCATCGCCTTTTTCGACAAGGCGGCGGTGCCCACCATCGGCATTGTCGAGAACATGGCCGGTTTCGCCTGCCCCCATTGCGGCGAGGTGAGCGACCCGTTCGGCGCCGGCGGGGCGGAGGCGGCGGCCCGCGAACTCGGCCGCCGCTTCCTCGGGCGCATACCGCTCACCATGACATTGCGCGAGGAAAGCGACGCGGGCACGCCGCCCGCCGCGGGGTCGGGTGAGATTTCGGACCTGTTCGCCGAGCTCGCCGGGCAGGTCATGGCCTTTGCCGACAGCGTGAACGCCGATGCCGACACCGCCAAAGCCTGATCCCGCATCGCGCGCCGGCGGGGGTCGTGCGCGCGTGACTCGGCGCGGCCTGCTCATCGGGGCGGCGGCGGGCGGCGGGCTGATCGCGGCATGGACGTTCATCCCGCGCGACTACCCGGTGCCGATCCCGCCCGGCGAAGGGCAGCGCGCCTTTGGCAGCTGGATCAAGCTGTCGCGCGATGGGGTGGTGTCGATCGCGGTGCCGGTGCTCGAAATGGGGCAGGGGGCGACGACGCTGCTGCCCCGGATCGCAGCGCAGGAGCTCGGCGCGGACTGGCGGCAGATCGCGGTGGAGCCCGCCGCGATCAGCGCGACCTATGCCGACCCGGTGCTCGCCGCGCATTGGGCGCAGCTCTGGGCGGGATGGTTCGCAGGAATCGCCGACACGCCCGGCGATACGCTGGCGAAACTCCATGCACAGCGTGAGACGCTGATGGCGACGGCAGACGGTACGGCGCTTGCGGCGTATGAAACGCCGCTGCGCGAGGCGGCGGCGGGGCTGCGCGCGGTGCTGTCGATGGCAGCGGCGGAGCGGTGGGACGTCGCGTTCGAGGAATGCCGCGCCGAGGGTGGCTTCATCATCCACGGCGACAAGCGCGTGCGTTTCGCCGATCTAGTCGATGACGCCGCCGGGTTCGAGGCGCCCGATCCCCCGCTGCTCAACCCCACCCCGGCGAGCGAGACGGCCGCGCCGGTCTTTACCGGGCCGCAGGAAAGCTACCCCCGGCTCGACGCGCCGTCCAAGGTCGACGGCAGCTTTCCCTTTGCCGCGGACATACGCCTGCCCGGCATGCTGTTTGCCGCCATCGCGCACGGGCCGTTGCCGGGTGCGCGGCTGACGGGTTTCGATCATGAGGCGGCGCGGCGCATCACCGGATATGAAGGGCGGGTGGTCCACGACGAATGGATCGCCGCTCTGGCGCGCAGCACGTGGGCGGCGGAAAAGGCAGTGAAGGCGCTCGCCCCCCGCTTTGCCCCGACGGGCGAATTGTCCGAGGATATTCGCATCGAGGCGGCGTTGCAGACCGCGCTGACCAAGGGTGAGGCGGTCGCTGTTCACGAAACCGGCGATCCGGTGCCGCTGCTCGACCGGCCCGATGCGATCGCGGCGCGCTACGACATTGCGCCGGCATGGCATGGCACACTCGAAACCGCGAGTGCGACGGCGCGGCTCGCCGATGGCAGGCTGGAACTGTGGATCGCGTCGCAGGCGCCGGAGCAGGCGCGGCGCGCGGCGGCGGGCGCGCTCGGCATGGGGGCGCGCGATGTCGTCGTCTATCCGGTCGGTGCGGGCGGAAGTTTCGATGCGCGGCTCGACATTCGCATCGCGCGGGAGGCGGCGCTGATCGCGCGGGCGGCCGGGCGGCCGGTACAGCTGAGCTATTCCCGATGGCAGGAGATGCTGACCGAAATGCCGCGCGCACCGGTCGCGGCCCAGGTCCGCGCCGTGCCGGGGCGCAACGGACTGATCGCCGCGTGGCAGTCGCGCATCGCTACCCCGGCACCGGCGCGGCAGATGCACGACCGGCTGTTCGCGCGCATGGCGCCCGCCGCGGCGATGGCGGCGAACGACGATGCGGTCGATCCGCCGGCCCTGTTCGGTGCGGCCCCGCCCTATCGCATTCCCGCCATGCGGGTGGAGGCGGTGCCCGCCGCGATCGGCCTTCCGGTCGGGCGGATCCGCGGCAATGGCGATGCGGCATGCTGTTTCATCACCGAGAGTTTCATGGACGAGATGGCGGGCGCCGCGGGGGCGGAGCCGTTGTCCTACCGCGTGGCGATGCTGGGCGGGGACGTGCGGCTGGCCGAATGCCTGCAGGGCGCGGCGCAGATCGGCGAATGGGACGGCGGCGTCGCCGGATCGGGGCAGGGGATTGCCTGCTGGCACATGCGCGACCCCGCGGGCCGGGCCGACGGCGGCGGGCGGATTGCCGCCATCGTTCGCGCCCGGCGCGGCCCGATGGGCGCCGAGGTCGCCAGCATCGCGGCCTTCTGCGACATCGGGCGCGTCGTCGATCTCGAACTCGCGCTGCAACAGATCGAGGGCGGATTGCTGTATGGCATGGGCCTCGCGCTCGGCTCCCGCGCCAGCTACGCGCGCGGATTGCCGCGGGAGGAGACGATGGGCGCGCTGAACCTGCCGCCCTTGTCGCGCGCGCCGGAGATTACCGTGGGCTTTGCCCGCAACGATTTCCCGCCGTTCGATCCGGGCGAACTGGGCACCGTGGTCATTGCGCCCGCCATTGCCAATGCGCTGCACGCCGCGACGGGCGAACGGTTCCGCCGCCTGCCGATGGTTGCCGAACCTCTGGTGCCGCCGCCGCCGATGGCAGCCCCCACCGATGCCGGGGCGGCAGAGCCGGGCGATGGCCCCCCGCCCGTTGACCCACCCGAAGACTCTGGCGCCGACCCCGCCCTTTCGAATGAAAGCATCCCATGACCGATACCCACGACGCCACGCCCGCAACCCCCATGCCGCGCCCCGCCGATCACCCGGCGGCCCCGACGGCACGCATTGCGGTGCTGCTGGCCAATCTCGGCACGCCCGATGCGGCGGAAAAGGGGGCGGTGAAGCGTTACCTCAAACAATTCCTGTCCGATCGCCGCGTCGTCGAAATTCCCGCCATCGCATGGCAGCCGATCCTGCGCGGGATCATCCTCAACACGCGGCCCGCGAAATCCGCCCACGCCTATGCGCAGGTGTGGGGCGAGGACGGGTCGCCGCTCGCCGCGATCACGAAGCGTCAGGCCGAGCGGTTGCAGGACCGGCTGGGCGAGGGGGTCACGGTCGACTGGGCGATGCGATATGGCAATCCGTCGATCCCGGCGCGGGTGCAGGCGTTGAAGGATGCCGGCCACGACCGCATTCTTTTTGCGCCGCTTTATCCGCAATATTCGGGCGCGACGACGGCGACGGCGGTGGACGAACTAGGCCGCGTGCTGGCCGACATGCGCTGGCAGCCGGCGATCCGCACCTTGCCGCCCTATCACGACGACGCGGCCTATATCGCGGCGCTGGCGGAGGATCTTTCGCGGCAGATCGAGGCGCTTGCCGAAATGCCGGAGGTGCTGCTGCTCAGCTTTCACGGGATGCCCGAACGCACGCTGCATCTGGGCGATCCGTATCACTGTCATTGCCGGAAAACCGCGCGGCTGCTGGCCGCGGCGCTGGCGCCCGCGTTTCCGGACCTGCGCATCGACACGACGTTTCAATCGCGCTTCGGCCGGGCCAAATGGCTTGAGCCGGCGACCGACACGGTGCTGGAGCAGGAGGCGAAGCGGGGGACGAAGCGGCTGGCCATCGCGGCGCCGGGGTTTTCCGCCGATTGCCTTGAAACGCTCGAAGAGCTGGCGATCCGGGGGCGGGAAAGCTTTGTCGGCAATGGCGGCACGCAATTCGATGCGCTGTCCTGCCTCAACGACGGGGAGCCGGGGATGGCGATGCTCGAAACGCTGATCCGGCGGGAATTGTCCGGCTGGATCTAGGCTTCCAGCTCGATGTCCCAGTAGAGCCAGTCGCGCCAGGTTTCGTGCAGGTAATGCGGCGGAAATTCGCGGCCGCGCTGCTGCAATTGCCAGTTGGTCGGGCGGATCGGTGCGAGTTTCAGTTGCATGTTCGCCTGTTTCGGCGTGCGTCCGCCCTTCCTCATGTTGCAGGGCGCGCAGGCGGCGACGATGTTTTCCCAGCTCGTCTTTCCACCCAGCCGCCGGGGCACGACATGATCGAAGGTCAGCTGTTTCGGGCTGCCGCAGAACTGACACTCGAACCGGTCGCGCAGGAACACGTTGAAGCGGGTGAAGGCGGGAAATTCCGAAGGCTTCACATATTCGCGAAGCGCGATGACCGACGGGATCTGCATGTCGAGGGAGGGCGAATGGACCTGCCGTTCATAGCTTGCGACGATATCGACGCGGTCGAGGAACACGGCCTTGATCGCGGTCTGCCACGGCCAGAGCGACAGCGGGTAATAGGACAGCGGCGAATAATCGGCGTTGAGGACAAGGGCAGGACATTGGCCGAGCGCGCGGGTCGGATCCTCCCTTGCGCTGGCGAGCGTGACGCGTTGTTCGATCAGCGCGTTGCTGAACATGCCGTTATCCGGCCTCCTCCAATGAGTGCCGGGACGCTATCGCAGTGAGGCGTGACAGGTTGATGACGCATCGTAAGTGCCATTGCTGCCCGCAAGCGGCGATCCCGTCAAGACCATATGCGCAACGGACGCATGATCGCCCCTTTCGCAGGGGCGCACCGGCGCTATGCTGCGCGGCGATGATCGTCACCCGCTTCGCGCCCAGCCCGAATGGCCCCCTGCATCTCGGCCACGCCCATGCGGCCATCGTCGCGCATGACCGGGCGCGGGCGGATGGCGGGCGGTTCCTGCTCCGGATCGAGGATATCGACGGCGCGCGCAGCCGGGAGGAATTCGCCGAAGGGGCGCTGGCCGATCTGCGCTGGCTCGGGCTCGGCTGGGACGGGGCGGTCATCCGGCAATCGGCGCGGATCGGCGCGCATGCCGACGCGCTCGCCCGCCTGCGCGCGATGGGTTTGGCCTATGCGTGCCGCTGCACCCGCGCGCAGATCGCGGCCGCGGCAACGGCGTACGGTCCCGACGGCCCGGTCTATCCCGGCACGTGCAGGGGCCGCGACCACGAGGCCGGCGATGGGGCGGTGGCGTGGCGGATCAACATGGCGGCGGCGCTGGACCGCGCAGGGCCGCTCACCTGGCGGGACGAGCGGCGCGGCGAAATACGCGCGACGCCGGACATCTTCGGCGACATCGTGCTCGCGCGCAAGGATGCGCCGGGCAGCTATCACCTCGCCGTGACGTGCGACGACGCGGCGGACGGGGTCACCTGCGTCACGCGCGGCATGGACCTGTTCGCCGCGACCCATGTGCACCGCCTGCTGCAAGGCTTGCTGAGCCTGCCCGTGCCGGTGTGGCATCACCATGCGCTGATCGTGCAAGGGGACGGGCGCAAGCTGGCGAAGCGGCGCGGTTCGCCCTCGCTCGCCGACATGCGGGATGCCGGGGTGGACGGGCGCGCACTGGCGGCGGATTTGCGGGCCGGGCGCCTCGGCGACGGGTTGTATTGGGGCGATGGAAGAGGCGAGGGGGCGGGGGCTGGAAATACGCGGCCGGTGCCCCTATCTTGAATGGCATGAACACCATTCTCGCCATCGTCATCGCCATCCTGGCCATCATGGTCGTCGTCTCGCTCGTGAAGGGGATCGTCGCGTTCCTTCAGACGACGAAACTCGACCTCGAAGGCGGCGACGAACGGATCGAGATGATGCAGCTCCGCCAGAACAAGGCGATGTTCGCGCGCATCAAGTATCAGGCCGCCGCGATCATCGTCGTGGCGCTGCTGCTCGTCATCAATAGCTGATCGCACTTGGTCCGGCTCAACAGGATCTACACGCGCACCGGCGATGACGGCACGACGGGGCTGGTCGACGGGTCGCGCGTCGCGAAGAACGCCGCACGCATGGCCGCGATCGGCACCGTGGACGAGGCCGACTGCGCCATCGGCGTCGCGGTCTGCGCCATGCCGGAGTGCGATATCGCGGGCGATCTGCGCCGGATACAGAACGACCTTTTCGACCTTGGCGCCGATCTCGCCACGCCGGGCGACGATTTCACGCCCGGCGAGATGCAGCTTCGCATGACGGACGCGCAATCCTCCTGGCTGGAGGCGCGGATCGATGCGCTCAATGAAAAACTGGAGCCGTTGAAAAGCTTCATCCTGCCCGGCGGCAGCGAGGCCGCGGCGCGGGTGCATGTGGCGCGGGCGTCGGTGCGTTCGGCGGAGCGTGCATGCGTGGCGCTGAGCCGCGAAGATGCCGTCAATCCCGCGGCGCTGTCCTATGTCAATCGGCTGTCGGATTACCTGTTCGTGGCGGCACGCGCGCTCAATGACGGGGGGCGGTCGGATGTTTTGTGGGTGCCGGGCGCCAATCGCGGCTGATCGCGTTGGAACCGGGGAGGCTTGCCGCCCGTTCCTGTAGGCAAACGCAAACAGGAATTGAACCATGGCAGACCCCACCAACGACAACGCCCACGAAAACCTCAACACCGAACAGCGCGACAAGGATACGCAGGCGCAGACCGTCTCGCGCCAGGCGCAGGGCCGCCGCGTGTCGAGCTATTCGCTCGACGAGGATAGCGAGAAGCCCGAGAAAGGCCCGCTCGACGAAAGCACGCAGGGCGATCTTGTCGACAAGATGAAGCAGATGGACACCGGCGGCATCGACATGAGCGCCTATCGCGGCGAGCCGAACCACGACGATAACGAGAAGAAATACGGCAAGTCCAACATCATGAAGGACGAGCCGGGCCATTCCGACAGCTGATCCGGTTCAGCCGCCGGCCCCGATGTCCCGCGCCAGCCATATCGCGATGGCGAGGATGATCGCGCCGGCGGCCACCGCATAGGCGATCCATTTCAGGCGCGGCATGTCCGGCGAATCCACCTCGTGCGGGTTCATCCGGGTCAGCGCCCTGCACGCCCGCCGTTCCGCCCCGATGGCGAACATCGCGGCCAGCACCATGAACATCGTCGCGATCACGCGGGCAAGCCACGGCGGATCCAGCTCCCCGAACAGGGCGCGAAACGCGATGCCGATGCCGATCGCGGCAAAGGCCGTGCGCATCCAGCCGGCAAAGGTGCGTTCCACCGCCATGATCGTGCGGTCCTCGGCGAGATGGGTCCGGCTGGAGGCGTCCTCCGACTTGATCTCGTCCTCTGTCATGGGTGAGAGCATGACGGCCCCCGCCGCATGGGTCAATCGGCGGCCTCGCGCTTCAACCGGTAGAGCATGTCGAGCGCATCGCGCGGCGACAGCGCATCCACGTCGAGCGCGGCGAGCGTGTCGCGCAGTGTGTCGCACTGCTGCTCCTCCGCTTCGGCGGCGGCAGCGAACAGCGGCAATTCGCCCAGCCTCGCCGCCAACCCGCCCGTTTCCGCGCGCCCTTTCTCCAGCTTTTCCAGCACTTTTTTGGCCCGCGCGATGACAGGCGCGGGCACGCCTGCCAGCCGCGCAACCGCAAGCCCGTAGCTGCGATCCGCCGGCCCCTCCGCCAGCTCGTGCAGGAGCACGAGATCGCCCTTCCACTCCCGCGCGCGGACATGGTGGAGCGACAATGCCTCGCATGTTTCGGCAAGGCGCGACAGTTCATGGTAATGCGTCGCGAACAGGCACCGGCACCCCACCATGCCATGCACGCTTTCCGCCACCGCCCAGGCCAGCGCCAGCCCGTCATAGGTGGAGGTGCCGCGCCCGACCTCGTCGAGGATGACGAAGCTGCGGTCGGTCGCCTGCGACAGGATGGCGGCGGTTTCCACCATTTCGACCATGAAGGTGGAGCGCCCCTTCGCCAGATTGTCCGACGCGCCGACCCGGCTGAACAACCGGTCGACGAGGCCGATCGTCGCGCTGTCGGCGGGCACGAAACCGCCCGCCTGCGCGAGCAGGACGATCAGCGCGTTTTGCCGCAGGAATGTCGATTTGCCGCCCATGTTCGGCCCGCCGATGAGCCAGAGCCGGTCCGTGTCCGACAGCGCGCAATCATTGGCGACGAAACGGTCGCGCCCCTTGGCCAGCGCGGCCTCCACCACCGGGTGCCGCCCGCCGCGAATGTCGAGGCAGGGGGCATCGGCGATGTCGGGCCGCACCCATCCGCCCTCCGCGGCGCGCTCCGCCTGTCCTGCGCACACGTCGATCCGCGCGAGCGCATGGGCCGTGGCGGCGATCGCCTCGGCATGGGCGGCGGTCCTCGCGACCAGCTCCTCGAAATGGGCGTCCTCGGCGGCGAGCGCGCGTCCGCCGGCCTCGGCAATGCGGCTCGCCTGTTCGTGGAGCGCCAGCGCGTTAAAGCGGACCGCGCTCTGCATCGTCTGCCGATGGGTAAAGCCGCTGTCCGCCGCCATCAGCGCATCGGCATGGCGCGAAGGCACCTCGATGAAATAGCCGAGCACGCCATTGTGCTTGATCCTGAGCGCGGCGATGCCGGTCGTATCGCGGTAATCCTGTTCGAGCGCGGCGATGGCCTGCCGCCCGTTCTTGGCAATGTCGCGCAATTCGTCGAGCGCGGCATCGTAACCCTTCGCGATATAGCCGCCCTGCGCCCGCTCGGTCGGCGGCGTCTCGACCAGCGCGCGCAGGAGCGTCTCCACCAAGGCGCCATGGCCGGTGAGCGCAGGGCGAAGCCGTTCGAACAGCGCCGGACGCTCGCCCATTTCCTCCAGCAGCAGGTGAAGCTCGTAGGCAAGGCCGAGCCCGTCGCGGATCTGCCCGAGGTCGCGCGGGCTGCCCCGCCCGGCGACCACCCGGCCGAGTGCGCGCGCAATATCGGGCAGGCCGCGCATCAACCCACGCAGATCCTCGCGCAGCAGGGCATCGCCGTAAAGCCGGTCCACCGCCGCCAGCCGCTCGCGGATCGCCTCCGCCTCGGTCAGCGGGGCGGACAGATCCTCGGCGAGCAGGCGCGCGCCCGCCCCGGTCAGGCACCGGTCGACACAATCGATCAGGCTGCCCGAACGCGTGCCCGATGCCGATTGCAGGATCTCGAGGCTGGCCCGCGTAGCCTCGTCCATGGCGAGATGGCCGTCCGCCGCCCGCGCCCGTGGCGGGAGCAGCAGCGGCAATTGCCCGCGTCCGACATGGTCGAGATAGGCGATCAGCCCGCCCGCCGCCGCCAGCGCCGCCCGGTCGAACGCGCCGAACCCGTCAAGCGTCGCAACCCCGTGCAGCGATTTCAGCCGCGCCTCCCCCCTGTCGGACGCAAACTCCGCCGCCGGGCGCGCGATGGCATCGGCGGGCGCGCCATCGGGTGCGAACTCCCACCCCTCCGGCACGACGATCTCGCTCGCCCCGATCCGCGACAGCGCCGCCGCGACGCCGCCCGCCTCGTGGCTTTCGAGGACCATCGACCCTGTCGAAATGTCGACCGCCGCGATACCCACGCGGTCGCGTAGCGGCGCCAGCGCGACCAGCATGTTGGCCCTGCGCGATTCGAGCAGATTATCCTCGGTCAGGGTGCCGGCGGTCACGAAGCGCACGATGTCGCGCTGGACCAGCACCTTGGAGCCGCCGCCCTCGCGCTTGGTGCGCTCTTTCGCTTCGGCCGGGGTTTCCACCTGTTCGGCGATGGCGACCCGGCACCCTGCGCGGATCAGCCGGGCAAGATAGCTTTCCGCCGCATGGACCGGCACGCCGCACATCGGCACCGGTGCGCCATCGTGTTCGCCCCGGCTGGTCAATGCGATGTCGAGCACGGCGGCGGCGCGGCGCGCATCGTCGAAGAACAGTTCGAAGAAATCGCCCATGCGATAGAACAGCAGGCAATCGCCGGCCTGGCTCTTCAACGCCAGATATTGCGCCATCATCGGGGTGGGACCGCCTGCCATGCCGCATCGCGTAGCGCAGCATGAACGATTCGCCAAAGCCGGGCGTTTGGCTATCCCCCGCCGAAAAAGCCGGGACAATCGAAAACTTGGGCGCGCGCCCTATCCCGAACGCGATTTGCGCGATAGGGCGTTTCGGCAGGTGTATTCCAACGGGAGGCCATTTTGGCGAATGACGGCGACAATCGGAACAGCAGCTTTACCGAGCGTGAGGCGCTGTTCTACCATTCCACGATCCGACCCGGAAAGATCGAGATCGTCGCGTCGAAACCCATGGCGACGCAGCGCGATCTCAGCCTCGCCTACTCCCCCGGCGTCGCCGCACCCGTGCAGGCCATCGCCGACGATCCGTCGACCGCGGCGATCTATACCGCGCGCTCCAACCTCGTCGCGGTGATTTCCAACGGCACGGCCATCCTCGGCATGGGCAATCTCGGCGCGCTCGCGTCCAAGCCTGTGATGGAGGGCAAGGCCGTGCTCTTCAAGCGTTTCGCCGACGTCGATTCCATCGATATCGAGCTCGCGACCGAGGATCCCGACGCCTTCATCAATGCCGTCGCGCTGATGGAGCCGAGCTTTGGCGGCATCAACCTCGAAGATATCAAGGCGCCCGAATGCTTCATCATCGAGCAGGCCTTGCGCGAACGCATGAACATTCCCGTCATGCACGACGATCAGCACGGCACCGCGATCATCGCCGCCGCCGGCCTCATCAATGCGCTGCACCTCACCGGGCGCCGGATGGAGGATGTGAAGATGGTCGTGAACGGCGCGGGCGCGTCGGCCATTGCCTGCACCGCTCTCATCAAGGCGATGGGCGTGCGGCATGAAAACGTCATCATGTGCGACCGCTCCGGCCCGATCTATCCCGGCCGCGACGATGTGGATCAGTGGAAATCGGCCCACGCGGTGGAAACCGACAAGCGCAGCCTCGAAGAGGCGCTGGTCGGTGCCGACATCTTTCTCGGCCTGTCGGCGGCGGGCGCGTTGAAGCCCGAATGGGTGGCAAAGATGAACGACCGCCCGATCATTTTCGCCATGGCCAATCCGGAGCCGGAGATCCGCCCCGAACTCGCGCGCGAGGTCAAGCCCAACGCCATCATCGCCACCGGCCGTTCGGATTACCCGAACCAGGTGAACAACGTGCTCGGCTTCCCCTTCATCTTCCGCGGCGCGCTCGACGTGCGGGCGACCGCCATCAATGAGGAGATGAAGATCGCCGCCGCCGAAGCCATCGCGGAACTCGCCCGCGAACGCGTGCCGGAGGAAGTCGCCGCGGCCTATGGCGTCGATCACCAGTTCGGCGAGGATTACATCATTCCCGCCCCGTTCGACCCGCGTTTGATGGAGCGGGTGTCCGCCGCCGTCGCGAAGGCGGCGATGGATTCGGGCGTTGCGCAGGGCAGCATCGAGGATTTCGACGCCTACAAGATGTCGCTGAAAGCGCGGCTCAACCCCACCACCTCGGTCCTGACCAAGGTGTACGAGAACCTGCAGCAGAACCCCAAGCGCGTCGTCTTTGCCGAGGCGGAGGAGGATGTCGTCATCCGCGCCGCGATCCAGTTCCGCGATTTCGGCTATGGCGAACCCGTGCTGGTCGGGCGCACCGGCGCGGTCTGCGACAAGCTGCGCGAACTGGGCGTCGACGATCCCGAAAGCTACGAAATCCAGAATTCCGCCGATAGCGAGCATGTGCCCGCCATGGTCGACTTCCTGTACGAACGGCTGCAACGGCGCGGCTATACCGAACGCGACGTGCGCCGCATGGTGAACCAGGACCGCAACGTGTTCGCCTCGCTGCTGCTCGCGCTGGACAAGGGCGATGCAATGATCACGGGCCTCACCCGCCCGTTTGCACAGACCGCGCGCGAAATCGGGCTGGTCCTCGACGCGAAGCCGGGCGAGGTGCCGTTCGGCATCCACATGATGCTGGGCAAGAACTACACCGTGTTCCTCGCTGATACGACGATCAACGAACGCCCCGATGCGAAGATGCTCGCCCATATCGCAAAAGAAACGGCCAAGGTCGCGCGGCGGCTCGGCCATGAACCGCGCGTGGCGTTCCTGTCCTATTCGACCTTCGGCAATCCGTCGGGCAAATGGCTGGAGAATATCCGCGACGCGGTGCACATCCTCGACGAGGAGGATCCCGGCTTCGAATATGAAGGCGAGATGGCGCCCGATGCCGCGCTCAACCCCGACGTCATGAAGCTCTATCCGTTCAGCCGGCTGTCGTCGCCGGCCAACGTGCTCATCATGCCGGGCCTGCAATCGGCGAACCTGTCGGCGAAACTGCTGCGCGAACTGGCGGGTGCATCGACGATCGGCCCGATGCTGATCGGAATGGAGAAGCCGGTGCAGATCGCGCCGATGACCAGCATTGCACCCGAAGTGCTGACCCTCGCCGTGCTCGCCGCGGCCGAGGTGGTGGGGTAATCGCGGCCGGCGGGGCAAGGCGTCATGCGTCCGCCCCGCCGCTGCATTTACGCGATTTCGAAGTCGCCTTCGTCCTCGCCATCCCAGTATGCCGCGCGGGTGGCCGCCACGTGCAGCATGATCATGCCGTCGGTGTCGATCCCGTCCTCGAACCAACGATCGAGCTCTTCGACCCAGTGCTCCTCGAATGCGGCCTTGTCGCGCACGATTTTGGCATCGCCCTCGATCGCGATGAAGATGCCGGGCGCGCCATCGGGCGATCCCTTGCCCTGGAGCGACAAGCCGACTTTCGGATCGGCCTTGATATCCTCCACCATGCGGGATTTTTCCCAGGTGAAATAATAGCTGTCGCCGTCGTAATCGACTTGGCGGTTGTTGCTCATCGGGCGTGCGCCGATCCGTCCACCCTCCGTATGGGTGTTAAGCATGACGAAATCGATGTCTTTCATCGCCTTTGCGATATGGTCGAGATGCTTTGCAGTGTCGGTTTTCGCCATGGTCGTTCCTTTGCTGGATAGACCAGGGAAACGGGCGGGACGGGCGCCCCGTTCCGCACCGCGGCTACCGCTTCGCCGGTTTTTCCATCACCTTGCCGCGAAAGCTGCACAGATCCGCCACGGTGCAGCGCCAGCATTCGGGCGTGCGCGCCTTGCAGACATAGCGGCCATGCAGGATGAGCCAGTGATGCGCGCCCATGCGGAACGGGCCGGGCACCCGCTTTTCCAGCTTGGCCTCGACCGCTTCGGGGGTTTTCCCCTTGGCGAGGCCGGTGCGGTTGCCGACGCGGAAGATATGCGTGTCGACGGCGAAGGTTTCCTGCCCGAACCAGCAATTGAGCACCACATTCGCGGTCTTGCGCCCGACGCCGGGCAGGCGGACGAGATCCTCCCGGGTGTCGGGTACCGCGCCGCCATAGTCCTCTATCAGTAGGCGCGACAGGGCGATGACGTTCTTCGCCTTGGAATTGAAGAGACCGATGGTCTTGATATGCTCTTTCAGCCCGTCTTCGCCGAGGTCGAGCATCTGCTGCGGCGTCTCCACCTTTGCGAAAAGCGCGCGGGTTGCCTTGTTCACCCCGACATCCGTCGCCTGCGCCGACAGGGCGACCGCGACGACGAGTTGAAAGGCATTGCCATATTCCAGCTCGGTTTCGGGGTCGGGATTGTCTTCGGCGAGGCGGCGGAAGAATTCGAAGATCTGGTCCTTGGTCATCTGCTTAGAGGCCCAGCACCTCCGGCATGGTGTAGCGACCCGCCGCGCGCCCGATCAGCCATTCGGCCCCGCGCACCGCACCGCGGGCAAAGATCATGCGATTTTCCGCGCCATGCGACAATGTGATGCGCTCTTCGTCACCGGCGAAGATCACGCTGTGCTCGCCCGCGACCGTGCCGCCGCGCAGGGCGGCAAAGCCGATGGCCCCCTCGGCCCGGCGGCCGGTATGGCCGTCGCGCCCGCGCTCGCTATGCGGCGCAAGGTCGATGCCACGCCCGCGCGCCGCCGCCTCGCCCAACAAAAGCGCGGTACCCGACGGCGCGTCGACCTTGTTGCGGTGGTGCATTTCCACGATCTCGACATCGAAATCGGGGCCGAGCCGGGCGGCTGCCTCCTCCACCAGATGGGCCAGCATCGTCACGCCGAGCGAGGTATTGCCGGTTTGCAGCAGGGCAATATCGCGCGCCGCCGTATCGATCGCGGCGTGATGCGTATCGTCCAGCCCGGTCGTCCCGATCAGCACGGCGGCCCCGCCCGCCACCGCCGCGTCCAGCGTAGCGGCGAGCGCGTCGGGCGAGGAAAAATCGACGAGCGCGTCGCTGTCGCGGGAAAGGGCGGCGATGTCGCCGGTATCGCGATCGACCCCGCCGGTGCATTCATGGCCCGATGCGGCGATCGCGCTGGCCAGTGCCTGCCCCATGCGGCCGTTGATTCCGACGATGCCGATCCGTGCCATGTATTTTGCCTTTTGCCTTGATGCGTGTTGTCGTGCTTCATGGGGGACATGAAAGACAACATCAACGCATTGCGGAACATCGTCATCCTCACCGGCGCGGGCGTGTCCGCCGAAAGCGGCATCGACACGTTTCGCAGCGCCGGCGGATTGTGGGAGCAGCACCGGGTCGAGGATGTCGCCACGCCCGAAGGGTTCGCCCGCGACCCCGATCTTGTCCTCCGCTTCTACGACATGCGGCGCGAAGCGATCCAGACGAAGGAGCCGAACGCGGCGCACCATGCGCTGGCCCGGCTCGACCGCGAATTCGACGGCGAATTGCTGATCGTGACGCAGAACGTGGACGATCTGCATGAACGGGCGGGCGCGAACCGCGTGCTGCACATGCATGGCGAACATCTCAACGCGTGGTGCACCGCGTGCGACGTGCGGAGCCGGTGGACCGGGACGCTGATCGACCGGCCCGCGTGCCCGGCGTGCGGAGAGGCGGCGCTCCGGCCCGATGTCGTGTGGTTCGGGGAAATGCCGTATGAGATGGAGCGGATCTATGCCGCGCTGCGCGAGGCGGATCTGTTCGTGTCGATCGGCACGTCGGGCGCGGTCTATCCCGCCGCGGGCTTCGTACAGGAGGCAAAGGCGATGGGGGCGGCCACGCTGGAGCTGAATCTCGAACGCAGCCAGGGTTCGGGCTGGTTCGACGAAACCCGGCTTGGCCCGGCGGGGGTGATCGTGCCCGAATGGGTGGATTCGGTGCTGGCGCGTGGGGCGTAGACACCTTACCGCGCAGTTTCCTGGTGAAAGGATGATACGCTTGCGCCTGCTTCTGCTTCTTTCGTTCGTCGCGCTTACCGGCTGTGTAAAGCAGCAGGCGGTGCAATCGGGGCTCACCGATGCGGGGGTGCGCACGCCGGTCGCGCGGTGCATGGCGGCGGAAATGGCCGATCGCCTGTCGGTCGCGCAATTGCGGAAACTGTCGCGGGCGAAGGCGCGCGATGGTGAACGGACCGAAAACCTGACCATCGCCGATTATGTCGAGCGCGCCCGCCGCGTCGGCGACCCGGAGGTCATCGCGGTGACGGGCGCCGCCGCGGCCTATTGCTCCGCCACCCGGTAAGGGGCGCGGCGGACTAGACGTCGTCGGCGGAAATCATCTCCCGCCGGTCGATCTCGCCCGTCATCACGGCCACGGTGGTCGCCACCGCCGCATCGCCCGACACGTTGGTGGTCGTGCGCATCATGTCCATGATCCGGTCCACGCCCGCGACGAAGGCAATGGTTTCGAGCGGCACGCCCACCGCCCCGAACACCAGCGCCATCATGATCAGCCCCGCGCCCGGAATGCCCGCCGCCCCCACCGCGCCCAGGGTAGCGAGGATCGAAATCAGGAAATAATCGGCCCAGCTCAGATCCACGCCGAAGATCTGCGCCCCGAACAAGGTGGCGAGCCCCAGATACATCGCCGTGCCGTTCATGTTGATCGTCGCGCCCAGCGACACGACAAAGCTCGCCACCGAATTCGACACGCCCAGATTGCGCTCGGCACAGCGCATCGTCACCGGCAACGTCGCATTGGACGACGCGGTCGAATAGCTGACCGCCATGGCATCGATGATCCCACGAAAGAAATCGCGCACCGGAAGACGAGCCATGAACTTGATCATCGCCGAATACATGACGAAAATGATGATGAGACAGCCCAGGTAATTGAGCGCGACCAGCTTCGACAATGCGATCAGCGCGTCGAGCCCCAGCGTGCCCGCCACCCACGCCATCAGCGCGAACACGCCGAACGGGGTGAGTTCCATCACCACCATCGTCACCTTCTGCATGATGACGGCGCCGCTATCGAACACCTTCTGTACCGGCGTGCCTTCGTCTGCGGCCATCAGGATGCCGATCCCGATGAGCAGCGAAAACACGATCAGCGGGAGCACGGATACGTCGGCCATCACCTGCACCGGGCTTTCGGGCACGATGGACAGGATCATGTCCACCGCCGTCGTCGGCACCGGTTCGGGCACCGCGCCCATTTCGATGGCGGAGGTATCGACCCCTGCGCCGGGCGCCAGCACCGTGCCGAGGAACAGCCCCAGCCACACCGCGATCTGCCCCGTCACCACGAAGATCAGCATCGCGCGCCCGCCGACCGCGCCCAGCTTGCGAAGGTCGCCGATGGCCGCCACGCCCGATACCAGGCTGAAGAAGATGAGCGGCACGACCAGCATCTTGATCGACTTGATGAAGAAATCGCCGATCCACTTGATGCTTTCCGCGCCCGGCCCCCACCACATGCCGACCGCCACGCCGAGGATCAGCGCCGCGATCACCCGCTGCCACAAGGGTATGTTAAACCAGATACGGAACATGGGCTCGATCCCTCTCGCGCCTTGGAGCAAGCGGCCCTTGTGGCCTGCGCCGACGCGGCCCGCAAGTGGGCGGCGGCGGTTATGCGGTGAGTGCGGCCCGGACCGTGCGTTCGTAAATGCGGGTCAGCACGTCCAGATCGGCAATCGCCACCGCCTCGTCCCGCTTGTGCATGGTGGCGTTGCAGAGGCCGAATTCGATGACCGGGCACAGCGCGCGCAGGAAGCGCGCGTCCGACGTGCCGCCGCCGGTCGACAGTTCGGGGTCGATCCCCGTTTCGGCCCGGATCGCCTCGGCCAGCAGCGCCGAAAACTCGCCCGGCGGGGTCAGGAACGGCTCGCCCGAAATCACCGGGACCGCAGTGCCGCCATGGCTTTCGGCAATCGCCTTCACCCGCGCGCCCAGTTCGGCGCCGGTGTGCGTGTCGTTGAAGCGGATGGAGATGCGCGCCTTCGCCTGCGCCGGAATGACGTTATGGGCGGGGTTCCCAACCTCCAGCTCGGTGATTTCGAGGTTCGACGGCTGAAACCAGTCGGTCCCCTCGTCGAGCGTCAGCGCATCGAGTTCGGCCAGCATCGCGACGAGCCGCGGGATCGGATTGTCGGCGAGATGCGGATAGGCGACATGCCCCTGCGTCCCCGCGACGGAGAGGAAGATATTGACCGAACCGCGCCGCCCGATCTTCATCATGTCGCCGAGCCGGTGGACCGAGGTCGGCTCCCCGACGAGGCACAGGTCGGGCGCGACCTTCGCGGCGGCCATGTGTTCCATGATGGCGCGCGTGCCGTGGACGGCGGGGCCTTCCTCGTCGCCGGTGATGAGGAAGCTGATCGTGCCGGCATCGGCGGGGATGGCGGCGACGGCCGCGATCATGCAGGCGATCGACCCCTTCATGTCCACCGCCCCGCGGCCATAGAGGAGGTCGCCGCGAATGTCGGGCGCGAAGGCATCGGAATGCCACCCCTTGCCCGGCGGCACCACGTCGAGATGGCCGGCAAAGGCGAAATGGCGGCTGCCCACCGGCCCTTCGCGCACGGCGAGGAGGTTTTCCACCGGCCCGTCGGGCGCCGCGCCGTCGACGGTGCGCGTCACGGCAAAGCCCAGCGGTTCGAGCATTGCGGCCATCGTATCGAATACCGCGCCGCGCGCCGGCGTCACGCTTTCGCATGCGATCAGACGGCGGGCGAGGTCGAGCGGTGAGGAAATGTCGGTCATGGCGCGCAGCGTTAGCGCAGCCGCCCATGAAAAAGCCAGCGTCGTTGGACGCAGCGCAGGATCAGAACGGAAGAAACGGTCCCGCAGCCGCCAGCGCCATGGCGCAGGCCGCGATGACGCAGCTCCGCGCGAGGGCGCCGGGCGTGGCGGCCAGACGGGACCGGACAATGTGATCGGCGCGGGACACGAAAGCGTTCATGCCTCCGAACGTAGCGCCCAAATCCTAACGCTTCGTTAAAATCAGCCCCGCCGCACCAGCCATTGATAGAGCGCCGCCATGCATGACCGCCCGAGCTCGATACAGCGATCCGGGCTCCACCCGTTGGTCGCATCGGCCATCGGGGCGTGGTCCTTGAACGGCATTTCCAGCGTCATCGACACCGCGCCGAACCGACCGGCCAGCTGATTGGTGGAGATCGCCATGTTCGCCTTGCCCTTCGCGGTCACCGGGTAGCCCTTCTCGGTCTGGAAATCGGGCGTCTGCGCCAGCAGCAGGTCGGAATAGAGGGTGTAGCCCTCCGCCTGCTCCTCGCTCGCGTCGGCGATGCCTTCGAACCCTGCGAGGAAGACGGCGGAGATCGCCTCGTCCCCGTGCACGTCCATCGCGAAATCGACGCCGGTTTCATCCATCGCATTGCGGATGGCGTAGATCTCCGGCGATTTTTCGGGCGAGGGCTCGTCCCATTCGCGGTTGAGATTGGTGCCGATGCCATTGGTGCGCAAATGGCCGCGGCGGCTGCCGTCCGGGTTGCAGTTCGGCACGATATGGAATGTCGCCTTCTGCCGCAGGGCGCGGCCCACCGGGTCGGACGGATCGGTGAGCAGGGCGATCGCCCCTTCCATCCACCATTCCGCCATCGATTCGCCGGGATGCTGCCGGGCGTAGAGCCAGACCTGCGTATCGCCCTCACCCATTTCGAGGCAGTCGATCGCCTGCCCGTCGAGCGTTTCGCCCAATGTGCGATGGGTGACCCCTTCGGTCAGCGCGGCCTGCGCGACGAGATCGTTGTGCCGGTCCATCGAATAGGGCGCGAAATAGGCGAGCCAGGCCAGATCGCCCATCGGCGTGTAACGGATGGTGAGCGTTCCGCCATCCTCGCCCGGCGCCCATTCGGTATCCGCGCGCAGCCATTCGGCGCGATCCTCCGACACGCACGCCTTGTAATCGGCCCAGCCATCCGGATAGGCCGACTGCGCAAGTCCCGTGATCCGCAGCGTCAGTTCGCGCCCCGCCGCCCCGGCGACGCGGAAATGGAACCACTGGAAAAATTCGCTCTGCTCGTCCTTGCGGATGGTCAGCCATGCCTCCGCCCCCGAAACGCGCGTCACCGCGATATTGCCGGCATCGAAGGCGGCATTGATGGCAATATCGGCGTTTTCGTGGGTGGTATCGGTCATGGGGTCGGATCAGTCCTTTACGGTGTAGGTTTCGCTGGGTTCGCCCGGAAAATCGGCGAACAGGGCGGCGGCCAGCCTTTGCGCGGCGGTGGCCGCGTCGGCAAGCCCGGATTTGGCCTCGACATATTGATCGGCGCGGCCTTCCCACACCGATTCGCCGCTGGCCCGGTCGCGGATCACGACCGAAAGCTCGTTCGACACCTGCTCGGGCGGCGGACCGCTGAGGTCGATGCCGACGCCCACGCCAACGCCCGAACCGTATCCGCCGGTCGATCCGCCGACCCCGACGCTGACCGGGCCGCGGCGGCGTTCGGGGCGCATCGTGTCGCGGCGCACGAAAATTTCGGCGACCTGCGCGCTGTCGGCGCGGTTCGTCGGGGTATAGCCGGCCTCGGCCAGCTCCGCCGCGACCGCGGCGCGCCACGGCTCCAGCATGAGCGAGCCGCCCGGCATGTCGGGGGTCACGATCTCGACCGTGCCGCGGTCGGCCAGGTTCAATCGTTCGGGCGCGCTGAACCGCGTGACATCGACGGGCGGCGTCGTGGCGCAGGCCCCCAGCATCGCCGGCGCGACGAGTGCGAGCGCCAGCATGGGCAGGGTTCCTGGCGTGAATGCGCGAAATGTCATGATCGTCTCCCGAACCGGCGAAATAATGTGAGGCGTCCGATTAGGGGATGCATCGTGTATTCGCGCTTAACTTGCAGGCCGGGTTCGAATAGGTCACCCATCGACTATGGACCAAATGCCGAGGAGCCCGCGATGGTGAAATCCGACGACAGTGCAAAAGTTCCGGTGCTGGTGACCGGCGGGGCCGGATATATCGGGAGCCATGCCGTGCTGGCCCTGCTCGACAAGGGGTGGGACGTCGCGGTGATCGACGATCTGTCGACCGGCTTTCGCTGGGCGATCCCGGACGAGGTGGCGTTTTATCAAGGCGACATCGCCGATGCCGAATTGCTGTCCCGCATCTTCGCCGAGCAGGGTACGCGCGCGATCATGCATTTCGCAGGCTCGATCATCGTGCCGGAATCGGTGTCGGACCCGCTGAAATATTACGACAACAACACGGTGAAGGGGCGCGCCCTGATCGCGGCGGCGGTCGAACATGGCGTGCCGCACATGATCTTCTCCTCCACCGCGACGGTGTATGGCGAGCCGGACCTCAAGCCGCTGCAGGAAGATCTGCCGCTGTCGCCGGTCAATCCCTACGGCATGTCGAAGCTGATGACCGAGCGGATCCTTGCCGATTGTTCGCGCGCCTACGACCTCAACCATTGCGTGCTGCGCTATTTCAACGTGGCGGGCGCCGATCCCGACGCGCGCAGCGGACAGTCCAGCATCGGTGCGACCCATCTCGTCAAGGTGGCGGTCGAATCGGCCTTGGGCAAACGCGGGCCGGTCGGCGTGTTCGGCACCGATTATCCGACCCCCGACGGTACCGGGGTGCGCGATTACATCCACGTGTCCGACCTCGCCGATGCGCATGTCCTCGCGCTGGAGGCGTTGATCGCGCAGCCGGAGCGCAGCCTGACCATGAATGTGGGATATGGCCGCGGTTTTTCCGTGCTCGAAGTGCTCGACGCGGTGGACCGGGTTGTGGGACAGCCCGTGCCGCGCGTGATGGAGGGGCGCCGCGCGGGCGACGTGCCCTCGCTCGTGTCGGACAACAGCCGGATCATGGACACCGTGCCATGGCAGCCGCGGCACGACGATCTGGAAACGATCATCGGCCATGCGCTGCAATGGGAAAAGCGGCTGACCGGCCTGCGTGAGGGGCAAGGCGGCGGGCAGGGCGGGTAAGGCGCGCGCCAAACGTGCTTGACTCAAGGCTGGGCTGCACCTATCCGCCCCACCTTGATTTCGGCGGGTTCGTGTCCATATGGATCGCACCCCCGCCAGAGATGGATGCCCACCCGGTCATCTGTCGGAATGCGCCCGGTGGGGTCGATCTCTCACCGGCAATTGGGAATGAGACAATGAAGATTCGCAACAGCCTCAAATCGCTGAAGAACCGCCACCGCGACAACCGCGTGATCCGCCGTCGCGGCCGGGTCTATGTCATCAACAAGACCAATCGCCGGTTCAAGGCCCGCCAGGGCTGAACCCATGCGTCTCGGGCCGTTCGCCGGCCCGGTGGCCTTGCGTGAAGATGCGCCGCCGGGGCGACCGGGCGGCGCTTTCGCGTATGCGTGCGCGACGGGAGTGATCTGGTGATGGATGATCGCACGGTCGACCATGTCGTGTTCGATGTCGGCATGGTGCTGTTCCGCTGGGACCTGCGCTATCTTTATCGCCCGATGATCGACGATCCGGCGCGGCTCGAATGGTTCGTGACGCATGTGGTGACGCCCGAGTGGCACCACGGCCACGACGAAGGCCGCGACCTCGCCGAGATGGTCGCCGAGCGCAAGGCCGCGTTCCCGGACGAGGGCGCGCTCATCGACGCCTATGCGACGCGGTTTACGGAATCCATCCCCGGCCCGGTTCCAGGCTCGCTCGAACTGGTCGAGGAGCTGGACGCCGCCGGGGTGCCGCTCTGGGCGATCACCAATTTCGCCGACAGCTTCTGGAAACAGTTCCGCGCGACGCAGCCGGTTTTCGACCGGTTTCGCGACATCGTCGTGTCCGGCACGGAAAAGCTGGCCAAGCCGGAGCCGGAAATCTTCGACCTTGCCGCCCGCCGTTTCGGCATCGTGCCCGCGACCGCCCTGTTCATCGACGACCGCCGCGACAATGTCGATGCCGCCGCCGCGCTCGGGTGGCAGGTGCATCATTTCACCGATGCGCCCACGCTGCGCGCCGATTTCGAGCGGCGGGGCCTGCTCGGTTCGTGATGGCGGGGGTCGGGTGCTTTCGTGCGCGGGTGCTTCGCGGTAGGGCGGGCGCACGATGACTCGCCTGACCGTCAACGATCGCCCGGTGCAATTCCTGATGGATGGGGATACGCCGCTAGTCTGGGCGCTGCGCGATGCGGCGAATCTCACCGGTACGAAGCATGGCTGCGGCAATGGCGATTGCGGCGCGTGCATGGTCATCATCGACGGGCAGGCGATCCGGTCCTGCCTCGTGTCGCTGGCCGAGGTGGAGGGGCGATACGTCACGACGATCGAGGCGCTGTCCCCCGACCGTTCGCACCCGCTGCAACAGGCGATGGTGGCCGAGGGCGCGATTCAATGCGGGTTCTGCACGCCGGGCATCGTGATGGCGGGGGCGGCGCTGCTGGCGCGCGATCCGGCGCCGGGCCGGGCCGCGATCGACGATGCGATTCGCAATCTGTGCCCGTGCGGCGCGCATCCGCGGATACGGCGGGCGTTCGAACGGGCGAGCCGGTCGCTCCGCCGCCGCGAACCCGCGGGCGACGTGCCCGCCCCCGGCATCGACCCGGCGCAGGCCGCGCGCGACGTGCCCGCCATGGCGCCCGGCAACGCGACTATCGCAAGTGAGGAGAACGACGAATGAAGGCCACCATCTGGCACAATCCGAAATGCGGCACCTCGCGCAAGACGCTCGCCATCCTGGAAGACACGCCCGGCGTCGAGGTCGAGGTGGTCGAATATCTGAAAAACCCGCCGAGCGCGGTGCGCCTGCGCGGCCTTTACGAAAAGGCGGGCATCACGCCGCAGCAGGGCCTGCGCATGCGGGGCACGGATGCAACCGAACGCGGCCTGCCCGATGCGGACGATGACACGGTGCTCAACGCGATGGCGGCCGAGCCGATGCTGATCGAGCGGCCGCTGGTCGAGACGGAAAAGGGTGCCCGCCTGTGCCGGCCGCAGGATACGGTGTACGAAATCCTTTAACTTACCGATGTTTGCACCGATGTATGCCCCGGCGCTTGCAAAGCGGGCCGCGATTTGCCACGCCCGCGCAACGATCTGTTAAGAGGCGGAGACGATTATTTCATGGCGGGTACCGAATTGACGCGCGAGACCATCACGCGCCGGGCAAAGCGCCGCCTTTCCCGGGCGCTTGGACCCTGGGGCGTGTTCTTCAAGGGGTTCGTGCAGCACCCGGTTATGGTCGGTTCGATCATTCCGTCCTCGCGCTTTACCATCGACCGCATGCTGTCGCGCACGGACTGGAGCCGGTGCGATCTGTTTGTCGAATATGGCCCCGGCGTCGGCACGTTCTGCCAACCGGTGCTCGACCGGATGAAGCGGGATGCCGCGCTCATCGTGATCGACACCAACCCGCTGTATATCGACTATCTCAATCGCACGATCGCCGATAGCCGGTTCACCGCCGTGCTCGGCTCCGCCGCGGATGTGGAGGCGATCATCGCCGCGCATGGCCATGACGGGGCGGATTACGTCCTTTCGGGCCTGCCGTTTTCGACCCTTCCGGATGGGGTCGGCCCGGCCATCGTCGATGCCACCCACCGCGTGTTGCGGCCCGGCGGCGCGTTTCTCGTCTATCAGTTTTCGGCCAAGGCGCGCGATTTCATGGCCCGCCGGTTCCGCCGCATCGACAGCGATTTCGAACCGCTCAACGTGCTGCCGTGCAAGATGTTCTGGGGCTGGAAGGACGCGGGCTGAGCGTCACTCGGCAGGCGTCGCAGCAAGCTGCGCCCAGATCGCGGTCAGCACCGCCGTCGTGATCAGCGAATAGACCGCGCCCACCAGCGCCCCGATAAAGCCGACGACGACCGCCGCGCCATCCGCCCCGACGAGCGGGAGCAGGATCAGCCCCGGGATCAGCGTCGCCACCGTATAGATGATCAGCGCCGACAGCGTCAGCAGCGCGAGAAAGAACAGCAGCCGCGTCGCATTGCCCCGCGTCAGCCGCCACGCGCGCAGCAGGGCATCGAACGGATTGCGCACCCGCTGCGCCACCATGACCGGCGCGGTCAGCACGGCCCGGATGAAGAGATAGAGCGCGATGGCCAGCGCAATGAGCGTGCCGAACGCCCCGGCTGAAGAGGCGCTGCCTGCCGCCGCCCCCGCCGTCGCGACCGGCACCAGCACGAGCAGCATGACCACCCCGATACCCGACAGAAGCACGAGCTGCGCCGCGACATAGCTCGGCAGATAGCGCAGCGCCCGCTTCATCGCCTCCCCCACGGTGGGCCGCGCCGGATCGGCGAGCAGCGCGATCACGGCGAGCACGCCCACGCTCTGCATCAACAGCGAGGCGAGCAGGACCGGCCACCAGCCGGCGAAGAGGTCGAGCATCGCCTGCGTCGCGGCATCCCCCTCCAGCCCGTCCTGCGGCGAGGGCAGGACGAAATTCACGATCAGCTGCGGCAGGAGAAAGAACACCCCCGCCACGATGAGCAGCAATTGCCGGTTCGCCGCGATCATCGCCGCGGCGCGCGACCATGCCCGGCCGATGTCGAGCTTTGCAGGCGGCGGCCCCTTGGGCGCCGGTTTCCATGAAGGTAATGCCATGGGTCTTGATTGGCACGGCATTTGCCGCCACGCAACGCGCGATGACCGATGATACGACGGATATGCCCGCCTCGCTGCGCGGCGCGATCGAATGGCGCCATAGCTATGAGCAGGTCGCCTATCGCGATGCGCTGGCCGAGATGGAGGTGCGCAATGCCGCGATTCGCGACGGCGCGCGCGAGCTGATCTGGATGCTCGAACATCCGCCCGTCTATACCGCGGGGACCAGCGCGAAGGATGCCGACCTGCTCGACCCGCGATTCGACGTGGTGAAGGCGGGGCGCGGCGGGCAATTCACCTATCACGGACCGGGGCAGCGGATCGGCTACGTCCTGCTCGACCTCAGCCGGCGGGCGCGCGACGTGCGCGGTTTCGTGCATGCGCTCGAAGGGTGGGTGATCGACACGCTTGCCGATTTTGATGTCGAAAGCTGGCGGGCGGAGGGGCGCATCGGCATCTGGACCCGCAATGTCGACGGGCGCGAGGCGAAGATCGGCGCGATCGGCGTGCGCGTGCGCAAATGGGTGACGATGCACGGGTTCAGCGTGAACCTGTCGCCCGATCTCACCCATTTTACCGGCATCGTGCCCTGCGGCATCAGCGAATTCGGCGTGACCAGCCTCGAACGGCTCGGCCGCGCGGTGTCGGCGCGCGAATGGGACGAGGCGATGGGGCGGCACAGCGAAACGTTCCTCTCCGCGCTGGACCGCAAATGCCCGACGGAGTAATCAGCGAGGCCATGGCGAAAACGATCCTCACCCTCACGATGGCGGCGCTGCTGCCGCTCCTGTCCGGCTGTAACGACACGGCGGACGCTCCGGCCGAGGCCGAGGGCGCGGCGGCGCAGGGCGAGGTGCTGCCCGGCACGATCGACGATGCGATGATCCCGTTCGATCAGCTCCAATCGCAGGGCATGCCGGTCAGCGAAGCGGAAGGGGAAGGCGAGACCGCCGGCGAGGACGCGGATGATGCCGATATCGATACCGAAACCGACGCCGCGACGCCGGACGCCGAACCCGAAGACTAGTCCCCGGCCTGCCGATTGTTGCTGAGTCTGGCGCGGAAGGCGAGGTGCCGGTCGTGCACCTCGGCAAGGTCCGGCCCGCTCAACGCATCGACGGCCTGGCTCATCAACAGGTCGCCCTCTTTCAACAGAACCTGCACCCGGTCGCGATTGTTGAGCGCGCTGGCGCAATGCTGCATCGCGTCGAACATGGCGAAGGTCGCCTTCCGGCTGGTCGCGACGGCGGACCGCGCCGCGCCAAACCCCGCCGCGACATAGCCGTCGAACCCGGTCATGATCGGGATGACGCGCCGGTCGGTCGACTGCGCACGGTCGTCATTGGGCGAATCGGCGAGCACCCGCCCGCCCAGCTCCGCCGTGGCCGCCCCGATCCAGTGCAGCGCCGTCATCGCCGTGAACGGATCGTTGATCCCCGGCGATAGCGCGCGCAGGGCAATCTCGACCAGCTCGTCGAGAAGGAAGCCCAGATCCTGCGTCGGCGTGCGCAGGCCCGACAGCACGAAACAGCCCAGAATCTCCTCGATCAGCGCATCGTCCGGGTCGTCGGCGGCAATCTGCACCAGCGCCATCGGCGGATGCACGAAATCGCCCGCCTCCGCCTTCAGCACGATGACCGAATCGGTGCGCTCCGCAATCTCCTCCAGCCCGGAAAAATCGATGATCTCGATATATCCGGCCGAGGTGACCGACACGATCTTGCCATCGGGCGGTTCGGGCTGTTCGATATCCGAGCCGTTGTGGGGAAAGCGATGCTTGATCTGCCGGATGAGCCGCTCGCCGATCTGTTTCAGCACGGTGTTGATGCGGATCGAATCGGGAATATGGTTGAGGAAGAACACCAGCACCGCGATCGACGCCAGCATCAGCCCCGTCGCGACCAGCAACGACAATTGCGGCACGAAACCCGGCAGGCCATCGGACGCGGCGGCCTGCGCCGAGGCGGCGGCCTCGTCCTCCGCCCGCACCACGCGCAGCACCATCACCGAATAGACGAACGTGCCAATGAACGTGGCGAGCGAAAGCTGATTGCCCTTGTCCTCCATGAAATTGGTGAGGAGGCGCGGGCCGTAGGTGCCGCTGGCATAGGCGACGGCGGCGATGGTGATTGAAAACACCGTCGCGGCGACGCCGATCGTCGTGCCGGCGATCACCTGCAGCATGGTGCTGGCGCCATCGGGGCGGGCGGGCACGAGATATTTGGTGTTCGAGATCATCTCGGCCGCAAAGCTGCGGTCGAGCATGATCGTCACCAGCGCCAGCACGAAGGCGAGGATCGAGAACAGCGCGGGATAGAACCAGTAACTGGCATTGATGCCCGCCAGGAACGAGCGGAGATGCGCGGTCACGGCTTACCCATGCGATGGCGGGCGGCGGCGCGATACGCGGCTGCGTGCGGGGATGTGTCGATGCGAATGGCGTGCCCTCCTGTCGTGCGACCGGAGAACACAACGCGGTACGCGCCGTTTCGTTGCCGCCCGTTGGGGATGCGGCGCGGATCGGGCGCGGGGCCGGGTCCGCTCACACCCGGCCCAGATCGCCCTTGCCGATGGTGCCGGCCGCCATTTCGATCATCTTGTCGAGGCTCTGCTTCGCCTTCAGCCGCAAGCCTTCCTTGATCTCGATCCGGGGTTCGAGGTCGCGCAGGGCGATATAGAGCTTCTCCATCGTGTTGAGCGCCATGTACGGGCAGATGTTGCAGTTGCAATTGCCGTCCGCCCCCGGCGCGCCGATGAAATTCTTCTCCGGCAGCGCAAGCTCCATCTGGTGGATGATGTGCGGCTCGGTCGCGACGATGAGCGTGTCGCTCTCCGTCGTTTTCGCAAATTGCAGGATGCCGCTGGTCGAGCCGACGTAATCGGCGTGGTCGACGATCTGCGGCGGGCATTCCGGGTGCGCGGCGATGGGCGCGTCGGGATATTGCTGCTCCAATTTCATCAGCTCGGTTTCGCTGAACGCCTCGTGCACGATGCACACGCCGGGCCAGAGCAGCATGTCGCGCCCGAACTTGCGGTTGAGATAGCCGCCGAGATGGCGATCGGGACCGAAGATGATCTTCTGGTCCTCGGGGATCTGCTGAAGGATCGTCTCCGCGCTGGACGAGGTGACGATGACGTCGGACAGCGCCTTCACCTCGGTCGAGCAATTGATGTAGGTCAGCGCGATATGGTTGGGATGCGCCTCGCGGAATGCGCGGAACTTGTCCGGCGGGCAGCTGTCCTCAAGACTGCACCCGGCGTCGAGATCGGGCAGCACGACGATCTTTTCCGGGCTCAGGATCTTGGCCGTATCCGCCATGAACTTCACGCCGCAGAACGCGATCACCTCCGCATCGGTGGCGGCTGCCTTTTTCGACAGTTCGAGGCTGTCGCCCACGAAATCGGCGATGTCCTGGATTTCGGGCTTCTGGTAATAATGGGCGAGGATCACGGCATTGCGCTCCTTGCGCAGCTTCTCGATCTCCTCGCGCAGGTCCATGCCGGTCAGATTCTCTCGCGGTTGGGCGGTCATGCGTCGTGTCCCCGTATTGTCGTGGCCCGTGGCGGGCGTGCTTGCCCTTCATCTAGGGACAAACCCCCGGCTTTTACAGGGCATTCAGCCAGCAAGCGCCCATTCTTCGCCATCGCGCCCCACCATGCCCCGTCGTTCGAGGTCGATCAGATGCGCCAGCACCGATTGCCCCGCCGCCCCGACGAGCCGCGAATCGAGCCCGACATACATCGTGTCGACCAGCGCCGGGATGGCGCGCGCGCCCTTGTCGAGCGTTTTGAGGATCTGCCGTTCGCGTTGCCGTCGATGGCCGATCATGCCCCGCACCAGTTGCCGGGGATTGTCCACCGGCGCACCGTGGGCGGGGTAATAAATGCGATCCTCGCGGCCATGGAGCAATTCCATGCTGGCCATGTAATCCGCCATGTCGCCATCGGGCGGGATGACCACGGTGGTGGACCAGCCCATGACGTGATCGCCGGTAAACAGCGCGCCGCTTTCCTCCAATGCAAAGCACAGGTGATTCGACGTATGCCCCGGCGTCGCCACCGCCGTCAGGGTCCAGCCATCGCCCGAGATGCTCTCCCCATCGGAGAGCACGCGGTCGGGCGCGTAGCCTGTATCGAACGGGGCATCGCCGCGCGGCCCGATGGATTCGAGCGCGAGCGCAGCGCAGCCCACGATCCTCGCCCCGGTGCGGGCCGCAAGCGGCGCGGCGGCGGGCGAATGGTCGCGATGGGTGTGGGTACAGCAGATGGCCGTGACCGTGCGATCCCCGATGGCGGCGATCAGCGCGTCGATATGCGCGGCATCATCGGGGCCGGGGTCGATCACCGCGACATCATGGCCCGCGCCGACGATATAGGTCTGCGTCCCGTGCAGGGTAAACGCGCTGGGATTGCCGGCCAGCACGCGCTGCACCCGTTCCTCAAGCTGCTGCGGGGTGCCGATGGGGGGGGCGGGCTGTTTCTTGGCTGGCATGGGTGCCAATATGGGCAGGCCGGGCGCGGCTGTCGAGGTGGAGGGGGGCTCCAGATGAACCGCCGCCGCTCATCCCCCGCCGCAAGCCCGGCATTGCGGGTCGGGCGCAATCCGGATCGTGCGCAGGCCCGGCCCCAGCCCGTCGAGCAGGTGCAGCCGCCCGAATTGCGGATCGCTCAGCGCCGAGCCCCCGTTCGGCACGCCATTCAGCAACACGCGCAGGCCGTGCATCGCGCCAAAGCATCCCGCCATCCCGGCAAAGGCGCCGAGCACGCCCTGCTCCGCGCAGGTGTCGCAATCGTCCGCATCAAACGCATCGCCGACATAGCAGCGATAGCAGGGCTGATCCTCGAGATGCCCGGCGAAATTGGCGATCTGCCCCTGGAACCGTCCGATCGCCGCACTGCTCAGCGGGACGCCCGTCGCGACGCAGGCATCCGATACTGCGAGGCGGGTGGCGAAATTGTCGCACCCGTCGAGCACGAGATCGGCCCCTGCGAGAATCGCGCCGGCGTTATCCGCATCGATGCGCATGTCGCGTGCCGTCACGGCGATGGCCGGATCGAACCGGCGGACCCAGTCGGCGGCGCGCTCGGCCTTTCCCGCGCCGGTATCGCCGGGGGTGAAGATCGTCTGCCGCTGCAGATTGCTCACATCGACGACATCGCTGTCCACGATCGTCATGCGGCCCACCCCGGCGGCGGCGAGATACTGAATCGCGGGCGAACCGATTCCGCCCGCCCCCACGACCACCACGTGGCACGCGGCGAGCCGGACCTGCCCCACGCCGCCGATTTCGGGCAGGACGATATGGCGGGCATAGCGTTCCATGCGTTCGTCGCCGTCCAGCATGGCGGAACGGGGCGATGGCGCGTCAGGACGGCGGGGCGTGGTATCATGGGGCATGAGCTGTCCCTTGCCCCGGCGGGGGCGGCGGGGGCAAGAACTGCTTCGGATCGGCGTGACACGGCGGGCCGGAACGCCCGAAAAGCTTGACGATTCGCCGCTACGGGGATATGCGCCGCGCTTTCACGTGAGGGGCATGCCCTTTCGCGCATGATTTCGTATCGGTCGGGTATCGCGCATTCGTGCGGGCCGGACCCGGAGCAACTCGCAAGTACCCCGTTTGAACAGGGCCGCCGCGCCGGCGGCCGCATAAAGGATCGACATGGCCAATACCCCCCAGGCGCGCAAGCGCATCCGTCGCAACGAGCGCCGCGCCGAAGTGAACGGCAACCGCATGGCGCGCATCCGCACCTTCCTGAAAAAGGTCGAGACTGCCATCGAATCGGGCGACAGCAACGCGGCCAAGACCGCCCTGCACGATGCGCAGCCCGAACTGGCGCGCGGCGTGGCGCGTGGTGCGATCCACAAGAACACCGCCTCGCGCAAGATGTCGCGCCTGTCGAAGCGCGTCGCCGCGCTCTGACGCCGACATCGCAGGACGATTCGCCGGACCGCTGGCGGATCGGGCCATGAAAGGGCCGCCGGGCATGATCCGGCGGCCTTTTTCGTACCTGCGATCCGGCGGCTCAGGCCCGGATGCGATCGCCCTCGAATCGGCGGAAATCCGTTGATTCGGATGGCGGTGTGACCAATAAAACGTTCCAAACCAATGGCTTGAAACCGCACTCTTGGAGTTGTGCGGGCTTGATTGAGTCAAGGCGCATTATTTCAACTTTTTTACGCTGCAACCCTTGCCCGTGGACCATCCACAGCCCTACAAAATGAGGGCCGGGCGGTGACCCGCAACCGGCATTATTGAACATCGCGAAGATCGCTCGCCCACCGGATTACTCCGGCGGACGGCGCCGTATTATGGTGCGGCGCCGATGGGCGGATATTGCCGATGACAGGACGGGTGGACGAAGGTTTTGGGGCAGGATTTGATGACGGCTATGATGCGCGGATCGGATGATACGAATGATGCAGGACATGGCACCGCCGCGCCCCTTTCGTCCTCGCGCATCGCGAGCGGCACCGCGGATCGACGCGATGTGCGCGGCGCGGGGGCAGTGGCGTCCGGCGCTTCGGGGGCCGGTGCTTCGGCGGCTGGCGATTCGGCGCACAGCGACGAGGCGCGCCGCCGCGCCGAGGATCTGCAGGCCGACTGGGCCGACATCTGCATCGGGCTGAAAAAGGATTTGGGGCAGCAGCTCTACAATCAATGGATTCGCCCGGTCGAACTCGGCCCGTTCTGCCGCGAGACGGGCACGCTCGACCTGTATCTGCCGACCGAGTTTTCCGCCAACTGGGTCACGGACCGCTTTGCCGACCGGCTCTCGCTGGCGTGGAAGATCGCGAGCAGCGACGTGCGCAATGTCCGCATCTGCGTGCATCCGAACCGGCGCAAGCTGCCCGAATTGCGCGTGGGGTCCGCCGCCGCGGAACCGGCGGCGATGGCCGATCCCGCAGGCGCGCTGACCGATCTCGGCTCGGCCGGGCTGGACCCGTCGCTGACCTTCGCGAGCTTCGTCACGGGCGAGGGCAATGTGCTCGCCTATAACGCGGCGCAGCGCATGGCCGCGATCGAGACGCCGCAATTCTCGCCCCTCTATCTCAAGGCCGCGACCGGGCAGGGCAAGACGCATCTGCTCCATGCGCTGGGCCATCAGTTTGCCGCGGCGCGTCCGGGCGCGTGCATCTTCTACTGTTCCGCCGAACGCTTCATGGTCGAATTCGTGCAGGCGCTGCGCCATAATCAGATGATGGAATTCAAGTCGCGGCTGCGCGGCTTCGACATGCTGCTGGTCGACGATATTCAGTTCATCATCGGCAAGGCCTCGGCGCAGGAGGAATTGCTCTATACCATCGATGCGCTGCTGGCGGAGGGCAAGCGCCTCGCCTTTGCCGCCGATCGCGCGCCGCAGGCGCTCGACGGGGTGGAGCCGCGGTTGCTGTCGCGCCTGTCGATGGGGCTGGTCGCGGATATTCAGCCCGCCGATATCGATTTGCGGCGCAAGATCCTCAATCACCGCCTCGCCCGCTTTACCGCGAGCGACGTGCCCGCCGACGTGATCGAATTCCTCGCCCGCACCATCAGCCGCAACGTGCGCGAGCTGGTCGGCGGTCTCAACAAGCTGATCGCCTATGCGCAACTGACGGGCCAGCCGGTCAGCCTGCAACTGGCCGAGGAACAGCTTACCGATATTCTGTCCGCCAATCGCCGCCGCATCACCATCGACGAGATTCAGCGCACGGTGTGCCAGTTCTACCGGCTCGACCGATCCGAAATGGCGTCGAAGCGCCGGACCCGCACGGTGGTCCGCCCGCGGCAGGTGGCGATGTACCTGGCCAAGGTGCTCACCCCGCGCAGCTATCCCGAAATCGGGCGCAAGTTCGGCGGGCGCGACCATTCGACCGTGATCCACGCCGTTCGCCTGATCGAGGATCTGCGCACGCGCGATGCCGACATGGACGGCGATGTGCGCAGCCTGCTGCGGCAACTGGAGAGCTGAATGGGCTGCGGGCGGTGCGGCTTTTGCCGGCGAGCGTGGCGGTCCTGCTTCTGGGATGCGGCGCGCTGGCGGCGGATGCGGGCACGGGGCGCACCGACCAAACCGCTGGCACCGTCGCAACGCCGTCCGCCGACGCGCGCACCATCTAGGTCGCGCGCTATCCCGCACCGGTCGCGCAACCGGGAACCCCGCCAATCGTCAGGCCGCTTGCGCTGTTCCACGGGGCTTATGCGGTGCGCGACGATTGCCTCCTCTTCGTCATGGCGGGCGGCGATGCGGCTTTGCCCATGGTTTCCGCGGAAACATCGGTGATCGTACAACCCGATCGCGTCATTATCGCAGGCACCGCGCATCCGTTCGGCGAAACCCTGTCGCGCGGCGGGGTCATGCGTGGGCCGGATGGGTACGTAGCTCTTGTCGAACCGCCGCCGCCGGCCTGCCGCTATTCCCTCATCGGCTGATCGTTCCTATCTGTGCGCTCATGCCAGAGCTTCCCGAAGTCGAAACCACCGTGCGCGGGCTGTCCGCCTTTCTCGATGGGGAAACCATCGCCCGCGTGCGCGTGAACCGGCCCGACCTGCGCCGGCCTTTCCCCGACGGGCTGGTGCAGGCGATGACCGGGGCGCGGGTCACCGGCCTGTCGCGGCGGGCGAAATACGGGCTCATCCACCTCTCCCGCCCGCAGGTCATGGTGTTTCACCTGGGCATGAGCGGGCGCTGGCGCATCGACCCCGAGGAGATGGGCAGGCACGACCATCTCGTGCTCGAAACCGGCAGCGGCCATGTGCTGGCGCTCAATGATGCAAGGCGATTCGGATCGGTCGATCTGGTCGATGCCGATGGAATTGATGCGTTCGGCCCGTTCGCGGCGATGGGGCCGGAGCCTTTGGGGCCGGAGCTGACCCCGCACGATCTGCGCGAAGCGTTGTCGGGGCGGATTTCGCCGATCAAGATCATGCTGCTCGATCAGCGGATCGTGGCGGGGCTCGGCAATATCTACGTGTGCGAGGCGCTGCACCGTGCGCGCATCCGCCCGGACAAGGCGGCGGGCGCGGTCTCTCTCGCGAAGCTGAAGCTGCTGGTCCCGGCCATTCGCGACGTGCTGAACGAATCGATTGCGGCGGGCGGTTCCTCGATGCGGGATTATGCAAAGCCCGATGGCGAGCTGGGCTATTTCGCGACATCGTGGCAGGTCTATGGCCGCGAGGGGCAGCCGTGCCATTGCGGGGGGACGGTGCAGCGTTTCGTGCAGGGCGGGCGCAGCACGTTCTGGTGCCCGAAGTGTCAGCGTTGAGCGAGGCAAAACGCGACACAATTGCTTTGCGCGGGGCGCATAACCCCCTAAACGCTTGTGCCATGACAGAAAGCGAGACAGTTTCTTTCGGCTACGAACAGGTCGCAGCGAGTGAGAAGGCCGACCGGGTCGGCGCGGTGTTCACCAATGTGGCGCGCAAATACGACATCATGAACGATGCGATGTCGGGCGGCATGCACCGTTTGTGGAAGGACCGCTTCGTCCGCCGGGTTAAGCCGCAGCCGCACGAGCGCATTCTCGACATGGCAGGCGGGACGGGCGACATCGCCTTTCGCATGGAGGCGCGCGGCGCCGACGTCACCGTGTCCGACATCAATCAGGATATGCTGGACGTGGGGCTCGACCGCGCGGTGAAACGCGGCATCGACAGCCTCGTCTGGTCGCGGCAGGAAGCGGAGGATCTGAGCTTCGAGGACAACAGCTTCGATGCCTATACCATCGCCTTCGGCATCCGGAACGTCACCCATATCGATCGCGCGCTGGCCGAGGCGCACCGGGTGCTCAAACATGGTGGGCGGTTCTTCTGCCTCGAATTCTCGACGACCGAATGGGCCGGGTTCAAGGACATCTACGATGCCTATTCGCACCGGCTCGTGCCCGAAATCGGCAAGCGGATCGCGGGCGACGCGGACAGCTATCGCTATCTCGTCGAATCGATCCGCCGCTTTCCCACCATGCCCGAATTCGAGGGCATGATCCGCGATGCAGGGTTCGCCCAATCGAAGGTGGAACCGATCATGGGCGGGCTGGTCGCGATCCATTCGGGCTGGAAAATCTGAGTTCATGACGCGCCCTGCGATCCATGTGATGCGGCTTCTGCGATGGGGCCGCACGCTCGCCCGACATGGTGCGTTGCGCATCGTGGAGGAAAACCCCGCGACGCCCGCGCCGGTGCGCCGGCTGTGCCGGATCGCCCGGTTCGGCACGCGCCAGCCGCGCATCCCCGATTACGCCGCCGCGTTTCAGGAGATCGGCCCGGCCGCGATCAAACTGGGACAGACGCTCGCCACGCGGCCCGACCTCGTGGGCGAGGAAGCGGCACGCAACCTGCTGTCGTTGCAGGATTCGCTTCCCCCGGTGCCGTTCGAGCGCATCTGCCGGGTGATCGAGGAAAGCTTCGAGCGCCCGATCGCCGCGCTTTATTCCAGTATCGAGGAAACGCCGATCGGCGCGGCCTCCATCGCGCAGGTGCACAAGGCGGTCACGACCGAAGGCCGCACCGTCGCGGTCAAGGTGCAGCGGCCCGACGTCCGTGCGCAGTTCGCGCGCGACATCGACACGTTCGAATGGGCCGCCGCCCATCTGGAGGCATTTGGCGGGGAGGCCACGCGGCTGCGCCCGCGCCTCACCATCGCCAATTTCAAACGCTGGACCCTGCGCGAGCTGGACTTGCGGCGCGAGGCGGCGTCGGCCTCCGAACTGGCGCAGGGGATGAGCGCGGTGCCCGGTTTCCGCGTGCCTGACATCGACTGGGACCGGACGAATGGCCGCGTCCTGACCATGGAATGGATCGACGGAGTAAAAATTGCCGACCGCGCGCGGCTTATCGAGGCGGGGCACGATCTGCCCGATATCGCCAACCGGCTGGTGCTCGGTTTCCTGCGTCAGGCGATCAGCGCCGGGTTCTTCCACGCCGACATGCATCAGGGAAACCTGTTCGTGACGGCGGACGGCACCATCGTCGCCATCGATTTCGGCATCATGGGCCGCATCGACCGGCAGGCGCGCAGCTGGCTTGCCGAAATCCTCTATGGCCTGACCACCGGTGATTACCGCCGCGTCGCCGAAATTCATTTCGAGGCGCAATATGTGCCGAGCTATCACTCGGTCGAGGAATTCGCGACTGCCCTGCGCGCGGTAGGCGAACCCATGCGTGGCAAGCCGGTTAGCGAATTGTCCGTGGGACAGATGCTCGACGGGTTGTTCGCCATCACCCGCGATTTCGACATGATGACGCAGCCGCACCTCCTCCTCCTGCAAAAGACGATGGTCATGGTGGAGGGAATCGCGACCTCGCTCGATCCCGGTATCAACCTGTGGGACACGGCGGCCCCCTATGTCCGCGAATGGATCCGCGACGAGCTCGGCCCGGAGGCGGCGATCACGACCCGCATCCGCGAGGATACGGACACGCTGCTGCGCCTGCCCGGCCTTATCCGCCGGATCGAGGACATGTTTCCGGCCAAGGGCGGCGCGCCGGAGGCACCGCCCTTGCCGCATATCGAGCTTATCTGGGAACGGCGGGAGCGCAAGGGCGGCGGGTTCTGGCCCTATGTGCTGTCGGCCGGCGTCGGCGCGGCGGCGGCCTATGGGGCGCTGGCGGCCGGGTTGTTCTGACGCGGGCATGGACGGGGCGGCATGAAGATATTGCTGATCATCGGCGGCGGGATCGCGGCCTATAAATCGTGCGAACTCGTTCGGCTCATCCGCAATAGCGGGGGCGAGGTGACCTGCGTGCTGACCGACGGGGGCGCGCATTTCGTCACCGCGATGACGCTCGCGGCCTTGAGCGAAAATGTGGTGCACACCACGCTCTGGGATCTCAAGAACGAGACTGAGATGGGGCATATCCAGCTTTCGCGGCAGGCCGATCTCGTCGTGGTGTGCCCCGCCACCGCCGATCTCATGGCGAAGATGGCGGCGGGCATCGCCGACGATCTGGCGACGACGCTCCTGCTCGCCACGGACAAGCCGGTGCTGATCGCGCCGGCAATGAACGTGCGCATGTGGCAGCATCCCGCGACGCAGCGCAATGTCGCCCGGCTGCGCGCCGATGGCATCGCCGTGATGGAGCCGGACGCGGGCGCGATGGCCTGCGGCGAATACGGGCCGGGGCGCCTGCCCGAACCGGATGCGATATTCGGGGCGATTCGCGATACGCTCGACAACGGCAGCGATCCGCTCGCCGGACGGCCCGATTTTTCCGCCACGGCGCATCGCCGGCTGTTCGGGCGCCATGTGCTCGTCACCGCAGGGCCGACGCACGAGGCGATCGACCCGGTCCGCTACATCGCCAACCGGTCGAGCGGGAAGCAGGGTTTTGCCATTGCCGCCGCCGCCGCGGCGATGGGCGCGCGCGTAACTCTGGTCGCCGGGCCGGTCACGCTGGCGACGCCGCCGGGGGTCGACCGGATCGACGTGGAAAGCGCGCGGGAGATGCAGGCCGCGGTGGACGGCGCGCTGCCCGCCGATGTCGCGGTGATGGTTGCCGCGGTGGCCGACTGGCGCGCCGCCGCCGTGCGTGATCAGAAGATCAAGAAGGACGGGTCGGGGCAGATACCTCCCCTCGCGCTCGAACAGAATCCCGATATTCTGCGCATGCTCGCCCAGTCGGATCGGCGGCCCGCGCTGCTCGTCGGGTTTGCCGCCGAAACGCAGGACGTGATCGCCCATGCGGAGGCGAAACGCCGTGCAAAACAGGTGGACTGGATTGTGGCCAACGACGTGTCGGGCGACGTGATGGGCGGCGATGCGAATGCGGTGCATGTCATCGACGCCGACGGCACCCAAAGCTGGAATGCCATGGCGAAAGATGCGGTCGCCCGCGCGCTGGTGACGCGCATGGCGGAAACGCTCGACAATAAGGACAGGCCATGACCGCGGTGCGTTTCAGCCGGGTGGAGGGCAATGATCTCCCGCTCCCCCATTATGCGAGCGCGGGGGCGGCGGGCATGGATCTGCGCGCGTTTCTGCCCGACGGCGCGGTGACGCTGGCGCCTGGCGAATTGACACTGGTGTCGACCGGGTTTCGCGTCGAACTGCCGCGCGGGACCGAGATGCAGATCCGCCCGCGGTCGGGCATGGCGCTCAAGAACCGGATCATCGTGCCCAACAGCCCCGGCACGGTCGACGAGGATTATCGCGGCGTGGTGATGGTGGGGCTGCACAATCTGGGCGATGCGTCCTTTACCATCGCCCATGGCGACCGCATCGCACAGGCGGTCATCGCCGATGTGCGCCGCGTCGGAATCGAGGAAGCCGACGCATTGTCTGACACCGTTCGCGGTGCGGCCGGTTTCGGATCGACCGGGCGGGATTGATGGAAAAAGGGCGGCCCGTTCGGAAGAGAACGGACCGCCCCATGCGAATCGCACGCGATTCGATCAATACATGTGTTGCCCGCCATTGATGCTGAGCGTGGAGCCCGTCACGAAGGTCGCATCCTCGGAACAGAAAAACGCGACGCCGCGCGCGATTTCATCGGCATGGCCCAGCCGTCCGACCGGGATTTTCGCGATGATCTTTTCCAGAACCGGTTCCGGCACCGCCGCCACCATGTCCGTGTCGATATAGCCTGGGGCGATGGCATTGACCGTCACGCCATATTTCGCGCCTTCCTGCGCCAGCGCCTTGGTAAAGCCGTGGATGCCCGATTTCGCCGCGGCATAGTTGACCTGCCCGTATTGACCGGCCTGGCCGTTGACCGACCCGATATTGACGATGCGGCCCCATTTGCGTTCGCGCATGCCGGGGAACGTGGCCTTCGCCATGTTGAAGCAACCGCCGAGATTGATCCGCATCACCTCGTTCCAGTCGTCCCAAGTCATCTTGTGCAAGACCCCGTCGCGGGTAATGCCGGCGTTGTTGACGACAATGTCGATGGGGCCGACATCCCCGGCGATCTGGCTGCAACCCTGCGTCACCGCGTCGTGATCGCCGACGTCGAACTTGGCCGTCTTGATTCCGGTGCGCTCGCTGAACGCTTTCGCCTTTTCGTCATTGCCGGCGTAGTTGGCGACAACTGTGCATCCCATCTCGCGCAGGGCGAGGCTGATCCCTTCGCCAATGCCGCGTGTTCCGCCCGTAACCACTGCAATTTTTGACATGAACATCCTTTCCGCCTGCTCTCCTCCTCAAAAGGTTAGGGATAGCGGCGGACGGTCACAACCTCTTATTCGGTCGGATCGAAACTATGGCAATGCAGCAATTTGGCTACGCATCTGCGGCAGGAATCAGAAACGGAACTGCGTCCCGACATAGACGGCCTGTGCGTCCTGCTCCTCATCCGTGAGCGGGGCGATCCGGTTGCGGTCGGCGGAGTAACGAAGGCCGGCGGTAACCTTCAGGTTGCGGGCCACGCGATAGGCGCCGCCGACATCGACCGACACGTCGGACCCGGTTTCGCCGCTCCGGACCGTATCGACCGGGAACTGTCTCTCGTCGAGATTGACCGTGGCGCTGAACCGGCTGGGCTTCGCCTTCGACGGGGTAAAGCTGGACAGGTCGGGCATGTCGAGCTTGCGAACCTCGCCCGGCAGGGTCAACGTGCGGTTCGCGCTTCCCGCAATGCCCGCGCCCAATCCGGCACGGCCGATCGTGTTCGATTCGCCGCGCTCGACGCCAAAACCCTGATAGCCGCGCGCCATGCCCAGGTTGAAGGCGACGGGCGAAATGCTGGGTATCGAAGCGCCGCGACCGGCGTCCAATCCGCCGACCGCGCCCGCGCGCATGGAAATGGCGCGGACGGTATCGGTGTTGACTCGTACGGCGACCGTCACGGCGCGCTTGCCCGTCTTTTTCGCGCCGGCGGGGGTGAAACGGAAAATGCCGCTGTTGTCCTGCGCGTCGCCCTGCGCGCCGCTCAACCGGGCGAGCAGGCGGGGGTCGGCGGAGGACGGGGTGAAAGCGGTAAGCCCGTCGGAGCCTACCGAAAGAATGCGCCCGGCCATCGAATCGGCGTCGGCCTTATCGATCAGGCCATTGCTGGCGGCGGCGACCGCACTGGGCAGGGCCGCGACGAACGCAGCACCCGTCAGCAGGGCAATGCCCCACCGTTTCGTGCCGAATTTCGTACCTTGCGACGCCACAGTCCTGATCCCCTGAATCTCACTCGCCTTCCTTATACACCGGAAAGCTTTCGCCGTCATGACCCGATTGCAGGGCACGGAGATAAACATGCATAACCTGTCGTAGGGCGCACTGCCAAATGAATGCGTCGGTTCGATGACAGTTCCCTGACCGACTGTTGCATTGAATCGACAGCCGGGTCGTTACGGCGCGCGCGGTTCGGCCCTCGTTCACGCCGGACCGGGCATCGGCGGCGCGCGTGCAAAAACTTGCCGCCGAGGCGCGCACGGTGATAGAGCGCGCGAAACATGTGGCCCGCCCATCGCGGCGCGGGCCGATCCCTTGTGCCAGATACGTTCGCCCCGGCGGGCGAATCGACGAACGAAAGTCCCGCAATGACCGGTCAACGCCCTCGCTTTTCCACCGTTTCTGTCGCTATCGCAGGGCTGGCCGCCCTGTCCGCATTGTCCGGATGCGGCGGGCCCGAACGCGTGCAGACCGAAGCCGCCGCGGCGCAGGTCGCGACCATCGGCGTCAACAGCTATCTGTGGCGCGCCAGCCTCGACACGCTGTCCTTCATGCCGTTGGTGCAGGCCGACAGCGCGGGCGGGGTCATCGTGACCGACTGGTACAGCAACCCCGAAAATCCGGCCGAACGCATGAAGATGACAGTCAGCATCCTCGATACCGACCTGCGCGCCGATGCGCTGCGCGTCGCGGCCAGCCGGCAGGTCGCGCAGGGCGGCGGATGGGTCGATGCGCCGGTGCAAGCCGCCACGGTGCAGAAGCTGGAGGACATCATCCTCACCCGCGCTCGCGAATTGCGCCGCAACGCGGTGATCGGCTGAACCGGGGGATACGCAGGGCATGAGCGACGAGCGTTTCGATCCGTCACAGGCCGACGGGCGCTGGCAGCGCGCGTGGGACGATGCGGAAACCTTCCGCGCCGATTCGGCGAGCGCGAAGCCCAAAAGCTACGTGCTGGAGATGTTTCCCTACCCGTCCGGGCGCATTCATATCGGGCATGTCCGCAATTACACGATGGGCGACGTGCTCGCGCGGTATAAAAAAGCGACGGGGCACGAAGTGCTGCACCCGATGGGCTGGGACGCGTTCGGCATGCCGGCCGAAAACGCCGCCATGGAGAAGGGCGTGCACCCCGGCGGCTGGACCCGCGAAAATATCGCCAACATGAAGGCGCAGCTCAAGCGGCTGGGCTTCGCGCTCGACTGGACGCGCGAATTCGCCACCTGCGATCCCGAATATTACGGGCATGAGCAGGCGCTGTTCCTCGCGCTTTACGAGGCGGGGTTGGTCTATCGCAAGGAAAGCGCGGTCAACTGGGACCCGGTCGACATGACCGTGCTCGCGAATGAGCAGGTGATCGACGGGCGCGGCTGGCGTTCGGGTGCCTTGGTGGAAAAGCGCAAGCTGTCGCAGTGGTTCTTGAAGATCACGCAATTTGCCGACGAATTGCTCGACGGCCTTGGCAATCTCGACATGTGGCCGGACAAGGTGCGGCTGATGCAGGAGAACTGGATCGGCAAGTCGCAGGGTTTGCAATTCCATTTCAAGGGCAGCAATTTCGACGAGGAGATCGAGGTCTATTCGACCCGGCCCGACACGATATTCGGCGCCAGTTTCATCGCCATAGCGGCTGAGCACCCGATTGCCCGCGCACTGGCCGACACGTCGGGCGAGGCGGCGGCCTTTATCGAGACGTGCCGCGCCGGCGGCACGACCGCGGTGGAGCTGGAGACCGCGGAAAAGCTCGGATACGACACCGGGCTGCGGTCAGACCACCCGTTCACGGGCGAGAAATTGCCGGTCTATATCGCCAATTTCGTGCTCATGGATTACGGCACCGGCGCGGTGATGGGCGTGCCCGGCCATGACAGCCGCGACTTCGAATTCGCCACGAAATACGGCCTGCCGATCCGGCGTGTGGTTGCCGCCAGTGCGGAGGAGGCGGACACGCCCTTCGCCGGGGAGGCCGAGGCGGGCGAGGGCGTCATCGTCAATTCCGACTTTCTCGACGGCATGAGCGTCGCCGATGCCAAGGCCGAGGTGATCGCCCGTGCGCAAAAGGGCACGTGGGGCGAGGGCAAAACCGTGTGGCGCCTGCGCGACTGGGGCGTGAGCCGTCAGCGTTACTGGGGGACGCCGATCCCGTTCATCCATTGCGCGGATTGCGGCGTCGTGCCTGCGCCGGTGGACAGCCTGCCGATCACGCTCCCCGAGGATGTCGATTTTCAGACGCCGGGCAATCCGCTCGAACGGCATGCGACGTGGAAGCATGTCGATTGTCCGAAATGCGGCGGCAAGGCGGAGCGGGAGACTGACACGCTCGACACGTTCGTGGATTCCAGCTGGTATTTCCTGCGTTTCGCGAGCCAGCCCGCCGACCGCCCGTTCGATCCTGCGGAAATTTCCGCATGGTTGCCGGTCGATCAGTATATCGGCGGGATCGAGCATGCGATCCTGCACCTGCTCTATGCGCGATTCTGGACGCGGGCGCTGAAACACATCGGCATGATCGATGTCGCCGAACCGTTCCGGCAATTGTTTACGCAAGGCATGGTGACGCACGAAACCTATTCGCGCACCGGTCCCAACGGGCAGCCGGTCTATTACGCGCCATCGGAAATCAGCCGGGCGGCAGAGGGCGCGACATTGAAGGATGATGGTGGCGCAGTTGACATCGGCCGCGTCATCAAGATGTCGAAGTCGAAGAAGAACGTCGTCGACCCCGACGAGATCATCGCGCAATATGGCGCCGATGCGGTGCGCTGGTTCATGCTCTCCGACAGTCCGCCGGAACGCGACCTGCCGTGGAGCGAGGCGGGGATCGAGGGCTGCGGCCGTTTCGTGCAGCGTCTGTGGCGCCTGTTCGGACAGGTCGACGATGCTGCGACGGGCGAGGACAAGCCGCTCGCCCGCAAGACGCATCAGGCGATCGCCGCCGTCGGTGAGGATATCGAGGCCCTGTCCTTCAACAAGGCGGTCGCGCGGATCTACGAGCTGACCAACGCGACGGAAAAGGCGCCGCCATCGGTCAGCCGCAACGACGCGATCACCGCGCTGATGCATCTCGCCAGCCCGATGATGCCGCATCTTTGTGAGGAAACCTGGTCGCGCAGCGGCGGCGAAGGGCTTATCGCAGACGCGCCCTGGCCGTCCGTGGAAGAAAGCCTGCTTGTCGAGGACGAGGTGACGATCGCGGTGCAGATCAAGGGCAAGCTGCGCGACACGCTGACCGTGGCGAAGGGCTTGCCGAAGGACGAGCTGGAGCGGCTCGCGCTGTCGAGCGAGAAGGTGCAGCGCAATCTCGACGGGGCCGAAATCCGCAAGGTGATCGTCGTACCCGACCGGCTGGTCAATCTGGTGGTCTGATGCGGGCGGCGGTTCTTCTCCTCGCGCTCGCGACGATGCCGCTTTCGGCGTGCGCGTTGCAGCCGGTATATGCTGGTGGCGGCGATGGAGCGGTCGCGTCCGGGCTCTCCGGGATCGAGGTGTTGCCCATTGAGGGGCAGTCGGGCTGGCTCATGCGCGATGCGTTGATCGAGCGGCTGGGCGCGAGCGGGGCGGTGCCAACGCGGTACCGGCTCGACGTACGGCTAGACAATCGACTCGAAGGGCTGGGGCTGTTGAAGGACGATACGATCGGACGTGAAAGGCGCACGTTGCGTGCGCGTTATCGGCTCGTGGATGTGGCGACCGGGGCGGTCATGCTGGACACCACGTCTGGTTCCGATGCCGGGGTCGATGTGGTTTCGAGCGAATATGCTACGATCGCGGCGGAGCAGACCGCACTCGAAAACTTGACGCAGGTGGTTGCCGACCGGATCGTTGCCACGCTGGCGCTGAAACTGCGCGACCAATCGCGTGAAGCTGAACGGTGAAAGCAAAGAACAGCAATTTTGCACAGATTGCGCCGCGGGCTGTGCAGACGGCGAAAATCTTCTTCTTTTGCGGGCCGGACGAGGCGGGCGCCCATGCTGCCGCAATGCGCCTAATAACCCTGTTGGGCGAAAAAGCTGGCGAGCGGGTGGAGATTGGCGGCTCAGAATTGAAGCGTGATCCGGTCAGGCTGTCGGACGAAACCCGCTCTACTTCCTTGTTCGGGGACACGCGCCATATTTTCGTACGCGTTCAGGCGGAAGAAGCGCTCGAAGCGTTAAAGATCCTTATCGAGAGCGAGACGGTGGCCGATGGTTGGCCGGTGCTTATCTTGGCATCGGGTGCGACTGACAAATCGCGCACGGCCAAGTTGTTGGAAAAGCGGGACGATGCGCTGGTCGCGATGTTCTACCCGCCCGACATTCGTTCCGTGACATCGGAAGTGCGACATATGGCTGATGCGGCGGGACTGCGTATGGGCTCGGAATTGGCCCAACGGATCGCCGGATCGGTTGGGCTGGACACCCGCATGGCGAAATCGGAAATCGCGAAGCTGGCTCTTTATATCGACGCTGCGCCAGAAGCACCCCGTTCCCTCTCCGAAGCTGACGTGCATGCGATCGGTGCTGTGACCGAAGACGACGGAATGATGGCGCTGGTGGATGCGGTTCTGTCCGGAAACATAGAGCGGCTTGGCGAGGAGCTTACGCGGTTTCAGCAACTGGATATGAATCCACTTGGCACTTTGCTCGCGATGGAGCGTCGGGTAGCAAAACTGACCGAATTGTCATCTAAATTGGGGTCCCGAGCCGATGTCGCCGCGTTCGTCGCTCAGCAACCCGGTGTGTTCTTTATGGAAAAGGGTGCGATCGCAGACCAGCTTTCTCGCTGGCGGGGTCCACGTCTGGCTCGATTGTCTCAACGACTGGTAGCGATGCATCGGCAGCTTCTGGCCGATAGCCAGACGGCTTCGCTCAATTTTCGTATAGGTTGTACCAATATCGCACGAGCGGCATCGCAATCTGGCCATTAGGTATAAAAGCCTATTCATTGGTTGGTATTACTTTGCCATATGGCTTTGGCCGTGTATGCTGCGATGCAACATGGAATAGCCCTTAGCGTGCTTCGGGTAACGACCCTTAGTCGGTGAAAGTGGAACGGATCAAACCGATGCTACTAAATTCCAGAATTGCAACCGATGCGCGGCCTACGAAAAAAGGCAAGCGCCAAACCTCAATCTCGGCACGGCAGGATCGCAGGATACTAACACCTTCGCAGTTAGCGCGCATTCCGTCACTCGAGCACGGGCGTCTCCAATGCTACCTCATGCTCGTTATCGGAGACTTGGCGGCGCTTGCCTTTGGGTTTTTCTTGGCGAGCTATATCTATCTTGGTGCGATGTTCGCACCGCAATCGATGATGCAGATACAGATGATCCTGCCGGTTTTTCTGACCATCGGACTTTATAACGGCAGCTATTCGATAAAAGCCTTGCGACAGCCGACCTTCTCGATTCTGCGGGCGATTGTGGCTTTGCTTGTCGCGGCCGCGATCATCACCTTCGTCGCATTTTTTGCCAAATCCAGCGCGGAATTTTCGCGCAGCACCATGGCGCTATCGCTTCTATTTTCGGTGATCACGATCATCTTCGTGCGTGATCAGATGCGTTCGGTCATCCGGCAAAGGTGCGGTACGACAGGTGAAAATTTCCTTATCGTGTCTGATGGGGGGCCGAAGATCGAAAGCGACAATGCGTATTATTTCGATGCGGAGCGCTTTGGTCTTCGTCCAGATATCGGGAATCCCGAAGCGATCGAACGGCTGGGCAAGATGTTACGTCACATGGACCGCGTTCTGGTTTCTTGTGCGCCGGAACGCCGAGGTGAATGGGCGCACGCTCTTAAATGCCTTTCGGTTGATGGCGAAATTCTCGATGATTCCGTTAGGGAGCTTGGTGCTTTGGGCGCGCACGTTCGCGATGGGATGGGAATTCTGCTGATTTCGCATCGACCGCTTGGTCTTCGCGCTCGTATCATGAAGCGTGCCTTTGACCTCGCCGTGGCTGGCCCGGCGGTCATACTTCTCTCTCCTTTGCTGGGGCTTATTGCCCTGGCGATCTGGCTTGAGGATCGCGGCCCTGTCTTCTTTCTTCAGAAACGAATGGGGCGGTCGAACCAGCTTTTTTCGATCTACAAGTTTCGTTCCATGCGCAGCGACCGACTAGACAGCGCGGGAAATCGTTCGGCGTCCAAGGATGACGATCGAATTACCAAGGTCGGTCGTTTCTTGCGCCGAACGTCGCTGGATGAGGTTCCACAGTTACTCAACGTTCTGGGAGGAAGCATGAGTATCGTGGGGCCGCGTCCGCATGCCCTCGGTTCGCAGGCTGGTGACAAACTTTTCTGGGAAATTGATTCGCGATATTGGCAGCGTCACACGCTAAAGCCCGGCCTTACCGGCCTTGCGCAGGTACGGGGTTTTCGCGGCGCGACTGATACGGAAGGCGATCTCACCAATCGGCTGCAGTCGGACCTTCAATACATGGATGGCTGGTCGTTATGGAGGGACATATCGATTAGCTTCGCTACCGCACGTGTATTGGTTCACGATCGGGCTTTTTAGGTCGTGTTGACAAGATAATTAAGTCATAGCCGTATGCTGGCAATGTTGAGACGGCTGGCGAGGGTTTAATGGTCTTGCCGCAGTGAAATGTGATGCGACGTGATAGCTAGAGTTTTTTGAACATCCCTTCGATGCGGTTGCGGTCCTAGGTCGTGAACCCGTAAATCCCGAGCGCGTATAGGCTGTGGTGCAGGGTCATTCGACCGGCTATATTTGTTTGATGCGTAAGCGGTGTTTTCAGCCCCTGTCGGCCCAAGGCATCAGTTGATCGATGTGCTTATCCAAGTGACGGTTGGCGAGACTGGTGAGCATGGCGTTCATCCATGCGTTCGAATCGATGCTTGGTAACTTGCCGCTCTCGATAAGAGTGGCGATCATTACCCAGCTGTCGGCGCCTTCGTTGGAACCAGTGAACAGGGCGTCCTTGCGGTTGGGCGCAAGCGGGCGGATTGATCGCTCGACGCTATTGTTGTCGAGATCGATGCGGCCATCATCGAGGAAGCGGATGAGGCCGTCCAAGCGTGTGAGCACATAGCGTATCGTTTCGTCCAGCCTGCTCTTGGTGCTCACCTTGGGGGGCACGGTTATCGAGAAACTGATGAAGGTCATCGATGATGTCTTTTCTCTGCGCGTTGCGGACGGCCTGACGTTGCTGCGCCGGCGACCCTCGCACCTCGTCTTCGATGGCATAGAATTGGTGGTCTGAGCCCGAAGTTTTCATCAGCTACGAGCAGGGCCTTGGGCCGTTTTGATGCCCATTGCCGTTTGATCCTGCCTCGATGTCGGCCTGGGTTTGTTTCCAAGGCTCGAGTGGGGCTGGAAGTAGTTGTAGTCGGGCCGCCATGCTTCCGACTCCTGGCGGGCATGGACAAGACTGGTAAAGATCGTCTCGTTCAAGAGCTCGTCCCTGAGCCGGGCATTGAAGCTCTCGATGAACCCGTTCTGATAGGGCTTGACCGGCGCGATATAGTGCCACTCGACATTGCGCTCCTTCGACCCGCGCTGGATCGCCATGCTGGTCAGTTCGGTGCCGTTGTCGCTTGCGATCGTGTGGGAGCGTGCCATGCGGCAGCGCCCAAAACCGCGCAGGCCTGGAGATGCACCACCGCCTGCCGCCTGGCACTAG
>NZ_CANMCP010000003.1 GCF_947496385.1 uncultured Croceicoccus sp. | reverse complement strand
CCAGAAGGCGCAACACTGCTCGGTGACAAGGGCTATGACAGCAACGCCATCCGCGAAGCCGCTGCCCGCAAGAACGCGTGGGCCAACATTCCGGCGCGATCCAACCGCAAGCAGCGCTTCACTTTCTCCGGTTGGGTCTATCGCCAGCGCAACCTCGTCGAGCGCTTCTTCAACCGCATCAAGCACTTCCGTGGCATCGCCACCCGCTATGACAAGTGCCCCGACAACTATCTCGCCGCCGTCAAGCTCATCTGTGCACGAATCTGGTGCGCCGCGTTATGAGTCTACGGCCTAAAAAAGGCCACCGCGTATTTCGCCAGAAATGCAAAGTGAGATACGCATTTGTTGCTGAGCATCGTGATCGTTTTGGCGTGCGGGCGATGTGCCGCTGCCTCGCCGTGCAGCCCAGCGGTTACTATGCCTGGCAGAAGAGCCCGCTTAGCCAGCGGGCTCGGGAAGATGCCCCGCAGACCGATCTGATCCGCAAAGCTTGGAACGACAGCAGCAAGGTCTATGCCTACCACAAGCTGCACGATGACCTTCTGGATCATGGCGAAACCTGCTGCCCCAACCGCGTTGCACGGTTAACCAGGCTAGCGGGTATCAAGGCCCAGGTCGGCTACAAGCGCCGGCCTGGCAGCTATGGCGGCAAACCTTCCCTGGCGGTCGACCAAAAGCTGGATCGCCAGATCTTTACTCGCGCCGCGTGGTGGGTTGGTCGATGCAGAACCGCCAGACTACTGATGGGGTGCTGCAGGCGCTGCACATGGCGGTATGGCGGCGCAAGACGAAGCATCGGGTGCTGATCCACTCGGATCAGGGCTCGCAGTTCACCAGCATGGATTGGGCTTCCTTCATCCGGGCTCACAATCTTGAGCCTTCGATGAGCCGGCGCGGCTACTGCCATGACAACGCCGTCGCCGAGAGCTTCTTCTCCTCACTCAAGCGTGAGCGCATTCGGCAACGCACCTACAAAACACGCGAGAAAGCCCGGCAGGACGTGTTCGATTACATCGAGATGTTTTACAACCCGGTCCGCAAGCAGGTCAGGAGAGGGATGCGGTCACCCGCACAGTTCGAACGGCAGCACATTTTGAAAGCAGAAGACGTCTAGAAAACTAGGGGCTACTCACAGACCTATAATCTGCTCTTCCGAAAACGTTGAACGCTTCATCGTCTGCCCTTCCTTCAGGCCAGACCTGACGATGATTCACTGCTGTGGATTCCCAAGCTGCTGAAAATCTGATTCGGTAGCGCAAGCAGATGGAGGCTTACGATGGCGGCGGCGATTGTTGATCGATCAAATTACCTATCATTGGAAATGCGCCGGTTTGCCCGGCAATGCAGTGATGCAGTCGGCCTTTAGCGGTGGCCGCGATTCTGGGCAGCGGGAGCCGGAGCGAGGCAGCGAAGTTGGCCGGCGTGACCTTGGAGATCGTGGGAGATTGGGTGCTGCGATTCAATGATGGCGGTCCCGGCGGCCTGGCGAAACGCAAGGAGCCGGGGCGCGCCTCGCTTCTGAAAGATGCACAGCGCGCCCGGCTCTCCGAGATGGTCGAGACCGGCCCGATCCAGCTATCGATCACACGCCACACCATCGGGCGCGAACTTCGCGCGATGGGCTAACGCAAGCTATCGGCGCGGCCCCGCCATCGCGGCCAGAAGCCTGCCGGCATAACCATTTCTAAAAAAGTTCGCTGCCTGCCAGAGGCAAATCAGACGCAGCCTCCCGAAAGAAACGCGTGTAGAGCTGTGGTGGCAGGATGAAGCCCGTATCGGTCAGCGGGCCAAGCTCACTCTCCGCCGGAAAAGTATGACAAAAGACCGTCGCCGCTGAAGATGAGACACGATCATCAGCTTGGCTCTTTGTTGCGATCTGTCCTGCTCAGGGCAATGCTGCCGGCATCGTCATGCTCCGGTGCAACAGCGAGGCGATGAGTATGCATCTGGAGGGCATCGCTCTCCACATTGCGTCGAGGGCCAATGCCGTATCAAATCCTGAAAAGGCAGGATGGCAGGGACCGGCGGGACTGGTCGTCCCCTCCAGCATCACGCTGATGACGCTGCCGCCACGATGCCCCGAACTTAACCCGGTCGACAACTTCTGGCAGTTCATGCGCGACAACTGGCTGTCGAACCGCACCTTCAAATCCTACGACGACATCGTCGACCATGGCTGCTTCGCCTGGAAAAGGCTCGCTAATCAGACTTGGCGCACCTTGTCCATCGGACGTCGTCGATGGACCCATGGGTCATGATCAACGCGCCTTGGTATTAGTCGGTTTCGTGGAGGGTCTCGATACTACCCGAATGCCTACCGCCCCTGCAGGATCCGGCAATAGTCTAATCCAGTTGAAGAGATTGCAGATATCACTTAATTTTGGAAATGCGCTCATGACATTCTCGCTGGCTCTCGGCGCAGCAGAAGTTCTGAACCGACCCTCAGGCGCGATGAACATTCTACAAAAGCAATCGTGCGTGCAAAGAATGCGTTGAGTCCGAAACGCGTCTTTGCCTTCCGGAAAGTGCTAAATAAATCTCATCTTTTTGCACCTTATGCCCGCAACTGGGCCGCATGCAATGCGGCGGCTATTGCTTCGGAACAGAAAAACTTCCGGTCACGCGGCCACTATTGCGGCGAACCATCCCACCTTCGTTAGCTATCGCCGCGGAACTAGCCGTGCTGCCATTAACGCTGGACACGCCGGTATTGAGATCGATTGTAAGCCGTTCGCCGTTTAACGTGTCGGACCCGCGGCGCAGAGCAACGTCGCCTGTCAACGTAATTATTCGGCGGTTGAAATCATAAACGCCCACGTCCCCGCTCGCGGTTTCGGTGGCGCGCATAACCCGCACGCCGCCCGTCGCCGCGATCCGCTGAATACGCAAGGTACCGGTGTCGGAGTAATTGACGATGGTGCGTTCCGCCGTCAGCCGCAAATCTCCCTGATCGATGACGACATCACCCGACAGGACGACGCGGTTCGAACGGTCCTGCAATTCGATGCGATCGGCGGCATAATTGACTGGCTGATCCGAATTAAAACCTGCGATGGACTGCGCCGACAAGGGTGAACCGGCGAATGCTGCGACACCGGCAAAGGTAAGGGCGAAGGCCGCCACGCCCGCCTGAACCGGTGTCGGAATGCGCGAAAGTATTTTCGATCGGATCATTGCGGAAGCCTCAATTCGCCCGGAACCATGCGCAGGCGTGCATCGCCGATAAGCGAAACCGTGCGGTCCTGCAAATCCACTTCGAGGCGATCGGCGCTGAACCGGCCCGACGGAATTTTGCCCTCGATCCGCCCTTCGCCGACGAGCGATTGGGAGGCGAGATCGATGGACACATTGCGCGCCATCAACCGATAGCCGTCCGCCGCGGTGAAATTCACCACTCCGCCGACGTCAATGCGCTCGTCCCCGAAATCGTAAAGACCTCGGCTCGCCGTCAATTGGGCCGGCCCCTCGTTCAACAAGATACGCGCGATGAGCGAATCAAGTTCGACCTCGCGAATCGCTTCGGTACGCTGCACCGCTTCGCCCGCATTGATGGAGAACGGGCGCCCCTTGTCATCCGCCCCGCGATACATCGCCCGTTCCACCGCCATGCGGTTGTCAGTCAATGCAACCTTGTTGCGATCGAGCAGGAAGCTGATCTCGCTGCGCGGGGCGAGCGGGGCGAGCACCATGAGCGCGGCCACCACGCCGATCGCGATGGGAAGCGCGAACAGCAGAACCCGGATCAGCCGGTCATGCCCGCCACCGGGACGCGCCACGTGGCGGCGTTTGTCGCGGATGAGTTCGGCCTGTGCGGTCATGACGATCCATATGGGGGCGGGGCGGCGGATTGAAACCTGCGACCCGGGAGGGGGCGGCGCCGGCTATCCTCAGGCTTCGTGGCTGAATATATCCTTGTCTTCCCACCCGGCGATGTCGAGCAGCGCGCGCGTCGGCAGGAAATCGAAACAGGCTTTGGCCATGGCGGTACGGTTTTCGCGCTCCAGTCTTTCGCGAAAAATCTCTACCATCGCGTGCAGGAAGCGGACATCAGAGGCGGCATAATCCTTCTGTGCATCGTTGAGCGTCGGCGCGCCCCAGTCGCTTGATTGCTGCTGCTTGGAAATATCCTTGTTCAGCAATTCATTGACCAGATTCTTGAGCCCGTGCCGGTCGGTGTAGGTCCGGGTCAGCTTGCTCGCGATCTTGGTGCAGAATACGGGCGCGGCCATCACGCCGAGGTAATACTGGATCGCGGCGAGGTCGAAGCGGGCGAAATGATAATATTTCTCCCGCGCCGGATCGGCCAGCACCGCCTTGAGGTTCGGCGCGTCATACCGGCTGTCGGGCGCAAACCGCACGAGATGTTCGTCGCCGTTGCCGTCCGCGATCTGCACGACGCAGAGCCGGTCGCGCCGGGTGACGAGCCCCATGGTTTCGGTATCCACCGCGATCGGGCCGGGGGTGAGCACGCCTTCGGGCAGGTCTTCTTCATGAAAATGCACTGTCATGCCCTTGCCCTTAGGCCGATTGGCGAAAGAGGGGAAGGGGGGTGGCGAGCGCCGCGTCTGATGGCTAGGCATACGAGCCATGACCGACCATGCCGTACCGCCCGCCTGGGCCCCGATCCTCGCGCCCGTTCTCGACCGGCCGGAGGCGCGGCAACTCGGCGGCTGGCTTAGGGCGGAGGAGGATGCCGGGCGCACGATCTACCCGCCGCGCGGGCAGCGGCTGCGCGCGCTCGAACTCACCCCGCCCGACGCGGTGCGGGTCGTGATCCTGGGACAGGACCCCTATCACGGGCCGGGGCAGGCGAACGGGCTGGCGTTCTCGGTCGCAGGGTCGCAGAAGCTGCCGCCCTCGCTCCGCAATATCTTCAAGGAGCTGGAGGCGGATTGCGGGACGCCCCCGCCACCCGGTGGCGATCTGACGCGATGGGCGGAGCAGGGCGTGCTCCTGCTCAACAATGCATTGACGGTGGAGGCAGGGGCCGCCGGCTCGCATCAGAAACGCGGGTGGGAGCCGATTACCGATGCGGTTGTGGCCGCCGTCGCGGCGCAGGGCGCGCCGACCGTCTTCATCCTGTGGGGCAGCCACGCGCAGGGCAAGGCGGACCGGATCGGCCTGTCGGACGATGGCCCGCACTGCGTCATCCGGTCGCCGCATCCCAGCCCGCTTTCAGCGCATCGCGGCTTTTTCGGCTCAAAACCGTTCAGCCGCGCCAACGCGTTCCTCTCCGAACACGGGCGCGGCCGAATCGACTGGTAAAAGGGCGGGGTTCAGGCGGTTTCGTCGATCTTCAAGGTGCCGCGCCGCACTTGGTCGCGTTCCATGCTTTCGAAGAGCGCCTTGAAATTGCCTTCGCCAAAGCCTTCGTCGCCCTTGCGCTGAATGAATTCGAAGAACACCGGGCCGATGCTGGCCTCGGCGAAAATCTGGAGCAGGAGGCGCGGCTGGCCGCCCTCGGTCGACCCGTCGAGCAGGATGCCCCGCTTGCGCAATTCCTCCACCGCGACGCCGTGTCCGGGAAGGCGTTCTTCCAGCATCTCGTAATAGGTTTCGGGCGGCGCGGTCATGAACGGGACGCCGGTTTCCTTCAAACGGTCCCACGTCTCGAACAGATTGTCGGAGATGAAGGCGATGTGCTGAATCCCCTCGCCATTATATTCGCGCAGGAATTCCTCGATCTGGCCCTTGCCGCCGTCGCCTTCCTCGTTGAGGGGGATGCGGATCTTGCCATCGGGCGCGGTCAGCGCCTTGGACGTGAGGCCGGTATATTCGCCCTTGATGTCGAAATAGCGGATCTCGCGGAAATTGAAGAGCTTCTCGTAATAATCGGCCCAGAACGCCATGCGCCCGCCATACACATTGTGGGTGAGGTGATCGATCCGGTCGAGCGCCGCCCCGCGCGGAAACCGTTCGACGCCGGGCAGATATTCGAAATCGATGTCGTAGATTGAGAGCGCACGTTCGTCGCCCTTGTGATCAGGATCGTCATAGCGGTCGACGAGGTAGATGATCGCATTGCCGATGCCGCGAATGGCAGGCAGGCGCAATTCCATCGGGCCGGTTTCGACCTCGACCGGCTCCGCGCCGCGTTCGAGCAGCTCGGCATAGGCCTTCCCCGCGTCCTTGACCCGGAATGCCATGCCGCACGCGCTCGGCCCGTGTTCCCGGCTGAAGAACCAGGCCGGGCTGCGCGGTTCGTAATTGGTGACGAGGTTGATTTCGCCCTGGCGCCACAGCGCGACGTCCTTGGACCGGTGGCGGGCCACCTTCGTAAAGCCCATGGCTTCGAATACCGGTTCCAGCATGCCTTTTTCGGGGGCGGAGAACTCGACGAATTCGAACCCGTCGAGGCCGATGGGATTTTCGAAAAGATCGGTCATATAGTTTGCTCCTCGTGAGCTTTGGAGTGGCGGTAAGGCGAATGCACGCGGTCGCCATCCTGCACCTGTTCGGGCGGGAAGGGCGCGGCATCGCGGTATGTTTCGTAGACGGGTCCGAAATCCAGCCCGACGAGCTCGTCGATCAGCTGCTGCGTGCTGTCGAGCACGAAATAGACCTTCTGAAAATCGTCGATCGCATAGGCAGTGCGCATGACCCGCACCGGATCGAAATGCAGGCGCAGCACGTTTTCATCCTGCACCGAATAGACCGTTTCGCCCGAGGACGACACGATCCCCGCGCCGAACGCCTTCAGCCCCGCATCGGTCTGCATCAGCCCGAACTCCACCGTGTACCAGTATATCCGTGCCAGCATGTCGAGCGCGTCCATCGTCATCGCCTTCTCCCCCGCCTGTCCGTAGGCGGCAAGGAAATCGGCGAACACGGGATCGAGCAGCATCGGCACATGGCCGAAGAAATCGTGAAACAGATCGGGCTCGACCAGATAATCGAGCTCCTTCTCCTCGCGGATCCAGACGGTCACCGGAAAGCGGCGATGGGCGAGATGGTCAAAGAAATTGGCATCGGGAATGAACCCCGGCACGCCGACGAGGGTCCAGCCCGTCGCCGCCTCGATCACCGCGTTCGCATCCTCGAATCGGGGAATGCCGCCGGCGCAGTCCAGCCGGTCCAGCCCGGCGAGAAATTCCGGCGCGGCATGTTCGCGCACAATCGCGCTTTGCCGGGCATAGAGACGGCGCCAGCGGTCGTGCTCCGCCTCGCTGTAATCCTCCCAGCCCTGTGGCACGGTCCAGTCGTCCGCCGCTTGGCTGTAATCGCCGCGAAGGTCGCTGGTGCTCTTTGCTGTCGACGGTGTTTCCATGGTCCTCAAACTAACACGGACGGCAAAGGGTTTCCGTGCGCAATTGCCACGTCGACGGGCGGCGGGTAGGGGATTTCACCAATAATACGGATTTTTGAGGGGATTTTCGTTGGAACTGGACGCTTTCGACCGTGCAATCATCGCTGCCCTGCAAAAGGATGGGCGGATGTCCATCGCGCAGCTGGCCGAAACCGTCGCCCTGTCACCCACGCCGGTGAGCCGCAGGCTCAAGCGGCTGGAAGAGGACGGTCTCATCACGGGCTATGCCGCGCTGCTCGACGGACGGATGCTGGGCCTCGCGCTCGAAGCCTATGTGCAGGTGAACCTCGAACGGCACGAGGACGAGATCATCGCCCATTTCGAAGCGGAAATCGCCGCCAACCCACATATCATCACGTGCCATGCGGTGACCGGCGACATGGATTATCTGCTCCATGTCGTGGCGCGCGATGTCGATCATCTCAGCCAGATCACGTTGAAGACCCTGCTCCGCATCAGGGGGGTGCGGGACGTGAAATCGGTCATCGCGCTGGAGGAGGTCAAGCGGACCCGGGCGCTGCCCCTGCAATAGGGCGCATCGCGGCATAGGCGGTCCGCAGGCCGGGCCGGAAACCGGCGCTTTCGTAAAACCGGTAAACGCGCGGGTCGGCCCGCCCGCTTTGCAACAGCACCTGATGGCAATCGAGCGTCCATGCGTGAGCGAGCGCCGCGGCCACGACCGACCGGCCAAGACCGCGCCCGCGCCATGCGGGGTGCGTCATCACGTTTTCGAGGAAGGAGTGGGAGCGTCCCTCGCGCAGGATGTTGGGCGCGGTGACGAGCATGGATGTCGCGGCAATTTCCTGCCCTGCGACCGCGACGAAGACATGCGCGAAACGGCTGTCCATCGTCTCCTGCCAGATCGCCGCGGCCCGCGCAGGGGGCCGCGCTGCCGGGCTGACTTCGCATGTCGCGAAGAGCGCCAGCAGCGCGGGAAGATCGTCCATCCGCGCGAGGCGGGCGGGCGCCACCGGCCGCGTTACCGGGGCAGGTCGGTCCGCCCCATCAGCGCCTCGTCCACGCTGCGCGCGCACTGGCGGCCTTCGCGAATGGCCCATACGACCAGGCTCTGCCCCCGGCGCATGTCGCCGCATGCCCAGACGTTTTCGTCGCTGGTGCGGTAATCGATGGTGTTCGCCTTCACATTGCCGCGCGCGTCATGCTCGACCGCGGCTTGGTCCAGCATCCCGGTCTTGCGCGGGCCGGTAAAGCCCATGGCAAGCAGGATGAGGTCGGCGGGAAGCGTGAAATTGCTGCCCTCGACTTCCTTCATCTCGCGCCCTTCCCATTCGAGGCGCACGCATTCGAGGCCTGTGACCGTGCCGTTTTCGCCGACGACACGCTTGGTCAGGACGGAGAAATCGCGATCCACCCCTTCCTCGTGGCTCGACGATGTCCGCATTTTCAGCGGCCAGTGCGGCCAGGTCAGCAGCTTGTCTTCCTTCTCCGGCGGCTGCGGCATGATTTCGAGCTGGGTCACGCTTTTCGCGCCCTGCCGGTTGGACGTGCCGACACAGTCGGAGCCCGTATCGCCGCCGCCGATGACGATGACATGCTTGCCCGTCGCGGTCAGCGTGCCGCGCGGGGCGGCGCGCTGTTCATCGTCGCCGGCGTTGCGCTTGTTCTGCTGCGTCAGGAATTCCATCGCCAGCCGCACGCCGGACATTTCGGCGCCCGGAATGTCGAGCTGACGCGCTTCCTCCGCCCCGCCCGACAGGACGACGGCATCGAAATTCTCCTTCAGCGTCTTCATCGAAATATCGACGCCCACCTCGGTCGAGGTGCGGAAATGCACGCCCTCGGCCTCCATCTGCCCGGCGCGGCGATTGATGAGGTGCTTCTCCATCTTGAAGTCGGGAATGCCATACCGCATCAGCCCGCCGACCCGGTCGTTCTTCTCGAACAGGGTGACGGAATGCCCCGCGCGGGCGAGTTGCTGTGCGCAGGCCATGCCGGCGGGGCCGGAGCCGACGACGGCGACGGTCTTGCCCGTGCGCTGTTTCGGCGGCTGCGGCGTGATCCAGCCTTCTTCCCATCCCTTGTCGACGATGGCGCATTCGATCGACTTGATCGTAACCGGCGCATCGGTGATGTTGAGCGTGCACGCCGCCTCGCACGGGGCGGGGCAGATGCGGCCGGTGAACTCGGGAAAATTATTCGTCGAATGGAGGTTGATCAACGCCTCGCGCCATTCGTTGGTATAGACCAGATGGTTCCAGTCCGGGATGATGTTGTTCACCGGACAGCCGTTGTGACAATACGGAATCCCGCAATTCATGCAGCGCGAAGCCTGGCCTTTCAGCTCGCCCTCGCTGTGCGGAATCGTGAATTCCTTGTAATGCTGCAACCGCTCTTCGGGTGCGGCATAGCTTCGGTCCTGCCGGTCGAGTTCGAGGAAGCCTGTTTCCTTGCCCATGTCTAATGCTCCCTTATTCCGCCGCGACCGTTTCGGCCTGCTGGGCCTCGGCTTCCAGCATCTTCAACGCGTTTTCATAATCGAGCGGCATGATCTTCACGAACTTTTTCAGCGTTGTGTCGAAATCGGCGAGCAATGCGGCGGCCTTGCGGCTTCCGGTGTGGAGCTGATGCCGTTCGAGCAGGATGCGGATGCGTTCGGCGTCGTGGTAGAGCGGATCGCCCATGCCGAAATCCTCTACCCCGTGGCCGCGCTGTTCCGGGCGGTGGCCGGACATGTCGTCGTCCTGACCCACGCTCCCGATTTCGCGCAGGTCGACCATGTCGGTGTTGCACCGCTTCGCGAACTGTCCGTCCTCGTCATAGACATAGGCGATGCCGCCGCTCATCCCGGCCGCGAAATTGCGCCCGGTCCGGCCCAGCACGCAGACCACGCCGCCGGTCATATATTCGCAGCCATGATCGCCGGTGCCCTCGACCACCGCGATGGCGCCGGAGTTACGCACGGCAAAGCGTTCGCCGGCCACCCCGTTGAAGAACGCCTCGCCGGCGATCGCGCCATACAGAACGGTGTTGCCGACGATGATGTTCTCGCCCGGATCGCGTGACAACCCATCGGGCTGCTTCACGATCAGGCGCCCGCCCGACAATCCCTTGCCGACGTAATCGTTGCAATCGCCGGTCAGCTGCATCGTCACGCCATGGGCCAGCCATGCGCCGAAGCTCTGTCCGGCCACGCCGGTGAAATCGATGCGGATCGTGTTGTCGGGAAGCCCGGCATGGCCGTACTTCTTTGCAATCTCGCCCGACAGCATCGCGCCGGTCGTCCGGTTGACGTTGCGAATCTCGCGCGAGATCTGCACCGCCTCCTGCCGGTCGAGCGCAGGGGCCGCGTCGCGGATCAACGTGCGGTCGAGCGCGGCATCGAGCCCGTGATCCTGTTCGTCCGTCTGGAACAGCTTCGTCCCTTCGGCCGGTTCGACCACGTGCAGCAGGCGCGACAGGTCGACGCCATCCGCCTTCCAGTGGCGGATCGCCTTCTTCATGTCGATGCGATCGACACGGCCGACCATTTCCTCGACGGTGCGGAAGCCCATCTCGGCCATGATCTTGCGCAGCTCCTCGGCCACGAAGAAGAAGTAATTAATGACATGCTCGGGCGTGCCCACGAAACGCTTGCGCAATTCGGGGTTCTGCGTCGCGACGCCGACCGGGCAGGTGTTGAGGTGGCACTTGCGCATCATGATGCAGCCCGCCGCGATCAGCGGGGCGGTGGCAAAGCCGAACTCGTCCGCGCCGAGCAATGCGCCAATGGCAACGTCGCGCCCGGTGCGCAGGCCGCCATCGACCTGCACCGCGATCCGGCTGCGCAGATTGTTGAGGAGCAGCGTCTGCTGCGTCTCGGCAAGGCCGATTTCCCACGGGCTGCCCGCATGGGTCAGCGACGTCAGCGGCGACGCGCCGGTCCCGCCCTCGTATCCCGAAATGGTGACATGGTCCGCGCGCGCCTTCGACACGCCGGCGGCGACCGTGCCGACGCCGACCTCGGACACCAGCTTGACCGAAATGCGCGCATCCGAATTCACGTTCTTCAGGTCGTGGATCAGCTGTGCCAGATCCTCGATCGAATAGATGTCATGATGCGGCGGCGGCGAGATCAGGCCCACGCCCGGCGTCGAATGGCGCACCTTGGCAATGGTCTTGTCGACCTTGTGGCCGGGCAATTGCCCACCTTCGCCGGGCTTTGCACCCTGCGCCATCTTGATCTGGATATCGTCGGAATTGACGAGATATTCGGTCGTCACGCCAAACCGGCCCGATGCGACCTGCTTGATCCGGCTGCGCATGGTGTCGCCATTGTCGAGCGGCTTGAAACGCGCAGGCTCCTCGCCCCCCTCGCCGGTGTTCGAACGCCCGCCAATGCGGTTCATCGCGACCGCCAGCGTGGTATGCGCCTCCCAGCTGATGGAGCCGTAGCTCATCGCGCCGGTGCTGAACCGCTTGACGATTTCGGCGGCTGGTTCGACCTCCTCGATCGGGATGGCGCCGTCGGCCTTTTTCAGGTCCATCAATCCGCGAATGGTGAGCAGCCGTTCCGATTGCTCGTTCACCGATGCGGCATATTGTTCATACGTGTCGAAATTCTTGCCGCGCACCGCGTGCTGCAGGTCGGCAATGTTCGACGGGGTCCATGCATGGTCCTCGCCCCGGACGCGATATTGGTAGATCCCGCCGACGTCGAGCATATTCGAATAGATCTGCTCGTCGCCATAGGCCGCCTCGTGCCGGCGCACGGTTTCGGTGGCGATTTCGGACAGGCCGACACCCTCGATCGTGGTGGCGGTGCCGGTAAAGAAGCGCTCGACGAACGCGCTCGACAGGCCGACCGCGTCGAAGATCTGCGCCCCGCAATAGGATTGATAGGTCGAGATGCCCATCTTGGACATGACCTTGCGAATGCCCTTGCCGATCGCCTTGACGTAGTTCTTCTCGACCTCCTCGCGCGATAGCGGGCTGTCGTTCTCACGGCGGATCTGTTCGAGCGTCTCGAACGCGAGATAGGGGTTCACCGCTTCGGCGCCATAGCCTGCGAGCACGCAGAAATGATGCACCTCGCGCGCCTCGCCCGTTTCCACGACGAGCCCCGTCTGCATGCGCAGCCCCTGCCGCACGAGGTGGTGATGCACCGCCGCCGTCGCCAGCAATGCGGGCATGGCGATCCGGTCCTTGCCCTGCGCCCGGTCGGACAGGATGAGGATGTTGCGATCCTGCAGGACCGCCTCGGTCGCGGCCCAGCACATTTCCTTGAGCGCCATTTCCAGCCCCTCGGCACCGGTCGCGGCGTCCCAGGTGATGTCGATCGTCTCGGTCCGGAACGCGCCGTCGAGCGCTTCCTCGACCGAGCGGATCTTGGCGACATCGGCATTGGTCAGGATCGGCTGCGTCACTTCGAGCCGCTTGTGCGTGCCGGCATCGTGGCCGAGCAGGTTCGGGCGCGGGCCGATCATCGACACCAGGCTCATCACCAACTCCTCGCGGATCGGATCGATGGGCGGGTTGGTGACCTGCGCGAAGTTCTGCTTGAAATAATCGTAGAGCAGGCGTGAACGCTGCGACAGCACGGCAATCGGCGTGTCCGTGCCCATCGAGCCGATCGGATCCTCGCCGGTATTGAGCATCGGCTCGAGGAACTTCGTCACGTCCTCCTGGCTGTAACCGAAGGCCTGCTGACGGTCGAGCAGGGTCGTTTCGTCGCCCTGCGGGGTATCGCCCGCCTCCGGCTCCACCGCGTCGAGATCCTTGAGCTTGTACTGCGACCGGTTGAGCCAGTCGGCATAGGGTTCGTCCGCCGAAAGCTTCGCCTTCAGCTCCTCGTCCTCGACGATGCGCCCTTCTTCAAGATCGATCAGCAGCATCTTGCCCGGCTGGAGCCGCCATTTGCGCACGATGTCCTCTTCGGCAAACGGCAGCACGCCGCTTTCCGAGGCCATGCAGACGAGATTGTCCTTCGTCTCCAGCCAGCGGGCGGGGCGCAGCCCATTTCGGTCGAGCGTGCCGGCGATCTGCCGCCCGTCGGTGAAGGCGACCGCGGCCGGGCCGTCCCACGGCTCCATCAACGCGGCGTGATATTCGTAGAACGCGCGGCGGGCCGGGTCCATTTCCTCGTTCTTGGCCCATGCCTCGGGGATGAGCATCATCATCGCATGGGCAAGGCTGTATCCGCCCGCCAGCAGCAGTTCGAGCGCATTGTCGAGGCACGCGGTGTCCGATTGCCCGTGCGGGATGATCGGCCACATCTTGTCGAGATCGGCGCCCAGCAGGTCCGATTCCATGGTGCGGCGGCGCGCGTTCATCCAGTTGACGTTCCCGCGCACCGTGTTGATCTCGCCATTATGAGCGATGAACCGGAACGGTTGGGCGAGCCGCCAGCTCGGGAAGGTGTTCGTGCTGAAACGCTGGTGCACGAGCGCCAGTGCCGACGTGCAATCGGGATCGCGCAGGTCGTCGTAGAACGAACCGACCTGGTTCGCGAGCAGCAGGCCTTTATACACCACCGTGCGGGTGGAGAAGCTCGGCATGTAAAGCTCGGTCAGGCCGGGCAGGTCATGCTTTTCCGCCAATGCGGCAAGCGGGTTCTGCGCCTGCTTGCGAATGGTCAGCAGCTTGCGCTCGAACGCGTCCTGATCGGCGCAATTGTCGCCCATCGCGATGAAGCACTGCCGGATGACCGGCATCTCCTCGAGCACCGTCTTGCCCAGCCCGTCGAGCGTGGTGGGCACGTCGCGCCAGCCGATCAGCGTCTGGCCTTCCTTGGCGATGAACTTCTCGAAATTGGCGATGGTGAAATCGCGGGATGGCTCGTCACGCGGCAGGAAGCACATCGCGACCGCATATTGCCCAAGCGGCGGCAGCGTCAGCCCCGCCCCCTCGGCCCAGCGGCGATAGAGCGCATCGGGCATCTGAATGAGCAGGCCCGCGCCATCGCCCAGCAGCGGGTCGGCCCCGACCGCACCGCGATGGTCCAGGTTTTCCAGGATGGTCAGGCCCTGTTTGATGATCGCGTTCGATTTTTCGCCTTTGATATGAGCAACGAAGCCCACGCCACATGCGTCATGTTCGTTACGCGAATCGTAGAGGCCTTGAACCGGCGGAAAACCCATAGTCACCTATCCTGTCGGAACCCGGGCCTGATTGCCCGGAAATCAGGCGCAACATATCGACCCACCCCGAAAGGCAGCGAAAAGTTGCGCGTTCAGCCCCCTTTGGCGAAAGGAAACTGTTTTTGCAACTATGCGGCGCGGGTTTTTCGGCAAGACGCGACGCATCTGCGGCAATTTTTCGCAGATGCGGCACGATCTGCCGGGTGGCGCGCGTGCGAATCGCCGGGCGTCAGGCGACTGCCTTCAGCGATTTGCGTCCGTTCGCGGCGATCCACTCCTCGACGATGGGCGCGATCTGGCCGCGCCATTTCGAGCCGTTGAAGATGCCGTAATGCCCCACGCCGGGATGCATGTGATACTTGCGCTTTTCCTCCGGCAGGTTGTTCACCATGTCGAGTGCGGCCTTCGTCTGGCCGATGCCGGAAATGTCGTCGCGCTCGCCCTCGATGCACAGGATGGCGGTGTCGGTGACCGCGTCGAAATCGATTCGCTCGCCCCGATGGGTGAGCAGGCCGCGCGGGAGCAGGTGTTCCTGAAACACGGCATCGACGGTCGAGATGTAGAATTCCGCCGTCATGTCGCACACCGACAGATATTCGTCGTAGAAATCCTTGGTCGCATCCGCGCTTTCGCCGTCGCCTGCCACCAGATGCTTGAACATGCCGTAATGGCTCATGATGTGGTTGCCGAGGTTCATCGACATGAAGCCGGCAAGCTGGAGAAAGCCGGGATAGACCTTGCGTCCGGCGCCCGCATACTGGGCCGGGACGGTCGCGATCAAATTCTGACGGAACCAGGCGAGCGGGCGTTTCGTCGCCATTTCGTTCACCTCGGTCACGCCTTCGCGGGTGTCGATGGGACCGCCCATCATGGTCAGCGTGGCGGGGCGGGCGGGGTTGCCGTCCTTGGCCATGATCGCGGTCGCGGCAAAGGCGGGGACCGAAGGCTGACACACGGCCATGACATGGGTGCCCGGCCCGATATGTTCGAGGAATTCGATGACATAATCGATATAGTCGTCGAGATCGAAGCGTCCCTCCGACAATGGCACGAGCTTCGCATCGGTCCAGTCGGTGATATACACCTCGGCGCTTTCGATCATGCGTTCGACCGTCCCGCGCAGCAGCGTGGCGTAGTGCCCGCTCATCGGCGCGACGATGAGAAGTCTGGGCGCGTCCTTGGGCAGTCCCTCGCGGCGGAACTGCTTCAGATTGCCGAACGGCTTGTGCAGCACGTCCGATTCGACGACCGGATAGTCCTTGCCGTCCACTTCCACGGTGTCGAGGCCGAATTCCGGTTTCCCGCGCGAGCGTGCGGCATGGGAAAACACCTCCAGCGCACTGGCCGCGGACGGTCCGAAACCGTTATATCCCCAGGGATTGCGCGGATTTCCGAGCATTTGCGCCGCGACCGACGCGGCCGCGCTCGCCGAGGACAAAAAGGCGCGTTGCAGTTCGTAGAATTGATACAGCACCGTAAAATTCTCCTGAAATTAAGCGGCGAGGGCGCGGGGAAAAGCAGCGCGCCTTCTCGATATTGCAATGCAGCACGGTCCATTTGGCTCCCGCAAGGGATATATACAAGTGTGCCGGGATGACGCGGCGATGATGCGTCGCGGCGCGCAACGAAAGAATAAGGCGCGCATACGGCTTCACCCGCCCTTCCGCTTCGGCTAGGGGGCGGCATGGCAAGCTCAAAGACCAGGGCCTCGCGCCTGCGTGGCGGTTCCACACCATCGAACGAACGTCCGCCGGCGGATACTCTGTCCCCGCTTTCGCTGCTGCTCGGCATGGCGCGGCAATATCCCGGGCGGCTCGCGGCCGCGATTGCCGCCTTGACCGTGACGGCGGCGGCAACGCTGGCGATCCCCTCGGGTTTCAAGCTGGTGATCGATCGCGGCTTTTCGGGCGATGGCGACATTGCGCGCTGGTTCGAATATCTGCTCGTCATCGTGGTCGTGCTGGCCATCGGCACAGCGCTGCGCTTTTACTACGTGTCATGGCTCGGCGAACGGATCGTCGCCGATCTGCGCGTGCGGGTGCAGGACAATCTGCTCTCGCTGCCGCCCGGCTTTTTCGAGGAAAACAGCCCGGCCGAGATTTCGTCGCGCATGACGTCGGACACCGCCATTATCGAACAGGTCGTCGGCAGCACCGTATCGGTCGCGCTGCGCAACGTGCTCATGGCGGTGGGCGGCACGATCTATCTCTTCGCACTGACGCCGGAACTGACCGCGGGATTGTTCATCCTCATCCCCATCGTCATCGTGCCGATCGTGTGGTTCGGGCGGCGGGTGCGCAATCTCTCCCGGTCGAGCCAGGACCGCATCGCCGATGTCGGCGCCATGGTGTCCGAAGTGCTGGGCGCGATGAAGATCGTGCAGGGCTTCAACCAGGAAGACCGCGAACGCGCGCGTTTTGCCGCCGCCGTCGACCGCAGTTTCCAGACTGCGCGCCGCCGCATCATCATCCGTTCGATCATGACGGGCCTCGTGATCTTCCTCATCTTCACCGCGCTGACGCTGCTCATGTGGAAGGGCGCCTCCGACGTGGCGGCGGGGCGCATTACGGGCGGCACCATCGCCGCCTTCGTCATCACCGCCGGGCTGGTCGCGGGCGCGTTCGGATCGCTGACCGAGGTGTATGGCAATCTTCTGCGCGCGGCGGGCGCGGCGCAGCGGCTCGGCGAATTGCTGGCGGCGCGTCCCGCCATCGCCGCGCCCGCCCGTCCGCAGGCGCTTCCCGATCCGCCGCGCGGAGCGATCGCGTTTCGCGACGTGACCTTCCGCTATCCCACCCGGCCCGACGCCGCCGCGCTCGAGGATTTCTCGCTCGTGGTGGAGCCGGGCGAGACGGTTGCCATCGTCGGCCCGTCGGGCGCGGGCAAGTCGACCCTGTTTCAGCTCGTCGCGCGTTTCTACGATCCGCAGGCAGGCAGCGTGCGCGTCGACGGGGTGGAGCTGACCCGCGCGGACCCGGCGGAGGTACGCCGCCGCATCGCGCTGGTTCCGCAGGAAAGCACGCTTTTCGCCGCCAGCGCGCGCGACAATCTGCGCTATGGCCGCTGGGATGCGAGCGATGCGGAGATTGCCGACGCGGTCGAGGCCGCCAATGCGGCGGAGTTCCTCGCCGCCCTGCCGCAGGGGCTGGATACGCAGCTGGGCGAGGGCGGGGCGCGCCTGTCCGGTGGTCAGCGGCAGCGCATCGCGATTGCCCGCGCGCTTTTGCGCGATGCGCCGATCCTGCTCCTCGACGAGGCGACGAGCGCGCTCGATGCCGAGAGCGAGCGGCTGGTGCAGGGCGCGCTGGACGAGCTGATGCAGGGGCGCACGACGCTGGTCATCGCGCACCGGCTTGCCACCGTGCGCGCCGCCGACCGCATCATCGTCATGGACGGAGGCCGCATCGTCGAGGAAGGCACGCACGACAGCCTCAGCGCGTCGAGCGGGCTCTACGCCCATCTTGCCGGCCTGCAATTCGACAGTTGAGACCGGCAATTCAGCAGGCTTTCATTCGCCGCCTGTTAAAGGTAGCATTTGAAACCGGATTTCGCCGGTCCGTGCGTCATGCACCGCCACCGGCGCAGGGCTTTGGCCCGATAAGACACAGGGCTCTTGCCCGATAAAAGAGGATCGTATCTCCATGAGAATGTCAAAACTCGCACTGTCCCTGTCCGCCGCCGCGGCCGCGCTGACCGCGCATGTGCCGGCGTTTGCCCACGGGACCGACGGCCACGACAATGCGAATGGCCACGGCGCCCACGCGCATGTCATGCAGGATGCCGCGACGGGCGAAGGGGCGGCCGACGATACGCCGACGATGAATTTCGGCAGCTGGGGCATCGACCCGAGCGAGATCGACACCACTATCGACCCGGGCGACGATTTCTACGCCTACATGAATCGCAAATGGATGCAGGCGAACACGATTCCTTCGGATCGTTCGCGCTTCGGCTCGTTCGACCTGCTCGCCGTGCAGGCGGAGAAGGACCTGCGCACGATTGTGACCGACATGGCGGCGCAGGGCGGCTCGCTCGACACGCCGGAGGGGCGCGTGGCGGCGGCCTATGCGGCCTATCTCGACACCGACACGATCAATGCGAAGGGGCTGGCACCCGCGCGGCCCTATCTCGACGCGATCTATGGCGCGGGCGATCTTGCGGGGCTGATGCGGTTGTTCGGGACGCCGGGCTATCCCGCGCCGCTGGGCCTCGGCGTCACGACTGATTCCAAGAACCCGGATCAGTATATTCCCATCCTCGCCGTGGGCGGGCAGGGGCTTCCCGATCGCGATTACTACCTCAAGGATACCGAGAAGAACCTCGAGATCCGGGCGAAATATCGCGAATATCTGACCTTCCTCGCAAGCCAGCTCGACTATGCCGACCCCGGCGCCACCGCCGATGCGGTCTATGCGCTGGAACGCCGGTTCGCGATGGCGGACTGGGACAATGCGATGTCGCGCAATCGCAACCTGACCTATAACCGCCTGTCGCGCGACGAGTTGATGGCGCTGGCGGGCGATGCGCCGCTGGCCGCGATGCTGGATGCATCGGGCATCGATACGGATCAGTTCTGGGTCTATCACGTGACGCCCACGGCGGAGGAAATCGCGCAATACGGTCTCACCGTTGCCGATCTGGCCAAGCTTGGCGGCGGGGTGGAGCAGCAGCTCGAAATCCTGTCCGAAACCGACATGGCGACGTTGCAGGCATGGGCCGCGCTCCATCTCATCGACAATCGTTCCTCCGTCCTTCCCGAGGCGATCGACAATGCGAGCTTCGAATTCTACGGCAAGACGCTCCAGGGCACGCCCGAGCAGCAGGCCCGGTGGAAGCGTGCGCTGTCCGCGACCGAGGGGATGATGGGCGAGACGCTCGGCAAGGAATTCGTGTCGCGCCATTTCCCGCCGGAAAACAAGGCGAGCATGGACCAGCTCGTCGCCAACCTGCGCAAGGCGATGGCCGTCAATCTCGAAGATCTCGACTGGATGGGTGCCGAAACGCGGCAGGAAGCAGTGGCCAAGCTCAACGCCTTCACGCCCAAGATCGGCTACCCGGACGAGTTTGAGACCTATGACGGCATGGACATCGTGAAGGGCGATGCGTTTGCCAATGCGATGGCGTCGGATCGCTGGCACTGGAACGACATGGTGTCGAAGCTGGGGCAGCCGGTCGATCGCGGCGAATGGCACATGACGCCGCAGACGGTGAACGCCTATTACAACCCGACCATGAACGAAATCGTGTTCCCCGCCGCCATCCTGCAGCCGCCGTTCTTCAACGCGGGCGCCGACGATGCGGTGAACTATGGCGCGATCGGCGCGGTCATCGGCCACGAAATGGGCCATGGCTTCGACGATCAGGGCGCAAAGTCGGATGGCGAGGGCGTGCTGCGCAACTGGTGGACCGAGAAGGATCTCGCCAATTTCGAGGCGCTGACCTCCTCGCTTACCGAGCAGTACAATGCGTTCTGCCCGTTCGACGATGGCGAAACCTGCGTGAACGGGAGCCTGACGCTGGGCGAGAACATCGGCGATCTGGGCGGGCTGAGCCTTGCCTATCGCGCGTACAAGATGTCGCTCGGCGGAAAGGACGCGCCGGTCATCGACGGGCTCACCGGGGATCAGCGGTTCTTCCTCGCCTGGGCGCAGGTGTGGCGCACGCTGATGCGGGAGGAGGCAGCCCGCACCCGCATGGCCACCGACCCGCACTCGCCGAATCAGTACCGCGTGAACGGCATCGTCCGCAATTTCGACGAGTGGTACGACGCGTTCGGCGTCACGGCGGAGGATGACCTTTATCTCCCGCCGGAGGAGCGCATCCGCATCTGGTGATCCGCGGTTGGGCGCGCGCGTCGTCAAACGTGCGCCTTTTGGCGGACATTTGCAAACGCCGTCCGGTTCGCGCCGGGCGGCGTTTTGTCGTGGTGTGGAATCACGCCCGTCGGAACCATGGCACCCCTTGCCCGGTTGTAGGAGACGAACATACAATCGAAAGAAACGACGATGGGTATCATAATCGTGATCATTGTCGGTGCCATTCTCGGCTGGCTCGCCAGCATCGTCGTGCGCACCGGCGCCAGTCAGGACGCCGCCCTCAACATGGTGGTGGGCGTATCGGGTGCATTGATTCCCGCCCTGCTGTTCGCCGGGCCGGACATCGTCACGCGGTTGACCGCGGCGACCCTGCTTCTGGCCGTGGTCGGGGCGCTGGTGCTGTTGTCGACGGTGTGCATCTTTCGCCACCATCCGGCATGAGCTGCACGATCCGGCGCGGGTGGATCAGGAACCGAAACGCCGCGCCCGCGCTATAGAGGCAAAGCCCATCTGCCCATTTTTCCCGGAGCCTGTCCCATGACCACTACCCCCGCCCAGATCGCCACCGGCAAGCGCGACATGGAAGATGTCGTCGTCGGACGGTTTCGCTCGATGGGCGCGACCAACCCTGCCACCGCCGTCGATATCGTGCCGGCCGACCCGGTCGAGGCCGACCGTTTCGACCGCCTGCGCGCGCAGGGTGTGATTCGCGGATCCGGCGGCGGCTTTTTCCTCGACGAATCGGCGCTCGCCGAATTGCGGACGCAGCGCAAGGGCGCGCTCTATGGCGGGCTCGGCGGGGTGGCCGTGATCGGCGGATTGCTGACCTGGCTGCTGCGCCGCGGGCGTTGAGCCTTACCAAAGCTTGACTTATCGACCGGCCTGCCGCAAAGGCGCAGGCATTCGGGGCGGCGCTGAGATACAGTGCCGCCTCGCCTGCTTTATCCGGCGCGAATCGGATGGCGGGACATTTATCGAAGACCGAAACTGAGCGTATCCGGACTGACCGGCGCGCGAAGCAATTTTTAGGATAGCGCCATGGCGAAGCCCGCAACCGTCAAGATCCGGCTGGTTTCCACCGCCGACACCGGCTTTTTCTACGTCACGAAGAAAAACCCGCGCAACATGACCGAAAAGATGGTTCAGCGTAAGTATGACCCGGTCGTGCGCAAGCATGTCGAGTTCAAGGAAGCCAAGATCAAGTGATCGCGGCTTTCCCGCAATAGTTGCGGGAACGCATGTCCTCGGCATGGTTTTCGGTTCACGGCGCGTTCAATGCCGCAATGTGAAAAGACCGATATGATGACCATGAAAACAAAACTTTCCGGGATCGCTCGTGCCATGGGTGCGGGCGCTCTCATGCTTTCGGTGCCCGCCGCGATGACGGTTGCCGTGACCCCCGCGGTCGCTGCGACCGGCGATCTCGACCGGGCGGTGTCGGCCCTGCGCGCGATACAGACGATGCAGGCCGATTTCACGCAGGTGGGCCGCGGCGGACAGAGCGTCGGCGGGACGATGACCCTGAAACGACCGGGTAAGATCCGGTTTCAGTATCAGAAGGGCGTCCCCATGCTGATCGTGTCGGACGGTTCGCGTCTGACCATGCTCGATTACGAAGTTCGCCAGAAGCAGGTGTGGCCCGTCGCCAACAGCCCGCTCGGCGCGCTGCTCGATCCCGGCAAGGACGTCGCGCGTTACGGGCAGATCATGCCGAGCGGCAATCCCAACGTCACCAGCGTCAAAGTGAAGGATCCCAAGCACCCCGAATATGGCGCGATCACGCTGATCTTTCGCAAGAAGTCGGGCGCGCCGGGCGGCATGGAACTCGCCAGCTGGGTCGCGGTCGATGCGCAGAACAACGTGACCAAGGTGTTTCTCGACAATCACCGTTACGGCATGGCGGTCAGCGATTCGATGTTCCGGTACAAGGACGTCACCCCCGCCGCGCGCCGGGGCCGTTAAAAATAGGTCCGGAAACGGCGACAATCCGTGTCTCGCTGGCGCCGGGCCGAAAAGATCGGAATTTTTGTTCAGCAATCCGACAGCGAATTCCCCCTAGAACGGCAAAGACAAGACGGGCGGTCCACCGGGTTTCCCCCCTGTTGCCCAGGTCCGCCGGATCGTCTTGGCAAAGCGTGACGAACGCGAAAAGGAACCCTCGTCCCATTGCCCCCGGGACGAGGGTTTTTTGCTGTTTCCGGGCGATGTGCGGCCCTGTGAACTGGACATTGCGCGCGACCGCCCTATGGCCGTGCGCATGGTAAAGATCGCCACATGGAACATCAATTCGGTGCGCCTTCGCATCGACCAGGTCACCCGTTTCCTGAAGGAAGAGCAGCCCGACGTGCTGTGTCTTCAGGAGATCAAGGTCGCCGAAAATCTCTTCCCGCACGCCCCGTTCGAGGAATTGGGCTATACCCACCGCGCCGTGCATGGTCAGAAGGGCTATCACGGCGTCGCCACGATCAGCCGCCTGCCCTTGCGCGAATTGTCGCGCCACGACTGGCAGGACAATGGCGAGGCGCGCCATGTCGGCGTGGAGGTCGGCGGCGCGGCAAAGGGGATGCTGCTCGAAAACGTCTATATCCCGGCGGGCGGCGATGTCCCCGACCGGGCGGTGAACGACAAGTTCGGGCAGAAGCTCGATTTCCTCGAACGCATGGCGCGCTGGGCCGAAACGGTCGATCGGCCGAGCATGATCGTCGGCGATTTCAATATCGCGCCGCTCGAACATGACGTGTGGAGCAGCAAGTCGCTGCAGAAGGTCGTGTCGCACACCCCGGTTGAGCGCGAGGCGCTGGCCCGGTTCAAGGATGCGCATGGATGGGTCGATATCGGGCGCGAACATGTGCCGCACGATGAAAAAAGCTACAGCTGGTGGTCCTATCGCAACCGCGACTGGAAAAAATCGAACCGGGGTCGGCGACTCGACCATATGTGGGCGTCGCCCGAACTCGCGAAGCAGGCGACCGGGCACGAGGTTCACTTGGCCTGCCGGGACTGGGAACGGCCGTCGGATCATATCCCGCTCGTCACCCGCTTCGAATTGTGAGAGCCTGAACCATGAACGGCACCGCGTCATCCCGGCGGGCGGGGCAGGCGATCGACGCATTGCGCCACGGCTGGCCGATCCGGATCGAGGACAGGGTCACGCTGCTGCCGGCCGAAACCGGCTATGATGCGGGGGCGACCTCCCGGCTGCTGCTGATCTCTGCGGCGCGGGCGGTGACGTTGAAACTCGCGAATCAGAAGGACGCGGCGGCGCCCGATGCGCCCGCACTCATCCGTGCGGCGGAACCGTTCGCGCTGCGCAATGCGCGTGAGCTGGCCGACCCGGCGCGCGACCTCGCCAATCCGCTGGCCGGACCGTTTCGGGCGCAGCCTCTGGATTGGGAGGAGATCGCGGTCGCGGCGATGACGCTGGCGCGGATCGCGGGCTTGCTTCCGGCCTTCATGGTGGATCCCGCGATCCCGGGCGAAGACATCTGCGAAGAGGCCGTGCCCGTGTCGCTCGCCGATCTCGCGCAGTTTCAGGACAGCGCCCGGCTCACCGTGCAGGCCCGCGCCGCCTTGCCGACCGAGGCGGCGGACCATGCCGAGATCGTCGCCTTTCGCGCCCCGGACGACCTGCGCGAACATGTCGCGCTCGTCATCGGGCGGCAGGGGGATAGGCGCGTGCCGCTCGTCCGCCTGCATTCCGAATGCCTGACCGGCGATGTGCTCGGAAGCCTCAAATGCGATTGCGGGCCGCAGCTCGATGCGTCGCTGGCCGCCATGGCGGAGGAGGCGGAAAAGGGCGGCTGGGGCATTCTGCTATACCTGCGGCAGGAAGGGCGCGGCATCGGGCTGATCAACAAGCTGCGCGCCTATCGGCTTCAGGATCAGGGGTTCGATACGGTCGATGCGAACAACCGGCTGGGCCTGCCGACGGAGGCCCGCGATTTTCCGGTCGCGGCGCGCATGCTGCATCTTTTAAACGTCGATACGGTGCGCTTGATGACGAACAATCCGGCCAAGGTCGCGGCATTGGAGGAGGTCGGCGTGACCGTCACCGAACGCGTGCCGCACCAACTGCCCGCCAATCCGCACAATGCCCGCTATCTCGATACGAAGCGCGACCGGACGGGGCACCTGCTGCGCTAGGCCGGTTTACGCGAACCGGCGGATCACGTTGAGAAAGGCGGTGCCATAGGCGTCGAGCTTTTTCGCGCCCACGCCCGGCAATTGCGACAGTTCGCCCCGATTGGCGGGTTTCAGCCCGGCCATGTCGCGCAGCACCGAATCGTGGAACACCACATAGGGCGGCACGCCCGCCTCCTCGGCCAGTTCGCGGCGCAGAGTGCGCAATTCGTCGAACAGCGGATCGCCCACCGGGTTCAACGCCTGCCCTGCGCCGCGCGCCCGGCGGCCCCGCTCCCGCTTGGGCGGCAGCACGATTTCGAGCGTCTGCTCCCCTTTCAAAAACGGCCTTGCATCGGGGCCGAGCATCAGCCCGCCATGCTCGGTCGGCAACAGCGCGCCGCGCACCTGCAACGCGCGCTGCACCGGTTTCAGGAGCGCGGCTTCCTCGCCCTCGACAATGCCGAAGACCGACAGGGTGTCATGCGCGTTCTGGCGGCTGCGGTCGCTGGACTGTCCGGTGAGCACGCTTTCGATGTAGCCGCCGCCATACATTTGCCGCGTGCGCGCCACGGCGGACAGGTATTTCTGTGCCGTGACCGTCGCATCGACCGACTTGGGCGGGTTCAGGCAATTGTCGCAATTGCCGCAATGCTGCGCCGGGTTTTCACCGAAATGGCGCAGCAAGATCGCGCGGCGGCACCCCCCCGTTTCGACCAGCGCGCCCAAGGCCGACAGCCGCACCCGCTCGCTTTGCCGGCGGGTTTCGTCCACCTCCATGATGCGTTGATTGGCGCGGGCGAAATCGTCGGCGCCCCAGAACAGATGCGCGGTCGACGGATCGCCGTCGCGCCCCGCGCGCCCGGTTTCCTGGTAATATCCCTCGATGCTCTTGGGAAGACCGGCATGGGCGACGAAGCGTACGTCGGGCTTGTCGATGCCCATGCCGAACGCGACGGTCGCGCACATCACCATGTTTTCCGACGCAACGAAGGCGGCCTGGTTGCGGCTGCGCACCTCGGGCGGCATGCCGGCGTGATAGGCGCGCACCTCGCGCCCCGGCGTGGCCAGCGATTGCGCGAGCCGTTCGGTCGCGGCGCGGGTCGGTGCATAGACGATGCCCGGTCCCGGCTCTGCGTTCAGCAATTGCTGCAACTGGCGCGTCAGGCTGTCGCGCGGCGTAATGTGATAGCGGATGTTGGGCCGGTCGAAGCCGGCGACGATCATGCCATCCTCGGCAATGCCGAGCTGGGCGAGAATATCCTCCCGCGTGTGCTCGTCCGCCGTCGCGGTCAGCGCAAGCCGCGGCACATCGCCAAATTCGTCCAGAAGCGGGCGCAGCAAGCGGTAATCGGGCCGGAAATCATGGCCCCATTCCGAAACGCAATGCGCCTCGTCAATGGCAAAGAGGCACACGCGTGCGCTGCGCAGCATGTCGCGGAAATAGGGCTGGCTCGCGCGTTCGGGCGCCACATAAAGCAGGTCGAGCGCGCCATCGCGAAACCGCGCGATGGTTTCGGCGCGATTGTCGTCCGCACTGGTCAGCGTGGCGGCCCGAATGCCCACCGCTTCGGCGCTGCGCAGCTGATCATGCATGAGCGCGATGAGCGGGCTCACCACGACGCATGTCCCCTCCAGCATCAGCGCGGGCAATTGATAGGTCAGCGACTTGCCCGCACCCGTCGGCATGACGGCCAGCGTCGATTGCCCGGACAGGACGCGCGACACCACCGCCTCCTGCCGCCCGCGAAACGCGGAAAAGCCGAAGACGTCCTTCAATCGGGAAAGGGGATCGTCAATCGTATGCGGCAATGGGTTCAGTCCAGATTGGGGCGCAGCCAGCGTGTCGCGGTCTCCATATCGACGCCGCGCCGCCGCGCATAGTCTTCAAGCTGATCCGGGCCGACGCGGGCGACGCCGAAATACTGGCTCTCGGGATGGGCGAAGTAGAACCCCGACACGGCCGATGTCGGCAACATCGCCTGGCTTTCGGTCAGGGTGATACCGGCGTTGTCCTGCGCATTCAGGAGGTCGAACAATATCGGCTTCAGGCTGTGATCGGGACAGGCGGGATAGCCGGGCGCGGGGCGGATGCCGCGATATTGCTCCTTGATCAGCGCCTCGTTCGTGAGCTGTTCACCCGTCGCATAGCCCCAGAGCGTCGTGCGGACATGTTGATGCAACCGTTCGGCAAACGCCTCGGCAAACCGGTCGGCCAGCGCTTTCAGAAGAATGTCGGAATAATCGTCATGCGCCGCCTTGAACCGGGCGGAATGTTCGTCGATCCCGTGGATACCGACCGCGAACCCGCCGATAAAGTCACCATCCTTGGCAATGAAATCGGCAAGGCAGAAATTCGCCCGGCCCTTGCCATCGCGCCCTTGCGACTTCTTCACCTGTTGCCGCAGGAACGGCAGGCGCGTGCCATCGTCGAGCAGCACGTCGTCGCCATCGCGGCGGCAGGGCCAAATATTGCACACCCCCCGCGCGGTTAGCCATTCTTCCTCGACAATGCGGCGCAGCATGGCCTGCGCATCGTCATACAGCGCGCTGGCGCTGTCGCCGACGATCTCGTCTTCCAGAATGGCGGGGAAATTGCCGGCCAGCTCCCATGCGCGGAAGAACGGGGTCCAGTCGAACGTTTCGATCAGGTCGGACAGGTCCCAATTGTTGAACACGTGGAGGCCGGGCCTTGCCGGGGCGGGCGGCTTCTGCCCCATGTCGGCGGCAAATCCGTTGGCGCGCGCCTCGGCAATGGGGAGCAGCGCGCTCTGCCCCTTGTTGGCGCGGGTCACGCGCACCGCCTCGTAATCGTCCGCGGTCTTTTTGACAAAGGGATCGCGCTGCGTATTGGACAGAAGCTGCGATGCGACGCCGACCGCGCGGCTGGCGTCGAGCACGTGGATCACCGGCCCGTCATAGGCATTGTCGATGCGCAATGCGGTATGCACCTTGCTCGTCGTCGCCCCGCCGATCAGCAGCGGCATGGTCATCTCGGCGCGCTGCATTTCCTCCGCCACCGTCACCATCTCGTCGAGCGAGGGGGTGATGAGGCCCGACAGCCCGATCATGTCCGCGCCGGTTTCCTGCGCCCTGGCGATGATGTCGGGCCAGGGCACCATGACGCCCATGTCGATCACTTCGTAGCCATTGCATTGCAGGACCACGCCGACGATATTCTTGCCGATATCGTGCACGTCGCCCTTCACCGTCGCCATGATGATGCGGCCCTTCGCCTTGGCGCCCTCTTCCTTCTCCGCCTCGATGAAGGGGATGAGATGGGCGACCGCCTTCTTCATCACGCGGGCGGATTTGACCACCTGAGGCAGGAACATCTTGCCGCTGCCGAACAAATCGCCGACCACGTTCATGCCGTCCATCAACGGCCCTTCGATCACCTCGATCGGGCGGCCGCCGGCCTCGGCGGTGGAGCTCCGCATTTCCTCCGTATCGTCGACGATATGCGCGTCGATCCCCTTGACCAGCGCATGTTCGAGCCGTTTCGCCACCGGCCAGCCGCGCCATTCCGCGGCCTGCTTCTCCGCCTCGGGCGATTTGCCCTTGTAGCTTTCGGCGAGCGCGATCAGCCGCTCGGTCGGGGTTTCGTCGCCCCGGGCCGGGCGGTTCAGGATCACATCCTCGCACGCCTCGCGCAGGACGGGGTCGATCTGATCATAGACGTCGAGCTGGCCCGCATTGACGATCGCCATGTCCATGCCCGCGGGGATCGCGTGATAGAGAAAGACCGAGTGCATCGCCCGGCGCACCGTCTCGTTCCCGCGAAAGCTGAAGGAGAGGTTCGACAATCCGCCGCTGATGTGCACATGCGGGCAGGCGGCGACGATTTCACGCGTCGCCTCGATGAAATCGACGCCGTAATTGTCATGCTCCTCGATCCCTGTCGCGACGGCGAACACGTTGGGATCGAAAATGATGTCCTCCGCCGGGAAACCGATCCCGGTCAGCAGGGCATAGGCGCGCTTGCAGATTTCGACCTTGCGCGCCTTCGTATCGGCCTGGCCTTTTTCGTCGAAGGCCATGACGACGACCGCCGCGCCATAATCCATGCAGATGCGCGCATGGGTGAGGAACGCCTCTTCGCCTTCCTTCATCGAGATGGAATTGACGATGGGCTTGCCGGAAACGCATTTCAGCCCGGCCTCGATCACCTCGAACTTGGAGCTGTCGACCATGATCGGCACGCGGGCGATGTCGGGTTCCGCCGCGATCAGTTTGAGGAAGGTGGTCATTGCCTCCACCGCGTCGAGCAGGCCTTCGTCCATGTTGACGTCGATCACCTGCGCGCCGTTTTCGACCTGGCTGCGCGCGACCTCGACCGCGGCGGGGTAATCGCCCGCCATGATCAGCTTCTTGAACCGGGCCGAGCCTGTGACATTGGTGCGCTCGCCAATGTTGACGAAACGCGCGCTATTGCTGTTTGACATGTGTTTTCCGCTCGTGGCTCAACCGGCCATCACAAAGGGTTCGAGGCCCGCAAGCCGCATTTTCGTTTCGGGCGTGGGGCGTGTGCGCGGCGTCAGGCCGGCAACCGCCTTCGCCATGGCGGCGATATGCTCGGGACTGGACCCGCAACATCCGCCCAGCACGTTGACCTGCCCGCCATCCGCCCATTCGCGGACGAGGGTGGCGGTGGTATCGGGCATCTCGTCATATTCGCCAAGCTCGTTCGGCAGGCCCGCATTGGGATAGACCATGATGAGCGTATCGGCGATCTGCGAAAGCGTTTTGACATGCGGGCGAAGCTGCGTCGCGCCGAAACTGCAATTCAGCCCGACGGTGAGCGGCCGGGCATGGCGCACCGCGTACCAGAACGCCTCCACCGTATGGCCCGAAAGATTCCGTCCCGAAAGATCGGTCAGCGTCATCGACAGCATGATCGGGATTTCGCGGTTCAGTTTCCGCTCCACCTCGCGCACCGCCATGATCCCGGCCTTGGCGTTCAACGTGTCGAAGATCGTCTCGATCAAGATGAAATCCGCGCCCCCGTCGATCAATGCCTCGACCTGCTGCGCGTAGACCGCGGTGAGATAGTCGAAATCGATCTCCCGAAAACCGGGGTCGTTGACGTCGGGGGAGAGGGACAATGTCTTGTTCGTCGGGCCGATCGCCCCGGCGACGAAACGCGGACGCCCGTCGGCGGCGGCGAATTCGTCCGCGACCCGGCGGGCCAGCATCGCGCTTTGCCGGTTGATTTCGTCGACGAGGTGTTCCGCCGCGTAATCGGCCTGGCTGATGGTGTTCGCGCTGAACGTATTGGTGCAGGCGATGTCGGCGCCCGCCTCGAAATAGGCGCGGTGGATCGATTCGGGCACGTCGGGGCGGGTGAGGGCGAGAATGTCGTTATTGCCCTTCGCATCCTTCGCAAGGGCGAGATCGCCCATGTAATCCGCCTCGACCAGCTTGCGGTTCTGAATCTGCGTGCCGAAGGCGCCGTCGGTGATGAGGATACGCTTGGCCGCCTCGGCTTCGAAGCTTTGGCGGGCGGCGGAGGGGGTGATGCTCATGCGGCCTGCTCCGTCTGCTCGGCAGCGACCGGGCGGCGGCCCAGCAGGTGGCAGATGGCGTAGGACAGGTCCGCACGGTTCAAGGTGTAGAAATGGAAATCGCGCACGCCGCCTGCGTAAAGCCTGCGGCAGAATTCCGCCGCCAGCGTCGCGGCGACCAGCTTGCGCGCGCCGGGCCGTTCGTCCAGCCCTTCGAACAATCCGTCCATCCACGCCGGGATCTGCGCCCCGCACTGCGCCGCGAACTTGCGCGTCTGCGCCACGTTCGACACCGGCAAGATGCCGGGGACCAGCGGTGCATCGACGCCGTCCGCCGCGAGCCGGTCCCGGAAATCGAGGAAGCATTCGGGCCGGAAGAAGAATTGCGTGATCGCCCGGTCGGCACCCGCGTCCAGCTTGCGCTTCAGATTGTCGATATCGCTTTGCGCGCTCTGCGCCTCGGGATGGGTTTCGGGATAGGCGGCGACCGAAATCTCGAACGGAGCGATGGCCTTCAATCCGGCGACGAGATCGGCCGCGCCGGCATAGCCGCCGGGATGCGGTTCGAACCGCCCGCCCGGCGTGGTCGGATCGCCGCGCAGTGCGACGATATGGCGCACGCCCGCCTCCCAATATTGTTCGGCGACGCGGCGAATGTCGTCCTTGCTCGCCTCCACGCAGGTCAGATGCGCGGCGGCGGGGATGCGCGCCTCACGGATAATGCGTTCGACCGTCGCATGGGTGCGTTCGCGCGTCGATCCGCCCGCACCATAGGTGACCGACACGAATTCGGGCGCCAGCGGGGCCAGCTTTTCCACCGCGTCCCAGAGCTGCGCTTCCATCTTCTCGCTCTTCGGCGGGAAGAATTCGAAGGACACGCCAATATCGCCGGGCAGGCTGGCGAACAGGGGCACGCCATCGGCGGTGATGCAATCGGCAGGGGATACGGAAACGGGATCGGTCATCGGGACATGGCCTTCGCTGAAAAATCGGAGGTCGGGGTCATCAGGGGCATATCATCGCGAAGCCCCGTCCAGATGCGGACGGTGAGCTCCTTGCCCGGAAGGGTACTGTCGGCCGCAGGGGTATAGCCCGCATGCGTCAAGAGCTGGTGCATCTGCGTATCCGTAAAGCCGAGCCGGGCATGGGCATGGCTTTCGCGCAATTCCTCGTGCCGGTGGGCGGCGAAATCGACGATGGCGATACGCCCGCCGGGCCGGGTGACGCGCGCCGCCTCGGCCAGAACATCCTCCGGCGCCTGCGCATAATGGAGGACGAGATGGAACAACACCGTGTCGAACCGCGCATCGGGAAAAGGCAGCGCACGAAAATCCCCCTGCAGCAGGGTAAGCCGCGCCGGGGAAAGATTTTGCAGCCGCGTCCGTGCGAGGCGCAGCATCTCCGGGCTCTTGTCGATGCCTGCGACATGGGCGGCGGCGGGCGCGAACAATTCGGCCATGCGCCCGGTGCCCGTGCCGACGTCGAGCAGTTCGCCCAGGCTCGCCCCGTCGGCGGATTCGGCATCGTCCCTGCCGCCGACGCGCAGCAAGCGGGCGAGTTCCGCCTCCACCTCCCGCTCCGCGACGTGCAGGCTGCGCAGCGAATCCCATTCCTCGGCATGACGCTCGAAATAGCGGGCGGCGCTGGCCTCGCGCGCAGTGCGGATCGTGTCGAGGCGTTGGCGGTCGGCTGCGCATTCGGCGGCGAACGCGCTATCCTCGCGCTCCGCCGCGGCGAGGAGCCGGTCCGCCGCCGCGCGCATCGCCGCCGATTCGCCGCGCGCCGCGTCGAGCGGATCGTGCAGGCGGCTGCGCAAGAAGACCCAGCTTCCTTCCTTGCGCTTTTCGGCGAGGCCGGCCTCGGTCAATATGCGGACATGGCGCGAAATGCGCGGCTGGCTCTGATCCAGCACCTCGGCCAGTTCGCCCACCGCAAGCTCCATGCGCGACAACAGCCGCAGCAGCCGCAGCCGCGTCGGATCGTCGAGTGCGCGAAGAAGATCGCCGATGGTCATGGCGTCATCATATAAAGGAAGCTTTATATGTTTGCAACGATTGCGGAGACTCAGCGCGCGCATTAGGGGAATTGCGTCACAACCCCCTATCCGTGAAGGATCGAACCCATGAAGAAACTTGTTCTTTTCGCCGGCGTAGCAAGCTTCGCCCTGTCCGCCTGCGGATCGACCGACGATGCCGACGCGCCTGCCGAGGCCGACAATGTCGAGATGCCCGCCGACGAGGTCATGATGGAGCCCGGCATGGGCGAGGATCCCGCCGTCAATCCCGCGATGGCCGACGACATGGCCGGCCCCGAACCGCGCGAGACCCCCGAAACGGTCGAAACCCCCGCCGCCGAAGCCGTCGCCGACGATGCCGCCATGGCCGCCGACGACCTGACCGCCGCGATGAACGAGGATGCGCAGGACGCACGGTAAGGTCCGCGCCATGCGACGCATCCTGCCCGCCGTGACGATCGCCGCGATGCTGGCATCGTGCGGCGGGCAGGACACCACCCCCGATCCCGCCCCGCCGCAGGACGAGGCCGCGTTCCTCGCCGATGCGGCGGCGATGCTGCCCGCCGACGAAACGCAGGATGCCCCGCCCGCCGACCCCGCCTCGGCCGATGAAACCGGCCTCGACGCGCCGGACTAGTCCCAGCCGGTGACGCGCCCGCGTTTCTCCTTGACCGCTCCGCGTTCCTTCTTCTTCTTCAATCGCTGCACCTTGCCGATGCGGTTCACGCGGGTCTTCGCGCGCGTCTTGGGCTGCCGGCGTGCCTCTTCGAGCAAATCGGTCAGCCTCTGGCGCGCATCGCTGCGGTTGGCGTCCTGCGTGCGGTGACGGCGCGCGTCGATGAGCAGGTCGCCCGACTGCGTCAGGCGGCTTCCCGCCAGTTGCTTCAGCCGGTGAAAGATCGGCGGCGGCAGGCCGAGCGCATAGATGTTGACCCGCAACTGCACCGCGGTCGCGACCTTGTTCACGTTCTGCCCGCCCGGCCCCGACGCCGTGACGAAACGTTCTTCGGCCAGGGCGTGGGCGCGGTCGATGATCGATCCGCCGGTCACTCGGCCTCTCGCCGCGCCTCGTCGCGGGGGGCCGGTCCCGGATCGTCAAAGCCAAGATCCGCGAAGGCGCGCGGGAAGGGCGCGCGTGCCGCGATGGCGGGCTTGTTATCGCGGGGCACGCACAGCGCGGCGGCATGCAGCATCGTGCGGCGCGCGCGGGCGTCCGGCCGTCCATAGACCGGATCGCCCAGCAATGCCGCGCCCAGCCCGTGTTGTGCATGGATGCGGATCTGATGGGTGCGGCCGGTCTCGGGCCGGAATTCAACCAGGCTCAACCCGTCGCGCACCGCGATCCGGCGCCACCGGGTCAGCGCGGGCTTCCCCTTCTTCGCCGCGATCATGCGCCAGCCATCCTTCTCACTGCTGACCTTGCTCAGCGACAGGGCAATCTCGCCCTCCGCCTCGGCCAGTTCGGTGCTCACGATGCCGAGATAGGTCTTCTCCACGATCCGTTCCTCGAACGCGCGGGACAGCCGTTTCAGCGCCTTGGGATTGCGGGCGAGCAGCAGGCAGCCCGACGTATCGGTGTCGAGCCTGTGCACCGGCACCGGTTCCCGCGCAAAGCCTAGCGTCAGAGCGCCGAGCCGGTCCGCGAGCGAGGGCGCGCGATTGCGCGGCCGGTCCACCGGCAGCCCCGCCGGCTTGTCGATGATCAGCGCCTCGGCATCCTCGAACAGGATGGGAATGTCGGTCATAATGCGGCCACGGCCCTTTCCATGCGGGTGAGCGCCTCTGTGAGGCTGTCATCGTCGGCGGCGAAGCTGACCCGGAACCCCTGTATTCCGCAATGCGCCCCGCCAAATGCCGAGGCCGCGACCACCGCGACCCCATGTTCGAGCATGTGCAACGCCAGCGCATTGTCATCCTCGCAACCCTCGCCGATGAGCGGCGCGGCATCGACGAAGCAGTAAAACGCCCCATCCGGCACCGGGGTCGACAGGCCGGGAATCGCATTGATCGCCTCCACCACCCGGTCGCGCCGCGCCCGGAAAATCGCGCGCCAGTCGGACAGGAAATCCTGCGGCCCTTCGAACGCGGCGACCGCGCCGGCCTGGCTGATCGAGCAGGGATTGCCGCTGCTGTGCGACTGGAGCCGTTCCATCGCCCGGATCAGCCAGCCGGGCCCGGTCGCGACGCCGATGCGAAAGCCGGTCATCGCATGGCTTTTCGACACGCCCGACACGGTGAGGATGCGGTCCGCCAGATCGGGGCGCAGCGCCGCGAGCGTCGCATGCGGCGTATCGCCATAGCGCAGCGGCGCGTAAATATCGTCGCTCATCACCATGATACGCGCGTGCCGGTCCAGCACGTCGGCCAGCGCGCGAAGATCGTCCGCCGTGTACACCGCGCCGGTCGGATTGCCGGGGCTGTTGAGCAGGAGCCAGCGTGTCGCAGGCGTGATCGCGTTCGCAAGCTGCTCTGCCGAAATGCGAAAACCGTCCGCCGCCGTGGTCGGCAATGGCACCACATTTGCGCCCGCGAACCGCGCGATTTCGGGATAGCTCACCCACCACGGCGCGGGGATGAGCACCTCGTCACCCGGATCGATCGTGGCGAGCAGCGCGTGGAAGATCGCCTGTTTCCCGCCCGCGCTGACCGTGACGTCGGCGGGCGTCGCGGCGATGCCGAGATCGCGCGTGAAATGCAGCGCGGCGGCCCGCTTCATCGCCGCGGTGCCGCCCACCGGCGTATATTTCGTGGCGCCTTGGTCCAGCGCATCCTTCACCGCCTCGACCACATGGGCCGGGGTGGCGAAATCGGGCTCCCCCACGGAGAGCGACACGATGTCGCGCCCCTCGGCCCGCATTGCGGTGGCGCGGTCGGTCATCGCGGTGGTCTGTGACGGGGCGATGCGCGCCAGTGCGGCGGAGATCCGGTCCGCCGAAGCCTGCGCCTGCGTCATATCAGCCGTGCCCGCATCATGCCGCGAAGGGCGTTGCCAATGTGAAAACCGTCCTTCAGATCGTCGAGCGTCAATTCCGCCTCCCGTGCCACCCCTTCGTCGAGCAGTTTCTGCCGCATGACTCCCGGCAACAGCCCGAGCGATGCAGGCGGGGTCAGCCATGCACCATCGCGTTCGACAAAGATATTGGTGAAGCTGCCCTCGGTCACGCGCCCGTCATGCCGGACCAGCACCGCCTCCTCCGCGCCGAGACCCGCCGCCGCGAACCGCGCCGCATCGTATAAATCGCGCAGGCTGGTCTTGTGCGACAGGCGCCAGTCATCCGCCTCCACCGGCAAGTCGTGGGGCATGCAGGGCACCGGCTGCGTCAGCGGGTCGGGCATGGCGCCCCCCTCCAGCGTCCAGGATCCGTCCTGCGCCAGCATCACGCGCAAACGCGCCGGTTCGCGGTGGGTAAAGCAGAACGCTTGGATGTCGTTGCGAATGGCATGGCGGTCGCAGGCAAAGCCGAGCGCATGCGCACTCTGCTTCAACCGTTCGAGGTGGCGTTCGACCATCGGCACACCGATCAGCGGATCGAAATGCATCGTCTCGATCAGGTGGAAAGGCGCCAGATCCGCCGACGCGAACCGCCCCTTCACCAAGCATTCGTCCCATTCGGCCCGCGCATTGGATCCCGCGGTAATCGCCGAGCCCACGCCCAATATCGCATCGCCCCCCGCATCGAGGCGCAAGGTGCGGATCGCCACGTTGAACGCGGCATCGCCATCGGGGTCGAACCGCCCGACGGCTCCGCAATACACGCCCCTCGCCGCGTCCTCCTCCCGGTGGATCAGCTCCATCGCCCGGATCTTCGGCGCGCCGGTGATCGAGCCGCAGGGCATGAGCGCGCGCAGCACGTCGCCGGCGTCGCGGCCCGGCGCCAGATCCGCGGTGATCGTCGTTACCATCTGATGCACGGTCGGGTATGTTTCGATGGCGAAGGGGGCCGCCACGCGCACGCTGCCCGGCACGGCGACGCGGCTGATGTCGTTGCGCATCAGATCGGTGATCATCAGGTTTTCGGCCCGGTCCTTTCCGCTCTGGAAAAGTGCATCGGCGAGCGCGCTGTCCTCCTCCGGTGTGGCGCCGCGCGGGCGGGTGCCCTTCATCGGTTTCATCGTGACGGTGCCGTCCATGACCGCAAAGAACAGCTCGGGCGAGAAGGACAGCGTCCAGTCGGTGCCGTCGAACACGATGCCGCCGTGCCCCGCCGCCGCGCGCCCCCGGATCGCGGCATAGATGGCGAGCGGATCGCCGCACCAGCGCCCCGACAGCGGAAAGGTCAGATTCGCCTGATAGATATCGCCGGCCTCGATCGCGTCGCGCAGCGCGGCGAAACGGCGGGCGTATTCGTCGAATTTGCACGCGGGACGGAGCGGGGAGAGATGCGACGGCGGCAATTCGTTCTCCGCAATCCGCGCCGCCAGCCATTGCGGCACGTCGCCCGCCGGAATCGTGTCGCAGCGATCGAACGCGGCGAGCCAAACGAGCGGCGCATCACCTGCGCGGGTAAGCGGCGCCAGCCGCGGTTCGAGCGCGAGCCCGGCATCGTAGGCGATCTGGCCTGCGACATGGTGCCCGGCGACAAGCGCCTCGCGCGCGGCGGCAAGCGCCGGTGCGACCTCGTCCCCGCGCCGCGCGACGAACGTCGCCCGCGGCCCGCGATAGAGCCGCGCCGGAGCGGGATTTTCCGCCAGCGGACGCGCATCGTCGAGAAGGATGAAAGCTTCGCTCATGCCGCCCCCTGCATGGCGGCTGTCGCTGCGGGCGGCAAGGGCGAAGCGCTCGCGGCCTACACCGGCAGCGACAATTCCGCGCACAAGCCCGTCGCCCCGCCATCATCCGCGTCGCGATTGGCGAGGATGAGCGTGCCCCCGTGCTGCTCCGCGATCGCGCGGGCCAGCGTCAGGCCGAGGCCCGCGCCGCCGGTGCCGCGATTGCGCGACGGATCGCCCCGCGCGAACGGCTCCATCATCGCGGAAATCTGCCCGTCGGGAATGCCCGGTCCCCGGTCCATGACGCGCACGATGGCGCGATTGCCGCGCCGTTCCACCGATACGTCGGCACCGCCGGCATAGCGCACCGCATTCCCGATCAGATTGCGGAGCGCCCGGCGTAGCCATGTCGCGCGCAGCGGGAGCACGATACGCTGCGTCTCGCCCAGCTCGACCGGGTCGCCCATGTCCTCGAACTCTTCGACGACCGATACGACGAGCGCCGACAGTTCCGTCGTTTCGAGCGGGTCGGACGGCCGCCCCACCCGCGCGAGCGACAGGATGTCGTCAAGCGTGCGCACGATATCCTCGATCGTGGCGGCCATGCGGGCGCGCTCGTCCTCGTCCTCCACCGATTCGATGCGGACGCGCAGCGCGGCGAGCGGCGTCTTCAGATCGTGGCCGATCGCGCCCAGCATCACGTTCTTTTCATCGAGAAGCGCGCCGATCCGCTGTTCCATCCGGTTATGCGCGATGATCAGCCGGCGCGTGTCGGTCGGGCCGGCGGGCTGCACCCGCGCGTCGGCCGACATGGCGGGATCGCGCGAAAAATCCTCGACCCTGCCGGTCAACGCCTTCAACGGTCCGGTAATCCGGCGCAGCAGCAATGCGATCGCGCCGACCAGCACGATATAGGTCAGCACCGTCTGCAACAGCAGCAGGCGCACGAAACGCCCGGTGCGCGCAGGCGGAAGATCGCGCGCCACGATCCAGTGGCTGGCACCTGCGGGGCGCATCGCGGCGACGATCACCTGCGACCGGTCGGGCGGCGGGGAGGCGCCGAACCGGCGGCGAAGGAAATTCTGCGCCGGGGGGTCGTCGGCGAGCGGACGTTCGAAGACATCGAGCGCGGTAAAGGCAATGCCCTGCTCGCTCAGCACTTGCGCGAGGCGCTCCTGCAGATTGCCGCGCATGCGGTCCTGCGACGTGCGCGGCGAAACATTTGCGGAGACGAGCCCCATGGAGCGGCGCGTGCCTCTGCCTCGCATGCCGCGCATCGCATCCCGGCGCGCGTCGAAGGCCTGCGCCCCGATCAGGCGGAAGGCCAGCGTGTGGGCGATCGAATTGTCGGCCCGCGCAACCTCCGCGCGGTAGATGATGACCGCGCTGATCGCCTGACCCAAAAGCAGCGCGAGCGCGACCGCGAGCAGCATCTGCCCCTGCAGGCTGCGCGGCAATATCCGGCGCGACAGGATGGACAGCCGGCGGCGCAAGGGCTCAGCCAGACGCCGCGCGCGTCACATCGGCGGCCAGCATGTAGCCGCCGCCCCGCACGGTCAGGATGAGCTGCGGATCGGAGCGGTCGATCTCGACCTTGCGGCGCAGGCGGCTGATCGCATTGTCGACGGCGCGGTCGAACAGATGCGCCTCGCGCCCCTGCACCATGTCGAGCAGGCGATCGCGGTCGATCACCTGTCGCGGGCGGTCGCAAAACGCCTTGAGCAGGCGGAATTCGGCCGAGGAAATCGCCACCACCGCCCCTTCGGGATCGAGCAGCCGCCGCTTGAGCGGATCGAGCCGCCACCCTTCGAAACAGTAATCCGCCTCGGTCCCCGCCGGTGTCTCCGCCCGGCTCGCCCGGCGCAGGACCGAGCGGATGCGCGCGACAAGCTCGCGCGGCTCGAACGGTTTCACCACGTAATCGTCGGCCCCGATTTCGAGGCCGACGATGCGATCGGTTGCCTCCCCCCGCGCGGTGAGGAGGATGACCGGCACGCGCTGCGTCTCGACGAGATGGCGGGTGAGCGACAGCCCGTCCTCCCCCGGCATCATGATGTCGAGCAGGACGAGATCAGCCGCCTCGGATTTCAGCATGGTGCGCGCGGCGGCGGCGCTTTCGGCCTGCCGCACGGCGAAACCCTGTTTCGTGAGATATTGGCAAAGCGGCGTGCGCAACGCCTCCTCGTCATCGACGACGAGGATCCGGTCGGGCACGGTTTCGGGCGCGTCGGCCATCAGCCGCCGCGCCCGGATCGGTATGCGGGATGTTTTGCGTCAGCCTGCATCGCCGCTCCGCTGCCGGTGCATGGCGCGCATCGCGTCACGGGCGGCCTTTCGCTCCGCTGTGGTGACGGTGCCGTCGCCATTCGCGTCCATGCGGGCAAAATGGCTTTTCGCCGCGGCGCGCATTTCGGCGCGGGTGATTGCATCGTCGCCATCGGCATCGGCCATTTTTACCATGCCCATACCCCTGCCGGCGCCGCGATGCGCCATCGGTCCGCGCCCTTCGCGCTGGCCGCGTGCGGCGAATTCGGTGCGGCTGATCTGCCCGTCATTGTCGGTGTCGAGCCGGTCGAACATGGCGTCTTGCCGAGCCTGGCGGTCGGCGGCGTCGATCGTGCCGTCGCCATTGCGGTCCATCCGGTCGAACAGGGCGAGCGCACGCGCCTCCGCCGTGGCGAGCGTCATGGGTTCCATCGTGGGATGGTCGCGGTCCTGCGGCGCGGCGCGGGCGATATCGGGGGCGGCGACGGCCACGGCGCCAAGGCCGATGACGGCGATCCCCGCGGCAAGAACGGTCTTTTTCATGGTCGATCCATCCACTTGCAAAAAGGGTGAAGCCGCGGCCAGCGCATCGGGCCTTGGGGAGGGGACATCAGGGGAAAACCCGAATGATGCGCCGTCCGCGACTTCGTGAAACCCTTATAGCGGCCCACCTGTCGCAGGATTATGCCAGAAGCGGGAAGAATTGTCGCAACAGGTATCAGGGACCGGCCCGCGTTCATCGGCGCGCAAGGACCGGCGCCCCGTCACCCCTCCAGAGGCGCGCATTGCGCCGCGACCCAGGCCAGATCGCCCGCATCGTCCATCACCGATTTCGCGATCTCCAGCGTGCGGGCATGGTAATCGTCCACCCACTTTCGCTCCGCCTCGGTCAGCATCGCGACATCGATGAGCCGCCGGTCGATCGGCACGAAGGTCAGCGTCTCGAACCCCAGCACGTCGAGTTCGGCGCCGGGCACGTCCTTTTTCACGGTCAGGATCAGGTTCTCGATCCGGATCCCGTATTCGCCCGCCTTGTAATAGCCCGGCTCGTTCGAGAGGATCATGCCGGCATGCAGTTCCTGCGCCGTGCCGGCCTGCCCGCCGCCGGGCTTCGCGATGCGCTGCGGCCCTTCGTGCACGCCGAGATAGCTGCCGACGCCGTGGCCGGTGCCATGCGCGTAATCGACGCCCGCCTGCCACAGATATTGTCGCGCGAACCCGTCGAGCTGGCCGCCCGTCGTGCCTTGCGGAAACAGCGCGGTGTCGATGGCGATATGCCCCTTCAGCACGCGGGTGAAACGGTCGCGCACCTCGTCATGCGGGGCGTCCGGCCCGACCCAGATGGTGCGGGTGATGTCGGTGGTGCCGCCCGGATATTGCCCGCCGCTGTCGACGAGATAGACGCTGTTCGGCTCCAGCTTGCAGTTGCTCTCCGCATTCACGCGGTAATGCGGGCTGGCGCCGTTCGGCCCGGCGCCCGATATGGTGTCGAAGCTGGTATCGCGCAGGTCGCCGCTCTGTGCGCGTTCGTTATAGAGCCTTTCCACCGCGGCAAGCTCGTCGATGTCGCCCTTGGGCGCTTCTTCGTCGAGCCATTTGAGGAAGCGGGACACCGCCCGCGTATCGCGGGCCTGCGCCTCGCGGTGGCCCTTCACCTCGGCGGCGTTCTTGATCGCCTTGGGCAGCATGATCGGATCGGTGAGCGTGACGGGCGTCGCGCCGGCAATCTCCAGCACGTCGTAGATGGCCGCCACCCCGCTGTCGGGATCGACCGCGACACGCTTGCCGCCAAGCTCGTTGAGCCCGGCCTCGATCTCGTCACGCCCGCGCAACGTGACCTGATTGCCGAGATGTTCGCGAAGGTCGCCATCGACCTTTTCGGGTGCGACGAACCATTGCGCGGTCCCGTCGGCGGCGACGATGACATAGGACAGCGCGACCGGCGTGTGGCTGACGTCCGCGCCGCGAATGTTGAGCAGCCAGGCAATGGAATCGAGCGCGCCGATCACCGCCGCATCGCAGCGATTTTCCTTGAGCCAGCGGGCCACGGCCTCGCGCTTGTTCGCGCTGGTCTCGCCGGCGAGATCGTTGGCGTAGGGCTGTGCCTTGGCCGGGGACGGTTCGGGCCGGTCCTGCCACACCGCGTCGATCGGATTGCTGTCGAGCGGGACGAGCTCGGCGCCGACCGTCTCGAGCGCCTTTTGCGTGTCGGCAACCCAGCCGCGCGCGTGCAGCCACGGATCGAACCCGATGCGCGCACCCTTCGCGACATTCTTCGCCAGCCATTGCCCGTGGCTGGTCGCCGGCACGTTTTCATAGTCCCAGAACTTGCCATCGACCTGTTCGCGCACCTGGAGCGTATAGCGCCCGTCGACGAACATCGCGGCCTTGTCGCGCAGCACGATGGCGCTGCCCGCGCTTCCGCCGAACCCGGTGAGCCAGGCGAGCCGCTGGGCATAATCGCCGACATATTCGCTCATGTGCTCATCGCTGATCGGCACGACGAAGCCGTCGAGATCGCGGCGTTTCAATTCCTCGCGCAGGGCGGAGAGGCGGGCTTCGTGGGTGTGCATCAACATGGGCGTTACCTTGTCGGAATATCGGGCCGAGGTTCAATCGGCGGTTTAATCGGCGGGCGCGCTTGCAGGGGCAGGGGCGCGACCATAGATGCCCAACATAGACACGCCGGCCCGCGCTTTAAAGCGCAGTCGGCACGCCGCCTGTGCGCATGAACGTCGCACCGGGCCGGATACCGCCATTGGAAAGGCATTTTCTTGACCGACACCACCCCCGCGACGCAGCCCCCCATCGCTCGGAAACAGGACAATCAAACGACCCATCACGGCATTGCGATCACCGACGAATATGCCTGGCTGCGCGATGCCGGCTATCCCAAGGTGGAGAACGCGGACATCCTCGCGCATCTCAACGAAGAGAACCGCTGGTTCGAAACGCGCATGAAACCGCACGAAGCGCTGGTCGAGGATCTGTTCAAGGAGATGCGCGCCCGGATCAAGGAAGCCGACGCCTCCGTCCCGCAGAAGGATGGCGACTGGTATTACTGGATCGAATATCTCGACGGCGCGGAGTACAAGCAATGGTGGCGCAAGCCCGCCGCTGGCGGCCGCGATGGCGAGGAGGGCAAGCAGCTCATCCTCGACGAGGCGGCCCTCGCCGAAGGGCACGAATATTTCAGCCTCGGCGCCTTTTCGGTGAGCGCGGACGGCACGATGCTCGCCTATGCGACCGATACCGACGGGTCGGAACGCTATGAGGCGCGGTTCCGCGATCTTTCCACCGGCGCCGACCTGCCCGATGTCATTCCCGGCACGCTGGGGTCGCTGGTCTGGGTGAAGGGCGACAGCGGCATCGTCTATTCGCTGGCCAATGAAAACTGGCGCACGGACAATGCGCGGCTCCATTGGTTGGGCCGGCCGGTTGCGGAGGATACCGAGCTCCTCCACGAGGATGACGAAGGTTTTCGCGTCGGTTCGGGCCTCTCCGCGACGGAGGAATGGCTGATCATTTCGACGAGCGATCATGAAACGAGCGAGGCGTGGATCGTGCCCGCCGACGATCCGGAGGCCGAACCCGTGCTGATCCGCGCGCGGGAGAAGGGCGTCGAATATGATATCGACATGCGCGGTGACACGATCTTCGTCCATACGAACGACACCCACGAAAATTTCCGCCTCGCCACGGCGCCGCTGTCCGATCCCGCCGCATGGACCACGCTGATCGCAGGGTCGGACGATTTCTACCTGACCGGTTTTGAACTGTTCCGCGATTTTCTGGTGATCGAGGGGCGCCGCGACGGGCTCGACCAGATCGAGATCCGCTCCTACGACGATCCGGCGGACGTGCGGCCCATCGCCTTTCCCGAGGCCAGCTTTGTCGCCAGCCTCGGCAATAATCCCGAATATGCCGTCGATACGCTCCGCCTGTCGTATAATTCGATGGTCACGCCGGGCACCGCCTATGATTATCACCTCGCCGACCGGCGGCTGGAGGTGTTGAAGGTGCAGGAGATCCCGTCGGGCTACGATCCTGCCCAATATCGTACCGAACGCGTGACGATCACCGCGCGCGACGGGACCGAGGTTCCCGTATCGCTGGTGATGCGGGCCGATACGCCGAAGGACGGTTCCGCGCCACTGCATCTCTATGGCTATGGCGCCTATGGCATCGCGATCCCGCCCGGTTTTTCGACCACGCGGCTCAGCCTCGTCGATCGCGGTTTCATCTATGCCATCGCGCATATCCGCGGGGGCGACGATCTGGGCCGGCGCTGGTATCTCGATGGGAAGCTGGAGCGGCGGACCAACGCGTTCACCGATTTCGTCGATGCGGCGAACGGGCTGATCGACCTCGGCTATACGCGCAAGGGCCGGGTGACCGCCTCGGGCGGATCGGCGGGCGGCGAGCTGATGGGCGCGATCGTCAACACCGATCCCGACATCTGGGGCGCGGTGGTGGCGCATGTGCCCTTCGTCGACGTGCTCAACACCATGCTGGACGCATCCCTGCCGCTGACGCCGGGCGAATGGCCCGAATGGGGCAACCCGATCGAGGACAAGGCCGCCTTCGAACTCATCCGCAGCTACAGCCCCTATGATAATGTCACGGCACAGGATTACCCGCCGATGCTGGTCACCGCCGGGCTGAACGATCCGCGCGTGACATACTGGGAGCCGGCCAAATGGGTCGCCCGCCTGCGCGATCGCAAGACCGACGACCATGAATTGCTGCTCAAGGTGAACATGGGCGCCGGGCACGGGGGCAAGTCGGGCCGGTTCGATTCGCTGCGCGAAGTGGCGGAGGAATTCGCCTTCATCCTGTGGCAGATGGGCATGACGAAGGCGGCGTGATGCGAAAACTTCTTGCCTTGCTGCTGTTTGCCGGGCTGCTTTTCGGCGGCTGGTACTATGCCTCGCCCCGCTATGCGCTGCATCGGCTGGAGCAGGCGGCGCGCGATGGCGATGCCGCCGCGTTGGAGGAGCGGGTCGATTTCGCTGCGCTGCGCGGCTCACTCGTAAGCGAACTCGATGAAGAGATCGATGCACGCGGGGGCTCGCCGCTCGAACGGCTGGGCGCAAGGATCGCCGGCGTTGCGGCGGGGCCGGTGGTGGACCGGTTGGTCACGCCGGAGGGTGTCGCCCGGCTCCTGCGCGAAGGGCGCGCCGGGCCGGTCGTGATGCGTCCCGAGCGCGGCGACGATGGCCGCGAGGCGGAAGCGCCCGACCTGCGCATTCTTCGGCGCGGCCTCGACGAATTTCGCGTGACCGGGGCGGCGACGCAGGGTGCGCCGGCGCTGATCTTTGCGCGGGACGGGCTGGGATGGACGCTGGTCGGGGTGGATCTGTGAGCCGTTTTACCATGCGCTTTACTGCGCGGGCCGAACATATCGACATCATGGGCCATGTGAACAATGCCGTGTGGCTGCAATGGGTGCAGGACATCGCGGGCGCGCACTGGCACGAAATCGCCACGGCGGAGGAGAACGCGGCGGCGATCTGGCTCGTGACGCGGCACGAGATCGACTATCGCGGCAATATTGCACAAGGGGAGAGCGTCATCGCCGAAACCTGGGTGCCGGATCGCCCCGCCGGTGCGCGGTTCGACCGCATGGTCGCATTCCGGCGCGAGGCGGACGACGATGCCGCAGGCGGACGGGCGCGGCCCATCGTGTCGGCGCGCTCGACCTGGGCCATGCTGGACCGCGAAACGCGCCGTCCCATGCGTGTGCCGGCCACGCTTGCGGACCGGGTGCTGACGGCGGATTAGGCGCCGGCGGGGCCGTTGTCCTCCGCGCGGCGCCCGCGACTTGTCTGCGGATTGCGGCGGTCCGCCGTGCGGCCGGGCGCCGAGAAGAATTGCATGCGTTCGCTGATCATCCGGTCGCGGCCGCTGTTCTTCGCTTCGTACAAAAGCCGGTCGGCATGGGCGTAGAGCTGCCGCATGCTCGTCCTCGTGCCCGGCGGCGTATCGACCAGTCCCATGCTCGCGGTGACGACGAGGTCGATGCCGGGCATCTGATTGGCGACGCGGATGGGAATGGCGCTGCGGATGCGTTCGCAGCGTTCCTGCATCGCATTGCCCCGCACGAGCAGGACGAATTCCTCGCCCCCCATGCGGAAGGGAAGGGCCTCGTCGTCGCTGCTCAACACCTTGGCGACTTCCTGCAGGACGCGGTCGCCGGCGGAATGGCCGAAGCGGTCATTGACCTGCTTGAAGAAATCGAGGTCCAGCACCGCGAGGCCGGTAAACCCCTCGGCCCTGAGTTCGGCGAATTTCTGCTCCAGCGCGCGGCGGTTGAAGATCCCGGTGAGCGCATCGCGGTCGACGAGGCCGGACAGCATTTCGAGCCGGGAGCGGGCCTGGTCGTGATCGCGGCGCAGGATGTCGAAACGATCGACCACGCCCAGCGACGTCATCAGCACCTCGAACGCGAGGGTCAGGAAAAACAGCTGCCCGACCCATGGCGGGCTTTCGGAAAGGCCGACGCCCTTGGCGATGCGTTCGAGGCCGAGCAGCAGCAACGGGGTCCAGCCGATGATCTGAAACCACACCGCGCGCGAACCGCGGCGGCGCGCCTGCATCATGGCGGCGACGTAAACGAAGGTGAGGGGGAGGAACCCCGCGCTGAACATGGTGAGCGAAACCGTGCGGAACATGGGCAGCGGCAGCAGGATCGTGCCCAGCACGGCAAACGTGGTCCACCCCGTGACGACGAGCGCGCGGCGCATGCCGGGGCCGAGCATGCCGGGCTCCAGAAAGCGGACCGTGAATTGCGTGCCGAGAAACGCGGCGGTCAGGAAGCTGAACGGGTAGAGGAACAACAGCACATGGATATTGGGCGTGAGGAGATAATTGCCGAGCCCGCTCGCGATCTTGATGTAGATCAGCATGCTGATGACGGCGGCACTGTGCCAGATGATGAAGGTCTTGCGCAGCACGCGGTAGAACGCGAGATTGTAGATCAGCGGCACGAGCATCAGCCCGCACAGAAACGCCATCAGCAGCATGGACCCGCGGCCCCGGCCGAGCGACATCGCGCCGTCGTTTTGCGCCTGTTCCAGCATCGCGTCGGATGCGATGGCCCGGTTCCACGGTTTGGTGACCGTCACGATCAAGGCGTCCGCGCCGCGCAGATCGGGCAGCGGAAGGGCAAAATTCGGCCCGTTCACGAACATGTCGATATCGTCGAGCGTGTAGCGCGCAACCTCCTTCGTCCTATCGCCGCGCCGCACCGCCATCGATAGCGTGTCGAAACGGGCGACGTGGCTGACGAAATGGGTGGCATGCGCCGCGGCGGCGAGGTCGTCCGAATCGAACAATATCCGGACCGGCCCGGTGACCGACCCGTGACCGACGGGTTCGCATAGCCATTCGCCCCCGTTGGTACGGGCCGTGCCGGGACCGCCCCCATCGGGACTGCCTACGCCGGGACTGGCCGCCCCGGCATCGACCGGACCGAATGCAAAACACGAAGCCCTCACCGAATCCACCGGAAGCGGATGCGCCAGCGCGAGGCCCACGACGCCGATCCCGCCGGTTACCGCAGCGAGAAAAGCAAAGAGAACGAATATCAGCCGAATCGACATCGGACGGGCGTATAGGACAAATTTACAGCCTTCGAGTTAACGCATTCCCCGAAAAGACCGTTAGCGGGGGATCAGCCGATAGCCTGTGAAACCGGCAAATATTCGTATCCCAGTTCTTCGGCCACGGCGCGATAGGTAACATGTCCATTATGGACGTTAATACCCTGCGCGAGATGCGGATCGGCCTTTGCCGCGGCTTTCCACCCGTCTCGCGCGATGGCGAGCGCATGGGGCAGCGTCACGTTGTTCAGCGCATAGGTGCTGGTCCGGGCGACCGCGCCGGGCATGTTCGCGACGCAGTAATGCACGATGCCGTCCACGATATAGGTCGGGTCGTCATGGGTGGTGGCATGGCTGGTTTCGAAACAGCCGCCCTGGTCGATCGCGACATCGACGAGCACCGCGCCCGTCTTCATCGACGACAGCATGTCGCGCGTGACAAGCTTGGGCGCCGCCGCACCGGGAATGAGCACGGCGCCGATAACGAGATCCGCCTCGCAGACCGATTCGAACAGGTTCGCCTTGTTCGAAAAACGGGTCTTGGCCCGGCTTTCGAAATGATTGCCCAGCCGTTCGAGCTGCTCCGGGCTGCGGTCGAGGATGGTGACATCCGCGCCGAGGCCGACCGCCATCTGCGCCGCGTTGAAACCCACGACCCCGCCGCCGATCACCGCGACCTTGCCCGGCATGACGCCCGGCACCCCGCCGAGCAGCGTGCCGCGCCCGCCGTGCCGCTTTTCAAGCGCGGTGGCGCCGGCCTGGATCGACATGCGGCCGGCGACCTGGCTCATGGGTTTGAGCAGGGGGAGCTGCCCGTTCGGTCCCGTCACCGTTTCATACGCAATGGCGGTGACGCCCGACTTGACCAGATCGGCGGTCTGCGCCGCATCGGGCGCGAGGTGGAGATAGGTGTAGAGAATCTGGTCGCCGTGCAGCTTCGCGCGTTCTTCGGCCTGCGGTTCCTTGACCTTCACCACCATGTCGCAATCGGCAAAGATCGGGTCCGGGCCATCAACGATCTTCGCGCCCGCATCGACATATTGCCGGTCATCCGCGCCGATGCCGTTGCCCGCCCCGCTTTCGACCCAAAGCTCGTGGCCCGCGGCGACGAGTTCGTGCACGCTCTCGGGCGTCAGGCCGACGCGATATTCGTGGTTCTTGATTTCGCGGGGGGTGCCGATGCGCATGGGGGAGTGTCCTGTCGATGAATTGTCCTGTCATGCCATCATACGCGGCATGGGGCGTAATGTTTCGCCTATTTCGCCTTGCTACACGGCATGAAGTGGGAATAATTCCCGTTCGCCACACAAAACACGGGAAGATCATGCATGGACCGCCACGATGTTGCCCTGATCGAAGCGTTGCAGCGCGATTCATCGCGGCCCATCGCGCAGCTTGCCGAAACGCTCGGCCTCTCCGCCTCGGCGTGTCACCGGCGGATTCGTGCACTGGAATCGCGGGGATTGATCGCGGGCTATATCGCACGGGTGAATCCGCGCGCGCTCGGCCTCGCGATCGAGGCGTTCGTCGAAATCACGCTGGTCAGCCAGAGCCGCGAGACGATGGACCGGTTCGAGACGGCCGTGGGCGATTTCGACGATATTCTCGAATGCCACCTGATGAGCGGCGCGCATGATTACCAGCTGCGCGTGGCGGCGGCGGATCTGTCCCAATATGACCGGATCCACCGCGAATGCCTGTCACGCCTGCCGGGCGTGTCGTCGATGCGGTCGAGCTTCTCCATCCGCCGGATCAAGCGGATGCGCGCCTATCCGGTCCCGGACGGGGCGGGCGGTTAAAGCACCTGCCCGTCCTTGTCGCGGTAGATTTCGCGGCGCCCGACATGGTTCGCCGGCCCGACCAGGCCGTCCTTTTCCATCCGCTCCACCCATTTGGACGCGGTGTTGTAGCCGACGCCCATCTGCCGCTGGATCCAGCTGGCGGAGACTTTCTGTGCCTCGAACACCATCTGGCACACCTGCATGTACTTGCGGTCGTCGGGATTGTCCGCCGCCCCGTCGAGATCGTCGAAGCTGAAACCGCCGCCGTCCTCCGGCTCCTCGGTGACCGAATCGACATATTCGGGTGCCCCCTGCGCGCGCCAGTGATCGGCGACCGCCTCGACCTCCTCGTCCGATACGAACGGGCCATGCACGCGGGTCAGCGGTTTGGAGCTCGCCTTGTACAGCATGTCGCCCTTGCCGAGCAGCTGTTCCGCGCCCTGATCGCCGAGGATGGTGCGGCTGTCGATGCGGCTGGTCACGTGGAACGAGATGCGGGTCGGCATGTTCGCCTTGATCACGCCGGTGATGACGTCGACCGAAGGACGCTGCGTCGCCATGATGAGGTGGATGCCCGCCGCGCGCGATTTCTGGGACAGGCGCTGGATCAGCACCTCGATCTCCTTGCCCACCGTGATCATGAGGTCGGCAAGCTCGTCCACGATCAGCACGATCTGCGGCAGCACCTCGTAATCGAGCTGCTCCTCCTCGAACAGTTCCTCGCCCGTTTCGGGGTCGAAGCCGGTCTGTACCCGGCGGCCGAGCGGCTTGCCCTTGGCGGCGGCGGCCTTCACCCGCTCGTTGAAGCCGGTGAGGTTGCGCGCGCCGATGCTGCTCATCATCCGATAGCGGCGCTCCATCTCCTCCACCGCCCATTTCAGTGCGCGCACCGATTTCGCAGGTTCGGTGACGACGGGCGACAGGAGATGCGGAATATCGTCGTAGCTTTTGAGCTCCAGCACCTTCGGATCGATCAGGATGAGCCGGCATTCCGCCGGCGTCAGGCGATAGAGCAGCGACAAAAGGATGCAGTTCAGCCCCACCGACTTGCCCGAACCGGTCGTGCCCGCGACCAGCAGGTGCGGCATCGCGGCAAGGTCGGCGACGATGGGTTCGCCCGCGATATCCTTGCCCAGGATGATCGGCAGCATGCCCGAATGGTCGGCAAAGGCGGCGCTGGTGATCAATTCGCGAAAGGCGACCATCTGCCGGTCCGCATTGGGAAGCTCGATCCCCATGACGGTCTTGCCAGGAATGGGCGACACGCGGGCGGAAATCGCGCTCATGTTGCGGGCGATGTCGTCGGCGAGGCCGATCACGCGCGCGGCCTTCACGCCGGGGGCGGGTTCCAGCTCGTACATGGTGACGACGGGGCCGGTGCGCACGGCGGTGATCTCGCCCTTCACCTTGAAATCGTCGAGCACGTTTTCGAGCAGGCGTGCGTTGCGCTCCAACGCCATCTTGTCGAGCTTCGGCACGCTGTGTTCGGGCGGCTCGGCGAGGAGTTCGGGGCTGGGGAGCGCGAAATTGCTGTTGAAGAAATCGCCCTGGCTTGGCCGGGTGCGCATCTCGGCGGGTTTGGGCGGCGCGGTGGGGTCGGAGATTTCGGGCGCGCGGCGGGGCGGGCGCGGCGCGGTGTCGGCCTCGTCACTGGTGAAATCATCGTCGCCCGATGGGGCAGCGGGCGCGGCGCGGCGGCGTTCCGTCTTCGGTTCGTGCGCAATATCCTCGCGCGGCGCATTGTCGCGCGCGGGGCGCAGGCGGTGCAGCATCGCGGGCAGCGTCATCAGCCCGCGCCAGTCGATCGCGAACACCCGCCCGGCAAGGACCACCCCCGCCGCCAGTGCCGCAATCGCCAGCGCCAGGATGATCCACCCCGCATAGGCCGCCCCGGCCAGCCCCGCGACCCCGGTGATCAGCATCGCGCCGCCCAGCCCCGCGATCCCGCCCATCCCGGCAGGAAGCCCGCCGACGGGATTGTCGAACACAAGTGCCATCACGGCCGACAGCAGCACCATCGACAGCAGCAAAAGGCCGAGCGGCCGCCACCAGCGCGGGCGCGCGCCATCATCCTCCGGATCCGCCAATTGCCACAGCCGCCGTGCGAACACGTAGAGCAGCGGCAGCAGCAGCGCCGCGACCGGCCCGAACAGCACGAGCAGCCGTTCCGCGGCAAAGGCGCCGGCCTGCCCCATCCAGTTGGCGACATCGGTGCCCGCCGCCGTGCTGGGCGAGGGATCGGTCTGGCTATAGCTGAGCAGCGCGAGCGCCAGGAACAGCGCGAGCGCGAAGAGCGCGGCGGCCCCTGCCATTTCCAGAGTGCGGCTTACGCTGCGCTGCCATGCCGCGCGCCAGTCGGGCGCGCCCCGTGCCGTGGTCGCCATGCGGCCCCCCATTGAACGAACGATCGAACGAAATCGCCGCGATTATGCGCCGCGCCGGGACTCCGCGTCAAGAAAGCGGCGCCCGCTTGCGACGAATGTGCAAAACTCGCCCCGCCGCCCGCCCGCTCAGCCCGTCGATCGCGGCCCAGCCATGCGGGACGAGCCGGCCCGCCCGCGCCGCCGTCATCCCGCCCAGAAATGCGACCGGCATCGCCGCCCGGCGCGCCAGCAACAGCGCCCGCGCCGGGCCGAGCGTCGCGCCGCCCGGATGCGAGCGGGTGGCGAACACGGGGGACACGAAAACCATGTCCGCGCCCGCCCGCCGCGCCATGCCCAGTTCGCTCAGCGAATGCACCGTCGCGAGCCGAAGCAGGCCGGGCGCCGGGCGCAGGGCCGACGGCGGCCCGTACATCGCATCCGCCCCCCACGCCCGCGCCAGCGCCGCATCGCCCGACAGCGCCACGACATGCCCCCGCGCGCGTGCCAGCTTCTGCAGCACCCCGAACCGCCGCCGGCGTTCTTCGGGTGCGAGATGATAGTGCCGGAACACGAACCCGCTGCCGCGCGGCAGGCGGCGCAGGCTGTCGGCAAGCGCAGCATCGTTGCGCACATCGGACAGCAGCCAGACGCGCGGCAGCTTCCCGCGTTGCAAAGGGTTTCGCCATGTCACCCATCCGCTATAGCATTGCGGCATGACGACACCACTCACCGAAACGAAGGCGCGCATCGCCGCCGCCGCCCAACTGTCCCGCCGAAAGCCGGACGATGTCACGCTCATCGCCGTGTCCAAGACGCATCCCGTCGATGCGATCCGCCCGCTCCTCGACGCGGGCCACCGGGTGTTCGGCGAAAACCGGGTGCAGGAAGCGGCGGAGAAATGGGACGTGCTGCGCCGCGAATACGATGGCGTGGAACTGCACCTCGTCGGGCAGTTGCAGTCGAAGAAGGCGGACGATGCCGTCGCGGTTTTCGACATGATCCATTCGCTCGATCGGGAAAGCCTCGTGAAGGCACTGGGCAAGGCGATGGCAAAGGCGGAGCGCACGGTGCCCTGTTTCGTGCAGGTGAACATCGGCGACGAGGATCAGAAGGGCGGCTGCGCGATTGCCGACCTGCCGGCGCTTCTCGCCATGGCGCGGGACGAAGGCGTGCCGGTCGCGGGGTTGATGTGCCTCCCGCCGCAGGGGATCGAACCCGCGCCGTTCTTTGCGCTGCTCGCCAAGCTGGCACAGGATCACGGGCTCGATGCGCTGTCCATGGGGATGAGCGCGGATTTCGAGACGGCCGTGACGCTGGGCGCGACGCATGTGCGGGTGGGGACGGCGCTGTTCGGGGCGCGCGACTGAGCGGCGCGGCACAGGCCATGCTGGAACGCTGCTCCGCCCGGTCGGTTGATCGGGCAAAGGAGCATTGCACCATGGCCAATACCACGATTACCCACCACCCGGCTGCCGATGGCGGCGAATATCACGCCGCGGTCGAAGGCGCCGACGCGATCGGGCGCCTGACCTATAAAAAGCGCGGGGAGGATGTGCGCGTTGCCGATCACACGCTGGTCCCCCCGGCGATCGGCGGGCAGGGCGTTGCCGCGCAGCTGGTCGAGGCGCTCATCGCCGATGCGAAGGAAGAGGGTTTTCGCATCGTACCCCAATGCAGCTATGTCGAGGCGGCGTTTCGCAAGCATCCCGAATGGAGCGATCTGCGCGCCTGATTCGCTGGACGCACGATTTCGCCGGGCGCGCGATCCGGCCCGCTTCCGCATATTCCGCATGGGCGGGGCGGGGCGGTTGGGCGCCGGATTGCGATTTCGGGGGAAATGGTGCTGCTGGGGAGGATTGAACTCCCGACCTCGTCATTACCAATGACGCGCTCTACCACTGAGCTACAGCAGCACGTGCCGACCGCCGGGCCTTGCGTCCGCCCGGTGTCGAGGGCGCGCTATTGGCGGGCGGCTGCGTCATTGTCAAGGCGCTTGCGATGTGCGGACAGGCTTGCCATCACATACGCATGAACGATGCTCCCGTTTCCCATGGCGAAAAACCCGAAGCCGAGCCCCGGCCCGACACCCTTTCGCGCGAAGAACGCCTCGCCGCGCAATTGCGGGCGAACCTGCGGCGAAGAAAGGCGCAATCGCGCGCCATCGACGCATCGAAGCCGCAGACGCCGCCCGACTGACCGTGCCGTGCGTGCCGCTGGCGTTATCGTTCAGCTTTTCAACATGCGGGATGCTTTAATTGCAGCGCCCATGATTTCAGGAAATTCAATGATCCGTAAAGCAACGCTTGCCTTTTCTGTCGCCGCCATCGCGATGGTGCCCGCCCTTTCCGCCCATGCACAGGAGCGGCAGGCGCCCGCCCCCGTCCTGACCACGCCAGAGGCGCAGGATGCGTGGACCTATGCCGAACCGGCCGAGGCGCGGGTGAGCCATGTCTCGCTCGACCTCGTCACCGATTTCGACCATCGCCGCATTTACGGCACCGCGACGCTCGACATTACCGCCGCCGACGATGCCGATACGCTGGTGCTCGACGATGCGGGTTTGCAGATCGGCGCCGTGACCGATGGCGAAGGCCGGGCATTGCCCTACGAACTCGGCGCGGCAAAGAATGTCGACGCCATGGGCGAGGCGCTGGGCCGTCCGCTCACCATCGCGATCGGCGATGCGCGGCAGGTGCGGATCGACTATGTATCGGCGCTCGATGCGAGCGCGCTTCAATGGCTCCCGCCCGAGGCCACGGCAGGCGGCGAGAAGCCGTTCCTCTTCAGCCAGGGCCAGCCGATCAGCAACCGCAGCTGGATCCCGACGCAGGACAGCCCCGGCATCCGGCAAAGCTGGGACGCGCGCATCACGGTGCCAGAGGGGCTCGTGCCCGTGATGAGCGGCGTGCGGCAGGCCGATGACATGCACGAATGGGGCAATGGCTGGACCAGCTATCGCTTCGTCATGGACAATCCGGTGCCGCCCTATCTCATCGCGCTGGCGGTGGGCGATCTTACCCATCGCGATCTCGGCCCACGGTCGGGCGTGTGGGCCGAGCCGTCGATGGTGGATGCCGCGGCCGAGGAATTCGGCGATGTCGAGGCGATGATCGACGCGGCGGAGGATCTTTACGGGCCGTATCGCTGGGGCCGGTACGACATGCTGCTACTCCCGCCGTCCTTCCCCTATGGGGGCATGGAAAACCCGGTGATGACGTTCCTGACGCCCACGCTGCTGACCGGCGACCGGTCGAATACCGATGTCGTCGCGCACGAGCTTGCGCATAGCTGGTCGGGCAATCTGGTCACTAATGCGAGCTGGCGCGACAGCTGGCTCAACGAAGGGTTCACCACCTATTTCGAAAACCGCATCATGGAATCGCTCTATGGTGCGGAGCGGGCGGCGATGTATGCCGATCTCGACCGGGGCGCGATGATCGCGGACATCGACGATGCGGGCGGCATGGATGCGCCCTCGACCCGCCTGCATGGCGAACCGGGCGAAACCGCCGGGCAGCTCGATTATTTCAAGGGCAGCACCTTCCTGCGCACCGTGGAAAAGGCGGTGGGGCGTGACCGTTTCGACGCCTGGCTGCGGTCCTATTTCGACCGCTTCGCGTTTCAGCCGCAGACGAGTGCGGGGCTGATCGCGGACATGCGCGCCAATCTTTTGACCGATGCGGAATTCGCGGCCATCGGGGTCGAGGACTGGATCTACGGACCCGGCCTTCCCGACAATGCCGTGCATCCCGAATCGGAAACATTGAAGGCCGTCGATGCGCAGCTTGCCGCGTTCAACGCGGGCGGTCCGGCCTCCGCGGTCGATACCGAAGGCTGGGCGACGCAGCAATGGCTGCGCTTCCTGCGCGGGATCGACCGGACGCAGGATGCCGCGCGCCTTGCGGAGCTCGATGAGGCTTTGAACCTTTCGAACAGCGGCAATGCCTATGTGCAATCGGCGTGGTTCGAACTGGCCATCGCCAATCGTTACGAACCTGCGGTGCCGGCGATGCGCGCGTTCCTCGACAATGTGGGGCGGATGCTGCTCATCCGGCCGATCTATGCCGGGCTTGTGGAGCAGGGCGATTGGGGCATGGAAATCGCGCGCTCCGCCTTTACGCAATCGCGGTCTGGCTACCACCCCATCGCCGCCAATATGGTGGAGGGGATCCTGGCCTCCGAATGACGGCATGAAACGGGCGCGGCGGGGGCTTTACCATTTCGCCGCGCCCGTTAATCTTTGGGCGCGTTAATCTTTGGCCCCGTTAATCTTTGGCCAACGCTCACCATGCTATCGGGGAAGACATGCTGGGACTGAACCTTACGAACATCCGGCGGACGGCGATGTCCGCACTTGCCGCAATGGGCCTTGGCGCCGCCGGTCTCGCAATGACCGCCGGCGCCGCGCAGGCGCAGAGCTTCGAGGAATTCTTGAAGAGCGAGAACGGTGCCGTTCTCGACGGGCGCGAACGGGTGCGCGACGTGCCGCCCGCGCTGCGTCAGGCGCTCTTTGCCGTGGCGCAGCCGGACAATGGGCGCATCGGTGTCGCCGCGCTCGATCTCAACACCGGGGCGGAGGTTTCCATCCTGGGTGAGCAGGCCTTTCCCATGGCCAGCACGTCGAAAATCGCGATCGCGGCGACGTTCCTCGCCGGTGTGGATGCCGGGCGTTACAGCCTTCAGCATAAATACCCGTTGATGATCCCGGTCGCGTCGAAGGCATTCTCGACGCCCGTCGCCCCGGTGAAGCCGGGCATGATGCTTACCGCGCAAAGCCTGATCGAGCTGATGATCACGCGCAGCGACAACACCGCGACCGATGCGATGCTGGCCGCGGTCGGCGGGCCGAAGGCGGTGACCGCCTGGCTGCGCAGCGCCGGCATCGATCGGCAGCGTATCGACCGCGACATCGCGACATTGGTGCGCGACGATGGCGAGTTCGACCCTGCATTGGTGGTGGATGAGCGCGACAGCACGCCGCCCGCTGAAATGGTCGAGCTTATCGCCGGACTGTATCAGGGCAAATGGCTCAGCCCCAAGAGCCGCGACGTGGTGATCGGCGCGATGACCCGCACCGTGACCGGGCGCAGCCGGATCAAGGCGGGTCTGCCTTCCGGCGTGGAATTCGGGCACAAGACCGGCACGCTTAACAATACGGCGAGCGATGTCGGTTTTGTCGAAATGCCCGACGGGCGCGTGATCGTCATGGCGATCTACGTCACCGGGCAGGGCGGTCGGGCACAGCGCAGTCAGAAGATCGCGTCCATCGCGCGCACGCTCTACAACGGGTTTGCCCAAAATCGCTATGCCGGGAACGAGGCGGGCCGACGCGCCCCTTGATCCACCTGTGCATCATGGGGCCGAGCGGTTGCGGCAAGTCCACGCTCGGCCGCACGCTTGCCGGAAGGCTTGCGGTCCCTTTTATCGAGGGGGACGATCTGCACGGGCCGGCCAATGTTGCGAAAATGGCGGCGGGTCGCGCGCTCGACGATGCGGACCGGATGCCGTGGCTCCGCGCGCTGGGGCATGCGCTCGCGGCGTCGGATGGCGCGGTGGCGAGCTGTTCCGCGCTCAAACGTGAATATCGGGACGGGTTGCGGGCGGCTTGCCCGGATGTGCGGTTCGTCTTGCCAGAGCTGACCATGGCGCAATTGCATGCGCGGATGACCGGGCGCGAGGGGCATTTCATGCCGCCGGCGCTGCTCGACGATCAATGCGCGGTGCTGGAACGGCCCGATGCGGACGAAAACGCGATTCTGGTTAAGGGCGACATGCCGGTGGAGCGTCAGGTCGAGGCCGTCCTGTGCGCGCTTTGCCCAGAGCCGGAATAGGGCGCGAACAGGCCGTAATCGTGCGATCGGCGCGGTGCCTGGCCGGAATGCCGGCACGAAAAAGGGCGCGAAGGATATCCCTCGCGCCCCAATTCTTTACGCGAATGCGTAAGGATTAGTCGGCCTGCGCTTCGGCAACCGTCTCGTCCTGCATGTCGGCTTCGGCTTCGGCAGCAGCCTGGTCGACGTCGGTGGCGACATCGTCAGCCATCATCTCGGTCTCGGTGCCCAGCTCTTCCATCTCGGCGCCAGCGGCGTCCAGATTGGCTTCGGTGTCAGCAGCCATCGAGTCAGCGGTCATTTCCGCGTTGTCTTCCGTGCCTTCCGAGCAAGCGGTCAGGGTCAGAGCGGAACCGGCGATGGCAGCGGCGAGAATGATCTTACGCATAGATATGCATCCTTATTTCGTTGAACATGGGCCGCGATGGCGGACCGCATGCGAACCGACCTTCACGGGCGGGCTCTGCAACCGTAAATAAGGGCGAAAATAAGGCAGCGCAAGCGATATTTCACGAGACGCCAGATTTTCTTAACCCCACAATGTGACAGGAATAGGGCGAACCGTCATTTTTCGCATAGGGCGCGCGCCGCCCGGCAATGCGGTTCGCCAAGAATGGATGACCTTGGCCGCGCCCGGTGCTACTCGGGCGGGCATGAACGATCTTTCCCAAAGGGCCGGCGATGACGCGGCGGGCCGAAAACCGCATCTCTACCTCGTCGATGGCTCGGCCTATATCTTTCGCGCCTATCATCGCCTCCCGCCGCTGACCAATCCGGAGGGTACGCCGGTCGGCGCGGTCTATGGCTACACCACCATGCTGTGGAAGCTGGCGCAGGATCTCGACGAGGCGGACGGGCCGACGCATCTCGCCGTGATTCTCGACAAGGCGTCGCATTCGTTCCGCAACGATCTCTATCCCGATTACAAGGCGCATCGCCCGCCCCCGCCGGAGGATCTGAAACCGCAATTCCCGCTCATCCGCGATGCGACGCGGGCCTTTTCGCTCGCCTGTATCGAAGAGGACGATCTGGAGGCGGACGACCTCATCGCGTCCTATGCCCGCGCGGCGACGCGGCGGGGGTGGGACGTGACGATTGTGTCCTCGGACAAGGATCTGATGCAGCTCGTCGGCGCGTGTTCCGGCGCGGACGACGGCGTGGAGGGCGGATGCATCGACATGCTCGACACGATGAAGAACGCGCGGATCGAAACCGCCGAGGTGGTCGAGAAATTCGGCGTGCCGCCCGAAAAGCTGGGCGATGTGCTCGCGTTGATGGGCGATGCGGTCGACAATATTCCCGGCGTGAAAGGGATCGGGCCGAAAACCGCCGAAAAGCTCATCAACGAATATGGCGACCTCGAAAACGTGCTGGCCGCCGCGCCGGACATGAAGAAGTCCAAGATGCGCGAAAACCTGATCGAGCATACCGAGATGGCGCGCCTGTCCCGCCGCCTCGTGGCTTTGCGGGAGGATTGCGACCTGCCGACGCCGATCGAGGATTTCGCGCTTAACGGCATTCCGCCCGAACCGCTGGCGCAATTTCTCGAAACCCACGGCTTCCACAGCCTGCTGAAACGGCTGGGCAACGGGGCGGGGAGCCCGTCGCGCCCGACCGATCTCAACCCGGCGAAACCGCAGACCGCGGGCGAGAAAACCGGCACGCGCCAGCCGCTCGCCGACATGCCGAAGCCCGATCTCGACAGCTATGAATGCGTGCAGAGCGTCGAACGGCTCGACGCGTGGATCGAGCGTGCCCTTGCCGCGCGTGCCGTCGCCATCGATACGGAAACCAGCGCGCTCGACGCGATGCGGGCGGAGCTGACGGGGATCAGCCTGGCGCTGGGCCCCAATGATGCATGCTACATCCCGCTCGGCCACGGCAGCGACGACATGTTCGAGGAACGGCCCGAGCAGATCGACCGCGAGGTGGCGCTCGACCGGTTGCGCCCGCTGCTCATCAGCGATGCGGTGCTGAAAATCGGGCAGAACATCAAATATGATCTCAACGTGCTGGCGCGGCATGGGGTCGAGGTGGCGCCCATCGACGACACGATGATCCTGTCCTTCGCGCTGGATGCCGGGCGCGGCGGGGGCGGGATCGGCAATGCGCACGGGATGGATTCGCTGTCCGAAACGCATCTCGGTCACACCACGCTGACGTTCAAGGACATCTGCGGCACGGGGAAGAAACAGATCCCCTTCGGCGCCGTCCCGCTGGACAAGGCGACCCGCTATGCCGCCGAGGATGCCGATGTGACATGGCGCCTGCAACGCGTGTTGCGCCACCGTCTGGCCGAAGAGGGCGGCACGAAGATCTACGAGAACGTCGATCGCCCGCTCGTCCCCGTGGTCGCCGCGATGGAGCGTAAGGGCATCAAGGTGGACCGGGTCGAACTCGCCGCCATGTCAGAGGAATTCGCCGGGCAGATGGCCACGTTCGAGGCGGAAATCCACACGCTTGCCGGCGAGGAATTCGCCGTCGGCAGCCCGAAACAGCTGGGCGAGATCCTGTTCGACAAGATGGGTCTCAAGGGCGGGAAAAAGGGCAAGAGCGGGCAATATTCCACGGATCAGTCGGTGCTGGAATCGCTGGCCGGGGAGGGGGTCGACATGGCCGCGCGCGTGCTCGACTGGCGGCAATTGTCGAAATTGCGCTCCACCTATACCGAGGCGCTGCAACAGGCGATCAACCCCGACACCGGGCGCGTGCATACCAGCTACAGCCTCGTCGGTGCGCAGACCGGGCGGTTGTCGTCGACCGATCCCAACCTGCAGAACATTCCTATCCGCACGGAAACCGGCCGCCGGATCCGGGATGCCTTCGTCGCGGAGGAGGGGCACGTCCTGCTCGCCGCCGATTACAGCCAGATCGAATTGCGCCTCGCCGCGCACATGGCCGACGTGCCCGCGTTGAAGGAAGCCTTTGCACAAGGGCAGGACATCCACAGCCGCACGGCGGAGGAGATGTTCGGCACCGTCGATCGGGACACGCGCGCCCGGGCCAAGACGATCAATTTCGCCATTCTCTACGGCATATCGCGCTGGGGTCTGGCCGGGCGGCTCGGCGTGGGACAGGACGAGGCGCAGGCGATGATCGACACCTATTTCGAGCGCTTTCCCGGCGTTCAGCGCTATATCGTCCACACGCTGGAGCAGGTGCGGGCGCGCGGCTATTCCGAGACATTGTTCGGGCGCAAGACGTGGTTCCCGCGGATCAATTCCAAGAACCAGGCCGAACGTTCGGGAAGCGAGCGCGCCGCCATCAACGCCCCGATTCAGGGGACCAGCGCCGACATCATCAAGCGGGCGATGGTGCGCATGCTGCCCGCGCTGCGCGAGGCGGGCCTCCCCCACGTGCGCATGCTGCTGCAGGTGCATGACGAGCTGGTCTTCGAACTGCCCGAAGGCGACGTGGCCGCCGCCGCGCCCGTGATCGAGCGTGTCATGGCCGAGGCGGCGGGACCGTCGGTCACGCTGGACGTTCCGCTGGGTGTCGATATAGGATCGGGGACGAGCTGGGGCGCGGCGCATTGATCCATCCGCGCCGGCGAAGGGGAGGGACGCCATGAGCAGGCTGGCCGCACCGGCGGAACAAGGCGACGCGCCGCCCTCGCCACGCGGGGGAAAGATCGCGTCGCGCGTGGTGTTCCTGCTCGTCGCGATCGGGTTGATGGGCGCGCTGTTCCTGGTGTGGAACACGATCACGAGCGAGCGCGAGGAACGCGCGCAGGCCGAACGCACGATGCAGGTGATGAGCGCGCTGCGCGATCTCGACCGGGCGGCGCTCAACGCCGAAACGGGGCAGCGTGGCTATTTCATCACGCTCGACCGGGATTACCTTGCCTCCTACGAAATGGGGCGGGCGCTTTATCCCCGTGCGCTGCGCAGGCTGCGGAGGCTGGTCCTCGCCGAAGGCAGCACGGAGCAGCGCAACCTGCTGTCCCGGATCGAGGAGCATGGCGCGGCCAAGTTCGCCGAGCTCGACCAGACGATCGGCATGATACGCGAGGGCCGCATCCTCGACGCGCAGCAGGTCATCCTGTCGAAGGCGGGCATGCAGGAGATGAAGGCGCTCCGCCAGGCGCTGAGCGAGATGGAAGCGACCGAGCAGGCCATCCTGTCGCGGGCGACCGATGAGGCCGCGGTCAACGAGAATCGGGTCCTGCCGCTGCTTTCGGCGCTGATGCTGGGAATCGTGGCGGCGTTGGTGCTCGGCTTTGCGCAGTCGATCCGCGCGGCGCAGAGCGAGGAGCGTGCCTCCCGCGCGGAGGAACTGGCCGAGGCGAAGGACCGCGCCGACCTGCTCGCCCACGAACTGAATCACCGGGTCAAGAATCTGTTCGCGGTCATCCTCGCCATCGTGCAGATGAGCGCGCGCGGCCAGACCGGCGCGCAGCAGACCGCCGAAATCATCGCCGCCCGCATCCGCGCGCTGCTCGACGCGCATGAGGCGACGCAGGGCGGCGACGACAGCGAGGCGGAGCTCGTCACGTTGATCGAGAAGGTGCTGGCCCCCTATCGCTCCGACGAAAATCCGGTGGAGGTCACCGGCCCGCCGGTGCGGCTGACCATGCGGCAGGCGACGCCGATCGGGCTCGTCCTGCACGAACTTGCCACCAATGCCGTCAAATATGGCGCCTGGTCGCAGGAGGGCGGGCGGATCGAGATCGACTGGTCCCTGGACGATACGGGCGCGGGTGCCGACACGCGCGAACTGCATCTCAAATGGCGCGAAATCTGTCCGCAACCCGCCGAACCGGGCGAGCGGCGCGGTTTCGGCAGCATGCTGATGGAAAGCAGCGCCCGGCAGCTCAACGGCAGTATCGAGCGTCATTTCGACGAACGCGGCGCCGAGGTGAACATGCGGATCCCGCACGGCTGAACCGCCCCATATTGCATTGCAGCAAAGCCATGCGTAGCATCGCGCGCATGGATTTCGAAACCATGCGCGCACCGTTTGCAAACCTGCCGCCCCATGTCGTCGAATGGGGGCAGGACCTCATCATACTGGTGCTGGCCGTGGCGGGCGTGCTGGTGCTGCACCGGCTGGCGTTCGGCCTGCTGGGCAAGGTGGTCCGCTCCAGCCGGAGCGCCGCCGACAATCTCGTGCTCGAAAAAATGCGCAGGCCCACGCGCTATGCCGCGGTGGCGGTGGCGCTGGTATTCGTCGCGGGGGAAATTCCCGAACTCGCGCTTTTATGGGAGGCGATCGCCGGGTTCGTATTGCCGGCGCTGCTCGGCTGGATCGCGCTGTCGCTGTTTCATGCGCTGATCGCGGCGATGATCCTGCGCACCGATATTTCGGTGGAGGACAATCTGAGTGCGCGGCGCCGGCGCACGCGATTGCAGATTTTTTCGCGGCTGGGCACCGCGCTCATCGTGTTCATCACGGCGGGGCTGGTGCTGTTGTCGATTCCCGTCGTCCGCGACATCGGGGTGACGCTGGTCGCATCGGCGGGGCTTGCCGGGCTGGCCGTGGGTGCGGCGGCGCAACCCGCGCTCAAATCGCTGATCGGGGGGCTGCAACTCGCCCTGACCGAGCCGATCCGCATTGGCGATGCCGTCATCATCGGCGGCGAGTGGGGGTGGATCGAGGAGATCCGCACGACCTATGTGGTGGTGAAGGTGTGGGACGAGAGGCGGCTCGTCGTGCCGACATCGAAATTCCTCGACGAGATTTTCCAAAACTGGACCAAGACCACCTCCCAATTGCTGGGCACGGTGATGTTCTACGTCGATCCGATGACGAAGCTCGATCCGATCCGCGAAAAATTCATGGAACTGGTCGAAAGCAACGCGCGCTGGGACAAGCGCGTCCGGCATATGCAGGTGACGGAATTGACCCGCGACGCGATCGAGGTTCGGTTCTTGATGACGGCGAAGGATTCGCCGACCCTGTTCGACCTGCGCTGCGACATACGCGAGGCCCTGATTCAGTGGATCGCCGCCGAAATGCCGGATGCGATCGTGCGCAATCGCCTGCTCGCCGCCGAACCGCTGCGCATCGACGGCGCGAGCGGGCCGCCCTCTGCCGCGGCCATGCCCACGGCGGGGTAGGGAAAAGGGGCAGCCGCAGGCGACCGCCCCTCCTCCATCGTATCAATCCTCGTGCTTGTTTTCCCGCGTCGGGGTCAACATGCCGGGCGAGATAAATCCGATGGGGCCGGTTTCCGCCGCGCGCCGTTTCAATTCGCCGCGCATCTTGGCGTATTCCTGCTCCATCTTCTGCGTCACCGTGGCGCGCGAATCCTTCAGCGCCTCGCGGAAATCCTCCATCCCGACGGTGCGAACCTCGCCCCCATCGCGGCGAATCGCGTTGAGGCCGGCCCGCCGCACCACATCCTCCAGATCGGCGCCGGTGAACCGCTCGGTTTCCGCCGCCACATGGGTGAGGTCGACATCATCGGCCAGAGGCATGTTCGCCGTGTGAATCTTGAGGATATGCAGGCGCCCCTCCTCGCTCGGCGCGCCGACATAGACGAGCTCGTCGAAACGACCGGGACGCAGCAGGGCCGGATCGACCAGCGTCGGGCGATTGGTGGCGCCAATGACGACGACCGACTGCAATTCCTCCAGCCCGTCCATTTCGGCGAGGATGGTGTTGACCACCCGGCTCGTCACCTGCGGCTCGCTGCCGCCGGATCCGCGTGCGGGCACGAGGCTGTCGATCTCGTCGATGAACACGACGCAGGGGGCGACCTGCCGCGCGCGCGCGAACAGCCGGCTGATCTGCTGCTCGCTCTCGCCAAACCATTTTGAGAGGAGATCCGACGATTTCATCGAGATGAAATTCGCCTCCGCTTCCTTTGCCACGGCCTTGGCCAGCAAGGTCTTGCCGGTGCCGGGCGGGCCGTAGAGGAGGAACCCCTGCGCCGGGCGGATGCCGAGCTGCTTGAACGCCTGCGGGTTTTTCAGCGGCAGCTCGACCCCTTCGCGCAATTTCTCCGTCGCTTCGTCCACGCCGCCGATGTCGGCCCAGCCCACGGTGGGCGCCTGCACCATGACTTCGCGCATGGCGGACGGCTGCACGCGTTTCAGCGCATTGGAGAAATCGCGGCGCTCCACAGACAGGTTGTCCAGCACCTCGGGCGGGATGGTTCGCGCGTCGAGATCGAGTTTCGGCATGATGCGGCGCACCGCCTCGATCGCGGCCTCACGCGCCAGGGCGGCGATATCCGCCCCGACGAAGCCATGCGTGGTGCGGGCCAGTTCCTTGAGATCGACATCCTCGGCCAGCGGCATGCCGCGGGTGTGGATGACGATGATTTCCTCGCGCCCGGTCTGATCCGGCACGCCGACGATAATCTCGCGATCGAAGCGTCCCGGCCGGCGCAGCGCCTCGTCCAGCGCATCGGGGCGATTGGTGGCGGCGATTACGACGAGATTCGACCGCGCCTCCAGCCCGTCCATCAGCGTCAGCAATTGCGCGACGAGCCGCTTTTCCGCCTCGCCCGGTGTATTGTTCCGCTTGGGCGCAATGGAATCGAGTTCGTCGATGAAGACGATGGCGGGCGCGTTCTTCTGCGCTTCCTCGAACACCTGGCGCAGGCGCTTCTCGCTCTCACCATAGGCGGACCCCATGATCTCGGGACCGTTGATGGTGAAGAAATTCGCATCGCTTTCACTGGCCACCGCGCGGGCGAGCCGCGTCTTGCCCGTACCCGGCGGGCCGTGCAGCAAAACGCCCTTGGGCGGATCGACGCCGAGTCGCGTGAATAGTTCGGGGTAGCGCAGCGGCAATTCGACCATTTCACGCAGCTGGCGAATGGTTTCCTCCATCCCGCCGACGTCGTCGTAATTGACCTCGGCGCGGCCATCGCGCGGGGCCTCAAACTCCGCCTTCAACTCGACCTCGGTATTCTCGTCGATGTGCACGATCCCCTTGGGCGTGGTGCTGACGACGGTGAGGCGGATCTGCGTGAGGGCGAAGGCGGGCGCATTGAACATGCGCGCGATTTCGGGCGGCATGTCCTTCACCCGCTTCTGTCCCCGCGTCGCGACCAGATCGCCGGAAACCAGCGGCCGACCGAAGAAATTGCGCTTCAATGCCTGTCCCGGCCCCTGAAGCCGCATTTCCTTTTGCGCGGGGGCGAACACCACGCGGGTTGCCGGACGCGATTCGGCCTTTTTCACCACGACATGCTCGCCCGAGCCAGCCTCGGCATTGCCGCGTTCGAGACCGTCGAGACGGATCACGTTCAGCCCCTCATCCTCGGGGTAGGGCTGCAATGCGCGGGCAGGCGTCGTCCGCTTGCCCGTGATCTCGATGATGTCGCCCTCGGTCACGCCAAGCGCCGCCATCGCATCGCGGGGAATGCGGGCGATGCCGTGGCCCGATTCCTCCTGCCGTGCCGCCGCGACCTGTAATTTCACTTCGCGGGGTTCGGTGCCCGCGTCTGCATCCGCCATGAAAGGCTCCTTGTCGTTGAGGGCGCGCCGCGCAAGGCGTCGCCCGGCACCCGTTACCGGGTTCAAAGGATCAGATGGGGATGGGTTCCGCCCTTGCAATCCGCAGAGGTCACGAATCGCTGCCCGATGACGGCGCACCGGACCGAATGCGGCGCGAACCGGCGTCAGGACAAAAAAAGGCCCGGGCGGACAAGCCGACCGGGCCATTAAGTTTTGGGAGAGGATGCCTGTAAGGCCATTTCGAGATAGGCCAGAGCCTCCCTTTGTGCAAATGCGAAATGATCGAGCGATGTTGCAAATTATGCATCCCACCGCAAAACCAATCGGTTAAAATGGAATTGCAGTTCTCATCATCCTGTCGACTTCGCTTGCGCGACATGGATTGCTGCACCGCGTCATAGGCTGTCGGTCGGGCGGGCGCAGCCGGCCATGGTTTCGTCGTCCATCTGCAACGTGACGCCATAGGGGTATTCGCGGTCCGAAAGCCCGTCACTGCACGGTTCGATCCTCCCGCTGAGCGTGAAGGGGATCTCGCCGATCGTCCCGCTGAGCTCGATCACGTCGAGCTTGTCCGCCGGCGAAATCTGCGTCACGTCCACGGTCACGCCCTCCTGGTCCTCCGGCGTGACGTAGCGCAGCCGTCCGTCCGTCACATGCGCGGCCCAGTAGGGATCGGTCCCGATCGCGCGAAAATTCCGGGCAAAGATCGCGGCGTTTTCGTGCGCAGCTTCGTCCGCAGCGGTTTGCGCGGGGTCGGCGGCGGCTGGCGCGGTGGCGGCCTCCTCCGGCGCGGAGCAGGCAAAGAGCAGGGGCGCGGCGGGCACGATTGCGGCGAGGATCGCGATCTGGCGAATGACGGTGGCTTTCATGATGCGCGATATAGCACCGGGCATGACGGGGCGCGACATGCTTGCCCGGTGCGGCCTGCTCTGCCACTCTCGGTCGAGGATTTATGAGGATCGGTATCGACATGGCAATGATTTCGCGGACGAACTTCGGGCAAGCGGCGTGGGCGCGACTGGGTCGGCGCGCCGGGCGATGGGCGGCATCGACCGCGCTTGCCGCCTCGCTCGCCGCCTGCGCCACGATGGAGAGTGGATCGCCCCCCGCGATGGCCGGCAATGGCGTGCCCGAAATCTCGATCGACACGATGAAGGAGGTCACGCGCACCCTCTCCAGCGATGCGTTCGAGGGGCGCGCGCCCGGTACCGAGGGGGAGCGCAAGACCATCGCGCTGCTGGAGGACCGCTTTGCGAAGGCGGGTCTGCAACCCGGTAACAATGGCAGCTGGGTTCAGAAAGTGCCGCTCGTCGAGATGACCGGCGCCGATTATTCGCCGATGATCGTGGAGCGCGGCGGGCAGTCCATCCGGCTTGCCCCCGGCGACGATTACGTGGCGGTCAGCTACCGCGTGACCCCCGAAACGCGGATCGAGGATAGCGAGATCGTGTTCGTGGGATACGGCATCAACGCGCCCGAAAAGGGGTGGAACGATTATGCCGGCATCGACATGACCGGCAAGACCGCGCTGATCCTCGTCAACGATCCCGATTATGACGCGGACACGCTCGACGGGCCGTTCGGCGGGCGGGCGATGACCTATTACGGGCGCTGGACCTATAAATTCGAGGAAGCCGCGCGGCAGGGTGCGACGGCCGCGCTCATCGTGCACGACACCTTCCCCGCGGCCTATGGCTGGAACGTGGTCGAATCGAGCTGGACCGGCGCGCAGGCCTATGCGCAGACCGCCGACGACGGCGCGAGCCAGACCCGGGCGAACGGCTGGATCCAGAAGCCCATGGCGGAGCGGTTCATGACCATGGCGGGGCAGGATCTCGCCGCGATGACCGCCGCGGCCAAGCGCAAGGGCTTTGCCGCCGTGCCGCTCGGCGTCACGACCAGCTTCGGTTTCGACAGCGCGATCCGGCGCTTCGAATCGAACAATGTCATCGGCGTCCTTCCGGGGAGCGAGCGCCCGGACGAGGTCGTGCTCTATACCGCGCACTGGGACCATCTGGGCCGGTGCAAGGCGGATGAAACGGGCGACGACATCTGCAACGGCGCGATCGACAATGCCACCGGCACCGCCGCGCTCGTCGCACTGGCCGAGGCGCATGTGCAGGCGGGCGCGCCCGAACGTTCCATCGCCTTCGTCGCGGTCACGGCGGAGGAATCGGGCCTTTTGGGGAGCGAATATTACGCCGCGAATCCTGTCTTTCCGCTCGATCATACGGTGGGCGGGGTGAACATGGATGCGCTGTCGCTGGCGGGCCCTGCGAACGATGTCGTGGTCGTGGGCGGGGGCAAGTCCGAGCTCGATGCGTATCTGGACGATGCGCTCGGCGAACTGGGCCGGACGGCGACGCCCGAACCCACCCCGGAAAAGGGCTTTTACTATCGCTCCGACCATTTCAGCCTCGCAAAGCGCGGCGTTCCGATGTTCTACGTCGAATCGGGCGAGGATTTGATCGAGGGCGGCACGGCGGCGGGTGCGGCGGCCGCGGCCGACTATACCGAGAACCGCTATCACGGGCCGCAGGACGAATATGATCCCGACTGGAACTGGGACGGGGCGGAGCAGGATCTGCGCCTGTTCTACCGGCTCGGTCGGTCGCTGGCGAATACCGGCGCGTGGCCGAACTGGCTCGACGGGGACGAGTTTCGCCGTATCCGCGATGAAAGCTGCGCCGCGTCCGACGCCGGTTGCTGAGCCGCGCCGCGATGAGGGATGACACGCACCGGATGCCGCCCGAATGGCATCCGCAGGACTGGTTGTGGATCGGCTTTCCCCATGATGCGGGGGAGTGGCCGGCCGCCTTCGCCCGCGCGCAGGAGGAAATCGCCGCCTTCGCCAATGCCGTCGCCGAAAGCGGGCAGGCCGTGCGCCTGCTCGTCCGCGACGCGGCGAACGAAGCGCGCGCGCGCAGCCTGGTGTCCGCCGCCGTTACGCTGGAGCGGCGCGAATATGGCGATATATGGCTGCGCGATACAGGCCCGCTCATCGTGTCGGACGGCGCGGGCGGGCGCGGGGCACGGCGGTTCGGCTTCAATGGCTGGGGCGGCAAATATCGCATGGCGGGCGACGAAACCGTCGGCGCGGCGCTTGCGCGCGACGCCGGGATGGAGCCGGTGGTGGCCGACTGGATCCTGGAGGGAGGGGCCATCGACACCGACGGCACCGGGCTTGTCGTCACGACGGAGCAATGCCTGCTCAACCCCAATCGCAACCCGCAATTGTCGCGCGGTGACATAGAGGACCGGCTGCACCGCGACCTCGGTTTCGATCGTGTGCTCTGGCTCGGGGACGGGCTGCTGAACGATCATACCGATGGGCATGTCGACAATCTGGCCCGCTTCGTCGCGCCGGGGCGGTTGGCCTTGCCCGTGCCGACGGGGGCAGACGATCCCAATCGCGCGATTTACGAGGATGCGCGGGACCGCGCCCGCGCCTTCGGGCTGGACATTGCCGACGTCCCGTCGCCGGGTCTGATCAGCGACGGCGATTTCGTCGAACCGGCCAGCTACATGAATTTCTGCATCACCACCCATCTCGTCGTCGTGCCGACCTTCGGCAGCGTGCACGATGCCGACGGGGTGGCCGCGGTTGCCGCGCTGTTCCCGGATCGCGCGACGGTCGGCCTGCCCGGCGGCGCCGTGCTTTCGGGCGGCGGCGGTTTCCACTGCGCCAGCCAGCAAATGCCCACCCCATGACGGAGACGCCCATGCCACGCCCGGTTCGATCCATGCTGTTCGTGCCCGCCGACAGCGAGAAGAAGATCGCCAAGTCACAATCGGTGGGTGCCGACGCGATCATCCTCGATCTCGAGGATTCGGTCTCGCCCGCGCGCAAGGATACGGCCCGCGCGATGGCGGCCGAAGTGCTCCGCGATGCGCGCGGCGGCGGCGGTGCGGCGGTGTGGGTGCGCATCAACCCGTTCGACAGCGAACACGCGCTCGCCGATCTGGCCGCCGTGGTGCGGGGCGGGCCGGCGGGCATCATGCTGCCAAAGGCCGCGGGGCCGGACGACCTTGTCCGCCTGTCCCATTGCCTCGACGTGCTGGAACTTCGCGATTCGCTGGCGCCGGGGTCGATCCGGACCCTGCCGGTGGCGACGGAAACGGCGGGGGCTGCGCTGCGTCTTCCGCTCTATGCGGAGCGGGCCGTGCCGCGTCTCTTCGGGCTGACCTGGGGGGCGGAGGATTTGAGCGCGGATCTCGGTGCGGCGGGCAATCGCGGCGATGATGGGCGGCTGGCGCTGACCTATCGGACGGTGCGGGCGATGATGCTGCTCGCGGCGAAGGCGGCGGGGGTCGCCGCGATCGACGCGATCTGGCCCGATTTTCGCGATCTGGAAGGTTTGCGGGCCGATTCGCTTTCCTCCCGGCGTGAGGGGTTTGCGGGCCGGATGGCGATCCATCCCGCGCAGGTGGAGCCGATCAACGAGGCCTACAGCCCGTCTGCCGACGAAATCTCCCATGCCGAGGCGGTCGTGGCGGCCTTCGATGCGGAGCCAGATGCCGGGGTCGTCGCGCTCGATGGAAAGATGCTCGACATGCCGCATCTGAAACAGGCGCGGCATATCATCGCCATGCGGGACGCCTTCGGACCGCGATAGGCGGCGCGCACGCCCCCCGTTAAGGTTCAGTCGAACTGACGCCCGTGCAATTGCGGATTGCGCGCGACCACGCGGTTGAGCCACGCCCTCGGCCTGCGCAGGAGGCTGGACGGATAGTCCACGTCGGCGCCCACGATCCGCGCGATCGCACCGACGAAATGGATGCAATTGCGGCGGTTGAGGTCGTATCCGTCGCCCTCGATATTGCGCCACGCATCGACTTCGCGGCGGATGCGCCAATAGGTCGCATCGTCCACCGTGATGGAGATATGCCGGTTCGTCTCCTCGACATATTTCTGCTTCTCGACATAGATCATATGCTCGACCGGCCCGCGCAGGACAGCCGGCGTGACCGATCTTGCGGTAAAGCCGTAATTCTCGTTGATCCGCTCCCCCGTGGCGTCGAGCGTGCCTTCCATGACGACGAAGGTGTGCGGATAGCGCCCGAAAAGCACCGATCCGTCGAAACTTTGAAAATGGACCGTCACCGCCGCGAACGCCGGAAAGGCGAACGTGGCGAAAAAGACGGCGAATGCCGCCGCCCATGCGCGGCGCAGTCTATTCATCGTTGGAGCCAAGCTGTGCGAATCCCTGCAATATCTGATCGGCGGCATAGGGTTTGACGACCATCGGAACGCCGCGAAACTCGACCGGCACCGTGTCCTCTCCGCCGTAACCCGAGGCAAAGATGAAGGGAATCTTCGCATCGCGCAAGCGTTCCGCCGTCGGCGTGCTGGTTTCCCGGCCAAGGTTGAAGTCCAGCATGGCGATGTCGATGTCATCCGCCTCGATCGCGCGCAACGCGGCCTTGTTGCTCGCGGCGAGGACGACCTCGCTTGCGCCGAGGTCGATGAGCTTGTCCTCCGCGTCGAGCGCGATCAGCGCGCTATCCTCGACCAGGAGGATACGCTTGCCCGCGATATTCGCCCTGCCCGCATCGCTGGAATAGGACGGTCGCGCCGGACCCTGGCGCGAGGGTTCGGCATTGTCGACGTAGCGGGCGGGAATGCGGAACTGCGCCTCCAGCCCGGCGGTGCGATAATGCACCTCGGCGTCGCCGCCGAGCTCGTGCGGAATCGAATCGCAAATGATGGTCGTGCCGAAACCGCGCCGTTTGGGCGGCATGACCGCCGGCCCGCCCTTTTCGACCCAGTCGACGAGCAGCGCGCCGTCATCCTCGATCCGCCATTCGACGCACACCTTGCCGCTGTCGCTCAACGCGCCATATTTCGTCGAATTGGTGGTCAACTCGTGCACGACGAGCGCCATGACCGTGAATCCGTCCGGCGTGATCGTCACCTCCGGGCCGACCATCTCGATACGCTCCGCCTGGCCGTGGAGATAGGCCGAGGCCTCCGTCGTGATCAGGTCGCGCAAATGGGCCGGACCCCACTGATCCGCGGTCAGCTGATCGTGCGCACGGGCGAGCGACTGAATCCGCGAATCGAGCGTGCGGGTGAAGCTGTGAATATCGTCCGCCTCGCGCCCGGTCTGCCCGACGAGCGCGCGGATAAGCGCGAGGATATTGCGCACCCGGTGGTTGAGTTCGGCGATGAGCAGGTTCTTCTGCTCGCCCGCCTGCCGGCGTTCCTCGCTCGCCGCTTCGGTGAGGCGGAGCACGACTTCCAGCAATGTCGTGCGCAGCGAATTGGCGATGCGGATCTGCGCCGGGGTGAACGGGCGCGCCTCGCCCCGGACCAGTTCGGACCATTCCTCGAAACTCTTGCGCGGGGTGAGGCGTGGGCCGTTGGGTCCGTATTCGACGCTTTTTTCCGCATTGCCGGCCCAGCGGACCGAGCGCAGCTGCTCCGCCCGGAACATCACGACATAGTCCCGCGGCCGGCGCGAGATCGGCACGGCGAGCATGCCGGCCGCGCGCCCTTCGTATTCGCGCGCCTCGTCGAGGATTTCGGAAATGCGCGTGGTGGTGATCACCTCGCTCTTGGAATTCTGGTTGAGTGCGCCGATCAGCTGCCTGAACTGCTCCTCGCTCGGTGTCATCCCGCTTATCGAGACTTCGCCGTCGACCATCACGCCGACACCATCGGCGGGGATCGCGTCCAGCATGATCTCGCCGATCCAGTCGGCGTCGTAAAGCCGGTCATTGTCGCGCGCGGCGGCGGACATCAACCGGTTGGAAACCTTGCGGGCCTCGTCCTCATACGCCATTTCCTCGGCGCGCAGCTTGCGTTCAAGGACGAGGGAGAACATCAGCCCGAACAGCTCGGCGGCGCTGCGTTCGGCAAAGCTGGGCAGGCGCGGTTCGTGATGGTGACAGGCGAACAGACCCCATAGCCTGCCGTCGACGATGATCGAGATCGACAGCGAGGCGGACACGCCCATGTTCTTGAGATATTCGATGTGGATCGGCGACACCGCACGCAGCAGCGACAGCGAAAGATCGACCGATGGTTGATCGCGCGGTTCGATGGCGACGGACGGCTCGTTCACGTCGCAGATGATCCGGAACGTGTTGCGCACGTAAAGGCGGCGGGCCTGTTGCGGGATGTCGGTCGCCGGGAAATTCAACCCCATGAAGCTGTCGATCCCGTTTTCGAGCGCCTCGGCCACGACCTCGCCGCTGCCGCTTTCGGCAAAGCGGTACACCATGACCCGGTCGAAACCGGTCAGCATCCGGCACTGCCGCGCGCCATCGCGCAGCAGGGCGTTGAGCGTCGGCGCCCCGTCGATCCGCTGAATCATGCTGCGCACGGTGGAGGAGACTTCGAGCTCGTCGCCTGTTGCCGGTTCGCATTCGATGATGAGCTGGTCGCCGGAGAAGTGCACCGCGACGTCGAACTTGCGGTCATCCTCGCGCAGTTGCAGCGAGAAGATGCGCTCCACCGCGTCCTCGGTGCGCAGCATCACGACCCGGCGGCGAATCTGCTTGATCGCGAAGGGCATGAAGATGTCGGTCAGCGTTTCGCCGATGAGCGCGTCCGTATCCTTGCCGAGGAAGGGAGCGGTGTTGGCGGCGCGCTGCACGATCCAGTCGGCGCTGGTCGCGAGGAGGAATCCGAAGGGCTGAATCGCCCCCAGGATGTGGATCGGTTCGCGGTCGCAATTGGTAAGATCGACCTCGGCCAGATCCATAGTCATCTCATTCAAGAAAGGTCCTCCGACAGGGCCTGCGCGGCTCGCCGAAAATGTTGAAATGTTTCTATAGCAGAATCAGACGCTTCGTCCAACCAATCCGGCCCATGCTGCGACGCTTCGGCATCGAACGCGTCGCAGAACGCGCGCCAGCGGGCGCCGTGGTCGACAGGCGGCGAAAGGTAGCGCGTCGGCAGCCCGTCCGGAACCTGCCGGACGAGCAATTGGCCGCCCAGCCGCGAGCCTTCGATGACATATTGCACGCCCCATGCCGCGGCGCCGCGCGCATCCGACGCGATGATCGGCATGGGCAGGAACGCGCCCAGCGCGGCGAGATCGTCGGCCAGTTGCGGAAAGCGCGGCGTCCATTGCGGCCAGCCGCGCCCCGTCACCGCCAGTTCCAGCCCCGGCAGCGCCATCGCATGCGCCGCGAGGAAGGCGCGGTAATGATCCTCGCGCGAAAGATCGAAGGGGGCAAAGGCCGCCTCGGTCGCCTCGTGCTGCGCCATGGTGCGGTCGCGCAGGGCGAAACGGGCGGGCCGGTGCTCGCCGTGCGCGTCCGCGCGGTCCTTGTCCCCTGGCGCATCGCGACGCGTGGCGAGGGGCTTGCCCTTGCTGCCAAGCGGGCGGGGGCGATAGACGGCATAGCCTATCGCGGGCAGATCGAGCCGCATGGTGTCGTCTTTCTGGGTCAAGCGGAAAGGAGCGTCTTCTCGATGCGCTCCGTCGTTTCGCCGGTCAGCGTCTTGGCTTCCTCGCCAATGATGATCGCCTCCAGCGATTTGTGATAATGGCGGCGCATCTCGCCGAGCGTCTTGGGGTCGGCGGCAATGGCCAGCGTCTCGATCGTTTTGTCGAGCGCGGCGCGGTTCAGCCAGTCGGCAACGGCGGCGGCATGGGCCAGCTCGTTGAGATCGGTCGCGCCGGTGCGCTGCCCGGCATCGTCCTGATGCTTGACCCCGGCGCTGAAATTGGTCGGGTCGAGATCGGGCTTCGCCTGCTCGCTGAGCTTGGGCTCGTCGGGCGAACCATCATTGCGCATCAGCACGAAACGAGTCCCGTCGACAATGGCAAGATGAGCTTTGTGAGGAAGGCGCATATTCTTGAATCCCGGTGTTCGTGTTCTGTCTTCTACTGCCTCAACGCGCGAGACCCGCTTCGGGTCCGGGCCCGGCGCTCTGAATGCGGGTCGCTCCTGCGCAAGGAAAAGGGGCCGGAAGGCGAATGCCCCCGGCCCCCGTTCGCAACGTCGCGTGGACGGTGCGGAATGGCAGGCTTTAGAAGCCGCCCATGCCGCCCATGCCGCCCATTCCGCCCATGCCGCCCATGTCGGGCATGCCGCCGCCGGCCGCGCCCTTGTCCTCGGGCGTGTCGGCAATGGCTGCCTCGGTGGTGATGAGCAGGCCGGCCACCGATGCCGCATCCTGAAGCGCGGTGCGCACGACCTTGGTCGGGTCGATCACGCCGGCCTGGACCAGGTTTTCATAGGTGTCGGTCGCGGCGTTGAAGCCCTGCGTCTCATCGTTTTCGCGCAGGAGGTTGCCCGAAACCACGGCGCCGTCGTGACCAGCGTTGGTCGCGATCTGACGCACGGGGGCGAGGATCGCCTGACGCACGATGTCGATGCCGCGGGTCTGGTCGTCGTTCTCGCCCTTGAGCCCTTCGAGAGCCTTCGTGGCGTAGAGCAGCGCGGTACCGCCGCCCGGGACGATGCCTTCCTCGACCGCGGCGCGGGTGGCGTGGAGCGCGTCGTCGACACGGTCCTTGCGTTCCTTCACCTCGACCTCGGACGCGCCGCCGACCTTGATGACCGCAACACCGCCGGCGAGCTTGGCCAGACGTTCCTGCAGCTTTTCACGGTCGTAATCGCTCGACGTGGATTCGATCTGCGCGCGGATCTGCTCGACCCGTGCCTTGATCGACGCTTCGTCGCCTTCGCCATCGACGATGGTGGTGTTGTCCTTGTCGATGGTGACGCGCTTGGCACTGCCCAGCATGTTGAGCGTGACGTTCTCAAGCTTGATGCCCAGATCCTCGGACACCATCTCGCCATTGGTCAGCGTGGCGATGTCGCCCAGCATGGCCTTGCGGCGATCGCCGAAGCCCGGTGCCTTGACGGCCGCGACCTTGAGCCCGCCGCGCAGCTTGTTGACGACCAGCGTTGCGAGCGCTTCGCCCTCGATGTCCTCGGCGATGATGAGGAGGGGACGCCCCGCCTGCACGACCGCTTCGAGAATGGGGAGCATCGCCTGCAGGTTCGACAGCTTCTTTTCGAAGATGAGGATGTAGGGATTGTCCAGCTCGACCGTCATCTTGTCGGGGTTGGTGATGAAGTAGGGCGACAGGTAGCCGCGATCGAACTGCATGCCTTCGACGACATCGAGTTCGAATTCGAGACCCTTGGCCTCCTCGACGGTGATGACGCCTTCCTTGCCGACCTTGTCCATGGCTTCGGCGATCTTCTCGCCGACTTCACGGTCGCCATTGGCGGAGATGACGCCGACCTGGGCGATCTCGCTCGACCCCGAAACGTCCTTCGAACGGTTCTTGAGGTTCTCGGTGACCTTGCCGACCGCGGTGTCGATGCCGCGCTTCAGGTCCATCGGGTTCATGCCCGCGGCGACCGACTTCATGCCTTCGCGCACGATCGCCTGCGCCAGGACGGTGGCGGTGGTGGTGCCGTCGCCGGCCAGATCGTTGGTCTTGGAGGCGACCTCCTTGATCATCTGCGCGCCCATGTTCTCGAACTTGTCCTTGAGTTCGATTTCCTTGGCGACGGTGACGCCGTCCTTGGTGATGCGCGGCGCGCCAAAGCTCTTGTCGATGACGACGTTGCGGCCCTTGGGGCCCAGCGTGACCTTGACGGCGTTGGCGAGCGTGTCGACGCCCTTGACGATGCGTTCGCGTGCATCACGCGAGAATTTCACATCCTTGGCTGCCATGAGATTATCTCCTCTTGGGAATTATGATGGGGTGCAGGAAAGCGGCGGCGTGGATCAGCCGATCACGCCCAGAACGTCGCTTTCCTTCATGATGAGCAGGTCTTCGCCGTCGACCTTGACCTCGGTGCCCGACCATTTGCCGAACAATACGCGGTCGCCTGCCTTCAGGTCCATCGGCGTGACGGTGCCGTTTTCCGAACGCGCGCCCGAACCGACGGAGACGACTTCGCCCTCGCTCGGCTTTTCCTTGGCGCTGTCGGGGATGATGATGCCGCCGGCGGTCTTTTCGTCGGCTTCGATGCGACGGACCAGAACGCGGTCGTGCAGCGGACGGAATGCCATAGTTGTGCCCTCTTCCATTATGGATGAAACATGGATTGGCACTCTGTTATGCTGAGTGCCAGTGCCGCGCATATGGTTCGGACGACGGCACGCGTCAAGGGACGAGAACACGCAAATTTTCACAAATTTCAGCCGGCCCGACGCAGGCCACGTCTCGTCACGTCCGGCCCCGATTTCCGGGCGATTTTTTCAGCCCGCCGCCGGTCGATCGAGGATGAGCCGGTCGCGCGCATGCCAGCGCCAAAGCATCATCACCCCCGTCACCGAAAGCCCGACCGCCAGCCCGATCCACACCCCCGTACCCCGCAGCGGCGTGTGAAAGCCCAGCACCCATGCCGTCCCGAACCCGAATGGCCAGTACCCGATGAGCGCGAACAGGAACGGCACGCGCGTATCGGCCAGCCCGCGCAGCAGTCCCGCGCCCATCGCCTGGTATCCGTCGGCAAGCTGAAACGCGGCGGCCACCGCCATGTATCCGATGGCGAGCGACACGATGCCCGCATTCGCCGGATCGTTCACGTCGATATAGGCGGACAGCAGCAGCCGCGGGATGGTCAGCATGGCCAGCACGAACACCGCCGCAAACCCGGTGACGAGGATCAGCCCTGCCCACCCGGCCAGCGCGATTCCGCCGCGATTGTCCCGGCCGTGATGCAGGCCAACGCGGATCGTGGCGGCCTGCGAGATGCCGAACGGCACCTGGAACGCGAGCGCCGCAATTTGAAGCGCGACCGTATGCGCCGCCAGCTCCAGCTCGCCCAGCGCGCCCATGAGGAACGCGGCGCTCGAGAACAGGCCCGCCTCCGCCATGGTGATCGCCGCAATGGGCAGCCCGATCCGCCAGATGTCGAGCAGCCGCACCACGTCCGCCCGCCACAGACGCCCGAACAAATAATAGCGCCGCATGCGCCGGTCCGTCTGGATGATGAGGACATAGGCGATGAGCGTGGCGAGCGCGGTGATGACGCTGGCCAGCGCCGCGCCGCGCAGGCCGAGTTCCGGAAAGCCCCAGTTCCCGAAGATCAGCAGCCAGTTGCCCAGCCCGTTCACGAACAAGGCAAACACCGTGACCCATGTCGCGATCGCCGCACGGCCCAGCGTCGACACGAAGATGCGCAGCACCGCGGCCGCCACCGCGGGCACCGCGCCGAACGCCACCACGGTGAGATATTCGCCGGCGAAGGCCGTGACCGCCGCCGGCTGCCCGGTGACGCGCATGATCGGCTGTCCCGCAAAGGACAGCGCCATGATGAACAGCCCGGCGAGCGTCGCCACCCAGAGCGCCATGCGGATCGAACGGCGCACCTCGCGCACCGCGTGCCGCCCCCGGCCCAGCGCCGACGCGGCCAGCGGCGCGACCGCCCCGACAAGCCCCATCGCGCACCACAGCGACAGCCCGTAAATGCTGGTCGACAAGGTGATGGCGGCAAGCTGTTCGGTGCCGAGCCGGGCGACGAAGATGACGTCGATGGCATAGACGGCCATCTGCAACAGATTCGCCGCGGCCAGCGGCGCGGCGAGCCGGGTCGATTCGCGCAATTCGTCGCGCATGGGAGGGGAGAGCAGTGCGGCCATGGATGCGCGCCGCCTATGGCAAAGCGCCGCCGAGCGAAAGGGGGCGTTTCCCCCATCTCGCTCTTTCCGCCGCGCCGGGCCGTTTCGGACACCAAGGGGCCGTATGGTCGCCTCGGACAGTCAGACAGGCGAAAGCATTGCCGATCTAGGGAGCAACGCATGGATATTGCCCGCATCACTCCGACAGCCTTCGTGCGCCGCACCGCCCTCGCGCTCGCGGCACTGACCGCGGCGCAGCCCGCCATGGCGCAGGAACTCTACGCCGGGGTGTACGCCCATGCGGTCGACACGCCCTTCACTCTCGAAACGGGGGAGGGCGGGGTCGATATCGCCGGTGGATACCGTTTCGCGCGCGAAGAGGCCCTGTCCTTCATCGGGAGCCCGTCGCCCTATGTCGTGGCGTCGGTCAATCTCGATGGCGACACCAGCTTTGCCGGCGGCGGGCTGAGCTGGAAGATCGGCAAGGGGCCGGTCTATGTGCGGCCCGGCATCGGCCTCGTCGTGCACGATGGACCGGAACGCCGGGTGCGGGCCGATGGTCGCCGGCTCGATCTCGGCAGCAGGGTGCTGTTCGAGCCGGAGATCGCGGTCGGCACGCAACTCAATGACGCGCTCTCGATCGAGGCGAGCTGGATGCATGTCAGCCATGCCCGCCTTTTCGACAGGGAGCAGAACCCCGGCATCGACATGATCGGCGCCCGGCTCAACTGGCGGATCTAGGCGCGCGGCGTTCCCTTTGGGCGCAGGGCTTCAGGCGTAGGCGTAAGGGCCGCCCTTCTGAAGCGCGGTGCGATAGGCCGGGCGGGCGTGGATCTTGTCCAGCCATGCCATCGTATGCGGCCGGCCATTGTCGAGCCCCGCCCGCGATGCCGCCGCCTCCAGCGGAAAGCTCATCATGATGTCGGCGCCGGTGATCTCCTCGCCCGCGAACCAGGGCGATTTGCCCAGCTCGTCCTCGATATAGTCGAGGTGCACGTCGATCATCGGCTGAAGCCGCTTCATCGCGATCTTGCCCATGATCGGGATTTTCGACACCACCAGCTTCAGGAACAGCGGCGGCATCAGCGACCCCTCGGCATAATGCATCCAGAAGCGGTATCGCAGGCGCTGATCCTCATCCGCCGGGGCGCGCAGCCGGCCATCCGCCTTCTCGATCAAATATTCGACGATCGCGCCGGTTTCGGCAATCGTGCGGCCATTGTCTGCATCAGTGATGACCGGCGATTTGCCGAGCGGGTGCACTTTCTTGAGTGCGCGCGGGGCGAGCATCGTTTTCGGATCGCGCTCGTATCGCGCGATGTCATAGGCGAGGCCGAGCTCCTCCAGCATCCAGAGGATGCGCTGCGAACGCGAGTTTTCGAGATGGTGCACGGTAATCATCGGCTCTTCCCCTTTGCGGCCCGTTCCGGCCCTTTGCCCATGGCGTAACCGGTTTGGCGCCGCGCGTCACCCGCAATTGACGTATGCGTGAGGGGCCGGGTGCGTGAGCTGGCGCATTGCCCGCAAAACCGCGCACGAAAAAAGGCGACCTCTTGCGAGGCCGCCCTTTCCCTTGGTGATCCGGTGAAGGATCGATCCGTAAGCGGTGAGGCTTACTTCAGCTCGACGGTGCCGCCGGCTTCCTCGATCTTCTTCTTGATCTCTTCGGCTTCCGCCTTGTTCACGCCTTCCTTGATGGGCTTGGGCGCGCCTTCGACGAGACCCTTGGCATCCGCGAGGCCCAGGCCGGTGATGGCGCGGACTTCCTTGATGACCTGGATCTTCTTGCCGCCGTCGCCGGTCAGGATGACGTCGAATTCGTCCTTCTCTTCGGCGGCCGGGGCATCGCCACCGGCGGCGGGGCCGGCAACCGCAACGGCGGCAGCGGCGGAAACGCCCCATGCGTCTTCAAGAGCGGTCGCCAGTTCGGCGGCTTCGAGGACGGTCAGCTTCGACAGTTCGTCGACGAGATTCTGGATATCGGCCATTTCAAATCACTCCAATTTTCATCTGTCGCCGGGCCGGGGCCGCGGCGCTTTATACGGTTTCGAAAACGTCTTACGCGGCGTCCTTGGCGGCATATGCGCCGAACACGCGGGCGAGCTTCGCTGCTGGCGCATTGGCCAGCTGGGCGATCTTCGTCGCCGGGGCGTTGACCAGCCCGACAAGCTTTGCACGCAGTTCGTCGAGGCTCGGCATCGAGGCCAGCGACCTCACGCCTGCTTCGTCGAGAACCTGCGAACCCATCGAACCGCCGACGATTTCCAACTTGTCGTTGGTCTTGGCGAATTCGACGGCGACCTTTGCCGCCGCAACCGGATCGACCGAGGTCGCCAGCGCGGTGGGGCCGGTCAGGTAATCGGCGATACCGGTATAATCGGTATCCTCGATGGCCCGCTTGGCAAGACGGTTCTTCGCCACCTGATAGGTTGCGCCGGCTTCGCGCATCTTCTGCCGCAGGTCGGTCGACTGTGCGACCGTGAGGCCGAGATTGCGGGTGACGACCACCACGCCCACCTCGTTGAAGGTTGCGTTGAGCTGCGCGACCGCATCGGTTTTTTGCGAACGATCCATGCTTACTCCTTCACAATGGCCGCGACCGGGCAAACCCGAATACGCGACCGGCTACGTTTGTCCGCATCGCCGAAACGACGCGGGCGAGTCCGTTGAGGGGGGAAGGAGCGCGCCGGAGCGCGAAATGGCGCTTTCGAAAAGGAAAGGCCGAAAGAAACTCTTTTCCCCGTCTAGGCCGGAAATTAAGAGGGGAACCCTCACCAGCTGTCTCGGACGGATGAACGGCGCCACCCGGGTTGCGGGCGCGTCGCTCTGCCGCAGCCCTCTAACGATCCGGCGGCCGATGTCAAGCCGCATGCGGACGGCGATCGAGCGGGCCGGGCCGGATCGCCACGACATAGACCACGGCCGCGAGCACCGGCGTCAACCAGCCCACGATCAGCGCATCGGCAATCAGCAACGCCCATTTGCCGAGCGATCCCGCGATGAAAGCCGCCCCGATCCCCAGCGCATAATGCACCCCCATCAACGGCAGGATCGCCAGCATCGAAAACCCGACCGCGAACATGAAATGCGGGAGCATCGTGCGGATCGAGGTTACCGGCGCAATCCAGATGCCGAGCGGCGCACCTGCAACGAATCGCGAGGCCAGCGGCGCGAAGATCAGCGAAAAGACGAAGAAACCGGTCCCCACCGGCGTATCGGCGGTGAACACGAACAATCCCAGCGCGGCAAGAAGCATCTGCAGACCGAGGACGACGGCAAACAGGCGGATGGCGCGCGGGTCCAGCGTGCGGGCCGCCCGTGCATCGCGCCCGCCGGCCAGGAAACGGATAACCCAATAGGTCGAGAGATTGAGCGCGAACACTTTCACGAAGGCGAGGCCGACCGGCAGGGCGTCGTCCTCCATCGTGCGGAAACGCGCCATGCTGTCATACAGGCCGCCCTGCATTTCGGCGGCATGCTGAACCATTTCCGCCGCGACGGGGATCAGGGTGAGCAACGGGCAGGCGGCGACGAACGCGAGGCTTTCGCGATGCGCGAAGCGAAAGCCCTCGATGAAACGCATGGCCACTCTCCCGAATGCCCGCCAATCGCCGGGCGGCGGGTGTATGGGTTTGCGCCGCGGCATAGTCAATCGGAGCGCGGTTGCGGCTTTGACAGGGCGGCGGCGTTCGCCTATAGGGGGCGCTGTCCGCACGCTTCGAGCAAGGCGGCCCTTGCGCGGGGGCCGACCCGGGATGGAGGCGGCGGGACATCTGCATCGACGCGGCGGCTGCAAGCCGGGGAAACGCCGAAAGGGCGCATTCCCTGAGGTTTTGCGGCCATTTGTCGTTTGCGGATATCTCCCCCGTGCATCGAAATTTCCGACCGGTCGCGCGGCAAATCTGCCCTTGCGCGACTCGGCTAAACTCGAAGCGACAAAGGCACGATCCTTCATGGCGACTCAGGCTTCTTCCCCGAACGGGGCGGCGAATGGCGACATCCGTCCGACCGCGAAAAAGCGCATCCGCAAGATCTTCGGCGACATCCACGAAGTCGTGGAAATGCCGAACCTGATCGAGGTGCAGCGCGAAAGCTACGAACAGTTCCTGCGGTCCGACCCGTCGATCGACTATGTCTCCGGCCTTGAAAAGACGCTGCGTTCGGTGTTCCCGATCCGCGATTTCGCCGGCACGGCCGAGCTGGACTTCGTGCATTACGAGCTGGAACCGCCCAAGTACGACGTGACCGAATGCCGCCAGCGCGGCATCACCTATGCCGCGCCGATGAAGGTGACGCTGCGCCTCATCGTGTTCGAGGTGGACCCCGATACCGAGGCGCGCAGCGTGCTCGATATCAAGGAGCAGGACGTGTACATGGGCGACATGCCGCTCATGACCGGCAACGGCACGTTCTTCATCAACGGGACCGAGCGTGTCATCGTGTCGCAGATGCACCGTTCGCCGGGCGTCCTGTTCGACCATGACCGCGGCAAGACGCACAGCTCGGGCAAGTATCTGTTTGCCGCGCGCGTCATTCCCTATCGCGGGTCGTGGCTCGATTTCGAGTTCGATGCCAAGGACGTCGTCAATGTCCGCATCGACCGCAAGCGCAAGCTTCCGGTGTCCTCGCTGCTCTACGCACTCGGCATGGATGCGGAGGAAATCCTCCATCATTTCTATGAAACCGTGACCTGGGAACGCGGCAGCAGCGACGTCGAGGGTGGCGGCTGGAAAATTCCGTTCGTCGCCGAAAACTGGCGCGGGCAGAAGCCGGCCTTCGACATCGTCGATGCCAGCAGCGGCGAAGTCGTGTTCCCCGCCGGGCAGAAGATCAGCCCGCGCGGCGCCAACAAGGCGGCGAAGGACGGCCTGACGCATCTGCTCATCCCGACCGAGGAAATCTTCGGCCGCTATGCCGCCAATGACATGATCGACGAGGGCACCGGCCGCATCTGGATCGAGGCGGGTGAGGAAGTCAGCCCCGAAAATCTCGAGGTGCTGGACGCAGCCGGCGTCGACCGGCTCGAACTGCTCGACATCGACCACGTCAACACCGGCCCGTGGATCCGCAACACCATGCAGGTCGACAAGGCCGAGAACCGCGACATGGGGCTCGAGGCGATCTACAAGGTGATGCGTCCCGGCGAGCCGCCGACGAAGGAAACCGCCGAAGCGCTGTTCGAAGGGCTGTTCTTCGACGGCGAACGCTATGACCTGTCGGCCGTGGGCCGCGTCAAGCTGAACATGCGTCTCGGCCTCGATGCCGAGGATACGATCACGACGCTGCGCCGCGAGGATATCCTCGCCGTGGTGAAGGAGCTCGTCGATCTCAAGGACGGCAAGGGCGAAGTCGACGACATCGACAACCTCGCTAACCGCCGCGTGCGTTCGGTGGGCGAACTGCTCGAGAACCAGTACCGCGTCGGCCTGCTGCGCATGGAACGCGCGGTGAAGGAGCGCATGTCGAGCGTCGATGTGTCCACCGTGATGCCGAACGACCTCATTAATGCAAAGCCGGCAGTGGCCGCGGTGCGCGAATTCTTCGGCTCGTCGCAGCTGTCGCAGTTCATGGATCAGACCAACCCGCTCTCCGAAGTGACGCACAAGCGCCGCGTTTCGGCGCTCGGGCCCGGCGGTCTGACCCGCGAACGCGCAGGCTTCGAAGTGCGCGACGTTCACCCGACCCACTATGGCCGCATCTGCCCGATCGAGACGCCCGAAGGTCCGAACATCGGCCTGATCAACTCGCTCTCGACCTTTGCGCGGGTGAACAAGTACGGCTTCATCGAGACGCCCTACCGCAAGGTCGTGGACGGCAAGGTCACCGGCGAGGTGCAGTATCTCTCCGCCATGGAGGAGCAGAAGAACACCGTCGCGCAGGCATCGGCCGAGCTGAGCAGCGAAGGCACCTTCGTCGAGGAGCTCGTCTCCGCCCGTCAGAACGGCGAATTCGTGATGAGCCCGAACGAGCAGGTCACGCTCATGGACGTGTCGCCGAAACAGCTCGTTTCGGTCGCGGCGTCGCTCATCCCGTTCCTGGAAAACGATGACGCCAACCGCGCGCTCATGGGCTCCAACATGCAGCGTCAGGCCGTGCCGCTGGTCAAGGCCGAGGCGCCGTTCGTCGGCACCGGCATGGAAGAGACCGTGGCCCGCGATTCGGGTGCGGCCATCGCGGCGACCCGCGGCGGCATCGTCGATCAGGTCGACGCGACCCGTATCGTCATCCGCGCGCAGGGCGATGTGGAGGCCGGGCAGTCCGGCGTCGACATCTACACGCTGCAGAAGTTCCAGCGTTCGAACCAGGACACCTGCATCAATCAGCGTCCGCTGGTGAAGGTGGGCGAGGTCGTGCAAACCGGCGACATCATCGCCGACGGTCCCTCGACCGATCTGGGCGAGCTGGCGCTGGGCCGGAACAGCCTCGTCGCGTTCATGCCCTGGAACGGGTATAACTACGAGGATTCGATCCTGATCTCCGAGCGCATCGTGAAGGACGACGTGTTCACCTCGATCCATATCGAGGAATTCGAGGTCATGGCCCGCGACACCAAGCTCGGGCCCGAAGACATCACGCGCGACATCCCGAACGTCGGCGAGGAAGCGCTGCGCAGCCTCGACGAGGCGGGCATCGTCTACATCGGCGCCGAAGTGCATCCGGGCGACATCCTGGTCGGCAAGATCACGCCCAAGGGCGAATCGCCGATGACGCCAGAAGAAAAGCTGCTCCGCGCGATCTTCGGCGAAAAGGCGAGCGACGTGCGCGATACCTCGCTCAAGCTGCCGCCGGGCGTCGCCGGCACGGTGGTCGAGGTGCGCGTGTTCAACCGCCACGGCATCGAGATCGACGACCGTACCCGCGCGATCCAGAACGAGGAAATCGAACGCCTCGCCAAGGACCGCGAGGACGAGCGTGCGATCCTCAACCGCGCGACCTACAACCGCCTGCGCGACATGCTCATCGGCCAGACCGCTTCGGCAGCGCCCAAGGGCGTGAAGAAGGGGCAGGAAATCACCGAGGAGCTGCTGGACGAGGTGGAACGCCACGACTGGTTCAAGTTCGCGGTGGCCGACGATGGCCGCCAGGCGCAGCTCGAGGCGATCAAGGGGCAGTACGACGACAGCGTCAAGGCGATCACCGCCAAGTTCGAGGACCGCAAGGAAAAGCTCGAACGCGGGGACGAACTCGCACCGGGCGTGCTCAAGATGGTCAAGGTCTTCGTCGCGGTGAAGCGCAAGCTGCAGCCGGGCGACAAGATGGCCGGCCGTCACGGCAACAAGGGTGTCATTTCGCGCATCCTGCCGCAGGAGGACATGCCGTTCCTCAAGGACGGAACCCCGGTCGACATCGTGCTCAACCCGCTGGGCGTGCCGAGCCGCATGAACGTGGGGCAGATCTTCGAGACGCACCTCGGCATGGCGGCGCGAGGCCTGGGGCAGCAGATCACCGCTGCGCTCAACGACTGGCGCGAGGCCAATCCCGATATCGAGGCGTCCGAGCCGCCCTCCGCCGTGGTGGAGAAGCTCAAGGACGTCTATGGCGAGCAGTATCATGACGATATCGAGAACCGGACGACCGCCGAAGTGGTCGAGCTGGCATCGAACCTGAAGAACGGTGTCCCGATGGGCACGCCGGTCTTCGACGGTGCGCGCGAAGGCGACGTGACCGCGATGCTGGAAAAGGCGGGCCTGCCGGGGTCGGGCCAGGTTACGCTCTATGACGGGCGGACGGGCGATCCCTTCGACCGGCAGGTGACGGTGGGCTATATCTACATGCTCAAGCTGCACCACCTCGTCGACGACAAGATCCATGCGCGGTCCATCGGTCCCTACAGCCTCGTCACGCAGCAGCCGCTGGGTGGTAAGGCGCAGTTCGGCGGCCAGCGTTTCGGCGAAATGGAGGTCTGGGCGCTGCAGGCCTATGGCGCGGCCTATACGCTTCAGGAAATGCTGACGGTGAAATCGGACGACGTGGTCGGACGCACCAAGGTCTACGAGGCGATCGTCAAGGGCGACGACACGTTCGAGGCCGGCATTCCCGAAAGCTTCAACGTGCTGGTCAAGGAAATGCGGTCGCTGGGTCTCAACGTCGAACTGTCCTCGCTCAACGAAGGCGGGGATGACGAGGACGACGACGGCCTGTCGATCGCGGCGGAGTAAAAGCGCGGTGCGATACGGGGCGGGTCGGCGGACCTGCCCCAAGGCACCCCGATCCTTATCGCTGCCGCCACGGATTTTTCCCCTCAAGGGATTTGAAACATGAACGAACTGACAAAATTCGCCAATCCGGTCGCCAAGACCGAGACCTTCGACCAGATTCAGATCGGTCTGGCCTCGCCCGAACGCATCCGTTCGTGGTCGTTCGGCGAGATCAAGAAGCCGGAAACCATCAACTACCGTACGTTCAAGCCCGAACGCGACGGCCTGTTCTGTGCCCGCATCTTCGGTCCGGTGAAGGATTACGAGTGCCTGTGCGGCAAGTACAAGCGCATGAAATACAAGGGCGTCGTCTGCGAGAAGTGCGGCGTCGAGGTGACGGTGACCAAGGTCCGCCGCGAGCGCATGGGCCATATCGAACTGGCCGCGCCGGTCGCGCATATCTGGTTCCTGAAATCGCTGCCCTCGCGCATCGGCCTGCTGCTCGACATGCAGCTGAAGCAGCTCGAGCGCGTGCTGTATTTCGAAAGCTATATCGTCGTCGAACCCGGCCTGACGCCGCTCGAAAAGTTCCAGCTGCTGACCGAGGATGAACTCCTCGACGCGCAGGACGAATATGGCGAGGACGCGTTCAGCGCCGACATCGGTGCCGCCGCGGTCAAGACCATGCTCATGGAGCTCGACCTCGAGCAGGAACGCGCCGATCTCATGGAAGAGCTGCGGACGACGAAGTCCGAGCTGAAGCCGAAGAAGATCATCAAGCGGCTGAAGGTCGTGGAAAGCTTCATCGATTCGGGCAACCGCCCCGAATGGATGATCCTCGAGGTCGTGCCCGTCATTCCGCCCGAACTGCGCCCGCTGGTGCCGCTCGACGGGGGCCGGTTTGCGACGTCGGACATGAACGACCTCTATCGCCGGGTCATCAACCGCAACAACCGCCTGAAGCGGCTCATCGAGCTGCGCGCGCCGGACATCATCGTCCGCAATGAAAAGCGCATGTTGCAGGAAGCCGTCGACGCATTGTTCGACAATGGCCGCCGCGGCCGCGTCATCACGGGTGCGAACAAGCGTCCTTTGAAATCGCTGTCCGACATGCTCAAGGGCAAGCAGGGCCGCTTCCGTCAGAACCTGCTTGGCAAGCGCGTCGACTATTCGGGCCGTTCGGTCATCGTGACCGGCCCGGAGCTGAAGCTGCATCAGTGCGGCCTGCCGAAGAAGATGGCGCTCGAGCTGTTCAAGCCGTTCATCTACGCCCGCCTCGACGCCAAGGGTCTGTCCATGACGCTGAAGCAGGCGAAGAAATGGGTGGAGAAGGAGCGCAAGGAAGTCTGGGACATCCTCGACGAGGTGATCCGCGAGCATCCCGTGCTGCTGAACCGTGCGCCGACGCTTCACCGCCTCGGCATTCAGGCGTTCGAGCCCGTGCTCATCGAGGGCAAGGCGATCCAGCTGCACCCGCTCGTCTGCTCGGCCTTCAACGCCGACTTCGACGGTGACCAGATGGCCGTGCACGTGCCGCTCAGCCTCGAGGCGCAGCTCGAAGCGCGCGTGCTGATGATGTCGACCAACAACATCCTCAGCCCCGCGAACGGCAAGCCGATCATCGTGCCGTCGCAGGACATGGTGCTGGGCCTTTATTACCTGTCCATGGACCGCGAGGGCGAGCCGGGCGAGGGCATGAAGTTCGCCGACATGGCCGAGGTGCATCAGGCGCTTCAGGTGAAGGCGGTGACGCTGCACACCAAGATCGAGGCCCGCGTTCCGCAGACCGACGAGAAGGGCAAGCAGTACATGAAGCGGGTGGAAACCACGCCCGGCCGCATGCTCATCGGCGAGTGCCTGCCCAAGAAGCACACCGTCCCGTTCGAGGTCGTCAACCGCCTTCTCACCAAGAAGGAAATCGGCGACGTCATCGACCAGGTCTATCGCCACACCGGTCAGAAGGACACGGTGCTGTTCGCCGACGCCATCATGACGCTCGGTTTCTCCAACGCGTTCAAGGCCGGCATCTCGTTCGGCAAGGACGACATGATCATTCCCGAGACCAAGGAAGGCATGATCGAGGAGACCAAGGCGCAGGTCGCCGAATATGAGCAGCAGTACCAGGACGGCCTGATCACCTGGCAGGAAAAGTACAACAAGGCGATCGACGCCTGGTCGCAGTGCGGCGACAAGGTCGCGGCCGAGATGATGGACCGCATCAAGGCCACGCCCAAGGACGAGAACGGGCGCGAGGCGCAGATCAACTCGATCTACATGATGAGCCACTCCGGCGCGCGTGGTTCGCCGGCACAGATGAAGCAGCTTGCCGGCATGCGCGGCCTCATGGCCAAGCCGTCGGGCGAGATCATCGAGACGCCGATCATCTCGAACTTCAAGGAAGGCCTGACCGTCCTTGAATACTTCAACTCCACCCACGGCGCCCGCAAGGGTCTCGCCGATACGGCGTTGAAGACGGCGAACTCCGGCTATCTCACGCGTCGTCTCGTCGACGTGTCGCAGGATTGCGTCATCGTCGAGGAAGACTGCAAGACCGAGAAGGCGCTCGAAATGCGCGCGATCATTCAGGGCGGTTCCACGATCGCCTCGCTGGGTGAACGTATCCTGGGCCGGACGCTGGCCGAGGATCTGGTCAATGCGAAGACGAACGAGGTCATCGTCAAGAAGGGCACGCTGATCGACGAGCCGATGGTGACCGAGATCGAGGCCGCCGAAGTGCAGGTCGCCAAGATCCGCTCGCCGCTCGTCTGCGAGGCGCAGATGGGCGTGTGCGGCACGTGCTATGGCCGTGATCTTGCGCGCGGTACGCCGGTGAACATCGGCGAGGCTGTCGGCGTCATCGCCGCACAGTCCATCGGCGAGCCGGGCACGCAGCTGACCATGCGTACGTTCCACATCGGCGGCGCGGCGCAGCTCAACGAAACCAGCCATCTCGAGGCGGTTTCGGCGGGCACGGTGCATCACCGCGACATGCCGTCCATCGTGGACAAGCGCGGCAAGCGCCTGTCGCTTGCCCGCAGCGGCGAAATCGTCGTCATCGATGCCGAAGGGCGCGAGCGCGAAATGCACCGCGTGCCCTACGGCACCACGCTGATGCACGAGGACGGCGCCAAGGTGGAGCAGGGCGATCGCCTTGCCGAATGGGATCCGTTCACGCTTCCCATCATCACCGAGCAGTCGGGCGTGGTGAAGTTCCAGGATCTCGTCGATGGCAAGACCATGGCCGAGCAGGTCGACGACGCGACGGGCATCGCCCAGCGCGTGGTCACCGAATATCGTGCCCAGGGCCGGTCGAAGAAGGAGGACATGCGTCCGCGCCTGACGCTACTCGGCGAAGGGTCGGACGAGACGGAGGCCGCGCGCTACATGCTGGCGCCGGGCACCTCGCTCTCGGTCGATGACGGTCAGCAGGTGGAGGCAGGCGACATCCTCGCCCGCGCCAGCCGCGAAGCCGCCAAGACCCGCGACATCACCGGCGGTCTGCCGCGCGTTGCCGAACTGTTCGAGGCCCGCAAGCCGAAGGACAATTCGATCATCGCCAAGATCGCGGGCCGCATCGAATTCGTCCGCGACTACAAGGCGAAGCGCAAGATCGCCATCGTTCCGGAGGAGGGCGATCCGGTCGAGTACCTGATCCCCAAGACGCGCGTGATCGACGTGCAGGAAGGCGATTTCGTCAAGAAGGGCGACAACCTGATTTCCGGTTCGCCCGACCCGCATGACATCCTGGAGGTTCTCGGCATCGAGCCGCTGGCCGAATATCTCGTCAACGAAATTCAGGAAGTCTATCGCTTGCAGGGCGTGAAGATCAACGACAAGCACATCGAGGTGATCGTTCGCCAGATGCTGCAGAAGGTCGAGATCACCAATGGCGGCGACACCACGCTGCTTCCGGGCGAGCAGGTCGATTACGAGGAAATGCTGGAGTACAACGCCAAGCTGACCAAGAATCAGGCCAAGGCCGAGGGCAAGCCGATCCTTCTCGGCATCACCAAGGCCTCGTTGCAGACGCGTTCGTTCATCTCGGCCGCCTCGTTCCAGGAAACCACCCGCGTGCTGACGCAGGCGGCGGTCGAGGGGAAGAAGGACTCGCTGATCGGGCTGAAGGAAAACGTGATCGTGGGCCGTCTCATCCCCGCCGGCACCGGCGCGGGCATGAACCGGATGCGCGTTGCGGCCACCAGCCGCGATGTCGCCCTGCGCGCTCAGTATCGCAAGATGCAGGAAGCGCTGGTCGCAGCGGAAACCGCCGCCGAGGAACACGAGGCCGAGCTGGCCCAGACCGAGGATGCGGCGATCGGCGACGATCCGCTTGCCACGGTCGAAGGTGAGACCCACGGCACCGACGCGGATGCGGGCGACTACCTCAATGTCGAGGAAGCCGACCACGACGGCACGGTGTCCGAGGCCGAGCTGGACGAGAAGGAAGACGACGCGGAATAATCCCCGCGCCCGTTCCTGAAACACGAGACCCCCGCCGGCCGGTCCGGCGGGGGTTTCGTTTTGCCCGCATCTTGCCAAGCCAGGTTCCGCCTCCAAGATAGGAGGGATGGAACGATACACGATAGACGACATTCCCGGTGACCAGCCGGCCACGATGATCGACCTCGAAGGGCGCACGCCGATCATCGGGGTGATCTACGAATGTGCGAAGCATTATTCGCTCTATAAACCGCACGCGCGCGAGAATGCGCGGATCCTGTTGACGAAGCCGGTGTTTCGCGAAGGGCGCGCGACGCGGACCTGGATCCTGGAACCGGACGAGATCGGCAGCCTTGCGGAGCGGTTGTTGCAGGACTGATGCCGGTGCGGACCCGGCGGACGCGAGCGATGCCTCTCTTGCTGGCGGCCGCGATCAGCGCCTGCGGTCCCGGCGCAGGCGAGACGAATGGCGGCGGAGGCGACACGACCCGCACCAGCGAAGCAATCCCGACGCTCGCCGGACATTGGCGCCTTGCGGCGATCGACGGCCGCGCGGTCGCGTCCGGAGCCGTCATGGTGGGCGATGGTGCGAGCATTGGCTGGGGCCCGGCCTGCGCGGGTTATGCGTGGGGCTATGTCGTATCTGGCCGACGTTTTCGGACGCAGCGCCGCGCCTACCCGCCCATTGCGGCCACGAACCTTCCTTCCCCGGGGGTGCCCGCGCCCCACCCATGCCCGATCGGCCTTCCCCCCGGCGTGGCGGATGCCGCAAACGTGCTCGACGCGGCGCGTAGCATCGAGCCGTCGGGAACAGGCGCCGTGCGGATTTCAGGCGGCGGGCATACGGTCACGCTCCGCTCGCAATAAGCGGCGAACGGCGCTAACGCAGCGGCCATGACCACGATCACCCGTTTCGCCCCCTCGCCGACCGGCCGGCTGCATGTGGGCAATATTCGCACCGCCCTGCACAATTTCCTGCTGGCCAGGAAGGACGGCGGGCGCTTCCTGCTGCGCATCGACGACACCGATGCGCAGCGTTCGGAGGAACGCCACGTCGATGCCATCCGTGCCGATCTTGCCTGGCTCGGCCTCGCCGCCGATGGCGAGGCGCGGCAGTCGCAGCGGCTGGAGATATACGAGGCGGCGTTCGAACGGCTCCGCGCCGAGGGGCGGATCTACGCCGCCTATGAAACGGCGCAGGAGCTGGAGCTCAAGCGCAAGATCCTGCTCGGCCGCGGGCTTCCGCCGATTTACGACCGCGCCGCGCTCGACCTCACGCAGCAGGACCATGCCGATTATGCGGCGAAGGGCATCGCCCCGCACTGGCGGTTCCGGCTCGATCACGACACGCCGATCGCGTGGGATGACGCGATTCGTGGTGCCCAGCATTTTGACCCCGCCGCCCTGTCCGACCCGGTGATTCGCCGTGCCGACGGATCCTGGCTCTATATGTTGCCGAGCGCGGTGGATGATGTCGAAATGGGCATTACCGACGTGCTGCGCGGGGAGGATCACGTGTCTAATACCGCGGTGCAGGTGCAGATGTTTGCTGCGCTGGGCGCCGCGCCGCCGCGTTTCGCGCATGAGGCGCTGCTCACCGGGGCGGAGGGCAAGCTGTCGAAGCGTCTGGGCTCGACCGGGGTGGACGAAATGCGCGAGGAGGGCGTGGAACCCGAAGCGTTGCTGTCCGTGCTGGCACGCATCGGCACGTCGCAGGCGGTCATTGCGATGCGTTCGCTGGACGCGATGGCGGCGGGCTTCGACCTTGCCACGTTCGGCCGTGCCCCTGCCCGTTTCGACGAGGCGGAAATGATGCGCATCAATGCACAGCTCCTGCACGAAACGGACTATGCCGCCATCGCGCATCGCCTGCCCACAGGAATGGACGAGGCCGCATGGGCCGCGATCCGCCCGAATCTCGAAACGCTGAACGATGCAGGGGACTGGTGGCAGGTGGTGACCGGGCCGGTGCCCGCGCCCGATCTCGACGCCGAGGATCGCGCCTTTATCGCCGCAGCGGCGCAGGATGCGCAGGGAATCGAATGGGGCGAGGATGCGTGGAAGACGCTCACTGGCAGGCTCAAGGCCGCGACCGGGCGCAAGGGCAAGGCGCTGTTTCTGCCGCTGCGCCTCGCGCTCACTGGGCGGGGGCACGGGCCGGACATGGCCGCGCTGCTGCCGCTGATCGGGCAGGAGCGGGCGCTGGAACGCTTGCGCGCGGCGGGTTGAACCGGGGCGCCCGCGCTAGCCCGCGGCCTCCTCCGTCGCCTCCACCGCCTCGAGCAGCCGTTTTTCGAGCGCGTCCAGCCGCGCCTTCGCCGTGATCTTGTCGCCGAGCAGGTCGGTGACGTAGAACGTATCGGCTGCGCGCTCCCCGTAATGGGTGACATGCGCCGAATTGATGAGCAGCTTCGCCTCGAACATGGCGCGGGCGAGCCGGTTGAGCAGGGCCGGGCGGTCGCGGGCGTTCACCTCCACCACGGTAAAGCGATTCGACGCGTCATTGTCGAAGGTCACGCGCGGCTGCACCTCGAACGCATCGGCGCGCGGGCGCGACATCGGCCGCGCGGCGAGCTGCGGCACTAGCTTCACCTTGTTGGCGAGCGTGTCGCGGATCGACTGGGTCAGCCGGGCGATCTGCGATTCCTCGCGAAACGGGCGGCACATCGGGTCCTGCACCAGGAAATTGTCCACCGCCCGCCCGTTGCGATTGGTGTGGATGCGCGCGTCGATGATGTTCCCGCCGGCAAGGTGGATGCCGCCGGCGATGCGCGAAAAGAGGCCCGGATGGTCGGGCGTGACGACCGTGACCATGGTGGCACCGCGCTCTTCCCAGTAATGGCATTCGATGGAGAGCTGATCCTCGCCCATCGCGTCCATCTGGCGCAGATTGCGGGCGATCACCTCCTCGCTCTCCGCGATCCAGTAGGATTCGTGCATCGCCGCGCCGACCGTGTCGACCAGCTCCGCATCGTCGGCGAGCAATTCGCGGGCGGCGTCCTTGCGCGCCTCGATCTTGTGCATGCGCCCGTTCGACTTGAAGCCGAGGCGCAGGCGTTCCTCCGCCGCGAAGAACAATTCGCCGAGCAATTGTCCTTTCCAGCTGTTCCAGACGCCCGGTCCCACCGCACCGATGTCCACCACGGTCAGCACGAGCAATTGCCGCAGCCGTTCGAGCGATTGCACCTCGGTGACGAAATCGTTGATCGTCTTCGGGTCGGACAGGTCGCGCTTGAACGCGGTCGCGCTCATCAGCAAATGATAGCGCACGAGCCAGGACACGAGCCCCGTCTCCTCCGCACTCAGCCCCAGGCGCGGGCCGACCTTCTTCGCGATTTCCGCGCCCAGCACCGAATGATCGCCGCCGCGCCCCTTGGCAATATCGTGCAGGAGCGTCGCGACATAAAGCGCGCGGCGATGCTGAAGCTTGGGAATGATCGCGGTGGAAACGGGATGCGCCTCCTCCACCTCCCCGCTCTCGATCTCGGCGAGCTTTCCGATGGCGCGGATCGTGTGTTCGTCGACGGTGTAATGGTGGTACATGTCGAACTGCATCTGTGCGACGACGCGGCCGAATTCGGGCATGATGCGCCCGAACACGCCCGCCTCGTTCATCCAGCGCAGCGCGAGTTCGGGATTGTCCTCGCTCGACAACAAATCGAGGAACAGCGCATTGGCGCGCTTGTCGCGGCGGATCTTGCCGGTGATGAGGCCCGAATCGCGGTCGGCCATGCGCATCGCGTCGGGATGGACCTCCACCCCCTCCTTGTTCGCGAGGGTGAATATCTCGATCAGCCGCACCGGGTCTTCGGCAAAGAAATCGTCGTCCGGCACGGTGATGCGCCCGCCCGCGATGACGAAGCCGCGAACCTTGCGCCGCTTTTCGGTCAGCTTCGCCATGAGCCTTGCCGACTGGCTCTTCGCGAACTGCTCCTCCATCTGGGCGAGGAACACGCCGGTCAGCCCGCCGACGCGCTTTGCCTGCAGGAAATAGTAATGCATGAAGCGTTCGACCGCGCTCTTGCCCGGGCGGTCGGCGAAATTCATGCGGGCGGCAACCTCGCGTTGAAGGTCGAAGGTCAGCCTGTCCTCCTCGCGCCCGGTGATCGTGTGCAGATGGCAGCGCACCGCCCAGAAGAAATTCTCCGCCCGGCGAAAGGCGCGGAATTCGGCCGGGGTGAGCAGGCCCGCATCGACCAGCTCGCGCGGTTCGCGGACCTGGTGGATATATTTCCCGATCCAGTAGAGCGTGTGCAGGTCGCGCAGGCCGCCCTTGCCCTCCTTCACGTTGGGTTCCACGACATAGCGGCTGTCGCCCATGCGCTTGTGCCGCGCCTCGCGCTCGGCCAGTTTTTCCGAAACGAACTGACGCTCCGACCCTGTCACCACGTCGTTCCAGAACCGCTGCTTCGCGACGTCGTAAAGCGCCTGCTCCCCCCACAGGAAGCGCCCTTCGAGCAGGGCGGTGCGGATGGTGAGGTCCTGTTTCGCCATGCGGACCATGTCGTCGATCGACCGGCTCGAATGGCCGACCTGCAGCCCCAGATCCCACAGGTAATAGAGCATCGCCTCGATCACCTGCTCGCACCAGGGCGTGTTGCGCATGGGGGTGAGGAACGCGATGTCGACGTCCGATTGCGGCGCCATTTCGCCGCGCCCGTATCCGCCCACCGCCATGATGGCGAGATGCTCGCCCTTGCTCCGGTTGGCGGCGGGATAGACATGGGTGATGACGTGGTCGTGGATGATGCGCACGATCTGATCGACGAGGAATGCCTGCGCCGCGGCGGCCTTGTGCCCGGCGGATGGCTCCGTCTCCAGCCGCCGCGCGATTTCGGCCCGCCCGTCCGACAGCGCCGAGCGCAGCAGTGCGATGAGCGGCTGCCGGTCGAGCGTGTCCATGTCGTCGATCAGCGCGTCGAGTTTCGCCACGACGCGGCGGCGGTCGATGATGCGGCGCTGGCTGGGTATCGGGCTGCGGGCCAAGTGTGTTTCCTCGTGCACGAATGGGGCGGGGCGGACAGTCCTGTCCGGGCACATGTGCGGTTTATCCGGGCAGGGATTAACATATCGGTGCGACCGGGGCGAGTTTCCACCCGCCTCGTGCCACGCTGCGCAAATGGGGCGCCAAGCGGCCTATCATCATGGCCCGCGCTGTGCCAAAAGCCGCGCGGCAGGGGCGCCCACAGCGGCGCGGCCGCCACGATTCAAAGAAGGAAACCGCCGTGCCCGTGTTGCAGATATTGGCCAGCGCCGCGAACGATGCGCCGATCTACTGGGAAAATCTCGGCCTGCGTCCGGGCATCGAACTCGGCTGGTTTACCCTGCGCTGGTATTCGCTGGCCTATCTTGCGGGGATTCTCGTCGGGTACTGGCATCTGTCCCGCATGCTGAAGGCGCCGGGCGCGCCCATGGCGCAGCGCCATGCGGAGGATCTGTTCTTCTGGTGTACGCTCGGCATTATCGTGGGCGGCAGGCTCGGCTATGCGGCGTTTTACGACCCCTCGCTCTGGACCGGGTGGACGAGCGGGGAAACGGTGAGCTGGGACCTGCTGCGCCTGTGGGACGGGGGGATGAGCTTTCACGGCGGGGTGGCCGGCGTGCTCGCCGCGATCGCCTGGGTCAGCCATCGAGGGCAGCTGCAGTTCCTGCGCGTGTGCGACTATATCGCGGTCAACGTGCCGTTCGGCATGATGTTCGGGCGGCTGGCGAATTTCGTGAACGGCGAATTGTGGGGCCGCCCCGCCGACGTGCCGTGGGCGATGGTCTTTCCCCGCGCCGGGCCGCTCCCCCGCCATCCGAGCCAGCTTTACGAAGCGGGCCTCGAAGGGTTGCTGCTCATTCTCGTTATGCTTGCGCTGTTCTGGATGACGCGGGCGCGCTGGCGGCCGGGCTTGCTCGTCGGGACGTTTACCGCCGGCATCGCCTTTGCGCGGTTTATCGTGGAGTTCTTCCGCGAACCCGATGCGCAGCTTGCCGAATTCGCCGCCGAAACGGGGCTTTCCATGGGGCAATGGCTGACCCTGCCGCTAATCGCGATCGGGTTGTTCTTCGTGGTGCGGGCCTTGCGCAAGCCTGCGCTCGGACAGCAGCCCGACGCGCGCCGGGATGCCGCAGCCGGGGCGGTTTGAGATGAGCGACAACGCAAATGGCGGCGACCTCACGGCGGGGCTCAGGCGGTTGATCCGTGCGCACGGGCCGATTCCCGTGGCGCAATACATGGCGGAGGCGAACGCGAATTATTATGCGCATCGCGATCCGCTCGGCACCGCGGGCGATTTCATCACCGCGCCGGAAATCAGCCAGATGTTCGGCGAGATGATCGGCGGCTGGATCGCCGACCTCACCATCCGGGCCGAAGCGCGGGATTTCGCCTATGTCGAGCTTGGGCCGGGGCGCGGCACGCTGGCGCGCGATGCGTTGCGCGTGATCCGGGCGGCGGGGCTTTCGCCGACGGTTCACCTTGTCGAGGCGTCGCCGGTTTTGCGCGAAAAGCAGGCCGAGCTTGTGCCCGATGCGCAGTTTCACGAGGATGTCGCCGCGCTGCCGACGGACCGGCCCGTGATCGTCGTGGCCAATGAATTTTTCGACGCGCTCCCCATGCGGCAACTGGTGCGCACGGGGCGGGGGTGGCGCGAACGCATGGTGGGGCTGGACGGCGATGCGTTCGTCACGCTGGCGGGCGACAGGCCGATGGATGCCGCCGTGCCGCCGCGTCATGATGATGCGGAGGAGGGCACGCTGATCGAGACGAATCCCGCTGCGGCCGCGATTCTCGGCGATCTTGCGAACACGATTGCCGAGGCGGGCGGCGCGATGCTGACCATCGATTACGGCCATCTCGCACCCCGCACCGGCTCCACGCTTCAGGCCGTGCGCGCGCATGAAAAGGTGGATGTGCTCGATGCGCCGGGGAGCGCGGACATCACCGCGCATGTCGATTTTCCCGCGCTCATCGAAACGGCGGAGCGGGCGGGATGCGTCCTCCACGGCACGGCGAGCCAGGGTGCGTTCCTGATGGCGCTCGGCATGGGGCAGCGCGCGCAGGCGCTGGCCGAGGCGAATCCGCACGCGCGTGACAGCCTGATGGCCGCGTTGGAGCGTTTGACGGCACCCGATGCGATGGGCGATCTTTTCAAGGTGATGGCCTTTGGCGCGCCCGGCTGGCCCGAAGGGGCGGGGGTGCGGCGGGTTACACCGGCATGATGCGGGTGCGAACAACGCAAATTGGCGGGTGGAAAACCTATTGGAAAATTCGCGCGTCCTGTCTATGAGGCGCCCCATGACGGCGACGGGCCGAATGCGTGTGCATGCGGCCCCACCTGTCACAGGGGGACGTTCCGACAGCCTTCCGATCCACGAATTTTCTTATGTCCGGCGCGCTTGCCGGACGTTCAGAGCAGGGCAGAGTCAGGCATGGCAGACGCGACCGTCGAACATTCCGAACCGGTGACCGCGAAGGTCGAAGGCGACGGAGAAAACGGCGTACGCCGCCGCGATTTCATCGAGATCGCCGCGGTCAGTTTCGGCGGGGTCGGCGCGCTTGCCGTTCTCTATCCGCTCATCAGCCAGATGGCGCCGTCGGCGGACGTGCTTGCCGAATCCTCCACCGAGGTCGATCTTTCCGCGATCGAGCCGGGGCAGTCGATCAAGGCCGTGTTCCGCAAGCAGCCGCTTTTCGTGCGCAACCTGCTGCCGGCTGAAATCGCCGCGGCGGAGGCGGTCGACGCGTCCTCGCTCCGCGATCCCGAAACGCTGGAGGACCGCACCGCGGAAGGGCATCTCAACTGGCTCATCACCATGGGCGTGTGCACCCATCTGGGCTGCGTGCCGCTCGGCGCGGGCGAGGGTGAGAACAAGGGCGAGTTCGGCGGTTATTTCTGCCCCTGCCACGGTTCGCACTACGACACCGCAGGCCGCATCCGCAAAGGCCCCGCCCCCCTGAACCTCGTCGTGCCGGAGTATGAATTCACCTCCGACACCACGGTTGTCATCGGCTGAGGATAGGACACCATGAGTTTTCCCTGGGCAAAGCAGTATCAGCCGAAGACCGGACTGACCCGCTGGATCGACGAGAAGCTGCCGGTTCCGCGCCTCGTCTATAACGCGGTGGGCGCCGGCTATCCGGTGCCGCGCAACCTCAACTATTTCTGGAATTTCGGCGTGCTCGCCGGGTTCTGTCTCATGCTGCAGATCATCACCGGCGTCGTGCTGGCGATGCATTACGGCGCCAATGCGCTGGTGGCGTTCGATTCGGTCGAACACATCATGCGCGACGTCAACTGGGGCTGGATGCTGCGTTATGCGCATGCCAATGGCGCATCCTTCTTCTTCATCGTCGTCTATATCCACATCTTCCGCGGGTTGTTCTTCAGCTCGTATAAGGCGCCGCGCGAGATGATCTGGCTCCTCGGCGTGGTCATCTTCCTGCTGATGATGGCGACCGCTTTCATGGGCTACGTCCTTCCCTGGGGACAGATGTCCTTCTGGGGCGCGAAGGTGATTACCGGGCTTTTCGGCGCGATCCCGCTTGTGGGTGAGCCGTTGCAGATCTGGCTGCTGGGCGGTTTCGCGCCTGACAATGCCGCGCTCAACCGCTTCTTCTCGCTGCACTTCATGCTGCCCTTCGTGATCGCGGGCGTCGTGATCCTGCACATCTGGGCGCTGCATATTCCCGGCTCGTCCAACCCGACCGGCGTCGAGGTGAAGACCGAGAGCGACACCGTGCCGTTCCACCCCTATTACACGGCGAAGGACGGCTTCGGCCTCGCGGTGTTCCTGGTGCTTTACACGGCGTTCGTGTTCTTCCTGCCGAACTACCTCGGCCATCCGGACAACTATATCCCGGCGAACCCGCTTTCGACGCCGGCGCACATCGTGCCCGAATGGTATTTCTGGCCGTTCTACGCCATTCTTCGCGCCTTCACGCAGGATTTCCTGTTCATGCCGGCGAAGCTGATGGGCGTGATCGCGATGTTCGCCTCGATCCTGGTATGGTTCTTTCTGCCCTGGCTGGACAAGTCGCCCGTGCGTTCGGGTCTCTATCGCCCGCTGTTCAAGAAGTTCTTCTGGTTCGGCCTCATCCCCTGCATGGCGGTGCTGTTCTACTGCGGCGGTGCGCCGGCGGAGGAACCCTTCGTCATGTTGAGCCAGATCGCGGCGACCTATTACTTCGCCCATTTCCTGATCATCCTGCCGATCGTGTCGATGATCGAGAAGCCCAAGGCCCTGCCGCATTCCATCACCGAGGCGGTGCTGGGCGAGAAGGCGGGCGCGGACGATGCCGTGCCGCTGGGTGCCTCGGGCGATGGTGCCCACCGTCCGGCGACGGCCTGATCCGAACGAGAGAAGAGAAAGACGCGTAACATGGCCCGCATCATCGGTATCCTCGTCGGCGCAGGTTTCTGCATCGTCCTGCTCTACAGCTTCATCGTCGGCGCCTACACCTGGGCGACGGACGATGCGGAGGAAACGGCAGAGCATGTCTTCCACCTGCATCCGCGCGATGCGGATTTGCAGAGCGCCGGCTGGTTCGGCACTTTCGACGAGCAGCAGCTTCAGCGCGGCTACAAGGTCTACAAGGAAGTCTGCTCGGCCTGTCACTCGCTCCGGCTTGTGTCGTTCCGCAATCTGGAAGCGCTGGGCTATTCCGAGGCGCAGGTGAAGGCCGAGGCCGCCGCCTGGCAGGTGCCCGGCATCGATCCGACCACGGGTGAGGCGACCACGCGCCCCGCGCTGCCGACCGATTACTTCCCGTCGCCCTATCCCAACGACGTGGCGGCGCGTGCGGCGAACAACAATGCGGTTCCGCCGGATCTTTCGCTCATCACCAAGGCGCGGCATGACGGATCGAACTATGTCTATTCGCTGCTGACCGGCTATCGCGATCCGGCGACCTTCTCCGTCGATGGCGAGAGCCTCGCCGAAGAGTTCCCCGATTTCGCGACGCCGAGCGGGCTGCACTTCAACCCGTATTTCCCGAACCTCAACCTCGCCATGGCACCGCCGTTGACGAGCGAGGGGCAGGTGACGTTCGACGACGGTTCGCCGGCAACGATCGACGACATGGCACGCGACGTGTCCGCATTCCTGACCTGGACCGCGGAGCCCAAGCTGGAGCAGCGGCATCAGACCGGGTGGCCTGTCGTGCTGTTCCTGATCTTCGCCTCGGTCCTTGCCTACATGGCGTATCAGAACGTGTGGCGCGACAAGAAGCACTGATCCCTCGCGCTTCATCCGAATCGAAAGAGGCCGTCCGGGCGACCGGGCGGCCTTTTCGCATGGCGGGCCGATGGAACGCGGAACGTTCCGGCACGTTTAACTATTTCCACCCGGCAAGACATGGACCAGTCGATGTTTGAAAACGCAAATGCGTCGGACGGTGCCATCGCAGAATCGTTCGAGGCATTCGTAAAAGATCAGGAATTCCCGTGCGTCGGCGCGAAATCCGCGCTCGCCAGGGGGTGTCTGAAAGTGCTCGTCGCCCGCTCGATCGAAAGCGGATGGGATGATCTTCGCATTCACGAGGCCTTGCTCGCATGGGCGTGGGATTATCGCGCCGACCGCGAAACCAATGACCGCCCGGCGTTTCGCTCGCTCGCGGTGATTTTCCGCGATGTGCCCACCCTTTCGGAGCAGGGGTTCGAGCGCACGCTGTGGTCGCGGATTCAGTCGCTCTCGGACAAGGATGCCTGGCGCGGGCAGGATCACGACCATTCGGTCAGCGCGGACCCCGACGATCCGCATTTCTCGCTCAGCTTTGGGGGCGAGGCGTTTTTCGTCGTCGGCCTGCATCCGGCAGCGAGCCGGCCCGCACGGCGGTTTTCGCACCCCACCATGGTGTTCAACCTCCATGATCAGTTCGAGCAACTGCGCGAGCAGGGCCGCTACGAAACCATGCGGGAGACCATCATCGAACGCGACATCGCGCTTGCCGGATCGGCCAATCCGATGTTGTCGCGCCACGGGCAGAGCAGCGAGGCGCGCCAATATTCCGGGCGCGAGGTTGCCGCCGACTGGGAATGCCCGTTCTCACGTCCGGACCGGGCCGACGTGTCCATCGTATGACCGGCGCCGTGACCCGCATTCCCCCGCGCAGCGGCACGGGGTTTCGCCTCGAAGCAGGCCAGTTGCTGACCGTCATCGATCCCGAGGGGCAGCAGGTTTCGGACCTCCTTGCCTATAACGCGCATGACGTGGCGGAGGTCGTATCGTCGGGCCGGACGCTCGATTATGCCGAAACGATCCGGCTCACCACCGGGCACGCGCTCTATTCGAATCGGTCGAATGTCATGCTCGAGATCGAGGAGGATACGGTCGGGCTCCATGATTTTCTGCTCACGCCGTGCAGCACGGCGACCTTCGCGCATTTTTACATGGACAAGCCCGTGCATCGCGGCTGTTTCGGCAATCTGGCGGAGGCGCTGCGCCCGTTCGGGATCGGGGAGGACGACATCCCCATCGCCTTCAACTGTTTCATGAACGTGCCGGTCGATGGGGAAACGGGGCGCCTGCGCGTGCTCCCGCCGACCAGCAGGCCGGGCGATCACATCGCCTTTCGCGCGAAGATGGGCCTGGTCATCGGGATGACGGCCTGTTCCGCCTATGACAGCAATGGCGGAAGCTTTCGCCCGATCGATTACCGGATCGATTGAACCCGCTTTGGCTTGCGCATCATGCTGCGCGTGGCGCACAGGCGGGGCATGACCATTTCGCGTAAAGCCCTGCTCCTTCGTACCACCCTCTGCGCCGCGGCGATGGCCTTATCGCCGGGGGGTGGCCAGGCGTGGGCGCAAACCGCCGCGCCGGGCACGCAGCCCCCGCGTGCGGACGTCCCCCCGCGCGCGGATATCATCGTGACCGGGCGCGGACTCGATCCGACGCCGGGCGAAACCGCCTATGATACCGTGGTGCTGGACCGGGACGCGCTGGACCGTGCCGCGTCGGGCCGGATCGAGGATGTGCTTCAAGGCGTCGCGGGGTTTCAGCAGTTCCGCCGCTCCGACAGCCGCGCCGCCAACCCTTCGGCGCAGGGGGCGACTTTGCGCGCGCTCGGCGGCAATGCCACGAGCCGGAGCCTGGTCCTGCTCGACGGTATTCCGCAGGCCAATCCGTTCTTCGGCTATATCCCCTATAGCGCACTTCCGCCCGAACGCCTGTCGCGGGTGACGGTGGTGCGTGGTGGCGGATCGGGCGCGTTCGGCGCCGGCGCGGTGGCGGGCACGATCGCCCTCGAAAGCGCAGGGATCGAGGATAAAGGTTCGCTGCGCGCCGGGGCATTCGTGAACGACCGCGGCGGGAGCGAGCTCTACGCCGGCGCCTCCCCCCGGCTCGGCGCCGGTTTCATCGACATGTCGGGCCGGTGGGACAGCGGTCCGGGGTTTTTCACCACGCCCGTCGCCGATCGCGTGCCGGCAAGCGCACGGGCGGCCTATAACAGCTGGTCGCTGGCGCTGCGCGGGGTTGCGCCGGTCAGCCCGGATGTCGAGATGCAGATGCGCGTCGCTGCCTTCGACGATGCACGCACGCTCCGCTTCGACGGCGCCGACAGCCGCTCGCAGGGGCAGGATTTCAGCCTGCGTTTCATCGGTACCGGGGCGTGGCGTTTCGATGCGCTGGGTTACGTGCAATTGCGCGATTTTTCTAATGTGGTGATCTCGTCGTCGCGCTTCACCCGCGTGCTGGATCAGCGTGCGACGCCGTCGACCGGGCTTGGCGGAAAGCTGGAACTGCGCCCGCCGCTCGGCGTGTCGCACACGCTTCGGATCGGCACCGATCTTCGCATCGCGGACGGCGAGCTGCGCGAGGACGCGTATAGCGCCTTCACCGGGGCGCAGACCGCGCGGAGGAGCGCGGGGGGGCGCAATACCGATCTCGGCTCTTATGTGGAGGATGACTGGCGGCTCGGGCGGCTTGTCCTGACCGCGGGGGCGCGGGTGGACCGTTACCGGATCGCGGACGGATTCTATACCGAACGCGACGGCGCCAATGCGCTTACCATCGATGCGCGCTATCCCACCCGCGCGGGTTGGCAGGAATCGCTGCGTGGCGGGGCGGCGTTCGATGCGGGCGGCGGCCTGAAACTGCGCGCGGCGGCCTATAGCGGGTTGCGGCTCCCCACCTTGAACGAACTTTACCGGCCCTTCGTCGTGTTCCCGGTCGTGACCGAGGCGAATGCCGCGCTTCGCAATGAAAGGCTGAAAGGGTTCGAAGGCGGTTTCGATTTTCGCAAGGGGGGGGCGGGTCGGTCTTGGGCCGTGTCGCTGACGGCGTTCGACAACAGGCTCGAAAACGCGGTGACCAATGTCACCATCGGCGACAATCTGCGCCAGCGCCGCAATATCGACGCCATCGTGGCACGCGGGCTCGAACTCACCGCACAGGCGGGGATCGAAATCGTCTCGCTCGCGCTGTCGGCGGCATGGACCGATGCGCAGAACGAGGCGAGCGGGGCCGGTGCCGCGCTCGACGGTCTCCGCCCCGCGCAGACGCCGAAATTCGCGGCCAGCGCGACGGCAGGCGTGACCCCTGTGCGCGGCGTGGAGTTGTCCGCCACGCTGCGGCACGAAGGCGCGCGATTCGAGGATGACCGCAACACCGACATCCTGCCCGCGGCGACGACGCTCGACGCGTTTGCATCGGTGGCGCTTTCCGACCGGTTCCGCCTCGTGCTGCGCGGCGAAAACCTGTTCGATGAGGAGATCGTCACGCGGGCGCAGGACGGGCGCGTCGATCTGGGCACGCCGCGAACGCTATGGGTGGGGCTGCGCACCGAATTTCCGCGCTGATCGACCGGCACAGGCACGGTTCGGCGCATGTCGCGGCGCATTCGTGCAACTCACAGTTGACGAAGCCTGCCAAACGGTGGCAAGCCTCCGCATCGAGCGGGCGGGTATAGCTTAGTGGTAAAGCCCCAGCCTTCCAAGCTGGTTATGCGGGTTCGATTCCCGCTACCCGCTCCACCATTTCATATTCGCAGAACTCGCCACGTTCCGGATGCATCCGTGTGTATCACGGGGCCGTGGAGCGAGCCCCCGGACCAAGGCCGATCGCGTTACGAGCCGTTGATGCAGGCGGTCCGCGGCATCGTCGTGACCGGCCCGAGGCGCGTGGCAACAAAGGCTTCGTCGAGCCGCGCGCAGTGCCCGATCATCACGGCATCGGCGGAGTCTCTACGCCGTTGGTCAAACCACCGTCGGGATCGGTATCGGGAAGACCGGTGCTTGGGGCAACCGCTGCTGAGCGGATGGTGGGGGTGGTGGCTTTCCAGGGGGAGAATGGAAGGGCTGGCTATGCGGCAAGGGGCCTTACGGTTCGGAGATCGACACGACGGGATCGTGGCGCTTTCGTAACGGCCGGAAGCAATCCGTGCCCGCGCTCTCCCCGCACGCGGGAGCTGGGGGAAATTAGCCGCCGTCATCCTCATGGGGCCAGCCTCGCGCAGGTCGTATCGGCGCGTACCGGGGCGCGGCAGATTCGTCATGAAAGCGGTACAGCAAAGACGGATGCTGGCGACCGGGTCATGATGGCCTGGTACGTGCTGCACAACGGAAGCATCCTGCCCCGTGCCAGGTTTCCGCACGGACCGCCGCGCGCCGGCGGCCCTTCGCATCGACGCACCCGGCGTGCGTTCTGCTGCTGCCGCGATGGCCTTGACGCGCGCGGCCTGTTACCGGATTGGGGCGGGCGGCGGCAATGCGGACAGATCCGGGCGGTTCGATCACGCGGCGCGCATCAGGGTTGAGGATGATTGATGAAGATTGCGGTTTTTGGCCTCGGCTATGTCGGCCTGTCCAATGCGATCCTGCTGGCGCAGCACAATGCGGTGGTCGCCACCGATATTTCGGCAGAGCGCGTCGAGATGCTGAATGCGCGGCGCTCGCCGATCGTAGACCCGCGGATCGAGGAATTTCTGGCGCGCCGTGCGCTCGACCTCACCGCGACATGCGACGCGAAGGAAGCCTTGCGCGGCGCGGATTTCGTGGTGATCGCCACGCCCACCAATTACGATCCCGAAACGGGGAAGTTCGATACCTCGTCCGTCGAGCAGGTTATCGCGCAGGCGACCCGCACCAATCCCGATGCGACCATCGTCATCAAATCGACGATCCCCGTCGGCTTCGTCGATGACGTGCGCGACCGGCTGCTCGCGCCGCAGGTGATCTTTAGCCCGGAATTTCTGCGCGAAGGCAGCGCGCTCCACGACAATCTCAACCCGTCGCGCATCATCGTCGGCGAACGGTCGGAACGGGCGCGCGTTTTTGCCGACCTGCTCGTCCAGGGCGCGGAAAAGACCGACATCCCCGTCCTGTTCACCGATGCGCGCGAGGCGGAGGCGATCAAATTGTTCGCCAACACCTATCTCGCCATGCGGGTGGCGTTCTTCAACGAGCTGGACAGCTATGCGCTGGCGGGCGGGATGGATTCGCGGCAGATCATCGCCGGGGTTGGGCTCGCCCCCCGGATCGGCGACCATTACAACAATCCCAGCTTCGGCTACGGCGGCTATTGCCTGCCCAAGGATACGAAGCAATTGCTGGCCAACTATACCGACGTTCCGCAAAACCTCATCCGCGCCATTGTCGAGGCCAATCGCACGCGCAAGGATTTCCTCGCCGAACAGATCCTCGCGCGCGAACCGGAACGGGTGGGCATCTTCCGCCTCATCATGAAGGCGGGGTCGGACAATTTCCGCCATTCCTCGATCCAGGGAATCATGAAGCGGATCAAGGCGAAGGGCATCGAGGTCGTGATCTACGAACCCGCCTTCGAAGGCACCGAATTCTTCGGCGCGCGCGTGATGACCGACCTTTCCGCGTTCAAGGCGCAATGCGACGTCATCGTCGCGAACCGGCAATCGGCGGAATTGTCCGATGTCGCGGGCAAGGTCTTTACCCGCGACCTGTTCGGATCGGACTGAGCGCGGGTTCAGCCTTCCCGGTTGCCGCGCCCCGCAATCAGATCGTCGACCAGCGACGGATCGGCGAGCGTCGACGTATCGCCGAGCGCGCCGAAATCGTTCTCCGCGATCTTGCGCAGGATGCGGCGCATGATCTTCCCGCTGCGGGTCTTGGGCAGGGCGGGGGCGAACTGAATATGGTCGGGTGTCGCGATCGGCCCGATCTCGCGGCGGACATGGGCGCGCAATTCGGCGACGAGGGCATCGTCCTCCGTCACGCCCGCATTGGTGGTGACATAGCAATAGATGCCCTGTCCCTTGATGTCGTGCGGGTATCCGACGACCGCGGCCTCCGCGACCGTATCGTGCAGAACCAACGCGCTTTCCACCTCGGCCGTGCCCATGCGGTGGCCCGATACGTTGATGACGTCATCGACGCGCCCGGTGATCCAGTAATAATCGTCCGCGTCCCGGCGGCACCCGTCGCCGGTGAAATATTTGCCGCGATAGGTGCTGAAATAAGTCTGGATGAAACGGTCGTGGTCGCCGTAAACGGTGCGCGCCTGTCCGGGCCAGCTCTGCGTGATGCACAGATTGCCTTCGGTCGCGCCGTCGAGGACCGCGCCCTCGTTATCGACCAGCTGCGGGGCCACGCCAAAGAACGGCTTGCCCGCGCTGCCCGGCTTCATCGCGTGGGCGCCGGGCAGGGTGGTGATCATGATGCCGCCCGTCTCCGTCTGCCACCAGGTGTCGACGATGGGCGCCTCGCCATGGCCGACATGGTCGTGATACCACCGCCATGCTTCGGGATTGATCGGCTCGCCCACGCTGCCGAGCAGGCGGAGCGAGGTGAGGTCGTGCTTCTCCACATATCCGGCCCCTTCGCGCATCAACGCGCGGATTGCCGTCGGCGCGGTGTAGAAGATGTTCACGCCGTGCTTGTCCACGATTTGCCAGAACCGGTCGTGATCGGGATGGTTCGGCACCCCTTCGAACATCAGCGCCGTCGCCCCGTTGAGCAGCGGGCCATAGACGATATAGCTGTGCCCCGTGACCCAGCCGATGTCGGCGGTGCACCAGTACACCTCGCCCGGCCGGTAATCGAAGACGTAGCGGAACGTGGTCTCGGTCCACACGGCATAGCCGCCGGTGGTGTGGACGACGCCCTTGGGCTTTCCGGTCGAGCCGGAGGTGTAGAGGATGAACAGCGGGTCTTCCGCCGCCATCGGTTCGCACGGGCATTCATCGTCCAGCCCGGCGGAATAATCGTGGTACCAGTGATCGCGCCCGTCGCGCATCGCGACATCGCCGCCGGTGTGCCGGATGACGAGCACGCCGCGCACCGAAACCTTTTCGAGCGCCGCGTCGACATTGGCCTTCAGCGGGATCGTCTTGCCCCCGCGGAGCCCTTCGTCCGCGGTGATGACCCACTCGCTTTCGCAATCCTCGATTCGGCCGGCGATGGCATCGGGCGAAAAGCCGCCGAACACCACCGAATGCACTGCCCCGATCCGCGCGCAGGCCAGCATCGCGACCGCGCCCTCGACGATCATCGGCATGTAGATCGTGACCCGGTCGCCCTTGCTCACGCCCATTTTGAGGAGCGTGTTGGCGAACAGGACGATCTCGCCCTGCAATTCGGCGTAGGTCAGGCGGCGCACCGCCCCGTCAATCGCATCCGGCTCGAAGATCAGCGCGACATCGTCGCCGCGCCCGGCCTCGACATGGCGGTCCACCGCATTGTAGCAGATATTGAGCCGGCCATCCTCGAACCAGCGAATATCGACCGGGTCGAAGCTGGCGCCGCAACCCTTGGCCGGCGTGTCGATCCAGTCGATCCGCGCCGCCTGCTCCAGCCAGAACCCATCGGGATCGGACAGCGACCGCGCATGCATCTCGGCATAGGCCGCCGCGTCGCAGGCCGTGCCCTGGCGCGCAGCCGATGGAACCGGAACGATCGCATCGTCCGCGTCGGCTTGGGGGGCATCGGTCATGGCGGGCATCCTCCTGGTGTGTATCGTGGCAGCGATACATGACGCCGCCGCGCAGCCGCGTAAAGAGGCGGCGCGTGGAATACGCGCAACATGACGAAGGAAGCATGAGAAATGGAGCGGGCGAAGGGATTCGAACCCTCGACCCCAACCTTGGCAAGGTTGTGCTCTACCCCTGAGCTACGCCCGCTCGAACGCCTGCGCCGGAAAGTCGATGCCCTTCCGACCGGGGTGAGGCGCGCAGTTAGCATCGGTTCGATACCCCTGCAACCGGAAAATGACATCGCCGCGCAATTAATGCTCAGGCTTTAAAAGAGCGCCACGTCATCCCACATTATGGCACAACGAACACGCGACAGGAGAATGCACCTTGGCGACCCCCGGCCTGAATATCGAAGAGCAAAAAGCGGTGGACCGGTTCCGCACCAATGTCGTCGAACCCTCGATGCACAGCCTCGTCATCTTGGATTTCTGGGCCGAATGGTGCGGGCCGTGCAAGGCGCTGGCCCCGATGCTCGAAAAGGTCGCCGCCGAATATGCGGACAAGGGCGTGGTGCTGGCCAAGCTCAACGTCGACGAGGAACAGTTCATCGCCTCGCAATTCCAGGTGCGGTCGATCCCCACCGTCTATGCCATGTTTCAAGGGCAGCCGGTCGCCGATCTCACCAGCGCGCGCACCGAATCGCAGCTGAAGCAGATGCTCGACCAGATCTTGCAGCAATTGCCGGTGCAGCCCGGCGGCGCGCCGGCAGAGCAGCCGGAGCAGGATCTCGGCCCGCTCATCGCGATGGGTGAAAACGCGCTCAACGGCGGCGATGCCGAACGCGCGATGGGCATTTTCGCGCAGATCGTGGAGATGAAGCCCGACAATGCGAGCGCGCAGGCCGGGCTCATCCGCGCGATGATCGAGGCCGGCCATATCAACGAGGCCGAGGCCGCACTCGCGCAGATCGACGAGGAGACGGCGAAGGACCCGGCGATCGAACGCGCGCAATCCGCGCTGCAACTGGCCAAGGACGCGCCCGATACGGCGGAGCTCGACAATTTCCGCAAGGCTGCGGCCGAACGGCCCGCCGACATGGATGCGCAATTCGCCTTTGCCAATGCCGCCTTTGCCGCAGGCGAGCGCGACGAGGCGGCGGACACGCTGCTGCGCATGATCGAGAGCGACCGCGAATGGAACGAGGGCGCCGCGCGCACGAAGCTGTTGCAGATTTTCGAGGCAGTCGGGCTGGAAGACCCGTGGGTTGCGGCCACGCGGCGGCGGCTTTCCACCCTGCTGTTCGGATAAGCGGATGCGGTCCGACATGGAAACGGCGCGCATCTCGATCTTTCCGCTCGCGGGCGGGATCCTGTTTCCGGGTCTGCAACTGCCGCTGCATATTTTCGAGAAACGCTATCGCGCGCTCGTCACCGATGCGCTGGCGCGGGACCGGCTGATCGGGATGGTGCAGCCGCAGGGCCCGGGCGAGGGCGCGCCGCTGTTCGAGATCGGCTGTCTTGGCCGGATCGGCGAGGTGGAGGCGCTCGACGACGGGCGCTTTAACATCGTGCTGGAGGGCGTGTCGCGCTTTCGCATCATGCGCGAATTGTCCGTGCAGACGGAGTTCCGCCAGGTGGAGGCCCGCCTGCTCGACAATGGTGCATCCGATTCGCTGATGCCGGCCGAACGCGCCGCTTTCGAAAGCGAGGCGCAGGCCTTTGCCGAGATGCAGGGCTATGCCGTGGAGTGGGACGAGGTTTCCCGCCTCGACGATGAAACGCTGATCAACGGGGTGGCGCAGGTGGCGCCTTTCGACGGCGCGGCGAAGCAGGCCCTGCTGGAGGCCGACGGCATTCGCGAACGTTGCGACCTGTTGATACAGCTCATGCAGTTCTACGCGTTTCGCGGCGACGAGGACAGCGCCACGATGCAGTGACGGGCGGCAACAAGGGCCGCCGCCCGGCCTAGAAGAAGCTTCCGCGCAGGCCGTTGATCACGAATTGCGCCGCCAGCGCGGCAAGCAACACGCCGAGCAGGCGCGTGATGATCGCCTCGATCCGCGTGCCCAGCACCCGCATGATGGGCCGCGCCGCCAGCAATGCGGCCAGGCTCAGCCCCATGACCGCGACCAGCGCGCCGAGCACGGCAATCGTCTGCTCGATCCCTTCGGACCGCGCCATCAACAGCATGACCGATGCGATCGCGCCCGGCCCGGCAAGCATCGGCATCGCCATCGGAAAGACCGAGACATCCTCGTGCGCGGGATCGGCGATGACCTTTTCGGCGCGCTCCTCCCGCCGTTCGGTCCGCTTTTCGAACACCATGTCGAGAGCGATCAGGAACAGCATCAGCCCGCCGGCGATCCGGAACGAATCAAGCTCGATATGCAGCGCGCCGAGCAAAGCCTCCCCGAACAGCGCGAAGACGAGCAGGATCGCGAGCGCGATGGCGCAGGCGCGGATCGCCATGGAGCGAACAGCCTCCGGCGTGGCCTTCGCGACGAGCCCGGCATAGATCGGCGCGCAGCCGGGCGGGTCGATCACCACGAACAGGGTGACGAAGGCGGATACGAACAATTCTGTCACGTCTGGCTCACTGCTCTCTTGCGATGCCGGCGCCCGGCGGGGCCACCGTCTGATGCAGGACGCGGACGAATTCTTCCCCGTCGAACACATCGACCGTCACGATACGGCCGCCCCACGGATCGACCCGCCCGCCCCAGCGCAACGTGCCATCATCCGACGCGCCGCCGAACCAGTCGCCCTCCACCGGGGCGACGGTATTCAGCGCGATGGGCGGCAACCAGTCGCGATCCGGGCATTGCGCGACATGCGCGTCGAGCGCCTCCCCGGTGCGGACGCGCCCCCTCGTGGTGTCGCCATGGTTCATGACATAGCGATAGGAGCCGTCGCGCTGACGCTTCCACACGGTGGTGAACCATCCCTGCGTCCCGTCCCAGCGTTGCCAGCCCCCTTCGGTCACGGCGATGGAGCCGTCGCAGCTGGTCCACAATTCGCGCGGGCGCCAATCGGCGGCGCGGGGCGGGTTGGGGCGGTCGCGAAGCCATTCGCGCGCGCCCACCCGGCCCGGCACGAACAGGATCGCATCATCGGCGGCATAGTCGCGAAACGCCGTCCACTGCCCCTGTTCGCGGGCGGCGCGGGCAAAGGCGATCTCGGTCGCGGCGACGGCGCCCGGTTCCGCAATGGGGGGCAGCGCCATGAACGCCGCATCGTCGGCGCGGGTGGATGCGGCCCCGCCGCCCGGACCCGCGCAGGCAGACAGCGCCGCTGCGGCGAGCATGGCGAGGCCGACGCCCCGCATCACAGCGCCGTGCGGTCCACGCCCTCGCGCCGGCATGCGGCGTCGAGCGTATTGTGCAGCAGGCACGCGATCGTCATCGGGCCGACCCCGCCCGGAACCGGGGTGATGGCGCCCGCGACATCCTTGGCGGAGGCGAAATCGACATCACCGACGAGTCGGGTCTTGCCCTCTTCTTCGCCCGGCACGCGATTGATGCCGACGTCGATGACGGTCGCGCCGGGCTTCAGCCAGTCGCCCTTCACCATTTCGGGGCGGCCCACGGCGGCCACCACGATATCGGCGCCGCGCACCGTTTCGGGAAGGTCGCGCGTGCGGCTGTGCGCGATGGTCACGGTGCAGCTTTCGCGCAGCAGCAATTGTGCCATCGGCTTGCCCACGATGTTGGAGCGTCCGATCACCACGGCGGATTTGCCCGAAAGATCGCCGAGCGCATCCTTGAGCAGCATCAGGCAGCCGAGCGGCGTGCACGCGACGAACCCGGGCAGTCCGGTCAGCAGCCGTCCCGCGCTCGCCGTGGTGAAACCGTCGACGTCCTTGTCCGGGTCGATCGCCTGGATGACCGCGTTCTCGTCCATGCCTTCGGGGAGCGGCAATTGCACCAGGATACCGTCCACGCGGGCATCGCCGTTCAATTGCGCGACGAGGCTGAGGAGGTCGGCCTCGGCCGTATCGGCGGGAAGGCGATGTTCGAAGCTTTCCATGCCCGCGGCGATGCACGCCTTGTGCTTCGACCGGACATAGACCTGGCTCGCCGCATCCTCGCCGACGAGAACGACGGCAAGGCCGGGTTTGCGGCCCGTCTTCGCGGTAAATCCGGCGGTTTCGCCCGCGATCCGCTCGCGCAGCGAGGCGGCGAATGCCTTTCCGTCGATCAGCGTGGCCATCGGGTCAATACCCCGACGCGGCGAGATTGTTGAGCACGATCTGCAGGATCTGCAACCCGATGAGCAGGACCAGCGGGCTGAAATCGATGGCCCCGGTGCTGGGCATGATCCGCCGGATCGGGCGCAGGATCGGATCGAGCAAGGCCGTCACCGCGCTGTAGATCGCGGCGACGAACTGGTTCGAGGTGTTGACCACGTTGAACGAGATCAGCAGCGACAGCACGAATTGCGCAATCACGAGAAACACGATGACCGAAACCAGCAGGTCGACGATCTGTATGAGGGTCAGCAGCAGCACGGCGGCAATATCCTTGGGCTCGATGGCGGTCGGGGAACGGGCCTCGTCTAGCCGAGAAGACGGCGTCGCATCAACTCCGCAATACCCCTGCGTCGTGCGGGGCGGGGCCTTAGTTGTCGAACTTGATGCTCTCGATCCGCCAGCTCAGCTGTCCGGAATCGGCGCCCGGCACGTCATTAACCCGGCGCAGGGTCATCGTGCCCGCGAGCGTCTGATCCGTCTGATCGACGCCGCGGCCCGCGATTTTTACCGGGACCTGGTAATAGGACGAGCCCGCCGCACCCTCGGCCCGGCCTTCGCCGAAGGTCACGGTAATATCGCTCAGATTGGACCAGCGCGGCGCGGTGCCGCCGCCGCGCACGTCGCTGCGCCAGGCGCGCCGGGCGGCCTCGCGCTCGTTCGCTTCGACCGCCTGTTGCCAGTAATCGAGCAGCGCCTGCGGATCGGTTTCGTCCGGGCCGGGCAGATCGGCGTTGAATGCCGTGGGTGTCGGGGTCGGCGTGGGGGTCGGCGTCGGCGTCGGTGCGGGGGCGGCGCTTTCCTGCACCGGCGACGGGTCCGTTCCCCCGTCGCAGGCCGACAGGGCGAGCGCACAAAGCGCGAGGAAAGTAGCGTTTTTCACCATCATTGCGCTCTTATAAGCGTGCCCGCGCCTTTTTCGGTAAAAATTTCGAGCAACATGCCATGCGGCACCCGCCCGTCGAGCACGACGGCCGCCTCGCACCCGGCCTCGACCGCCTGTACGCAGGTCTGGAGCTTGGGGATCATGCCGCCTGAAATCGTACCGTCATCCTCGAGCCGGTCGATGTCCTGCGGCGTGAGATCGGTGAGCAGGGCGCCGTCCTTGTCCATCACGCCGGCCACATCGGTCAGCAGGAACAGACGCGCCGCGCCCATCGCCGCCGCGACCGCGCCCGCCATCGTATCGGCATTGATGTTGTAGGTATGGCCCTCGCGATCCGCCCCAATGGGTGCGATCACCGGGATCAGCCCCGACGACACCGCCGTCTCGATGATCCGCGTGTCGAGATGTTCGGGCTCGCCCACGAAGCCGAGGTCCACGGCCTGCTCGATATTGCTGTCGGGACGCTTGCGCGTGCGGGTCACCTTGCGCGCGGTGACCATGCCGCCATCCTTGCCCGAAATGCCGAGCGCGCGGCCCCCCGCGCCATGGATCCAGCCGACCAGCTCCTTGTTGATCGCGCCGGACAAAACCATCTCGGCGACCTGCGCGGTTTCCTTGTCCGTCACGCGCAGACCGTCGACGAAGCTCGATTCCACGCCCAACTTTTTGAGCATGGCGCCAATCTGCGGACCCCCGCCGTGGACCACCACGACATTGATGCCCACCGCGCCCAGCAATACGACATCCTCGGCAAAATCGCGGGCCGCCTCCGGATCGCCCATCGCATGGCCGCCATATTTGATGACGAAAGTGCGCCCGGCATATCGCTTCATATAGGGAAGCGCCTCGACAAGGATTTCCGCCTTGGCGAGCATGGTGTTCGTGTCGAAAGGGCTGTTTGCGGGTTCGGTCATGTCGGGGATCGGCTTTGCACCACCGGATGCGGCGAATCAATCGGCCTTTTGCGCGGGCGGCGGTCCCATGCGCGATGCGTAACGGCGGGCGAGCCAGGCGCAGGCGATCAATTGCACCTGGTGAAACACCATGAGCGGGAGGATGATGAAACCGACCGTGGCCGCGGGAAACAGCACGCCGGCAATGGGCACGCCGGCGGCCAGGCTTTTCTTCGACCCGCAGAATTGCACGACGATGCGATCCTCCCGCGCGAAACCGAGCCAGCCCGATCCGACCCACGACATGACGAGCACGACCAGCAGCAGCACGACCGACAGCCCAAGGATCAGCGCAATCTCGCCCGGCCCTGTGCGTTGCCACAACCCCTCCACCACCGCGGCGCCGAACGCGGCATAGACCACCATCAGGATCGCGCCCCGGTCCGCATAGGAAACGAGCCGCTTGCGCCCCTCGATCCAGGCGCCGATCCACGGCCGCATCGCATGGCCGATGGCAAAGGGCGCGACGAGTTGCAAGGCGATGGTCACCGCCGCCGCGCCCGACACATGCGCCCCGCCGTCCCCCCCGATCAGCGCGGTCACCAGCAATGGCGTCACCACCACGCCGAGCAGGTTCGACAGCGCCGCCGCGCATACCGCGCCCGCGACGTTGCCGCCGGCGATCGCGGTAAAGGCAACGCTGCTCTGCACCGTGGACGGCGCGGCGGACAGGAACAGCACGCCTGTCGCAAGATCAGGGTCGATCGCGGGCAGCGCGGCCAGTGCAAGACCCAGCAGCGGAAACACCGCGAATGTCATGGCCAGCACGGTGAGATGCAGCCGCCAATGCGTGACGCCCCGCACGATCGCCGCGCGCGACAGTTTCGCGCCGTGGAGGAAGAACAGGAATACGATGGCCGCATCGGCAACGAACGCCACGACGGGCGCCGCCCAACCGCGCGCGGGCAGGACCGATGCGATCCCCACGGTCAGCAGCAGCCCGACCACGAAGGGATCGGGGCGGAAACGCGCCCACATGCCCTGTGCCTCCGCCCCCTTTGCCGATCCCTACCCGTGCGCGCCGAATTCGTTGGCGATCGCCGTCCCGATGCGCAGGACGAGCGCGTAGGCCTGCTCGATCGGTTCGATATAGTCGCGGTGGATCGCGCGGTAGCCGCCGTCGCCGCCGTCGGGATATTCGCTCGGCGCGTCGACGTCGAAATCGTCGATGGACGGGAAGGTGACGGGAAAGGCGCGCCGCATCTGCGCCAGCGCATCCTCGATCCGGAGCGTGAACACCATTTCGAGCACGTCCTCGCGGCTGATGTCGTTCGACCGGCTGAAGGCCGGCATCTGCACCGCGCGCAGGAACATGTGCTGCAACAAGGCCAGCCGGATCGCCTGCAGGACGCCGATGGTGCGGCGCTTGTGCTCCCGGTCGGAGAGCGGCATGCCCCACTCCTCCTTTGCGCCGGGCATCGCCTCCAGCAGCCGGTGGAAATGCAGCGCATCAACGCGCAGACGCGAGGCTAGCCGCCGGAACACGCCCGTGCGGTCATCCTTGGTCAGCATTTCGGCAAGGTCGAGACACGCATCGGTCAGATGCGCTTCCGTGCCGCGATAGGGGCGGCTGGCCCAGTAGGCGGAATTGAACAATTCGCCGAAGGCCGCGACGGTCTTGATGCTGGCGAGCGCATCCGAACTGCGCACGAGGCGGAGCAATTGCTGCCCGCGCTCGCTTTCGCTCAAGAGGTTGGCGATTTCCTCGCGATTGGCGTCGGCGGCGGTGCCGAAACCGGCAATGATGTTCACCGGATAGCCCAGTTGCTGCAGAATCGCATTGTGCGGAATCGCGCGAATCTGGCGCAGGCTCATCTCACGGTCCGCGGACAGGTCGGACTGCCGCCGCGACCGGCGCGAGCCCGTATCGTTGAGCAGGCCGAGGCCAAAGGCCGTGATCGCGCGCGAATAGGTCCGGCTGATCAGATGGTTGTGCTGCACCCGCCGGATCGCGCGGTAGAAATCGAGGCTGAGGTCCGTCCGCCTGTAGAACATGTCGGTCGGCACGTCGGGGTCGGCGGTATTGGGCGGATTGTCCGCCATGCGCGCCAGCGTGGCGAGCGCGAGTTCGGGCGTTCCGAACCACATGTAGCCATCGCCCCCCTGGAAACTCACTTCCGGCTCCAGCCGGATCGCGCGCCGCACGAACCGCCGCCGCGCCCATGGCGACAACGGCCATTCCAGCCTGTCCTTCATCGAGGCGGGATGCGCGCCGCGGCCCATCCCCTCGCCATGGGTGTTGAAGATCAGCGCCGCGACCTCGTTCAGGCCGTTGGCGTCCATCGCCTCGGCCAGCCGCCCCTGCAGCCGTTCGATGGCGAGGCTTGCCGGGATCTGCCCCACGAAACGCCCGGCGTCGGAAAACCCGGTCTGGATCGCGATGCGGCCCCGGCGGCGGGCATATTTCTGAAACACCTCCTCGGCGAGGAGCGCATCGAGGAAGCGCCCCCCATGTTCGAGCGCGGCCTCCGTCTCGAACAAAGGCGACACATCGACCTTGTCCTCGACCCCGAACAATCGCGCGAAATAGAGCGCGGCAAGCACGGTCTGCGGCTGTTCGCATTCCGCGATCAACATGCGGATCGGCGCATCGGCGTCGATATGCGTGAGGATCTGCTGCATGGCGAGGAACTGGCGGATGGCCGTCGAGGCCTCGATCCCCAGCGCGGCGAAATTGCTCTGGAGCGGGGTCAGCTCCTCGATCGCGGTGCGGATCGCGCTGAGCGCCGCCTGGCTCGACAGGTCGAGGCGGTTTTGCGGATCGACGCGGCGGCGGATCGCGTTCTTCAGCTGCGAGGCGTTCACCCGGAAATGGATGTGCCCCATGCCGAGCCCGTCGGCCCGCATCGCCGCCACGGTCGTCAACAGCGTGGTCGCCGTGTCGTCATCGGCATCCTGCGCACGCCCTTCGAGCCCGGCGATGATCGGTTCCAGCGTGGTGATCTTCGCATCATCATCCGCGGTCAGCGAATTGGCCGCGTGCGACAGCGCGGCGGGGTCGGACATGTCCTTCCCGAACAAGACCGCCATGCGCGAGGTATGGTCGGCCGCGGCGGCAAGCTTGCCCGCAATGTCGGGCGCGGCGGCGGACAGCATCCCGGCATAGCCCGCGAGCCGCTCCGCCTTTTCCTGAAGCCGGTAGCGGATCGAGGTGTTCCACCCGATATCGGTGCGCCCGTCCATGTCGTAGCCGACCCATGTCGCCAGCCGCAGCGGCACGGGCTTGAGCGTGCGCCAATCCTCGGGCCAGCGATCGCGCGCGGTTTCGAACATATGGCGCACGACGCGGTCGCGGGCGCCCTGCGCGCGTTCGATGGCGCGCATGGCGGCATCGTGTTCGGAATCCAGCGTGATCTGCACCCGTTCGTGCGGGGCGGTACACACCTGGTCGCCGTCGACGTCGCCCTTGCTCGCCGCCTCGGTCACGGCATTCGCCTGCGCCGGGGTGAGCAGGAAGGTCGGGTGCGCGGTGAACACCACATGCATGAGCGGGGTGCCGAACCGCGCCGCGTAATCGGCGAATGTCTCACCCTCGCGCGGGTCGAAGCTGGCGAGATTGGCGTCGGTCGCGATGGGTTCGAGCATGCGGTGCAGCTTGTGCGCGCGCGCCTGCATCCCCTCGCACTCAAGCGCGGAGACCAGCCCGTCCAGCGCGCGAAGATCGGTTTCGCCCGACTCGAGGTCGCGGCTGAATTCGAGGCCCAGCTGAAACACCGGGTTGAACATCGGCGTTTCGCGCGTGCGCTGATGCAGTTCGCGCAGCCGTTCGTGCAGTTTCTCGATCTTCGGGCTCATGCGCCGAGCTCCGCGGCCTTCTGGGCGAGCGCCACGATCTTGCCCTTGTCCGGCGCACCCTTGGGCGCGACCCAGCTGCCGCCGACGCATAGGATTTGCGGATGGGCGAGCCATTCGGGCGCGGTTTCGGCCGAAATCCCGCCGGTCGGGCAGAAGAACACGTTTCCGAACGGCCCGGCGATCGCCTTCAACGCAGGCAGGCCGCCATTCGCTTCGGCCGGGAAGAATTTGAAATGGGTGAGGCCCATGTCCATGCCGCGCATGATGTCGGAGGCGTTGGCCGTGCCGGGGAGGAAGGGAATGCCGCTCGCGATCGCGGCCTTGCCCAGCGGCTGGGTCAGGCCGGGCGAGACCACGAATTCGGCGCCCGCCTTTTCCACCGCCGCAAGGTCGCGCTCGTTGAGCACGGTGCCCGCACCCACGATGGCGCCGTCGACGCTCTTCATCGCGCGAATCGCATCGAGGGCGCAATCGGTGCGCAATGTCACCTCAAGGCACGGAAGCCCCCCTTCGACCAGCGCTTCGGCCAGCGGGATGGCATGGTCGATATGCTCGACGACCAGCACGGGGATCACCGGCGCCTTTGTCATGATGTCGCGGATCTGGGTCAAGGTCGTGGCTCCTGTGTAGGGCAATCATATAGGCCCGGCGTCATCGCCCGGCGGCAAGGTGAGGCGTCAGAGCCCGGCGTGGGCGAGGATGGCGGAGGCGCCCTTTTCCGCGCCATCGGCACCGGCGCGCATCATGGCGAACAATTCGCGGCCCACGCCCATCGCCGGCTCGGGGGCGGGGGCAGGGGTGCGCGCGGACAGGTCGGCACTGGTGGACAAGGTGCCCGATGCCGCATCGACGCGCACGATATCGCCATCCTGCAACAGCGAGAGCGGCCCGGCATTGCCCGCGGCATCGGGCAGCGCCTCGGGCGTGCAGTGGATGGCGGCGGGCACCTTGCCCGATGCGCCGGACATGCGCCCGTCGGTGACGAGCGCCACGTTGAAGCCGCGATCCTGCAACACGCCTAGCGCCGGGGTCAGCTTGTGCAATTCGGGCATGCCATTGGCGCGCGGCCCCTGGAACCGGACGACGACGACGACATCGCGTTCCAGCTCGCCATCCTTGAACGCCTTGGTGACGGCTTCCTGCGTGTGGAAGACGCGGCAGGGTGCCTCCACCGTCCAACGTTCGCGCTTCACCGCGCTGGTCTTGATCGTCGCACGGCCCAGATTACCGGTGAGCAGGCGCATGCCGCCATCGGGCTGAAACGGGTCGGTCGCGGGTTTGAGCATTTCGTCATCGCCCGATTGCGCGGGTGCGGGGTGCCAGACCAGCGCGTCGCCCTCCATCGACGGTTCGCTCGCATAATCGCGCAGGCTGTCGCCGCCCACGGTGCGGATGTCCTCATGCGCGAGCCCGTTGTCGAGCAGTTCGCGAATGACATAGCCCATGCCGCCCGCCGCGTGGAAATGGTTCACGTCGCCCTGACCGTTCGGGTAGACGCGCGCGATGAGCGGGACCGCCTTCGACAATTCGTCGATGTCCTGCCAGTCGATGATGACCCCGGCGGCGCGGGCAAAGGCGGGGATGTGCAGCACGTGATTGGTCGACCCGCCGGTCGCCAGCAGGCCGGCAACCGCGTTGACGATCGCCTTTTCATCGACGCATTCGGCGAGCGGGCGGGGATCCTCGCCCTTGGTCGAGATTTTCGCGAGCCGGTGCACCGCCGCACGGGTAAGCTGCGTGCGCAGTTGCGTACCGGGCGTGACGAAGGCGGCCGCCGGCATGTGCAGGCCCATCATCTCCATCATCATCTGGTTCGAATTGGCGGTGCCGTAAAACGTGCAGGTGCCCGGCGAATGGTAGGACGCGTTTTCGGACGCCAGCAATTCGTCGCGCCCGACCTTGCCCTCTGCATAAAGCTGGCGCGTCTTCTGCTTCTGGCTGTTGGTGATCCCGCTCGGCATCGGGCCGGAGGGGACGAGGATGCAGGCAAGATGCCCGAACCGCAGCGCGCCGATGAGCAGGCCCGGCACGATCTTGTCGCAAATGCCGAGAAGCGCCATGCCGTCGTACATTTCATGGCTCAACGCGACGGCGGTCGACAAGGCGATGGTGTCGCGCGAGAACAGCGAGAGCTCCATGCCGTCCTGCCCCTGCGTCACGCCGTCGCACATGGCCGGGGTGCCGCCCGCGACCTGCGCCGTGGCGCCGACTTCGCGTGCGAAGAGCTTCATCTGTTCCGGGTACCGGCCATAGGGCTGATGCGCGGACAGCATGTCGTTATACGCGGTCACGATGGCGAGATTGGGCCGGGCCGCATCGGCGACGCCGCCCTTGTCATTGCCCATGCCGGCCATCGCGTGGGCGAGATTGGAGCAGGCGACCTGGCTGCGGTCGGGGGTGCGGTCGCCCTCGCGGCGCATCAGGTCGAGATAGCGTTGCCGGCTCTCCCTGCTGTTGGCGATGATCCGGTCGGTCACGCGGGCGACGGCGGGGTTCAGATCTGCCATGGGCCTCTTTCTTCAATCAGGGGGCGCAGGCCTTCATCGCCGGCGCCTTCGCTTTTAATGCAACACGCGCGGATCGGTGCCCCGAAAGGCGCCGGCATCCCGCGCTTTATTCGTATGCGTGCGCGTCATTCATGCCACGTCACGCCGTCCCGTTCGGCCAGCGCGATCGCGGCGGACGGGCCATAGCTTCCCGCGGTATAGGTCTTGGGCGAAATATCGTGTTCGTCCCAGGTGGCGCGAATCGCGTCGATCCAGTCCCACTGCGCCTCCACCTCGTCGCGGCGCACGAACAGGGTCTGATCCCCCTCGACGAGATCGAGCAGCAGCCGTTCATATGCGATGCGCCGTTCCGGCCCGGCGAACGCATCGGGCATGGTGATGTCGAGCGGGACCGAACGCAGGCGCAAGCCTTCGCGGTCGAGGCCCGGCACCTTCGCCATGAGCGAGAGGCGGATGTTTTCCTTCGGCTGGATCCCGATGACGAGCGTGTTCGGCTGCGTCCGCGCGCCGCGATCGGCGAAGATGGAAAACGGCACGTCGCGGAATTTCACGATGATCTCGGTCGTGCGTTCGGGCATGCGCTTGCCCGTGCGCAGGTAGAAGGGCACCCCCTTCCAGCGCCAGTTGTCCACATGCGCCTTGATCGCGACGAAGGTCTCCGTATCGGAATCCTTGCCCAGCTCCTCGTCATAGCCGGGGACCGCCTTGCCCGCGATGGCGCCGGCGCGATATTGCCCGCGCACGGTCTCATCGCGCGCGACCCGGCGCAGCGAACGCAGCACCTTCACCTTTTCATCGCGGATCGGGGTCGCATCGAAACTCGTCGGCGGTTCCATCGCCACGAGCGCGAGCAATTGCAGCATGTGGTTCTGCACCATGTCGCGCAGCGCGCCCGCCCCGTCGTAGAACCCGACCCGCCCTTCGAGGCCCACCGTTTCGGCGACGGTAATCTGCACATGGTCGATATGCGCCGCATTCCAGAGCGGTTCGAACAGGATATTGGCAAAGCGCAGCGCGAGCAGGTTCTGCACCGTTTCCTTGCCGAGATAATGGTCGATGCGGAAAATGCGGTGTTCGGGAAAGGCCGCGGCGACCGCGTCGTTGATCTGACACGAGGTGGCAAGATCGGTGCCGAGCGGTTTTTCGAGGCCGATGCGCACATTGCCCGACGCAAGGCCATTGGCCTGCAGCCCCGCGATCGTCGGTTCGAACAGGAAAGGCGCGGTCGACAGGAAGATGGAAAGCCCGCGATTGTCGCCGGTGTCGACGCCGCCGACCTTCTTTGCCAGCACGTCGAACCCTTCGGGCGTCGAGGCGTCGAGCGCCTGGTAACTCAGCTTTTCAAGGAACGGCTCGATCTTCACGGCGCGCCCGGCGGGCAGGAACCGGGTCAGCGCATCGCGCGCGAATTCGCGGAAACCGTCGTCGTCATATTCGGAGCGCGCGGTGCAGATGATGCGAATATCGTCGGGCAGCAGCCCATCGGAATCGAGCGCACAGAGCGAGGGCAGCAGCATGCGTTGCGCCAGGTCGCCCGTCGCGCCGAACAGGAGCAGCTTGTTGGCCGTGAAATGCGGTGCGGCTGCCGTTGCGGTCATAAAAGCGAGATACCCCCTTGTGTCGCGGGCCGTTGCGGCCTCCCCCGCGGTTGTTAGCAGGTGCGGCGCGCGGTGCAAGCGCCGCCCGCGCCGATCTGTCCCGGCTTATCCCCGCGTAACCGAAATGCGCTTGTCCTGCATTTGCGCGATGCCATAGCTGGTGAGGAAGCTGACGTCGGCGGCATCGCGCCCGACGCCGATCTTCACGATCTCGCCCGCGGTCGCCATGCGCGTCGCATCGACGAGATGCCAGGCACCCGACCCCGGCTCCCCCGTTTTATCGGCCAGGAACACCTCGGCGACGGCGTGGAAATCCTGCGGCGTGACATCGGGGGCATAGCAGCTGACGAAGCGGGCCGGGATCGCGGACGCGCGCGCCATGGTGCACACGACATGCGCATAATCGCGGCAGATCCCCTGCCGCTCGACAAAGCTGTCGAGCGCGGTCGTGGTCGCGTTGCTGCTGCCGGGGACGTAGCTGAAATTGTCGGCGACCCACTGCACCATCGCATTGATCCGCGCGCCGCCGGACAATTCGCCGAACTCCGCCTCGACAAAGGACTGGAACCGGTCGGCCGGGCAATAGCGCGAATCGAACAGATAGGGCACCGTCGCGCCCGGCAGCTGATGCGGGGGAAGCTGGTTCAGCGCGTCCAGATCCACCAGGTGCCGGTCGATGTCGGCCGTGATCCGGTAATCGGCGGTAAAGTCCCCTTCGCAGCGCAGCCAGGCGCGCGTGCCGATGGCATCCTCGCCCGAAATATGCGCCTCGTGCTCGCTCGCGCTGGTGGTGAGACCGGGGCCGGACAGGGCCTGCTCGGGAATGGCGGCGGCCTCCATCTGCAACAGGAAATCGGTCGGTTCCTCGAAACGATAGGCGATATGCGCGTCGACATGGATGATCATCGGGGGCTCGGGCTCTCTTCGAAAAGGGGGACGCGCGCCAGGGGCACGCTATGGGGTTAACGCGGGGCGGGGGCAAACTATCCGGGCAAAATGTCCGGGCGGGTCATTCGTGCGCGTCGGGATCGGGCGGCAGATCGCTGCCCGCGTGCGCCGGTGCAGGCCCCGCATCCCGGCCCGGCCCGCGCCAGACCGCGATCACGCGCAGGACGAGCGCCGCCACCGTCGAGACAAGCACCGACCACGCAATGCCGAGCGGGCCATGGCGTTCCAGCGACACCGCAATCCCGACGAGCATGATCGCGAGCGTCGCCAGCCGGATCACGACCAGCTGCCGCGTGCGGTCCGTCGCGAGGAGCAGCGGGTCGATCGACACGCTGCCCACCTCCAGCGCCGCGGAAATGCCGAGCAGCAGCAGCAAGGGATACGCCGGCAGGTACTCCGCCCCGCTCATCAACAGGATGAGCGGCTTGCCCAGGAACACGAGCGCCACCGCGATCACCGCCGCGGCCAGCCCCGCCGCCGCGCTCGTCCGTTTCAGCACGTGGGCGATTTCGCGCCGCGAAAGATCGCGGTCGGCATAGGCGTGGCTGCGCGCCATTTCGGTGAAGATCGCGCGGCTCAGCATCTGGCTGACCTTGGTCATGGAATTGGAAAGCTGCGCCGCGAGCCGGTAATAGCCCGCCGCCGCCGCCGCCCCGAAACTGCCCAAGAGCAGGATCGGCGCCTGCGAGATCAGCGTCGTCACGGTGAGGTTGATGTTCGAGGCGAACAGGAACCGCCACAATCCGGGGAAATTGCGATGGATGCGAAACGGGTTGGTCAACCGTATCCGCCGCACGATGCCCGGCGCATGGCGATAGGCCAGCGCCCAGTAGGCGACCGACGTGGCCAGCTCCGATGCCATCCATGCGAGGATGAAGCCGTCGATGCTCGGCGCGAAGGCGAGCGCCACGAGCGCGCCGATCATGCGCACCACCGGCATCGCCGTTTCCGCCGCCGCGCCCGCCCCGAACCGGTCGAGCATGCGCAGCAGCCCCGTCGGCGTCGAATACAGCCCCAGCAGGAGCACCGCGGTATAGATCGCGCCCCAAAGCTGCACCACAGGTTCCCAGCCGAGGAGATCGCCGAGCCCGAAACAAATAATCGGCCCTGCGACCAGCCCGATGGCCGAGGTCACCAGATCCACCGTCAGCGTCGCACCCAGCAGCCGGCCGAGCCGGCCATCTTCGTGCGCATCGCCATATTCGTGCCCGAACTTGACCACGCCCTGCCAGCTGTCGAAGGTGATGAACCGCTTGATGAACTGCGCGATGGTGAGCACGAGTGCGAACACGCCGAAGCCCGACGGGCCGAGCGTGCGCGTCACGATGGCGAGGTAGAACAGCGAGAGCACCGCGCCCACGCCCTTGCCCGACAACAGCCAGCCGGAATTCTTCGCCACGCGCAGGAGCGGGGACGTACCGGACCCGGATGCCATCAATCTGCGGAGCATTGCGAATGCCATGCGCGCCCCTATCCCGGCGGGGCGGAAAATGCCCAGCCTTTTTTCGCCCGCGCACGCACCCGACTTTTTCCGCCCGCGCGCGCAATGCGTTTGCAGGGGTGATTTGCGCATCGCTTGCCGCTATGGCGCGCAGGGTGAACGCCCGCCATCCCATCGAACCCGCCGCCGATCCGCGCAAGGGCCGGATCGTCGTCGTGTGCAATCCGCGCAGCCACCGCATCCGCGCGCGCGGGCTGGCCGTGCCCGACGGGGTGCGCGTCGTCGACCCGCGCACGCGCGGCGACCTGCATGCGATCCTCGCTGAACTCGTGCGCAGCGACGTGTCGCTTGTGGTCATCGCGGGCGGGGACGGAACCATCCGCGACGTGTTGTCCTGCGGCGGATCGCTGTGGGCATCGGGGGGCGGGCCGGCGGTCGCCATCCTGCCCAAGGGCAAGACCAATGCGCTCGCCATGGATCTTGGTATCCCGCGCGACTGGGAAACGGCCGATGCGATCCGCGCCTGGCATGACGGGCGCGGCGCCATTCGCACCCCGATCGAGGTGGTCCGCGACGACGCATCGCCTGGACGCGAGCCGGTTCGCGGGTTCCTGTTTGGCGCAGGGGCTTTCGTCGATGCGACCGACATGGCGCAGACGACGCATCGCCTGGGCGCGTTCAACAACCTCGCCGTGGCGCTGTCGACGGCGGGCACGGTCGCGCGCGTGGCGTTCGGGGGCGACAATTCCCCTTCGCGTGCGGGCAAGCGGATGCGAATCCACTATGGCGAGGATGCGGAACCCATGCACGGTGCTGCCCTCCGCAGCGATGCGATGCGCTTCATCATGCTGGCGACGACGATGCACCGCATGCCGATGGGCGTGCGCCCGTTCGGCGATCCGCGCGGCGGCTTGAAAACGCTTGTCGTGGATGCGCCGCCGCGCCGTTTCATGCGGAATTTCGCCGCCATCGTGCGCGGCAGCACGGCGGAGCGGCTGGAACGCGATGGCATGCACCGGGTCGATGCCAGGAGCATGGAAATCGATCTCGACGGGGGGTTCATTCTCGATGGGGAGCGTTTCGATCCGGGGCGATATACCTTGCGCGAAGGTGCGCCGATCCGGTTCGTCACGCCGTGAGTGCGGACCGCGCCGATCTCGCCGCGCGGGTTGCGGCGGGGCTGCGTGCGCCGGTGCGCGATGAAATCCGGGCGTTCGCCGCATGTCTGGCCCGGCGTTACGATGCGCGCGCGGTGCTGTTCTACGGGTCGAATTTGCGGAGCGGGTCGCTCGACGGGGTGCTCGATTTCTACGTGCTGACCGCCGGGAGGCGTGAACGCGGGTTGTGGCCGCGCGTCGCCTATCACGAATATGCCCATGCGGGGCAGGAGATGCGCGCCAAGGTCGCGGTGATGACGCTCGCCACCTTTGCCCACGCGGCCACCGGGCGCCATGTCGATACGACGATCTGGGCGCGCTTCGTGCAGCCGGTCGCGCTTGCCTGGACAGATGGGGAGGATGCCCGCGATGCGGTGCGCCGGGCGATCGGCGATGCGGTGATCACCGCCGCGACGGTCGCCGCCGCGCTCGGCCCCGACGAAGGGACGGAACGCGAGTACTGGCAGGCGTTGTTCGCCGCGACCTACCGCGCCGAATTGCGGGTGGAAAAGCCCGGACGCGAGCAGCAGATCCTCGATTTCGGTGCGGATCATTTCGACGGGCTGATGATTGCCGGGTGGACGGCGGCGGGGATCGCCCATGACCGGCGCGGCGCCATCCTGCATCCGCATATGCCGGAGGCGATGGGCGATGAAACGCGCGCCCGCTGGCACCGGCGGCGGCGGATGGGCAAGCCGCTCAATATCGTGCGGCTTCTGCGCGCGGCCACCACCTTCGATGGGGGCGCACGCTATCTTGCATGGAAAGTGCACCGGCACAGCGGGATCACCGTGCCGCTCACTCCCTTTCGCGAACGGCACCCGCTGCTATGTGCGCCGGTGCTCGTCGCGGGATATTGGCGCGAGCGGCGCCGGATGCGCCGCGCCGCGGATCAGCCTTCGTCCTCGACCCGTTCATAAGGGACGAATTCGCCGAGGAACACGACGCCGCGCATGAAGCCGGTCTGATCGACCATGCGGATGGTATCGACGCTGCACAGCTGGTTCAGCACCGTATCGGTGACCATGATGTCATTGTCGTCGAGCGCCTCCAGCCCGCTTTCCGGGCGGTTGACGTAAAGCCTGCTGCCGACCTCCCACACGATCGCGGTTTCGTCGTAGATCGTCGTGCGCTGATTGCGGTAATTGGGAATGCAACGGACGGGTTCGCCCGCGACGCGCCCTTCCAGCTTTTCGGCAAGCTTGGCCTCGGCTTTCGCGTTGACGCGGTCCTGCCGGGTTTCGTCGGTGTCGGCCATGGCTGGCGCAGAAAGCAGAGCGCCCGCGGCCATGGCGACGGTCAGTGTCTTCTTGAACATATCTCGCTCCTTCGTTTCGCAACCCTTACGCGATTCGGTGTTAACCATTCATGACGCGCAGCCCCTACCAATCGTTTCCCGCCGCGATGGCACGCCGTTCCGCCGCGCTGCTTTGCCGGCCCAGCACGTCATTGCGATGGGGAAAGCGGCCAAAGCGCGCGATCATGCGGTAATGCGCGCGGGCGAAGGACAGCACCTCGCGATCCCCGAGCCGCGCGAACAGGCGGAGGGAGCGGCGTTGATCCGCGATGGCCTCGCTGTGCATCAGCGGCATGAGGATGAATTGCCGTCCCGCCGTAGTCAGCCCCCGGTCCCAGCCGCGCCGCAGCATGCCATCGGTAATCGCGCGGGCCAGCGGATCGGTCGCAAAGGCGCGCGGATCGTCGCGGAACAGGTTGCGCGGCACCTGATCGAACAGGAGTATCGCCGCGCGCGCAATGTCGGGCGTGTGCAGGAACGCATGCGCCGGCTGCCCCCTCAACATCGCCCATTCGCGGGCAAAGCGCCGCCGCAGCAGGGCATCGACGCCGTCGCCGCCCCCGAACCAGTCGCGCGGCGACAGCACGCCGAACCACACATGCAGCATGTCCGCCGCCCAGGGCCGGGGTGCGAGCGCCACCAGCCTTATCCCGTGCCGCCCACGGTCAGCCCCTCGACCAGCAAGGTTGGCTGTCCGACGCCGGCGGGTACGCTCTGCCCGCCCTTGCCGCATACGCCGACCCCTTCGTCGAGCGCGAGATCGTTGCCGATGCCCTTGACCTGGGTCAGCACGGTCGGCCCGTCGCCGATCAGCGTCGCGCCCTTGATCGGCGCGCCAAGCTTGCCGTTTTCCACCTTGTACGCCTCGGTGCAGGAGAACACGAACTTGCCCGACACGATATCGACCTGCCCGCCGCCGAAGCTTTTGGCATAAATCCCGTCCTTCATCCCCGCCAGCATTGCGGCCGGATCGTCATGGCCGCCCTTCATGAAGGTGTTGGTCATGCGCGGCATGGGCGCGTGGGCGTAATTCTGCCGGCGGCCATTGCCGGTCGGTTCGACACCCATCAACCGGGCATTGAGCCGGTCGTGAATGTAGCCCTTCAATATGCCATCCTCGATCAGCACGGTTTCCCGCGTGGGCGTGCCCTCGTCGTCGATGGTGAGCGAGCCGCGCCGTCCCGGCATGGACCCGTCGTCCACCACCGTCACGCCGGGGGCGGCGACACGCTCGCCGATGCGCCCGGAAAAGGCGGACGTGCCCTTGCGGTTGAAATCCCCTTCGAGGCCATGCCCGACCGCCTCGTGCAGCAGCACGCCCGGCCATCCGGGGCCGAGCAGCACCGCGCATTTGCCCGCCGGCGCCGCCACGCTTTCCATGTTGACCAGCGCCTGGTGCAGCGCCTCGTCGATGGCGCGGTTCCATGTCGCCGGTTCGAACAGATCGTCGTAGAGACGGCGCCCGCCCATGCCGAAGCTGCCGGTTTCGCGCCGTCCGTTCTGTTCCGCCACGATCGAGACGTTGAGCCGGACGAGCGGGCGGATGTCGTTCGCCACTAAGCCGTCGGCGCGCACGATCTCGACCACCGACCAGCTCGCCGCGAGCGATGCGGTCACCTGGCAGACGCGCGGATCGCGCGCACGCGCCGCGGCATCGATGGTTTCGAGCAGGCGCACCTTGTCCGCAAACGCAATCCCGTCGAGCGGGCTTTCATCGGTGTAGAGATGGCGGTTGGTGCCGATCGGCGGCGGGGCGGGGCGGCCCGTCGTGGCATCGAGCAGCGACAGCGTTTCGCCCGCGCGGCGAATCGCATCGACGCTGATCTCGTTCGCGTGGGCGAAACCGGTCGTTTCCCCCGATATGCCGCGCAGGCCAAAGCCGGCCTCCCGCGAATAATCGGCGGTGCGCAGGCGCCCGTCGTCGAAGGCCAGCGCCTCCGACGCGGTGAATTGCAGGAACAGCTCCCCATCGTCGCAATCGCGCAACGTCTCGCGCGCGAGCATCTGCGCGCCATCGGGGTCGAGCAGGCCGGGTTTGTAAAGGAACGAGCGGGGATCGGTTGCTGTCATCCCGCCGATATAGGGGGCAAGGCGGCGTTACGCCAGACAGGGCGGAACGGATGCGGCCATGCGGTGTCCGTCAGGCGGTCAGGCGACGGCGGCATCGCCCGGTTCGGGAAGGTCGCCTGCGCTCAGCTCGTCGATCCCGCGTTCCGCAGGGCCGCCCTTCAACACGAAGCGGCGATCGCAATAGCCGCATTCGACATAGCCCTTCTCGTCGATTTCCATCCACACGCGCGGATGGCCGAGCGCCGCGCCGGTGCGGATATCGGTCGCGCCGTCGCATTTGACGCGGCGCGTGTCGGTATAGACGGTTTCGGGCGGCTGGATCATGGTTCATGCGATTAGCAATGCAATTTCCCGGCGGCAAGATGGATTGCGCGCTGCGTCTGCCGATACTGTCCGCATCGACCCCCTTGTCTCGCCGCGCACTTGCGCGCATGAGGCGATGCGTGACCGATACCGCCGCCATATCCATCCGCAACCTCACCAAACGCTATGCCCCCGCCGGACCGGGCGAGGAGGGCAAGCTTGCGTTGAACGATGTCAGCTTCGACGTGCCGCAGGGCGGGATTTTCGGCCTGCTCGGCCCCAATGGCGCGGGCAAGTCGACCTTGATCAATATCCTTGCCGGGCTGGTCGGCAAATCGTCGGGGAGCGCGTCGATCTGGGGCTTCGACATCGATTCGCAGCGCCGCAATGCGAAGCGCGCGATCGGCATCGTGCCGCAGGAAATCGTCTTCGACCCGTTCTTCACGCCGTATGAGGTGCTGGAGAATCAGGCCGGATTCTACGCCGTGCCCAAGGATGAACGCCGCAGCCGCGAATTGCTCGCCGCCGTGCATCTGTCTGACAAGGCGAACGCCTATGCCCGCACGCTGTCGGGGGGGATGAAGCGCCGGCTCCTCATTGCGAAGGCGATGGTGCATTCGCCGCCGGTGCTCATCCTCGATGAACCGACGGCGGGCGTCGATGTCGATCTGCGCCGGCAATTGTGGGAGCTTGTCACCCAATTGAACGACGAGGGCGTGACCGTGGTGCTGACCACGCATTATCTCGAAGAGGCGGAGCAGCTTTGCGACCGCATCGCCATCATCAACCATGGACAGCTGATCGCCGATACCTCGACGCGAGAATTGCTCGAAACCGCGCGGGAAAAAGTGGTGGAGGTCGTGCTCGACAACCCGATCACCGCCGCGCCGACGCATCCGGCGTTTCACAAGTCGGAGCTGATCGGCGAACGCTCGGTGGCGATCACCTATGACAAGGACCGGATGACCGCGGGCGAAGTGCTCTCCATCCTTCAGGATCAGGGCCGCGCCATCGTCGACGTAACCACGCGCGAGGCCGATCTGGAGGAAGTGTTCGTCAACCTCACCCGCGACCGGTAAGCGGCGCGGGGTTTCAGCCCGCCATTTCCTGCGCCCGGGCGAGCAGACCCGGCGACAGCAGCATCAGCAACCGCACGTCGATCCCCTTGCCCTGCGCGCGCTGTTCATCGAGGAAAGCCTCGATCCCGGAAAGCGGCACGCGGTGGACGGTGATGTTCTCCATGTCGGTGCCGCCGCCTTCGCCCACCTGGGTCAGGCCGCGGGCCAGCACCATGGTGAAGCTTTCGCTGACCATGCCGGGGCTGGAATAGAAATCGCCGATGTCGATGAGTTCTGCGGCGCGATAGCCCGTTTCCTCGATCAGCTCGCGTCCGGCGGCGGATAGCGTATCCTCGCCCGCGACGCTTTCGTAATCGCCGACGAGGCCAGCGGGCATCTCGATGCTGAACCGGCCCATCGGCACGCGATATTGTTCGACCAGGATCACGTCGCCCGCGTCAATGGCGAGGATCACCGCGGCGCGCATGTTGCGCGGGCGGGTGACATATTCCCACCGTCCGCGCGTCTTGGCGACGACGTAATCGCCCTGCCACTCGATACGTTCGGGGGCGTCGTGGTCGGGAACGCTCATATCTCGATCAACCTGTCGGGAATTTCATTGGGATTGGTGTGGTCGGCGGGCAGATGCTCGGTCAGGACCGCGCCCACGCGCTCGATCGCGGCGACCATGCCCGCCGTCGTGTCCCCGCGTTTCAGATGGATCAGCATCGCGGCCATCGCCTCGCCCCAGATGTCATCGGAAACCTTTGCGGCAATGGCCTCGTCGGCGAGGATTTCGGCGCGGTGTTCCTGCATGGAGAGGTAGATCAGCACGCCGGTGCGGCCGTGGGTGCGGCGTTCGGCCCCGACGCGGAAGATCGAGATGGCGCGTTCGTGCACCCGCTGCGTCCGCACGCGACCGGGCACCGTGGCAAAGCGCAGGCGGTCGAACCCCAGCGCGAGCCACAGCCCGAGAAAGCCCACGATGCCAAGCGCAGCCCCTGCCTCCAGCACGGGGCCGGGGGCATATTGCGTGTCCCATCCCCCCTGCACCATGTCGAGCAGGGCCAGCAAAGGCGCGGGAAACAACCCCGCCAGCACGATTAGGCCGAAGCCGAACAAGGCCGCCCAGGCAAGGGCAATATCGCTGTAACCGTCGGAGCGGTCGGCGAGCACGGTCACGATTTCGCCCGAGGTGCGTGCCTCCGCCCGGCTGACCGCCGCCGAAATCGCATCGTGGTTGGCGGGGGTAAGGATCGCGCTCACCATCCGCCCCCGGCGCCGCCGCCGTTAAAGCCGCCACCCCCGCCGCCGAAACCGCCGAAGCCGCCGCCAAAACCGCCATCGCCGCCGCCGAAGCCGCCCCCGCCAAAGCCGCCGCCACGATCATGGCCGCCGCCTACCGCATTGCCGATGGCGGACCACAGGATCACGTCGGCGACCGCATTGCCCGCGCCGTAACGCCGCCGCCGGCCGCGCCGCCCGCGACCCCCGCCGCGCCCGAACATGAACATGAAGGCCACGATCATCACGACCCAGAAAATCGCGCCGCCGATGGTGCCCGCGTCGACCTCGTCCTCCTGCGCCGCGGCGGCGGCCTCGGCCTCCGCGATGGCTTCGGCCTGCGCCGGCTCCATGTTCAGCCGTTCGATGATCGCGTCGACGCCCGCGGCGATCCCGCCGGGCAGGTCCCCTTCGCGAAAGGCGGGAAGGACGACATTGCGCACGATGCGCCCTGTCGAAATATCGGTCAGCCGCGTCTGCACCCCGCGCGATGTGGTGATGAACACCTCGCGTTCGTTCGGCGCGACGAGCATCAGCACGCCCTGCTCCGTTTCCTCGCCGCCGATGCCCCATGTCTCGGCCAGCCCCTGCGCATAGGCGAAGGGTTCCTCGCCATCGAGGCTCTGCACCGTGGCGACGATAACCGCATTGCCGGTTTCACGGTTGTAACGCCGCAGCCTCCGGTCGAGCGCCGCCTCTTCCGCGGTGGGGAGGACATTCGCCGCGTCCAGCACCGGGCCATCGGGGCGGGCGGGATAATCCTGCGCCCCGGCGGGTCCGGCAACCATCGCCACAACGGCGAGCAGCAGGGCGAGAACAAACCGCATGGGCAAACCCGCGGGCAAGGAAAGGCGGGCGGTCAATTCGCCGCCGCTGCGGACGCCTGCGTGCTGTTGTCGTTGGCGGGGGCGGCACCGGGTGCCATGCCGGGCGCGCCCATGTTGCCGAAATCGACATCGGGCGCCGTCTGCGCCGACGGTTCGGCGGTGAACGCCTGCATCGGTTCGGCGCCGTGAATGATCTTCGCCCCGATGACGGAGGGGAAAGTGCGGATCTCGGTGTTATATTCCTGCACCGCGTCGTTATAGCGCGTGCGGGCGGTGTCGATGCGGTTCTCGCTGCTTTCGAGCGAAACCATCAGATCGGCGAACCGGCCCTGGCTCTGCAGCTGGGGGTAGTTTTCGACCACCGTGCGCAGCTGGCCCAAGGCCTGCGTCAGCTGATTCTGTGCCTGTTGAAACCGTTGGAATTCCGCGGGGTCGGACAGGTCGTCGGTCGTGACGGTGATGCCGGTCGCGCGGGCGCGCGCCTCCGTTACATTGGTCAGGATCTGCGTCTCCGACTGCGCGGCGGCGCGGACCGTCGCGACCAGATTGGGAACGAGATCGGCGCGGCGCTGATACGCGCTTTGCACGTCGGCCCAGCGCGCCTTGGCGTTTTCCTCCGCCGTGGGGACGGAATTGATGCCGCACGCGGAAAGGCCGAGCGCGAGAAGACCGGCCACGGCGATGCGAAAGCTGCGCAGAACAGGCATTGACGAAAGATTCCTTGCAATAAAATCCGCCGCCCGAAAAACCGGCGCGGCAGGTGTATTGCCAATATAAGGCGGCTGTGCGCGCACGCAATGGTTTTCGCCCCGGATTGCATGGCTCGCGGGGCCATGCCACATGGTCGTTTCGACCAGACGGGCGTGCGGAACGCCGGCATACGGGGGACATCGGTGTTCAACGAGTTCAAGAAATTCATCGCGCGCGGCAACGTGCTCGACCTCGCGGTGGGCGTCGTGATCGGCGCGGCGTTCGGCAAAATCGTGACCTCGCTTACCGAGAGCATCATCATGCCGATCATCGGCGCGATTTTCGGGACGATCGATTTTTCCAACCATTTCCTGCGGCTCGGCCCGATCCCCGAAGGATATAGCGGCGCGCCCGACAATTATGCCGCGCTCAAGGAAGCGGGCGTGCCGATGCTCGGCTATGGCGATCTCGCGACGCAGGTGGTCAATTTCCTGGTGATCGCGGCGGCGCTGTTCCTGCTCGTGAAATCGGTCAATCGCGCGCTCGACGCGATCGAGGAGGAGAAGAAAGCCGCCGATTCGACCTCCGACACGAACAAGGCGCCCACCGATTCGCAGCTCGACGTGCTCAAGGAAATTCGGGATGCGTTGAAAAATCGCGACGCCACCTGACCGTCTTCCCCTTCACATTGCGCGCCGATGCCCTATATGGGGAAGTGCCGGTTTCGACCGGCTATGGCGATAAATTGTGATGTGCAATAGGCACAGCGGACCCGGGGGCAGTACCCGGCGGCTCCACCATATACCCCGTTTCGATGGGGTGCATGACGGGGCCGAACCAGGATCGACGTGTGTTGAAAGACATTATTTTTGCCCGGGCTGAGTAACCCGTAAAACTGTTCAAAACACACAAGTGCCAACGATAACGAAGCACTCGCTCTCGCCGCGTAATGTGACGGCCTAACGGCCTGAATTTACAAAGCTAAAGCGCGGTTGGACCCACCGGGCAACAGAAGTGGATTCCGGGGCTCCGGGGGTAGCTAGCAACAGAAACCCCCACCTTATTCCTGCATCGTCGTGCTTTCGTCCGCCTGGTCGGCCTCCGCCGCCCGGGCCGCGGCCTCATGCGCGAGGCAATCGAACAGCTTCACCCCCGCCATGAACACCGAACCCGTGCAGGCGAGGAACAGCAGCCGTCCGCCCCAGCCGGGATATTCGACGAGATAGGCCGAACCACGCTCCGCCGCGCCGAGCGCGAGGGCGTAGATCACCATCGACGCCTCGAACCGCGTCTTGATGACGAAAAGCCTGCCGACTTTCCTCAGCCTGTCCCGTAGCTTGCCGATTCCCGATCACCCTTTCGCCGTAGAATATGCGAAAGGATAGGCGGCCCACCGGCGTTGACAAGCTGTTAACCAAGCTCCTCGATATCGAGCGCGGTCAGAAGCGCATTTCGTGCCGTTTCAACGGTTTGCGCCAGCGCATCATCGCCCAGCCGGTCTGGCGCGATGGTTTCAGGCCAGTGTTCGGCAATGACCGATTCGATTCGCGCGGCCTTCTCCTCGTTCAGCAGAAAGCGCGGATCGACATGGGCGGGATCGCACGCTACGCGCAGGCGCAGGCACGCCGGACCGCCGCCATTGGCCATCGATTGGCGCACGTCCACGGGCAAGACCTGCCGGATCGGGCCATTGCCCGCCAGCACCGTGTCGAGCCATTGTCGCACCTCCGGATCCTCCCAGGTTTCGAGCGGTACGATCAAGGCCATGCCCCCTTCGGGAAGCGTGACGAGCTGCGCGTTAAAGAGATAGCTCGCCACCGCCTTTTCGAGGCTGACGGCGCTGGCGGGGACGATGACGAATTGCGCGGCCGGCAGGATGGCGCGGATCGCGTCATAGGTGCCTTCGGGATCGGCGAAGGCCTGTTCATGCGCGAACAGCACGGTTTCATTGGCCACCGCGACGACATCGTTGTGGAACGCGCCGGCCTCGATCGCCTCGGGCGCCTGTTCGACGAACAAGGTGCGTTCGGGGGAAAGGCCGTGCAATCGGGCGACGGCGTGGCTCGCCTGTTCATGCTGCCGCGCGGGAAAGCGGCCACCCTGACGCCCATAGACGAAGATTTCGAGCGCGCGATCGGCATGGCCGGTGCCCATCCGCATGTGATTGGCCGCGCCCTCGTCGCCATAGGTGGCGGGCACCGGCCCATGCACCGCGAAATGATCGTCGGCAAAGGCAAGCCGCAATTGCCGCAAGGTGTCGGGCCATTCGATCGAGCGATGCGCCATGGTGACGAGATTGGCGACGGTCAGGTGACAGCGTCCGTCCGCGGTATCGGGCGCGGGCGAAACCGTTGCGGCATTGGCGGTCCACATGGACGACGCCGACCATGCGGAGGCGAGCAGCGCCGGGTCGAAATCGCGCCCCTCCGTAACCCCCATCGCGGCGGGAAACGCACGGTTGGGGCGGGGCAGGGGCAGGAAAAACCCCTGCGCCAGGCCCAGCGCCATGTTGTGCCGCATTTTCGCCACGCCCTGCAACGCGGCGGCGCGCGGGTGCGAGACATCGCCCTTGTGCCGGGTCGCGGCCAGATTGCCGAGGCTCAGCCCCGCATAATTGTGCGAGGGGCCGACGATGCCGTCGAAATTGATCTCCCGAATGCTCATCGCGCCACGCTCCAGATTTCGTCGCCGGTTGTCACGTTCAGCAGGCGCTTCGCCTCCGCATCGATGGCGACGCCGTCCTCCTCCACCTTGCGATGGCCATAGCAGCACCGAAAATCGCCAAGCCTTCCCGTCGCGATCAGCGCGCGTTCCCCGTCCGCGCCATCGGCGTCGAGCAGGGGGGCGGCGTGTGCGTCCGCGATCGTGCGGACATTATCCGTGCGCGCCGTCATGGTCGGCCCGCCGTCGAAGATGTCGACATAGCCTTCCGCCGCGAACCCCTCGTTTTCGAGCATGCGCATCGCCGGGCGCCCGGTTTCGTGCGGCACGCCGATCGCCTCGCGCGCGCTGTCCGAAATCATCGAGACATAGATGGGATGGCGGGGAAACAGGTCGGCGATGAACTGGTTGCCGTGCACCGCATTGAACTCGTCCGCCTCGCGAAAGCTCATGCCGAAGAACCGCCCGGCGACCCCGTCCCAGAACGGGGAATTGCCCTGCGCCCCGACGATACCGCGCAATTCGGCGAGCAGGCGTTCCCCGAACCGGTCACGGTGCATGGCAATGAACAGGTACCGGCTGCGCGCCAGCAACATGCCCAGCCCGCCCGCGCGCGCATTGGGATGGAGGAACAGCCCGCCGACCTCGCTCGCCCCTTCGAGATCGGTGACGAGTTGCAGCGTCTCGTTGCGGAAGGTCCGGTCGAGCTCGCGGCTGTGCTGCGTCTGGCTCGTGATGCGGTAGGAATAGAAGGGGAGATCGCCGCCGATGCTGCTGAAAATCTGGCAGGTGCCGCGCACCGCGTTGTCCTCGCTATCCTCCAGCACCATGACGAACAGATCGTCGCCGACGCCCGTCGCCGCGCGGCCCGTCGCCTCCGCCGAACGGGACAGCTTCTTCATCAATGCGTCGCGATGCGGCGGCAGGTTGGTGAACCCGCCGCCCGTCAGCTTCGCCATTTCATAGAGATGCTCCAGATCGTCGGTGCGCGCGGGCCGGATGAGATAGCTCATGCCAGTTCCCCCGCGGCGATGCGGTGCAGGACCAGCGCCGACAAACCCGCACGCTCCGCCAGCGAATCGACGATCATGAATTCGTCCGCCGAATGGATGGAGCCGCCGCGCACGCCCATCGTGTCCACCACCGGCACGCCGCAGGCCGCGATATTATTGCCGTCGCACACGCCGCCTGTATCCTTCCGGCCGAATTTCTGGCCAAGGTCGCGGCCGGTGCGCTGCACCAGGGCGAAAAGTTTTTCCGCCCCTTCGTCGACCGGCTTGGGCGGGCGCGAAATGCCGCCGTGCAATTGCATGGTGACGCCGTGCGCACGCGCGATATTCGCGATCATCCCGTCGAGCGCGCGGGTAAAGCTTTCCGCCGCAGCGTGGCTCTTGGGCCGGATGTTGAAACGCAATATGGCAAGGTCGGGCACCACATTATTGGCCCCGCCGCCGTCGATCCGCGCCGGATTGATGGGAATGTCGGCGTTCTGCAATTCCTTCAGCCGCACGGCCAGTTCCGCCGCCGCCACGATGGCATTGCGCCCGTCGCCGGGGTTGCGGCCCGCATGGGCGGACTTGCCGGTGACGGTCACGCTGTAATTGCCGGACCCGCCGCGCGCGCCCGCGAGCGTGCCATCGGGAAGCGTCGCCGGTTCATAGGTCAGCGCCGCGTGCTTGCCCCGGGCGAGCCGGTCGATGAGCGCGGCACTCCCCGCGCTTCCCGTTTCCTCGTCCGAATTGATCATCACGTCATAGCCGAGCCGGCCCGCATCGGCGCTGCTTTCGAACGCCTTCAAGGCTTCCAGTATCACGCACAGCCCGCCCTTCATGTCGGCGAGGCCGGGACCGTTGAGCACGCCGGGTTCCAGTTCGGCAATATCCTGAAACGCGGAATCGGCGGGAAACACCGTGTCCATGTGTCCGGTGAGGAGGACGCGCCGCGCCGCATCGGGCCGGACGGAGAGGACCATGTGGCGCCCGCGCTGCACCTCTTCCTCACGGCCGTCGGGGGCGATGGCGGTGACGGGGTCGGGTTCGATCATCGTGACTTCGCCGGGCAATTGGGAAAACGCCTCGGCGAGAAGGTCCGCCTGGTGCGCGAGGCCGTCCAGATTGGCGGTGCCGGTGTTGATCCGGCTCCACGCCAATGTGCGGTCCAGCATGGCGGAGGCGTCGATGGTGTCCAGAAGCGCGGCTTCGGTCGGATTGAGTGATGCTGCTTTCATATGCGACCAACTCCTAAGCCGCGCGGAGCGAATTGGCCAGTGCGGTTGAATCAGGCGCGTGCCCGGATCAGGGGCGGATGGCGTGCATCACGACAGCGCGCGCGCGATCGCGGTGAATTCCGCGATGGTGAGCGTTTCGGCGCGCCGCTGCGCATCGATGGCAAGCGTGTCGAGCGCTGCCAAAGCGCCCGGCACACCCTTCAGGCTTTGGCGCAGCATCTTGCGCCGCTGGCCGAAGGCCGCCTCCGTCACGCGGGCGAGGACGCGCATGGACACGCCCGGCGGCGCATCGGCGGGGGTCACGTGGACGATCGCGCTCATCACCTTGGGCGGCGGGGTAAACGCGCTCCGGTGCACCTTCATCGCGATTTTCGCGCGCGCCCTCCACCCGGCCAGCACCGACAACCGGCCATAGGCACCCGTGCCCGGTTCGGCGACGATACGCTGCGCCACTTCCTGCTGAAACATCAGGGTGAGCGAGGTCCATTGTGGCGGCCACTCCTCCTGCCCCATCCAGCCCGTGAACAGCGCCGTGCCGACATTATAGGGCAGGTTCGACAAGATCGCATAGGGACCGGGAAAGAGCGTCGCCGGGTCGATGGCCATGGCATCGCCCTCGATCACGCGGAGTTGTCCGGGAAACGCATCCTGCAACTCGGCAAGCGCGGGGAGGCAGCGGCGGTCCATCTCGATCGCCGTGACCTGCGCGCCCGCCCGCAACAACGCGCGCGTCAGCCCGCCGGGCCCCGGCCCGATTTCCAGCACGTCGCGCCCGGCAAGATCTTCCGGTATCGCCGCGATACGGTCGAGCAATTGTTCGTCGAGCAGGAAATTCTGACCCAGCGCCTTGCTCGCCGACAAACCGTGCCGCGCGATCGTTTCGCGGATGGGCGGAAGGGTTTGCGTCACGCGGCCAGCCGGCGAAGGGCGCATTCGTGGGCCATGCGGATCGCGGCGATGGTTGGGCCGGCGTGGGCCGCATCGGTGCCCGCGATGCCGAAGGCCGTGCCGTGGTCGGGCGAGGTGCGCACGATCGGAAGGCCCAGCGTGACATTCACCCCGGCATCGAAATCGAGCACCTTGAGCGGGATCAGCGCCTGGTCGTGATACATGCACGCGGCGAGATCATAGCCTGCGCGTGCGGCGGCGTGGAACATCGCATCGCCCGGATGCGGGCCGGTGATGGCCATTCCCGCATCGCGCAGCGCGGCAATGGCGGGGGCGATAATGCGCGCTTCCTCGTCGCCCATGCGCCCGTTCTCCCCGGCATGGGGGTTGAGCCCGGCGACCGCGATGCGCGGGGCGGCAATGCCGAAATCGCGGGTGAGCGCGGCGGCGGCAATGGCGATCCGCTTCTCGATCAGCGCCGCGCTCAGCCGCCCCGGCACCTCGGAAAGCGGGACATGCACGGTCAGCGGCACCACGCGCAGCGACGGCCCGGCCAGCATCATCACCGCGTCTTCGGCCGGTACGCCGCAGGCCTCGGCGACGAATTCGGTCTGTCCGGGATGGGCGAAACCGACGTCCTGCAACGCTGCCTTCGCGATCGGCCCGGTGATCAGCGCCGATGCCTCGCCCGTGACGGCCAGCCGCGCGGCCTCCCCCAACGCGGCGAGGGCGAGGCTTGCGCCATCGCGGTCCGGGTGGCCGGGGCGGTAGGGGATGGCGCCGAGGTCCAGCACCGGCATCGCATCGCCCGCCGCGTCCATGTCGGACAGGCTGGCGATGGGTGCGATGTCGACCGCCAGCCCGTGATGCGCCGCGACGCCGCGCATCAATTGCGCGCTACCGACGATGGCGAAGGGCGGGAGACCCTGCGCCGCGCGGTCGCAAAATGCCTGCGCGAGCAATTGCGGCCCCACGCCCGCCGGATCGCCGACGGAGGCCACCAAGGGGCGCATGCGCGGCGTCACGTGCGCGGATCAATTATATTCGATGACGGCATCGCGGCGCAGGTCGCGCAGGTAGATCTGCGCCCGCTTGTTGATGCGCTCGTCCTCGATCTGCGACATGAGCTGATCGAAATCGGGGCCGGACGCGGCGGTCGGCTCGCTCCGCCCGCACAGCATCAGCACGCGCACGCCTTCCTCGACCGAACCGAAGGGCTGCGTCACGCCGCCCGGCGGCAGGGTCATCATCGTATCCTGCAACGGGGCGGGAAGATCGCGCACGCGGACATTGTCATTCGACACGACCTCTGCGCCCAGCTGTGCCGCCGCGGCATTGACGCCGCCGCAACCGCCGAGATTCTGCACCCCTTCGGAAAAACGTTCGGCCCGCGCCGCCGCTTCGTCCTGCGAAATGCCGGCGGGGAAGGCGATCGAAATCTGCTTCAGCGAGAGCAGCGCATCCTTCGGATCGGAGACGAGCACCTGGCGCTTGTCGATGAGATAGAGGATGGAATAGCCACCGGTGAGCGGGATCGGCCCGACGAGCTGCCCCTGCTGCATCTGTGCTGCGGTGCGGGCGAGTTCGGGCGGCAGCGTGCCGAGCCGGACCCAGCCGAGATCGCCGCCGACCGCCGCGGTCGAGGCCTCCGAATATTGCCGGGCATAGGCGACGAAACTGCCGCCCTGCTGAATCTGCTGCATCACCTGCTGCGCGCGCTGTTCGACGGCGGCGGCGTTTTCGCTGGTTGCCGAAAGGAAAATTTCGCCGACGCGATATTCCTCGGTCCCCTTGTCCGCCTCGAGCCGGTCGAGCCGTTCCTGGACCTCTTCTTCCGACACGTTGATGAAAGGCGCGATATTGCGGCGCAGCAGGCGCTGCCACGCGAGTTCGCCGCGGATCTGCTGCTTCATCGAACGGGGCGAGGAGCCGATGGATTCCAGATAGGCATCCAGCTCCGCCGGGGTCAGGTTGAAATTCTGCTGCGACACGCGGTTGTAGGTCGCCTCCACCTCGGCGTCGGAGACCGGGACCTCGGACGCGGTCGCTTCCTGAATCTGCAGCGTTTCGTCGATCAGGTTCGTCTGAATCTGCGCGCGCAGGCGTTGCCGGTCTTCGGGCGAAAGCTCCGTTTCATTCGCGGCCAGCACGATGGCGAGCCGGTGGTCGATATCGGTGCCGGTGATGATGTCGCCATTGACGATCGCGGTCGCGCCGCGGAACCCGCCGCCCGTGTCGCCGCTGGTGAAAACCTGCGGCTGTGCGGGAATGTCGAGCGGTTGCGTCGCGCCGGGATCCTCGCGATTGGCGGCCTGCGCCGCATCGGAGGCAACCTGCGACAGCACCGGCGTCACCGTGAGCGCCATCGCGCCCAGCGCGCAAGCGGTGCGGGAAAAGGCGCGCAGGCCAACGCCCATCGCCCCGGTTTTTTTCGGCAAGGAAGAACTGTTGCTCATCATGTCCATTCTGTCGTTTCGCCGCCCCATGGGCCGGCCCCTATCTGCCGTCATTTGCCGCGCCGGCGGTGAACGGCGCATGAGTGAACCGCCCCTGCCGCCGGGCGATAGCCGCTTTCACCCGGAGTGAACAGGCCCGCGGCATATATCGCCCGTCATCGCGCGCCCATCATCGAAGGTCGATGGTCACAGGCCGAGATTGCGGAGCGCGAAATCGAACAGGAACGTGCTGCCGCGCTGTACGTCGCCCGATTCGAAATTGTCGTAGCGCCATGTGACCGCGAATTGCAGGCACTCATCGTCATAGGCAACGCCGAGCCGCGTGCGCAACGCCTCGAACCCGTCGGAGGCGAATTGCGGATTGATCGCCTGATCGGTGAGGTTGATGACGGTCGATCCGAACACCGACCAATAGCTCGCGAAGGCATAGCGCCCGGCGAGGCGCAATTCCTCACGGTCCTGCAAATCCTCCAGCACGACGGGGATGTTGCGATCGAGCTTGAGATAGCCGATTTCCGCATAGGTTTCGCGCGTGCCGACGGTGAGATCCCATTCGTTGCGGCGAAAGGCGAGATTGTCCTTGTCGATGCGAAAGCGATAGGCCGCCTTGACGAAATCGCGGAACCGCAATTCGGCGCGCCCGACCACGTCGGAGGTGCGATTGACCAGCCCCGTGCCGTCGGGAAGCAGCGTATCGTCGCGCGTGATGCGATAGCTTTGCCCGATCGTCGCCAGCGCGCGCCAGTCCGGCCGGGTCCAGCGCCAGTCGAGTCCGTAGGTGAAGCGCGTCCCGTCCTCCACCCGGTCATAGCCGGGAAAGCGGTTGAGCGCGAAGAGATTGGAATCCTCAAGGTCGATCGCGCGCGAATCCTCGTTCGGGATGACGCGGTTGCGAAATTGCGGCGCCGCGACGAGCTGCACCCGCGGGGTCAGCACCTGCTGCCCGCCGAACAGCCCGCCGGTGAGCGGCCATTTCACGTCCACCGCACCGAGCGCGATCCCGCGCCCGTGCCAGCCCGGATCGCCGCGATATTGCAGGATCGTGCTGCGGTCGTTCTCATCCGAATGATAGACATCGCCGCGCAGCAAGGCCGTCGCCGTCACCTGCTGTCCCCAGGGGGTGACCGCGTGCCGGCTCCACGTCGCGCCGGCAAAGGCGCGCTGCGTATCCTGCCCGTCGGTGCGGACGAGCGCGAGCGAGTTCGCCTGCAGCATGATGCGCCCGCCCAGCAGCGGATCGTCCACCCGGCGGCGATAATCGATGAGCGGGAGCGCGAAGGGGACCTGCCCCTGATCGTCGCCGAAGCGCAGCGTCTGCGCACCCCAGCCGGTGAATTCGAAAAAGCTGTCGTCGTCGATCCGGCGCAGCGATACGGTCGAGCGGAGCCGGTCGTCCCGGCTGATGTCATAGCGGCGCAGGAACGTGCGGTCGGTCGTGACGCGCACCGAACCCGTGACCGAGAGATGCTCGTTCAGGTTGTAGCGCCCGTTCCCGTCGAGATAGCCGCGAAACGATTCCTGCTCCGTGCGGGTGGGGTTGTTGCCGACCGGCACGCGCGAACTGCTCGTCGCGTATCCGGTGACCTGATACGCGCCCTTTTCGGTCAGGGCGCGATAGCGGGCCGACACCATCGGGAGCACATCGGAATAGACGTTCGCGCCCAGCGTCAGCTCGCGATTGGGGGCGATGCGCATGTAATAGGCGGCGGAAACCTGCACCCCGTTCGATTGGGTAAAGCGCAGGTTCGGGCTGGTGATGCCGGACACGGCGCGGTCCGCCGCGAGGATGGACAGCGTCGGCAGCGGGAGCGCCACAGTGTCGAACAGGACGAGCCGTGCGCCGTCGAAATCGATCTTCTGCGTGGCGGGATCGTAATGCACCTGCCGCGCCGTGATGCGCCAGCTCGGTCGTTTGGGGCATCCATCGCCCGTCTCGATCGCGCAGGCGGTGTAATTCGTGGAATCGAGCGTGATGCTGCCATCGTCGGCGCGGGTGCCCGACCGCGCGGCCAGCCGCCCCCCTTCGCCCAGCACGATGAGCAGGTTTTCAAGCGCACCCGCCCGCAATTCCTCGGTCAGGGCGATGCGGTCGGTGTAAAGGACATTGCCGCCATCGTCGACCGACCGCACATTGCCGGCAGCGACGATCGCCCCGCTCGCCCGGTTCCATTCCACCGTATCGGCGCGCACTTCCTGGCGCCCCCGGCGGAGCAGGACATTGCCGCTGGCGGTGACGATCTGCTGCTCGGTATCGTATTGCAGTTCGTCGGCGGCGAAACCCACCGTGCCGTCGGCCGGTTCGTCCAGCTCGAACGCGGGGACGTACCAGCGGTCGTCGCCGGGCGCGGCGCCATCGGGGCGATTCTCGTCGATTTCCGGCTGGTTGTCGGGGTCGCCTTCGTCCCAGAATTGGGGCGCATCGGGGCCGGTGGCCTGTGCCAATGCCGGTGCCGCGCACACCGCCATCGCGCCCAGCGACGCCGCAGTCAGCCAGTGGCGCGCGCAAGGGGATGCCCGAACCGGCGATCGGTCCGGGGCGGCAGTGCGGTCAAACGGTGTCGTCACAGGGTCGGCGCGGGGCGGCATGGCTTGCCTATCGCACCGACGATCCTTAACTGCAATCCACGATCACGCGGCCCCGCGCATATGCAAACGGCATGGGCGCCGGGCCGCGACCAGAACAGAACATAAAGCCCGCAGGAGCTGCCATGAAAACCCGTTTCGAAAGCGCCATCCCCAATGATGCGCGCACCGTCGCCTATATCGTCGATACCGATTCCTTGCCGGGCGACCTGCCCGCATCGTTGAAGGACGGCGCCGGCATCAGTCGCTTTACCGGCAAGGCGGGGCAGGTCTTCGAAGGGTTCGGCGAGGCCGGCGGCAAGACCCGCCGCACCGTGCTGGCCGGCGCGGGCAAGCCCGATGCGAACGACCGCCAAGCCGCCCTCGAAAAGGCGGGCGCGGCGCTGGTCGCGAAATATCTGACCTCCGGTGAGAGCATGCTGGCCATCGATTTCGGCACCGGCTCGCTGGGTGCGCAGGATGCGGCGGCGGTGCTGACGGGCGCACGGCTCCGCGCGTTCCGCTGGGACAAATACCGCACGAAGATGAAGGACGAGCAGAAGGTTTCGCTGACCGAGATCGTCGCCGTAAACGCGCCCGACGGGACCGAGGCGGCATGGAACGACGATGCCGCCGCCGTCGCCGCCGGTGTCGAATTCACGCGCGAGCTGGTCACCGAACCTGCGAACATCATCTATCCCGAAAGCTTCGTCGAACGCTGCCGCGAACGGTTCGAGGGCACGGGCGTCGAGATCACCGTGCTCACCGATGAAGACATGAAGCGCATGGGCATGGGCGCCATCCTCGGCGTGGGGCAGGGTTCGGCCCGCCCGCCGCGCATCATCGCCATGCACTGGAAGGGTGGTGGCGACGAGGCGCCCATCGCGTTCGTCGGCAAGGGCGTAACCTTCGATTCGGGCGGCATTTCGATCAAGCCCGGCGCCGGCATGGAAGACATGAAGTGGGACATGGGCGGCGCCGGCGCGGTCGCGGGCGCGATGCTGGCCGTGGCGGGGCGCAAGGCGAAGGCCAATGTCGTCGGCATCTGCGGCCTTGCCGAGAACATGCCCGACGGCAATGCGCAGCGGCCGAGCGACGTCGTCACCACGATGAGCGGGCAGACGGTAGAGGTCATCAATACCGACGCCGAAGGGCGCCTCGTGCTCAGCGATTCGCTCACCTGGACGCAGCAGACGTTCAAGCCTTCGCGTATCGTCGATCTCGCCACGCTGACCGGGGCGATCATCATCACGCTGGGCAACGAACACGCCGGATTGTTCAGCAATGACGACGCGCTGGCGGGCGAGCTGACCGCGGCGGGGCAGGCCGTGGGCGACAAGATCTGGCGCCTGCCGGTGAACGATGCGTATGACAGGCTGATCGATTCGCCGATCGCCGACATCCGCAATGTCGGCCCGCGCGGGGCAGGCTCCATAACCGCGGCGCAATTCCTGCAACGCTTTATCGAGAACGACACCCCCTGGGCGCATATCGACATCGCCGGCATGGTGTGGGCGGACAAGGCCGGCGCGACCTGGGACAAGGGCGCGACCGGGTTCGCCGTGCGGCTCATTGACCGGTTCGTGCGCGACACGGCGGAAGGCTGAACGACCGGAAGGGGCGGGACATGCGCGTCGATTTCTACCATCTGACCCGCGATCCCGCCCCGCAGGCCATCGCCGAAATCGCGCCCAAGGCATTGGCCCGCGATCTGCGCATGCTGATCGTGAGCGGCCATGCGGAGCAGCGCGACGCGGTGTCACAAGCGCTTTGGAATGCGCCCGGCTTTCTCGCCCATGGGGAGGCGGGCGGCGCGGCGGATGCGCGGCAACCGTTGCTCCTTTCCGACCGGGTCGATCCGGCCAATGGCGCGCGAATCGTCGGATTCGCCGATGGACAATGGCGGGAGGCCGACGGGTTCGAGCGCGCGATGCTCTTCTTCGACGAAAGCGCGATCGACGCGGCGCGCGAAACCTGGCGTTCGCTCAAATCCCGCCAAGGGGTCGAGCGGCACTACTGGAAACAGGAGGAGGGCGGCTGGCGCGAAATGGGGTGAGGCCCGTTTTGCCCTGCGCACTTGCCCGTGGCGCCGCTCCCCGCTAGGGGCGCGCGCAACCCATTCGCGTAATTTCATTTCGATTCTGCAAAAGGATATACCCATGGCTGCCACGCGCACCTTTTCGATCATCAAGCCCGACGCCACCCGCCGCAACCTGACCGGCGCCGTCACGAAAATGCTGGAGGATGCCGGCCTGCGCGTCGTCGCGTCGAAGCGTATCCAGATGACGAAGGAACAGGCCGAGGGCTTCTACGCCGTGCACAAGGAACGCCCGTTCTATGGCGAGCTGGTCGATTTCATGATCAGCGGCCCGGTCGTGGTCCAGGTGCTCGAAGGCGAGGACGCGGTGAAGCGCAACCGTGACGTCATGGGCGCGACCAACCCCGCCGACGCGGACGAAGGCACGATCCGCAAGGCCTACGCCGAATCGATCGAAGCCAATTCGGTCCATGGTTCGGACAGCGAAGAAAACGCGAAGACCGAAATCGCGTTCTTCTTTGACGAGAACGAAATCGTCGGCTGATCGCCCGCGCGGTTTGAACGATTGAAAGGCCGCTCCGTCACCGGGGCGGCCTTTTTCGGTTCAGCGTGCCGTGCCCGCGCGCGGCAGGCCGAAATCCGCCGGGTCGTAGCGGTGCCGCCGGTGCGGCGAATGGCGCGCGCGTTTCATGCGGGCGGCCATCGCCGCCTCTGCCCCCGCCGAAAGGGGCAGGTCCAGGCCATCGTAACACCGCCCGATCGCCGCGCGCCAATCGGCATCGAACTCGGCAAAGGACAGGCGCACCAGCGGGCCGTCCCAATGCTCTAACGCCGCCTCCATCCGCGCCTCGCGCAGCGCGACCTTGCGCGTCCATTCCGCGCCGATCCACGCCGGGTCGACATGGTCCGACTGCACGATCATCTGGTTCGCGACGAGGGAGGCCGCGCTTGCCGTGACGTCGCGGCGGGCGCGGTCGATCGTGACGATGCGGGCATCGGGAAATGTCGCCATGACGGCGGCGAGGTCTTCGCTGAATTGCGGGACCTTCAACACCCGCGGGCGATCCGCATTGCCGCGGTGCGCCGCATCACTGGCGAGGATGCGGGCAAATTCGCGGTAGCACGGGGCGGGATCGCGTGCCTCGCTCCATGCCGAAAAGGACGGAATGCGCCATTGCGCTTCGAGCGCGGGGTGCAGCAATGCGGTGGTGAGCCAGCCCAGCTCCTCGTCCACCCGCGCCGCGCCGAAGGGGTGCAGCGAGTCGATCCACGGGTCGAGCCGCCGCGCGACCCACAGCATGAACCCGCCCATCACCGGGCGCAGGTCGGGCGTCTGCGGCACCGGCGACCAGCTGTCGCAGAACCGGGTCGCCGAAAGCGCCGGATCGGCGGCGAGCAGGCGGTGCAGACGCGTCGTACCCGACCGCATCTGCCCCACCACGATGATCGGCGGCGCCATGGGTGTGCGCGCCATCTCCGGCCTGTCCCGCCACAGCCGTCCCAGTGCGAGATGCTGCCGCATGATCCGCACGATCTGCCCATGCGCCATCGCCCGGCCCAGCGGATTGAGCCGGGCCTCCTCCTCCAGCGCGGTGGTCAGGCGGCGCACACGCTCGGCAAAATCGGCGACGTCGGCGGCGCTGCGCCCGAAATTCTCGCAATCGGCCGGAAACCCGCGCCGCGCCTTCGCCCACAGCGCGTCCGGGTCGAGCGTGGGATAGGGCAGCCAGCCGCGCCGCCACGCCGCCGCCAGCGCATCGCTCGCCCGGTCGGCCAGCCGTCCGCGCGCCAGCGGATCGCGCGCATCGCGCATGTCGCTCATCGCCCGGCCCGCGCGCGATCCGCCTGTACCAACGCGGCGAGACAACGCGCGTAGAGCTGATGCTCCGCAATAAGCACGCGCGCGGCCAGCGACCCCGCATCGTCACCCGGCAAAATCGCGACCCGCGTCTGGCCCAGCACCGGCCCGTCGTCGAGCTCCGGCGTCACCAGATGGACGGAGCACCCGCCATGCGAATCGCCGGCGGCAATCGCGCGGGCATGGGTGTCGAGCCCCTTGTACGCCGGCAGGAGCGAGGGATGGATGTTCACCATGCGCCCGGCCCATCCGGCCACGAAATCCGCGCTCAATATCCGCATATATCCGGCGAGCGCGACATAATCGCACCCGGCGCCGCGCAGCCGTTCATTCATGGCCGCATCGTGGTCGGCGCGCGTCATGCCGCCATGCGGAATGGCAAAGGTATCGATCCCCTCGCCCGCGGCGAGCGCGAGCCCAGGCGCCTCGGCACGGTTCGACCCGACGACCGCGATCTCGAACGGGCAATCCGCAGCGCGCGAGGCATAGAGCAGCGCCGCCATGTTCGTGCCGCTGCCCGAAATGAGCACGCCGATACGCGCTCGCCCCCCGTTTGTGACGGTTGTCATTGCGGGGGGAGGACGGGCATGGGATAGGAGGACGGGCGCATGCGAAGCGGCCGCGCGGCAGAGCGAGGGATCATCATCATCAGACGCCTACACCTATGCGCAGCGGCGCCGCGCGGCAATATGCTGCATGCCCGCGCCGCCATGCAATCGCGGGGGCGGAACTGCACATGCCGATGATCCGCACGCCATTCGCCCCCCGGCCCGAGGACTTGCCCTTCCTGCGCAAGATCGCGTGGCTCGTGGTGATCAGCGCGGCGTTGCTCATCGTGTGGCGCGCGGCGAGCCTGCTCATCCTCGTTTTCGGCTCGGTGCTGGGCGCGGTGGTGTTCCATGCCGCGGCCCGGCTATTCCGGCGCATGGGGATCCGGGGGGAGGGCGCCTCACTCATCCTTGGCATCCTGCTTGTGCTGTCGGTGGTGGGGCTGATTATCTGGCTGTTCGCCTCGCAATTCGGGTATCAGATCCGCAATCTCGGCACCGAACTGCCCGCTGCCCTCGCCGAACTTGCCGACAATGTCGACGATACGCCGCTCGGCCTGACGGCGGTGGCGGCGGTGCGCGATGCGATCGACGGGGCCGCGTTTCGCGAATTGCTCGGCAGCCTGAGCTTTGGCGTCGTGGAGATCTTCCTCAATTCCATCATCGTGCTGGTGGGCGCGCTGTTCTTTGCTGCGAGCCCCGATGTGTACAAGCGCGGGCTGGTGGTGATGACGCCGCCCGGCGCGCGCGAAAAAGTCGGCATCGTGATCGAGGAGATCGCCCTTGCGCTCCGGCTGTGGCTCGTCGCGCAATTGCTGTGCATGGCGTCGATGGGGCTGCTGGTGGCGGGCGGGCTGTGGCTGATCGGGGTCGAGGGGTGGGCGATGCTCGGCCTGCTCGCCGGATTGTCCGAATTCGTGCCCTATGTGGGGCCACTGGCCGCGATGGTGCCGACGCTCGCGCTCGCCGCGCCCGAAGGGGGGCAGATGATCGGCCTCGTCTTCGTCGTCTATTTCGCCGTGCGGATGATACAGACGAACCTCATCACCCCCTTCGTCACGCGGTCGGTCGTGTCGATCCCGCCGGCGCTGACGCTGTTCGTGATCCTCGGCGTGGGGGCGGTGTTCGGGATCTACGGGCTGTTCTTTTCCGCGGCGATGCTGGTCGTGGCGTTTGTCGGCATACGCGAGATCTACCTGCGCGATACGCTCGGCGAGGAAGGAATCGAGGCGATTCCGCAGGAGGTCGACGAGGACGAGCCGCAATAGGCGCGGCTCATGCCTCGTGAACGGCGCTCCACGGCTCCCGTGCGGCCCAGTGCGTGCCCGACACGGTGCAACCGCGCTGGCCCTCGACGATCTCGCCGATGCGATGCACGGTTTCGCCCGCCGCCTTCAGGTCGGCGGTCAGGCTTTCCACCTCGTCCGCCGCCACCGACAGCACCATGCCGATGCCGCAGTTGAAGGTGCGCGCCATCTCCTCGGGCTCGATATTGCCCTGCGCCTGAAGAAACGCCATCAACCGCGTCTGCGGCCAGCTGTCGGCGTCGATGCGCGCGTGCAACCCTTCGGGCAGGACGCGCGGCACGTTTTCGAGCAGGCCCCCGCCCGTGATATGCGCCAGCGCATGGATGCGCCCGGCGCGCACGGGACCAAGCAGGCTCTTCACATAAATCCGCGTCGGCGCGATGAGCGCGTCGATGAGCAGGACATCCTGATCGAAGAGGGCCGGGCGGTCGAGCTTCCACCCCTTGTCGGCGGCGAGCCGGCGGACCAGCGAATAGCCGTTGGAATGCACACCCGACGAGGCAAGGCCGAGCAGCACGTCGCCCGCCGCGACCCGGTCCCCGGTCAGCTGTTCGCCGCGTTCCACCGCACCGACGCAGAACCCCGCAAGATCGTAATCGCCCGGCCCGTACATGCCCGGCATTTCCGCCGTTTCCCCGCCGATAAGCGCGCAGCCCGCCTGTTTGCACCCCTCCGCGATGCCGGCGACGACTCGCACCGCGACATCGTTCTCCAGCTTTCCGGTCGCGAAATAATCGAGGAAGAACAGCGGCTCGGCCCCCTGCACGATCAGATCGTTGACGCACATGGCGACGAGATCGATGCCGATATGGTCGTGCCGGTCATGGTCGATGGCGAGCTTTACCTTGGTGCCCACGCCGTCGTTCGCCGCGACGAGCAGGGGATCGGAATATCCCGCCGCCTTCGGGTCGAAGAACCCGCCGAACCCGCCGAGTTCCGATGTCGCGCCGGGCCGCGCCGTCGATTTCGCGAGCGGGCCGATCGCCTTGACCAGCGCATTGCCCGCGGCGATGGAAACGCCGGCCTTGGCATAGCTGTAGGATTCGTTCGTGCCGTGCGCGCCATCGGGGCGGGCGGCATCGGGGCGGGCGGCGTTGGGTTCGTCGGTCATGTTTGCGCCGGTAATGCTTTCGCGCTTGGATTTCCACGCATCATTGGGCAAAGAGGCGCGAAATGTTGTCCTTTCCCGCCCCCACCCCCGCATTTTCCGGTCTTGGCACGCGTGCGTTGCGTGGCTGGCGGCTCTTGCTCGTCGTGGCGGGCGTGGTTCTGCTCGCCCTGATCGGGTGGCGCGCCATCGCGCAGGTCGAAGGCGACCGCGGCATTCCGCCCATCGCCAGCACCGGCGATTTCGAGATCGGCGGGATTACCGTCAACACCACGGGTAAAAACGCGACCGACGCGCGTCAGAACGGCTGGCGCGAGGCGCAGCGCAAGGCGTGGGGTGTGCTCTACGCCCGCTCCAACGGCGGGGCAGAGGCGCCCGAACTCCCCGATTCGCGAATCGCGTCGATGGTCTCCGCCGTGGTGGTGGAGGAAGAGCGCATCGGCCCGCGCCGCTATGTCGCGCGGCTCGGCGTGATCTTCGACCGGGCGCGTGCGGGCGAAATCCTGGGGTCGGTCGGCGGCGCGCAGGCGCGGTCGGCGCCGATGCTGGTCGTGCCGGTCACATTCTCCGGCGGTGTGGCGTCCCTGTACGAAACGCGTACGCCATGGCAGCGGGCGTGGGCCGAGTTCCGTACCGCGCAAAGCCCGATCGATTATGTCCGGCCGAGTGGATCGGGCTACGAATCGCTTATTCTCAATGCGGGGCAGATGGGCCGGCGCAGCCGCAGCTGGTGGCGGGTCGTGCTCGACGAATTCGGGGCGAGCAGCGTCGTGTTCCCGGTCGCGCGGCTCGAACGGCAATATCCCGGCGGCCCGGTGAAGGGCACGTTCACCGCGCGCTTCGGACCGGAGAACGACTATCTCGGCAGCTTCACCATGACGGCGGAAAGCGAAGAGGCGTTGCCGGTCATGCTGGCACGCGCGACGCAGCGGCTCGACCGGATCTATGCCAATGCGCTTGCGGCCGGGCGGCTCGGCGTCGACGATACGCTCGACATGCAGGAGCAGGCCCTCGACCCCGCCGTGCTCGAGGCGCTCGCCCGCGACCTGCGCCAGGCCGCCGCACCCTCCGCACCGTCGCCGTCGCAAGCACCGCAGCCCTCGCCGTCCGCCGGATCCTCCGCTGGCGAGGGCACGAGCAGCCCGCAACCTGCGCCCAGCACGCCGGCGATCGCGAATTACACCGTGCAGGTCGCCACGCCCGATCCGGCCGCATTCGACGGCGCCCTGTCGGCCATCCGCAGCGTTCCGGGCGTGCAATCGGCCACGGTCGGATCGACGGCGATCGGCGGGACATCGGTCGTGCGGGTCGGCTATGCCGGCGATCTGTCCGATCTCGCCGCGTCGCTTTCGGCACGGGGATGGCGCGTGACGCAAGGGTCGGGTGCGCTCTCGATCAGCCGGTAGGCACGCGCTTGGCCCGTCAGATTCCCCTCCCGCTGGCCGCCGGCGACGGTGAGCAGCGTATCGTCGTCGGCAATGCGAACGAGCCCGTTCTGCGCGCATGTCAGGACGCGGCGAACTGGCCGTTTCGCACCGCATTGCTGTCGGGGCCGCGGCGGTCGGGGCGGTCGCTGATCGCGCGCTGGTTCATGGAATCGGGGCAGGGGCACGCCATCGACGATGCCGAGGACGCGGACGAGGCGGAGATATTCCACGCCTGGAACCGGGCGCAGGCGGGCAATGTCCCGTTGCTGATCATCGGGCGCCCGGTGCCCGACGTATGGCCGGTGCGCCTGCCCGATCTGCGCAGCAGGCTTTCCCCGGCGCTCAATCTCGCCATCGGGGAGCCGGACGATGCGATGCTGGCCGCGCTGATCGAGGCGCATGCCCGGCAAAGGGGGCTTGTCCTCGGCGAAGGGGCCACCACCTATCTGGTTCCGCGCTGCACCCGCAGCTTTGCGGGTGTCGAGGAACTGGTCGCGCGGATCGATCGTATCAGCCTCGAACGCAAGAGTTCCGCCACGCTGGCCATCTGGCGGGAGGCATTGGCCCGACCGCGCGGGCCGGTGCAGGACAGGCCGAAATAGCCCCGCGCTTGCCAGCCTGCGCGGCAAATGAGAGAATGGGCCGATGTTCGAACGCCTGATTGCCTATCTGGACTCCATTCGCGCCCGCGACCCTGCGCCCCGTTCGCGCTGGGAAATCCTGCTGTATCCCGGCGTGCTGGCGGTGGGGCTCTACCGCGTGTCGCACTGGCTTTTCGATGGCGGGCTGTTTTTCGCGGCGCGCTTCGTCAACCATCTCGCCCGGTTCCTCACCGGGATCGACATTCATCCCGGTGCGACGATCGGGCGCAATCTGTTCATCGACCACGGGTTCAGCGTGATCGGCGAAACCGCGGAGATCGGCGACGATGTCACGATCTACCAATGCGTCACGCTGGGCGGGACCAACCCCACCAATGGAAAGGCGGGCAAGCGGCATCCTACCCTGCTCGACGGGGTGATCGTGGGGTCCGGCGCGCAGATCATCGGGCCGGTGACGGTCGGGCGCCGCGCCCGGATCGGTGCCGCGGCGGTCGTGACCGACGACGTGCCCGAAGGGGCGACCATGGTCGGCATCAAGGCCCGCTCCACCGTGGTCCCTGTCGAAACGTGGCAGCGCGAATTCGTCCCCTACGGCACCCCGTGCAAGGATCCGTGCGAGCCGATCAACCCCCGGATCGAGGATCTGGAGGAACAGATCGCCGCGCTTCGTGCCGAGCTGTCCGCGATGCGCCGCGCCGGTCCCGACGCGCAGGACGCCGAGCCCCGGCGGACCGACGAGGCAGGCCACGGATGAATCGCGAGCGCGTGCGAATCGAAGGCTGCGGCGCATGAGCAATATCGTCCCCCTTCCACTGGGCAAGGCCGGCCAGGTCGGGTTCGAGCGGATTGAATTGTCGCGCATCATGGATCTTTACGGGCGCATGGTCGCGGCGGGCGAATGGCGCGATTACGCGATGGATTTCGACAAGGACGCGGCCAGCTTCTCCGCCTTTCGCCGGGCCGCCGAACGGCCGCAGATGCGCGTGGAAAAGCGCCCGTCGCTGCGCGGTCGGCAGGGCATGTGGACGCTTTTCGGGGAGGCGGGACAGGTGCTGAAACGCGGGCACGAATTGCCCGGCGTGCTGGCCGTGATAGAACGCAGATTGCTCAAGATCGTCGAGTGATCGTGCCGTTTGTACGAAATCTGTAGGATGAATGTCAGATTTCTGTAACAAAAACGTCATAGCGGCGATGCTCTCGATCATCGAAGGCCTCTCGCTATGCATAAACGACCGCTCATTGCCCTGCTCGCCGCCGCCACTGCGCTGACCGCGCCGCCTGTGTGCGCGCAGGACAGCGAGGTCGACATCCTGCGCAGCGAGATCGAGGCGATGCGCGCCGAGATGCAGGCGATGAACGCGCGCATGGATGCGCTGCAATCCCGCCTTGCCGAGGCGCAGGCCGACGATCGCGGCAAAACGCAGCTCGCCGCCGATGCGCCGGTCGATACGCCGCCGGGCGTCGCGCCGACCGTGCCGGTCGCGCCCGCCGCCCGCGACACCCCCGTGGCGGTCGCATGGAAGGGCGGCCCGCAGATCAGCGGCGAGGGCGGGTGGAGCTTCAAGCCGCGCGGCCGGCTCAATTACGATTTCGGCTATGTCTCTGCGCCCGACGGGGTCGAAGATGACGGCACCGGCTTTACCAGCGAGGCGCGCCGGGTGCGGCTCGGCATGCAGGGCGAGGTGCCGGGCGGATTCGGCTACAAGGTGGAGGTCGATTTCGCCGGCGATCAGGTGTTCCTGACCGATGCGCTGATCGGATACGAGGTCGGCGACCTCGAAATCATCGCCGGACAGCACAATCCGTGGCAGGGGTTGGAGGAGTTGACCTCCAGCCTGCACACCAGCTTCATCGAACGCGCGGCCTTTACCGATGCGTTTTTCTTCATCCGGCGCGTGGGGTTGAGCGGGCAATATTCCCGCGGCGACGTCCTGCTCCAGGGGGGCGTGTTCACCGACAACAGCGCCGCGCTCAACGACGATGGCAATAATTCGCACGGGGTCGACCTTCGCGCGGTGTACATGCCGCGCATCGGCGACACGCAATGGCATGTCGGCGGCTCGTTCCATCACCGCGATCTGGGCGACAGCATCCCGGCCGTAACCTACCGCCAGCGCCCGTTCGAACATCCCAGCGACACCCGCTTCATCAGCACGGGTTCGATCTCCGCCGATTCGGAAACGGGCTTGGGCCTCGAAGGGGCGGCGGTTTTCGGGCGGCTCCACGTCATGGGCGAAACCTTCTGGCAACACGTATCGCGGCCGGGCCTGGCCGATCCGACCTTTTTCGGCGGGGCGGTCGAAGTCGGCTATTTCCTGACCCCCGACCGGCGCGGATACAAGGGCGGCGTGTTCGACCGCGTGGTGCCGACCGACGGGCTGGAGAAGGGCGGGATCGGCGCGTGGCAGGTCAATGCGCGCTACGACCGGCTCGACCTCACCGATGCGGGGGTGCGCGGGGGCACGCAGGATGGCTACATGCTGTCGTTGATCTGGACGCCGACGGCCTTTACCCGCCTGCTCGCCAATTATGCGCGGCTGGAATATACCGGATCGGTGCTGCCCGATGCGCAGGGTAACCGCGATTACGGCGTGGACGTCATCGCCATGCGCGCGCAGATCGATTTCTGAGCGGGATTAGAGCCGGGCGAGCGTCGGCACCAGCGCATCGTAATGGTCGATGACGGCATCGGCGTTCAGCGCCTCGACCGGCCCGTTGCGATAGCCGAAGCTGACCGCGACGCAGGGCTGTCCCGCCGCGCGCGCCGCACCGGTGTCATAAACCGAATCGCCCACGAACGCCGCCGGCCCGCCGCCGCATAGCTCCACCAAGTGATGCAGCATGTCGGGCTTGGGCTTGGCCCGGTCGGTGCCGAGCGTATCGCCGCCGACGATGGCGTCGAACCTGTCGGCGAGGCCGATCCGGTGCAGCAGGTCGCGCGCGAGCGATTCCAGCTTGTTCGTCGCCACGCCGAGCCGGACGCCCCGCCGCGCCAGATCGTCGAGCGCGGGTTCCAGCCCGTCGAACATGCGCGTATCGACGCAGATATTGCGGCGGTAATGGTCGAGCAGCCGGTCATAGAGCGGGTCGAGCATCGCCGGATCCACGCGCCCGTCCGCCGCAACCCCCAGATGATCCGACAGCGCGCGGGCGAGCAGTTTTTTCGCCCCGCCGCCGACCATGCCGCGAACCTCCGAAAGCGGCAGCGGCGCGATCCCCGCATGGTCGAGCGCATGGTTCAACGCGCTGGCAATATCGGGCACGGTGTCGAGCAGCGTTCCGTCGAGATCGAAACCTACGACGGAAAAACGGATGGTGTCGGCATTGGTCATGGCCACCGACATGCCCGTTTGCCCGCACGATGCAAGCGTAGAAAATGGCATTCGCCCCGCCCTGCCATTCCGGCGGGACGGGGCGAGCGGTGCGCCAAGAAAGAAGGGGGCCGGCGCACCGAGGGAAAGCGAAGCTTATGCCTTATGACGCAAGGGAGGGCCTATTCGGCGGGCTCCGCGACGGCGGGGCGGCGGGCAGGCAGCGCGACGGGAAGATCCTCATCGGCGCGCAGCGGGCGGAATTCGCCCGTCCGGCCATCGAGGCCGAGCACCTGGCCCTCGTGAATGTCGACGAACCACCCGTGCAGCGTCATCTCGCCGCGCGCGATGGCGGTGGCGACGGTGGGGTGGGTGCGAAGATTGGTGAGCTGCGCCTCCACATTGGCGAGGCTGACCTCGCGCACGCGGTCGTCGCCCGACAGTTCGGGGTTGCAGCCATCGACGATATGGCGCGCTGCCGATGCGTGCTTCAACCATGCCGCGACGCTGGGCATCGGGTCGAGATCGGTGGGATCCCCGGCGAGCGCGGTCATCGCGCCGCAACCCGAATGGCCGCACACGATGATGTCCGTCACGCCCAGCGCCGCCACCGCATATTCGATGGTGGAGGACACGCCGCCGTTCTGCGTCACATAGGGCGGCACGATATTGCCCGCATTGCGGCACACGAACAGGTCGCCGGGGTCGGCCTCCATGATCTGTTCCGGCACGATACGCGAATCGGCGCAGGAGATGATCATCGCCTGCGGGCTTTGCCCATCGGTGGTCAGCTTGTTGAACAGCTCGCTGCGATTGGGGAAATTGGTCTTCTCGAAATTGAAGACCCGTCCGATCAGTTCGTTCATGATGGCACGCTCTCGCTTTGATGGCTGTTTTCTCTTGCTCCCGATATAGCGCGAGGCGTCCGACGATGTTTGGCGCGCCTGTAACAAATTGTTGCGAAGGGCGGCCCGCCGCCCGCGATCAGCGCGGCGTTTTCGGTTCGTGCGTGCGGCGCGGCAGGACGATCTTGGCGAGCAGGCCGCCCTCGTGCCGGTTGCGGATGACGAGCCGCGCACCTTCGGCGGCGACGATGTCGCTCACGATGGCGAGGCCGAGGCCCAGCCCCGCCGTGTCGCGGGACCGCGCATTGTCGAGCCGGGTGAACGGCTTCATCGCCTCGGCCAGCCGCTCCGTGTCGATGCCGGGGCCGTCATCCTCCACCGAAATGGTGTATTCCATCGCGGTGATGCGGATCGAGACCATCGCATTGCCGCCGTAATGCAACGCGTTTTCGAGGAGGTTCGAAATCGCCCGCCGCATCGGCACCGGCCGGGCCATGATCTCCAGATGGCCTGGCCCCATGTAGCGCGCATTGCGCCCGGTATCGAGCGCGTCGTCGACCAGCGTCTCGACCATGGCGGCGATGTCGATGCGTTCGCGCGACACGCGGGTATCGGTCCCGCTCGCATAATCCTGAAGCGAGGCGAGCAGGCCGTTCATCTCGTCCACGTCGGCCAGCATGGAACGGCGCGCGGCATAGGGAATGTCGGCATCCTCCACCCGCATGCGCAGGCGGGACAGCGGCGTGCGCAAATCGTGGCCGATGGCCGCCATGGTCGTGGCGTTGCGGCGGATGGAGCGGTGCACGCGGTCCTGCATCACGTTGAAGGCGTTGATGAGCGTGCGGATCTCCGCCGGCCCGCTTTCGTCGAGGGGCCGCGGCTCGCCCGCGCCGACGCGCGTGCTCGCCTCCACCAGCCGGCGCAGCGCCGCCCGCATCAGCACCGCGGCGAGCAGCACCAGCAGGCCGATCGGCAACAGCAAGGTCACCATCCGCTCGATATTCAGCGACCGGGCAAGCCGGGTGTAGGTGCGGAACGACACCTGCGTCCCGTCGTCCAGCAGCATGGACCCTGCAAGATCGCCCGATTGTGCCACGCCGGGCAATTGCAGGCGCAGGTTCGTGCCGAGGAGATCGGGTTCGAGATCCACGACCTGATCGCGCAGTGCGTCGAGCTCGAAACTGCGCGCCGCGCGTTGCCGCGACGGGGTCCAGTCGATGCGGAACCGTTCGGTGCTCAGCTCCCGTGCGATGGCGGGGCGATCGGTGGGCGCGTTGCGTTCGAGCACGCGATGCGCGATCACGAGATGCTCGGCCATGCGCGCGGCGTCTTCCTCGCGCAGGGAGAAATTGTTCGCCCGTTCGAACAGGAACGCATTGGCCAGCGAATCGAGCGCCAGCACCAGCAGGAAAATCGCCAGCAACCGTCCCAGCAGGCCGAACGACGGCAAGCCGCGCATCAGCCGCGCGTCACGCCTTCGGAAAACAGATAGCCGACGCCGCGCACGGTGACGATGGGCGCATCCTTGCCCCCGCGCGACAATTTGCGGCGCAGGCGGCTGACGAGCACATCGACGCTGCGGTCCGAACTGTTGCCGAGCCTGCTGCGCGACAGTTCGATCAACCGTTCGCGGCCGATGACGCGCTGCGGTTCGTGGAGGAACACGCTGAGCAGGTCGAATTCCGCCGAGGTCAAATCGACGATGGCGCCGCTGGGCGAGCGCAGTTCGCGGCGTGCGAAGGACAGCGTCCAGCCGTCGAAATGGGCCTCGTTGACGCGCTCCTCGGTGCCGCGATCCTCGCCTGAATGGCGGCGCAGCACCGCCCCGATGCGCGCGATCAGCTCGCGCGTGCCGAACGGTTTCGGCAGGTAATCGTCGGCGCCCAGTTCGAGGCCGATGACCCTGTCGGGCTCGCTCACCCGCGCGCTGATGAAGATGACGGGCACGTCGCTGTCGCGGCGCAGGCGGCGCAGCAATTCGATGCCGCTCGTCCCCGGAAGCATGATGTCGAGCACGATGAGATCGGCCGGCGCATTGTCGAGCGCGACCCACATCTCCGCCCCGGTTTCGGCGGCGCGCACGTGATAGCCGTGCTGCTGCAACGCGCGCATGGTCAGCACGCGCAGGGAGGGATCGTCCTCGACCAGAAGGATGGAGGGGGCGGTCATGGCGGCGGGGCGGCTTTCCGTTCTTCGATGAATGGGCGACGCTATACGGGGATGGCGCGGCAATCAATGGCGCGCAGTGGGCCGGACCGGGACGGTGCGCGCGGCCCGACGCGGGCGCCATGCGCGGTGGGGGCGGGCCGGGGGGCGGGCCGGGGGCGGATTGTGCGCGGATAGCGGGCCGATGCCTATGGAAACGATGCGCAAATGCTGGCAAGGCGTCGCCATGAGCGAACTGGCCACGATCGTCCTTGCCGCGGGCAAGGGAACCCGCATGAAAAGCAATCGGCACAAGGTGCTGCATCCGATCGGGGGACGGCCGATGCTGCTCCACCTGATGGATGCGGCGGCCTCGCTTTCGGCCAGCCGCACCGTCGTGGTCGTGGGCGAATATCGCGAACAATTGCACGATGCACTGGGCGAAAGCGTGGATTACGCGGTGCAGGAGCCGCAGCTCGGCACCGGGCACGCCGTCGCGCAGGCGAAGGAGGCGCTGCGCGGGTTCACCGGCGACGTGCTCATCCTCTATGGCGATGTGCCGCTGGTGCGGGCCGACACGATGCGGGCGATGCGCGAACGGCTGCACGGCCCGGATACGCCCGCGGTCGTGGTGCTCGGCTTTCGCCCGCCCGAAACCCGCGCCTATGGCCGGATCATCGCGGCGGATGACGGGCGGATCGAAAAGATGGTCGAACATCGTGATGCGAGCGAGGAGGAACGTGCCTGCACGCTGTGCAATTCGGGCGTGATGGCGGTGCGCGGCGATGAGCTGTTCGCCTTGCTCGACCGGGTGGGCAACGACAATTCGCAAGGGGAATATTACCTCACCGACATCGTCAATCTCGCCAATGGGGACGGGCGCACCTGTGCCGTGGTCGAAACCGACCGGCCGGGCGAGGTCGCAGGCGTCAACAGCCGGGCCGAACTCGCCAGCGCGGAGGCGCAGTGGCAAGCCTTTCGCCGGCAAGAGGCGATGGAGCAGGGCACGACGATGCCCGCGCCCGAAACCGTGTTCTTCAGCTGGGACACGAAGCTTGGCCGCGACGTCACGATCGAGCCGAACGTGGTGTTCGGCCCCGGCGTCGTCCTCCACGACAACGTGACCGTCCGCGCGTTTAGCCATCTGGAAGGCGCGGTCCTGCACGAGGGCGCGGTGGCCGGACCTTATGCGCGGCTTCGCCCCGGCGCGGTCATGGAAGAAGGCGCGAAGGTCGGCAATTTCGTCGAGATGAAAGCGGCCGTTCTGGGCAAGGGGGCGAAGGCCAGCCACCTCACCTATCTCGGCGATGCGGAGGTTGGCGAGGGCGCGAATATCGGCGCGGGCACCATCACGTGCAACTATGACGGATATTTCAAGCATCGCACCACCATCGGGCCGCGCGCCTTCATCGGGTCGAACAGCGCGCTCATCGCGCCGCTCACCATCGGGGCCGACGCGATCGTCGCCGCAGGCAGCGCGGTCAGCCGCGACGTCGGCGATGGCGAATTGCGCATGGTGCGCGGCGAACAGCTGGTAAAGCCGGGCTGGGCCGACAGATTCCATGACGCGATGAAGAAAAAGAAGAAAGCCCAGGCGAAGGACGGATAGGCTCATGTGCGGAATTATCGGGATTGCAGGCCGCGAGCCGGTGGCCGACCGGCTGGTCGACGGGCTGCGCCGCATGGAATATCGCGGCTATGACAGTGCAGGGTTGTGCACGCTTCACGATGGCGCGATGATCCGCCGCCGGGCGGAGGGCAAGCTTGCCAATCTGGTCGCCGAATTGCGCGATCATCCCGCGCCGGGCGAGGTCGGCATCGCGCACACCCGCTGGGCCACGCATGGCGCCCCGACGGAGGCGAACGCCCACCCCCATGCCACGGACGAGGTCGCGATCGTCCACAACGGCATCATCGAGAATTTCAGGGCGCTGCGCGAGGAGATGATCGCGCGCGGCCGCGTGTTCGAAAGCGAAACCGACAGCGAGGTCGTCGCCCATCTCGTCTCCGAACAGGTCGAGACCGGCGCATCGCCGGAGGACGCGGTGCGCGAGGTGCTGCCGAGGCTGCGCGGTGCGTTTGCGCTCGGCATCGCGTTTCGGCGGCATCCCGATCTCATCATCGGGGCGCGGCGCGGTTCGCCGCTCGTACTCGGCCATGGGGATGGGGAAACCTATCTCGGCTCCGACGCGCTGGCGCTGGCCCCGCTGACGCAGCGGATCTCCTATCTGGAGGAGGGTGACTGGGTCGTGGTCACCCGCGACGGGGCGCAGGTCTATGACGATGAAAACCGCCCGGTGGAGCGCGCCATCACCCTTTCGGGGGCGAGCGCGGCGGCCACGGAAAAGGGCAATTACCGCCATTTCATGCAGAAGGAGATCTTCGAGCAGCCGACCGTCGTTGCGCAGACGCTGACCTCCTATATCCGGCAGCTCGAACGCGAGGTGGCGCTGCCGCAGATCGATTTCGACCTGTCGGCGATCAATCGCGTGACGATCGTGGCATGCGGCACCAGTTTTTACGCCGCGATGGTCGCGAAATACTGGTTCGAGCAATTCGCCCGCGTGCCTGTCGACATCGATGTCGCCTCCGAATTCCGCTATCGCGAGCCGGTGCTGGAGGAGGGCGGCCTCGCGCTGTTCATATCGCAGAGCGGGGAAACCGCCGACACGCTCGCCGCATTGCGCCATTGCCGCGAGGCGGGGCAGACTATCGCCGTCGTCGTCAACGTGCCGACGAGCACCATGGCGCGGGAGGCGGACCTGTTGCTCCCCACCCATGCCGGGCCGGAAATCGGCGTCGCCAGCACCAAGGCGTTCACGTGTCAGCTTGCCGTGCTCGCCGCGCTGGCCGCGCATTTCGCGAAGGTGCGCGGGCGCATCGATGCCGCGGGGGAAAGCGAGATCGTCGATCATCTGCTGCGCGCGCCTGCCGCGCTCAATGCCGCGCTCGACCATGATGACGACATCGCCGCCATGGCGCATCTCATCGCGCCGGCGCGCGACGTGCTCTATATGGGGCGGGGGCCGGATTATCCGCTCGCGCTCGAAGGGGCGCTGAAACTCAAGGAAATCAGCTATATCCATGCCGAGGGCTACGCCAGCGGGGAGATGAAGCACGGGCCGATCGCCTTGATCGACGAGGATGTGCCGATCATCGTGCTGGCCCCGTCCGGGCCGCTGTTCGAAAAGACCGTCTCCAACATGCAGGAGGTCCGCGCCCGCGGCGGGAAGGTCGTGCTGATCTCCGATGCCGAAGGGCTGGCCGAGGCGGGCGAGGGGTGTATCGCCACGATCGAGATGCCGAAGGTGCACCCGCTGATCGCGCCGCTGGTCTATGCCGTGCCGGTGCAATTGCTGGCCTATCACGTGGCCTGCGTCAAAGGGACCGACGTGGATCAGCCCCGCAATCTCGCAAAATCCGTCACGGTGGAGTGATCGTCGCCCGTATCGGGCCCGTATCCGGAACGCAGCGGCGGGATACCCGTTGATTGGTCAAAGGGCGCAGACCCCATGAAAACCAATCGAAGGAGACATACCCCCATGGCACAATTCTATGCCGCCGGCCTCGACGACAATGCTCGCAAGAATTCGATCGCGCTGCTCAATGCAAGGCTGACCGATTCGATCGACCTGACGCTCGCGGTGAAGCAGGCACACTGGACCATCAAGGGGCCCAGCTTCATCGGCCTGCACGAATTGCTGGATCAGGTGGCGGACCGCATGCTGGAGCGCACCGACACCATTGCCGAGCGCTCGATCATCCTCGGCGGGCAGACGCCCGGCACGTCGCAGGCCGTCGCGGAAAAAAGCGAGCTCGAGGCCTATCCGCAGGACATCTCGGATCAGAAGGACCATGTTGAGGCGCTGACCAAGCGTTTCGTGGCCTTCGGCGCAAAGCTGCGCGAATCGATCGACGCGGCAGGCGAAGCCGGCGACGAGGACACCGCCGACCTGTTTACCGAGATCAGCCGCGGCATCGACAAGGATGCCTGGTTCATCGGGGCCCATTACGATTCGGCCAATGCCAAGGGCTGATGCTTGATCGAAGGGGGCGCGCCGCACGACCGGCGCGCCCCCTTTTTTTATTTTGCGGCCTTGCGAAGGATAGTCGACATGGATCTCATGATTGCGGGCAAGCGCGCACTGATTACCGGCGCGTCCGGCGGGCTGGGCAGCGAAACCGCGCGGTTTCTGCATGACGAAGGTGTCGCGCTCTTCCTGACCGACCGGGACGAAGATGCGCTTGATGCTGTGGCCGACCGGTTCGGCGCGGACCGGGCGGTGGCTGACCTGTCGAGCAAGGAGGGATGCGACGCGCTCGCCGAAAAGGCGGGGACGATCGACATCTGGGTCCACGCCGCCGGCGTCACCGGGGCCAAGGGCGACCCGCTGCGGATGAGCGAGGAGGACTGGCACGACGCGCTCGCCATTGATTTCCTGTCGGCGGTCCGCCTCGCCCGCCATCTGTGCCCGCCCATGGTGGAGCGCGGATGGGGCCGCGTGGTCATGCTCGCCAGCGAAAATGTCGCGCAACCCTATCCCGACGAAACCGTCTACAACTCCGCGAAAAGCGCGCTCGTCAGCTTTGCGAAAAGCGTGGCGATGCAGCATTCGGGTTCGGGCATGCTGGTCAATTGCGTGGCGCCCGCCTTCATCGAAACGCCGATGACCGACGGCATGATGGAAAAGCGCGCCGACGAGATGGACGTGTCGAAAGACGAGGCCGTCGCAAGCTTTCTCAAGGAAGAACGCCCGTATCTCGTGCTCGGCCGGCGCGGGAAACCTGCGGAAGTTGCCGCGGTCATCGCCATGCTGTGCAGCGAACGTGCGTCCTTCGTGACGGGCGCGAACTGGCGCGTGGATGGCGGTTCGGTGGGTTCGATCGATATCTGAAACCGCCGTATCTCTGCCTCTGCACGGCGGATCCGTGGCATTCCATGGTTGAACCCGGCGCGCGGGTGTAGGATGGGGCGCGCATGTCCATGATCCTGCGCCCTGTATTTCTCCTGTTCTCGATCCTGTGTCTGTTGGCCATGCCGCACATGGCGCAGGCGCAATTGCTGCCCGCGACGGGCGGCGATGAGGAAGCCGCCGAGCAGGCGCCAGACCCCTATGGCCGGGAAACGCCGCGCGATGCGGTGACCGAACTGATCCGTGCGCTCGCCGGACAGGATTATGCGCAGGCCTCCCATTATTTCGATTTCGAGAATGCGGACACCACCGCCGGCGAATCGGATGCGCAGGTGCTGGCCGCGACATTGCAGGCCTCGCTTGATGCCGGCGGCAAGCTGCGCAGCTTCTCCGAATTGTCGAGTGATGCGGCGGGCCGCGTCGACGATGGCCTTCCGCCCGATCGCGAACGCATCGGCACGCTGGGCGATGCGGACAACACGCCGATCATCCTGATGCGGTCGGAATCGGCGGACGGCGCGATGGTGTGGCGCATCGCCCCCGAAACGGTCGACGCGCTGGAGGGGCAATCGCGCGATCTGCAACTGACCGACAGCAATATCGACGAGATCGAGGGCGGCTGGGCGATTGCGGGCGCGCCGATTGGCGACTGGCTGATGGTGATCGGCGTGTTCCTCGGCCTGTTCATTGCCTTTCGCCTCGTTGCGGCGGCCATCTTGTGGCTGCTGCGCGCGGCGTTGTCCGATCCGCCTACGAACGGATTGTATCGTTTTCTCGACGCCGCGCTGCCGCCGTTTGCGCTCCTGCTCGCGGTGATCGTGTTTCAGCTTTGGGGCGGGGGCGCCTCCATCTCCATCATCGCGCGTCAGACGGCGCTGCGCTATATCGGCATTGCCGCGTGGGTGGCGCTCGCCTGGTTCGCCCTGCGGTTGATCGACACGGTCGCGCGCACGCTCACCCACCGGATGGAGAAGGCCGAACGGCGACAGGCGGTGTCGGTTGTGACGCTGGCGCGGCGCGCGGCGAAGATCATCCTGCTCGGCATCGCGACGGTGGCCATTCTCGACACGCTGGGCATCGACGTGACGACGGGGATCGCCGCGCTCGGCATCGGCGGTCTGGCGCTCGCTCTCGGCGCGCAGAAGACGATCGAGAATCTCGTCGGCAGCGTGATGGTGATTGCCGACCGTCCGGTGCAGGTCGGCGATTTCTGCCGCGTGGGCGACGTGACCGGCACGGTGGAGGATATCGGCATGCGGTCCACCCGGATCCGCACGCTGGACCGGACGCTGGTGACCATTCCCAATGGCGATTTCAGTTCGCTTCAGATCGAGAATTACGCCGCCCGCGACCAGTTCCTCTTCCACCCGACGATCGGCCTCGAATACGCGCTCACGCCGGAGCAGTTGCGCGATGGCATCCGCATCATCGAAAGCGTGCTTCAGGAGAACGAGCATGTCGCGATCGACTGGCGCGCGCGGTTGAAGAATTTCGGGGCAAGTTCGCTCGATATCGAGGTGTTCGCCTATATCGAGGTGAGCGATTATGCCGAGAGCCTCGCCATTCGTCAGGCGCTGCTGCTCGACATTTACGACCGGCTGCATGCCGCGAACATTGGCGTCGCCTTCCCGACGCAGACGCTCTACCTGCGCCGCGATGCCGAAGGGGCCGAAGGGGACGGAGACGCGGCGGAGGGCTGAGCCGCTGCCGGAGTACCCGGAGCTGCATCGCCGCTTGCCGGGCCGGCGACCGCGCGCACGAAAGCGGCCATGTCGGACAGGGCGGGGCTGTTGCCGCGTAGCGGGCGGGCGAGGCTGGCGACGATGCCGACATGGCCGACGCCGTCGTAGCGCCGCAATGTCGCCGCAACCCCGCCCGCGCGCAGCCTTTGCGCGAGCGCTTCGCTGTTGCGGGGGAGGACGGTCTCGTCCTTCGCCCCGAACATGAGTAGCGCCGGCGGATCGCCCGCCCCGGCCCAGGTGACCGGCTGCGTTTCGGCCGGATCGGGCCACTGGCCAAAGGCGGCACGGCTGGCCTCCACATCGAAGGGCGCGAAATCATATGGGCCGGCCAGCCCTGCAAACCCGCGCACCGCGGCCCGGTCCCTGCCGAGCCAGCGATCGTCGAACGCCAGCATCGCGGCGATATACGCCCCCGCCGAATGGCCGGCGAGCACGATGCGCGATCCATCCCCGCCATAATCGCCCGCATGCGCCCGTGCCCAGCGCACCGCCGCGGCCCCATCCTCGACAAAGGCAGGATAGCGTATGTCGGGCACCAGCCGGTAATCGGGCACGATGGTCACGAAACCCTGCGCCGACAGGGCCCGGCCCACGAAATCATAGCCGCGCCGCGTCCCGCTGCTCCAGCTCCCGCCGTAGAAGAACACGACCACCGGGCGGTCGCCGGCATTCGCCGCCTCGCCCGGCGCGCTATCCCTCGGCGCATAGATGTCGAGCCTTTGCCGCGGGTCGCTGCCATAGGGGACGCCGGTCGCGATCCGCCGTGCGCCGCCGTCCTTGGGCACGAGGCTGTTGAACGTGCGCAGCGGCGAACACGCGGCCACCGCACCCGTGCCGAGCAGGATCGCGGCCATGGCGATCCATGCCGGTGCCTTGCCGCCCCGTTGCCTCGACCGTGTCATTCGCGTCCCCCTGCGCATCGGCACCATCGCCGCTATCCGTGTCCGCCCCGCATTTGGCAAGCGCCTGCAAACAGGAGAAATTAGACTTGTCGCCGCCCCGCGCTTCATTACACATGCAACGGGATGAAAGGGATTGGTGTGAGCAGATCGTTCGGTTCGCTTGAAAAAGCCGGGAAGCATTGCGGCGGACTGCTCGCCATGGACCGGCGGATGCGGCCCCATCTTCCCGATGGTCATCGCTGGAACCTGTCGGACGCGATCCTCGACACCCGCCGGGTGCAGCGCGACACGCAGATTTCCTTTGCGCAACGCATGGCGGAACCGCTCCTGCATATCGAGGAAGGCCTCGCCTACAGCTTCACCACGCTGCCGGACGGGCGCCGCCATGTCGAGGATCTGTTCGGCAGCGGCGGCGTGTGCAACTGGAAGCAGAGCCTGCGCGCCGCTCTCCCCTATGCGCTCATGCTGAAGGCGGGGACCACGATCACCCGGCTCGACAATGCCGCCGTCCTGCGCGAGATGGAGCGCGATCCCCATCTGGCGGAGGCATTCCGCAGGCTCGACCTGTCGCGGCAATGGCGCCTGCGCCAGCGCAGCCGCACCCTCATCAGCGGGGCCATCCATGACGGGCTCATGCATGTCCTCCTTGATCTCAGCTTCGAGACGCACGGCACCTTCGGCCGCTTCGACCCGATGCCGGTGCAGATGACGCAGGAGGAGATCAGCACCATCCTCGGCTCCTCCACCGTCCATGTGAACCGGACGGTGAAAAAGCTCGTGGCAGATGGCCGTTTGCGCCGCCGCAGCCGCGTGTTCGAAATCGTCGACCCGGACCGCGAACGCCAGCGTCTCGCCTATGACACGCCCTCATTCCCGGCTATCGCCGGGCAACCCGCTCTTGTGAAGGAACCATCCGCATGATCGTCACACCTGCCGTTTTTCGCCTTTCATTGCCGGCCATGCTGCTCGCCTCGGTTCCGATGTTCGCCCCGGCCATGGCGCAGACGGCGCCGATCGTGCAGCCCGGCGACGTGGGCGCCGGTGCGCGCAATCTTTCGGCGGAGCAGGCGCGCGCGCTGGCAGGGGCGCAATATTCGCCCGCCGATGTCGATTTCATGCAGCAGATGATCGCCCACCACCGGCAGGCGGTCGAGATGGCCGCACTCGTCGCCGATCGCACCAACCGGGAGGAGATCGTCGCGGTCGCGGGCCGCATCGACGCAGGGCAGGCGGACGAGATCGCCTTCATGACCAACTGGCTCGCCGAACATGGCGAACCGGTTGAAATGGCCGGCATGGGCCATGCGCACCACACCGACATGAAAGGCATGGCCAGCCCGCAGCAGATGGCCCGGCTCGCCGCGTCGAACGGGGCGAATTTCGATGCGCAGTTCCTCACCCTCATGATCGCGCACCACGAAGGCGCGGTCGACATGGTCGATGCCCTGCTGCAACAGCCGGGCACGGCCTATGACCCGGTCATGCTGGAATTCACCGACGATGTGAAGAATGACCAGAACGCCGAGATCGAGCGGATGAACGCCGTCCTCGCCAGCCTGTCGGACGATCCGCGCGCGACATTGACCGCAGGGCTGACCGATGCCGGGCAGGCGATCGAGAACCTGCGCCTCGTCACCAGCCTGCCGAAACCTGCCGGGTTCTTCGACCCCGCCAATCCGGGCGAGTTGCAGCCGCTGAAACCGAAGAAAACGGGCGAGGACGAGGACGCCGCCGTCGCCGCCGATCCGCGTGACGAGGAAGCGGACAAGCCCCAATTCGGCACGCGCAGCCCGCTGCTCTCCTTTGCCAATACCGACATGGCCTTTGCCGGCGACTTGATGGTGGCGGGCAATTACCACGGGTGGAACGCCTATCGCCTGAGCGAGGATGGCGTGCCCGTGCTGGTCAGTTCGGTCGTGTGTCCGGGCGGGCAGGGCGACGTGTCGATCGTCGGCGATCTGTTGTTGATGAGCGTGCAGGACACGCGCGCCCGCAAGGATTGCGGATTGCAGGGCGTGTCCGGAAAGGTCAGCGACGAACGCTTCCGCGGGCTGCGCATCTTCGACATTTCGGACATCACGAAGCCGGTGCAGGTCGGGCAGGTGCAGACCTGCCGCGGCTCGCACACCCATTCGGTCGTGTCGCAGACGAAGGACGCGCTCATCGTCTATAACTCCGGCACCTCGCGCGTGCGGGACGAGGAGGAACTGGCCGGTTGCATCGGGGAGGTGCCGGGCGACGATCGCACGGCCCTGTTCCGTATCGACGTGATCGAGATCCCGCTGGCCGATCCGTCGAAGGCGCGCATCGTCGACAGCCCCGCCGTTTTCGCGGATGAGGAAACCGGGCGGCTCGCCGGGCTGTGGCAGGGCGGCGACCATGGCGACGATACGCAGGATACCAGCCGCACCGACCAATGCCACGACATCACCGTGTTCCCGTCCAAGAACCTCGCCGCCGGCGCGTGTTCGGGCAATGGCATCATTTTCGACATTTCGGACCCGCGCAAGCCGAAGCGCATCGACGAGGTCGTCGACAAGGGCTTTGCCTACTGGCACTCCGCGACGTTCAACAATGACGGGACGAAGGTGCTGTTCACCGATGAATGGGGCGGCGGCGGGCGCCCGCGCTGCCGTGCCTCCGACCCGAAGAACTGGGGCGCCGACGCGATCTATGAAATCGTGGACGGGCAGCTCGAATTCCGCAGCCTGTACAAGCTGCCCGCGCCGCAGGGGGACAAGGAAAACTGCGTCGCGCACAATGGTTCGATCATTCCGGTGCCGGGACGCGATATCTTCGTGCAGGCCTGGTACCAAGGCGGCATCTCGGTCATCGATTTCACCGATCCCGCCAACCCGTTCGAGATTGCCTATTTCGACCGCGGCCCAATCGACGAGGATCAGCTGGTAACCGGCGGATACTGGTCCGCATACTGGTACAACGGGCGCATCTACGCGACCGAGATCACGCGCGGGCTGGACGTGTTCGCATTGGAACCGAGCGAGTTTTTGAGCGCGGAGGAAATCGCCGCTGCCGAAGCCGCCGACCAGGGCAACACCTTCAACCCGCAGCAGCAGTTCCCGGTGACATGGCCCGCATCGGTAACCGCCGCGCTCGACAAGAAGGCAGAAGGCTAAGCCTCACCTTCGCGGCGAAACCGTGCTAGGACACCGGCCATGTCGCATCGCCTCGTCCTTCGTTTCTCCGCAATACCCGATACGGCGGTCAGCATCGCGCTGGCCGCCGGGATCGTGGCGGCGTGGCTCGCGATTCATGTCGGCGCGATCTTCGCGTGGGAGTGGCAATGGGGCACCGCGCCGCTCGCCGTGCTGCTCATCGCGATGCAGACGTGGCTTTCAGTCGGGCTGTTCATCATCGCGCATGATTGCATGCACGGCTCGCTCGCGCCCGGGCATGACAGGGTGCAACATGCGCTCGGCACGTTTGCGCTCGGGGCCTATGCGGCGCTGTCCTATCGCGCGATGCTGCCCGCGCATCACCGGCACCATGCCGCGCCCGGATCATCGGACGATCCCGATTTCCATGCCGGCAATCCGCATGCGCTGCTGCCGTGGTTTGCCGCGTTCTTCCGCCGCTATTACACCCATGGTCAGATCGTCCGGATCACGCTCGTCGCGCTGCTCTACATGGCGCTCGGCGCGCCTCTGATGAATATCGCGGCGTTCTGGGCGGTGCCGGCGGTGCTGGCGCTGATGCAATTGTTCGTGTTCGGCACGTGGTTGCCGCATCGCCACGGCGCCGACGGTTTCGCGGACCATCACAACGCGCGCAGCCTGCGCGGGGGCGGGCGGGGCGCGATGCTGCGCTCGCTCCTCGCTTGCTTTCATTTCGGCGGCTATCATCACGAGCACCACCTGTCGCCCGGCACGCCATGGTGGCGGCTGCCGCGAGTGACGCGGAGGCGCTAGGCTTTCAACCGCTCCGCGTGCCAGGCCACGTGATCCGCCATGAAGGTGGAGATGAAGTAATAGGAGTGGTCGTAGCCCTCCTGCATCCGGATATCGGCGGCAATGCCCGCATCCTTGCAGGCCTGCCGCAGCAATTCGGGCTTCAGCTGCTCGATCAGGAAATTATCGGCGGTCCCCTGATCGATCAGCAATTCGGGCACGCGCGCGCCATCCTCGATCAGCGCGACGGCATCGTATTCGCGCCATTTCGCCCGGTCCGCCCCGATATAGCGGGTGAGCGCCTTGTCCCCCCACGGGCACTGCAGGGGGGCGACGATGGGGGCAAATGCGCTGACCGAGCGGAACCGCGCCGGATCGCGCAGCGCCATGGTCAGCGCGCCGTGACCGCCCATCGAATGGCCGGTGATCGATTGCCGGTCCATGTCGGCGGGGAAATGCGCGATCACCGCGGGCAGCTCGGTTTCGAGATAGGACCGCATCCGGTAATGCTGCGCCCACGGCTGCTCGGTCGCATCGACGTAGAAGCCGGCGCCCTTCCCGAAATCATAGGCCTCGTCATCGGGCACGTCGTCCCCGCGCGGCGAGGTGTCGGGCGCGACGAAGATGATGCCCTGTTCGGCGCAGGCGGCGCGATACTCGCCCTTTTCCGTGACATTGGCATGGGTGCAGGTCAGCCCCGACAGATACCACAGCACCGGAAGTTTCGCGCCCGGCGCATGATCGGGCACGAAGACCGAGAACGTCATCTCGGTCCCCGTTTCCGCGCTGGCATGGGTGTGGACGCTCTGCACGCCGCCGTGCGAACGGTTCTGCGCTGTGGTTTCCATGGGGTCGGTCCTTCTCGCGGGTATCGTATCAGGGGCGGTGGAGGCCGCAGATCTTGTGCCCGTCGAGATCGCGGAAATAGGACAGGTAGATCGTGCCCATGCTCGCCTCGCGCTTGCCCGGGGGGTTTTCGATGCTGGTCGCGCCGTTGGCGACCGCGACATCGTGCAGTTCCTTCACCTGTTCCGGCGAATCGCAGGCGATGCCGATGGTCATGCCGTTCGCGGTGGTGGCCGGCTCGTCATTGATCGGCTGCGTGATGGCCAGCATGGACCCGCCATGCGCGAAGAACACGCGGCGATGTCCGCTGTTGGCGGTGTTGTCCATCCCGCCCTTGCACCCGACGACGGCAAGAACCTTTTCATAGAAGGCCTTCGCCTTGTCGATATCGTTGGTGCCGATCATCACGTGGCTGAGCATGCATTCTCTCCTTATTACGGGGTCCGGCCATTCACGGGGTCCGGCCATTCACGGGGTCGGGGGCGGGCGGGCACCACAGGTCCGAAACGAGGTCGAGGTCCATGCGCTGCACCTCGCGTTCGATGGCGTCCCGCATGGCATCATAAGGCCCGGCGGCGATTTCGGTTCCGGCCAGCGCGGCAAAGGCCGCGTCGCGCGCCGCCCGGTCGGGCCACCGTGCAAACGCGCAGAAATGCCCGGCCTCATTGGTGAAAAGCGCGGAGCCGTGGCTGTTCTTCTTCAACAGCAGCCGCGTCATCGCGTCCCAGCCGTCGCGAAATTGCGTTTCGCGGCCGGGACGGATGCGCCATTCGAAAAAGGTCGCGAGCACGGGCCGCCGGTGATCAGTAGACGACGACGCTGCGGATGGATTCGCCCGCATGCATCAGGTCGAAGCCCTTGTTGATCTCGTCAAGCGTGAGGACGTGGGTGATCATCGGGTCGATGTCGATCTTGCCGTTCATGTACCAGTCGACGATCTTGGGCACGTCGGTGCGGCCCTTCGCCCCGCCGAACGCGGTCCCGCGCCAGTTGCGCCCGGTGACGAGCTGGAACGGGCGCGTCTCGATCGTGGCGCCCGCCTCGGCGACGCCGATGATGATCGAGGTGCCCCACCCCTTGTGACAGCATTCGAGCGCGTCGCGCATCACCTTCGTATTGCCGGTGCAATCGAACGAATAATCCGCCCCGCCGTCGAGCATGTTGACGAGATGTTCGACGACATTGCCGACATCCTTGGGATTGACGAAATCGGTCATGCCGAACTTGCGGCCCCATTCTTCCTTGTCGCCGTTGATGTCGACGCCGACGATGCGGTCCGCGCCCGCCATGCGCGCACCCTGGATGACGTTCAACCCGATCCCGCCGAGGCCGAAGACCACGACATTGTCGCCGGGCTTCACCTTGGCCGTGTTGACCACCGCGCCGACGCCGGTCGTGACGCCGCACCCGACATAGCAGCTCGTCTTGAACGGGGCGTCCTCGCGGATCTTCGCGACGGCGATTTCGGGCAGCACGGTAAAGTTCGAGAAGGTCGAACAGCCCATGTAGTGGTAGATCGTCTCGCCCTTGTACGAAAAGCGGCTGGTCCCGTCCGGCATCAGCCCCTTGCCCTGCGTCTCGCGGATGGCGCTGCACAGGTTGGTCTTGCCCGACAGGCACATTTTGCACTGCCGGCATTCGGGGGTGTAGAGCGGGATGACATGGTCGTCGGGCTTCACGCTGGTGACGCCGGCGCCGATTTCGCGCACGATGCCCGCGCCTTCGTGGCCGAGCACGCTGGGGAACAGCCCTTCGGCGTCCAGCCCGTCGAGCGTATAGGCATCGGTATGGCACAGGCCGGTCGCAATGATCTCGACCAGGACCTCGCCCTCTTTCGGACCTTCGAGATCGAGCTCGACGATTTCGAGGGGCTTTTTCGCTTCGAACGCAACGGCGGCGCGGGTTTTCATAAAGGTGTCTCCTGCTTTGCGCGCGAGTGTAGCGATCCCGCCGGATGGTGATAAAGGGGCATTTGAGAAAAGGATTATCGCAGCACGGTTATAATGACGATGGGCGAATGGCCATGATCGGCGGATGGGACGGCATCGAGGAATTCGTCGCGGTCGCGCAGGCGGGCAGCTTTACCGCCGGTGCCCGCGCATTCGGCGCGTCGGTCACGCATATGAGCCGCGCCGTCGCCCGGCTGGAGACGCGGGTGCAGGCGCAATTGTTTCACCGCACGACGCGCTCGCTCCGGCTGACCGACACGGGGCGCATATTTTTCGAGGATTGCCGCCGCATCGTGGACGAGCGGGAGGAGGCGATCGCCGCCATCACCCGCGACGGCGAACCGCGCGGCGAACTGCGGCTCACCTGCTCCTACGCGCTGGGCGAACAGTTCGTCGCGCCTCTCGTCCGCGAATTCGCGCAGGGGTTCCCGGCGCTTTCGGTGACGGTCGATCTCGACAATGACGTGATCGACCTCATTGCCGAGGGGTACGACATCGCCATTCGTACAGGGCAGCTGAACGATTCGCGCCTGATCGCGACGCGGGTGGCGGAACGCGCGCTGATCACCTGTGCCGCGCCGGAATATCTGGCGGCGCACGGCAATCCGCGCACGCTGGCCGAGCTTTCGGATCACGCCTGTCTCGGCGGGTCGTCGGGGGCTTGGCGGTTTCGCGGCGATGCGGTCGTGCGCCCGGTGGGCCGGTGGCGCTGCAACAGCGGGGCGGCCGTGCTCGATGCCGCGCTGCACGGGATGGGGATATGCCAGCTCCCGGCGTTCTATGCCCGGCGCCATGTGACCGCGGGGCGGCTGATCCCCTTGCTGGAGGACATGGCCCCGCCGCCCGAGCCGATCTGGGCCGTCTATCCGCAGCGGCGGCATCTTTCGCCCAAGATCAGCCAGCTTGTCGCCATGCTGCGCGCGCGTCTGCCGGCGCGGCTGGCGGGGGTGCATGACGTTGCCAGGCATGGAAACGACATACCGGAACCTTGAAATTTCGCATTTGCGGCATAGCTGGCGGATCGATCCGAATTTTCGGACCTGTCCTGACCCCCGCCAGTTTTCCGGAGTATCCGCCGCCATGCCATCCCCTGTCACCGATATCCTGTTTCAGCCTTTCGACCATGCGGGCCTCTCGCTCGACAATCGCATCGTCATGGCGCCGATGACGCGCGCTGCCGCGCCCGATGGCATTCCCGGCACCGCCAATGCCGAATATTACCGCCGCCGCGCCGAAGGGGGCGTCGGGCTCATCCTGTCCGAAGGGACGGTGATCGACCGCCCGGCATCGCGCAATGAAAAGGACATTCCCCTCTTCCATTCCGATGCCGCGCTCGCCGGGTGGAGCGAGGTCATCGACGCGGTGCACGATGCCGGCGGGAAGATGGGGCCACAGATCTGGCATACCGGCGCGACCAAGGGGAACGCCGGCTGGACCCCCGATGCCGAGGTGGAGAGCCCGTCGGGCCTGCTCGCCCCCGGCAAGCCGCGCGGCAAGGCGATGACGGAGGAAGACATCGCCGACACGGTCGCCGCCTTCGCCCGCGCGGCCGCGGATGCCAAGCGGCTGGGCTTCGACACGGCCGAATTGCACGGCGCGCACGGCTATCTCGTGGACGAATTCTTCTGGCCCGGCACGAATGCGCGGCAGGACCGGTACAATGGCCCCACGATTGCCGAACGTTCGCGCTTTGCCGCCGAGATCGTCGCCGCCATGCGCAAGGCGGTCGGCCCCGGCTATCCGCTGATTCTCCGGGTGAGCCAGTGGAAGCAGCAGGATTTCGACGCCCGCCTCGCCGCCACGCCGGAGGAGATGGAGGCATGGCTCGGCCCGCTGGTCGATGCAGGCGCCGATATTCTCCATTGTTCGCAGCGCCGTTTCTGGGAACCGGAATTCCCGGAGATCGATGGCGAGGACGGGCTGAACTTTGCCGGGTGGGCGAAGAAAGTCACCGGCGCCCCGACGATCAGCGTCGGCTCGGTCGGGCTGTCAGGCGAATTCATCGCGGCGTTCGGCGGCGAAAAATCGCAGAGCACCGGCGTCGAAAATCTCGTCGCGCGGATGGAACGGGAGGAATTTGACCTCATCGCCGTGGGCCGCGCGCTCATCAGCAATCCCGACTGGGCGAACCGTATCCGCAAAGGCGACGCGGACGGTTTGAAGGGGTTCGATCCGGCCGATCTCGCCACGCTTGCCTGAACCGGGTGTTCACGCGGCGCGGCCCGGTGCGAGAGTGCCGGCCGCGCCGCTTGACATCGGCGTACCGAGTTTTCAAACAGGGGCATGACCGCTGTTCCCCCGACGCCTCGCGACGATGGCCGGCCCGATGGGGCCGACCGCGGCGTGCAGTCCGGTGGGGAGGCGTGCGAAATGCTCGACGTGCTGATCGTGGGCGGGGGTCTTTCGGGGATCAGCGCGGCCCATGCGCTCATTACCCAATGTCCGCGCAGCCGCTGGGCGATATTCGAATCGCGCGACACGATTGGCGGCACGTGGGATCTGTTCCGCTATCCGGGCATCCGGTCCGATTCCGACATGACGACGCTGGGCTTCCCCTTTCGCCCGTGGCGCGGCGACAAGGCGATCGCCGACGGGGCGGATATTCTGGACTATATCCGCGACACCGCGCGCGAATATGACATCGATCGCAAAGTCCGCTTTGGCCACCGCGTCATCGCCGCCGAGTGGTCGGGCGACAGAGCCCGCTGGCAGGTCACCTACGAAACGGATGCGGGGGCGGGGCGCATCGAATGCCGGTTCCTGTTCCTGTGCGCCGGATATTACGATTACGAAGAGGCGCACCGGCCGCAGTTCGAAGACGAGGACCGCTTCGCAGGCGAAATCGTGCACCCGCAGTTCTGGCCCGAAAACATGGAGGTCGAGGGCCGCCGTTTCGTGGTCATCGGTTCGGGCGCGACGGCGGTGACGATGGTGCCTGCCCTGGCGCAGCGCGGGGCACGGCGGGTCACCATGCTGCAACGCTCGCCGGGCTATATCGTGTCCTTGCCCTCGCGCGACCGGGTCGGGGCGATGCTGCGCCGGGTGTTTCCGCAAAAACTGGCCGATTTCCTCATTCGATGGAAGAATATCGGGCTTTCGACGTTCTTTTATAATTTCGCGCGCAAACGCCCCGATGCGATGCGCCGCCGGGTCAAGGCGATGCAGCGCGACGCGCTCCGCCCCGATTTCGATATCGAGCGGCACTTCACCCCCGATTACGATCCCTGGGATCAGCGGCTGTGCCTCGTGCCCGATGGCGATTTGTTCGAGGCGCTGAACGCCGGGACCGCCGATATCGTGACGGACGAGATCGCGCGTTTTGACGCCGATGGCATCGTGCTGACATCCGGCGGGCATGTCCCGGCCGACGTGATCGTGACCGCGACGGGGCTCAAGCTCAAGGTGATGGGCGGCATGACGATTGCCGTCGACGGGGAGGAGGTGACCCCCGGATCGCGGCTCGTCTACAAGGGCGCGATGCTGGACCGGGTGCCCAATTTCGCCTTTGCGGTGGGCTATACCAATGCGTCGTGGACGCTGAAATGCGACCTGACCGCGCGGCTGGTAGCGCGCTTGCTCAACCACATGGACAGCACGGGGGCGGATTTCGTGCAGCCGGTCGCTGGGCCGGACGATGCGTCGGACGAACCGATGCTCGACCTGCAATCGGGCTATCTGCAACGTTCGGCGGGAATACTCCCGCGGCAGGGGCGCCGGCCGCCCTGGCGCGTGGAGCAGAACTATTTTCGCGACCTTCGCGCCTTCCGCAAGGGGAAGCCGCGCGATGGCGTATTGCAATATGGCAAGGCGGGGGATCAGGCATGAGCAGGCCCATGAATCTGGACGGAAAGATCGCCGCCATCACCGGTGCGGGCGGCGGGATCGGCCGGGCGCTGGCCCGCTCGCTGGCGCGGCGGGGGTGCAATGTCGCGCTGTGCGATGTGGACGAGGCGGGATTGGCCGAAACGGCGCGGCTCGTCGGCAATGCGGTGCAGAATTCGGTCCATGTGCTCGACGTGTCGGACAGGGACGCGGTGGCTGCGCTTCCCGATGCGGTGATCGCGGCGCATGGCGCAGTCGACATCGTGGTCAACAATGCGGGGATCGCGCTGGGCGGTGGTTTTGGCGAGATCAGCACGGCGCAGTTCGACCGCGTGATGGCGGTCAATTTCGACGGGGTGGTGACCATGACGCGTGCGTTCCTGCCGCATCTTGAACAAAGGACGCAGGCGCGGATCGTCAACCTGTCGAGCCTGTTCGGCCTGATCGCGCCGCCGGGGCAGAGCGCCTATGCCGCGTCGAAATTCGCCGTGCGCGGTTTTTCCGAAGCCTTGCGTAACGAGCTTGAGGCAGCAGGCTCGCCCGTCGGCGTGACGGTGGTGCATCCCGGCGGCGTGCGCACCAATATCGCCGCCAACGCGACCATCGGCGAGGGGGTCGACCCGGAAACGCGGGAAAAGCACAAGCGCAAGTTCGAAAAGGCGCTCGTCATGGATCCGGCGGAGGCGGGCGAAATCATCGCGCGCGGGATAGAAGCGCAGCGTCCGCGCGTTCTCGTTGGGAAGGACGCGAAAATCGTGTCCGTGATCGAACGCATCATGCCGGTGGGATACTGGCGCCTGCTGGGACGGAGATTGTAATCATGAGTTTTATGAGACGCATGGCCACGCTGGCCGCGAGCGGCGCCGCGCTGGGCGGGCTGGGGCTTGTCGGGTTCACCGCGCTGACCGCGCGCAAGGCGGAACAGATGGTGCCGCGCGACGGGCGCTTTCTCCGCGTGAACGATGCGCGCATTCATTATGTCGACATGGGTTCCGGCCCGCCGATCGTGATGATCCACGGCCTTTACGGACAGATGCGCAACCTCACCTATGCGCTGGCCGAACGGCTGGTGAAGGATCACCGCGTCATCGTCATCGACCGGCCGGGATGCGGCTATTCCACGTGGACCGGGGCTGAGGACAAGGGGCTGCGCGCGCAGGCCGCCATCATCGCGCAGGTGATCGCCGCGCTCGATCTCGACCGGCCGCTGGTGGTGGGGCATTCGATGGGCGGGGCGGTGTCGCTCGCGCTCGCGCTCCACGCGCCGGACGCGGTGGGCGGGCTGGCCCTGCTGGCCCCGCTGACGCAGCCGGTGGACGAGCCGGGCGTGTTCGCCAATCTCGCCATTCCCTCGCCTGCAAAGCGCGAGGCGGTGGCGTGGACGCTGGCAACGCCGATGTCGCTGCGCCGGGCGGAGGAGCAGCAACGCTTTGTCTTTTCCCCCGATACGCCGCCCGCCGATTTCGCGACTCGGGGCGGCGGGGCACTGGCCCTGCGTCCCTCCGCCTTTCGCGCGGCGTCGTCCGACCTGTGTCATGCGAAGGACGACATGGAGGCGATTTCTCCGCGCTATGGCGAGATCACGATGCCGGTGGGCATCTTGTTCGGGGAGGGCGACACGCTGCTCGACCCGATGGTGCACGGAACGCGCACCGCCGATGCGCTCCCCAATGGCGAGCTGACCGTGATCGAGGGCGGGCACATGATCCCCGTGACCTGGCCGGACAAGACCGCGCAATGGGTGCTGTCCCAGGCCAAGCGCATTTCGCGCGAATGATTGAAACGGCGGGACCGGGCGCATGAAAACACCCGGACCGCATGTGAGAGGAGAATGAACCAATGGCGCTGCGCTATGCCAGCCGGGCGGACGAGGCCTATGATTTTCCGCTGACGATCGGGCATCTGCTCGATGCGGCGCTGGCGACCTCCGCCGAGCAGGAGATCGTCTATCGCGACCGGCTTACCATGACCTATCGCGATCTGCGCGGGCGGATCGGCCGGCTCGCGCGCGTGTTGTCCGACCACGGCGCGGGCGAGGGGACGACCGTCGCCGTCATGGACTGGGACAGCCACCGTTACCTGGAGGCGTATTTCGCGGTGCCGATGATGGGCGCGGTGCTGATGACGGTGAACGTGCGCCTGCCCACCGCGCAGATTCAGTACACGCTGAACCATGCGAAGACCGAGGTGATCGTGGTCCACCGCGATTTCCTGCCCCTGCTCGACGCGGTGCGCGATACGCTTACCGGCGTGAAGGCGATCATCGTCATCGACGAGGATGAGGACGAGGACGAGGACAGCACAGGCGCGGCCCTGCCCGCATATGCGGCAGGCGAATATGAGGCGCTGCTCGCGCAGGTCGAGGAGCCATTCCCGTTCCGCCCCATCGACGAAAACGCGATCGCCACCACCTTCTACACCACCGGGACCACCGGCGATCCCAAGGGCGTGGAATATTCGCATCGGCAGATCGTCCTGCTCACCCTTGCGTCCAACGCGCCGTTCGGGACGACGCGCCGGCCCGGGTTCGGCATCAACGATGTCTACATGCCGTTGACGCCGATGTTCCACGTGCATGCCTGGTGCCTGCCCTATGTCGCGACGATGATCGGGGTGAAGCAGGTATATCCGGGGAAATATGAGCCTGACATGATCTGCCGCCTGCGCCGCGACCATGGCGTCACCTTCAGCCATTGCGTGCCCACCATCCTGCAGATGGTGCTGGGCGCAGCGGCGGAGAGCGAGGTCGATCTCGCCGGCTGGACCATGATCATTGGCGGCAGCGCGCTGACCGAGGCGACGTGGAAGGACGCGACCGCGCGCGGCATGAACGTCAATGTGGGGTACGGCATGTCGGAAACCGGCCCGATGCTGACGCAGTCGCGGGCTGCGCAATACAGGGATGAGAGCGAACCGCTCGACCCGCATGTGATGACCATGGCGGGCGTGACGGTGCCGCTGGTGTCGGCCCGCGTCGTGGACGAGGACATGAACGACGTCCCCCATGACGGCGTGGCGCGCGGCGTGCTGGTCGTGCGGGCGCCCTGGCTGACGCAGGGGTATGTCGGCAATGCCGATGCCTCGGCGCAATTGTGGCGGGGCGGGTGGATGCACACGCAGGACATCGCCACCATCGATGCGATGGGCCGGGTGCAGATCCGCGACCGGTTGAAGGACGTGATCAAGAGCGGCGGCGAATGGATCCCCTCACTCGAGATTGAGGATCTGATCGCGGGGACCAGGGGCGTGGCGGAGGTGGCCGTGATCGGCGTGCCTGATCCGCACTGGGGCGAAAGGCCGGCGGCGGTGATCGTCGCCAGTGGCGATGCGACCCCCACGCTCGAAACGGTGAACGAACCGCTGCAACAGGCGATCGCGAAGGGCCGGCTGAGCCGCTATGCCGCGATCGAGCGGATGGAACTGCGCGATGCATTGCCGCGCACCAGCGTCGGCAAGATCGACAAGAAGCGCATCCGCGCGGACATATCCTGAGCGAAGCGGGCTGCGCGTCGATGCGCGTGCGGCCCGCTTCGCCTTGTCGTGGCGGCATGAAAACGATTCCGGCATGGCCGGGTTGCGCCGGGCCGTATTCTGTCCGCACGCGATAGGACGAACCGCGCGATTTTGCCTTCCCCCCGGCCTCCCGCTGGCGCGCCTCCGCAATCGTGCCCGTAACCATCGTCTCGCCATCAAGGGGCTTGTGGCTCCGGTGACGATGCCCCGCCTGGCCGACCGGGCGCATGGATTGGCCGGCTTCGTTCGAACCAGAGCAGGACAACGCCGGGCCGTGATTCGTCCGCGTGCGGGGCGATACGCGCGAGATGTAGGGGGCCGACCGGCGCACTTATCCCGCGCTTGCACGATGCGGCGCGCTGCGCGAAGGGTGGGGCATGACCGAACCTTCCCCCCGGCTGTCCCTTCGCGGTGTCACGGTTGCCTATGACGGGCATCGCGCGCTCAGCGATGTCGATGTGTCGGTGGGGCGGGGCGAATTCCTGGCGCTGGTCGGGCCGTCGGGCTCGGGCAAGACCACGCTGCTCAAGACCGTGAACCGGCTCGTGGAATGCGATGCGGGCGCGGTGTTCATCGACGGTGCGCCGGTACAGGATCGGTCGGCGGCGGATCTGCGCCGTTCCATCGGCTATGTGTTTCAGGATATCGGCCTGTTTCCGCACATGACGGTCGCGCAGAACATATGGCTGGTGCCCGCATTGACGGGGGCGGACCGGGACGGACGCGATGCGCGGGTGGCGCAATTGCTCGACATGGTGGCGTTGCCGCGCGAACTGGCCGGGCGGAAGGCGACGCAGCTTTCGGGCGGGCAGGCGCAGCGGGTCGGCTTTGCCCGCGCGCTCGCCGCAGAGCCGCAAATCGTGTTGATGGACGAACCGTTCGGCGCGCTCGACCCGGTGACGCGCGGCGATCTTGGCCGGGCCTATCGCGCGCTGCACGACGCCATGGGGCTGACCACGGTGATGGTCACGCATGACATGGGGGAGGCGATGCTGCTGTCCGACCGGATCGCGGTGATGCGGGGCGGGCGGATCGCGGCATGCGGGACGCCGGCGGAGCTGCTGTCCATGCGGTATGACGAAACCGTGGGCGGCCTGCTCGCCGAACCGTTGCGGCAGGCGGAACGGCTGCTCGCCATGCGGGGCGAGGGGTGATGGCCATGTCCGCGCCCCTGTCCCGCGCGCTCGCCGACCTTCCCGACCTGTTGCAGGCGCATCTGGTGCTCAGCCTCGCGGCGATCGCGCTGGCGGTGGGGATCGGGTTGCCGCTCGCCATTGCGGCTTCGCATGCCCCGGGGCTGCGCGCGCCGGTGCTGGCCATTGTCGGGGTGTTTCAGACGATTCCCGGCCTGGCGCTGCTCGCGCTGTTTTATCCCGCGCTCGTGCTGCTTGGCCGGGCGACGGGGTGGGCGGTTCCGGCGCTGGGGTTCCTGCCCGCGCTTCTTGCGCTGTCGATCTATGCGATGCTGCCGATCGTGCGCAATGCGGTGACGGCGATTGCCGGGCTGGACCCCGTCCTGCGCCAGGCCGCCGACGGCATCGGCATGACCGCGCGGCAAAGGTTGCTGCGCGTGGAATTGCCGCTGGGCGCGCCGGTGATCCTTGCCGGCCTGCGGACCGCGGCGGTGTGGACCATCGGGACCGCGACGCTGGCCACCACGGTGGGACAGCCAAGCCTCGGCGATCTGATATTCTCCGGGCTGCAGACAGAAAACTGGGTCCGGGTGCTCGTCGGGTGCGGCGCGGCGGCGGTGCTGGCGCTGATGACCGATGCGCTGCTCGGCCTGATCGAGCGGGGGATCGCGCGCCGATCGAAGGCCATGGTGCTGAGCGGGATCGGCGCGCTGCTTTTCGCGGTGCTGCTGGCGTTCGTGCCGCTTTCGGGCGGGAATGGGGACGCGGACCGGCCCGCCTATGTCGTGGGGGCGAAGAATTTCAGCGAGCAATACATCCTCGCTGCGCTGCTCGAACGGCGGCTGGAGGCGGCTGGGATGCGCGTGGAGCGGCGCGACAATTTGGGCTCCGCGATCGCGTATCGCGCCGTGGCGGCGGGCGATATCGATGTCTATGTCGACTACACCGGCACGCTGTGGGCCAATGTCCTGAACCGGAACGACAATCCCGACCGCGAGACGATGATGCGCGTTCTATCGCGCGGGTTGATGGCGCGTGACGGCGTGCGCGTGCTGGGTTCGCTTGGCTTCGAAAATGCCTATGCCTTCGCCATGCCGGCGGCGCGGGCAAGGGCGCTGAATATCGCGGATCTGGACGATCTTGCGGCGAAGGGGCCGGAGCTGACGCTGGGAAGCGACCTCGAATTCCTGAGCCGGCCCGAATGGCGCGCGGTCGAAGGCGCCTACGGCATGCGGTTCGGCGGCAGCACGGCCTACAGCCCGACCTTCATGTATCGCGCCGTGGCGAACGGGCGCGCCGACGTGATCTCCGCCTTTTCGTCCGACGGGCGCATCGCCGCGCTCGATCTCGTGACGCTTGCCGATCCGCGCGGGGCGTTGCCGCGTTACGATGCGGTGATCCTCCTTTCGCAAAGGGCGGCGCAGGATCCGGAGCTGGTGCGCGCGCTGCGCCCGCTCATCGGGGCCATATCGATCGCGCGCATGCGGGAGGCCAATCTCGCCGTCGACCGCGAGGAGAATGCCATCGATCCCGCAGCGGCCGCCGCGGCGCTCGATGCCGATCTTCGGTGAAGCGGCGGGCGGTGTCTGACGCTCTCGAACTCAATACTTAATCTTGATTAAGTAGCGAAATGGTATTTCAGCGGGGTCTTGCTTTTTTTATTGTAATTTGTTAATGATGCCAATTGCTTATGAACAACCAAGCGAACGTAGAAACCGCGCCGGACGTCTCGGCGGATTTTGGCCCTGCCGCGGGCATTGATTCGTTTGCGCGCCGATTGCTGCCGTTCGAGCGTCGTATCCGGCTCGCCGATTTCGACGATCTTGAGATGACGCAGCGGGTCATCGGATCCGACCGCCCGATCTGGGCGGAGGAGGACAGCGGCGACAATTTCTATGTCCTGCAAAGCGGTTTTGCCTATAGTTTCACGCTTCTGCCCGACGGTCGCCGCTATATCAGCGATATTTTCGGGCCGGGCGCGATCTGCAACTGGACGCGGCCGAGGCAACCCTCGTTTCCCGCCAATATCCTGTTCAAGGCACGCAGCGTGCTGGGCGTGCTGCCGACCGATCGCCTCATCGCGAAGTTCGGCGCGGTGCCCGGCATCGAGAACGCGATCGTGCGCCACGAACACATGCGCGCCCTGCGCTCGTCGCAGCGGACCCGAACGCTGGTCGTGGGGCAGTCGGCGGACAGGTTGCTTCATCTGCTGATCGATCTTGCCGACGAATTGTCGGTGACGGGCGGCGATTGCAAATCGATTCCCGTCCCTCTGACGCAGCGGGAGATCGCGGACATGCTGGGCATGTCGCCGGTGCATCTCAACCGCACGATACAAAGCCTGCGGCAGGAACGCCGGATCGTGCGCTATCGCCGCACCTACTCGATCTGCGATCCGCAGCGGGAAAAGGAATTGCTGGGGTATCGCTCCTTTCGGCGTATCGTCGGGGGGGACGGCACCGGTGCCGCTGTATCGGCACGTCAAGACGCGAAAGCAGGATAGGCTCCGCGACGGAGCGGGCAGGGGGGTAGCATGACGAACAGGGATTGGCGGACGCACGTCCGATGAGCCGGAAAAAGGCGCAAGCCGTTCGTCCTGTGGTTGCCGTGGGCGCCTCTGCCGGAGGGGTGGAGGCGTTGAAGGAATTCGTCTCCTTCCTTCCCGGCGAAATCGGCGCAAGCTTCGTGATCCTGCAACATGTGGCCCCCGATCAGGACAGCCGCATGACCGAAATCCTGGAGCGGGTCAGCCGGCTTCCGGTGGAGCAGGCCCTGCCCGACACCCGCATGATGCCGGGCCATATCTATGTCCTGCAGCCCGACAATTACCTGACGATCGAGGACGGCATCCTGCGTGTCGAGACGCCGATGGATGCACGCGGCCTGCGTCTGCCGATTGACCGTTTCATGGACTCGCTGGCACGGGGCGTGGGCCGTGACGCGGTCGGGATAATCCTGTCCGGAACGGGGAAGGACGGCACCGAAGGGCTTGCCAGGATCAAGGGTGCGGGCGGGCTCACCTTTGCGCAGACGCCCGACACCGCTCTTTATGGCGGGATGCCCGAATCGGCGATCGCGGCAAGGGTCGTGGACCGGGTCGGCACGCTCGGCGAACTGGCCGAGGCGGTCGCGGATCTTTCCCGCAGGATGGACGATACGCCGGACGGCAGCCTCTATTCCCGCCGCGACATGGCGGTGCTGGTCGGCTTGCTGAAGGCGCGGCTCGGCCATGATTTCGGTGCGTACAAGCGAGGCACGATCGAGCGCCGGGTGCGGCGGCGCATGAACCTGCTGCGGTTCGATGCCTTGCCGGATTACATCGAACATCTGCGCGGCAATGCGGATGAATTGCTCCGCCTGTTCGATGACATGCTGATCAATGTGACGGGATTCTTTCGCGATCCCGCGGTGTGGCCCGCGGTGGTGGACAAGGCGATCCGCCCGATGATCGAAGGGCACGACCCCGCCAGCGGCCCGGTCCGGGTGTGGATTCCGGCCTGCTCCACGGGGGATGAGGCCTATACCGTCGCGATGCTGATCGACGAGACCTGCCGTGCGCTCGGCAGCACGGCCGAGTGGCAGATTTTCGCAAGCGACCTCGACAAAGACGCGCTCGCGCACGGGCGGGAGGCGCTCTACCGCGAAAATGCCGCCGCCGACATCGGGGAGGAACGGCTCGAACGGTATTTCACGCGGGAGGCCGATGGCTGGCGCGTGGACAAGCGCCTGCGCGAGCGGGTCGTGTTTGCGCAGCAGAACGTGCTCACCGATCCGCCGTTTTCCCGGCTCAACCTCATCAGCTGCCGCAACCTGCTGATCTATCTCGACACCAGCCATCAGCAGGAATTGATACAGCGGCTACATTTCGCGCTGGTGGAGAATGGCGTGCTCGTGCTCGGCACGTCGGAGACGACGAACGGGCGTTCCCGGCAATTCCGCGCCATCGATACCAAGGCGCACATCTACCGCCGCCTGCCGGGCCGGTCGCAGAATATTCCCGAATCCATCCGCGAAAGGCGGGACAGCTCGGTCGTGGTGCCGCTCAACGGAAGGTACCATGCGTTCGATCGCCGGCACGATCTGTCGGAACGGGTGCGGCGGTCGCTGCTCGAACGCTATGCCCCGGCGACGGTCGCGCTCCACGCCGATGGGCAGATCGCCTATTTCCACGGCCCGGTGCGCCGCTTCATCGACCAGCCCGAAGGCGAGCCGCGCAACAATATCTACGACATGATACCCGGCGCGCTGCGCAGCCGCGTTCGCGAGGCGATCGGTGCCGTCGCGAAGGGCGACGAACCGTCCCATCGCCCGGCGCGGGTCCGCCTGCCCGACCGCGATGCCGAAGTCTGCGTCGAGTGCGAGATGATGGAGGATGGCCACGAGAAGCTGTTCCTCGTCAGCTTTATCGAAAGCGATCCGGCCGACGCCCATGCGGAGGAGGAGACGGAGGTCCAGCGCGAAACTTCGGACCGGTTCGAATATGAACTCGCCATCGTGCGCGAGGATCTCCAGACCACGGTGGAGGAGCTCGAAACCTCGAACGAGGAGTTGAAGGCCAGCAACGAGGAGGCGGTCGCCGCCAACGAGGAGCTGCAATCCACGAACGAGGAGCTGGAAACCAGCCGCGAGGAGCTGCAATCGCTCAATGAAGAGCTGATCACCGTCAACAATCAGCTCGAAGAGAAGATCGGCGAGGTCGAGAAGACCTCCGACGACATGCGCAATCTGCTTACCAGCACGCGCCTGCCCGTATTGTTCCTCGACCCGGAATTCAGGATCAGCGGATTTACGCCCGCGATCCACGAAATCGTGGAGTTGCGCGACAGCGACATCGGCCGCCCGGTCACCGAAATGGCCTTTCGCGTCACGGACGAATGCCTCATCCCCGACATTCGCCGCACGCTGCGCGACCTCGCCCCGGTGCACGCCGAAATCGAAAGCCAGGACAACCGCACGTTTCAACGCCGGATACAGCCCTATCGCACGTCGGACGAACGCATTCACGGCGTGGTCGTCACCTTCAACGACATCACCGAACAGGCCGAGACGCAGGCCCAGTTGCAGCAGCGCGAACGCCAGCAGCGCATCATCGCCGAGCTGGGTCAGACCGCGCTCGCCGCGCGCGATCTTTCGGGATTTTTCAACGAGATGTGTGCCTCGCTGCGGTTTGCGATGGATTGCGATTATGCCAAGGTTCTGCGCCTCAACCGCGATACGGACCGGCTCGATCTCGTCGCGGGGGCGGGGTGGAAGGAAGGGCTGGTCGGCAATGCGTCGGTGGATACCGGCGTGGCGAGCCAGGGCGGCTATACGCTCAAGACCGAGAACGCCGTGCTGGTCACCGATTTCGCGCGCGAACGCCGGTTCGATCCGCCGCCGCTGCTCGTCTCGCATGGCGTGACATCGGGGATCAGCTGCCTCATCCAAGTGGGCGGCACGCCGTGGGGCGTGATCGGCCTGCACGACCGCGACGCGGACGTCTTCGACAATGTCGACCTGTCGATCCTGCAGGCGGCGGCCAATGTCGCGGGCGCCACCATCATGCAGATCGAGCGCGAAATGAACATGATGCGCGAACGGCTGATGCTGTCGCTCGCGATTCGCAGCGCCGACATGGGCGTGTGGAGCTACGACCCGCAGGATGGCGAGGCGGTGTGGGACGAAAGCCTGCGCGACATGATCGGCCGCGCCGACCAGAAGGAGCGCCCCACGGCGGATCAGTTCATCGCGATGATCGTGGAGGAGGACCGCGAGCGGGTGTCCGAAGCGCTGAACCGGACGATCGCGGAGGGTGCCTCCTTTGACGAGGAATTCAAGTTCAGGCGGCCGGACGGGCGCGTCATCTGGCTTTCGGGTCGGGGCGAACGGCTGATCGAGAACGGGCGCACGACCGTGCTGGGCGTGAATGCCGATATCACCGCGCGCAAGCAGAACGAGGAACAGAGCCGCTTCATCATGCGGGAGCTCGATCACCGGGTGAAGAATGTCCTCGCGATCATCCTGTCCATTGCGAAGATCACCGGGCGCGGCGCCGCGGATTTCGACAGCTTCCTGTCCGGCTTTGAAAAGCGGCTCCAGGCCATGGCCCGCACGCATAGCCTCCTGGCCGAGGCGCGCTGGCAGGGGGCCAATCTCAAATCCCTGATCGAGGATGAGCTTGCCCATTCGGCAAACCGCGAAAACGTGCGCATCGCCGGACCGCGGGTGGCGATTTCCGCGGTCGCGGCGCAGGCGTTTTCGATGGCATTGCACGAATTGTGCACCAATGCGCTCAAATACGGGTCGCTGTCGGTGCCCGACGGGGCGTTGAGCGTGGAATGGCATATCGAGGAAAAAGGCGACGATGGCGCGCGGCTGTTCTTCCGCTGGCAGGAAAGCAACGGCCCGCCGGTCAAGGCGCCCGACCATCGCGGTTTCGGCTCGACCGTGATCGAGCGCATCCTGCGGGCGCAGCTCAGCGCGGAACCGCAGATCCGATACGAGGTCGAGGGATTGCGGCTGGAATGCACCATGCCGATGGAGCGGCTCGTCGGGTCCGTTCCGGCGACGGCGGAGGCACGACGGCCAGCGGTGCCGCAGGCCGATCTGAGCCCGCTTCGCGGCAAGCATGTCATGGTGGTCGACGACGAATGGCTCGTCGCCGAGCAGCATGGGCAGACGCTCGTCAGCGCCGGTGCCAAGGTGGTCGGCCCGGTCCACAGCATCGCCGAGGCGCGCAAGATCCTCGCCAGCGGCGCGGAGATCGATTTCGCGCTGCTCGATTACAATATCGGCGGGACGTCGATCGAACCGGTGCTGCGCGAATTGAAGGAGCGGGGCGTGCCGACCATGATCGTTTCGGGCTATGGCTCCGATCTCGAAATCGACCGGCACGATGACGCCATCACCTTTCTGGCAAAGCCTGTTTCGCCCGCGATCATGCTGAACCGGATTGCCGGCATGATGCGCGGCGAAGGGGCGGCAACACCCGGCGGGGGCGGGCATCCTGCATGACGGCACGGCGCAATATCATCGGGATCGGGGGCAGCGCGGGCGGTTTGCCGGCGGTCATCGACCTGTTGAAACATTTCGAACCGGCCAGACCGGCGATCGTGCTGCTGGTCCTGCACCGCGTGAATGAAACCGGGCATCTGGTGGAGATATTGCGCCGTTCCACCAGCCTGCGCGTGTGCGAACCGGACGACGGCGAAACGCTGCGCGACAATTGCCTCTATATCGCGCCGCCCGATGAACATCTGCTGCTGGGCGAGGCGCATCTCCATCTGCGCCGCGGTCCGCGCGAAAACAATTTCCGCCCTGCGATCGACCCGATGTTCCGGTCGCTCGCCGTGTTCGCGGGCGCGCGGGCGACGGGGGTCATCCTGTCGGGCTATCTCGACGACGGGGCGGCGGGCGCGCGCGCGATCGTGGCGGCGGGCGGCCATGTCATGGTGCAGGATCCGGCGAGCGCGGCCTCCCCCGACATGCCCCGCGCCGCGATCAGCGCCGTGGGAGAACCGGAAAACATCGCGCCGCCGGCGGCGCTCGGCCGGGCGCTGTCCCGGGCGGTGGGGGCCGCGGCGGGGCCGGACGGCACGGTCAGCGAAGCGGTGAAACTGGAGCTTATGGTGGCAGGATTGGAGCGTGCGAGCATGACCACCGAGGATCGTGTGGGCGAATTGTCGCCCTATAACTGCCCGGATTGCAATGGCGTCCTTTGGCAGATCGAGGACGGGCCGCTGGTCCGGTTCCGCTGCCACACGGGGCACGCCTATTCGAGCGCGTCTCTCGATGCGCGGCAGGAGGAAATGCTGGAGCGCAGCCTCTACGATTCGCTGCGGTCGCTGCGCGAGAAGGCGCGGCTTTTGCGCGACATGGCGGGGCGCGATCCGGCCTCGGCCGACCGATTGTGCCGGCGCGCGGACGATTACGACCGCGATGGCGACCATGTCGAAGAGATGATCCTGGCGCGGCAGAAACGCGCGGCCTGACCCGGCTTTCGCCCGATCCCGATCCTGCGGCGGGTCGGCCTCAGGCCAGATTGATCTCGCGCAGACGCTGCATCAGGAAATCATGCGCGGTAATCGGCTCGTATTTTTCGGGGTGCTGCGCATCCACGCAGTTTTCGAGCGTGCGGATCGTGAAATCCGGCCTGAAATGCAGGAAGAACGGCATGGAATAGCGCGAACGCGCTGCGGCCTCTCCGACGGGGTTGCGCACCTGGTGAATGGTGGAGCGCAGGCGGTCGTTGGTGAGGCGCGACAGCATGTCCCCGATATTCACGGCCAGCGCGCCCGGTGGCGGCGACACGGGAATCCATTCATCGTCACGCGACAGCAGTTCCAACCCGGCCTCTTCCGCGCCCAGCAGCAGGGTGATCGTGTTGATGTCGCCATGCGGCGCGGCGCGTACCGCCCCCTCCGCATCGTCGATGGGCGGATAATGCAGCAGGCGCATGACCGAATTGCCATGCTCCACCGTCGCATCGAACCAGTCGGCAGGCAGGCCCAGATGCAGCGCGATCGCGCTCAATATCCGGCGCCCGGCGATTTCGAATGCGTCGTAAAGCGTTTCGAAAATGTCGCGAAACTCATCGATTTCCGCCGGCCACACATTGGCGGGCATGAATTCCTCGAGCGGATCGCCATCGGGCAACGTGCGCCCCACGTGCCAGAATTCCTTGAGATCGGTAATCGACGCGCCCTTCGCCCGTTCCGTCCGGAAAGGGGTGTAGCCGCGCGCCCCGCCGCCGCCTTCGATGAAATAGGCGCGCTTCGTATCCTCCGGCAGGGCGAAGAAGGCGCGGCTCGCCTCCTCGGCGCGGGTGATGAGCGCCTGATCGATGCCGTGGTCGGTGACGATGGCGAACCCGTATTGGGCGAAACTCTGCCCCAGCTTCTGCGCAAGCTGCTCCGCCGGTTCGTTGAGCGAGGCGGTGGCGATGGTCGAAAGATCGTTCATGACAAAACCCGTCAGTATGGAAGGAGCAGCCCGGCCAGCGCCGCGCTCATCAGATTGGCCAGCGAGCCCGCCGCCAGCGCGCGCAGGCCGAGCCGCGCGATCACCGGGCGCTGATTCGGGGCGAGCCCGCCCGTCACCGCCATCTGGATCGCGATGGAGGAGAAATTGGCAAAGCCGCACAGCGAGAAGGTGACGATGGCGCGGCTGCGTTCCGACAGCGCCGCCGGTCCCAGATTGCCGAGGTCGATGAAGGCGACGAATTCGTTCAATACGATCTTTGTCCCGAACAGGCCGCCGGCGATGCGCGCCTCGTCCCACGGAATGCCGAGGAGATACATGAAGGGCGCAAAGACATAGCCGATGATGCGCTGAAAACTAAGCCCCTCCAGCCCGACGAGATCGCCGAGGCTGCTCAATATCCCGTTGGCCAGCGCGACGAGCGCCACGAAGGCGAGCACCATCGCGCCGACCGCCACGGCAAGCTTCACGCCGGTCTGCGCACCCTGTGCCGCGGCCATGATGACATTGGCGGGCTTTTCCTCGTCATGGGCGGCTTCGGCGATTTCGGCATCGCGCAGGCTGCGATCCTCGGGCAGGAGCGCGGCGGGGCCTTCGCCGCTGACCCGGTTGGCGGGAAGGTCGGGATAGCCTTCCGCCGCGGCCGATGCGACGCGTTCGTCGGGCATGATGATCTTGGCCATGAGGATACCGCCCGGCGCCGACATGAACGCCGCGGCGAGCAGGAAGGGAAGATACTCCTCCCCCAGCAAACCGGCATAGGCGGCGAGGATCGTGCCCGCCACGCCCGCCATGCCCACGCACATCAGCGTGAAGATCCGGCTCGGCGCCAGAGCGGCGAGATAGGGCCGCACCACCAGCGGGCTTTCCGATTGCCCGACGAAGATATTGGCCGCAGCGCCGAGCGCCTCGACCCGGCTGACGCCCGTGATCCACGCGATGGCGCCCCCGACCCAGCGGATCACGACCTGCATGATGCCGAGATAATAGAGGATCGAGACCAGCGAGGCGAAGAAGATGATGACCGTCAGTGCCGCGATGGCAAAGCTGTTGCCGCCGATCGCGGGGTCGGCGAGCGGGCCGAAGATGAATGCCGTACCCTCGCCCGCATAGCCGAGCAGTTGCGACACGCCGCGCGACATGCCCGCGATGACCGCCGCGCCCCACGTCGTGCGCAGGACGAGCACCGCCATCAACGCCTGCAACGCAAAGGCGGCGGCGGTGATGCGAAGGCTGATGCCGCGCCGGTCGGTCGACAGCGCAAAGGCCAGGAGCAGGATGGCGGCAATGCCGGCAAGATTGATGAGCACGGAGCCTGTCGTTTCCATTCAACGCGGGGTGAGGACAACCGGCCTTAGCCGCGTTTCCCCCCGCCGAAAAGGCCAAGTGCGCGGGCGGCGGCGCATCTTGCATAAGGCGGTCATAGGGATAGGGCATATCCGCCGGCGCGGCCCGGTGATAAGGCACGGCGATGACGGACCATCATGACAATTTCGAAAACGCGGCGCGCGACGGGGACCTGGGCCCGATCGCCCGTGCGGACCTTGCGATTGCCGACGCGGCGGAGCCTTTGGCCGATCTCTGGCCGATCCGCGCGCTGGCCAAGGCGAGCGAGCTGGCCGATCAGCCGCCGCTCGTTGCCGCGACGCTGGCCGTGACGGTGGCGGGAATCGCCGCGCGCGACACGCGGCTCGCCCGGGCGGGGCTGCGCATGCTGACGTCCCATGCGCTCGCCACGGGGCTGAAGACCGTGGCGAAGAACAATGTCGACCGCACCCGCCCGCGCAAGGTCGACGAGGATGGCGAACACGACGCGAAGCCGGGACACAGCAAGGACGGCGATTACCGCTCTTTCCCGTCCGGCCATACGGCGGGCGCGGTGGCGGTGGCGCGCGCCGTGACCCGCGAATATCCGGGCGGGGCAGGCGTCGCCTATACCGCGGCGGCGACCGCCGCGCTCGTCCAGATCCCGAAAAAGGCCCATTTCGCGAGCGATGTGATCGTCGGCGCGGCGATCGGCCTCCTGTCCGAACGGATGATCGACCGGATCGTCAAACGGCTCCTGCGTTAGGGCGCGCCGCTCCCGAATCCGCCGCCGCCGGGCGTTTCGATGGTAATCGTGTCGCCGGGCGCAAGATCGACGCGGGCGTGGCCGGGGAGCATCTGCGTGCTGCCGTCCACACGCTTCACCCATTGCCGCCCGACCGCACCGTCGCCCCCGCCATCGAGGCCGAAGGGCGCCACCGTGCGCCGCGACCCGACCAGCGTGGCGGCCATCGCCTCGCGCGCGCGGATGGCGCGGATCGCACCGTGCCCGCCGCGCCATTCGCCGGTCCCGCCCGATTCGGGGCGCATGGCAAACCGTTCGAGGATGACGGGGTAGCGCACCTCCAGGATCTCGGGATCGGTGATGCGCGTGTTGGTCATGTGGGTGTGGACGCAATCGGCGCCGTCAAAGCCCGGCCCCGCACCCGCCCCGCCGCAGATCGTTTCGTAATATTGCACCCTGTCATTGCCGAACAGGAAATTGTTCATCGTCCCTTGCGAACAGGCCGCCTTGCCCAGCGCGCCGAGCAGCGCATTGCATGCCGCCTGGCTGACCTCGGTATTGCCTGCCACGACGGCGGCCCCCGGTTCGGGCGACAGGAAGGAGCCGTGCGGGATCACGATGTCGAGCGGGCGAAGGCATCCTTCATTCAGCGGAAGATCGCCGCCGGCAAGACAGCGGAATGCATAGAGCACGACCGCCTGCGTCACCGCGCGCGGGGCGTTCATATTGCCCGAATGCTGCGCGCCGGTGCCGGTGAAATCCACGCGGGCGCCCCGCGTTTCGGCATCGATCTCGACCGAGACGCACAGCTTCGCGCCATCGTCCATCACATATTCGAAACGTCCGCCGTCGAGCCCGGCGATCACGCGGCGGATATGCTCCTCCCCATTGGCGATCGCGAAGCCCATATAGGCGGAGAGCACGTCCCAGCCATAGCGTTCGGCAAGGGCCGCAATCTCGCCGACGCCTGCATTATTGGCGGCGAGCTGCGCGCGGATGTCGGCGATATTGGTATCGGGATCGCGTGCCGGCCACTCCGCCCCGCAGAGCAGGTCGCGGAACGCATCCTCGCGAAATTCATCGCCCCGCACGATCAGGAAATTGTCGATCAGCACGCCTTCCTCGGCGATGCGGGCGGAATCGGCCGGGGTGGATCCGGGCGTCGTTCCGCCAATATCGGCATGGTGCCCGCGATTGGCGACAAAGCACCGCAGCGTCGTCCCATCCCCATCGAACACCGGCGTCACCACGGTCACGTCGGGAAGATGGGTGCCGCCATTGAACGGATCGTTGAGCACGATGCTGTCGCCGGGGCAAAGATCGTCGCCCCGCGCGCGCAGCACGCTCCGCACGCTTTCCCCCATCGCGCCCAGATGCACCGGCACATGCGGCGCATTGGCGATGAGCGCGCCGGTCGCATCGAACAGGGCGCAGGAGAAATCGAGCCGTTCCTTGATATTCACGCTGGTCGAGGTGTTGCGCAGGACCGCGCCCATCTGTTCCGGCACGCTGGTGAACAGGTTGTTGAACAGTTCCAGCATGACCGGATCGGCCCGGTCGGTGCGGGGCCGCGCGCGCTCCACCGGCACGGCGCGCGTCATCAAGATCTCGCCGCCGGGCAGCACATCGGCCTGCCAGCCGGGTTCGACCATGGTGGTGGACGTGCTTTCGCGGATCAGCGCCGGCCCCGTCATGCGGTGGCCGGGGGTGAGGTGATCGCGGTCGTGGACCGATGCGCGGTGCATGGCGCCATCGGTGAAAATCTCGACCGCGTCCACCGGTTCGGGCCGGTGCGATTCCGTGCCCGTTTCACTCGGCGCCTGTGCCGGGCGGGGCAGGTCGGGGCCGGGCATTTTGCCCTCCACCATGAGGTCGGCGGCGACGATCGTGCGTTCGGGGGTGCAGAAACCGAAGCGCGCACGGTGCAGCCTTTCGAACTCTGCCTGCATCGCATCGCGACCCGCCATCGCCACGGGCAGGCCGGTATCGCTGCCCTCGTATCGGAGGCGCAGCGTGCGCGTGACCGTCACCGCAGCGTCATGGCCCAGCTCGCCGCGGATATCATGCTCCAGCCGGTCGGCGGCGGCGTCGATCTCGCCGCGCCTGTCGTCCGAGAACGGGATTTCGAGCGTGGTTTCGCGCGCCGCCGTCCGATCGGCCAGCCCGATGCCATAGGCGGACAGAACGCCCGCGAACGGGTGGATCAAGATGCGCTCCATACCCAGTGCGTCCGCCACCATGCAGGCGTGCTGCCCGCCCGCGCCGCCAAAACAGTTCATGGTGAATTCGGTGGCATCGTGCCCGCGTTCGAGCGCAACCCGCTTGATCGTGGCCGCCATGTTGGCCGCCGCGATGCGCAGGAACCCCTCGGCGACCTCGTGCGCGCTGCGGCCATCGGCGATGTCGTCACGCAAAGCCTCGAACTTTGCGGCTGCGGCAGCAATGTCGAGCGGTTCGTCGCCGTCGGGGCCGAAGATCGCCGGGAAATATTCGGGCCGCAACTTGCCGCACATCGCATTGGCATCGGTGATGGTGAGCGGACCGCCCCGGCGATAGCAGGCCGGGCCGGGGTTCGCGCCCGCGCTGTCCGGCCCCACGGTAAAGCGCGCCCCGTCATAAGCTAGGATGGAGCCGCCGCCCGCCGCGATGGTTTCGATGTCCATCATCGGCACGCGCATCGCGACGCCCGCGATCTCGGTATCGTAGGCGCGCTCGAATTCGCCGGCGTAAAGCGCAACGTCGGTCGATGTGCCGCCCATGTCGAAGCCGATGATGCGGTCCTCGCCAATGGCGGCGGCGGTGCGGGCCGCGCCCACGACCCCGCCCGCCGGGCCGGAGAGGATCGCATCCTTGCCCTGAAAATCCGCCGCGGCCGCCGTCCCCCCGTCCGACCGCATGAAGGCGAGCGGCGTATCGCCAAGCTCGCTCTCCACCCGGCCCACGTAATCGCGCAGCACGGGCGACAGATACGCATCGACCACGCTGGTCTGTCCCCGCGCGACCAGTCCGATCAGCGCGGATACCGCATGGCTCGCCGACACCTGCGCAAAGCCTGCTTCCGCGGCGAGCGCGGCGATGCGGCGTTCGGTTTCGGGATATTTCCACGCATGGGCGAGCACGATGGCCACCGCCTCCAGCCCCTCTGCCCGGTGATGGGCGAGCCTTTGCCGCAAGGCGTCCTCGTCAAGCCGGGAGAGCGCCGCGCCATCGGCATCGACGCGGCCCGCCACCTCCTCCACCGCTTCGTAAAGCGGGGCGGGTTTTTCGATGGCCAGCGCGAAGAGGTCGGGCCGCGCCTGATGCCCGATGCGCAGGAGGTCGCCGAACCCTTCGTCGAGGATAAGCAGCGTGCGCGCGCCCTTGCGTTCGAGCAGGGCATTGGTCGCCACCGTCGTACCCATGCGCACGGCCGCGATTCGCTCGACCGGCAATGCGGCATCGAAGGGGAGGCCGAGGATCTTGCGAATGCCGGCCGTGGCTGCGTCGCGATAATGCTCCGGATTGTCGCTCAGCACCTTTGTCGTGTGCAGCGCGCCATTGGGATCGCGCGCGACGATATCCGTGAACGTGCCGCCCCGGTCGATCCAGAATTGCCATTGGGCCATGGTGAAAACCTCGTGAGTTGAACGGCGTCGTGTCGTTGAAGGGGGCGGATTGGCGGGATGCGGTCCTATCCCGCGCGGATGGCGAGCGCCTCCCGGTCGAGGATCGCGATTTCGCGCCGGGAGGGAATGGCGATCAAACCTTCGTTCTTCATGCGGGTGAACTGGCGGCTGACCGTCTCGATGGTGAGGCCGAGCACGTCGGCGATCTGTTGCCGGGAGAGGGGAAGCGCGATGGTGACAGGCTCCGCGCCGGGCGCATCGTCGCCGGGTTCGGGCGCAATCCGCTCTGCCGTCTCGATCAAAAAGCTCGCCAGCTTCTGCTCCGCGTTCATGCGGCCCAGCAGCATCATCCAGCGGCGTGTGCGGTCAAGCTCGGTCAGCGTGCGTTCGAGCAGCCTGTGCTCCAGCCGGGGATGGTCCCGCGCGAAACGGTCGAAATTCGCGCGCTGAAACACGCAGACCTGCACGGGGGTGAGCGCCTCCACGTCATAGGGCGTGCTCTGCCCGAATGGCCGGCCCAGGAAATCGGACGCATAGGCAAGGCCGAGAATCTGCTCCTTGCCCTCCGCCGTCTGCGTCGACAGTTTCAGCACGCCATCGATCACGTTCGCGACGAGGACCGCATCGTCGCCTTCCCACAACAGCGCCTCTCCCACAGCGAGCGTGCGCTGCCGCCCGATGGTGTTGAGCAGACGGATCTCCTCATCGTCGAGATCGGCGCAGATCGCCCGGTTGCGCACCGAGCATGCCGCGCAGAAATTGTTCGGGCGACCGGAAATTATCGTGTCCATGCACGGCGAATAGGGATCGCGGCCGCCGAGGCCAAGGAAAGATCGCCGCGACGGCGGATCACGATGGTCCCGCGATGTCGAGCCGCAGCGTGCGATCCCCCGCTTCCACGACCGCGGCGTCGATGCGGAAAACCTCGCGCAGGCGGCTGGCCGAAACCGTGGCGTGCGGGCTGCCATCGGCGACGAGGCATCCCTCGCTCATCCACAGCAGCCGGTCGGCATAGCGCAGCGCAAGGTCGAGATCGTGCACCACGGTGAGCACCGCCCGCCCCGCGCGCGCCATGTCGCGGAACAGCTGCATCGTCTGATGCTGATGCCGGGGGTCGAGCGCGGCGACAGGTTCGTCCGCGACGATGAGCGGGGTTTCCGCCGCCAGCGCACGGGCGAGGTGGGCACGCGCCAGCTCCCCACCCGAAAGCGTGTCGGCGGCGCGCTCCTCGAACCCTTGGAGATGGAAGGCGGCGAGCGCACGCGCCACCGCGGCGCGGTCCTCTTGCGACAAGCGCCCCGGCGCCGCGCCATAGGCGAACCGGCCCAGTGCCACGATATCGCCTACAGGCTGCGGCCAGACCAGCGGTCGGGCCTGCGGGAGATAGGCGATGCGGCGCGCCCGCGCCATCGGCGACAGCGTCGCGACCGGCGTGCCGCCGATCGTCGCTTCCCCGCCATCTGGCTTGAGCAGGCCGAGCGCGAGGCGCAGCAGCGTCGATTTTCCCGAACCGTTCGGCCCGATCAGCACGCTGAGCGTGCCGGGCTCCAATGCGAAGCTCGCATCCTTCACCAGCGGCCTGTCGCCCGCAAGGTAGCGCAGCCCATCTGCCCGAAGGAGCGTCATGCCAGCCGCCTGCGCGCCGCGATCCACACGAACACCGGCGCGCCAAAGAGCGAGGCGACCACGCCCAGCTTCAGCTCCGCATCGGTGGGAAGCACGCGCACGCCAATATCCGCAATCACCAGCATCACCGCGCCGAGCAGCGCCGAGGGCACGAGCAATCGCGCCGGATCATAGCGCAGGAACGGCCGCACGAGATGCGGCGCCACGATCCCCACGAACCCGATCGCCCCCGCCAGCGCCACCGCCGCCCCGGTGGCCAGCCCCGCGCCCAGAATCACGCAGAGACGTTGCCGCCCGAGGTCGAGACCGAGCCCCTCTGCCGCCTCGTCGCCCAAGGCAAGCGCGGCCAGACCCCGCCGCGACACCATCAATATGGCCGCACCGAGAGCCATGAACGGCGCGGCAAACGCAAGGTCGGCAAGGCTGCGGTTGTCGACCGTGCCCAGCATCCAGTTCACCATGTCGGCAAGGCTGAACGGATTGGGCGCGAGATTCATCAACAATGCCATGACCGCCGCCGAAAAGCTGGACAATCCGACCCCGATGAGGATGAGCGTCACGACCGAACGCGTGACGATTGCCGCCGCCGCCACGACCATCGTCGCGAGCAGCGCCCCGCCCACCGCCGCGAGCGGCAGCACGAGCGGCCCCGCCGTCGCCAGCCCGAAATACAGCACGAAGGTCGCAAAAAGCGCCGCCGTCGCCGACACGCCGAGAATGCCCGGCTCGGCCAGCGGATTGCGCAACAGACCCTGCAGCGCGGCGCCGCTCATGCCGAGCGCCGCACCGACCATCGCGGCGGCCAGCGCGCGCGGCAGCCGGATCTGCCACACCACCAGCCTGTCGCCCGCCGGACCTTCCCCGGCAAGCGCTGCGAGAACGCGCGAAAGCGGCAGGTCCACCGAGCCCAGCAGCAGCGAAAGCAGCAGCGCACCCGCCAGCATGAGCGCGAGAACGCCGGAAACGCGGCTCATCGCGATGCCCTTTCGGCGCGGGCCAGCGCCTCGACCGCGTCGATCAGGAACCATCCGCCGCACGACGTCCACGCCCCGTCGAGCGGGACGACCGGCAATTCGCGCAATTGCGCCTGCGCGACCGGGTGGCGCGCCGCGCTCCAGCTGTCGACATGGTTCGTCGCGCTTTCGAAAAACGCCGCCGCGATGAGAGCGGGCCGGTCGTAGGCGAGCCGCTCGAGCGGGATCGGGTTCCAGCCGGGCCGATCCTGAAAATTCGAAAGCCCCGCGGCCCGCATCATTTCATGGACCAGCGTGCCTTCGCCCGCGGTCACGCCCGCCGGGGTCATGTACAGCGTGGCGCGGTCCGCTCCGCCCTGCTCCGCCACAGCCGCGAGCCGCCGGTCCATCGCGGCGGCCACGGCGCGGGCCTCTCTACCGTTGCCGAGGGCGCCGCCAATCCGCACGACCTCCTCCCGCACATCGGCGAGCGTTTCGGGAAAGCCGATCTGCACCACCGGCACGCCGGCCGTTTCCATGAAGGCCCCGACCGCCGGCCCGCCGCCATAGGACCGCACGACCAGATCGGGCCGCAGCGCCAGCACGTCCGCCGTGCGCGGCCGCACGGTGGGAATGCCCGCGGCTTCTTCTCGCATATAGGAAAACCGTTCCCCGGCATCGGGCGAAAGTGCGAGTATGTCGGCCCGCTCCGCAAAGCGCAGGACATATTGATCGGCACAATAATCGAGGCTGACGATCCGCCGGGGCGCCTCCGCATGCGCCATCGGGGCTTGCGCGTGCCGCTCCGCCGGGGCGCAGGCGAACAGCGGCACCGCCAGCAACGAAGCGCAAATGGCGCGAAACGCGATCATCGGCGATACCGCATGTTGGCGCAGTCCGTGCGCCCCGTCACGCGGTCACGGTGGGTTGCCGCAAAGGCGCCCGCGGGCAAGCGGGCGGCGACATGGCGGCGCGCGGTGCGGATGGGAGGGGTGCGGTGCATGGCGAGCGTTCAAATCCCCGCCATGCGACGGTTCCGGCACCCGCATGGCCTGACATCGACATATGGCCATGCCGGCGATCCATGGGCGAATCGCCGGCACCGAAAAACCGGCCTGGCTGTCGCTTCTGCGGAAAAAACGCTTTTCCTGTCCCAATGGCTGAACCCGGCCCCGGACGAACGACGCGACGGCAGGTTTCCTGGCTTGCCGATCATCGCCTTTGGGAACCGCCTTCCCGGCGTTCTGCCCCGAAAGGCAGGCGGCCAGTGACATGTGGTTCCAGGCTCCCGGCATACAGTTGCGGGCACAGCGCCGGCATCGCACCGGCTTCCCTCTTAGCTCCGGACGCTTTCACGTCCGCAGCACCGTCTTGCCGCGGCCATGCGGCGCGCGGGCGGTCATGTCAACGCGATTTGCGGGAATTGAAGATGGTAAGGAGACACCGGGAAATGGTGCCCGAGGGCGGGATCGAACCACCGACACTACGATTTTCAGTCGTATGCTCTACCAACTGAGCTACTCGGGCATCGCCGTCGTGACAGCGTCACCGCGTTCGCGACCGGTCCGAAGAACCATCCGCGACGGGAGCGCCGCCTATGGCCAAAGCTGGCCTGCGTGTCCAGCCCCAATCGCATGGTTTTTTATGCGCGCTCTAACCATCCTCGTCGGGATCGTGCACCGGCACGTCGGCTGGCGGGCCGGGAATGGCGTAACCATCGCCGAGCCAGTTCGCGAGGTCGCGGTCCCGGCAGCGCGATGAACAGAAGGGCGCATGGTCCGCATGGCGCGGCTTGGCGCAGATCGGGCATTTGCGAAGGGTGGTCATGCCTCCACCGCTTGGGCGAAACCGGCCTCGGGCGCAAGGGCAGGATCGGTCGTGATCCGGGTTGCGCGGCCCGTCCGGCGGGAAAGCTCGGCGATTCGCTCCTCCGACAGATGCGGGGCAAGCGCAGGATGGGCAGTGATCAAGATGGGGCCCGCCCCCGCGACCCGTTCGGCGCGGCGGAGCAAATGGCGCGCGGCGGCGGCCATGCGGCGATGGGCCACGCGGTGCAGGATCGACGGGCCGCCGTTGCGCGAAACGATCTGTACGAAGCCGAAGCCGTTCATCGCCGTGCGTTCGTGCGCGAACCCGGCAAGGGCATGGGCCAGCGCGTCATCGACCGCGCGGCGGTCCGCCTTGTCCGGCAGCGTGGGAAAGTCGATGCCGACCGATCCGCCCATGTCGAATCGGCGCAGAGCCGCCGCGATGGCCGGCACGGCGGCGAGCGATAACGCGCGCGGCGGCAGGGTGCCGTCGATGTCGATCAAGGTCATGGCGGGCGTCGGAGACAGGACGATCGCGCCGCCGGTGAAATCGAGGCGCCGCTCGAACGCCTCGGCCATCAACGCGTCCCATTCGCCGCCGGGAAAGCTTCGCACGCGCACCGGATCGTGCCCTTCTTCGCGCAGCATGTCGAACAATGTCGGTGCGCTGCGCAAAGCGGCGTCGGTCGGGCGGGCCTGCGCGCGTTTCACGCGGCCCGGCTCGCCAATCGCGGCGCGCGTGATGTCGAGCGTGATCTCGGCCCCCTCGCTCGCGTCGCGGGGAAGGCGCGATACCAGCACCTCGGTCCCGTCGGCGAGCCGCGCCGTCCCCCGCGCAGCGCCTGTGTGCCGCGCCACCAGCCGGGCCGCGACGACCGCGCCCGCCGCCAGCTCGCCCGGCCAGCGGATGCGCGCAGCGACAATGGCGTCATTCTCGATACAGGCCGCGCGTTCCTCCGCGATGCCATCCTCGACGCGCCAGTCAGCCAATGGCGAAGCCTGCGGATTTCAGCAATGCGCGCGTTTCGTAGAGGGGGAGGCCGACCACGCCCGAATGGCTGCCCCGGATCCACTGGACCAGCGCCTCGGCCATGCCCTGCAGCGCGTAGCCGCCGGCCTTTCTGTCCCATTCGCCGCTGGCGATATAGGCGGCGATCTCCTCGTGGGAGAGCACCTTGAAACGCACGATGGTCTCGCTCAACCGTTCGCGGATCGTGCCGTCCGGCGCGCGCAGGGCAATCGCGGAAAGCACGCTGTGCCGGCGTCCGGACATGAGCGTGAGACAGGCGCGCGCGGTATCCGCGTCCTCCGCCTTGGGCAGGATGCGGCGGCCCAGCGCAACGACCGTGTCGCCGGCCAGGACATGACCGCTATCGTCGCGGACGGCTTCGGCCTTTTCGCGGGCCATGCGGCGGGCATAGGCGCGGGGAAGCTCGCCATCGCGAGGCGTTTCGTCGATGTCGGCGGGCGCGATGCGGGCCGGCGCGAGGCCCAGGCGCGACAGCAGTTCGGCCCGGCGCGGGCTGGCCGAGGCGAGGATCAGTTCGGGCGCGGACATCGGTTCAGGCGCGGAGACGTTACAGGTGCGCGCGGAGCGGTTCAGCTCGGCCCCGGACCGCCACGACCCGGCATGAAGCGATAGGTGATGCGGCCCTTCGTCAGGTCATAGGGCGTCAGTTCGACGAGAACCTCGTCACCGACGAGAACGCGAATCCGGTTCTTGCGCATCTTGCCCGCGGTGTGGCCGAGAATCTCGTGATCGTTCTCAAGCTTCACCCGGAACATTGCATTGGGCAGCAGTTCGACGACCGTGCCACGCATTTCGAGGAGTTCTTCTTTGGCCATGTGCGGGCTTCGTGCGCCCTTCCTTTCCGCTGCTGTTCGATGAATTCGTTCGTCCGGCCGAAACCGGAACGATGCGCGCCCATAGCGTCGCCGCGCCGAAATGGGAAGCGCCATGGGCAAATTCAAGCGATTACGCCCGTTTGGTGGTGCCATGCCGCACTGCGACAAATTAATACCACCCGTGACTATCTCGCGCAGGGGCGGTCTTCTATCGCACACCCATGATCATTCGTCCGACCTTCGGCGCGAGCGCGGCCATCGCCGTCATCGCATGCAGCAGCCCCGCCCTGGCGCAGAACGGCAGCGATGCGCAGCCGGGCGAAAACGGCGTTGAGGGCGAGCCCGTCACGCTCGACGAGATCGTGGTGATCGCCCCGCGCCTTCGCGGTTCGGTCGATGCGCCGCAAGCGCCCGTGGCCGTGCTCGACGAGGAGGAGATCGCCGGTTTCGGCGCCGGGTCCATCGCCGAGCTGGTCGAGCAGCTCGCCCCGCAGGTCGGATCGGGAAGCGGACGCGGCGGCGGCAGGCCGGTCTTTCTCCTCAACGGACAGCGCGTGTCGAGCTATCGCGAATTGTTCAACTACCCGCCCGAGGCGATCGCGCGGGTCGAGGTATTGCCGGAGGAAGTCGCGCTGCGCTTCGGCTATCCCGCGACGCAGCGGGTCGTGAACTTCATCCTCAAGGACAATTTTTCGGCCCTGACCGCAGAGGTCGAATATGGGCAGCCGATAGACGGCGGCTACGCGACCAACGAACAGGAGGTCAGCCTCGCGCAGATCAGCGGGCGGAACAGGCTCAATATCGCGCTCGAACTCGAAGACAGCAGCGGGCTGACCGAGGCGGAGCGGGGCGTATCCTCCGCGCCCATGCCCGTGTTCGGCGATGATGCGAACCCTGCCCGGTTCCGCAGCCTCGTTGCCGATACGCGCGATTTCGCGCTCAACGGCAACTGGTCCACCGGGCTGGGCGAGGATGGCGGCGGCGGTTCGCTTTCGTTCAACGGGGCGATCACGCGGTCGGACAGCGTGGCGCTCGCCGGGCTGGACACGGTGACGCTCACCGCGCCGGACGGGGCGAGCGCCTATCGCGCGCTTTATTCCGCGGCGCTGGGCTATGGCGCGCGGGTCCGCGACGTGCAGAGCAATGGTTTCGAACTCGGCACTGCGTTCAGCACGCGCCTCGGCGACTGGGACCTGACCGCGACGGGGAAATGGACCCATTCGGAAAACCGCACGCGCAGCGATGTCGGCGCCGATACCGCCGCGCTGGCCGCCGCCGCGCAGGCCGGCGCCGTGGCGATCGGTGCGCCGGTCGGCGATCTTTTGGCCGCCGGGCTGATCCGCCCCGGCGGCAGCGAGCTGTCCCGCACCAATGGCGAGAATGCGACCAGCCTCGTGACCCTCGTCGGCCGCCCCGCCGAATTGCCGGGCGGGGAAATGACCATGACGCTGACCGCCGGTTACGACTGGCAGAATGTCGTGGGGCGCAACACGCGCAACCCGGCCAGCGCATCCGACCTGACGCGGGGCGACGCCAATGCGGGCGTGACGCTCGGCATTCCGATCACCAGCCGGCGCGCAGGCTTCCTCGACGCGGTGGGCGACATCACGCTCGACCTGTCGGGCGGGGCACGGCATCTTTCCGACTTCGGCATGCTCTATTCGGGGAGCGCGGGCGTCAACTGGGGCGTGACGGAGCGGCTGGGCCTCAATGCGAGCTTCAACTATAGGGAGGCGGCGCCTTCGCTGTCGCAGCTCGGCGCGCCGCGGATCGTGACCGTGGGTGCCACGGTGTTCGATTTCGCGAGCGGGCAGACGGTGCTGGCCAACCTGATTTCGGGGGGCAATCCCGACCTCGTCGCCGAGCGGCAGGGCGACTGGAAATTCGGGGCGAATTACGACCTGCCCTTCCTCGACCGGTCGCGCGTCATCGCCGAATATTTCGACGAGACGAGCAAGAACGTGTCCAGCGCCTTTCCCATACTCACCCCCGCGACCGAGGCGGCGTTTCCGGGCCGCGTCATTCGTGATGGCGCGGGCAATCTCGTCGCCATAGACCAGCGCCCCGTGACCTTTGCCGAGCAGAACGGACGCAGCCTGCGTTATGGCTTCGACCTGTCCGACCGGATCGCCGCGCGCGACAAGGACGGCGCGCAAAAGGGCGGGCGCGGCGGCGGGCCGGGGTTCGGACGGAACGAAGGCGGCGGACGCTGGCAGCTGGGGTTCTACCACACGATCCGGTTTCAGCAGGACGTGCTGGTCTCCGACAACGGGCCAAGGCTGGACCTGCTCGACGGGGCGGCGCTTTCGGGCAATCCGACCGCGCGGCACCAGTTCGAGATGAACGGCGGCATTTTTTACGAGGGCATCGGCCTGCGGCTTTCGGGCGATTACGTGGGCAAAAGCGCGATCGACGGCACGCTCACGGGCCGGGACACCACGCTGACCTTCGATCCGATCATCCGGTTCGATGCGCGGATCTTCGTCGATCTGGGGCAACAGGACAGCCTGGTCGAAAAATGGGGCTTCCTCGACAACAGCCGGGTTTCGCTGCGCATCGACAATATCTTCGACGCACAGCAACGCGTGACCGATGCGACCGGCGCGGTTCCGGTCAATTACCTGCCTGATTTCCTCGACCCCGCCGGCACGTTTTTCGAGATCGATTTCCGCAAGCAGTTCTGATCACGCAATGGGAGGCGCGAGGGCGGTTCCATTCCGGCCCTTGCGCCCCTATCTCCTCCGCCATGGCCAAGACCCCCGCCGCCCCGCCTGCAAACGCATCGTCGGACCGCTTTCTCGAGGAGAAGGCGACCCATACCGTGCGCGGGTCGGGTGGCGGCACCGACATCGCCGCCGGCGTGGCCGCCATCCGCGAGGTGCAGCGCACGTTGAAGCCCAAGCCCGGCGTGTATCGCATGCTCGATGCAAAGGGCGAGGTGCTCTATGTCGGCAAGGCCCGCGCGCTGAAAAACCGGGTCGCCAATTATACGCAGGTCGAACGGCTGTCGAACCGCCTGCGCCGCATGGTCAGCCAGACCCGCGGGATGGAGATCGTCACAACCAATTCGGAGGCCGAGGCGCTCCTGCTCGAGGCGCAGCTCATCAAGCGGTTTCGCCCGCCCTACAACGTGTTGCTGCGCGACGACAAAAGCTTTCCGTTCATCCTGCTGCGCAGCGATCACGATTTTCCGCGCATCATGAAACATCGCGGCGCGCGCCGGGCCAAGGGCAGCTATTACGGCCCGTTCGCCAGCGCCGGATCGGTCAACACCACGATCAACGCGCTGCAGAAACTGTTCCTGCTGCGGTCGTGTACCGACAGCTTTTTTTCCCGGCGCGACCGGCCCTGCCTGCTCTATCAGATCAAGCGATGTTCCGCGCCCTGCGTCGGGCGGATCGATGCGGAGGGTTACGACGCGCTCATCCGGCAGGCGAAGGATTTCCTCGGCGGGAAATCGGGCGCGGTGCAAAAGGAGATCGAGGCCGACATGGCGCGCGCCGCCGCCGATCTCGACTTCGAACGGGCCGCCATGCTGCGCGACCGTCTGCGCGCCGCGACCTTTATCCAGGGCAGCCAGGCCATCAATGCGAACGGGGTCGGCGATGCGGACGTCTTCGCTATGGCGGTAAAGGGCGGGCAGACCGGGATACAGGCGTTCTTCATCCGCGGGGGGCAGAACTGGGGCCATCGCGCGTTCTTTCCCCGGCACGACGGCGACATGGATGCCGACGCGGTGATGGCCGCCTTCCTCGCGCAGTTTTACGAGGAGGTGCCACCCGCGCCCATCGTGCTGATCGATCGGGAGCTGGAGGAGCGCGAATTGCTGGAGGATGCGCTGTCCGAACTCGCCGAACGCAGGGTGAGCATTTCGGTGCCGCAGCGCGGAGACCGTCGCCGCCTGCTCGAACAGGCGTCGCGCAATGCGACCGAGGCGCTGGACCGGCGCCTTGCCGAGACCAGCACGCAGGCGAAGATCATGCGCGAAACGGCCGAGTTCCTCGAACTGGCCGAGGTGCCCTCGCGCATCGAGATCTACGACAACAGCCATATTCAGGGCGCGAACGCGGTCGGCGCGATGGTCGTCGCCGGGCCGGAAGGGTTTCTGAAAAACCAGTATCGCAAGTTCAACATCAAGAGCGCGCAGACGAACGACGATTTCGGCATGATGCGCGAGGTGATGAACCGCCGCTTCGCCCGCGCGCTCAAGGACGATCCCGACCGCGAAACGCTGGGCAAGCAGGATGCGGCATGGCCCGATCTCGTGCTGGTCGATGGCGGCAAGGGGCAGTTGTCGAGCGTGATGGACACGCTGGAGGAGTTGGGCATCGAGGATGTCGCCGTCGTCGGCATCGCCAAGGGGCCGCATCACGGGCGCGAGGGGCGCGAGGTGTTTCATTTCCCCGACGGGCGGGAAAAGATGCTGCCCACCAATTCGCCGGTGCTGTTCTATCTTCAGCGCCTGCGCGACGAGGTGCACCGTTTCGCGATCGGCGCCCATCGCGCCAAACGCAGCCGCGCCATCAGCGCCAGCCCGCTCGACGAAATTCCCGGCATCGGCCCGGCGCGCAAGCGGGCGCTGCTGCTCCATTTCGGGACGGCGGGAAAGGTGCGGGCCGCATCGCTCGACGATCTGGCGCGGGTGCCCGGCGTTTCGGAGCAGGTCGCGCGCACCATCTATGATTTCTATCACCCCGGCGGGTGAGCGGGCGCTGGATTTGTCCCGGCCCATACCCTAGACCCCGGATCGGCAAACAGGAGAACGACCCATGAGCAGCCTCGTCGGACCGGATGAAGACAATCCGCTCGGCAAGCCCGATGTCCCGGACGAGGTGCAGGACGCGATCCGCACGCTGATCCGCTGGACCGGCGACGATCCGGAGCGCGAGGGTTTGCTCGACACGCCGAAACGGGTCGCGCGCGCCTGGCTCGAATATTGCCAGGGATACAGGGAGGATCCGTCGATCCACCTGTCCCGCATATTCGAGGAGGTGGGCGGTTATGACGAGGTCGTCCTGCTCCGCGATATTCCGTTTCAGTCGCATTGCGAACACCACATGGCGCCGATCATCGGCAAGGCGCATATCGCCTATCTCCCGCGCGATCATGTCGTCGGCATTTCCAAGCTCGCCCGCGTGCTGCACGGGTTTGCCCGCCGGTTGCAGATTCAGGAACGGCTCACCGCCGAGGTCGCCGAATGCATCTGGGACCATCTGAAGCCGCATGGCGTCGCCGTGGTGATCGAGGCGAGCCATGCCTGCATGACCGCGCGGGGGGTGCGCACGCCGGGCGTCGGCATGACCACGAGCCGCATGATGGGCGTGTTCCGCGACGATGATCGCAGCCGCAAGGAAGTCTTGTCACTGATGGGGTATTGATGAGCGAGCATCCCGAAAATTCCGATTTCTTCCGCAAGGTGCTGGGCCATTGCAGCACCGCGGTCACGGTGATCACCGCGCCCGGCGCCGACGATGGCGACGGGCCCGTCGGCATGACCGTGGGCTCGTTCCTGTCGGTGTCGCTCGATCCGCCGCTGGTCGCGTTCCTCCCCGCGACGAGCAGCAGCACGTGGCCGCGGATCCGCGACGCGGGCAAGTTCTGCGCCAACGTGCTCACGCAGGATCAGATGGACCTGTGCACCCGGTTCACCCGGCCCGTGGCGGACCGTTTCGCCGGGGTCGGCTATCGCATGTCGGACAATGGCTCGCCCATTCTCGACGATTGCCTGGCCTTCGTCGATTGCGACATCGAGGCGGTGCACCCCGCCGGGGATCACGTCTTTGTCGTGGGGCGGGTGCGCGAACTCGCGCTCGAAAAGGAAAGCGAGCCGCTGCTCTTCTTTCAGGGGCGCTACCGCGCGCTTCTCCCGCTGGGCGAGGGGTAGGCGCGTTGACCGGCTTGCCATAATCTGTCGCCTCACATAGCGAAAGCTGCGCGATGCCGACGGGGCAAGAAGCGGAAGGGGGATCAGTGAAGAAGGCGGCAGACACCGACTATCCGGTAACGGGACGATTTCTGAAGGGCAGGCTGCGTCACGCCATGTCACGGCACGAGGCGGACGCGACCGAGGCGATGTTCGATACTGTCGAGCGTTTCGACGATGGCCATGTGCTGTCCCGGCGCGGAGAGCTGGTGAACAGGTCGACGATCCTCGTGGACGGCTATGTCATTCGGGCCGTCGTCGAACGGGACCGCCGCCATATCGTCGGGATCCAGGTGCCCGGCGACTTCATCGACCTGCATGGTTATGCGCTCAAACGGCTGGACCACGATCTCGTCGCGGTGGGGCCGGTGCGCGTGTCCTTCGTCGATCATGAACGGCTCAACCACACGTTGCGCGGCGATCTGCATCTGACGCGGCTGATGTGGTTTTCGACGCTGCTCGATGCCTCGATCCACCGGGCGTGGATCATGAAGATGGAGCAATTGCCCGCCGATGGCCGGCTCGCCCATCTCCTGTCCGAGATATGGGAGCGGCTGCGGCTGGTCGGGCTGGGCGATGCGCAGGGTTTCGACTTTCCCATGACACAGATCGACCTTGCCGATGCGTGCGGCACGACCGCGATCCACATGAACCGCATGGTGCAGAAATTGCGTGCCGGCGGTGTCGTCGATATTCGCCGGGGGCGCGTGAACGTGCTCGATCATGCGCAGCTGCGCAGCATCGCGCGATACGATCCCGATTATCTCTACGGTCCGGGCGATCTCGCGGTTGGCGCCATTTCGACATAGCGGATTGATGCCGGGCGGATTTCCCACAAAGCGAAAGGCGACGCCATGAAACCCATTCCCGCGCTCCTGCTCACCGCGATGCTGTGTGCATGCGGCGCCGCCGATGACGACACGCCCCCGGTCGACAGCGAGGTCGTGGCGGACGATGCGGACGATGGTGCGGCCCTCCAGCCAAGCGACCAATCGCTGGCCGATCCGGCGCCCGGTTCGGTCACCGCACCTGCGGACGGCGTGCGTGGGCCGGGGGACGGCGCCCCCATGGCGATACCGGCATCGATGCGGGGCCGGTGGGGCATGACGCGCAACGATTGCGACGGACCCGCTTCGGTGGCCAAGGGTTTGCTGACTATCGAAACGAACAGGCTGACCTTTTACGAATCGGTGGGCACGTTGGCCGATGTGACGGAACGGTCGGACGATTATCTGCGCGCCGAATTTGCGTTCGAGGGCGAAGGCATGGAATGGCGCCGCGACATGACGCTCCTGCGCGAGGGGGACACGTTGCTGCGCCGCGAATCCGGGCCCGATGCCATGCGCGGGGAGCAAAGATATATGCGTTGCGCGTGAACCGCGCGGCCCGCGATGCGTAGGTAAGGAAACACCCGTCCCGCCGCGCGGCGAAGGCTTCGGCCACAAGAACGATCGACCGCGCCTTCGCGGCTGAAGAGGAAACGAGACACGATGGAAGACCAGTTTTCACTGACCGGCGACCAGATCGCCATTCAGGAGATGGCGCAGCGCTTCACCGCCGACAATATCACGCCCCACGCCGGCGAATGGGACGAAAACGCGATCTTCCCCCGCGATACCATCAAGGCGGCGGCAGAGCTGGGCTTCGGGTCGATCTACGTGTCGGAGGAATCGGGCGGGATCGGGCTCGGCCGGCTGGAGGCTGCGCTCATCATGGAGGCGATGGCCCATGGCTGCCCCTCGACCAGCGCGTTCATCTCGATCCACAACATGGCCGCGTGGATGATCGACCGTTTCGGCGGCGAGGCGGTGAAATCGAAATATCTGCCCGATCTCATCGGCATGGACCGGCTGGCGAGCTATTGCCTGACCGAACCGTCGTCGGGTTCCGATGCGGCGGCGTTGAAGACGAAGGCGGTGGACAAGGGCGACCATTACGAGGTCACCGGATCCAAGCAGTTCATTTCGGGCGGCGGCCAGAATGAAATCTACGTCGTGATGGTCCGCACCGGCGCCGACGGACCGAAGGGCATTTCGTGCCTCGTCATCGAAAAGGACATGGACGGCGTGTCCTTCGGCGCGAACGAGAAGAAGCTGGGGTGGAAGAACCAGCCCACCGCGCAGGTCATCTTCGACAATGTGAAGGTGCCCAAGGAAAACCGCGTCGGCGACGAGGGGCAGGGTTTTTCCATCGCGATGACCGGGCTTGACGGCGGGCGGCTCAATATCGGGGCGTGCTCGCTCGGCGGGGCGCAGCGCGCACTGGACGAGGCGATCGCCTATACCAAGGACCGGACGCAGTTCGGCAAGGCCATCGCCGATTTTCAGAACACGCAATTCACCATCGCGGAAATGGCCGCCGAGCTGGAGGCGGCGCGCGCGCTGCTCTACCTCGCCGCGGTGAAGGTCACGAACGAGGCGCCGGACAAGACGCGCTTTGCCGCGATGGCGAAGATGATCGCGACCGAAACCGGATCGCGCGTCGTCGACCATGCGCTGCAGCTGCATGGCGGCTACGGCTATCTCAAGGATTACCCGATCGAGAAACTGTGGCGCGACCTTCGCGTTCATTCCATTCTCGAAGGCACGAACCAGATCATGCGCATGATCGTGGGCCGCGATCTCCTGCGCGATTGATAGATAAACGAAGGCTGCACATGACCGACGAAGTACATATTCACGCGCATGGGGCGGCGGGGCATATCTCGCTCAACCGGCCCAAGGCGATCCATGCCCTCACCCTCGACATGTGCGAGGCGATGACGGAGGCGCTGCGCGGCTGGGCCGGGGACGATGCGATCCGGGCCGTCCTGCTCGACCATTCGGAGGGGCGCGGTTTCTGCGCGGGCGGCGACGTCACCCTGCTGCGCCGATCGGCGATGGAGGATGCGGGCGTGCGCGGGCGCGAATTCTTCGCCCTCGAATACCGGCTCAACCATCTGATGTTCACCTATGACAAGCCGATCGCGGCGTTCATGGACGGCATCACCATGGGCGGCGGCGTCGGCATCGCGCAGCCGTGCCGGTACCGCGTCGCGACCGAGAACACGAAATTCGCCATGCCGGAAACGGGCATCGGCCTCATCTGCGACGTGGGCGGCGGATGGTACCTGCCGCGCCTGCCGGGGCGCGTGGGGCAGTTCATCGGGTTGACCGGCGCGCGCCTCGACGGGGCCGAATGCGTGTGGGCGGGCATTGCCACCCATTACATCCCGTCCGAAAAGCTCGCCGAGGTGAAGGCCCGCATCATTGCCGAGCCGGGCGACATCGCCGCCATCCTGGATGAGGCAAGCGAAAGCCCGCCCGAGGCCCGCATCGCCGGCAATCGGGAGGTGATCGACCGGCTCTTCGCCTCCGACGATCTGGAAACGATCATCGCCGCGCTGGAGGCCGACGACAGCGACTGGGCGGCAAAGGAGCTGAAGACCCTCCGCAAGAAAAGCCCGACCAGCTGCAAGGCGGTGCTCCGCCAGTTGCAGCTCGGCGCCGAGGCGGAGGATTTCGCCGCGAACATGACGATGGAATATCGCGCCGCCGGGCGCATCATCACCCGTCCCGATTTTGCGGAGGGCGTGCGTGCCCTGCTCGTGGACAAGGACAACGATCCCCAATGGCAACCGGCCACGGCCGACGCAGTGAGCGAGGACGACATCGCCTCTCTGTTCGCACCGATGGAAGGGGAAGAGGAATGGAGACCGCTATGAGCTACGAAACGATTACCGTCGAACAGAAGGGCGCGGTCACGCTGATAACGCTGAACCGGCCCAAGGCGTTGAATGCCCTCAATTCCCAGGTTCTGGAGGATCTAATCGCCGCGTTTGCGGAGTATGAGAAGGACGATAGCCAGCGCTGCGCCGTTCTCACCGGCAGCGGGGAGAAGGCGTTTGCCGCCGGCGCCGACATCAAGGAGATGGTCGACAAGTCGAGCGCGCAATTCTTTACCGAGGATTTTTTCGCCGGCTGGACCAGCCGCCTTGTCAAAGCGGTGCGCAAGCCGTGGATCGCCGCGGTCAACGGGTTCGCGCTCGGCGGCGGGTGCGAGCTTGCCATGATGGCCGACTTCATCATCGCCAGCGACACCGCGATGTTCGGACAGCCGGAGATCAAGCTCGGCGTGGCGCCGGGCATGGGCGGGTCGCAGCGGCTCACCCGCGCGGTCGGCAAGGCAAAGGCGATGGACATGTGCCTGACCGGGCGCAACATGAATGCCGAGGAAGCGGAGCGCAGCGGGCTGGTATCCCGCGTGGTGCCCGCCGCCGAGCTCATGGACGAGGCGATGAAGGCGGCCGAGGCGATCGCCGGCATGGCCCCGCTCGCCGCGATGGTGAACAAGGAAATGGTCGACGCGGCCTTCGAAACCACGCTCGATCAGGGATTGCTGTTCGAACGGCGCGCGTTTCAGATTCTGACCGCGACCGAAGACAGACAAGAGGGCATGCAGGCGTTTGTCGAAAAGCGCGCAGCCCAGTGGAAGGGACGCTGACATGAAAATCGCATTTATCGGCCTTGGCAACATGGGCAGCGGCATGGCCGCAAACCTGGTGAAGAACGGCCATGAGGTCGCCGCATTCGACCTGTCGGCGGATGCGCTGGAGACGGCGCAGGCCAACGGCATCGCCACCTATGGCACCGTGCGCGAAGCGGTGGAGGGCATGGATGCCGTCGTGTCCATGCTGCCCAACGGCGACATCGTCAAAAGCGTCTATACAGGGTCGGTCATCGGCCACGCCCCGCGCAGTGCGGTCCTTATCGATTGTTCGACCATCGACGTCGAAACCTGCCGCACCGTCATCGCCAAGGCGACGGACGCCGGGCACGATATGGTCGACGCGCCGGTGTCGGGCGGGATCGCGGCGGCCAATGGCGGTACGCTGACCTTCATGGTGGGCGGCACGCAGGAGGCCTGCGAGCGTGCGCGCCCCGTGCTCGAGGCGATGGGCAAGGCGGTCATCCGCGCGGGCGATGCCGGCGCCGGGCAGGCCGCGAAAATCTGCAACAACATGCTGCTCGGCATTCAGATGATCGGCACGTGCGAAGCGTTCAAGCTGGCCGAAAGGCTGGGCCTCGATGCGCAGAATTTCTACGACATCGCGTCGGTGTCATCGGGGCAATGCTGGTCCATGACGAGCTATTGCCCGGTTCCCGGCGTCGGCCCGCAAAGCCCGTCCGACAATGATTACGACGGCGGCTTTGCCACCAATCTCATGCTGAAGGATCTGCGCCTTGCCATGGCGGCGGCGAAATCCGCCGAAAGCGCGACCCCGATGGGCGAGCGGGCCAAGGAACTGTTCGAGGATCACGACGCCGACGGAAACGGCGGCAAGGATTTCTCCTCGATCATCCGCCGCCTCTGATCCGCGGCAGGGCGGGGCGGCGGGGCGTATCGCGCGCGTTCTGCGCCGCGCGCTCCGCCCGCCGCTCCCGCTTTTTCGCGGCGAGTTCCTGCTTGTGGCCGAAGCTCACATGGCTGTCGGCGAGCACGGCGCCGCGATGGCCGATGGGGCGGTCCGGCCCCTCGGTCGAATCCTGGATCGTCTGCCGCTCCGCCTCGGCATTGAGCAGCGCGCCGATCAATATGCCGTAGGCCGACAGGAACAGCCACATCAGGAACACCACGATCGCCGATAGCGAGCCATAGGTGGCGTTATAATCCGACACATAGGCGACATAGGCGGAAAAGGCGAAGGACACGCCGATCCACAATATCGTCGCCAATACCGCGCCCGGCGCGAGCCAGCGCCATTTCGCCGGGCGCCGGTCGGGCCCGAACCGCATGATCATGGCAAAACCCACGCTGCCCAGCGCGACCGCCGCGCCATAGGTCAGCAGCTTGATGAAAAACCCCGTCCACGGCCCGAAGAACACCGTGGTCTGCCGCGCGAGCCAGGTCAGCGCCGCCCCGCTCACCACCCCGATCAGCGCAATGCCGATCGCCGCCAGCGTCAGCACCGCGGCCCGGAGCGTGAGGCGCAATATATTGCGCGTTTCCGGTTCCTCGTTAATGACGTTCAATGCGCGGATGAGCCCGCTTGCCGCCCGCATTCCGCCATAGATCGCGAAGACCAGCGCGATGACGAGTGCGAATCCCGCGACTTCGCTGCTGGTATTGACCACGCCAAGGAGCTGATCCTCGATCAGGCGCGCGGCATCGGACGGCACCACCTCGACCACGGTGCGCATCTGTTTCTCGACGAGATCGACATTGCCGACGAGGCCATAGATCATGACCGTCGCGGCGATGAGCGGCGTGATCGCGAGAAAGGTAAAGAACGCGACCCCGCCCGCCAGCAGGCCGAGATTGTGAAAACCGACCATCACATAGACGCGTTTCAACACCGCCAGCCAACCCGAAAACGGGATGTGATGCGGCCAGGTCGCGACCGCGCCGGGGTCTCCGTTTTCGATCGTTTCGCCCGCATCGGGCGCGTCTGTGTCCTTTTCGCTATTGTTTTCCATGGCATCGACGGGCAGACGGTTGGGATACGAGGTTTCGGCGTTCGGGGTTTCGGCGAATGGTGGTTCGGTCGGCGTGCGATCGATCATCCGTTGCGGACCTCTTTATTTTGACGCTGCGGGAATTGCGGTTGCACATGACAGGAACGCATATCGGTCGATTTGGCAAGCATGTCCTTGCCAGCGCGTCTTTTCTGGCGATGGCGCAGGTCGGTGCCGCCGCGGCGCAGGATGCCGGCGTGCCCTACGATCGTGCCGGGCCGCAGGCGGCGGATCGCGCCGACGCAGATCCTCTCCCCGTGCCCGCGCCGCCCGCCGATGTAACCCTGCCCGAGGTCGAAACGATCATCTCGGACGAGGAATTTGCAGAATCCATCCCCGACCTCGATGCCGAGAGCGACCCCGCGCTCGACATGCCGCTGGAATCCATTGCGGAGTTCGAACGCCGCCTTGCCGAGGAGCAGGCCGGTGCCGAAACCGAAATGAGCGAGGACGCACCGCTCGGCGATCCGGCGCTGGCCGATGGCGACGCGGTGGAGGAGATCGGCGATGCGCCCGTCCGCGATGCGGAGCTGACCGCGCCGCTCCCGCCCATTTCCGCGTTCGAGGTAGAGCCGGTGGAATTCGCCGAGGGCGAGGAAGATACCGAGGTGACCGAGGTTTCGTATGAAATCGCGCTCAACGGGATCGACGCAATCGACGCGGAAACGGATGTGAACATCCGCGACATGTTCAACGATCTGTCCGCCCTGCGGTCGGACGATCGCACCGCGAACAATGTCGCGCAGGTGTCCGCCCGGCTGACCGAAGACAGCGTCCTGATAGAGCGTATCCTCGCCTCCGAAGGGTGGTTCGGCGCCAGTGTCGAGACGCGTATCGACCGCGCCGACGTCGCCGATGGTCAGCCGCTGACCGCCGTGATCGACGTCACGCCCGGACAGCGTTACGAATTTGCCGAAATCGTGATCGATGCGGAGCCCACGACGCCGCCCGATCTCATCCGCGAAAACCTGCCGCTTGCCGTCGGCGAGCCGATCGTCGCCACGCGGGTGCAGGGGGCGGAGGCGAATGTCGCCGTGGCGCTGCCGCACAATGGCTATCCGTTCGCCGCGGTCGGCCAGCGCGACATATTGCTCGACGCTGAAACGGGGGGCGGGGTCTATACCCTGCCGGTCGATACCGGGCCGCGCGCGGTGTTCGGCGGGATCGAGACGACGGGCGATCTTGCCTTCGATGCGGAGCACGTCGCCGTGCTCGCCCGGTTCGAACGGGGCGAGCTTTACGATAGCGACATGGTCGACGACCTGCGTCAGGCGCTCGTCGCGACGGGCTTGTTCAATACCGTCACGGTCGAGCCGCAGCGCACCGGCGAGGATGCCGGCACGGTCGAGGGCGGCCCCGCGGAATACGCCACCGTGCTGGTCGAGCAGGACGCCGGACCGCCGCGCACCATCGCCGGCAGCGCCGGTTACGGCACCGGGCAGGGCGCGCGGGTCGAGGCGACATGGACGCATCGCAATCTGTTCCCGCCCGAAGGCGCGTTGATCGCCCGCGCCATCGCCGGCACGCAGGAGCAGGGCGCGGGCGTCACGTTCCGCCGGTCCAATGCCGGCCGCCGCGACCGCACCTTCGAAATCGTCGCCGAGGCCTTGCGCAGCGATTTCGACGCGTTCGAGGCGCTCACCGGCCGGCTCGCCGCGCGGGTGAATTACGATTCCACCTCCATCTGGCAGAAACCGCTGACCTATGCCTATGGCGTGCAGCTGCTTGGCACGATCGAGGAGGATTACGATTTCGACCTCGGCGAGGTGCGGCGGCGCACCTTCGGCATCGCCGGGCTGACCGGGCAGGTCGGGCTGGACAGCACGAAGAGCCTGCTCAACCCGACGAGCGGGTTTCGCGTCACCGCGCTCATCGAACCCGAAGCCTCGGTGCAGGATTCCTTCGATACCTACGTACGGGCCCGTCTCGCGGCGAGCGCCTATTACCCGGCGACCGATTCCATCGTGTTGGCGGCGCGGGTGGCGGCCGGCACGATTCAGGGGATCGACCGCTTCGACCTCGCGCCGTCGCGCCGGTTCTACGCCGGGGGCGGCGGTTCGGTGCGCGGTTTCGGGTTTCAGGAACTCGGCCCCAAGGTCGAGGTGCCCAACCCGAATTTCGACCCCGAGGATCCGGACGAAACCGCCAATCCGTTCCGCTTCCGGCCGCTCGGCGGGCTCAGTTTCAACGAGCTCGCGGTCGAGGCGCGCTACCGGTTCGGCAATTTCGGCGTCGTCGGCTTCGTCGATGCGGGGCAGGTCTATCTCGACAGCGTGCCCGATTTTTCGGGCCTTCGTTACGGCGTCGGCCTCGGCGGGCGGTTCTATACCAATTTCGGGCCGCTCCGGCTCGACGTGGCGATGCCCATCGACAAGCAGCCGGGTGAAAGCTCGTTCGCGGTCTATGTTTCAATCGGGCAGGCGTTCTGATGGCGGATATGCGGGACGGGGAAGAGCAGCCGGTGACGGACGAAACCGCCGAAGAGGTGCGCGGCGACGATACCATGGTGGAGAGCGGCGAGGACACGCGCACGCACCGCCGCTGGCCCGTCCGCGTCGCGAAGGGCGTTGCCATCGTCCTCGTCGGTATTGCCGTGCTGGTCGCGCTGGTGATCTTCGGCCTCAATACGCAGCCGGGCCGGCGTTTCGTCGCCGAGCAGATTGCCGGGCTCGAATTCGAAAACGGCATGGAAATCGACATCGGCCGCATCGACGGTTCGCTCTATGGCGAGATGGTACTGCACGATTTCACCGTGTCGGACCCACGCGGGGTGTTCCTGTCCTCGCCCGAATTGCGCGTCGACTGGCGCCCGTTCGCCTTCGTGAACAACCATGTCGACGTGCGCAGCGCCACGGCGGAGCGGATCACGCTCGCGCGTCTGCCCCAGTTCAACGAGACGGAAAGCGAAGGCCCGCTGCTCCCCGATCTCGACATCGATATCGGCGTTCTGCGTGTCGACCGGTTTGTCATCGGCGAGGCCGTCACGGGGGAGCGGCGCGTGCTGTCCCTCGGCGGCGAGGCGCATATTGCCGACGGGCGCGCTTTGGTCGATCTCGACGCGCGGACGATCGGCGGGGCCGATGCCGCGGGCGGCGACCGGCTTGCGCTGAAACTCGACGCGGTGCCGGAGGAAAACCGGCTCGACATCGATGTGAAGCTGCGCGCGCCGCAGGGCGGGGTGGTCACCACGCTCGCCGGGCTGGATCAGCCGGTCGCGCTCGACCTGTCGGGCCGGGGCGACTGGGCGCGGTGGAACGGCCGGCTTGCCGCCAATCTGGGCGGCTCGGAATTTGCGCGGCTCGCCATTCTGGCGCGCGACGGCACCTTTACCGTGCGCGGGCCGACGCGCGTGGCGCGCCTGTTCGAAGGGCAGACGGCGGCCTTGCTCGGTCCCGTCACCACCATCGACATGACCGGCGCGCTGAACGAACGCAGCGCCAATTTGACCGGCACGATCGAAAGCGACGCGCTGCGCGTGGGTGCGGACGGCATCATCGATCTGTCCGACAACAGTTTCGACGACATGAAGGTCACGCTGGCGCTCACCCGCCCGTCGGTTCTCGCCGAAAATCTGAGCGGGTCGGGCGTGCGCGGCAATCTCACGCTCGATGGCGCGTTCGCGGCGCCGACGGTCCAATATGCGCTCGCCGCCGATAGGATCGCGATGGCGGACATGGCGCTCGTCAATTTCGCGGCCGAGGGCGCGGCGCGGGTCGATCCCGACCGGATCCTCATCCCGGTGCAGGCGCGCGCATCGCGCATTACCGGGCTCGACACGGTGGCGGGCGGCACGCTCACCGATGTGCGGCTTGCGGGCGATATCGCGATTCAGGGACCGCGCATCCTGTCCGACAACATGCGGATACAGTCGGACCGGATCGATGCGAATGTCATCCTGCTCGCCGACATGTCGACCGGGCTTTATACCGGCGCGATCGACGGGCGGATCGACAATTACCGGGTCGAGAGCGTCGGCATCTTCGACATCACGACCGATGTCGATCTGCGCACCGAGGCGGGCGGCTACGCACTCGCCGGGCGGGTCAGCGTGCGTTCGCGCAGGCTCGAAAACGAAAGCGTGCGCGATTTCCTCGGCGGCAATGCGCTGGCCTCGGCCAATGTGCGCTATGCCCCCGATGGCACCATCAATTTCACCAATCTGAGGCTCGAGGCCCCGCTTGTCCGCATTACCGGCGGCAGCGGGCGTTACAGCACCGACGGGCGCATTGCGTTCAATGCCGACGCGATCACCGATGCCTATGGCCGCGTCGGCGTGCGCGTCGCGGGCACCATCACCGATCCGCAGGCGACGATCACCGCCGAAAACCCCAATTTCGGGATCGGCCTCGCCAATCTGAATGCCGAGATTCGCGGGACCGGCAATGGCACGGGCTACCGGCTCGACCTCACCGGCGACACCGATTACGGCGCGCTGACCGCCGATGTGACGCTGGGGCTGGGCGATGCGACGACGGTGCAGATCAACAGCGCCAATCTCGGCGGCATCGATTTTACAGGCTCGCTGCGTCAGACTTCGGCCGGGCCGTTTGCCGGGCGGCTGCTCGCCAACGGGCGCGGGCTCGCGGGCGTTGTCCGTCTCGATGCCGAGGGGCGGTATCAGGAAGCGTTGTTCAACCTGCGCGCCAACGACACCACGCTGGAAGGGCCGGCCAATCTCGCCATCGGTTCGGCGAAGATCGACGGGCGCGTCGTGCTCTACGATCAGCCATACGTGGTCGCCGCGGCGCAGCTGGCGCGCGTGCGGTATGGTTCGTTCGACATCAATGCCGCGCGCGCCACGGTCGATTATCGCGGCGGCACGGGCAAGGCGAAGCTGCTGGCCGAAGGGACCAGCGGCGTGCCGTTCCGCATCGCGCTCAACACCGACATGACGCCGCAATTGTGGCGCGCGGCGGTAAAGGGCCGGGTGCGCGGCATCGATTTCGCCACGGTCAATCCCGCCCGCATCGTGCCCGGAAACGGCAGCTATGAACTGATGCCCACGCGCATCGATTTCGGGAGCGGCAATCTCCGCCTCGCCGCCACTTACGGTGACGGGATCAGGGTGCAGAGCCGGCTCGATTCGCTCGACATGGCTATCGTCAACGCCTTCGTTCCGGGCCTTGGCCTCGGCGGCAACGCGACCGGCAGCCTCGATTTCGCGCAGGCCGGGCCGAATGCCTTCCCCCGCGCCGATGCCCGCCTGTCGATCGACGATTTCACCCGAACCACTGCCGCCTCGGTGAGCCAGCCGGTCGACATCAATTTCGTCGGCAAGCTGCTCGCCAACGGCGGCGAGGCGCGCGCCGTCATGCGGCGCCGCGGTACCGTCATCGGGCGCATGGTCGCCTCGCTCAACCCACTCCCGCCCGGCGCGGGGCCGTGGACGCAGCGCCTGCTCATGGCGCCGCTGTCGGGTGGCATCCGGTATAACGGGCCGGCCGATACGCTGTTCTCCTTCGCCGGACAGCCGGATCAGCGGCTTTCAGGCCCCATCGGCGTCGCGGCGGATTTCTCGGGCCGGGTGTCGGACCCCGATCTTGCAGGCATCATCCGCGCCAAATCGCTGACCTATGAAAACCTGACCTATGGGACGCGGCTCACCAATATGGCGTTGCAGGGGCGTTTCGACGGGAGCGAACTTAGGATCGAGCGCATGACCGCGACGGCGGGCGACGGTTCGGTCGAGGCGAGCGGCTATGTCAGCCTCGCGGCCGACAGCGGCTATCCCATGGATGTGTCGGTCACGCTCGACGATGCGCGGCTTGCGCGCAGCGACATGATCCGCGCATCGGCAACCGGGCAATTGCGCCTTTCGAAGAGCGCGGGACAGACCGCGCTTTTGTCGGGGCAATTGCTGCTCCCCGAAACGCGCTATCAGATCATCCGCCAGGGCGCCGCCGAGGTGCCCGAACTGACCGGCGTGCGGTTCAAGCCGCCGCGCGGACCGGTGCGCATCACCGGCGACGAGGAGCCCGAAACGCAGCCCGGCATCTTCGATCAGCTGCGGCTCGACATCGATCTGAATGCGCCGGAGCGGCTCTATGTCTCGGGCATGGGGCTGGAATCCGAATGGGACGCCGACCTCACCATTCGCGGGACCAGCACCGCACCGCGGCTTTCGGGCGAAGTGTCGCTCATTCGCGGCACGCTGGGCTTTGCCGGGCGTTCGTTCGAGCTGGTCGAGGGGCGGATCGGGTTTACCGGCGGGTCCACCATCGATCCGGTGCTCAATCTCGTGGCGAGCGAGGAGATCGAGGACGTGACCGTGCGCGTGAATGTCGCGGGCCGGGCCATGGATCCGCAGATTTCCTTCGCCTCGACGCCGGGCCTGCCGCAGGACGAAATCGTGTCGCGCATCCTGTTCGGAAGCTCGATCGGCAATCTTTCGACGATCCAGGCGGTGCAGCTTGCCGCATCGCTCAATTCGCTGCGCGGGTCGGGGGGTGGGCTCAACCCGCTTGGCACGCTGCGTTCGGCGACGGGGGTCGACCGGCTGCGGATTCTCGGCGCGGATGAGGCGAGCGGGCGCGGGACCGCGCTCGCAGCGGGGCAGTATATTACCGACGATATCTATGTCGAGCTGATCACCGATGCGCTTGGGTTCACCGCGACGCAGCTCGAAATCAGCCTGACCCCGGCGCTCTCGATCCTGAGCCAAGCGGGCGGGTCGGGCCGCACCGACGCCAGCATCCGTTACCGCAAGAATTACTGATGCAGGCGGTGCGGGTCTCTGCCTTGGTCGCGCTGCTCCTGCTCGCCGGGTGCCAGGAGGAGCCGGATTTCGACACCCGCTACGAGGAGGCGGAGGCGCATATTCGCAAGCAGGCGCGCGAGATCGATGCCGAGCTGGCCGCGAACCGCAAATTGCGCAGCGAAACCGCCGCCGCCGCCGCGCAGGAGGAGCAGCCCGCGGGCGAGCAGTGACGCGGCCACGCGATCGGCGAAACGGGCCGCTTCAGTCGCCGCCGTTCACGCGCCGCATCACCGCGTCGAGCCGGGCGAGCACCGCCGGGTCGCGGCAGGCCGGATCGGTGATGAGCGCCTTGTCCAGCACCGTGTCGATGGGCGATGGCGCCCGCGTCGGGGGAAGCGCGCGGACGAAAGCGTCGACCGCCCCGCGCGCAATCTCGGCATTTTCGGCCATGCGCGCGATGACGGCGTCCACCTCGACCGCCTCTGTCTCCTCACGCCAGCAATCGTAATCCGTGACCATCCCGATGAGCGCATAGGGCAGCTCCGCCTCGCGTGCGAGCCGGGCCTCCGGCAGGGCGGTCATGCCGATGACATCGGCGCCCCATGCGCGGTACATGTGGCTTTCCGCGCGGGTGGAAAATTGCGGTCCTTCCATCGCCAGATAGGTGCCGCCCTCGGTCACCGCACCGCCCGCGTCGCGCACCGCGGCCCCGGCCATGGCGGAAAGGCGCGGGCAGACCGGATCGGCCATCGACACATGCGCGACCATCCCGGTCCCGAAAAAGCTGGACGGGCGGCCCGCGGTGCGGTCGATGAACTGATCCACCACCACGAAACGGCCGGGGGGCAGTTCCTCGCGCAGCGAACCGATCGCGCTGATCGCGAGAATGTCGGTGCAGCCTGCGCGTTTGAGCGCGTCGATATTGGCGCGGGCGTTCAGCGCGCCGGGCGCCACCACATGGCCCCGCCCGTGGCGCGGCAGGAAGACAAGCTCGACCCCGTGCAGCGATCCGGTCAGCACCGCATCGGAAGGGCGTCCCCACGGCGTCGCGATCTCGATCCATTCAGCATTCCTCAATCCGGGCATCGCGTATAGACCCGAACCGCCGATGATGCCGATGCGCCATTGTGTCGTGTTGCGTATCGTCACGTCCTGTCCCGTCTGTTAAGGAGCGCCCATGCGACGACTCTCGATGAAAACCGCGCTGTTGTTCGCCACGCTGGCGACGCTGTCCACCCCTGCATGGGCCGCCGCGCCGATCGAGGGGCGCTACGTCACCGAAAACGGGCGCGCGGTCGTGGCCGTGAAAACGTGCGGCAAGGCCATGTGCGGCAAGGTGGACAAGATCCTGCGCCCGAAAAAGGGCGTGCCCGCGCGCGACATCAACAATGACGATCCCGCGCTTCGGAGCCGGCCCATCCTGGGCCTGCCGATCCTCATGGGGCTGACCGCGGATGACGACGTGTGGCGCGGCGACATCTACAATCCCGAGGACGGCAACGAATATCGCGCGGTCGTGAGCCGCATGGCGAATGGCTCGCTCAAGGTGCAGGGCTGCCTCGCCTTCATCTGCAAGACGCAGGTGTGGAAACCCGCGTCCTGAGCGTCAGGTGACCGCGCCGCGCTTACGGAAACGGTCCTCGCGCCACGCGCCGGTCGCGATGATCTCGGCAATGGTGTCGGCGGCGCGGGCGACGTCCTCGAACCCGGTATAGAGCGGAGTCAGGCCGAAACGCGCGATGTCCGGCGTGCGGAAATCGCCGATGACGCCGCGCGCAATCGCCGCCTGCACGATGGGGAAGGCGTCCTCGTGCAGAAACGAGATGTGGCTCCCGCGCCGCTCTGCCTCGCGCGGGGAGGCGAGAGTGAGGGCGGGGCATTTTTCCGCCATGCGCGCCGCAAACGCATCGAACAATGCCGCCGATTTCGCGAAAAGCGCGTTCATGTCCGCCTCCAGCATGAGATCGACCCCGCTTTCCAGTGCCGCCATGCTGAGCATCGGGGGCGTGCCGGCCTGCCACCGTCCCATGCCCGGCGCGGGTTCGTAGGCATCGGCAAAGTCGAAGGGCGCCTTGTGGCCGAGCCACCCCTGCAACGGATTGTGGAGCCGGTCCTGCCATTCGCGCGCGACATGGACGAAGGCCGGTGCCCCCGGTCCCCCGTTCAGGAACTTGTACCCGCATCCCACCGCGAGCATCGTCCCGCACCCCGACAAATCGACCGGAACCGCCCCCGCGCTATGGCTGAGATCCCAGACGATGTGCGTGCCCGCCTTTTGCGCGCGGGCATTCATCGCGGCCATGTCGTATCGCGCGGCGCTCCGGTAATGCACATCGGGCAGGATGACCGCGGCGGTGTTCGCCCCGATCGCATCGGCGAGATCGTCGGGCGGCGCGGTCACGAGCGTCAGCCCGAGAAGGTTCGCCACCCCGGCCGCGATATGCAGGTCGGTCGGGAAATTGGCCGCCTCGGCGAGGATCTCGGTTCGGCCCGGATTTGCCCGTGCCGCCGCGGTCAGCAGCTTGAAAATATTGACCGAGGTGGAATCGGCCACCATCACCTCGTCCTCCGCCGCGCCGATCAGCGCCGCGATCTTTGCGCCGATGCGGCGGGGCGCGTCGATCCAGCCATGGTCGTTCCACGCGGCGATGAGGTCGCGGCCCCATTGCCGGTCGACCATGTCCGCGACCTGGTCCCGCGTCGCGCGCGGCAGGGGCCCGAGCGAATTGCCGTCGAGATAGATGATGCCCGGCGGAAGATCGAAGCGTGCACGAAACGCGCGCAGCGGATCGGCGGCGTCGCGTTGCCGCGCTTCGTCGATGGTCATGGTCATGGCGCGATGTCCCCGCGTTTCAGCGCATCAAATATCGCCTCGCACGCCGCCCCCCACGCCGCCGTGCCCGGCGTGATGAGTTCGACATGCCCCTCGTCCGGCACGGTGACGCAGGTCACCTCTGCGCCTGCCGCATTGGCCTTCGCGGCATAGGCCGCGGCGAAGGACGGCGGTGCGATATGATCCTCGCCCGTGTTGATGAGCACCTGATGCGTAGCGAAGGGCATCATGTCGGCGGGCGAGCAATCGGCGAACATGTCCGCCGCATCGCGAACGTCCGCGCCAAGCAGCGCATCGACCGCCTCCGTCCCGCAGGTATTGCCGGGCGCGACCCGCGCTGCGCGCAGATCGGGCAAGCCCCCTGCGCAAATGGCACTGCCGAACCGCAGCGGATCGGGATGAAACAGCGGACCGCCGCGCGCGATCACGTGCCGCGCCGCCAGCCACAGCGCGAGATGCCCGCCCGCCGAATGGCCGAACACCGTGCGCGCCGCCGTATCGATGCCCAGCGCGGCGCCCCGTTCGCGCAGCATGTCGGCCCCGCGCGCGACATCGCGAAACGTGCCGGGATAACCGCCACCGGCGCGGTCCACGCCCCGATATTCGAGGTTCCACACCGCGATCCCGCGCCCGCGCAGGTCGTCGGCGATGTAATTCATGATGCCCGCCCGCGCGACATCCGTCCGCCAGCATCCGCCATGCACCATCACCACCACCGGATGGCCCGCCGCGTTTCGCGCCCGTGCGCGCGGAAGCCAGACATCGACATGCTGCAACCCGTCGCGGCCATAGGCGATGCGCCCGTCGGGGAGCGGGCGGGGGCGGTGAAGCAGGTCGGGCCATTCCATCATGCCCGGCATGTGCGCGATGGCGGGCCGCATGCACAAGCGCAAAACCCGTAGCTCTGTCGTTTTGCGCAACCGCAATTGCCGTTTTGGGGTTTGAAACTTGGCCGCGAATGCGCGATGGGAGGGGCGGTTGCACGATGTCTGCAGCCGGGAATGCGCGGCCCTGATCGTGCGAAGGCACCGGCCTGATGGCCATGCGCGCGCCGATGCGCCCCGAATTTGCCCACGCGAATCGCCGGTGTCAGGAAAGAGCGAACCCATGTTCGACAATTTCGATGCGCTGGTGCTGGCCCGGATTCAATTCGCCTTCACCGTGAGCTTCCATTTCATTTTCCCGGCCTTTTCCATCGGGCTGGCGAGCTTTCTGGCCGTGCTGGAAGGGTTGTGGCTTAAAACCGGGAAGTCGCTTTATCTCGACCTGTTCAAATACTGGCTGAAGATCTTTGCCATCGCGTTTGCCATGGGCGTCGTGTCCGGCATCGTCATGTCGTATCAGTTCGGGACCAACTGGTCGGTCTATTCCGACAGGGCGGGGCCGGTGATCGGGCCGTTGATGGCGTATGAGGTGCTGACCGCCTTTTTCCTGGAGGCGGGCTTTCTCGGCGTGATGCTCTTCGGGATGGAGCGGGTTGGGCGCAAGCTGCATTTCGCGGCCACCTGCATGGTGGCGTTCGGCACGTTCATCTCCGCGTTCTGGATCCTGTCGGTCAACAGCTGGATGCAGACGCCGACCGGGTTCGAAATGGGCGCCAACGGGCAATTCCTGCCGGGCGCAAGCTGGTGGGACATCGTGTTCAATCCCTCCTTCCCCTACCGCCTCGTGCACACGGTCATCGCGGCCTATCTCACCACCGCCTTCGTCGTGGGCGGGGTGGGGGCGTGGCACCTGCTCAAGGATCGCACCAACGCCCATGCGCGCAAGATGTTTTCGATGGCGATGTGGATGGCCGCGCTCGTCGCGCCGGTGCAGATCTTTGCCGGCGACATGCACGGGCTCAACACCATGGAGCATCAGCCGCAGAAGGTGATGGCGATGGAGGGGCATTACGAAAGCCATCCGGACGGCGCGCCGCTCTACATCTTCGGCATCCCCGATGACGAGACGCGGACGCTCGATTACGCGATCGGCATTCCGAAGCTGTCCTCGCTCATCCTCAAGCACAGCCTCGATGCGCCGCTGGCCGGGCTGGACACCATTCCCGACGATGAACAACCGCCGGTCGCCATCGTGTTCTGGTCGTTTCGCATCATGGTGGGCATCGGTTTCGCGATGCTCGGCCTCGGGCTGTGGAGCCTGTTCGCGCGCTATCGCAAGCGGCTTTACGACTGGAAACCGTTGCACCGGGCGGCGCTCGTCATGGCGCCGTCGGGGTTCGTGGCGGTCATCGCCGGCTGGGTCACGACGGAGGTGGGGCGGCAGCCCTATGTCATCTACAATCTGATGCGCACGTCGGAGGCGGCGAGCCCGCTCGACGCGCCGGCGGTGGCGACTTCGCTGCTAGCCTTCGTCATCGTCTATCTCACCGTGTTTTCCGCAGGGGCGTGGTATATCCTGCACCTGATGAAGGACGCGCCGCATGCCCACGAAGAGGGGGTCAAGCGTGGCGACGACGGCCCGATCCGAAGTGCCGGGTTCACCCCCGGCCCGACGCAGGATCCCACCGGCGAAGGCCATGGCGAGGCGATCGCCGACCAGCCCCGCCACCCGCAGGGAGACGGCGAATGAGCGTGAATTTCGACCTGACCGTCATCTGGGCGTTCATCATCGCCTTCGCCGTGTTCGCCTATGTCGTGATGGACGGGTTCGATCTCGGCATCGGGGTGCTCTTTCCGAGCTTTTCTCCCGGTGTGGAGCGCGATCAGGCGATGAATTCCATCGCGCCGGTGTGGGACGGTAACGAAACCTGGCTCGTGCTCGGCGGGGGCGGGTTGTTCGCGGCCTTTCCGCTCGCCTATGCGGTGGTGTTGCCCGCGACCTATCCATTGGTCATCGCGATGCTGCTGGGGCTGGTGTTCCGGGGGGTGGCGTTCGAATATCGCTGGCGCGATCCGAAACATCGCCCGTTCTGGGACTGGGCGTTTTGCGCAGGCTCGCTCATCGCCGCATTTGCGCAGGGGATGACGCTCGGCGCGCTGCTTCAGGGGATCGAGGTGTCGGGCCGCGAATATGCGGGCAGCTGGTTCGACTGGTTCACGCCCTATACGCTCTTGTGCGGGATCGGCGTGGTGGCGGGCTATGCCATGCTCGGCGCGTGCTGGCTCGTGTGGAAGACCGAGGGCAAATGCCAGGACCATGCGTACCGGCTGGCGCGGTGGGGCACGATCCTGACCCTCGGCCTGATGGCGGTCATCAGCCTTTATAACCTCATCCTGCGGCCCGAATATCGCGAACGCTGGCTCGACACGCCGGCCCTGTTCTTCACGAGCCAGGTGCCGCTGCTCACGCTCATCATCGCAGGCTTCTTGTTCCGTGCCCTGTTCAAGCGCAAGGAGGCGACGCCGTTCTGGCTCGGCATCGCGCTGTTCCTGCTGGGCATGGCGGGGCTGGGCGTGACGATGTGGCCGGATATCGTTCCGGGCAGCATCGACATATGGGAGGCCGCGGCCCCCGAACGCAGCCAGGTCTTCATGCTGATCGGCGTGGCCATCACGATGCCGCTGATCCTGATCTACACCGGCTGGGCATACTGGGTGTTTCGCGGGAAGGTCGGGCACGAGGGCTATCACTGATGCGGCCGGGAGAGGCGCCCGACCGCCGTCCCCTTTGGCAGAGGCTGGCCTGGATGGCGGCGATCTGGGCGGGGAGCGTGGCGGTCCTCGGCGTGGTGGCGATGATCCTGCGCGCGTGGATCGGGGCGTGACGCCGTAATCTCGACGGGCCGCTTTCGTCGGTGCGGCATCAGGAAAAAGGGCCGGCGGATCGCTCCGCCGGCCCTTTCGCCGTTTCATTCGATCCGTGGATCAGGCGAAGATCACCTGCTCCGCGGTCAGTTCGACATTGTTGGCAAAGGTCACGGTCGCATCGGTGACGCTGTCGCCGTCGATGTCGATTTCCACGAGCCCTTCGCTGAAGGTCAGCGCGCCCGCATCGAGGCCGAGAGCCGAGAGGTCGAGCATGTCTTCCTCGAGGCTGAAATCGAGGATCGTGTCGTTGCCGTCGCCGACCACGAAGGTATCGGCACCCAGGCCGCCTTCGAGCACGTCGTCGCCGCCAAGACCGGTCAGCACGTTGTCGACATCGTTGCCGCGCAGGAAGTCACGCTCGCTCGACCCGATGGCGTTCTCGATGATGGTGCCATAGGCGATCGAGAGATTGTCATAGGCTGTTGCGAACACGCCGTCGACGCCGGTGTCGGATTCGATCAGGCTTTCGTAATACGGCTTGTAGATCGCCTTGTACGCCGCGACATTGGCATCGGTGATGTCGCGCAGCGTGCTGCCATTGATGTCCTCGATCACGTCGCGGCGGGCATTGATGACATCCGCATCGGGAATGTCGGCCGCACCGGCGCTGAACGAACCGGGGGTGAGGTCGATGAAGACGCCCGCGCCCGCGCCCGACATGTCGATCGTATCGTTGCCGCCGGCATCGTAGATCGACAGATAGGGGAACAGGTTCTGCGAGAAATCATAGACCGCATTGCCCGCCGTCGAATTCCAGCCATAGACCGTGTCGTCGGCCCGCGTGGTCATGTCCGCGCCATACTTGTCCTGAATGGTCAGGATGTCGTGGACGAGCGGCGTCTGCGGATTGTTGTAGTAGAGCGTGCTCCAGTCGACGTTGTACTGGTTGATCGAGGTCGCCTCGAGGCCCCAGTAGGACATGAGCGTGTACTGCTCCGAATCCTGGGCATATTCGGCCTGCGCGGCATAGGTGGTCGCGCCCGCGCCATTATACGCGCCGGGGTGGCTCAGCCCGATGGCATGGCCCAGTTCGTGGATCAGCGTCGTCGCGCCATAACCGCCGAAATCGAGCCAGGCATTGGTCCAGTTCACTTCGGGATCGGCCACGAACACGTCGCCCAGATACTTATATCCGCCCTGCTCGCTCGGGTAATAGGCGTAGGCCTGTGCCGGATCGGTGGAATTGGCGAACTGAATATCGGCGCCGCGGCCGTTCGATTCCACGAAGCTGGGCGCGATCAGATCGTCCCAGAGCTCAATCGATTCGCGTGCCTCGTCGCGCTGCTCGGGCGAGAAGGCGGCGAGGCCTTCGCCGGCGGTGAAGCCGTATTTCTTGTTGTTGTAGATGCCGATCAGGTCCTGCCCTTCCTTGAGGAAGGTGTAGGTGATCGTGTTGTTGGCAGTCACTTTCTGTGCCCGGCCGCTGTCGATCTGGTCGATCACCTGATCGAGATCGGCGACCGTCTTGCCGCGCCAGCCGGCCCCGACATAGGGATCGAGGCTGAAATCGACGGGATCGATGTCGTGATCCTCGTGATTGAGCGGCGTGATTTCGGACGTGTAATATTTGCTCATGAACCCTCCAAACATGGAAGGCCGGAATAACGATAATCGCGCGACCCGTGCGCCCTTATCCTCCCAGCCCGGATTCGTAGCCTATGCAACTACTTAGCCAAGCGCAAGCGCGTGTTAACGTTTTGACGGACCATACTCGGCCTCGATTGGCGTTTGGTTCCCGGAAAAGCGCATTTTTTTCGTGTGGCTCGTCGCGGGGCCGGCATGCACCCAACGTTTCGCCGGGCACGGCGGGAGGGGCCGCGGGAACGAACCGCGCTTTCGAGGCCTCTAATCCCGATGCCCTCTTCATCTCTCCGCCGCCGCCGGCCCGACAGGCGCCGCGTCGCGACCGTCGTCGTCGTTGCGCTGCTCCATATCGCGGCGATTTTCGCGCTTCTGCGTGCGTTCGACATCGACGTCGTACCCGACACGCTGCGTTCGGTGGCGTCCTTTGCCGTGCCACTCGACACGCCCGAACCGGCGCCCGAACCCGAACCGGAACCGACCATGGCCGCGCCGGAACCCGACGGTGCCGCCGCGCCCGAGGCGGCGGAGGCGACGCCCCGCGAAGACGCCGCGCCAAAGCCGCGCGTGGAAAGGCCGGCGCCGCCCGCGCCCCCTGCGGCGGCAAAGGGCAATGAGAACCGCTCCGGCGCAGGAGAGACGGGCACGGGCAGCGGCGGAGGCGGCGACGGCATCGGCACCGGGAGCGGCGGTTCCGGCACGGGACCCGGCGGGGGCGGCGCCGCGATCCGCGGGGCGGAAAAGATCGCCGGCGAAATCACCGCGCGCGATTTCCCCCGCAACAGCGCGCCCGACCGCAATGGCGCCTTCGTGATCGTGTATTTCACCGTCGGCACCGACGGCCGCGCCCGCGATTGCTCCGTGCGCAGCAGCAGCGGCAATGCCGAGGTCGATCGCATCACCTGCAGGCTCGTGGTGGAACGGTTCCGCTATCGTCCCGCGATCGGGGCGAATGGCGACCCGGTGGCGGAGCGCACGGGCTGGAAACAATGGTGGTGGCAGTAAGCGCGGCGGCGCGTGGCGACGGCGGGTTATCTCGCAACCGCACAAAATCTTCGCGCTTTGCGAAAAAAGGGCGTAGGATGTTGGTGGTGGACGCTTTTTCGACTCGTCTCGAACGGTGCGAGAGGGCAAACTGGCCCGTATTCGGACCGATGTTCGCAATCGCGGGAACCACTCGCAAGGCACTGGATTAACGAGGTTAACGCTTTATTTAAAGGTTCGCGCCGATGACCGAAAATCCCGTTGTATCCGACGTGGTTTCCCTGTTCCAGAAGGAGCGCAAGAGCGCCGATCCCGCGAACGAGGGTGGCGATCCGGTGCACAGGCGGGTCGCACTCATCGGAACCTACACCCCGCGCCAATGCGGGATCGCGACCTTTACCGGCGACATCGTTGAACAGCTCGCCCGGTTCCATCCGGAAATCGCACTCGACATCTATGCCATGGACGATCCGGCGCAGGGTCTTTCCTATGACGACGTCGCCGGCACGATCGCGGCGCACGATGCCGCGTCCTACGCCCGGGCGGCGCGGCGTATCAACGAAAGCGGCGTCGATGCCGTCTGGCTGCAGCACGAATATGGCATTTTCGGCGGCACGTCGGGCGAGATGGTCCTCGACCTCGTGGACCGGCTGGCCGCGCCGCTGGTGCTCACCCTGCATACGGTGCTGGCCGACCCGTCGGAACGGCAGCGTGAAATTCTCGATCACCTGCTGAACCGGGCGAGCCGGGTGATGGTGATGTCGCGCCATTCGGCCAATCTCCTCGCCGGACGCTATGGCGTGGGGGCCGATCGTGTCGCGGTGATCGAACATGGCGCACCCGACCGCCCGTTTGGCCGGCAGGCCGAGTTCAAGGCGCGCATGGGCCTCGAAGGCCGCAGGGTGCTGACCAGCTTCGGCCTGCTCGGACCGGGCAAGGGGCTGGAGAACGTGATCGAGGCGTTGCCGTCCATCGTCGCGCGCCATCCCGAAACGATCTATCGCATCGTCGGCGCGACGCATCCCAATCTCGTCGCGCAGGAGGGCGAGAGCTATCGCGACGGGCTGAAGGCGCTGGCCGAGAGGCTGGGCGTAACGGATCACGTGGTGTGGGACAATCGCTTCGTCGATACCGACGAACTGCTTGATCAGCTGGAAAGCTGCGACATCTACATCACCGCCTATCCCAATATGCAGCAATCGACCTCCGGCACGCTCAGCTATGCCGTCGCGCTGGGCAAGGCGGTGGTGTCGACGCCCTATCTTCACGCGCGCGAATTACTGAGCGAGGGCGTGGGCGAGTTCGTGGCGCCGGGCGACAGCGAGGGTATCGCGAACGCCGTCAACGGCCTGCTCGACGAGCCCGAACGGCTGGAGGCGATGCAACGGCGCGCCTATGCCCGCGGGCGCAAGACGATCTGGCCGCGCTTTGCCGATGCGACGGCCGGCCTGCTCAACCGGGTGGTCGCGCGCCAGGCGGGGACGCCCGTGCCGCTGCTCGCGATGCCGGGCATGTCGGGCTTTACCGCGATGTGCGACGACACCGGCATGTATCAGCACGCGATCGGAAGGGTGCCCGACCGGCGCCACGGATATTGCGTGGACGACAATGCCCGCGCGCTGATGCTCGTCAACGTGGCCGAGGCGATGGGCGACGACGAAGCGGCGCGCATGGCGTCGGGCTTTGCCTCCTTCATTCAGCAGGCGTGGAACCCCGATCGCCGCCGTTTCCGCAATTTCATGGGTTTCGACCGCCGGTGGTGCGAGGAGGAGGGATCGGACGACAGCAATGGCCGCTCGCTCTGGGCGCTGGGTCAGACCTGCGCGCGGGGCCGGGACGAGGATTTGCGCTGGTGGGCGAAAACCCTTTTCGACGAGGCCTTGCCTGCCGTCGCCGAACTCGATTCGCCGCGCACGGTGGCGTTCACCATGCTGGGCGCGGCCGGGCGGCTTGCGCAGGAGCCGGACCATGAACAGGCGCGCGCCGTGCTTGAAAACGGCGGGGCGTTTCTGTGCCGCTTGATCGCGGCGGCGCGGCGGCCGGACTGGGCCTGGTTCGAGGCGGTGGTGGGCTACGACAATCCGCGCCTGTCGCAGGCCTTGATCGAGGCGGGACGCATTTGCGGGCGCGACGAATGGCTGGAGGCCGGGCTGTCCAGCCTCGCCTGGATCAACGAGCAGCAACGCTCCGCGACCGGGAATTTCCGCCCCGTCGGTTCGGACAGTTTCAACCTTGCCCACGAAATCCTGCCCTTCGATCAACAACCGCTCGAGGCGCTTGCCGCGATCGAGGCGGCGGCGGCGGCCTTTGCCGTCACGGGCGAGGCGCGCTGGTTCGAGCATGCGCGCATCGCCTATTGCTGGTTTTTCGGCGGCAATGATCGCGGAGTTCATCTGGCTGACATCAGAACCGGGCATTGCCGCGATGGAATCACGCCGCGCGGCGCGAATCGCAATTGCGGAGCGGAGTCGATACTGGCATTCCAGTTGTCCTACTATGCGATGACGGCTCTTGCGCGTTCGCAGCCGGGCAATTCGACGGGAGATCTTTTTGAGAACCAGCGACTATCCGGAAAGTCCACTAAACATATCCGATAAGCGGCTTCATGCCGATCCGTCGCGCGTTGTTCTAAGGCCGTTTCACCTGGGCTGGCAGGCCCGCACCGCCGATGGCAATCGCGCCATGCGGCTGGTGGAAGATATCGCGAACCTGTCCGATGCGGCGGTCGCGACCGAATACAAGCGCGTGCTGACCGATTTTAGCGAACGCCACTGGCAGACGGAGGCGGTGTTCGAGGAGCGTTATCGCGAGGTGGAGGACGTGCTCGGCCTCGACGCCGCGCGTTTCGGCGACATGCGGCGCAAGCTCATCGGCAGCTATTTCTGCCACGAATATACCTATGCGGCGGCGGCGTTGATGAACCCGTCGATCGTGCCCCATCCCGATCAGTCCGGGCTGGACGAGGACAGCTGTCGTTTCGTCCTGTCGCTCCGCGCGGTGGGGGAGGGGCACATCAGCTCCATCGCCTTTCGCGAAGGGATCATGGACCGCGACGGGGAATTCACGCTCTGGCCGCAGGGCGCCTTTGCCACCGCGGTCGACAGCGGCGAGGCCGAGGTCGCCGGCGATGGCGCGGTCACCGTGTTCCGCAACCCGGACAGCAATCTTTCGCACACCGTCATCTTCCCCATCACCGAACAGCAATCGGGCGGGCTTGAGGATCTGCGCCTGGTGCGTTTCGACCATGGCGGCGGGGATTACGAATGGATCGGCACCTATACCGCCTATAGCGGGCATGCGATCCGTTCCGAATTGCTGCGCACCCGCGATTTCCGCAGCTTCACGCTCGAACCGATCGAGGGGGCCGCGGGGCGTAACAAGGGCATGGCGCTCTTCCCGCAGAAGATCGACGGACGCTATGCGATGGTCGGGCGGCAGGACGGCAAGAACCTGTTCCTGCTCCGCTCCGACAGGATCGACCGGTGGGACGACGAAGGCGTGCTGCTCATGGGGCCGAAATATCCGTGGGAGTTCATCCAGATCGGCAATTGCGGCAGCCCGGTGCTGACCGAACATGGCTGGTTGCTGTTTACCCACGGGGTCGGCGCGATGCGCAAATATTCGCTGGGCTGTGCCTTGCTCGACCGGGACGATCCGTCGAAGGTTCTCGCGCGAAGCAAGGCCCCGGTATTGACGGCGGAAGATGACGACCGGTCGGGTTACGTGCCGAATGTGGTCTATACCTGCGGCGTGATGAAAATGGGGGAGCAAATCCTGATCCCCTATGGCATTTCGGACAGCGCGGTCGGTTTCGCGACGAGCACGGTCGATGGCCTGTTGCAGATAATGGAATGATGGAGGGCTGTGGGGGCGGCTTTCGTGATGATGGGGTAAGGTGAAGGGTTTTGTGATGCCGTCGATAACTCCTGTAATCTTGTGCGGCGGGAGCGGGACGAGGCTGTGGCCCCGTTCGCGCGCGGTTCGGCCCAAGCCGTTCCTGCCACTGATCGGCGGGACGCCGCTGTTTCGTGAAACGCTCGACCGTTGCGGCGACGAAACCTGTTTCGGTGCGCCGGTCGTGGTTGCGGGCGCGGCGCATGTCGCGCTGGTGGAGGAGCAGCTGGACGGGCGGGGCACGCTCATCGTGGAGCCGGCGGCGAAGAACACCGCTGCGGCCATCGCGCTCGCCGCGTGTCGCCTCGATGAGGACGCGATCATGCTCGTCTGTCCGAGCGATCATCACATCGGCGATCCCGCGGCCTTCGCGCAAGCCGCGACGAAGGCCGGCGAGCTCGCGCGCGAAGGCTGGCTCGTGGCGTTCGGCATCGCCGCCACCGCGCCCGAAACCGGCTTCGGCTATATCAAGCAGGGCGCGCCGATCGACGAGGCCGGCTATCGCATCGAGCGTTTCGTGGAAAAGCCCGATCGCGACACGGCGGAGGCGTTCCTGGCCGATGGCGGCTATGCGTGGAACGGCGGCATTTTCGCCTTCCGTGCCGGCACGTTCATGGACGAGCTCGCCAGCCACCGGCCCGAACTTGCCGACGCGGTGCGCAAATCGGTTGCCAAGGGGCGCGAGGAGGATGCGCGCTTCTACCCCGATGCGGGCGCGTTTTCGGTGATCGAGGGGGAATCGGTCGATTACGCGGTGATGGAAAACACGCGCTCCGCCGCGATGGTGCCCGCCGACATGCGCTGGTCCGACATCGGCAACTGGCAAGCCCTGCACGAGGCGCGCGGCGGCGACGGTGACGGAAACATGGCGCAGGGCGACGTCGAGCTGGTCGATTGCCGCCGCGTCATGGTAGACAGCGACGGGCCGCGCGTGTCGGTCATCGGGCTGGAGGATGTGATCGTGGTCGTCGACGGCAATGACGTGATGATCACGACGGCCGCCGGTGCGCAAAAGGTCGGCAAGCTGTCCGGGGCAGTCAACCAGTGACGGTGCTGTCCACCCGCACGGTCGAAAAGCCCTGGGGCCGGGACCGGCTGCCGGCGCCGTTCGTGGCGCCGGAGGGCACGCGGATCGGCGAAATCTGGTTCGAACCGCCCGAAACGCTCGATCAGCTGCTCGTCAAATATATCTTCACCAGCGAGAAACTGTCGATTCAGAACCACCCCAGCGACGCCCAGACCGAGGCGAAGGGGCAGGGCCGCCAGGGCAAGGAGGAATGCTGGTACGTGATCGACGCCGAGCCGGGCGCGGCGCTCGGCATCGGCTTTTCCGAGGATGTCGATGCGGAGACGATGCGCGCGGCGGCCGAGGACGGCAGTATCGAGGATATGCTGGTCTGGCACGCGGTGCGGGCGGGCGATTTCTTCTACATCCCTGCCAATACCGTGCATGCCATCGGTGCGGGCGTCAGCCTGATCGAGGTGCAGCAGAACAGCGACATCACCTACCGCCTCTATGATTACGGGCGCCCGCGCGAATTGCACCTCGACGAGGGGATCGCCGTTGCCACCGGCACGCCGCACGATCCGCATCTGCGCTTTCACGTGCCAGCGCGCGGGACGCAGCGGCTGGTCGAAGGGCCGTTTTTCGTGCTCGACCGCCTCGACGGACAGCCGGACGCGGAACTGCGCGCGCAATATACGGGGCCGCTGCTCGTCATCCCGCGCGAAGGGTCGGTGACCGTCGATGGCGAAGAGGTGGCGCCGGGGGGCTGTGCGCTGGCGCATGGAATCGATGCGGTGCGGTTCGCGGACGATGGGCTTTGCCTGGTGACGCGGCCATGCTGAAACGTGCGCGCAATGGATTCAGCGACCCCGCGATGGCGCAGCGATGATCGCACAGACCATTCAGCTCGCCCTTGCGCCGGTGTTCGTGCTGGTCGCGATCGGCAACATGCTCAACATGCTGGCCGGGCGGTTGGGGCGCGTGGTCGACCGGGCCCGCACGGTGCAGGCACTCCACGCCGCGACCGAAGGGTCGGAGCACGATCAGGTCGTGCGCGAAATCCGCATTCTCGACCGGCGGATCAACCTCATCAACCGGGCGATGCTGCTCCTCGTGCTCAGCGCTTTATCCATCGGGCTTACCGTGGTGTCGATCTTCATGACGGCGGTGTGGCACGCGCGCTACGACTGGCTCGACGCGCTGTTTTTCTTCATCGCGCTGTCGCTCTTGATGTGGGCGCTGGGGCTGTTTCTCACCGAAACGCGGCTCGCGTCGGCGTCGCTGCGCATTCCGCGGGAATTGCTGGAGTGGGAGCGCCGCCTCTAGCTCAGCAGCTTGCGGCCCTTTTCCTCCAGTGCGCCCTTCACCATCGGCTCGACGAAGGACAGCGCCAGCGGCAGGTCGATCTCGAACGTGACCTGCGTATCCTCGACATCGACATGGCCGTTGAGCTCCTGCCCCATGGCGCGGATGACCATCATCATGCGGTCCTCCCCCTGCCAGTAGGTTTCAATGTCGGCCATGCCGCCCGGCACGAAACCCGCCATGTCGTCCTTCTTCGCGTCGAGACGGCTGCGCACTTCGGCACGGGAAAGCGAATGGGGGACGGCAACGCGCATCAGTTCAATTCCTTGTTCGGTCGGTCGGGTCGGTCGCCGACGGAAGCGCGGTGCCGCGTGCGCCCGCATCCGTCAAGGGCACACCATTGTCCGCGCCCAAAGCCGTCGCCGATGCATCGGGCAGGGCGGCGACATCCTGACCATAGCGGTAGTCGAGAAATTTCGTGCGAATGGCGAGATCGTCGATCGCCCCCTCGGCGAGTTGCCGGGTCACGCTGTCGATCTCGGCGCTTATCCGCGCAAGGCCGTCGGTGACCTGCTGTGCGGGGGTGGTGCCGCCGTCGCGCGCATCCTGTCTGAGATGCGGGGGAATCGCGGTATAGCTCGACACCATTTCGGGCAGATGTTCGGTGACGAGCTTGCGCACCTCGCGCATGGCGGGCGTGTTTTCATCGAGGCCCTCCATCTGCACGCCGAGCCCGTCGAGCTGCGCCCCGATGGTGTCGAGGATGGGCACCGCCGGGGCGGGCAGGGCGGCCCGCTTGCTCTCGAGCCACAGCTCGGTCCGCGCGACCGTCTGCCGCAGATCGCCGCGCGACAATGTTTCGCGGCGCGGCATGTCCATCTTCGGGAACTTCCACAAGACGGCCATGACCACGATGATAGCCAGAACGGTGAGGAACAGCCCCTCGAACCCCAGCGCGCCGACGAACAGCCCGATCCCCATCGCCGCGATGACGATGGCGAACACCGCGACGAATATCCGCGTCAGCCGCAATTTCGCGTGTTTCGCCTTCAGCCGGGCCGAACCCTCGCCGATCGAACGTCGGCGCCCGCCCGCGCGGTTGTCGGCGAGGCTTTGCCGCGCGCCGGACATGATCCGGTCGGCCTCGTGCGTGCTGTCGGCCATCAGCCCTCGATGCTCAGCGGGGAGGCGGCGCTCTCGACCTGCGCCTGCGAGGCGCCTTCGGCCCGCGCGATATAGCCGCGCGATTTTTCGACCTCGTCGGACAGCGTGTCGACGGTCTGCTTCATGCTGTCCAATGCCTTCAGCTTGAACGTGTCGATATTGTCCATCGTGTCGTAGATATTCTGAAACGCGCGCTGCAGCGTTTCGAGCGGGATCGTGCTCGATGCGGCCTGCTCGTGGATCTTGCCCGTCTGTTCGCGCAGGAGCGTGCCCGTGCTGTCGATGAGGCCCGCGGTCGTTTCGTTCAATGCGGTGATCTGGCCGAGGACGAGACGCTGATTCGTCATGGCCTGCGCGACGGTGACGGCGGTGCGCAGCGCGGCGACGGTGGTCGTGCTGGCCCGGTCGACGCCCTTCACCAGCTCGACATTGTTCTTTTTGACAAGGTCGAGCGCGAGATAGCCCTGCACCGACACCGCCATCTGCGTCAGCAGATCCTGCGTACGCTGCCGCGTGTAGAACAGCGCCGTTTCGCGGATCGCCTTCGCCTTGGCGGGATCGGAAATGTCGAGATCGTTCGCCGCCTCCTCCAGCCGGGCGTCGAGCGTCCTCGAAATATGGATCATCTGCTCCAGATCGCCCATCGCGGCCCACAGCTTCTGCCGCTCCACATCGATGGCGGCATTGTCCATCAGCAATTCGTCCTTGCCCGATGCGAGCCGGCCCAGGATCGCCTGAATATGCCCTTGGGACGAGGTATAGCTGTCGAAATAGTTCTTCAGCTTGTTGCCGAAGGGGATGATGCCCAGGATCTTGCGCGGACCGGACAGCTTGCCCTGCCGGCCGGGATCCAGATCTTCCACCGTGCGGCGCAATTCGGCAAGGTCGTTGCCGACGCCCGTATCCTTGTCCATGGCGCGGACCGGCCGGTCGAGGAAGCGGTTCGATTGCCCCGCCGCCGCGGCGATTTCCTTGCGGCCCATATTGGTGAGCTGGTCGACCTTCTTGCCGAATTCGGGCGAATTGGCGTCCTCGGCGATGAGGCCGGACACGAAATCGTCGACCTTTTCATCGAGCTTCGATTTCTTCTCCTCCGATACAGGGACCAGCCCGGCCGCCTTTTCCGGCTTCACCTCGGGAACGGGCGCGGGCGCCTCCAGCGTCAGCTCGTCGGCGGTGGCGGTCTTGGTGTCGGCCATGGTCATCCTGTCGGCTTGGGCGCGCCGCGCCCGGTTTCGGCTTACTGTATTAGCGGTGTAAGACACATGATTCAAGCGAAACGCGGCGTCGGCAATGCGCGCCGCATCGTTCGCTTTGGGTTCATGTCGCTGAGGGCTATGCCCGTCGTCTCATCAATTGATCGGATATGACCCATCATGATTCGCAAGACCGTAATGATCGCCGCCCTGGGCGCACTCGCCTTTGGCCTGACGGCGTGCAACACCATCAAGGGCGCGGGCCGCGATATTCAGTCCGTCGGCCAGGCCGGCAACGACGCGATCTGACGCGCCTTATGAAAGCTGGAGCGGATCAGCGATATTCGTTCCAGCTTTTCGTGAGCATGACGGCGCAATTGATGATCCCGACCAGCGAATAGGTCTGCGGATAATTGCCCCATAGCTCGAGCGTGTTCGGCTCGATATCCTCGCTCAGCATGCCGGCCCCGGTGCGGCGCGCCAGCATGGTCTCGAACAAGGTGCGCGCCTCGTCCTTGCGCCCGGTGAGATGCAGCGCCTCGATCAGCCAGAAGGTGCACACGTTGAACGCGGTATGCGGGAGGCCGAAATCGTCCTGCGTGTCGTAGCGCAGCATGTTGTCGCCCCGGCGCAGCGCCTTTTCCAGCACGGCGAGCGTGGAATGAAACTTCTCGTCATCCTTGGAGATGAACCGGAGGTCGAGCAGTTGCAGCAGGCTGGCGTCGCGTTCGTCCCCGTCGAAGGTGGCGGCGATGGCGCCGGTCTCCGGGTTCCAGCTGCGGGCCATAATCTCGTCGCGCATGGTCGCGGCGTGACCCATCCAGTATTGTTCACGCTCATCCAGGCCGAGCTGCTGCGCCGCGTGGGCGAGCCTGTCCGCCGCGGCCCAGCACATCGCCGCGGAATAGGTGTGGATATGCTTGGAATTGCGCAATTCCCACAATCCCGCATCGGGCGTGTTCCAAACCTTCAGCGCGCGTTCCCCCACCCGTTCGAGCGAAGCGAAATCCTCCGCCCCGGAAATGCGCAGCAGGCGATTGTCGGCAAAGGCCTGCGCCGATGACAGCACGATCTGCCCGTAGGCGTCATGCTGAATCTGGCGCCAGGCATCGTTGCCGACCCGCACCGGACCCATCCCGCGATAGCCGGCGAGATGCTCCGCCTCCCATTCCAGCAGCTCGGCATTGCCGCGCACGTCGTAGAGCGGCTGAATATGCCCGCCCTGCGCGCTGTCCACGATATTGCGCAGATAGCCGAGATAGCTTTCCAGCACGTCGAGCGCGCCGATGCGGTTCAATGCCTGCACCGTGTAATAGGCATCGCGGATCCAGCAATAGCGATAGTCCCAGTTGCGACCGCTGTCCGCATGTTCGGGGATGGATGTCGTCATCGCCGCGACGATGGCGCCCGTATCCTCGTGCTGACACAGCTTGAGGCCGATGGCCGCGCGAATGACCGCGTCCTGCCATTCGAAGGGGATGGCAAGCCCGCGGACCCAGTGGCGCCACTCGTCCGCCGTGCGGGCCAGCATGTCGCCGATCCCGCTCGACAGCGAGGTGGAGAAGCTTTCGTCCGGGCCGAAGAAGAAATGCATCTGCTTTTCAAGGCGGAACGGCGTTTCCTGCTGCACCAGCCCGACCGGCGCGTCGGTGGTCATCCGCATCGCCATGGCCGGGTGGCGATAGGTGATGTGGCTCGACCCGAAACTGCGCTCCGGCTGTTTCGCGCCCCATTCGCTCGCGGGGCGGAGCGCCATGCGCATGCGCGGGCTGCCCGCCGTGGGGCGCACGATCCGCACGAAGGCGACCGGGCGGTACATGCGGCCCTTGTCCCGAAAGCGGGGACAGAAATCGAGCACTTCCATCGCATTGCCGTCATCGTCGGCAAACTCGGTCTTCAGGATCGGCGTGTTGCGGATATAGGATTGCCGCACCACCCGCCCGCCTTCGAGCGCGATCTTCCAGAACCCCTTCGCCGCCGCGGGATCATCCTGCGTATCGACGAGCGAGGAGAAGATCGGATCGCCGTCGATCCGGGGCAGGCAGGCCCAGGCAAACGTGCCGAAACGATCGACCAGTGCCGAAGCCTGGCAATTGCCGATCGGCCACAGTTCGAGATCCGCTTCGGCGGAGGGGAAGGCGGCGTTCTGATTCGTCTGGGTCATTACCCTCTGCAATAAGGGCCGTGCCCGCGATGTGAAGCCGCCGGGGCAAATTTATCGCATTGCAGCATGCCGGGCCGGGATCAGAACGGCAGCGCGCCGTGCCCTGTATCCTCCTCGGTCTCGGCGCGTTCCACCGCCGCGCCCGCGGTCAGGCCGTGCACCACCGCCGAAAGCAGGATGGCCAGCGACACGATCGCCCAAAGCTCGCCCTCGTTGTCGAACTCGATATGCGCGGCGGCATAGCCCAGATAGTAGATCGAACCGATCCCGCGCACGCCATAGGCCGCGACCACGAGCCGGTCGCGTCCCTTCATCTCGGTGCCGAGCAGCGCCAGCACGCCCGCCGCCGGACGAATGACGAAGATGAGCGCAGCCGCGATGAGCGCGGTGGTCCAGCTCAGCTCCCCCACGAGTACCGGGAAAAGCCCGCCGACCAGCACGAGCAGAATGGCGGTCAGGCCATGCTCGATCGATTCGTTGAACGCATGCAGCCGGCCATGAAACTCGTGGTCCTGCTCCACCCGGCGCAGGGTGGCACCGGCGGCAAAACACGCGATGAAGCCGTAACCTTCCACCAGCTCGGTAATGCCGTAGGAAAAGAGCACGCCCGCAAGCGCAAGCACCGCCGAACCCGTCTTCGCCAGCGGATTGTTCCGCGGCATCGCGAAGAGGAACCGCGACAGCAGCCAGCCGACCGCAACCCCGCCAATGGCGCCCACCGCAATGCGATAGACCACGTCGAGCGCCAGCCATTGCAGCCATTCGCCAGCAGACGGAATGCCCGTCGCACCGAGCAGCAGCCCGAGATACACGAACGGAAACGCCAGCCCGTCATTCAGCCCGGCCTCGGCCGTCAGCGCAAAGCGCACCGGATGTTCGCCGCCTTCGGTGGGCGGGCCGACCTGAATATCGCCGGCCAGCACCGGGTCCGTCGGCGCCAGCACCGCGCCGAGCAACACCGCGCCCGCCACGGTCAGCCCCGCCGCCGCCCAGCCCAGCAGCGCGATCGCCGCGATGGTGAGCGGCATGGCAATGGCAAGCAGGCGGATCGTCGGTTTCCACCGCTCCAGATTGGTGACGCAGTCGATCTTTATCCCCGCACCGAACAGCGCGATGATGACCGCCATCTCACTCGTCAATTCCCAGAAGCGCGGCGATGTGCGCGGATCGACGACATCGGGCAATCCGGGGATGAGCGCAAATCCCGCCATGCCCAGCCCGATCAGCAGCGCCGATGCGGCCGGTTCCCGATTGGAGAAATAGCGCGGCAGCCAATAGGCGAGGATAATTGCCGCCCCGGCCGTCGCGAGCGTGACGTGATAGGGATCGAGCCCGTAAAATGCCTTGTCATCCATCTGTGTATCGGAACGTCGCAACCGCGTTTTTGTGCCGGTCGGGTGCGCGCGGCAATGGACACGGGCCGTCCGCCCGCGATAAATGCCCGTGAATTTGCGCGCCATGTTCCGTGCGCGGCAACGGAGATTCGAGTGGTCGATCAATCCGACGCGATCGAAAAATCGCGCGAAAGTTTCAAGGGCGTGTTGCTGTCGTGGCGGCTGTGGTGGCGCCATTCCGTGGTCGCCTCGGTCGATCAGGGCGCGGTGATCGAGGAACGGCGCGAAGAGGCGATCATGTCCGCGCGCTATTTGTTCATGCTGGCCATGTCGGCGGGCATTGCGGTGCTCGGCCTGTTGCTGTCGTCGCCGGCGGTGGTCATCGGCGCGATGCTGCTTTCGCCGCTCATGGGGCCGATCATCGGGCTGGGTTTCGCGCTGTCGACAGGGGATTATAACTGGCTGCGCAAGGCTTTGCGCGCGCTCATCATCGGGTCGGTGCTGTCGATTGCGTTTTGCGGGCTGATCGTGGTGCTTTCGCCGTTGCAGACGGTGACCCCCGAAATCGCCAGCCGCACGCGGCCCAACCTGTTCGACCTGCTCGTGGCGCTGTTTTCTGCCATGGCCGGCGCCTATGCGATGATCCGCGGGCGGGCTGGCACGATCGTCGGCGTCGCGATCGCGACGGCGTTGATGCCGCCGCTGGCCGTGGTGGGGTTCGGGCTGGCGACGTGGAACTGGACCGTGTTTTCGGGCGCGTTGCTGCTCTACGTGACGAACCTTGTCACCATTGCGCTGACCGCGATGATCATGGCGCGGCTTTACGGGTTTCGCGCGAACCTGTCGGAAAACAAGACCCGGCTGCAGGATTTCATCGTCGTGGCGGCGTTCATCGCGCTCGTCATCCCGCTCGCCCTGTCGCTGCGCCAGATCGCGTGGGAGGCCAATTCGCAGCGGCTCGTCAATGGGGCGATCCTCGATGCGTTTCCCGATGCAGCGCGCGTGTCGCAGATCGACATCGATTTCAAGTCCGACCCCATCCGCATCACCGCCACCGTGCTCACCCCGGAGATCGAGAACGGGGCGGAGGAACGCTCGATCCGCCGGCTCAACCGCTTGCTGGAGGCGCCGGTCACCCTGCAGCTCGACCAGTTCCGTGTCGGCACCAGCGCCACCGCGGCGGAGGAAGCGCAGATCGCCGCCGCCAATGCACAGGAGCGGGCCGCGAGCGACCGCACGGTGCAGGATCTGACCGAGCGCATGGCGCTCATCGCGGGGGTTTCGGGGGACGACGTGCTGATCGACCGGGACCGCCGCCGCGCCACGGTCCGTGCGCGCCCGCTCGACGGGGCGACGCTGTCCGCCTATCGGCAGCTCGAACGACGCATCGCGCAAAGCGTGCCCGAATGGCGGATCGAGTTGATCCCGCCGGCCCGCGCGCTGCCGGAGGTGGCGTTTGAGGACGGGGCGCCGACGGATGCGGGCCGCGACGCGATCGCGCTCATCGGCTGGGCGGGGCAGCGGATCGACGCGCCGATCGCGCTATCGGGGGGCGAGGACAATATCGCCGCCGTGCGGGAGCGGCTGTCGCCGGCGGTGCGCGTCGTCGAACGGACGGGCGGGGGCGCGAATGTGACCGCGACATGGGCGCCCGTCGATACGGTGATCGCGGAGGAGACGGAGACGCCGCCGGCTGCGTGATAGTGTCGGTGCGACAGGCGCGCTGTTACCGCGGCGCCTGTGCCGGCCCGCCTGCTCGATCCCGCCGCGCTCAGGCCGCGATGGCGTAGGGTTCGATCTCGCCTTCGAGGTAGAGCTTCTTCGCCTTCGCCCGGCTGAGCTTGCCGCTGCTCGTACGCGGAAGGCTTTTCGGCGGTACGAGTTCCACGACGCAGTTCATGCCGGTGATGGAGCGCACCTTGTCGCGGATCGTATCGCGCAGGCGCACGCGCTCATCGGGATCCGACACGCGGCAATGGACCAGCACGGCGGGTGCTTCCTCGCCATCCTTCGTCTCGACCGAGAAGGCGGCGATGTCGCCCTGGTGGAAGCCGGGCAATTGCTCGACCGCCCATTCGATATCCTGCGGCCAGTGGTTCTTGCCGTTGATGATGATCATGTCCTTCGCGCGGCCCACGATGAACAGATAGCCGTCCGCCATGTACCCCATGTCGCCGGTGTCGAGCCAGCCATCGACGAGACAGGCGGCGGTCGCCTCCTCGTCGCGGAAATAGCTGTGCATGACGGACGGGCCGCGGCACCACACCTTGCCGATGACATGGTCGCGCTGCGGCTTGCCATCCTCGCCGCGGATTTCGACATCCATGTCGCGCACGGGTTTGCCGCAATTGACGATGGCGCGGTAACGGGCCGGGCGCGACAGATCGCGCGGGCTGCCCGAAAGCCGTTCCTCCTCGACCAGCTCCACCCGGATGCCTTCGCCCGGCGGCATGATGGTGACGGCGAGCGTGGCCTCGGCAAGGCCGTAGCTGGGGTTGAACGCCTGCGCCCGGAAACCGGCATCGGCAAAGGCGTTGACGAAATTCTGCATCACGTCGGGCCGGATCATGTCCGCGCCATTGCCCGCCACGCGCCAGCGCGACAGGTCGAACCGGTCGGCGACCGAAGACTGGCTCGAAATGCGGCGGGCGCAGATGTCGTACCCGAAGGTCGGCGAATAGGAGAGCGTCGTGCCGGCATTCCGGCTGATGAGGTCGAGCCAGGCGAGCGGACGGCGGGCGAAATCCTCGGTCTTGAGGTAATCGCCGGACACCTGGTTCGCGATGAGCGAGAGGAAACAGCCGACCAGCCCCATGTCGTGATACCACGGCAGCCAGCTGATGCAGCGGTCGCCGTCGGTCACCTGCATGCCGTGCGAATGGCCGGCCAGATTGTTGAGCAGCGCCCGGTGCGTGACCGCGACGCCGTGCGGGAAACGGGTCGATCCGCTCGAATATTGCAGATAACAGATATCGTCCGGGTCGAGCGTGGGAAGCGGCCCTTCGACCACGTCGCGCGTCGCAAAATCGGACCAGGCGATGCCGCGCACGCCCTGCCGCGCGCAGGCGGCCTCGGTCATCTGCGCGATTTCGGCGGGATAGAAGAGGACGAGCGGGTCGCTGCTCGACAATTGCACGGCGAGCTGGTCGATATAGCTGTCCTTGCCGCCAAAGCTCGTCGGCAGCGGCAGCGGCACCGGCCACGCGCCCGCATAGATCGCGCCGCAGAACAGGGCGGCGAATTCCGCGCCGGTTTCGGCGATCAGCGCGACCCGGTCGCCCGGCTTCACCCCGTCGGCGATAAGCCTGTGCGCCATGGCCAGCGCATCGCTCCGCAGTTCGGAAAACGGGTAGGGCCGCAGCAGGCGCCCGCGCGCATCGTGGAAATTGAGCCCCCGAACCCCTTGCGCCGCATAGTCGATCGCATCGGCGAAGGTCGCGAAATCCGCAAGACGACGCGGCAGCGCATCGTCGTTCGGCGTGGGCGACAATTCGGAAGTTTCACGGGTCCCGGCCCCGGCGTTGTGCGTCATGACGCTGTAGCTTTTCCCGTCCAGTATGTTCTTCATCATCCGGCCTTAGCCTATCGACCGCTGAACGCCGTATGAAACCGGCATCCGTGTCGTCCTCTCCCACCGGTCCTGCACGCGGTTTGCCCGAAATTCGCTTGCCGGGCAAATAATTGCAGCGACCGACGTTCCCATTCCAGCGGCAGTGTGGCACGATTATGGCACGATGAAAGACGAAAGCGCCCGTTATCCACGCCAGCGCCAACGCGCAAGAGTACCGAGGCCACCAAGCCCGCTCACCAATCAGCGATTGAACGAAATGGCGCTGGCCTATGTCGCGCGTTTCGCGACGACGGCGCGCAAGCTGCACGATTATTGTCGCCGCAAATTGCGCGAGCGTGGCCTTGCCGAAGGGGAGGAGACGCCGGACATCGACGCGCTGGTCGCGAAATTCGTCGCCAACGGTTGGGTCAATGACGAGGAATTCGCGCGCGCCAAATCGGGCAGCTTGCTGCGCCGCGGATATGGCGGGCGGCGGGTGAATGCCGCGCTCGACGCCGCAGGCGTGGCCGCGGGCGACCGCGCGGGGATCGCCCCGGGCGAGGCGCGCGCCGCCGCGCTGCGCATGGCGGAGAAGAAACATTTCGGCCCCTTCGCCCGCGACGGCGCGCCGCCTGCGGACCGGGCGGTGCGCGAAAAACAGGTCGCCGCCATGCTGCGTGCCGGGCATTCGCTGGACAGCGCGCGCAATCTGGTCGATGCGAGCGACATGGATTCGGCGCGCGACTGGGCCAGCGCGCTCGACGATGGCGTGGATGGCCCGGTGCACAGTTTCGAGGATTGACGAATGCGCAAAGGTTTCGCTCTTTTCGCCGGTTTCGCGCTGACGCTCGGCGCCTGCTCCGCCCCCGGCGATGCGCAGACCGAGCATAGCGCCGCGACGCAGCAAAGCGCGGTTCATGCCGAATCGGGACTGCCGCTCGTTCCCCTCACCATTGAATCGGGTGGGCGGACGCATCGTTTCACCGTCGAATATGCGGCGAGCGACGAAAATCAGCGCAAGGGCCTGATGTTCCGCACCGAACTCGGTCCTGACGAAGGCATGCTGTTCCCGAATGCGACGCCGCAGCAGCGCAGCTTCTGGATGAAGAATACGGTCATTCCGCTCGACCTTATCTTCATCGCGCCTGACCGGACGATCGAATCCATTGCCGCCGATGCGGTGCCCTATTCGCTTGACCCGATCCCGTCGCAAGGGGCGGTCGTGGGCGTCCTGGAACTGGCCGGGGGGCGCGCGGCGGAACTGGGCCTTTCGCCGGGCGATGCGATCGACTGGCGCGCACCGGGGCAATAGCGCTGTTTCATGGGGCGCGATGGCGTGTTGCGCGCCGCGTCACATGCCGCTAATCGGACAGGCACGATGAGCATTCTTTCCAAGATCTTCACCTGGTGGGACGGCGCCACCATCGGCACGCTGTTCGATAGCTGGAAACACGGCGAACAGGTCGGCACCGATGCGCAGGGCAATCGCTATTTCCGCGCGAAAAAGCCCGATGCCCGCGGACGCGAACGCCGCTGGGTCATCTACGAAGGCGCCAATGACGCGAGCCGGGTGCCGTCCGAATGGCACGGCTGGCTGCACGGCAGCTTCGACGGCGTGCCCGAAAGCCATCTTCCGCCGTCGCGCATCTGGGAGGTGGATTACACCCCCAACCGGACCGGAACGCTGGACGCATACCGCCCCAAGGGCGCGCTGGAGCAGGGCGGCGTGCGCGCCAAGGCGACCGGCGATTACGAAGCATGGTCGCCCGACCAGTGATTCGCCGCCCGGTCCGGCTCGCATGGCTGTGGCTCGGCTGCGCGGGGCTTGCGCTGTCGGCTTGCGACGGCGCGGATGCCCCCGGCGAGGACGCCGGGACCGAGACGGCCGAACCTGCGCCATCGCCCACCCCGCCGCAGTCCTCGACCGACGAGAACGAGATGATCTCGGCCGATGATGGCGACATGGCGGCGGATCTCGACCTGCCGGGCGGGACGCCGATGGCGGAACGCGTCGCGACGATCGGCCTGCTCAACAAGCGCAACAATATCACGCGCGACATCACGCTGTCGCCGGGCGAGCAGGAGCGGGTCGACGATGTCGTCATCCGCCTGCGCGCATGCGAACGCACCGCCCCGTGGGAGGCGCAGCCGGAAACCGGCGCCTTCGTACAATTCCTGACCAAGACGCCCGAAAGCGACGACGACAATCCGCGTTTCCGCCGCGTCTTTTCCGGCTGGCTGTTCAAGAACAGCCCGTCACTGAACGTGGTCGAACATCCGATCTACGATGTCTGGGTCAAGGATTGCGCGATGTCCTTCCCCGGCGAGGAAGAGCCGGAAACGAGCGAGGAATAACCCTCCGGCAAGGGGATGTGATCGTCGCCGGCGCGCGATGCCTGTCGCACCAGTTCCAGATATTGCGATTGGGGGAGCGGCACCGCCCCCATGCTTTCCAGATGGCTCGTCATGAACTGGCAATCGAGCAATTCGAGGCCCGCGGCCCGCATCGCCGCGACGAGCCAGCACAGCGCGACCTTCGAAGCATCGGACACGCGGCTGAACATCGATTCGCCGCAGAACACCCGGTCGAACGCCACGCCGTAAAGCCCGCCGACCAGTCGCCCGTCCTGCCAGCATTCGAAGGAATGGGCGTGCCCCTGGCGATGGAGCAGGCGGTAGCTCGCCGCGATCCGGTGGCTGATCCAGCTTTCGCCGTCTTCGTTGTCCGGGTCCGGTCGCGGCGCGGCGCATGCATCGACCACCTCGGCAAACGCCGCATTGCAGGTCACGCGGAACCGTTCGCGCCGCAAGGTCCGCGCGAGCGAGCGCGACACGTGCAGCCCGTTCAGCGGGATGATCGCCCGTTCGCGCGGTTCGATCCACATGATTTCGGGATCGTCGCGGGCATCCGCCATGGGAAAGACCCCGCTGCGATAGGCGAGGAGCAGCAATTGCGGGTCGATGATCCCGGTGTGTTCGGAGGTGAGCGTTCGGGTCATGGCCTGCGATAATGGCGTATGGCCGCGCACGTGTCACCCGTCGGGGCGGCATGGTCATGATTTTCGGGCACTGAATGCTTGTCAGCCCGGCGGGAAGGCGATAGAGGAGCCACCACCTGCAGGAGTGTAGCTCAGTTGGTAGAGCATCGGTCTCCAAAACCGAGGGCCGCGGGTTCGAATCCTGCCACTCCTGCCAGTTTCCCGTTCATCGCCGGATTGTCCCTGATCAGGGGCCGCGATTGCGTCCTGCGCCGTCTTCCGGGGCGTATCGGATGATGCTGCCCGAGCCGCCCGTGTCCGCCGGCGGCGGGCGGCATTGCTTTTCCCGCCGGCTTGCATCGACGAGGGCGCGGTGCGGGTGCAGCCGATTGTCGCGGGCGCCTATCAGTAGGGCCCAGCCCATGACGACAGGACCGCGAATGGCCGCACCTGTACCGTCGATACGCCGCGTTCCGACGTGTTTCTCCAACGCCGGGAAACGAGGCGCAGCCGGCGCCGTCAATCTCACTGTCTGACTTTCATCGGTGGCGAGGGCTATTTGGCTTAACGACGGGCGGCGCACCGCCCGGCGGCCTGACTAACTCGCCAATATACTGATCGACCGTTCAAACGCCATTTGTCAGTCCGAGCTTGCTCTCCTGATGCAGAACCAGGCCGAGGTCGGCGGATGGCTCGGGATCAGTATAACCAGCTCTGTTCATTCGAGGCCGGGCTGAGGCTCGTGGTGACGGCGGTGGGCAAGGCCGATCCGCTGCAACGCGAACGCGACGATTTGCGCATCCCGATGGTGCTCGCGCAGATGCAGATGCAGCTTGCCCAGGCCGGGGAAAGCGAAAAGCCGGCGATCCGTGCCAAGATGGAAGCGCTGCGCACCGCGTGGATCGAATCCCACACGGGCGTATCCCTGCCCGTCGATCCGGTGCAGCAGGACGACGAGACCAGCGAAAACGGGCCGCGCCCGATCATTTCCGCCGCGGCCCGTATCCCGTCATCCGTATCGCAGTCAATCGTCGCGCGGATCGATGTGGTGGTCCTTGCCCGCCGTGCGATTGCCGCGGGCCAGCGCGAAGACCACACCCGACAGCGCCGCGAGCGCGATGAGGTTCGGCAACGCCATCGCCGCATTGGAAATATCGCCCAACCGCCAGACGAGCTGCGAGGGCTGCGTCGCGCCGACATAGATGCCGATGCACCAGATCACGCGCCAGATGATGTGCAGGATCTTCTCGCCCCCCGCGCTCGCACCCGGAATGCGGTCGTAGATGAAGGTGATCGCCCGCTCGCCATAATAGCTCCACGTGAGGAGCGTCGTGAACACGAACAGGATCAGCGCCACCGACGCGATCAGCGTGCCGAGCGGAATGCCTCCGACCGCATAGGGAAACGCCGCGGCGAATGCCCCGGAGGTGGTGACGAAGCCCGAAAGCTGCGTCGTGCCGAGGTCGGATTGCCACACGTGGCGCACCTGCTCGACCGTGCCGTCGGCCAGCGTATGGGTGAAATTCCCCTCCACCGTGAGGATTACGAGCGCCGTCATCGTGCAAATCACGATGGTGTCGATGAACGTGCCCAGCATCGCCATGCGGCCCTGCTGCTCCGGATCGTCGGTCTGTGCGACGGCGTGGGCGATGGGGGTCGAACCCTGGCCGCTTTCGTTCGAGAACAGCCCGCGCGCGACGCCGGCACGAATGGCGATGATGATCGCCGCGCCGGCAAAGCCGCCCGATGCCGATTGCGTGTTGAACGCGCCGGCAAAGATGCGCCCGAAGGTTTCGGGAAGGTCGGTGAAATTGAGGATCAGCGCGACGAGCGCCATTGCGATATAGGCCGCCGCCATGAACGGCACGACCTTTTCGGCGATGGAGCCGATCGACTTGATCCCGCCGATGATGACGACGAACACCGCAACCGCGACGATGATCCCGCCGAGCCAGCGTTCGATGCCGAACAATTCGTTGAGGCCGCTTGCCACCTCGTTCGACTGGATCGAATTGCCGGTCACGAGCGCGGAAAACAGCGTGCCGAGACAGAACAGGATCGCCAGCCACGTCCATTTGGGGCCAAGCCCCTGCGTGATATAGGTCATCGGACCGCCGCGCCACGTGCCGTCCGGCGTCTTTTCGCGGTAGCGGATGGCGAGCGACCCTTCGGCAAAGCCCAGCGCCATGCCGACGAGCGCGGTGATCCACATCCAGAACACCGCCCCCGGCCCGCCGAGCGCGATGGCCGTGGCCACGCCCGCGAGATTGCCGGTGCCGACCTGCCCCGACAATGCGGTGGACAATGCGGCGAACGGGCTGATCTCGCCCGCGCCGGCAGTCTTGCGGCCGCGGAACAGGCCGGTGATCGCGCTGCCCAGCTTCACGATGGGATAGAAGCGCAGGCCGATCATGATCCACAGGCCGATGCCGAGCAGGACGATCACCATCGGCGGGATCGGACTGACTTCGACCCCGTCCCAGCTGCCGCCCCAGATGAAGTCGGAAATATTGGTGACCCGGTCGATCAGTGCGGTGGAGGGCGGTGCTGCGCTCATAATTGTCCCTTGACCCCTGTTTGTAACGATTGGTTGCAAGTGCTATCGGTTGGCATGCGCGAAGGGAAGCACGCATTGCAATTTTTGCACCGATGCGGCCCGCGCGACGATCGCACGCAATCCGTCGGGCGCGAAAGCCCGCGCGGCGCACCCCTTGCGTTCGGGCCAAGGGCCGGTTATGGGGCAACACGTTTTTCCGACATGGGAATAGATCGCCTCTCCCCGATCATGCGGCCGGGGCGGCGATGAACCCTTGGCGAGAACCCGGCAATTTCAACCGCGCGAGGAACACGCAAATGGCGAAGACCAGCCCCGGCGAATTCATCCGGCAGGTACGGGCCGAAGGGTCCAAGGTCGTCTGGCCGACCCGGCAGGAAACCGTCACCACGGCGATCTTCGTCGGGATCATGATGCTGATCCTGTCGGTGTTCTTCCTGGGCATCGATTCGCTGTTCGGCGCGGTGGTGCGCTGGCTGCTGACGCTGGCCTGACGCGCGACACGGTTAAGGACAGGATTTTTTGATGGCTCGCTGGTATATCATCCACGCCTATTCGGGTTTCGAGAACAAGGTGAAGGAATCGATCCTCGCCGAGGCGGAACGGACAGGTCTCGACCAGCTGGTCGAGGCGGTCGAGGTTCCCACCGAAACCGTGACCGAGGTCAAGCGCGGCAAGAAGGTGCAGACCGAGCGCAAGTTCATGCCCGGTTATGTCCTCGCCAAGCTGGCGATGAACGACGATGTCTATCACCTCGTCAAGAACACGCCCAAGGTCACCGGCTTTCTCGGCACCAACAACAAGCCGCAGGCCATCAGCGAGAAGGAAGCCGCCCGTTATTTCGGCCAGCGCGACGAAATGGCCGCGGCGCCCAAGCGCGAGATCGACGTCGATTACGAGATCGGCGATTCGGTCAAGGTGCTCGACGGCCCGTTCGCGAGCTTCAACGGCGTGGTCGAGGAACTCGATTTCGACAAGAACAAGGTCAAGGTCAGCGTGTCCATCTTCGGCCGCGCGACGCCTGTGGAACTCGACTTCGAACAGGTCGAGCTTTCCAAGTAAGGGATTTCCCGTCCGGGACGAAAACCGGCGCGGGAATGAATGCGGGAGGAAGGCGCTCGTCTTCTGTCTGACCGCTTAACATGACGGCGTCCCGTGGGCGCCCGACAGTGTGAAAAAGGAGTGGCCCCATGGCCAAGAAGATTACCGGTTACATCAAGTTGCAGGTGCCCGCCGGCGCCGCCAACCCGTCGCCCCCGATCGGCCCGGCGCTGGGTCAGCGCGGCGTGAACATCATGGAATTCTGCAAGGCGTTCAATGCCGCCACGCAGGACATGGAAAAGGCGATGCCGATCCCCACGATCATCACCGTCTATGCCGACCGTTCGTTCACCTTCACGACGAAGACGCCGCCTGCGTCCTTCCTCCTGAAGAAGGCTGCGAAGCTGAAGTCGGGTTCGAAGGAGCCGGGCAAGGTTTCGGCCGGAACCATCAAGCGCAGCGAGCTGTCCGCCATCGCCGAACAGAAGATGGCCGATCTCAATGCGAACGACATCGACCAGGCAACCAAGATCATCGAAGGCAGCGCGCGTTCGATGGGTCTCGAAGTGGTGGAGGGCTGAACCCATGGCCAAGCTGACCAAGAAGCAGAAGATGCTCAACGAAAAGCTGGACGCTGAAAAGCTGTACGGCGTGGACGAAGCGCTGCAGACGCTGCGCGATGTGAAGACGACGAAGTTCGACGAGACCATCGAGGTCGCGATGAACCTGGGCGTCGATCCGCGCCACGCCGATCAGATGGTGCGCGGCATGGTGTCGCTGCCCTCCGGCACGGGCAAGGACGTGAAGGTCGCGGTTTTCGCGCGCGGCGACAATGCCGACAAGGCGACCGCCGCCGGGGCCGACAAGGTCGGTGCCGAGGACCTGATGGAAGACATGCAGGCCGGCAATCTCGACTATGACCGCGTGATCGCGACCCCGGACATGATGGGCGTCGTCGGCCGCCTCGGCAAGTTGCTCGGTCCCAAGGGGCTGATGCCGAACCCGAAGCTCGGCACCGTGACCCCGAACGTGGAACAGGCCATCAAGGACGCCAAGGGCGGCCAGGTCGAATTCCGCGTCGAAAAGGCCGGCATCATCCACTCCGGCATCGGCAAGATGTCCTTCACCGACGAACAGCTGAAGGCGAATTTCGACGCTCTGGTGAGCGCGATCGTCAAGGCGAAGCCGTCGGGCGCGAAGGGCAAGTATGTCCGCAAGGTCGCCATGTCGTCGTCGATGGGCCCGGGCCTGAAGATCGACACGGCGGAGGTCGAGGGCGCCTGATCGCTCCTGCGACAATGCCTGAATGAACGGGGCCGGCGGAACGTGTTTCCGCCGGCCTTTTTCGTGCGTGCCGGGGTGGCGACGGGGCCCGTTCGGGAAAGAAGCGGCGCCACACTCGTTGATCAGGCACAACGACACAAACGAAGGATATATCCATGCCAACCGTCTGGCTTATCGTCGTGATCGGGGGGCCGCTGCTTTTGCTGCTGGCGCTTCTGTATTCACGCACGAAGAATCGAAAGAACGAAACCGCCGCGCAGGAACATCGCGCCGACACGGGCGCGGCCGAACTGCGCGAGGATATCGAGCACGATCGCGAAATCCGGGAAGACGACCGCTGAGCGGGTTTCAGATACCGCCGGGGGTGAAATCGTAGCCGAGCTCGCCCAGCCCCTCGCATAGCGTATCCATGCAGCTGGTGAGATCGTCCGCGTCGGTGGAGCGGATCACGAAATTCGCACCGACGCGCCCTTCGCGAAAGAACGGATAGCTTCCGATCTGGCAATTTTCGTGGGCCTTCTCGACCTCGCGCAGGAGGACCGCGACCTCGCTCTCCGGGATCCAGCCGCCGACCGTCTCGGAGATGAGCGGCGCGCCCCCTTCGAGCGTGCCGGTCAACGCGTCGAGCATGCCCGCGGTGATATGCGGGACGCCCGCCATCACGAACACGTTGCCGACGCGGATTCCGGGCGCACCGGACCGTTCGTTCGGAATGAGATCCGCGCCTTGCGGCACGCGCGCCATGCGCAGGCGGCCTTCGTTCAGACCGCCCTTGTTCGCGTAATAGCGTTCCAGCGTCGCGCGGGCTTCGGGATGAATCACCACGTCCACGCCCAGTGCGCGGGCCACCGCATCGACCGAAATATCATCGTGGGTGGGGCCGATGCCGCCGGTGGTGAACAGGTAATCGTTGCGCGCGCGCAGCGTGTTCACCGCCTCGACGATGGCATCCATGGTGTCGGCGACCACGCGCACCTCGGCAAGACGAATGCCCTGCACCTGAAGCCAGCTGGCCACCTGTGCGATATTCTTGTCATGGGTGCGCCCGGACAGGATTTCATCGCCGATGACGATGAGCGCGGCGGTATAGATGCGATCGGTGCTGGCCATGCGGGCGTGATGCCCGCCGCCCCCGTCGCCGTCAAACCAATATCGTCGACTGACGCGGCGGGAACCCGCCCTCCGCCCCGCTGGGTCATTTGCGCGCGCTTATTCGGGGATGAAACCGAACAGATCGTGCGCGTCGGCATCCTCGACACTGGCCATGGCAATATCGCCGGGCACCAGCGCGGGCGACACGTTGCGCAGATAGACGTGGCCGTCGATGTCGGGCGCGTCGGACTGGCTGCGCGCGGTGGCACCGATGTCGCCGTCCTCGTCCGGTTCGCCGATCTCGTCGATGATGACGGGGAGGGTGCGGCCGATCTTCGCCTGCAATTTGGCGGCGCTGATCCGCTCGGTCACTTCCATCAACCGGGCGTAGCGTTCTTCCTTCACCGCCTCGGGCACCGCGCCGGGCAACGTGTTGGCCTCCGCCCCTTCGACAGGTTCGAAGCGGAAACCGCCGACGCGGTCGAGCTGCGCTTCCTCCAGCCAGTCGAGCAAATAGCGGAAATCATCCTCTGTCTCACCCGGAAAGCCGACGACGAAGCTGCTGCGCACGGTGATGTCGGGACAGATCTCGCGCCACTTGGCGAGGCGGGAGAGCACCTTCGCCTCGTTCGCGGGACGCTTCATGGCTTTCAGCACCGACGGGCTGGCATGTTGGAACGGAATGTCGAGATAGGGCGTCACCAGCCCTTCGGCCATGAGCGGGATGACCTGATCGACATGCGGATAGGGGTAGACGTAATGCAGCCGCACCCACGGCGCCATGTCGTCGCCCGTGCGCAGCTGGCCCAGTTCGCGGGCGAGGTCGGTCATGTGGGTGCGCACCGTTTCGCCGTGCCACTGGCGTTCCTCGTGGCGGACGTCCACGCCATAGGCCGAGGTGTCCTGGCTGATGACGAGCAATTCCTTCGTGCCCGCGGCGACGAGCTTTTCCGCCTCGCGCAGGACGGCATCGATCCGGCGGCTGCTGAGCTTTCCGCGCAGCGACGGAATGATGCAGAAGGCGCAGGAATGATTGCACCCTTCCGAAATCTTGAGATAGGAATAATGCCGCGGGGTCAGCTTGATATCGGGCTGCGGCACGAGATCCACGAACGGACCGCGCGCGGCGGGCGCGGCATCGTGCACCGCGCTCACGACCTGCTCATACTGATGCGCGCCGGTCACCGCGAGGATGTCGGGAAAGCGCGCACGGATGGCCTCGGCTTCGTTGCCCATGCAGCCCGTTACGATGACGCGGCCGTTTTCGGCCATCGCCTCGCCGATCGCCTCCAGGCTTTCCTCCTTCGCCGAATCGAGAAAGCCGCAGGTGTTGACCAGCACCACGTCCGCGCCCGCGTAATCGGGCGACATGGCATAGCCATCGGCGCGCAGCTTGGTCAGGATGCGTTCGGAATCGACCAGCGCCTTGGGGCAGCCGAGGCTGACCATGCCGATTTTCGGGGCGGCGTCGATCCGGGTGGGGTGGTTCATGGTTTCAGTCATTGCGCCGCGCCTCTACACCCAAGCGCGCGCCGACGCCAGCCGTCGCACCACCGAAGGGGTGCGCGATCGTTTCGTCGCAGCGCAGGAACGCAAAAGCGCCGCGAACTTAATATGTGTTGTCCTGTGGTCTAGCGCGGCGGGATGCGGTAACACGTCACGCGCAGAAGGCGGGAGATTGAATGGGTCCGGTAGATTGGTTCGCGGTGTTTCTGGCCGCTCTGGCCGTGATGGCGGTCGCGGCGGGATGGTACCGGGTCTTCGCACGCCCGCTGGTGCGGCGGGCCGGGCCGGGCGGGCTGGAACTGCGGCGCAGGCCGTTCGTCACCGTGCTCGGCACTTTTGTGCTGGTGCTCGTTTCCGCATCCATGCTCGGCCATATGTTCGCGCGGATCGACCCGGCGAAATGGTGGCTCTACCCGATGATGAGCGGCGGGGTCGCGATCGCCTTCGTCATTCCCGCGCTTTGGACAAACTACCTGCATCAACGCAATCCGCGGCCCATCGCGTTCATCGACGCGGGATTCTGGTTCCTTGCCTATCTCGCGATGGGGCTGGTGTTCTGGCTGCGGAGCTAGGGGATTACAGGATGCCCGGCCCCTGGTCGGGCGTGGGTTTGATGACGACGATCATGTCGCCCATCTGCACCGATTCGGCCTCCGGCTGCCAATAGCCATAGGCTTCGCCCGCGCGGTAGAGGCGCACGCCGATGCTCCCCGAACCCAGATTGCGCAGCGGCTTGCCCACGTCCTCCTGCCGGGCGGCGCGTTCGACCAGTTGCACGCGCCCCTGCACCGAGGCAAGATCGGCGAGATAGTCGGCGACATGCATCCCGCTGGCCGACCCGGCGAGCAGCAAGCCTGTAAACCGCACGGGGTTCAGCACGTTGGTGGCGCCTGCCTGCCGGGCGAGCAATTCGTTGTCGCCTGCCCGCACCACGACCGTGATCGGCACGTCGGGCGCCAGATGCCGCACGGTCAGCACGATGAGGATCGACGCATCGTCACGCCCGGCGGACACGAGCACGGTGGATGCCTGGTTGATCCGCACGTCCTGCAGCGATTCGTCGCGGGTCGCATCGGCGTTCATCACGTTGCAGCCCATCTGCTCGGCGAGTTTCAGCCGTTCCTCGTCCGGGTCCATGACCACGATGCAATCGGGATCGGTGCCCCGCGCGATCAGCTCACGCACGCTTTCCGAACCCGACACGCCAAAGCCCAAGACCACGACATGGTTGGTCAGCCGGTCCTGAATTCGGGCCATACGCCATTTCTCCCAGCTTCGCTTGATGATGAAATTATACGCCGTGCCGACGAAGATGAAGAGCACGGCAAAGCGGATCGGTGTCACGATCACCGCCTCGACCAGGCGGGCGCGGTCGGACACCGGGGCGATATCGCCAAACCCCGTCGTCGTGATCGAGATCATGGTGAAATAGACGACGTCGAGGAAACTGACCTCGCCATCGACATTGTCGACCAGCCCGTTGCGGTCCCACCAGTGGATCATGACCACGGCAAAGACGAGGAACACCGCCGCGAACACCCGAATGCCCGCATCCGCCCACACCGGTACCTTCACCCTGCGGCGAAGCGGCTGGTGGATCTTGGGCCGGTCGGGGCGGGCAGGGGGCATCATCGGATCAGCTGTCGCCCCGATACCGTTCGTGCAGCCGTTCGAGCGAGGGATAATGCGTCAGGTCGAGCTGCAACGGGGTGACGGCGATGAAACCATCCTCCCCCGCCTCCAGATCGGTTTCGTGCCCCGGCGTATGCTCCACCGATTCCAGCCCGAACCAGAAATAGGGAAAGCCGCGCGGATCGACGCTTTCGACGAGCGTGCCGCGGCTGTAATCGTGGAACCCCTGCCGCACGACGCGAATGCCCTCCACCTCGTCGGCGGGACGCGCGGGAAAGTTCACGTTGACCAGCGTGCGTTCGGAAAACTCCATGTCGAGCAGCGGCCGCAGTGCGCGCGCACCCCATTGCTGCGCCGCGTCGAACGATACATCGCCGCCTTTCCCCTTGGCATAGATTTGCGACAGCGCGATGGAGCGGATGCCGGCGAGCGTGCCTTCAATGGCGGCGGAGACGGTGCCGGAATAGGTGATGTCGTCGCCCTGATTGGCGCCGCGATTGACGCCGGACAGGATGAGATCGGGTTTTTCCGGCATTACCTTGCGCAGCGCCATCGTGACCGAATCGGTGGGCGTGCCGCTGACCGAAAAGCGGCGCTCGTCATGCTGGCGCAGCCGCACCGGGCGGTTGAGCGTGAGCGAATGGCCCGCGCCCGACTGTTCCTCCGCCGGGGCGACGATCCAGATGTCGTCCGACAATTGCCGCGCGATGCGTTCCAGCACGCCCAGTCCCGGCGCATGAATGCCATCGTCATTGGTGAGCAATATGCGCATCAGCCTTCGATCTCCAGTTTCGTCATGCCGCCGGTATAGGGGCGCAGCGCGTCCGGCAGGATGACCGATCCGTCCTCCTGCTGTCCGTTTTCGAGGATCGCCACCAGCGTGCGCCCGACGGCGAGGCCCGACCCGTTCAACGTGTGGACGAATTCCGTTTTCTTTGCGCCGTCGGGGCGGAAGCGGGCGTTCATCCGGCGGGCCTGATATGCGCCGCAATTGCTGATCGAGGAAATCTCGCGATAGGCGTTCTGTCCCGGCAGCCAGACCTCCAGATCGTAGGTCTTGCGCGCGGTGGCGCCCATGTCGCCCGCACACAGCAACATCTTGCGATAGGGCAGGTCGAGCGCGCGGAGCACCGCCTCTGCCGCCTGCGTCATAGCCTCGTGCATGGCGTCCGATGCATCGGGGGCGGTAATCGCGACGAGCTCCACCTTGTCGAACTGGTGCTGCCGGATGAGGCCGCGCGTGTCGCGCCCCGCCGAACCTGCCTCCGACCGGAAACAGGGGGTGAGCGCGGTCATGCGGATGGGCAGGGCATCCGCCTCCACGATGCGGTCGCGCACCGCATTGGTCAGCGATACCTCCGCCGTCGGGATGAGCCAGCGGCCATCGGTGGTCTGAAACAGATCCTCCGAAAATTTGGGGAGCTGGCCCGTGCCGAACACGGCCTCGTCCCGGACGAGCAGCGGCGGCGCGCATTCGGTGAAGCCCGCGGCGGTCTGCATGTCGAGCATGAAGGCACCCAATGCCCGGTTCAGCCGCGCCATCTGTCCGCGCATGAAGGTGAAACGCGCGCCGGCAATGTCCGCGCCGGTTTCGAAATCCATGCCCAGCGCGGGCGCGAAATCGGCGTGTTCGCGCGGGGTGAAGGCGAATTCGCGCGGGGTGCCGTGGCGCGAAAGCTCGACATTGTCGCTTTCGTCCTGACCGGCGGGGACATCGTCGGCGGGCAGGTTGGGGAGGGCTGCGAGCATGGCGGCCTGCTGCTCATTCAGCGCCCGCTCCTCCGCTTCCATATGCGGCAGCGATTGTTTGAGCGCGGCAACCTCGGCCTTCAGCCGTTCGGCGGTTTCGGTATCGCCCTGTCCCATCGCCTTGCCGATGGCCTTGGACGCCTCGTTGCGGCGGCTCTGCCCGTCCTGCATCGCGGTGGTCACCTTGCGCCGTTCCTCGTCAAGCGCGAGGATCTGCGCGGCGGCGGGACCGGCCCCCCGGCGGGCGAGGGCGGCGTCGAATTGTTCAGGATTGTCCCGGATCAGGCGAATGTCGTGCATGCGGGCCGCTATGGCCCGCGTGCGCGTCGCTTGTCCAGTGGACTTGTGCCCAGCCCGACCCGCCCGCGGCGGCGAGGCGTCAGCGCACAGGCCGCATCGTGCTGCGCGCGATCTTCCCGACGAGTGGCATCATGCCGGGATAGCTCGCCCTGTTATAGACCGAGGCGGCCTCCAGCTCGCGTGCCATGTGGGCGTGCGCGCGGCCGAGGTTGTGATAGGGCACGCTCGGCAGGAGATGATGCAGCGCGTGATAGCGCAAGCCCACCGGCGCCCAGAGCGGGGCCAGCGCGCTGGGCGGCGGGACATTCACCGAATCGAGATATTGCGCCGTCACGGACAGCGCCTCGCCCTCGTTCTCCCACAGATGCGCGACGAGCGTGCGCAGCTGGTTGAGCACGCTGATCCCCGAATGCACGGCGAGGAAACAGGCGAGCGGCACCCACCCGAACACGAACACGCTCCCGATGAGCGCCCAGGCCCACAGGCAGGCCCCTGTTTCGAGCGCGATCCACCGGCGGCGCAGCGTGTCCGCCGGCGCGCGGCGGCGATAGGCGGGATTGATCGCGAGCGCGGAAAACCGTTCGCGCACGAACCGCCGCACCGGCGGGAAAAGCGCCGACAACGGGGCCAGCACCCCGAACCGCAGGATCAGCCCGACCGGCAGCAGCAGCGCCATCACCACGAACAACGGCAAGGTCCACGGCTTCATCAGCGCGAGCGGCAGATATTCGGGGTCCTCCGCCGTGCCGTAACGGGTGCGGGCGTGGTGCTGCGTATGCACCTCTTCGTACATGAAGGACGGCACCATCAAAGGCACACCGACGAGCGTATTCCAAGCCAGCCGGAAACCGGGCACGGAATCCTCCTTCATGTGGCTGAGTTCGTGAATGAAACTGACGGCGCGATAGAGCGCGAGGATGGCGGCAAGGCCGAGCAGCACGCGCGCCGCCACGCCATCGACCACGATCGCACCGAAGAGCGCGGCATAGCCGACGAAGGCAGACCCCAGCATGTCGGCCCAGTAGATGCGCGCATCGTGCCGCGCCAGATCGCGCGCCAGCGTCGCGGCGAGCCGCAACATGTCGCGATCGTCGGCAATGACCGGACGCGCGCGGGCGGGCGCCATGCCGCCACGATCCGTCACGTCACCACGCGATGCGTCGCGCACCCTGTTTTCCGACAGTTCCATCATTCATACGTCCCATCGCGAATACCGTCGCCGCCGCAGAAGATGGCGACACCGGGGCCATCCGCAAGGGCCATGCGAACGGGGCCGGTCCGATGTCCTATATCGAAACCGCCCCGTATCCGCGATGAACGATGCGCGCCTCGCGTGCTTTTCCGGTCACATCAGATGCGTTCGGGATACACCGGGACGATGTCGACCGGGATCGCATCCATCGTGCCGATCACCCGCCGCGCCGGTTCGTCCAGAACCGCCCAGCGGTCGAAGAATGCCTTCGTGCCCGCATAATCGCCGCGCGCCTGCAGCATGAGCTGATCGTGGAGGAGGTCGCGCAAACCCGCCTCCATCGCGGCGTCGTCGATGACGAAGCGCCCCGAGCCGGGATCGAAGGCAAAGGCGCCCTTGTCCTTGAGATAGCCGTATTGGAGCGCCGCGCCCTTGCCGTGCGCCTCCTGCACGCCAAAGCGCACCGAACGGAAGATCCCGGCCATGTAGGTCGCGAAAAGCTGCGATTTTTCCGCCGCCGGCAATTCGCCCCGCTCCATCATGTAGAGGAGGTTCCACACGCCCATGACGTCGGCCTTCGCCTCCTCCAGCGCGGAATATTGATCCCGCAATTCCTCGTTCACCGTGGTCTGGCGGCCATCCACGGTGATCGTGCCCGGCCCGAGGCTGTGCGACAATTCGTGGAACAACGTCGACAGCTGCATATATTTGCGCGCGACCATCCCCGCCTGCTGCGGCATGAGCACGAGCGGCGCCATCGGCGACAGGATGCGATCGTATTTCGCGCCCAGCACGTTGGACAGGATCACCTTCTTCGCGCCCTTCGCCTCGCGCACACGCTCGTCATTGGGCAGGTTGAAGGCGATGGTCTGCACGCCCGGCACGTTGTCGCCGCCGCCATGGATCTGTTCGGCGACCGCGATGGGGCTTTCGAAACCGCGGCTGAAATTCTTGTAGCGATCCTCGATCGGCAGGTTCGCTTCCATGTCGCGCAGATAGCCCTTGTACCGGTCGAGCGCGGCGGATTCCTCCGGGTCTTTCAACGTGACGAAGCTTTCGAACGCGGTCTTCGTGCCGTAAAGCCGGTCGGTATAGACCTCGTACGGCTCGATCGCGACCTCGATCGGCGTGCCGGACAGATCCATCCAGGCAAGCTCGCTCTCGAAATAATCGTCGGTGCGGAACGCCTTCGCACGCAGCGCGAGGAAGCGTTTGAGGCTGGCGTTGCTCGTCCGCGCGGATGCCTGTTCGAGCAGGCGCGCCGCCGGTTCCAGCCATTCGCGATAGGCCACCGAATAGGGCACCGCGACGAGCCGGTCGCCCTCGCGCCGCACGACGGTATAGGGGCTGCGCAGCGCGTCGGCCTGATCCGGGTGGGCCGCGACATAGGCGTCGAATTCGGCGCGCGTCATGTCGGCGGGGTAGAAGCCCGCACCCTCGGGCATCGGCGTGCCGCCGAAGAACGGGTGCAATTCCTCGATCGCGTCATATTGCCCGAAATTGCGGTCGAACATTTCGAGCAGGAGATCGCGGTCGGGCCGGTCGCTGGCCGCGATGGCGGCGCGCACGGCGGGATTGTTCGGATCGCGCTGCCGCAGGTAGATCTCGTCCATCAGGTCCGACGCCTGGATGAGGAGGTTCACGACATCGCGTTCCTCCGCATTCAGGAACGCGGTGTCGGGCGCCATGTCGATCACCGCCAGCTTGCCGAGCTGCGTATCGAGGGCATATCCGTCGGAGGCCGGCGCAACCGGGGCGATCGGCGCGGTGGCGGGGGAGGGAGCGGTATGCCCCGCGCAGGCGGCGGTGGCGAGCAACAGGGGGACGAGCGCGAGACGCATCGGATTGTTTCCTTTCATCGGCGATCCTCTCGGATGAAACCTTTTCGCCGCCTTAGCCCGAAGCGGCTCCGCTGTCATCATTGCCGGAGGGCGCGCCCGGTGCCGCCGGCACGATGCCCGCGCCGCGCAGGAAGAAATCGACCCGTTCGTCGAGGTCGAGCGCGCCGCTGGCGAAGTGGGGCCCGCCGGTAATCGCCTCGATCTGGAATTCGTGAAAGACGATGCTGAAAAACACGCGGGCGAGCAGCGCGGGCGGCGCGGCAAGCGATTGCCCGCCCGCCTCGACCTCGCTGAAAAGCTGGGCGAGGCGGGTCCGCAGCTTGTACAGGAGAGCCTCGTGAAAGGCTTGGGCAAAGGCGGGGTCCTCGATGCTGCGCCCGATGACGATGCGCCACATCGCCATGGTCCCAGGGTCGAGCATATGGGCCGACAATCGCTGCGCGAGCACGCGAAGCTTTTCGTCGAGCGGGAGATCGAGCGCCGCGACCGACGTCACGATCTGTTCACCGGAATCGGGCGCGCGAAGCACCACCGCGGCCAGCAGCCCGTCCTTGTTCCCGAAAAGCTTGTAAAGCGTGGTCAGCGATCCGCCCGCCTGTTTGACCACATCGGACAAGGCCGTCGCCTCGAACCCCTTTTCGGCAAAGAGCGCGCGCGCCGCCTCGATAAAGGCGTCGTGACGGGCGCGCAGCCGGCCATCGACGGCGCCGGCCTCGCACCCTGCCGGACAATTCTCCTCGTTCACCTTACGATCCCCATTGCCTTATTCTTATGTAATGATTATTACATATCTCGCATTTGCACAATAGCTGGGCATAATCCTTGAAAATCAAATCCTTTCTCGTCGCCGCCGTCGTGGCCCTTTCCGGTTGTGGGAGCGAGTCCCCGCCGCAGCCGCAGGCGATCCCGGTCGAAACCCTCATTGTCGAGGCGCAGGCCGTGCCCAACATCGTCGAATTGCCGGGGCGTGTCGAATCCATCCGCACGGCCGAGGTCCGGGCCCGCGTGACCGGCATCGTGCAGAGCCGCCTTTACGAGGAAGGCACCGACGTGCGCGAGGGGCAGCCGCTCTTTCGGATCGACCCGGCCGAATTGCGCGCCAGCTATAATCAGACCGAGGCCGCGTTGCAGCGCGCCCGCGCGACCGCGGCAAACGCCCGCGCCGTCGTCGAGCGGTATCGTCCGCTGGTCGATGAAAACGCCATCAGCCGGCAGGAATACGACGCCGCCCTGGCCGCATCGCGCGAGGCGGCGGCCAATGTCGCACAGATCCAGGCACAGCTTCAGTCCGCCTCGCTGCAACTGGGCTACACCACCGTGCGCGCGCCGATCTCGGGCCGGGCGAGCAGCGCGCAGGTGACCGAAGGCGCGCTCGTCAGCCAGGCGGAGGGCACGTTGATGACCCGCATCGAGCAGGTCAGCCCGGTCTATGTCACGTTCTCGCAATCGGTATCGGAATTGCAGACGATCCGCCGCCGCATCGCCTCGGGCGAGCTCGACTTTGCCGATGGGGAGCAGATCGAGGTTTACCTGACCCTGCCCGACGGGACCGAATATGGCGTGCCCGGCCTTGTCGATTTCCTCGATTTCTCGGTCGATGCGGAAACCGGCACGGTTGCGCTGCGTGCCCGCTTCGCCAATCCCGACCGGCTGTTGCAGCCCGGCGAATTCGTGCGCGGCCGTTTCCGGGTCGGCGATGTCAACAATGCGATCGCGGTGCCGCAATCGGTCGTGAACATCGGCGAGACGGGCGGCAGCGTCCTGCTCGTATCGCCGGACGATACGGTGATGGCGCGGCCCGTGGAGCTGGGCGAGATGGTCGACGGCAAGTGGATCGTGACGTCGGGCCTGGAACCCGGCGACGAGATCATCACCAATAATCTGCAAAAACTGCGCCCCGGCATGCCCGTTGCACCCACGCCGAAGAACGCGCCCGCGCCGCGGCCGGCAACCCCCGCGCCCGCCGCGACCCGCACCGATGCCGCCGGCGAACGCGGCGGGGCGGCGGCCACCGCCCGGCCCCGGTCGCAGGCGGAGTAAGCCCAGGTGTCACGCTTTTTCATCGACAGGCCCGTCTTCGCATGGGTCGTATCGCTTTTCATCCTGCTCGCGGGGTTCATCGCCCTGCGCGCGCTCCCGATCGAGCAATATCCGTCGGTCGCCCCGCCATCGCTGTCCATTTCGGTGGTGTATCCCGGCGCCGATGCGCAAACGCTCGAGGAAAACGTCACCCAGGTCATCGAACAGCAGATGAACGGGGTCGAAGGCTTCCTCTACATGGCGTCGAGCAGCTCCTCCAACGGGTCGGCCAGCATCACGCTCACCTTCGAATCGGGCACCGACATCGACATCGCGCAGACGGAGGTGCAGAACCGGCTCTCCACGGTCGAGGCGCGCCTTCCCGAAGCCGTCCGGCGGCAGGGCATCACCGTGCGCCAGGCCAATTCCGGCTTTCTCATGATTGTCGCGCTGACGTCGAAATCGGGTGGGACGGACAATGTCGAGCTGGGCAATATCGCCTCGGTCCGGGTCGTGGACGAATTGCGCCGCGTCGAAGGTGTCGGCGATGTGCAGCTGTTCGGTTCGCCCTATGCCATGCGGATCTGGCTCGATCCCGATGCGCTGGCGTCCTACGGCATCGCGCCGAGCCAGGTCGTCGCCGCCATCTCGGAACAGAACAGCCAGGCTGCGGGCGGCTCCATCGGCGCCGCACCGGTGATGGAGGGGCAGCAGATTACGGCCAATATCCGCACGCAGGGCCGCTTTACCCGGGTGGAGGAGTTCGAGAACATCATCCTGCGCTCCACCACCGGGGCCGCCGCGGTGCGGCTTCGCGACGTGGCGCGCGTGGAACTTGGCGCGCAGAGCTATACCCGCGTTGCCGAACTCAACGGACAACCGATGGCCGGCATGGCGGTGCAGCTCGCCACGGGGGCGAACGCGCTCTCCACGGCCGAGGGCGTGCGCGACCGCATGGCGCAGATCGGGCAGAACCTTCCCGACGATGTCGCCTGGTCGATCCCCTATGACACGACGCCCTTCGTCGCGCTTTCGGTCGAGGAGGTGGTCAAGACCCTCGTCGAGGCGATGATCCTCGTGTTCCTCGTGATGTTTCTGTTTCTTCAGAACTGGCGTGCGACGATGATCCCGACGCTGGTCGTGCCGATCGCGCTTGCGGGGGCCTGTGCCGGATTGCTGATGTTCGGCTTCTCGATCAACGTGCTGACGCTGTTCGGGATGGTGCTGGCCATCGGTATCCTCGTCGACGACGCCATCGTCGTGATCGAGAATGTCGAACGCATCATGCACGAGGAAGGGCTTGGCCCCATTCCCGCCACGCGCAAGGCGATGGACCAGATCACCGGCGCCATCATCGGCATCACGCTCGTGCTGGTCGCGGTGTTCGTGCCGATGGCGTTCTTCCCCGGATCGACGGGCGGAATCTACCGGCAATTCGCCGTCACGCTTGCGATCTCGATCTTCTTTTCCGCCGTGATGGCGCTCGTGCTGACGCCGGCGCTGTGCGCGCACTTCCTGAAACCGGGGCGCAACGGGTCGGCGGAAAATGCGGCCGACGATACGCAGGATGCGCCCGCCGGCTGGCGCGGGAAGGTTCGCCGGGTCACGGGACGCGCGGGCCGGGTGCTCGAAAAGTTCAACCGCTGGTTCGATCGGACCACGCGCCGCTATACCCGCACGAATGACAAGATCCTGTCGCGGCCCCTGCGGGCGCTGGCCGTGTTCGGCGCGCTGGTGGTGGTGACGGGGTTCCTGTTCACGCGTCTTCCCGGCGGTTTCCTCCCGACGGAGGATCAGGGCTATCTCATCACCGTGGTGCAGGCGCCCGCCGGCAGCACGGCGGAGCGGACCGATGCCGCCGTCGAACGGATCCAGGATTTCTGGGCTCAGCAGGAGGAGGTCCGCGACGTCGTCACGATCCACGGCTACAGCTTTTTCGGGCAGGGTGAGAACAACGCGATGATGTTCACCGTGTTCAACGACTGGAGCGAGCGGGGCGGCGGCGAACATTCCGCGGCCGCCATTGCCGAACGGCTGGGCGGGTTCCTGATGACGATCGACGATGCGCTGGCCTTTCCGGTGCAGCCCCCGCCGATCAGCGCACTCGGCAATGCAAGCGGCTTTTCCATGAAGCTGGAGGATCGCGCCGGACTTGGCCGGGACGTGCTGACCTCGGCGCGGGATCAGCTGCTCGCCGCCGCGTCGCAAAGCCCGGTGATCGCCAATCTTCGGCCCGAAGACCAGCAGCCCGCTCCGCAGGTCGCGCTCGACATCGACCGGTTGCAGGTCCGCGCGCTCGGCCTTTCGATGAGCGATGTGAACAACGCTTTGGCGATCAATTTCGGCTCGGCCTATGTCAACGACTTCAACCGGCAGGGCCGCGTGCTGCAGGTGCTCGCGCAGGCCGACAGCGACAGCCGCCGTTCGCCCGAGGACATTCTGGCGCTGCGCATCCCCAATGCGCAGGGCGACCTCGTCCCGTTCAGCGCCTTTGCCGACGCGACATGGACCGCCGCGCCGCCGGCGCTCGCCCGGTACAACGGCTATCCCGCGATGACGCTTTCGGGCGAGGCGGCCGAAGGCTATGCCTCGGGCGCCGCACTCGCCGAGATGGAGCGGCTGGCGCAGGAATTGCCCGAGGGGATCGGGTATGAATGGACCGGCCTGTCGTTCGAGGAACAGCAGGCATCGGGGCAGATCGGCCTGCTGCTCGGGCTTTCCGCGCTCATCGTGTTCCTGTTGCTCGCGGCGCTCTACGAAAGCTGGGCGGTGCCGGTCTCGGTGCTGCTGATCGTGCCGATGGGCATTCTGGGTGCGGTGATCTTCACATGGGCCCGCGGTTACAGCGCCGACATCTATTTCAATGTCGGCCTCATCACCATCATTGGCCTTGCGGCAAAGAACGCGATCCTGATCGTGGAATTCGCGATCGAGGAGGAAGAGGCGGGCAAATCGCCGCTGGAGGCGGTGAAGGCCGCGGCCCGGTTGCGTCTGCGCCCGATCATCATGACCTCGCTCGCGTTCATCCTGGGCATGGTGCCGCTGGTGCTGTCGTCGGGGGCCGGCGCGGCCAGCCGGCAGGCGGTCGGCACGGGCGTCATGGGCGGCATGATCTTCGCCACCGCGCTCGGCATTTTCCTCATCCCCGTGCTCTACCTGCTCGTGCGGCGCTACATCAGCCGGAAGCAACCCGTCGGGGCCGGGCCGCACGATGCCGAAGCGGCGGAGGAACGCGCATGAAAAAGCTTCTGATCGCAGGGCTTGCGGCGAGTGCATTGTCGGGCTGCGTCAATCTCGCGCCCGAACATGTTCGTCCCGAACCCGCCGTGCCCGCAGGTTACGACCATGCCTATCGCCCCGACGGGTCGGTCGTGGCTTCGCGGCTGGGGTGGCGCGAATATCTGACCGATCCGCGGCTTCAGGTGCTGATCACCAGCGCGCTTGAAAACAATCGCGACCTCGTCGCCGCGACCGCGCGGATCGAGCAGGCGCGCGCACGTTACCGGATCGAGAATGCGGACCGCCTGCCGCAGGTCGTCGCCACCGGTTCGGCCACGCGCACCCGCATCCCGCTGGGGACGCAGCCGGTCGGCGCGGGCACGCCGGCCTCCGGCTCCGTCACGCTCGATCGGTACGACATCGGCATCGGGGCGAGCGCGTTCGAGCTCGATTTCTGGGGCCGCGTCGCCAATCAGAGCGAGGCGGCGCGCGCGCGTTACCTGTCCACCGTCGCGGCGCAGCGTTCGTTCTATCTCTCGCTCATCGCCGATGTCGCGAGCCGCTATTTCGAGCTGATCGAGAGCGGCGAGCAGATCGCGCTTGCCGAGCAGACCGTGGAAAGCCGGGCGGAAGGCTTGCGCATCGCGGCGCTGCGGCTCGATGCGGGGGTGACGTCCGGCCTCCCGTACCGGCAGGCGGAGAGCCTGCTGACCTCGGCGCAGCAGCAGCTTGCGGCGGAGGAGCTGAACGCCGCGCAATTGCGCAATCTGCTGCAGGTGCTCGTGGGTGGGCGACTGCCACCGTCGCTGCCCGACGGGCTCTCGCTGGACGCGCAGGCGGCGCCGGTGCGCATCGACGCGGGCCTGCCGTCGGACCTGCTGCTCGCCCGGCCCGACATCGTCGCGGCGGAGGAAACGCTGCGCGCCGCGCGGGCCGACATCGGGGCCGCGCGCGCCGCGTTCTTCCCCAGCATTTCGCTCACCGGGACGGCGGGGCTCGCCTCTGCCGACATTGGCGGATTGTTCGATCCGGGCGATGCGCTCACCTGGACGTTCGGACCGTCGATCAGCCTGCCGATCTTCGACAACGGACAGCGCGATGCCAATCTCGCGCTTGCCCGCGCAACGGAGGCGGAACTGCTCGCCACCTACGACCGCACGGTGCAGACCGCGTTCCGCGAGGTGTCGGACGGACTTGCCGGGCGCCGCTATCTCGCCGAGCAGGTCGAGACGTTGCAGCGCGGCGTCGCAGCGCAGCAGCGGATCGCGCGCATCGCCCGGCTGCGCTATCGCGAAGGGGTGGCCGATTATCTCGAAGTGCTGGACGCGGAACGCAGCCTGTTTTCGGCGCAGCAGCAATTGCTGTCCACCCGGCGCGCGCTTTACCAGAACGACGTGAACCTGTTCGTCGCGCTGGGTGGCGGGTTCGGCGCGGTCGAAACGCCCGCGCCGTAACGGGGTAAACGGGGCGCGCGATTTCCGCGTGCCCCGCCCGCCACGGCCTCAGCCAGCCGCGATCCGCGCATTGCGCCGGTCGATCAGCGCCCCGATCCGCGACAGCGACGCCAGCGCCATGAACAGCGGTTCGAGATGGCCGTCGATGTGAAGCCCGCCAAGCCCCGCCCCGTCGAGCAGGCGCAGCCGTTCCTCGTTAATGGCGTGATAGCCGTCGAGCTGCTGCACGCTGCCGTCGGCGAAGGTGATGTCGAGCGTGAACGGTTCGAGCAGGTCGTGTCGACGCAGCGCATCGAAGAACCCCGACGAATCGCGATAGCCCGCGTCGAGCGCGGCAAGCTTTTCACGCACCGATTCCAGGAACGGGGTTGCCGCGCCGTCGTCCTCGAACACGCGCACGCCCTGCGCCTCCTCCGCGCCGGCGATGCGCGGATGGGCGGGGTCGACCTGCAATTCGTCGCGATCCTCGCCATCGCCCGACCGCCCGATCAGGAACGGCTGCACATCCATGGCGAGCGGTTTGTACGATGCGTCCCATTCGCCGTTTACGACGAACAGGTTCTCGCCCGCCTCGAACCCGAACAAGGCGATCGCATCGAAGCTGTCGCGTTCCACGTCGAGGCGGAACAGGATGGGGAAGCAATCCTGCACCCGGCGAAACTCGCTCGGCACGGCGAGGCACGCCATGATGCCATCGCCAAGATCGTCCGATGCGCCGGTGCGCACGCGCAGATCGCGATGGGTCGCGGGGTCGAGGGGGGAGGGGCTGGTCATGTCGGGCTCTTTCGAATCTGGGCGCCGCGATGCCGGTGTGCGGCGGGCGCGGGAAACGGGCGGTCGAACAGCGAACGGGCGCGGTGGCCATTCGTGCCCGAACCGGGTGCGCCCCTGCGTAAAGCATATCCGGCCCGCCTTCGTCAGCGATGAATTCATGCCGGGGCGAAATTTTCCGCCGCACGCCGGTCGACGGCCCCAATGAAACAGCGCGCGAACCGGGTGGTTCGCGCGCTGTCGTGCAACGGTGGGGCATCCTCTCCCCAAGGATCCAGCCTGTGCGGTGGGGGTTTTCCCCTCTTATCCCGCGCGGCCGAGCCGGTGCAGCAGGTTGGCGTATTTCTGCGATTCCGCCGGATCCTCGCAATTGCGCGCATAGGCCGCAACCGCTGTCTTCAGCAAGGGAAAATCGGAGTTCGAGAAAATCGCGCGGGGGCGTTCGGCGGTTTTGGTGTCTTCGGTCATGATATTTTCTCCTTCGCTGTGCCTTATGCGGCGAATTGATTCATGGTGTTGTTGGCACCGCCGGCCTTCAGCGCGGCTTCGCCTGCGAAATAGTCCTTGTGATCGTCGCCGATGTCGCTGCCCGACATGTTCTGATGCTTCACGCAGGCGATACCCTCGCGGATTTCCTTGCGCTGCACGCCCTTGACGTAACCCAGCATGCCCGCCTCTCCGAAATATTTCTTCGCCAGATTGTCGGTCGACAGCGCAGCGGTGTGATAGGTCGGCAGGGTGATGAGATGGTGGAAAATCCCGGCCCGTGCCGCCGCGTCGCGTTGGAACGTGCGGATCTTCTCGTCCGCTTCGGCGGCAAGCTCGGTCGCGTCGTAATCGGCGCTCATCAACCGGGCGCGGTCGTATGGCGTCACATCACGGCCGTCGGCTTCCCATGCATCGAACACCTGCTGACGGAAGTTCAGCGTCCAGTTGAAGCTGGGCGAATTGTTGTAGACCAGCTTTGCATCGGGCACGACCTCGCGGATGCGGTCGACCATGCCGGCGATCTGTTCGACATGCGGCTTCTCCGTTTCGATCCAGAGCAGGTCGGCGCCGTTCTGAAGGCTGGTGATGCAGTCGAGCACGACCCGGTCCTCGCCCGATCCGGCGCGGAACTGATACAGGTTCGACGGCAGGCGGCGCGGGCGCAGCAGCTTGCCCTCGCGGCTGAGGAAGACATCGCCGTTACGGATGCTGGCGGGGTCGACCTCCTCGCAATCGAGGAAGCTGTTGTACTGATCGCCGAGGTCGCCTTCCTCCTGCGTATAGGCGATCTGCTTCGTCAGCCCGGCACCCAGCGAATCGGTGCGCGCGACGATGATGCCGTCATCCACGCCCATTTCGAGGAAGGCGTAACGGATCGCGCGGATCTTCTGCAGGAAATCCTCGTGCGGAACGGTGACCTTGCCATCCTGGTGGCCGCATTGCTTCTCGTCCGAAACCTGGTTCTCGATCTGCAGCGCGCAGGCGCCCGCCTCGATCATCTGCTTGGCGAGCAGATAGGTCGCCTCCGCATTGCCGAAGCCTGCGTCGATGTCGGCGATGATCGGCACGACATGGCTCTCGTAATTGTCGATGGCATGTTCGAGCCGCTTCGCCTCGACCGTGTCACCGGCCTCGCGCGCGGTGTCGAGATCGCGGAACATCATGCCGAGCTCGCGCGCATCGGCCTGCTTCAGGAAGGTGTAGATCTCCTCGATCAGCGCGGGAACGCTGGTCTTTTCATGCATCGACTGATCCGGGAGCGGGCCGAATTCGCTGCGCAAGGCGGCGACCATCCAGCCTGAGAGGTAGAGGTAGCGCCCCTTCATGCTGCCGAAATGCTTCTTGATGCTGATCATCTTCTGCTGCGCGATGAACCCGTGCCAGCAGCCAAGCGACTGCGTATATTGCGCCGGGTCGGCATCGTAGGCGGCCATGTCGCGGCGCATGATCGCGGCGGTATGCTTTGCAATGTCGAGCCCGGTACGGAACCGGTTCTGCAGGCGCATGCGGGCCGCGCTCTGCGCATCGATGGCGGCCCATGGCGCGCCATTGCCCGCGATGGTGTCCTGCATTCCGGCGATTGTGTTCTGGTAACCCATGATCGATCCCTCGGTGAATTTGGTGTCTGTCCACAGTGATGCCGACATGGGGCGGACGGCGACATTGCGCGCGGTGTCACCATGTCAAACTTTACAAACGGCGCGTGTATTGTTGTAAGGTTGTGGACAGGGCGAACCGCCATCGCCGCCAGGGAGAACCGTCGTGACACGCAAGGCATTGTTCATGGGCCCGCGCCTGAAACGGGTGCGGCGCGACCTTGGGCTGACGCAGGCGAACATGGCCGCCGACCTCGAGATCAGCGCATCCTATGTCGCGTTGATGGAACGCAATCAGCGTCCGGTGACGGCCGAACTGCTGCTCCGCCTTGCCGCAACCTACAAGATCGACATCGCCAGCCTCGCCGACGACGGGAGCGAGGAGCTGGGCAAGCGGCTCAAGGGTATCCTTCGCGAGCCGATGTTCACCGACATCGACCTGCCCGCACTCGACATCGCGGATATCGCGACGAGCTATCCCGGCTTTGCCGAGGCGTTCCTGCGGCTCCACACCGCGTTCAGCGAGGAGCAGATGACCCTTGCGCAGCGGCAGGCCCACGGGATCGATGAAACCCTGCCCGACCCCGTGGGCGAGGCGCGCGCGTTCCTCGCCGCACGGCGCAATTGCTTCCCCCTGCTGGACGAGGCGGCGGAGGCGGCGGCGCGCGAGATGGGCAAGGGCGCGCCCGATCTTGCCGCGCTGGTGGACAGGCTCGGCAGCAAGCACGGGCGCAAGGTGCGTTTCGTCGATCCGGCGGTGATGCTGGGCGCGCTGCGCTGGCACGACCGGCACCGGGAACAGGTGCTGATTTCCGACAGGCTCGACGTGTCGGGGCGGCGCTATCAACTCGCGCTGCAACTCGCCCTGCTGGAGGCGCGGCAGGCGATTTCCGCGCAATTGTCCGAGGGGCGCTTTACCGGCGAAAATGCGCAGCGCATGGCCCGGCGCGCGCTCGCCAATTACTGGGCCGCGGCGGTGCTGATGCCGTATCGCGCGTTCCTGCGGGCGTCGCGCGAACATCTGCACGATATCGAGATTCTCTCGCGCCTGTTCGGATGCAGTTTCGAACAGATCGCCCATCGGCTGACCACCATGGGCCGCAGCGGGGAGGAAGGCGTGCCGTTCTTCTTCCTCCGCGTGGACGAGGCGGGCAATGTGTCCAAACGGCTCGACGGGGCGGGGTTTCCGTTTGCGCGGGCGGGGGGATCGTGCCCGCTATGGAACGTGCATTCGGCCTTTCGCACGCCGGGGCAGGTGGTGACGCAATCGCTCGAACTGCCGGATGGGCAGCGGTTCTTTTCCATCGCGCGGACCGTGGCGGCGGGCGGCGGGGCGCATGATGCGCCGCGTGCGCTGCGGGCCGTGGCGCTGACCTGCGCGGCGGAACATGCCGAGCGGCTCGTCTATGCGCGAGGGCTGGACATGGCGCCGACGCCCATTGGCGTTGCCTGTCACCTGTGTCACCGGCCGCATTGCATCGCCCGCGCCGCGCCGCCGATCGGCCGCGAAATGCGCCCCGACGAAAATCGCGAGACCGGCGTGCCCTTCGCCTTCGCCACCGATTGAAGCGGGGTCAGACCAACTCGATCTTCGCGCTGCGCCGGCGGAAAAGACGGAAATTCTCGCTGATCAGCACGAGCAGGAGGCCCGATGCGCTGAGGAGGAAGAGCGCCGCGCCCAGCGGCTGCGCCGTGCCATTATAGGCCGCGCCGATGATTCCGCCCAGAAGCGCGCCGCCGCCCACCCGGATCGACGTCTGTAGCGAGGAGGCCGAGCCCGCGATCCGGGCGAAAGGCTGCAGCGCGATCGAGCTGAAATTCGCGCCGAGAAAACCGATCAGCGCCATGTTCACCATCATGAACGGCAGGAACAGCGCCAGCGAATCGGGATAGAACGTCGCTGCCGCCCATTGCCCGCCGCCCGACGCCACGAAGATCAGCAGCGCGACATGGCTGACCGGGCGGGCGCCGAACCGTTCGACGATGCGCGAGTTGATGAAATTGGTCGCCGCCATCGACACCGCCAGCAGCCCGAAGATCAGCGGGAAACGCCGCCCCTGCCCGAAATGCCCGCCGATCAGCTGTTCGCTCATGTTGATGAAGCCATAGAGCCCGCCGAACACCAGCATCGCGCCAAAGACATAGCCAAGCGCATCCCGGTTGGTGAGTACGAGGCGGAAATTATGCGCGATACGGCGGGGCTGCAATTGCTGCCTGTCTTCGGGCGCCAGCGTTTCCGACAGGCGCAGCCCGGTCCACACGAACATCAGCCCCGACAATCCCGCCAGAAGACCGAAGATCCAGCGCCAGTCGGCGATGAGCAGGATCCCCTGCCCAACCGTGGGGGCCAGGATAGGGACGATCATGAACACCATCGCGATGAGCGACACGGTGCGCGCCATGCGGTCGCCTTCGAACCGGTCGCGCACGACCGCATTGGCCACCACGCCGCCCGCCGACGAAACCACCCCGTGAAAGAAACGCAGGACCAGCATCACGCCGAAATCCTCCGCCAGCACACAGGCGAAGCTGAGCGCGCAATAGCACGCGATCCCGGCCAGCAGCACGGGTTTGCGCCCGAACCGATCGGCGAGAAAGCCGAACGCCAGCGCCCCGATACCCATGCCCAGAAGATAGGTCGAAACGACAAGCTGCCGGTCATTGGGGTCGCGCGTGCCCAGGTCCGATGCAATCTGGCCGAGCGCGGGCAGCATCGTGTCGATGCCCAGCGCCTGCAACGCCATCATCATCGCGAGCATCGCGACGAATTCGACATCGCCCAACACGATCGGTTTCTTCTTGAAAAGGGTCACACCCTGCCTTTGCGCCCGTTTGATCCTTTCGCACAAGCCCCATTATCGCATAGTCGCCGGTCGGTTTTTGCAAGCGCGAGCCGCTATGATTAAAACGCGACATGACCGCGGACCGCGACGATATTCCCGATTCGCCGGATGCGGAGGACGAAAGCGAAGCCGCAGGGCTGCACAAGATCATCCATATTGACATGGACGCATTCTTTGCCAGCGTGGAACAGCGCGACCATCCCGAATTGCGCGGACGCCCCGTCGCCGTCGGCGGGTCGAGCGGGCGCGGCGTGGTCGCGGCGGCGAGTTACGAAGCGCGCAGGTTCGGCGTGCGGTCCGCCATGCCGTCGGTTACGGCGCAGCGGCTGTGCCCCGATCTCATCTTCTGCAAATCGCGGTTCGACGTCTATCGCGAGGTGTCGCGGCAAATCCGCGCGGTGTTCCACGACTATACCCCGCTGGTGGAACCGCTCTCCCTCGACGAGGCGTATCTCGACGTGACGGAGGATCGCCATGCGCTGGGCAGTGCGACCCGCATCGCGCTGGCGATCCGCCGCCGCATCGCCGAGGATACGCAGCTCACCGCGAGCGCCGGCGTGTCCTATAACAAGTTCCTGGCAAAGCTCGCCTCGGATCAGAACAAGCCCGACGGCATCTGCGTCATCCGGCCGGGGGAGGGGGCGGCCTTCGTCGCGCAATTGCCGGTGACGCGCTTTCACGGGATCGGCCCGGTGGGCGCGAAGAAGATGGCGGGGCTCGGCATCGTGACCGGGGCCGACCTGGCGGCAAAGGATCTTCCGTTCCTGCGCGCGCATTTCGGCAGTTTCGCCGATTATCTCTATCGTGCGGCGCGCGGCATCGACCTCAGGCAGGTGCGCGCCCATCGCACGCGCAAATCGGTCGGCGGCGAACGCACCTTTCACGAGGATTTGTTCGCCCCGCGCGAATTGACAGAGGCGGTGGACCGGATCGTCGATATCGTGTGGGACCGGATCACCCATAACAAGGCGCGCGGGCGGACCGTGACGATCAAGCTGAAATACAATGATTTCACGCTTCAGAGCCGGGCTCGCTCGCTCTCCCGCCCGGTGGCGGACAAGGCGGAGTTCGCGAAAATCGGCCACGCGCTGCTTGCCGAGCTGCTGCCCTTGCCGCGGCCGATCCGGCTGATGGGGCTGACGCTGTCGAAGCTCGAAGGGGTCGCGCCGAAGAAGAAGGGCGACGCGCTGGCGCAGCTCGACCTGCTTTGACGGCCTTCTTCAACCGGCCGCCTGTTCGATATAGCCGCGCGCCCATTGCGGCACGGATGGCGGAAGCGCGGCCGGGTCGACCCAGCGGATTTCGCGGATTTCGCGACCATCGGCCTGCGCCTCTCCCTGCGCCCGGATGGCGAGGATGGTCACGTTGTTGGTCGCGCCATGGAGGTTGAAACAATCGGTGCCGACCTCGCGCACATCGCGAGCGCGAAGGCCGGTTTCCTCGGCCAGTTCGCGCAAGGCCGCCTCCATCGGTTCCTCGCCGCGCCGGCATCCACCCGTCGGAAGATGCCATTCGTCGCGCATGCGATAGGAATGACGCACGAGCAGCACGCGCCCGCGATCGTCGAACGCCGCGATGGCGACGCCGCGCAGGGTCGGCTTGCGCAGCCGCCACCAGCGCCGCCGGACCTGTTCCGCCACGCGCAGCACCGCCCGGTGCACGCCCGCCGGCAACAGGCCGATCAGCGGCACATCAGGCAAAGCACGTCACCGAAGCGCGCGCATTCTGCAACAATCGCGCAATGGGAAGGTCGTTTTCGCCCTTGGCCGCAGCCTCGAAAACGCGGCGCTTCTCCTCGCCCCGAATGACGAAGACGAGATGTTCGGCGGTCAGCAGTTTCGGCAGCGTCAGCGTGACCCGGTCGAACGGCGCTTCGGGCGGAAGCGGGTCCGGGGTGAGCCGGCGGACGGTTTCGGAATCGTCGATGCGCGGGTCGGTATTGGGAAAGAGCGAGGCGATATGCCCGTCGTCGCCCATGCCGAGCCAGGCGAGCGCGAAATGCGGCGGCGCGCTGTCTTCGGCAAGCGGCACGACCTTCGCGTCGGTGCCCGACAGCGTTTCGCGGAGGCGGCCGAAATTGCTCGCCTCGTGATCGGGGTCTACCATCCGGTCGTCGCCGGGCCAGAACGCGAGCCGCGCCCAGTCGAGATCCTTCTTCGCCATGGCGGCGAGGATGGGAAACGGGGTCGAGCCGCCCGGCACGGTGACCGCCACCTCTCCCTCACGCTGTGTCAGGTCGGCGGAGAGCGTTTCCACCATCCAGTCCGCGATTTGGCTATCGCTCCAGTCGTGATGATAGGTGATTTCGGTCAGCATGGTTGATCCTTCCTTCGTTGCCCACGCGAAATGGTCATCGCAGGGCCGCTTCGCAAGCCGGGTGGCGGGCTTGTTTCCGGGGCCCGGACCGGGCAGTCAGGGCCGATGCACGGTCCCAATATCCTCGTGACCGCCGCGATGGTGGCGGTCTTTGCCCTCGTTCACCTGTTCATCGGGCGGTTGAAATTCCTGTCCGCCGCGCCGCGCAGCCGCTGGCTTTCCTTTTCCGGCGGGATCGCGGTGTCCTATGTGTTCTTGCACGTGCTGCCCGATCTGGGCGTGCACGAACGGGCCTTTGCCACGGCGCTGGCGATGGGGGATTCGCTCGCCGAAAGCCTGGTCTATTCGCTGGCGCTGGTCGGGCTGGCGGCGTTTTACGGGCTGGAACGCGCGGTGAAACGGTCGCGCGCCCGTTCGCGCAAGGCGGGCGATGGCGACCGGATCGAGGATCACCTCGAATGGGTGCACGTGGGAAGCTATGCGCTGCTCAACCTGCTCATCGGCTATCTGCTGATGCACCGGGAGGAATATGGCACGTGGTCGCTGCTGCTCTATTTCGTGGCGATGAGCCTGCATTTCATGACGAGCGATTTCGGCATGCGGGAGGATCACACCGCCGCCTATGATGCGCGGGGGCGGTGGGTCATATCCGCCGCAGTGGTCGCCGGCTGGCTCATCGGGCTGGCCGTGACCTTGCCGGCGGTGGTGGTGGGTTTTCTCTTCGCGTTCCTGGCGGGCGGGATCACTTTGAACGTGCTCAAGGAGGAACTCCCCGAGGATCGCGAAAGCCGGTTCGTGCCCTTCCTCACCGGGGCGGCGATCTATGCCGCGCTGATGCTGGGCGAGCGTGCGATGGTCTAGGCGATCTCGGCGCGATAGGGGTTCGCAGGGCCAACGGATGTCGCCTTGCTCACGCCCCAGATCGCCAGCCATGCCGCGATGAAGCCGGGGATGATTTCGTACACCCCTTCGCCGCCCAGGAAACTCGCGTTCCAGCCCAGCGCGATCCACGCGATGACCACCGCCGCGCCGGTGACGAGGCCCGCCACCGCGCCCGCGCCCGTCATGCGCTTCCACGTGAGCGAGAGGACGATCAACGGGCCGAACGCCGCGCCGAACCCGGCCCATGCGTTGGAGACGAGGCCGAGCACCTCGCTGTCGGGGTCGCGCGCGATCAGGATCGCGGCCAGCGCCACGAGCAGGACACACACGCGGCCGACATTCACCGTCTCGCGCTCGCTCGCGTTCTTGCGGAGGAAAAGACGGTAGAAATCCTCGGTCAACGAACTTGAAGAAACCAGCAATTGCGAGCTGATCGTCGACATGATCGCGGCGAGCAGCGCAGCCAGCAGGAACCCGGTGATGAGCGGGTGGAACAAGGTGTCGGCCAGCATGATGAAGATCGTTTCGGGATCTTCGAGCGGAATGCCGTTGCGCTGCGCATAGGCGCGCCCCGCCAGCCCGACGCCGAGCGCCCCGATGAGCGACACGAACATCCAGCTCATCCCGATATTGCGCGCGGTGGCCACCGCCGCCACGCTGCGCACCGCCATGAAGCGCACGATGATATGCGGCTGCCCGAAATAGCCGAGACCCCAGGTAATCGCCGACAGGAAACCGATGATGGACAGCCCGTTCGTCAGGCTCAGGAATTCAGGGTCGATCCCGCGCAGCGTTTCGGCGACCGCGGACGGCCCGCCATCGCCCGTCATCACGACGATCGGCATCAGGATCAGCGCCACGACCATGATGCAGCCCTGCACGAAATCGGTCAGCGACACGGCAAGGAACCCGCCGACCATCGTATAGGCCAGCACGACCCCGGCGGTCAGCCAGATGCCGAACATGTAATCGCTCATCCCCACATCGCCGAACAGGCCGGCAAAGCTGGTCACGAACAGCTTGCCCCCGCCGACGAGGCCGGCGGCGGTGTAGACGGTGAAGAACAATACGATGATGATCGCCGAAATCACGCGCAGGGCGATCGCCTTGTCCGGGAAGCGATTGGCGAGAAATTCGGGAATGGTGAGCGCATTGCCATATTCCACCGTCTGCGCGCGCAAACGCGGCGCCACGATGATCCAGTTGGCAAAGGCACCGATGAACAGACCGATGCCGATCCACGCCTCCACCAGCCCGGCGGCATAAAGAGCCCCCGGCAGGCCGAGCAGGAGCCAGCCGGACATGTCCGACGCCCCCGCCGAAAGGGCGGCCACCGCCGGATGCAGGTCGCGCCCGCCCAGCAGATAGCCTTCCGAACTGTCCGTCGATTTGCGCCAGGCATAAAGGCCGATGGCGATCATCAGGATGAAATACAGTGCGAGTGAGATCAGGGTTCCGGTCTGCATGAGGGTTGTTCATACAAATTCGGAACCAAATGTCACGTTTTGTAAACGCGGGCGCCCGGCAGCATGAAACCGGGCCGCACGAAAAAGGGCGGCCCCGTGTTCGGGACCGCCCTTCGCTCGTTTATGCGCTGTCGGTAAAGGCGTCAGGCCTCGACCTTGCGGCTCGCCTTCTTGCGCTCGTTCGGGTCGAGGATCGCCTTGCGCAGGCGGATGGTTTCGGGGGTGACCTCCACCATCTCGTCATTGTCGATATAGGCGATCGCCTGCTCCAGCGTCATCGCGCGCGGCGGGGTCAGGCGGATGGCGTCGTCCTTGCCGGTCGAACGGAAGTTCGTCAGCTGCTTCGACTTCATCGGGTTGACCTCGAGATCCTGCGGCTTCGCATTCTCGCCGATGATCATGCCTTCGTAGATCTTCTGCTGCGGCACGATGAACAGTTCGCCACGCTCTTCCAGCGCGTTGAGCGCGTATCCGACCGCCTCACCCGTGCCGTTGGAGATCAGCACGCCATTGGCGCGCCCCTCGATCGGACCCTTGTACGGGCCGTATTTCTCGAACAGGCGGTTCATGATGCCGGTGCCGCGCGTGTCGGACAGAAATTCGCCGTGATAGCCGATGAGGCCGCGCGACGGGGCGGAGAAGGTGATGCGGGTCTTGCCGCCGCCGCTGGGGCGCATGTCGGTCATCTCGCCCTTGCGTGCCGCCATCTTCTCCACGACGGTGCCCGAATGTTCCTCGTCCACGTCGATGACGACGGTTTCATACGGTTCGGTGCGGTTGCCGTCCTCGTCCTTGTCGAAGAGCACGCGCGGGCGGCTGATGCCGAGTTCGAAGCCTTCGCGGCGCATCGTCTCGATCAGGACGCCCAATTGCAATTCGCCGCGGCCCGCCACTTCGAAGCTGTCCTTGTCGGCGGATTCGGTGACGCGGATGGCGACGTTGGATTCCGCCTCGCGGTTGAGCCGGTCGCGAATCATGCGGCTCGTGACCTTGCTGCCCTCGCGGCCCGCCATCGGCGAATCGTTCACGGCAAAGCGCATGGAGAGCGTCGGCGGGTCGATCGGCTGCGCCTGAAGCGGTTCGGTGACCGACGGGTCGCAGATGGTGTTGGCAACCGTCGCCTCGGTCAGGCCGGCCAGCGAAATGATGTCGCCGGCGCGCGCTTCCTCGACCGGCACGCGTTCGAGCCCGTGAAACGCCATCAGCTTCGATGCGCGGCCCGTTTCGATGACCTTGCCATCGGCGTCGAGCGCGTGGATCGGCGCGTTGAGCTTCACCGTGCCGCTGAACACCAGGCCGGTCAGGATACGGCCAAGGAAATTGTCGCGGTCGAGCAGGGTCACGAGGAACTTGAACGGGCCGTCGGGATCGGCCGACGGGGCGGGCACGTGGTCGACGATCTTCTGGAACAGCGGGGTCAGGTCGCCCTCGCGCGCGTCGATGTCGTCGCTGGCATAGCCGTTGCGGCCCGATGCGTAGAGCACGGGGAAGTCGAGCTGCTCGTCATTGGCATCGAGGGACACGAACAGGTCGAACACCTCGTCGAGCACCTCGTCCGGGCGGCCGTCGGGACGGTCGATCTTGTTCACCACGACGATCGGTTTCAGCCCGAGGGCAAGCGCCTTGCCGGTGACGAATTTCGTCTGCGGCATCGCGCCTTCGGAACTGTCGACGAGCAGGATCACGCCATCGACCATCGACAGGATCCGCTCCACCTCGCCGCCGAAATCGGCGTGGCCGGGGGTATCGACGATGTTGATGCGGGTGCCGTTCCACTCGACGCTGGTGCATTTCGCGAGAATCGTGATCCCGCGTTCCTTTTCCAGGTCGTTGGAATCCATCGCGCGTTCGTCGACGCGCTGATTCTCGCGGAAGGTGCCGGACTGGCGGAACAGCTGGTCGACCAGCGTGGTCTTGCCGTGGTCGACGTGTGCGATGATCGCGATATTACGCTGCTTTTGAGCGGACATACAGAAAGGGCCTTCGATCGGGCGAACAGGAAATGCGGGGACGCTTCGCGGGTTGTCGCATAGTCGTGACCCGACGCGCGTGGCGCCCCTACATGTTGTGGTGCGATGCAGCAAGGGGGGAATACGTATCGGGTGCTGTGATGAATATGCAACAAACAGGGATAGCCCCGCATTTTGCCATGGCATTTCGGTTGCTTGCGCATGGTTGTGCCTGTAGTTGACCTATAGGAGAACCAGGCCGGCCCGCGCGATGCCGTCGGACAGAATGACTGGCCCTGTTGAGAGGATTAGATCGCATGAAATCGATTCGTACCGAGCGTTTGCGCTGCCGTGATGCCCTGATGATCGGGACCGGCATGGCCGCCGCCCTTGGTGTTGCCGCCCCCGCCGCCGCTCAGGACGCCGCCGACGGCGAGGTGCAATACGCACAGCCCGCCGAAGCCTATGACGAAACCGAAGCGACGCGGGGCAACGCCATCATCGTCACCGCGACAAAGCGGGAGCAGACGTTGCAGGACGTGCCCGTCGCCGTGACCGTCACCGACGAAAACACCATCGAGCGTGCCGAGATTCGCGACCTGCGCGACCTCACCAGCGTGCAGCCCTCGCTCCGCGTGACGCAATTGCAGTCGAGCGCGAACACCAATTTCATCATTCGCGGCTTTGGCAATGGCGCGAACAATGCCGGGATCGAACCGTCGGTCGGCGTGTTCGTCGACGGCGTCTATCGCTCCCGCTCCGCCGCGCAGATCGGCGATCTCCCCGATCTTCAGCGGATCGAGGTGCTGCACGGCCCGCAATCGACGCTCTTCGGTAAAAATGCGAGCGCGGGCGTCATCTCCATCGTCACCGCCGAACCGCAGTTCACCTTCGGCGGGCAGGTCGAGGCATCGTACGGCAATTTCGACAGCAAGGTCGCCAAGGCGCTGCTGACTGCGCCGCTCACCGATAATATCGCGGCGTCTATCGCCGGCGGCATCAACAAGCGCGACGGCTATATCGACGACCTGGGCACCGGCGGGCGCACCAACGGGCGGGATCGCTGGTTCACGCGCGGGCAATTGCTGTTCGAACCGAGCAGCCTGTTCAAGGTCCGCATCATCGGCGATTACAGCAATATCGACGAGGATTGCTGCGGCGTGGTCACGCTTCGCCGCGGGCCGACGGCGGGGATCGTCGATGCGCTGGGCGGCAATACCACCGATCCCAGCGATCCGTTCGCCGATGTCGTCTACAACAATTTCGCATCGTCGAACGACATCGACAATTACGGCGTGTCCGGCCATGTCGAATTCGGCTTCGGCCCGTTCGAGCTGACCTCGATCACCGCCTATCGCGGCACCAACGTGCTCACCAATCAGGATTCCGATTTCACGAGCGCGGACCTGCTCGGCCGCAATTCGCAGGACCTGAAGATCCGCACCTTCACGCAGGAGTTCCGCGCCACGGCGGAGCTGGCCGAATCGGTCGACCTGCTGCTCGGTGCGTTCTACTTCAACGAGGATATCGAGCAGGACGCGCAGCTTCTCTACGGCACGCAGTTCCGCCCCTATGCCAATGCCATCATCCAGTCGCAGACCGGCGGGGCGCTGAATGTCGGCGGGCTGGAGCAGACCATCGGCGCGCTGACCGGGCGGCCGGGTGCCTTCGACGGGCAGTTCTTCGCCAATGGGCAGGGCCTGATCGAGGCCTATGCGCTGCAGAACGATTCGATTTCGCTGTTCGGTCAGGTGGATGTCTACGTCACCGACCGGCTCACGCTGACGGGCGGTCTGAACTACACGAAGGACAAGAAGGACTTCCAGACCAACGTCACCTCCACCGACGTGTTCGCGGGCGTCGATCTGGTGCAGGTGGGCAGCACCGCGATCTATCAGCAGGCCTTGTCGACCACCATCGGCAATGCGCTGATGCTGGGCCGCCCCGCGTCGCAGGCCGAGATCCAGGCCTTTGCCGGCGGCAACCCCGCCGCGTTTCAGCAGATCAACGCCGGTTCGCAAGCCTTTGCGCAGGCGAACGCCGCCAATCCGCAGGTCAATCCGCTGCTCGCGCTGCAGGCGCTGCAATTCTCGCGCCCGTTCCTCAACGTGCCGAACGCGGTGGAGCCGGGCGAGACGGATGCCGACAACCTCACCTACACGTTGCGCGCTGCCTATGACGTGACGGACGATCTCAATGTCTACGTCTCCTACGCGACCGGGTTCAAGGCGCCGTCGGTCAACCTGTCGCGCGACAGCCGCCCGACGCCCGGCGACCGCGCCGCGTTGCAGCAGGCGGGGCTGTTGCAGGTGAACCAGACCTTCGGCAGCCGTTTCGCGGACGAGGAGGAATCCGAAGTCTACGAACTCGGCATCAAGGGCGATTTCGGCCCCGCCGCCTTCAGCTTCGCCGCGTTCAAGCAGACCATCACCGGGTTCCAGTCGAACATCTTCACCGGCACCGGCTTCTTCCTCGGCAATGCGGGCAAGCAGGAGGTCGTGGGCTTCGAATTCGACGGCACCGTCCGCCCGGTCGAGCCTTTGTCGCTGCGCATGGCGGTCACCTATCTCGATCCCGAGTACAAGGATTTCCAGCAATCGGCGTTCGGCGATATTTCGGGCACGACGCCGGCGGGCATTCCGTCGATCTCGGCCACCTGGGCGGCGGATTACGTGCATGAGCTGGCGAGCGGCGATGCCGTGATCCTGCACGGCGACTATAATTACCAGTCGCGCACGCAGATCGTGGAAGGCCTGCCCGGCTTCAATTCGCAGGGGATCGATGCCGCGCTGGCCGCCGCACGCCCGTTCACGCGGCAGGTGGACGAACTCGCCGCGTCGATCACCTATGCGATGCAGAGCGGGCTTGAGCTGACCGCATGGGGGCGCAACCTGCTCGACGACCGTTACCTGCAATCGATCTTCGATTCGCCGGTGCAGCAGTTCGGTATCTCTGGCTACCCGAATCAGCCGCGCACCTATGGCGTGACGGCACGCTACAAGTTCTGATCCGGGAGCCATCGTCACGAGGGGAGGGGGCCGTTCACCGGCCCCCTTTTCGTTTGCGCCGCCGCCGGGGCTGGCAAAGCGGGCGCCGGATGTTACAGTTTCAACCGGTTGGCCCGATCCGGGCCGGCAGGGGGGACTTGTCCATGTATTACATGCTGCTGCCGTATCGGCGCTATTTCGAATTCGACGGGCGTTCGCGGCGCCGGGAATACTGGATGTTCATGCTGTTTCAGCTCATCGTCAATGTCGCGCTGCTCGCCGTCATGCTGATCGGGGCGGCGACGTTCGAGGCGGGCATGGGCGCGACGCCCGGGCCGTTCGCATGGCTGGCGATCATCGGCTGGTTCGTGTTTGCCGCCATATCCTTCGTGCCCTCGATCGCGGTGCAGGTCCGCCGCTTTCACGATCAGGAGAAGACCGGCCTGCTGGTCCTGCTCAACCTGATCCCGTTCGGCAGTCTCGTCGTGCTGGTGATGATGCTGTTCGAAGGGACGCGCGGGCCCAATCATTACGGACCGGATCCGAAGGCAGGCTGGACAGGCCGGGATTAAAGGCTGCGCAGCGCCTGCGCCGGGCGGGCGCGCAGCACCGGGAGCGAGGCGAGCGTCGCCGCGATCACCACCGCCGCCGCCCCGCCGAGCAGCACCGCCGCCACGATGGCCCAGTCCGGGTCGAAGGTGAATTCGAACATCTCGACCATCACATACCACCCGGCACCCAGCCCAAGAGCCAGCGCCACCACCGACAGAAGCGCGGCCAGCACAACGTAGCGCAGGACGAGCGCGCCCAGCAATTGCCGGCGGCTCGCGCCCAGTACGCGTAACACGATCGTATCGTAGGTCTCCCGCGCGCGGGCCGCCGCAATCGCGCCCAGCAATACCGCCATCCCCGCCAGCACCGCCACCGCCGCCGCGCCGAGCACGGCCGCCGCCACGCTGCGCAGCAGGTCGCGCGCCTGCGCCAGCACCGGGCCGAGTTCGATCGCCGAACTCGCCGGATAGGCCGCGACCATCGCGCCGAGCAGGTCGCCGCGCCGCCCGCTATCCGCGCCCGGCGGCAGGATGATAGAGGCCGCGTAATTATGCGGCGCGTCGTCGATGGCGCCGGGTGAAAAGACCAGCGCGTGATTGAACCCAAAATCGTCCCATTCGATGGCGCGGAACGACGCGATGGTCGCCTCCCGCTCCACGCCGAGCAGCCCGATCGCCAGCCGGTCCCCGATGGAAAGGTCGAGCGCCTGCGCCAGTTCCTCATCTACGGAAACGAGCGCGGGACCGGCGTAATCGGCGGGCCACCATTCGCCCGCCGTCACCCGGTTGCCGACGGGCAGGCCCGCGGAATAGGTCAGGCCGCGCTCCCCGCGCAGCGCCCACGCGCCCTCGGGAATGTCCTCCATGTCCGCCACGCGCGTCATCGCGCCCGCCGGGCCGTAGGCTAGGATCGCCCCGCGCAGGGCCGGAACGGTGCGCACCTCGGCACCGGGGACCTGACGCGTGACCAGCCGCGTAAAGCCGGCGACATCGTCCCGCGGCACGTCGAGCACGAAATAATCGGGCGCGCGATCGGGCACGGTCCCGGCGATATAACGATCGAGCCCGGTTTGAATGAAGGCGATGGCGACAAAGGCGGACAGGCCAAAGCCGAGCGCCGTCACCAGCGCCACGGTCGGCGACCCCGGCCGGTCGAGCGCCCCGATCCCCAGCCGAAGCGACAGCGAAGCCCCGCGCCGCGCCGTGCCGCCCGCGATCCGCCCGGCGATCCGGCGGACCCCGATCCCGATCAGCGCCAGCAAACCCAGCACCGCCGCCGCCGCGCCAAGGAAACCGGCGGTCAGCCACGGCTCGTAACTCGTCCAGAGCGCAAGCGCCACGATGGCGGCAAGCCCGAACCCCACCGGAATGGCCGCATCCCGCCACATATGCGCGGGCGGGGCAACGCGCGCGCGCAATAACGCCATCGCCGTCACCCGGCGTGCAGCGATCAGCGGCGGCGAGGAGAACACCAGCGCCACCAGCAAGGCAAACGCCGCCGCCCGCACAAGCGCGGCGCCATCGAACACGAATCCCGATGAAACCGGCAACAGATCGCGCAACAAGGACGCGAGCGCCGGCACGCTCAACACGCCCACGAGCAGCCCCGCCGAAATGCCTGCCAGCGCCGCGGCCAGCACCTGCAACACGTGGATACGCAGCACATCGCCGCTATCGGCGCCGAGCACCTTCATCGTGGCGATGGTCCCGCGCCGGCTTTCCAGCCATGACGATACCGCGCCCGCAATGCCGATGCCCGCGATCACCAGCGCCGCCAGCCCGACAAGGCTGAGGAACTGCCCCATGTTGGCGAGCAGGCGATCGGCCCCGGGGGAGGCGCGCTCCCGCGTCCGGGTGGACCATCCGGCTTCGGGAAAGCGTGCCTCGAACGCCGCGACCGCATCGGCGGGATCGACATCGGCGGGGAGGGCGACGCGATATTTCGTGCGCACCGTGCTGCCATAGGCGGCAAGGCCGGTGCGTGCGAGCATCGCCTCGGAAATCAGCACCGGGGGTCCGAGCGCGAAACCTTCGGAAAGGCGGTCCGGCTCGTCCGCGATGACGCCGCCCACGCGCACGTCAATCTCGCCCAGCCGGATATCGTCGCCAACACCGATGCCCAGCCGGTCGAGCGCGCCCTGTCCCGCCCACGCGGTGCCGTCGGGCGGCGCACGCGCGGTACGCCCGTCGGCCAGCGTGAGCGTCCCGTAAAGCGGCCATGCCCCATCGACGGATTTGAGCTGGATCGGCACGGTGCGCGTTCCCGCCGCGGCCATCGCCTGCACCCGGCGTCCGGCCGACACCGCCCCCATGGCGCGCATCGCGCTCAGCTCTTCGGCATCGGCATCGCGGGCATACACGGCGAATTCGACATCGCCGCCGAGAATTTCCTGCCCGCGGTCGGACAGTTCGGACCGGATCGCCCCTTCGAGCGTGCCGATCGCCGCCAATGCCCCCGCGCCGAGGAACAGGCACACGATGAGCAGCCGCAAGCCCTTGAAGCGCCAGGAAAAATCACGCCGCGCCAGCCGCAGCGCCACGCCCCATCGCGATGATCGCCCGGTTCCCTGCGCCGCCATGTCAGCGCAGCGTATCGCGCGCGATGCGCCCGTCGGCGAGTTCCAGCACGCGCTCGCATCGCTGCGCGAGCGCGGGGTCATGCGTGATGAGGAAAAGCGTCGCGCCGGTTTCCCGCGTCCGGTCGAAGAGAAGGCGGATCACGCTTTCCCCGGTCGCGCTGTCGAGATTGCCCGTCGGTTCGTCGGCGAAGATCAGCGGCGGCCGCGGGGCGAGCGCGCGGGCGATGGCGACGCGTTGCTGCTCCCCGCCCGAAAGCTGCGCGGGATAATGCGACAGCCTGTGGCCAAGGCCGACCGCCTCGAGTTCCGCATCCGCGACGGGCCACGGATCGTCATGCCCGGCAAGTTCGAGCGGCGTCGCGACGTTTTCGCGCGCCGTCATCGTCGGCAAAAGGTGGAACGCCTGCAATACGATGCCGATCCGGCCCCGGCGCGCCCGGGCGAGCGCATCCTCGTCCATGACGCCGCCGTCGCTGCTCGCGAAATATTCGCCCGCAACCCGCAACGTTCCGCCGCTCGCGCGTTCGAGGCCCGAAAGCACCGCCATCAGCGAACTCTTCCCCGAACCCGACGGGCCGAGCAGTGCCACCGTCTGCCCCGCCGGCACGGTGAGGTCGATGCCGTTCAATATGTTGACCGCGCCGTCGCCCCGGCCCAGCGTGAGCATGAGCCGCTCTGCGCGGATCGCGGCATCAGGTTCGGGCTTGCTGGTTTCGTTCATCTTTTCCACATAGTCCCATGGCATAAGCAGGTCGCAAATGAAACGACGGGATTGAACGAATGCGCAAATGGTTGATTTTGGCGGCTTTATCCGGGCTTGCGGCGTGCAGCGACGGGGAGACTGCGCCAGATATGACCGCGCAGGAGGCTGCGATGCCGGCGGCCGGGCAACGCGAAACGCCCGAGAGCGCGCTCCCCGCCGTTCCGCGCGGGCGGGACATACAGGTGCTCGCATTCGGCGACAGCCTGCTGGCGGGTTATAATCTGCCGCGCAGCGAAGCCTATCCGGCGCAGCTGGAGGCCGCGTTGCGCGCGCGCGGGATCGATGCGACGGTGATCAATGCGGGCGTTTCGGGGGACACCACCGCCGCGGGCCTGCAGCGGCTGGATTTCGTGCTCGACGGGCTGGAGCGGAATCCTGCGCTCGCGATTGTCGAATTCGGCGGCAATGACCTGCTGCGCGGCTTGTCGCCCAGCCTGGCCCGCGACAATCTCGATGCGATGCTGGCCCGGTTCGCGCAGGAGGACATCCCCGTCGTCATCATGGGGATCGAGGCACCGCCGAGCGCCGGCTCCGAATATCGCCGGCAATTCAACGCGATCTATCCCGATCTGGCCGAGAAATACGATGCTGCGCTCGTCCCGATGTTCATCGCGCCGTTGATAGAGGACCGCACGCTGGTGCAGGCGGATCAGATTCACCCGACCCGCAATGGCGTCGCGGCAATGGTTTCCTCGACGATCGATACGATCGCGCCCGCGGCACAGAAGGCTGCCGCCGACGAGTAAGGCTGGGCTTGAACCGTCCGGTCGCCTCGGCACCGCGCTGCGTTCGGGCGCGGTGCGCGATCAATCCGATTGTGGACTTTCTATAGCTTCCGGTTTCGGACTGATACTGATTATTAAGAGAGCATATATGGTGAATTGACAGACCTGCTTTTCGATTTTTCGGCGGGGTTGTCGCTCTGGCACATTTGCGGGCCATGGGGTTTGGATGCTTTATCGGCAGAAAGACGCGGGTTCGCGCAACGATGAGCATGTAGGCTCGAACGACGGAGGTGTCCGGTTGGACGATACCGAACTTATTGCTCCGGCGCTTTATGTGATCAAGTCGAGGACGGCGCGGCGGCATCATTTCCCGGATGGATTTTTCCGGCCGATGACGTTCGACCTGATTCTCGATCTTTTTATCCATCGCGCGCGGGGCGAAACCGTGTTCGTGAAACAGATCATCGCGACGAGCGGCCTGCCGCAGACGAGCGCGCTGCGCCAGATCGACCGGCTCGAGGCGTTCGAACTAGTCAGCCGTGCGCCGTATGAGGACGATCATCGCATGATCGTGCTCGACCTGACGGAAACGGGTTGGGCGACGATGCGCAAATTTCTGCAATCCATCACCATCGATGCGGAAATCGCGGATGATGTCGTGATCTGATCGTCGGTTTTTCAACCGGGCGTGAGCAGGGCGCCCTTTTCCACTTCCCACACCGCCGCCACGCGCCGGATCGCGGCAAAGGGGTCGCGCTCCGTCCCCGTCATCCAGACCTGCGCTCCGCTTCGCTCCAGCCGCTCGAACAGCGCTTCCCTGCGAAGCGGATCGAGATGGGCCGCCACCTCGTCGAGCAATAGCACGAGAGGCCGCGAACCGGCGGCAAGTTCCGCGTGGGCTAGGATGATCGCGATCAACAGCGCCTTCTGCTCCCCCGTCGAACATTCCGATGCCGCACGTCCCGTCGCCGCCATGGTCACGCGCAGATCGTCACGATGCGGCCCCGCAAGCGTGCGGCCCGCCGCCCGGTCCGCGCCGCGCCCCTCGCGCCACAGGCGGGCAAGCGCCGTCGGGTCCGCCGGCGATTGCGGCGTGATGGCGAGGCCGGGGCGGGCGAAGGGCGCATCGGGCAATTGCGCCAGCATGTCGGACAGCATCCCGACCAGCTCCGTCCGCCCGGCACAGACCGCGGCGCCCGCATCGGCCATCTCGCGTTCGAGTGCGTCGAGCCAGGCGGGGTCGGGGCGATCCTCTCGCGAAAGCAGGCGATTGCGTTCGCGCAAGGCCCGGTCGTAACGGGAGGATTCGGCGGCATGTTCGGGATGAACCGCCAGCGCCATCCGGTCGAGAAAGCGGCGCCTCGGTCCCGCGCTATCGGTAAAGAGGCGGTCCATCGCCGGGGTGAGCCACGATACGCTCAACCATTCGGAGAGCCGCGCGGCGGGGAGTGGCGCGCCGCTTGCCTGCACCAGCCGTCGCCCCGGACGGTCGGGCCGCACCGCCGTGCCGAGCCGGACCGGAGTCTGCCCACTCACCAGATCGGCGCCGATGGCAAACCCTTGCGTCGCATTGTCGTCCCGCGCCATTTCGGAAAGCTGCGCGCGCCGCAATCCGCGGCCCGGCGCGAACAGCGACAAGGCTTCGAGCAGGTTGGTCTTGCCCGCGCCGTTCGCCCCGATCAGCAGGTTGAATGCCCGCGCGCCGTCGAGCCGGCTGGCTTCGTGATTGCGGAAATTCGCAAGTTGTATCCGGTCGAGCGCCATGCCGCCGGATTAGGGAGCAAGCGCGCCGCTGGCCACGACAAAATGCCGCCCCATTATGTGGCGTCAAATCCCAAATGTCGGCATCCACCCCACCCGAACGCCAAAAGCCATTTTCATAAACCGTTCAGAAACCGCGATTTTTCAAACTGGCACGCTCCCTGCAATACAGTTGGCATGGCCGTCATCGGGATGGCCGAAACAACCAGAAGAAGGGAATTACCACCATGAACATCGACACCATCCGCTCGCGTCTCGCCGCCGGTGCCGCCGCTTTCGCGCTCTCGCTCGCTCTCATCGGCGTGACCGTCGCGCCGCAGTCGAACACCGGGATCACGGTTGCAACCTCGGGGATGCTGGCATGAGCCGGCTCCCCCATTCCGACGACCGCACGCCGCGCCGTTTCCACCTCGACAAGCCGAATGGCAAGCTCATGGGTGTGTCGGCGGGCATGGCCGATTATTTCAACGTCGATGTCACGATGATCCGGATCGGCTGGGTGCTGGGTACCTTGCTGGGGCTGGGCTCGCTGATCCTCATCTATATCATGATCGGCCTGATCGCCGATTGACGCGCGGGCATTTGCCAGACGGGAAAACCGCGCTATTGGCGAATGCCGACGCGCCCTTAGCTCAGCTGGATAGAGCACGAGACTTCTAATCTTGAGGCCGGTGGTTCGAATCCACCAGGGCGCGCCATATTTTCCTTTTTTGTAACGGGCCTGCGTCATGTCCTTTTCCGATATCGGCGATACCATCGCTGGCTGGGGCATGGAATTTTCCCGGCACAAGGCGTGGATCGAGGCGGCCCTGCCTTTTCACGACGATGCGCTGCATGTCGCGGTGGGTGTCGTTCTGCAATTGATCGGCGCATTCATCCTGCGGTCGAGCGTCGCCCGCTGGCGGCCGTGGCTCTTCGCCTTCGTGCTGGAACTGCTGAACGAGGCGAACGATCTCATGTTCAACGGATGGGACAGAGAAGGGGCGGTGGGCACCAGCGCGATGGACATTGCGCTGACCATGGCGTTGCCGACGTTGCTGCTGCTCGTGGCGCGACGGGCGCCCAGGCTGCTGACCGGGCGCTGAGCCTGCCTTATTGCGCGAACCAGATGACGTGGCGCGGCCCCTTGCCATTGCTGCGCGCGCGCACGATCGTTTCCTCCACCTCGAAACCGGTCGCGCGCAACCGCCGGGCAAAGGCTGTATCGGGGGCCGCCGACCAGATGGCGAGCACGCCGCCGGGGCGAAGCGCGGCGCGGGCGGCCTGCAACCCGGCGCGGGTGTAAAGCCGGTCGTTCCCCTCGCGCACCAGCCCGTCCGGTCCATTATCGACATCGAGGAGGATCGCGTCATAGGTCGCACGCCCCCGCGCGATGACCGCCCCCACGTCATCCTGCACCACGGTCACGCGGCCATCGTCCAATCCGCCCGCGGTGAGCGCCGCCATCGGCCCGCGCGCCCATGCGATGATTTCGGGGACCAGCTCGGCCACGGTGACCTGCGCCTTTTCGCCCAGCTCCGCCAGCGCGGCGCGCAGGGTGAAGCCCATGCCATAGCCGCCGATGAGGAGATGCGGCGTCGCCCGATTGGCGATGCGCGCGATGCTCATCACCGCGAGCGCCTCTTCCGACCCGCTCATCCGGCTGTTCATGAGTTCGTTTCGGTCGAGCTGGATCATGAAATCGTCGCCGCGGCGATACAGGCGCAATTCCTCGCCCCCCGGCACTTGCGCACGGCCCAGCGGTTCGAGCGGTTTCATGGCATGGCTCCTGTTTCGCGTTTGATCCCGGTCCACGCCCGCGCGCACCGGATTTTGCCGCGCCATGCACCCGAAAGGCGAAGTGCCGCAAATTTATTTTTTCCAAATTTTTAACCTGCTCCGAATCGCGAAAAACGCCCGATTTGCGGCGAATTGAGCATATCAAGCGACCAACCGTCGAAGCCGCCGCGGCGGACGCACGGGAACCGCCATGCATATTGGCGGATTGTCTTGGCAAATAGCGAATGAAAAACAAGGAACCGTGCCATGTTCAAACCGAGTTTTCGTAGCAGTGCTCCGGACAAATGGACACAGCCGCGCCCGTTCAGCGATCCGTCGCTCCGTTTTGCCAAGTTCGGCGCCATTCAGCCGATGGAAGAGCCAGGATTTTGGGAGCGTCTGTTCCGCACACATTGATCGGATAACGCTTTCACCAATGACAACGGCCGGCGCCCCGATGGGGAACCGGCCGTTTTTCATGAGAAACCGAGCGAGAATTACGGCACGAGCGCGCGCAGCTTTGCCCCGTCGATCAGCTTGAAGTTCTGCGTGCCGGCGCCGTTGTCGCCGTCCTGCGCCACGAAAAGACCGCCCGTGAACGCAGGCCCGAAATCGCCCGCGTGAAAGGCGATGCCATCGGTCTCGCTCGTGCCGTCGATCCCGCCGCCGTCGACCACACGAAACCGCGTGAGATAGGCCATGTCGGGAAGCCGGAACAGCGCATAGGCATTGTCGCCCTGGCTCGACGCGATAAGAAAGCCTGCGTCGGCGCCCTCTGCCGCGATGGTCAGCCCCTCGACGTCGGGCACCATCGCCATGCCGTCGGCCGCGGCGACCAGCGTGCCGGACGGTGCGTCCTGCGACAGGTCGAAACGCCAGATGCCGGCGGCTTCCTCCCCGACATAGAGCATGCCGGTGCGCCCATCGACGACGCAGCCTTCAGGCTGGCTCGGCACGCGCATTTCGCGCACACGTCCGAGCGTCGGTGCCGCCGTCGTTCCCAGGATCGCCGCCTCCACGATCAACCCGTCCTTGGTATTGAGATAGGCGCGCGCCAGCTCTCCACCGGCCCGGCCCGGCCCCATGCAGAACCCATACCCTTCGCCGACGCCCACCGGCAGCCGCGCCACCGCGCTCAACGCGCCCGAGCCGGTGTCGAGCGTGTAGAGCGCGACATGCGGTTGCAACGGGTCGGCGCGGTCGCTCGCCCCGACGAGCACGGCGCCGCCGACCTCGATCAGGTCGACATTGTTCACGCCCGCCTTCGCCGCGAAGCTTTTGACCGTCCCGTCGAGGCCATAGACATACAGCCCCGCCTTCTTGTCCGTGGCGACGATCAGGCTTTCCACAGGGTTTGCCGCATTGCGCCAGATCGCCGGGTCGTCGGCGGCATCCTCGCCCGTCGTGCCGACGGCATCGGTTTCGGTATCGGCGGTGATCTGCTGCGTCGGCCATGGCGACACGGCGGGCACGCTCGCGCAGCCGGAGATGAGGGCCGCGGCGGTCAGGATGAAAGGATACCGCATCAGAAATTGAACCTCGCGCCGAATTTCATGGTCCAGTCGTATTCCTCATATTGCAGGAGGCGCCGCGCACCGCCCAGATTCTGATAGGCGAAGAAATCGGCATCGTTCGCGTTCACCCATTCCCAGTAGAGCTGTATCTGCCGGGTGAGGCGATAACGCGCGCTCGCGTCGATCTGGAACAGATCGTCGACATAGCGGTCCTCCTCCGCCTCGCTGCCCAGCTCGTCGAGATATTTGTCGCGGAACGTGCCGGCGACGCGCAGGCTGACCGGCCCCTTCTCATAGCCGAGCACGGCGTTGAACGTATGCTTCGACGCGGTGGGAAGCGGAATCTCGCGCCCGTCGTCCAGCGTCCCTTGTGCATCGGTATAGGTGTAGTTCGCCTGCACCACCAATCCGTCGAGTGGGGCGGGCAGGAACGCGAGTGCGCTCGAAAATCCGAACTCCGCACCGAACACCGTCGCCGACCGGCCATTGACGGGGACGACCGCCTCGGTGAAATCGATCCCGGAATAGGGGCTGTCTTCCTCGTTGAGCTGCCGGTCGACGATGAAGTTCTTCACGTCCTTGTAAAAGACATTGGCCGTGATCGCGCCATTGCCGGTGAAATAATATTCCGCCGCCGCGTCGAGGTTCCACGCCTTGTACGGGCGCAATCCGGGATTGCCGAACTCGCCTTCGCGTTCGTTGTCGTCGTTCTCCTCCACGATGAAGCGCGGGGCGAGATCGGCGAGATTGGGCCGCACCAGGCTTTTGTAGCCCGCCGCGCGGAACACCAGGTTGCGCACCGGTTCATACCGCATGTTCACGCTGGGCAGCCAGTCGGTGTAATCGCGTTCGAACCGGTTGGGGGTGATGACCACGATATCGTCGTCGAGCACCGCGCCATCATATTCCGCGCCTTCCTCGATCAGCTCGGTCAGATTGGCGGAGATGTCGTTGCGCGTGTGTTCCATGCGCACACCGGCGATGATGCGCCATGTCTCGCTGTCCCAGCGGCCGAGCGCGTATCCGGCGTAGACATCCTCCTTGTTGACGTAATCCTCGACCGCGGAATCGAAGGTGCTGTCGATCTCCTGCAATTCGAAATCGCCGAAATTGTCGAAGAAATAGCGCGTCGGCGCGGTGAAATCGGCAACCGGGTCGATGCCCTGAAGGCGGTAGGTGCTGCGCCCCAATACATCGGCCAGCGTGTATTCGCCGGTCGCATCCTCGTAGAACTGTACGTTGAAATCGTAGCTTTTCTCGCGCCAGCGTGCCTTTGCGCCCGCCTGCACCGTGAAATCGCCGCTGGCCAGCGCGAAGGTGCGGCCGATGTCGGCCCAGAGCGCGAATTCCTCGTCCTGCGATGCGGACAGGCGCGTGACCTCCACATCGTTCAATGCATATTGCGCCGGGTCCGCGAACAGGTCCGCGCGGGCATCGACGGTAAAGGTCGGGATGCGCGGATTGGTGAGGTCGAACACGAGGCCGAAATTGTCGCCGTCGCCTTCGGTCGCAAAATCGCGGTCGAAGGTGGTGGGGTCGATGCTGTCGTTCTCGCGCTCGGTCGAGCGGGCGTAGCTGCCGGCATATTCGAAGCGCCAGTCGCCCGCATCGGTCTCGCCGCCCAGCACGATCGAGCGGATCTTCTGACTCTCGGCGCGGTCCTTGATGTCGCGCTCGACCTGAATCTCGGCATCGTCGCTCGCGGTAAAGCCCAGCGCATTGCCGCCGCCGAACGACACCGTGTCGAAATCGCCGAGGTCGAAGGTCAGCCGGCGGCGGAATTCATGGTCGTCGAACTGGCTATACAGGCCGCGCAGGTAAAGCTCGGTCGTATCGCTCGCGCGCCAGTCAAAGGACAGCGACGCGCTCAGCCGTTCGCGTTCCACGTCGTAATCGCGGTACTGGATCTCCTCGAAAAGCGCATTGCCGTCGTCGTCCAGTTTCCAGTCCTCGGCCTCGACATTGTCGGTCTCGAACTTGCGCTTGTAGTAGGACACGCCGCCCGCGATGCCGAAATCGTCCGACAGCTTCGTCGAAAAATCGAAGCCCAGTTTCGGCGTCAGCGTATCGGCGAGCCGGTTGTAGCTGCCCTCGACCCGCGCGGTATAAAGGTCGCGCTTGCGGTCGAACGCGCTCACCGTGTTGATCTCGATGCTGGCGCCGATGGTGTCCGCGTCCATGTCCGGGGTCAGCGATTTCTTCACCTCGATCGATTCGATCTGGTCGCTCGAAATCACGTCCAGCGCGACCGAGCGCGTATCGCTTTCAGGCGCAGGGATGCGCGCGCCATTGATGGAACTGCTGTTGAGATTGGGGCTAAGCCCGCGCACGGAGACAAAGCGGCCTTCGCCCTGATCGTTGAGGATATTGAGGCCCGGCAGGCGCCGCAGCGATTCGGCGACGTTCTGATCCGGGAATTGCCCGATGGCATCGCGGGTGAGGACGGAGCTGACCCCGTCGCCCTCCCGCTTGCGGGACAGGGCGCTGGCCTGATTGGCGAGCTGTCCGATGACGAGGATATTCTGCGCCGACCCGCCGAGTGTGAACATCGGGCGGACGGTGCCGGTTTCGGGCACGGTGACGGTCTGCGTCTCCGGCTCGGCGCCGACATAGCGCACCTCCACCGTATAGGTGCCGCCCGGCACGTCGACAAAGCGAAACGCGCCATCGCGCATCGTCGATGCGACCCGGTCGAGTTCGAGGATGCGAACCTGCGCCGATTGCAGCGCGCGCGTGCCGGTATCGTCGACGACGCTGCCCTCGATCGTGCCGGCCCATGCGGCGGGCGCGGCTAGGATCGCGGCGGCGGCAGTGCCGATGGCGAGTGTGTTGCGAATGGATGATAACATGAGCGGTCCCCCTGAATTGCGTTGGGGAGGCGCTTAGGCGTGCATTAATACAGCAATGCGTCGATGCCGTGATGAAACGGTGAAACATGCCGCCGCGCGGTCATCGTTCTGCAACATGGACGGCGCCGCGGGCCGGCACGGGCCGTGCGGGGCCGCGCCGTTCTGCGTTCAGATTTCGCGAAACGGAATCCGGTCGTCCGAATAGCCGAGGCCGGAGGGTATGGAGATGTAACGCGCCCCGTCCGTCTCGCTGATATGAGGGCGGACGATGCGCGGCGCGATTGTGCGCGCGTGCGCCTCGATTGCGGGGTAGTCGGTGAAGGCCGCGACCCGCTCCAGATTGCGGATCGTGGGATGGACAAGCGCGATTTCGCCGCGCGCATGCTGCGCCATGAGCACATCCGCCGGGGCCCAGAGGAGGCTGTCGCTCTCGGTGCCGTCGGCGCTCACGGCCACGGCGCCGGTGCCGATGTCGGCGATGAAGAAGCGGGTATCGAACACGCGGCTGGTCCCGGCCGGCGGGCACCAGCGGGCAAAGGGGGTGAGCGCGTCCGTGTCCAGGGTCCAGCCTTCGCCGCGCAGCACGCCGGAAAAATCGCCAGTTTCGAGCAGCCGCGCCCGTGCGCGCTCGGCATCGGCCCGCGTCACCTGTTGCGCCAGCCCGACGAGCAGGCCCGTCTCCTCCAGCGTTTCGCGGATGGCCGCAACATGCGCCGCGGCCCAGCCCGCCGGTATGCCGGGCAGCATTTCGCGCGCCAATGCGCCGTCGCCGGGGTCGACCCTGCCGCCCGGGAACACCATGGCCCCGCCGGCGAAGCGCAATTTGCGCGCCCGCTTTACCATCAATATTTCAAGAGCGTCATTCCGCCGGCGAAACACCATGAGCGTGGCGGCGGGGGTCGCGCCGTCCGGCGCCGGTTCGTCGGGCAAAGCGGCCGCCCATTCGCGGAGCGTGCCGCTCATCCTTCGCGAGAAGCCCGGTTGCCGGCGCGCGGCGATTTCGCAGCTGCGACGGTCGCCGCGGCCTGCATCAATCCGCCTTCGCGACCTGCTTTTCGGCCATCAGCGTGTTGAGCTCGCCGGCCTCGAACATTTCCATCATGATGTCGCTGCCGCCGACGAATTCGCCCTTCACGTAAAGCTGCGGGATGGTCGGCCAGTCGGAATAGGACTTGATCCCCTGCCGGATTTCCATGTCCTGCAACACGTCGACGCTGCCGTATTTCACGCCGAGATGGTCGAGAATGGCGACCGCCCGGCTGGAAAAACCGCACTGCGGAAACAGGGGCGTGCCCTTCATGAACAGGACGACGTCATCCGCCTTGACGATTTCTTCGATGCGGGTGTTCGTGTCAGACATTATCGATGCGTTCCGTTATTGCTATGAATCCGTTACCGGAACTCAATTGGGAACCGCGGTGGTCAGTTGCAAGGCGTGGAGAACGCCGCCCATCTTTCCATCGAGCGCGGAATACACCGCCTTGTGCTGCTGCACCCGGCTTTTGCCCGCAAAGCTGGGGCTGACCACATGGGCGGCGTAATGGTCGCCATCCCCGGCGAGATCGCGAATGGTGACCTCGGCATCGGGGATCGCCTCGCGGATCATGGTTTCGATTTCGTCGGCCTGCATCGGCATGGGCTTCGTCCTTTGTAAATGGGGTTACGCTTCGCCGATAAGCTGGCGGCGCGCCTCGACCGCCTTTTGTTCGAGCGCGACGCGCACGGCGGCCTCGTCAATGTCGCAGCCGGCCGATACGAGGTCGCCGAACACCTTGCGGATCACGTCCTCGTCGCCCGCTTCCTCGAAATCGGCCTGCACGACCGCCTTGGCGTAGGATTCGGTTTCGGCGTCCGACAATTCCATCTTCTCCGCCGCCCACACGCCGAGCAGGCGATTGCGCCGCGCGGTGACGCGGAACATGTTCATCTCGTCCTGCGCGCTCTTGGCTTCCTCGGCCCGGCGACGGTCATTGAAATCGGTCATGTGAGGCACCTTTTGGATGAAGACGGCGGTCAGGCCGCGCGCGGTCCGGAAAGAAAGGAAAGCTGCGATGCGGCGCGGGTTTCATAGGCCGAAATCGCATCGCCGCGTTCCATGGTCAGCCCGATTTCGTCGAGCCCGTTGAGCAGGCAATGCTTGCGAAACGGGTCGACGTCGAAATGGAACCGGTCCTGCATCTCGGTGCCGACGGTCTGGTTTTCGAGGTCGACGAACAATTCGCCCTCCACCGCCACCGCGAGCAGGCGGTCGATCTGTTCCTGCGGCAATGCGACGGCGAGGATGCCGTTCTTGAACGCATTGCTCGAAAATATGTCGGAAAAGCTGGGCGCGATCACGACGCGGACGTCCATGTCGAGCAGCGCCCAGGCAGCGTGTTCCCGGCTCGACCCGCATCCGAAATTGTCGCCCGCGATCAAGATCGGCGCGCCTTCGTAGCGGGGATCGTCGAACACATTGCCCGGCTTTGCCCGGACAGTTTCGAACGCCCCCTTGCCCAGCCCTTCGCGCGAAACGGTCTTGAGCCAGTGCGCGGGGATGATGACGTCGGTGTCGACGTTCTTCGCGCCATAGGGGATGGCGCGGCCGGCGATTTCGTTGATCGGTTCCATGGTGTTCAGCCTACCCGAGCCGCGCCCTGCGCCTCAACCGAAATCGGCATCAGTCGGTTTCCGGCGGGTTGGCGCCCGGCGCAGGCTTCGCGTTTCGCGCCTGCGCGCGTTCGCGGCGCCGCGAGGCGTAGAGCAGCGCGGCGGCCAATGCGGCCGATCCGATCGCGGCGCCGGCCATCGCCGCTTTTCCCGTCAGGCTGTTGTCGTCGCTCATTCCTCATCCTTTCCCGTATCCGGTGTGACGTGCCGGTATGCGGCCCTATCTGCGGCAATGCGCGCCGATTGCAAGCACTCCGGACGCAGATAATCGCGAATCGCATTCCATTCGCGCGCCTTTTCGTCGCGCGTCACCCGGCAATAGGCAGGGCTGCTCGACGGGAGGGTGAGGAGGGCGGGGGCATTGGCGGGCAGCATCCGCCGCCCGATCCGCGCCGCCGTCCCGCCGTTGAACCCGATGAGCCGCAGCGCGGGAAGCGAGGCGGCCAGCGCGGCCAGCGCATTGCCCTCCACATCGCGCATCGCGCTGTCGAGGCTGCCCGAACGGCGCGCGGTCCGCGCAACATCCCACAGACCGATGCCCGCCATGCCCAGCACCGACAGCCGCGCGGCGTAGGGCAGGGCATCGAGATCGACCCCGATGGCCCCGCCGACAAGGTGCCAGAACTGGTTGCGGGGATGCGCGTAATATCGCTGCGCACGAAGCGACGCCTCCCCCGGCAGGCTGCCGAGCAGGAGCACCCGGGTTTCCGGCGTCGTGACGGCGGCAAAGGAGGATTTGCGCGGCCCGTTCTCCTTTGTCCCCGCGGCCACCGGCAATGCCGATGCGATCAGGCCGGTTCGGTCGCGGCGACCGGCGCCAGGTCGCGCACATCGGTCAGCCGCCCGGTCACCGCCGCCGCCGCCGCCATCGCGGGCGAAAGCAGGTGGGTGCGCGCCCCCGGCCCCTGTCGTCCGACGAAATTGCGGTTGGAGGTGGAGGCGCAGCGTTCGCCCGCCGGCACCTTGTCCGGGTTCATGCCGAGGCACGCCGAACAGCCCGGCTCCCGCCATTCCAGCCCGGCCTCGGTGAATATGCGGTCGAGGCCTTCCTCCTCCGCCTGTTCCTTGACCAGGCCGGATCCGGGCACGACGATGGCCCATGTCACGCTATCCGCCTTGCGCCGCCCCTTGAGCACGGCGGCGGCGGCGCGCAGATCCTCGATCCGGCTGTTGGTGCACGACCCGATGAAAACGTTCTGCACCGTGACATCCGTCATCGGCGTACCCGCGGTCAGGCCCATGTAATCGAGGCTGGCCTGCGCGGCGGCGCGTTTGGATGGGTCGGCAAAGCTGGCCGGATCGGGCACCGCGCCGTCGATGGGGACGGTGTCCTCCGGGCTGGTGCCCCAGGTGACGGTGGGGGGAATGTCGGCCGCGTCGATATGGACGGAACGGTCGAAACGCGCACCCTCGTCGGTGGGCAGTGTCTTCCACCATGCGAGCGCACGGTCCCATTCCTCGCCCGCGGGCGCCATCGGTCGGTTTTTAAGATAGCGGAACGTGGTGTCGTCCGGCGCGATCAGCCCGGCGCGGGCGCCGCCCTCGATCGCCATGTTGCACACGGTGATGCGTGCCTCGACGCTCATCTCGCGAAACACGTTGCCGCGAAACTCGATGACATGGCCGGTTCCGCCCGCGGTGCCGATGGTGCCGATGATGTGCAGCACGACATCCTTCGCCGTCACGCCGGGGCCGAGCTGCCCTTCCACCACGACCTCCATCGTGCGCGACTGCTTGAGCAGCAAGGTCTGCGTCGCGAGCACGTGCTCGACCTCGCTCGTGCCGATGCCGAAGGCCAGCGCGCCCAGCCCGCCATGCGCCGCCGTATGCGAATCGCCGCACACGATCGTGGCGCCGGGAAGGGAAAAACCCTGCTCCGGCCCGACGACGTGGACGATGCCCTGTTCCCGGTCCGCATCGCCGATATAGCGTATGCCGAAAGCTGGCGCATTGGCCTCCAGCGCGGCAAGCTGCGTCGCGCTCGCCGGGTCGGCGATGGGAATGCGGCGGCCATCGGGGGTGCGGCGCGCCGTCGTGGGCAGGTTGTGATCCGGCACCGCGAGGGTGAGGTCGGGGCGGCGCACGCTGCGGCCCGTGCTGCGCAACGCTTCGAACGCCTGCGGGCTGGTGACCTCGTGGACGAGGTGCCGGTCGATATAGATCAGGCAGGTGCCATCGTCGCGGCGCTCCACGACATGAGCGTCCCAGATCTTTTCGTACATTGTGCGGGGTTTGCTTGCCATAATGTTGCAGCCATTGGCGCGTTGCTGCGCGAAATGCAAGGTGATGTGATTCTTGCAAAAGTCACTGGCGGTTCATCTGTGGGTGGCATAATGTGGGGCGTTATGACGTTTGCTCACAAAATCCTCATCGTGCTGGCCAGTGCCATTGCGATGGAATTCGTCGCGTGGTTCGCACACCGGTACATCATGCACGGGTTCGGATGGGGCTGGCACCGGGACCATCATCGCAAGCACGACGGTTTTTTCGAGAAGAACGATCTTTACGCGCTGTTCGGCGCGGCGCTGTCGCTCGGGCTGTTCATCATCGGCGACCAAGCGATGGCGGGGCCGTTCTACTGGGAGCCGGGCACCTACATGGGGCTGGGCGTGATGCTCTATGGGATCGTTTATACGCTGATTCACGACGGGCTCGTGCATCAACGCTGGTTCCGGTACGTGCCGCGCCGCGGTTACATGAAGCGGCTGGTACAGGCCCACCACCTGCACCACGTGACCCATTCGAAGGAGGGCGGCGTGAGCTTCGGTTTCGTGTTCGCCCGCGATCCGAACCGGCTGAAGCAGGATCTCATGCAGCAAAGACGCGACAGCGAGGTAAAACTGCGCCGCGCACAGCTCGCACAATCGGGAGGCGAAAGCGGCGCCTGTGCCGTCAGCCAGCCCCCCCGCGAACGGCGTTCGGGAAGCCGGCGCCGCCGCAGCGCACCCTAAATCAACAGATCAATCCTGCGCCGCGATGCGTGTCGCGGTTTCGCGGATGAGCGCGATCATGTTCGGCACGCCCTGCGTCCGGTTCGATGACAGCTGATTTTTGAGGTCGAAGGGTTCGAGCGCGCCTTCCACATCGGTATCGCGCACTTCGTCCGCCGGGCGGTCCTGCACCGCGGCGAGCACCAGCGCGATGATCCCCTTGGTAATCGCCGCGTTGGAATCGGCAAGGAAGTGGAGCCGCCCGTCCTCAGTCTGCGTGGGATAGACCCACACCGCGGCGGAGCATCCCTTGACCTGCGTGCTCTCGGTCTTGAGCGCGGGCGGCATCGGGTCCAGCTCCCGGCCCAGCTCGATGAGCAGGCGGTAGCGTTCATCCCCTTCGAGAAATTCATATTCCTCGCGAATGTCGTCGATCGTGCGCATGGCACCGGCTGCTAGCGCGATGCGCCGCGCATTACAATCGCGCTCCGCTCACAGGTCGACGCCCGCCGCGATCGCCTCCAGCCGGCGAATGCGTTCGCGCATCGCGGCAAGCTCGATCCGCGCCCCGGTGGGCGAGGCGTCCTGTTCGGCCTCGCCGCGCTCCATCTCCCGGCGCTTGAGGTCGAGCCAGCCTTCCCACCCTTTCAAAAGCGCGCCCAGCGTCAGGCAAAGCCCGATCAACGCACAAATCGCGACAGGCAGATATTCGGTTGCCATATCTATCGCTCCTCTTGATGGACCGGCGGGTCAGACCTCGCGCCGGTCGCGCAGCTTCTCGATCTCTTCGGCAAGGCCCACGCTCTGCCGGTCGTCGGTGGCGATCCGTTCGAGCACGTGGATACGCTCCTTCAACTCGGCGATCTCGGCGCGCATCCGGTCCTCGTCACCGCGATCCAGCCTTATGGGATTGCCATCCTCGTCGGTGGCATAGCCTGCGCTCGCATTCTGTTTCGCGCGCATGACCTGCGCGATGGATACGATCGCCACTATGAGGACGATTGCGGCCCAGAAGCTCATTGCATCTTCTCCTTTTCAGGCGCGCGCCCGTGGTCGACGGAGCGCAGGGCGTCGATCTCGTGGCTCAGCCCGTATCCCGTGTCGGTCACGATCCGTTCCACATTGGCGAGCCGGTCCTTCACCGATCCCAGTTCGGCGCGAAGGGCCGCGTTTTCCTGCGTGACGAGTTTCACCCGTTCCTCCGCCTGCGCGTCGTGCTTCGGGTAAACCGACTTGCCCCAGCTGTTTTCGAGCGGGTAGCCGTGCCGCACGCGGATGAAGGTGTTGACGACCCAGGCGGCTGCAAAGGACACGGCGGCAACGCCGGCGACCGCGGGTGTGAGAATATCCTCCATCGTTCAGACCTCGTGCCGCGGGTGAGTGATCTTCGGGTCTAGCCGTGCGGCGCTGTCCTCGTGACGGAGCGCCTCGATCTGGTCGGAGAGGCGATAGCCGCTGTCGGTGACGATGCGTTCGAGGACGCGGATCCTCTCCTCCAGCGCCTGCGTGTGCTGCGCATATTGCGCGGCCTTCTCGGCAGTGGCGCCGACCTGCATCTGCGCCATTTTCGCCTGGTGGCGGGTCCAGATGACCAGCGCGGCGATCAGGAACGGCGCCAGCGGTATCATGATGCCCAGAACTGCAACGATATCCATGATGTTTCCCCCTTCTTGCCCCGGTGCCTTACCGCAGGCGCTCGATTTCGGCCGACAGCGCGCGGTTCGAACTCACGTAATGTTCCTCCACGCGGGCGAGGCGGCGGTCGATGTCGCGGAACTTGCCCTTCACCTGCCGGGCGGAGGCGGAGGGCGATTTGCGCACGTCCTGCCAGAATTTCTCCTCCTGCCGGTCGTGATAGAGCTGCTCCGGCTTTTTCGGCGCGATGAACCCGGCGGCGAAATAAAGCAGCAGCGGCCAGCCCATGGTGAGCGTGAAGATGATGAAGCCGAGGCGGATCCAGAACGCGTCCATCCCGGCGTAATTGCCCATGCCGGAACACACGCCCATCAACTTGCCATTCGCCTTGTCGCGATAGAAACGGGTGCGGGGCGTGTTCATCGTGCATTCCTTTCCTTGATCAGCCGGTCCAGCTCGTCGAGCTTGGCATTGTCGGCGTTGCGCGCGGCATCGAGGCGCGGGGCATCGAAATGTTCGCGGCGATATTCGGGGCTTTCGCTGGCGACGAGCCGTTCGACGGTTTCCATCCGCTCATCCAGGCGGCGGGCGAGCTGGTAGAGTTCCTCCAGCATGTCCTCGTCATTGTCGGTCAGTTTCGGCGTGGTCTTCCACTTGGTGATATAGTGGAACAGCAGCCACGGCAGGCCGAGGAATATCAGCAATACGGCAAGCATGTCTTCCACGGATCAATCCCCCTTGTCTTCGTTGCCGCCCTTCATGGCGCGCTTCAATTCTTCGAGTTCGGCATCGACATTGTCGTCGCCGCCAAGAGCCTCGATCTGTTCGGCGAGGCTGGGCTCGCGATTGCCGCCCCGGTCGTATTTCAGCGCATCGGCGCGCCCTTCGGCATAATCGACGCGGCGTTCCAGCTGATCGAAGCGGGCCATCGCCTCGTCCACGCGCTCGGTCGAAAGCAGCGTGCGCAGCTTCACGCGGTTCTCCGCGCTTTCCAGGCGGGCGGCGATCTGCGTCTGGCGGCTGCGTGCCTCGCGCAGGCGGCCCTGCAATTTCAGGATGTCCTCCTCACAGGCGCGCAGGCTGTCGTCGAGCACGGCGATCTCCTCGCGCAGCTTGCCCGCGAGATCGGACGCCTTCTTCTTCTCCGTCAGCGCGGCGCGGGCGAGATCCTCGCGGTCCTTCGACAGCGCGAGCTGCGCCTTCTCGCTCCAGTCGTCCTGAAGCCGTTCGAGCCGGCCGCAATGCCGCTGCATCTCCTTCTGATCGGCGATGGTGCGGGCGGCGCTGGCGCGCACCTCGACGAGCGTTTCCTCCATCTCCATGATGATCATGCGGATCATCTTGTTGGGGTCGTCGGCCTTGTCGAGCAGATCGCTGAAATTGGCCGCGATGATGTCGCGGGTCCGGTTGAATATGCCCATCAAAGGTGCTCCATATTGCGAAATCTGGTCGTTGAAGCGGCGCGGAGTGTCGGCATTGCGCGGCTGACGGTCGGTGCCGTTCGCCGGTTCGCCGGAACGCTCTGCCTGCGGGCGACGCAGCCGGGCCACTTCGTTTTCGAAGCGCGAGGCCGCGGCATTGTCGCGCGATGCGCGCCGTTGTTCCGCCCGCTCGGCGTGGAGCCTGTCCGCCTCGCGGCGGCGCTCGTCTTTTTCGGGTTCGAGATCGAAAGGTTCGGTCATGCAAGATATCCGGCGGTGGCGGCGACGAAATGAATCCCTTGCGAACTGGCCTGCATCTGCTGGCTCAACGCAAAGACATTGAGCGCCAGCATCGCGACCAGGCTGGCGGCGGCGGACCATCCTACCGGCGTGCTGCGAAAACGTTCAAGCATCTTTCATTTCCTCACTGTGTTCGATGTGTGCCCCCATCATTGCAACCGCCGTGCCAGTTTCGATTTCGCATGAGAAAACAAGGGCTTGCGATTTTTTCGCGAGCACGCGCCATGGGGCGTATTGCCCACACTTGGTGAAATGTGCCAATGTTTGGGAATGGAGCGCGAAAGCCAGTTCGTCGGCCAGTCCTCGGCCATTCTCGACGCGGTCGAACGCGCCAGCCGCGCCGCCGCATTGTCGCGGCCCGTGCTGGTCGTGGGCGAACGCGGCACGGGCAAGGAGCTGATCGCGGAGCGCCTGCACCGCCTGTCCGACAGGTGGGGCGAACCGCTGGTGGTGATGAATTGCGCGGCGCTTCCCGAAACGCTGATCGAGGCGGAATTGTTCGGGCACGAGGCGGGCGCCTTCACCGGCGCCACCAAGGCACGCGAGGGCCGGTTCGAGGAGGCGCACGGCGGCACGTTGTTCCTCGACGAGCTGGGCACGCTGTCCATGGCGGCGCAGGAGCGCCTGCTGCGCGCGGTCGAATATGGCGAGGTTACGCGCATCGGGTCCTCCCGCCCGCGCCGGGTCGACGTGCGCATCGTCGCCGCCACGAACGAGAATCTTCCCGCCATGGCGCAGGCGCACCGGTTTCGTGCCGACCTGCTCGACCGGTTGAGTTTCGAGGTCATCACGCTTCCGCCCCTGCGCGCGCGGGAGGGCGATATCGTCGTGCTCGCCGATTTTTTCGGGCGGCGCATGGCGGCCGAATTGCACTGGGACGGGTGGCCGGGTTTCCGCGAGGAGGTGCTCGACGCGCTGGAGGCGTATGAGTGGCCGGGCAATGTGCGTGAATTGCGCAACGTGGTCGAGCGCGCGGTCTATCACTGGGACGACAGGCGCGACGCGGTGGGTGAGATGATCTTCGACCCCTTCGATTCGCCCTGGGCACCGAAGGGGGAGGGCAGCGCGCGGGGCGATGAGAGTGAGGCCGCGGTGCCCGCGAAGGTCGTGGCGGAAACGCCGGCCTTCGATTTTGCCGGGGTCGACGATCTGCGCGGGGCGGTCGATGCGCACGAACGCGCCATTGTGGAGGCGGTGCTGGAGCGCAATCGCTGGAACCAGAGGCGGGCGGCGGAATCGCTCGGCCTGACTTATGACCAGCTGCGCCATTGTCTCAAGAAACATTCGCTATCCCCGGCGCAGCAGGCGTCCTAAACCCGGCCCGCGATCATCAGCACAGCGAGGGGACAGATGAGGATTTCAGCATTCGTGGCCATCGCGATGGGAGCAGCGTTGCTGCCGCCCGTCGCCCATCCGGCCCTGGCGCAGGAGAGCCCGATGGCGCCGCGTGACGAGGAGGCACGGGTCGCCGATGCCCGGCTCGCCGCATCGCGTGCGGAGACGATGGATGCCCTCGATCGGGCCGCGATGGTCGCGCAGGATGCGTTTCGGTGCGGGGACGCGGGCGCGGATGTCCCCGTCATCGCCGTTCCGGACGGTGAGGATGCATTTCGCGCTATCGTCCTTTCGGATACGGCGGTTCCCCATGCGCTGGCGCGATACCGGGTCGGGGCGGGGCGGGTCCTGTCCGGCGGCATGATTGAGGATGCGGCGGAACGCACGCTCTCCCCCGAGGAGCGCCGGCTGGCCAATGCGCGCGCTACCGCCCTGCGTGAGCGGGAAAGCCGCGGGCTGCCGCTATGCTCCGAACGGTCGCCGCGCACCATCGTTCTGCCGCCTGAGGACGACGGCACTGTCCCTGTCTATGTGATGAGCGCACGCCGGGAAGCGGGCGTGCTGCCGACAGGCGGGCATTACCGTTTCGACATCGACGAAGCGGGCGCGGTGGCGCACTGGTGCGTGATGGCCGACGGGTGCCGGGACGCGCGATGGGACGTGGACGATCCCGAGCTGGACAAGCAGGTGTTCGTCCTTGCCCACACGCTCGACGATCATCCCAACGCGGTGCTGATGCTGCTCAGCCGCCGCCTGCCGTTCAGCATGGGGGTGGTCACGGGCGACGTGATCTGGCCGGTGATCGGCGGGGAGATCACGACCCCGGTGCCGATGATGGACGACCTTCTCCCAACCGAAGATTGATGCGCGCCCCTTGCCTTTTATCGGCGGGGGGCGTAAATGCGATTCATCCCGACATTGTCATGGCAAGGTCCGGGCCGAAGCCGAAAGGCTCCGGCGCGATGGCCGCTACGTGGCATTCGTTCGGGTTCTTGATGTTTTCCGGCCCCCTGGCCGACGAGAAGGAGCGACATTTGGCCGACCTGATCCGCGTAACCGAATTGTGCGAAGCCGAAGCGAAAGGCTGCGGCTTCGAACTGGTGCGCGTGAAGCTGTTCGGATCGGACGATGAGCGCACCTTGCAGGTGATGGCGGAGGATCCCGCCACCGGACAGCTGGTGATCGAGCAGTGCATGACGCTCTCCCGCCGGATTTCCGACGCCATCGATGCGCGGGAAGAGGCCGGTGACGAGCTGATCGACGGCGCCTACCGGCTCGAGGTGAGCAGCCCCGGCATCGACCGGCCGTTGACGCGAGAGCAGGATTATGCCGACTGGGCCGGGCACGAGGCGCGCATCACGCTGGACAAGAAGGCCGATGCGCCGGGCGGCAATCGCCGCACGTTCCACGGTGATCTCGCCGGGATCGAGGATGGCATGGTCACGATCGAGGATCGCAAGAACGGCCGGACCGTTCTGCCATTCGCGGACATTCACGCGGCGAAGCTGGTCCTGACCGACCGGCTGATCGCCGCGACCGGGCCGCTGGACGCCAGCGGGGCCGATGAAATCGACGACGAAGAATTCGAAGAACAGGAAGACTGACCATGGCCAGTGCAATTTCCGCCAATCGCGCAGAGCTTCTCGCCATCGCCACCTCGGTCGCGAACGAGAAGATGATCGACAAGTCCATCGTGATCGAGGCGATGGAAGAGGCGATCCAGAAGAGCGCGCGCAACCGTTACGGCGCCGAGAACGACATCCGCGCAAAGCTCGACCCGCAGACCGGCGACCTTCGCCTGTGGCGCGTGGTCGAGGTCGTCGAGGAGGTCGAGGACTATTTCAAGCAGGTGAATGTCGAGCAGGCGCAGAAGCTTGAGGATGGCGCGAAGGTCGGCGATTTCATCGTCGATCCGCTGCCGCCCGTCGACCTGGGTCGGATCGACGCGCAATCGGCCAAGCAGGTGATCTTTCAGAAGGTCCGCGATGCCGAGCGCGAGCGTCAGTATGACGAGTTCAAGGACCGCGCCGGCGAGATCATCACCGGCGTCATCAAGTCGGTCGAGTTCGGCCATGTCATCGTGAACCTCGGCCGGGCCGAGGGCATCATCCGCCGCGATCAGCAGATCCCGCGCGAAATGGCGCGCACCGGCGAGCGTATCCGCGCGCTGATTTCCAAGGTCGAACGCAACAATCGCGGGCCGCAGATCTTCCTCTCCCGCGCGCACCCCGATTTCATGCGCAAGCTGTTCGCGCAGGAAGTGCCCGAAATCTACGACGGCATCATCGAGATCAAGGCCGCCGCCCGCGACCCCGGCAGCCGCGCCAAGATCGGCGTGATCAGCCACGACAGCAGCATCGACCCCGTCGGCGCCTGCGTCGGCATGAAGGGCAGCCGCGTGCAGGCGGTCGTGCAGGAATTGCAGGGCGAGAAGATCGACATCATCCCGTGGAGCGAGGACACCGCGACCTTCATCGTGAATGCGTTGCAGCCCGCCACGGTGAGCCGCGTCGTCATCGACGAGGAAGAGGGCCGCATCGAGGTGGTCGTGCCCGACGATCAGCTTTCGCTGGCCATCGGTCGCCGCGGACAGAACGTGCGGCTGGCCAGCCAGCTCACCGACAGTCAGATCGACATCATGACCGAGCAGGAATCGGGCGAAAAGCGGCAGAAGGAATTCGCCGAACGATCGAAGGTGTTCGAGGAAGAGCTCGACGTCGACGAGACGCTTTCGCAGCTTCTGGTGGCCGAAGGCTTCACCGAGCTTGAGGAAGTCGCCTATGTCGAGCGCGACGAAATTGCCGCCATCGAAGGTTTCGACGAGGAGCTGGCCGAGGAATTGCAGTCCCGCGCGGTCGAGGCTCTCGAACGGCGCGAAGAGGTCTACCGGACGCAGCGCCGGGAGCTGGGCGTCGAGGACGATCTCGCCGAGTTGCCGCATCTGACCGAGGAAATGCTCGTCGTGCTGGGCCGTGCCGGGATCCTGACGCTGGACGATCTGGCCGATCTCGCCACGGATGAGCTCATCCAGAAGCGCCGTGCCGAACCGCGCCGCCGCGAAAACTCGCCCCCGCCGCGCCGCACCTCGCAGCGCAGCGAGGACAAGGGCGGCGTGCTCGGCGCCTATGGCCTTTCCGAAGAGCAGGGCAACGAGATCATCATGGCCGCGCGCGCGCACTGGTTCGACGACGAGGACGAAACGCCCGCACCGCAGGCTCCTGCCGAACAGGCCGCCGACACGGCCACGCCAGAGGAGGCCGCCGATGCGGAATCCTCCCAATGAGCCGCTAGGTTCCGACAGCTTCGACCTGCAGGCGGGGAAGGGCGGCAAGCCCTCTCCGGCTGAGGCCGCGCCTGAACGCCGCTGCATTCTGACGGGGCGGGTGGCCTTGCGCGAAACCATGCTGCGTCTGGCGATCGCGCCCGATGGGACGGTCATGCCCGATCCGCGCGCGCAGGCGCCGGGTCGCGGGGCGTGGATCGGCGTGTCGCGCCCCGCTCTTGAAGAGGCGATGGCTAAGGGCCACCTAAGGGGGGCGCTGGCCCGCGGGTTCAAGGGGGCGGCGTTGACCGTGCCCGACGATCTGCCCGAACGGGCCGAGGCGGCGCTGACCCGCAGCTTTACCGACCGGCTCGGCCTCGAATGGCGGACCGGCAATCTGATCGCGGGGTCGGACCGCATTGCGGAAAAGGCGCGCGGCGGCCGCGTGCACTGGCTCGCCCATGCAAGCGATGCGGGCGAGGACGGATCGCGCAAGCTGGACCAGGCATGGCGCGTGGGACAGGACGAGGAAGGGTCGGGCATGCGCGGCATACGCTTGCCACTGGACCGGGCGGGCCTCTCTGTGGCATTGGGCCGCGAGAATGTCGTTCATCTGGCGCTGACCGATCGCGCCGCGGCGGGGCGGGTGTCCGCTCTGCTGGCACGGCTGCTTCATTTCCTGGGTCGCGATCACGGGGTCGCACCACCTGGACCCGAACCTGCGGAGGCGGCGAGCTAGCGGCCTGCCGCGCACCCGCGACGCGGCGGGACATACGAGACACGAGCGTGCGCACGCTTTCCAAACCATGCGCGAGATGACGAGACGAATTATTCAAGGGCGTACTGACCAGATGAGCGAAGACGAAAAAACCACCCGCACCCGCAAGCCGCTTGGCCTCAAGCGGTCCGTGGAATCGGGCGAGGTCAAGCAGACCTTCAGCCACGGCCGCACCAACAAGGTCGCGGTCGAGGTGAAGCGCAAGCGCAAGATCCTGAAGCCCGGCGAAACGCCCGCCGAGGCTCCGAAGGCCGCGCCGACGCCCGACGCCGCACCCGCGGCAAAGGCGCCGACGCCGGCCCCCGCGCCGGCACCCCGCCCCGCACCCGCCGCGAAGAAGCCGCCGGTGAGCCGCGAGACGCGCCAGGAAACGCAGGCCCGCCTGCTGCGCGAAGCGGAAGAGGCACGCCTCGCCTCGCTCGAGGAAGCGAATCGCCGCGAGCAACAGGAAAAGCAGAAGGCGCTGGAGGAAGAAAAGCGCCGCGCCGAGGAAAACCGCAAGGCCGAGGAAGAGGCCGCGAAGAAAGCCGCCGAGGAGGCGAGCGCCCCCGAAGCCGCGCCGGAACCGGCCGAGGCGAAGGACGAAGCACCTGCCAAGGATGCGGCGACCAAGACCGACGCCGCCGAAACGGCGAGCGAGCCTGCGCCGCAAGAGAACGTGGCGCCCGAAGAGGACAAGGCCGACACCGCCACCAAGGCGCCGGCCCCGCGCAAGTTCACGCCCGTAAAGCGGCCCGAGATCAAGAAGCCGAAGGAAGAAAAGAAGCCCGCGCCCGCCCGCGAAACGCGCGGTGCCAATACCGGCGATCGCCGCAAGGGCGGCAAGCTGACCGTGAACAAGGCGCTGAACGAGGACGAGGGCGCCCGCGCCCGCAGCCTCGCCGCGCTGAAACGTGCGCGGGAAAAGGAACGCCGCTCGCAGAGCCGCGGCCCCTCGCAGCCGCGTGAGAAGCAGGTGCGCGACGTCGTCGTGCCCGAGGCGATCACGGTGCAGGAGCTCGGCGTCCGCATGGCCGAGAAGGGCGCGGACCTCGTCAAGGCGCTCTTCAACCTGGGCATGATGGTCACCGTCAACCAGACGATCGATCAGGACACGGCGGAGCTGCTGGTCGAGGAGTTCGGCCACAACATTACCCGCGTGTCGGAAAGCGACGTCGATATCGACACCGCCGAGGACGTCGATCCCGAGGATACGCTGAAGCCGCGTGCGCCGGTCGTCACCATCATGGGCCATGTCGACCACGGCAAGACCAGCCTGCTCGACGCGCTGCGCGGGACCGACGTGACCCGCGGCGAGGCGGGTGGCATCACGCAGCATATCGGCGCCTACCAGGTGAAGACGAAGAGCGGCGATGTCGTGACCTTCGTCGACACGCCGGGCCACGAAGCGTTCACCGAAATGCGGATGCGTGGGGCCAATGTCACCGACATCGTCATCCTCGTGGTGGCCGCCGATGACGGGCTGATGCCGCAGACGATCGAGGCGATCAATCACACGAAGGCGGCCGGCGTGCCGATGATCGTGGCCATCAACAAGATGGACAAGCCCGAGGCCAATCCGCAGAAGATCCGCGAGCGCCTGCTCGAGCACGAGATCATCGTCGAGGACATGAGCGGCGACGTGCAGGATGTCGAGGTGTCGGCCAAGGAAGGCACCAATCTCGACAAGCTGCTCGACGCGATCTCGCTGCAGGCCGAACTGCTGGAGCTGAAGGCGCGGCCCGACCGCGACGCGGAGGCCACGGTGGTCGAGGCGAAGCTGGACAAGGGCAAGGGGCCGCTGGCCACCGTGCTCGTCAGCCGCGGCACGTTGAAGCGCGGCGATACCTTCGTCGTCGGCACCGAGAGCGGCAAGGTCCGCGCGCTGCACGACGACAAGGGGCGCCAGGTGAAGGAAGCCGGCCCCTCCATGCCGGTCGAGGTCCTCGGCCTCAGTGGTGTGCCGCGTGCCGGCGATACGCTGACCGTGGTGGAAAACGAGCAGCGCGCCCGCGAGGTTTCGGAATATCGCCGCGAAAAGGCCGCAGAGAAGCGCACGGCGGCAACGCCTGCGACGCTCGACAACATGTTTTCCGCGCTCAACAACGATGTCGTGGAATTCCCGGTCGTCATCAAGGCGGACGTGCAGGGTTCGGTCGAGGCGATCGCAACCGCGCTCACCCGCCTGTCCAACGATCTCATCAAGGTCCGCATCCTGCACCAGGGCGTGGGCGCCATCACCGAGAGCGACGTGACGCTGGCCTCGTCCAGCAGCGCGCCGATCATCGGCTTCAATGTCCGCCCGAACGCCAAGGCGCGTCAGCAGATCGAGAAGAACAAGGTCGAGCTGAAGTACTACGACGTGATCTATCACCTGACCGAGGAGATCGCGAAGGAGATGGCGGGCGAGCTTGGTCCCGAGCGGATCGAGAATGTCGTCGGCCGCGCCGAGGTCAAGCAGGTGTTCCCTGCGGGCAAGCGCGACAAGGCGGCGGGCCTGCTCGTCACCGAAGGCACCATTCGCAAGGGGCTTTTCGCGCGTCTCACCCGCGACGACGTCATCGTTTCGGCCACCACGATTCAGTCGCTGCGCCGGTTCAAGGACGATGTCGCCGAAGTGCGCGCCGGGCTCGAATGCGGTGTCGTTCTGGAAGACACGAACGATATCAAGGCGGGCGACATGCTCGAGGTGTTCGAGGTCGAGGAACGCGAACGCACGCTTTAAGGGGAACGGCGCATGGCGCGCTATGTCGCATTTCTCGGCAGCGTGAATGTCGGCGGCAACCGGCTTTCCATGGCCGAGCTGCGGCACGCGCTGGAGCGTGAGGAGTTCGAAAATGTCGAGACCGTCGTGGCGAGCGGCAATGTGCTGCTCGACCACGACGATCGCCCGACCGACGGATTGGCGGAGAAGATCCGTTATATCCTGCTCGACCGGTTCGACATTGACGGGATGGTGGCGGTGCGTTCGCGGGACGAGCTTGCCGCCGCGATCGCCGAAAACCCGTTTGCCGCAGATGGCGAGGAAGCCAGGGTACACACCATGTTCCTCGCCGGGCAGCCGGAGCCGGAGGCGTTCGCCGATCTCGTCGCCGCCTATGACGGGCGCGGACCGGAGCGGATCGCACCCGGCACGCGCGCGGTGCACGTCGACTGGTGCGAGGGCGTGGGGAAAAGCCGCCTGACCGGGCCGTTCATCGAACGACGGCTGGGCATGGGCGGCACGGCGCGGAACCTGCGCTCCATGCGGCGGGTTCTCGCCAAGATGGACGCATAGGATTACGCAAGGGGCCGCACCTGTTACCATGGCGGGGCAAGGCCAGGAAAGACGCAGACAATTGGCACGCAACTCATCATCCGGCGCCGCTTCCGGCGAACAGCAATCGGTCCGCGTCCTCAAGGTGGGCGAACGGGTGCGGCACATATTGTCCGAACTGCTCGCCCGCGGGGAGGCGCATGACGACACGCTGTCGTCCACGTCGGTCAGCGTGACCGAGGTGCGCATGTCGCCCGATCTCCGCCAGGCAAAAGTCTATGTGAAACCGCTGCTCGGCGCCGAGGAAGACGCGGTGGTGAAGGCGTTGCAGGTCAACACGGCCTTTTTCCAGAAGGAAGTCGCCAAACGGCTTGGCCTGAAATTCGCGCCGAAATTGCAGTTCCGCGGCGACGAGACGTTCGACGAGGCCGGGCGCATCGACCGCCTGCTCAACGATCCGCGCGTTCGCCGCGATCTCGGCGACGAATAGACCGCCCGAAGCCGCGGATGGCGAAGCTCTATTTCTACTACGCCAGCATGAATGCCGGCAAGTCGACCACGCTGCTGCAGGCCGATTTCAACTATCGCGAGCGGGGCATGGCGACGATGCTGTGGACCGCGGCGGTGGACGACCGCGCCGCCGGCATGCCGATCGCCAGCCGCATAGGGCTGGAGGCGGATGCCCACCGGTTCGACGCCGACACTGACCTCCACGCCGATATACGTGAGCGCCATGGCCGCGCGACGCTCGCCTGCGTGCTGATCGACGAGGCGCAATTCCTGACGAAGGCGCAGGTCTGGCAATTGGCCGATGTCGCGGACGAGGCGAATATTCCCGTGCTTTGCTACGGCCTGCGCACCGATTTTCAGGGGGAATTGTTTCCCGGATCGGCGGCGCTTCTGGGGATTGCGGATGCGCTGATCGAATTGAAGGCGGTGTGTCATTGCGGGCGCAAGGCATCGATGAACCTGCGCGTCGATGCCGAAGGGCGCGCGGTACAGAGCGGCGCGCAGACCGAGATCGGCGGCAACGACCGCTATGTCGCGCTGTGCCGCCGGCATTTCAGCGCGGCCCTGCGCGGCGGCGCGGCGGTGCCCACCGCCGAAGACATGCGATAATCGCTGCATCTGCGCTGGCCCTTTGGCGAAGGGGTCGCTACATGCCGTTTCATGCATTTTCTCGATCAGGCCAAGATCTACCTGCGCTCCGGCGCCGGCGGACCCGGAGCGGTAAGTTTCCGGCGCGAAAAATATATCGAATATGGCGGGCCTGATGGCGGCAACGGCGGGCGCGGCGGCGACATCGTGTTCGTTGCGGTCGCCGGGCTGAACACGCTCATCGATTTCCGCTATACCCAGCATTTCAAGGCGCAGCGCGGCATTCCCGGCATGGGCAAGGACCGCACCGGCGCGGCGGGCGAGGATCTCGTGATCGAGGTTCCGGTCGGCACGCAGATCCTGTCGGAGGACCGCGAGGAGGTCATCGCCGATTTCACCAAGGTCGGCGAACGTCTCACCCTGCTCGAAGGCGGGATGGGCGGCCGCGGCAATGCAAGCTACAAGAGCAGCACCAACCGCGCCCCGCGGCAGCATCAGCCCGGCCTTCCGGGTGAGGAGATGTGGGTCTGGCTGCGTTTGAAACTGCTGGCCGATGTCGGGCTTGTCGGGCTTCCCAATGCGGGCAAGTCCACTTTCATCAACCAGCTTTCGAATACCAAGGCGAAGGTCGGCGCCTATGCCTTTACCACGCTGCGTCCGCAGCTTGGCGTGGTGCGGCACAAGGGACGCGAATTCGTCGTCGCCGACATTCCCGGCCTGATCGCCGGCGCGGCGCAGGGTGCGGGGATCGGCGACCGCTTCCTCGGCCATATCGAGCGGTGCCGCGTGCTCATCCATCTCATCGACATCAACGGCTTTGGCGAGGGGCAGGAACCCGGCGACGCGCTGCGCATCGTGCAGGACGAGCTCGAGGAATATGGCGAGGGGCTGGCGGACAAACCGCGCCTTGTCGTCCTCAACAAGATCGACCTTGCCGATGGCGAGCTGGTCGCCGGATTCGCCGAGGAGCTCATGGCGGCGGGGGCGGACGATGTGTTCGCCATTTCCGGCGCCACGGGCGAGGGCATTCCCGAATTGCTCGACGCCGTGCTGACCCATCTTCCCATCGAGACGCAGACCGAGACCGGCGGCGCCGCGATCGAGGACGAAGCCAATACATCCACCCCATCGGGCGCGACGGACCGTGACTGGTCGCCGCTCGATTGACTTTAAGTTAACACACCCATGCTCTAGGCACCCATTATGAACGTGACTCGCGATACCATCACCACGCTGGGCGATCTGGCCCGGTCCTCTTCATGCCCGCGCATCGTTTTCAAGGTGGGGTCCGCCCTGCTCGTCGATGCGGAGGGACAGCCGCGGCGCGAATGGCTCGCCGGGCTGGCCGACGAAATCGCCCACGCCCGTGCGCGCGGACAGGAAGTGATCGTCGTCAGCTCCGGCGCGACTGCGCTCGGCGCCGCGCGGCTGGGCTTTGACAAGGGCGGGCGCGGCAGCCTCCCCGATGCGCAGGCGTCCGCCGCCGTGGGGCAGATCGAGCTCGGCGGTATCTGGTCCGAAGTGTTGGGCCGGCATGATCTGATCGCGGCGCAATTGCTCGTCACGCTGGAGGATCTGGAGGATCGCCGCCGCTATCTGAATGCCGCCGCCGCGATCGCCCGCCTGCTGGAGGCCGGCGTCGTGCCCGTGGTGAACGAGAACGATTCGGTCGCGACGGCCAAGCTGCGTTTCGGCGACAATGACCGGCTCGCCGCGCGCGTGGCGCAGGCCGCCGATGCCGATGCGGTGGTGCTGCTCTCCGACGTGGACGGCCTGTTCGACCGCAATCCCAAGGATCCCAAGGCAAAGCGCGTGCCTGTCGTGCGCGGCGTCACCGACGAATTGCACGCCATGGCCGACGGCGGCAGCGCATCGGGCCTGGGCACCGGCGGCATGACGACGAAGCTGAAAGCCGCCGAAATCGCGGAGCGGGCCGGCATTGCGCTGGTCATTGCAAACGGGTTCCACGATCATCCCGTCCGCCGCGCATTGGAGGAGGGGATCGGGACGCTGTTCCTGCCCCGGCGCAGCGATGGCGCGCGCAAGGCCTATATCGGCGGGCGCATGCAGATGAAGGGCGAGCTTATCGTTGACGCGGGCGCGGCCATCGCGCTGCAGGCGGGCGGCAGTCTCCTCGCCAAGGGCATCACCGCGGTGTCCGGCGAGTTCGAGAAGGGCGACCCGGTCATGATCCGCGACGATCGCGACCGCGACATTGCCAAGGGGCTGACCGAATATGACGCGGAGGAATGCCGCCTCATCCTCGGCAGCCATTCGAGTGATCAGGCCAGCCTGCTCGGATATGAGCCGAAGTCGGCGGTCGTGCATCGCGACCAGATGGTCCTGCTGTGACCCACGCCGCCCGGTAGGACGGCGATGCGGATCGCCATCACCGGGGCGACGGGCTTTGTCGGCTCCACGCTGCTCGATCTCGCGTCGGGGGAGGGGCATGCCATCGCGGCGCTGACCCGGCGGGAACAGGCGCCGCGGAGCGGGGTGGACTGGGTGCGCGGCGATCTTGCAGACAGGGCGGCCTTGCGCGAATTATGCGCCGGGGCCGACGCGGTGATCCATGTCGCGGGCGTGGTCAATGCGCCCGATGCGGCGGGCTTTCACGCCGGTAATGTGGAGGGCACGCGCAATGTCCTCGACGCCGCGCGGGAGGAGGGCGTCGCGCGTTTCGTCCACGTCTCCTCCCTCGCCGCGCGTGAGCCGTCGCTTTCGCACTACGGCCAATCGAAGCATGGAGCCGAGAGCCTCGTCACCGCGGGTGAGCCTGGCTGGGTCATCGTGCGCCCGCCCGCCGTTTACGGGCCGCGCGACACCGAAATGTTCGAATTGTTCAAGGCGGCGAAGACGGGCATCGTTCCCCTGCCGCCACCGGGGCGCACCTCGATGATCCACGTCGGCGATCTGTCGCGCCTGCTGCTGATCCTCGCGGGGGATGCGACGCAGGATGGCGCCGTGCTGGAGCCCGACGACGGACGCGAAAACGGGTGGAGCCATGCGGAGATGGCGCGGGCGATCGGCGCCGCGATGGGGCGCCGGGTGCGACCCGTCCACGTGCCGGCGGCGTTGCTGCGCCTCGCCGCGCAGGGCGACCGGATGATGCGCGGAGCAGGCGCGAAGCTGACGCCGGACCGGGTGGGCTACATGTTGCATCCGAACTGGACCGCGCGGGCGGAATGCAGGCCGCCGCGTGCGCTGTGGCAGGCGGAGATCGACACGCGCGAGGGGCTGGCGGAAACCGCGCGCTGGTACCGGGCGCAAGGCTGGCTGTGACCGCGCGCGTAAGGCCGGTCTAGTTCGGGCGGTCTAGAAGGCCGGTTCGAACCCCGGCGGCAATTCGTCGCCGTCGGCGCCCGGCACCGCATGGATGCCGCATTCGGTCTTGTCCCAACCGCGCCACCGGCCCGAACGCGGATCCTCGCCCGGCGCGACCTTGCTGGTGCAGGGGGAGCAGCCGATGGAGGGGTAGCCCTGCTCGACCAGCGGGTGACGCGGCAGGTCGTGCTCGGTCATATAGGCCTCGATATCGTCCTTGGACCAGCCGATGATCGGGTTCACCTTCAAACGCCCAGCCGTGTCGGAGGTGTCCACCTCGAACACGGGCAGGTCGGCACGCGTTTCCGACTGAAACGCCTTGCGACCCGTGATCGACGCATCATACCCGGCCAGCGCGTCGGCCAGCGGCAACACCTTGCGAATTTCGCAGCAGCCATCGGGATCATAGGACCAACGCAGCCCGGTATCATCCTTCGCCGCGAGCGCAGCCTTATCGGGGTAGAGATTGACCAGCCCGGTCAGCCCAAGCGCATCGACCAGCGTATCGCGATAGGCGAGCGTTTCGGGAAAATGCTTCCCCGTTTCCAGGAACAGCACCGGCGCATCGGCATCCACCTGCGCCACGAGATGCAGGAGCGCTGCACTCTCCGCGCCAAAGCTCGACACCATGGCAACGCGCCCCGCCACGCCATCCTTCAACACGGCGCGCAGGATGTCCTGCGCCGAGGCACCCGAATATTGCGCATTCAGCGCGGCGGCATCCGCCTCCGTAAAGCGCGGGGCGGTGTCGATCCGGTCCGGGCGGCGGGCAGCATCAGCCATCAACGGCCCCGTCTTTCCGCCCATGGCGCAGCGCCCAGATCGGCGTGCGGCCATCGACTGTCTTCTGATACACATCGTTCCAGCGGTTGAGCGCTGCCTCGGCATCGCCGGGATTGAACGGCGCATCGGGTTCGAACGCGTCAAAACCGCAGCGGCGCATATAGGCGATCTGATCGACCAGCACGTCGCCGACCGCGCGCATTTCCCCGTCATAGCCCGCCTCGCGCAGGATTCGTGCCGCGGAATAGCCGCGCCCGTCGCCGAACGCGGGAAAATTCACCTCGACCCGTGCGATGCGGCCGATATGGGGGATCAACTCGCGCGCATCCTCGCCCGGTTCGATGCGGACGGCGCTGGCGTTGGTCTGCCCGGCGAACGCCTCGACCGTGACGGCGGGTTCGGCGGTGCCTTCATCCTCGCGAAGGCGCAGCACATTGCCGGCGTCCGGCCCGCGCCCTTCGCTTTCCATCTGCGTCTGCTCAACCATAAAGCGCTTCCTTGAACGGGGTCATGCCGATGCGGCGATAGGTGTCGAGGAAACGTTCGCCGTCCTCGCGCTGTGCCAGATAGACATCGGTCGTGGTCTCGATCGCGTCGACGATGCCGTCCTCGTCGAAACCGGGGCCGGTGATCTTGGCGAGCGAGGTATCCGCCGCCTCGCTCCCGCCGAGCAGGAGCTGGTAATTCTCCGTCCCTTTGCGATCGACGCCCAGGATGCCGATGTGCCCGGCATGGTGATGCCCGCAGGCATTGATGCAGCCCGAAATCTTGAGCTTCAGCTCGCCCAGCGTGTCGCCCTTGCCGTTTTCGGCAAAACGCGTGGCGATCTTCTGCGCCAGCGGGATCGAGCGCGCGTTGGCAAGGCTGCAGTAATCGAGGCCGGGACACGCGATGATGTCGCCGATCTGATCGAGGTTGGGCGTGGCGAGGCCAGCGGCGTCCAGCTCCTTGAACAGCTCGTAAAGCTGACCCTTCTCCACATGCGGCAGGACGATGTTCTGCGTATGCGTCACGCGGCATTCGTCGAAGCTGTAGCGCGTGGCGAGGTCGGCCATCACCTGCATCTGCGCGGTGCTGGCATCGCCCGGAATGCCGCCGACGGGCTTCAGGCTGATGACCGCGGCGACATAGCCCGGTGCCTTGTGCGCAACCGTGTTGCGGTCGGCCCACAGCGCGAAATCGGGATCGCTGCGGTCGATGTCGTCGGGCAGGTCGCTCTTGAACGCAGGATCGGCGAAATATTCGCGGATACGGTCGAGCTCGGCGAGGGGCGGTTCGATGCCTTCGCCTTTGAGATGCGCGAATTCTTCCTCGACCTGGCGGGCATATTCATCCTTGCCCATTTCATGGACGAGGATCTTGATACGCGCCTTGTACTTGTTGTCGCGGCGGCCGTGGCGGTTGTAGACGCGCAGCGCCGCCTCGCAATAGGTGACCATCTCGTCGAGCGGCACGAAATCGCGGATAAGCGGCGCGACCATCGGCGTGCGGCCCATGCCCCCGCCGATGTAGAACGCACAGCCCAGCTCGCCCGCGTCGTTCGTCACGATCTGAATGCCGATGTCGTGCAGGCGCATCGCCGCGCGGTCGGTATCCGACGCGATGACGGCAATCTTGAACTTGCGCGGGAGATAGCTGAATTCCGGGTGGAAGCTCGACCATTGGCGAAGCAGCTCGGCATAGGGGCGCGGGTCCGTCACCTCGTCCGCGGCGGCGCCGGCGAAATGGTCCGAACTGATGTTGCGGATGCAATTGCCGCTGGTCTGGATGGCGTGCATTTCCACCGTCGCCAGATCGGCGAGAATGTCGGGCGCATCCTCCAGCTTGATCCAGTTATACTGAATATTCTGGCGGGTGGTGAAATGGCCGTAGCCGCGGTCGTACTTGTCCGCGATTCTTGCCAGCATGCGCATCTGCTCACCATTCAGCGTGCCATAGGGCACCGCCACGCGCAGCATGTAGGCGTGCAATTGCAGGTAGAGCCCGTTCATGAGCCGGAGTGGCTTGAACTGGTCCTCGCTCAGTTCGCCGGACAGGCGGCGGCGCGTCTGATCGCGGAATTCCGCGACGCGCGTGTCGACCATCTGCTGATCGTAAGTGTCGTATTTGTACATTTCAAACCACCCAGTCTGCGGCATTGGCGTCATCGGGGCGCCGGGTCAGGTCCATGCGGACCGTGGGGCCGAGCGCGCGAACGCGATCCTTGATATGGGCGGGGCGGATACCGTCATCGGTCCGCTCCGCATCGATGGCATAGGGCACGTTGACGCGGCGTGCCGCCTCTTCGCGCGCGGCGATTTCATCGGCGCGGTCGCCGACATCGACGGATGCGTTCACGTCGCGGACCCAGTCCGCACCGTCCCACCACACGACGTCGCCGGTTTTCAAATCGTTGCCCGTCAAGATCTTCATGATGCCATTCCCGTTGCCAGCGCGGCCAGCGGCGCATCCGCCCGGCCCCGCGTTACCTCTCCGATCACGATCAGCGCGGGGCTGCGGACCTTTTCATCCTCGACCATCGCGGGCAGACCGGCGAGCGATCCGCGCAGGACGCGCATATCGGGGCGCGCCGCGTTTTCGATGACCGCCACCGGCATGGCGGGCGACAATCCGTCCGCCATCAGCTTTTCCGCGATCTGCGGCGCGGTCTTCACGCCCATGTAGATGACGAGCGTGCGGCCCACGCCCGCAAGCCCGGTCCAGTCCTGCTCACTCAATCCCTTGCACTGTCCCGCGACGAAGCTGACGATGCTGGCATGGTCGCGATGGGTGAGGGGGATCGCGGCGGCGGCGCCGGCTGCATTGGCGGCGCTGATCCCCGGCACGATTTCGACCGGAACGCCGGCGGCGCGGCAGGCCTCCGCCTCCTCGCCTCCGCGTCCGAAGACGAAGGGATCGCCGCCCTTCAACCGCACCACGTCATGGCCGGCGAGCGCCTCGCGCACGAGCAGAGCACAGATCTCGTCCTGCGGCACGGAATGGTAGGCGCGGCGCTTCGCCACCGAAATCAGCCGCGCATCGCGGTGTGCCATGGCGAGGATCGAAGGATCGACCAGCCCGTCATGCACGACGATGCGCGCCGCCATCAACAGGCGCGCCGCCCGCAGGGTCAGCAATTCGGGATCGCCCGGCCCGGCGCCGACGAGATACACCCGTCCAGGGTTTGCGTTTTCGCTCATGCTCGGCAAAATGGTCGCAGCAGGCGAGGAACGCCAGCCAGAACTGTTTGGCGGGGGGCTAGCTGCGCTTTATGCGGAGGGTTCGCCCGTATCCTTCGTGTCCTGTGCGCGCTGCTCCATGCGTTGCGACAGGGCGGCGATGATCTGTTCGAACTGTTCGTTATTGCGCAGGTTGATGTCGCGCTGCGGAAACGGAATTTCGACGCCGGCATCCTGAAACAGATACCACAGCTTTTTCAGCACCTCGGATTTCACATTGCCGACGCCTTCCTCCGGATCGCGGATCCAGCAATGGATGACGAAATCGACCGAGCTGTCGCCATAACCCGACAGCCACACCGATGGGGCGGGCATCTGCAGCACGCGCTTCGAACTTTTCGCGGCCTCCAGCATCAATTCCTCGGCCAGTGCGATATCGCAGCTGTAGGAGATGCCGACGGGAATCTGAAACCGCACGTTCCGGCTGGAATAGGACCAGTTCTCGACCTGGTTGATCATCAGGTTTTCGTTCGGGATCAGATATTCGCGTTCGTCGCGGGTGGTCACCGACACGGCGCGAATGCCGATCTTGCGAATCTGGCCAAAGCTTTCATTGCCGGTCTGGTCGGCGACGGCGATGACGTCGCCCGGCTTGATCGAACGGTCCATGAGCAGGATCATCCCCGCGATCAGATTGCCGAAGGTTTTCTGAAGCCCGAAACCGATGGCAAGACCGAACGCACCCGAAAACACGGCCAGCGCGGTGAGGTCGATGCCGAGAATATCGACCCCGATCAGGATCGCCATCGCCCACACGCCCAGCGTGATGAGCTTTTCGGCGAGCAGCGTCTGCGTCGGGCTCAACCGGTTGAGCTTGCCCACCGCGCTCGACCCCAGACGGCTGCCGAGCCGGGCCAGCACGAACACGCCGACGATCACGATCGCCACCAGCAGCACGGTCCACAGCGAGAACCGCGTATCGCCCACCGTGAAGCCGATCGCATCGAGCTGACCGATCATCTCGCCGATGGTGAGGTTCTGGCTCGCGACCGCCTCGCGGATTTCGTCGGCGCCGCTGACGGCGTCGGGCGCTTCGGCCGTGGGGGTGGGGGACGGCATGATGAGCGGCTCGCCGCCGACGGCCTGGCTCGCGGTGTCGGCGGCGCGGCTGACGGCGGTGGCCGTTTCCATGACCGTTTCATCGGCGGTCGCATCGGCGCCAGCGGGCATGTCCGTCGGCGTGGGAATGGGGGTGGGAACCGCGAGCGGATTGCCGGACATCAGGCGTTCTCCATCGCGGCAAAACCATTCGCAAGGTCGGCGATGAGGTCGCCTGTATCCTCCAGCCCGATCGACAGCCGGATCGCCAGCGTATCGTCCTCGCCCATCCCGGCCGGCGGCCACGGACGGACGGAGCGGTTCGCGCGCGGATCCACCGGGAGGGCAAGGCTTTCATACCCGCCCCAGCTATAGCCGATGCCGAACAGGGACAGCGCGTCGATGAAGCGGGCGCGCGCGGCGGCGTCCCGGCCCTTGAGGACAAAGCTGAACAGCCCGCAGCCCCCGGTAAAGTCGCGCGACCACAGATCGTGCCCCGGCGCGCCCTCCATCATCGGGCACAGCACGGCGGCGACCTCGTCCCGCGCGGCCAGCCATTGCGCGATGCGCAGGGCCGAGGCCGCCTGCTGCCGCAGCCTGAGGTCGAGCGTGCGAAGCCCGCGCAGCGCCAGCGCCGCATCGTCGGGCGACACCACGTGGCCCAGTGCCTGCGCCGTGCGGCGGATCCGGGGATAGAGGCGTTCGTTCGCCGTCACCGACCCCATCATGAGATCGGAATGCCCGCCCACATGTTTCGTGAGCGCAAGGATCGATCCGTCGCAACCATGCGGCAGGGCGGCGAATCCCGTCGGCCCGGCCCATGTGTTGTCGATCAGCACGACCGCATCATGGTCATGCGCGATGTGCGCGAGCGCGGGCACGTCGCACACCTCCATCGTCAGGCTGCCCGGATTTTCGAGCAGGACCGCCGCGACTCCTTCGCCGCACGCCTCGGCAAAGGCTGCATGGTCGAGCGGGTCGAAGAATTGCGTCGTCACGCCAAACGTCTTCAAAAGCCCCAGGCCCAGGTTCCGGCTCGGGTCATAGGCATTGTCGGTGATGAGCAGCCTGTCGCCCGGCCGCAGCACGGCAAGCAGCGCACCCGCGATCGCCGCCACGCCGGAGGGGTAGAGCATGGTCCCCGCCGCCCCCGGCTCCAGCGCGGTCAGCGCCTCCGCCAAAGCCCATTGCGTCGGCCCGCCGCGCCGGCCGTAGAAAAACCGGCCATCCTCGTTCGTCTTCGGCCCGGCGGCGAGCGCGGCGGTATCCTCGTAAAGATGCGTGCTCGCGCGCCAGACGGGCGGATTGACGACCCCCCCGGCAAGCCCCGGCACGCTGGTATAGGCGGATTTCCGGCCGGCCTCCACGAGCCGGGTCGCGGTCCTGTATTCGGTATCCTTTGCCAAGATCAGGCCAGCCCCTTCGCCTTGGGCGTGTCGGGACTGCTCCCCCATTCCGCCCAGCTTCCGTCGTAAAGCGATACGTCCTTCGTGCCGAGCAATTCCAGCGCAAAGGACAGCACCGCCGCCGTCACGCCCGAACCGCAGCTCGTTACGAACGGCTTTTCGAGATCGAGCCCGGCGGCCTGGAACACGCCCTGTATCTCGGTCATGTCCTTCATCCGCCCGTCCCCTTCGAACAGCATGCCGATGGGCACGTTCTTCGCACGCGGGATATGGCCGGATGCGACGTCCTCGCGCGGTTCGGGGTCCTGTCCTGTGAACCGGGCGGCGCTGCGGGCATCGACGATTTGCGCGGCACGGCTATCGAGATTGTCGAGCATGCTCTGCTTGTCGCGGAGCATCGTTTCGTCGAGCCGTGCCATGAAATCGCCGGACGGGCAGGCTTTCGCCGTGCCCCGCTCAATGCCACGCCCCTGCATGTTCCAGCGGTGCAGCCCCCCGTCGAGCACGGCGACACGGGCATGGCCGAACAACCGCATCAGAAACCAGCCGCGCATCGCGGAATGGAGCGGCGAATTGTCGTAAAGCACGACGTGCGTGTCCGCCGATATGCCCAGCGCGCGCATCCCGCGTTCGAAATGTTGTGCCGGGGGTATCGTGTTGTCGAATTCGGCATCGCGGTCGGACAGCGCGGCAAGGTCCATGAACCCGGCGCCCGGAATGTGGAGCGCGTCGAACTCCGTCGCCGGGTCGCGCCCGGTGCCGCCCATGTGATAGCTCGCGTCGAGCACGCGAAGATCGTCCTCACCCAGCCGTTCGGCCAGCCATTCGGTCGTGATCAGCATGTCCATGCGTTCTGCTCCTCTGGATGCCGCCGGATGCGGCCCTGCGGCACAGGCTACAAGGCGGGACCCCCTGCTGTCCATCGGCATGGCGGCGCATGGACCGTTCGGCGTGCGGGAGGGCTTGAGCATCGGCGCGGCCCGGTGCAAAGGGCGGACATGGCCGACACATCGAACGATCATCCGCAAAACGCCCCGCTGCACCTGGGGCAGAGCAGCGCGCTTCCCGCCTCGCCGGAGGAGGCGGTGCTCGACTACGTGCCCAATCCGCGGACGGGCGCGCTTTACATGGTGCGCTTTGCCGCGCCGGAATTCACCTCGCTGTGCCCCGTCACGTCACAGCCCGATTTCGCGCATCTCGTCATCGATTACGCGCCGGGCGAGACCATCGTGGAATCGAAATCGCTCAAGCTTTTTCTGGCATCGTTCCGCAACCACTGCGGCTTTCACGAGGATGTCACCGTCGGCATCGGACAGCGGCTTTTCGACGAGATGAAGCCTGCATGGCTGCGCATCGGCGGGTATTGGTATCCGCGCGGCGGCATTCCCATCGACGTGTTCTGGCAGAGCGGGCCGGTGCCGGACGGGCTGTGGGCGCCGGAACAGGGCGTCGCATCCTATCGCGGGCGGGGATAGGGCGGCGGCGGCGTTCGCTCCGCCATCCGCCCGCCCGCTCACGCTTTCTTGCGGAGCAGCGCCGAGCGCAGGCAACGGCAGACGATCTCGTCCCGTTGATTGATGAGTTCGTGGCGAAAGGTGACGATCCCTGAATCGGGCCGCGATTTCGATTCGCGCAAGTCATGGACCTCCGTCTCCGCCCGCACCGTATCGCCGATGAACACCGGTTTGGGATGCACCAACGCGTCATAGCCGAGATTCGCCACCAGCGTGCCCAGCGTCGTGTCGCCGACCGAAAGCCCCACCATCAACGCAAATGTAAACGTGCCATTGACGAGGATCCGGCCGAACTCGCTCTCCTTCGCGGCCTCGGCATCGAGGTGGAGCGGCTGCGGATTATGGGTCATGGTGGTGAAGAGCAGGTTGTCCGTCTCCGTCACCGTGCGGCGAATGTCATGGGCGATGCGGTCGCCGATGGCCCATTCGTCGAAAAAGCGGCCCGCCATCAATCGTCCCCCTTTTCAATCCGGGCCAGCACGGCCTCCACCTGCACCTGCGCGCCTTCGCTCGCGGACAATTCCGCGACCGTCCCGTCGAACGGCGCGGTGAGAGCATGCTCCATCTTCATCGCTTCGAGTACCATGAGCCGTTGGCCCGCGGTCACGCTATCGCCCTCGGCCACGTCGACGGACAGCACCTTGCCCGGCATCGGCGCGAGGATCGCCCCGTCGCCCGCCGCCGCCGCGCCGGTCCCGCGAATGGCGGTATCGAAGGCATAGGCGGTTCCGGCGTTGAAGAGCACGACGCGCCCCGCATCGCGATAGCCCGACACCACCGCTTCGGCCGCGACATCGTCGGCGAAGTCGAAATCGTCGTCGTCCTCGCCCACCCACACGGTTTCGTCATCCGCATGGGCGAGGTCGATGGTGCGCACGTCGCCCTTGAACGACAGCGTGACCGCGCGCCGGGTTCCCCGGTTGAGCCGGAAGCCCGACAGCATCGGTTCGCCATCGTCATCCTCCGCCGCAATGCGCGCCGCCACGAGCCAGTCGGCATCGTCCGGCTCGCCCGCGGGGATCAGCGCATCGCCCCGGTCCGCGATGAAGCCGGTGTCGAGATCGGCAGCCCGGAAATCCGCATCGTTCAATGCACGCACCAGGAACCCGGCATTGGTGCGCACCGGGAACACCTCCGTCTGCGACAGGGCGAGGGCGAGGGCGTCGATCGCCTCCTCCCGCGTGTCGCCATGGCACACGACCTTGGCCACCATCGGGTCGTAGAACGGCGACACCTCGCCCCCTTCCTCGACCCCGGTTTCGATCCGGTCCGCATCGCCGAACCACAGGTGTTCGAGCCGTCCCGTGCTGGGCAGGAAGCCAGTGGCGGGATCCTCGGCATAGAGGCGCGCCTCGATCGCGTGGCCGTCGATGGACAGGTCGTCCTGCGCCAAGGGGATCGGTTCGCCCGCCGCGACGCGCAATTGCCATTCGACGAGATCGACGCCCGTGATTTCCTCGGTCACCGGGTGTTCGACCTGAAGCCTGGTGTTCATCTCCATGAAGAAGATGCGATCGGCGCGCAGGCCGTCGCTGGTATCGGCGATGAATTCGATGGTGCCAGCACCCTCGTAATCGACGGCCTTGGCCGCGCGCACGGCAGCGGCGCAGATCTCGGCGCGGGTGGCCTCGTCCATGCCGGGGGCGGGCGCTTCCTCGATCACCTTTTGATGGCGGCGTTGAAGCGAGCAGTCACGCTCGAACAGATGGACGACATTGCCGTGCGAATCGCCGAACACCTGCACCTCGATATGGCGCGGCGCGGTCATCCATTTTTCGAGCAGGACCTCGTCATTGGAAAAGCTCGCGCTGGCCTCCCGCCGGCAGGATTGCAGCGCCGCGTCGAAATCGGCCGCATCGTCGACCTTGCGCATGCCCTTGCCGCCGCCGCCCGCGACCGCCTTGATCAGCATGGGATAGCCGATCTTGTCCGCTTCCTCCTTCAACCGCTGCGCCGACTGATCCGCGCCGTCGTAACCGGGCGTGACCGGCACGCCGGCCTCCCGCATCAGCTTCTTGGCCGCATCCTTCAGGCCCATGGCGTCGATGCTCGACGGTTTCGGCCCGACCCAGATCAGCCCCGCATCGATGACCGCCTGCGCAAAGCCTGCGTTTTCGGACAGGAAGCCATAGCCGGGATGGATCGCCTCGGCGCCCGTATCCTTCGCCGCGGCGATGATACGCTCGCCGACAAGGTAGCTTTCATTGGCCGGCGAGGGGCCGATATGCACGGCCTCGTCCGCCATGCGCACGTGGGGCGACCCGGCATCGGCATCGGAATGGACCGCGACCGTGCGGATGCCCATGGCGCGGGCGGTGCGGATGATCCGGCATGCGATTTCGCCGCGATTGGCGATGAGAAGGGATTTCATCATGTCAGATCACATCCTGAACACGCCGAAGGGCGCATGGTCGGGGATCGGCGCCTCGAGGCTGGCCGAAAGGGACAGAGCGATCACCTCGCGCGTTTGCGCAGGGTCGATGACGCCATCGTCCCACAATCGCGCCGTCGCGTAATAGGGATTGCCCTCGGTTTCGTATTTCTCGCGGATGGGGGCCTTGAACGCCTCGGCCTCCTCCTCGCTCCAGTTGTCGGCGTCGCGATGCACGGTGGCGAGCACGCTCGCCGCCTGTTCGCCGCCCATGACCGAGATGCGCGCATTGGGCCAGGTGAACATGAAGCGCGGTTGATACGCCCGGCCGCACATGCCGTAATTGCCCGCGCCAAAGCTGCCGCCGATGACGACGGTGATCTTCGGCACCTGCGCGCAGGCGACCGCGGTGACGAGTTTCGCGCCGTGTTTGGCGATGCCCTCCGCCTCGTATTTCCCGCCGACCATGAAGCCGGAGATGTTCTGCAGGAAGAGGAGCGGCACGCGCCTTTGACAGGCGAGTTCGATGAAATGCGCGCCCTTCTGTGCGCTTTCGCTGAACAATACGCCATTGTTGGCGAGGATCGCGACCGGCATGCCCATGACATGCGCAAACCCGCAGACCAGCGTATTGCCATAGAGCGGCTTGAACTCGTGGAATTCGCTTCCGTCGACAATCCGGGCGATCACCTCGTGCACGTCATAGGGGGCGCGCACGTCGTCGGGGATCAGGGCGTAGAGATCCTCGGCATCGAATTTGGGTTCGCGCGGTTCCTGAAACGCGAGCGGGGCGGGGTTGTTCACGCCCAGGTGGCTGACGATGTCGCGCACGAGGGTGAGCGCATGATCGTCGTTTTCGGCGAGGTGGTCGGCCACGCCCGATTTGCGCGCATGCAGGTCGCCGCCGCCCAGATCCTCCGCACTGATCTCCTCGCCCGTGGCGGCCTTGACCAATGGCGGCCCGGCGAGGAAGATCGTGCCCTGTTCGCGCACGATCACCGTTTCGTCGGACATGGCGGGGACATAGGCGCCGCCCGCCGTGCAGCTTCCCATGACGCAGGCGATCTGCGGGATGCCCATGCCGCTCATCTGCGCCTGGTTGTAGAAGATGCGCCCGAAATGGTCGCGGTCGGGAAAGACCTCCGCCTGATAGGGGAGGTTCGCGCCGCCGCTGTCGACGAGGTAGATGCACGGGAGACGATTTTCGCGGGCGATTTCCTGCGCGCGCAAATGCTTCTTCACCGTCATGGGATAGTAGCTGCCGCCCTTCACCGTGGGATCGTTGGCGGCAATCATGACCCAGCGTCCGGCAACCTGCCCGACGCCGGCGATCATGCCCGCACCCGCCACGTCACCTTCGTACATGTTATGCGCGGCGAGCTGCCCGATTTCGAGGAAGGGCGCACCGGGGTCGAGCAGCCGCTCCACTCGGTCGCGGGCGAGCAGCTTGCCGCGCGACACGTGGCGCTCGCGATGCTTTTCACTTCCGCCCAGCGCGGCGGCCGCGACGTGGCTGCACAGCTCTTCGGCGAGGCTTCGGTTGTGCGCGGCGCGTTGCCGGGCCTCCGGGCTCGCCATGTCGAGGGTCGAGGTAAGGACAGGGCCGCTCATGATTTCATCAGCTCCCGCCCGATCAGCATGCGCCGGATTTCATTGGTGCCCGCCCCGATGTCGAGCAGTTTCGCATCGCGCAGGAAACGCTCCACCGGCCAGTCCTTGGTATAGCCAGCGCCGCCCATCGCCTGCACCGCCTCGTTCGCGACGCGAAAGGCGTTCTCGCTCGACAGCAGGATCGCGCCTGCCGCGTCGAAGCGCGTCGTGCGCCCCGCGTCGCACGCCTTCGCCACGGCATAGACATAGGCCCGCGCCGATTGCAGCGCGACATACATGTCCGCGATCTTCGCCTGCATGAGCTGAAACTCGCCGATGGGCTTGCCGAACTGCTGACGCTCGCGAAGATAGGGGAGCACCACGTCGAGGCAGGCCTGCATGATGCCGAGCTGGATGCCCGACAATACGACGCGCTCGTAATCGAGCCCGCTCATCAGCACCTTCACCCCTTCGCCGATGCCGCCCATGACGTTGTCGTCGGGCACGAAGCAATCGTCGAACACGAGCTCGGCCGTGGGCGAGCCGCGCATCCCCATCTTGTCGATCTTCTGACCGATGGAGAACCCGTCGAAGTCCTTCTCGATCAGGAAGGCGGTGATCCCCTTCGCGCCCGCGTCCATGTCCGTCTTGGCATAGACGACGAGCGTGTCGGCATAAGGCGCGTTGGTGATCCAGAACTTGTTGCCGTTGAGGGTCCAGCCCCCGTCGGCCCTGTCCGCCTTCAGCTTCATCGACACCACGTCGGAGCCTGCGTTCGTCTCGCTCATCGCGAGCGAGCCGACATGCTCCCCGCTGACCAGTTTCGGCAGGAATTTCGCCTTTTGCGCATCATTGCCCCACCGCGCGATCTGATTGACGCAAAGGTTGGAATGCGCGCCATAGGACAGGCCGACCGACGCGGATGCCCGGCTCACCTCCTCGCACGCGATGACATGGTGCAGATAGCCGAGCCCCAGCCCGCCGAATTCCTCCGGCACGGTCATGCCGTGGAGGCCAAGTTCGCCCATCTGCGGCCATAGCGCGCGGGGGAAGCTGTCCTCCGCGTCGATCTTCGCGGCGAGCGGTTCGATCTGTTCGCGGGCGAACCGTTGCACCGTGTCGCGGATCATCCGCGCATTCTCGTCTATATCGAACTCGAACTGGGGGGTCATGGGTTTCCTCTCGGATCTCGTGTTGGATGCGTTCTAATCCCATGGGGCGGGCGGATGCAATTGATACGGCCTTATTGATACGATAGGTCTGGTCTATGATCGAACGCTATCTCGTGCGCTATTTCCTTGCCGTGGTCGAACAGGGGACGTTTTCGGCGGCAGCCGCCGCTGCGCAGGTGTCACAGCCTACGCTGTCCTCCGGCATTGCCAAGCTGGAACGGCTGCTCGGCACGGTCCTGTTCGAGCGGAACAATCGCCGGGTCGAGCTTACGACGGCGGGCACACGCTTCATGCACCATGCCCGGCTGATCGAGCGGGAATTCGCCGCGGCCGAACGCGGTGCGGCGGACGATGCGCCCTCCATGCTCATCCGCATCGGCATCGCCTCGACCCTGCCGGCGACGCTGAGCGGGCGGGCGGTTGGCGCCGCGCTGCGTGCCGAGGACGCCATCCGGATCGAGGTGGCGCATGGCCGCATGCGCGACCTGATGCAGAGCCTGCGGCGCGGGCGGCTTGATCTCGTCGCGGGGCCGGTGCCGGACGATGCGCTGTGCCTGCGCGACTTATTCGAGGAGCCGTATCTCCTCGCCATGGCGGAGGATCATCCGCTGGCGGACCGGGCGAAGGTCACGGCGGACGAGCTGGTGCGCGAACCGATGATCGTGCGCCGCTGGTGCGAGGTGCTGCCCGAAACGAGCCGTTTCTTCACGCAGGCCGGCATCCGCCCCTTCATGGCGTCGCGCACGACGAACGACGAAACCGCCGCCGCGCTGGTGCGGGCGGGGCTGGGCATGACGGTGATGCCGGCGTGCCACGCGGCGCCGGGTTTGCGGCTGGTCCCGCTCGACGGGTTCGCGATGCGGCGGCGCGTCGGCCTCGTGGCGGAGAGGGAGACGATGGGGCGGGTGGCGGGTTCGGCCGCGGTGCGGGCATTGGGCGATGTGCTGGCGGGGCCTGATGAGGAGCCGGATGCTGAGCCCGGATCGGCGCCCGATGCCGGAATTGGCGGATCGGATGCTGACGCGCGGCGCGATTGCGGCTAGGGACTGCGCGCATGACCGATGCTTGCCTGCCGACCGACCGTGCCGATCCCTCCGCGCCCGCTACGCCGCCCGTCCGCGTGGCCGCGCTCTACCGCTTTGCCCGGTTCGAGGATTGCGAAACGCTGCGTGCGCCGCTGCTCGACCTGTGCCGGGCAGAGGGCATTCACGGCACGCTCCTCCTCGCGCCGGAGGGGATCAACGGCACCATCGCCGGCACGGACGCGGGGATCGACGCGGTGCTGCGCCATATTCGCAGCCTGCCCGATTGCGCCGCGCTCGACGTGAAATATTCCGCCGCGCCCACCATGCCGTTCCACCGGATGAAGGTGCGGATCAAGCGCGAGATCGTCACCATGGGACAGGCAGACATCGACCCGCGCACGAGCGTCGGCACCTATGTCGAGCCGGAGGATTGGAACGCGCTCATCCGCGATCCCGACACGATCGTGATCGACACGCGCAACGATTACGAGGTCCGCATCGGCACGTTCGAGGGTGCGATCGACCCGAAAACGGCGAGTTTCCGTGATTTTCCCGACTGGTTCCGACAGGAGCGCGACCGCCTGCTGGGTGAGGGGAAGGCGCCGCGGGTCGCGATGTTCTGCACCGGCGGAATCCGCTGCGAAAAATCGACCGCGTTCTTGAAAAGCGAAGGGGTGGAGGACGTCCACCATCTCAAGGGCGGCATCCTGCGCTATCTCGAGACGGTCCCCGCGGCGCAGAGCCTGTGGCAAGGCGAGTGCTTCGTCTTCGACCAGCGCGTCGCGGTCGGCCACGGGCTGTCGGTGGGCACCCATGCGCTGTGTCATGCGTGCCGGGAGCCGGTCGCGGCGGCGGATCTGCACTCGCCCCTGTTCGAGGAAGGGGTGTCCTGCCCCGCCTGCCACGCCGCGCGGACCGAGGCGCAGAAAGCCTCGGCGCGCGAACGCCACCGCCAGGAAACGCTCGCCGCGGCGCAGGGGCGCGCTCACGTCGGGGCAAGCATGGGGGAGGCTGAACGATGAATGCGCATGGCGGCGAAACCGGTCTGCCGGTGCTCTACAGCTTTCGGCGGTGCCCCTATGCGATGCGGGCGCGCCTCGCGCTGATGGTGACGGGAACGCGCTGCGAATTGCGGGAGGTGAAGCTGAGTGCGAAGCCCGATGCGCTGCTCGCCGCGTCGGCAAAGGGAACCGTGCCGGTGCTGGTCATGGCCGACGGGACGGTCGTCGACGAAAGCATCGACATCATGCGCGCCGCACTGGCCAGAAACGATCCCGAAGGATGGCTCGACCGCGACGATCCCGCGCTGATCGCGGCGAATGACGGCGGTTTCAAGCATGATCTCGACCGTTATAAATATCCCGAACGGCACGGGTCCGATCCGCTCGCCCATCGCGCGGCGGGGATGCGGTTCCTGCGCGATCTCGACGCCCGCCTGTCGCAAGCCGCGCAGCTTTGCGGCCATGCGCGCGGGATCGTGGACGCCGCGATCTTTCCCTTCGTCCGGCAATTTGCCGCGGTGGACCGCGCATGGTTCGCCGATGCCCCGGTGCCGCATCTGCGCGAATGGTTGAACGGCCATCTGGAATCGGACCTGTTCGCCGGGATCATGACAAAGCGCAAGCCATGGGCGCCGGGCGACGCGCCGGTGGTGTTCGCGCCCGCCTGAACCGCGGCTTCGGCCCCGCCGGTCGGTGCCTGTCCCGCTTTTGCTATACGTGGCGGTCACTTGCGACTAGGGCGCCCTGCGCGCGGACGAGGTGATTCGCATGCGCGTATCGCATGGCCGCCGCGGCCAGGTGCCGGGTTCGACCGCAAAGGAGCAGATCGATGCGACAATTCGAACCGGTGAAGGCCGTCGGAAGCCTGCTGATCGCGGTGGCGCTGCTGATGCTGGGCAATGGTTTTGTCGGCACGCTGCTGTCCATCCGGCTGGAGGCGGCGGGCGTGTCCGCGCCGTTCATCGCCTTGCTCACGACGGCCTATTTCGCGGGGCTGACGGCGGGCTCGTTCCGCATGGGCGGGCTGGTCGCGCGGGTCGGGCATATTCGCGCCTTCGGGGCGGTGGTGTCGCTGCTCTCAGCGAGCACGCTGACCTATGCGATTTTTCCGAACCTGGTGCTGTGGATCGTGCTGCGCTTTGTCGACGGGCTTTGCATCGCGGGCGTGTATCTGTGCATCGAAAGCTGGCTCAACCGGCGCGCGACGGTGGAAACGCGGGGTACGATCCTCGCCGCCTACATGATCGCGCTCTATTCCGGGCAGGCGGCGGGGCAGTTCTTCGTCAATCTCGAAGGGTCGCCGATGCTGCCCTTCGTGGTGTCGTCGGTGCTGGTATCGCTCGCCGTGATCCCGGTCGCACTGACCCGCATCGCGAGCCCGGATATCGAGGCGCAGAGCCACATCGCGCTGCCCGCCTTGTTCCGCGCGTCGCCGCTCGGGCTGGTGGGCGTGGGGGCGACGGGGCTGGCGCTTGGGGCGTTCTATGGCTTGGCCGCGGTTGCGGGGCGGCAATCGGGGCTCGCCATCGGCAACATCACCTTTTTCATCAGCGCGGTGATCGCGGGCGGGGTCGCGCTGCAATATCCGATGGGTCATCTCTCCGACCGGTTCGATCGCCGGCTCGTGATCCTGGTCGCGACGGTGGGCGGGGCGCTGGCGGCGGTCGCCTTGGCGGTGGCGGGCGCGGTCGTGTGGGCGATGGCGCTGGCGGGTGCGCTGCTGGGCGGGATGGTGTTCGCGCTCTACCCGCTATGCGTGGCGCATACCAATGACCGCCTCACCGAGGAGGAGCAGTTGAGCGCGAGCGGCGGTCTGATCCTCGTCTATTCGGCGGGGGCGGCGGCGGGGCCGATCGCGGGGTCGCTCGCCATGCAGATGATCGGGCCGGCGGGGCTGTACCTCTTCATCGCCGGGGTCATCGGCGCCGCGATGGTGTTCGCGATCTGGCGCATCTTCCGCAGCGAGGCCGTCCCCAACGATCAGCAGCAGCCGTATCAGATCCTGCCGCGTACCTCGCCCATGTCCGCCGCGCTGGAGCCGTTTTCGGAGGAAAGCGAGTTTATCGAGGAGTAAGCGCGGCCCTGAGTTCGCCGAGCCAGGGTTCGAAGGGTTTCCACGCATCGACCCCCGAACGATTGATCGGGCGGCGCACCTGTTCCGAACTCGCCGTGCGGACGGCCCGGTCGGTGCGATGGAAATCGAGGCAGGCCTCTTCGAAGGGCAGGCCGCAATGGTCGAGCATGCGGCGCACCTGCCCCTCCAGATCGTCCAGAACATCCTCGTGCTGCACGCGCAGGACCCGGCCCGGCAGCACCTCGTCCCAATGCGCCATGAGATCGACGTAATCGCGGTAATAGCGCCCGATTTCGGTCAGGCCGTAGGTGAATTCCTGCCCTTCGGCGAAGAGCTGCTTGAACCCCGAAAAGCAGCAATCCATCGGCGCCCGGCGCGCATCGAGGATTTTTGCGTTCGGCAGGATGAGATGGATCAGCCCGACATGCCGGAAATTGTTCGGCATCTTGTCGATGAAGAACGGCGCCCCCTGACGATGGATGCGGGTGTTCTCGATATAGTCATGGCCGAATTTGGCGAATTGTTCATCGCGCAATTCATGCAGGATTTCGGGGTAGCGCGATTGCCCGGCCCGCCGCCCGCGCAACCGGTGGGCGAGCGCGAGGATATCGGGCAGCTCCATCGTCCCGTCCACCATCGAGTGCGAGGCGAGAATCTGTTCCAGCAAGGTCGAACCCGCACGCGGCAGGCCGACGATGAAAATGGGATCGGGCGCGGGATCGCCGCTCTTTTCATGGGCGGAGAACAGTTCGGGCGTGCACGCCGCTTTCTGCCGGTTCAGCTCCTCGCTCATCCGGTCCGGGTCATAGCGGGTCTGCCGGCGTTTGAGGTCGTTGCCGGCGGCATAATGGGCAAAGGCGGTGTCGTAGTCCCCTGCATCCTCCGCCGCCTTCGCCATCGCGAATTCGAGGTGGACCCGGTCCATGAACGCCAAGTCGCCGCGGCGCAGGAGCGCGGCCATCTCCGCCCGGTCGGCATCGTCGAACCGCCACGTCTTCAAATTGGCGAGCGCATACCACGCATCGCCATGTGCGGGCGCGGCGGCGATGGCCGCGCGATAGGATGCGACCGCATCCTCCTGTCGCCCCCGGGTTTTCAGCGCATGCCCGCGCGAAGTCAGCGTGGCGGGATCGCCCGGAAGCCGCGCCAGCACGGCATCGAACAGGTCGAACGCCTGCTCGTAATCGCCGGTCTGCATCGCCTCGATCGCGAGGTGCGACTGAAACAGCGGGTTGTCGGGGTCGGTGCGGTAAAGCGCCTCGGCCTCCTCCCGCGCGCGGGCGAATTTCTGCCGCTTGCGCAGGGAGGCGATATAATCGAGCCGCAATTGCACGTTGTCGGGCGCAAAGGCGACCGCGCTTTCAAGCAGGAATTCCGCGTCGTCGACAATGCCCAGCCGGCTGCCGATTTCGGCGAGCAGGCGCATCGCCTCCACGTCGCGGGGATGGCGGCGCAGATAATGGCGGCAGATCTCCTCGGCCCGGAGCAGGCGCCCTTCGTGCAGGTGATGCCCCACCGCGACCAGCTCGCGGGGCAGGGCGCGCAGCCGCTCCGCCTGCGCCATGGCCTGCGCCGCCTCGCCCGGTTTCCCGGCGGCGGTCAGCAATTCGGCCTGCGCTCTCCACGCGGCATCGAGATAGGGGTTGAACCGGCACGCCCGGCCATAGGCATCGCGCGCGCGCTCCGCTTGCCCCTGCGCGCGGGCGAGATGTCCCTGCTCCTGCCAGCCGCGCCCGTATTCGGGCGACGCGGTGTGCAGCCGGGCGAGATACTCCTCCGCGCTCGCATAGTCGCCGAGATAGCGCGCAGCGACCGCGGCGGCGTAGAGCGCATCGGCGTTCTCCCCCCCATCGAGCACCGCGCGCGCCAGCGCCAGCCCGTCGGCAAAGCGCCCCTCGCGCAGCGCGTCCTGCGCCTGTTTCATCGTGTTGTTATCGTCGGTCATCGCCTGCATCCCGTGCCACCGACTGCTCCCAAATGCAAAGCGGCGGGGCAGGCCCGAAGCCGCCCCGCCGCCCATGCGCCTGTCAAGGCCGCGTCATCCTCAGTAATCGAAGGACACGCGCAGGCCGACCGTCAACGGCCGGTTCGTCGTGATCCGGGCGCGATCGTAGTAGAAATTGCCCGCGATCTCGGCCCGCGTATCGGTCAGGTTCTCACCGAACAATTCCGCCGACCACGTCCCGTTGGTTACGCCCGCCGTCGCCCCGAACGTCGTATAGCTGTCGAGTTCCAGGCGGTTGATCAGGATGATGTCGGTGTATTTCGACGCCGAGTAGCGCATCTGCGGCATGACATGGGCGGTCAGCTCGCTGTTGAGATCCCATTCGTAACGCGCGCGCAGATTGCCCTGGAAACCGGGGGCGTAGGCCAGCGGTTCGCCTGTCTGCACGTCGTCGGTCGGGGTGAGCACCTCGGTAATCTCGGTATCGAGGAAGGAGAACGCTCCCGCCACGGTCAGCCCCGGCACCGCATAGGGCGCATAGGTCAGATCGCCCTCGACACCCCAGATTTCCGCGTTCGCCGCATTGTCGGAGAAGAACAGATTGGTGATGCTGGGGTCGAAGATCGTCGTCTGCAACCGGCTGATGTCGACGTAGAAGGCGCTGCCGTTGAAGCGCAGTTCGCGGTTCAGAAGCTCCATCTTCCAGCCGATCTCGTAATTCTGCACCTCGTCGGTGTCGAGTTCGAACGGCACGGTGAAGCCGTTCGGACCCTGCGCGCCGCCGGGCCGGTTGAGCAGGCCGGGACGGAACCCTTCGGAATAGGTGGCGTAGAACAGCAGGTCCTCGGTCGGCGTGTAGGTCAGCGTTCCCTTGAAGATCGTGCCCTTCGCGCGCGCTTCGTCCGGCGCGGAAAGGGCGTTGAACACCTGCTGCGCCTGCGTGGCCGAAAGCCCGGCGTTCATGATGTCCTCGACGCTGTCGCCGGCGTTGAACGTCTGCCGCAGGTCTTCGCTGCAGCTGCCGATGAAGGTATATTGCCCGTCGCCGTCGTAAAGGTCGGACAGGTTCGTGCCGAACGCGTTTTCATCCGTCCCGCTGCTGTTGCAGAAGGAGGAATTGGCCGTGCCCGCGAACCCGACCGACACGTCATAGTAGCGCGCGCCGCCGGTGATGGTGAGAACATCGGGAATGATGTCGAACGACGCCTCGCCGAACAGGCCGAACTGTTCGTCCGTGCGCTTCACATCGTTGCGGAAGATCACGCCATAGGGGAACGGGCCTGCGTCCGACTGATACGCGCCGGGGAAGGGGAAATTGTCCGGGAACGACCCGCCGAACAGGTCGATCATCTCGCTGCCCGGATAGGTGTAGTCGTTGCGTTCCTTGAGCGTGAGATCGGAGTAGAACACGCCCGCCGTGCCGCGCAGGCGGTTTTCCTGCGGCGTGCTGACGCGGAATTCCTGCGTGAAGGTCTTGGCCGAGGTGTCGGACGTGACATACAGGTTGGGGGCCTGGCACGTGCCCGACGGCGCGTTGGCACCGGGGTAGGATACCGAACCGTCGCAGATGTAGTAAGGCAGATATTGCCCCGCGAACAGGTAATCGGTGTAATCGATGCGCTGCGCGGTCTCGCGGTCGGTGTAGGCACCGGTGTAGACGATGTCGAGCATGGCGAGCCGCCCCTCGACCGTCCATGCGGTGTTGGAGAAATCGTCCTCCAGCCGGTCATCCTCGAACCGCTGAATCTCCAGATCGTCGAGATCGAGTTCGGGATCGGCGAAGAACACGCCGTCCGATTCCACGCTCTGCCGCGTATGCGCGACGGTCAGGCGCCAGTCGGGCGTGAATTCGTAAAGCGCGCTGGCCCGGAAACCGGCATATTGCGTGTCGTTGAAGTTTTCCTCGACCAGCCCGTCATTGTTGGCGTCGATGAAATTCACGCCCGACAGATCGGCACCGGCCTGGAAACCGCCGCGCTGCGGGCTGACGGGGACGCCATTGTCGCGCGGGGTGCCGGCGGCGCGGAAACGGGCGCTGTCGCGGGCCGAACGCGTGCCCGCGACATTGTCGATATAGCCGCCCTGATCGTCGAGATAGACGACGCCGCGCAATGCGAGCCGGTCGGTGACCGGCACGTTGAGCATGGCCTCGGCCTTGTAGCTGGTTTCGCCGCCCTTGGTGAAGGAGGTTTCCGCACTGAACCCTGCGTCGAAGCCGGACAGGCGCGGCTTGTTGGTGATGAGCCGGACGACGCCCGCCTGCGAGCTTGCGCCGAACAGGGTGCCCTGCGGCCCGGACAACACCTCGATCCGTTCGAGATCGGCGGCATAAACGTCGAGATTGCGGCCCGGCTGCGAGAGCGGCTGTTCATCGAGATACATCGCCACGTTGGGCGCGAGGCCCGCGACGCCCGCGGTGGTGAGGTTCGGCGTGGTGGAGGCGAGGCCGCGAATGTAGATCGTGCTCTGCCCCGGTCCGCTGCCGCCCGCGGTCACGTTGGGAAGCTGCGCCAGGTAATCGTCGAAGGTCGCGACGCCCAGGTTCTGAAGCTCTTCCTGACCGATGGCGTTCACCGATACGGCGACGTCCTGCAGGCTTTCGGTCTGCTTCGTCGCGGTCACGATGATCTCGGTCACGCCGCCCTGTCGCGCGGGCTTCGGCTTCGCCTTGGAGGCGGGTACGGGCGGATTGGGTGTCGGCGTGGTCACGTCCTGCGCGATGGCCGGCACCGCGAGCACAATCGCCATCGCACCAGCGGACACGCCGCTGCTCAGCTTGAACATATTTTCTTCCCCGTTTTTTGCGGTCTGCGGCGCGACTGGCCACAGCGTTCAGAATTGATCGCGAGGGACGAGGCGCAGCATTGCGCAGGTGGTCCGCACTCGCGATGGGGATCGGCTAGGGAAGGATCCGGGCGATGGCCACCCGTTGCAACATAACATTTGCCATGTTTTTGATCGTTGTTGCAAAATCGACACACACCGCCTATCCGCGGCGTCACACCGAGCATCCGCACACCTAAAAGCGCGTGAATTCACGCATTGCGGCTTACGAACCATCCCTTTTTCGATAGAGGGGCGGTTCGCATCGCGCGTCCGGATCCGGACCGAACAGTTGGAAAGACAGGTTTTATGGCAGGCACAGGCGCGGCGGATACGAAACCCGCCACTTTCAAACCAACGGTGTTCTTCGGTGCGATCGCGGCCATTTCCGCGCTGATCGCGGCGGCGGTGCTCGATCCCGACGATGCGGCGGACCGGTTCAACGCGGTGCAGGCATGGGCGACGAGCAATTTCGGCTGGCTGCTCGTGCTCACCGTGAACGTGATGCTGATCACCTGCGGCTATCTCGCGTTCACGCGGCGCGGCAATGTCCGGCTCGGCGGGGTGAAGGCAAAGCCGCAATATTCGCTGCCGAGCTGGTTCGCCATGCTGTTCAGCGCAGGCATGGGCATCGGCCTCCTGTTCTACGGCGTTGCCGAACCCGTGCTCCATTTTTCCGCCCCGCCGTTGAGCGCGTTTTCCGACCCCGATGCGGCGCTGGTGCGCGGGCTGGCCGGCAATGCGCAGCATGCGATGGGCCTGACCTTTCTGCACTGGGGCCTGCATGCGTGGGGCATTTATGCCATCATCGGCCTGTCGCTCGCCTATATCTGCTACAATCGCGAACTGACGCTCAGTATCGGCTCGTTCCTGAAGGAAGCGTTTCCGCGCATGCCGACCTTCCTCGTCGATCTGATCGACGTGCTGGCCATCACGGCGACGGTGTGCGGCGTTGCCGCCTCGCTCGGTTTCGGGGCGTCGCAGATCAACGCAGGGCTCGCCCTGCTCACCGGCCTTCCGGAAACGGGGCTGGTGAAGGCGATCCTGATCGCGGTCATCACCGCGCTTGCCACGATTTCGGTCGCGATGGGCCTCGACAAGGGGATCCGCATCCTGTCGGAGGTGAACATGGCGCTCGCGGTCGGGCTGGCGCTGTTCGTGCTGATCGCGGGGCCGACGGTCTTCCTGCTCGACGGGTTCGTGCAGAATATCGGCTATTACCTGCAACAATTCGTCTATCTCTCGACCTGGACCGAGACCTATACCGCCGGCGAATGGCAGGGCAGCTGGACGATCTTCTACTACGCCTGGTGGATCAGCTGGTCGCCGTTCGTCGGGATCTTCATCGCGCGCATTTCCTATGGCCGCACGATCCGCGAATTCATTCTCGGCGTGCTGCTGGTGCCGACGCTGTTCACCTTTGCGTGGATGACGATCTTCGGCGACAGCGCGCTTTACATCGAGCTGTTCGGTGCCGGGGGATTGTCGGAGGCGGTCGCGGCCAGCATGCCCGACGCATTGTTCGCCTTCCTCAGCCATTATCCGCTGTCCGAGCTCGCCTCGGGGCTCGCCATCGTGATCGTCGCGACGTTCTTCGTGACCTCGGCCGATTCGGGCGCGCTGGTGACGGCGATGATCGCATCGGGCGGGCATCAGGAGGCCGGCTTCACCCCGCGCGTGACATGGGCGGTGGCGATCGGCGTGCTGGCCGGTGCCCTGTTGTGGAGCGGCGGGATGGGCGCGTTGCAGACCGCCGCCATCGTGACCGGGCTGCCCTTCGCGCTGGTGCTGCTGGCGATGACCTATGGCCTGCTCAGGATGCTGGCCGAGCGGCGCGTGTTCGACACCGGACGCAGGCTCAGCGACGACGACGGCGATTGATCGCGCCGCATCTTTCGCGCCTATGAAAAAGGGCCCCCGCCACGGTGGCGGGGGCCCTTTTTGCATGAACGGCGCTCTTGCGGGGGTCAGAGCACGGCAAGCTCGCGATTGGACAGCGTGCCGCCATATTGCTTCTGCAGCCGGACCTTGCGCTCCAGGTCGTCGATGATCGCGCCGGAGAAATTCACCTCGCTCATATCCTCGATGAAGTTCAAACCGCCCGGAGTATCGACATTGATCTCCATCATCTTGTCGCCTGCGATGTCGAGGCCGGTCAGATACATGCCATCGTCGATGAGTTTGGGCCCGACGATCTCCGCGATGCGCAGCGCGGCATCGGGCGGGGTCACCATTTCCACCCCGCCGCCGGCCGAGATGTTGGAGCGGTGATCCTCCGTCTGGCTGAAGCGGTGAAGGCAGGCGTAGGTGTCGTCCACCTTCAGGGGCCGCCCGTTCAGCGTGATCATGCGCAGGTCGCCCTCGCTGGCGGCGGGGAGATATTCCTGCACGATGGCATAGCCGTCGCGGATCACCGCCTCGACGATCTGGTTGAGGTTCTGGCGGTTTTCCTCGTTGATGATGAAGACACCCTGGCCGCCCGAACCTTGCAGCGGCTTGATCACGCCCTTGTTGCCGTGCGCGTCGAGAAAGCGCTCGATTTCCGACGGTTCGCGGGTGATTGTGGTTTCGGGGCGGATTTCCTCGGGAAAATTCTGGAAATAGGTCTTGTTGACCGCGTCGGTCAAATGTTTCGGATCGTTGAGGACGATGGTGTTGTTGAGCGAGGCGAGCTGCGCGAACAGCAGGCTGGACGACGGTGCCCAGTCGCGCTTGCCCATTTCCACCGCCGGGTCGCCGCGCAGCATGAGAATGTCCCAGTCCTTGAGCACGATGCGCCGCCGGTCGGGTTCGCCGCCGTGCAGATAGGCGAGATATTCGCTGTCGGTGTCGAATTGCGCGTTCTTGCTCACATGCGCCATCGCGCAGATGCCATCGGCCCAGTCGTAGATGAAATTGCCCAGCCCGACGAAGGCGACCTGATGCCCGCGCGCGATCGCTTTGCGGGCGAGGCGGATGGTGGTGTAATTGTCCTGCTCGGTCATCAGGTCGTTGACGACAAAGGCGATGCGAATGGTCTCGCTCATGTTTCGGGTCTTTCCTGGTAGAGGGATTCCAGCGACAGGTTTCGCACCCGCGCCAGTCGTTCGATTGCGGGGGGATCGGTCACATAGGTCGGCAGGATCGCGGGACGGCGCACGATCCCTTCGTCCAGCAGATGTTCGAGCGTGGGCAATTGCTTCAACGCGAACTTGCCGAGGAACAGGATCTCGAAATCGCCGCCGTGGCGAAGATGGGCCAGCAATTCGGCCAGCCCTTTCAGATAAAGCGCATCTTTCGTCAGCCCGCCGCCGCGTTTCGCGCGGACCGCGGTGTCGAAGGCCATTTCATTGCCGATGCCGTGTTCGTCGGTCAGGCAGGCGTAGATGTTCGGGCCGCTTTCTTCCTTCACCGCCATATGGGCGGCGACCACCCGCGCGGCGAGCAGGCGCAGCCGCGCGGCGGGCAGATAGCCGGCGAGATATTCGGCGAGGACGGCGATCCCTTCCTGCAACTCGTCATAATCGGCGAGCCCGCCCGCCAGCGTGCGCAGCGGTTGCATCCGCCCGTTGTGCCGGGTCACGACATGGGTGCCGACCTCGTGTTGGATGAGCGGGGCGACACGCGCGCGATGGGTGCGATAATCGAAGGCGATGTGGAAATTGCCCATCGAGGTGTAGAGCGAGGTGCCCGGCGTTTCATCGACGATGACCCGGCATTCGAAGCTTTCGTCGGCGGCCTTGTACCGCGCGACTTCGGCCTCGGCGGCGTCGCGGACATAATCGGCATCGACGTCGGAGGTATCGCGTGGGATGACGGGCACGTCGGCGAGAATGCGCGTTGCCGTGTCGAGCAATTGTTCGTCGACATGGCCGAACAGGTCGATGCTGGCCATGATGAAGCCGTCGCAATCGCGCATCCGGACAAGCTCGATCTGCCGGTCGAGTTCGCGCTGCTTTTCAAGGAGAAGCGCCTGCACACGCGGGTTCGCGATTTCGCGCACGGGGAGGTCGAACAGCGCTTTACGAAATCCGGGCGCGTCATCGACGAGACCCTCGCCATAGGTGCTGTCGGGCATGGTGCGATAGCCGGACGACTGAAACTCCACCGCGATATCGTCGATGTTCACAGGCGTCAGCCGGGTCAGCCAGTCGATGCGCATGTCCATTTCGGCGAGCCGCTTGTCGACCTCGATCGCGGCATCGCACAATGCGGCGGCCCGTCGTTCTTTCGCCTCGCTATGCATCATTGTGCCGGGGTCATCTGGGACAGGTGATGGCGTGCGTTTTCCACCGCGGCGAGGAACCCTGCGCGCAGGTCCTGCATCGCGAGGATATCGGCGCTCTGCCCCCATTCGTCCATGAACACCTTCTTGAACTCCAGCGTCATGATGCAGGCCGCATCGCCATATTCGGCATGCATGGTCTCGGGGAAATTGCCGCCATCCTCCCACCGGACATTGACCGCGACATGCGGCTCCCGCCCGCGCAGGGGCGCGGCGCGGAGCGTTTTCACGAACCCGTCGAGGAGGCCGCCATACACATCCTTGTTCATCGTCGTCGCGCCGATGTCGATGTCGGGATTGTCAGCAGGGCTCGCCGGTTCGCCGTCCGGCCCGTCGCGCCGATGATTATAGCTGTGGAGGTCGAGGATGAGGATGCGCCCGTGCTCGGCGATCATCGCCTCGATCCGGGCGCGGATCGCCGCGTAGAATTCGGCGTGAAGGGCGAGCGAGGCGTCTTTTTCCGCCTGCGGCATGTCCGGGTTCCAGACCTTGAGACCCCAGGTGTCGTCGGGATCGGTCGTCACCGCCATGTCGGCGGAACGGTTGAGGTCGAACTCGAACCGCGAACGATTGGCACGAAACAGCGTGTCGCCCGCCGACAGGAAGAAATCGGTGAGCGGGTCCTCCTCGCGCAAGCGGTCGACCTCGCCCAGTTCGAGCCAGGGGCGCAGCGATTTGCGGATCGTGTGCCCGGCGTGGATCGCGGTGATCATGAGCGGGCCGGACTGCACGATCATGTCCCATGGCGCATTGTCCGGCGCGTTGTGGTCCGGCGCGGGGGTGTCGGCGGTTGTATTCTGCATGGTATCCCGAACGCGGGCAGCGCGCGTTCTGTTCCAAGACAGATCGGTGGCATCGGCCCCGGCCGCGCGAATCGCGACCGGGGCAGGCGCCGCATGGGCCTAGTGGACGTAAGCCTTGGGAAGCTGGCTTTCATCGAGATCGCGATAGCGTTCGCGCAGCCGCGTCTGATGATTGTCGAGCGGTTGTTCCACCCCGTCGATGAACACGCGCACCGGGGCGGAGGAGATTTCGAGCGGATCGCCATCCCACAGCACCGCATCGCCATGCGCGCCGGGCGCGAGCACGCCGGAGCGGCCCCCCTGTCCGGAAATCTGCGCAGGGATGGAGGTGATCGCCGCAAACGCCTCGCCCCAGCTCAGCCCGGTCGCCCCGTCGAGCCGGGACAGCCCGACCAGATTGCCCGCATATTGCGGGGCATAGCGCGGCTGCTCCATGTCCATGAACGGGCCGATCGCGACGGTCACGCCGGCATCGACCATGCGGCCGATATTGCTCTGTGTGGAGGCGAGCTGCTCGAACCGCTCGGGCAGGTCGAGCAATGCCGCCGCGATCACGGGCACGCCGGCGGCGGCGATGCGTTCGGCGACCATCCACCCCTCGGCCGCGCCGACGAGCACGAGGTCGAGCGCGGCGAACTCCTCTTTCAACGCGAGCGCGGCGAGAATGTCCGCGGCCCGGTCAACCTGCACGTAGAGCGGCTGCGAACCGTTCACCACGGGGACAAGCGCGGCGGCGTCGAACCGGCTCAGCTCCACGTCGGTGCCGCGATCGGTCGCATCGTCCGCGACCCTGGGATCGAGCGGGAGATCGTCGCCCGTGCGGACGTTGCCGGGGCGCAATTCGCCGCCGCGAATGCCCGAACGCGCGCCGAAATCGCGCGCCTCGCGCAGCGCGTTCCGCAGCAACGCATGCGCCGCCACCCGGCTTCCGCCCGCGAGCCTGCCGCCGGTTTCGCCGATGGCCACCATCTGAAACGCGCGGGGCCGGGTCACGACATCGCGATCGGCGCCAAGGTCGATGATCGCGCCTTGTCCGGCAAAGATCGATCCCGAAGGATAGCCGATGACCGAGGCCCGCGTGACGCCGCCGGCACGGCTGCTCAGGATATGCTGGTTCGCCGGATTGATCGCGACCGAGAAATCGAGCGCGGCGGAAAACGGCGAGCGCCCGGCGGAGCGGTCATTGCTCTCCTCGACCGCCGCCACGTCCCACAGGCCAAGATCGGTGAGCGGGGAAAACAGGCCCGGCGTCACCCACATGCCGGTGCCGTCGATCACGCGAATATCGGCGGGGACGGGCACGTTCGGCCCGGCGGCGACGACCTGCCCTCCGCGCACGACGACGTTGGCATTGGGGATGGGTTCGCGCACTTCGCCGGTGGCGAGCGTCGCATTGGTGATGGCGAAATCCTGCGCGAAAGCCGGGGCGGCCATCGCGGCGGAGGCGGCAAGCGCCAGAAGCGCGGTCTTGATCCGGCTCATTTGAAATCTCCCTCGCCGGGCTGTCCCAGCTCGAAATCGCTCACCGGGCGGCGGGCGGGGTCACGCGCATCGTACATCAGCGCGCCGTCGATCCACACCTTCTCGGGCCGGGAATAGACGGAGAGCGGGTCGCCGTTCCACAAGACGACATCGGCCATCTTGCCGCTTTGCAGGCTGCCGGTCATGGCGTCGATGCCCATCGCCTTTGCGGGGTTGAGCGTGAGCCAGCGGATCACCTCTGCATCCGAAATGTCGATGCCCATGCGGCGGCCGTCGGCCTGCGCCTTGGCGGCTTCCTGATTCAGGCGCTGAATGCCGTTCTGATCGTCGGAATGGATGACGACGCAGGCGCCCGCGTTCTGAAGCAGGGCGGCGTTTTCGGGGATGCCGTCATACGCCTCCATCTTGAAGCCCCACCAATCGGCCCAGATTGCGCTGCACACATCGTTTTCGCGCAGCAGATCGCCGATCTTGTAGCTTTCGACCGCGTGGTGAAACGCCGAAACCCTGTAACCGAACTCCTTCGCCATATCCATGACCAGCGCCATTTCGTCGGCGCGATAGCAATGGTTGTGAATGAGGATGTCGCCGTCGAGCACGCCGGCCAGCGTTTCCTTACCCAGATCGCGGTCCTTCCGGTCCCCGGCGGCGTATTCCTGCGCCTCGATCCAGGTTTGCCGGTTTACCGCGAAATTGCCCATCCGGGTCGAGGGGATGCGGCCACGGCTGCCGTAGACCCGCTTCGGATTCTCGCCGCACGCCATTTTAAGGCCATAGGGTGCGCCGGGGAATTTCATCCCCTGCACCGTGCGCGACGGCACGTTTTTCAGCGTCACCGAACGCCCGCCCATCAGGTTCGCCGAACCGGGCAGAATCTGTAACGCCGTCACCCCGCCATTCGCCAGCGCGCGCGAGAATCCGGGATCCTGCGGCCAGACCGAATGCTCGGCCCAGACATTGGGCGTGGTCGGCGCGGTCGCCTCGTTCCCGTCGGAATGCGCATCGACCGAGGGGGAGGGATAGTCGCCGAGATGCGAATGGATGTCGATGATGCCCGGCGTCACGAATTTGCCGGTGCCGTCGATCCGGGTATAGCCCGCCGGCACGGCGAGGCCGGCATCGCCGACCGCGACGATCTCGCCATTTTCGAACAGGACCGTGCCGTTCTCGATCCGGCCGCCCGCGCCGTCGAACACGGTCGCCCCGACAAGTGCGGTCGGCGCGCCGGGATACGCGCGATAGGTGGAGGCGTAGGGCACGGCGTCATTCGCGCTCGCGCTGCGCGGTGTTTCGCTGCCTGTGGTGGCACAGGCCGACACGGCGCCCGCCATGGCGATCACGGCCAGCGACGCGCCAGCCCGTTTCATGGAATCGACAATCTTCATGACATGCAAGGCAATGCCCTTTCCCCCATTGTGGCGCAGCGACGCTGTTACGGCGCGCGGCGCGCAAGCAAGTCCTTTGCCGGACGGGTGCAGTGTCCCCCATGCGCCGCCACAGTCAAGCGGCGGCGGCGGGTTCTGAACAGCATGCTGCGCGCGCGGCGTTTACCAATTATAAACCTTCTTTGCCCACACTTGCACCGATGCGCGCAAAGGTTCGACCCTCGCTCCTGCCACGGGAAAGCGCGGCGCAAAGCCGGGGTGCGAACGACCGTGTGAGCCATGCGCTTGTACGTCCGTTTCGCTTCGCGTCCGGGCGTGTCGGGCCTGCCGGTGTTCTCGCGCAACCCGATTATCGTGCCCTTGGCCGATGGGCGGGTGCGCGGGTCGCGGTGCTGCTCGCGGCGACGATCCCTGTCTTTACCGTGTTTTCCGATCGGGCCGGGCCGTGGACGATGGGGGCGTGGTACGCGATCGTCTGTGCGCTGGCGGCGGCGCTGATCCGGATGGAACGGGGCTTTGCGCAGCAGGAGCATGCTCTGCCTGCCGCGCCGGACCGTCACCACCATTGCGGCACGATCGGCCTTGCCGGGCTGGCCTTCGCGCTGCCCATCGCGCTGTTCCCCGGCGCCGCGATGGCGGGGCCGGGCCCGCATTTCGCGGCGATGCAGGTCCTGCTCGGCGTCTATGTCGTGGCATTGGCGATGGCGGTGCGCGCGGCACTGGCGTTCGCCGCGATTTTCGGGATCGGCGGGGCGGTCGGGCTGCTCATGGCCGGCGGGCTGGAATGGGGGGCGGGCGCGGCGGCGGCACAGCTTTGCATCGCAGGCCTTGCGGCGGCGGGGGCGGTTATCCTGGCACGGCTTTCCGCCAGTCTGAACACGGCGCGGGCCGGCGCGCGGGAGAAGGAGGAGACGCTGTCGCTCCTGCTCCGCGAGTTCGAGCATGACCGCGCGGAATGGCTCTGGCAGGTCGATGGCACGCGGCGGATGCGCCATGTATCGCCGCGCTTCGCCACGGCGCTCGGTATCGAGGCGCAGGCGGCCGAGGGGCTCCCGCTGATCGAGGCGATTGCGGGTGAGGGGTGGAAGACGGGCGCGCTGCCCGCATCACTGCGCGATCTTGCCGAACGCCTGAAGCGGCGGGAGGCGTTTTCGGGCACGATCGTCCGCGTGCAGGTTAATGGCACGGCGCGATGGTGGGAATTGTCGGGCACGCCGATCTGCGACGAAGGCGGCAGGTTCGCGGGGTTCCGCGGGGTCGGGTCCGACGTCACCGAACGCACCGAAAATGCGCAGAAGGTCGCCCGGCTTGCACGATACGATCAGCTGACCGGCCTGCCCAACCGCATGATGCTCAATGAAAACCTGCGCCGCGCGATGACCGACGCGGCATCGCCGCATGGGCATTGCGCGTTCCTCAGCATCGATATCGACCGGTTCAAGACGGTCAACGATACGCTGGGCCATGCGATTGGCGACGCATTGCTGGTGCAGGTGGCACAGCGCCTACGCGAAATGATGGGGGCGGGCGACATGTGCGGGCGGATGGACGGCGACGAATTCGGCATCGTCATGACCGGCGACGCCAGCGCGGCCGCGGTGCAGGCGATGGCCGCCGCCATTATCGAGCGGGTGTCGCGCCCCTATGATATCGACCGGCACGCGGTGCATATCGGCCTGCGCATCGGGTCGGCGACCTATGCGGGCAACGCGGAGACGGGCGAATCGCTGATGCGGCGGGCCGATCTCGCGCTCGAATGGGCGAAGGAGGCGGGCGGCGGGGTCCATCTCGCCTACGAGCCGGGCATGCAGGCCGAGGCGGACAAGCGCCGCGCACTGGAAAATGCCCTGCATCAGGCGGTCGAAAACGCGGAACTCGACCTGCAGTTTCAGCCGGTCGTCGATACGGAAAGCGAGAGCATCGTCGGGTTCGAGGCGCTGCTGCGCTGGAACAGTGCGGCGCATGGGCGGATCGCGCCCGACGTGTTCATCCCCATTGCGGAGCGCACCGGTGCGATCGTGCCGATCGGCGAATGGGTGCTCAACCGCGCCTGCGAAGAGGCGGCGAAATGGCCTGCGCATGTGCGGCTCGCGGTCAATGTCTCCCCCGAACAGCTGCTCCATGAAAATTTCACGCGAGCCTTGTCTCACGCTCTCGACAACAGCGGCCTTTCGCCTGCGCGGCTGGAGCTGGAGGTGACGGAAAGCGTGTTCCTGCGCGACGGGGCGGCGGTGCAGGCGACGTTTCGCCGGATCGAGGGGCTGGGCTGCACCATCGCGCTCGACGATTTCGGGACGGGCTATTCCTCGCTCGGCTATCTGCGCACGCATCGGTTCTCGACCATCAAGATCGATCGCAGCTTCGTACAGGGCGCGACGAAGAACAGCGCGGAAAGCGTGGCCATATTGCGCGCCGTGGTCGCACTGGCCGATGCGCTCGACATGACGACGACGGCCGAAGGCGTCGAAAACGACAGCGAGCTTGAAAATATTCGCCGGCTCGGCTGCACCCGGATTCAGGGGTATCTGTTCGGAAGCCCGATGGACGCGCGCGAGGCCCGCGCGTTGTTCGGGCATGGCGGCGAGGCGGGCGTCCGCTGACGCCTCGCGCCGCGGCGGTTACGCGACGCTCAACCCTTCCATCACCCCTTCGAACAGGGCGCGACCATCGGTGCCGCCATGCACCGGGTCCACGCTGCGTTCGGGATGCGGCATCATGCCCAGCACGTTACCGCCCGCATTCAGCACACCGGCGATGTCACGCGCCGAACCGTTGCAGTTTTCGGCATAGCGAAACGCGACGCGGCCATCCCCCTCGATCCGGTCGAGCGTGTCGTCGTCCGCGAAATAATTGCCGTCGTGATGCGCGACCGGGATGGTGATGCGCGCACCCGTTTCATAGCGCGCGGTGAACAGCGATGTGCCATTTTCGACGATGAGCGGCACCTCGCGGCAGATGAAAGAAATGCCCGCATTGCGCATCAACGCGCCCGGCAGCAACCCCGTTTCGGTCAGCACCTGAAACCCGTTGCACACGCCGAGCACCGGCACGCCGCGCCCCGCCGCATCCGCGACCGCGCGCATGATCGGGCTGCGCGCCGCCATGGCGCCCGAACGCAGGTAATCGCCATAGGAGAACCCGCCCGGCACCGCGATGAAATCCAGCCCGTCCGGCAAGGTCGCATCGCCGTGCCAGATTCGCGCCGGTGCGTGTCCGGTGATCGTTTCGATGGCCACCGCCATGTCCCGGTCGCAATTGGAACCGGGGAAGGTGATGACGCCTGCGGAAAAGCCCATTACGCCTTCTCTATCGTGTAGTTCTCGATGACCATGTTGGCGAGCAGCTTGCGGCACATCTCGTCCAGTTGCGCATCGCTGGTGTCGTCCGCGACGTCGAGCGCGATGAGGCGCCCGGCGCGCACGTCATTGACGCCGGCAAAGCCCAGCCCTTCGAGCGCGTGGTGGATGGCGCGGCCCTGCGGGTCGAGCACGCCCGGTTTCAGGCTGACGTGGACATTTACCTTCATGGCGGGCCTTTCGCGTATCGGCATGGTGATCCCGCCCGCCGGTAATGCGACTGGCGGGCGAGGGCAAGTGCGGCCTATTTCTTGCCGCGCAGCTTGCGGTGATGCGAAAGGTCGGCGACCTCGCTCGGCCCGTCTTCCTGCAACACGCCGAGCCGCCGGGCGACTTCCTGATAGGCGTCTTCCTCGCCGCCCATGTCGCGGCGGAACCGGTCCTTGTCGAGCTTTTCGCCGGTGGTCATGTCCCAGAGACGGCACCCGTCCGGGCTGATTTCATCGGCGAGGATCACGCGCGCATAATCCCCGTCCCAGAGCCGCCCGAACTCCAGCTTGAAATCGACGAGGCGGATGCCGACCGCGGCGAACATGCCGACGAGAAAATCGTTCACCCGGATCGCCATGCTGGAGATGTCCTGCATCTCCTCGTTCGAGGCCCAGCCGAAGCAGGCGATGTGCTCCTCCGCGATCAGCGGATCGCCCAGCGCATCGTCCTTGTAATAATATTCGAGCAGCGTGTGCGGGAGCGGTTCGCCTTCCTCCAGCCTCAGCCGCTTCGAGATCGAGCCGGCCGCCACATTGCGCACGACGACCTCGATCGGGATGATTTCGCACTGCCGAACGAGCTGTTCGCGCATGTTCAGCCGGCGGATGAAATGCGTCGGAATGCCGATATGCGTCAGGCGGGTGAACACGAACTCGCTGATGCGGTTGTTGATGACGCCCTTGCCGTTGATGGTGCCGCGTTTCTGCGCGTTGAAGGCGGTGGCATCGTCCTTGAAATACTGAATGATGGTGCCCGGTTCCGGGCCTTCATACAGGATCTTGGCCTTGCCTTCGTAAATCTGACGGCGTCGCGACATTGCAGTTCCTTGGTCAATCGTCGGTTTCGGCATGCAGGCCCACCGATTCGGCGGCGGCGCACCCTGCCGGGGCGAAGGCCTGCCCCTTATGGCAAATGCGGCGTTCGCGCAACGAAGCGCCTATCGCCCGTCGTCATGCGGCGCGGCGGCCTGCATCGCGTTCATCTCGTCCTTCGCCTTGTCGATGAGCGGGCCGAGCGTCGCGCGCTGCACCAGCACCGAAAACAGCACGGCGGCGAATGTCGCGGCGAGCAGCAGGTCCCGGATCGGCCCGGCCGGCAGGGTCAGCACGAGCGCGATGGAAATGCCCCCGCGCAATCCGCCCCAGATGAGCACGTTGCGGGCCGCAGGCTGATCCGTGCCGCGCCGCAACCGCACCGCCAGCAGCGAGACCCGCACCGCGATGGCACGGGCGAGGAGAGCGATGGGGATCGCCGCCATCCCGACCCAGAGCTGATTCCACGCCGGCACGATGGCGATCACCTCCAGCCCGATGAGCAGGAACAGCGCGGAATTGAGCAATTCGTCGATCACCTCCCAGAACTTGATGAGATAATCGCGCGTCGTGTCGCTCATCGCGTGGAGCGTCCCCTGATTGCCGATGAGCAGCCCCGCGACCGCCATCGCCAGCGGGCCGGAGATATGGAGACGGGTACACAGCGCATAGCCGCCCATGACCACCGCCAAGCTGATGAGCACCTCGATCGGGTAATCGTCCATCGACCGCATCGCGTAAAACGCCGCCGTTCCGGCAAGCAGCCCGACGAGAATGCCGCCCCCCGCCTCGATCGCGAAGAGGCGCGCACCCTCCGCGACCGAGAAATCGGCGCCCGAAACCGCCGCGCCGAGCAGGATGGTGAAGACGACGATGCCGACGCCATCGTTGAACAGGCTCTCGCCCGTGACGGTCGCCTGCAACAGGGGCGGCACCTTCATCTGCTTCATGATGCCGAGCACGGACACGGGATCGGTCGGTGCGATCAACGCGCCGAACACGAAGCACCAGATCATCGGCAACCCGATGCCGAGCAGCATGACGAAGCCATAAAGCGCCAGCCCGACCAGCACGGTCGACAGCACCACGCCAATGGTCGACAGCAGCAGCACCGGCAACCATTCGCGCCGCAACGCGCCGAGATCGACGTGAAGCGCGCCGGCAAAGAGCAGGAAGCTCAGCATCCCTTCGAGCAGCGTGTCGGAAAAATTCATCCGGACGAGCATGTCCGCGACCCAGTCGTCCATGGCGAGGCCGGGCGCGATCGCGTTGGAGATCAGCAGCAGCACCGATACCGCCGCCCCCATCACGGTCAGCCCGATCACATTGGGCAGCCGCAGGACGTGATAATTCACCCAGCCCAGAACGGCGGCGGCCACCGTGACGATGGCGGCGAGGTCGAAGGCGGAAAGCGGCGCTGCGGAATGGTTCATGCCTGCGTGTCTAGGATCAAAACCGCCCCGCGCAAAGCCGCCGTGTGGAGAGCGCCGCGCCGCGCGCCCTTATCCGGGCAAGGCGGCGGGCGGACCCACCGGCTTGGCAAGCCGCAGCACGAGCCAGCCGCCGATCGCCGCGATCACCGACCCGCCCAGCACGCCGAGCCGGACCATGTTCTGATCCGCGGGGTCGGCAAAGGCGAGGCCGCCGATGAACAGGCTCATGGTAAAGCCGATCCCGCACAGGAGCGACAGCCCGTAGACATGCAGCCACCCCGCATTTTCGGGAAGCGGCGCGAGCCCCGAGCGCACCGCGGCGAAGATCGCGCCGAAAATGCCGATCTGCTTCCCGACGACGAGGCCCAGCGCGATGCCCAGCGGCAGCGGCATCAGCACCGCGCCCGCCGACATGCCCCCCAGTGCCACGCCCGCATTGAAAAAGCCGAACAGCGGGATTATCCCGAACGCCACCCACGGATGGAGCCCGTGTTCGAGCCGGTGCAGCGGGGCGTGCCCCTCCGCATTGCCCGGTCCCGCGAGCGGCACGGTCAGCGCGACCGCCACCCCCGCGAGCGTGGCGTGAATGCCCGACAACAGCACCGCCGCCCACACGCCCAGCCCGACGATGGCATAGACCCACAGGTTGCGAACCCCCATCCGGTTGCACGCGATGAGCAGCGCCAGCCCCGCCAGGCCCGCCCCCAGCCACGGCAGCGACAGGTCCGCTGTATAGAACAGCGCGATGATCATCACCGCGACGAGATCGTCGATCACCGCGATCGCGGTCAACAGCACCTTGAGCGAGGTCGGCGCCCGCGAGCCCAGTAGCGCGAGAATGCCGAGTGCAAAGGCGATGTCGGTCGCCGCCGGAATGGCCCAGCCGCGCGCCAGCGCAGGATCGCCGCCCGCCACCAGCATGTAGATGATCGCCGGCACCGCGACCCCGGCGCCCGCGGCCAGCGCGGGCAGGATGCGGCTTGTGCCTGTGGACAGCTGGCCTTCGATAAACTCGCGCTTGATCTCCAGCCCGACGAGCAGGAAGAACAGTGCCATCAACCCGTCATTGATCCAGTAATCCACGGTCAACGGGCCGAGATAGGTCGCCTTGACCGCGAAATACCCATCACCCAGCGCGGTATTGGCGACCAGCATGGCGGCGGCGGCAGCCCCCATGAGGAGAATGCCGCCCGCCGCCTCGATCTGCATGAATTCGCGCAGGGTCTGGATGATGCTGCGTGGGTGGAGCCGCTTTTTCATGAATGTCCTGCCTGTCTGCCTTCCTGCCATGCATGGCAGGAAGGAGCGGCAGGGCCAAGGTGCAAGCTAGATCGAGAAACGAATTGCTACACGGATGTCGCGGCCCGGCATGGGCACGAAATCCTTGGTCAGGCTGGCATGACGGCGGGCGGTCACGTCGAAAAGGTTGTTCGCCGACACGATCAATTGCGTATCGTTGTCCGCCCCGAACGGCTGCCATCCGGCCGACAGGTTGACGAGCGTGTAATCCTCGGTCGGCGTTTCGAACCCGGCGACGTCATCCTGCGCAAAGGCGTGCTCGACCTCCGCGCGCATGGAAAACGGGCCGGCCTGCGCCTCGATCCCCGGCAGGATGCGCAGCGGCGGAATGCGCGGCAGCGGCGTGCCGTCCGCCAGCTGCGCGTCGATGTAATCGAACACGAGATCGCCGCTCAGCGTGAAACCGTCGCGCACCACGAAGGGCGCCGCGATCTGCCCTTCGAGGCCGAGCCACCGCGCGTCCCCCTGCGTATAGGCGAAGAGCGGCAGGCCATCGATCTCCCGCCCGGTGTCGCTCGCATAGATGAAATCGTCGAACCATTGGCCATAGGCCGCGAAATGGACGTGGGCCGGGCCGAGATCGCCATCGATCCACCCTTCGAGACCCCATGCGCTCTCCGTCCCGAAATCGGGATTGCCGAGTTCGTAGGATTGCGTCGCGATATGCGCACCATTGGAAAACAGCTCTTCGGAACTGGGCGCACGTTCGGCGCGCGATCCGGTGATCCCGGCGCGCAGGCCGGGCGACAGCCGGCGCGAAATCGTCGCCGCGCCCGACACCGCGTCGAAATTGCGGTCCACCGCCATCGTCGCGTCGCTTTCCAGCGCGGTCACCACCGGGTTCGAGGATACGCTGCTGCGTTCGTAGCGACCTGCGAGGTCCAGCTCCCAAGGGGCGAAATCGAATTCCTGGAGCGTGAAGATGCCGAACTGGTCGCTGCGGCTGGCGGGGACGAAAGCCTCGGCCCCGATCGCGTCGAAATCGCGGGTGTAGGCCTGCGCGCCGGTCACGCCGCTCCACCGTCCGCGCTGCGCCTGCACGAGGTCGAGCCGCCCTTCGAACGCCTGGGAGAAAAAGCGCGTGCCGACTTCGGCACCTTCGAATTCGGTATGCTCGTAATCGGCATAGCCGGCGCGGACACGAATACGGTCGAGCACGCCGCCGCCGGTGTCGACCTCGGCCCGGACGTCGCCGCGCCACTGCCGCAGGTCGATGCTCACCCCGTCCTCGCCATGGCCGTGCTCGTCGCCGTGATCTTCGTCATGCGCCTCGTCGTGGCCGTCCTCCTCCTCGCCATGGGCGTGTTCCGCGCCGGGGCGTTCGGGCACGCCATAGCGGCTGTCGAACAATCCGACCGAGAAGCCGAGCGAGCCTGTGTCGGTGATGACGGACAGCCCGCCGCCCAGCGTGTATTGCCGGCTCGCGCTGTCGGGCACGCGGCCCCGGCGATTGGCGAGTGCGAGCGCTTCCTCGGCCTCGTCCAGATGGCCTTCTGCGCGCTCCTCGGCCGCAATCGCGGACTGCTCCGCGCGGAGCCGGGAGCTGAGCACGTAACCGCCGGCCTCGAAATCGTCGGTCTCGCCATAGCTGCCATCGACGTGGAGCACGATGCGCTCCGACAGGGCCAGATCCGCCGCCGCACCGCCGCGCCGTTCGTCCGCATTGGAGCCGAGCGTGCCGGTCGCCTGAAGATCGAAGCCGCCGGTCGGCATGCGGCGCGGAATGCGGCGGTCGACCACATTGACCGCGCCGCCGATCGCCTGGCTGCCGTAGAGCAGCACGGCGGGACCGCGCAGAACCTCGATCCGTTCGGCGGTGAGCGGGTCGATCGCCACGCCGTGGTCGGCGGAGTTCGCCGACAGGTCGAGCGCGCCCAGCCCATCGGTCAGCACCGCGACGCGCGACCCGGTAAAGCCGCGCAGCACGGGGCGGGAGGCGCCCGGCGCGAAGGATGTCGCCGAAACGCCGGGCTGCCGCGCGAGCACGTCGCCGATCTGCCCGCTCATGTTCCGCAGGAGTTCGGCATCCTCCACCACCGATTGCGCCGACAGCACGTCGAGCGTGCGCAGCCCGTCGACCGACACGATGATCTCCATGTCGTAATCATCGGCGGCGGTGTTGGCGGACGGGGCGGGGGGCGGCATTTGCGCCGTTTCCTGCGCCAGAACCGGCGTGCACAGGGCAAGGAGCGAGGCAGCAGCAAGGAAGCGCGGGGTGCGCGAGATAGGCATGAGAATGGGGAATCCCTCTACGGAAATGTCGAAGCGTAAAATGTAATGTTGTATCATTACGATTTCACGCGAGCCTTCGCAAGCCCCGCAAACGGGTTCGAACGATTTCCGGTGGGATCAGGCTCGCACGCTCAGGCGACCCACGGCCCCTGTATCGCCAGCGTCATTGCCGGGCTGTAGGCATTGACGAACAGGGTGCGTCCATCGGGCGAAAAGCATGCGCCCGCAGGCTCGGTCTGAATCCGCAGCCGTCCCAGCGCATAGGGTCGCCCGTCCGGCGTGATCCCGCGCAGATGGTTGTCGACCACCTCGGTATAGGCATCCTCGCACACGATGAGATGGCCGTTCGGCGCCACGGTGAGATTGTCGCCATAGTTGAACTGTTCGATATCGCTCGATTCGAAGAACAGCTGCAGCCGGTCGCTGCGCGGATCGAGGCGGAAGATCTGCCCGAGCTGCTTCGCCCCGCCGGAGGTGCAGCAGAAGAACATCTCCCCATCGCCCATGTGGATGCCCTCGCCGCGCGCGAAAATCGTCGCGCCAAGCGCCGCGCCGCGGGTGCGCAGATCGTCCTCGGGCGCCTCCACATTGTCGAGATTGATCCACCGGACGCGCCATTCGCTGCCCGGCGGCATCAGAATTTCGGTCCAGTTGCGGCTGTCCTGCGGCCCGGACATCAGCGCCAGCGCCTGCAACCGTCCGCCATCGGCGAGCCGCCCCGGCGTGGCGGGGGTAAAGCGATAGAGCAGCGAATCGTCGCGATCCTCGGTGAGATAGACCATGCCCGTGGCCGGATCGACGATCGCCGCCTCGTGATTGAAACGGCCCATCGCGGTCAGCGGGACCGGATCGACCAGCCCTTCATGCGCGGCGGGCACCTCGAAGACATAGCCGTGATCGCGCGACAGCACCCGGCCGCCCGACCCTTCGCCGGCGCGTGAGGTGTTCTCCTCGCACGTCAGCCAGCTGCCCCAGGGCGTCGTGCCGCCCGCGCAATTGCGGATCGTGCCGGCGAGCGAGCGATATTGCCGCTCCACCGCGAGCGTTTCGGGGTCGAGCACCAGCGTCGTCGTCCCGCCGGGCAGCGCAGCGCCGCCGATATGGTCGTAACGGCTCGCAAAATCGCCTGCGGCATCGTTATGCGGCTGAAGCTCGTGATTGCGGACGAGGGCGATGCGCCCGTCGGCGAGCAGGAAGCTGCCCATGCCATCGGCGCGGTCGGGCACGCGGGCGCCGTCGTCCATCGCATCGCCCAGCCGGGAAATGACACGGTAGGAAAACCCCTCCGGCAGGTCCATCAACCCGGCCGGATCGGGGACGAGCGGGCCGTAAAGCTGTGCCGCCGGGGCGGGATTCAACCCCGTGCGCCCGGCCATGCATCCGGTGGCCAGCAATGCGCCGAACGCGCCGGAAGTGTTGCGCAGGAAACCGCGCCGATTGACCGAACCCATTTTGATAACCTCTGCAAAACCGTCGTTTGTCGCCGCCCCTAGTCGCTCCCGATGACAACGCCAAGACACCCCGTGACGCCATGCGCCGCGCGTCATGCACAGGGCGGCCGCCATATTAACCAATACGGAACACTATGACCGTTCATGCGCTTAACGGGCAGGAACCGGGAGCCATCGAACGTGAAAACCAAGCTTATCATCAACGGACAGGATCGCGCGCTCGACGCCGATCCGCGTGTCACACTGCTCGACGCGCTGCGCAATCATCTGGGGCTTCCCGGGGCGAAGAAAGGGTGCGACCACGGGCAATGCGGCGCGTGCACCGTCATCGTGAACGGGCGGCGCGTGAACAGCTGCCTGACGCTGGCCTGCATGCATGACGGCGATGCCGTCACCACGATCGAGGGGATCGGCATGGCCGACGATCTCGATCCCCTGCAACAGGCGTTCGTGCGGCACGACGGCTATCAATGCGGCTATTGCACGCCGGGTCAGATCTGTTCCGCGCGCGCCATGCTGGACGAGGCGGAGGCCGGCTGGCCCAGCTTCGTCAGCGAGGAGATGGATGGCGCCATCGACCTCTCCCAATTGTCGGACGAGGAGATTTCGGAGCGGATGAGCGGCAATATCTGTCGCTGCTCCGCCTATTCCAACATCGTCGATGCCATCCGCGAGATCGCGCACGAAAAACAGGGAGCATCGGCATGAGGCCGTTCGAATATCAACGCTGCGACACCGTCACCGACGCGCGGCAGGCCGGCGCGGGCGGATCGCGCTTCATCGCGGGGGGCACCAACCTGCTCGACCTCATGAAGCTGCAGATCGAGACGCCGCAGGATCTGGCCGACATCAACCGCATCGGGCTCGACACGATTGACGAGACAGACGAGGGCGGCCTGCGCATCGGCGCGCTGGTCCGCAACTCCGATTGTGCGGCGGATGCGCGCATCCTGCGCGATTATCCCGTGCTCGCCCGCGCGATCCTTGCCGGGGCGAGCGGCCAGTTGCGCAACCGCGCCACCACCGGCGGCAATTTGTGTCAGCGTACGCGGTGCAGCTATTTCTACGACACGGCGATGCCGTGCAACAAGCGCGAGCCGGGCACCGGTTGCGGCGCGCGTGGCGGGCAAAACCGCAACATGGCCGTTCTGGGCACGAGCGAGCATTGCATCGCGACCTATCCCGGCGACATGGCGGTGGCGATGTATGCATTGGACGCGACGGTGGAGATACAGGCCGCCGACGGGGGCACGCGCCTCCTGCCCGTGCGGCAGTTTCATCGCCTGCCAGGCGACACGCCCGAACGCGACAACGAACTGGACGAGGGCGAGCTCATTACTGCCGTCCTCCTGCCGAAACCGGTGGGCGGAAAGCACGGCTATCGCAAGGCGCGCGACCGGGCGTCCTACGCCTTTGCGCTGGTGTCGCTCGCCTCCGTGGTCGAGGTCTCGGACGGCAAGATCGCCCGTGCCGATCTCGCGTTCGGCTCGCTCGGCACCCGGCCATGGCACGATCCGCGCTTGGAGCAGCTGCTCGTCGGTGAGGAACCGTCAAAGGCGCTGTTCGAAAAAGCCGCCGACACGCTGCTCGCCGAGGCAAAGGGCTTTGGCGGCAATGATTTCAAGATACCGCTCGCCCGTCGCATGCTGATCGCGACGCTCGCCGATGCGACAGGGCTTAACGCCGCAGGAGAACCGGCATGACCGAGACCAGAACGATGGACCGGCCCGACCGGCGCAATATCCTCGACGAGGCGGCGCAGGGCGTCATCGGCACGCCGATGGACCGGCCCGAAGGCAAGTTGAAGGTCAGCGGCACCGCGACCTATGCCCATGAATACAACCTGCCCGGCACGGCGTTTGGCGTGCTGGTGCGCGCGACCGTGCCGTCGGGCCGGCTCGCCCATGTGAACGAAACGTCGGTGGCGGATATCGAAGGCATTCTGGGCGTGTATTCGGATGAGCGTTTCCTGCGCAATCCGGCACAGGGCGGCGCGAACGAGGCGCCGGTACAGGGCACCGACATCGACTATTTCGGGCAGGCGGTCGCGCTCGTCGTCGCAGAGACGTTCGAGGCGGCCCGTGATGGTGCGACCCGGATTCAGCTCCGGCTCGACGCGGATGACGACGGCGTTTTCGACCCCGCATCCTCCCCGCCCGAAGCCCAGCCGGACGAGGCGGTGGACCAGGGCGATCTGTCCGCCGCGATGGCGGATGCCGCGCACAGCATCGACGTGACCTATACCACGCCCGGCCACAACAGCGCGGCGATGGAGCCGCATTGCTCCGTCGCGGAATGGCAGGACGGGAACCTGATCCTGCGCGGCAGTTACCAGATGCTGAAATACAACCGGAACGAGATTGCCGACGCGATCGGCATCGATCCGGCCAAGGTGCGCATTCTGTCACCCTATGTCGGTGGCGGTTTCGGATCGAAGCTGGGCATCGCGCCGGAGGCGGTCGCCGCCGCCATCGCGGCCAAGGCGCTGAACCGTCCGGTTTGCGTCGCATTGACGCGGCAGCAGGTGTTCGAAAACGTCATGCGCCGTTCGGAATCGAAGCAGCGCGTGCGGCTCGCCGCCGACAAGGATGGCAAGCTGTCGGGCCTCGGTCATGAGGCGTGGGTGTCGAACCTGCCGGAGGAAAGCTTTGCCGAGCCGGTGCTGCAGGCGACGCATTTCCTGTATGGCGGCGACAGTCGCAAGCTCGATCTCTACCTCCACCGCGTCAATCGCATCTGCGCCGGCTCCGTCCGTGCGCCGGGTGAGGCGATCGGGATGCAGATACTCGAAAACGCGATGGACGAGCTTGCCCACGAGGCGGGCATCGATCCGGTCGAGCTGCGCATCCGCAACATCCCGGACATGCACCCGGAAAAGGACATCCCCTATACCTCGCGCAAGATGGAAGAGGCGCTGCGTACCGGGGCCGAGGCGTTCGGATGGGACAAGCGGCCCGCAAAACCCGCGACCCGGCGGGAGGGCGAATGGCTCGTCGGCATGGGCATGGCGACCGCGGCCCGCATCAACATGTTGCAGGCGTCAGAGGCGCGCGTCACGTTGAAGGCCGACGGGACCGCGATTGTCGAAACCGACATGACCGACATCGGCACCGGCACCTATTCCATCCTGACGCAGATTGCGGCGGAGATGCTGGGCCTGCCGAGCGAGCGGGTCACGACGATCCTCGGCGATACGGACCTTCCGCCCGCGGCCGGTTCGGGCGGATCGTGGGGCGCGGCGTCGTCCGGCTCCTCCGTCTTCGTCGCGTGCGAGGAAATCCGCGAAAGGATCGCCGAACGGCTGGATTGCAAGCCTGACGAACTCACGCTGAAGGACGGGCAGGCAATCTGCGGCAATCGTTCGACACCGCTCGCCGACCTGCTCGACAGCGACATCTGCGTCGAGGGGCGTATCGAAAGCGGGAAGCTGTCCCAAAAGGTGCAGAGTGCCACCTATGGCGCGCATTTCGCGGAGGTCGCGGTCAATGCCGTCACCGGCGAAACCCGCGTGCGCCGGATGCTAGGCGTGTTCGGTTGCGGGCGCATCCTCAATGAAAAGACCGCTCGCTCGCAATGCATCGGCGGCATGACCTGGGGCATGGGAATTGCGCTGCACGAAGATCTCATGTTCGACCTTCGCGATGGGCATCTGACCAATCGCGATCTGGCCGAATATCACGTGCCGGTGAACCTCGACGTGCCGCAGCAGGACGTGATCTTCATCGACGAACGCGACGGCGAATCGAGTCCCATCCAGGCGAAGGGTATTGGCGAGCTTGGCATTTGCGGCGCGGCGGCGGCGATCACCAATGCGATTTTCAATGCAACGGGCGTGCGCGTGCGCGACTATCCGGCCACGCTGGACAAGATTATCGCCGAAATGGCCTAATCCGGCGAGCGTTCGGGAGTAGCAGCGGCCAGATCCGCGGGGGTGTCGATGTCGATCGCCTCCGCGGGCGAAAGCGGCAGGGTCACGACGGCGTGGGCGGGATCGCGCAGCAGCGTGCGCGCGCCCGTATCGCCCTCCGCCCCGGCGAGCCGCGCGAACCAGTCGCACCCGAAAATCGCCGGCGGGCCGGGCGGCATTTCGTCCGGGCGCGCCGCGACCAGAGCATCGCCGCGATCGGGACCGGCGCGGAGCAGCGCGGCAATCGTTTCGGGCGATATGCGCGGCATGTCGCCCAGCGTGACGAGCAGGAAACGCGCATTGCTATCGGCGGCATATTGCGCTGCGAGGGCAAGCGAATGGCCCATCCCGCGTTCCGGCGCCGTATTGCGGATGACGGCCACATCGGCCCGATCCCACGTCTCCACCCGCGAGGGGTTCAGCACGACCGCGCGCCCGGCAAAGGCAAAGCCGTCAAGCGCGGCCATGCTCGCGTCCAGCACGCACGTCCCCATGATCTGCGCCGACAGCTTGTCCCCGCCGAACCGCCGCGACAATCCCGCGGCCAGCGTCACGGCGACCACGTGCCCGGATGCGATCACGCGGAACCTGCGCGTTTCTCGATTCGTTCGTATTCGGCGACGATCTCGGCGAGCACCGATAGCGCCAGCACCGCCGGGTCGCGTGCCTGCGCAATCAGGCCCACCGGCCCGTGCATCCGGCCCATGGCGCCGGGTTCCAGCCCGCAGCTTTCAAAGAAAAGCGCGCGTTCCTCCCGCGCGGCACGGCCACCCTGCGCCCCGACATAGAACGCCGACCCGCGCAGCGCCCATGGCAGGATCGCGCGCTCCCATTCATGGTCGTGGAACAGCACCACGACCGCCGTCCAGGGATCGAGCGGAACCTGCGGCGCCTGGCCGAGCGAGAGGCCCGCCCCGTCCTCCCCATGCGGGCGGAGCGAGACCGTCGCCGCGCCGAATGTCGCTGCCTGTCGCTCGAACGCGGAAAGCTCCGGCCCGGTGCCGACCGCCACGATCCGCAATTCGGGGATATAGTCGCGATCGCCTGCACCGCATGGCAGGGGGATCCGCGCCGTCCGCCTTTCGTCGAGCCGGGCGACGGCGCGGGACAGCATCGCGCGGTCGGGGGCCGGATCGACGCAGATGGCGATCCGCGATCCGCACGGCAGGCGCAGATCCATCGCATCGCCCGCCCCGCCGAAATACAGCACGCGCGGCGGCCCACCCTGCGCTGCGGCATCGATGAGCGCGGCCTCAAGGCAACCGTCCGCCATGCTGCCGACGACGCTGCCATCGGGCCTCACGCAAAGCTGCGCACCGAGGCGGCGGGAGAAGCTGCCGTCGATCGCGACAATGGTGCAGAGCGCCCCCCCGGTGGTGGCGGCGCGCAGGGCGGCGTTGTCGTTATGCGGAAATTCGGGAACGGAAATGGTGCAATCTCGCTCAAGCTGCAAGGCCGGGTACGGGCGCATGATGGGCCAACCGGCGCGGGGACGGATCGTTTCCCGAACTGCATAGCGACAGGAGCATAAAGACACCATGACCGACCAGTATACACCGCCCGAAGTGTGGACATGGGACAAGGAAAACGGCGGCACGTTCGGCGCGGTCAATCGCCCGACGGCGGGCGCGCGGACCGAACGCGAACTGCCCACGGGCGACCACCCGTTTCAGCTTTATTCCCAAGGCACCCCCAACGGGCAGAAGGTGACGATCATGTTCGAGGAACTGCTCGCCGCCGGGATGCAGTCCGAATATGACGCATGGCCGATCCGCATCATGGAAGGCGACCAGTTTTCGAGCGGTTTCGTCGCCATCAATCCCAATTCGAAGATTCCCGCGCTCGTCGACCGCAGCGGCGCCGAACCGATCCGCATTTTCGAATCGGGCGCGATCCTGATGCATCTGGCCGAGAAATTCGGGATGCTCCTGCCCAGCGAGACCAAAGCACGGGCGGAGACATTGTCCTGGCTGTTCTGGCAAATGGGCAGCGCGCCTTATCTGGGCGGCGGATTCGGCCATTTCTATGCCTATGCGCCGGTGAAGATCGAATATGCCATCGACCGTTTCGCGATGGAGGCGAAGCGGCAGCTCGACGTGTTGAACCGCAATCTCGCCACCCGCGAATATCTGGCGGGCAACGAATATTCGATCGCCGATATCGCGACCTGGCCATGGTATGGCGCGCTCGTCATGGGGAAGGCGTATGACGCGGGCACGTTCCTCCAGGTCGAGGAATACGAGCATGTCCGACGCTGGGCCAGGATGATCGGGGAGCGCAAGGCGGTGCGCCGCGGCCGGCTCGTCAACGATGTGAGCGACCGCGTCGGCGGCATCGCGGAGCGGCACGAGGCGGCCGATCTCGACGCACTCGATATCTAGGCGTCGATATGGGTGAGCGGGCAAAATGGCCTTGCACCGCTTACGCTCTACCAAACCTGATGACGGAGTGACCGGACCCTTATGGAGCCGGACACCCCTTCTACGCTTATGTCCGGATAAGAGCGATGGTCGGTGCGGTGACACTGGCCATCCATCCCGAAATTCGCCGGCGAATTGGGCGTGACATGCCCATCGCTGGCAAAACCCCCTCGACGCGAACGGCCCGATTGGCGACAAGGTGGCAAAGCACAAGAGGTGAGGGGGCTTTGAAGACATGCTGAGCTGGATCGGGCTGATCGGCGGGCTGGCGCTGCTGATCTGGATGACGGTGCGGGGTATCGACATTCTGATCGCGGGGCCGGTCGCCGCCTTTGTCGTGGCGGTGACGGCGGGGCTGCCGCTGTTGCCGCCGCTCGCCGGCTTGCTGCCAGGCGGTGAGGCGGCGCCCGATTTCGCCAGCAGCTACATGGCCGGATTTGCAAGCTTTCTCGCCGACTGGTTCTTCATGTTCCTGTTGGGCGCGATATTCGGCGAGGTGATGGCCGCGTCCGGGGCGGCCACATCGGTCGCGCGGGCGATCACACGCCGCCTCGGTAGCCGCTATGCGCTGGCGGCGACGGTGCTGGCCTGCGCCGTGCTGACCTATGGCGGGGTGAGCGTGTTCATCGTGGCCTTCGCGGTCTACGGCCTCGCCGTCGAACTCTTTCGGGAGGCGGACCTGCCGCGCCGTTTCATCCCCGGCGCGCTGGCGTTCGGGTCGGTGACCTTCACGATGACGAGCGCCGGATCGCCGGAAATCCAGAATCTCATTCCCATGCCCTTCCTCGGCACCAATGCCTATGCCGGGTGGCAGGTCAGCATCGTCGTCGCCGCGTTCATGGCGGTGCTCGGCTATGCGTGGATCGCGCGGATGGTGCGCCATGCCGTCGCCGGGGGCGAGCGTTTCGTCACCCGCGCGACCGATGCCGATTTTGCCGTGGATACGCGCCTGCCGTCGCCGTGGATGGCGATGCTGCCGCTCGTCGGCGTGCTGGGCGTGTTTCTGCTGACGCAGGACCTGGGCAAATGGGCGCTGGTCGCCGCGCTTCTGACCGGGGTGGCGCTCGCCTGCATGGTGGGATGGGCGCAGCGGGGGGAGTTTGCCGCCGTGTTCTCCCGCGGGGCGACCGGCGCGGTCGTGGCGATCACCAATACCTGTGCCGTCGTCGGGTTCGGGTCGGTCGCGAAACTGTCGCCCGCCTTTGCCGATGCGCTCGCCGCGGTGCAGGATATTCCGGGAAGCCCGCTCATCGGTGCCGCCGTTGCGGTGACGGTGATTGCCGGCCTCACGGGGAGCGCGTCGGGCGGGCAGACGATCGCCCTGCCGCTGATCGCGCCGCACTATCTCGCTGCGGGGGCGGACCCGGCGGAGTTGCACCGGACCGTGGCGATCGCGTCGGGCGCGCTCGATAGCCTGCCGCACAATGGTTATGTCGTGACGACGATCCGCGCGGTGTGCGGCGAAACCCATGCCAGCGCCTATGCCGCGGTGGGGGCGACGACGGTGGTCGTGCCGGTGCTCGGCACGATCCTGGCGCTCGTGCTGTTTACCCTGTTCTGACCCTCGTGATCCGCGGCCGCGTCACAGCCGGGGCAGCGTCACCCCGCGCTGCCCCATATATTTGCCCGCGCGGTCGGCATAGCTGACCTCGCACGGCTCGTTCCCCTTAAGGAAGAGGAACTGGCACGCGCCCTCGTTCGCGTAGATCTTGGCCGGAAGCGGCGTGGTGTTCGAAAATTCGAGCGTCACATGCCCCTCCCAGCCGGGTTCGAGCGGGGTCACGTTCACGATGATCCCGCACCGCGCATAGGTCGATTTGCCGAGGCAGATGACCAGCACATCCTCCGGCACGCGGAAATATTCGACCGTGCGCGCAAGGGCAAAGCTGTTGGGCGGGATGACGCACACGTCCGTCTTGCGATCGACGAAGCTGTTGGCGGCGAAATCCTTGGGGTCGACCACGGCGGAATCGACATTGGTGAAGATCTTGAATTCATCCGCCACCCGCGCGTCATAGCCATAGGACGACAGGCCGTAGGATATGCACCCGTCGCGGCGCTGCGCCTCGGTGAACGGTTCGATCATTGCGCGGGTCTGCGCCTGTTCGCGTATCCAGCGGTCGGATTGTATCGCCATCCGGTATCCCTCTTGCCTCCACCCGTGTCGTCGGGTCGCCCGCGATGCCGCATCATCGCGCGCGGTGCAATCCGTTTGGCTATCGCGCGACGATCCAGCGCAGCGGAACATCCACCGGCCCCGTTTCGCGCGCATCGTTCGCGGTCCAGTAATCCCACGCCCGGCCGCCATATTCCGGCATCATCCAGTTGCGCGCCAGCCACAAGGGTCGCTGCGACCGCGCGGCAAAGCCATATTGCGCCTCGAATGCCTCATCCGGGGCGAGGATCGCGCGCTTGCCCGCATGCATCTCGATCTGGTTGAGGAAGGTGACGAGTTCCGCCTCCAGCGCGGCATCGCGCACGCGCGGTTCGCACGCCTCGCCATTGCCGCGCAGCACGACCGCAGGGGGCAGCAGGACCGACGCGCGCGGCACCAGCGTCACGAAATTCGCCGATTGCGCGTCGGCGCTGCGGCACGGATCGAAGATGTGCACCGCGCCGACCGACAGCCCGGCGGCAAGCGCTCGCTCCATCTCGCCCGAGGCGGCGGGATTGCGGCCATCGGCGCCGATGCTCGCCGTGACATAGGCGAAACGCGCGCCCAGGGTCGGGAGCGCCTCCATGCGGATGTCGCGCTCCGCTTCGCCGAGCCAGACGCCTTGCGAGGGATATTCGGACAGCTCCGGCGCCCAGTGCGACGCGCGCCACCACGCTGCCGCCCCGCCGATCAGCGCCAGCACGAGGACGACAAGCGCGACCATGCGCCAGATGCGCCGGGATTTGTGCCGGGCCATGCGCGCCTCAACCGCGGATGTGCAGCACGCAGATCAGCGTGAAAAGCCGGCGCGCGGTCGCAAAATCCGTTTCCACCTTGCCCTCGAGACGTTCGACCAGCAATTCCGCCGCGCGGTTGTGAACGCCGCGCCGGGCCATGTCGATGGTTTCGATTTCCTGCGTGCTGGCCTTGCGAATCGCCTGGTAATAGCTGTCGCAAATGGCGAAATAATCGCGGATCGGACGCCGGAACCGGGCCAGCCCGATGAGCAGCGTTTCGAGCAATGTTTCCGATTCGTCCGAAATCTCGATCGAGAGGCGCCCGTCCACCACGGACAGTTTCAGCCGGTACGGGCCAACATGCCCGTTGCCGAAGGCGCGCAACGGTTTGAAGCTGTTTTCCTCGATCAGGTCGAAGATCGCGATCCGGCGCTCCTGCTCGATATCGGGATTGCGCCACAATATCGTCGCTTCGTCCAGGGTGACGTCGATGATGCGGGGGTTGGCCATTATGACACAGCCATTGCAAATGCAGCGATGCGGCACAAGCGCCCGTGTCGCTACTCCACCGTCTTTGCAAGATCGGCGAGGTCGGCGGGCGTGTTGATATTGGCCGGCGGGCAGGGGACATCGACCATGCGCGCGCCCGACAATTGGGCGAGATGGACGAAACTGTTCCGCCCCGGTCCGGTCAGCAAGCGTTCGAGCACCGGCAACATCGCAACGGGCCAGAGCCCCACCACCGGCTGCGACGAAAGGCACGATGGCCCGGGCGAGAGCAGCGCGGGCGTGTCGGCAGGCAATCCCACGCTGTCCACCCCGCAGGCCAGCACCGCGCCATAACCGCCGTCGCGCGCATGGCGCAGCGCCCCCGCCAGCCCGCCGAGCGGACCCATGTCCCCCGCCGGCCAGTCGGCGACGGTGGGGGCGGGCGCCTCGGCCCGGCCCGCCACCACGACATCGCCGCACCACGCCCGCAATTGCCGCACCGCCCGGTCGATCAACGTTTCACCATCGAGCAAGGCCAGCGCCTTGTCGCTGCCGAAGCGGCGCGATTGCCCGCCGGCCAGCACACAACCCAGAAGCCTGTCCGCCATGATTCGCCATTTCCCCTGCGCAATGCCCGATATGCGGCCGGGCGGACCAATGGTCCCGGTCTTCGTTGTTGACGGATGCCATGCCATCGGGTCAATCCCTCCCGCATTGCATCGATGCTTTCACCCGACGCGAAAGGCGCAAGGCTCCTTCCATGTGGCAGCTCTACCAATTCCCCCTGTGTCCCTTCAGCCGCAAGCTGCGCCTGTTGATGAGCGAGAAGAACATCGCCTTCACGCTGGAGCGGGAGAACCCGTGGGACACGCGCGAGGCGTTCTATCTCATGAACCCGACGGGCCGCACCCCCGTCGTGCGGCATAGCGAGAAGGGCATCGTGCTCGCCGACAGCAAGGCAATCGCCGAATATTTCGAGGAAACGGTCGACAAGAACCCGATGATCAACGGCACGGCGACCGGGCGTGCGGAAATCCGCCGGCTGGTCGCGCTGTTCGATGAAAATTTCTATGGCGATGTGGTCGCGCCGCTCACGATGGAGCGGATGACGAAGCGCATCGTGTTGAAGGAGGCGCCGGATTCGCGGATCCTGCGCGCCGCGATGCGTCTATGCGACGAACATCTCGATTACGTCGATTACCTCATCGACAACCGCCCCTGGCTCGCCGGGCCGACGATGAGCCTCGCCGATCTCGCCGCCGCGGCGCAGATTTCGGTGGCGGACTATCTCGGCGGGATCAACTGGTCCGGGCACGAACAGGCCCGCAGCTGGTATTCCGTGTTCAAGAGCAGGCCGAGTTTTCAGCCGCTGCTCTCCGACCGGATGGAGGGGGTCCACCCGCCGCGCCATTATTCCGACGTCAACGCCTGAACGCGACGGCGGCGGCGGCGCGGCGTTCAGGCGCGCGTTTCGGTAAAGCGCCCGTGCTTGCGAAACCGGGTCATCCAGCGGTCGAGATAGAGCGTCATCGGGCGCGGCGTGACGCCGAGCGCATCCAGCCCCGGCTTCGTCCCGCTCGCCACATTGCCCTGCGCGAGCATCGCATATTGGTCCGCATTGATCGGCCCGCCGGGCAGCGCGCCCATCACCTTTGCCATCGTGCGCCCCACCGCGTCGGGGAGCGGCAGGAAGGTGGGATCGCGGCCCTGCGCCTGCGCGATGCGGCGATTGATTTCCAGCATGCTCAACCGTTCGGGGCCGGCAATTTCGTAGATCTTTCCGCCATGCACATCGCTGTCCTGCAACGCGGCCAGCACGGCGGCGGCGGCATCGTCGACGTAGAGCGGCTGCAACTCCGCCTCCGGCGCGAAGACGGGGAGGGCGGCGAATTTCGAGATCAGCCCGCCGAACATGTTGAGGAACTCATCCTCGCCGCCGAACAGGATCGAGGGGCGCAGGATCGTCGCATCGGGAAAGGCTTCGAGGACGGTGCGTTCGCCCACGCCCTTGCTGTGCTGATACGGGATCTGCGAATTTTCATCCGCGCCGATCGCCGACACGTGCACGAACGCCATCACGCCGGCCTCCCGCGCGATGTGCGCGACGCGGCCCGCGCCTTCGCCCTGGATCGCGTTGAGATCGCCTTCGAATGCACCGACGAGATTGACCACCGCATCCGCGCCCGACACCGCGGCGCGCACGCTGTCGGCATGGGTAATGTTACAGCGCGCGAATTGAATCTGTCCCAGATTCGCCAGCGGCTTGAGCGAATGGCTGCGTTCCGGGTTGCGGCTCGCGATGCGAAGGCGCGCGCCTGCAGAAAGGAGGTCCTGCGCGACATGGGTTCCGAAAAAACCGCTCCCGCCAATCAGCGTGACGAGCTTGCCCGAAAGCCGTGCCGGGTCTTTCGTCCCGGCATATCGCGTATCCGCAAAATTGGAGGACGCCATGCCCCACCCTTTCTCTGTCGATCGTTTGCCGCCCGCCGCGATGCAGGGGCGCTCAATTGCGGCCTGCTTTGGCACAGCGCGCGCCGGTTGGGCAAGCAGGCTGTGCAGGCGGGGGGATACAGGGTGCGGAAAAATTTGAATGCCGGCGCCATGATTGCGTTGACACCGCGGCGAAGGGCGGATAGTGGCGCCCTCCTACCCGCAAGACAGCGCTTCGGCTGATGACTTGCACCCGTGCCCAGATGGCGGAATTGGTAGACGCACCAGCTTCAGGTGCTGGCGCTCGCAAGGGCGTGGAGGTTCGAGTCCTCTTCTGGGCACCATTTGTTCTTCTCACGTTCTCCCAAATAATCTATAAAACCCGCAGAAATCCTAGGGATTTGGCCCTTGGATCGTTCCGGATCGTCCCGCCTGTTCTCGGGGGTTCCAGACACTTTTGTGGGCCTTTTGAGGCCGTTTCGCAAAGGCCCAGATGAAAAGGCCCCCACATGCCTCTGACAGATACTCGCCTCCGCGCTCTCAAGCCCAAGGATAAGCCGTACAAGGTAACCGACGAGCGCGGCCTATATGTTGAGGTCACGCCGACCGGCGGCAAACTTTGGCGATTCCGATACCGGATCGGCGGCGCGCAAAAGAAGCTCTGCATCGGCAGCTATCCAGACATCAGTCTCAAGCAAGCGCGAGACGAAGCCTACGAGGCACGACGAGCTGTTGTTTCAGGGGGCGACCCGGCCTTTGAGAAGCGGAAGCGGAAAATCCGCGCCGAGTTCCTTTCTGCACAGACGTTCGAGGCCGTCGCACGTGAGTATATTGAACAGATGATGGTCAAGAATGGCCGTGCCGATGGCACGATCGTCAAGGCCAATTATTTCCTCGACAAGCTTGCGCCTGCCATCGGGAACCGACCCATCCACGAGATCGAGCCGTTCGAAGTCCTGGCTCCCCTCAAACGGCTGGAAGCCACCGGTAAGCACGAGACTGCGAAGAAATGCCGCTCGTTCGCAGGCCGCGTGTTTCGCTACGGTGTTGCTACCACCCGCTGCAAATCCGATCCGACCAGTATGCTGAAGGGCGCTCTCGTAACGCCGAGAGCCACGCATTATGCAGCAATCCTCGAGCCCACCGAGCTTGGCGGGCTGCTGCGCGCAATCGACGACTTCACTGGCTACATGGTGACGAAGTTAGCTTTGCAGATAGCGCCGCATGTGTTCGTACGCCCCGGCGAACTCCGGCACGCCGAATGGCATGAGATCGACCTCGTCGATGGGGTCTGGAAGATCCCTGCCGGTAAAATGAAAGCGCGCCGAGCGCATGCCGTCCCGCTGTCCAAGCAGGTTAGAGGCTATCTCACTGATCTGGCCGAGATGCTCGGCCGCGAAGGATATGTTTTCCCATCTGCGCGCAGCTCCAAGCGTCCCATGAGTGAAAACACGCTCAATGCCGCATTCCGTCGCATGGGATACTCGAAAGAAGAAGTCACCGCGCACGGACTCCGGGCGACAGCATCGACATTCCTGAACGAGTCGGGCCTTTGGAATCCCGATGCGATCGAGCGAGCCTTGGCACATGGCGACAGCAATGTTGTGCGTGGCATCTACCATCGCGGCAAGCATTGGGACGAACGCGTGCGGATGGCTCAATGGTGGAGCGACTACCTCGATGAGCTGCGGACAGGAGGAAAGGTCATCATGGGGAAGTTTGCGAAGGGTTGATCGGGAGATCGAATTTCTTCTCAGCCAATGCAGGATTGAAGGCTCAGGATCAGCCCTATCAGGGACACTGACGCCAACACGGCGATCTCAATTCTGATGCCCCAGATCCGCAGCCAATTCCGCATCGTGCCGAGCCTCAGTTCGTAGAGTTTTGGTAGCTAAGTTGATCGAAGCGCTCAGCAACAGTCTTCCACGTTGCTATGCCTGCCTCGTCCCCTTCGTTGGATAGCCGCTGGATTTGCTGCGCGATATACGCGGTTCCCTCTTCGCCATGGTTCTTTTCGACCCAGAGTGCGACGGCCCACAATTCCTGATCGCGGTTCAGCGCCATGGTTCACGTCTCCCGGTCCAGGTTCGCGCCAGGCCTTCGCTGACCAGCTGATCGCCAAGCGAGCGGCCGCCGCGCGTTACAACCCGCAATTTGCGACCGTACTGATCCTCGTCTCTGCTACCGATGGTCCTCAGTTCAAAGGGCCCGCCATTCAGCAATTCGACAAGGCGGTGCGTCGCGCGCATGCCGAGCTGGTATTCATAGTCGCAACGTGGCTCGCTGATCTCGGGAGTGTCGATGTCGGCAATCCGGATCTTCACGCCATCAAGCCAGAAAGTATCTCCATCCACGACGCATGTGCGCCGGATGGATCCGCAGATGTCGAATTGTGGGGAGCTTGCTTGCTGGAATAAAGCCTGAGGCTGATGATCGTCGTTAGCAAGGCTGGCATCATGGACTGGCCAGTTGAGTGCCAGCATCCCTCCAGCAAATACGATCGCGAATGCTCCCAAACCCAACGCGATCTCCTTTCTCAGCTTCCGGCGCTTCTGTGCCTTCAACGCCTTGCGAAAGTCGAACGGCTCACCGGGGTCTCATTCACTGGCGTTGTCCGTCTTCATTCCGGCACATGATTTCAGACAATAGCCGGAAATCAGGTAGTTTCGTCAATTGTACGTACCAATTGCTTGCCAACGTCCCAACACAGACCGGACATATTGCGGCGTTTCACCATTGTTGGGAATGCCGCGTGATCGGGAGACGGCACCTGGGCCAGCATTGTAAGCAGCCAAGGCCAGGTGGACCGCGTCGAACCGGTCCAACATATCGCGAAGGTACCTGGCGCCACCGTCGATCGATGCAAGAGGGTCATGACGGTTCCGGACGCCCAGTTCTCTCGCCGTGGCCGGCATAAGCTGAGCCAGCCCGGCAGCACCGGCTGGACTCACAGCCATCGGATTGAAGCGGGACTCAGCCCAGATAAGAGCACGAAGCAGGTTGGTCGGAAGCCCGTACCGGCGTTCAGCCTCGGCTATCGCCGCCATATACAGGCCTTCCCGGTAGGATACGTTTGCTGGCCCGGCCTGGTAGATTGCAGGAAGATATTCCCTTGCCGGCTGCTGGTCCGTCTTCGGCGGAACGATCGCGTGCTCGAACAAGGTGAAATCCTGGGCGCGAACTTGCTGTGAGGAAGTCGCGATCATCCCCAGACAGGCGACCGCTAGCGCGGTCAGACAATTTAGGCAGTTCATCTCGACTTGTGCTCCATTGATTCGAATCGAAAGGGAACATAAAAAGAACATGTGCCTGTAGGAAATCGGGAACTGGATTTTGGGGCTGCCGACCAAGCGAAAAGCGACATCGGGTGGTGCGATGGACGGGATTCGCGCAGGTTGATCGCGGATCAGCGCCGACTGTGCCGAGTTTAGCGCGAAGCGTGCCGCGATGCGCGTGAACGCGACCGGAATTTGCGCGAATCACTGAAGGAAGCTGATTCGTTCCTTCCTCTATGTTCTCTAAATGTTCTTTTCGTTTTCCTACAGGCTTCCTTCGCGGTTAGCCCGAGAGTCGATCACATATGGAGATAAGGATTCGTCGATGACCAACATGGCGCTCTTTGCCGAACAACAGGTTCGCGCCGACCTCGCCCGGCTGCTTTTGGCAGCCGTCGATGCCAGCGGCCGTGCCCGCTGCGATATCTCGCGCGACGCGCAGATCCATAAAGACGCTTTACGCCGTATCCTCGCCGGCGAACGCTCGGCCAGCCTCGGTGAAGCCCTGCGCATTCTTGCTGCAAGCGGGGTTGCTCCTCATGCACACCTGCTCCTATTCCTCGTCAGTAGCGGCGATCATGCGATCGCTTGGCTGCAGTCTGACCTCGCGCAATTCTTCGAGGACTTTTCCGGAGAACTGCCTTCCGCGCTCGAGCGTGTCTTGGGCAACCAGGTACATGACGTGAAGCCGCGTTGGGCCAAGGGCACCGCGCATCGTGTCGCCCGCCTGCTTGCCGATCACATCGATGAGCTCGAACGCAAGGATGCGCTGCTTGGCGATGTCTTTGCCGGTGTCGAAGGAGGCCATCGTGGGTGAGGAAATCGACAAAGGAGCGACAGAGTCTCGCCGGGTGACGCGGCTCATTCGCTTGCCCGAGGTTCAGCACCGTGTCGGGCTTGGCCGTTCGACGATCTATCGCTGGATGGCCGAGGGCAAGTTTCCGAAGCCGGTACAGCTGGGCGGCTACGCGGTAGCGTGGTCGGAAATCGAAGTAGAAGCGTGGATCGCCGATAAGGTGAAATGACAGCAAGTGGGTCGATTGCTGAATGTCGTCATACGGTAGTCTGCGAGTGAAAACCCAAGAAAAGTTCTTCGTAGCGTTGTAGCTCTGGACCGATCATGCAGTGCACATGACCTATCTCGTCTATCTCGCCGCCGCCGTTGCGGAAATCGTCGGCTGCTTCGCCTTCTGGGCGTGGCTACGGCTTGATCGCTCGCCCCTCTGGCTCATGCCGGGTATTATGTCGCTATGCGTTTTCGCATGGTTGTTGACACTGGTCGATGCCGAACATGCCGGACGGACCTATGCGGCCTACGGCGGAATCTACATCCTGTCAGCCTTGGGATGGTTGTGGATCGCCGAGGGCATCAAGCCAGATCGGTGGGATCTGATCGGCGTTACCATATGCCTTTTTGGAGCCTCGATCATCCTCTGGGGTCCGAGACCCGGCTGATGGCACAGTTCTTTCCGCCCAGACTTTCGACGATCCGGCAGTCTCCGATCCGTTCACCCTCGCAGGCTCGCACCATTTCCTTGAGTTTATTGCTCAGCGCAGTCAGGTCCTCGATCTTGCGATCCACTTCAATGAGCTGATCGCGCACTAGTTGGTCCACATCTTGGCAGGGCTTATCGGCGTGATCGGAAAGGGCAAGCAGCTCACGCACCTGCGCCATGCTGAAGCCCAGCTCGCGCGCGCGCCGCACGAAAGTGAGCGTCGTCAAGTGGTCCTCTGAATAGTCGCGGTAGTTGCTATCGGTCCGATCCGCGGCGGGGAGAATGCCCTCACGCTCGTAATATCGGATAGTCTCCGCCTTCGTGCCGGTTGCTCGTGCCAGTTCTCCGATACGCATCGCCTGTTCTCCGGGCTTGACCTTGTAGTCGCTACAAGGTTCATATGTCCCTGCGACTCGAACGTTGCAAGGAGAGCGGCATGGGTAAATCCTGCTGCCAGACACCCGAACCGGACCAGCCAGCGCACAACAATCCGCGCTGGCGCATGATCCTGTGGATAGCGCTGATCGCGAACGCAGCCATGTTCGTGGTTGAAATCGTTGCGGGCGTCGCCGCCGATTCCCGCGCGCTACAGGCCGATGCGCTCGATTTCTTCGGCGATGCGGCCAACTACGCGATCAGTCTGGGTGTTGCCGGCCTGGCGCTTTCCTGGCGCGCAAAGGCGGCGCTGTTTAAGGCTGCGACCATGCTCGCTTTTGTTCTCTGGGTGGTCGGATACGCCCTCTATGGACTGATTGTAGGTGCCAACCCCGAACCGCAAACCATGGGGGTGATTGGCACGCTGGCGCTGATCGTGAACGTTATCGTGGCGCTGTTGCTGTTCCGCTATCGCGAGGGCGATGCAAACATGCGCTCGGTTTGGATCTGCTCGCGCAACGATGCGATCGGCAACATCGCCGTGCTGGGTGCGGCGCTGGGCGTTTTCGGCACCGGACAGGCCTGGCCTGACTTGCTCGTCGCAACCATCATGGCGGCGCTCGCGATCTGGGGCAGTGTGGAGGTCTTCGGGCAAGCTCGCCGGGAGCTGGCCCATGCCTGAGATCGCCAAAGACATATCCGCGTTTCTGTCCGAAGAATATCGCGTTGCCGAGGCCGCAACCCACGCAGGACAGATAGATCAGGCGTGGCACCATCTGGAACGAGCGCATGTCATTGCCCAGACCCGGCTTGTCCCGCACCTGCAATCGCATTGGAAGATGCTGCTTCTGGCGGCGCGAACGCGCGATGGGCGCGAAGCCTTTGGCCAGTTAGTCCGCCTTGCCCTCGCACCTCTCGGCAACCTCACCGGGCGGCTACCGATCGGAAACACGGGCCGCTCGAACGTGAGTGCCTTTGCGCGAATGAACATTCTTCCTGAACTCTCGGCGATCCTCGATCCGAAAACGGATTGACGGTCGACCCTCCCTCCCAGCGCTTTCCAATCTGAAAGACCAACAGTGAAAACAACATTCCGCACGTCCCTTTGCCTCGGCGTCGCCCCCTTCTTCCTGTTCTCAACTCCAGCCCTCGCGCAGGACATCGACGAGCAAGAACCTGTATCTGCCGAAGAAGACGAGGAGGATGATGTCATCATCGTCCAGGGCACGCGCAGCAACCGCCGCGTTCAGGACGAGCCGATCAGGGTGGAAGTCATCGCGGGCGAGGAGATCGAGGAAAAGGCGATCATGCGTCCGGGCAACATTGCCATGCTGGTCAACGAAACCGCCGGAGTGCGCGTGCAGGTGACCTCTCCTGCTCTGGGTGCTGCCAACATCCGTATCCAGGGCTTGGAAGGCCGCTACACCCAGCTGCTGGCTGACAACCTTCCGCTCTACGGCGGCCAATCCGCTTCGCTGGGCTTGCTGCAAATCCCGCCGACCGATCTGGGGCAGGTCGAGGTCATCAAGGGGTCGGCTTCGGCGCTTTACGGTGCTTCCGCGCTAGGCGGCGTGATCAATCTGATCTCGAAGCGCCCCGGTGACGAGTTCGAGGCCGAAGTGCTCGCCAATGCCACCACGCGCAATGGACAGGACCTGACCGCCTATGCTGCCGGGCCGATCAGCCCCAATGCCGGTCTCTCGCTCACGGCTGGCGCGCATCGCCAGAGCGGTCAGGATCTTGACGGCGACGGATGGCTCGACATGGCCGACTATGATCGCCTCACCGCTCGCCCGCGCTTCCAGTGGAACGGAAGCGACGGATCATCGATCTATCTCACTCTGGGCGCGATGACCGAGGAGCGGGTGGGCGGCACCTTGCCGGGCCGCACGGTGCCGTATGGGACGCCGTTCGCGCAGACACAGGACACCGAGCGTTTCGATGCGGGGCTGGTCGCCGAAACTCCGGTTTCGGATCTGGCGACACTCAATCTACGCGCTTCGGTAATGCGCCAGAACCACTTCCACCGCTACGGAGCAGTCGTCGAGGATGACCGTCACACGAGCCTGTTTGGCGAGGCATCTATCGCTGGCGAGAATGGCGCTACCTCATGGGTGGGCGGGATCGCCTTCCAGCAGGACGGTTTCCGGTCGGGCACATTTCCTGCTTTCGATTACACCTACGATGTGCCCGGCCTCTTCGCCCAGATCGAGCAGGAAGCCATGCTTGACCTGACGCTGGCAGCAAGCGCGCGGGTCGATTTCCACAACGAGTTCGGCACCCAGTTCAGCCCGCGTCTTTCGGCGCTATGCCGGCCTGGCAACTGGACCATTCGCGGCTCGTTCGGCGTCGGCTTCTTCGCCCCCACGCCGTTCGTGGACGAGATAGAGGCTGCAGGTCTTTCGCGCCTTGAGCCGTTGGGCGAGCTTAAAGCCGAGACTGCGCGCACCGCCTCGCTCGATGTCGGATACGCCGACGGACCTTGGGAGGCGAATGTTACATTGTTCGGTGCAAATATCGAGAATGCGACACGGCTGCGCGAGATCGCGCCTGACCGCGTCGAGCTGGTCAATATCGATGGCAGGACGCAGGTGCGCGGGACCGAGCTGTTGCTGCGCTTCAAGCAGGACGGCTTCACTGTGACGGGCAGCTATGTCTTTGTCGATGCGAGCGAGCCCGATCCTTCAGGCATTGGGCGAAGGGAAGTGCCTTTGACCCCAAGGCACACCGCCGGGCTGGTCGGCATGTGGGAAGAGCATGGAAGGGGCCGGATAGGTGTCGAAGCGTATTACACCGGCGGACAGGCACTGGAGGACAATCCCTATCGCAAGCGCTCACGGCCATATCTGCATCTCGGTATTCTGGGCGAGATCACGCTCGGCAAGGTCAGCCTGTTCGTTAACGCGGAGAACCTGCTCGATGTGCGCCAGACGAAGTATGACCCGCTGCTGCTCCCGCAACGCACACCGAGTGGGCAGTGGACTGTCGATGCCTGGGCGCCGTTAGAGGGCTTCATTCTGAACGGGGGAATCCGGCTGCGGTTCGGAGGTCACTAAGGCCCTAGTGGGAGCTTGATCGATCTGATCGGACAGATCGTGCGGTGGGGAGTTAGGGGCGGTTATCGAGCATAGATGCCATTCGCTATCATACATTCTCAGGCAGACGTTGAATGACTACAATGACGGCGCAAAGCAGGCCTCGTTCTCACTCGACGTTCAAGACGGTCAAGTGAATTTCAAGTCCCAAAAAAGCTATCGTGATGTTCGCCCAACCAATTGACGTGTAACGAAAATTCTGAAGCGCTTGGTGTCGAGGCTCGCGTCCCGGCCCGCATTAGCTCCCAATGTACCTTTGTCGAGGTCTGGAACTGGGCCGGTTGCGGACCGTCCGGTTCTAGATGAGCAAGCGCACAAAGCGGCCATTCGGCTTCCATACTCATCGTGGT
>NZ_CANMCP010000002.1 GCF_947496385.1 uncultured Croceicoccus sp. | reverse complement strand
ATCGTGCGGCAATGATCGCAGCCCGCCTCGTTCAGCAAGCCCGTTCAGGATCTGCGCGAAGGTGTCCGCGGGAAGAAGCACCGGTGTAGCCCGTTTGTCGGGTCAAATCGCAAAGCCGAACCCCGTTCTTGGGCGACCATTGCATTCGTCAATAAACACGGGCGCATAATTCCTCATTTCGAGCCCATGTTTGTATGCCCATCCGCGGCCTCAATCGCTATGGGCTCAGCGATGACGATGACGCAGGAGAGTGGCGAACGTTCCGGCGGCGTGTTTGCGCCGATCAAGCCGTTTGGCGCATTGCTGGCGGCCATGGTGACGCTTGCGATCGGCACGTCGATTGGCAAATCGCTGTTTCCGCATGTCGGCGCGGCGGGGACGGTGGCCTATCGGGTCGGGTTTTCGGCGTTGTTTCTGCTGGCAATCTGGCGGCCGTGGCGGCGGCGATACAGTGCGGCGGAGTGGCGGCTCTTTGCCGCGTTCGGGGCTTCGCTGGGCCTGATGAACCTGTGCTTTTACCTGTCGCTGCGGACGGTTCCACTCGGCATCGCGATCGCGACGGAGTTCATGGGGCCGCTCGGCGTTGCATTGTGGAGCACGCGCCGCCCACGCGATCTTGCCTGGCTCGCCCTGACGCTTGTGGGTCTCGCGCTTTTGCTGCCGATCGAGGAAACCGGATCGCGGCTCGATCCGGCGGGCATGGCATTCGCCGCGTCGGCGGGAGTGTTCTGGGCGCTCTATATCGTGCTCGGCGGAAAGCTCGCGCATCAGCATGCCGGGCATAGCATCGCGATCGCCATGGGCGTCGCGGCCGTAATCGTGGTGCCGGTCGGTGTGTTCAGCGCGAACGCCGCACTGCTCGACCCGCGATTCATCGCGACCGGCATGGTCGTGGCGGCGGTGTCGAGCGCGATCCCCTACTCGCTGGAGATGGTGGCGCTTAAACATATTCCCGCGCGCGTTTTCGGCACGTTGACCAGCGTGGAACCGGCCATGGGCGCGGTCGCGGGCTTTCTCTTCCTGCACGAACTGCTTTCGCCGCGTCAGGGCATCGCCATCGTCTGCGTCATCCTCGCCTCGGCCGGGACGGCGATGACCGCGCGCCGGGAGGCCGATCCGGTGCTCAACGAATTGCCGCCTGCCTGATTCCCGCTCAAGCGCCATGACGCGCGCGACGCGTCACGCGCCCGCTGGCGTTCCCGTATCCTGCGTTTCGGGCAGGGGGAGCGGCGTCGCGGCGCAAATGGTCCGAAGCGCGGATTTCAACCCTTCCTCGATCGTCGGGTGATAGAAGGGCAGTTCCAGCATCTCGCTCGCAGTGACGCGCCGTTCGATGGCCCAGGCAATCGCATGCGCCAGATGGTCGCCCGCCGGAGCGACGAGATCGGCCCCGATCAGCCGGCCCTCGGGTGCGGCGGCGTAGAGGGTGAGCACGCCTTCGTTGCGCCCCTCGACCCGTGCGCGCCCCTGGTCCGAATAATCGGCAGTGCCGCTCACTGCGCTTTCGTCCTCCGCGACGCCGATGCTGGCCACGGGCGGGTCGGTGAAGATCATGGTGAACTTCACATGGCGGTCGATGGAGATGGGCGCGGGCAGGGCGGCGGCATTGCGCCCGGCGATCCGGCCATCGTGCGACGCTTCGTGCAGCACGGGAACATCGGCGGCGACATCGCCGGCCATGAAGATCGCGCTCGTCCCGCATCGCATGGTTTCGCGGTCGTGGCACGGTACGCCATCATCGTCGCATTCGAGGCCGGCATTCCCGATGTCGAGCCCGTCGAGCAGCGGCGGACGGCCCAGCGCGGCGAGCAGCATGTCGAATTCCGCCTCGCCGGTATTGTCGTCGCTGCTCCATTTCACGCGCACGAAATCGCCATCCCGCGACGGTTCGACATCGACGCCGAGGTGGACGGTCATGTCGCTCTCGATGATGCCGCGCAAGGCATCGTGCACCTTGTCGCAGCGCAGGTTCGCCATGCGATCCGCCCGGTCGAAAAGGCACACCTCGGTCCCGAGCCGTGCGAAAGCCTGCGCCATTTCGAGCCCGATCGAACCCGATCCGACCACGGCGAGCCGCCGGGGCAGGTCATCGAGTTCGAACATGTTCTCATTGGTGAGCAGCAAGTCGCCGAGCGCGGCGAAGGGCGGCGGCACGACCGCCTTCGACCCCGTGGCGATGACGATGGCCTTCGCCTCCACAAAGCGGCCATCGGACAGGGCGAGGCGGTTTTCGCTCTCGAACCGGGCGCGGGCCTGCACCCTGATCTCATCGGGCAGATCCATGATGGATTCGCGGGTCAGGCGGACGAAACGGTCGCGTTCGGACCGGACCCGTTCCATCACCGCGGGACCGTCGACGCGCATCGCGCTGACCTCGATCCCGAACAGGCCGGCCTTGCCGATGCGATGCGCTTCCTTCGCCGCGGCGAGCAGAAGCTTGGACGGCATGCAGCCTGTGTTTGCGCATAGCGTGCCCCGGAATTCCGGGTCGATCAGCAAGGTCGTCGCGCCGCTGTCACGGGCGGCGCGCTCGGCGGCGAGCCCGGCCGTGCCCGCGCCGATCACCGCCACGTCGCAGCTTAGCGTCTCGCTCATTTGCCTTTCGCGATCCGGATCGACTTCACATTGACGAATTCCTTGATCCCCTCCGGACCGTGTTCACGTCCGTAGCCCGAATTCTTCACCCCGCCGAACGGCATGTTGGGCGATGCGATGTCGAACGTGTTGATGCACACCATGCCGGTGTCGAAATGCTTCGCCGCCAGTTCGCGCGCGCGGTCGGTATCGCGGCTGAAGATCCCGCCGCCCAGGCCATAGCGGCTGTCATTGGCGATGCGCATCGCGTCCTCGTCGTCCTTCGCCTTGATGATGGAGGCGACCGGCCCGAACAGCTCGTCGTCATAGGCTGGCTGCCCCGGCGCCACATCGGCGAGCACGGTGGCCGGATAGAACCAGCCCTCCCGGTCCGGAACCGTGCCGCCGGTCACGAGGCGGGCGCCTTTCGCGACGCTCTGCGTGACCTGCTCGTGCAGTCCGTCGCGCTGCGATTTCGACACCATGGGGCCGAGCTTCGTGTCCTTTTCGGTCGGATCGCCAAGTTCGATGCCGGCGAACTGCTTGCCATATGCGTCGACGAATGCGTCGTAATTCTTCTCGGTCACGATGAACCGCTTTGCATTCACGCAGGTCTGGCCATTGTTGTAGATCCGGCCCGCGATGCAGGTTTTCACCGCAAGGTCGAGATCGGCATCGTCGAGCACGATATACGCATCGTTGGAGCCGAGTTCGAGCACCGTCTTCTTGACCGCCTCGCCGGCTTTCTTCGCGATGTGGCGCCCGGCCTTGTCGCTTCCGGTCATGGTCACGCCGCGCACCAGATCGTGGGCGATGAGCGTGTCGGACTGGTCATGGGTGATGCGCAGCACGCCGAAAAGTCCCTTGGGCAGGCCGGCCTTTTCGTAAAGCCGCCCGAGATATTCGCCGCTCCCCGTGCAGTTTTCGGCGTGCTTGAGAAGGACGCCATTGCCGGCCATCAGGCTCGAAATCGAATAGCGCACGGCCTGATACGCGGGGAAGTTCCAGGGCTGAATCCCGTAGACCACGCCGATCGGCGCATGCGTCACGATGGCGGTCGCGCCCCTGGCCTCGCGCTCCTCGTCGGCGAGGATGTCGGGGCCATGCTTTGCGGTATAGTCGCAGATCGCGGCGCAAAGCTCGATCTCGTCACGGCTGTCGCCGATCAGCTTGCCGACCTCGCGCGTCATCAATTGCGCGAACTCTTCCTTGTTGTCGCGCAGCGCCTTGCCGATGGCGGCAATGACGCTCGCGCGATTCTCAAGGCTTTTCAAACGCCAGTCGAGGAACGCCTTGTGGCTGTCCTCGACGACGCGGGCGGCGTCCTCATCGCTCATGTAGGAATAGGTCTCGATGACCTCCTGGGTGAGCGGGTTGATGGTGGTGAAGGTCTGGTCGGACATGAATGAAATCCTTGAATCGTGTGATGTTCGGTGTGGTCTTGCGGGCTCAGCCGTAGGTGCCGCGATGTTTGGAGAGCGCTTTTTCCGTATCGGCGAGCGCGCCGAGAATTTCGTCGCGCCAGCCGCCGTGCGGGAGCTGGCGAACCGCCGAATGGGCGGCGCAGACGGTCGGCGTGTCGGCCCATCTTTCGGCCAGGTCGCGCGCCCATGTGGCAAAGGCGTCCGCGGCACCGGCCCGTTTTTCGAGCGCGCTCTGCACGGTGGGATGAAACTTGAGCCGGGATTGCGGGACCACCGACTTCAACACGCCCGGCGCCGCGAGCACGTTGATCGTATCGTCGACATGGACGATCCGGCTCTCCCGATGTCGCACCAGCACGGACGCCGCATGCACGCGCTCGTTATCAGGCACGAGTTCGAGCCCGGCCGGCACGGAGAATTCCAGCTCCTCGGCAAATTCGGCCTGCGTCGCCGCATCCTCGATCAGCGCGTCGTCCCATGGCAGGGACGGTGCCTTTTCGCGGTGGCGCTTCGTGCCGAGCAGGCGCGCATCCGGCGCGATCCGATGCGCGAATTCACAGTGGAGCGTGTGAAACGGATGCACGTTGAGGATCGCGTCAATCTTCGCGCCATTGTCGGTCAGGCCGAGCAGCGCGCCGCGGTCCTCCCCCTCCACGCCATAGCTGTCGATGAGCAAGTAGCGCCCGTTCGCCCGGCGGATGAGCGACATCTGCGTACCCACGTCGATCAGCCCGCCAATGCGGAACTTGCCACGGAAATTGATGAAGTCGGTCGCGAGCTGTTGCATGATCGCCGGGTGTCCTTTGCCGGACGGGCGCCCGGCTGGATGCGTGGAGAATGTGATGCAGGAATGAGCCAGCGCGCCGATTGTTCCATTGCGCGGGATTACATTGTGCACAATATGATTTTGTGTGCAGTGAATTGATGGCTGTTGCTATGCTGTGCCGGCGATGATCGACAGCTTCATTCCAGACCGCATCGGCCACAGCGCCGCATGACCGGGCCAGACGCCACCGCCCCGCCGTCCGCCGGGCCGCGCGATCCGCTGCTGCTCGATTCGCAGCTGTGCTTCAAATTCTATGCCGCCAGCAATCTGGTGAACCGGCTCTATGCGCCGGTGCTCTCACAGCTCGGTCTCACCTATCCGCAATATCTGGCGATGCTGGTCCTGTGGGAGTGCGACGATCAGACGGTCGGCGCGCTCGCCGCGCGGCTGTATCTCGACAGCGGGACGATCACCCCGTTGATGAAGCGGCTTGAGAATGCGGGCCTCGTCAAGCGCATGCGCGATCCCGCGGACGAGCGGCGCGTGCGTATCCGACTGACACAGGCGGGACGCGACCTGCGGGAGGCGGCGCGCAAGGTTCCCACCATCATGCTCGCCGGGCAGGACGAGGCGCGGGTCGACGCCTTGCGCGAAACGCTGGGCGAGATGGTCGATACGCTCGCCGCGATGCAGGCCGCGCGCTGAGGGCGGGGCGCCGTGTCGTCGCCCTGCCGTTCGGTAATCAGAAACGAAGCCCCATTCCCGCACTCAGCACCCACGGATCGAGCCTGTGCTCTGTCCGGATGGCGAGCGTGTCGCCGGCATGCCAGCGTGCCGTGGTGTCGATGAAATAGCGTTTCGCATCGAGGCTCACTATCAGCCCGGCGTCATTGACCGGCACGTCGATGCCTGCCTGAAGCGCGAAACCCAGCTCGTCCGAAAGATCGAAATCCGTCACGCCGAGCGGAATTGTCGCGGCGCCGGGCTTCTCGTCGATAAAGATGAAATAGGCCGGTCCCGCGCCGACATAGGGTTTCGCCCCGCCCAGATCGACGTGATATTTCGCCGTCACCGTCGCGGGCACCAGCTTTGCATCCGCCACGAGTTCCGCGCCGGGAAGCCCGGTCGTGCCATCGACATCGTGCTGCGTGAGGCAACAGATCGTCTCGATCGAAAATGCGTTCGTGACGAAATATTCGATGGCGAGGGTCGGCACGACATTGTCGTTCGCCTTCGTCTGCGTCCCTGCGGGCAGGCCGACGATGTCCGTGTCGACATCGGTGATGGCCCCATCCGGCAGGACAGCGGTGATAAATCCGCGGACCTGAACCGATCCGGCGCGGTCGGGCGTGCGCGTCTGGGCGAGGGCGGGGGTGGCGGCGGCGAGCGGCATGGCAAGCGCGGCAAGCGCCGCGATACCGCGCGCGATCGGGCCGTGCGCGACAGGAGGTTTCATCGATCATATCCCGGCAGGGCGGCGGCCGCCCGGTGCGGCCAAGGGTTTTCGCGCTGCCATCGCCGGACTGCACCCGCGCCGCGCCGCCTGCATTGATCCACGTCAATGCCGCGTGCGCCGTGCGCGGCCCGCCATGTTTTACCGCAATTTGCGATGGATCAATGAACGCCTGCCGCGCCGGCCGTAGCGAGCCCGGCGAAACCAATGGAGATTGCGATGCAAGCGGAAGCTGCACTCGGCCGGGCGATATTATGGTTCGCGATATTGCTGATGTCGATCATCGTGGCGGCGACCGCGGCCGACCACGGATTTGCCGTGCAGGCGGGGATCGTCGCGCTTGTCGCTCTCGTGCTGATGATGATGAGCGCGACGCGTTTCGACCCGGTGGGCCGGGCACGCGGGTTTTTCCGCATGCCGGAGGGGGCGTCGCGCTATGACGACGATGTGATCCGCTGGGGCGTGATCGCGACGATGTTCTGGGGGATCGTCGGGTTTCTGGTGGGCGTGTTCATCGCGGCGCAGCTGGCCTTTCCGCAGCTCAATTTCGAGCCGTACCTGAATTTCGGGCGGGTGCGTCCGCTCCATACCTCCGCCGTGATCTTCGCCTTTGGCGGCAATGCGCTCATCGCGACGAGCTTTTACGTGGTGCAGCGGACCTGCCGCGCGCAGCTTGCGTTCCCCGCGCTCGCCCGGTTCGTGTTCTGGGGCTACCAGATGTTCATCGTGCTCGCGGCGAGCGGCTATCTGCTCGGCATCACGCAGTCGAAGGAATATGCCGAGCCGGAATGGTATGTCGATATTTGGCTCACCATCGTGTGGATCGCCTATGGGGCGGTGTTCATCGGCACGCTGGTGCGGCGGCACGAACCGCATATCTATGTCGCGAACTGGTTCTATCTCGCCTTCATCGTCACGATCGCGATGCTGCATGTCGTCAACAATCTGGCCGTCCCGGTGAGTTTCATGGGCTCGCGCAGCTACAGCGCCTTTGCCGGGGTACAGGATGCGCTGACGCAGTGGTGGTACGGGCACAATGCGGTCGGGTTCTTCCTGACGGCGGGCTTCCTCGCGATGATGTATTACTTCGTGCCGAAGCAGGCGGAACGCCCGGTCTATTCCTATCGCCTGTCGATCATCCATTTCTGGTCGCTGATCTTCCTCTACATCTGGGCCGGCCCGCATCACCTGCATTACACCGCGCTGCCCGACTGGGCGCAGACGCTCGGCATGGTGTTTTCGGTCATGCTGTGGATGCCGAGCTGGGGCGGCATGATCAACGGTCTGATGACGCTCAACGGCGCGTGGGACAAGGTCCGGACCGACCCGATCATCCGCATGATGGTCATGGCGCTCGCCTTTTACGGGATGAGCACGTTCGAAGGGCCGATGCTGTCGATCAAGAGCGTCAATTCGCTCTCCCACTATACCGACTGGACCATCGGGCACGTGCATTCGGGCGCGCTGGGGTGGAACGGGATGATCACTTTCGCCTGCGTCTATTACCTCGTGCCCCGGCTGTGGAGGCGGGAGCGCATGTTCTCGCTGCGCATGATCAACTGGCATTTCTGGCTCGCGACCGTCGGTATCGTTTTCTACGCGGCGAGCATGTGGGTCGCCGGCATCACGCAGGGGCTGATGTGGCGCGAATACGGGGCCGACGGCTATCTGGTGAACAATTTCGTCGACACCGTCGCCGCGCTCCACCCGATGTATGTGATGCGTGCGTTCGGCGGGCTGCTCTACCTTTCGGGCGGGGCGATCATGGCCTGGAACGTGTGGATGACGATGGCGGGCCGCCTGCGCGATGAAAAGCCGATGCGCGATGCCGCCTACGACCCCGCCGCCGACCGGCCTCTCCCCGCCGAACCGGCTGAATAGGAAGCCTGCACGTCATGTCTATTTCCGACCCTGAACCCGACAACCTGCCCCTGTCGCAGGAACCGCCCGACGTGGAGGCGACCGTGCGCGGTCACAAGCGGCTGGAGCGCAACATCACCCTGCTCGCCATCGCGACCTTCGTGACGGTGGCGATCGGCGGGCTGGTGGAGATCGCGCCGCTGTTCTGGATCGACAACACGATCGAGCAGGTGGAGGGGATGCGCCCCTACACCCCGCTCGAACAGGCGGGGCGCGACATCTACATCCGCGAGGGCTGCTATGCCTGCCACAGCCAGATGATCCGCCCGTTCCGCGACGAGGTGGAACGTTACGGCCATTACAGCCTCGCCGCCGAAAGCATGTACGATCATCCCTTCCAATGGGGGTCGAAGCGGACCGGCCCGGACCTTGCCCGCGTCGGCGGCCGCTATTCCGACGAATGGCATGTGCAGCATCTGACCGATCCGCAGAGCGTCGTGCCGCAAAGCGTGATGCCGCAATATGGTTTCCTCGGCGAGACCACGCTCGACATCGCGGATGCGGGCGCGATGCTGACCGCGCTGCGCCGGGTGGGCGTGCCCTATTCCGATCGTGACATCGCGCGCGCGGACGAGGATCTCATCGTGCAGGCGAACCCGGAGGCGGGCGACGCGGCCGACCTGCTCGCCCGCTATCCCAAGGCGCAGATCCGCGATTTCGATGGCGATCCCGCCCGCGTGACCGAAATGGACGCGCTGCTCGCCTATCTGCAGATGCTGGGCACGCTGGTCGATCTCGACAGCGCCGCCGCGCAGGAAGAACTGGCGCAGGAGAAGGGGCGATGAGCGTTTACGAAACGCTGCGTCATTTCGCCGACAGCCACGCGCTGATCGCGATGTTCGGCGTGTTCGCGATATTGTGCGCATGGCCGTTCCGCCCCGGCGCGCGGGCGCACAACCGAACCGCCGCCCATTCCATCTTCAAGGACGAAAACGATGGCGAATAGCCGCATCGACCCGGCCACCGGCACCGAAACGGTCGGCCACGAATGGGACGGGATCGAGGAACTCGACACGCCAATGCCGCGCTGGTGGCTATGGACCTTCTATCTCACCATCGTGTTCGCGATCGGCTATGTCATCGCCTATCCCGCATGGCCGATGGTCGACCGCGCCACGAAAGGCGTGCTGAACTGGTCGAGCAGGGGCGATCTGGCCAGGGACATGGACGCCGCCGAACAGGCGCGCACCGGCGTGCACGAGGCGCTTTCCCGCGTGCCGGTCGAACGCCTGCCGGACGATAGCGCGCTGCTTGCGCAGGCGGTCGCGGGCGGGCGCGCCGCGTTCCAGGTGCATTGCACGCAATGTCACGGTTCGGGTGGCGCGGGGAGCCAGCGGCTCGGCTACCCCAATCTCAACGACGATGACTGGCTTTGGGGCGGCGATCTGCGTGCGATCGAATTCACGCTGGTGAACGGCATTCGCGCACCGGGTCACGACGATACGCGGCAAAGCCAGATGCCGCCCTTCGAAGGGGTGTTCGACCCTGTGCAGATGGAAGCCTTGATCGACCATGTCCTCGCGCTCAGCGGGAAGGCGGAGAACAACCGGCAGGGCGCGCAGATCTTTGCCGACAATTGCGCCGCCTGCCATGGCGAGGCGGGCGGGGGGAGCCGCGCACTCGGCGCGCCCCGGCTCAATGACGCGATCTGGCTGCGCGGCTCCACGCGCGAGGATATCCGGCGGCAGATCCTGAACCCGCGGATGGGCGTGATGCCAGCGTGGGAGAACAGGCTGGACCCGGCGACGATCCGCATGCTGGCCGCCTATGTCCATTCGCTCGGCGGGGGTGAGGATTTCATTGCGAAGGCCGACGATCCGGCGGTCGAGGTCGATGACCGCCCCTGATCCCGCCGACCCTGCGCCCGGCGCGCGTGGCCAGCCCGACCAGCAGGTCAGCAGCGCGGTCGCCGATCCGGCGGCTGCGACCCGGCGCCACGACCCGCACGAGCCGGAACCTGTGCATCTGCCCCAAAGCCTGGTCGAAAAACGGGCGGCGGTGCATAACAAGCGCATCGACGGACGGTTTCGCCGCTTCAAATGGGCGGTGATGCTGCTCACGCTCGGCATTTATTATGGGGCGCCGTGGCTACGCTGGAACCGGGGGCCGTATGCGCCGGACCAGGCCGTGCTGGTCGATGTGGCAAACCGGCGCTTCTACATGTTCGGGATCGAGATCTGGCCGCACGAATTCTATTTCGTGGCGGGGCTGCTGGTGATGGCGGGGCTGGGGCTTTTCCTCGTGACCTCGGCGGTGGGGCGCGCATGGTGCGGCTATGCCTGTCCGCAGACGGTGTGGACCGATCTGTTTCAGCATGTCGACCGCTTCGTCGACGGCGATCGCAATGCGCGCATACGGCTCGACGCGGCGCCGTGGACGTGGGGAAAGGTCACGCGCCGGGCCTTCAAATGGACGATCTATCTCGCCATCGGTTTTGCCACCGGCGGGGCATGGGTGCTTTATTTCGCGGATGCGCCGACCCTCTGGCGCGATTTTTTTGCGGGCGAGGCGGCGCCCATCGCCTATGTCACCGTGGCGATCCTGACATTGATGACCGTGACGCTGGGCGGGTTCATGCGCGAACAGGTGTGCATCTACATGTGCCCCTGGCCGCGGATACAGACCGCCATGCTCGACGAGAAATCCTTGATCGTGACCTACAAGGACTGGCGCGGCGAACCGCGCGGCAGCGTGAAGAAGGCGGAGAAGGATCCTGCCCATTTCGGCGATTGCATCGACTGCCGCCAATGCGTCGCGGTGTGCCCCACCGGCATCGACATCCGCGAAGGGCCGCAGATCGGCTGCATCACCTGCGCGCTGTGCATCGATGCGTGCGACAGGGTGATGGCCGATGTGGGCCGCCCGCGCGGATTGATCGATTATGCCACGCTCGAGGATTGCGAGGCGGAGGCCCGCGGCGAAGCACCTCGTGCCCCGTGGCGCACGATCCTGCGTCCGCGGACCATCGCCTATGGGCTGATCTGGGGCGCGGTGGGGCTTTCGCTGCTGTTCGCGCTGGGCGTGCGCAGCCATGTCGGGCTGACCGTGTCGCCGGACCGCAATCCGCCTTTCATGGTGATGAGCGACGGGGGCTTGCGCAATTCCTACACGCTGAAACTGCGCAATATGGAGAGCCGGCCGCGCGGCTTTCGTATCACCGTCGACGGTTTGCCCGGCGCCGTGCTGTGGTCCGATACCGTCGGCAGGGCCGATGCCGCCGCGGCGCAGACCGTCACCGTACCCGCCGATCAGACGCGGACCGTGCGCGCCTATGTCGCCGTCCCGCCCGGTACGACGGCGCAAGATTTCGCCTTTCGCCTGACCTCTCTCGACCCGCAGCACGAAACGGCACGGGCCCGAACCCATTTCTCCGCGCCTGCAGGAAACAGCCCATGACACGCGAATTCACCGGACGGCACATGAGCGTGATCCTGATCGCGGGGTTCGGCATCGTCATGGCCGTGAATTTCACGATGGCGACGCTGGCCATGCGCGGTTTTGGCGGGGTGGTCGTCGATAATTCCTATGTCGCGAGCCAGAAATTCAACGGCTGGCTCGAAACCGCGCGGGCGCAGGATGCGCTGAGCTGGGAGGTCGCGGTGGTGCGTGCGGGCGATGGCCGGATGGTGGTGACCACGGCGGGCGTTCCCGCCGGCGCACGCGTGTCCGCCGCCTTGCGCCGCCCGCTCGGCGATCCGGCGGCATTCGATATCGCCTTTGCCGGGGCCGGGCCGGGGGCGTTCGTGTCGACACGCCCGGTGCCGCCGGGACGCTGGATCGCGCGCGTGTCCGTTTTCGCCGGGGGTGAGGAATGGACGCGGGAAATGCGGTTCGAATGAACGCGCCTGCCGTCCTTTCGCCGCGTCCGATGGCGGGGCCTGCGCCTTCGCCTGTCGCCGATACCCGGCTGACCGTTCCGGGAATGCGTTGCGCCGGGTGCATTGCGAAGATCGAACGCGGGCTCGTCGCGCTCGACGGGGTGGGGGAGGCACGGGTCAATCTCTCGGCGCGGCGCGTCGCCGTGCGGCACGACGATACGCTCGACCCCGCGCGCCTGATCGCCGCGCTGCGCGATCTCGGGTTCGAGGCGCAGGTTGTGGGCGACACCGGCGTTTGCGCGGACAGGACGCGCGGCGGTGCGGATGGAGAGATGCGCCGCCTGCTCCGCGCGCTCGCGGTGGCGGGGTTCGGCATGATGAATGTCATGCTGCTCTCGATCAGCGTGTGGTCCGGCGCCGACGGGGCGACGCGCGATGTGTTTCACTGGCTGTCGGCGATGATTGCGCTTCCGGTGCTCGCCTATTCGGGGCGGGTGTTCTTTGCCTCCGCGGCGGGGGCGTTGCGGCGGGGGCGGACCAACATGGATGTTCCGATTTCGATCGGGATCGTCCTTGCCGCGGCACTCAGCCTTTATGAAACGGCGACGGGCGGGGCCCATGCCTATTTCGACGGCGTGGTGATGCTGCTGTTCTTCCTGCTCGCGGGGCGGGCGCTCGACGAGGGGATGCGTGGGCGCACGCGGGCGGGGATCGGCGCGCTGCTCAGCCGGATGGGGCGCGATGCCGGGGTGATACAGGCCGATGGCTCGGTACGCCGGATGAAGGCGGGCGAGCTGGAACCGGGCATGGTCATGCTGGTCGCGGCGGGGGAGGCGCTGGCCGCCGACGGCGTCGTGGAAGGCGGGTCGGCCATGCTCGACAATGCGATGCTGACGGGGGAAAGCGCGCCCGAACATGCCGCGCCGGGCGCCAGGGTTCATGCAGGGGCCATCAACATGCATGCCCCGATCCGGGTCCGCATCACCGGGACCGGCGACGATACCGCCATCGCCGAAATCGCCCGCTTGATGGACGAGGCAGGCCAGTCGCGCAGCCGCTACGTCCGGATCAGCGAGCGAGCCGCCCGCATCTACGCCCCGGCGGTGCACACGCTTGCCGCGCTGGCGTTTGCGGGGTGGATGATCGCCGGGGCGGGGTGGCATCAATCGCTCACCATCGCGATCGCCGTGCTCATCATCACCTGCCCGTGCGCGATCGGGCTGGCGGTGCCGGCGGCGCAGGTGGTGACGACGGGCGCGCTGATCCGGCGGGGTCTGCTCATAAAGGATGGCAGCGCGCTCGAACGGCTGGCCGAAATCGACATGGTTTTCCTCGACAAGACGGGCACGCTGACGCTCGGCGAATTGCGGGCGGATATCGCGGGGCTCGACGGGGATGCCGGCGCAATTGCGCTCGCGCTCGCACAGGCGAGCCGCCATCCGCTCAGCATCGGGCTGGCCCGGGCGCTGACCGCCGCGGGGGTCGTGCCGGCCGCGGTTGGCGCCATCGTGGAGCGCGAGGGGGTGGGCGTGACGGGGCGGCACGATGGCGTGTTCGTGGCGCTGGAACGTCCCTCTACGGACGGCTGCGACGGACCATGCGTGCAACTGCGCATCGGCGCGGACACCCATGCGATCCGTTTTTCGGACAGGCCGCGCGGCGATGTGGAGGCCACGCTGGATGCCCTGCGCGCGATGAAGCTTGAGCCGCGCATTCTTTCGGGCGACAGCCGCGCGGCGGTCGACGCGATGGCGCAGACGCTGCGCATTCCGGGTGAGGGCGGGGCAGATCCGGCGCACAAGCTCGCCATTCTCAACGATGCGAAGGCGCAGGGGCGTCGCCCGCTCATGGTGGGGGACGGGTTGAACGATGGCCCGGCGCTGGCCGCGGCGCATGCGGCCATCGCACCCGGCACGGCCAGCGACGCGAGCCAGCAGGCCGCCGATGCGGTGTTTACGGGTGAGCGGCTTTTTCCCGTGGCGCTCGCCATCGCCGCGGCGCGGCGCACGATGCGGATCGTGCGGCAAAATCTCGCGCTTGCCGTCTGTTACAACGTGGCGGCGGTGCCCCTGGCGCTGATGGGGCGGGTCACGCCGCTCGTCGCCGCGATCGCCATGTCGACAAGCTCGCTCATCGTGGTGGCAAATGCGCTGCGGCTGGCGCGCGTGCCGCGCTTGCCGGGCGGGGCGGCGACATGAGCGTGCTGGCCTTTCTCATCCCCGTCGCGCTCGGCATGGGCGGTGCGGGGCTCGTGCTGTTCTTCTGGGCGATGCGCGATGGGCAGTTCGACGATCTCGACGGGGCGGCGCATCGCATCCTCATCGATGACGAGGACGATGTGGCATGATGACGGGCCTGTCTGCGCTGCCTGCCCTTATCGCGTTTGCCGCGCTGTTCCCGCTTGCCGCCGGGCCGGGGCCGGATCCGTCGGCGGGGCGGACATTGCACCTCACGGTGTGTTCCGGGGCGGCGGGGCGCACGGTCGATATTCCCGTTCGCCAGCGCGATCCGGCCGCGCCGCCGCGCTGTCCGCCCAAGCCGTGCCATGCCGCATTCAACCGCCGCAAATTTGACCCATCGCAATGACGCCCGCCGCCGCCCATGCCAAACATGCGGCATGTGGCCCTATCATCCCGACCTGCTCCGCGTGCCCGTGCCGCGCTACACCAGCTTTCCCACCGCCGCCGAATTCGGCCCCATCGACGAGCGCGACTATCGCAATGCGCTGGAAAACGTTTCGGGCGATGTTTCGCTCTACGTCCATATCCCGTTTTGCGAGAAGATCTGTTTCTACTGCGGCTGTAACACCGGGGCGGCGGGCCGGCGGCAGCGGTTGACGGCGTATCTCGACGCGCTGCACCGCGAAATCATGGCAGTGTCCGCGCTTCTGCCCACGGGCACGCGGGTGACGCGGCTGTCGTTCGGCGGGGGCAGCCCCAATGCGATCGCGCCGACCGATTTCATCCGGCTGGTCGATCTGCTCACCGTGCGGTTCGGGCTCGTCGATCCGGTCTGTTCGATCGAGCTCGACCCGCGCACGATGTCCCCGCAATGGGCACAGGCCATCGCCCGCGTGGGCATCGCCCGCGCCAGCCTCGGCGTGCAGACCTTCGCCGCGCATTGCCAGCAGCGTATCGGCCGGGTGCAGAGCGAGGACATGATCGTCGCGACCACCGACAGCCTGCGCGAAGCGGGCGTCACGTCGCTCAATTTCGATCTCATGTACGGATTGCCCGGACAGACGCGCGACGATCTTCTCGACAGCCTGCATCGCACGCGCGTGCTCCATGCGGACCGGGTGGCGCTCTTCGGCTATGCCCATGTGCCGCATATCGTGCCGCGGCAGCGCGTGATCGACACCGCCGCCATGCCGGATCAGGCGGAACGGTTCGCCATGGCACAGCTGGGCTTCGACTATCTCGTGACGCACGGCTATGCGCCGGTGGGTTTCGACCATTTTGCGCTGGCGGGGCGCGATCCGCTGGCCCGCGCGGCGCTCGCCGGGACGCTGCACCGCAATTTTCAGGGGTTCACCGATGACGACGCGCCCAATCTGATCGGCCTCGGCGCCTCCGCGATCAGCGCGTTTCCCCATCTCCTCGTCCAGAACGAGAAGAATGGCGGGCGCTACCGCATGCGCGTCGATGCCGGTGGCCTCGCACCGGAACGTGGCGCCCATCGCGACGCAGAGGACCGGTCACGCGGCGCCATCATCGAGGGGTTGCTGTGCCAGGGACGTGCGCCATTGCCGCCCCGCATCCGTGCGCGGAGCGAGGCGCGGCTGGCGCCCTTCGTCGCGCGCGGGCTTGTCGAGATGGTGGGCGACACGCTGGTCATCGCGCCGGGCGGGCTGCCCTATGCCCGGACGGTGGCGGCGATTTTCGACCCCTATCGCGAAGGGTCGGCCCGGCGGTTCAGTTCCGCCGTGTAATCGCGCGTCCTCCGGCGCTGTCCCTGCGCCCCGAAACAATTTGTTACATTGCCCCGAAGGAGCGGCAACAAAGCTTGCCGTATAAGCCACGCTGACTTGGTCCGTTCCGGGCCTTTATGACGTGTCATGATTTCGTGCCCTCCGCCGCACCGGCGGTCGGCGCGCGAAAGGGGTTTCGTGAGTAGCAAGAACGGTCTGTTTTCGACGATAGGGAAGGACCTGCCGGCATCGATCGTGGTGGCGCTCGTTGCGCTTCCGCTGTGTCTGGGCATTGCGCTGGCATCGGGTGCACCGCTGTTTTCCGGGCTTATCGCGGGCATTGTCGGCGGCATCGTCGTCGGCATCCTGTCGAAATCGCAATTGTCGGTAAGCGGGCCCGCCGCGGGTCTGACCGTCATCGTGCTGGGTGCGATCGAATCGCTGCCGAGCTGGGAGATTTTCCTGCTCGCCGTGCTGCTTTCGGGCGTGATTCAGGCCGGGCTGTTCTTTACCCGGTCGGGCACATTGTCGGAATTCGTGCCCAACTCGGTCATCACCGGCATGCTGGCGGCGATCGGCCTCATCCTGATCCTGAAACAGATCCCCTATGCCGTGGGATATGAAGGCGATTTCGAAGGAAGCCTGAGCTTTCTTCAGCCGGACGGGCTGAACACGCTGTCGGCGCTGTTCTATTCCGTGTGGGACTTTTTCCTCGTCGGGCCGATGATCATCGCGATCGTTTCGCTGATCTTCCTGTTCTGGTGGGATGCCAAGCGGCCGAGCGAAGGGCCGTTACGCCTGCTTCCGGGTCCGCTTGTCGTCGTTATTTTTGGCGTGGTGGCCAATGCGATATTCATGGCGGTGGTCCCGGCATGGGCGATTGGCGGCGACCATCTGGTGCAGGTGCCGGTGGCCGAAACGCTGATCGGTTTCACGCAGCAGTTCTCCACCCCGGATTTCAGCGCCATCGGCATGGCGGACGTGTGGGTCGTGGCCTTTACCCTCGCCATCGTGGCCAGCCTGGAATCGCTGCTCTGCGTGAAGGCGGTGGACGAGATCGACCCCCAACGCCGTACGACGGACAAGAATTACGAACTGCTCGCACAGGGTGGCGGCAATATCGTGTCGGGCTTCATCGGCGGTCTGCCGCTGACCTCGGTCATCGTGCGAAGCTCGGCCAATGTGTCGGCCGGCGCCATGACGAAGATGTCGGCGATCCTGCACGGCTTCTGGCTGTTGCTCAGCGTGCTGCTCATCCCCGCGGTGCTGAACCTCATCCCGCTGGCCGCGCTCGCCGCGATCCTGATCCAGGTGGGGTACAAGCTCAACAATCCCGCGCTTTACAAGCAGCGGTGGAAGCAGGGCTGGCACCAGTTCGTGCCGTTCGTCGCGACCGTGGCGGCGATCCTGCTGACCGATCTTCTGACCGGGATCATCATCGGGCTTGCCATCGGCTTCGTGTTCGTCGTGGCGCGTAATTTCCGCACCGCCATCACCAAGACCAACGACGGCGACCTCTATCTCGTCAGCGCGCGCCGCAGCCTGTATTTCATTCACAAGTATGAATTGCAGAAATCGCTGTCGGAAATTCCGGACAATGCGATCGTGGTCATCAATCTCAACCGGGCCGATTTCGTCGATCCCGACAATATCGAGATCATCAACAGTTTCGTGAAAAATGCCCGGTTCCGCGACATCGACGTCAGCGTGCGCCACGATTCCGATCATCTGGCGAATAGCGGACTCGAAGCGCCGCTCAGGAAGGTAAACTACGCATGAGGACGTTTGAGGAACTGCTCCTGTCGAACAAGGGCTGGGCGCGCGAAATGCAGGAGCGCAAGGCCGATTTCTTCACCGAGCAGACGCGCGGTCAGAACCCGGAGATCCTTTGGATCGGTTGTTCCGACAGCCGCGTGAGCCCGGATCAGATCACGCAGACCCGGCCCGGCGAATTGTTCATTCACCGCAATATCGCCAATCTGGTGCACGAGGATGACGACAATCTCGCCTCGGTCGTGCAATTCGCGGTCGAAACGCTCCGCGTGCGGCACGTGGTGGTGTGCGGCCATTACGGGTGCGGCGGGATCGAGGCCGCGCTCGAGGGGAACACCGAGGGGCCGATCGACAAATGGCTCGAAAACGCGCGCCAGGTCGAGCGTGACCATGCCGAGGAGCTCAAGCATCAGACCGACCATCGCAAGCGGGTGAACCGTCTGGTCGAACTGAACGTGCGGGACCAGCTCGTTCGCCTGTCCAGGTTCGGGCCGATCCGCGCGGCGCATGAACGCGGCGACGAGCTGTGGCTGCACGGCATGGTCTATGACCTGCGTGACGGGCTGATCTCGGAATTGCTGACCATCGGCGGTGATGACGCGGCGGCGCCCCCGCCGGTGCCGCAGACCGTCCTCGCGTCCTGATCCGCCGATTTCCCTTTGGCATCTTTTCACGACCCCGCCGCTCCCAACGGCGGGGTCTTTGCCATGCGCAGCCCTTTGCCCCCGTCGCGACTTGCTAGGCTCCTCTTTACGGGATGTTATCCGGTTCGTGCGATTTTGCGTGCGAAGCTGACCGAAAAGGGCGTCCTTTGAATTATTTATCTCACTACGATGGCGGTGCCCCGATGGCGGGCCGATGCGCATTGGAAGCCCGGGTATGAACCAGCCCGTCGATCCCCGCGCGTTCCGGCAGGGGGGGAATGCGCCCGCCGCCTGCGAAGGATGCCGCACCGCCAAGCCGCTTCCCATGGCGATCACCATGGCGTTTCAGCCGATCGTGAATATCCAGACCGGCCGAATGTTCGCGTACGAGGCGCTCGTGCGCGGGGTGGCCGGCGAATCGGCGGGCGCGATCCTTTCGCAGGTCGAGCCGGACATGATCTATCGCTTCGACCAGACCTGCCGGGTGAAGGCGATCGAGCTTGCGGGCGGGTTGTTTCCCCGCGACGATGGCACACGCCTTTCCATCAATTTCATGCCAAACGCGGTTTACGAGCCGGAGGCCTGCATTCGCGCCTCGCTCGCCGCATCGGCGCGGGTCGGTTTTTCGCCGCAGCGTCTGATGTTCGAATTTACCGAGAACGAGCGCATGACCGACACCGGCCATGTGCGCAACATCATCTCGTCCTACAAGGCGCATGGTTTTACCACCGCGATAGACGATTTCGGATCGGGTTATTCCGGGCTCAACCTGCTGGCGGAACTGACGCCGGACCTGGTGAAGCTGGACATGGATCTGCTGCGCGGGATCGACGAATCCTACGCGCGGCAGCGGATCGTGGCGAATATCGTCAACCTGTGCCGCGAACTGGGCATCGAATGCATTGCCGAGGGGATCGAGACGCCCGGCGAACTCAATGCCGCCCGCGACCTTGGCATCGAGCTCGTGCAGGGCTATCTCATCGCTGCGCCGCAAACCGAGCGTCTGCCCGAAGTCGCGGTGTAAACGGACGCACCCGCGACCCATGCAGCGCGATCAGGCGCGCAGTTCACCTTCCGCCTCGGCGATGTAGTCGCGCGTGAGCGGGAGCGCGCGGCGGTCGCGGCAATACTGTATCTGGTAATTGCACATGCCGCCGTTTTCGAAACTGGACACCGCGCCGGCGAGGTAGAACGTCCACATGCGGAAGAAGCGCGCATCGTACATCGCCTCGATCGCCTCGCGGTGGGCCATGCACCTGTCGTACCATGCGCGAAGGGTTCGCGCGTAATGGAGGCGCAACATTTCGACGTCGCTGGCGATGAGACGGAATTTCTCGCTCGCCGCGACGGTTTCGGACAGGGCGGGAATATATCCGCCGGGGAAGATATATTTGCGGGTGAAGGCATCGGTCGTGCCCGGCCCGCCGATCCGCCCGATCGTGTGCAGCAGCATGACGCCGTCATCGTTCAGCAGATTGGCGCAGTTCTCGAAGAATGTCTCGAATTGCGGACGGCCGACATGTTCGAACATGCCCACCGAAACGATCCGGTCGAAACGGGTGCCGCGCGCCGGAAGATCGCGATAATCGACCAGTTCGAACGTCACCCTGTCGGCGACGCCCGCATCGGCCGCGCGTTCGCGGGCAAGCTCGATCTGCTCGCGCGAAAGGGTGATGCCGTGCACGCGCACGTCGAAATGCCGGGCAAGATAGATCGCCATCCCGCCCCAGCCGCACCCGATGTCGAGCACCGTCTGCCCATCGCAAAGCCGCAGCTTGGCCGCGATATGCGCAAGCTTCGCCTCCTGCGCCTGTTCCAGCGTGTCGACGCCGTCGGGCCAGTAGGCGCACGAATATTGCATGTGGTCGGCATCCAGCATCAGCCGGTAGAGCGCATTGCCGATGTCGTAATGATGCGCGACGTTGCGCTGCGACCCGATGCGATTGTTGACGGCTTCGCGCGCGAAGGCGACCCGGTTGCCCAGCCGGCGGAGCAGGGCCGGCTGCCCGATCGAGCCGCCGCGATCCCACGGGCTGTTCGACCGGAGCAGTTCGACCAGTTCCATGATCCCGCCCTGTTCGATGACGAGCCGCCCGTCCATGAAGGTTTCCGCCGCGCCCAGCCGGGGGTCGAGCACGATGTCGCGCGGCACGCTTGCATCGGTAAAGCGGATCCGGACATCGGGAAACCCGTCCTGCTGCCGGCCATAGAATGCGGGCGACCCATCGGCGAAGGTCACGCCGAGCGTGCCCTTCTTGATGATGCGGCCGAGATAGCGGTGGATCAGTCTGTCGCTCATGACCTGCGACATATTTCACCGCGCCCGCCATTTCCAGACCCATTTGTGAGCATGTGTTACACGCTTGCGCCGCCTCTTTGCGGAGGGATTGCAATGTGCCATATCGGTCCGGGTCCGGGCGGTTCGCATCCCGGCAGAAGGCTTTGCGACGGATGCCGGGGGGCGCCGCGTGCGGCCGGTCGGACCGTCGTTCACATTCGGGATAGCACTGATCATATCATGGGCCATGGGGCGCAATCGTAATGGCGGGACAACGCCTTGGATATCGCGACGCCTTGTCGTGGATGTCGCAGATCATCGGGCCGGATTCGCGCTACGTTTCGCTCGGCCTCATCTATACGCTCGCGATCAGCCTGCTTTCGCTGGCGACGCCGATCTCGGTGCAGATGCTGATCAATTCGGTCGCGCGCACCGCGCTGCCCGCGCCGTTGTGGACGCTGTCGGGCGTGTTGCTGATGCTGCTGCTGATCGTCGCGTTTTTGAGCGCGCTGCGGTTCTATATCATGCATCTGTTCGAACGGCGCTTCTTCGCGCGCGTGGTCGCGCAGATCACGTTGAAGGCGGTGCACGCGCAAAACCCGTTCTTCAATGACGAGAACCGCTACAGCCTGTTCAATCGCTATTTCGACCTGACCATCGTGCAGAAGGCCGTGCCGAGCCTCGTCATCGGTGCGTTCACCATCATATTGCAGGCCGCGGTCGGGCTTGCGGTGACGAGTTTCTATCACCCGTTCTTCCTCGCCTTCAACGCGATCCTGGTGTCGATCTGCGCGCTGATCTGGATCGTGTGGCGGCGGGGGGCGATCACGCAATCGGTGGCGCTGTCCCATGCAAAACATGACGCGGCACACTGGCTGGAAAGCGTGGGCGCGTCGAACGGTTTCTATAAATCCAGCCGCCATCTCGGTTTCGCGATGGACCGGTCGGAGCAGGTGACGGCCCATTACGTCGACACGCACAAGCGCTATTTCCGGTATATCTTCTCGCAGACGCTGGCGTTTTTCCTCGTCTATGCCTTTGCAAGCGCGGCGCTGCTCGCACTCGGCGGGTCGCTGATCCTGAGCGGGGAGCTGACCATCGGGCAGCTTGTCGCGGCGGAGCTCATCCTGTCGGGCGTGTTCTACGGCATTTATCAGCTCGGCTGGTATCTCGACACGTTCTACGACCTCATCGCCAGTTCGGAGGAGCTGATGCTGCTGTTCTCGATTCCTCAGGAAGACGCCGAGGCATCGGGCGAGGCGCCGCGCGACGGGGCGATCCGCATGCGCAATGTGGAGGTCGAGGGCGGTCGGTTCGACTTTTCCGTGAGCAGCGGCGAACAGCTCGTCACCGTGATGGAGCCGGGGGTGGACCGGATGCTCGCGCTCCTGCTCAAACGCCACGCCATGCCGGATCGCGGCATCGTGTCTATCGGCAACAGCGATCTTGGCGCGTTCGACACCTATCTGCTGCGCTCGGCCGTGATGGTGCTCGACCGGCCGACCATCGTGGAGGTCACGATCCGGCAGTATCTTACCCTCGCGGCACCGACGCGGTCGGGCGAGGAGATCGGCCGCGCGCTCGAGCAGGTGGGGCTGAGCCCGCGGATCGCGATGCTGTCGGACGGGCTCGATGCACAGCTTGCGTCGTCGGGCTGGCCGCTGTCCATTGCGGAGGTTATGGCGCTCAAGCTCGCCAATGCCTTGCTCAGCCAGCCGCGCGTGCTGGTGCTCTCGCAATTGTACGACATGATGGCGCTCGACCGGCTACAGGGTGCACTCGACGAGCTGCGCGCGGCGGGCACGACCATATTGCTGAGCACCGGGCGGCCCGAGGCGCTCGAGCGGGACGGCTATCTCTGGCTCGGCCGGACGGAGCAGAAACGGTTTTCCAGCCGCGCCGACATGGTCGCATTCGTCGAAGGCAAGGCGATCCCCAATGCCTGATCGTCCCCAGCACAGCGCCCACTTCACCACGCTGGCCGGCATGCGTCCTCCTCGCATCGCACGCGTCGTCGCGCTCCTGATCTTGGGCGGAATCGCGCTGTCGGCGGCGATCCTGTTCTTCGTCCCCTGGGTGCAGACGGCGCAGGGCACGGGCGAGGTCATCGCGCTCGACCCCGACGACCGGGTGCGCGAGGTGACGTCGCTGATCGCCGGGCGGGTTACCGAATTCTACGTGCAGGACGGCGAGGAAGTGTCCGAAGGCGACCCGATCGCGCGTGTCGAGGATGTCGATCCGCGCCTGATCGAACGTCTTCAGGCCGAGCGCGATCAGCTCATGATGGAGATCGACGCGATCGCGCGGCGGCGGCAGGGCGCCATGCTCGACGTCGACCGCAACCGGCAATTGTTCAACGAAGGGCTGGGCTCCCGCCGCGATTTCGAACAGGCGCAGATTAAGGTCGCGGAGGCCGATGCCACGCTGGCCGATGCGCGCGCGCGGGTGCAGCGCATAGATACCGAACTCAGCCGGCAATCGGCTCAGATCGTGCGTGCGCCGCGCAATGGGCGAGTGCAGCAGATCAATGTCGCGGCGGGAAGCGAGCTCGTCTCGCAAGGCACGGTGCTGGCCGTGATCGCGCCGGAGGAGATCGAGCGCGCCGTCGAGCTTTACATCAACGGGCGCGACGTGCCGCTCATCCATGATGGCAGCCCGGTCCGGCTCGAGTTCGAGGGGTTTCCCGCCGTGCAGCTGAGCGGGTGGCCCTCGCTCGCGCAGGGAATCTATGACGGGCAGGTGCGCTCGGTCGATCCCATCGCGCAGCCGAACGGGCTGTTCCGCGTCATCGTGGAACCGGTTCCGGGAAAGAGCGACTGGCCCGGGCGCCGCTTCGTGCGGCAGGGCAGCAAGGTGATGGGCTGGGTACAAGGCGAGGAAGTGTCGGTCGGCTACGAATTGTGGCGGCAGCTCAACGATTTCCCGCTCGAATTCGGGCCGCGCGCGGATGCGGCCTATGGCGGCGGCGGTGCAGCCGAGGGGGCATCTTCGGGCGCCGGTGGCGGACAGGCGCCGGCGAAATGATCGGACGCGGGCGGGATGGTATCGCGCGGCTGGCGCTGTGTGCCGCGTTGTCGGCAGGCGCGCCCGGCGCGGTGGCGCAGGATGCACCGGACCTCGCGGTCACGCAGCCTGACGAGATGGGCGAACTGGGCGAGGGCACCGTCGTCGCCGACCCGTGGGACCGGAGCCGGCAGCTGCGCTATCCCCGGCCTGCGCAGGACGGGCTTGATACAGCGTCGCTTCCCGACGGTCCGGCAGAGGCGCGCAGCGGTATCCTCACGCTCGACGATGTGCTGCGCTCGTCGGCCCGCACCGCGCCGCAGATCATCGAAACGCTCGCCGGGATCCGGCAGGCCGAGGGGCGCGCGCTGTCCGCGCAGGGTGCGTTCGACATCGTGTTCGATGCCGAGGGGCGTGGGCGGGCGCTCGGCTATTACGACGGCACCTATCTCACCGGAGAGGCGAAGCGGCCGCTGCGCGACAATGGCGGCTATCTCTATGGTAAGTATCGCGTGGCGCGCGGCGATTTCCCGATTTACGAGGACCAGTATTTCACGAACCAGCTGGGCGAGGTGAAGGTTGGCGGGCTGTATTCGCTGCTGCGCGACCGGCTGATCGACGAGCGCCGCGCCAAGCTCAGCATCGCGAGCCAGGACATCGACATCGCCCGCTTCGAATCGCAGGCGACCGCGATCGGCGTGCAGGTGCGCGCGATGCGGGCGTATCAGCAATGGCTGGCCGCCGGCCTGCGGCTCAACGTGTATCGCGACCTGCTCGCGCTGGCCGAGCAGCGGCGCGGCGGCATCTCCCGGCAGATCGAGTTGGGTGCGCGTGCGTCGATCCTGCTGACCGAGAATGATCAGAATCTCGTCCGCCGCCGTGCCCGCGTCATCGATGCGGAGCAGGCATTCGTGTCCGCCGCCAACGATCTTTCGCTGTTCTACCGCGATGCCGACGGCCGACCCGTGCGCCCCACCGCCGCGCAATTGCCGGCAAGCGGCGCCGCGCTGGCGGGGCCGGGGGCGGTCGTCGAAAGCTTCGCCCTGCGCGACCGGCCGGAGATCCGGACCCTCCTCGCCCGCGTGGATCAGGGGCTGGCGAGGCTGGCGCTGGCGGAGAACGATCTGTCACCCCGCCTCGACGCATTTGGCGAGGTCGGCAAGGATTTCGGCGCCGAAGCGCTTGGCGGGCCGAGCCGGACCCCGCTTGAGCTGATCGTGGGGTTCCGCTTTTCCATGCCGCTCGAAAACCGGGCCGCGCGGGGGCGTATCCGCACGGCGCAGGGCGAGCTCGACGCGCTCGAATGGCGGCAGCAGTATCAGCGGGACCAGATCGTCAACGAGATCGAGAATCTCGCCATCGAGATCGAGACGACGCGCCGCCTCGTCGAGATTACCGAACAGGAGCTCGCGCTCGCACAGAAGCTTGCCGCCGCCGAACGCCGCCGCTTTCAGCTGGGAGCAGCCGATTTCTTCATCGTCAATCAACGCGAGGAACTGGTCGCGGATATCGCTGTCCGGCTGGTCGATACGCAATTGCGCTATGCCGCGGCGAAGGCCGCCTATGCCGCCGCGGTCGTCGACCGGGAGGCGCTCGGCCTCGTTCGCTAGCGCCCGCCGGGCTTAGCCTGCAAGCTGCACCACCTGCTGCACCGCGAGGATGACGAACAGCACGGCGGACCCTGCGAGCGTCACATTCGCGACCGCGCCATTGCGGGCGGCGGCAGGCAGCCGGTCCGAATTGTTGAGCAACAGCAGCGTGATCGCCAGAAACGGCATGAAAAGCGCGCCGAACGCACCATAGACGATCACCAGCAGAAAGGGCCGGTCCGCGAAGAGCAGGATCATCGGCGGAAAGGTCAGCCAGCCGAGGTACACGCGATAGGCCGTGCTGCCCTCGCGCCCGCCTTCGACCTCGTCACGCCCGCGCAGCTGATACCACCAGTCGGAGAAGAACAGGCTCATCCCCTGCCACACGCCGAGCAGCGAGGACACCGATGTCGCGGCGAAACCGACGAGGAACAGCGTGGCGACGATCCGGCCGAACCGCGCTTCGAGCACGTCCGACAGGCCGAGCAATCCGCGGTCGCTATCCTCCAGCGCGATACCGGCGGAATGGAGCAGTTCGGCGCCCACGATCAACATGGCGACCACGAAAATGCCGGTCACGACATAGGCGACCGCATTGTCCACGCGCATCATCGGCAACCATGGCGTGCCGCGCCACCCCTTCGCCTGAGTCCAGTAGCCATAGGCCGCGGTCGTAATCGTGCCCCCGACCCCGCCGATCAGGCCGAGCGTGTAGAACAGCGACCCCTCCGGCAGCGAAAATGCCATCCCCCGCGCGAGGTCCGGCAGGCCGGGCGCGACCAGGATCGCAAGGCCGACCATGATGACGAACATCGTACCCACCAGGACCTTCATCACCGTTTCGAAGGTGTCGTAGCGGTTGAACCACACGAACACGAAACCGAACAGCCCCGCGATCATCGCCCAGCTGCGCAGCGAGAGCACCGGGAACAGCGCGGTGAGCGGGAGCGCGGTCGCGCTCATCGCCGTGGCGCCGTAGATGAAGCCCCAGATGACGACGTAGATCCCGAAATACCATCCCGTCCACCGGCCGAGCGAGCGCCAGCCGGCAAGGATGGTCGAGCCGGTGGCGAGGTGATAGCGCGCCGACCCTTCGGAAAGCGCGATCTTCACGATGCATCCCGCCACCGCCGCCCATAACAGCGCATAGCCAAATCGCGACCCCGCGATGAGCGTGGCGACCAGATCGCCGGCCCCGACGCCTGTCGCCGCGACGACGATGCCGGGGCCAAGATGGCGCCACATCCGTCCGCGCGGCGGAGGAGCCTCCCCCGCGTCCGGCCCGGTCGCGGTATGCCGCCCTGCGCTATCGGCTGTGTCGCTCATCGATTTTTGCCTCCCGTTTCCTCGTCGTTACAGGGGCAGGGGGGTAAGCGGAAGCCCGCCGGCAAGGATCAGCGCGCGCCGCCCAGAAGGGTCGGGCCGTCGATCGTGAATTTCAGGCCAAGCACCAGCGCATCGGGAATATCCGTGGTGCGGAACGGGGCGCCGGTCTGATCCGGGTCGATGATATATTGCACGTTCGGCGATATGCGGATCGCGGGCGTGAGCTGCATGCCGTAATGCAATTCCGCCATGTACTGGTGCCGCGCAATATCCGCGGTTCCGCCCGCCGACACGCGCGCTGCGCCCATGCGCGCGATGGCGAGGTCGGAAAAACGTTGATCCGTGATCATGATGCCGAACGTATCGGTGTCGCGGCCCGCGAACGTGCCGGTCTGCACGGCGCCCACCGCCCGGAAATCCGACAGCTCCACCTCGCCCGAAAGATTGGTCATGACCACGCCGAATAGCGAGAGGCCGCGCGGATCGCCGTTTCCGGCGCCGGTGACTTTCTGTTCGGCGCGGAAATAGAGGCCCGACCGGCCCCGGCGCTCCAACGGATCGCGCCCGCTCAGAATCGCGATGCCGCCTGCCTCGTCGCGAAGCGGATCGGCATATTTCCCCCGGTCGATCCACCCGCCGAGAATGTAGCGGCCCGGCAACCCGGACACCAATCCCGCATCCGGCGTATATTCGATCTCCCACGGCATGACGACGCCGGTCGCGCCCGAAAAGCCGAAGACAAAACCGTTGTCGTCGGCGCGCTTGCGCTCGGGATTGACCTCGTAGACGCCAACATGGAGCGCGATGTCGTCGGTGAAGGCGGCGCGGGCATGCGCCATCCAGCTCGACGCCGGGAAATAGGTGAAATTGCTGTTCTTGAAGACGAAGGTCGGATTGCCGCAGATCGCATTGCTCTGAAAATGACAGTAGAGCGGCGAATTGAGGAAATGGATATTGGCGACGCTCTTGCCCGCCTCGATCATGAGCCGGTCGTCAAGCAAGCGCTGTTCGTAGGTGAGGATGGCGAGATGCGTGTTCTGCGTCCCGAAAACCTCCTGAACCGAGGTGTTGTTGCCGATCGCCACGTCGGTCAGGCTCTTGCCATGGCGGTTGGTGACCGCGGCGTGCACCGTGCCGCCCGAAAGGCCCGCGATACGCTCCATGTCGAGATCGGCCCCTACATAGATCTGCCCCGTATAGGCCGCGTCCGTGCGGATCCCGCCGGTGAGATTGGTGGCGCCCTCGCCGGTATAGCTGAGCGCGAGGGTGATGCCCTCCTCGGCGAAGGGCTGGTACGGGTTGCGCGGACCCGTGGCCGGTTCGGGGAGCGAGGGCGGCGGCAGGTCGGCGGGGTCCGACACGGCGCTGCCCGCGTCGCGCGCCACCTGCGCCGTCACAGGCGATGCGAGCATGAGGGCAGGCACGAGAGCGAGGGCGGCGGTCGCCGCGTGGCGCGCGAATGGCGCGGGGGTGGCGGGCAGGGCAGCGCCCGCCCGGACAGAGGTTCCGGACATGGGAAGATACTCCTTGGGGAGAGATGCGTTACGCGGGCGGCGTGCCGGTGGCGGCAGGCGGCGCCGCGCGTTTGAGAAGGCCGATCAGCGCCGCGCTCACCGCCGTTCCCGCCACGATCGCCAGCGCGTAGAGCGCCACATGCGTCACCGCGCCGGGTATCGGCAGCACGAAGATACCGCCGTGGGGTACGCGCAGCTGAACGCCCGCGACCATCGAAATGGCCCCGGCGGTGGACGCCCCGGCGATGAAGGCCGGGATCATGCGAAGCGGGTCGCGCGCGGCAAACGGAATCGCCCCTTCGGTCACGAAGGCGAGACCCAGCACCGCCGCCGCGCCGCCCGCCTCGCGCTCTTCTGCGGAAAAGCGGGCGGCGAAGAGCCGGGTCGCCAGCGCGGCGGCGAGCGGCGGGGTCATGCCGGCGGCCATCACCGCGGCCATCGGGGCGTAGATATTGCTGGCAAGGGCGCCGATGCCGAAAGCGTAGGCCGCCTTGTTCACCGGGCCGCCCATGTCGAAGGCCATCATCGCGCCGAGGATGAGGCCGAGCACGATCGCGCTCGACCCCTGCATCGCGCGCAGCCATTCAGTCATCGCCGAAAGCGCGAGCGCAACCGGCGCCCCGATGGCGTAGATCATCAACAATCCGGTGATCAGCGTGCCGAGCACCGGCAGCACCAGCACCGGCATCAACCCGCGCAGGTTCTTGGGCAACACGATCACGCGGTTGAGCCAGTACACGCCGTAGCCCGCGACGAAACCGGCCACGATCCCGCCCAGGAACCCGGCGCCCAGCGAATTGGCGAGCATGCCGCCGATCATGCCGGGCGCGATGCCGGGCCTGTCCGCGATGGAAAAGGCGATATAGCCCGCCAGCGCCGGCACGATCAGCGCAAAGCCGCCCTCCGCCCCGATCCGGAACAGCGCATGGGCCAGCGTGCCCTCGGCTGCCTCGGCATTGGCGTCGATCCCGCCCAGCGCGAACGCCATGGCGATGAGCAGCCCGCCCGCCACCACGAAGGGCAGCATGAAGGACACGCCGGTCATCAAATGCTTGTAAGGGCCGGTCCGCTCCTTCGCCGCGGGTTGGGCGGTGTCCTGCGCGGCGGGGGTGTCGCCTTGCACCGATGCCTCGGCGAGGGCGCGTTCGATGAGAGCGGCGCCGCCGGAGATGGCGGGCTTCGTGCTGGAGGCAAAGACACGCTTTCCGGCGAAACGGGACCGGTCCACCTCGCGGTCGGCGGCGATGATGACGACATCCGCCGCCGCGATTTCCGCATCGGAGAGCGGCTCTCCCGCACCGACCGACCCTTGCGTTTCGACGCGGATCGCATGGCCGAGCCGTTTGGCGCCTTCCTGCAACCCCTCCGCCGCCATGAAGGTGTGGGCGATGCCGGTGGGGCAGGACGTGACCGCGACGATGCGCCGGTTTGCGGCCATAGGGGCGGTGTCGGCGGGCCCGGTTCCGCTCTCGTCAAATACCGCATCCGGGTCGGCCAGCACGGCGTCCAGCGTCATGCACCGATCCGCGCGTTCGACAAGTTCGGGCGCCATGGTGTCCAGCGGGCCGATCAGCAGCAACGTGCCATCCGCGCCCGGCGCCCCATCGGGCAGCGGATCGACCGCGCCGTTTGGCGTGCGCACCTCGATATCCGCCGAATGCCCCTTGGCACGCGCGGCCTTGCGCAAGGCTTCGGCGGCGAGGAAGGCGCGCACGCCTGCCGCTTCGTCGGCGACGATTACATGGAATTTGGTCATTCGGCCTCTCCCAGCCCGTTCGTGCGTTCCAGCCTTGCCGCATTGTCACGGCGCCCGTGTGTCTCGGGCTTGTCCAGCCAGCGGATTTCGACTTTTGCCGCCAATGTCCCGATCTCGGCGGCGGGGGGGAGGTTCGGTCCCTCCCGGCTCAATTTGCCCACCGCGAAGGCCGTGGCGAGCCGGGCGATCCTTTCAAGCGGCTCCTCCTCGATCAGGGCGGCGGCGATACCGGCCACCATCGCATCGCCCGCGCCGACCGTGCTGGCGATGGTGTCGACGGGAAGACGGGCGGTCAGCGCCCCCTCGCGTGAAACGAACAGCGCCCCGTCCTCACCCGCCGACACCACGACCCATGCCACGCCGCGGCGGTGGAGCCTGTGCGCGGCGTCGAGCAATTCGTCCGTTGTCCCGAGCGGTTGCCCGATCCATTCGGCAAGCTCGTCGCGATTGGGCTTTACTGCATGGGGCGAGGCATCGGCATCGAGCGCCAGCCGAAGCGGCACCCCGCTGGTATCGAGGAGGACGGTGCAGCCCCGTTCGCGCAGCCGCGCCGTCAGGGTCGCGTAAATATCGGGCGGACATCCCGGCGGCACGCTCCCCGCGAGCACGACGAGATCGCCGGCACGCGACACCGTTGCCAGTTCTTCGCAAAGCGCGTCCGCCATTTCCGTGGTAACCGCGGCGCCGCTGAGGTTGATGTCGGTGGTGCCGGCCTCGTCCACGAGCTTCAAATTGGTGCGGGTCGCGCCGCCGACATGGGTCATCCGGTCCGCAACGGATTTTGCATCGAAAAGCGTATCGAACGGCGCCGCATTGTCGGACCCCAGGAACCCGTAGGCCGCGATTTCGCCAACCGGATGCGCCGCCCGCCAATCGGCAAGGCAGCTTGCGACATTGATCCCCTTGCCGCCCGCATGGGCGCGGGTGTCGCGGGCGCGGTGCACGGCGCCGGGGGTGAGCCGGTCCAGCGTGACCGTCTGATCAATGGCGGGGTTGAGCGTGACGGTCAGAATGCTCATGCCGTCGCGCCCTGCGCTTCGTTGGCGGCGCCATGCGGTTCGGTGGGCGAGCCTTTACGGTCGAGCGCGCGAACATCGTCGGCGCCCGCGGCGCGCAGCGCGTGGCCGGCTAGCGTCTCCAGATCGGCGAGGCTGGACGTGCGCAGGCGTGCCTTCACCGCGGGAATATCGCGCGGCGTCATGGACAGTTCCGTCACGCCGAGCCCCGCCAGGATCGCCGCCCCGAAAGGATCGCCGGCAAGCCCGCCGCACACGCCGACCCACCGGCCATGCGCCCGGGCCCCCTCGACACAGGTGGCGATAAGGTTGAGCACGGCGGGGTGAAGGCTGTCCGCCTCGCTCGCCAGTTCGGGGTTCTGCCGGTCGATGGCGAGCGCATATTGCGTGAGATCGTTGGTTCCGACCGAAAAGAAATCGGCATGTTCGGCAAGCACGCGGGCCTGCACCGCGGCGGCGGGCACCTCGATCATGATGCCGATGGGCACCGCGGGGGCGTCCAGCTCGGCCCGGATTTCCTCGCACCGGGCGCGCAGCCTGATCAGCTCCCATGCCGAGGTGATCATCGGGAACATGATGGAGAGCGATCCGCCGCCCTTCGCCGCGCGGTAGAGCGCGCGCAATTGCGGGTCGAGCAGGTCGGGCCGGCGCAGCAGCAACCGCGCGCCCCGCACGCCGAGAAACGGGTTCTCCTCCTGCGGCAGGGCCAGATGCGGGACCTGCTTGTCACCGCCGATGTCGAGCGCGCGCACGATGAGCGGGCGGCCGTCGAGCGCGTCGATCATCGCGCGATAGATGCCATATTGCGCGTCCTCGTCCGGGGTTTCGCCCGCCTCGAGGAACAGGAACTCGGTCCGCATCAGCCCGACCCCTTCGCCGCCCTGCGTCATCGCGAAGGAGACCTGATCGGGGCGGTTCACATTGGCGGAAACCTCGATCCGCACGCCATCGCTGGTGATCGCGGGCTTGCCACGCTCGGCTTCCTGCGCCGCGCGTTGCCGGTCCAGTTTCGCGATCCAGTCGCGCGCGGATTGCAGATCCTGCGCCGCCGGATTGATCCAGATGCGCCCGCTGTCGCCGTCGACGATGGCGGTGGTGCCGGGCCGCGTCGCGAGCAGTTTCGCGCCGCCCGCCACGACCGACGGCAGGCCGAGCGTCCGCGCCAGGATCGCGCTATGCGAGGTGGGCCCGCCGAGTGCGGTGGCGATGCCCGCGACCCGTTCGGTGTCGAGCGTGGCCGTGTCCGACGGCGAAAGATCGGACGCGACGAGGATCACCGGCGCATCGGGAAGATCGGCCAGCGACCCGTTCGACAACGACGGATCGAGCTGTGCCAGGACGCGGCGGCCCACATCGCGCAGATCCGCGGCCCGCGCCGCCAGCACCGGATTGCCGAGCGCCGCGAAACGCCCGGCGATCCGTTCCACCGCATTGTGCCATGACCAGGCGACCCCGTGCCCCTCGACCATCATCTGACACGCGAGGGTGATGAGGTCGGTATCGTCGAGCAATTCGGCCTGCGCCGTGAAGATCGCCGCATCGCCCGCGCCCAGCCGCCGGGTCGTGTCATCGATCAACGCCTTAATATGCGCGCGCGTCGTGCCCAGCGCGGCATCGAGCTCGGCACCGCCCGTCACGAGATCGACCGGCGTGTCGGGCACGTCGAGTTCGGCCGCGGCCAGCACGTGGACGGTGCCGATGGCAAGGCCGGGGCTCGCCGCGACGCCGGTCACCATTTCGGCCTCGTGTTCCGGCTTCCAGCCGTGGATCGGCGCGGCGGCCTTTTCCTCGGCGCGTTCGGCATCGCGCTTTTCACGGGCGGAGAGGCTGCGCGCCGTGCGCACGAGCGCGTCGAGCGCATCGCGCGCGCCGTCCCCCTCGGCCGAGAACACGATTTCATCGCCGGCACGAAGCCCGAGTTGCAGCAGGGAGATCAGGCTGCGCGGGTCGGCGCTTTCGTTCTCGTGGCGCACGCGGAGCCGGGCCTTGCCGGACTTGGCGCTGTCGACCCAGGCGGCGGCGGGCCGGGCGTGCAGGCCGGAGGGGTAGTCGACGACCCATGTCTCGCTCTGCGCGAAATCGGTGGCGTCGGCGGTTTCGCGGTCGGGCGCCTCGTCGGTTTCGAGCGCGCGGGCGATCATGTCCGGATCGTCCGCCTCGATCAGCGCGCGAAGCCGGTCCTCATCCTGAATAAGCCGGGTCAACCGGCGCAGGATGACGATGTGATTGTCGGAATTGGCGGCGATGCCGACGACCAGATGCGCAACCTGTCCGGGGTTCCATTCCACCCCGTCGCGCAGTTGGAGCACCGCGATGCCGCCGTGATGCACGAGCCCGCGATCTTCCTTCAGCCCGTGTGGGATCGCGACGCCTGAACCCAGGAACGTGTTCGCCACCGCCTCGCGCGAGAGCATCGATTCGGCATAGCCGGGATCGACCGCGCCGCCCGCCACGAGAAGCTGGCCTGCCTGGCGGATCGCATCGTCCTTCGACGCGGCGGTGGCGGCGATGCGGATGTGCGATTTGCGCGCGTGCGTCGGCGTGGGGCCTGCCGGCATGGTGATTCTCCCGCTGGGTACGTTTCTTATGCGTGCGAGAAAACGTTTTCTCGGCGTCTTTGTCAAGGGTTGGCTTGCTCTGCGCCGTGATATTCGCCATCGTCGAACCGTTCGGACCACGCGATACGCGCAAAGAAAGAGAACGTTTTCATGGCAGTCGGCATCCGCGATGTGGCACGGGAAGCCAATGTCTCCCCCGCCACCGTTTCCCGCGTGCTCGGCGGAAAGCCGGTCAATCCGGCCATGCGCGAGCGGGTGTTGCAGGCCGTCGAACGCACAGGTTACCGCCCCAATCTCGCCGCCCGGCGGCTGCGCTCGCAGCGGTCCAACACCATCGGGCTGATCGTCGCCGACATCCGCAACCCGTTCTTCACCGCCGTATCCCGCACGATCGAGGATATCGCGGCACAGCGCGGGATGCGCGTGATCCTGTGCAACACGGACGAGGACGCGGCGAAGGAGGCCGCCTATCTCGATCTCATGGCGCAGGAGCGGGTGAGCGGGGTGATCCTGGCCCCTGCGCGGAGGAAGGGTGCCGGGCGCAGGCCACCGCCCAGGCCGGATTTCCCGGTCGTGCTCATCGACCGGACGATACCGGGCGCGACGTTCGATTGCGTGATCCTCGAAAATGCGGCGATGGCTGGCGAGCTGGTCGACCATCTCGCACAGGCGGGGCACAGGCGGATCGTCGGCCTGTTCGGCGCCGACAGCGGGACCGGGCGCGAACGGCGCGAAGGGTTCGAGGAGGCATCGGCCCGGCACGCACTCGACGCGACGAGCCACCTTATCCCCCATGGCGAGACGGAGGGCGCGCAAATGTTGCGCGATCTCCTTTGCACGGCCGAACGTCCCGACGCGATCATGGCGAGCAATGGGGTGATGCTGCTCGGTGTCCTGCGTGCGTTGCGCGCGCTGCACATCGACGTGCCGGGCGATATCGCGCTTGCCGGGTTCGACAATAATGACTGGATGGAATTCGTGGGGCAGGGGCTGACCGTGATAGAACAGCCGGTGGAGGATATTGGTGCCACGGCCATGACGATGCTGCTCGACCGGATCGACAACCCGGATGCCGCCGCGCGCCGGGTCGTGCTGCGCGGACAGCTTGTCGCGCGCGGATCCACCGTCCCCCCGGCTGGTACGCCTGCCCCCGGAACAGGAGCACCTGCATGAAAACGAAACCACCGCTCGGTCCCGCAACCCGGCTCTGCATGTCGCTGTCGGGGCGGCCGGGACGTTCGGGCACGATCTTCCACAACCGGCTCTACGAATTGCTCGGTCTCGATTATATCTACAAGTCGTTCGGGACCACCGACCTCGCCGCGGCGGTGGCGGGCATTCGGGGCCTGGGCATTCGCGGCTGCGCCATCTCGATGCCGTTCAAGGAGGATGTGATCGCGCTGATCGACAGGGTGGAGCCGTCGGTGCGCGCGATCGACAGCGTGAATACCATCGTCAATGACGATGGCGTGCTCATCGGCCATAACACCGATTTCGTGGCGGTGCGCGATATTGTGGCGGCGGCGGGAATCGCGCCAACGACCCCCTTCGTCCTGCGCGGCAGCGGCGGCATGGCCAAGGCGGTGACGGCCGCGTTGCGCGATCTCGGCTTTGGCACGGGCACCATCGTGGCGCGGAACGGCGAAACGGGGCCGGCACTGGCCGAAAAATACGGCTATGGCTGGCGTGCCGATCCGGGCGAACCGGGCGCGGCCATGCTGATCAACGTGACACCGCTTGGCATGGAGGGCGTTGATGCGGACGCGCTGGCCTTTCCGCCCGCGCATGTCGAGGCGGCGCATGTCGCGTTCGACGTCGTGGCGCAGCCGGTCGAGACGCCCTTCATCAAAATGTCGCGCGCGCAGGGCAAACGCGTGCTAACCGGGGCCAGTGTCATCGTGCTTCAGGCGGTCCGGCAATTCGTGCTCTATACCGGGCACACGCCGACGCCCGCGATGATCGAGGAGGCCGCCGCGCTCGCCCATGGGCAGGAGGCCGCCGCCGAAATTGCCGCCGTGCTGGCTGCCTGAAAGCGCAGGAGAATGAACGACATGACGACGACGGACACGATGACCCGGGACGACACCGCAACGCCCCGCATGACCGGGCGCCCCACGCTGAGCCGGTTCCTCATCGATCAGCAACGCCAGCCCGACTCGACCTGCCCGGCGGAATTGCGCCTGCTGATCGAGACGATCGCGCGGGCCTGCAAGGTGATCAATCACGCCATTTCCAAAGGCGCACTCGGCGATGTGCTCGGCAGTCTTCAGTCCGAGAACGTGCAGGGCGAGGTGCAGAAGAAGCTGGACGTGATCGCCAATGATTTGCTGCTCGACGCGAACGAATGGGGCGGGCATCTCGCCGGCATGGCGTCGGAGGAGATGGAGGCGATCCACCCCATCCCGAACCGCTATCCCAAGGGCGAATATCTGTTGCTGTTCGATCCGATCGACGGGTCGAGCAATGTCGATGTCGATCTTTCGGTGGGCACGATCTTCTCGATCCTGCGCGCGCCGGAGGACAGCGCGGGCCGCGATGTGCGCGAGGCCGATTTCCTGCAACCCGGACGGTGTCAGGTGGCCTCCGGCTACGCGATCTACGGGCCGCAGACGCTCATGGTGCTGAGCGTGGGGACGGGCGTGTATGAATTCACGCTCGATAGCGAGATCGGGTCGTGGCGGATGACCGACGGGCCGATCACGATTCCCGGCGGCACGCCCGAATTCGCGATCAACATGGCGCGGCGGCGGCAATGGTCGCCCGGCATCGCCCGCTTTGTCGAAGAGCGTATTCTTGGCACCGAAGGGCCGCTCGGCAAGGATTACAACATGCGCTGGACCGCCTCGATGGTGGCGGACGTGCACCGCATTCTGAAGCGTGGGGGCGTGTTCCTCTACCCCGGCGATCACCGGCGGGACGGCAAGGCGAAGCTGCGGCTGCTATACGAGGCGAACCCGATGAGCTTCCTGATTGAGCAGGCCGGCGGCGCGGCAACCGACGGCGCCACGCGGATCCTCGACATAGACCCGGTCGGCCTGCATCAGCGCGTCGGCGTCATCCTCGGCGATGGCGAAGAGGTGGCTGCCGCAACGCCGTAGCGGCCGGACCATCGGCGCAGATGCGGCGCGTCATGGCCGCGGGGTTATGACTGGTCCGGTCGGCATGACGGCTTTCCGACAAGACCGGTCCGGCCCCACGCCACTGGAAACAGGCGATCGCCGTGAAGCCTTGGCCGAAGGTTTGTACGCGATCGAGGAAGCGCAACTCGCGAACGACCGCAGCCATTGGCGACGAAAGGTCGGATGCGATGCATCCGGCCGATGATGGTCTGCGGCTCCGGGCTTCCTGTGGTGTCTTTGGCTATAGTTTGCGGTTTGTCTGCGTGATGGTTCTTCGGTTCGTGGAGAGCACCGACTCACATCCGCCAAGCGCCATAGTTTGGGAAACTGGCGCGACACTCCGGCGCGTCTGGAAGCAGCCTCAAGGCGCATATGGCCGGGCGGCGATTGTCAGGCCGCGCCCGGAGCGATGTTTTTCTGTCTCGAAAGAGCGTGAAGCGGCCGTTCCGCAGGGACCGTTTGCAACGTTCCTCGACGCGGGCATTTCGACCGGTGCCCAACCCTTCCGGACGGAGCGAGCGACCTTCCACCGGTATGTCCTGGTGCAAGGAACGTAAGCGGTCCGCATCCGCCCGTTGCCTCGGACCATCACGCTCAGATGAGCGGCGGTGCGTCGGGGCGGCGGGCCTCCGACGTTCTGCAGGTGAATCGCAAGCGAGCGCACGTCGGATTCCGGCGCGCACGCTGTGGCAAAGAGCGGTGCTGGCGGAATGGCGTTACCGGTTCTCCGAATGCACCGCGGACGTCCGGCATTGCGCGCGGATTGTCTGGAACAAGGCCGTGAATGGCGGGCGGACGCGGCCCCTACATCGGCAATAACGAGTTTTTCACGTCTGAGGCTTACGGCGGCGCTGAGAAGAAGACGGACGATAAGCTTGAAGCGCCAATATAGAGGCCCCGCCGCCTTCGCGGTCGCGGTGCTCGGAACAGCTCTGCCCTTATCCTCGGCCACCGGGCAATCCATTCCCGCGCCGAGCAGGGTCGTGCCCGAGGCGATCGCGCCGCCTTTACCGGAAATCGGGCGCAACACGATCAATCCGCGACGTGCCGAAATCGTCGGGTCGCCTGACCGGGCCGACGATCTTTCGGTGACGCTGTCCTCGATCCATGTCGCGGGACTCCCCCTGCGTTATCGCAAACAGGTCGACGCACTTGTCGCGCCGCTCGTCGGTGCGCGCGTGAAAGTATTGCGGCTCTACGTGCTCGCCCGGGAGATCGAGGCGATTTTCGCGCGTGACGGCCATGTCCTGACCCGCGTGGTCGTGCCGCCGCAAACGCTTGCCGATGGCGGGGATCTGCGGCTGGAAATCGTCGAAGGTTTTATCGAAGGCATCGATACCGGTGGATTGCCGGGCCGCGTGCGCGGCGCGGTGTCCGCCCCGCTGATCCGCTTTGTCAAACGGCCCGGTATCACGCTGCCGGAGATCGAACGACAGCTTCTCCTCGCCGGGCGCGCGGCTGGCGTGACGCTGCGGTCCGCTCTTGTCGCGGGTCAGGAGGCGGGCGGCACGCGCCTCGTACTGGAGGCCGGCTGGAAACCTGTTTCCGGTACCGTGACGATCGATAATCGGCCGGGCGACGTTTACGACAATGCGAAAATCGACAGCCTCGTCGCGATAAACGGCGTGTTGGGTTCGGGGGAGCGGATCTATGGCTATCTCTCGACCGCGCCCGATCTGGCGCTGACCTCCGCGTCGCCGTTGCGCCGGATTTTCGGCGCCGGTTTCGACATGCCGATCGGTCGCGACGGGCTGGTGTTCCATGTCGACGGGATCACCGCCGATATCAATCCGCGCACCCCGGCGCGCGTGGCAAGGCTCGTCGGGACGTTCGACCGGGTCGGGGCGGGGTTGCGCTATCCGGTGGTGCTGCGGCGGCGGGAGCAGCTCGACGTCGATCTGTCGCTGGAGGCTGTACGCGAAATTCAGAGCTTGCCGCAGTTCGCGACGGATCTCAGCCGCGATCGGCTGCGGACCGTGTCGCTCGCGGTGAACTGGCGCAAATCGTGGGGCGCGGCGATGCAAACCGGCTTGCGCGTGGCCGTTGCGCAGGGTCTCAATGCGCTGGGCGCGCGCGATGCAGCCGATGCGGCGGCGTCCGGCATACCCCTGTCCCGGCTCGGCGCACAGCCTGATTATACGGCGCTGCGTTCCGAAGGCGAGCTGTCCGCGCCGCTGGGCAGGGGGTTTCACGGCACCCTTTTCCTTCGTACGCAAATCAGCGCGAGCGGCGCGCTTCCCACCGCCGCGCAATTTTCGATCGATGCGCAGGACGCGGTGGCCGGATACAGCCTTGGCGCGCTGAACGTCGATGAAGGGGCAACGGCGCGTGCCGAGCTGTCGCGCGCGTTTACGCCGGGCCGCTCCTTCGCCGTTTCGCCCTATCTGCTGGCCGCTTATGGGCGCGGGCGGCTCGACCGACCCACCGCGCTGGAGCGGGGGCGGGGCGATGCGTGGTCCCTGGGCGGCGGGATTCGCGCGCGTCTTCCCGGTTCGCTGAATGGCGTGGCGGAGCTTGCCTATGCCGAAGATACGCTGCGCGAGGCGGGCGGCGTGCGCCTCACCGCGAGCCTGAGCCGCAGCTTCTAAGCGGGGCGAGCATCCGATGGATACCCGACCATGACATTGACGAGAACCGCTCTCCTTGCATCCGCCGCGCTGTTGCCCGCAGTGGCCGTGCCCGCCGCCTCGGCGCAGGATCTGCCGACCGGGGGCCGGGTCGTCGCGGGCGATGCCATGATCGGGACGCCCGTGTCGGGCACGATGACGATTACGCAGGCAAGCGAACGGGCCGTTATCGACTGGACAGGCTTCGATATCGCGCAAGGGCGCGGTGTGGTTTTCGACCAGCCGGGCGTCGATGCCATGATCCTCAACCGCGTAACCGGTTCGACAGGTAGCGAGATCGCCGGGACATTGCGGGCCAATGGTTCGGTCTTCATCGTCAATCCCAATGGCATCCGGCTGTCGCCGACCGGACAGGTTCACGCGGCACGGGGGTTTGTCGCCTCCACGCTGGACCTCGCGAACGAGGCCTTCATGTCGGGCGGAGGAATGCTGTCCGGTGCGGGCGACGGCGCCATCGTCAACAATGGCGGCATCACGGTCGGCGAACATGGATTTGTCGGCCTGCTCGGCAATAGCGTGTTCAGTGACGGAACCATCGTCGCGCCGCTCGGCAGCATCACCATCGGGGCCGCAAGCGTCGCGACCCTCGACATTCAGGGGGACGGTTTTCTGCAACTGGGTGTGCCTGCTGCTCCTGCTGCTGGCGGGACGCATGTCGCCGTCGGCATGGCGCAGGCGCAGGACCTTGCCCGCAATGTCGTCAACCTGCCGGGCGAGGCCACTATGGTCGGGGGCAGCGACGGCAATATCGTGCTGATGGGGCAGATCGAGGCGCGCGGCGGCACCGTCACTGTCATTGGCGGGGGCGCGATTACGCTGAACGGCGTGTCGATCGACGTGTCGGGGATGGAGGCCAGCGGCGCGCAGGACGGCGGGGCCGTGCGCATCGGCGGCGACTGGCACGGGGAAGGACCGACGCTGCGCGCGGCGAACCTGCTGGTTGACGGGCAGAGCGTCATTCGCGCCGACGCCGCCGGTGCGGGGGATGGCGGCAGCGTCGTCCTGTGGTCCGATGGCCGCACCGATTTCGCCGGCACGATCTCGGCGCGGGGCGGCGGGGTCGGCGGCGATGGCGGCATGGCGGAGGTGTCGGGCAGGCACATGCTTGCCTATACCGGCGCCGCCGATCTGCGGGCGGTCGCCGGGCGGACCGGCCATCTCCTGCTCGACCCCTACAATATCACCATTTCGAACGGCCCGAACACCGGTCCCGGCTATGACAGCATCATCAACGCGTCAACGCTCGAAAATCAGCTGGAGACCGCGAGCGTCACGATCTCCACCCGCGGCGGCGGGACGCAGGCCGGCGATATTACCGTGGCGGTGCCGCTGGCCTGGGATGCGAACACGCTCACGCTCCTCGCCGCGGGCAGTGTGAACGTCGATGCGGTGATGACCGCCGGAGGCACGGCGAAGCTAGCCGTACTGACCGCAAATGGCGCGCTGAACGTGCGTGGGGGGCGGGTCGATTTCACCGGCACGGGCAACGGACTGTCGATCAACGGTGACCCCTATACGATCATCACCGCACTGGGCGAGGCAGGATCGGCGACCGGAACCGATCTGCAGGGTATCGATGGGCGGCCCGACGGGTTCTACGCCCTGGGTGCCGATATCGACGCATCCGCCACCGCAGGCTGGAACGCAGGCGCTGGATTTGCGCCCATCGGCGGCGGCGCGGCGGAGTTCACCGGCAAGTTCGACGGACTGGGCCATGTGATATCCGGCCTCACCATTCAACGCCCCGATCAGAGCAACGTCGGTCTGTTCGGCACGGCGGCACGCGCGGCGATCGGCAATGTCGGACTGATCAATGCGCAGGTGGCGGGGAACGAGCAGGTCGGCACGCTGGTCGGGCGGTTCTTCAACTCCAACCTGCGCAATGCCCATGCGTCGGGTTCGGTATCGGGCAATTTCTTTGTTGGCGGGCTGGTCGGTTTCGCCTTCAGCGACAGCACCATTCGCGCGGCGTGGAGCGATGTCGCCACATCGGGAGGCGAAGCTGCGGGCGGGATTGCGGGCGGCGCGATCAATGCCTTCGTGTCGGAGGTGCTGTCCACCGGATCGACCAGCGGGAGCGCCCAACTCGGCGGTATTGCAGGCCTCGTCGACAGCAGCACCATCGCCGATGCGCACGCCTCCGGGCCGGTGTCGGGCACATCACGGCTCGGCGGCCTCCTCGGCGGTGCGTATAATGCCACGGTCATCAACAGCTATGCGAGCGGGAGGGTGCAGGGACAAAGCGATACAGGCGGCCTCGTCGGAGTGGACGCATCGCGCCTGATCGCCAGTTCGTACTGGAACACCGAGACGAGCGGCATCGCGGCAAGTGCGTCGCAAGGCGGGGTCGGCAAGACCACGGCGGAGTTGCAGAAGGCGGCGACCTTTGCCGACTGGAGCCTCGACAATGTCGGCGGGCAGGACGCGGTGTGGCGCATTTACGACGGCTATACAGCCCCGCTTCTGAAGGTATTTTTGACGCCCGCGGTCGTCGACGTCACGGGGCAAGGCACCGCCGTCTATGATGGCACGGGCCAGCTCGCCGGGGTGGCCTACGCCTTGCGAGGCGGTTTGAGCACCGGGCCGGTAAAGGGCGGATTGATCGGCAGGACCGATGCCGGCACCTATGCCATCGGGATGGACGGCCTTTATTCTGGACAGCTGGGATACGATCTGATCGGCGGGACGGTGGGGAGACTGACCATCACCCCGCGCCCCCTCACCATCACGGCGGACGCCATCACGCGCATCTATGGCGACGGCAATCCGGCCCTCACCTATGCCATCACCGAAGGAAGCCTCGTCGCCGACGACGCTTTGCGGGGCGCGCTTTCCACCTCCGCCCGCGGCGATAGCGATGTGGGCCGCTATGCCATCGGCGCGGGTACGCTCACCGCGGGGCCGAATTACGCGGTTCTGTTCCGCGGCGGGACGCTGACCATCGCGCCGCGTGCACTCACCGTGACCTATACCGCCGACATGGCAAGCCGCATCTATGGCGATGCCGGGCCGGCGCTCGGCGGGTCTGTCGCGGTGAGCGGCCTTATGGATGGCGATGCACTATCGGGAATTGCCGTATGGCGCACCGATGCGACCGCCCTGTCCGGCGTGGGCCATTATGGGGTGACCGGATCGGGGCTGTCGGCGGGGGGCAATTATGCGCTGAACACCGTCCAGGCCGCGGGCAATGCGACCGCGCTCACCATCGCGAAACGCGCGATCACGGTGGTCGCCGACGACCAGTTCCGCGTTTACGGCGATGCGAACCCGCAGCTCGGCTATAGCGTGACCCATGGCAGCCTGGTCAATGGGGACACGCTTCACGGCGCACTTGCGACAGACGCGAACGTCAGGAGCGATGTCGGGCAATATGTCATCGACGCAGGCGCGCTGTCCGCCGGCGATAATTACGATCTGACCATCGGCAATGGCGTGTTGCGCATCGCCCCGCGTCCGCTCACCATCATGTATGGCGCCAATGCGGCGGAGCGGATTTACGGGGACGCAAATCCCCCGCTTTCCGGCGAAGTGACGGTCATCGGCCTCGTCAATGGCGATCTGTTGTCGGGAACGGCGGACTGGACAACCGATGCGGGAATACGCAGCGATGTCGGACCGTACCGCGTGACGGGCTCCGGCCTCGACGCAGGCGGCAATTACAGCGTCACTCGATTACAGGCGGATGGAAACGACCGCGCACTGACCGTGAACAAACGCGTGCTCTACGTGGCGGCCGACGATGCCATCCGCCTCGAAGGGGAGGGCATTCCGCCGCTCGGCTATACGATCACCGCCGGCAATCTGGTGAACGGCGACGTGATGACCGGTGCGCTCGCGACCGACCCGATGGCCGCACGCAGGGCAGGGGACTACGCCATCCTTCCCGGCACGTTGACGGTTTCGGGAAATTACGATCTGCAGTTCAGCGCCGGCACATTGTCCGTGCTGGCCCGGCCGGCAACGATCCCCGCGCGGGAGGTTGCAAGCCACGGCAGGATCGGTCAGTTGCCTGCGAATGATCGGGATACCCTCGATTTCTGCAACACGCTCGCCCCCTGCGCCTCGGTTGCGGGCGCCGCGGGCGATGCCGATCGGGAACAGGTCGACGCAGGATCATAGACGGCGGCAGGCTGCCGGTCCGTTCCCGGCCGTCGTAATGGCAGGCTTCCATCAGGCATTGGTTGCCATCGCGTTTGGAACGCGATCGCGCCGAACCGCAAGATCGGTCGGGCAATATCCCCGAACCCGCGCCAGGATGGTGTCGCCACGATGGAGCGGACAGTGACGACAGCACTTCAAAATTACCGAGACCGGATGAAACGGGCGCTCGATAATATCGATCGGCATCTCGACGATCCGCTGGATCTCGACACGGTCAGTGCTGTCGCGGCGTTTTCGAAGTTTCATTTCCACCGGCAATTTACCGCGACTTTCGGACTATCCGTGCATCGCTACGTGCAGCTTGGCCGGATGAAGCGCGCGTCGTTCCGGCTGGCCTATCGTCACGATCACAGCGTGACCCGGATCGCGATGGATGCCGGTTACGACGCCCCCGATGCCTTTGCCCGCGCCTTTCGGCAGCGCTTTGGGCAGTCGCCGTCATCGTTCCGGAAAGCACCCGACTGGGAGCCGTGGCTTGCCGCCTTCGGGCCTCTCACCAACGCGAGGAGCAAGATCATGCACCAGCCTTTTGATGCAAGCGACGTCACGATACGGGAGGCAGACGCCGTTCCGGTGGCGATCATGGAGCACCGCGGACCACCGAACGAGATCGGGGCGACCATTCGGCGGTTCATCGCCTGGCGAAAGGCAAACGGCCTTCCCCCGCGGAGGAGCAGGACGTTCAACATCTTCCATTCCGATCCAGGCGATACCGATCCTCGCGATTATCGCATGGATCTGTGCGCAGCGACGGAGCAGGTTTTCGACGCGGACGAGCACGGCTTGGTGGCCGGGATCATACCGGGAGGACGCTGTGCCGTATTGCGGATCGTCGGGCATACTGACGATCTGGAATCCGCGGCCCTCTATCTCTATCGCGACTGGCTTCCGCAAAGCGGTGAGGAGGCGCGAGACTTCCCGCTTTATTGCGAGCGCATCGCGTTCTTTCCCGACGTGCCTGAACCAGAGGCAATCGCCGACCTTTTCCTCCCGCTCAGATAGCGGCAGGCAACGCGCGGCCCGCCTCCAATCGGCTGGGGTAGCGCTCTGCAGGGAGCGGACGGGCGCATCCTGACTCTGTGGGTCGACGCCATGTCTGCCTTTCGCGATCAATTCACGCGACAATTTCGGCATCGGGACCAGCCGCGTGCAGAGAGGCGCTCGTCCAGCTTGCGCGCATATCTGTGCCGCAGAGACGAAGATCGGGATCAAGCCGGCGGGGCGATTGGGCCGCATGCGAAATGGCACGCGAAGGCCGGGATCGAGACTTGCATCCTGCCCGTTCGTCCACAGCCCTACAGCCGGGATATGGCCGCGACGTGCTGCGCTATGCCCGGGACGAAGCCGCAAGTGTCTTGGCGGCCAATGCCGATCGGCGCTTCCAAGCCCGCGCCCACCGCGATCGAAGCATCGCGACATCGCTCAACAACGAAAAATGAAAATGGTCGGGGAGACAGGATTCGAACCTGCGACATCCTGCTCCCAAAGCAGGCGCGCTACCGGGCTGCGCTACTCCCCGAACCGGGATGGCCTTAAAAGAGCGCGCGGGCAGGCGGCAAGCGATTTCTTTGACCGTGTGCAGAGCGGCGCCGCCGCAGGCGTCAGAAAATTGGTGGGCCCGGCAGGATTCGAACCCGCGACCTAGCCGTTATGAGCGGCCAGCTCTAACCGCTGAGCTACAGGCCCGTTGGGGGAGAGCGGGTAACGTTCCCCCGCCGGTTTGGCAAGCGGCTTTGGCCCGGGCATGCCGCGCGGCACGATACGGCGCGATCCGCCATAGGGCGCGATAAATTGCGACAGGTCGCGGATCATTGCGGCAAATCGCGTTCGCCCGCGTTGCAATGGGAAACAATTTTGCGTAGCAATCCGTTTGTTACGGCATATGGCGGTTCGGCCGCTCGCTTATTGCCCGCCATGGGCGAATCATTCCAATATGGCGAAACGCAACACGCCATGGGCCATCGAAGAGGTTTGTCCGCCACATGATTCATGATGAAATCGACCGTCGCCTGCTTGCCGAATTGCAGGAAGAAGGGCGCATCACCAATGTCGAGCTGGCGCAGCGCGTCGGCCTGACCGCGCCGCCGTGCCTGCGCCGGGTTCGCGCGCTCGAGGAACGGGGCGCCATTCGCGGCTATCACGCCGATCTCGACCCGGCCGCGCTCGGCTTTACCATCACCGTGTTCGCGATGGTCAGCCTCAAGAGCCAGGCGGAGGAATCCCTTCGCGCGTTCGAGGATCAGATGGCCGAATTGCCCGAAGTGCGCGAATGCCACATGCTCAACGGCGAGATCGACTTCATCGTGAAGATCGTCAGCCGCGATCTGCAGAGCTTTCAGGAATTTTTGACGAGCAAGCTCACGCCCACGCCCAACGTCGGCAGCGTGAAGACCTCGCTCGTCATTCGTTCGTCGAAGGTAAAGCCGGGCGTCCCGCTGGAATAGGACGCCCGGGCCGATGCGGGGCGGCGCCTATTCCTCGCGCTGCTCCATCCATTCTTCCAGCCATTTGATGGTGTAGTCGCCGGTCTGGAAATCGTCCTGCCGGATCAGCGTTTCGTGAAGCGGGATCGTCGTCTTCACGCCCTCGATCACCATTTCGCCCAGCGCGCGTTTCAGGCGCATGATGCACCCTTCGCGCGTGCGGCCATACACGATCAGCTTCGCAATCATCGAATCGTAGAACGGCGGAATGCGATAGCCGGCGTAAAGCCCGCTATCGACGCGCACGTGCATCCCGCCCGCGGCGTGATAGCTCGTCACCTGTCCCGGCGATGGGGCAAAGCTGCGCGGATCCTCGGCATTGATCCGGCATTCGATCGCATGCCCGGTAAAGCGCACCTCGTCCTGCGTTACGGAGAGCGGTTCGCCCGCCGCGATGCGGATCTGTTCGCGCACGAGGTCGAGGCCCGTAATGGCCTCGGTCACCGGATGTTCGACCTGCAGCCGGGTGTTCATCTCGATGAAGTAGAACTCGCCGTTTTCCCACAGGAATTCGATCGTGCCCGCGCCGCGATAGCCCAATTCGGCCATCGCGTCGGCGCATGTGCGGCCCATGCGATCGCGATCGGCGTCGCTGATCACGGGGGAGGGCGCTTCCTCGAGCACTTTTTGATGCCGCCGCTGAAGCGAGCAATCACGTTCGCCGAGGTGGATGGCATTGCCATTGCCATCGCCGAACACCTGAAACTCGATATGGCGCGGATTGCCTAGATATTTCTCGATATAGACGGTGGAGTCGCCGAACGCGGATTTCGCCTCCGACTTGGCCTGGCTCATGAGGCTGGGCAGTTCGTCGGCGTTCTGCACGACTTTCATGCCGCGCCCGCCGCCGCCCGATGCGGCCTTCACCAACACCGGATAGCCGATCTCCTCGGCAAGTTGCAGTGCCTCTTCCGCCGTTTCGACCGCGCCGTCGCTGCCGGGGACGAGCGGCAGGCCGAGTGCGCCCGCGGTACGTTTGGCCTCCACCTTGTCGCCCATCGTGCGGATATGCTCGGGCTTCGGCCCGATCCATGCGATGTCGTGAGCCTCGACGATTTCGGCGAATTTGGCGTTTTCGGACAGGAAGCCGTAACCGGGGTGGATCGCGTCCGCCCCGGTGATTTCGGCCGCCGAAATGATCGCCGCCATGTTGAGATAGCTGTCCGTCGCGGACGGCGGGCCGATGCACACGGCCTGATCGGCCAGCCGGACATGCATGGCATCGGCATCCGCGGTCGAATGCACGGCAACCGTTTCAATGCCCATTTCCTGCGCCGCGCGATGCACGCGCAGGGCGATTTCGCCGCGATTGGCGATGAGTATCCGGGTTATCGCCATGAAAGCCTCAATCGACCACGACGAGCGGCTGATCGAATTCGACCGGCTCCGCATCGCCGACGAGGATCTGGCTGACCGTGCCGGCGCGCGGGGCGGGGATGGCGTTCATCACCTTCATCGCCTCGACGATGAGCAGGGTTTCGCCTGCCTTCACCTTGCTGCCGACCGCGATGAACGGCGCGGCGCCCGGCTCTGCGGAGAGATAGGCCGTGCCCACCATCGGCGATTTGACCGCGTCGACCGGCGTGCCGGGCAATTCGGCCTGTTCCGCCGGAGCGGTACCGGCGGATTGCGCGCCGACCGCTGGTGCGGCGGCGGCCGGCGCGGGGGCCATGGCGTAGGCGCCAGCGGGCGCGGCGCGCGAAACGCGGATTTTCCGGCTGCCTTCCTCGACCTCGATTTCGGTAAGATTGGTATCGTTGAGCATGTCGGCCAGTTCGCGCACGAGCGCGCTGTCGATGTTCATGCCCGAATTCTCGGCGGTTTTCTCGCCCATGAAAGTCCCTCGCTGTAAATCCAGCCTGTCAAAGTCTGGCGCTATGCGCGCCGAAAATCGCAATGACAAGGGGGCGGCGCCGGTACGCACCGCCCCGAGGGTCTGTTCGCGCCTAGTCGACGCCCTTCACCTTGCCCCACTGGCGCGCCGCGGTATAGCCGAGATAGCCCGTCCCGAAGAGCGCATAGAGCGGTTCGGGAAGCCCGTTGAGATAGCTTGTCATGCCATTGCCGATCGCATGCGCCGTCGCGGGATTGAAGGCGCCGATCACGCCCATGGGGATGGCGAACAGGATGATGAGATACATGACGTAGAGAAATCCGGGTCGCGCCCGGCTGGTCCATGGGTCGGGCGATTGCGCCTCGGTGACGATCGCCGAAAGCCGCGCCTCGATCTGCTTGAGCTCGTGATCCGCTTCGAGGCTCAGGAGTTCCAGCTTGGCCCGGTCGCGGGCTTCCTTGTCGGGGATGACCTTGTCGATGATGCGGGTGATGGGCCCGATGAGGGATTCGAGAATGGGCATGGCTGCGCTCCTTTGCCGATGGACGCTGGATCGCTAGAATGGTTATATGCTGTAGGAAAATAAAACCATATAGGTTAACTATTTAGATGTCGGGCAGTTCCTGCTCTGCAAAACCCCATCCCGCCAACGCGTCGTCTTCGGCCCGCCGCAACAACCGATCTGCGTCATCGATTGAAAACGGGTGCGCATCCTTGGCATCGTTCAACGCGTCCCAGGTGATCGGCACCGCGACGGGCGCCCCGCTTCGTGCCCGGGCGGAATAGGGCAGCACCGCCGTCGCCCCGCGCTGATTGCGGAGCCAGTCGATGAAAATGCGGCCCTTACGCTTGGCCTTGCTCATCGTCGCGACGAAGCGATCGGGTTCGGTCAGGGACAGCGCCTCGGCAAAGCGGCGGGCGAAATCCTTGTGCGCGTCCCAACCGTGCGCCGGCGATAGCGGAACGACGACATGCACGCCTTTGCCGCCCGAAAGCATGGGAAAGCTGACGAGGCCGATATCGGCCAGCCGGTCGCGAATATCGCTCGCGGCTTTTTTTACGTCGGCAAAATCCACGGCCTCATCGGGGTCGAGGTCGAAGATCATGCGGTCGGGCGCTTCGACATCGTCGGTGCGGCTGCCCCAGCCGTGAAATTCCACGCTTCCCATCTGCACGCAGGCCAGAATGCCGGCGTCATCCTCCAGATAGAGGTAATCCTCCATCCCGCCGTCCTTTTCGGCGATGGCGACGGCGTGCACATGCGGCCCGAACGCGCCGCTGTCGTGTTTTTGAAAAAAGCATTTCTTTGCGCGGCCCCGCGGGCAGCGCACGAGGCTTATTGGGCGCCGTGCGGCAAACGGCAGCATGAGCGGGGCGATCGCCGCATAATAATCGGCAAGCTCGCCCTTCGTCTGTCCGCTATCGGGAAAGACGATGCGCGAGCGGCTGGAGATCTCGACCGGATGCGGCGCGGGCGGTGGGGCGGCGGCGGTTTCGGGCCGCACCTCACCGGCATCCTTGTCCTCGCGAAGGGCGAGGAAGCTGCCGTGACGTACCTTCCCATCCGCGGTGAACTCGGCGAAGGCGACTTCGGCAACGAGTTTCGGCGTCACCCAATGCGCGCCGCGCGCGTCGGTTTTCGCGACCGTGAGCGGCGGCGTCTTGCGCGCGATCCGCTTCATTTGTGACGAAAGATCGTCGAGCGTATCGGCGTCGAAGCCTGTGCCGACCTTGCCCTTGTACTGCAATTCGCCGCCTTCGTTCTGCGCCAGCAGCAAGGAGGCGAACGGGCGTCCCTTCGCCTTTGATTCGCTATACCCCACGATGACGAACTCCTGCCGCCGCGTGCACTTCACCTTGACCCACGCCTTGCTGCGCGCGTGGCGATATTTCGCGTCGATCCGTTTCGAGATGATGCCTTCCTGCCCGGCATCGCACATGGTCCGATACAGCCGCTCGCCCGCGCCGATGACATGATCGGCGACATGCACCGGCGGCGCGGCGTGGCGCAGAAGCGCTTCCAGCCGCTCCTTACGCTCGATATTGGGGAGCGCAGCCAGATCCTCGCCGCCACTCGCGATCAAATCGAAGGCGTGGAACGAGAGCGCATCGCCATCCCCCTGCGCCCCGGCCCCGCGTTTCAGCACGGATTGCAGCGCCGAAAAATCGGGATTGCCATCCTTGCCATAAGCCACGATTTCCCCGTCGAGCAGCGATGGCGGAAGGTCGAGCGCCGCAATATGCGCGGCGAGCGGTCCAAATTTGTCGGTCCAGTCCTTTCCGCTGCGCGTATAGATCGTCACCGCGTCACCCGCCGCCGCGACGATGGCACGATAGCCGTCGAACTTGATCTCGTGCATCCAGCCATTGCCGGTCGGAACCGCGTCGACCAGCGTGGCAAGCTGCGGCTTGGCAAAGGCGGGCGGTTTCGCATCGGGATTGCGCCGCGTTCGGGCGCGTTTCTGGCCGCCCGTCTTTTCATCACCGCCGCCGGATTTCGGGTCGGCATTCGCGGCGATTTCGGCCATGGAACGCCCTGTCGATACGCTGGTGAGGCAACGCTCGACGAGCGGATCGCCGCTCTGCGCATGCGCATCTTCGATCTTGCGCAGCAGCCAGTTTTCGCGGCGTTCGCCCTTGCGCGGGTTCATCCGGACGAGCAGCCATTCGCCCTTCATCCGCTCGCCCGACAGGATGAAATGCAGATGCCCGTCGGCAAGGTCGTCCGCGCTCTTCCCCTCGACAGGTGCCCATGTTCCGTGGTCCCAGATCATGACCGTGCCACCGCCATATTCGTCGTCCGGAATGGTGCCCTCGAACGCGGCATAGGAGAGTGGGTGATCCTCGGTCCGGACCGCCAGCCGCTTTATATCGGGGTCGGGCGAGGGGCCCTTGGTCACCGCCCAGCTTTTCAGAACGCCATCGCTCTCCAGCCGCAGATCCCAGTGCAGGCGGGTCGCATCGTGTTTCTGAACGACGAAACGATTGCCGCCCGGCGCGCCCGCATCGCCGGTGGGCTCGGCGGTCCTGCTGAAATCGCGCTTCGCGTTATAGTCGGCGAGCGGGTCGGATGGTTTTGTCATCGGCGTTCGCGCGGCGCGGTGCCGTCGTCCTGTGACAATCGTCGATCGGGACCCATGTGCCGTTCGAGAATGCGAAGGAGCCTCAGCATCACGATCGAAATGATCGTCGCGACCAGCACGAGCGGCCATTGCGCCGCCCCGCAAGCCACCCCGATGATCGCGGCAAGCCAGAGATTGGCGGCGGTGGTGATATTGTGCAATTGCCCACGCGAAAATACGATCAACCCGGCACCGACGATACCGATGAACGAACCCGCCGCCTCGAACAGGCGAAGGGGGTCCATTCGTTCCGGACCGAGTTGCAGATAAAGGGCAATGATCGAAACGGTCGCCGCCGCGGAGGTAAAGCAGATCAGCCCATGCGTGCGCATTCCGGCCGCATGCCCCCGCAATTCGCGATCCAGCCCCAGGACGAGGCCGAGCACCGCCGCGACGCCCAGCCGCAGCATCAATTGCCAGTCAAGCCATTGGAGCGCGATCGATGGGTTGAGTTCCATGGTCGTCCCGCCGTTCAGGCGCTCTTCTTGCGCGATGTCTTCTTCGAAGGCGATTTGCCATCATCGTCGCCCACCGATTTCTTCAACGCGGCCATGAGGTCGATGACATTGCCGCCCTTGCCGCTTTCCGGCTTCTCGACATCCTCTAGGATCTTGCCGCCCTTGTCCTTCGCCTTCTTCTCGATCAGCCGCTCGAGCGCGTCGGCGTAGCGGTCGTGGAATTCCGACGGATCGAACGGCGCGCTCTTCTTCTCGATCAGTGTCGTGGCGAGTTCGAGCAATTCGTCCTCGGGCTCGTCCTCGCCGATTTCGCCGAAAAAGGCCTGACCCTTGCGGACCTCGTCGGCATAGCGCATCGTTTCGAGCAATATCCCCTTGCCGCAGGGTTTGAGCGCGACGAGCAATTCCTTGCCGCGCACCGAAATCTGCCCCAGCGCGACCTTCTTCGTCTGTCGCAGCGCGTCGCGCAGCACGACATACGCATCCATCGCCAGATCGTCCGCAGGCACCACGAAATAGGGTTTCTCGTAATAGAGGGCGTCGATGTCATGCGCGTCGACAAACTGAACGAGTTCCAGCGTCTTGCGGCTTTCGACCTTCGCCGCCTCGATCTCCTCATCGTCGAGGAGCACGTAATTGTCTTTCGAAATTTCGTAGCCGCGAATGATGTCGTCGCGGTCGATGGGGCCGATGCCCTGCACGATCTTCTCGTAATTGATCGGCTTGCCGCTCGGTTCGTGGATCTGGCGAAAGCTGATCTTCGACCCCGATTTGACGGCGGTATAGATTTCCACCGGAATCGATACCAGCGCGAGCCGGATCTGACCCTTCCAATAGGCGCGTGCGGCCATTGTCGTCTCCCCTTCGTTCGAAGGGAAAGCGCATCAGGCGCGATTCGGTTTCCATCGCGGCGCGCGGGCCCGCTTCCCACGCGCGAGTACGCGGCGGGTGGGGCATTCAGACGGCGATGATGAAAGGAAATTTTGGTCGGGACGAGAGGATTCGAACCTCCGACCCCCACACCCCCAGTGTGATGCGCTACCAGGCTGCGCTACGTCCCGACCGGAACGGCGCCAATAGCGGGGCGCGGATCGCTTGGCAAGGCTTGCGGGACAGAATATGCGATATGGCTCACGGACCATCGGGCGACGGCACCGGGCGGGGGGCGCATTGCCACGCCTGTGCAATGCTGCTAATCGCCGCGCCCTGGACGCTGGCGGTGCCGTGATGGCGCCGTCCCGAGCCATTTCATTTCTGATCGAAAGAAGCCGGTAAACCGTGAACAGTTCCCTGCTCATCCTCGCCGCGGCGCCCGCCGCCGCCGGACCGCCCGCCTTCATGAACCTCATCCTGCTGGCCGCGATGGGCCTCATTTTCTGGTTCCTCGTCTTCCGCCCGCAGATCAAGCGGCAGAAGGCGCATCAGGCCAAGATCGCCGGATTGCAGCGTAACGACCGCGTCGTGACCGCAGGCGGGCTCGTCGGCAAGATCACGAAGCTGGACGATGATTTCGTCGAGATCGAGATTGCCCCCAACGTCCGGGTTCAGGCCGTGCGCCAGACCATCGGCGACGTGATGCCCAAGGGCGGCGTCAAGCCCGCCAACGACTGAGACCGCCCATGCTCGATTTCCCGCGCTGGAAAGTCATCTGGCTCTCCGCGATTACCGCGATCGGGGTGTTCTTCGCCCTGCCGTCGCTCGTTTCCATCGCGGGCGGGACCTGGCCCGATGCGCTGCCCGATCCGGAGGTCAATCTCGGCCTCGATCTCGCAGGCGGCAGTCACATCCTGCTGGAGGCGGATACGGGGCAGGTGCGCGGGCTTCGGCTCGAATCGATGGAAGAGGACGTGCGCCGCGTCCTGCGCGAGGCCGATGACGAAGTCGAGATCGGCGATATTTCCCGCAGCAACGGGCGCCTGTCCTTCATGGTGCAGGACGCCGATCAGGTCGACGCCGCGCGTGAGGCGCTGCTGCCGCTGACCGATGGCGCGGGGCTTACCGGACAGCGCGACTGGACCATCAACGTGGTCGATGGCACGCGTTTCATTGTCGTCCCGACCGAGGCGGGGCTGGAGCAGGGTGTCGAGCTGGCGATGGACACCGCCACCGATGTCGTGCGCCGCCGCATTGACGAGCTTGGCACGCGGGAGCCCACGATCATCCGGCAGGGCGACAATCGCATCGTGGTGCAGGTCCCCGGCCTCGACGATCCGCAACAGTTGAAGGATCTTCTGGGGCAGACGGCGAAGCTTGAGTTCAAGCTGGTCGATGGTTCCGCGGCGCCGGCCGATCTGGCGCAGGGTATCGCCCCTCCGGGCAGCGAGATCCTGAACTTTGCCGCCGGTGGTCAGCAGACCGGCCCGATCGCGGTACGCCGGCTGGGCGGAATTCAGGGCGACAACCTGACCGACGCGCGGCAGGGCTACGATCAGAACGGCGCCCCCGTCGTCAATATCACCTTCAACCAGGAAGGCGGGCGCAAGTTCGCGCAGCTGACCACCGATAACGTCAACAAGCCGTTCGCCATCATCCTCGACGGCGAGGTGTTGTCGGCGCCCAATATCAACGAACCGATCCTCGGCGGATCGGCGCAGATCAGCGGCAATTTCACCGTCGACAGCGCGAATGCGCTCGCCATCTCGCTGCGCTCCGGCGCGCTGCCGATCGATCTTCAGATCGTGGAGGAGCGCACCGTTGGCCCGGATCTCGGCGCCGATTCGATCCGCAAGGGTCTGCTCGCGCTGATCGTGGGGGGCGCGGCGGTCATGGCGTTCATGTTCGTGAGCTATGGCCGGTTCGGCATCTACGCCGACATCGCCATCGTGCTCAACGTGTTGATTATCCTCGGTATCATGGCGATTCTCGGCTCCACCCTGACGCTGCCGGGGATTGCCGGCTTCGTGCTGACCATCGGTACGGCGGTTGATGCCAACGTGCTCATCAACGAACGCATACGCGAGGAACGCCGCCGCGGTCGCCGCGTGGTGCAGGCGGTCGAGGTCGGCTATCGCGAGGCGCAGCGCGCCATTCTCGATGCGAACATCACCAATTTCATCGCGGGCGTGCTGTTGTTCCTCTTCGGCTCCGGGCCGATCCGCGGGTTTGCCATCGTGTTGATCATCGGCATCGTCACCTCGGTCTTCACCGCCGTCACGCTGACCCGCATGTGGGTGGCAAGCTATCTGCGGAAAAACCGCCCCGCCGAGCTGAATATCTAAGGGACGTGCCATGAAACTGCTCAAACTCGTTCCCGACAATACGAATATCCGCTTCCTGCGGTTGCGCGTGCCGTTCTACATCGTCTCGCTGCTGCTGATGGCGGCGAGCTGGGCGCTGGTGGCGACGAACGGGCTCAACCTCGGCGTCGATTTCGTCGGCGGGCAGATGATCCGCGCGACCTTCACCGAAACGGCGGAGGCACCGGTCGCCGAATTGCGACGCAGCATCGGCGGGCTCGGCTATGGCGACCCGGTGATCCAGCGTTTCGGACAGCCGAACGAGGTGTCGATCCGCATGCGCCTGCCCGAAGGGACCGGCCCCGATTCCACCACGCTCGCCGACCGCATGACGCAGGACATCACCCGCGCCATGGAGACGGAGCATCCCGACGTGCGCATCGACGGCGTCGATTCGGTGTCGGGCAAGGTGTCGGAGGAGCTGTTTTCCACCGGGATGTATGCGCTGCTCGCCGCGATGGTGGCGATTGCCATCTATATCTGGGTCCGGTTCGAGTGGCAGTTCGGCGTGGGGGCGCTTTTCGCGCTGATCCACGACGTGTCGCTCACCATGGGATTTTTTGCGATTACGCAGCTGGAATTCGACCTCAATATCGTGGCGGCGATCCTTGCCATCATCGGCTATTCGCTGAACGATACGATCGTGGTGTATGACCGCATCCGTGAAAACCTGAAGAAATATCGCCGGATGCCGATGGAGGAACTGCTCGATCTGTCGGTCAATGAAACGCTGTCGCGCACGGTGGTCACCTCGCTTACGACGCTGACCGTGCTGACGGCGCTGCTCGTTCTCGGGCCGCAGGCGACCTTCGGTTTCGCGGCGGCGATCGCGCTGGGTATTTTCGTGGGCACCTATTCCTCGATCTACATGGCGGCGCCGATCCTCATCTGGCTGAAGGTCGATTCCAACAGTTTCGTGCCGAAGGAAAGCGCAACCGACCGCCAGGAACGGATCGTCCGGGGCGAGGGCTGAGCGCTCAAAAAGGTCAGCGCGGGCCGGGCAGCTCGTCCGGCGCGCGGACATCGGCGAGCGTTTCGGCCTCGTCGATGGTCATGTCGCATTTCGTGATGACGCTGAGCACGCCATTGGTTTCGAGGATGACCCAGTTGGCATCCTCGAACCGGGTGATCCCCTTCTGACGCAGGGCACCGCGCAGCTCCTCGGGTGAAATGCGCGTGCGGCGCATCGCGTCCTCCAGCACGCGGCCCTTGTGCAGCAGCAGCGTCGGCGAGGCCTCGGCCAGTTTCGAGACCATCCCCCCGCGCAGCACGAGCAAGGTCGTCGCATATTGCATGAGGCCCAGCACGACGATGCCCAGCACGGCGTCGGCAAAGGAGATATCCCGGCTCAATATGCCGGACGCCGCCAGCGCGCCGACAGTGACCGTGATGATCCAGTCGAAATTGTTCATCTGTCCCGTGGTCCGCTTGCCCAATATGCGGACGAAGGCGACGATGCCGATGAAGAAGAACACACCGCCGAGCGCCACCTCGGCTAGGCGGGGCCAGTCGCTGATCCAGTCGTTCGGTTCGAAAATCGGTCCGTCTCCTTCGCCATTGGGAACGAGCGTGGACCGGTTTGGGTCCGGTCAGTCGGCGCGCAGCACGCCGCGGGCGATGCGGTCCGCGTCCGATCCCGGCGGCGCATCGGGCAGGGCGCCGAAATCCACGATATACACGGGCGGCGGGGCATAGCCGAATTTCGAGGTCACGGAGAATGCGAGGCAGGGCGGCATGCCGTCGACATCGACCACATCCGGAACACCGAGGTTGCGCGCCTCGGGCGAGGTGGGGTTGCGCATGGTGAAGGAGGCGACACGCTGATCCCGGACAACCGGGGCGCAAACGACGATTTCATCGCCGCTTGACGGCTTGCACGGGGCGGGGGCGGGCGGGAGCGCCATCGCCTTTTGCCGGGCGAGCATGGCGTCGATATCGGCGGGCGTATTCTGCGCGAATGCCGCGCCGGCGCCGCCATGCCATAGCGTGAGCACCAGTGCGGCGCCCGCGCGTTTCACAATTTACGGACCAGCATGACGGCGACCGCCACCCATGCGGGATTGGTCACGACCGTCTGCCGCTGCCCGGCGCCGGTGGGCAGGATGGCGACCGATTGCGCATCGCGGTCGATCATCCGGCCGAACACGAATCGCCCGCCGGGGCGCGGGACCAGCACGTCGCGATTGATCGCACGCGGCGTCTCCGCATCGTCCATCGCGCGCAGCCAGACCTGATCGCCGGCGCGATATTCCCCGGCGCTGGCCGATACCTCCATCACGGTCAGCTTCGCCTCGCCCAGGAGCGATGCCGGTGCGATCGCCTCCCGCGGGGAGGACAGCGGTTCGGCGCCGCTATCGGACAGGCGCGCCACCACCATCGTCGCCTCGCGCGCCTCGCTCGTGAGCAAGGTCTGCGGCTCCACCTTGAGCGCGGCGGCAATGCGATTGAGCCAGTCGATGGACAGCGTGCGCATTCCGGTTTCCAGCCGGCCGACCGTCTGCGGCGTGGTGGGCGGATCGCACCGCTCGGCGAGGTCGGCCAGGGTCAGGCCCTGCTGCTTGCGTATGGCGCGGATGCGATTGATCATGCCGGGTGACTACCACCATCGCGACGAACCGCACAGGTTTTATTTTCCTACAGCATTGAACCGGGTCCATTCCGCTCCCGCCGAACGAAAGGGAGACATGACATGGCAGGCGAATATGCGAATCGCGAGCTGACGAGCGAGGGGCCGCGCCGGACCGGCGGGATCGGGCGCCGGGCACGCGGGGTGACGGTCAACCTGCGCGAATCGCCTATCGCCTGGCTGCATTCGCGCGGCCATCTCGACGAACGGCAATCCGATGCGGGCGAGCGGCTGCGCGCCGATTACGAGCGGGCGCAGCTCGCCCCGTCCGTCACGATGAGCTGGGACCCGGTGCGGATCAAGGGGAGCGGCGACAATGGCCTGACCCCGACGGAAAAGCAGATGTCGGCCAGGCGCCGCTTTGACGAGGCCACCGCGGCCGCCGGGCCGGGGCTCGCCGATGTGCTGTGGCGCGTGGTGTGTGCGGGCGAAACGCTTCCCGATGCGGAGAAGGCGCTGGCCTGGCCTGCGCGCAGCGGGAAGCTCGTGCTGAAACTCGCGCTCGACCGGGTGGCGGGCTATTACCGGATACCGGGCTGAGACCTCAGCCCAGCGCCTCCACCTCCTCGGCGAGTTCGAGCCAGCGTTCCTCGGCCGCGTCCTTTTCCTCGCGCTTTTTGTCGAGCGCGGCGGTCAGCGCGGCGAAACGGTCCGGATCGCTGCTATACAGATCGGGGTCGGCGAGCGCGGCCTCGTCCTCGGCCATCGCCAGCTCCAGCGCCTCGATCCGCTCCGGCAGCAATTCGTAGTCGCGCTGATCCTTGTAGGACAGCTTCGTCTTGCGCTGCGGCGGGGGAGGGGGCGGCGGGGCGGCGGGCTTCGCGGCCTTGGCCTGCCGGGTGCGATCCTCGCGCTTGGCTTCCCAGTCGGCATAGCCGCCGACGACGATATCCACCGTGCCGCTCCCGTCGAGGCCGAGCGTGAGGTTCACCGTCCGGTCGAGGAAATCGCGATCGTGGCTGACGATGAGGACGGTCCCGTCGTAATCGGCGATGACCTCCTGGAGCAGGTCGAGCGTTTCGAGATCGAGATCGTTGGTCGGCTCGTCGAGCACGAGCAGGTTCGATGTCCGCGCGAATTCACGGGCGAGCAACAGGCGCGAACGTTCGCCGCCCGACAGCGTGCCGACCCTCGCGTCGGCAAGGCCGGGATCGAACAGGAATTCCTTCAGATAGCCCTGAATATGCTTGCGAACCCCCCGCACGTCGATCCAGTCGCCCCCTTCGGCCAGCACGTCGCGCAGGCGCTTTTCATCGGACAGCAGGCTGCGCTGCTGATCGATCATCACGCCCGACAGCGTTTTCGCCAGCGTGACGGTGCCGGTGTCCGGCGCAATTTCACCCGTCAGCATTTTGAGCAGCGTGGTCTTCCCCGCGCCGTTGGAACCGACGATGCCGATGCGGTCGCCGCGCTGAATCCGCAGGTCGAAATCGCGGATGATCGTGCGGTCGCCATAGGATTTGGAGACGTTTTCGGCGGTGATGACCGCCTTCGTCTTCGTTCCGTCGGCCACGATGGCGAGCTTCGCCTGCCCCTGCGGCTGCACCATGGCGGCGCGGGTGGCGCGCATCTGGTGCAGCTTTTCGAGGCGGCCCTGATTGCGCTTGCGCCGGGCGGTGACCCCGCGTTCGAGCCAGTGCGCCTCGATCTTGAGCCGCGCGTCCAGCCTTTGTGCCGCGCGCGCCTCGTCGGCATAGACCTTTTCCTCCCACGCCTCATACCCGCCGAAACCGACCTCGTTGCGGCGCAGGCTCTTGCGATCGAGCCACCATGTCGCGCGGGTCAGGCGGGTGAGGAAGGTGCGGTCGTGGCTGATCGTGACGAACGCGCCCTTGTACCGGTTGAGCCAGTCCTCCAGCCAGTCGATCGCGGCGAGGTCAAGATGGTTGGTCGGCTCGTCGAGAAGCAGCAGATCCGGATCCATCGCCAGCGCGCGGGCAATGGCGGCGCGGCGCTTTTCACCGCCGCTCGCGCTGTGCGCCTCGCGCTCCATGTCGATGCCGAGCTGGCCGGCGATGGCCTCCACCTCGTGGCGCTGCGGCGCGTCGTCCCCGCCGAGCGCATAATCCATGAGGGATGCGCAACCGGTGAAGTCGGGTTCCTGCTCCAGCATGACGACGCGCGTGCCGGGCTGTATCGTGCGCTTGCCGCGATCCGCCTCGATTTCGCCGGCGATGAGCTTGAGCAGCGTGGTCTTGCCCGCGCCGTTCCGCCCGATCAGCGCGAGCCGGTCGCGCGGGAGCACGTGCAGGTCGAGCCCGCCATCGCCATCGCCCGTGCCGGGACCGCCGAACAGCCAGCCGCCCCCTTGTTGCAGGCCGAGGCCTTCCCAGCTCAAAATCGGTGCCTGTGCCATGGGCTTGCAGCTAATCGCGCCGTTCATCTTGCGCAAGCGGTGATCATGCTATCATCATCGAGTCACGGAACGATTTCATGATATCGAACCGTCCGTAATCTGGAGAATGATGCTCATGCGCAAACCCGTATTCCTGTTCGCCGCGCCCGCCATGGCGGTTGCCGCCCTGTCCGGCGGCACGATCTCCGCCCATGCGGCCGAGGTGCAGTTGCAGGCCAGCGGCCCCGTCGTCGAACTCGGCGTGAGCGAAACGGTGCTTGCCGATCCCGACATGGCGACCGTTGGTGCGGGCGTCACCACCCGCGCACCCACCGCCAGCCAGGCGATGCAGGAAAACGCGCGCAAGATGACCGCCGTGGTCGAGCGGATCGCCGCGCTCGGCATTCCGGACGACCGGATCCAGACGACCGGCATCTCGCTCAACCCCCGGTATAATTACCGGAACGACGACGTGCCGCAGTTCCTGGGCTATGACGCGACGAACAACGTGCGGATCGAGCTTCGCGACATGGAGCGTGTCGGCGCGGTGCTCGACGCTCTGGTCGAGGCGGGTGCGACCAATCTTTCCGGCCCGGATTTCGGGCTCATCGACCCGAAGAGCGCCCAGGCGCAGGCCCGCCGCGCCGCGTTCGAGCGCGGGATGACCCAGGCGACCGAGCTTGCACGGATGGCCGGCTATACCGGTGTGCGCCTGCTTTCGGTCGAGGAAGCGGTGAGCGAGAACCGCCCGATGCAACGGGACATGATCGTCGTCACCGGCAGCCGAACGGAGGCCGCCAGCAGCCCTGTAAAACCGGGGCAGGTGGGCACGGCGGTCATGCTGACCCTGAAATATGAAATGACGCGATAGGGGCGGGCACGACGCGGACGCGGCAATATTCAGATTGCGTTCAATGGCTTGATACTAACACGGCGACCATCATGACAATTCGCACATCCCATCGTCCCCGCTTCGCCATGCGCGCGCCCGTGGCCGCCGTGCTGGTCGCCGTGTCATGCCTTTCGCTTGCCGTCCCCGCCCATGCGGAGCAGGGGAAGCGCGACGGGCAGGGCGAGGCCCGCCGCGAATTGCGGGCCGGCAACGTGCACACCCTGCGCGAAATCGAATCGCGGGTCCTGCCGCGGATGAAGGGGATGGATTATCTCGGCATGGATGAATTTTCCGCCAATACCTATCGCCTGAAATTCATCCGCAACGGGCGCGTGGTATTCGTCGATGTCGATGCGCGCACCGGGAATATCGTCAATATCATGCGCTGAACCCGGCCGGTTCCGGGCGTGCGATGCGACGTTGCAATGCGCTTGACCGGACCTTTCCGCTCTTTCATCTGTTCATGTCACGAACCGCCCGCCTTTCGCGGGGGCATGAACGGGGAACATGCATGCGTATCCTGATCGTCGAGGACGAACCCACTCTTGGTCAGCAATTGAAGACCACGCTCGAGCAGACGGGCTATGCCGTGGATCTGTCGGTCGATGGCGAAGACGGGCATTTCATGGGCTCGACGGAGGAATATGACGCGGTCATCCTCGACCTCGGCCTTCCCGAGATCGACGGGCTGACCGTGCTGGGCATGTGGCGCAAGGAGGGCAAGACCTTTCCCGTGCTGGTCCTCACCGCGCGCGACAGCTGGTCCGACAAGGTGGCCGGGCTCGATGCGGGCGCCGACGACTACCTTGCCAAGCCGTTTCAGACAGAGGAGCTGATCGCCCGGCTGCGCGCGCTCATCCGCCGTTCGACCGGCAATGCGACGAGCGAGCTCATCGCTGGCAAAGTGCGGCTGGACACGCGCTCGGGCCGGGTCACGCTCGACGGGGAGCCGGTGAAACTCACCGCGCAGGAGTACAAGCTGCTGTCCTATCTCATGCATCACAAGGGCAAGGTCGTCAGCCGCACCGAATTGATCGAACATATCTATGATCAGGATTTCGACCGCGATTCCAATACCATCGAAGTGTTCGTGACCCGTATTCGCAAGAAGCTGGGCGCGGATGTCATCACCACGATCCGTGGCCTTGGCTACAGTCTCGACGATCCCGCCGACGCTCCGCGCGGGTAAGGGCGCGAAGGATCGCGTCGAAGGGCCGTCGGGCGATGCGTCCACGGCCCTGACCGACACGCGTGCGCGCCTCCCGCGGGCGCACACGGGATCGCTCTCGCGGCGCATGATGCTGATCGCGCTGGCGTGGATCTCGATCCTGCTGCTGGCGGGCGGCGTGGCGCTCGACCGGACGCTCAATTCCTATGTCACGCGCAGTTTCGACGAACAGCTCGAATATATCCTGACCGCGATGGTCGCGTCGGCCGAAATCGGGCCGGACGATGCGGTGTGGTTTTCGCGGCCCTTGGGGGATCAGCGTTTCCTGGAGCCGGGGAGCGGCCTCTACTGGCAGATCGTCGGCGAAGGGCACGAGGATTATCTGTCGCGATCCTTGTGGGACAGGCAATTGCCGGTGCGCGAGACCGACAGCATGGACCCGGTCATCTTCGATTCCGCCACGTTCGAGAATGAACCGCTGCGCGTGATACAGCGGCCCATCATCCTTCCCGGCAGCGATACGACATGGTGGTTCACCGTGGCCGCGTCGCGCGGCGAGCTGAATGCACAGATCGGGCGGGTGCGCTCGATCCTCATCTACAGCTTCGTCGTGCTGGGCTTTGGCCTGATCGTGATGGCCGCGTTGCAGACATGGCTCGGCCTGTCGCCCCTGCGCGGGATCAGGCGCGCCATCCATCGCATCCGCGTGACCGGCGTGCCGCGGGTGGAGGAACCGCTCCCGCTCGAGGTGCAGCCGATGGTGGACGAACTGAATGCCCTGCTCGCCCATTCGCAGCGGCAGGCCGAGGAGGCGCGCACCCATGCCGGCAATCTTGCCCATGCGCTCAAGACGCCTCTCACGGTCGTGAACAATGCCGCCGCCGCCCGCGCGCCCGATCTCGACGAGGTGGTCAAGCGCGAGGCCGCGATCATGCGGCGGCAGGTCGATCACCATCTCGCCCGCGCCCGCGCCTTGGGCCGCAGGGTCAGCGGGCTTGCGCGCGCCGACGTGCGCGGCGCGGCGGACGCGGTGGAGCGGGTGGTGGGCCGGCTCTATCCTGACGTGCGGTTCGACATCGACGGTGCCGATACCGCCATGGTCGCGCTGGAACGGCAGGATCTCGACGAATTGCTCGGCAATCTGGTTGAGAACGCGGCCAAATATGGCGGGGGCAGCGTGTTCGTCACCGTCGATGCGGTGCCCGATGGCGAATTGTGCGAAATATGGATCGAGGATGACGGCATGGGCATTCCCGATCCCGAGCGTATCCGTATATTCGACCGGGGCGCCCGGCTCGACACGAATAAGCCGGGCACGGGTCTCGGTCTCGCGATCGTGCGCGACGTGGTGGAAATCTACGGCGGTGAGGTCGCGCTCGAGGAAAGCGAGGATCTGGGCGGGCTGCTGGTCCGGCTGGCCCTGCCGCGCGCGGGATAAAAGGCGCGCGGGCGAAGGCCTGCGCCGATTATTCGCCGCGGGCCTGCTGATGATGGCGGATGACCTCGTCGATGATGAAGCGCAGGAATTTCTCGCTGAATTCCGGGTCGAGATCGGCATCCTCGGCCAGTGCGCGCAGGCGGGCGATCTGCTTTTCCTCGCGCGCGGGGTCGGCGGGGGGCAATTCGGCCTTCGCCTTGAACTCGCCGACGGCCTGCGTGATGCGGAACCGTTCGGCCAGCATGTGCACGAGCGCTGCATCGATATTGTCGATGCTGCGGCGGTAGGCGGACAAGACGTCCGTTGGCGAGCGGCCGCCCTCGGCTTGCGCCTGTTTCGATGTCTGTTTCGATCCGGTCATGCCTCGCGTCTTACCAAGCCCTTGCCCGCTGGCAAGCGCATTGCGGCGATGCCCGGTCGCGGGGCGCCGCCGTTCCGGCGCGATTCGTCGAGATATGGGCAACTTGTCTCTTGCTTTGGCGCGCTATCGCCCCCAAACGACGCTGCGTGAGCGCAACAGTGCACAAATTGACCCCCGGCGAACCGTCGCTGTCTCCGATTCTGGCGCTGACCGCCGATGGGATGAGCGGGGTGAACCGCATCATTCTCGACCGGATGCAGTCGAAAATCCCGCTGATTCCCGCTTTGGCCGGGCACCTCATCGCGGGTGGGGGCAAGCGCATGCGCCCGATGCTGACCCTCGCCAGCGCGGCACTCCTCGAATATGAAGGCGTACGGCATCACAAGCTCGCCGCGGCGGTGGAATTCATCCACACCGCGACGCTGCTGCACGATGATGTCGTCGACAAATCCGACATGCGCCGGGGCAAGGACGCGGCCAATATCGTGTTCGGCAACCCTGCCGCCGTGCTGGTCGGGGATTTCCTGTTTTCGCGCAGCTTCGAATTGATGGTCGAGGACGGCAGCCTCAAGGTGCTGAAGATCCTGTCGGGGGCAAGCGCGGTCATCGCCGAGGGCGAGGTCGATCAGCTCACCGCGCAGCGCAAGGTGGAAACGGGCGAGGAACGCTATCTCCACATCGTCGGTGCGAAGACCGCCGCGCTGTTCGCCGCGGCCTGCCGCATCGCCGCCGTCGTCGCCGAACGCGATCCGAAGGTCGAGGAAGCGCTCGACGATTACGGCCGCAATCTCGGCATTGCGTTCCAACTCGCCGACGATGCCATCGATTACGATTCCGAAGTCGGCGAATCGGGCAAGGACAAGGGCGACGATTTCCGCGATGGAAAGATGACGCTCCCGGTCATCCTCGCCTATGCCCGCGGCGATGCGAAGGAGCGCGCCTTCTGGCAGGACGCGATCCGGGGCAAGCGGAACTCGGACGAGGATCTTGCCCATGCGATCGCGCTCATCGCGAAATATGACGCGGTGACGGACACGCGCGAACGTGCGCGCCATTTCGCCAATCGCGCCATCGATGCCATATCGGGTTTTCCCGCGAACGAGGCGCGCGCCGCGATGATGGAGGCGGTGCAATTCGCGGTGGCCCGCCGCTATTGACCCCGCGATGGAGAGCGCGCCGCTCCCCATAAATGCCGTCCTGCCCGACCTTGCCGCCGCGCTGCGCGAGGGGGCCGGCGCCGTCCTGATCGCGCCGCCGGGCGCGGGCAAGACGACGGCGGTTGCCCCGGCCCTGCTGCACGAGCCGTGGTGCGACGGCGAAATCCTCCTGCTCAGCCCGCGCCGGGTCGCCGCGCGCGCCGCCGCCGAACGCATGGCCGAGACACTGGGCGAACGGGCGGGCGCAACGGTCGGCTATCTTTCCCGCATGGACAGCCGGACATCGGCTCTCACTCGCATCACGGTGATGACGGAGGCGATCTTCGTCAATCGCATCGCCGCCGATCCCGAACTGTCCGGTGTGTCGGCGGTCCTGTTCGACGAGGCGCATGAACGCCATCTCGATAGCGACCTCGGCCTCGCCCTTGCGCTGGAGACGCAGGCGGTGCTGCGCCCCGATCTGCGTCTTCTGGTCATGTCGGCGACGATCGACGGCGCGCGGTTCGCGCAGACGATGGGCGGCGCCCCGGTGATCGAGAGCGAGGGCAAGATCCACCCCCTTACCATCGAGCATATCGGCGCGCGGGCGGAATTGCGGCTGGAGGAGCAGGTGGCGGGCGCCGTGCGCCGCGCGTGGAGCGAGACGGAGGCGGACCGCGATCTTCTCGTATTCCTGCCGGGGGTGCGAGAGATCGAGCGGGCGATGGACACGGTGACGGCGGCGCTGCCGGGCGCGCTCGTCCTGCCGCTCCACGGGCAGGTGGACCCGGCGGAGCAGCGCCGCGCCCTGCGCCGCGACGATGGCGGGCGGCGGCGGATCGTGCTGGCCACGGGAATCGCGGAAACCTCGCTCACGCTCGACGGGGTTTCGGTGGTCGTCGATGCGGGTCTGTCGCGGCGACCGGAATTCGATGCGGAGGCGGGGCTGACCCGGCTCGTCACCGTGCGTGCCAGCCGCGCCGCCATTGCGCAGCGGGCGGGCCGCGCCGCACGGCAGCGCCCCGGCACCTGCTACCGCATGTGGGAGGGCGCAGCCGAAGGCGGGTTTCAGCCCTACGATCCGCCCGAAATCGCAACGGCCGATCTGGCGCCGCTGCTGCTGACGCTGACGCGGTGGGGGAGCGGGGCGGACGAATTGCGCTGGCTCGACCCGCCGCCGGCCGCCGCGCTGCGCGCCGCGAGGGACAGGCTGGAGGCGCTGGGCGCGCTGGATGCCGAGGGGCGGTTGACGGCGCGGGGTGCGGATCTCGACCGGATGGGGATCGAGCCTGCGCTTGCGGCGATGGTCCTGTTCGGGGCGCGGCACGGCGCGGCGGAATCGGCGGCGCGGATCGCGCTTTTGTTGCAGGAGCGCAATCTCGGCGGCGGGGGCGAGGATCTCGCGGGGCGGCTGTCGCGGTGGAATGCCGCGCGGGGCGGGCGTGCGGATGCCAGTCGCAAGCTTGCCGCCCGGTGGGCGCGCCGGGCCGAAAGCCTTGTCGGAACGGACCGGGCGGACACCGGCGATGTCCCGCCGCCAGGCATCCTGCTCGCCCATGCCTTTCCCGACCGGGTCGCGCGGGCGCGGGGCACGAATGGCGAAGACTGGCTGACCGCGGGCGGGCGCGGGTTGCGGCTCGACCCGCTCTCGACGCTGGCGCGGGCGGAATGGCTGGCGGTCGGCGCGGCACAGGGGCACGCGGGCGGGGCGCGCATCATGGCCGCGGCCGAGATCGAGGTGGAGGATGTCGAGCGCTGGCTCGGTGATCGGATCGAGCGGCGCCGCACGCTGCGCTGGAACGAGGGGCGGGCGGAGGCGCGGCTGCAACGCCGGATGGGCCGGATCGTGCTGGCCGAAGGGCCGGATCCGGAGCCCGACCCAGAGGCGATCGCGGCCATGATGGTGGCGCGCGTGGCGCGGGACGGGCTGCAATTGCTGCCATTGGGACGCGCGGCGCACGGCCTGTTGGCGCGCGCGCGTTTTGCAGGGATCGACGCGCTGTCGGACGAGACTTTGCGCGCCGAGGCGGGCACATGGCTCGCGCCGCTGCTTGCGGGCAAGCGCAGTTTCGACGCGCTCGACCCGCGTGGACTGCACGATGCCCTGCGCGCGCGGCTCGACTGGCCGGCGCAGCAGACGCTCGACCGGGTGGCGCCGGCGAACTTCACCTCGCCCGCCGGGACGAGCCACGCCATCGACTATGAAGCGGAAGGCGGCCCGCAGATTGAGTTGCGGGTGCAGGCGTTGTTCGGGCTGGACCGTCATCCCGAATTCGGCAGCCCGCCGCGTCCGCTGCTCCTCCAACTGACCTCGCCCGCGGGCCGCCCGATCCAGGCGACGCGCGACCTTCCCGCATTCTGGCGCGGAAGCTGGGCCGATGTGCGGCGCGAGATGAAGGGGCGCTATCCCCGCCATCGCTGGCCCGAACGGCCGTGGGAGGAGGAGGCCAGCCTTAAAACCCGCAATGCTTTTGAAGGGCGGGGCCGATCCCGCGCTTGATTTCGGCGGCGGCACGGGGCATCGCAAGGGCATTATGGCAGCACGAATCTATCAGCGTCCGAAAAACGCCATGCAGTCGGGGCGTGCGCGTTCCAGCGACTGGATCCTCGAATTCGAAGCGTCGGAGGCGAAGAAGCCCGACCCGCTGATGGGCTGGGCCGGGTCCGGCGATACGCAGGCGCAGGTGCAGTTGCAGTTTCCCGACTGCGACGCGGCGAAGGCCTATGCCGACAAATACGGGATCGCGGTGCATATCGTGCCGACCCCGCCGCGCCGGCTCAAGCTGCAGGCCTACGCCGATAATTTTCGCTGATCGGTCCGCCGGGTCCGTGCCCGGCCGGCCCTATTGCCTGAGCGTGATCAGCCCGTCCTGATACGCGGTGCGGCAATCGCCGGCATCGTGCTGCACATCCTCGACGCGCAATACGGTCGTCGTCATCGCTTCGCCTTCGAAACGCATGTCGTCGCATTCGCCATCGCGCGCCCATTCGCTGCTATCGTCCCCGAAATCGGGCGTTTGCGCCATGGCCGAAGGCGCCATGCCCGGCATCGTCCCGGTCAGCAGGATGGCGGTGGCCGCGGTGCGCAAGGTTCTGCTCGTCATGGTGGTGTTGATTACCGTCCGTATCATGGCGGCGGCGATAGCATGTCGGATTGACCCTTGCCATTTATTGCGCGGATCGGCATATCGCGGGCCGGGAGTCGGGTGGACGTTCGCGTTCGCCAACCTGGTCAGGTCCGGAAGGAAGCAGCCACAACGGATTGCTGCGGGTCGCCCGGCTCCTTCATCACCCCATATCTGCCGCGATCGGTCCGGGTTCCTGCCCGGAACCAGCGAGCTATCCGCAATTTGCACGTCCGCGCCCTTCGACATTGGGGGGTTATCGCACTACATTGCGGGTCATGGCCGATTCACCCGATATCTTTGGCGCCGGCGATCCTGCCCCGGCGCCGCCTCCGCGCGAACCTGACATGGCGGACGATGCCCTCGGGCTCGGGCTGGGCGAACCGGCAACGCCGCCCGCGGCCGTGCCCGACCCGGCGCAACCCTATCGCGTATTGGCGCGCAAGTACCGGCCGCAGACCTTCGGACAGCTCATCGGGCAGGACGCCATGGTGCAGACGCTGGCCAATGCGATCCGGCGCGACCGGCTGGCGCATGCATTCCTGATGACCGGCGTGCGCGGGGTGGGCAAGACGAGCACCGCGCGGCTGATTGCCAAGGCGCTGAACTGCATCGGTCCCGACGGGCAGGGCGGGCCGACCATCGACCCGTGCGGCGTGTGCGAGCCATGCGTCGCCATTGCCGAGGGGCGCCACATCGACGTGATCGAGATGGACGCCGCCAGCCATACCGGCGTCGACGACGTGCGCGAGATTATCGAGGCAGTGCGCTATTCCGCGGTATCGGCGCGCTACAAGATCTATATCATCGACGAAGTGCACATGCTTTCGCGCAATGCGTTCAACGCGCTCCTGAAAACGCTGGAGGAGCCGCCGGCGCATGTGAAATTCCTGTTCGCCACGACCGAGGTGGACAAGCTTCCGGTGACGGTATTGTCCCGGACGCAGCGGTTCGATCTGCGCCGTATCACCGCGCCCATGTTGCAGACGCATTTCGCGTGGGTCTGCGCGCAGGAGCAGGTCGAGGCGGAGGACGAGGCGCTGTCCATGATCGCCGCCGCCGCCGAAGGATCGGTGCGCGACGGGCTCTCGATCCTCGATCAGGCGATCGCCCATGCCGACATGGCGAGCGAGGGCGAAACCACCCGCGTCACCGCGGATCAGGTGCGCGACATGCTCGGCCTTGCCGACAAGGGGGTGCAGCGCCGCCTGCTCTCTGCCGTGCTGTCGGGCGACGGGGCGGGGCTGCTCGATCTGGTCGACCGGCAATATGCGCTCGGCGTGGAGCCGGTTGCGCTCATGCGGGGGCAGATGGAACTCGTCCACCGCATCACGCTGGCACAGCTCGCGCGCGGCGCCGCCGATGCGCCATTGGCGGAGGAGCGCGCGGCGATCGAGCAATGGGCAGGCACGCTGGGCGCGGCGCAATTGCACCGGCTGTGGCAATTGCTGCTTAAAGGACATGACGAGGTGCGGACCGCGCCCGACCCGCTCGTCGCGGCTCAGATGGCACTGCTCCGCATCCTGCACGCCGCGGACATGCCCGATCCCGGCACGCTGATGCGCAGGCTGGACGAAATGGCCGCCCGCCCGGCGATTGCCGCGGGCGGCGGGGGTGATGCGCAGGCCGCCCCCACGGCCACGACCGCCGGCACCGCCGCGATGACGAAGCCCGCTCCGGAATGGACCGATCTCATCGAACAGGTGGAGGATGTCGGCCAGCTGCGCGTGGGGCAGATCATGCGGGACTGGATCCGGGTGGCCGAATTGCAATACGGGATGCTGCGCTACGCCACCGTGCCCGGCTATGGCGAGGACGTCGCCCCCGAATTGCGCGACGCGCTCTACCGCGCCACGGGGGAGCGATGGGAACTGCACCGCGCGGACGGGGGCGAGGCGACACGCCCTTCGCTGGCGGAGGTTGCCCGCGCAAAGGCCGAGGACGAAGCCCGCATCGTGCGCGAGGCGCCGCTGGTGAAGGCGGCGCTTTCCGCCTTTCCCGACGCGCGGCTCATGGACGAGGCCGAAGTGGAACAGATGGACGAGCGGCGTTTCAAACGCGCCTGAAGCCCCTATATATTGACCCGATAACAGGCACGACAGGAGCCAGACGATGAAATCGATGGAAGAAATGATCCAGGCCGCGCAGCAGGCCGCTGAAACGATTCAGAAGCAGATGAACGAGGCGCAGGCCACGCTCGACAATATCGAGGTCGAGGGCGTGTCGGGCGGCGGCATGGTCAAGATCCGCAGCACGGCGAAGGGCCGCATCCTGGGCGTGTCGATCGACGACAGCCTGATAGTGAAGGAGGACAAGCAGATGCTGGAGGATCTCATCACCGCCGCCTTCAACGATTGCCGGACCCGCGCCGACGCCCGCGCGAACGAGGAGATGCAGAAGGTGCAGTCGCAGGCCGGCCTGCCGCCGGGCTTCGACCTTTCCAAGCTCGGTCTCTGATCGCGGGCGGGGATCCCCGCCGTGGTTGCACCCGCGCGATACTGCACCATATTGGATGCGGATCGTAATGCGCGCGCCGGACGATTGGCGTAAGCGCCACTGAATGGAAAATATCTGGATGAGTTCCTACCCGCTTCTACCCTTGCGCGACATCGTCGTATTTCCCGGCATGGTCGTGCCGCTTTTCGTCGGACGTGAAAAATCCGTCGCCGCACTGGAGGCTGCGATGGCCGCGCCCGATGCGGACGACGCCGACGAGGATGAAAACGCATCGGGCAAGCAGATCATGCTGGTCTCGCAGATCGATCCGGCCTGCGACGATCCGGCGGCGGACGACCTGTATGACATGGGCGTGGTCGCGACCGTGCTGCAATTGCTGAAACTGCCGGACGGCACCGTTCGCGTGCTGGTCGAGGGGCAGGAACGCGCGGCGCTCAACGCGGTCGAGGATACCGGCACCATGGTCCGCGCCGAGGTCGAGGTGCTCGACGAGATCACCGCATCGGGCAGCGAGGTCGCCGCCCTCATGCGCCAGGTGATGGAACAGTTCGACGATTATGCGAAGCTGAACAAGAAGCTGTCGGCCGATGCGGGCGAACAGCTTGCCGAGATCGACGATGCCTCGCGGCTCGCCGATGCGGTCGCCGCGAACATCGCCGCCAAGGTGAGCGACAAGCAGGCGATGCTGACCGAGCGCGACCCGGTGAAGCGGCTGGAGATGGGGCTGTCCTTCATGGAAGGCGAGCTCGGCGTGTTGCAGGTGGAGCGCCGCATCCGTGGCCGTGTGAAGCGGCAGATGGAGAAGACGCAGCGCGAATATTACCTCAACGAGCAATTGAAGGCGATTCAGTCGGAGCTCGGCGGCGAGGGTGAGGATGGCGACGAGCTGTCCGAACTGGCCGAGAAGATCGAAAAGACGAAGCTATCCAAGGAGGCGAAGGCGAAGGCCAATGCCGAGTTGAAGAAGCTGAAGGCGATGCAGCCGATGAGCGCGGAGGCCACCGTCATCCGCAATTATCTCGACGTGCTGCTGGGCCTGCCGTGGGGCAAGAAATCCAAGGTCAAGAAGGACATCGCCAAGGCGCAGGAGGTGCTCGACGCCGATCACTACGCGCTGGAAAAGGTGAAGGACCGGATCGTCGAATATCTCGCCGTGCAGGCACGCACCAACAAGCTGAAGGGGCCGATCCTGTGCCTTGTCGGGCCGCCGGGCGTGGGCAAGACCTCGCTTGGTCGTTCGATCGCGCGTGCGACGGGGCGCGAGTTCGTGCGCCAGTCGCTGGGCGGTGTGCGCGACGAGGCCGAGATTCGCGGCCATCGCCGCACCTATATCGGCTCGCTTCCGGGCAAGATCGTCACCAATCTGAAGAAGGCAGGCGCATCCAATCCGCTCTTCCTGCTCGACGAGATCGACAAGCTGGGGCAGGATTTCCGCGGCGATCCGGCCTCGGCCCTGCTCGAGGTGCTGGACCCCGAACAGAACGCGAAGTTTCAGGATCATTACCTCGAGGTCGATTACGACCTCTCCGACGTGATGTTCGTGTGCACGGCCAATTCGCTGAACCTGCCGCAGCCGCTGCTCGACCGGATGGAGATCATCCGCCTCGAAGGTTACACCGAGGATGAGAAGGTCGAGATTGCCGAGCGCCACCTGATCGAGAAGCAGGTCGAGCAGCACGGGCTTACCGAAGGGGAATTCACCCTGACTCAGGAAGGCCTGCGCGATCTCATCCGCTATTACACGCGGGAGGCCGGGGTCCGCACGCTGGAGCGTGAGATCGCGCGGCTGGCGCGCAAGAGCCTGCGAAAGATCCTGGAAGGCGAGATGAAAAGCATCACCATCACGCCGGAAAACCTAGGCGAATTTGCCGGCGTGCGCAAATTCCGCCACGGCGTTTCGGATGAGGAGAACCAGGTCGGCGCGGTCACCGGCCTCGCCTGGACCGAGGTGGGCGGCGAATTGCTGACCATCGAAAGCGTCACCGTGCCCGGCAAGGGACAGGTCCGCACGACCGGCAAGCTGGGCGAGGTGATGAACGAGAGCGTGCAGGCGGCTTTCAGTTTCGTGAAAGCGCGCGCGCCCGCCTATGGCATCAAGCCGTCGATCTTCCTGCGCAAGGACATCCACATCCACCTTCCCGAAGGTGCGGTGCCGAAGGACGGGCCGAGCGCGGGCGTCGGCATGGTCACCTCGATCATTTCCACGCTGACCGGGATTCCCGTGCGCGCGGATGTCGCCATGACGGGCGAGGTGACGTTGCGCGGCCGCGTGCTGGCCATCGGCGGGTTGAAGGAAAAACTGCTGGCGGCGTTGCGCGGCGGCATCACCACCGTTCTCATTCCCGAAGAAAACCGCAAGGATCTGGTGGAAATCCCGTCGAACATTACCGAGCGGCTCGAAATCCTCCCGGTTTCGCATGTGGACGAGGTGCTGGCCCGCGCCCTGGCCGAACCGACCGAGATGATCGACTGGAGCGAGGCGGACGATCTGGCCAGTCAGCCGGCGCCGATCGGTACGGCCGGAACGGTGCCCACCGCGCATTAAAGCTCGGTTTTTACCGCGAACGATAATACCGCGATGTGGCAACAATGCTGCATCGCGGTATTTCGCGTGAGGTGTGGCCCGATGGCGCCTCTTTGCCGCAAACGGATCCAAAATCGCATCTTTTCCGCGGCTTTGGCGCGGATTTGCCTTTGACACGCTGGCCGAAAACCGCTCCATTCCGTGCGTCTTAGGGGCGATTCATTATCGAGCCGCCCGTTAGGGTCACGAGTTTTATTAGCCAATCATACAAGGGGGTTTTCGAACCATGAACAAGAACGAGCTGATCAGCCAGGTTGCCGATGCCAGCGCCCTGTCGCGCAACGACGCGACCAAGGCAGTCGAAAGCGTTTTCGACGTCATCACCGAGGCGCTCGCCAAGGGTGACGAAGTGCGCCTCGTCGGTTTCGGCACGTTTTCGGTCGCAGAGCGCAAGGCATCGACCGGCCGCAATCCGCGCACGGGCGAGCCGATGGAAATCAAGGCTTCGACCCAGCCGAAGTTCAAGGCCGGCAAGGGCCTGAAGGACGCCGTCAACTAAGACGCGCGTTCATCGCACATGAAAACCGCGCGAGGGCACCGGCCCTCGCGCGGTTTTTCGTTGCGCGCAATCCGCGGCGTCAGTTTTCGGGCAAGTCCCGCATCGCACAGGCATAGAGGCTGATCGCCGCGGCATTCGACACGTTCAGGCTTTCCACCGCAGTCGCGATCGGCAGACGCGCGATCTGGTCGCAATGCTGCCCGATATTGTGGCGCAACCCGTCACCCTCTGCGCCGAGTACGAGAGCCACCGGCCCGGTGGTCAGCGCGTCGGCAAGCGTGGCCTCGCCATCGCCGTCGAGCCCGATGCGCCAATATCCGGCCTCCGCCAGATCATCGAGCGCGCGCGAGAGATTGACCACGCGCACCCATGGCAAGGTTTCCAGCGCGCCCGATGCCGATTTGGCAAGCACGCCCGATTCGGGCGGGGCGTGCCGGTCCTGCGTCACGATGCAGGCCGCGCCGAATGCGGCGGCGGATCGCATGATCGCGCCCACGTTATGCGGATCGGTCACATGGTCGAGTACCACGATCGGCGCGCCCGGCTCTCCCAATGCGACATCGTCGAGGAAGATATCGTCGAGCGGATCGCATTCCACCACCAGGTTCTGATGCGGCGCATCGCGGGCGACCAGCCGCGCCATGTCGGTATTCTGCGCATATTCGACGCGCACGTCCTGCGGAAGCTCGATCTGCTCCTCTTCGAGCATGGCGTCGATCGCCTCGCGCGTGCCCCACAGTTTCAGGATGGTGCGATTCTCATTGGCCAGCGCCGCGGCGACCGCGTGCCGGCCCCAGAAGCGCACCGCCCCTTTCGATGCGCGCCCGCTGCCGCGTCCGCCCTGCATCCGGCCGGCGCGTCCGCGCAGTGCTTTTTTCTCGCCTTTTTTTGCCATGTTCTCGCGCCTCGTTCCGTTTTGTGCGCCGCCTGTGCCAGCCTGCCTGTTGACAGGCAAGCGCAGCTTCGCCAAAGGGTGCGCCTCTCGGCCGGACGGACCTTTGCGGTTCGTCGCTTTTGAAGGGGCAAACGCCCCATCGATACGGCACCGGTGTGGACAGGTGGCCGAGTGGTTAAAGGCAGCAGACTGTAAATCTGCCCGCGCAAGCGTACGCTGGTTCGAATCCAGCCCTGTCCACCACCGCCGTTCCATCAAGCTCTCATGCGGCGCGCAATTCGCGGCGATTCGGTGTCATTGCATCCCGCCGATCATACAGCCAATGCGACAGGTCGCGGCCGATGAGTTCGGCCGTCATTTCCATGTCGGGCCTGAAGCTGTGCAGGAGCATGCGGCGCAGGCCGGGATCGAATGGCGGGGCCGGGACGGTGCAACGTTCGCTCTGTGGGGAAAGTCCGACGCGTTCCATGATCCGGGCAATACCGCGATGCTCGCTTGCGATCCGTGCGTGCCAGCAATAGCGCGGCACCCGTTTCATTCCCGATGCGCAATTGCGCCGCGCCGTCAGGTCGAGCCGACAATCATAGGGCGCGCCGAGAAATTCGAGCGTTTCGCGAAGCACGCTTTCGGGGCGCCGGACGAGATCGTCGAACAGGATGAACTTCAGGTTGTCGCGGGGAAACACATCGAGATATTCGCGTATCCGGCGCGCATACATCCCGCCCGCCCGGTAATGGTAACCCCACCAATAGCCGCGCGCGATGCGATCCCCTTCGACGCAGAGCGCGTCGGTGAAATCGCGCAGCGGTTCGTATCCGTCCCGCACGTGATGCATGAATTGCGAGTACGCCCGCTCAACCGGGTTGCGCAGGAGAAAAACGATTTTCGCATCGGGATTTCTCCTGCGAATGGCGCGCGCGACGCCGGGAAAGTAGAGGTAGCCCGAAGAAGCCTCGCCCCTAAGCTGGTGGTCCTGCGCGTCGGCGAAGAGGCGTTCGTAATCGGTCTGCTCGAATGTCATCGCCGCTGCGTAGTGGGGGTCGACATGGGTTCCGATCGTCGCTGCGTTTCGCCCTTCGAAACAGAAGAAGTGAGGTTCCTTGACCGGGGCCGTGAAGATTGCGGATTGCCGGCTCAACCATTGGTGAAAAACCGTGGTGCCGGATTTTGCGGCACCGACGATGAGGAAATTCGGGAATTGCGTCACGCTCTGTCCTTTCGCTCGGATAGGCGAGATGCTGCGCAACGAACGTGCCAGGTTGCAAAAGGGCGCAAAACAGCGGGTTCATGCTCCGAAGCTTTCATGGCATGCTGCGAATAACCGATGCATAATGCGAAAGATTGGCGTTTTGCGAATCCTGGCGACAATGGTCCGATGCGCGCCGCGGCGCGACGCCTTGACCCATGGCGACGCGCCGGTAAGGCACGAGACATGACCCATGCGCCCCTGACCCTGTTCAATTCGCTCACTCGCAAGCCCGAGCCTTTCGCACCTGTCCATGATGGCGAGGCGCGGGTCTACAGCTGCGGCCCGACGGTCTATAATTACCCGCATATCGGCAACATGCGTGCCTATGTCTTTGCCGACACGCTGGGGCGGGTGTTGAGCTGGCGCGGTTACCGGCTGACCCATGTCATCAACATCACCGATGTCGGCCATCTGACCGACGATGCCGATGCGGGCGAGGACAAGCTGGAAAAGGCGGCCAGCGAGCGGGCACAGTCGATCTGGGACATTGCGCGCCATTATACCGATGCGTTCAAGGCGGATGTCGACGCGCTCAATATCCGGCAGCCCGCCGAATGGACCGTCGCGACCGACTACATCGACGCGATGATCGATTTTGCGACATCCATCGCGGACCGGCATTGCTATGAAATCGACAGCGGCCTGTATTTCGATACCGCCAGCGTCGCGGATTATGGCCGCCTGGCCCGCGCCGTCACGGAGGAGGGCGAGGGGCGCATCGACGCGGTCGAAGGCAAGCGCAACGCCGCCGATTTCGCGATCTGGCGCCGGACGCCGCCCGGCGAAACGCGCCAGATGGAATGGGATTCGCCATGGGGCCGGGGGGCGCCGGGCTGGCATCTCGAATGCAGCGTGATGAGCGGGCAGGTACTCGGCTTTCCCTTCGACATTCACACCGGCGGCATCGACCACCGCGAAATCCACCACCCCAACGAAATCGCGCAGAATCAGGCGTTCTGCGGCTGCGGCGGATTGGACGAGGCGGTGCATTCGGGGGCGAAAATCTGGATGCACAACAATTTCCTCGTCGACCGGACGGGAAAGATGAGCAAGTCCTCGGGCGAATTCCTGCGCCTGAAACTATTGCGCGATCGGGGCTATCACCCGCTGGCCTATCGCATGATGTGCCTGCAGGCGCATTACCGCAGCGAGCTGGAGTTTTCCTGGGACGGGCTGCTGGCGGCGCTCACGCGGGTGAAGCGGCTTTTGACGGGTGCGCGCAATGCAATCGGCGCGAGCGGCGAAACAGTCGCGTCGGGCGCGGTGATGGCCGATCTCGCGATCGACAATGCCAGGTTGCGCGCCCTGCTCGACCGGTTCGATGCCGCGCTGGCCGACGATCTCAACACGCCGGTCGCGCTGACCGTGCTGGATGAGGCGGTGACGGCGAAGAAAGTGCCGGCGGAGGAGAAGGCCGCGCTTGTCGCCGCGATGATGGCGGTGCTGGGCCTGCCCCTGCTCGCGCGCGAGGATTTCCGGATCCGTCCCCAATCCGCACAGCTCGACGAAACCGAGGTGGAGGCGGCGATGGACCGGCGCAAGGCGGCACGGGCGGCAAAGGATTTTGCGACCTCCGACGCGATCCGCGACGAACTGGCCGCCAAGGGGGTCGAGGTGATGGACGGCGATCCGCTGGGCTGGGAGTGGCAGCCCGGCTGATCGCCGCCGGCCCCGCTCAACCCTCGTCGAGCAGCAGCACCTCGATTTCCACGCAGAGCCGGGGTTCGGGCAGCAGGCTGTGCTCGACCGAGCGGACCTCCGCATCGGCGACGAGGTGCCGGGGAATCGAAAACTCGTGATCGGCCAGGCTGGCGACGAAGCGTTCGCCCGCCTCCACCGCGTGGACGCCGGTAAAGGCGAGGCTCATGGTGTGGCGCGATCCGGTGAAGGTGATGCTGGCCCAGGGACGCTGCGAGTGGACGACGATGCGCCCTTCGTTTTCCGCGAGGTCCAGCACCGCGGCCGCGAGCCGTTCGCCCGGCGTGCGTTTGGAGCGCATGGCCATGGTCCTTTTGAAATCGAAGCTCTTGGTCAGGATTGGCATTTCATAGGACATGCTGCGTCTCCCCACCCTTGGCGATGTATTTGTTCATGAAATGTTCCACCCGCATTATCGTGCGACGACGCGGTTCGCGACCATTGCGCAAATCGACGACCAGACGCGGATCGCGCACGGCGAGCCTTCCGAACTTCGTTTCCGGCATTCCGGTGCGGCGGAGAAATTTCTCGATGTCCCGAATCAGCAACCTAACCTCCATTCTGCGACCCCAAGATTACGGTGATTCGCCTTGGGAATATCCTTTTGATCTAAAAAGAAATCCTACTTGTCTAGGAAAAAACTTTCGATTACATAGGAAAAATGATCGACGACCCGACACGCGCCCGGCTTCTGGCCCTGGCGGAAAGCAATGGCACCACGCTTGCGGCCCTTTCCCGGCTGATCGGGCGCAATGCGAGCTATCTTCAGCAATTCATACGCAAGGGAAGCCCGCGGAAGCTGGAGGAAAATGACCGCCGCCGCCTCGCGGAATTCTTCGGCGTGGCCGAGGAGGAGCTTGGCGGCTCCGACGGGAAAGAAAAATCCTACGCCAAGGCGGTGAGTGCTCCGGCGGCGGGGCCGGGGGCCGCGATTCGCGGTGCGTTCAAATGGGTGCAGATCCCGCGCTTGCCGCTTGGTGCGTCGGCGGGGCCGGGGGCGTTTTCGGCCGAGGAATCGCCGGTCGGGCAATTGTCCTTTTCCGCCGCGTGGCTGCGCGAGCTGGGATTGTCGAGCCAGACGCTGAACGCGATTACCGTGGCGGGCGATTCGATGGAGACGACCCTTTCGGATGGCGACGAAATCCTCGTGAATCGGGATCTCGCCCGGATCCGCGACGGGATTCACGTGCTGCGCCGCGACGATACGCTTCTGGTCAAACGGTTGCAGTTCAACCCGCCGGGCCGGGTCTCGATCATTTCGGACAATGCAGCCTATCCGCCCGAACATGGCGTTCCGCTCGACGAGATCGAGGTGATCGGCCGGGTGGTGTGGAAAGGCGGGCGGGTTTGATCGCGCGGGGTGCGACCGGAGCGCAGTGCCTGTTTTTTAACCTTTCGGCGCGAGATTGGTTCGAACGGGCGATATGCGGGGGAACCAACCGGTCCTTCATGCTATAGTCATGTGATGAGGGACGAATCGTGGACGGCTTGACGGAAATTTTGATGGAATGGGCGCGGTTCGTGCAGGATCCCGTCATGCTCGCCATCATTTTCCTCGTCGGGACGACGGCGCTCGTCGCATGTTGCGTTCCGGGCGTGATCCTGCCGGCGACCTTTTCCTCCGCCGCGCTGCTCGGCGGATGGCAGGGCGGGCTGATCGTCGCATTGGGGGCCTTGCTCGGCAGCCATATCCTGTTCGTGGTCACCCGGCATGGCATGCGGGCACGTGTTCGCGACCGGCTCGGCGACCGGCTCGACGGGTTCGAGCGGCAGTTCGAGCGGCGGGGCCTTCTCTACATCATCGGCCTGCGCGTTGCCGGTACACCCCATTTCCTGGTGACGGGCGCCAGCGCGCTCAGCACATTGAATCACCGTTCCTTCGCCTTTGCGACAATGATCGGCTTCCTGCCCGCCATCGCGATGACCGCGGCGGCCGGTTCGGTGATCTGAACGCCCGCGCCTGTCTGCGCCTCCCGTCTGCCTTGCATTCGCGGGAAGCGGCGGCCACATTCCGCGCATGACAGACGACACGCCGCAATCCACGCCGCCCGCAAAGGCCGAGCCTCCCATGCGGGCCGCGATCCTCCCCGTGACGCCGTTGCAGCAGAATTGCTCCCTTCTGTGGTGTACACAGACGATGAAGGGCGCGCTGATCGATCCGGGCGGCGATCTCGACCGGTTGAAGGCCGCCGTGGCGAAGGCGGGCGTGACGCTTGAAAAAATCCTCATCACCCATGGCCATGCCGACCATTGCGGCGAGGCGGCGCTGCTGGCGCAGGAGCTGGACCTGCCGATCGAGGGGCCGCAGGAGGCCGACCGGTTCTGGATTTCCCGGCTTCCGGAGGATGGCGGGAGATATGGGCTGCGGGGTACGTGTTTCGAGCCCGACCGGTGGTTGCACGATGGCGATACCGTCACGCTGGGGGCGCTGACACTCGACGTGATCCATTGTCCCGGACATACGCCCGGCCACGTCGTGTTCTACCACGCGCCATCGCAATTTGCCGTCGTCGGCGACGTGTTGTTCAAGGGTTCGATCGGTCGCACCGATTTTCCGATGGGCAGTCATCAGGATCTGCTCGATGCGATCACGGGCAAATTATGGCCGCTGGGCGATGATGTCACGTTCATTCCCGGCCATGGTCCGGTGAGCACGTTCGGTCAGGAACGGCGGACGAATCCGTTTGTCGGCGATGTCGCGATGGCCGGTTGAGGACGCGCATGTTGCGGGCGGGTGACGACACGCCCTTGCGTATCGTGCACAATTCGGTATAGCGCGCGCCTTCGCCGTAACCGATGCGACTGTCTGGCCGACCGCCTGTGGGACACCCCTTGTGGTCCGGTCATGCTTCGCCTAGGGCATCGGCAATTGTCTTATTCATGATTTAACACAGGTGCCGAAATGGCTGTCCCCAAAAGAAAAGTATCGCCGCATCGCCGTGGCAACCGCCGCGCGCACGATTCGCTCAAGCCTGCCGCGTATCACGAGTGCGGCAATTGCGGTGAGTTGAAGCGTCCCCACAATCTCTGCGACGCATGCGGCCATTACAACGGGCGTGAGATCGTTTCCGTCGGCCTTTGACGTCTGGCGACTCGCAACCGGGAGATAGTTCGATGAGCTTGCCGCGTATCGCCGTCGATGCGATGGGCGGCGACGTGGGTGTGCGTGTCATGATCGAAGGCGCGGCACTGGCCCGCCGTCGTCACGACCGTTTCAAGTTCCTGCTCGTCGGCGACGAGACGCAGATCAAGTCTGCGCTCGATCACCATCCCAACCTGCGCGACGCGTCGGAAATCCTCCATGCGCCGGAGCAGGTCGAAGGCGACGAACGCCCGACGCAGGCGCTGCGCCGGGCGCGCCGTACCTCGATGGGGATGGCGATCGCCGCGGTCAAAAGCGGCGAGGCCGGGGCCGCGGTGTCGGGCGGCAACACCGGCGCGCTGATGGCGATGGCGAAGGTGTCGCTGCGCACGATGCCGGGGATCGACCGGCCGGCGCTTGCGGCGCTGCTGCCTACGCTGGGCGACACCGATCTCGTCATGCTCGACCTCGGCGCGAACACGGAATGCGATGCCCGCAACCTGGTGCAGTTCGCAATCATGGGCGCGGCCTATTCGCGCATTGCGACCGGCCTTGCCGAACCGCGGGTGCGCCTGCTCAATATCGGGACCGAAGAGATCAAGGGCACCGATGCCCTGCGCGGCGCATCGGAAAAGCTGCGCGAGGCCTCGCAGACTCTCGCGCTGAGTTTCGACGGCTTCATCGAGGCGGACAAGCTCGCCCGCGGGAGCGCCGATGTCGTCGTCACCGACGGTTTTTCCGGAAATATCGCGTTGAAGGCGGTGGAGGGTGCGGCCCGCTTCGTCACCGACCTTCTGAAGGATGCCTTTCAAAGTTCGCTGCGCTCGAAGCTCGGCTTTCTCATCAGCCGCCCGGCGACCGAATTGCTGAAGCATCATCTTGATCCCAACAATCACAATGGCGCCGTTTTCCTGGGCCTCAACGGCATCGTGGTGAAGAGCCACGGCAATGCGAATGCGGCGGGCGTGGCCAATGCGGTCGCGGTGACCGCGCGCCTTCTTGAGGAAAACCTGACTGAACGCATCACGGCCGATCTTGCCGAGGGCGCCGCGCTGCAGGGCAGCATGCCGGCGGCTGGCGAAACCGCCCCGTCCGCAGGCAGCGACATACGATGACCGACACGATCCGCCGCGCCATCGTGCTGGGATGTGGCTCCGCGCTTCCGGCGCGATGCGTCACCAATGCCGAGCTTGCCGAGACCGTCGATACCAGCGACGCGTGGATCGTGGAGCGCACCGGGATTCGGCAGCGGCATATCGCCGGCGATGGCGAGACGACCGGCACGCTCGCCGCAGAGGCCGCGCGCAAGGCCATGGCCGCCGCCGGGGTGGAGCCGGATGACATCGGCCTGATCGTGCTGGCCACCGCCACGCCGGATCAGACGTTTCCCTCCACCGCGAGCTGGGTGCAGCATGAAATCGGCGCGAAGAATGCCTTTGCGTTCGACGTGGCCGCGGTGTGTTCGGGTTTTCTCTATGCGCTCGGCACGGCCGAATCGATGCTGAAAACCGGGATGGCGAAACGCGCGCTGGTGATTGGCGCAGAGACGTTTTCGCGCATTCTCGATTGGGACGACCGGGGTACATGCGTGCTCTTCGGCGATGGCGCGGGGGCCTTCGTGCTCGAAGCGCGCGACGTCGCTGCGGCGGATGCCGCATCCGCGCCGGGCGTGATCGCGACGCGGCTGCATACCGATGGGGAGCATGGTTCGCTCCTCTATGTCGATGGCGGTCCGTCGACGACGGGGACTGTCGGCAAGCTGCGGATGAAGGGGCGCGAGGTGTTTCGCCACGCGGTCGTCAACCTGGCGCACGTCCTGCGCGAAGTGCTGGACGATGCGGGGATGACGGGGGCCGAGGTGGACTGGGTGGTGCCGCATCAGGCCAATGCCCGGATCCTCGACGCGACGGCGAAAAAGCTTTCGCTTCCGCCCGAAAAGGTGATCAAGACGGTCGACATCCACGCGAACACGTCGGCGGCGAGCGTACCGCTGGCCTATGACGTGGCGGTGCGCGACGGGCGAATCAAATCGGGCGATCTGGTCATGCTCGAGGCGATGGGCGGCGGCTTCACCTGGGGGGCGAGCCTGCTTCGGGTGTAAATTCCCTACGTCGCTTGACGTCAAATTGATAACCTATGATAATGTAAGGGTTCTTCCAGGGTCGCTTCTATACAAAGGAAATGCCGATGCGATCAGCCGGAACTCTGACCCGCGCCGATCTTGCCGATATTATCCACCGCAAGCAGGGGCTTAGCCGTGCGGAATCGCTCAACATGGTTGAGGCGATCCTGCGCTTGATGTGCGATGCGCTGCATTCGGGGGAAAACGTCAAAATTTCCGGGTTCGGGACATTCCTTCTTCGCGACAAGAGCGAACGAATCGGCCGCAATCCGAAGACCGGGGTGGAGGTTCCCATCACCCCGCGCCGGGTCATGACCTTCCGTGCCAGCCAGCTTCTCAAGGAACGTATAAGCGCACGATGAAAAACAGTGACGATCTGTTTGACGATGGAAAGGATCCGCAGGCGTTCCGCACGATCGGGGAGGTGGCGTCCGCGCTTTCGATAAAGCCGCATGTCCTGCGCTATTGGGAGACGCAGTTTTCCGCCCTCGCGCCGATCAAGCGCAGCGGGAACCGGCGTTATTACCGGCCTGAGGACGTCGCGGTCGTGCAGAGGATCGATCGCCTGCTCAACCACGAAGGCTACACGATTCGCGGCGCGGCAAAGGCGCTGGCCGAGCCCGAACCGGCCGCGACGACCGCGGCCGAGGCGCGTCCTGCACCCCCACGCGGCGAGCGTCCCGGCATGATGAGCGACGAGGAAATGTTGACGCGTCTGCGCGCGATTCGCGAAACGCTGTCTCAGATCACGGACGAGACCAAGCCCGCCGACATCTCAGTTTAGATCGGGGCCGAGCGCGGGGTCGAGATCGCGGGGCCGCGTCAGCGCGACAATCCTCCCCTTCGCATCGGGCAGGTCGGCCCAATCGTCGATATCGAATTCCAGAACGGCGAACGCCCCCGTGGGATATTTCACCGCGACCGTATCGCGCATGGCATTGCCGGCATCGTCGGGAACGTGGTCGAGTACGAAATCTTCCAGCCCCGGGTTGTGCGAAACGATCAGCAGCGAATCGCACGACCCGCCCATCTCGGCGGCGACCTCCGCGATCACTTCGGAGGTGGCGAGATAGAGCCGGCGATCCTCCGCCCGGTCGACCGGCGCGCGCCGCCCCATCGCATCGAGCGCGAGATCGAGCGTTTCACGCACACGCTGCGCCGGTGAGGCGACGATACGGTCGAAGGCCGGACCACGCGTGCCGATATGCGCCCCCATCACGGTAGCGGCCCGGCGGCCCTTTGCATTGAGCCCGCGATCAAAATCCCGACCGCTCGGCTGGTGGTCTTCGGATTTGGCATGCCGCAACAGACCGATGATCTTCAAACCGCTTCTTCCTCTACACCCGGCTCGTGACCGGAAATGTCCCTGTCCGAAACACGGCTGTCTAACATTTTTAAAGCTTCGTCCAGAGTGACCCGCGAAACCGGCGTGCCTTCGGGAAAGGCCGACAACAGCCGCGACGGAAAAGCCGGCGATAACACGACGAATGCCCCCGAATCGGCACGGCTGCGGATGAGCCGCCCGAATGCCTGCGCCAGCCGGCCGCGCACGATCGCATCGTCATAGGCTTGCTTGCCGCCTTTCTCGCCGCTCTTCGCACCCGGCACCATGTGGGCGGCGCGGCGCGCGCGGTGCAGGATCGACGGTTTGGGCCAGGGCACCTGCTCCATCACCACCAGCCGCAGCGATTCGCCCGGCACGTCCACCCCGTCGCGCAGCGCATCGGTGCCCAGCAGGCTGGCCTTCGGATCGTCGCGGAAAATATCGACCAGCGTTCCGGTGTCGATCGGGTCGATATGTTGTGCAAACAACGGCAGCCCGCCGCGCGCCAGCCGATCGGCGATGCGGGCATGCACCGCGCGCAACCGGCGGATGGCGGTGAACAGGCCCAGCACGCCGCCGCGCGAGTGTTCGATCAAGCGGCCATAGGCGGCGGCAAGGCCGGCGATATCGCCCTTCTTCACATCGGTGACGATGATCACCTGCGCCTGCCTGGCATAATCGAAGGGGCTTGCCGCCTCGGTCAGCGCAGCCGCCACGCCGAGCTGCACCGCGCCCGAGCGTTCCAGCGCGCGCGCCCAGTCGGGTCCGTCCTCCTGCCGATCGCATAGCGTGGCGCTGGTCTGCATCACGCCATGCGCGGGTTCCAGCACGGTGCGGGCAAACGGCCGCATCGGATCGAGCCAGCGGCGGTGAATTGCGATGTCGAATTCGCGCGCCTCAGCGCGTTCCACGGCGAACCAGTCGACGAAGTCCGCATCCACCGGACCGCCCATGCGCGCACACATCGCCTCCCACGCGATCAGCGTGTCGATCCGCCAGCGCAGCGAATGGCGCGCCCCGTCGATACGCTGCCGCCCCTGAGCATCGAGCCAGTCGGGCGGATCGGCGAGGATCGCTTCCAGCCGGGCCGACAGCGCCATCAACGGTTGCCGCAGGCGGGCCAGCGCATCCTTCGCATCGCTCGCCGCGCCGATGAACGCAGCGTCGAGATCGGTCACTTCGGTTTCTATGCCATAGCCCGCGTCCTGCGCGCTCGCATCGCGGGCGAAGGTCAGCGTGCGCACCGCAGCGAGCAGACGTTCGATCGGGCCCCACGGTTCGCCCTCCGCAATGCGCGAAAGCCAGCCATCGGCGGGCAGCAGGTCGGCGGCCTCGCGCGCTTTGCCAATCGCCGCATCGCCCGCATCGTCATAGCTCGCAACGTCGGAGAGGCGCGCGGCAAGGCCCCGGCGGCGGCCCTTCGACTTGCCCTCCGGCCCGATGACCCAGCGGCGCATCTCGATCGCCTCGCTCCCCGACAGGGCGGCGGCAAAGGTGGAATCGGCCGCATCGAACAGATGGTGCCCTTCGTCGAACACGATGCGGGCGGGGCGCTGCTGCCCCTCGCGTTCGTCGCCATTGCCCGACCCACGCGCGGCGTGGACCATGACCAGCGCGTGATTGGCAATGACGAGATCGGCATGCGCGGATTGGCGGGCGGCGCGCTCGATGAAGCATTTGCGGTAGTGCGGGCACCCGGCATAGACGCATTCGCCGCGCCGGTCCGTCACGGCCGCCATGCCGCGCCGCCGGAACAAGGTCGGCAGCCATCCGGGCAGATCACCGCCCACCATGTCGCCGTCCTCGCTGAACGCGGCCCAGCGCGCGACGATCTGTGCGAAAATGCCGGGGCGGCCTGCGAAGCCGCCTTGCAAGGCATCCTCCAGATTGAGCAGGCAGAGATAGTTTTCCCGCCCCTTCCGCACGACGACGGCGGGGGTTTCGCGCGCCTCGCCCGCATCGACATCGGGCCATGCGCGGCGGCTTTCCCGGCGGAGCTGACGCTGGAGAGCCTTCGTATAGGTGCTCACCCACACCGTGCCGCCGGCCGCCTGCGACCAGAGCGAGGCGGGCGCGAGATAGCCCAGCGTCTTGCCCACCCCCGTCCCGGCCTGCGCGAGCAGCATGTTCGGCTGGCCGACTTCGGGCCGGGGTGCGAAAATGCGCGCCGCGGCACAGGCATATTCGCGCTGCCCCTCGCGGCGTTCGGACCCTTCGCCGGTGAGCTGGTCGAGCCGAGCGGTCACCTCATCCTCCGCAATGGCGACATGCGCCGGTTGCGGGCGCGGCGGGCGCTCCTCCCATTCGGGCAGCTTTGCAAAAAGCCAGGGCTCGGCGCGCTCGGGCCGGCGGACATGCGGGGCCAAAAGGCTCGCCCAGGGCCAGCGCAGGCGGGACAGCGATTGCAGCGTGCTCCACGCGCCGGGCCGCTCGATCCAGTCCTCCGCCTCCACCTGCGCGAACAGCACACCCGCCGCACGGGCGAGCAGATGCGGCACTTCGGCCTCGTCGTGCGGAATGGCGAGGCCTAGAACTTCGGCCAGCCCGCGGGGCGTGGGCACCATGAAGCGGGCCGGGTGAACGAAGGCAAACAGTTCGAGCAGATCCAGCCCCGACAATTCGGGATAGCCGAGCCGGCTCGCCACCAGCGGCGCATTCAGCATCAGCAGCGGTGTTTCCGCCGCCGCCATGATCGCCTCACCCCGCGAAAGACCGCGCACCTCGCCGTCGCGCGAGGCGAGCCAGCACCCCGAATGGCTCGCATGCAGGGCCGGCAGGGCCAGCGCATCGGCGAGGCCGGTGGTATCAGGGGGAAGGGGGGCGGACATTCGCCCCAACATAGGCGGCGTCACGCCAGAATGAAACGGCGCAGCGCGCGAAACCCGTTGATCGCGCGAAGGCCCATGCCGAAAGGCCGCGCCCGATCAGGCGATGGCCGTCTGCGTTTTCTCGGCTGGCAATTTGCATGAACAGCCAGTGTGCCCGCCGATCAACATGGCGGTGATTTCGGCATCGATCCTGTCGCCGTAATTCCATTCGAGCGCGCGGCGGACCAACCGGCCCAGAATGGCGGGGGCATCGCGGCTGTCGTGCCCGTCCGCGCCATGGACGAAGCCCGACACGTGCATCCATTGATGCATCAGATGCGCGGCCATGTTCACATGGTCCCCGGCGATCATGCATTGCGACAGGAACCAGCGCGCGGTGCGGATGGGAAGCGTGCCAAGCTCGGTCGCGCCGATGACGGGTGGACCGTCGCTGTTGCTGTCCGGGCCGGGCAGATCCACGACCGCGATGGACAGGTTGAGCGTGTGGTCGCCGGTCACGCCGGCTTCCTGCCCGATCTGCACGCGTTGCCAGATCTCCTCGCCGGTGAGGCGGCGGACGGAGCCATGCGCGCCCTTCCACTGCGTGTCGCCGTAATCGGCCTTTCGGACGCTGGCGCCGAAGCCGGGCATCGACACCGCTTCGCGCAGGAGCCGGACCGATTCGCGGATGAATGCTTCCTCGGCGTCGTTCGCGCCGGTGATCTCGTGCAGTTGGACAGATACGCTCATGTCAATATCAACGCCAGCGACGAAAAGCGTTCCGTGCTTTTCACGCATTAAATTAAGAGGCGAAAGCGAACGCCCGCTTAACGCCGCGCTACGCAAGGGTTCAGAACAGCGGTTCGGTACCGGGGTTCAGCACCAGCCCGAACGGTGCCCCTGCCACTCCTCCGCCAGCCCTTCGCGCACCAGGATCATGCCGAGCGATGTCCCGCCGCGTTCCACAATGCGCAGCTTGCGCCCGTACATGTCGGTATCGCGGTCGATCCGAGCGAGGCTGAACGGACCGGCGTTGAGCAATTCCTGCAAGCGCAGCGTCGCCTGCTCGCCAAGGGCCAGCTCCGCGTCGCATTCCGGCGTGCTGGTTTCCGGCGTGTTGATGTCGGCGATCCGGATCTTGTCCCCATCCATCCAGAACGTGTCGCCATCGACCACGCAATTGGTGCGCGCCGGGCCGTCGCACATCACGAATTGCTGGCGCAGATCGTCGGCAGGGCCGGGCGCAGGGGACGCGACCTGTTCGGGGCGTGCGGGCGAAAACAGGCCGGGATCGAACCGCAGCCACAGCCCGAGCACGATCAGGACCGCAGAGGCCGCAACCACCATCCACGCCCCGTAATTCGGGCGCCGCTTTTCAGGCCAGAACGCGATGTCGGGCTTGCGCTTCGCATAGCGCGACTGGCGCCGGTTCCCCATCATCCCCGCGCCCTTTCCGCCAGTTGCCGCCGGGTCCACAGCCGGCCACGCGCCGTCTCGCCGCAATCGCGCGGCGGGGGCCGCATGGCCGCGACGACCGATTTTGCGACCCAGCCTGCCTTGCTCAGTGCACCGGTGTGCACCCGCGCGTTCCATGCGTTCGGTCCTGCGCTTTCGACCATGCGTGCGATGTCGCCGTAAATCCCCGTCGCCGACAGGATTGCCCAGCGCGCCCGGAACGGCAGCCGCCCGGCGCCGACCCGTGCCGACGCCTCGTGACAGCGCCCGATGGCGCAGGCATGCGCGACCAGATCGACGAGAGCGGCGCGGTAATGCGGCTTCATATGCTGTCCCGGCGGAATATCCGCCTCCACCAGCCATTCGATGGGGAGATAGCACCGCCCCGCCGCATCATCCTCCCACAGATCGCGCACGATATTGGCGAGCTGAAACGCGAGGCCGAGATCGCATGCGCGGTCGAGCGTATCCTCGTCCGAACGCGGCACCCCCATGACCAGCGCCATCATCACCCCCACCGCACCCGCGACGTGATAGCAATATTGCATCATGTCGGCCTCGGTCCGGGGGCGCCAGTCCTCGCTGTCGAGAGCGAAGCCCGCGATCACGTCATCGGCATCGGCCGCGGTGATCCCGCATTCGCGCGCCACCACGCCGAACCCGTCGAAACTGGCATCGCCGGTCGCCACCCCCTGCAACGCCAATGCGGTGCGCTGACGGATGGTGGCGAGCCGTTCGTGCGGATTGCTTTGATCGCCGAGCGCGCCGCCCATGTCCTGCGCATCGGCGAGATCGTCGCACGCCCGGCACCAGGCATAGAGCAGCCATACGCGCTCCCGCTCCCGCCGCCCGAACAGGCGGCTGGCCACCGCAAAGCTTGTCGAGCCGCGCGCGATCGTATCCGCGGCATGCGCGACAAGCTCGGATCGCGCCGCTATGGTAACCATGCGTCCCCCGCCATCCCGGTTCAGCCCCGCGCGAGATCCGACAGCATCAGCCGCGCCGTCGCCTTGGCGCTGCCGACGACGCCGGGAATGCCCGCGCCCGGATGCGTGCCCGCACCCACGATATAGAGATTGCCGATTTCATCGTCGCGGTTGTGCGCACGGAAAAACGCACTCTGCGTGAGGATCGGCTGCAGGCTGAACGCGCTGCCCAGATGGGCGGACAGATCGTTCGAAAAATCGGTCGGGGTATAGTGGAACTTCGTCACGATGCGCGAATGGATGTCGGGGATGAGCCGGCGGCCCACCTCGTCCAGCACGCGCTTTTCCAGCTCCTTGCCGACCGCGACCCAGTCCACCGGCAATTGCCCCAGATGCGCCACGGGCACGAGCGCGTAAAACGTGCTCATCCCTTCGGGCGCCATCGACGGGTCGGTGACGCTGGGATGGTGGAGATAGATCGAGAAATCGCGCGGCAACACGCCATGCTTGTAGATATCGTCGAGCAAGCCTTCGTAGCGCGGGCCGAACAGGATCATGTGATGCGGGATGCCTGGCCATGTCCCCTCGACCCCGAAATGCACGACGAAGAGGCTGGGCGACCATTTCTTCTTCGCCAGCGATTTCGCCATTTTCGCGCCGCGGCGATTTTCGGACAGCAGGTCGCGATAGCTGTGCATCAAATCGCCATTGGTGGCCACCGCGTCGAAATTCTCGTGCCAGCCGCTGTTCGTGGTGACGCCGGTGGCGCGGTTGCCGACCGTGTCGATGGACGCGACCGCATCGCCGATCCGGACCGTGCCGCCGATCCGCTCGAAATGGCGCACCATCGCGGCGATCAGCCGGTTGGTCCCGCCCTTGGCCCACCACACGCCGCCATCCTTCTCCAGCTTGTGGATGAGAGCGTAGATCGCACTCGTGCTCATCGGATTGCCGCCGACGAGCAGCGTGTGGAACGAGAGCGCCTCGCGCAGTTTCTCGTTCTTGATGTATTTCGACACCATGGAATAGACCGAGCGCCACGCCTGGTTCTTGATCATGGCGGGCGCGGCCTTCATCATGCTGGCAAAGCTGAGGAAGGGGACGTGGCCGAGCTTCACATAGCCTTCCTCGTAAACCGCGGCCGAATATTGGAGGAATTCCTCGTATCCGGCGAGGTCGGCGGGGTTGAGCTTGGAAATCTCGGCGGCGAGTTTCGGGATGTCGTTGGTGTAATCGAAGGTGGTGCCATCCTCCCAATGGAGGCGGTAGAACGGCTGCACTTCCTGCAATTCGATATCGTCGGCCATGTCGTGATCGGACAGGCGCCACAATTCGGCCAGGCAATCGGGATCGGTGATGACCGTCGGCCCGGCATCGAAGGTAAAGCCGTCCCGTTCCCAGTGATAGGCCCGGCCACCCGGCTTGTCCCGCGCCTCGATCACCGTGGTCGCGACCCCCGCCGATTGCAGCCGGATGGCGAGCGCGAGCCCGCCGAACCCTGCGCCGATCACCGCCGCGCGGCGCATGGGCGTATCGCCGTCCGCTGTGGTGGTGTTCATTGCGTGTTCTCCGTGGGCAGCGAAAGGGAGGCGGGGCCGCGCATGCCCGAAAGCGTGGCGATGGCGCGCCGGACCGGCACGGGCGGTTTTCCCGAAAGAATGCGCAGGGCATCGCGCCCCGTGCCCCGACCGGCATAGAACCGCTCTATCAAACCTTCATCCAAAGTATAGAACCTTTGCAGAACCTTGTATCGCTCCTCCGGCTCCGCCGCATCGAAGAGCATCGCGGTCAACATGCGATGGAACCGCCCGCGCCGCCAGTGCCGCGCCGCGTAATCCCGGCTCGCCGCGGCCAGCGACGCGCTGTCGAGGGAGGGCAGGGCGGCGACGTGATGCGCGAACCGCACCGCGTCGGGAAGCGAATAGCTCGTGAGCGGCTGAAACAATCCGGCGCGCACGCCCGCCACGCCGACGTCGCCCGCGCGGCGCCCGAGAAATTCATCGAAATCGCCGCCGGCCACCACCGGCAGGACGCCGGTTTCCTCCCGCGTGACGGTCTCGATGCGCCACCCGCGCCGCGCGGCATAGGCGTCGATCCGGCGGGTCAGCGTGTCCCGGTCGAGGTCGGGCGTATCGCTGTAATAGGTATCCTCGACGAATATCTCGCGGTCCGAAAACGGGAGGAGATAGACGAAGCGATAGCCATCGTGCTGCGCCACGTCGGCATCCATCACCACCGGGCGCGTGACACCGTGGGGTGCGCGCAGGGTCAGCATGCGCCCGGCGAATTTCTGCCACCCACCGGTGAGAGGGGCAAGATCGCCCCGGGCCAGTCCGCGTGCGTCGATCACGCCCTTGGCCGCGATCCGCTGCTGATTGCTCAGCGTGGCGCCGTCGGCGTCCAGCGCCGCGATGTCGGCCCGCGTTACCATCGCGTCGCCACCAAGCGCATCGCGCACCGCCCTGTCGAGATTTTCGGAGGCGATCGTGCGATAAGGCGTCCGCAACATGCGGCGATATTCGGGAAAGACGACGTCGTAGCCATCGTCCCACCGCATCGCGATCAACGGGTCGAGAATTGCGCGATGTTCGGGCGCAATATCGCTTTCGAAAAAGGACCACAGATGATGGCCGCCGATCGCAGCCCCGCGTTCCACCACGCCCACCGACAATTCGGGACGAAGCCGGCGCAGGGTCAGCGCGATCAGCCCGCCCGAAAGCCCGCCGCCCGCGATGAGAATATCGAATGTCCGGCCCATTACCGCCTGCTTACACGGGACAGGCCGGGGCGCAAGCGCGATGGCGCCGCCCGGCAATGCTTTACCTCGCGCCTCGAAGCGGGTAGAACGCAGCCCATCCACCGGGGAGCCTGCTTGGGCTGAGAGGCGGGCTTAGCGCCCCGCGACCCGTCGAACCTGAACCTGTTAAGACAGGCGGAGGGAGTGGCGGTCCTTGCCCGGCAATGCCCGCACGCTTTCCCGCCGGGAAAGAGGAAGCGCACATGGCCGACATCAACTCCCCCTTGGAAAGCCAGCCCGGCAAGAACGGCGCCATCGGCGTCACCACCGGGCCCATTCGCGGCAGCCACAAGATCCACATCGGCCCGACGAAGGAACATGGCATCCATGTCGCCATGCGCGAAATCCGGCTGGAGCCGACGGCGAAGGAAGCGCCGGTGCGCGTGTACGACACCTCCGGCCCCTATACCGACCCGGATGCCGACATCGACATCAATCGCGGCCTCCCGCAGCTTCGCCGCGAATGGATTCTGGGCCGCGGCGATGTCGAGGAATATGACGCGCGCGAGGTCAGGCCGGAGGACAATGGACAGCTCGGCCCCGACCGCAGCGGCGGCGTCCCCCCGTTCCCCAATGTCGTGAAACGCCCGCTGCGCGCAAAGGCCGGCGCCAATGTCAGCCAGATGCACTATGCCCGCCGCGGCATCATCACCCCGGAAATGGAATATGTGGCGGAGCGTGAAAACCTCGGCCGCGCGATGGTGCGGGACCATGTGCGCGACGGGGAAAGCTGGGGCGCGGAGATTCCCGATTACGTGACGCCCGAGTTCGTGCGCGACGAAATCGCCCGCGGCCGGGCCATCATCCCCAGCAATATCAACCACCCCGAATCCGAGCCCATGGCCATCGGGCGCAATTTTCTCGTCAAGATCAACGCCAATATCGGCAATTCCGCCGTCGCGTCGGACGTCGCCAACGAAGTCGACAAGATGGTCTGGTCGATCCGCTGGGGCGCGGACACGGTCATGGACCTTTCGACCGGGCGCAACATTCACGACACGCGCGAATGGATCATCCGCAACAGCCCCGTGCCCATCGGCACCGTGCCGATTTACCAGGCCCTGGAAAAGGTCGGCGGCATTGCCGAGGACCTGACTTGGGAAATCTTCCGCGATACGCTGATCGAGCAGGCGGAGCAGGGCGTCGATTATTTCACCATCCATGCGGGCGTGCGCCTGCCCTACGTGCCGATGACCGCCAAGCGCGTGACCGGCATCGTGTCGCGCGGCGGGTCGATCATGGCGAAATGGTGCCTCGCCCATCATAAGGAATCGTTCCTCTATGAACGGTTCGACGAGATTACCGAGATCATGAAGGCGTATGACGTGGCCTATTCGCTGGGCGACGGCCTGCGCCCCGGCAGCATCGCCGACGCCAATGACGAGGCGCAGTTCGCCGAGCTTTATACCCTTGGCGAGCTGACCAAGCGCGCGTGGGAGCAGGACGTGCAGGTCATGATCGAGGGGCCGGGCCACGTCCCCATGCACAAGATCAAGGAAAACATGGAGAAGCAGCTCGAGGCGTGCGGCGAGGCGCCGTTCTACACGCTCGGGCCGCTCGTCACCGACATCGCGCCGGGCTATGACCATATCACGAGCGGCATCGGCGCGGCGCAGATCGGCTGGTACGGCACGGCGATGCTTTGCTACGTCACGCCGAAGGAACACCTTGGCCTGCCCGACCGCGACGATGTGAAGGTCGGCGTCGTCACGTACAAGCTCGCCGCCCATGCCGCCGATCTGGCAAAGGGGCACCCGGCGGCAAAGGTGCGCGACGATGCGCTTTCCAAGGCGCGTTTCGATTTTCGCTGGCGGGATCAGTTCAACCTGTCGCTCGACCCCGAAACGGCGGAGCAGTACCACGATCAGACGCTCCCGGCGGAAGGCGCGAAGACCGCGCATTTCTGTTCCATGTGCGGGCCGAAGTTCTGTTCGATGAAGATCACGCAGGAAGTGCGCGATTTCGCGGCAAAGCAGAACAGCGACAGCTATCTCGCATCGGAAAACATCCGCCGCGAAACCCCGCCCGAGGCGCGCGAAAACGCCGAGGAAGGGATGGAGGAAATGTCCCGCCGTTATAAGGAAAAGGGCGACCGGCTCTACCTTCCAGAGGACGAGGTCGAAACCGGCCCGGCGGAGTAAGCGCACGATGGACGGCACGGACTCGATCGTGGAACAGGACGCGGACCGCAAGGATCGCCGCCGCCTGCCCATGATCGGGCTCGCGCTTACCGCGCTCTATGTGGCGGGGCTGGTCGCCTATCTGTTCTGGCAGGGGCAGAACCCGGCGGATCTCAGGCTCAACGAGCTGGGCGATTTCCTCGGCGGGGTGTCCAGCCCGCTGGCGTTCCTGTGGCTCGTCCTCGGCTTTTTTCAGCAGAGCCGCGAGATCCGCCTGTCGGGCAAGGCGCTGCATCTGCAGGCGCGCGAAATGCGGCGCAGCGTGGACGAACATCGCCGCATCGCCGGCGGGGGTGAGGGGGGCGACACGCCCTGACCCCGCGCCTTTGCGTCGCAGGTACGAACGACCCGTGTGAACCAATTGTGACAAACTGTGCAACGGGCGCCGCGCGTCCTTTCAAACGGCGCGAAACGCACCATCTTGGTTGGTATAAACAATCGAGAGGAACCGCGTCATGCATGTGCAATTCAATTCCGACAGCAGCGTCATGGGCACCGAAAACGTCGCCGAACGGATCGAGGCGCAGGTCCGCGAAAAGATCGCCCGGTTCGAGGATCGCCTGACCAGGCTGGAAATCCATGTGCGCGACGAAAACGGCCCCAAAGGCGGCGCGGACGACAAGGCCTGCACGATCGAGGCGCGCCCCGCGGGCGGCAAGCCCATCGGCGTGACCGCCCATGCCGCCACGGTGGACGATGCCGCGCGCAAGGCCGCCAGCACGCTGGCGCAGCGGTTGCAGAGCCATTTCGGCAAGAGCGAGCGGCATAGCCGCGATCGCCGCCCTGAAAAGACGTTCTGAACCCGCGCCGCACCGATCACGGCACGGTTGCGCGGGGCGCCCGCGTCGCCGATAAGCGCGCCATGTCGAATTCGTGCACACCATGCGTCTGTCGCCCCCTGCGAACGGGGATCGCCATCCCTCTGCTCGCCGCTCTCGCTCTTGCCGGGTGCCAGTCGGGCGGCGACACCCCCGATGGCGCGCCGGGCGACAGGAATGACAATCGCCCCTTTTCCGGCATTGCGGAAAACGAGACGCTCCATTTTACCGGAACCGAACCGTTCTGGAGCGGGGAGGTGGCGGGCGGCGTCCTCACCTATACCGTGCCGGCGGACGATGGCGTGTCCGACACGGCGATCGCGGTGGACCGGTTTGCGGGGCGCAACGGCGTATCGTTCAGCGGCACGTTGAACGGGAAAAGCCTGACGCTCGCCGCCACGCCGGGGGCGTGCAATGACGGCATGTCGGGGCGGCGCTATCCTTTTGCGGTGACCTTGCAACTGGGCGATGAAACGCGGCTTGGCTGCGGCTGGACCGGGGCGGAGGAGTTCACCGGGCCGGCCTGATGCGGGCGTAAACCCTTGCGGTTCAGCACGCGGAAAGCGTTTTGCCCCAGTTTCGCCACTTTCTTGGAACGAATGCCGACATCCTTTCGTTGTTGAAGCAATTCCCGGCCCGAAATGGCCGCAAATTCTACAATGGGTTCACGAAAGGATTCACCATGAAACATATTGCAACCGCACTGATGGCTTCCGCTGCGCTGGCTCTGTCCGCATGTGGCGACACGGCCGAAGCGCCCGAAGCCGACGCCACCATGGATACCATGGCCACCGACGACACGATGGTCATGGACGGCGAGAATATCGTCCAGATGGCGCAGGGCAATTCCGATTTCTCGACCCTGGTGAGCGCGATTACCGCCGCGAACCTCGGCGATACGCTTTCGGGTCCCGGTCCCTTCACCGTTTTTGCACCCACGAACGAGGCATTCGACGCGCTTCCCGAGGGCACGCTGGCCGAACTCACCGCGCCTGAAGGCCAGGAAGAGCTGACCGGCATCCTGAACTATCACGTGGTGTCGGGCGACGTCACCGCCGAAGCCTTGATGCAGCAGATCGAGCAGGGCGGCGGTTCGGCCGAGTTGACGACCGTCAACGGCGCGATGCTTACCGCCACGACCGAGGGCGGCAATGTCATCCTGACCGACGCGGCGGGCAATACCGCAACCGTCACGCAGGCCGACATGGATGCCTCCAACGGCACGATCCACGCCATCGACGCGGTCCTGATGCCGAGCTGATCGCGCATTACGGAACGATGATTTGCCAAGGGGCGGGCCTGTATGCACAGGCCCGCCCTTCTTGTTATGTGAAAAGGACGGGATACAGCCATGGCGACGAACACGGGGAAGGGACACCGCGCCGGTTCCATCGACGACCGCACGCAGGTGCGGAACCCGCAGACGAAACGCTGGACCAAGCGCGACCGCGAAGAGGGCAGCGCCACCGCGGGCCAGTTCTGGAGCAGAAATCGGACGGCGAGCCGTTCAAAGGCGTCGCGGAGGAGCCGGACGGCCGGCGCAATCGCGACGAATGATGGGCCCTGTTCGCCGAATGCGTTTGCCGGAACGGGCGCGGGCGTGCTACCCATGCAATCGCTGACGTCACAATTGCGACGGATATATCGGTGCCGGTCGGGCCAAAAACTCGCCTCTGACGACAACTTCCTTTCTCTTGACGACATGACGCACGACCCGGCCCGCGATTTTGCGGGGCGGAAACCTATCGTTTCTGGAAAGGAAACATCTATGCCCACTGGTACAGTCAAATTCTTCAACACCGAAAAAGGTTATGGCTTCATTCAGCCCGAAGATGGCGGCGAAGACAGCTTCGTCCACATCTCCGCGGTGCAGGCCGCCGGCATGCACACGCTGGAGCGTGATCAGCGCCTGAACTACGAAGTCGAAACCGGCCGTAACGGCAAGAAGGCTGCGATCAACCTCACCGAGGCGTGATCCCCCTGGCACGCCCCCGCCGGATGACGGCGGGGGCATGCTTTTCGCGTTCCTCCATGAGGGACGCTCGAAATGACCGGAACGGACCGGGGCTACAAACCGTTGATGGGTTCGAAAGTCGCGGGCGTCCCCGTACGTGGCGGCATTGTCTGTTGGAGAATCGAACCCGATGCTTGAAAAAGTACCCGCCTGGCTGGGCTCTGCGCTTAAAAATGTGCGTGCCGGCCATGCCAAGCTGACCATTGCCCGTCTCGGCGGGGAGAATGTGCTGGGAGCCAAGGGCTTCACGCTGAAATCCCCCGCGTTTCAGGATGGCGCCGCGCTGGACCCCTCGTTCACCGCCGACGAGGAAGATGCCGTCGCACCGCCGCTGGAGTGGAGCGATCCGCCGCCCAGCACGCAGGAGCTCGTGCTCATCGTCGAGGATCCCGATGCGCCGGGCGCCGAACCGTTCTGTCACTGGCTCGTGTGGGGCCTCGCGCCGCAGCGGGGCAAGCTGCTCGAAGGCGAAACGCCGCCCAAGGTCGGCAAGAATTCCTACATGAAGGCCGAATGGCTGCTCCCCGACCCGCCCACGGGCCACGGGAGCCATGATTACGTGTTCCAGCTTTACGCGGTCGACATGCCGCTGGCGTTGCCGCCGGGCGCGGGCCGTTCAGATCTGGTTCGCCAGATGGAAGGGCACGTGCTCGCCGCGGCCGTCCTGACGGGAACCTATGCCCGCGAAGACGGCGACGACCACGATTGACATTCACAAGGGGCGGTTCCGATCAGGACGCCCGAACGAGAGGATCAGCACATGGCTGCCAAGAATAACGCTATCAACAAGCCCGTCGCCGTTTCGGAGGATCTCGAAGCGATCGTCGGCAAGGGGCCACTGCCGCGCGGCGAAGTGACCGCGAAGGTGTGGGAATATATCAAGAAGCACGATCTTCAGGCCGCGGATGACAAGCGCATGATCGAGCCTGATGAAAAGCTCGGCAAGGTCATCGGGACCGAGAAGATCTCGATGTTCAAGATGACTGCGCAGGTCTCGAAGCATCTGGGCTGATTGCCCGCACCTACCCGGTCCGGCGGCGCCATGGCCAGTCCATGACGCCGCCGGACCACAATGCCAGCCAGACCAGCACCGGCTGCGCCACCATGCGCGGCAGGTGATAGGCAAGGCCAAGCCCGTGATCCGCGAGGCCCATGTCCATGGCGAAATGGTTGATATTGGCCGGAAACACGCACACGGCATAAAGCGCAAGCCCGACCGCCGCCGCCTTCCGCAGGCGGCCGGACACGGGTTGCACCATGCCGATCGCACCGAGAATTTCGGCAATTCCCGTCAACGCCACGACCGCCTCGGGCCAGGGCACCACATCGGGCATGATGCCGAGAAACGGCGCCGGCGCCGCGAGGTGAAGCACCCCCGCCACGAAATACGCAAGCGCGAGCAGCCACCGCGCCGCGGTCCTGCCTCTCCCTTGCCGAATGGGGCGCGTCCTATCCATCGCCGGGGCATAGCGCAGCCATGAGCGTTCGAACAGGCATCGGCGGCTGGCGCTTTGGCGGTTGGCGCGGGGGCGTGTTCTATCCCGACGATCTGCCCCGCCGCAAGGAACTGCATTTCGCGTCGCGGCAGCTCTCCGCGATTGAGGTGAACGGGACCTATTACCGTTTGCAAAAGCCTGAAACGTTCGCCGAATGGCGCGCGGATGTGCCCGACGGTTTCGTTTTCGCGCTCAAGGCATCGCGCTATATCTGCAATCGCCGCAAGCTCGCCGACGCGGGCGAAGCGGTCGAGCGGTTCTTTGCGCAGGGGTTGACCGAGCTGGGCGATGCGCTGGGCCCGATCCTGTGGCAATTGCCCGATTACCGCGCGTTCGATGCCGAGGATCTGGCTGCGTTTTTCGCGCTTATCCCCCGCGAACGGGACGGCCTGCCGCTGCGGCACGTGATGGAGGTGCAGCATGACAGCTTCCGCTGCGCCGAATTTGTCGATCTGGCGCGGGCGTACGATATTGCCATCGCCTATGTCGACGGGCCGGGCGGGCTGGCGATTGCCGATCTTTCGGGTGGGCTTGGCTATATGCGGTTGAAGGGGGCGCGGTCCGACCTTGCCGCCGGATATGAGGATGCGGCGCTGGACGACATGGCCCGTATCGCGGCGGATTAGGACCAGGGGGTCGCTCCCAATGGCGTCAACCGGATCACCCCGGCGCGCATGGGGGCTATGGACGACGTCTATGTTTTCGTCATCGACGGGGCGAAGGAACGCGCACCTGCCGCCGCAATTGCCCTCGCCGAACGTTTATAGGCCGAGGCGCGCGCGGGTCGCCGCGTCGCGCTGCCCATCGTAAAATGCGTCGATTACCGCGCCAAAGCGTTGGCCGGTCGTCGGCGTATCGCTGTACGCCTCGAACAGGGTCATCGAACTGCGCAGTTTCATCGCATCGACTTCGCCCATGATCTCCACCGCGCCGCGTCGTCCCGCCCAATCGAGAACGGCATCGGTGCATGCGATGAGGCGCGGGCCGAGCACATCGTGCCGCAGATAGGCGCGCGCCTCCGCCGCATCGGCAATGGCATAGCGGCGCGCCATCGCGCTGTGGCCCAAGCCGGCAATCTGCGGAAAGACGAACCACATCCAGTGGGACCGCTTCGCCCCATCGCGCAATTCGCCAAGCGCACGTTCGTAAATGCTGTCCTGTGCCTCGACAAAGCGGGTGAGCGCGGATGCAGACCCGCTCATTTCAGCGGATCATGCCCCCAGTTCATGAGCGAATAGCGCCAGTTCGTATCCTCGACATCGCCATCGGGCCGCTGTTCCAGGTGGCGATGGATGTAGCCGATTACCTTCTGCATATGGTCGTAATCGGCATCGGTGAGTTCATCGACATTGCGGCGCTTGATCTCGACGATGCGGCGGCCCGAACGATGGCCGGTGCTTTCGCCGCCATCGCTGTCACCGACCGATTTCGATTCGTCGGTGTCGAGCCATTCCTCAAGCTCCTTGGGCTGCATGTTCACGCAGTCGCCGAATTGCTTGCGGCATTCCTTCTTCTCGTCGTCGTCCACCGCGGGTCAGTCCTTCTTTTCGGGAAGGTCTTTCCGGTCGGTGGAGGCGAAATCCTCCAGCTCGTCCTCCGACATGGAATCGTACATGTCCTTCGACGCGCCCTGAAGGTCGGAGACTTTCGTCTCGCCGCGCTTTGCCGAAAGGGCCGCGCCGGCGGCCTTCTGCTGTGCCTTGGATTTTGCCGGCATCAGTTCGCCGCCTCAAGCTCGGACCCGAGTTTCAGAACCTCGTCACCGTCTTCCTGCTTGATGAGATAGGCAGGATTGTCCTCGGTGCCGTTCTTCTTGACCTTGGAGCCCTTGAGCGTGCGTTCCACGTCACGCTCGAAACGCTCCTTTACCTGTTCCTTCGCGGTGCCGTTGCCCCAGTTCCACGCGACATACTGGTCTTTCTGAAACTTGTTCTCGGCCATGATGCCGGCTCCTTTCGTTATTGCGGGTCGACCATCTCCGGTTCCTCGCCCTCGGTGCCGACGCCGGGGATCGCGGTATCGGACGCATCGCCAGGCTCATTCGGCGCGGCGGCGCCGGCGGGCAGGACAGGCTGTTCGGGGGCAGTGCCGCTGGCGACATCATCCTCGGTCGTGGCCGCGCCGAAAATCCAGATGGCCGACATGCCGCCCACGATCAAAACGAGGCTGATGATCAGCACCCAGCGCACGATATGCGGCGTCGATCCCGCGCGCGCTTCGGTGGTCGATACGTCAACTTCTTCGCCGTGGCGTTCCATGGTATTTGAGGCTCCTGTCCAAGATTGAAGTCTGATCCCCGCCCAGCGATACGGCCTGTCAGGGATTTATAACAGTGGTATTCGAACGCATGACGGCGCGGTTTCGTTCCTCCGCCGCCATGGATCTGCGCCTGCGTGTTACGGGCGCAGCAACTCGTTGATCGCGGTCTTGCCGCGGGTCTGCGCATCCACGGTTTTCACGATGACCGCGCAATAGAGCGACGGCCCCTCGCTCCCGTCGGGCAGCGGCTTGCCCGGCATGGTGCCCGGCACGACCACGGAATAGGGCGGAACGTAGCCTGTGTGCACCGCGCCCGTCGCACGGTCGACGATGCGGGTCGATGCGCCCAGATACACGCCCATGGAAAGAACCGCGCCTTCGCCCACGCGCACGCCCTCGGCCACTTCGGAACGCGCACCGATGAAGGCGCCGTCCTCGATGATGACCGGATCCGCCTGCAACGGTTCGAGCACGCCGCCAATGCCCGCGCCGCCCGACAGATGCACGTTCTTGCCGATCTGCGCACAGCTGCCGACGGTCGCCCAGGTGTCGATCATCGCGCCTTCGTCGACGAACGCGCCGATATTGACGAAGCTGGGCATGAGCACGACGCCCTTGCCGATATGGCTGCCCCGCCGCGCGACGGCGCCGGGGACGACCCGGAAACCGGCTTCTTCGAAACGCGCATCGGTCCATCCGGCGAATTTCGACGGCACCTTGTCATAGGCGGGCGCGCCGCCCGAACCGTCCGGCACGATTTCATTGTCATTCAGGCGAAAGGACAGCAGCACCGCTTTTTTCAGCCACTGGTTCACCACCCATTCGCCATCGGCACCGCGTTCGGCCACCCGCGCCTCGCCATTGTCGAGCATTTGCAGCGCGGCCTCGACCGGACGGCGGACGTCGACGCTTTCGGGCGTGACATTGGCGCGGTCCTCGAACGCGGCGTCGATTTGCGATATCAGGTCGGCGTGATCGGTCATGATGGGCGGCATCCTCTGGCGACGGCCCGGTGGGGCCAATGGTTTGCGATGGTTCGCCTATCGCCCGTATCGCGACAGGACAAGAGCCTAGGGCGGTTACGCAGGCCATCGTTCAGCTTCGATGCACGCTCGCTGCGCTATCGGCAAGATCGGACGACCTTTCGATGGGGCGGAGGGAGGCCGGGGCAAGGATCGAAGAGACGCAGACGGGGCAGGGACGAAACAACGCATGACGAGAATGCCGGGTCGAAACGCACAGCCCTCGCGGCATGGCAAATGGGCTTGGGCGCTGTCGGGCTCGATGCTGCTCGTGGCGTGCGGCAGCGGTGGTGGCGGCATGACGAGCACGCCCGCGCCGCCGCCAGCCCCCGCGCCGAGCCCTGCGCCCAGTCCCGCGCCAACCCCGGCGCCGACGCCGGCACCCACGCCCACGCCGACGCCGACGCCGACGCCAACACCCGCGCCCAGCCCGACGCCTACGCCTGCGCCCAGCCCGACGCCCACGCCCACACCGACTCCTAGTCCAACCCCGACCCCGACCTTCACGCCGGTGCCGACCAATTTCGATACGGCGGAATATCGCCGCTCGGACGGGCCGGAGCAGCATAATGTCATCTCCGCCTGGCAGAAGGGCGTGACCGGCAAGGGTGTCGCGATCGGGATCGTCGATACCGGCATCGACCCGGACAATCCGGAATTTGCCGGGCGCCTGTCCGCCGCATCCGCCGATGTCGCCGGAGGTCGCGGGTTGGAATCAGAGGACGGGCACGGGACGCAGGTCGCACTGGTCGCGGCGGCGGCTCGCAATGATACAGGCGTGATCGGCATCGCGTATGATGCGACGATCATCGCCCTGCGCGCCGACACGCCGGGCAGCTGCGCCACCGAAGATCCCGAAGATCCCTCCACCGGTTGCACCTTCGGCGACCGGGCCATCGCCGCCGGCATCAATCGCGCCGCCGACGCGGGCGCGCGGGTGGTCAATCTCTCGCTCGGCGGCGGCAGGGCGGGGCGCGAGGTGCGCGACGCGGTGGCGCGTGCGGCGGCCATGGGCGTCGTGGTGGTCGTGTCGGCGGGCAATGACGGCGATTCCACCGACGTGGATATCGACCCGGACAATCCCGATCCCTTCGCCACCGATACGTTGAGCGGGGCGCCCGCCAACGTTATCATTGCCGGGTCGGTCGATGCCGACAATCGCATTTCGGATTTCAGCAACCGGGCCGGAAGTTTCGCCGCATCCTTTCTCTCCGCGCGGGGCGGGCGCGTGTGCTGCGTCTATGAAAACGGGGAGGTTTTCACGACGGAGGAGGACGGCACGAGCTTTGTCTATGTCGTGTCGGGCACCAGCTTTGCCGCGCCGCAGATTTCGGGCGCCGTGGCCTTGCTGGCGCAGGCGTTTCCCAATCTTTCGGGCGATCAGATTGTCGAGATTCTGCTCAACAGTGCGCGCGATCTGGGCGATCCGGGTGCCGATGCCATCTATGGCCGCGGGCTGCTCGACATCGCCGCGGCGTTCGCGCCGCAGGGGGCGACCACGCTCGCCGGTTCCGCCACGCCGGTCAGCTTGAGCGACGTCGGCGGGACCACCGGCACGGCGATGGGCGATGCGGCCGCAGGTGCCCGGATGGGCGCGGTGATTCTGGATGGATATGACCGTGCCTATGCGATGGATCTTGCCGCCTCGCTACGGGAGGCCTCGCCGACGCCGCGCCTGCACCGCGCGATGGCGGGGACGACGCGCAACCTGGCGTTCGATGCCGGGAAAGTCGCCTTGGGCTTTACCATATCGAACGATTCGACACAGGCGCCCGACCCGGTGTCGCGCCTCACCCTGACCGAGGAGCAGGGCCGGCAGGCGCAGGTCCTGGCCGCGGGCGTATCGGCGCGGCTTGCGCCGGATACCAAGGTTGCCTTCGGGTTCCGACAAGGCGCGGAGGGATTGCAGGCGATGCTCCAAGGCGCGCAGCAGCCCGCCTTCATGATCGCGGGCGATGCGCGCGGCGAGCTTGGCGTGATCGCGCGCACCGATGCCGCGCTCGCCTTGCGCCGCGAACTCGGCGATTTCGGCCTCACGCTGAGCGCCGAGGGCGGGACATTGTGGCAGATGCCCGACCGCGACGCGTTGCGCGATGCGCGGGTCCGGCCCGACCGGATGACGCGCTTTGCCGCGACGCTCGACCGGCAATGGAAGGATGTCGACATCGGCCTCTCGCTCGGCTGGATGGCAGAGGATCGCACCATTCTGGGCAGCCGTTTCCACGCCGCACTGGGGCAGGGCGGCGCCGATAGCGTGATGCTGGATGGCGGGTTCGGCTGGCGGATAGGCGATCGATGGCGGCTCGGCGGCGGTTATCGGCATGCCTTTACCCATGCCCGCGAATCGGGCGCGGTGGCAGGGGGATCGCGCCTGTCCGCCAATGCATGGAACGTGGATCTGGAACGGCGGGGCGTCTTCGGATCGGGCGACGCGCTGGCCCTGCGCCTATCGCAACCGCTGCGCGTGACGGGTGGGGGCGTGCGTTTCAACCTGCCGGTATCGTGGGATTACGACCGGGAGCAGGCGGTTTTCGGCGTTCGCACGCTGGCGCTTGCACCCACCGGGCGGGAAATCGCGACCGAGATCGCATGGCGCGGGCGCACCGTGCTGGGTGAGATGGCGGCGAGCCTTTATTACAGGACCGACCCCGGCCATATCGCCGACTTCCCCGCGGATAAGGGCGTCGCGATGCAATGGTCCCACCGCTTCTGATCCGCCGGGATTGCGGCGGCGTCAAACCCCCTCAGGCCCGATTGCCATCCTCGGTCAGTTCGCGCACGAAACGGACGAGCCCCGTCTGACGCGCGCGGCGCAGGCGTTCCGCCTCCAGAATCTGGCGGACCTGGCGGTAACAGGCGTCGATATCGTCATTCACGACGACATATTGGTAATCGTGCCAGTGGCTGATTTCGGCGCGGGCGCGTTCCATCCGGGCGTCGATGACCTGAGGATCGTCCGTGGCCCGCGCGGTCAGGCGGCGGCGCAATTCGTCGATGCTGGGGGGCAGGATGAAGACCGGCACCACGTCCGCCTCGGCCCGCTGGTGCAATTGCTGCGTCCCTTGCCAGTCGATGTCGAAAAGGAAGTCCTGCCCTTCCTTCAATCCGGCCCAGATGTGCGATTTCGGCGTGCCATAGCTGTGCCCGAAGACATGCGCCCATTCGAGAAAGGCGCTGTCGTCGATCATCGCGTCGAATTTTTCGCGGCTGACGAAATGGTAATCCCGTCCGTCGACCTCGCCCGGACGCATCGGGCGCGTCGTCGCCGATACCGACAAAGCGAGCGCGGGATCGGCGGTGAGCAGCTTGCGCGCGATGGTGGTCTTGCCCGCTCCCGAGGGCGAGGACAGGATGAACATCAGGCCCCGGCGTTGCAGGGCGGGGCGTTCGTGCGTGCCGGTGTCGGGCGAATCTGAAGTTCTGTCCATGGCGGCAGATGCGCGCCATGGGCCACCCCGGTCAAGCCGGGACAGCCCTCATGGCGAAATTAGGGTCCTGGAAAAACCGGGGGATCAGCCCTTGGACCGGCCTTCGCGGATCTGCTTGCGCACCTGCTTGCGGCCTTCGCGCTTGGCATCGCTGCCGCGGGCGCGGTCGTAGATCGTCTTGGCGACCAGCCCGCCGCCAACCGCCAGCGCGCCGGGCACGGAGCCTGTCGCCACGCGGGCCAGCACGGCCGAGGACAGCATGCGCGGGAGCGAGCGGCCCTTGACCACCTTGTCGGCGGCGCTGTCGTTATAGCGGACCTTCAAGAGCTGCTTTTCCGCCACGCGCCGGGTGAGCCGGCCCACCCCGCGCAGGACGATGTCGGTGATGATCAGATTGGTCATCGGGTTCGGGCTGATACCCGGAAGGCGGCGACGCTTGGCCATGGGAATTCCTCGCTGTTCAAATCAGGGCTGGTAAAATCTGGCCCCACAACGAAAACGCGTCGAGCCCCCTATTTCTTCTTTCCGAAATCGACGGTCACGACATTGGAGCCGTCATCGCCATCGGTCGTATCATCAACGCCCGGATTGCCGCCCTGTTCCGCATCGGCCCCCGGCCCGCGGATTGCGTCATTGTTCGCATCCTCGTGGGGTTCGGGCTCCGCATCATGGCCGACGGGCTGAAACTGAAGGCCGAAATCCACCGCCGGATCGACAAAAGCGGTGATCGCGGCGTAGGGAATGACCAGCTTTGCCGGCATCTGGTTGAAGCTCAGCCCGACCGAGAAGAAATCATCGGCCACGACCAGGTCCCAGAACTTGTTCTGCAACACGATGGTCATTTCATCGGGGAAACGCGCGAGCAGATGGTCGGGAATGTCGACGCCGGGCGCCTGCGACTTGAAGGTGATGTAGAAATGGTGTCCGCCGGGCAGGACGCTGCCATTGGCTTGCACCTGTCCCAATACGCGGCCCACGACGGCACGCAGGGCTTCCTGCACGATTTCGTCATAGGGGATCATGCTGTCTGGCGGGGTCTCTGTCATGCGTGCTGAATTGGCAACCCGTCCGCCTCCGGTCAAGCGGCAAAACAGGTTGCGCCGCCTGTCCGCGTGCCTATAGCGGGCGCATGCGGACAGGCCATATCAAGCGCAAGACCCACGAAACCGACATCGACGTTTCGGTCGATCTCGATGGCACCGGGCTTTACGACATTTCGACCGGCATCGGTTTTCTCGATCACATGGTGGAGCAATTCTCCCGCCATTCGCTGATCGACGTGCGGATGCGGATCGACGGCGACCTGCATGTCGATCAGCATCACACGGTCGAGGACAGCGCCATTGCGCTGGGACAGGCGCTCGACCAGGCCTTGGCCGACCGCAAGGGAATCAGCCGTTACGGCACCGCCTATTCGCCGATGGACGAAACGCTGGCGCGCGTGGCGCTCGACATTTCGGGACGGCCGTATCTGGTATGGAAGGCCGGCTTTTCGCAGAGCCGGCTCGGCGAGATGGATACCGAGCTGTTCGACCACTGGTTCCATTCGGTGTCGCAGGCGTGCGGCATCACGCTGCATATCGAGCTCCTCTACGGGCAGAACAACCACCATATCATCGAGGCGATCTACAAGGGTTTCGCCCGCGCCATGCGGCAGGCGGTCGAAATCGACCCGCGCAAGGCCGATGCCGTCCCCTCGACCAAGGGGATGCTCGGCTCCGGCACGCTGGAGGTCTGATCGCTTGGGCGGGCATCTTGCTCTCATCGATTATGGCGCGGGCAACCTTCATTCGGTCGCCAATGCGCTGAAAGCCGCGGGCGCGGGCGATATTCGCGTGACCGCCGACCCCGAAACGGTGCGCGATGCCGAACGCGTCGTGCTGCCCGGCGTCGGCGCGTTCGGGGCATGCGCCAATGCCCTGCGCAGCATCGACGGCATGGTCGCCGCGATGGAGGAACGCGTCCTGTCCGGCAGGGCGCCGTTCCTCGGCATTTGCGTGGGCATGCAATTGCTGGCCACGCGCGGGGTCGAACGCGGCGTGCATGACGGGCTCGACTGGATCGGCGGGGAGGTGCGCGCCATTGCCGTGACCGATCCGGCGATCAAGGTGCCGCACATGGGATGGAACGACGTTGCGCCAATGCGCCATCACGACGGCGCCGAGCTGATCGAGGATGGCGAGGCCTATTTCCTGCACAGCTATCATTTCGCCGCCGACGACGGGCGCGATATTGCCGCGCTGACCGATCATGGCGGGGCGATCACGGCGGCGGTGGCGCGCGACAACCTGCTCGGCGTGCAGTTCCACCCGGAAAAGAGCCAGCGTTACGGCATCGCGCTGCTTGAACGCTTTCTCGACTGGCGGCCCTGAACCCGGATTGCATCGGGAACCTGCGCGCCTGCCGATCCTTTGCGAAGGCGAAGGAGAATTTCCCGCATGACCGATACGACCACGCCGACGAACGCGTCCGACGCGCACACCGCCCGCACCCCGCTCACCGGGCGAAAGGCGATCGTCACCGGGGGCACCACCGGCATCGGGCGCGCCATCGCGGTGCTGCTCGCCTCCGAAGGGGTGGAGGTGTTCATCTGCGGCCGGGACGAGGATCACCTTGCCGACGCGCTCGCCCGCATTGCGGAAGTGGGCACCGGCCATGGCATCGCCTGCGACCTCGCGACGAAGGACGGGCTGGACCGGTTTTACCGGGAGGCCGAGGCGACGCTGGGCGGCTATGACATTGCCGTGCTGAACGCGGCGGCGGGTTATGGCGGCCTGACCGACGTGGACGAGGATGAACTGCGCTATGCCATCGCGCAGGATTTCACGCAATATGTCGTCGGCGCGCACAAGGCCGTGACCCACATGCGGGACCATGGCGATATCGTCATGATCGGCAGCTATTCGGTGCACAAGCTGGGCGGCGGATCGACGGTGTATGCGGGGATCAAGTCGGGCATCCACGGTTTTGCCGAGGCGCTGCGCCGCGAGGTTTCGCAGGAAGGGATCAAGGTCACGCTGATCGTGCCGGCGCTCACCGGATCGGACATGCAGAAGCCCGACATCCCGCCCGAAAAGCAGGCCGAGCGTATCAACGCGCAGACCATGATGCGGGCCGAGGACATCGCCGTCGGCGTTCATTTCGCCCTGACGCAGCCGCGCCGCACCGTGGTGCAGGAAATGGTGCTGGTGCAGCGCGACACCGATGCCTGAGTACCGGACTGACCGGCTGGTCTTCGCGCCCGGCGACGTCGATCTGTCCCGTTCGCCGATGGCGGGAGCGTTCGATGCCGAAACCTACGTGCTGGGTGCGTTCAATCCGGGGATGACACGGCTTGCCAATGGCAATCTGCTGCTCATGGTGCGGGTGGCGGAGGCCTTGCGTCACCCGAAGCACGATGGCCATATTCGCGCGATCCGGTGGGACGGCGGCGCATACCGGCTCGATTCATGGCCGCTCACCGAGGTGGACACCGCCGACCCGCGCAAGTTCATGGTGCCGGGCGGCGGGTGGAAGGTGATGGCCTTGACCAGCCTGTCATGGCTTTTGCCGGTGGAATTGTCTGCGGACGGGTTGCAGGTGGTCGCCGTCCATTACGACCGCGCCATTGCGCCTGCTGCCGCTTATCAATGCTATGGCGTGGAGGATGCGCGGATTTCGCGCGTGGGCGAGCGTTGTTACATGACGACCTGCTCCGTCTCGCCGGAGCGGCATTCGACCACGCTCTATACCTCCGAAAATGCGCTGGACTGGACGCTGGAGGGGATCGTCCTCGACCATCAGAACAAGGACATGCTGATCTTCGAAGGGCAGGTCGATGGCAAGTTCTGGGCGCAGACGCGGCCGCTGGGCGATCTTTATTTCGCCTATCCGCCGGGGAGCGAATGGCGCGCCGGCCCGTCGATCAACCTGTCCCGCAGCCCCGACGCGCTGCACTGGAAACCCCATGACAAGCCGGGCATCCGTCCCCATGCCGCGACGATCGCGACCGCGCGCATGGGCGGGGGGACGCCGCCGATCCTGACCGAGATTGCGGGGATGCGCGGCTGGCTATCCCTCTGGCACGGGGTGGAGCCCGGCGGCATCGTGGGCACCTATCGGACCTATTGGTCGCTGCTCGACCCCGGCGATCCGTCGCAAACGCTGGCCACGCAGCATGAACCCTTGATCGAGGCGAATGAAGCGCTGACGCAGCCGCTGTCCGATGCGATGTATATCGACAATGTCGTGTTCACCACCGGCATCGCCGATGCGGGCGACCATTTCGTGGTGGCGTCGGGGGAGGCGGATCTTGCCTGCCGCATCACCCATGTGCCCAAGGGTGCTTTTCGTCCCGCATAGACGGTGCTACGCGCTGCTTCCATGATCGTATTTCCCGCAATCGACCTCAAGGGTGGGCAGGTTGTCCGCCTTGCCGAAGGCGACATGAACCGCGCCACCGTTTATGGCGACGACCCCGCCGCGCAGGCCCGCCTCTTTGCCGAGGCAGGCGCCATGCATCTGCATGTCGTCGACCTCGACGGGGCCTTTGCCGGGGAGGCCCGCAATCGCGAGGCGGTGGAAAGCATCGTCGCCGATTTTCCCGGCCACGTGCAGCTTGGCGGCGGCATCCGCACGCCCGCGGCGGTGGAGGGGTGGTTCGACCTCGGCGTGTCGCGCATCGTCATCGGCACGGCGGCCCTGACCGATCCCGATTTCGTGAAGGACATGGCCCGCGAATATCCCGGCGGCATCGTCGTCGCGGTGGATGCGCGCGACGGGATGGTCGCGACGGCGGGATGGGCCGATGTGTCCGACGTGCCCATCGCCGACATGGCCAGAAGGTTCGAGGATGCGGGCGTTGCCTCTCTCCTGTTCACCGACATCGGGCGGGACGGCCTGCTCAAAGGCTGCAATATCGACGCGACGGTTGAACTTGCACGCGGCAGCAGCCTGCCCGTCATCGCGAGCGGCGGGGTGAAGGGGATCGACGATATTCGCATGTTGTCGCTCCATGCCAATGACGGGATCGAGGGGGTCATCACCGGCCGCGCGATCTATGACGGGCGGCTCGACCTTGCCGCGGCATTGCAGATCGCGGCCAAGAGCGAGGGGCGCGGATGACCGTCCGGGTTCGCGTCATCCCCTGCCTCGACGTGGCGGATGGCCGCGTGGTGAAGGGCGTGAATTTCGTCGATCTCGTCGATGCGGGCGATCCGGTCGAACAGGCGCGCGCCTATGACGCGGCGGGCGCGGACGAATTGTGCTTCCTCGACATTTCGGCCAGCCACGAAGGGCGCGGCACGCTGATCGACATGGTGCGCCGTACGGCGGAGGTGTGCTTCATGCCGCTCACGGTCGGGGGCGGCGTGCGCGGGGCGGAGGATGCGCGCGCATTGTTGCTGGCCGGTGCGGACAAGGTCGCGGTCAATTCCGCCGCCGTGTCCCGTCCGCAAGTGGTGAGCGAAATCGCCGAACGTTTCGGGAGCCAGTGCATCGTTGCCAGCGTCGATGCGCGGCGTGTGGATAACTCCGGTGACAATTCCGGGGAAAAACGGTGGGAAATCTTTACCCATGGCGGGCGCAAGGCGACCGGCATCGACGCGATCGACCATGCGCGGCGGCTCGCCGATCTGGGCGCGGGGGAATTGCTCGTGACCTCCATGGATGGCGACGGGACCAAGCGGGGCTACGACCTCGACCTCACCCGCGCGATTGCCGATGCGGTGCGCGTGCCCGTCATCGCCAGCGGGGGTGTGGGCACGCTCGACCATCTGGTGGAGGGAGTGACGAAGGGGCATGCGAGCGCCGTGCTCGCCGCGTCGATCTTTCATTTCGGGCAGCATTCGATTGCCGAGGCGCATGACGCCCTGCGCGCCGCGGGGCTTCCGGCGCGGGGGTAGGGAACGCGGGTGCGTTTCGCGTTCGGGCCGCTTGCATTCCGCCGGGCAAATTGCCAATCCTTCCGACCATGTCCGAAACCACCCACCCCCACACGCTGAGCCGGCTGGCCGCGACGATCGACGCGCGCAAGGGCGCCGATCCCTCCTCCAGCTATGTCGCCAAACTGCTCGCCGATGCGCCGGCTTTGCCCGCGCGCAAGCTGGGTGAGGAGGCGGTCGAGACGATCGTTGCCGCCCTGAACGGTTCGGACGAGGACCTGATCGGGGAGGCGGCGGACGTGCTGTTCCACCTCTCGGTCGTGATGGCGGCGCGCGGCCTGTCGATCGGCGATGCGCTGACCGAGCTTGACCGCCGCGACGGCGTTTCGGGCATCGTGGAAAAGGCATCGCGCAACGCAGCGCACGAAAGGAGCGAGGCATGACCCCCGTCGATCCGCGCCAACCCTATGACGACGACAATATCTTCGCCCGGATCCTGCGCGGCGATCTGCCGTGTGAAAAGGTGTACGAGGATGACTGGGCCTTTGCGTTCCACGACATCGCGCCGGTCGCCGATACGCATGTGCTCGTGCTTCCCAAGGGGCGCTACGTCACCTGGGACGATTTCAGCGCGAACGCGAGCGCGGAGGAAATCGCCGGTTTCGTCCGCGCGGTGGGGACCGTCGCGCGCGATCTCGATCTCGTCGATGCGGGCTACCGGCTCATCAACAATATCGGTCCGGACGGAGGGCAGATCGTGCCGCATCTTCACGTGCATCTGCTCGGCGGGCGGGTGATGGGGCCGATGCTGTCTGCAAACTGAACGCGGCGCCGGGAAATTTGCGCGGCGGCGTAATTAAGTTTCTTGTCGCCCCGATGGCCACGCGGCTATGACCGCGGCCATGGATCATCGCCTGCCCGAACCTGCGACCGGAAACATGCGCGATGGCGTGCATTACTATGCGGTGCGAGTCTTTTTCGAGGACACCGATCTTTCCGGCGTGGTCTATCACGCCAATTACCTGCGCTGGTTCGAGCGGGCGCGGTCGGACCTGCTCGACCGGCTCGGCATTGATCAGCGCGCCGCCTTCGATGCGGGCGAGGGTGCCTATGCGGTGAGCGATCTTGCCATCCGCTATGCGGCGCCGGCGCGGCTTGGCGATACCGTCATGATCGAAACGCGCGCCGAGAAAATCGCGCGCGCATCCTGCCGCCTGTCGCAGCGTGCGTTGCGGGGCGGGGACCTGCTCTCGCACATGTCGGTGCGGGTCGGTTTTGTCGCACCCGATGGCCGTCCGCGACGACAGCCAGGCGGCTGGATCGAGGCGTTCGCCGCATTCGATACCCCTTCCCACAGCCCGAAAGAGGCCTGCTGAATGTTGCTCAATACCCTTGCCGCCGTGGCGTCCGCGCCGGCCGCACCGACGCGGCTCGATCCGCTCGAACTGTTTCTCCAGGCCGATATCGTGGTGCAGATCGTGATGGCCGGGCTGATCCTCGCCTCGATCTGGGTGTGGGCGATCATCGTGTCCTTCATGCTTAAGATCGGGCGCCTCAATGCGCAGAACCGCCGGTTCGAGAAGGCGTTCTGGCGCGCCGACGATATCGAGGCGATGGTGACCGGCGACAACAAGCCGGTGCCGTCGCGCAATGTCGCCGCGGCCGGGCTCGCCGAGTGGCGCCGGTCCACGCGCGACGGCGTCCGGGACAAGGACGGCCTGCGCCAGCGCCTCTCCGCAACGCTCGACAGCGCGGTCACGGCGGAAAGCGACAGGCTCGCCGCCCGGCTCAATTTCCTTGCCACCGTCGGGTCGGTCGCGCCGTTCGTCGGCCTGTTCGGCACGGTCTGGGGCATCATGAACAGCTTTTTCCAGATCGGCGCACAGGCGAGCACGAGCCTCGCCGTCGTGGCGCCCGGCATTTCGGAGGCGTTGTTCGCCACCGCCATCGGGCTTTTCGCCGCGATCCCGGCGGTCATCGCCTACAACCGTTTCTCGTTCCGGGTGAACGGGTTCGAAACGCGTCTCTACCGCTTTGCCGACCGGTTCAACGCCTCGCTCAGCCGCGAACTGGAGAGCATGTGACATGGGCGTGAAACTCGCATCCCCATCGGGCGGGCGGGGCCGGCGCGGACGCGGCGGGCGCACGCCCATGGCCGAAATCAACGTGACGCCGATGGTCGATGTCATGCTGGTGCTGCTCATCATCTTCATGGTTGCGGCGCCGCTGCTCGCCGCCGGCGTGCCGGTGAACCTGCCCGACAGCCAGGCCGATGCCCTGCCCAACGACAACGAACCGCTCACCGTCTCGCTCGACGAGCAGGGCCGCATCTTCATCGACGAGGAGCGCATTCCCGCCGGTGCCTTTTCCGAGCGTGTCGCGCTGTTCCTGCCCGGCGGCGGGGAGGCGCCGGCGGTCGTGCTGCGCGCGGATCGCGGCCTTGATTACGGGCGTGTCGTGGCGGTCATGGGCGCGCTCAACAATGCCGGTTTCCGTCAGATTTCGCTGGTCACCAACGGTTCATCGGAAAGCCCATAGCCCATGGCGACGATGACGCCGACAACCCCACCCCTCGACGATGGCGAGGCTCCCGGCTTCGGTCGGGAGGACAGGGCTGGCCTTGGTATCGCGATCGCCGCGCATGGCGCCGTGCTGGCCGGGCTGCTCCTCTTTGCCAAGGATCCGCCGCCCGTCCCGGTCGACATTCCCGAGCCGATCACCGTGACCGTTTCGGAAGAGATCGCGCTGGAATCCGTGTCGCCCGATCCGGCCGCCAATCCCGCGCCGTCCGTGGCGGAGCAGCTCGGCGATCCGACCCCGCCCGCGCCGTCGGTGGCTGAGCCTGTGCCCGCGCCGCTCCCGCCGAGGATCGAGCAACCCGCGCCGCAGCCGCAACCGCGTCCCGAGCCGCGTCCGCAGCCACGCCCCGAACCCCGTCCACAGCCGAGGGCCGAACCCAAACCGCAGCCAAAGGCGGAACCCAGGCCGCAGCCCAAGCCCGCCCCCCGTGCCCCGGCACGCGAGGCGCCGCGCGATCCCGCGCCCGCCCGCGGAAGCCGCCTCGGCAGCGATTTCCTCGCCGGCACCGGCGGCAGCGGGCAGGACCGGCAGCAGCCCGCGCAAAAGGCCGGCCCGCTCACCGCCTCGGCGCTGTCCTCCGCCATTTCGCGCCAGCTGCGCCCGCATTGGAGCGCACCGCAGGGCGTGGACGCGGAAAAGCTGGTGACGGTGCTGTCATGGGAAATGAACCGCGATGGCAGCGTGCGCGGGCGTCCGCGCGTCGTGTCGCAGTCGGGCGTGACCGACGCGAACGAGGCGCAGAAGGACCGCCATGCCGAACTCGCCATTCGCGCGGTGCAGCTGGCCGCGCCATTCGACCTGCCCGATGAATATTACGACACGTGGAAACGCGTGGATTCGTTCCGCTTCGACCGGAGATTGTAAGCATGCTGAAATCCGCCCTCTACGCCGCCAGCGCGGCGCTCGCCCTCCTCGCTGCCCCGGTGTTCGCACAGGATGCGCCCACCGGCGGGCTGACCGGCTCCGTCTCGGATGAAAGCGAGTGGCAGGATCTGGGCATTGCGATCCCCGCCTTTGCGACCGATCGCGACGTGCCGACGCCGGCCGCCCCGCGCACGACCGGGGCGCTGGGCCGGGAGCTGGCGCGGGTGATCACGGCCGATCTTAAGAACAATGGCCTGTTCCGTCCCGTGGGCCCGGACGCGCTGCCGACTATCACCTTTCGCGAGGCGACCGCCCCGCAATATGGCAAGTGGTCGCCGCTTGGCGCCGAGATGCTGGTGCACGGCTTCGTAAAGGCGGGGGCGGACAATCAGCTCACCGTGGGCTGCTATCTCTACGATATCGGGTTGCAGCAGGAGCTGGTGCGCGAAGGGTATGTCGTGTCGCCCGGTGACTGGCGCCGGGCCGCGCACAAATGCGCGGACATGGTCTATTCGCGGCTTTCGGGCGAGGATCCGTTCTTCGACAGCCGCATCGCCTATATCGCCGAAACGGGTCCGAAGGATAACCGGGTGAAACGGCTCGCCATCATGGATTCGGACGGCGCCAACCACAGCTTCATCACGAGCGGGAGCACGACCGCGCTCACCCCGCGCTATTCGCCGGATTATTCGAAGATCGCTTATCTGTCGTACAAGGACGGAAATCCGCGCATCTATATCTACGACATCGCGTCCAAATCGCAGACGCTCGTGACGCAGAGCGGCAATCCCACCTTTGCGCCGCGCTGGTCGCCCGATGGGCGCTACATCCTCTATTCCATGGCGGTGTCGGGCAATACCGACATCTATCGCGTGCCGGCCACCGGCGGACAGCCGCAGCGGCTCACCGATACGCCGGGGATCGACATCGGCGGGTCCTATTCCCCCGACGGGCGCCAGATCGTGTTCGAAAGCGACCGTTCGGGCAGTCAGCAGGTGTATGTCATGAATGCCGACGGCACCGGACAGCGGCGCATCAGCTTTTTCGGCGGGCGCGCGGCGACCCCGGAATGGAGCCCGCGCGGCGACCAGATCGCGTTCACGCATATCGCCGGCAATTTCAGGATCGCGACGATGAGCCCCGGTGGCGGAAACCTGCGCCACCTGACCGACGCGTGGCAGGACGAGGCGCCGACGTGGAGCCCCAATGGCCGCATCATCCAGTTCTTCCGCACCACCCGCAACAGCGGCCAGTCGGAACTGTGGCAGGTCGATCTTACCGGTGACAATCTGCGCCGGCTGGACACCCCGGTCGATGCGTCCGACCCGTCGTGGGGACCGGTTTTGCCTTAACAGCGTTGGTGTTGCATGACGTTGGCGCATCTGGCGCCATTCGATCGGCCGGCGACACCCGACCCCGATCCGATTACAGCAGAAGGAGCCTAAGACAATGCGCTTGATGAACCGCTCGAATATGTCCCGCGCCGCGCTTCTGGCGTGCGGCACGCTCGCGCTCGCCGCGTGCAAGACCACGCCCGACCAATTGCCGCCCGAACCGGTGACGACGCCCGCGCCCACCACCACGACCGGCAACACCGGCGCGAACACCGTCGCCCCCGGAAGCCAGCAGGATTTCGTGAATTCGGTCGCGTCGGATCGCGTTTTCTTCGACACCGACGAATTCAACATCGATTTCGCGGATCAGGCCACGCTGCGCAGCCAGGCCCAATGGCTGATGCAATATCCGAACAAGCGCGTCACGATCGAGGGCCATGCCGACGAACGCGGCACCCGCGAATATAACCTTGCGCTGGGCGAGCGCCGCGCCAATGCCGCGCGCAACTATCTCGTCAGCCTCGGCATTCCCGCCACGCGCATCACCACGGTGAGCTATGGCAAGGAACGCCCGGTCGCCATGGGCTCGAACGAGCAGGCCTGGGCACAGAACCGCCGCGCCGTGACCGTCACGGTGCAGTAAAGCAGGGTCGATTTTCTCTCGCGATCTGGCTATTGCGGTGTGATGGCCAGATCGCGACGATCCGTAGACTGGGGTTTTCCCCGATGGCGCGGCTACGAAGCCGGGCGAGAGGCGCAGAACGTGCGCCTGTGCGACCGCGTGGGTTGCGACGAGCCGGGCGATTGTCCGGCGCCCAAATCCCCCAACAGCCCCGAACGCTGGTATTTCTGTCAGCCGCACGCCGCGGAATATAATCGCGGCTGGGATTATTTCGCCGGCCTGTCCGAAGAGGAAAAGGCCGCCCGTGCCGCGCGGGAGCAGCGCGACAATGCCGGCTATCGCGAATCGGCGCATTATGGCTGGGCCGGATCGGGCGATGGCACGCGCAGCGGCGACGAATTGCGCGCGCTGGAGGTGCTCGAACTCGACCCCGATGCCGATTTCGCCGCGATTAAAAAAGCGTGGCGCCTCCTTGCCAAGCGGGTCCATCCCGATGTGAAGCCCGGCGATGCCGAGGCGGCGCAGGAATTTCACCGCCTGCAACTGGCCTATGACGTGCTGAAGGCGGCGGAAGACCGGCGCCAGTGGCAACCGGACGCGCCGCGTTGAACCGCAGCTGTGTTCGCGCGGTCCGCGTGCGTCAGCTCCGCTTTCGGGGACATTTGCCATGATCGGGCGGCGGCGCTACGCTGCCCCATCCGGGAATGCCGAACATATCGCATTGCCCTCTCCATCAGAAAAATGGGACGCCCATGACGGATAACGGATTTTTGAACGCATCGCGGCGCGGTGTCCTTGCGGGCGGGGTGGCATCCGTCGCCATTGCCAAGACCATGCCCGTCGCGGCGCAGGGGGCGGGCACGGCCCGGCCAGCGCATCCGGCGCCTGCAAAGATGGACGTCGCCATGACCGTCAATGGCACCCGGCGCGAGGTCAATGTCGACACGCGCACGACCCTGCTCGACACGCTGCGCGAACATCTGCAGCTCACCGGGAGCAAGAAAGGCTGCGACCACGGCCAATGCGGCGCGTGCACCGTCATGGTCAACGGGGAGCGGGTGAACAGCTGCCTCAGCCTCGCGGTCATGCACGAAGGGGACGAGATTACCACGATCGAAGGGCTGGGCACGCCTGGCGATCTTCACCCGATGCAGGATGCCTTCGTGCGCCACGACGGCTATCAATGCGGATATTGCACGCCGGGGCAGATCTGTTCCGCCGTTGCGACATTGAACGAGATTGCCCGCGACATTCCGAGCCATGTGACGGATGACCTCACTGGGGCGATCCGCCCCACCAACATGGAAATGCGCGAGCGGATGAGCGGGAATATCTGCCGCTGCGGCGCCTATTCCAACATCGCCGATGCCATGGCCGAAGTCGCGAAGGGCTAACTCATGCGAAGCTTTACCTACGAACGCGCCGCATCGCCCGCCGCCGCCGCCGCGAGCGTCGCGGCCCGGCCCGGCGCGAAGTTCATCGCCGGCGGGACGAACCTGCTCGACCTCATGAAGCTGGAGATCGAGACGCCGGTCCATCTTGTCGACGTGCAGGACATCGGCCTCGACGCGGTCGAGGACACGGAAGAGGGCGGCCTGCGCATCGGCACGCTGGTCAGCAATACGGCGCTGTCGGCGCATCCGCGGGTGCGGCGCGATTATGCCGTGCTAACCCGCGCGATCCAGGCGGGGGCGAGCGGGCAGTTGCGGAACAAGGCGACGACCGGCGGCAACCTGCTTCAACGCACGCGCTGTTCCTATTTCTACGACACCAACATGCCGTGCAACAAGCGCGATCCCGGCAGCGGGTGCGCCGGGATCAACGGCCATTCGCGGCAATTGGGCGTGATCGGCACGTCGGATGCATGCATCGCGACCTATCCCGGCGACATGGCCGTGGCGATGCGCGTGCTCGACGCAAGGGTGGAAACGATGCGCCCCGACGGGCAGGCCCGGTCCATTCCGCTGGGCGAATTTCACCGGTTGTGGGGCGATACGCCGCATGTGGAAACCGTGCTGCAACCCGGTGAGATCATCACCCACGTCGTGCTTCCGCCGCCGCCGCCCGGGCAGCATTTCTACGAAAAGGTGCGCGACCGTGCATCCTATGCCTTTGCGCTGGTGTCGGTCGCGGCCGTCATCGCGCCCGATGGCACCGGGCGCGTCGCGTTCGGCGGGGTCGCGCCGCGGCCGTGGCGCGTGGCGGCGGCCGATGCCGCCCTGCCGCAGGGCGCAGGCGCGGTCATTGCTGCCGCCTTTGCCGATGCGCGCCCGACCGAGGACAATCGTTTCAAGATCAAACTGGCCGAACGCACGCTCGCCGGCGTTCTGTCCCAAGTGCGGAGCTAAACCATCATGAAATTCGATAGCCCCGCAGGAGACAATCTGTTCGACCGCGCCCGGATCGTGGGCAAGTCCACGCCCCGGATCGACGGCGCGCGAAAGGTCACGGGCACCGCGCCCTATGCCTACGAACGCCACGACGTCGCGGCAGGACAGGCCTATGGCTGGATCGTGGGTTCGGCGATCGCCAAGGGTCGCATCGTGTCCATGGATCTCGCCGAGGCGCGTGCCGCGCCCGGCGTCATCGCCATCGTCGCCGCGACCGAGCACGAACCGGTCGGCAGCAGCGATTTCAATTTCGCCCCGCTGTTCGGTGGCCGCGAGGTTTCGCATTACCATCAGGCGATCGCCTGCGTCGTGGCCGAAACCTTCGAACAGGCCCGCGCCGCGGCCGGTCTCATCCGCACGCGTTACGAAAGCGCGGACGGTGCCTTCGATCTCAAGGCTGCAAAGCCGGGCGCCCCGATCGCGATGGAGCGCGGGGAACCGGCACGTTCGTCGGTCGGCGATTTCGACGGTGCGTTTGCGGGCTCTGCGGTGACAGTCGATGAAACCTACACCACCCCGGACGAAGCGCATGCGATGATGGAGCCGCACGCGACCATCGCGGCATGGGATGGCGACGCGCTCACCGTTTGGACCTCGAACCAGATGGTCGAATGGGGGCGGCAGGCGCTGGCCTCGATCCTGCGCATGGATGCGGACAAGATCCGCGTCGATTCGCCGTTCATTGGCGGCGGCTTCGGCGGCAAGCTGTTCGTGCGGGCCGATGCGGTGATGGCCGCGCTGGCCGCGAAGGCGGCAAAACGCCCGGTCAAGCTCGCGTTGCAGCGTCCGTTGATGTTCAACAACACCACCCACCGGCACGCCACGATACAGCGTGTGCGCATCGGCGCGGATCGCGACGGGCGGATCGCGGCGATGGGGCATGAATGCTGGTCCGGCAATATCACCGGCGAAGGACCGGAGGACGGCACGCTGCAGACGCCGAAGCTTTACGCGGGCGCGGGGCGGATGACGGCATGCTATATCGCGCAGCTCGACCTGCCCGAAGGCAATGCGATGCGCGCGCCGGGCGAAACGCCGGGGCACATGGCGCTCGAAGTGGCGATGGACGAGCTTGCCGAAAAGCTGGGCATCGATCCGGTCGAACTGCGCATCGCCAACGATGTGAAGGACCGCATCCCCGGCGGCGAGCAGACGAAGATTTCGGACCGCCATCTCACCCGTTGCCTGCGCGAAGGGGCGGAGCGTTTCGGATGGTCGAAGCGTTCGGCGCGTCCCGCGTCGCGGCGCAACGGCCGCTATCTGACGGGGATGGGCGTCGCGGCGGGCTATCGCGCGGCGCCGGCGCGGACATCGGCGGCGCGGGTCGGGATTGACGATGCCGGGCGCATCTCGGTCGCAACCGACATGACCGACATCGGCACGGGCAGCTATACCATTATCGCGCAGACCGCGGCGGAATGCATGGGCGTGCCGCTCGACGATGTGACGGTGCATCTTGGCGATTCGCGCTTTCCCGTGTCGGCGGGGTCCGGCGGGCAATGGGGCGCGGCGAGTGCGACCGCCGGCGTATACGCCGCGTGCGTCAACCTGCGCGAGGCGATCGCACAAAAGCTCGGCTATGACGCGGCGCGGGCCGAATTTGCCGACGGGCGGATCAGCGGCGGCGGGCGCAGCAGCGCGCTGCGCGAGGCAGGCGCGATGTCCGTCGATGGCGAAATGAGCTTTGGCAAGTTCAAGCAGGAGTACGACATCGGCACCTATGCAGGCCATTTCGTGGAGGTGGATGTCGATGTCTTCACCGGCGAGATCCGCATCCGCCGGATGCTCGCCGTGTGCGACGCGGGCCGTATCCTCAACCCGCTTTCGGCGCGCAGCCAGGTGATCGGCGGGATGGTGATGGCCGCGGGCGCGGCGCTGACCGAACACCTGGTGGTGGATAAACGCTTCGGCTTCTTCGCCAATCACGACCTTGCCCAATACGAGGTGCCGGTCCATGCCGACATCCCGCCGCAGGAGGTGGTATTCCTGGACACGCTCGATCCGATCATCTCGCCATTGAAGGCGAAGGGCGTGGGCGAGCTTGGCATTTGCGGCGTGGGGGCGGCGATCGCCAACGCCGCCTATAACGCGACCGGGGTGCGGGTGCGCGACTATCCGTTGACGCTGGACAAATATCTCGACCGTTTGCCCGCGGTGTGACGGCGCGATGAGCGGCGACGGCGACGGCGACGACCGCCACCGCACCGTGCCCAGCGGCCGGCTTTCGCGGCTGGGACAGTTCGGACGGCTGGCGACCGGTGTCGCGGGCGGCATGATGGCGGAGGGTGCGCGCCGGATTGCCGGCGGGGAGCGGCCGCGCATGCGCGACATGTTGCTCACGCCCGGCAATGTGTCGCGGCTGGCCGACCGTTTGTCAAACCTGCGCGGTGCGGCGATGAAGCTGGGGCAGATGATCTCGATGGATGCGGGCGACATGTTGCCGCCCGAACTCGCCGAGATCATGGCCCGCCTGCGCGAAAATGCACATCACATGCCGCCGGCCCAGATGCAGCTTGTGCTGGCCTCCGAATGGGGGGAGGACTGGCGCCGCCATTTCCGCCGGTTCGAACCGCGCCCCATGGCCGCCGCCTCCATCGGGCAGGTGCATCGTGCCACCACGCGCGACGGGCGCGAACTCGCGATCAAGGTCCAATACCCCGGCGTGCGCGAAAGCATCGATGCCGATGTCGATAATGTCGCGAACTTGTTTCGCATATCGAACCTGCTTCCGCGCGAGCTCGACATCGCGCTTTTGCTCGCCGCGGCGAAGGCGCAATTGGCGGAGGAGGCGGATTATTTGCGCGAAGGGGAGCAGATGGCGCGGTTCGGCGCCTTGCTCGCCGACGATGCGGACGTGGTGGTGCCCCTGCTCGACCGCGATCTCACGACGCGCAATATCCTCGCGATGCGTTTCGTTGAGGGGCAGCCCATCGAAACGCTGGAAAGCGAAAGCCAGGATCGGCGGGACCGGGCGATGCGGATCCTGATCGGCATCGTGCTGCGCGAATTGTTCGAATTCCGGCAGATGCAGACCGATCCGAATTTCGCGAACTACCGGTACCAGCCCGAAACGGGCCGGATCGTCCTGCTCGATTTCGGCGCGGCGCGGGGGGTGAGCGATGCGGTGGTGGAAGGATACCGCGAATTGCTCCGCGCAGGGTTGGCGCAGGACCGGGACCGCATCCGCGCCGCCGCCATTGCCGCGGGCTTCATGGCGCCCGCCGTCGCGACGCGGCACCGGGTGCGTGTCGACCACATGATCGACGTGATCGTCGCCGAAATGCACAAGCCCGGCCCGTTCGATTTCGGCGACCGTGCGTTCGTGTCGATCCTGCGCGAGGAGGGCATGGCGATCGCGCAGGACCGGGCGAGCTGGCACCTGCCGCCCGCCGACGTGCTCTTCGTGCAGCGCAAGATCAGCGGGACGGCGCTGCTCGCCGCGCGGCTCAAGGCGAGGGTCGATGTGCGCGCCATGGCCGACCGGATCGTCGGCGAGGGCGCGCCGGAAATCTAGGGCGCCGCCCATTCCTCGACCAGTCCGGCAAAGCGCGCCGGATCGGTTTCGGGCAGGAAATGCTGCGCGCCCGGCACCGCGACCAGATCGCAATCGGGCAAGGCATCTGCCAGCGCGCGGCTCGGCAAGGCGAAGGCGGGGCGCGTATCGGCGCCCATCGCGACGCGGCACGGCGTTTCGATCCGCGCGAGTTCGGCCGGTCCGATTTTCGCCGGGGCCTGCCCCCCGCCCATGAGCAGCGGCATCATCGCGGCATTGGATTCGTAGATGGCCTGCCGCTCCGGCGCCATGCGGGCGAAACCCGGACCGATCAGGGCACGCACCGCGGCGACCGCACCATCCTTCTTCAACGCGGCGCCGACCGGGCCGAAACACGATTTGAAATCGCGTGAGAAGCGTTCGATCTCATCCGCGTCGGACAGGTAATGCGGCAAGCCGGCCTCGTAGAAAAACGCATCCGCAAACAATTCCGGCCGGTCGAGCAGCGCCTGCAACCCTACATGCACGGCATAGGACCAGCACACGATGCGCACGTCGCCGCCCATGCGCGCGGCATGGTCGCACAATTCGCGCGCGTGCAGGGCCGTGCTGAAACCTTCGCCCTCATCCGGCCAGGCCGCATCACCGAAATAGGTGAGGGTGATCGCCTCGGCCTGCCACCCGCCGGGCAGGGCGGCGATCACCGGGTTCCAGATCCGCGCATCGCCCGCCGCGCCGTGAACGAAGAGCAGCCGCGGCGCTGTCATGCCTGCGCCAATGCCTGATCGAAATCGGCGATGAGGTCGTCGGCATCCTCGATCCCGATGGAGACTCGCACGAGATTGTCCGTGATGCCGAGCCTGGCCTTGCGTTCGGGCGGGACTGAGATGTGTGTCATCGCCGCGGGATGGCTCGCCAGCGTTTCGGTCCCGCCGAGGCTGACTGCGAGCTTCGCGATCTTCAGCGCGTCGAGAAAGGCGAAGCTTTCGGCTTCTCCACCCTTCACGAAGACGGAAAAGGTCGATCCGCTGCCGAGGCAATGGCGGTCGTAGATGTCTTTCTGCGACGCATCGGCGATCATGCCGAGATAGCCCAGACGCTCCACCTTCGGATGCTCGGCGAGAAACGCGCACACCTTCGCCGCGTTTTCGCCCGCGCGCGTCATGCGCAGTTCCACTGTCTCCAGACTGCGCAGCAACATCCACGCCGTGTTCGGGTCGCAGATCGTGCCCATCGTATTGCGCAAGGCCCGCACGGGATCGATCCATTTTTTCGCGCCCGACAGGCCCCCCGCTACCAGGTCGGAATGCCCGCCCACATATTTGGTGAGGGAATAGATCACGATGTCGGCCCCATGGTCGAGCGGACGTTGCCACAACGGGCCGAGGAACGTGTTGTCGATGGCGATCGGGGGCACGGTCCCTTCGCCCGCAAACGCCGCGTCGCGAAGCGCGGCAATCGCCTCGATATCGACGAGAGCATTGGTCGGATTGGCCGGGCTTTCGAGGTAGATCATGGCAAGATCGCCGCCGTTTGCCTTCGCCTTCTCCTTCGCCTCGTCGATGGTGCTGGCCATGTCCTCGCGGCTCGCGCCGGCGGCGAAATCGACGTAATCGACGCCGTAACGGGCCATGATCTTGGAAATGAACCCTTCGGTTGCGGCATAGAGCGGGCCGGAATGCAGGATGACATCGCCCGCCTTGCAATTGGCGAGCAGCAGCGTTGCGATCGCCGACATGCCGGAAGAGAACACCAGACTTTCTTCCGCCGCGTCCCAGATGGCGAGCCGGTCTTCCAGAATTTCCTGATTCGGGCCGTTGAAGCGGGAATAGACCAACCCCTCGGCGCCGCCTTCGCGTTGCCCGGTCAGCCCTTCGAAATGGCGCTTGCCCGCCGCCGCGCTTTCGAACGCGAAGGTGGAGGTGAGGAAGATCGGCGGCTTGAGCGCGCCTTCGGACAGGACGGGATCGAAGCCATAGCCCATCATCGCGGTGGTCGGCGAAATCTTGCGCCCGCCAATGGATTCCAGCGCGGGTTTCGGCTTGCGGCGCGGGGTGGGCTGATCGGGTCGGGACGTATCGGTCATGGGTTTGGCGGATCCTCTGTCTTGTCAGGTTTCATTCGTAACCTGTTTCCGCATTCGACGCCAATAAAGCGTCGCCGGCGGGTGCTCGATTACAAATGGGTTGCCCAACCAACGAAGATCGCGCCGCATATATCCGAAGAGGAGGATAGCCCCACGCCCGGCGGAGCAGGCTTGCCACGAAAAATGCCGCCCGGATCGTCTCCGGACGGCATCGTGATCGTCGCGATCGTGCGGGCGCTTATTTCGGCGCCAGCACCATCAGCATCTGTCGCCCTTCGAGGCGGGGAAACGCCTCCACCTTGGCGATTTCGCGAACATCGTCCTGCACCCGCTTCAACAGGTCCATGCCGAGTTCCTGGTGCGCCATTTCGCGGCCGCGGAAACGCAGCGTCAGTTTCACCTTGTCGCCGTTTTCCAGGAACTTGTTCACGTTGCGCATCTTCACATCGTAATCGTGATCGTCGATGTTCGGACGCATCTTGATTTCTTTAAGCTCCTGCGTCTTCTGCGTCTTACGCTGCGCATTGGCTTTCTTCTGCGCCTCGTACCGGAACTTGCCGACATCGAGGAACTTGCACACCGGCGGGTCTGCGTTCGGAGAGACCTCAACCAAGTCCAGCCCCGTCTCAGCCGCGCGCTCGATCGCTTCGCGCGTGTACATGACCCCCAGGTTTTCGCCCTCGTCGTCGATGACCCGAACCTTGTCGGACTGAATCATGGTGTTGTATCGCGGGCCGCTCTTGACCGGCGGTTGCAATGATCGGCGAGGGGGACGTGCTATGGGGCCTTCTCCTGAGGTGGCTTATTAGAAAAAACGGGCGGCCGTCCGCAGAATCGCGAAAGACCGCTTACAGGCGCGCTCTTATCCCAGAATCGCGCCTTTGTGAACTCGCTTACGCACCAGGTGGCCCGCAAGTTCCTTCACTCGCGAAAGAGATGGGGATGAAACGCCCGTTTCGCAAGGGCGCAATCACGCCGCCTGCCACAAGGGAAAGCGCAGCAACCGGCCCGCCGCGGGCACCATTGCCGTAATATGCCGCGCCGGTTGCATGGCATGGACGATCGCCGCATCGCCCGCATCCATGCCCGCCGTCAACGTGCCAAATGCGGGAAGGATCATGCGCGCGCCCGTGCCCGTACCCGTTTCGTCGCCATCGTTCGCGCCGTCGCCGATCACGGCACAGGGCCGGACGATGCGGCGCCCCTTCACCATGATCTGCAGGCGGGGGTGGAAATGGCCGGACAATTCCGGACGGGTTTCGCCGGCCTTCGCCTGATGGCGCAGCACGATGCCGCCGGTTTCCAGTTCCTCGACCTGCGTGCCGCCGGGGGCGTCGGCCTCCCGGTGGCGGTGATGCGCGGGGGCGAGGTAATCCTTCGCATCGTGATTGCCCGTGATCCAGACCCAGTCCACCGCCCGCGTCAGCGCGTCGAGCATGCCGCGTGCATGCGCCTCCAGCCGGCCCGGCCCGCCCGCATCGTGAAAATTGTCGCCCAGCGTGAAGACCCGCCGCGCGCCCGTGCTGCGGATCGCGGCGGCCACCCGTTCGAGCGTTTCCCGGCTGTCATACGGCGGCAGCATCTGTCCGGTGCGCGCGTAAAAGCTCGCCTTTTCAAGATGCAGGTCCGCCACCAGCAACGCATCCTCGCGCGGCCAAAAGAGCGCACGGCCATCGACGATGCGCCATTCCTGATCTGCGAACGAAAGGGGAACCATGCGAAGCCTATTGCCGCAGCCGCGCCGCTTTGGCAAGCGCGGGCCATGACCGAAGCGAAAACCGACTGGACCGCCGAAACCGCCGCCGCGAGGGAGTGGTTCGAACAGCTGCGAACGCGCATCTGCCAAAGTTTCGAGGCGATCGAGCGCGAGGCCGGCAGCGATGCCGCCTTCGAATATACCCCCTGGACCCGCGAGCCGGACGAGGGAGAGACCGACGGCGGCGGCGGGACGCGCGGGTTGATGAAGGGGAAGATCTTCGAAAAGGTCGGCGTGAACGTCTCCACCGTGCATGGCCGGTTCAAGCCGGAATTCGCCGCGACCATCAATGGCGCCAGCGCCGAACATCCGCAATTCACCGCCACCGGCATCAGCCTCGTCGCGCACATGGCGAACCCGCACGTGCCCGCGGTCCACATGAACACCCGCTTCCTCACGACACAGGCGGCATGGTTCGGCGGCGGCGGCGATCTCAACCCGCCGATCCCATATGAGGAGGATACCGCGCAGTTCCACGACGCCTTCCGCAAGGCATGCGAGGGGCACGACGATGCGTATTATCCCCGGTTCAAGAAATGGGCCGACGATTATTTCTTCATCCCGCACCGGGGCGTGCACCGCGGCGTGGGGGGCATATTCTACGACCATCTGGAATGCGCGGACGAGAGGCAGTTCGCCGATAATTTCGCCTTCACCCGCGACGTGGGGGAGGCGTTCCTGGCGTCCTTTCCCGACATCGTGCGGCGCCGCATGGATCATGAATGGGATGACGCGGACTATGCCCGCATGCTCGAATGGCGGGGGCGCTACGCCGAATTCAATCTGGTGCATGACCGGGGCACGCTGTTCGGGCTGAAGACCGGGGGGAATATCGATGCCATCTTGATGAGCCTGCCCCCTCTCGCGGCGTGGAATTGAGCGGAGGGTGGCGCGGCTGATCCTGCTCAACAAGCCGTTCGGCGTGCAGTCGCAGTTCAGCGGCGGGGCGGGCGGCGATGCGCGCGACACGCTCGCGTCCTTCGTCGATGTGCCGGGCGTCTATCCCGCCGGGCGGCTGGACAAGGATAGCGAGGGGCTGCTGCTGCTCACCGACGATGGGCGGTTGCAATCGCGCATCGCGGAGCCGCGCTACAAATTGCCCAAGACCTATTGGGCGCAGGTCGAGGGCGAGCCGGACGATGCCGCGCTCGAACGCCTGCGCCGCGGGGTCGCGTTGAAGGACGGCACGACCCGGCCCGCGCGCGCCGAACGCATGGACCCGCCCGCGATATGGGAGCGCGTACCCCCCGTGCGGTTTCGCAAGACCGTGCCCGACCGCTGGATCGCGCTCACCATTGCGGAGGGGCGCAACCGGCAGGTGCGGCGCATGACGGCGGCGGTGGGGCATCCGACGCTGCGGCTGGTGCGCTGGCAGGTGGGGGAATGGACGCTGGACGGGCTCGCACCCGGCGAATGGCGCGAGATCGCGGTTTAGGGCGCCGCCGGGCGGCACCGGCCCATGCGTTGGAAATATATGGCGAATGCGATTGCAATGCGCGCAATAATCCGCACATCCTGTTTTCGATGCTGCGCCAATACGAACTTGTCGAACGTGTAAAATCCTACGATCCCGATGCGGACGAGGCGATGCTCAACCGCGCCTATGTCTATACCGTGCAGAAACACGGCACGCAGAAACGCGCATCGGGCGATCCGTATTTCAGCCACCCGGTCGAGGTCGCGGGCCTGATGACCGATCTCAAGCTCGATCAGGAAACGATCGTCACCGCGCTGCTCCACGACACGGTGGAGGATACGCTGGCCACCATCGACGACATAGAGCGCAATTTCGGCGCGGATGTCGCGCGCCTCGTCGATGGCGTGACGAAGCTGTCGAAGATCGAGCAGATGGCCGAGAACGAGCGCGCGGCCGAAAACCTGCGCAAGTTCCTCCTCGCGATGAGCGAGGATCTGCGCGTGCTGCTGGTGAAGCTTGCCGACCGGCTGCACAACATGCGCACGCTGCACTTCATCTCCAAACCGGAGAAACGCCGCCGCATCGCGCGCGAGACGATGGATATTTACGCGCCGCTGGCGGAGCGGGTCGGCATGTACGAATACATGCGCGAGATGCAACTGCTCGCCTTCGAACAGCTCGAACCCGAAGCCTATGGCACGATCACCGGCCGCCTCGCGCAGATCCGCAGCCAGGAGGGCGGGCAGGTCGACGACATCGCCTGGGCGATCAAGCAGGCGCTGGCCGAGGCGGGGCTCAATGTCGAGGTGTCGGGCCGGGAAAAGCACCCCTATTCCATCTGGAAGAAGATGGCCGAACGCCATGTGAGTTTCGAACAGATCACCGACATCATGGCGTTTCGCGTCATCACCGACACGGCGGAAGATTGTTACCGGGCCTTGGGCGTGCTGCACCGCACATGGTCGATGATTCCGGGGCGGTTCAAGGATTATATCTCGACGCCGAAATCGAACGGCTATCGCTCGCTCCACACGGCATTGGTGTTCGAGAATTCGATGCGGATGGAGGTGCAGATCCGCACCGGCGAAATGCACCGCACCAATGAATTCGGCCTCGCCGCCCACTGGGCGTATAAGCAGGGCGGGGCGACGCCCGACGGGCAGGTCGGCTGGCTACGCGACCTCATCGAGATTCTCGACACGGCGCAGGATGCGGAAGAGCTGCTCGAACATGCGAAGCTGGCGATGTATCAGGATCGCATCTTCGCCTTTACGCCCAAGGGCGCGCTGTATCAGCTGCCCAAGGGGGCGACGCCGGTGGATTTTGCCTTTGCCGTGCATACCGACCTTGGCGGGACGGCGGTGGGCGCAAAGATCAACGGGCGCCACATGCCGCTGCGCACGCCGCTCTCCAACGGCGACATCGTGGAAATCATCAAGGGCAACGATACCGAGCCGCAGCTCCACTGGCTGAGCTTTGTGGTCACGGGCAAGGCGCGCGCCGCGATCCGTCGTTCGGTGCGGATGAAGGAGCGGGACGAGATGGTCCGCATCGGCGGCGAAATCTACGATTCGGTGGTGGCCCGCCTCCCGCAGAAGATCGGGACGAAAGCGCGCAATGCCGCGCTCAAACGGCTGGACATGGCGGATGAGACGGCGATGCTGCTCGCCATCGGCGAAGCGCGGTTGAGCGAGAGGGAATTGATGGAGGCGCTCGTCCCTGGCAGCGCCGCGGACCTGCCCGACGACAGCTTCTGGCACTCGCCGGAACGCGCGGTGCGTGTGCGCGGGCTCAAGAAAGGGACGGCGTTCGAGCTTTCGACATGCTGCCATCCGGTGCCGGGCGACCGCATCGTCGGGCTGCGCGCGGGGAAAACGGTGTGCGTCCACGCGATCGATTGCCTCGAACTTGCGAAAAACACGTCGGAGCAATGGATCGACCTGCAATGGGACCCGACCACCGACGGGGCGACCGGGCGGTTGAAGGTCATGCTCTACAACCGCATGGGCACGCTCTCCGAAATGACTGGATTGTTCAGCGCGCATCACGCCAATATCGCCAATCTCTCGCTCCAATCGCGCGACGAGCTTTTCGGCAATTACGAGGTGGACATCGAGGTGCGCGACCTCGCCCACCTCACCCGCATCGTCAGCGCATTGCGCGCCAGCGACGCGGTGGCGCAGGCCGAGCGGGTGTGATTTCCTAATCGACGGGGCGGATCGGCACCTGCACGTTGCAGACGTCGATGCCGCCCGCGCCATATTGGTAAAAGCTGTCATCGCGATTGGCCCGCACGTAGAGGTAACGCGCGAAGCTGTCGCTTGCCGTGTCGAGATATTCGAAGGCGGGCCGCTCGCCCGGCGGCAATTCGCGCGCCAGCCGGACAGACACGATGGGCGTATGGCGCGCCTCGTCGGCGTAGACGCCCGCCGGCCCCTTGCCGCGCGGCAGGGTGGAGAGATGCTCCATCCCCGCGATCACCCGCCCGACGAGCGCGATATTGCGGTCGAGCTGGCGCGGGGCGTGGCCGATCACGGTGTAGAGTTCGGCCCCCGTGCCGGTGTCGGGCGTCAGGTCGCGCGCCACCCCGATCATGCCGTAACAATGGGTCGGCCACGCCGCATCCCTATCCATCGCCACGGGCCAGCCGCGATAGAAACCGGTCGTCGGCGCGTAGGGATCGGCGCCATATGCTTGTATTCCAGGTGCCGGTTCCATGGCGACCGGCGGCGGGTCGCTATCGCGCATGGGCGTCGCGGCAAGCCGGGCCCGTCGGATCGCCTGCGACCGCAGCATTTCGCCGACCGCGCGATAGCCTTCGCTGTCGCCCGCCACCACGTAGTCGCGTTCGGGCACTGCGACGATGCCATCGGGCAGCGGTTTGGGATCGGCGCGCTCATCCTCCCCATCGCCCCATTGCGTGACCCAGTTGTCGACCACGCGATAGACGCTCGTCCCGTCCCACCAGTGATCGCGCGCCAGCAGGCGGACATTGCCGACCCAGCCTTGCGAGAACGGTTCGGGCAGCAATTGCATCACGATACGCCGCTCTTCCCCTTGCGCATCGGGGGCGAGTGTCATGACGAGCAGGTCGTCGTCCGCGATGCGGCGCCATTCGCTCTCGGGCGCGGCGTCGGCGATGGCGCCGGGGGTGGGGCGGGTGTCGCCATCCTGCGCGGCGATGGCGGGCGCGGCGAGAGAGGCGAGCAGGGCGAGCGGCAGGACATGGTGTTTCATGGCCGCGATAATGCCCGCCCCGCACCGAAACGCAAGCGGTCCTATCCCCCCGCCGTGTCCGGGTCCGCCGCCTCTTCCAAGGCGTGCATGTCGTCGTCCGACAATCCGAAATGGTGGCCGATTTCGTGGATCACGACATGCGCGACCAGATGTTCGAGCGTTTCGTCCCCCCGCTCCGCCCATTCGTCGAGGATCGGACGGCGAAACAGCCGGACCCGGTCGGGCATCGTGCCGGAATGCTCGATACTCTTGTCGGAAAGGGGAATGCCCTCGTAAATGCCGGTGAGTTCGAACGGTTCGTCGAGGCCGACGCTCTGGAGCGTTTCGTCGTCGGCGAAATCCTCGATGCTGAGGACGATTCCCTCGCAATGGGCGGCGAAGGCGGGGGGCAGCGCGGCGAGCGCGCGGCGGGCCATGGCCTCCATCTCCTGCGCCGTGGGGGCGTGGCCGATGGTGCGTTTGCCACGTGTCATTGCGCGGCGTCCCCGTTCTCGGCCCCGTTTTCGTCCATGCGCACCTCGCGCTCGCGGGGGAGGAAGGCGGGCGCGGGCTCTGCGCCGGCCGCGGCGTCCATCCGCGCCGCCGTGCGCAGCATGTGTTCGCGCAGGCGGCACAGCATGTCCCACCCGGTCGACGGGTCGGTCGCGCGCACGATCATGCGCACCACCATGGCCCGGTCGGTGTGGTCGACCACCTGCAATTTCGCCTCTTCGGGAGAGATCGCATCATCGTCGTCCGCGACGAATTTCTCGAATTCCTCGCGCAGCTTCGCAATGTCGGCACGATGGTCGAGATGGAGCCGCGCCACCTCCATCAACGAGGGATCGGTCTTGGTCCAGTTCTCGAAGCTGGATTGCACGAATTCGCCCACGGGGACGAGCACGCGCCGCTCATCCCACGTGCGCAGGCGCAGATGGGTAAAGCCGATCTTCTCGACATAGGACCAGCTGCCGTCATATTTCACGGCATCGCCGATGCGCGCCGTCTTGGAAAAGGCGATCTGGAGCGAGGCCATCACGTCGGAGAGCATCGTGCGCGCGGCAAAGGCGAGGATCAGCGTGAGGAAACCCGCCGATGCCACAAGCGAAAAGCCGAGCGTTTCGGTCAGGTTCGTCTGAATAAGGACGCCCCCGATCGCGACAAGGAGGAGGATGACGATCACGATGCGCCGCACCGCCGACAGCGTGGTATAGTAATTGCGGTCGCGCTCTGCCTCCGGCTCGCTGATGTCGTCGATCTGGTTCTGCGCGACGGTGTCGAGAATGCCTTCGATCACGGCGAGGAAAATCGACGCGATGGCCAGCACGATGGCGAGAATCTGCACCGGGTCGAGAATGGCGGCGATCGGCCCCGAAAAGGTGAAGAACAATTGCCGCATCAGCGCGAACGTCCCGGCAAAGGCAAACAGCGCAACCGGCGTGCGCACCGCGTCGAGCACGCCGACGATCCATTTGTCGCCATAATGATCGGACAGCGAACGCAGCGACCGCCAGGTCAGCGCAGCGGCCAGGAACGCCACGGCGATGACGAACGGCAACGCGATCACCTCCCACCATAGCAGGGTCCAGAACGCAGGCTGGCGCAACATGTCGGGCAGGGCCTGCTCGAACCCGGTGGGACCGTATCGTTCGTAGAGCTGCGGGAGGTTCTGCACCGTCTGTCCCGCGATGAGCCAGCGCGGATCGCCATCGCCGGCGCGGTAGCGGGCGATGCGGACGGTGACGGCGCGGGTCGGCATGTCGATCCGGCCGAGCCGGATGTCGCGGCGCGGTACGCCGGCCATGGGGTTCTTGCCCGAACTCGTCACGTCGAGCGCATCGGGACGATCCGGCAATGCGTCCCAGTCGAGCGTCATCGCCCGGCCGAGCACGGCGTAAAACTGCCGCGCGAGGCGAGGCCCGGCGCGGGCCTGCTGCTCCGGCGGGAGGAAACCGAGGTCGAGCGCATGGGCCGCTGCGGTCCAGTCCTCGCGCTCCGCCGCGTCGTGAAAGCTTTCCATCGTGGCCTGCGGCGTATCGTAATACCCCGGCGGTTCCCCCGGAAGGCCGGCATTGATCGCATCGCGTTCGTAGACGGGCGGCCCGTCCCCCGATTGCGCGCCCGCCACCCCGCCCAACATCGCAAGCGCCAATACGCAAAGGCCGAGCGCCACAAGAGCGCGGCGCATCGCGGGGAGGGAACCGGTCATCATCGTCATCGCAATGCCCTACCGCGATAGGGGCACGGGCGTCAAAGCACGTCGGCGATTCCCGGTGCCGCGCCGGTCACGCGCCGCTCTGCCATAGGATGCGATTAACCCGTTCTTATCGGCTTTGCGTGCATATCCGGTCCGATAACGTCGTGTTCGTTCGCGTGGGAGCAGGATAATGCGGGTCGCGGCCTGTTTCATGCAGGAGCATAATCTGTGGCTGGTTTTCCTGGCCCTGCTGATGTGCGTGCTGGGCTCGTTCACCTTCGTACGGTTGAGCCATCGGACCTTTACGGAGCGCGGGCCGGCGCGGTTCTACTGGGCGCTGCTTGCGGCGACGACGGGCGGCATGGTGTACTGGTCCACCCATTTCATCGCCATGCTGGGATATGATCCCGGCACGATTGTGACCTTCGATGCGACATTGACCATCGCATCCGCGCTGACCGCCATTCTGGGCACATATGTGGGGCTGCTGGTCGCGATGCATCGCAATGGCTTGATCGCGGGCGTGGTCGGCGGGGCCATTGTCGGCCTGTCCATCGCGGCGATGCATTGCGTGGGCATGTTGGCCTATCGCGTGGACGGGATCGTGCGGTGGTTGCCTGGCTGGGTTGCGCTCGCTGCCGGAATGTCGATGGTGTTGTTCATCGCGGCGATCTGCGTGATGAAGACGAAAGCGACACAGGGGCATGCGTTGCGGCCGGTCGCGATCCTGACCGTCGCGGTTTTCGGCCTGCATTTCACCGGGATGGCGGGCTTCACCGTGATGCCGGCCATGGGCGCCACGGGGGTAGCGAGCGAACCGTTCCCGGCGATGGCCGTGGTCATCGCGCTGGCCGCGCTGCTCATCATGTTGATCGGCATATCGGCGCATTTCGTCGAACGTCATGGGCAGCTTGCCCGTGCGAACCTGCGTCATCTTGCCCTTCATGACGACCTCACGAAGATCATCAATCGACGCGGATTCGGCAATGCCGTGGCGAAACATTGCCGGATGGCCCGGGCGGGGGAGGAAAGCTTCGCGCTCATCCTGATCGATCTCGACAGGTTCAAACCGGTCAACGATACGCTGGGGCACCGGACCGGGGACGAGGTTCTGCGCCGCGTGGCCAAGAGAATCGGCGCGGCGGTGCGTCCCGGCGATCTGATCGCGCGGGTGGGCGGTGACGAATTCGCCGTGGTCGCACCCGGCATCGACCATAGCGAGGACGCGGACGCGCTGGCCGCCCGGATCGGCGAACTGCTCCGGCGCCCCTATGTGATCGAGGGGAACGTGGCCGAAACCGGGGCGAGCGTCGGCGTCGCGCTCGCTCCCTTGAACGCCGACGATCCGGAGCGGCTGGTGCAATGCGCCGACATCGCGCTTTACGCGGTGAAGAAGGAGGGGCGCGGCAATCACTGTCTGTTCAATGCGGAGCTGGGCGAGCGGATGGAGCGCCGCCGCGCCATCGCCGCCGATCTGCGCCGCGCCTGTCTGCGCGACGAATTCACGCTGGTCTATCAACCGATCACCCATGCCGCGACGGGCCGCATCATCGGTGCGGAGGCTTTGCTGCGCTGGCACAGCGACGAGCGCGGCGACATGGCGCCGTCGGAATTCATCCCGATTGCGGAGGAGCTGGGCCTGATCTCCCGCATCGGGGCCAGCGTGCTCAATCGCGCATGCTGCGATGCCGCGTCCTGGGGCAGCGACATCACCCTGTCCGTCAACCTGTCGCCGGTACAGCTGCTCGATCCCCGCCTCCCGCAGACGGTGGCGCGCGCGCTTGCGCATGCGGGGCTGGACCCCTCGCGGCTGGAGCTGGAAATTACCGAAACCGCGCTCATCGAAAATGACGAGATCGCCATGCGGATCCTCAACCGGATCAGCGCGATCGGCGTGCGGATCGCCCTCGACGATTTCGGCTGCGGCTATTCCTCGCTGAGCTATCTGCACCGTTTCCCGATCGACCGGATCAAGATCGACCAGTCGTTCATTCAAAGCCTGCCCGACGATCTGCAGAGCATGTCGATCGTCAAATCGCTGATACAGCTCGGCACCAGCCTGGAGATGAGCGTGACCGCAGAAGGGATCGAAACGCGCGCGCAGCATGATTTCATGACCGCGCAGGGATGCGACTGCCTGCAAGGCTTCCTCATCAGCCATCCGCTCGATTGCGATGCCTTCATCGACCTGCTCCGCGCGGGCAAGGACAGGACCGCCGCATGAGCCCGCCGTCCTCCGACATGCTGTGCCGGCTTCTCTATAGCAGCACGGCGGCGCCCGGCGATCAGGCCGGCGAAACCATGGTGCGCGAGATCGTCGGCGGGGCCAGCCATCGCAACCGGCAAAGCGGGGTGAGCGGCGGCCTGCTGTTCGACGGTACCAAGTTCGTGCAGGTGCTCGAGGGACCGGCGGCCAGCGTGGAGAGCCTGTTCGAGAGTATCTGCCGCGATCTGCGCCATGTCGACGTCAATCTCATCGATTTCAGCCCGGTCGATGCGCGCATGTTCGGCGAATGGCGGATGGCGTTCGTCGGGCCGGACCATGAAATCATGAAGGACATGGAAAACGACAGCGATGAAATCGCCTTTCTCCTCGGCGTCAACGCACGCAAGGCGGTGGAGCAGCTGCGCGCGCTGTTCGAGCAGGGCGAAGAACGATGCGAGGGCGGCGATACGAACGACGAACCGCGCACCGCCGCCGCGTGATGCGGACGCCCGACCGGTTCAGCCGCCCTTCGCGAAGGGTGAGAAATCGGTCGTTTCATCGTACACGTCGACCGCCTCTGCGCGTTTGAGCGCGCCGATCACGCGATAGGTCACCGGGGTCAGCAGCGCCTCCCACCCGGTCTTGATCGCCCATTGCGACACGACCGCCTGCGCGACGAGCTCCGGCGGAAAGCCCGGCACGCCCAGAAACGCGACCGGATAGAAGATCAGGCTGTCCAGCCCTTGCCCCACGACGGTCGATCCGATGATCCGCATCCACAGATGCCGCCCCTGCATCCGGCTCTTCATCTTTGCAAGGACGTAGGAATTGGCGAATTCCCCGACCCAGAATGCCACGATGGAGGCGGCCACGATGCGCCAGGTATTGCCGAACACGAATTCGTAGGCATCCTGCCCCTCCCACCCGTCGGCCGGCGGCAGGGAGACGACCGCCCATGCCATGAACGCCATGAACAAAAGCGCCGCAAACCCCGTCCAGATGACCCGCCGCGCCCGGGCATAGCCGTAGACCTCGGTCAGGACGTCACCGATGATATAGCTGACCGGAAAGAAGAGAACGCCCGCGCCGAACACCCATTGCGTGCCGCCGGGCAGGGTGATGTAGCTAAGTTTCGATGCGCCGATGACATTGGACAGCAGCACGATCATGACGAAAGCCGCCATGACGAGATCGTAGAAGCGAAAATGCCCGACCCGGGCGGCATCGATCCTGTGCGGGGAGTCGTTCATGCCCTGTGGCTAGCGCGTTTCGCGGGTTGCGCAAAGCCCGTTGGCGATGCGCGGCGCGCACAGCGGGCCATGGCGAACGCCGCCAAGTTCCACTTGACCGCCGGGCAAAACCCGCTAAATCCGCGCGCTCCGACGGATCGGGCGGTTAGCTCAGCTGGTAGAGCATCTCGTTTACACCGAGAGGGTCGGGGGTTCGAGCCCCTCACCGCCCACCATCGTTTGCAGGCCTTGCGACTGGCGCGACCACCGTGCGAATCGCCGCCCGCGGCTTCGCGCGACGTGCCGATCGGCCGCACGCTCAATCGAACAATTGCGCGGCTTCCGCACCGGACCAGTCATATCCGCCGACCACGCGCCAGATTTCGCGCCCGTCGCTGCCGTAATAGACCGTCGTCGGCAACACCCCCGTCCCATAGGCGAAGCCGAGCGCGTTTTCCGGATCGAGCCAGGGGCGCAGCATCGTGAATTCGCGCTGATCGAAGAAGGCCGCGACCTTCTCCGCCCCGTCCAGATCCTGCGACACGGTAAGCACGGCAAGCTCGCCCTTCCGCTCCTTTGCCAGAGCATCGAGCATCGGCATTTCGAGAACGCAGGGCGCGCACCATGTCGCCCACAGGTTGACGAGCAGCGGCTGACCCGAAAATTCATCGAGGGTGCGCGTCGTGCCGTCCGCCAGCGTCAGCACCGCCTCCGGCATCGGTTCGCCCGCGTGGCTGCGGTCGATCTCGCCCGTCAGGACCGCATCGTCCGCATCGCCCTTCGCTTGCGAAGCGGCGGTCTCTTGCCTATCGCACCCGGCAATCGCAAAGCTGCCGGCCGCAAGGGTCGCTGCGGCGGCAACGGACAGGACTGGGCGGAATTTCATGGGTAAGGGCAAGGCAGGCTCCGACGACAAGGCGAATGGCGGGCAGGCAAATCAGATGTGGGGCGGACGCTTTGCCGAGGGGCCGTCCGCGATCATGCGCGAGATAAATGCCTCCATCCCCTTCGACAAGGTGTTGTGGCGGGAGGACATCGCCGCATCGAAGGCGCATGTCGCCATGCTCGCCGCGCAAGGGATCGTGACGGACGCCGACGCCCGCACCATCGCCGACGGGCTGGACACCATCGCGGGCGAATATGAACGCGATGGCGTGCCCGAAAACTGGGACCTCGAAGACATCCACATGGTGACCGAGGATCGCCTGTCGCAAATCGTCGGCGCGGCGGCGGGGCGGCTCCATACCGCGCGCAGCCGCAACGACCAGGTCGCCACCGATTTCAAGCTCTGGGTGCGCGACACGATCGACCAGACCGATGCCGCGCTCGCCGCGCTGCAACGCGCATTGGTGACCCGCGCGGGCGAACATGCGGACAGCATCCTGCCCGGTTTTACCCATCTGCAAACGGCGCAGCCGGTGACGCTGGGCCATCATCTCATGGCCTATTACGAGATGTTCCGCCGCGACCGTTCGCGCTTTGCCGATGCGCGGGTGCGGTTGAACGAATGTCCGCTCGGCTCTGCCGCGCTGGCCGGCACCGGCTTTCCCATCGACCGGGACCGGACCGCGCGCGAACTCGGTTTCGACCGGCCCACGGACAACAGCCTCGATGCCGTGTCGGATCGCGATTTCGCGCTCGATTACCTGTCGGCAGCGGCGCAGACCTCGCTGCACCTCTCGCGCCTTGCCGAAGAATTGATCCTGTGGGCGAGCCAGCCGTTCGGCTTCGTGCGGATCACCGATTCGCTGTCGACCGGAAGCTCGATCATGCCGCAGAAGAAAAACCCCGACGCGGCCGAGCTGATCCGCGGGCATGCGGGGCGCATCACCGGGTGCCTCATGCAATTGAGCATGACGATGAAGGGGCTCCCGCTGGCCTATTCGAAGGACATGCAGGACGACAAGCCGCCAGTGTTCGAGGCGGCGTCGCTCCTCGCGCTGTCGGTGGCGGCGATGACGGGGATGATCGCGGAATCGACCTTCAACATCGCCCGCATGCGGCAGGCGGCGGAAATGGGCTTTGCCACCGCCACCGATCTTGCCGACTGGCTCGTGCGGGAGGCGGACATTCCGTTCCGCGAGGCGCATCACATCACCGGCGCCGCGGTCAAGCTCGCCGAGGGAAAGGGCGTGGCGCTCGACGATCTCACCATTGCGCAGTTGCAGGACATCGACCCCCGCATCGACGAGCGCGTATACACCGCGCTTTCGGTCGAGGCGTCGGTCGCGGCGCGCAATAGCCACGGCGGCACCGCCCCGGCGCAGGTTCGCGCGCGGGTCGCCGATGCGCGGCGCGTGCTGAACATGGGGGACGGGGCGTGACCGGGCGGCGCATCGTTCATCTCGGCGTGGCGGCGGCGGCCATCCTCACCGCCGGCTGTGCGCAGCGGACCGATCTGGAGCCCTTGCCCGGCAACACGCTTCCGCCCGCCGCCTATGGCGAGGCGAAGCGCCCCACGGTCGAGGAATTGCTCGAACGTTCGCCACAGGCCGCACCCGAACGCAATGTCGAACTGCGCACGCAGTCCGAACCGCGCGAACCCGACCCTTTCGACCTGCCGCCGGAGCGTTAGACCATGGACCATTTCACCCGCCGCGACGGCGTGCTGCACGCAGAGGACGTGCCCCTGACGCGCATCGCCGAAGAGGTCGGCACCCCCGTCTATGTCTATTCGCAGGCCACGCTGTCCCGCCATGCGCGTGTTTTCCGCGAGGCGCTTGCGATCCTGCCCGACGTGCATTGCGCCTTTGCGGTGAAGTCGAACCCGAATCTCGCCGTGCTGCGCGTGCTCCGCGCCGAGGGGTTCGGCGCCGATGTCGTGTCGGCGGGCGAGATGCGGCGCGCACTCGCGGCGGGCATGGCGGCCGGGGACATCGTGTTTTCGGGCGTCGGCAAGACGGATGACGAACTGGCCGAGGCGCTCGATGCCGGGATCGGACAGTTCAACCTGGAATCGGAGGAAGAGGGCGAGGCGCTCGCGAAAATCGCCGCGGCACGGGGGGTGAAGGCGCAATGTGCGCTGCGCGTCAATCCCGATGTCGAGGCCGGCACGCATGAGAAGATCTCCACCGGCAAGGCGGAAAACAAGTTCGGCGTGCCCTATGACCGGGCGGCGGCGATCTTCGACCGGCTCGCGGGGCGGGACGGCCTCGCCATGCGCGCGCTGGCCGTGCATATCGGGAGTCAGCTTGCCAGTCTCGACCCGCTGGAGGCGGCGTTCGCGCGCATGGGTGCGCTCATGGAGGCGATCCGTGCGGAGGGGCACGCCGTGACCCACATGGATCTGGGCGGCGGGGTCGGCGTCCCCTATCGCGAAGGGGAACGTTTTCCCTCGCCGCAGGATTATGCCGCAATGGTCGCCCGCGTGACGAAGGATTGGGGCGTGCGCCTCATGTTCGAGCCGGGCCGCGTGATTTCGGGCAATTCGGGCGTACTGGTCACCCGCGTCGTCCGGGTGAAGCAGGGAGTGTCGCATCCCTTCGTCGTGGTCGATGCGGCGATGAACGATCTCGCCCGGCCCGCCATGTACGATGCCTGGCACGATTTCGTCGCCGTGACCGATCGCGGCGACACTATGGTCGCGAATATCGTCGGCCCGATTTGCGAAAGCAGCGATACCTTCGCCATGGGCCGCGACATCGCCGCGGTGGAAACGGGCGACCTCGCGGCGTTCCGCACCGCCGGTGCCTATGGCGCGACCATGGCGAACACCTACAACAGCCGCCCGCTCGTGCCCGAGGTGCTGGTCTCGGGCGATCGCTATGCCGTCGTCGCCGACCGGATCGAACCGGCGGAAATCCTCGCCGCCGAACGCGTGCCGGACTGGCTCGCATGATGGCCTGCGTGCGCTGATGCAATCGCTGCCGCTGTTTCACCGTATCGCGGGACAGAAGATCGTCGTGCTGGGCGAGGGGGAGGCCGCGGCGGCGAAGCGGCGGCTGATCGAACGGGCCGGAGGGATATGTGTGGGCGAGCCGGAGGCGCATCACGCAAGGCTCGCCTTCATCGCGATCGACGACGAAAAAGAGAGTGAGGCGGCCGCGATCCGCATGCGGTGCCGCGGCCTTTTGGTGAATGTCACCGACCGGCCGGCGCTATGCGAATTTACCGTGCCCTCGATCCTCGACCGCGATCCGGTGCTGGTCGCGGTGGGCACCGGCGGGGCGTCGGCGGGGCTGGCAAAGATGCTGCGCCTGCGGCTCGAATGGCTGCTCCCGCCGGGGCTGGGCCGGCTGGCGCAGGCGCTCGGCACGGCGCGCGAGGCGATCCGGGCGCGCTATCCGCATGGGGCGGACCGGCGCCGCGCGCTCGACATCGCGCTGGGTGAGGGGGGCGCGCTCGATCCGCTGACCGAACATGGGGCCGGGGTGGTGGATGACTGGCTCGCCGGCGATGCGGACACCATGCGCGAGGGGCGCTATGACATCGCGCTGCGCTCCGCCGATCCGGACGACCTCACCCTGCGGGAGGCGAGACTGCTCGGCAGCGCCGATTATGTCGTTCACGCCCCCGGTGTTCCCGCCGCGATCCTGAACCGTGCGCGTGCCGATGCCGTCCGTGTGCCGGTTGAGGATAGCGGTACGACCGGTGACGGGGTCATCGTCGCGATACACGGGCCCTGAGGCGGCGCTTTTCCGCAATTTGGCAAAATTATGGCAAACGCCGGGAACGATCGACGCGATATGCCCGTTTTACATCCGATAGCTACGTAAGGGATATCGAAATGAAGAAATTCGCCATGGTTTTTGCCGCCGGAACGCTGGCCTTGGGCTTGTCTGCCTGCGACGTGGATCAGACCGAGGAAGGCGAACTGCCCGATGTGAATGTCGAGGGTGGCAACATGCCCGAATATGACGTCGAGGCGCCCGACGTGAACGTCGATACCGAGGAACGCACGGTGGAAGTGCCCGTCATCGACGTGGACACCCCCGATGCCGAGGGCGAACCGGCCACCGACCCTTCGGAATAAGCGCTTTTCGAGAATGGGAAACGGGCCGCGGACCTATCGTCCGGCGGCCCGTTTTTCTATTCAGCGATCCTCGTCGAAGGCGAAGCCCCCGCTGCCGAGCGCGTCGATCGCGCCTTGAAGGATGATCGCGGCGGCGTGGCTGTCGATACGGGTCGCGCGGCGGGCGCGGCTGAAATCCTGCTCGATGAGCGCGCGTTCGGCGCCGACGGTCGACAGCCTTTCATCCCAGAGCAGGACCGGCAATCCGAACGCCTCGACCAGATTGCGGGCGAGGGCGCGGCTGGCCTGCGCGCGCGATCCCTCGCTCCCGTCCATGTTGCGGGGCAGGCCCACGACGAAACCCGCCACCCGCCGTTCGCGCACCGTCGCCGCGATCACGTCGCGCAGGGCGCCGAACTTGCCGCGCGGATGCGTCTTTCCCGCCGTGGCGAAATGCCAGCCAGCATCGCATGTGGCGAGCCCCACGGTTTTCGTGCCGGGATCGATGCCGATCAGCACGCCGCCATCGGGGAGCACGGCATCGAATTCGCGAACTTTCTCGGTAATCATCGCCCGCCCCGCGTCAGAGACGAAGTCTCGCCCTGCGCCCCATTCCAGGCCGATACGCGGGTCCCCACATCGCGGCGCAGATTGGCCCAGAACAGCGGAATATCGTAGACATGGTAATTGTTGCCCGGCAGCACCGCATTGCCGAGATCGGGCGGATCGCCAATCAGCAGGATCCCACGCGGATCGCAGCGCGCCGGCACCGCGTCCTCGACCAGTCGCCCGCTCGTGAAATCGGCATTGGGAACCAGCGTGCCGAGATTGGCACTGGCCGGCGCGGCGCCGCCAATTCCGCCGGTGAGGGGGTTGGAGCACAACAGCTCCGTCTCCGCATTGGGGAGGCCATTAAGGCCCAGCCCGGCGGAATAGGAGCGCAAGAGGCGGTCCGGATCGGCGGGTTCGGCAAAGCTCGACCAGCTCATCACGCAGCCCGATTGCCGCGCATCGCCGCACGCGGGAAGCCCGAGCGCGGGCAGGTCGTTCGCCACCGAAATCGGCCAGCCGATGATATAGGCGGCGGCGATCCGGTCGGCGATGGGGGTGCCGGCGATCCGTTCGCGCAACAATCGCCGGAGGTGGAGCGCGCCCTGGCTATGCCCCGCCAGCACGATGGGCAGCGCCGGATCCGCCTCCTTCACGAACTGCGCAAAGGCCTGCTCCACATCCCGATAGGCGGCGTCGATCGCGCGCTGCGCCTCCGGCCGGTCGGTGAGGAACGCGCCCACCGCCGCCTGGCGGTAGCGCGGGGCCCAGATCTGCTCTGCCCGGTTGAACGGGCTGGCCATGCCGCGCACGAACAGGTCGGCCCGTTGCCGCGACGCCGCATCGTCCAGCGTCGCATTCCACGCGGTATTTTCGACAAAGCTCGTCGGGTGGACGAAGAACACCGCCGCCGCCATGCGCCCGTCGGTTTCGGTGAAGCCTTCGGGGAGCCAGCGGGCGGGATCGTTGCCGTTCATGCCGGGCCGGCTGATCCACATGGCGGCATCGGCATAGGCATTGTCGGGCAGGGCCTCCTGTTCCGCAAAGGCGGTGTCGGGCACGAAGGCGAATTCGGTCAGATCATCCGCGAAATAGGACAGGGCCAGCCCGCCCGCGATGATGAGGACGATCAGAATCGCGATGACATACAGGAACTTGCGCGCCATTGTTCAGCCCCGCGCGGCCAACGGATGATCGTCTCCCGCATGGTCGGAGCGGTGTTCGAGCATCGTCTTGACCATCGCGACGAGCGGGTCGGCCAGCGCCAGCCCGAGAATGCCGAACAGGATGCCAAGGATCAGCTGCATCGCGAGCACCAGCGCCGGGGCGAGATCGACCGTCTTCTTCGCGATCATCGGCACCACGACATAGCCATCGAACGTCTGCACCACGGCATACACACCGAGCGCGTAGAGCGCCATGTCCGTGCCCCCCGAAAGCCCGACGAGGACCATCAGCACGCCCGAAATCATCGCGCCAATATTGGGAATGAACGCGAGAAGCCCGGTGATGAGGCCAAGCAGCGAGGCCAGCGGCACGCCATACACGCCCAGCGCGATGCCGGTAAGGACGCCTTCGAAAACCATGCCGACCACCCGGCCGAACAGCAGCCGCCGCATGGTAAAAGCCATTTTTTCCATCATTTCGAGGAAGCTGCCGCGCCGCCGGTCGGGGAGCAGCCACGCGAGCCCGCGTTCGTAAAGCCGAGGTTCCGCCGCGAAATAAATGCCGAGAATCAGGATCAGGAAAAACGTGGTCAGTCCCCCGACCACGCCGCCGATCATGCTCGTCACCTTGCCGAGGCCGCCCACGCCCTGCCGCACGATGGTCTGCATGTTGGGGGCAATTTCGATGCCCTGCGATTCGATCCAGCGCATGACCGTCGCGACCTGCCGGCGGATGAGGTCGGGGAACTGTGCCGCCTCGGACGCGAATTGCGTGCCGGCAAAGAACAGCAGCCAGGCCAGGAACGCCGTCGCCGCGATGAGCACGAGCGCCACACGCCAGCCTCGCCCGATCGGCAACACCCGGCCCAGGAGCCGCGCGCCGCCGTCAATCAGCGCGGCAAAGACGAGTCCGCCGAAAATGACGAGCAAAGCCTGCGACATGTAGAGGCACAGGCCGAAGACCGCCGCGATCCCGAGCCACACGATCGCCCGCCGCGCCTCGAACCGGAGGCGGGGGTCGGCGATGGTGGAGGGGCTGTGTCCCTCGGGGATCGCGTCTTCGATATGCGGCTCATCGGTCATTGACGCGGTTTAACGCAATGAAATGCCTTTACAAGCGCGGTGTCGGCCCGTCGCCGCGGATCAGCGCGCGGCGGGGTGCGGTTTCCCGGCGCCCTGCGCAGGGCGGATCGGCGGGCGCAGGGTGCCGAGCGCGCGCCCATCGCGCAGCGCGCCGAACCAGGACAGCGGGTTCCACCCCTCGCTCCCGTCGAGGGAGAAGGTCACGAATTCGGCCCGGCCGCCGATGTCGGACAGCGGCACCGGCCCGCCAAGCCCGACGCCGGGCAGCGTTTCGCGGCTGTCGGCGCTATGGTCGCGGTTGTCGCCCATGAGAAAGACATGGCCTGCGGGAATCGTGATTTCGGGCCGGTTGTCGAGCTTCTGGCTGATGTGGTCGACGATCAGGTAGGACGCGCCATTGGGCAAGGTTTCGCGATAGGTCGGCAGTTCGTAGACCGAACGCCCGCTCGGCAGGCGGGTGCGATAGGGTGCGAAGGCGGCAAGGCAGGGCACGCCATTGCATGTCTGTGCATCGTCGGCGTCGATCTGCACCGGCGGTTCGGCTTCCTGCGGGATCATGCGGCCGTTGAGCACGATGCGCCCGTCGCGAATGGCGATGCGGTCGCCGGGCAGGGCGACGACCCGCTTGATCCAGTCTTCCTTCGCATGCGGCGGGCTCACGATGACGATATCGCCATATTCCGGCGTCCGGCCCAGCACGCGCATGTCCGACCGGGGGAGTGCATGGAACGAGGCCGACACCCACGACCAGCCATAGGGATATTTGCTCACCACCAGCCGGTCGCCGACGAGCAGGTTCGGCATCATCGAGATCGACGGAATGTAGAACGGTTTCGCCACCAGCGAGTGAAAGCCGATCACCGCAAGCAGCATCAGCGCCAGCCCGGTGATCTCCCGCCGCCAGTCGACCGGCTCGTCCTTTTCGAAGGCGACCGGCGCCTGCGGGGCGGGGGGCGGCATCGTGCTCTCGCTCACGCGCGGATATCCTGTGCGGTGGCGGCCGTGGGCAGCGCCTCGATAATGACGAAGGCCTGTGCCCAGGGATGGTCGTCGGTCATGGTGAGGTGCACTTTCGCCGCGTGTCCCGGCGGGACCATTTCGGCAAGCCGGGCCGCCGCCCCGCCCGAAAGCGCGAGCGTCGGCGCGCCCGACGGCGCGTTCACCACGCCGATATCCTTCATGAAGACGCCGCGGCGAAAACCGGTCCCCACCGCCTTGGAAAAGGCCTCCTTTGCTGCGAACCGCTTGGCATAGGTGCCGGCCTGCGTATGGGGACGGCGTGCGGCCTTGGCCCGCTCAACCTCGGTGAACACGCGATTCTCGAACCGCTGCCCGAACCGGGACAGCGAATTGGCGATGCGGTCGATATTGCAAAGGTCGGAACCCATCCCGATGATCATGGCATGCGGTCTAGCGGCAAAACCATGACGGTGGAACGGACAAGTTGCACGGTTCGGCGCGCGCCTACCTCGCCTCGTCCATGAGCGTGCGCATCCGCCGCACCGCATTTTCCAGCCCCACGAACACCGCCTCGCCAATGAGATAATGCCCGATATTGAGCTCGGCGAGTTGCGGAATGGCGGCAACCGGCATCACGTTTTCATAGGTCAGTCCGTGGCCGGCATGCGGCTCGATCCCGTTCTTGGAGGCCAGCGCGGCCATGTCGGCCAGCCGTTTCAATTCGACCGCGCGCGCATCGCCCGTCGCATGGGCATATTCGCCGGTATGAAACTCGACGACCGGCGCGCCGAGCCGCATCGCCGCCTCGATCTGCCGTTCCTCCGGCTCGATGAAGAGGCTGACGCGGATGCCGGCATCGGCGAGGCGGGCGCAGATGGGGGCAAGGCGGTTGTGCTGTCCCGCGGCGTCGAGCCCGCCTTCGGTCGTGCGCTCCTCGCGCTTTTCCGGAACGATGCAGGCCGCGTGGGGCGCATGGCGCAAGGCGATGGCGAGCATCTCCTCCGTCGCCGCCATTTCCAGGTTCAGCGGAAGATCGGTCGCATCCTGTATCCGGCGCAGATCGGCATCGCGAATGTGGCGGCGATCCTCCCGCAGATGGGCGGTGATGCCGTCTCCGCCGACCGATGCGACGATCTGCGCCGCGCGGACCGGGTCGGGATGGTCGCCGCCGCGCGCGTTACGGATGGTGGCGACATGGTCGATATTGACGCCGAGCCGCAGCGGACGCGCCTGTGTCGGGCTGCGCCCGGTCATGCCTTCCGGCTCCCCGGCTTCGTCACCGGAATCGCGGCGAGTTCCGGGGGAACTTCGTCGGGCGCATAGGTGGGAAAGCGGATTTCGACGAGCGGCACGAAGGGAATGTCGAACGCGGTGTCGCCGCCCGAACGGTCGACCAGGCTGGCGAGCGCGATGACCTCGCCGCCTTCGTCCTCGACCGCCTTGATCGCCTCCCGGCTGGAGAGGCCGGTCGTCACGACGTCCTCCACCATCAGGATTTTTTCGCCGGGTGCGATGTCGAACCCGCGGCGCAGTTCGAACGTGCCGGTCGGCCGTTCGACGAACACCGCGTCGCGGCCCAGCGCGCGGCCCATTTCCTGCCCGATGATGATGCCGCCCATCGCGGGCGACACGACCTTGTCAATACGCGCGCGCAGGTCGCGCGGAAGCTTCGCGGCGAGCGCGGCGGCAAGGCGCGCGGCACGGTCCGGATTCATCAAAACGCGCGCGCATTGCAGGTAATGCGCACTATGTCGTCCCGACGAAAGCTTGAAATGCCCTTCGAGCAAGGCGCCCGCGGCGCGAAATTCGGCAAGGATGCTGGTCTCGTTCATGGGTTCCGTCTGCCTTGATCCCGGTGCGGCGGTGGCATGGCCGGGCGTGCCCGCGCCGCGGCCCATGCGCCCCGCCTCGATAAAAATATCCCCTAGAGGTGCTTGAGACAGGCCGCAAGCGCGCGTATAGGCCGGCTCGCAAGTGGAGGCGAAACGTGCCATAATGTCGGTTGACGGCATGGTCCGTCACGACGAAGCACTTCGCGAACCTTAGGATTCAGGCAGGAAAGCGAGCGAACTGGTGAGCAACATGCGCCGCGCGGCTGACAAGATTAAGACGGCGGGATTCGGTCTCGCCATGGGTGTGGCATTTCTGCCGCAAACCGTGCTGGCCGCAATTGCGCCTGCCCAACCTGACGTCATCGAAAACGCGCCGGCCGCGGTTCCGGCGGCTGCGCCCATCGCCGAGGCGGCGCCGGCCGGCTCGTACACGCCCATGGCTCCGACGCCGGGCAAGGGCATGCCGATCGACGGCGCCATCGGGTTCCAGGACCAGTATTCGCCGATCGGTGAATATGGCCTGTGGATGCACAACGCGATCCTGATGCCGGTCATCGTGATCGTGTCGCTGATCGTGCTGTTCCTGATGCTGTGGGTGATGGTGAAATATCGCCGCGCCGCGAACCCGACGCCGTCGAAGACCGCTCACAACACCGTGGTCGAGGTGATCTGGACGCTGCTCCCCGTGCTCATTCTGCTCGGCATCGCGGTCCCCTCGATCGACCTGCTCGCCAAGCAATATGAAACGGCACCCGAAGATGCCCTTACCGTGAAGGTTACCGGGTATCAGTGGTACTGGGGCTATACCTATCCCGATTACGGCGATTTCGAGGTGATCTCGAACATGATGGACGAGGACGAGGCCATCGCGAATGGCGAGCCGCCGCAGCTCGCCGTGGACAATCGCCTGGTCGTGCCGGTGGGCGAGCCCATCCGGATCCAGACGATCGGCGCGGACGTCATCCACTCCTTCGCCGTGCCTTCGCTGTGGTTCAAGCTCGACGCGGTTCCGGGCCGCCTCAATGAAAAGATGCTGATCGTCGAGGAGCCGGGCGTCTATTACGGGCAGTGCATGGAGCTTTGCGGCGCGCGTCACGGCTACATGCCGATCGCGGTCGAGGCTCTCCCCCGTGCGCAGTTCGAGCAATGGGTGCTGACGCAGCCGGGTGGCACGCTGGGCGATGAACCGTCCGACGTGACCGAGATTCCCGGCATTCAGCAGCCCGAGTCCGCAATTCCCGGGGCGGCCGGTGCCCGCAACCCCGCTCCCGAAGGTGCCGCCGCCACCGCGGCCCCGACCGTCTAAGAAGGTAAAGGTTTCCAGACATGGCTACCACCGCTCACCCCGACCATCATCCCGCGCATGACGACGCGCACGATCTGCATAGCCATGCCGATCACAAGCCGTCGTTCTTCGCGCGCTGGTTCATGTCCACCAACCACAAGGACATCGGTACGCTCTACCTGATCTTCTCGATCTTCGCGGCCATCATCGGCGGCGGTATTTCGGGCATCATGCGGGCCGAGCTTGCCGAACCCGGCATTCAGGTTCTCGGCTGGTGGGCGCAGTTCCTCGGCGGCGGCGAAGCGGTCGATTTCGACCAGACGCTGCACCTGTGGAACGTCCTGATTTCCGCGCATGGCCTGATCATGGTGTTCTTCGTCGTGATGCCCGCCATGATCGGCGGTTTCGCCAACTGGTTCGTGCCCATCATGATCGGCGCGCCCGACATGGCGTTCCCGCGCATGAACAACATCAGCTTCTGGCTGACGTTCATGGGCTTCTGCTCGCTGATGATCTCGGCCTTCATGCCGGGCGGCACCGGGACGGGCGCCGGCACGGGCTGGACCGTCTATGCACCGCTGTCGACCACGGGTTCGCCCGGGCCGGCGGTCGACTTCGCCATTTTTGCGCTGCACCTTGCCGGTGCCGGCTCGATCATGGGCGCGATCAATTTCATCACCACCATCTTCAACATGCGCGCACCGGGGATGACCCTGCACAAGATGCCGCTGTTCGTATGGTCGGTGCTGGTCACGGCCTTCCTGCTGTTGCTCGCTCTGCCGGTTCTGGCCGCGGCGATCACCATGCTGCTGACCGATCGTAATTTCGGCACGACGTTCTTCGATCCCGTCGGCGGCGGCGATCCCGTCCTTTACCAGCACCTTTTCTGGTTCTTCGGCCACCCCGAAGTGTACATCATGATCCTGCCGGGTTTCGGTATTATCAGCCAGATCGTCTCCACCTTCAGCCGCAAGCCCGTGTTCGGCTATCTCGGCATGGCCTATGCCATGGTCGCGATCGGCGTCGTCGGCTTCGTCGTGTGGGCGCACCACATGTACACGGTCGGCCTGTCGGTGAACGAGAAGATGTACTTCACCGCCGCGACGATGATCATCGCGGTGCCGACCGGCATCAAGATCTTCAGCTGGATCGCCACCATGTGGGGCGGCAGCCTGGAGTTCAAATCGCCGATGTGGTGGGCGCTGGGCTTCATCTTCCTGTTCACCGTGGGCGGCGTGACCGGCGTCGTGCTGGCCAATGGCGGCGTCGACGACAACCTGCACGACAGCTATTATGTCGTCGCGCACTTCCACTACGTGTTGTCGCTGGGCGCGGTGACCGCCATGTTCGCGGGCTGGTATTACTGGTTCCCGAAGATGTTCGGCCGCTGGCACTCGGAACTGCTGTCGAAGATTCAGTTCGTGATCTTCTTCATCGGCGTGAACCTCGTGTTCTTCCCGATGCACTTCCTCGGCATGCAGGGCATGGCCCGCCGCTATCCCGACTACACCCCGGCGTTCAGCTACTGGAACCATCTGTCTTCGGTCGGCTATGTCATCATGGCGATCAGCGTCGGCGTGTTCTTCCTGAACATCATCTACGCCATCGTTGCAGGCAAGAAGCCGGCCCCGAACTACTGGGGTGAGGGTGCGACCACGCTGGAATGGACGCTGTCCAGCCCGCCGCCGTTCCACCAGTTCGAAACGCTGCCCGAAATCGACGATCACGCCCACGCGCATTGATCGCTTCATTCGGCGCAAAGTCACCCGGCGCCCCGGCGGATACTCTCCGCCGGGGCGCTCTGGTTTTGCGATGCGGGCTTTGCGCGTGCCCCCTTTGCAGCTATAGGCCCCAGCATGATCACCGCAGACCATAGCGTCGCCCTGCCGACGCACTGGCGCGACTTCCTCGCGCTGACCAAGCCGCGCGTGATGACGCTGGTGGTTTTTACGGGCCTGTGCGGGTTGCTTGCGGCGCCTGGATCGATCCATCCGGTCATCGCGTTTACCGCCATATTGTGCATCGCCGTGGGTGCCGGCGGCGCTGCTGCGCTGAATCAGTGGTACGAGGCCGAGATCGACGGCGGGATGAAGCGCACGGCGAACCGGCCGCTTCCCGCCGGACGCATGGAACGCGGCAGCGCGCGGGATTTCGGCATTGCCCTCTCGGCAGGATCGGTCATGGTCATGGGGCTGGGCGTGGGCTGGCTTGCCGCGATCCTGCTGATCATTTCCATCGTCTATTACGCCGTGGTTTACACGATGTGGCTGAAACCGCGCACGCCGCAGAATATCGTGGTCGGTGGCGGCGCCGGTGCATTTCCGCCGCTGATCGGGTGGGTGGCCGTGACGGGTGAGATCACGCTCATGCCGGTCGTGCTGTTCGCGATCATCTTCCTGTGGACGCCGCCGCATTTCTGGGCACTCGCGCTTTTCGTGAAGACCGATTATGCCAATGTCGGCATTCCGATGATGCCCGTCGTTGCCGGGGAAAAGGCCACACGCCGTCAGATCCTTGCCTATACCGTGATCCTTGCACCGGTCGCGATGGCGCCATGGTTCATCGGCGGGGCGGGCGCGATCTACGCCATCGGCGCGGGGGTCCTGTCGCTGGCATTTTTCGCGCTTGCGGTGCCGGTGGGCACGCGGTTTTCCGGGCCGGACGATGCAATGAAGCCGGAAAAGCGTCTCTTCGCCTTCTCGATTCTCTACCTGTTCGCGCTGTTCGGTGTGCTGGTCGCGGATCGACTGGCCGCCAATTATGGATGGATTGCATGACGCCCGATGAAAAACGCCGCCATTCCGACGAAGTGCACGCGCGCCAGAAAGGCCGGAACAAGGTGCTCGGCTTCGTTCTGGTCGGGCTCGTCGTGCTGTTTTTCGTTCTGACCTTCGTGCGATTCCCGACGCCGGAGGACCGTGCCGCCGCCGCGGCGGAGCAGGACGCCGCGCAGAATTCGGGTCAGCCGTTCGGCTGATCGCCGCGTGATTCGCGTCTTTGCCATTCGGGCCGAACTGCCGTATGGGACCGGATCATGTCTGCCCGTCTGATCGATAACCGGAACCGCCGCGTCGGATTGATATTCCTGGGCGTGGCGGTGCTCATGGTCGGGCTCGGCTATGCCGCGGTGCCGCTCTACCGGATGTTCTGCCAGGTGACCGGGCTCGACGGCACGACGCAGCGCGTGACCGAGGCCGAGGCGGCGAAGGTCTTCGTGGCCGAGGACACGATGTCGATTCGCTTCGACGCGAATGTCGAACGCGGGATGCCGTGGAATTTCCGGCCGGAGCATACCACCGATACCGTATCCATCGGCGCGCGCGACATGGCGATTTTCCTTGCGAAGAACGAATCCGATCACCCGATCACCGGTACGGCGAGCTTCAACGTGTCCCCGGTGCAGGCCGGCAAGTATTTCAACAAGATACAGTGTTTCTGCTTCACGGATCAGACGTTGCAGGCGGGGCAGGAAATGCGCATGCCCGTGCTCTACTACGTCGACCCGGCGATTCTCGACGATCCGGACACGCGGGACCTGAGGCAGATCACGCTCAGTTACACTTTCTACGCGCATGAGGACGAGTAACGTCGCGCGCTTTGGCGCAAAGGCTCTGGACCGCGCGCGTCGGCGCCGCTAAAGGCGCGCAAAGGATTTTGTGGACCGCTGAGGTCCGTCACTGATCGCTCAGGCTGAAAGTTCAGGGGAAATACGCATCATGGCCGGCACGAAGAACCACGATTATCATATTCTGCCGACGGACCCCTGGCCGTTCCTGCTGTCGTTTTCGCTGCTCGTCTTCACGAGCGGCATGGCGATGTTCATGCATGAAATGGCGCTCGGCACCTATGTGCTGATCGCGGGCGTGATCGGCGTGCTTGTCGCGATGTACAGCTGGTTCAGCAATATCATCAAGGAAGCGCGCGCCGGCGACCATACGCCGGTGGTTCAGCTGCACCTGCGCTATGCGATGATCCTGTTCATCGCGTCCGAGGTCATGTTCTTCGTGGGCTGGTTCTGGGCGTTCTTCGATTTCGCGCTCTTCCCCACCACGTTGACCGAGGTGGTTGACGGGCAATGGCCGCCCGCGGGGATCGAGGCGGTGATGGATCCGTTCGACCTGCCGCTGCTCAACACGCTCATCCTGCTGTGTTCGGGTACGACCGTGACCTGGGCGCACCATTCGCTGATCCACGGGGATCGCGACGGGCTCAAGAAAGGTCTGTGGCTGACCATCATCCTCGGCCTGATCTTCAGCGGGGTGCAGGCTTACGAATACATGCACGCGCCGTTCCCGTTTGGCGAGAACACCTACGGTTCGGCCTTCTACATGGCGACCGGGTTCCACGGCGCGCACGTGATCATCGGGACGATCATGCTGATTGTCGCGCTCGTCCGCAGCTACAAGGGGGATTTCACCCCGCGTCAGCATTTCGGTTTCGAGGCGGCTGCCTGGTACTGGCACTTCGTCGACGTGGTGTGGCTGTTCCTCTTCGTGGCGGTGTATGTCTGGGGCGGTTGGGGCGCGCCGGTTCACTGATGACCGATACACCCGAAGACGGGCCGGGCCCTCGCTCGCCCGCTTCGCTGATCAAGGCGGCGGCGCTTGGGGAATGCCCCCGATGCGCCGCCCCCACCATGTTCAGGGGCGCGGTGCAATTCGCGGATAAATGTGGCCAGTGCGGGCTTGATTATTCCCGCTTCAACGTCGGCGACGGGCCGGCCGGTTTCCTCACCCTGATCGTCGGCGCGGTGATGGCGATCCTTGCGATCGTCGTGGATCAGATGCTCCACCCGCCGTTCTGGGTTCACGTCATTCTCTGGGTGCCGTTGACGATCGCGATGGTGGTCTATGGCCTGCGGCTTGCGAAGGGCGCGTTGCTGATCGTGGAGTATCGGCGCGGCGCGCGCGAGGCGCAATCGCGCGGTGACGGCGGCGGGGAATGATGCGCCGCATACCCGTATTCGCGACATTGGTGGTGGGCGTTGCGGTCGCCGTGATGATCGCACTCGGCATCTGGCAATATCGCCGGGCGCAGGAGAAGACCGCCATCATCGCCTATTACGAACAGGCGCAGGGCCGAAGCGAGCCTGTTCCGTTTCCGCAAAACGAAACCGCGAGCGAGGCGGCGCTTTACCGGCAAAGCCAGGTCGATTGCGCCGAGGTGATCGAGCAGGGCGCGATCGGCGCCACCGCGCGCGACGGGCGCAAGGGATGGGGCCAGGTCGCGCAATGCCGCCTTCGCGGGGGCGGGGAGGCGGAGGTCATGCTGGGCTGGGTGCTGCAGCCCGGGGTGCGGCCCTGGGACGGAGGCGTCGTGACCGGAACCGTGGCACCGGCGGGCATGGGTGTCCGCCTCGTCGCCGATCCGCCGCAGGCCGGGCTTGCGCCGCTGGCCCGGCCCGATCCGCACAATCTGCCCAACAATCATATCTCCTACATGGTGCAATGGTTCTTCTTCGCCGCGACGGCGCTCGTCATCTATGGGCTGGCCCTGCGTGCACGGCTTGCGCGCAAGGATGACGGGAGGTAATCGCGCGGCGCATGGACTATATCAGCACACGGGGCGGGGCATCGCCGCTCGATTTCAAGGGTGTCACGCTGGCCGGATTGGCGAGCGACGGGGGGTTGTTCATCCCCCGCGAATGGCCGCAGTTCACCCACGATGACATCGCCGCGATGGCGGGCCTCCCCTATGCACAGGTGGCCGCGCGGGTCATGGCGCCGTTCGTCGGCGCATCGCTGGCCCCGGAACGCCTGCTCGAATTGTGCGAGGCTGCCTATGGGCGGTTCGCGCATGCCGCGGTCGCCCCGATAAAGCAGCTCGACGAGCGGCAATGGCTGCTCGAGCTTTTTCACGGGCCGACGCTGGCGTTCAAGGACGTCGCGCTGCAATTGCTCGGCCTGCTGTTCGAGGAATTTTTGAAAGATGGCGACCGGCATTTGACCGTGGTGGGCGCGACCTCGGGCGATACCGGGTCCGCCGCGATCGAGGCGCTTGCCGGCCGCGCGCATGTGGATGTGTTCATGCTGCACCCGCGCGGCCGCGTGTCGGAGGTGCAGCGGCGGCAGATGACGACGGTGCTCGCCCCCAACATCCATAACATCGCCATCGGCGGCAGCTTCGACGATGCACAGGCCACGGTAAAGCGCATGTTCGGCGACACCGCCATGACCGGGCGTTTCCGGATCAGTGCGGTGAACTCCATCAACTGGGCGCGGCTCATGGCGCAGGTCGTGTATTACTTCACCGCCGCCGTGGCGCTTGGCGCGCCGCACCGGAAAATCGCGTTCAGCGTGCCGACCGGCAATTTCGGCGACGTGTTCGCAGGCTATGTCGCGGCGCGCATGGGCCTTCCGGTCGAGCGGCTCATCGTCGCGACGAACGTGAACGACATCCTGCACCGCGCGATCGCGTCGGGCGATTATTCGGCGCAGGGCGTCACGCCCACCGACGCCCCCTCCATGGACATTCAGGTCAGCTCGAATTTCGAGCGGCTGCTGTTCGACGCAGGCGGGCGCGACGGCGCCGCCATGGCGGAGCAGATGCGCGGTTTCGATGGCGCCCGCGCGATGCAACTCACCCATGCGCAGCGGGAAGGCGCCGCCGCCCTGTTTTCCAGTGCGCGGGTCGATGCCGATGCAATGAATGCCGCCATGCGATGGGCGCATCACGCCGCGGGCGAGGTGATCGATCCGCATACCGCGATCGGCCTCTACGCCGCGCGCGCCGCCGATCTGCCTCCCCATGTCCCGGTCGTCACGCTCGCCACCGCGCATCCGGCGAAGTTCGGCCCGGCGGTAAAGGCCGCGACCGGCGTCGATCCGGTGCTGCCGGAACGGCTCGCCGACCTGCACGAGCGGGAGGAACGCTACGACGTGCTTTCGGGCGAATACGACGCCATCGCCTCCTATGTCGCAGAGCGCGCCACGGTCAGCGCAGACCCCGCGTAATGGCGGTGTTGACGGAACGGCCCGGCCTCATGCTGGGTGAGGGGTGGGACGGTTTTCGCCTGCTCGACAGCGGGCACGGGCGCAAGCTCGAAGCCTATGGCGATTACCGGTTCATCCGCCCCGAACCGCAGGCGATGTGGACGCCGCGGCTCTTGCAATGGGACGCGCATGGCGAATTCGTGCCCGCCTCGGACGAGGATGGCGGCGGGCGCTGGCAATTCGATGGCCGCGTGCCGCGCGATGGCTGGACGCTGGACTGGAACAGCATCCGGTTCAATGCGCAATGCACGCCGTTCCGGCATTTGGGCTTTTTTCCCGACATGGCGCCGGTGTGGGATTGGATGGACGCACAGCTGGACGGGATGGCCGATCCGCAGACGCTGAACCTGTTCGGCTATACCGGGGTCGGGTCGCTTTCGCTCGCGCGGCGGGGGCGGGTCACGCATGTCGATGCGTCCAAGAAATCCGTGGCGCAGGCGCGTGAAAACGCCGCGCTTTCGGCGATGGAGGACCGGCCGGTGCGCTGGCTGATCGACGATGCCGCCAAATTCGCCGCGCGCGAGGTGCGGCGCGAACGGCGGTATGATGGCATCATTCTCGACCCCCCGAAATTCGGGCGCGGCCCCAATGGCGAGGTCTGGCGCATCGAGGATGGGCTGCCCGGTCTCGTCGCCGATTGCCGGCAATTGATCGACGGCAATTCGCGTTTCCTGTTCCTCACCGCCTATGCCGTGCGCATGTCCTCGCTCTCGCTGGCCGGCTTGCTGGCCGAACATTTCGGTGATCTGCCGGGCAGCATCGAACATGGCGACCTCGCCGTGCGGGAAGAAGGCGGCGCAGGACAGGCGGGGCGGATCCTGCCGACCGCGATCTATGCCCGCTGGTCCAACGAAGGCTGATTGCTCATGACCGATTCGCTCACGCTCGAAGTGTCCGATCTCGTCGTCGATGTCCTGACCGGCATCTATTCGGAGGAGACGGGAAAGCCGCAGCCGCTTCGCATTTCGCTCGCCGTGCGGATGAAAGTGCCGGACCGGTTCGAGCCCGACACCCCGCTCGACGCGAGCAAGAATTACATGGACCTGAAATTCGCGGCGCGCGAAGCCCTGCCCGAAGGCGTGCATTTCAAGCTTATCGAGGCGGTGGCCGACCATATCTGCGAAACGCTTTTCCTTCAGGATGACCGGGTGGAGCAGGTCACGGTCAAGATCGTGAAACTCGCCATTGCCGAACATGACGAGAAGATCGGCATGACGCTCGTCCGCGACCGCCGGTAATGCGCGGGTTGGTCTATACCGCCGATCTTTCGGGTGCGGAGCCGCTTTCCGCCGCGGCGCGGTTTCACGACTACCATCTCCCGCATATCGAAAATGCGCTCAATACCACGGACGTGCTGACCATCCGTTTTTCCCATGCGGAGGAAAAGCCCCATCGCTGGCGGGTGGAGGCGATTGCCGCGCTGGCCCGGCGCCATGCTCCGCGCCGGGTGAACGGGGTCGCCCCGGCGGAGGAATTGGCGGATGAGGAGGCAATCGCGGCGACGATCGCCTTTGTCGACGGGAACGAAGGGATCACCGGGCAATTGATACTCGCAGGCTGAGCGCAAGCGCGCGTTTTGCCTTCGCGCGCCTCTTGTGACAGAACGGACCGCATGGCCAAGCCCGAACCGACGATCCGAAACGCCCCGCTGGTGGACCAGTTTCAACGGGCCATCACCTATCTGCGCCTGTCGGTGACCGACCGGTGCGATCTGCGGTGTCAGTATTGCATGCCCGAACGGATGCAGTTCCTGCCACGCAAGGAAGTGCTCAGCCTCGAGGAATTACACCGCGTGGCGCTGGGCTTCATCGACCGCGGCGTGCGCAAGATCCGGCTGACTGGCGGCGAACCGCTGGTGCGGCGGGACATGATGGAGCTGACCCGTGCGCTGGGGCGGCGGCTCGGCGACGGGCTCGACGAACTGACGCTCACGACCAATGCGACCCGGCTTGCCGAATTTGCGGACGGGCTGGCCGATGCGGGCGTGCGGCGGGTGAATGTTTCGCTCGATACGCTCGACCCGCGAAAATTCGCGGCGCTGTCGCGGCGGGACCGGCTCGACGACGTGTTGGCGGGCATTGCGGCGGCGAAACAGGCCGGGCTTCGGGTCAAGCTCAACACGGTCGCCTTGAAGGGTATCAACGAGGCGGAAATTCCCGACATCATCGCTTGGGCCCATGGAGAGGGGCACGATATTACGCTCATCGAGGTCATGCCGCTGGGCGAGGTGGATGGCGAACGGATCGACCATTACCTGCCGCTCACCGTGATACAGGACGAATTGAACCGGCGCTGGACCCTGCGCGAAAGCGGGCACCGCACCGGCGGTCCGGCGCGCTACTGGGACATTGCGGAGACGGGCGGGCGGCTCGGGCTTATCACGCCGCTGACGCAGAATTTCTGTGCCGGGTGCAACCGTGTGCGCGTGACCGCTACCGGGCAGCTCTACGCCTGTCTCGGCGGGCAGGAGCAGGTCGACCTGCGCGCCGCGGTCCGGTCCGACGATCCCGATCGCGCGCTTGACGACGCATTGAATCTGGCGATGGCGATCAAGCCGGAACGCCACCATTTCGCCATTCGCGAATCGGGTGAAGCGCCGGCGCTTGCCCGCCACATGTCGATGACCGGCGGTTGAGTTCATGCTGACACTGTTGTTCCTGGGCCGGCTCGAGGATGTGGCCGGCGGGCCTGAGCGGCACGTCGACGTCGCCGCGCCGGTCACGCTTTCGCAGATTTGCGCACAGTTTGACGCGGATCTCGCGGCGCAGATCAGCGATCCCACCACGAAGATCGCGTTGAACGGCGTCATCGTCGCCGGAGACGACTGGCGCGCGGGCGACGGGGACGAGCTTGCCTTCCTCCCACCCGTCAGCGGGGGATAGCCCGGTGCGCGATGTCCGGCTGATCGAGCGGGATTTCGATCCGTCCCGCGAGATGGCGCAATTTTCGGCGGCGCATGACGCGGCGGGCGGAATCGTCAGCTTCCTCGGCCAGGTTCGGCGCGAGGCCGGCGATGCCGCTGTCGACATGCTGGAGCTGCGGCATTTCGGGCCGTTGACCGTTCCGGGGATGGAGGCGCTTGCGGACCGCGCCCTTGCGCATTGGCCGCTGGCGGGGGTCATGGCCCTGCACCGCGTGGGGCAGATGCGGCCGGGCGACGCCATCGTGCTCGTCGCATGCGCCGCGCGCCATCGCCGCGATGCCTTTGCCGCGGCGGATTTCCTCATGGATCATCTCAAGAGTCGCGCGTGGTTCTGGAAACGCGAGCATACGGCGGCGGGCTGGCGCTGGATCGAGCCGCGCGACGAGGATCGCGCCGATCTCGCCCGGTGGGCGCATATCCCCTGAGGCGCATAATCTTCACGCTTTGATCCGGATCAAGGAATCGGGCCCGCCGCCGCGATAGATCATGCCCATCACGCAGGAGATGCACGATGAGCATGAAATTGAGCCGTCAGCTCGTAACCGAACGAGCCTTCGTCCATACCGAACTGCCCGCCGCGATCGCGTCCGTTGCGCTCGCCGAACATGGCGGCGCGCGCACGCATGTCGACCGCAGCTTCGAATTGCCGACCGGCCTCTACGCGGTCACCGTCGGGGCCTATCTCGCCTATCTCGCGGTGATGGGGCTGGGGCTGTCGGCACCGGGCCTCGCCATTCCGATGGCGATCTTCTTCCTGTTCGTCATCGCCGGTTTCGGCGTGCCGGCACTCTGGGTGCGGATGAAGCCGGACCATGGCGACCGTCCCCTCGACTGGGCCGCGTTCCGCCGCGACGGGATCATGACCATGACCGGGCGCATGGAGGCAGGAGCCGCAACGGTGCAGGTCGTCATCCTGCCGGTGCTGATCCTTGGCTGGGGCGTGGGCATCGTCACCATCCGCGCCATGGTCGGCTAGCCCGGCGGCGTACAGATCTCTCCCGACTGGCGCGGACCGGATCCTTCCGGTTCCGCGCCTTTTTTCATGCGCGCGGCGGGCCGAGCGCGTCGAGCGCGGCATCCTCTTCGGCGACGAGTGAAGCCACCATGTCGCGCGTGGCGACGATTCGCATCACATCGCGCGCCAGCTCCTGCGCCGCGCGTTCGGTGAGCAGCAGGTCGAGATCGGCCAGCGGCAGCATGGTCTGGCTCCGCGCCGATTCAAGGCTGGCGAGCGCGACCTGCGCATCGCCCCAGGCGTCGCTGCCGATGGGGGCGCGCGATCCTTCGCGGATGCGGCGGCGGGCGGCGGGCAACTGATCCACGAAACGCGCATGGGCCGCACGCGCCTGCGCGGCGAGAGCGTCGAGACGGGCCGGCAATTCGGGGGAAAGCGGCGCGGGCGGCGGCGGCGGGGTCGGTGCGCCGATCGCGCCCGCCCGTTCGATGGGCCGGCGTTCGAGCGAGGGATATTCCCCCGTATCCTTCGCACATCCGGCAAGGGAGGCGGCGGCGATCGAAAGGGCGAGCAGGGCGGGGCGAGGCTGTATCGACATGGGTTTCGTGCCATAGCATGTCCCGCCAGCGTGGGAAGCGTTCCGTCGGATCATGCGCGCTTTTCGCCCCCTTACGCGTTGACACGGGCGGCGATGTTGCGTATCGGGCGCCACTCAATCCGGCGGTGCGCACATGGCGGTGCCTATGCCGGTTCATTGCCCGTAGCGATTCTTTTGCCTGGGATGGGACCGATCGGTCGTATTCCGCGTAAGGATCGTGAAGGGCAGCAAGAAACGGATTTGACTAACATGTTCGCAATCGTGCGCACTGGCGGCAAGCAGTATCGCGTCGCCGAGGGAGACAAGATCGCTGTCGAGAAGCTGGCTGGCGAGGCCGGTGACACGATCACGCTGGGCGATGTCCTGCTGGCCGGCGAAGGTGCCGAGCTTTCGGATGCCGGCAAGGTGACCGTATCGGCGGAAATCATCGCGCAGGCGAAGTCGGAGAAGGTCGTCGTCTTTAAAAAGCGTCGCCGTCACAACTATCGCCGCAAGCAGGGCCACCGTCAGCAGATGACCCTCCTGCGCATCACCTCGGTCGGGAGCGGCGCCAAGAAGGCCGCGAAGAAGACCGACGACGCGGCCTGAGCCCGCGCCGCGAACCCGATAATTCGAAGGACAGTTCACCATGGCACATAAAAAAGCAGGCGGCTCTTCGCGGAACGGTCGCGATTCGGCTGGCCGCCGCCTCGGCGTCAAGAAGTTCGGCGGCGAGAACGTCATCGGCGGTAACATCATCGTGCGCCAGCGCGGTACGAAGTTCTATCCCGGCACCAATGTCGGCATCGGCAAGGACCACACGCTGTTCGCGCTGGGCGAAGGGCGCGTGCGTTTCCATGACGGCAAGCTCGGCCGCAAATACGTATCCGTCGACGTAATGGCAGAAGCTGCCGAATAACGACGGTCGTATATGGGCCGTCCCGACGGGGTGGCCCTTCCGGCGCATGACGCAGCCGGACGAAACAGGGGAGAGGGGCCACGGCTCCGTCTCCCTTTTTTCTTGGCTCTTCCCGAAATCCGCCTGGGGCAGCATTCCCGCTGCCACATGATTGCAATGCAGGGCGGCTATACATGCCCTGTATCCGGGAGAAGCGAAGTGTTCATCCGAAGCGAAACCCTGTTCCTGCGGCCCGCCTGGGTCGAGGATGCGCCGCGTCTGCACCATCTGAACGCGCCGGCGGCGTTCGACCTCCCGCACGGGCCGAACCCCGCGCACGATGCGGAGCGGCACGCGCTCGTCGTGACGATGCCGCATGCGGGCGCGCGGATCATCGGCGCGGCGACGCTGCGCGCGCATGGGGACGGGTGGAAAAAGGCGGCCTGGCTCGCCCCGGCCTATCGTAATCTCGGTCTCGATGCGGAGATCGAGGCGGCGCTCGCCAGCTTGGCGCAGGTGCTGCCCGCGCCGGACGGCGGGCAGCGTGCGATGCGTACGCCGGACCTTATCGCCGCCTAGGCCGCGGCGGTGTCGCCGGGCGCATGGGGGGCGATAGTGTCGGCCCCCGCGTCATAGTGTGCGAGCAGATGGCTGTCGTCGAGGTTCCAGGGGTGAAAGCCCGGCTTGAAATAGGATAGCCAGTCCGGGATCGCCTTGCGCAGGATGCCCGGCGAGATCAGCGCATGGCGCAGCACGCCGAGATGCGCGCGCGGGCCGGTGATGCCGTCCTGACGCAGCAGTTCGATCGCCCCGCGATATCGCCGCGACAGGAAATTCTTCGTCACCAGCAGCATCATCAGGGATTTCAGCTTGTAACGTTTCCACCGGCTCCAGTCGCGCGTGGCATGGGCATAGGTATCGTAGGCGACGCCCTTGTGCTCGATCTCCTCGACCGCGTGCCAGCGCCACAGATCGGCGGCATCGCCTTCGACTCCGCGCAGATGCCGCGGATCGGCGAGCAATTGATGGGCGAACATCGCCGTGAAATGTTCGAGCGCCATGGTCGCGGCGAGATTGAAAATCACGGGCCGCTGGCGCGCCTCGGCAAGATCCTCGTCCACCTGCCGTTCCAGGTCGGTGATGTCGTAACCTGCGTTCGTCACCGCCTTGTTGAAGGCGACGTGTTCGCGCGTGTGATTGACTTCCTGTGTCACGAAATCGCGGATTTGCGCGGCGAGTTCGGGCGGGGCGCCCTCGCGATGCGCCTTCACCGATTCGATGAAATACGCCTCGCCCTTGGGAAAGGTGATCGACAGCGAGTTGAACACGGCGGTCGCGAACGGGTCGCCCCCCGCCCACCAGCGCTGTGCTGGCTCGCCGCGCTTGAAACGGCGGTTACGAATCTGGATCGCGACGGGCGGCGCCAGGCCGGCGGGTGCGGTCGCTGTCAAATCGGGCGTGATGTTGCTATGGGCCATGACCAGAGAATGGGATGGACTTACATAGATGTCAATAAGGAAGCGCCTGAGCCCCGAAGACAGCCGCCGTGCCGCGCTCGATGCGGCGCGCGCGCTGCTGGTCGAAAGCGGGCCCCAGGCCGTCACGTTGAAGGCGGTCGCGGGGCGGATCGGGCGCACCCATTCCAACCTTCTCCACCATTTCGGGAGCGCGGCGGGCCTGCAGAAGGCACTGGCCGGCTATCTCGCGACGACGGTGTGCACGATCATTGCGGAGGCGATCGCCGCGCGCCGGGCCGGGCACGGGAGCGCGCGCGAGGTGGTCGATCTGGTCTTCGATGCGTTCGGGCGCGAGGGGGCGGGCGCGTTGGCGAGCTGGATGCTGCTTTCGGGGAACGAGGATGCGCTTGATCCCGTGTTCGAGGCGATTCACACGCTCGTCGACAATATCGCGCCGGGTGAGGATACGCGCCCCATCCGCGAGGCGACGATGATGCTCGTGCTGCTCGCGCTCGGCCAGGCGACGATGGGCGATGCGCTGGCGGCCTCGCTCGACCTGCCGAACGATGCAGCGCGCGACATGGCGGAGCGGCAATTGCTCGCCATGCTTCCCGAGGAGGCGATCGCCGGCGTTTAGGCCGTGTCGGCGTTGCCCGCCGCCAGCGCCTTCGCCATCCAGCGCGGCGCGACGTCCGCATCGATATCGTCGACCCGCCGGTGATCCACCGCAAGGCCGAGATCGTCATAGGCGATGCGCCGCCGCTTTTCGTCGGAAAGCTGTATCGGCACCACGGTCAGCCGCCGGTTCACCTTCTGCCGCCAGTTCATCCGGGCGGTGTTCTCCTGCCCGATATAGCAGCCCTTGTCGAAGCTCACCCCGTGCAGCTCGTCGGCATTGCATTCGAGCCAGAGCGTCTGATCATGGCCAAGCTCGGCCCGCCCCTCGGTCACGCCGAGCGACAGCCGATGTTCGCGATAGGCCGCATCGGCGCATGCCGCATCGCTTTCGTCGACAGGTTCGAGCCAGCGTTGACCGAGCGCGGACAGGCGCGGATCGTCCGCCCCGCCGTCGCCCGGATGCGCGTTCCAGTGGACCGTGACCTTCGGATCGACCGCGATGTCGATCTTGCGGCGCAGGCGATAGAGCGAGAGGCGCCGGATCAATTCGTCCGCATGCTCCGCCTCGCAATCGATCAGCATGTCCTGGCCCGAAAGCCAGACGAAGAAATCGAACAGCACCTTGCCCTGCGGCGAGAGCAGCGCAGCCCACACCGGGAGCGATTTCGTCACGTCGGTGGTAATCAGCCCCTGAAGAAAGCCGGCCGCGTCGTCGCCCGAAAGCCGGATGATGGCCCGTTCGCACAGGCGGGTGGCCAGCCCACGCATCGGCGCGGGGTCGGGCGAGCGGGAATCGTGGGGCATTTCGGTCCTTCCTTGCGGTCTCTTGTCCGATAGGGCGCGGCAGGTCTTGGCCAATGGGCCGGGGCCGTCTATCGCTATGGCATGAACGATACGCATGACACGCCCGAATGGTCCCTTAGCGGGGGAACCGTCCACACGCCATCTGGTCCCGTCGAACGCGATGTCGGCATTCGCGACGGAAAGATCGTGGGCATCGGCCATTTTCCCGGCGTGCGCAGCGTGGATTGCACAGGGCTCGACATCCTGCCCGGCGTCATCGACAGTCAGGTCCATTTTCGCGAACCGGGGCTGGAGCACAAGGAAGACCTCGAAACCGGGAGCCGCGCCGCGGTTCTGGGCGGAATCACCGCGATCTTTGAAATGCCCAACACCAATCCCAACACCGACACCGCCGAACGCATCACGGACAAGCTGTCGCGCGCGCATCATCGCATGTGGTGCGACCATGCGTTCTACATCGGGGCGACGGCCGACAACGCGGAGCATCTGGCCGAGCTGGAGCGGATGCGCGGCACGGCGGGGGTGAAGATCTTCATGGGTGCCTCCACCGGCAGCCTGCTGGTGTCGGACGACGACAATCTGGCCCGCGTGCTCAATTCCGGGGTGCGCCGCGTCGCCATCCATGCCGAGGACGAGGACCGCATGAACGCCCGCAAGGGGGAGCGTGTGCCGAACGATCCGTCCTCCCACCCGGTATGGCGCGACGATGAAAGCGCGATGATCGCCACCCGCCGCATCCTGCGCATCGCGCGCGAGGCGAATCGCCCGATCCACATCCTGCACGTGACCACCCCGGCGGAGCTGGCCGAGATCAGCAAGCATCGCGACATCGCCAGCTGCGAGGTCACGCCGCAACATCTCACGCTCGCGGCGGAGGATGCCTATCCCCGGCTCGGCACCCATGCGCAGATGAACCCCCCGATTCGCAGCGCCGCGCATCGCGACGGGCTGTGGCACTGGTTGCAGCAGGGCGTGCCCGATGTGCTCGGCTCCGACCATGCGCCGCACACGCTGGAGGAGAAGGCGAAATCCTATCCCGACGCGCCGTCGGGCATGCCGGGGGTGCAGACCCTGCTGCCGCTGATGCTGAACCATGTGGCGGAGGGGCGCATGACTCTCGACCGGCTGATCGACATGACCAGCGCGGGGGTGCAGCGGATCTTCGGCCTGGTCGGCAAGGGGCGCATCGCCGCCGGTTACGACGCCGATTTTACCGTGATCGACCGCAAGGGCTCCTTCACGATTACCGAGGAATGGCTCGCGTCGCGCTGCGGCTGGTCGCCGTTTACGGGCATGGAGCTGAAAGGGCGCGTCGTCGGCACGATCATCCGCGGGCACACCGCCATGTGGGATGGACAGCTCGGCCATAGTGCAAATGGCGAAGCGCTGCGATTTGCAGGCGCGCTCTAAGCCGCGCGGAAAGGCGCGCGGCTTCGGCCTCGCGGTTTTATACGGGCAGTTTTCTTTGGCGGGCGGCGCGGCGGGTGGCATTGCCGCGCTTCACGATGTCGGTGCAGAACAGCGCGATCGCCGTCCAGATGAAGACGAAGCAAACGAGCTGCGCAATCAGAAGCGGCTGATCGAACACGAACATGGCGAGCAGGAACACGATCGTCGGCGCAAGGAACTGCACGAAGCCGAGCGCGGAATAGCTCATCCGCCGCGCGGCGGTCGCGAACATCAGCAGGGGAAAGGTCGTCATCGCACCCGCACCCACCAGCAGCAGCGAGATCGACAGCGAATCGCCGAACTGCGCCGCGCCCGCAGGTGCAATCGCGACCGCGATTCCCGCCGGCACGGCGAGCAGGATCACCTCCACCGTCAAACCCGGCAGCGGCGCGATCGCCACCGTCTTGCGAATGAGGCCATAGGTCGAGAAGGAAAAGGCGAGCACGAGGCTGATCCACAAGGTTGCCTCCGCCTCCCATGCGAGGATCGCGATGCCCACCGCCGCCAGACCCACGGCGAGCCATTGCAGCCGGGTCAACCGTTCTTTCAGCACGACCGTGCCCAGCAGCACGTTCACCAGCGGATTGATGTAATAGCCAAGGCTCGCGGCATAGAACGCGCCGCTTTGCACCGCATAAATATAGACGAGCCAGTTTACACTCACCAACGCAGAGCTGCCGACCATCGCGATCAGCACGCGGCGGTCGCGCAAGGCGGCGAAGATCGCGCCCCACTGTCCTTTGAGGCTGAGCAGGATCGCGCATAGCGGAACCGTCCACAATATGCGCCAGCCGACCAGCGCCCAGGGGTTCACCGCATTGAGCAGGACAAGATAGAGGGGAAAGAACCCCCACATCGTATAGGCGCCGATGGCATGCGGCAGGCCGCTGCGAACCGGCGCGGGGGCGTCGCCGGTCATCGTGCAGTCATCTTCGACATGGCAGGTCGGTGGTGTGAAACGCGCGTCATGGCGCGGCGCTTAGGCATCGGCATCGCGATAGGCAAAGCCGAAACGTTAAAAACTTTTTAAAAATTGCATCTCCGTTCGTTTAACGTTCATAAAAGTTCAGATATTTATGAACGTGCCAAATGAGCAGTCGGAACCGGCAAGGCTATCCCGTCACTTGCCCGGAAGTCCGGAAAGAATGGAGAATCGCATGACCCGCATCGCAATGTTCCGCAATGTCGCACTGGCCGCCGCCATCCCGGCCGTCGCACTGTCCGCGCCCGCCGCGCAGGCCGCGACCTTCCCCACCCATGCGAGTGCCGAGGTCGTGAGCCAGTACGCATTGCCTGGCGCCGCCGACGAAGCCGTGCAGCACCGCAAGGACCGCCGCGACCGGTGGAACAATGGCCGTTTCGGTCGGTACGACGACCGCCGCTATGACGATCGCCGCTATGACGATCGCTATCGCAGCTATGGCGAGCCGGTGCGCCGCGATACCCGCGTGTGGCGCGGTGACGATGGCCGCGTGTATTGCCGCAAGGAAAACGGCACGACCGGCCTGCTGATCGGCGGCGCGGTCGGCGGGTTGATCGGCAACGAGATTGCAGGGCGCGGTGACCGCACGCTCGGCGCGATCCTGGGGGCCGCCGGCGGTGCGCTGCTCGGCCGCGAGATCGACCGCAGCAATTCGCGCTGCCGCTAATTACGATTTCATCGTTTCGGCCCTACGGGTCGGATGAGGAGACGCCGCGCCTTCCCCTTCGGGGCGCGGCGTCTTTTCGTGTGCGGCCTTAGTCCTTCAGCCCGACGGGAATCGCGGCCTCGGGGGTGTCGGCCTCGGTGCTGGTGACGGGATAGGAGCAGTAATCCGCCGCGTAATAGGCGCCGGGCCGATGATTGCCCGAAAGCCCGGTGCCGCCGAACGGCGCGGCGGAGGATGCGCCATTCGTCGGCTTGTTCCAGTTCACGATCCCCGCGCGCGACAATTGCCAGAACCGTTCGTAATCCGCCCGGCTCCCCCCGACCAGCGACGCCGAAAGCCCGTAGGCGGTGTCGTTCGCCGCATTGATCGCGGCATCGAGATCGGCGACGCGAATGATCTGCAGCAGCGGGCCGAACAATTCGTCGTCGGGCCGGTCGGCCACATCGGTCACATCGAGAATGGCGGGGGTCAGCATCGGCTTGCCCTCCGCCACCCGGCAGAGCGGACACACGACGCGCGCCCCCTTCGCCACCAGCGCATCATAGGCGGAGATCAGCCCGTCTGCGGCATGATTGTCGATGACCGGCCCCATGAAAGGCTGCGGCTCGTCAAACGGGGCGCCGACGATGATGCGGTCCACCATCGGCAGCAGCCGCTCCATCAATGCATCGTGCAGATCGTCCCGCACGATCAGCCGCCGCGCCGCGGTGCACCGCTGTCCCGCCGTGGTATAGGCCGATTGCACGATGATCGTCGCAGCCGCGTCGAGATCGTCGGTGTCCCAAACGATCAGCGGATTGTTGCCCCCCATTTCGAGCGCGGTGATGATGCCGGGCCGGTCGGCCAGCGCCTTGTTGATGGCGATGCCGGTGGTGGACGACCCGGTGAACAGCACCCCGTCGATGCGGGCATCGCCGGTAAGCGCGCGGCCTTCCTCCGCCCCGCCGGGCAGAAATTGCACGACATCGGTGGGCACGCCTGCGCGGTGATAATATTCGACGAGCCGCTGGCCCACCGCGGGAGTTTTTTCCGACGGTTTGAAGATCACGACATTCCCCGCGATCAACGCCGGCACGATATGGCCATTGGGCAGATGCGCCGGGAAATTATAGGGGCCGAGCACCGCCATCACGCCATGCGGTTTATGCCGCAGCGCGCCTGTCGCCGCCCCGTCCAGCGCGCGCGTGCCGGTGCGTTCCTCGTGCGCCTTTACCGAAATCTCGACCTTGGCGACGACGGCCGACACCTCGGTCTTCGCTTCCCAGAACGGCTTTCCCGTCTCGCGCGCGATGAGCATTGCGAAATCCTCCGCATCGTCGCGCACCTCATCGGCAAAGCGGCGCAGGATCGCGATCCGCGCATCGGTGCCCCGCGCGGCCCAATCGGGAAAGGCATTGCGCGCACGGGTCAGTGCCGCATCGACATCGCCGATGGCGATGCGGGCGATTTCTTCGTCGGTGGCGGGTTCGGTCGAAACGATGGGGGCGGTCACGTGCAATCCTCTTTTTATCGCAGGCCCGTTCGTCACGGGCGTAAACTGGTTTCAGGTGCATCCATATGGGCATGGCGCGCCGAATTGCACGCCCATCATTGCGGCTGTCCGGCGGGGCGGGGCGCATCGCCATGCGCATCGCCCATGCGGCGCACGGCCTCGACCTTTGCATGGAGAGGGGTCCAGTCGTCGTCCCGGTCGATCGCGGCCCAGATGGCCTCGACCTCCTCGATCAGCATGGATTGCGCCGTCTCCTCCGACCAGTAGGGGTGCGTATCGGTCACCCTGTCGGTTCCGGACAGCACCGCGGCAAAATCGGCGGCATCGGCGGGGAGCCTGTTCGTCCGCGCGGCGTGGAAGAACGCATCGGGCTGCATGCCGGTCGCGCGCATGGCCTTTTCGCCTTCGCTCACCAGTGCGGCGGCGGTGTCGTCATCGCAATCACGAACGCCGAGCCGCCAGGCAAACCGGCGCCGGACCGCGGCGGTGAACAATGCGGCATAGCGGTCGAGCGCGGCGATGAGTGGCTCCGCCTCGCATATGGGGCGCAGCGCGATGGCCAGCTGCGCACAGTTCCAGTGGAGCGCATCGCCCTGCCGCCCGAAGGCGTAAAGCCCCTCCCTGTCGAAATAGGCGGCGGTGAACGCAGCATCCCATTGCGGCAGGAAGCGCCACGGCCCGTAATCGAAACTTTCGCCCGACACATTCATGTTGTCGGTGTTGAGCACGCCATGCACGAAACCCGCCACGGCATAGGACGCGGCCTGATCCGCGAGTCGTTCGACGACGAGATGCACCAGTCGAACCGCCGGATCGTCGCGACCCGGTGCGTCCCCGGGCGGGGGCGGGCCGGGATAGTGGGTGAGCGCATATTCGGTGAGGGCGCGCAGATGGTCGTCCTCGCGCAGGAAGGCGAGCCGCTGGAAACTGCCGATGCGGATATGGCCGTGGCTGAGCCGCACCATTACCGCACTGCGCGTGGGCGAGGGTTCGTCGCCGCGTTCGAGACTCTCGCCCGTCTCGATCACCGAAAACGTGCGCGAGGTGTGGACGCCCAGCGCCTCCAGCATCTCGGTCGCGAGGATTTCGCGCACCGCGCCCTTGCACGTGAGTCGTCCGTCGCCGAACCGGCTATGGGGTGTCTGTCCCGATCCCTTCGTGCCAAGGTCCATCAACCGGCCGCCGCCGTCGCGCATCTGTCCAAACAGGAAGCCGCGCCCGTCGCCGATGTCCGGATTGTAATTGCGAAACTGATGCCCGTGATAGCGCAGCGCGAGCGGCGACGAGAGATTGTCGGCAAGCGATTCGAACCGCCCGAAATGCGCGATCCAGTCCGCGTCGGACATATCGGCAAGACCCACCTCCCGCGCCGCGCGGTCGTTACGGAAGCGCAGGGTATGCGCCGGAAATCTCGCCGCCTCGACCGGGTCGGCAATCCACGATGCGATGGACAGGATCGGCGTTTCGGGCCGATAGCGGGCTGTTTGCGGATCGCCTTGCATCACGCGATAGTGGGGACGTGCCCGCCATCGTGCAATTCTCTTTTGGAGAAAGGCACGCTAAACGCATGGCTGCCCATGGCCCCGCCCACGACGATCAGGATACGACTTTGACCGACACACCGCGCGACACACGCGAAACCCAGACCGACCCGGCGAGCGATGCGGGCAGGGCCGCGCCCTATATCGACAGGTTCTGGGAAAGCGATGACGGCCTGCAACTCCATTACCGCGATTACGAGGGGCCGGAGGGATCGGACGCGCTGCCTGCGCTGTGCATTCCGGGGCTGACCCGCAATGCGCGCGATTTCGAATCGCTTGCCGAAACGCTTGCGCAGGAGCGCCGCGTGCTCGTCGCCGAATTGCGCGGCCGGGGATTGAGCGAACAACCGCGCGATGCGGCGAGCTATACCCCCGTCACCTATGCGCAGGACATCGCCGGACTGTTCGCGCAGGAAGGCATCGCGCGTGCGGTATTCATCGGCACCTCGCTCGGCGGGATCGTGACCATGCTTTACGCGCTGAGCCACCCGGAGCAGGTCGCGGGCGCCGTGCTCAACGATATCGGCCCGGAGATCGAACAGGCCGGACTCGACCGCATCGCCGGATATGTCGGGCAGGGGCGCAATTATCCGACATGGATGCACGCGGCCCGCGCGTTGCAGGAAAGCCAGGGCGAATGCTATCCCGACTGGGGCCTCGACGAATGGCTGGCCCATGCGAAACGGTTGATGGTGATGGGCAATAACGGGCGGATCGGGTTCGATTACGATTCCCGCATCGCCGATGCTTTTGCCCGCGACGATGACCGGTCGGAGGATGACGCGCCGGCGCCCGTTTCGCTCTGGCCCGGATTCGACGCGCTTTCGGGGCGGCCCGTCCTCGTGCTGCGCGGGGAGAATTCGGACCTGCTTTCGCCCGCCACCGCCGCGAAGATGGCCGGGCGCGGGGCTGAGGTTGCGCTTGTCACCGTGCCGCGAACCGGCCATGCGCCCACGCTCGACGAACCGCAGTCGCGCGAGGCCATCGCCGCGCTGCTGCAACGAACGGGCTGATCCTGTCATGGCGAAGAAGAAGATCAAGGTGTTCAAGGTGCGCAAGCTGCTGCACCTCGGTATCGATGCCGATGCGATGGCATGGTCGGCGCGGCTGATCCGCGGCCTCCCGCCCAAGATGCAGAACCATTCGCCTTTCGCCGATGACGATACGGCGTCGAGGCTGCAGCTTTACCGCCCTGATTTCCCTGTGCTTTCGGGCGTTGCGGGGCTGGGCCGGCTGTCGCGGATGGCGCGGGCGATGCGCGGCTACGATCTCGTGGTGACGCATGGCGACCGGGCGTTGAACCCGGTGATGGCGCATACGTTTTTCGCAGGGCAGCTGGGCCTGCCGCCGCTGCTCCATCTGCACGACGGGGTGGCCGGGTTCGCCGGCGGGATGCTGCATGATTTTCGCCGACGCCTCGCCTTTGCCAGAACGCCCGCGATCGTGGTGCCGACCATGGACAGCGCGGCCGAATTCGCGCGTGCCTGGTCGCCCCCTGCGGGCAGTTTGCAGATCCTGCCTCCGCTGTTCCCGTCGGCACCGCGCGCGAAACCGCGTCCCGATGCGATGCCCCGGCTGGTAAAGCGGGGGGCGGAACGGTGGATCGCGGCGCGGGCATGCGATGTCGCACCGGTGGCCGATGCGGTGCTGGGGGCGCTGCCGCAAATGGCGGATCACTGGCGGCTGGTGCTGTTCGGGAGGCGCGAGGAAACGGCACCGCTCGTCGCGCGGGCGGAGGCCGATGCGATGCAGGACCGCGTGCTGACCACCGACAGGGTTACAGGGCCGTCCGATTTCGCTGGCCTTTACGACGTCGTCCTGTGCGCGTCGGACGGCGGGGTGCCGGTGGGCATGGCCGAGGCGATGGCGGCCGGTTCCGCGGTAATCGTGCGCGGGCCGCGTGCCTTGTCCGAACTGCTGCCGCCTGAAAGCCGGTTCGGCCTTGTCGGGGCAAAGGATGCCGACGGCCTGCGCGATGCGCTGTTCCGTATGGTCGCGGGCGACAATGCGGCGGAGGCAGGGGTGGCCAATGCGTCTTATGCCAAGGAACGCGCCGATCCCGCGGGGTATCACGCGCTGATCGCCGGGCTGCTCGACATCCCGCATCTCGATTGAGGGGCGCCGGGGAGGCGGTTTGCCCTTTCATCGCGGGTTCAGGGGCTAAGCGCTCTATGCAGGGGCCGGATGGGCGAGAGGGATTGGCGATTGAAAAGCCCTGTCGCGCCGCCTAGACCCCGCGCGAACCGACCGCATGAAAGGCAATGAACTTGGCGCTTCGCCCGAAAACCCCCGAAGACCGGCAGCAGGCCCTCGCCCGCCAAGAAAAGGCGCAGGAAGACGTGTTCCGCCGCGAGGTGGACGAAGCCGTGCGGCAGGACCGGATGCAGAGTGCGATGCGCCGCTACGGCGTGCCGGCGCTCATCGTCGCGGTCCTGGTGATTATCGGGCTGGGCGGCTATGTCTGGTGGCACGGGCGCCAAGTCGCGGAGGCGGAGGCCGATGCTGTCGAACTGACGCTCGCGATGGACCGCATCGATGCGAATCGGCTCGACGAGGCGAGCGAGCGGCTTGCCCCGTTGCTGGAGTCCGACATTGCGGGCTACCGCGCGCCTGCCCGCATGGCGGCGGCGGGCATCGCGCTTGAGCAGGGCGATGCGGCGGAGGCGACGCGGCTGTTCGATCTGGTCGCCGACGATGCCGATGCGCCCGAAGCCTTGCGCGATCTTGCGCGGCTAAGGGCGGTTTCGGCCAATTTCGACGCGATGGAACCGGCCGATGTGATCGCGCGGCTAGGCCCGATCGCGGCGCCCGGCAATCCGTTTTTCGGCAGCGCGGGCGAGCTGGTCGCCATGGCACAGATCAAGCAGGGCAACGAGGACGAGGCCGGCGCCATGTTCGCGCAGATCGCGCGTGAGGACGACGTGCCGCAATCGCTGCGCGCCCGTGCGCGACAGATGGCCGGCGTGCTGGGCACCGACGCGGTCGACGATCCGCAGCAGGTCGTCGAGGATATCATACAAGGCAGCGCCGCAAGGCCGCGGCCGTAAGAGGATCGGATGCAGGTTTTGAACACATATTTTCCGACATCGACCCGCCGGCGCGGCGCAGGTTTCCTGCGCGGTGCGGCGATGGCCGTGCTTGCCGTCTCGCTCGGCGCGTGCAGCGTTTTTGACAAGGGGGACCCCGAAACCACGCCGACGGTCGGCAATCGCACCCCGATCCTGTCCAAGATCGAGAGCGGCGCGAAGGTGGACCCGGCGCTGGCCAACGTGCCGGTCGTGCTCCCGGCGCAGCAGGTGAACGCCGAATGGGCGCAGGCGGGCGGGTCTGCCTCGAAAAGCTATGGCCATCTCGCGCTGTCCGCTTCGCCGAGCAGGGCCTGGTCGGTCGATATCGCCGGGGGCAATACGCGCCGCCGGCTGGCCGCGTCGCCGGTCATCGGCAATGGCATGATGTTCGTCTATGACACCGCGGGAACGGTGCAGGCGTTCGATGCGGACACCGGCGCGCGCCTGTGGCAGCATTCGCTCGAATCCGAAGGCGCGGGCAGCAATTCGCTGTTCGGCGGCGGGGTCAGCTATGGCGACGGGCGCGTCTATGCGACCACGGGCCTTGGCGAGGTTGCCGCGCTCGACGCGCAGACGGGGGCCGAAATCTGGCGCGTGAACCTGAACTCGCCGTTGCGCGGGGCGCCCACGCTCGCATTCGGCGAGGTGTTCGTGATGACGCAGGACAACCGCATCTATGCGCTGGATTCGCAGGACGGGTCTCAGAACTGGACCGAGGCGGGCTCTTCGGGTCAGTCGGGCGTGTTCGGCGTGGCGGCGCCCGCGGCGGGGCAGGGCACGGTGATCGCGGGCTATTCCTCCGGCGAGTTGATCGCCTATCGCTATGAAAACGGGCGCAACCTCTGGGCCGACGCGCTTTCGCGGACCAGCATTTCGACATCCGTCGGCACGCTGACCGACATTGACGCCGATCCGATCATCGATTCGGGCCGCGTCTATGCGCTGGGTCAGGGTGGGCGCATGGCGGCTTACGAGCTGGTTACCGGGCAGCGGATCTGGGAACTCAACCTCGCCGGGATTTCGACGCCTGCGGTTGCGGGCGACTGGATCTTCACGCTTACCGACGATGCGCGGATGCTGGCGATCAGCCGCGCGACCGGCAAGGTCCGCTGGATCGCGCAGCTTGCCCATTATCGCAAGCCGAAGAACAAGGAAGGCGAGATCTTCTGGTCCGGGCCGGTGCTTGCGGGGGAGCGGCTCTGGGTCGCGAATTCGCGCGGCGAGCTTTGGGCGGTGAATGCCGCCGGTGGCGAGGCGAACATGGTGGCGGAACTCAACGCCGGCGTATCGCTGGCCCCGGTGGTCGCGAACAATACGCTTTACGTGCTGGACGAAAGCGGGCGGATCACCGCCTTTCGCTAAGCCATGGTCCGCGTCCGGCTTGTGGCGCCGGACGCGCCATGATCAGAAGCTCTTCGCGCCGTAGATGCGCGACACGTCGCCGTTCCATTCGCCGTGATACAGGTCGAGGCATTTGTCGGCGAGCGTCTTGCCGCTGCGCACCACCTCGTCCAGCGGTTCGAGGAAGCCGGTTTCGTTGTCCCCGCTCGCATTGCGGCGGTCGCGCGCGGACAATCCGGCCCTCGCGATGGACAGCACCTCGCCCGCGATGTCGCGCAGCGTGCCGCCGCCCGGCAAGGGCGCGGTGAGCCCCATTTTCGGCACCGCGTCGCGCAGTTCCTCGCGCTCGGCCATGGTCCAGCCCTTGACCAGATCCCACGCCGCGGCGAGCGCGGTCCGGTCGTAAAGCAGCCCCACCCAAAGCGCCGGAAGCGCGCAGATGCGGTTCCACGGCCCCCCGTCGGCCCCCCGCATTTCGAGGAAGCTTTTCAGCCGCACCTCGGGAAAGGCGGTGGACATGTGGTCCTCCCAATCGGCGGCGGTCGGTTTTTCGCCGGGCAGGACGGACAGCTTGCCGTCGAGGAAATCGCGAAACGAATGGCCCGCCGCGTCGATATATTTCCCGTCGCGAAACACGAAATACATCGGCACGTCGAGCATGTAATCGGCATAGCGTTCGTACCCGAAGCCATCCTCGAACACGAAGGGTAGCATCCCGGTGCGGTGCGGATCGGTGTCGGACCAGATATGGCTGCGATAGGACAGGAACCCGTTCGGCTTGCCCTCCAGAAACGGCGAATTGGCGAACAATGCGGTCGCCAGCGGTTGGAGCGCGAGCCCGACGCGGAACTTGGCCACCATGTCGGCCTCGCTCTCGTAATCGAGGTTCACCTGTATCGTGCAGGTGCGCAGCATCATGTCGAGACCGAGATTGCCGACGCGCGGCATGTGGCGGCGCATGATGTCGTACCGCCCCTTCGGCATCATGGGGAGTTCCTCGCGCGTCTTGTCCGGCCACATGCCGGCGCCGAGGAAACCCACACCGAAACGCTCGCCGATCGCCTTCACCTGTTCGAGATGCCGCCCGGTTTCGGCGCAGGTTTCGTGCAGGTTTTCAAGCGGCGCGCCCGACAGTTCGAGCTGTCCCGCAGGTTCCAGGCTGACCGTGCCGTCGGGGCCGGACATGGCGATGACCTTGCCGTTCTCCTCCACCGGCGACCATCCGAATTCGGTAAGCCCTATGAGGATGTCGCGAATGCCGCCCGGCTCGTCATAGCTGGGCGCGTGGTGATCGCCGCGTTTGTACACCAGCTTTTCGTGTTCGGTGCCGATGCGCCAGTTTTCGGGTGGCTTTTCCCCGTCGGCCATCGGGCGGGTCAGGGCGTCGCGGCTCTCGATGACCGGCGCGGCTTGGGCAGAGGTTTTGCGCGTACTCATGCCCTGCGCGTTAGGACGCCGCGCCCCGCGATGCCAGCGCAATTTTATGGAACAGGCGTGTCCGCCGCCCAGTCGCCCGCAATCCCCATCCACAGCGCCGTCGCGGCAAAGGTCGCGGTTTCCCCGCGCAGGATACGGGGGCCGAGCGTGATCGCGCGCGCAGGCTCTACGGCCCGGATCGCATCGCGTTCGGCATCGTCGAAGCCGCCCTCCGGCCCGGTCAGCAGGGCGACGGTTCGCGGGCCGCGCGCAAATTCGGCCGCCGCCGCGGCTCCGCCCGTTTCATCCGCGAAATACAACGCCCGGTCATCGGCCCAGTCGCGCAGCAACGCGGCGAGCGGCACCGGCTCGCACAGTTCGGGCAGGGCGGTGCGCGCGCATTGTTCAGCCGCTTCGGTCACGATGGTACGCGCGCGATCAAGGTTGAGCGCATCGGCGACGCAGCGCCGTGTCACGACCGGCTGGATCCGCCGCACGCCCAGTTCCGTCGCCTTCTCCAGCACCTGATCGAATCGCGGTTTTTTCAGCAACGCCGCGCACAGCGTGAAATCCGGCACGGTTTCGCGGGGGCGCATGTGTTCGACGATTTCGGCGGTCACCGCGCGCTTGCCCACGTCGGTCACGCGGGCGGCCCATTCGCCGGTCGCATCGTCGCACAGCATCACCGCGTCGCCTGTCCCGACGCGCATCACGCGGGCGAGGTAATGCGCGGCATTGCCCTCGATCCGGATGTCCTTCCCCGGCGACAGGGGGTGGGGCACGAAAAGGCGGGGGGCGCTGCGCGGCGGCCAGGCGGGGGTTGCGGGCATGGGGCAAGCGTCTAGCCGCTTCGCTTCGCCGCGAAAAGACGCTAGCACGCTGCGCATGGATGTGACCGCAACGCCCGACACGCAATATCGCGGCCTCGTCGCCTGGCTCCCCGCGCCGGCGCGGCCCTACGCGCTCCTCGCCCGTTTCGATCGGCCGATCGGCTGGTGGCTGCTTTTCTGGCCCTGCGCGTGGGGGGTGTTGCTTGCGGGCGGGCTGGAACGCTGGCCGCTGCTGCTCTGGCTGCTGCTGGGGTCGATCGCGATGCGCGGGGCGGGCTGCGTGTGGAACGATTTTCTCGACCGCGATCTTGACCGGCAGGTTGCGCGCACCGCGACGCGCCCGCTCGCCAGCGGGGCGGTGTCCGCGACGCGGGCGCTGCTGTGGCTGGGGGCGCTGTGCATTGTCGGGTTGATCGTGCTGCTGCAATTGCGGTTGCAGGCACAGCTCGTCGCGCTGGCCAGCATTCTGCCGGTGGCCGCCTATCCGTTGATGAAGCGCATCACCTGGTGGCCGCAGGCGTGGCTCGGCATGGTGTTCAGCTGGGGGGCGCTGGTCGGCTGGGTCGAAATCGGCCTGCCGCAGTGGGGCGTGCTGGCTGCGCTATACGCCGGGGCGATCTGCTGGGTCATCGGCTATGACACGATCTACGCGCTGCAGGATATCGAGGATGACGCGCTCGTCGGCGTGCGGTCGAGCGCGCGGGCATTGGGCGGGCGGGTGCGCGGCGGGGTGGCGGGCTTCTACCTTGCGGCGATGGTGTTCTGGGCGGCGGCGTTCTGGTTGTTGCGGGAACATTGGCTGGCGCTTTTGGCGCTGTTGCCGATGGCGCTGCATTTTGTATGGCAGATCGGGACATTGCGGCCCGCCGATCCGGCCGATCCGCTCGCCAAGTTCCGCTCGAACCGGTTTGCCGGATTGCTGATGGCGCTGGCCTGTCTCGTCGCGGGCAATGCCGGGATGTGACGACTATCGCGGCAGGCGCGCAAAATCGACCGCAGCAATATGGTTGAGCACGCGGGCGCGGACCGCTCGCGCCTCGTCGAGCCTGATGCCGGCAATCGCGAACTTCCCGCCCGCCAGCCCGAAATTCAGACGCGCATAGCCGCGCATCCGGGCCAGCGGACCCTGTGCGATCTCCACGCTGTGCAGCCGGATCCGGGGCGCGGCGGTGAGTTCGGGGGAGAGCAGGCCCACCTGTCCGAACAATGTCGCATCGTCGAGCGCATGGCGATGCCGCCGCCATTGCAGCCAGCGTGACCCCGCGATCAGCCCGGCGACAAGCACCGGAATCGCGGCAAAGGGCCAGTACGGCGAAACCGCCAGCCCCGCCGCGATCAGCAGCAGCGGAACCGCCCCGATCAGCGCCGCATCGGTGAAGTACCGCGCATCCGGCCTGTGCCAGCGCGTCTCCGCATCGGGCAGGTCGATGCCGGTGATCGCGACGATCCGGGCGATTTCCGCCATGGTGGCAAAGGGCGCGACGACATGGCTCGCGTCCGATTTGTCGCTCGCCAGGCTGACGAAGGACAATCCGTGCCAGCCAAGGAGGCGCCGGATCGCGCCGGTGCCGATGATCGCGGCCTGCACGCGGTGCAGCGGCATGACCACGTCGCTGCGCGTGAGAAGTCCGCGGCGGCGGCGAAATCCTTTCTCCGTCCGTTCGAGGAGGAACCGGTAATCGCGAAGGATCGTGCGAACGAGCCCCGTCACGAACCCGACGAGCAGCAACGCCCCCAGCCCGAGCACCGCGCCCGCAATGGCCAGCGCGACGCCCGCTGCGGCGACATATTCCCCTTGCTGCCCAATGATTTCCTTCCAGAAGCCGTCGTCCCATATCAGGGGGGAAAGCAGGAATTCGAACTGCTGAAACCCGGCGGCGAGGACCGCGAAGACGAGAAGCGAGAACTCGAACGCGCCGAAGGTGACGAGCCGCCTGTTGTCCATGGCGAAAACGGTCTGCGCCGATTCGGTTGCGGTGGGCGGCGATGCGCCGTCCGTGCCATCGCCGCCCCGGTCCCGTGCCGGGCCGCCATCCCCGGACACGCGCGCGCGGGCATCGCGGACCTGCTCGCGCAATCGTGCGCCTTCTGCCGCGGTGACATAGGCGAGGGTGACCTCCTCCTTGCCGCCGGCGCCGGTCTCGAACTGCACCTCGACCAGCCCGAACAGGCGCGAAAGCAGCGTTTCCGACAGGCTGACGTCCTGAATCCGGTCGTAGGGGATGGACCGCGCCTCTTTATTGATAAGCCCGCGTTCGACACGAATATCGTCTGTCCCCACGCGATAGCCGAGCTGCCGCCAGGAGATGCATGCGCCGCCGACGACCGCGATCACAACGATGACCGGCGCGGTCCAGATGACCCAGTCGGGCACATCCTCGCGCAGCGCGCCGAACGCTAGCGCCGCGATGCCGAGCGCACCCTGCCACACGCCCTTCGCCGCGCGCACGGCAATGCCATAGGGATGCGTGCGCATCAGCGCGCCGCCGTCGGCCCGATCGCTCATCCCGCTTCGCCGTCGGCGATGAAGGCGCGGATCGTTTCCCGCATGGCGAGCGCATCGTCGTGGCGGAGCCCGGGCACCGCGACCGATGCATTATGCGTCCCCGCCGTATGCACCACCAGCGTGGCGAGCCCGAACAGCCGCTCGATCGCCTCCGCATTGACGTCGATATGCTGCACCCTGCCAAAGGGAACCACCGTATCGCGCCGGTTCCACCATCCGCGCACCACGCGCAACCGGTCGCGCGTCAGGCGGTAGCCCATGCGCCGGTAGCGGCGGCGAGGCATCACCGCGACAAGGCCGAGCAGCAGGAGCGCGACCGGCGCAATGATCGCGCCCGTGGGCAGCGGGGCGGCAATCTCCGCGCCGATGGCGGCGACGGCCAGCGGCACAATCATCAGGATCGCGCGCACCCGCAACACCTTGATCATGTTCGGGTGCAGCGGATCGAGCGTGTCTTCATCCATTATCGCGTCCCCCTCATTCCGCGGCGAGCAATTCCTCCGCCCCGCCCAGATCCACGCTGACCAGCCGGGACACCCCCTGTTCCACCATGGTCACGCCGAACAGGCGGTGCATCCGGCTCATCGTCACAGCATTATGCGTGACGATGAGATAGCGCGTTCGCGTCTCGCGCACCATCGCGTCGAGAAGATCGCAGAACCGATCGATATTCGCATCGTCCAATGGCGCGTCCACCTCGTCCAGCACGCAGATCGGCGCCGGGTTCGTCAAGAACAGAGCGAAGATCAGCGCGACCGCCGTCAGCGCCTGCTCTCCACCCGACAAAAGCGTGAGCGATTGCAGTTTCTTGCCCGGCGGCTGGGCATAGATTTCGAGGCCGGCCTGCAACGGATCGTCGCTGTCGACGAGGGCGAGATGCGCCTGCCCCCCGCCGAAGAGCGTCGTGAACAGCGAACGGAAATGCCCGTCCACCGCGTCGAAGGCGGCCCGCAATCGTTCGCGGCCCTCGCGGTTCAGGCTGCCGATCGAACCGCGCAGGCGATGGACCGCCTCGGCAAGATCGGCCTGCTCCTGCGCGCTGGTGCCCTGCTGCGCCTCGGCTTCGGCGAGTTCGTCCGCCGCGACGAGATTGACCGCGCCCAGCCGTTCGCGCGCCGCGACATGGCGGTCGAGCGTGTCGCTCTCGCCTTGCGCCGTGCCCACATCGTCCTTCTCGAACGCGGCGCGCTCGGGGAGGAGGGGCGGCGGACATTGAAACCGCTCTCCCGACAGGCGGGCGAGTTCGCCGCGGCGCGCTTCCTCGTTCTCGGCGCGGGCGGTAGCACCGGCGCGATGTTCGCGGGCCTGCGACACCGCTTCGTTCGCGGCGCTGAAGGCCGTCTCGCCCGCGCGGGCGGCCTCGGCGGCGGCGGCATGGGCGCTTTCGGCGGCGGCCAACTCGCCGGCAAGCCGGTCGCGGGCCGTTTCGGCCTCGGCAATTTCGCGGTGCAAGGCTTCGGGCCGGGCGGCGGTGATCGCGCGCTCCTCCTCAATCTGTTCGCGCCGGCGGGTCATCCCGGCCAGCCGCTTTGCCGCGTCGCCGGCCCGCGCCTGCCATCCGCGCATGTCGCTGTTAAGCCCGATCACGCGTTCGCGCCCCACGGCCAGCTGCTGCTCCAGTGCGGCAAGCTCCGCCATCGCGGCCTGCATCGCGGTGCGGGCGGTGTCGTTCGCCTTCTGCGCCGCGTCGTGGGCCGCGCGCTGTTCCGCCGGGTCGGGCAACCGGGCGCGTGCCTCCGCCGCCTCGTCGCGATGCTTCACGGCGGCGGCAATCTGCGTATCGAGTTCGGCCAGCCTCTCGGCCAGTTCCTCGGCAAGGCGGGCGTGTCGTTCGACCGCGCTTTCGGCCTGGTCGCGGGCGCGCAGGGCGCTGCGCTGTTCTTCTGCCGCCTGCGCAAGGGTTCGCTCCGCCGCGCCGCGCCGCTCGCCCGCTTGGCGCAGCGCATCGTTCGCATCCGCCGCCTCGGCCTCTGCGCGTGCCACCGCATCCGTCAATTCCGGCAGCCGCGCGGCAAGCGCGTCGAGCCGGTTTGCCGCCTCCAGCCGTGCCGCCTCCGCCGCCCCTTCGCCGCGCGCCACGAACCCGTCCCACCGGCGCAGGGCACCCGCCATCGTCACCAGCCATTCGCCGGGTGCCAGCGCGCCCCCATCGTCGCGTTCCGCCACCCGGACCAGCGCCAGCCGCGCGCGCAATTCATCGGGCGCATCGCGGACATGGTCGGCAAGGCTGCCGGGAATCGCGGGCGGGGGCGGCGCCCCGGTCCAGAACCGGCCATCTTCCTCCGCGCCCGGCCGGCCCAGCGGCGCGGCGGCATCCCGGCCCAGCACCGCGGCAAGCGCCCGTTCGTAGCCCGGCTCCACCGCGACCGCGTCGATTGCGCGGCGCTGTCCCTTCTGCCGGTCGCGGGCCTTTTCCCTCGCGATCCTGTCCCGGTCGAGCGCGTCATGCTCGCGCGCGACGCCTGCCAGTTCCGCCTTTGCCGCCGACAGCGCGCCTGCCGCATCGTCGCGCGCGGTGCGCAAGCCTTCCCGCGCGACGCTTTCCCGGTCGAGCGTATCCCGCGCCCCGTGCAAAGCGGCCTCTGCGCGCTCCACGCGCTCGTCCGCTTCAGCCAGCGCGGCGGCGAGCGCGTCGGCATCGCCGGCCCCGGCGGCCTTCTCGGCGCGCTGCTCCTTTTCCCGTCGCAACCGGGCCAGCGTCTGCTCCGCCTGCGAGACCGCCGCCTCCGCCACGCGCCAGTCCGCCTCGACCCGCGCCTGCTCCGCCATGGCCTGCGCGAGGGTCAGTTCCGCCTGGCGCGCGTCGCGTTCGGCCCGTTCCTGCGCCTGGGCGAGGGCGGGGCGCCGGGCCTCGTCCCCGGCCAGCTTCGCCTCTGCATCCTTGACCTCGCGTTCGAGCCGGCCAATCGCATCGGCGGCATCGCGCGTGGTGCGGTTGGCATCGCCCTCGTCCGCCTCCATCCGCGCGTGCTGCCGGTCGAGATCGGCGAGCTTTTCCTCTGCGGCCTCCAGCTTTCCGGTCAGCACGGCCAGCATGTTCGCCTGCGCATTGAGATCGTCGCGCCGGTCGGCCACGATCTCCCGCGTCGCGGCGAGCCGTTCGGCGCCCTCGCGCTGCGCTTTCGTCGCGGTGTTCAGCGTGTCCTGCGCCGCGGCGACGTCGGCCTCCGCCTGCCGTGCGGCGGCGCGCGCGGTGTCCGCTGCGATCGCCGCATCGCGCCACCGGGCAAAGAGCAGCCGCGCCTCGCCCTTGCGGATCGTGTCGGACAGTTCGCGGTATCTTTCCGCGGCCTTCGCCTGCCGCCGCAAGGTGCCGATCCGGCTGTCGAGCTGCGCCAGCAATTCGTCGAGCCGTTGAAGATTGGCCTCTGTCGCGCGCAGCTTGTTTTCCGCGTCGCGCCGCCGGACATGAAGCCCGGCGATGCCCGCCGCTTCCTCCAGCATTTCGCGACGCTGCGCCGGCTTGGCCGCGATCACGGCGGCGATGCGGCCCTGGCTGACGAGAGCGGGGCTATGCGCGCCGGTCGCCGCGTCGGCGAACATCAGCGAAACGTCCTTTGCCCGCACGTCCCGCCCGTTCAGGCGATAGGCGCTGCCCGCATCCTTCTCGATGCGGCGCATGACCTCCATGTCCTCGCCATCGTCGGTTTCGGCGAGCAGCACGACCTCGGCGAAATTGCGCGGCGGGCGGCGCTGTGTCCCTGCAAAGATCACGTCCTCCATGCCGGAACCGCGCATGGATTTGGGGCTGGATTCGCCCATGACCCAGCGCAACGCCTCGAACAGGTTGGACTTGCCACAGCCATTCGGGCCGACGACGCCGGTCAGGCCGGGCTCGATATGCAGTTCGGTCGGTTCGACGAAACTCTTGAACCCGCTCAACCGGAGCCGCCGGAATTGCATCAGCGTGCCCGCTGCGCGCCCGGAATCGCCGGGTCTTCGATCACCGCGCGCCCGCGTTCTGCAACGCGGTCTGCACCTCCGGCCAGGTCAGCGCCTCGATCTTGCGTCCGTTGATGAGGAACGTCGGCGTGCCGGTGATGTCGAATTGCTCGCCCTGCGCCTGCGTATTTTCGGCAAGCTGCGTGGCGGTTTGCGCATTCTGAAGGCAGGAGATCGCCTGATCGCGCGAAATGCCCCGCGCGGCAAAGAAATCGAACATGCCGGTGATGTCGGCCATCGCGACATAGCGTTGATCGTCCGGGGCGGAAATCGCGCTTTGATACGCCTGTTCGCCCGCGTTCTGCACGGCTTCGAAGAATTGCGGCTGATTCGCCCAGAACTGGTCGGTGAGCGCGAAATAGCTTTCATCCGCGCCGCACCGGGTCAGCATCGCGCCGGTGATGTCGATCGGATCGCGCACGAAATTGCGAAGCTCGAAACTCACGCGGCCTGTATCGACATATTCGGTGCGCAGCGGCTCCATCGCCGCGCCCGAAAATTCGGCGCAATGGCTACAGGTGAGCGAGCCATATTCGATCAGCTTGATCGGCGCATCGGGGTTGCCCATGACATAGCCGCCCTCGGCCGTCTGGCTGATCGTCTCGGACCAGCTCTGGCCCTCGGGCGCCGCGACGCTGGCGACCGGTTCGCGATTCGCCGCGGCCGGACCTGCGGCCTCCTCTTCGCCCGAACCGCAGGCAGCGAGAGCGAGGATGAGCGGAGCAGCCAAAAAGGCGGTCTTTGCGGGCAGGCGGATCATGATCGGGCAATATCCTCGTATGACGGACAAAGGGGCATCGTTCGCAATGGAATAGCCCATTCGCGGCACGAGGCAAACGCCATGCCGCGCGGCCCCGCGATTGTCCACAACGGGCCGGCGGGGCAGGGGCAAGGCCTCAGGACAGGATGCGCGCGTCCAGCACCGGCTTCAACGCGGCCCAGTCGTGAACGCCGGGAAGAAGCGTCCCGTCGATGGCGAAGCTGGGCGTGCCGGTGACGCCGGCCTCGGCATATTGGCGCGTGCGCGTGGCGAGCGTCTGTGCCATGGTATCGTCCGCGATGCAGCGGTCGAGCGCCGCCGGGGTATAGCCGCGCCCCTTCATCAGGTCGTACAGCCCCGCATCGCGGGCAAGCGCCTGCCGCCGGGCCGCGTTGGTGCCAGTTTCGTAACGCGCCCGCTGTGCAGGCGTGGTCGCGCGGATGCGATCGAGCCATTGCGGCTGCGCCTTCATCAACACGGCGTGGTTCGCGGCGAAATTCACCGGCTTGCCGCAATTGGCGATCAGCGCCACGGTCAGGTCGAGCGGGTCGCGAACGAGATGGCGAATCTCCACCCCGACATGGCCGGGCCGGGCATAGGCGAGCTTGAGCATGTCGCCGGCCTCCTGCTCGAAATGCGCGCAATGCGGGCAGGTATAGCTCACATATTCGGCGAGCCGCATATCGGCATCGGCCCGGCCGATGAGGTGGCCCGCCATCGGCGCGGTCTGCGTCGTCGCACTCTCCTGCGCCGATACGGCGGGCGTGGCGGCCAGGCTCGCGGCGAGCGCGGTGCCGAGTACTGCCAAGATCATGCGCATCAGTTCTTCGTCCTGTTCCCTGCCGATTCCATCGAGCGTGCCAGCGATTCCAGCACGGTACGAAGTTCCGGATCGCCAATATCGCGCAGCGATTCGCCCAGTTCCATCGAAATCGGTTTGAGCGATGGGGGCGCCGCCGGCCGTGCCCCATTGTCCTTCGGCGGCTGAACCGCGCCTTGCCGGATCTTCACCCGCTGTATCGCGCGATAGCCGAAGAACCGGTTCACCCGCTCGATAATGTCGGGTACGACATGCTGAATGAGCGGGGCATGCGCGGGCAGCACCACGAGGTTGAGCGTGCCATCCGCCTTTTCGCCGGGGGGAAAGCGGATGGATTCGGGGGCGGTGACGCGCGCGTGTTCGGCCCCGACGATCTCGGGCCAGCGCGTGACGATGCTCGACTGCACGAAACCGAAGCGGCGAAACGCGGTTCGCCCGATCTGCGGCATGAGATCGGCAATCGGCTTCGCCCCGCCGCCGCGCGGACGCTCATACGGCTTGGCGGCGCCTTTGCGCGGTTTTGCAGGTTTGGCGGAGTCGCTTTTCATTGATGCACCGCCCATGCCATAGAACCGGGCGTGAAGACCAGTTCCCAGATGTTCGAACCCGACCCCATGCCCGCGCGCCTGTTGCTGTCATGGTACGATGCCTTTGCGCGCGATCTGCCGTGGCGGACCCCGCCCGGTTCGAAGGCGCGGCCCGATCCCTACCGCGTGTGGCTGTCGGAAATCATGTTGCAGCAGACCACGGTGGCCGCCGTGCGCCCCTATTTCGGGCAATTCACCGCGCGCTGGCCCGATGTGGACGCGCTCGCGGCGGCGGACGACGATGCGGTCATGGCGGCATGGGCGGGGCTTGGCTATTATGCACGGGCGCGCAACCTGCTGGCCTGTGCAAGGGCGGTGAGCCTGCGCGGCGGCTTTCCCGATACGGAGGAGGGGTTGCGCGCCCTGCCCGGTGTCGGCGCCTATACCGCGGCGGCGATTGCGGCAATCGCGTTCGGCAGGCGGGCGGTCGTCGTCGATGCAAATGTCGAACGGGTGGTTTCGCGCCTGTTCGCAATCACGGAACCGCTCCCGAAATCGCGCCCCACGATCCGTGCCGCAACGGACGCGATCACGCCCGACATGCGCGCCGGCGATTTCGCGCAGGCGATGATGGACCTCGGCGCGACGATCTGCACGCCCAAGGGGCCGGATTGCCCCGGATGTCCGTTGAACGCCGGTTGCTTGGGACGCGAGCAGGGCGTGGCCGCCGAACTGCCCCGCAAATTGCCGAAGAAACCCCGGCCCGACCGCCGCGGCACCGCGTTCGCCGCCGTGCATGACGGTGATGTCCTGCTTGTCCGGCGGGCGGGGCGGGAGATGCTTGGCGGGATGTGGGCCTTGCCCGACGATGGCTGGGCAGCGGGACGGGACGGGGACGGCATGGCCCCGTTTCCGGCCGACTGGACCAGGGCGGACGGGACCGTCGATCATGGCTTTACCCATTTTGCCCTGTCGCTCTCGGTCATGAGGACGGAACTCGCGACCCGGCGCAATCTGCCGGAGGGTCAGTGGTGGCCTCTCGACCGGATCGCGGAGGCCGGGCTGCCGACCTTGTTTGCAAAGGCGGTGCGGCTGGCGCTTTGCGATACGGCGGATTAGGGATGGTGGCCGAGAGGAACCGCACCATGTCCACACCCGCCGCCGCAAAGCCCTGTTTCATCGACCGTGCCGTCCATTTGCGCGGAGATAGCGAGGCGATCGCTGCGCTGCTTCGGGGCGATGCGCGGCTTTTGTCGATGGCCGGCATGGCGCCCGATTTCGATGCGCAGGACCGGCTGCGCTGGACCGCGCTGTCCGACGCGCCGGAGGGGTCAGAGCTGGTATTCCTCGGTCTCGATGGGGAGCGGGGCTGTTTCGCGGCGGTCCCGGCGATCAGCGATCCGGTGCCGATGCGCGCCGTGCGCGACCTTGCCGCGCGGCTGCATTCGGATGAGTTCGCCGTGTTCGCCTGCGCGCGGAGCATGGCCGACTGGCACGCGCGCCACCGGTTCTGTGCCGTGTGCGGTGCGCCGACGCGTATCGCGCGGGGCGGGTGGCAGCGGGACTGCACCGATCCGGCCTGCGCCGCGACGCATTATCCGCGTTCCGACCCGGTGGCGATCATGACCGTGGAACACCGCCGCCCCGATGGCGAACGCGTGCTGCTGCTCGGGCGGCAGGCGGGCTTTCCCGCCGGCATGTATTCCGCGCTCGCCGGCTTTGTCGAACCGGGCGAAACGCTGGAGGATGCGGTCGCGCGCGAGGTGATGGAGGAGGCGGGCGTCCGCGTCCGCGACGTCACCTATCGGGCGAGCCAGGCATGGCCGTTTCCCTCGCAATTGATGCTGGGTTGCCATGCGCATGCCGACGATGACCGTATCACCGTGGACGAAAACGAGCTGGAGGATGCGCGCTGGTTCACGCGGGCGCAGATCGCCGATGCGCGCGATGGAAAGGCCGGGGCGGGATTTTCGATGCCGCCTGCCTATGCCATCGCGCATCGGCTGATCTGCGAATGGTGGGAGCGGGGCTGAACCCGCGCCCCTGTGGGTTCAGTCGTCGGTTCAGTCCGCGCGTTCGGACTGTATCGCAGCGCGGGTCTTTTCACCCTTTTGCGCGTCCTGTGCGGGCTGATCCTGTCCGGTGACGCGTTCGACCTGATTTTCGGGGGTGAAGGCGTTCTTCTCCTCCGCCCGCTTGCCCACGCGGCGTTCCAGGTCGCCGCCGGCGGAGCCTTGCTGCGACGGGGTGGCCTGTTCCTGTGCCGCATCGATGATGTCATTGTCGGGGTGACGCGATTGGCGTTCTGGCATGTGCTTTCTCCTTTACCCGGTCAACGGGCCGGGGAGGGCACACGTTCCGTCGTTCTCGCTCAGACGAGGCCCAGCTTCGTCAGACGGTTGAGCAGACGGCCCGGAAGCACGTCGCCCGGATCCGCGCCCTCGGGAAGGTCGCGCGGCGCGTCCGCCTCCTCCAGATAGCGCCAGCCTTGATGCGCACGCTTGGGCCGGGTTTCCACCGCGATCAGTTCGGGGGCGAGCACGATGTCATACCGGCCATCCTCACGCTTTTCGAAGGCGCGGATCTCGCTCCTCCCGACGATGGCATGGTCCACGATCCAGTAGAGCGAGCCGCCGATCATCTCCTCGTGCCGTTTCGGGATGTAGCGGGTGTTGATACGAAACTCGGCCTCGTGCGCGGCGATCCGCTGGCGCAGGCCGTCGACGCCATTGGCGCGAAAGGCGATCTTGGTCATGTTGAGCGGCATGATGCCTATCTAGGGAGCAGCGGCGCCATGTGCCAGCGCCGCGCGTTTCATCCCGTCAGCCCGCTCGCCACCGCGAGGCCGAGAAACGCGAAGAAACCCATGGAATCGGTAATCATCGTGACGAACACGGACGATGCCACGGCCGGATCCTGATTCATCCGGTCGAACAATACGGGCACGGCGACGCCCGCGAAACCGGCGGTGACGATATTGATGACGACCGCCGCCCCGATCACCGCGCCCAGCATCGGGGTAAAGATGAACGCCGTCGCCGCACCGATGAGCACCGCGACCGTCCCGCCGTTGAGCAGGGCGACCCGCATTTCGCGCCATATCACGCGCCGGGTGTTCGACCGGGTAAGCTGATTGGTGGCGAGCGCGCGCACCGCGACCGCCATCGTTTGCGTCCCCGCATTGCCGCCGATGCTGGCCACGATCGGCATGAGCACGGCGAGCGCGACGAGCCGTTCGATCGCGGCGCCGAAGCTCGCGATGATGAGCGAGGCGATGAGCGCCGTGCCCAGATTCGCGATGAGCCAGCGCACACGCTCGGTATAGGATTGGCGAATCGGCTCGTTGATGTCGCCTTCGCCCGCGCCGGACATGAGCAATGCGTCCTCGCCAGCCTCTTCCGACATGATGTGGACGATGTCGTCGGCGGTAATCTGGCCGAGCAGGCGGCCGGAACCATCGACCACGGCGGCGGAAATCAGGGCGTATTTCTGAAAGCGGAGCGCGACCTCTTCCTGGTCCATTTCCACGGGGATCAAGGTCTGGTCCCGCTTCATCACGTCGGAAATCGCGATATTGCGCGGCACGCGAAGGATCCACGATAGCTGGCACGTGCCGACCGGGCGGTGCGCGGGATCGACGACGAACACTTCCCAGAATTCGGTCGAAAGATCGGCGTTTTCGCGCAGGTAATCGATGAGGTCGCCGACGGTGATATGCTCGGGCACCGCGACCAGGTCGCGCTGCATCAAACGGCCCGCCGATTCCTCGGGAAAGGACAGCGCGCTTTCGATGGCGGCGCGGTCGCCGGGGTCCATCTCGGCAAGGACGGCGTCGCGCTCATTCTCGTCCAGATCCTCGATCAGGGCGACGGCGTCGTCGGTTTCGAGCTGTTCGGCGATCTGCGCGACGGCATCGGGCGACAATGCGGCGATAAGCTCGTCGCGCACGTGCTCGTTCAGCTCGGCGATGACCTCGCTGTTCATCAGCTCGGCAATGGCGGCGCCCAGTGCGGGGCGTTCCTCGCGGGCGAAAATCTCGAATAGATCGGCGATGTCGGCGGGGTGGAGCGGTTCGACCAGATCGTAGACGCGCTGCCGCTCGTCTTCCTCGAGCGCCTCGCGCACTTCCTCGACGAATTCGGGCCTCAGCCGGTCATCCTCGTCGAGCCGTTCCTCACGCGCGTCGAGATCGGCGGCGAGGCGCGCGGACTCCCCTGCGGAATCGTCCATCATGGCGTGTTCGTCGCGGTCCATCGGCGACGAGGGATAGGCGGCGGCGCCATTAAATCAACCGCGAAGCGCGCCTCGGGCGCATTGTGGAAAAACCTGTCGACAAGTTCCGGGAAAAACTCGGTAAAACGCGGGGATGACTTTGCGGACGCCCTTCCTATATCGGGGCCAGCCAATGGCGGGACGTTCCCGCCCGATTAGTATCAGGAGATTGCATGGCCGACGAAACACTGACCTTCACGCTGGACACCGGCAATGGCGAGGGCGGCGATGTCGTCATCAAGCTGCTTCCCGACATCGCACCCAACCACGTCGCCCGGATCAAGGAGCTGGCGAGCGAAGGGTTCTATGACGGGGTGAAGTTCCACCGCGTGATTCCCGGTTTCATGGCGCAGGGCGGCTGCCCCAACGGCACCGGCATGGGCGGATCGAAGAAGCCGGACCTGAAACAGGAATTCAACGATCACAAGCACGTGCGCGGCACCTGCTCGATGGCGCGCACGCAGGATCCGAACAGCGCGAACAGCCAGTTCTTCATCTGCTTCGACGATGCGAGCTTCCTCGATCGGCAATATACCGTCTGGGGCCAGGTTGAGAGCGGCATGGACCATGTCGACGCATTGCCCAAGGGCGAGCCGCCGCGCGAACCCGGCACGATCGTCAAGGCGACGGTGGGCTGAGCCTGCGTCGCACGATGTGAAAAAAGGCCGCGGGGGCGATCACCCCTGCGGCCTTTTTTCTGGCGTCACAGCTTCGCGTTCACCAACCAGTCGTGGAAAATCCGCACCGGCCGGTTTTCGAGCGCGCGCGGACGGCACACGAACCAGTAGCTATACGGGCTTTCCACCTCCAGATCGTAGAGCGGGGCCAGCCGCGCATCGTTGGAGCGGGACAGATGGTCCCCGTGCATGATCGCCACGCCCAGCCCCTGCGCGGCGGCTTCGAGGATGAGCGGGCCGCTGTCGTAATGATCGACGGTGGGGCGGTGGCGCGGCAGGAGCCCGGCGGCCTTGCGCCACGCTTCGAAACTGCGCTCCATATCCGAATGGACGAGGAAGTTCTGCTTCGCGAGGAGATCGGGGTCAGGCGTATCGCCGAGCATCGCCACAAGCTCGGTCGAGGCGATGGCATGGACGCGGTTCTGGTCGAGTTGCACCATGTGCAGCGAAGGATCCGGCCCGTCGGACAGGATGATCGCGGCATCGAGCGTATCGCCGAGCCGCGGCACCGGATGCGAGGAGCTTTCCATGTCGATATGCAACGCCGGATACAGCCGCCGCAATTCGCGCATCCGCGGCACGAGCCGCTGCGCCGCGAAGAGCGGCATCACCGCGAGGCGCAGGCGCAGGAGCCGCGAATCGCCCATGTGCGTGCCGATCTTCTCGGCCAGCTCGTCGAGCGCGGGGGCGACCGCATCGAACAGGCTTTGCCCGTCCTCGGTCAGCTTCATTGCCTGATGCTGCCGCAGGAAGAGCTTCTTGCCCACGAAATCCTCCAGCGCGGTGACCCGGCGCGACAGCGCGGACGGGGACAGCGCCAGCTCGTTCGCCGCCGCTTTTGCCGAACCGAGCCGGACGATGCGGACAAACGCCTCGAGACTGCGCAGCGGGGGAAGGCGGCGCGTCGCCATCAGCCTTCGGCCTCTTCGTCCGCGTCGGTTTCGGGCACGGGCGGGTGCAGCCGCAGCCGTTCGACATGGCGTTCGTCGCCGGCGATGATCTCGATCCGCCAGCCGCTGTCATGGTGGAGCACGCTGCCGACCTTGGGCACTTCCTCCGCCAGCACGAAGGCCAGCCCGCCCAGCGTATCGACCGACCCTTCGATGACGGCGAGCTCGGGATCGACGCGGCGCGCCACCTCGGTCAGCTCGGTTCGGGCGTCGGCGTCCCACATGCCGCCGTCGATCGGCACGAGCTGCTCGACCGGGGCATCGTCATGCTCGTCCTCGATATCGCCGATGATCTCCTCGACCAGATCCTCGATCGTGATGACCCCGTCGGTGCCCGAATATTCGTCGACCACGATCGCGAGATGGACCCGATGCGACCGCATGTCGGCCAGCACGTCCAGCGCCCCGCGCGCCTGCGGCACGTAGACCGGCTGCCGCATGAGCACGGTCCAGTCATCGGGCGGGGTTTCGCCGGTGGCGAGGAAGGGGAACACGTCCTTGATCAGCATCATGCCGATCACGTGATCGAGCGATTCGGCATAGACCGGGATGCGCGAATGGCCGTGTTCGGCAAAGGTCGCGACCAGCTCGGCCCAGCTTGCGCTGCGTTCGATGGCGATGATCTCGCTGCGCGGAATGGCGACGTCGTCGGCGTCGTTCTCGCTGAAATGCAGGAGATTGCGGAGCATCTGCCGTTCGGTCTGCGACAGGTCGCCATTGGCATGATCGGCCGCGGTGTCGCGATCCTCCTCATGCTCGTCAATGGCTTCCTCGATCTGCTCGCGCAGCGATCTTTCGCCTTCATTGTCGAAGAAGGCGCGTATGCGATGCCACAACGCCCTTCGGTCAGGCTCCGGGTTGCGCGTATCGCCAGATTGGCTGCCGTCCGGCATCGTCGTGTCTTTCATCCTCGGTCATCGGCCCGCCCGTCGTGGGGGGCGCCACTCTCATAAATCGCGATCCGCATAGGGATCGTCGATCCCCAATGCCGCCAGCGCCCTGATTTCGAGCGCTTCCATCGCCTCGGCCTCTTCGTCCCCATCCTCGTGATCGAAACCGGCGAGGTGGAGGAGGCCGTGAATCAGCAGATGCGTTGCATGATCTGCAAGCGCAACCTGTTTTTCCTCGGCCTCGCGCCTGCATACACCATGCGCCATGATGATGTCGCCCAGCATCACGGGCGCGCCGGGCCGTTCCGCGGCACGCAGCAGCTCCTCGCGCGCGATCATCGGAAAGCTCAGCACGTTGGTCGGCTTGTCCTTCGCGCGCCATTCCTGGTTGAGCGCGTGGACTTCCTCGTCCTCGCCCATGACGACGCTCACCAGAATCTCGGAATGCGCCAGTTCGGGCAGGACATGCGCCACGGCCCGCGCGGCCGCGGCACAGCGCGCCTCCCAATCGGTGTCCTGACCCCAGACAGGATCGACGTCGAGCTCGATCGTGGCGGCGGACATGCGCGTCAGCCCTGCTGCCCTTCATAGGCATCGACGATGCGGCCCACGACCGGGTGACGCACCACGTCGGCGGCGGTGAAGCGCGCCATCCCGATGCCCTCCACCCCTTCGAGCCGTTTGACCGCGTCGGCGAGCCCCGAAAAGCTGTCTCCGCCCGGAATGTCGACCTGCCGCGGATCGCCGCACACCACCATGCGGCTGTTCTGGCCAAAGCGGGTGAGGAACATCTTCATCTGCGCCGGGGTGGTGTTCTGCGCCTCGTCGAGGATGACGAACGCATCGGCGAGCGTGCGCCCGCGCATGAAGGCGATGGGCGCGATCTCGATCTCTCCACTGGCGAGGCGGCGTTCGACCTGTTCGGGCGGCATGCAGTCGTAAAGCGCGTCGTAAAGCGGGCGGAGATAGGGGTCGACCTTCTCCTTCATGTCGCCGGGCAGGAAGCCGAGCCGCTCGCCCGCCTCGACCGCGGGGCGCGAGAGGATGAGCCGCTGCACGCTGCCGGTGATGAGCTGCGCGACGGCCTGCGCGACGGCGAGATAGGTCTTGCCCGTGCCCGCCGGGCCGAGCGCAAAGATGATGTCGTTGCTGGTGAGCGCGCGCATGTAGTCGATCTGCGCCGCCGAACGCGGGGCGATGGTCTTCTTGCGCGTGCGGATCATCACCGGCGGGCGCTTGTCATCGCCGCGCACGATCCCGTCGAGCGTGGGTTCGTCCGACATCGCGATGAGCGATTCGACCGCCCCGGCGTCGAGTTCGAAACCGCTTTGAATCCGTTGATGCATGGCTTGGAGGACGTCGCGGGCGCGTTCGACCGCATCCTCGCTGCCCTCGATCTGCACGCGATTGCCGCGCGCCGCGATATACACGCCGAGCCTGTTTTCGATGCGGACCAGATTGGCATCGAACTGCCCGAAAAGCGCGGCCAGCACGCCGGGGTTGTCGAACTCCATCTCCGTGCGCGAACGATGGCCCGCGGGGCCGGCGGCGATGGGGTCGTAGGGGCTGTTTTCGTCCGTGCCGGACATGCGCGCCTGTTTGCGGCTCACTGAGTTTCCTTGTCTGTGTCCGCGCCGATCATCCGGGGCGAATCGTCATCAGGTGAATGTAGGCGCCGCAAGCGCGGTGACAAGGACATGTGTCACCTCTGCTCAGCGCGCGCGGCCCGCGACCGCCGTTTCGCCCGCGGCGAGCAGCAAATCGCCATTGGGGCCAACGACATAGGCCGGATCGGCGGAGAGCACGCGCAGGAGGCGACGCTGCGCCTCCGACAGCGCGGCGGTACCGGGACAGGCGCGGCTTTCAACATCGCTCAGAACAAGCGTCCCGGCTCGCACATCGACCCGGCCCGAAATCGTATCCGCGCACCCGATATCCACCGAAAGCCGCCCCTCCGCCACGCGCAGCAGCACGGGCGAATCATCCGGCGACGACAGCATCAGCGCGAATTGCCGCCCCTCGATCACCGGGGCGGGAAAGCTGTCGCGCGCCGGTCCGTCCGGAACGAGAATGGCGCGGTGCCCGCCGCCCGCAATCGCGATCCGGCCATCGCCATCGCGGCCGATGGCGGGGCGCGTGGTCAGTATCGCAGACAGCGCGTTGTCCGGTGCATCGGGCGGGCAATTGACGAGCGTGGACGGCCCGCGCAGCACGGCGAGGCTGTCGCCGGTCGCGATATACAGCCCCTCGTGATGGTTGCAGCCATCCCATGACAGGGTCGTTTGCGTAAAGCGGACGGAGCTTTCGCCAAAATCGTCCACGGGCGCCGCATCGTCGAGCGAGACGAGCCGGAAGCGCCCCTCGACACCGGCGAAGTCTGCACGCGCGAAACCAGCCGGCAGGGCGGGCGCCGCCGTATCCCCGGTCGGCGCAGTTGTTGCCGCAGCCACGGGCGCAGCCGGCGGCGTATCCTCCGCCCGATCCCCGCATGCCGACAGCAGCACGGCGAGGGGCAGCATCACCGACCCCGCCGCCCATGCCGCGGCCCGGCGCATCAGGCGTCCACGGTTCCCAACCGGCGCGCGGCAAGGCTGTTCGGTCCGGCCTGTTCGAGCTCCACCGTCACCAGGTCACCGATTTCGGCATCCCCTGTGAAATAGGCGGATTGCAGCCAGGGCGTCTTGCCGATCCACTGGCCATCGCGGCGACCCTTGCGCTCGACCAGGATGTCGCAGCGCTTGCCGACCGTGCTTTCGTTGAAGGCTTGCGAATGCACGGCGAGCAGGGATTGCAGCCGTTGCAGCCGTTCGTCCATGACGGCCTCGGGCACCTGTGCGTCCATGGTGGCGGCGGGCGTGCCGGGGCGCGGGCTGTATTTAAAGCTGAACGCCGCGGCATAGCGGATGTCGTCCACCATGCGCAGCGTCTCCTCGAACTCGGCATCGGTTTCGCCGGGAAAGCCGACGATGAAATCGCCCGAAATCGCGATGTCGGGCCGGGCCTCGCGGAATTGTTCGATCACGCGGACATAGCTTTGCGCCGTGTGGCTGCGGTTCATCGCGGCCAGCACCCGGTCGCTCCCCGACTGCACGGGCAAGTGGAGATAGGGCATCAGCTTGTCGAGCTCGCCATGCGCGGCGATCAGGCCGGGGGTCATGTCGTTGGGATGGCTGGTGGTATAGCGGATGCGGGCAAGGTCGGGCAGGGCAGCCAGCGCGCGGACCAGCCCTTCGAGGCCGACGGCACGGCCCCTGTCATCCTCGCCCCGCCAGGCATTCACGTTCTGACCGAGCAGCGTGATCTCGCGCGCGCCGCCATCGACGAGCCGCTTCGCCTCCTCCACCAGATCGGCGAAGGGGCGGCTGATTTCCGCGCCGCGGGTATAGGGCACCACGCAATAGGTGCAGAATTTGTCGCAGCCTTCCTGCACGGTGAGGAACGCCGATGGTGCACGCTTGCGCCGGGCGGGCAGCGCACCGAATTTCGCGATCGCCGGCATGTCGGTGTCGGTCACGCGCTCGCCCTTCACCGCACGGTCGATCATCTGCGGCAGGCGGTGATAGGCCTGCGGGCCGACCACCATGGAAACGCCGGGGCTGCGCGCCATGATCTCCTCGCCCTCAGCCTGGGCGACGCATCCGGCGACGGCGATCATCGGTTCGCGGCCCGATTTCGCGCCCGCCTTGCGCAGGCGGCCAATGTCGGAATAGACCTTTTCGGCGGCCTTCTCGCGGATGTGACAGGTGTTGAGAACGACGAGATCGGCCTCCTCGCCCTCCGCGGCGGGAACGATGCCCTGCTCGCTCAGCATCTCGGCCATGCGCTCGCCGTCATAGACGTTCATCTGGCAGCCGAAGCTTTTGACTCGGAAATTTTTCGGTGCGGCTTTGGTCATGCGCCGCCGCTTACACCCAATCGCCATCCCGCGAAAGGGAGTGGCTAAAGCGCGTCCTTATCGCGCGTGGCTGCGGTCGAGCGCCTCGGTCAATGCGCCTTGCGCCGCGCGGGTCATCGCCTTGCGCCCGTCGAGCGCGTCGCCCGAAAGCGGGGTGAGAAAGCGCACCGTCACGGCAACAGGCGTCCGGCCCGCGACAATGCGCAGGAAATTGTGCAGGCCCGGCTCGTCCCCGACCCAGCAGACGGCGGGCGCGTCGGGGCCGTAATCCATGAAAACCGGCTGCACCGAAACGCCGGGCGGCACCGGGTCGATCGCGGACAGGAGTGCACTTTTAAGCGGGAGCATCTCGTGCCCGTTGGCGGTCGTGCCTTCGGGAAAAAGGACGAGCGTGTGCGACACGTCGAGCGCGTCGCGGATGCTGTCGGCCTGCTCGCCCACGGTCTGCCGCCGCGACCGGGCGATGAACACCGTGTCGTTCATGTCGCACAGCCATTTGAGCGGGCCGACACCGGCGAGCCCGTCATGCGCGACAAAGGCCGCCCCCGACACGCGGGCCAGCACCAGAATATCCATCCAACTGACATGATTGGCAATAAGGATGCGCCGCCCCGATGCCGGCACCCCGTCGGTGCGGACGCGAATGCCGGCAATGCGCGCAATGCCCGACAGGAACGCGGGCGGCACCCGGTTCGGCATGCGGAGCAGGCGGGTCAGGTAATAGGCCGGCACGCACATCGCGAGCCATACCAGCATCGCCGCAATGCGCGGCACCACGCGCCAGTCGGACAGCGACAGTCCGCTGCCGTGCGCCACGGTCGGCGCGCCCATGCCTAGTCCCGGTCCAGCCTTACGCCGTAGAGTTCCATGCGGTGATCGACCAGGCGAAAGCCCAGCCGCTCGGCAATCTGGCGCTGCAACGCTTCGAGTTCGGGATCCACGAATTCGACGACCTTGCCGGTTTCCACGTCGATCAGATGATCGTGATGCGCCTCTGGCGTGGCTTCGTAACGGGCGCGGCCATTGCCGAAATCGTGGCGGTCGAGGATGCCCGCCTCCTCGAACAGGCGGACGGTACGATAGACCGTCGCGATCGAGATGCGCGGATCGACCGCGCTGGCGCGTTCGTGCACCTTTTCCACGTCGGGATGGTCTTCGCTTTCCGACAATACCTTCGCGATCACGCGCCGCTGGTCGGTGATGCGCAGGCCGCGTTCAGCACAGATTGCTTCGAGATCGATAGGATTGGGCACGGGGTATCAACGCCTTTTTCTTCGCGCCGGACCGCCGCACGAAGGGCGGGCCGGCAGTTTGCGGCCAATCATAGACCGCGTGTCCGTCAGTGCAACCGCCCCGTACCCATCGATCACCCGATCATGCGACGCGCGGCGCGGGATCAGCTTTTCTTCTTGACCCGCGTGCCAGGCTTGCGACCGAGGCCGATCTTCTTGGCCAGTTCGCGGCGCTTTTCCGCGTAATTGGGCGCGACCATCGGATAATCCGCGGGCAGGTTCCAGCGCGCGCGATATTCATCGGGCGTCATGTTGTAATGCGTCATGAGATGGCGTTTCAGCATCTTGAGCTTCTTGCCGTCTTCGAGGCAGACGATGTAGTCGGGCTTTACCGATGCGCGGATCGATACGGCGGGTTCGGGCGGGGCCTCGTCCTGCTTCACCTCGCCGTCCAGTCCGGCGAGCGCGGCGTGCACCGCGGTGATGAGCGTGGGGACATCGGAAACATCGATGGCATTGTTGCTCACATGAGCGGCCACGATGTCCGAGGTCAAAGTAATGAGGGTTTCCTTCATATCCAGGTCGGACTGTTCCATCTCTCGGACTTTCAAACGGGGGTTAATGATTTGTTTCATACGCGCTTTTTGTTGAGGGGGGCGCGTATGAGGCGTCTGCCACTTAAAGTGCGGAAACGCATTTACAAGCCTTCGGAGGCGAATCTCCTACAGCAACACGCCTTAACACGAGCCTAAAACGCGGCAGGTTGGCGAAGTATCGGCAAATAATGATCGCAAGGCGCGGCCAAACGATATTTAATAATAGGGCTGGCCGGCGATGGGTTCGATTGCATAAGTGACGGCGTCGCGCTCGGTTCCGTCGCGGCCCTTGTAATATCCGGGCCGGCGCCCCACCGGACAGAAGCCGATCCCCTCGTAAAGCGCACGGGCCGGATTGTCGGACCGCATTTCGAGGAAAAGCCGCGCCACGCCCCCGACCGCCGCCCGGTCGATCACGTCGATCAGCAGATGCCGCCCGTAACCGCGCCCCCGCCAGCGCGGCGCCACCGCGATGAGCATCAGCTCCGCCTCGTCCAGAACGGTGCGCACCACCGCGAATCCCGCCGCCTCGCACGATGTGTCGAACGGGCCGTCGAACCGCCCGTCACTACGGATGATGGAATATTGCGTGCCGGGCATGAGCAGGCCGCCCGTCAATTGTGCACGGGTCCATGCCTCGCCGAAGGCGGGATCGAACGCGCTTTTCATCACGTCCATCATCGCGTCGATGTCGTCGTGCGGCGGCACGTGGCGCTATCCGGTAAGGGCGGGCGGTTCGATACCGCCGGGCAATTTCGCATCCGGTCCGCGCCCGTAAGCCGGGCGGACATCCCCCGTCAGCCGCGCCGCATGCAGGAGGGGGAAGCGCCGCGCATCCGGCAGCATCGGCATCGCCGTGCCAGACCCGCGCCGCGCAACCAGCGCCTCTGCCTGATTGCCGGCGATGCGCTCGCATACGATGGCTGCGGCGGCATCGTCGGGGCGCAGCGAACGCACCGCGTCCAGCGGCGTGGCATCGTCGCCGAACGATTGCACGAACCATTCGCCATGACCGCCGGTGTTGCACACCGCGACCGGCTCGCCCGCATCGGCGACCGCCTGCGCCGCGACGAGCGCATGCGTATGATAGCCGAGCAGCGGAACGCCCCACGCCACGCCCAGCGCGCGCCCCGCAGCAAGCCCGACGCGAATGCCGGTAAAGCTTCCCGGTCCCAGCGCGACGGCAATCCGGTCGGCGCGCCCGCGCCCCGGCAATTGCGCGATCATCGGGATCAGCCGTTCGGCATGACCGCGGCCCAGAACCGCATGGTCCCCCGCGATCAGCGTGTCACGGTCGAACAGCGCGGTGGAACACGCCTCCGTCGCGCAATCGATGACCAGCGTCTTCACGAAACCCGGCCCCGTGCCCGATCAGAGGACGATATTGAACGTCTCGAAATCGGGACGCGGGCTGCGGTCATAGGTGCTGTCCATGTCGCCGTAGCCGAGAGTGGAAATGAAATTGGGACGCCAGCGCGGATGATCGCCGAGGAATTCGGACGTCACCTTGTCCGCGTCGAAGCCCGACATCGGCCCGCAATCGAGACCGAGCGCGCGGCATGCGATGATGAAATAGGCGCCCTGCAGGCTCGAATTGCGAAAGGCGCTTTCGCGGCGCGCGTCCTCATCCTCGAACCAGCTTTTCGCGTCGGTATGGGGGAACAGCCAGGGCAGCTCCTCGTGAAAGTCGAGATCCATCGCGAGGATGACCGCAACGGGCGCCTGCTCGATCTTGTCGCGATTGCCCTCGCTCGCACAGGCGGCGAGGCGTTTGCGCGCATCGTCCGATGTGCACCAGATCAGCCGCGCGGGAAGCTGATTGGCCGAGGTCGGCCCCATCTTCATGAGGTCCCAGATGCGGTGCAGCATGTCGGGCGCGACCGGCTTGTCGAGATAGCCGTTCATCGTCCGCGCCTCGCGAAAGATGCGGTCCAGCGCATGGGCGTCGACGGGCTGGGGAAGGGCGGTGTCGGTCATGATCGGCCTCTGAACTGTCGAAAAGGGCGCGGCGGGGTTCAGGCCGCGCGCACTTCGCTCACTTCGGGAACGTAATGTTTCAGCAAGCCCTCGATCCCGTGTTTCAGCGTCGCGGTCGAGGACGGGCAACCCGAACAAGCCCCCTGCATGCCGAGATAGACGACGCCATCGTCGAACCCGCGATAGACGATATCGCCGCCATCGGCCGCGACCGCCGGGCGCACCCGGGTTTCGAGCAGGTCCTTGATCTGCGCGATGATGTCGGCGTCTTCCTCCCGGTCGGCGACGACGGGATCGGTTTCGGCCGGCACGGAAAATTCCGCCCCGCCGCCTGCGAACAGAGGCGCTTCGGACACGAAATGGTCGAGCAGGACCGAGACCACCTGCGGCTTCAGCGCGGACCAGTCGGCGCCCGGCGCCGCGGTCACCGCCACGAAATCGCCGCCGAACAACACGCCCGTCACATCGCCGAGCGAGAACAGCGCGGACGCCAGCGGCGAGGCTTCGGCCGTTTCGGGGTCGGTAAACTCGCGCGTGCCGGATGGCATCACCTGCCGTCCGGGCAGGAATTTCAGCGTGGAGGGATTGGGCGTGGTTTCGGTTTCGATGAACATGCGCCCGATGTAGAGAGAAACCGCCTGCATTCAAGCGCCATCGTCGCCCCGCGCCAACAGGCCGATGCCGGTATTCAGTGGCGCTTCATCACCCGGCCACCTATATGGCGCCCATGATATTGAACGCCCGCACGGCCATGCGTCTTGCCGTATCGCCCTTCGCCCTCTCGCTCTCCGCTCTCGTGGGCCTTTCCGCCCTTTCACCCGCCGCCCATGCACAACCCGCCCCGTCCGCCGAGGCGAGCCGCGAATGGCCGCAGGTGGAAACGGACCGCCCTTGGATCTACCGCGGGAGCGACGTGCCGCCCGATACCGAATGGGATTTCGGCGAGCTGGAAAACGGGCTGCGCTATGCGGTGCGCTTCAACGAGGTGCCGCAGGGGCAGGTGTCGATCCGCGTGCGCGTCGATGCCGGGTCGCTCCACGAAACCGAGGATGAGCGCGGCTTTGCCCATCTTCTCGAACATCTTGTGTTCCGGGAATCGAAATATCTCGGGCCGGGGGAGACGATCCCCCGCTGGGAACAGCTCGGCGCGACGTTCGGCAACGATACCAACGCCGAAACGACCCCGACGCAGACCGTGTACAAGCTCGACGTGCCCGACATGGACCCGGCGAAGGCGGACGAGGTGTTTCGCTTGCTGTCGGGCATGGTCACGGCGCCCACGCTTTCCGAAAAGGGCGTGAAGACCGAGGTGCCCATCGTGCTCGCCGAAAAGCGGGAGCGGGGCGGCGCCGGCCTCCGCGTGAGCGAGGCCAGCCGGGAGACCTATTTCGCGGGGCAGCCGCTCGCCACCCGCGCGCCCATCGGTACGGAGGCCACGCTGGGCGCCGCGGGGCGGCGGAACGTGCGCGCGTTCTATGACCGGTGGTACCGGCCGGAGAACACCGTGATTTCCATTGCAGGCGATCTCGATCCTGCGTTGATGACGCAGCTCCTGCAGAAATATTTCGGCGGCTGGAAGGGGAAGGGCCGCGCCGTGCCGGCGCCCGACTTCGGCGATCCGGTCGCAGGCGCCGATGCCCGCTCCGCAGAAGGCGCGCTGGCGCCCGTGGGGGAGACGCGGGTGATGGTCGAACCCGACCTGCCGCGCAATGTCGGCTATGCCGTGCTCCGCCCATGGGAGAAGGTCGCCGATACCATCGCGTATAACGAGGGGCTGCTCCTCGATCAGCTGGCGATCTCGGTACTGAATCGCAGGCTGGAGGCGCAGGCCCGCGCCGGCGGCAGCTATCTCGCCGCGCAGGTCGGCCAGGACGACGTCAACCGCAGCGCGGACGTGACCTTCGTATCGGTCACGCCCCTGTCCGACGACTGGCAGGCCGCGCTGAACGATGTACGCGCGGTGATCGCGTCGGCGCTCGCCACTCCGCCGACCGAGGCGGAGGTGCAGCGCGAGCTTGCCGAATTCGACAATGCCTTCGCCATCGGGGTGGAGACTTCCTCGGTGCAGCAGACGCGCGACCTTGCCGACAATATCGTGCAGGCCATCGACATTCGCGAAACCGTGGCGGCGCCCGATACGGTGCTCGACGTGCTGCGCGGGATGAGCGACCGCATTACGCCGCAAGCTATCCTGCAACATACGCGGCAACTTTTCACCGGTGAGGTCCTGCGCGGCCTGATGATCGTGCCCGATGCGGAGGAGGCGGATGCCGCCGCGTTCCGCGCGGCGCTGCTCGCCCCGGTCGAGGCGCTCGACAACAGTGCCGATAACGGACCGCAGCTGTCCTTTGCCGACCTCCCCGCCATCGGCACGCCGGGCACGGTGGTCGAGGAGGCGCCCTCGGGCCTTTTGGGTATCGAGACGATCACGCTTTCGAATGGCGTGCGCGCGATGCTGTGGGCGAACGATGCCGAACCGGGGCGCGCCAATGTGCGCGTGCGGTTCGGTGCGGGCTACGGTGCGTTCGATGCGGACAGCGCCCCCTATGCGACGCTCGGCGAAGGTGCTTTGATGAGCGCGGGCGTCGGTCAGCTCGACCAGGACGACCTCGAACGCATCGCGACCGGGCGCAAGCTCGGCCTCGGCTTCGCCATCGAGGAGGACAATTTCGTGATGAGCGCGGAAACGCGCCAGTCCGACCTCGCCGATCAGCTTTACCTGTTCGCGGCGAAACTGGCCGATCCGCGCTGGGATGCGCAGCCGATCCTGCGCACGCGGGCCGCGCTGGCGCTCGGCTATGGCAGCTACGCCACCAGCCCGGCCGGCGTGATCGAGCGCGACCTCGAATATATCCTGCGCGGTGAGGACCCGCGCTTCCACGCGCCCACCCCGGCGGAGGCGGAGACGCTCACCCCCGAAGGCTTCCGCAAGGTATGGGAGCCGATCCTGGCGAGCGGGCCGGTAACGGTGGAAATCTTCGGCGATTTCGACCGTGCGCAGGCGGTTGCCGATCTGGAAAGGACGTTCGGCGCCCTCGACCAGCGCCCCGCGATGGAAATGAGGCCGCAGCTTTCCTCCTTCCCCGAAACGGGCGGCGATCCGATCGTGCTCACCCATCGCGGCGACGCGAACCAGGCCGCGGCGATCATCGCCTGGCCGACGGGCGGCGGGCGTGACCGCGTGCGGCTTTCGCGGCAGGTCGAGATCCTCTCGCAATTGTTCAACAACCGCCTGTTCGATGCGATGCGCGAACGGCTGGGCGCGAGCTATGCGCCCAATGTCGCCTCGCGCTGGCCGCTCGACCGCGAGGATGGCGGCATGATCATCGCCATGGCGCAGCTGCAGCCCAAGGACGTGCCGGCGTTTTATGACGTCGCCAACGGCATTGCCGCCGACCTCGTCGCCAATCCGCCCGGCGCAGAGGAGATCGCCCGCGTCACCGAACCGCTGCGGCAGCTGATCAGCCGGTCGTCGAGCGGGAACGGCTTCTGGCTCAACCAGCTCGGCGGGGCGGCGCGCGATCCGCGGCGCTTCGATCAGGTGCGCTCGATCCTCGACGATTATTCGCGCACGACGCCCGAAACGATGCAGAAGCTGGCGCAGATGTTCCTCGCAGGAGAGGACACGGTCCGCATCTCCGTGCTGCCGGAGGAACAGGCCGGGGAATGATGCGATGCTGCGCGTGTGACATGCGCAGCATCGTTTCGTTTCGATGTTTACCATTGTAACCTTTGCAAAGCGGGATGCGCGTTGCTATGGCGGGCGCCTTCCGACCACCACCGAACATGACAAGACCGCCACGACTGGCGGCGCGATGGAGTGACCACATTGGCAAACGACTGGAGCCCCGAAAGCTGGAAATCGCATGAGGGGCGGCACCTGCCGACCTATGCCGATACGGCGGCCCTGAACGATGTCGAGGAGCGCCTGTCGCATTATCCGCCGCTCGTCTTCGCGGGCGAGGCGCGCGCGCTCAAGGCCGATCTCGCCGAGGTGGCGGGCGGCCGCGGATTTTTGTTGCAGGGCGGCGATTGCGCGGAAAGCTTCGCCGAATTCCACCCCGACAATATTCGCGACACGTTCCGCGTGCTGCTGCAGATGGCGGTCGTGCTGACCTTCGCGAGCAAGCAGAAGGTCGTGAAGGTCGGGCGAATGGCGGGGCAGTTCGCCAAGCCGCGCTCCGCCCCCACCGAAACGCAGGGCGAGACCGAGCTGCCCAGCTATTTCGGCGACATCATCAACGACATCGGCTTCGATTTCACGGGACGCCAACCCGATCCCGAGCGCATGATCCGCGCCTATAGCCAGAACGCGGCCACGCTCAATCTGCTGCGCGCCTTTGCGGGCGGCGGCTATGCCAATCTGCGGCAGGTGCACCAGTGGACGCAGGACCATATCGGGCGTTCCGACTGGGGCGCGCGCTTTTCGCAGACGGCGGACCGCATTTCGGAGGCGCTGGACTTCATGGCGGCATGCGGCGTCGATCCCGCAACCGTCCCGCAATTGCAGGGCACCAGCTTCTACACCAGCCACGAAGCGTTGCTGTTGCCGTATGAACAGGCGCTCACCCGGAAGGATTCGCTCACCGGCGACTGGTACGATACCTCCGCGCACATGCTGTGGATCGGGGATCGCACCCGGTTCGAGGGCAGCGCCCATGTCGAATATCTGCGCGGAGTGAACAACCCCATCGGGATGAAATGCGGGCCCTCGCTCGAACCCGATGCGATGCTGCGCCTGCTCGACACGCTCAACCCCGCGCGCGAGCCGGGGCGGATCACGCTCATCAGCCGGTTCGGCCATGAAAAGGTGGAGGCGGGCCTCGCCCCACTGGTCCGTGCGGTCAAGCGTGAAGGGCACCCGGTGGTGTGGTCGTGCGACCCGATGCACGGCAATGTCATCAAATCGCCGAGCGGCCTGAAAACCCGCCCGTTCGACCGCATCCTGTCGGAGGTGAAGGGCTTTTTCGCGGTTCACCGGGCCGAGGGCACCCACGCCGGCGGCATCCATGTCGAAATGACCGGGCAGGACGTGACCGAATGCACTGGCGGCGCCATCGCCATCACGGACGAGGCGCTGGGCGACCGGTATCGCACCCATTGCGATCCGCGCCTGAACGGGGCGCAGTCGATCGAACTGGCCTTCCTGCTCGCCGAAATGCTGAACATGGAAATGCGGCAGCGCGACGCCGAAGCCGCATGATTCCAGCCGGGGCGTGGCCGTCGCCATGCCCCGGTCGCACCGGAATCGGATGAATTTGCGCGTGCGGTTGGCACTTCGGCGCCGATCGCGCATTATAGGGGCATGGATAATGCCGCGCCCCGCCCCGAGATCGACACGACACGCGCCGGGGCGACCGATTCCCCGGCCATGAACAGCCTGGCCGAACGGTTCCGCGCGACCCGCCAGCTCAGCCTCGATCTCGCCGCGCCGCTCTCCGATGCCGACGCCACGATACAGTCGATGGAGGATGCCAGCCCGGCGAAATGGCACCTGGCGCACACGACATGGTTTTTCGAGACCTTTCTCCTGCGCGACCGGCTCGACGGCTATCGGCTTTTCGATGAGAAATTTCCGTATCTTTTCAACAGCTATTACGAGGCGGAGGGCGAGCGGATCGCCCGGTTTTCGCGCGGTATGCTCTCGCGCCCCACGCTGGAGGAAATCGTCGCCTTTCGCCGCGCGGTTGACGATGCGATGGAGCCGCTGCTGACCCGCGAGGATTGCGCGGAGCTCATCGCGCTCGGCATCGCGCATGAGCAGCAGCACCAGGAATTGCTGCTCACCGATATCAAGCATGCGTTGTTTCAAAACCCGCTCGGCCCCGCGATGTTCGAGGGCGACGTGCCGACGGGCGCGCCGGGCGATGATGGCTGGATCGAGCATCCCGGCGGCATCACGCGCATCGGCCATGATTTCGGCGCGGACGATGCGGATGCGGCCCGCGATTTCGCCTTTGACTGCGAGGGGCCGCGCCACCGCCATCTCCTCGAACCGTTCGCGATGGCGCGGCGGCTCGTGACCAATCGCGAATGGGAGGCGTTTGTCGCCGATGGCGGCTATCGCGATGCGGCGCTGTGGCTGTCCGATGGGTGGGCATGGGTGCAGGCCAATGGCATTGCCGCGCCGATGTATTGGGAGGGCGACACGCAGTTCACCCTCTCCGGCGCGCGGCGGCGCGATCCCGATGCGCCGGTCACGCATATTTCCTATTACGAGGCCGATGCCTTTGCCCAATGGGCCGGCGCGCGCCTGCCGACCGAGGCAGAGTGGGAGGCGCTCGCCGCGAGCGAGGATCCGCATGCGGGACAGCAGTTCGACAGCGCCGGCCCGGTCCATCCCGTGGCGCGAGACGGTCTGTTCGGGTCGTGCTGGCAATGGACGCGTAGTGCGTATCTGCCCTATCCCCGGTTCCGCCCGGTCGAAGGGGCGGTCGGCGAATATAACGGCAAGTTCATGTCGGGGCAGTTCGTGTTGAAGGGGGGGAGCTGTGCGACGGTGCGCGGCCACATGCGCGCCAGCTATCGCAATTTCTTCTATCCGCACATGCGGTGGCAATTCACCGGGCTCCGGCTCGCCAAGGATATTTGAGGGGATACACATGCCAGTCGAACAAGCGGTTCGCATCGTCGATGAAGATGCGAGCGGGATCGACCGCGCCTTTCGCGACGAGGTGATCGCCGGCCTGTCACAGGCCCAGAAGGCGGTGCCGGCGCGGTGGTTCTATGACGAACGCGGATCGCAATTGTTCGAGGATATCACCGCCGTTCCCGAATATTACCCGACCCGGGCGGAGCGGGAGATCCTGTCCGCGCGGGGGCAGGAATTTGCCGATGCCATCGGATCGGGCCGCGCCGTGGTGGAATTCGGCTCGGGCAGTTCGGCGAAGACGCCGCTGCTGCTCGATGCCATTGCGCCGTCGGCCTATGTCCCGCTCGACATTTCGGGCGAATTCCTGCGCGCGTCGGCCAATACGCTGGCCAAAAGCTTTCCCGACCTGCCGATTCACCCGGTCGAGGCGGATTTTACGAAGCCCGTCACCCTGCCGGATGCGATCGCGGGCGCGCCGCGGCTGGGGTTCTTTCCCGGATCGACGATCGGCAATCTGGTGCCGCGCACCGCGGTCGACCTGCTGCGCCAGATGCGACGCACGTTGAGTGCGGACGGGGCGGGCGAAACGCCGGCACAACTGCTGATCGGGATGGACCGGATCAAGGATACCGCCGTGCTGGAGGCTGCCTATGACGATGCGGCCGGGGTGACGGCGGCGTTCAACCTCAACCTCCTCACCCGCATCAATCGCGAGCTGGGCGGCGATATTCCCGTGGCGGATTTTGCGCATCGGGCGATCTGGAACGATGATATCGCGCGCATCGAAATGCATCTGGAGGCGCAGGCCGACATGCGTTTTGCGATCTGCGGCCATGATTTCGCAATGGCCAGGGGCGAGACGATCCATACCGAGAACAGCCACAAATATGGCAAGCGCAGCGCCAATACGCTGCTGCTTGCGGGCGGCTGGACGCCGATGCGGCGGTGGAGCGACGACAAGAATCGTTTCATGCTCATCCTCGCCGAGGCCAGCCCGTTGCGCATGGCCCCCTGATCCGCGCAATGTTTCGCCAATCCTATGGGTTGTCAGCCATCCCATGTGCGGTTAGGGCGCGCACAGTGCGGCGCTGGCGTGATGCGCCGTTTGACATAATGTCTTTCAGGTAAGGTTTGATCATGGGTTATCGGGTGGCCGTCGTTGGCGCGACGGGGAATGTCGGGCGCGAAGTGCTCGCGATCCTGGCGGAGCGCGAATTTCCGTATGACGAGATCGCGGCGGTTGCGTCCTCGCGTTCCGTCGGGACCGAGGTGGAGATCGGCGACACCGGCAAGATGATCAAATGCCGCAATATCGAGCATTTCGATTTCACCGGCTGGGACATTGCGCTGTTCGCCGCCGGAAGCGGCCCGGCGAAGGATTACGCGGCGAAGGCGGCGGCGGCGGGATGCTATGTCATCGACAACAGCTCGCTTTATCGCATGGACCCGGACGTGCCGCTCATCGTGCCGGAGGTGAACCCCGACGCGATCGAGGAGGCGGTGAAGCGCAAGATCATCGCCAATCCCAACTGCTCGACCGCGCAGATGGTCGTCGCGCTGAAACCCCTGCACGATGTCGCCACGATCAAGCGCGTGGTGGTCAGCACCTATCAATCGGTGTCCGGTGCGGGCAAGGCCGGCATGGACGAGCTGTTCGAGCAGAGCCGTGCCATTTTCGTCGGAGACGCCGTCGAACCGCGCAAGTTCACGAAGCAGATCGCCTTTAACGTCATTCCGCACATTGACGTCTTCCTCGACGATGGTTCGACGAAGGAAGAGTGGAAGATGGTCGTCGAGACGAAGAAGATCATGGACCCCAAAATCAAGGTGCAGGCCACCTGCGTGCGGGTGCCGGTATTCGTGGGCCACGCCGAATCCATCACGCTGGAATTCGAGAAGGAAATGACCGCAAGCCAAGCGCAGGACATCCTGCGCGAGGCACCGGGCATCATGCTCGTCGACAAGCGGGAGGACGGCGGATACGTCACCCCCGTCGAATGCGCGGGCGACAGCGCCACCTATATCAGCCGCGTGCGCGAGGATCCGACGGTCGAAAACGGCCTGGCGCTGTGGTGCGTGTCGGACAATCTGCGCAAGGGTGCGGCATTGAACGCGGTGCAGATCGCCGAATTGCTCGGCCGCCGTATTTTGAAAAAAGGCTGATCGCGCAATGGCTCTCCCCGATTACGATACGGTTGCGGCGCGCGACGGCACGCCCCTTGCCGTGCATCGCATGGGGGAGGGCACGCGCGGCACGGTCGTGCTGCTGCACGGGTTGTTCTCCAATGTGGAGACGAACTGGGTCAAGTTCGGCCATGCGCAGAAGCTCGCCGATGCGGGGTTCGCGCTCATCATGCCGGATCTGCGCGCGCATGGGCACAGCGGGGCGCCACACGATCCGGTCTGCTACCCGCCCGACGTGCTCGTCCGCGATCTTGAGGATGTGATCGCCCATTACGGGCTGGTCGAATATGATCTCGTCGGGTTTTCACTGGGCTCGCGCACGGTGCTGCGCGGTGTGCTGGACGGGCTTACGCCGCGGCGGCTCGTGCTGACCGGGATGGGGCTCGAAGGGCTTGCCGGGTGGGAGAAGCGGGCGGTCTTCTTCCGCGATGCCATCGACCGGTTCGACGAGGTGCGCATGGGCGACCCGGCATTCTTCGCCGTCAGCTTCATGAAAACGATGAAGGTGGACCGCACCGCTGCGCGGCTGCTGCTCGGCTCGATGGCCGACACCAGCCGCGATGCATTGTCCGCGGCGACGATGCCCACCCTGGTGCTGTGCGGGGACAAGGACAACGACAATGGCAGCGCCGACGCGTTGGCCGAGGCATTGCCGGACGGGCGCCGCGCCACGATCCCGGGCACGCATATGAGCAGCGTTTCCGAAGGCGCGCTCGGCGATGAGCTGGTGGCGTTTCTGACCGCTTGATTTCGGACGGGGGGCGGTCCAAACCGGTTTCATAACGAACCGGGATCGAAGGATAACACCCTGATGAAATTCGCTTCTTCCGTCGCCGCCATGGCGATGGCCATCGCGCTTGCCGCCCCCGGCCACGCGCAGACCGCCGCCGACAGCAACCCTGTCACCACCGATGCGGAGGAGGCGGCCCGCTTTCCCATGACGGCGGAAGGCGCGGCACAATTCATCGCTGCCGCCGAAGCCGACCTGTTCGGTTACAGCGTCGATGCCAGCCGCATCGCGTGGGTCAACGCCACCTATATAACGCCCGACACCAACGCGCTTGCCGCGCAAAGCGGCGCCATCGGAACGCAAAAGCAGGTGAAATACGCGCTTGCCGCCGCGCAATATGCGCGTGTCCCGGGGCTCGATGCCGATGTGGCGCGCAAGCTCGACATATTGCGCAACGGCATCGTCCTGCCCGCGCCGACCGCCGATGGCGCGGCGGAGGAATTGAACACCATCGCGACCGATCTCAACGCGCAATATGGCAAGGGTCGCGGCCTTTTGAACGGCGAGCCGATTTCGGGCAGCGATATCGAGGCGGAGATGGGCAATCTTGCACGCACGCCGGCCGAATATGCGGAGATGTGGGCAAGCTGGCACGACAATGTCGGCGCGCCGATGAAAAACGATTACGCGCGCATGGTCGCGATCGCCAACGAAGGCGCGAAGGAACTCGGCTTTGCCAATACCGGCGCGATGTGGCGGTCGGGATACGATATGCCGCCCGAACAGTTCGCCGCGGAAACCGAACGGCTGTGGCAGGAGGTAAAGCCGCTCTACATGGCGCTCCACACCTATGTTCGCGGGCGGCTGAACGCGAAATATGGCGATGGTGTGCAACCGGCCACTGGCCCGATCCGCGCCGACCTGCTCGGCAATATGTGGGCGCAGGAGTGGGGCAATATCTACCCGCTCGTCGCGCCCGAAGGGGCCGGCGATCTCGGCTATGACATCGGCGAATTGCTGGAGGCGAAGGGCGAGGGGCCCATCGACATGGTGAAGATCGGCGAGGGGTTCTATTCCTCGCTGGGGTTCGAGCCTTTGCCCGAGACGTTCTGGGAGCGCAGCCAGTTCACGAAGCCTGCCGACCGCGAAGTGGTGTGCCATGCGAGCGCGTGGGACGTGGACAATGTCGACGACATCCGCATCAAGATGTGCATCAAGGTGAACGCCGGCGACTTCGTCACGATCCACCACGAGCTCGGCCACAATTACTATCAGCGTGCCTATAACGAGCAGCCGTATCTCTATCTCAACGGCGCGAACGACGGGTTCCACGAGGCGATCGGCGATTTCGTCGCACTTTCGATCACGCCGGAATATCTGGTGCAGATCGGCCTGCTCAACCGCGAAGACGTGCCCTCGGCGGACAAGGACATCGGTTTGCTGCTGCGCCAGGCGATGGACAAGGTGGCGTTCCTGCCCTTCGGCCTGCTGGTCGATCAATGGCGCTGGGGCGTGTTCGACGGCAGCATCGCGCCTGCCGATTACAACACCGCGTGGACCGATCTTCGCCGCGAGTATCAGGGCATCGCCCCGCCGGTGGAGCGTCCCGCCGATGCATTCGACCCAGGCGCGAAATATCACATTCCGGGCAACACGCCCTACATGCGCTATTTCCTTGCACGCATTTTGCAGTTCCAGTTCTACAAATCGGCATGCGAGCAGGCCGGATGGACCGGGCCGCTGCATCGGTGCAGCTTCTACGGCAACGAGGAGGTGGGGCAACGTTTGAACGCCATGCTGGAAATGGGTGCGTCGAAGCCCTGGCCCGATGCACTGGAGGCGTTCACCGGGAGCCGCGAGATGAGCGGCAAGGCGATGGTGGAATATTTCGCCCCGCTCAAGGCCTGGCTGGACGAGCAGAACAAGGGCCAGCCGCAGGGTTGGTAATCCGATGAAGGGGCCGGGCGGAAACGTCCGGCCCTTCGGTCATGGCGGCGCGCTATTTCGCCGTGCGGCGGCACCGCTCCGAACAATAGACGACATTGTCCCAGTCGCGCGCCCATTTCTTGCGCCAGGCGAACGGGCGTTCGCACACCGGGCAGGTCTTCGTCGGCAGGTTCGGTTTCTTGTGCGCCATCGTGTGGGACAACGCATCGCGCGCGTTCCGGTTGCCGGGCGGGTGCGGCCATTCGCCCACCCACCCGGCGACGGGGTCAGATCATCGCCATGCCGCCGTTCACGTGGAGCGTCTGCCCGGTGACGTAGCCCGCTTCCTTCGACGCGAGATAGGCGACCGCGGCGCCGATGTCGGACCCTTCGCCCATGCGCCCGGCGGGAATGCGGGCGTTCAGCTCGTCCTTCTGTGCCTCGGGCAACACGTCGGTCATCGCCGTGCGGATGAAACCGGGCGCGACGCAGTTCACCGTGATGTTGCGCGTGGCAAGCTCCTGCGCGAGGCTCTTGCTCATGCCGGTAAGACCCGCCTTGGCCGCGGCATAGTTCATCTGCCCCGGATTGCCGGTGGTGCCGACCACGCTGGTGATGGAGATCATGCGCCCGAACTTCGCCTTCATCATGGGCCGGGTCGCGGCGCGCATGAGCCGGAACGCAGCGGTCAGGTTGACCTGCAACACCTGCTCCCAATCCTCGTCCTTCATCCGCATCATCAACCCGTCGCGGGTGATCCCTGCGTTATTGACGAGGATGTCCAGCTTGCCGAGCGTGTCGATCGCCGCGGGGACCAGCGCATCGACGCTTTCCGCGCTCGACAGGTCGCAGGTGATTTCCACATGGTCGCCGCCGGTTTCGGCATTCAGCTGTTCGCGAAAGGCGCGCAGCTTGTCGCCGTTCGATCCGCTGAGCGCAAGACGCGCGCCCTGTCCTGCCAATGCGCGGGCGATTTCGGAGCCGATGCCCCCCGATGCGCCGGTCACCAGCGCCGTCATTCCGGTCAGGTCGAACATCGCTCAGATCTCCTTTGCCAGCGTTTCGCAATCGGCCATCGTGACGATGGAGCGCACCTCCACGCCATCGGCGGACCGCTTGACCATGGGGCCGAGCACCTTGCCGCCCAGCTCGATGAATTGCGTGACGCCGATCGCGGCCATGCCCGCCGCGCTCTCGCGCCAGCGGACCCGGCCCATCACCTGCGCGACGAGATGCTTGCGGATTTCTGCTGGGTCGGCGACAGGCTGCGCCGTGACATTGGCGAACACCGGCAGGCGCGGTGCGTTCGGCATCGTCTTGGTCAGCGCATCGTCCATCGCGGCGGCGGCCGGTTCCATCAATTCGCAATGGAACGGCGCCGAGACGGGCAGCATCACGGCGCGGCGGATGCCGAATTCCTTCGCAATGGCGACGGCGCGCTCGATCGGCGCGACGTGCCCCGACAGCACGACCTGCGTCGGGTCATTGTCATTGGCGACGGTGCACACTTCGCCTTCCGCCTCGGTCGCGGCCTTCGCCAGTTCGGACGCCTTTTCCACATCGGCGCCGAGCAGCGCGCACATCGCGCCGACGCCGACGGGCACCGCGGCCTGCATCGCCTGTCCGCGCAGTTTCAGGAGCCGCGCCGTATCGGACAGCGAAAACGCACCGGCGGCGCAAAGCGCGCTATATTCGCCGAGGCTGTGGCCCGCGACATAATCGCCCTTCTCGGCAAGCGAGACGCCGAATTCCTTCTCCAGGACGCGCACGATGGCCATGGAATGCGCCATGATCGCAGGCTGCGCGTTTTCGGTGAGGGTGAGCTGATCCTCCGGCCCGTCCTTCATGATGGCGAAGAGCTTTTGTCCCAGCGCGTCGTCGACTTCCTCGAAAACCTCGCGGGCGTGGGCGGATGTGTCGGCGAGCGCAGCGCCCATGCCGACGGTCTGGCTCCCCTGTCCGGGGAAGATGAAAGCTTTCATGGATGTCTCCTTATGCATTGCGGGGCGGGGTAGGTCGCGGCGCATTCGCCCGCAAGCCCCGCCGTCATCTCATTTCGGGCGGGGGCCGAACGGAACGATGCGATTGGCGGCATCGTGACCGATGTCCGCCCGGCCGAGGAAAGGCACGCCCGCCCGCTCGCACCAATGGCGGCAGATCGCCTCTGCGCCCATGCCGAAGGGGCGATCGTTTTCCGGCACGTCGGACACCCGGCCCAGCCGCACGCCGGCAAGGTTCATGGCCGGCATCGCCTCGGCAACATGGAAGAAAAGCCGGTCGATGGCATACAGATACTCGCTCACTTCCTCCAGCATGAGGACATGGCCCGACAGATCCGGCATGAGCGACGTACCGCAGATCATGGCGAATGTCGCAAGGTTGAAGGCCACTGTCGGCGCATCGGCGGCAAACGGCTCCATCGTGCCCCGGTCGCCCGACATGAAGGACAGCGTGCGCCGCACCGCCGCCGCGCCGCCCTCGCGCCCGATGTCGTAAGGCATGGGGGCATGGGTCGGCCGCCCGATGGAATGGCGGTAAAACCCGGCGAGCAGATAGCCCGCATCGGAATAGCCGAAATAGCGTTTGTCGCGTGCCGCATCGTTCATCCGCGCAATCGCGTCCCCGGCGATCCGGCACGCGCCATATCCGCCCCGCGCGAACCACACGGCATCGAACGCCGGATCGTTCGCGCATTCGATGAGCGCCTCGCGCCGCTGTGCATCGCTTCCTGCGAAATGGCCCGATTCCTCGAAACATTGCGGATGGAACGTGAGCGAAAGGTCCGGGTAGTCGCGGGCGAGAGCCGCCACCGCGTCGGCGCAATCGCGCGGGAAGGGGGCCGACGGGGCGCAGATGGCGACGTTATACATATAAAACCATCGCTAAACCCCATGCCCGTGATTGCCAAGCGTGCCCTTTGCCAATAGCCACAGCGGCGATGACCGACAATATTGCCAAACCGTCCGACCTTCTTTCGCGCCCGTTCTTCTTTTGCGGGATCGGCGGATCGGGGATGCTGCCGCTGGCCTGTATCCTGCGGGCGCGGGGGGCGGACATCGGCGGGTCCGACCGCAGTTTCGATGCCGGACGCAGCGCGGCGAAGTTCGCATGGCTCGAACGGCAGGGCATCGCCCTGTTCCCGCAGGACGGCAGCGGGGTGACCAGCGCCGAGCAGGTCTTGATCGCAAGCGCCGCGATCGAGGAGAGCGTGCCGGAGGTGGCGCGCGCGCGCGATCTTGGCTGCGCGCGGATGAGCCGGGCCGAATTGCTGGCCGAGCTGTTCAATGCCGCGCCCGATTCCATCGCCATCGGCGGGACCAGCGGGAAATCGACCGTGACGGGCATGACCGGCTGGATCATGGCGGAGGCAGGGCGCGACCCCACCATCATGAACGGCGCCGTGATGAAGAATTTCGTCACCGACGACGCGCCCTTTGCCAGCGCGCGCACCGGCGATGGCGGCATGTTCGTGGCGGAGGTGGATGAAAGCGACGGGTCCATCGCGCTCTACCGACCCGGCGTCGCGGTGCTGCTGAATGTCAGCCTCGATCACAAGAGCATGGAGGAATTGCGCAGCCTGTTCGGCAATTTCCTGGCGGTTGCGCCGCGCGCCGCGATCAATGCCGACGATGCGGAGAGCATGGCACTCGCCGCCCGTGCGCAGGCCATAACCCGTTTCGCCATCGACAATGAAGAGGCCGACATCGGCGTCGTCCCCGGTACCATCGTGCAGAAGCCGACCGGCATCGCCGCCACGATCGTCGACCGCCGCGCCGATACGCGCCACGACCTGCAATTGAAGCAGCCGGGGCGCCACAATCTCGCCAATGCGCTGGCCGCGATTGCCGCCGCTGATGCCGCGGGCGTGTCCGTTGCCGATGCCGTCGCCGCATTGTCCCGGTTCGAAGGGTTGCGGCGCCGGTTCGATGTCGTCGGCACAAGTGCGCGCAACATCACCGTCATCGACGATTTCGGCCACAACCCCGAAAAATGCGCCGCAACGCTCCGCACGCTGAAGGCGCATCCGGGCCGCGTCATCGCCTTTTTTCAGCCGCACGGATATGGCCCGTTGCGGCAAATGGGCATGGAACTGGCCGAAACCTTCGCGCAGGTTCTGCAACCCGACGACAGGGTGATCTTTTCCGACCCGGTCTATTTCGGGGGAACCACCGATCGTTCGGTCGGTTCGGAACGGATCGTCGCCGCCATCAATGCGGCCGGCGGCAATGCCGAACATATCGCGGACCGCGGTGATTGCGCGGATCGGATTGCGCAAATCGCGCAAACCGGCGACCGCATCGTGGTGATGGGCGCGCGCGACGATACGCTGAGCCAGTTTGCGCACGATCTGCTGATGCGGCTCGACCGCTGAACGCGGTTCGCCCGCGACAGGACATTTGAAGGGGAATTGCATTGGCCACAGGTCTGGTAGCGTTGTTCGACGATATTGCGGTGATCGCGCGCGCCGCGGCCGCGTCGGTCGACGACGTCGGCATTGCCGCATCGCGCGCGGGGACAAAGGCGGCGGGCGTGGTCATCGACGATGCCGCCGTCGCGCCGTCCTACGTCACCGGGCTTTCGCCCAAGCGCGAATTGCCCATCGTGTGGCGCATCGCCAAGGGCAGCTTCTTCAACAAGCTGATCATCCTGCTGCCCGCCGCGCTTTTGCTCAGCGAATTCCTGCCCTGGACCATCACGCCGATCCTGATGCTGGGCGGGTGCTACCTGTCCTACGAAGGGGCGGAAAAGGTGATGGAGAAGCTCGGCGCGAAGAAACAGGGCAAGACGATCGACGAACCGATCGAGGATCCTGCCGCCTTCGAAAACGAACGCGCATCGGCGGCGATCCGCACCGATCTCATCCTCTCGGCCGAGATCATGGCCATCACGCTCAATTCCGTGGCGGCGGAAACGCTGTTGTCGCGGGCGGCGGTGCTGGCCATTATCGGGATCGGGATTACCGTCGTGGTCTATGGCGCGGTCGCGCTGATCGTGAAGATGGACGACATCGGGCTGTATCTGTCGCAGAAAAGCAGCGCATTGTCACAGCGGGCCGGGCGGCTCATGCTGAAAGGGATGCCGTTTCTCCTGCGCGCGCTGTCGTTCATCGGGACGATCGCCATGCTGTGGGTCGGCGGCGGGATCATCCTGCACGGGCTGGAGGAGCTGGGCGTGCCCGGCCCGGCGCATGTCGTGCATGATATTCAGCATCACGTCGAACTGGCCACGGGCGCATTGTCCGGCGTGCTGGGCTGGTTGAGCTATGCGACCGTATCCGCGCTGGTGGGGCTGGCGCTGGGCTTCGTGATCGCGATTCTCCTGCACAAGGTGTTTCGCATCGGCGCGCATTGAGCGTGCATGCCTAAGGCTTGCATCTGGCGCCGCTTCGTGTATGGCGCGGGACGTTCCTGCATTGCGGGGACACGAAGAAAGCCGGAGGGGCCCCGCAATGGTGCGGACACGCCAGCGATCGGTTAGAGTACAAGGAACGAGCGCATGCCGCTTTACGAGCATGTGTTCCTTGCGCGTCAGGATCTGAGCCAGGCTCAGGTCGATGCGCTTGCGAACACCGCCACCGAAATCGTCGAGGCCAATGACGGCAAGGTTGTCCGCACGGAGACCTGGGGCCTGAAGAACCTCGCCTACAAGATTCAGCGCAACCGCAAGGCGCATTTCGTGATGCTGAACATCGACGCTCCGACCGGCGTCGTTGCCGAGCTGGAGCGCCAGACGCGCATCAACGAAGACGTCATCCGCTACATGACCATCCGCATCGACGAGATGGACAACGAACCCTCCGTCATGATGCGCAAGAACGACCGTGACCGCCGTGGCGGCGATCGTGGCGATCGCGGCGGCAACCGCCGGGGAGACCGCTAATGGCCCGTCCTTTCTTCCGTCGTCGCAAGAGCTGCCCGTTCTCCGCAAAGAACGCGCCCGCCATCGATTACAAGGACGTGCGCCTGCTGCAGGGCTTCATGTCCGAGCGTGGCAAGATCGTTCCCAGCCGCATCACCGCGGTGTCCGCCAAGAAGCAGCGCGAGCTGTCGAAGGCGATCAAGCGCGCACGCCACATCGGCCTGCTGCCCTATATCGTGAAGTAAGGAGGAAAACCCATGGATATCATCCTCCTCGAACGTATCGAGAAGCTGGGCAGCATCGGCGACGTCGTGTCCGTCAAGGACGGCTACGCGCGCAATTTCCTGCTCCCCAATAAGAAGGCCCTTCGCGCCAACGAATCGAACCGCAAGGTGTTCGAGGCGAATCGCGAACGGCTCGAAGCCGAAAACGCCGAAAAGCGCACCGCTGCCGAAGCACAGGGCAAGAAGATCGACGGCGAGGAAATCGTCCTCATCCGTGCGTCGTCCAACTCGGGTCAGCTTTACGGTTCGGTCAACGTGCGCGACATCGCCGCGGCCCTGACCGAAAAGGGCCACGAGGTGAACAAGTCGCAGATCGTGCTCGACGGCCCGATCAAGACGATCGGCATGTTCGACGTGCGCGTCGTGCTTCACCCCGAAGTCAGCGTCACGGTGAAGGCCAATGTCGCCCGTTCGGACGACGAAGCCGAGCTGCAGGCGCAGGGCATCGACGTGATGGCGCAGATGTTCGAAGAAGAATCGCAGAACACCGGCGGCTTCACCGAAGAGCGTGATCCAAATGCCGAGCCGGGCGAAATCGCCGGCGAGCCGGAAGAATCCGCAGAAGACGAAGCCGAGGGCGAAGAGCAGGCCTGATCGGTCGCTTTTCGGCCGTTGGTTGGAAAAGACGGGCGCGGTATCCGGATGGATGCCGCGCCCGTTTTCGTATCCGATCGCGGAATTGTGCTTCATGCCGGAATCGGCGTGGATCGAAAAACGGTGCAGTCTGCCTTTGAAATGTAGGATATTGCGGGCTATCTGCCGCCGATGGATACGCCCCACACGATCATTGCCGAACTGACCCGCCTGCACGACGAGGCGGTCGAACGGCTCCGCGCCGACATTGCCGCCTTTGCCAATGATGGCAGCCTGCCATCCTCCACCCGGCGAAGCGATGGCAGCTATTGCTACCCCGAACTGCGCCTCACCTATAAGGGGGATGGCGATCCGTCGGATATTTCGCGCGCGTTCGGGCGGCTCAACCGGCGGGGGCATTACAACACCACCGTAACCCGGCCGCGGTTGTTCGCCGAATATCTGCGGGAGCAGCTTTCGCTCATCCTCGCCGATTATCCGGTCGAGGTGGACGTGAAGCGTTCGCGGCAGGAAATCCCGTTTCCCTACGTCCTCGACGGCAATGCGGGCCGCGATCTTGCCGGGGTCAGCCCGCAATTGCTGGCGCGGCATTTTCCGTCGACCGATCTGGCGCTGATCGGGGATGAACTTGCCGACGGGTTCGAGATCGGCAATCCGGACGATCCGATGCCGCTGTCGCTGTTCGACGGGTTGCGCACGGATTTCAGCCTGGCACGCCTCGCGCATTACACGGGCACCGATCCCGACCATTTTCAGAAATACGTGCTGTTCACCAATTATCACCGCTATGTCGACGAATTCGTCGAATGGGCCGGCACGCAGGTCGGGCAGGGGCGGTATCAGGCGCTCGCCGGGGCGGGCGGATTGTTCATCGATCAAGAGACGACGGGCGCGCGCGGGCTTCTCTCCGATACGGCGTGGCGGCGGCACCAGATGCCCGCCTACCACCTCATCGGTGAAGGGCGTAGCGGCATCACGCTCGTCAACATCGGCGTCGGGCCGTCGAATGCGAAGACGATTACCGACCATCTCGCCGTGTTGCGGCCTGAGGCGTGGCTGATGATCGGGCATTGCGGCGGCTTGCGCCCGACGCAGAAGATCGGCGATTACGTGCTCGCCCATGCCTATCTGCGCGATGATCACGTGCTGGATGCGGTGCTGCCGCCCGAAATTCCTTTGCCCGCGATTGCCGAGGTGCAGCAGGCGCTTGCCGCCGCGGCCGAGGATGTGAGCGGGACCGAGGGGGCCAGCCTCAAGCAGCGGATGCGGACCGGCACGGTGGTCACGACCGACGACCGCAACTGGGAATTGCAGATCAGCACGACGGCGCGCCGTCTCTCGCTGTCGCGCGCGGTCGGTATCGACATGGAAAGTGCCACCATCGCGGCGCAGGGCTATCGTTTCCGCGTGCCTTACGGGACGCTGCTCTGCGTGTCGGACAAGCCGATCCATGGCGAGATCAAGCTGCCGGGGCAGGCCAACAAGTTTTACGAGGAGGCCATCGGCGCGCATCTGCAGATCGGCATCCGCACCTGCGACCTGCTGCGTGAGGAAGGCACTCGGCTCCACAGCCGCAAGCTGCGCGCGTTCAACGAGCCGCCGTTCCGCTGACAGCGGGGGAAAACTCCGCGCAAAACGCAATCGAATCGCGGCGTTCCCGGTGTGTTCGCCTTGCCCCGATGCGCGTGGGCGCTAAGAAAGTTTGGCCGTATTGAACTTTGCCCGCACCGCGCATGTCCGCCGCCGGGCACAGGGGGAATTGAGTATAATGAAGGCCACTATCGAACGCGCGACCCTGCTGCACAGTCTCAGCCACGTGCAATCGGTGGTGGAGCGGCGCAATACCATCCCCATCCTGTCCAACGTGCTGATCGATGCGTCGTCCGATGGCGGGGTGAAGGTCATGGCCACCGACCTCGATCTGCAGGTCGTCGAAACGATGAGCGCGGCCAGCGTCGAAAGCGCGGGCGCGATCACCGTGTCGGCGCATCTGTTGTTCGACATCGCGCGCAAATTGCCCGACGGTTCGCAGGTCAGCCTGGAAACCGCGGACAATCGCATGGTGGTAAAGGCGGGGCGCAGCCGGTTTCAGCTTCCCACCCTGCCGCGTGACGATTTTCCGACCATCGTCGAAGGCGACCTGCCGACCAGTTTCGAGATTCCGGCCGCCACGCTGGCGCAGCTCATCGACCGGACCCGCTTCGCGATTTCGACCGAAGAGACGCGTTACTACCTCAATGGCATTTTCTTCCACGTGGCCGAGGACGGACCGGGCGGGCAACCTGTGTTGAAGGCGGCGGCGACCGACGGGCACCGCCTCGCACGCTTTACCCTGGCGCGTCCGGACGGGGCGGAGGGGATGCCCGACGTCATCGTGCCGCGCAAATGCGTCGCCGAATTGCGCAAGCTGCTCGAAGAATCGCTCGACACCAATGTGGAGGTCGATCTGTCCGCGTCCAAGATCCGCTTCACCATGGGCGGGGAGGGCGGCATCGTGCTCACCAGCAAGCTGATCGACGGGACGTTCCCCGATTACAGCCGCGTGATCCCGACCGGCAACGACAAGCTGCTGAAGCTCGATCCCAAGAGCTTTTTCTCCGGCGTGGACCGGGTGGCCACCATCGCCACGGAAAAGACCCGCGCGGTGAAGATGGCGCTCGACCAGGATCGCGTCACGCTTTCGGTGACCAGCCCCGACAATGGCACGGCGGCGGAGGAACTGGCCGCCGATTACAGCGCCGAGGGGCTGGAGATCGGGTTCAATGCCAATTATCTGAAGGATATTCTCGCCCAGATCGAGGGCGATAATGTCGAACTGCACCTCGCCGATGCCGGTGCGCCCACGCTGATCCGGCAGAATTCGGACAGTCCGGCGCTTTACGTGCTGATGCCGATGCGGGTCTGACGGATTAAAAATCCGGCGCTTCATCGGCGCGCAATCTGTTTCCGTCCATTCGCGGTGCATGGCCCTTGGGTTATGCGCCGCGATTTCCTATGGCGCGGCCAACGAAACGGAGATTATCTTATGAAGACCATCACGAAACTCGCCATGACCGCATTGGCGGCCCCGCTCGCCCTGTCGGCAATGCCGGCCGCCGCGCAGGACGGCGCAGAGGAAAACCTGCGCTGTGCGGCGTGGGCGCTTCTCGCCAGCGAGCAGGCGCAGGACCCGGAGCAGAAGCGCGGAATTGGCATGGTCATGGCCTATTTCATGGGGCGTTACGAAGCGTCCTCGGGCAAGAAGATCGGCGACGTGATGAGCTATGACGCATTGCCGACGATTATCGGCGATCTTCCCGCCGCCAATGCCGAGTGTCAGCCGCTCGCCAAGAGCTTCGGCAATCGCCTGACCGAGGTGGGCATGCGGATGCAGGCCGAAGCGCAGGCCAAGGCCGCAAGCGAGCAGCAGGGCAACAACGCCGAGGGCGGCCGCTGATCCCGTAAACGACAGAGGGCCCGGTCGCTGATGCGCCGGGCCCTCTCGCTTATTAGGACAGCGCGACGCGGGATCACGCGCGTCGTTCCTCGGCAATCTGGCGCAGCGCGCCGGCCAGCGCGTCGACGTCCGCCATCGAATTGAACAGCGCCGGCGTAACCCGTACGCAGGCACCGCTGTCCAATCCGGTGCGCAGGACGGTGAATATTCCGAACCGGTCGAGCAATTGCGCGGCCAGAGCGCGGTTCTCGTGCGCCGAGGTTTGCCCCCGCATCCGGAACGCGGTCATGCCCGCATGCATCCGCGGGTCGTCGGGGGTCAGCACCTCGATATCGCGATCCTCGCGCACCCCCGCGACCCAGCGGTTGCGTAGCGCCCGCAGCCGCGCGGCACGGCGCGGCGCCGTGATCGTCTCCTGAAACCGGAGGGCGGCGGGAACGCTCAACAAGGCGGCGAAATCGAGGGTCCCTGTATGGACGCGCGAATCGATGGCACCCGAACCGGGGTCGTCATCGGCGATATCGGGATCGATGGCGGCGATGCGGCCGCGCCGGATATAGGCGGCCCCCACGCCAAGCGGCGCCCCGATCCATTTGTGCAGGTTCAGGCCCACGAAATCGGCGTCGAGATCGGGGAGAGCGAAATCGACCTGACCCAGGCTGTGTGCGGCATCGACGATGGCATCGATGCCGCGTTCGCGCGCCATGGCCACGATGTCCCGCACCGGAATTTGCAGGCCGGTCCGGTGGCTTATATGCGTCAAAAGCACGAGCCGGAGCCGCGGATGCCGATCGAAAGCCGCTTCGTAGGCGGCGAGTATGTTGGCATGGCTTGCCGGTTCGGGCAGGGCGATGCGAACGATTTCGGCCCCGCGCCGCGCCATGGCCGATACCATCGCGTCCTGCATGCTGTCGTAATCGAGATCCGCGATCAGCGCCGCCTCGCCAGCGCCGATCCGGTTATATCCGCCGATCAGCGCCTTCAACGCCTCGGTCGCGTTGCGGGTGAATACGATCTCCTCGACATCGGCGCGCAGGAAGCGCGCGACCTGCTCGCGGACCTGCCTGAGGTCTGCGCCCATGCCGCGCCGCGCATAGAAGCTGGTGTCGCGATTCACTCTCGCGACGTGCTCCTGATACGTGGCGAGCACCGGACGGGCCATCATGCCCCAATTGCCGTTTTCGAGCTGAGTCACATCGTCGGTCACGTCATATTGCGCCGCGATCCGCGCCCAGTATTGCTCGTCCCCCGCGTCCGGAACCGGCGAACGGGCGACCGCGGCGCGGAGCGGCGCGGCCAGCCCGCCGCCCCCCGCCACGCCGCCGATCCCGGTCGCCACACCGCCAAGGACACGGCGTCGGTCGATTGCCGATCGCATCAGAAATCCAGCCCGAGCCGCACGTAATACAGCCCGCCATCGGTATCGTAGGGCGCATTGCGCGAATAGATGAGGCCGCGATTGGCCTGAAACGTTGCCTCGTCGGGATAGCTGTCGAACAGGTTTTCGGCACCGATCGTCAGGCCCACATGTTCGCCCAGACGCGCGCTGAGTGATGCATCGAACAGCACCATCGACCCGAAACGTTGAAATATATCGCCCGTCGCATTGCCGCTGCTATCGGTCCACGGACCGTAATACCGGCCGTTGAGATTGACCGAAAAACGCCCCAGATCGTAGCCGAGCGCGGCGGTCGCATTATGTTTGGGCAAGCGTTCCTCGAAAATGCGACGCTGCGTTTCATTGGCAACGGTGGCGCTGTTCTGGCTCGTCACTTTCGTGTCGTTGTAATTTGAATCGAGCATCGCTGATTTGCAGGCGACGTTACGGAAGCATCGTGAGATTTTGCAGACCGAGGAAGCCTCGAAAACGACGCTGGTCCTGCCGTTTCTCCGCGCCTTGGGTTACGATATTTTCAATCCGTCCGAGGTCGTGCCGGAGTTCACCTGCGATGTTGGGACGAAAAAAGGCGAAAAGGTCGATTACGCGATCTGTATCGGTGGTGAGGTGCAGATGCTGATCGAATGCAAGCCCGTCGCCAGCGAATTGTCGATCAAGCACGCGAGCCAGCTTTATCGTTATTTCGCGGCGACAAATGCTCGCGTGGCGTTGCTCACCAATGGGATCGTTTACAAGTTCTTCACCGATTCCGATCGGGCGAACATGATGGACGACAAGCCCTTCCTGACCTTCGATCTCGACGCCTACCGTTCGACCGATTTGAAACATGTGGCCGCATTTGAACGATCGGATTTCGATCTCGACCGCATCGTCAGGCAGGCCGGAAACCTGAAACTGCAATCGCAGGTTTCGAAGGCCTTGCGGGACGAGTTTGCCCAACCCTCCGACGAATTCGTAAAGATGATCGCAGGCCGTTTGCATGACGGGCGCCTGACAGAAGCAGTTCGTGAGAAGTTTTCAAACGCCATCGCGCAGGGTATCTCTGCGATCATTCGGGACGGGGTGAACGAGCGGCTTGAAAACGCGATCCGGGGCGGCGGGGAAGTCGAACCCGAGCAACCTGAAGAAATTGACGCATCAGATGGTATTGAGACAACGCAGGTCGAGATCGACGGGTTCAATATTATTCGCGCCATCTGCTCGAAGGAGGTCGATCCCGAGCGCGTCGTGATGCGTGATGCCAAATCCTATTGCGCTGTTTTGCTCGATGACAACAACAGGCGCACGATTGCCCGCATGCATTTCAACAGCCAGACCGCACGCCATTTCGGAGTCTTCGTGGGTAAGGAAGAGAACCGTCATTCGGTGTCGGGTCCGACCGATATTTACAAGCACGCTGATGCAATTCTTGCGCGGCTGGCTGAACTGGAAGCCTAAGCGGTGCCCGTTCCGATTCCCGTCCTATTGGCGGCTGCGACCAAGATCGCTCAGGACGAACGGGCGCATCGTGCCGCCAAGGTTGCTCTTGCGGCGGGCAGCGAAGCCTTCGGGAAATGGCGGCAGTCGAGAGCCGACAAGGTTCGCGAGGAGGAGGGTGCGGAGTCCGCTCCCCTCGGGAAGGTGCCGAAGAAAGTCGGCCTGGGCGGCGCTGTCAGCCGCAAGGTCAAATTTCGAAATGGAGCGTCGGGCGACCTGATCCGGTTTGCCTATACCGACGAATACGAGCTCGTCACCGTCCGCACCGTGGGCAATTGGCGGAGCGACGGGAGTGAACTCACCGGTTTCTGCCTCAATATGAAGCGAGAGTGCAGCTTCGCAATTTCGGGCATTTCGGAATGGGCGGATATTGCGGTTGGCCCAACGCAATCGGAGCCAGTGCCAAGCGTATCCGGGCTTCCCCGGCATCGACAAGAACCTGCTCTCGCTCAACGGCAATCCGATCGCGCGGGTGTCGGCCGGCGAGATCATGGATATTCGCAAGGGCGAGAGCGGCGGCGCGGCGCGAGTGACGATCGTGCCGACGCCCTATTTCGACGTGCATGTCGACGGGCGCGCCGCACGCGTGGCGGCGCCAATGGCGATGCGGGCGGCGGGCGCCGGATCGGCCGGCGCGCAGAGCAGTCTCGCGCGATCGCGAAAAAGGGCGATGTCGGCATGATCGAGCTGCCCAAGGGCGTCGTGCCCAATGCGATGACGCCGGCGCTGATCGATTTCGGCGCGACGCAGCGCCCCTCGACAGGGGCGAAGGCGCTGCGCATCGATCGGCCCGGCAATCGGTACCGCGGCGCATTCAGCCTGCCGCCCTTTCCCATGCGGGAGCAGGGGCGCGTCATCGTCTCGCGTCTCATCCGCGCCCAGAGCGAGGGGCTGCGCATTCCGTTCGAGCTCGCCGGCGTCGACCAGGGCGTCCCCGGCGCCCCGGTGGTCGACGGGGCGGGGCAGAAAGGCATGACGATCGCACTGCGCGGGCTGACGCCGTTTTACGCGGCGAAAGAGGGGTTCTGGCTGTCCATCGTCGATGGCGACCAGCATTATCTTCACAATGTCGCCGCGCCGGCCGTTGCGGATGCCGATGGCAAAATCGTGCTCTCGCTTTCGGAGATGCTGCGGACGCCATTTGGCGACGGCGCGGCCGTGCATCTGGCCAGGCCGATGATCGAGGGCACTGTCCTGGGCGATGAGCGGTCGTGGAGCATTTCGCTGGCCCATCATCTCGAGGTCGAATTCGAGATCGAGGAGGCGGCCTGATGCGCCGCGTCGGCCTCACCGTCCTGATGCGGGTGGCGTTTCCCGGCGCGATTGCGCGTTGGTGCGATGGCGGGTTTTTCGAGTTCGAGGGCGAGCTCTATCGCAATTGCGATCCGGTGTGGGGTTCGGTCGCATCGGTCGAGCCGATCGCGGAGGGCACCGGTGACGAATTGCCCAGCATGGGTTTCACGATCTTCGCGCCCGGCAGCACGCCGATCGCCGACCTCGACCGCGACGACCTCCAAGGCTCGCGCGTGAAGCTGTGGATCGCCGAGTTCGATGCGCCGTCCGGGGAGATTACCCGCGCGGACCTCTATTACGACGGGCGCATCGACCGCAGCGTCATTTCGATCGGCCGGCAGCTGCGCTCGGTCGATTTCGAGGTCGGCACGATGATCGAGCGCATGTTGCTCCGCAATCGTGGCAATTCGCTGAGCTCGGCCTGGCACAAATCGGTCTGGCCGGGGGAGACGGGACACGACAATGCGACGGGGCTGAAAACGCAATTTGCGTGGGGTGTTGGTTCGCCGCCGGCGGGCGTGTCCGCGGGTGGTCCTTACGGCGGCGGCGGGGCGGCGCGCTATCAGGCGATGCAGGTGGCACAATGATCCCCGACATGATCCGCAGGCAGCGCGCGACCGAGGCGACGCTGCGCAAGTATCGCGAGCGGGCGCTCGACTGGCGCGGACGGACTAGCTGTGTCCACATGGCACGCTATCACCTGCGCCAGATGGGGCACCGTCCGCCGCCGATGCTCGACGCGGTTTTACCCGAGGGCCGTATCGCACCGCTCGAGATGCGGCTCGGCGATCTTGCCGTGGTGCGGGGCACTCATGGGCTCGATGCGATCCTGCTCCATGCCGGCAACGAGGCGCTGGGCTGGCCCGAAGATGGCAGCCGGATCGTGCCGATGATCGTGCATGAATAGGTCGGGGCGTGGCGGGTGTGATGTCGGGCGCTTTGAAAACGGTCGCGACCGTGGCGGGAGTCGTGGCGCTCGGCGCGACGGGCATCGGGGCGATCGCCGGCGTCGGCACCGCCCTCGCGGCGGCGGCGGCCACGGCTTCCGGCGTCGCATCGGTGGTCAGCGCAGCGTCGAGCGTCGGCGCGCAATTGCTGGCGAAGGATCCCCCGCGGCTCGGTTCGCTCACCGATACGGTGCTGGCCGTCAATCCGCCGCAGCCCTATCTGCTCGGTCGCACCTATTTCGGCGGGGTGATACGCCATGAAACCGGCTATGGCCCGACCACGAACAAGGTGCCCAACCCCTATTATTTCCGGGCCGCGGTCTTCAGCGGGGGCGGGCCTGTCGAGGCGCTGGAATCGGTGATGGTCGATTACAAGCCCATCGCGCTCGCCGGCACGTCCGCACTCGGCTATTACAGCGGCTTCCTCGATGTTTGGTCGCAGTTGGGCGCCTGCCCCGAGGGGGCTGCGCTGGCGCAAGGCAGCGCGCCGGCGATTCCCGGTTGGGGCGCGTCCGCAAAGCTTTCCGGACAGGCGGCAATCGCCTTTCGGGCGAAGTTCGACAAGAAGGGCAATCGTTTCGCGAGCGGCCTGCCGGCGCTGGGCGGCGTCTGGCTCGGTGCGCGCTGCTACGACATGCGCAAGGACAGCACGCTGCCCAACGGCAGCGGAACGCATCGGCAGTTCGTCGAAAGCACCTATCAATTCAGCAAGAACCCCGCGGTGCAGGCGGTAACCTACGCGATGGGCCGCGTGCAGAATGGCGAGCTGGTCATGGGTGTCGGCATCGGCCTCACCGAATTTCAGATCGATGGGCAGCATGTCGACGGGATCTGGTGGGAGGACTGGGCCGCGTTTGCGAATGTCTGCGATGCCAATGGCTGGGAATCGGGCGGCGTCGTATTCGAGGGCGAGGGCGCACCGCCGCGGTGGGACAATCTGAAGGACATCTGCGCGGCCGGCGGCGGCATACCGGTCGTCACCGGCGGAAGACTCGGCGTTGTCTGGCAAGCGCCGCGGGTTGCGGTCGACGTGATCCGTGCCGATGATCTGACCGAGGAGCCGGTGCGCAAGCCGAGCAGCCGCAGCATCGCCGAACGGGTCAACATGATCACGCCCAAATGCGTCAGCGAAGCACACCAGTGGGAATTCGTGCCGGGCGCGCGGATCCGCATCGCCGAATATGTGGCGGCCGACGGCGGCGAGGAACGCGACGCCGGCGAGACGCAATTGAACCTGGTCAATCGCCCGGATCAGGCGGCGGAGCTTTGCACCTACCGTCTTGCCCGCGCCCGGGAACGCGGGCCGATCGAATTGTGATGCGGGCCGAGGATGCGGCATTACCGGATCGTTAGCTGCCTGCAATGCGGTGATGACATGGCGGATTATGGGCTGGCCGGACAGAAGGTGATCGTGCTCGATCGGACGATCGACCTTGCCGCGATGACCGTCCGTCTGACCGTGGAGACGGAAACCGATGCGAAGCATTCGCTCGCGCTCGGTCGGCGAGCGGTCCTGCCTCCGACCGTCGCCGGAGCGTCGGCCCAGGAACGGGACCAGATGGCCTCTGCGCTCGTGGGGGTTGCGATCGAACCGGTCGCCGACGAGGCCGCGATGCTGGCGCTCGACGCGCGGCGGGGCGACATCGCGGTGCGGGCCGATGTGAACAAGAACTTCGTCCACAATGGCGGGACGACCGGCACGCTGGCCGATTGGGGGCCGCTGCTGACCCCCGACGAGGTTGCCAGCGCCACCTACGCCGCCAGCGCCGGGAGCGCGACCACGGCGGGCAGCGTGGGCGCTTATTCGGAAGCCGACATCGTCGCATTGCAGGATCGCATCGCCGCGCTCGAAGCGCAGTAACGGAGTAACCACATGGCCCTGTTTCCCACCGTCGCCGCGCCCCTTGTGGCGTGGCGGGCGACCCCGCTTGTCGAACAGATCATCGTCGAGGGGTTCGATCTTTCCAGCGCGACCTTCCGCCTTGAAGTGCGCGACAGGCGCGATGGCGGGCAATTGCGTGCCGGGCTCAACAATGCGAGCAACGGTGTCGAAGGGATCGAGGTCACCGGGGTCGAGACGATCGAGCGCATGCCGGTCACGTTCATCGAGCTGCGCATCGACCAGGCTACGATCGACGCGATGCCACCCGCGCCCGAGATCGGCGAGGACGTCGAACTGGTGTGGGGCATGTTCATTCAGACCGTCGCCGGGACCAAGTTCATGGCCTTCGACGGGCCGTTCATCCTGAAAGCGAGTGCAATATCATGACCATTCGAGTGAGCGTTGGCGACAATACCCGCGCGGCGGCGCTGTTCCTGCAGCTTGCGCAGGAGGCGGCCACCGGATCGAGCGCGTCGCAGCAGGCCGCCGCCGAACAGATGACGATCGCGGTGCAACAGGCGGAACGCGCCGAGGATGAAGCCGACCGCTCGGGCCTTGAGGCCGACCGGTCGACGAATGCGGCGATGGAGGTGGTCGCGCCGATCAAGGCCAGCCTTTCGACACCGCAGGCAGGGGAAGCGGGGGTCGCCACGCTCGCCGCGGGCACGCGCAGTTTCGACGACAAGCTGGTGGCCGATGCGTCGATCGCCGGGCCGGGCCGGATCACCGGTTTCGACACATGGTGCTTCGTCGAGGGCGGGCGGATCGAGTTCGTGCTCTATCGCGACAATGGCAATGGCACCTTTTCCGAAGTCGGCCGGCGCACCGAGGCCACCACCGGCGAGGGCGCGGCGTGCAGCATCGTGTTCGACGTTCCGCTCGAGTTCGGCGATTACCCGGTGCGCACGGCCTATCGCCAGATCGACCCGAACGCGCTTTCCGCCGTCGAGGAGCCGGGCAATTTCAAGATCGCGAGGCCGAACGATTTCCCCGCCGCCTTCGCCAATGCCGACACGGCCGCCTCGCCGGTGCGGGCGATGGTGCAAACGCGATACCAGCAGGACGTGCAGACCGTAACCGCGCCGGCGGTGGCGGGGCTCTCGGATCGCCTGAACACGGTCGAAGCAGCGCTCAAGCCCGATCCGCTCGCCGTGCCCGACCAGACTCCGATCCAGACCCGCCGCCTGCGCCGCGGTGCTTTCGATGGCGGTCCGCGCCAGTTCGCCGCGGTCGATCCGATCGGCTTCTCGACGTCGACTGTGGGCGAGAATACCTTCACGCTGACCGGGGCGGGCGTGAACGTGTACGAACGTGAGAGCGCGATGATCCGCTTTATCGGCAGGCGCTGGATCCTCGGCCAGTCCTATCCGGGCGGGCTGTTCCGCTACAACCGCAGCTTCTCCTTCCCGGTGACGGGCGAGATGGTGATGAACCAGGGGCGCAATCCCATCGTCGAGGTCGTCGTGACCGGCGATGCCCTGGAGTTCCGCACGCAGGGTTTCGATCAACCGATGCTGGTCGCGGTCGACGGGGAGTTCACGAGCTTTGCCGGCTATACCACCCCGGCGACGAACGCGCTGCAATGGGTGAGGCTGGACTTTCCGCAGGGCTTGATCGGCAAGCGGGTGCGCCTGCTCTTCCCGCCCGATACGGCGGTGGGGGCATTCCGCGTGCGGGGCACCCTGTCCGAGCCCACGCCCGCCTATGATCTGAGCGCCGCCTTCATGGGCGACAGCCTGACCGAAGGCAGCAATTCGACCGAACCGCACCGCGATTCATGGGGCAGCATTGCCGCGGCGCGGCTTGGCATCAAGAACTACGTGCTCGGCGGGATCGGCGGCACCGGATATGTCCGCCGGCAGGGCGACCGGCCCAATTTCCTCGAGCGCGTCGACGACATTCTGACCATGGTCGACGGCGGCCCGCCCGATGCGGCGATCATCGCGGGCGGCATCAACGATTACTACGACACGCCGGAGCAGAAGGCCGCGTTCGAGGCCAATGCCCTGGCGCTGTTTCAGCAGCTGCGCGCCGGGGCGCCCGACATGCGCATCGTGGTGGTCGGCCCGCTGGCGGCAAAGACCGGATATGACGACGCGATGCGGGGCAAGCGCGACGCGCTGTTCGCCGCGGCCGCCCAGGTCGAGAACGTCGATACGGTCGACATCGAGGATATTTTCGAGATCCCCGAATGGCCGACCTGGTTCGGCCTCGCGCCCAATGGAACGGTCGACGATACCCACACGCTCGATCCCGGCCATGCGTGGATGGGCGAGGTCATCCCGCAGCGGATCAAGCCGCTGTGGTGACGGCGGTTCTGCCCGCTTCCCCCTTACACCGAACCCGAATGAAAAGACGCCGGCGCGCTGCGCTTCGGCGGTAAAGGAGACATATCATGATCGATCCCCCTCGCCAGCTCTCCGAGGGGGCTGGCGATTACGTCACCGCCTTCGGCAAGGCGGCTCCGCCGATCGCCGTGAGCGGGGTCACCGCCGCGGGCATGTCGCTGCAGGACTGGGTGCTGGTTGCAACGCTCGTCTATACGATCGCGCAAACCGCGCACCTTATCTATCGGTTCGTGCGCGACCATCGCAACGCGAAGCGGGAGCGTCTCGATGGATAAGGCGCCGACAAAGGCGGGCCTGGTCGGATCGGTCCTGGTCATGGTGGGCCTGGCCGTCGCCACGATCGCGCCGTGGGAAGGCAAACGCAACGCGCCCTACCGCGACCCGGTCGGCATCGAGACCGTCTGTTACGGCGAAACGCGGGTGGAGATGCGCCGCTATTCCGATGCGGAATGCGCCGCCATGCTGGAGCAGGCGACCACAGAGTTTGCCGAAGGGGTGCGCTGGCGCAATCCGGGCATTGCCGAATATCCGTATCAATGGGCCGCCCACGCAAGCTTCGCCTACAATGTCGGCCTTGCAACCTACGGCAGGTCCAGCGTGGCGCGTCTGTTCGAAGAGGGGCGGCAGCGTGAGGCGTGCGCCTTTCTCAATCGCTATGTCTACGCCGGGGGCAAACGCCTGCGCGGGCTCGAACGGCGTCGTGCGGCCGAGGCCGAACTGTGCCTGCAGGATGCAGTGTGATGCCGGGCATGGCATGGCCTTTTGCAATTCCGTGGCCTTGGCCGCGATGGGCCTGGCTGACCATTGGCGCGCTCGTCATGATCGTGGCCGGGGTCTGGCTTTCCACCGCTATGACGAACGACAGGCGCGCCGCGACCGAAGGGCGGTTGGCGGAGAAGCAGCACGAGGCCGCTGTGGCGAGCGGGCGGGACGCGGTTGCGACGGTGTCCGAGAATGCCGCCGCCGCGGCCGCGAGTGACGCGATGACCATGGAGAACGAATATGCGATCCGGAACGCTGAAGGCAGCGATGCTGTTGTCGATCCTCGCGCTAGCGATGCAGGGCTGCGCGCTCTTTGCAGGCGGCGCTCCTATCTTGACGACCCGCGCTGCGTGCAGTTCGCTCCTGCCCCCTGACTGGCGCGAGGGCGTGGCAGGGGCGCCATTGCCGGCAGGCGAAACGGTGGGCGACTGGATCGCGTTCGGCGATGCGCAGACGGGCCAGCTCGACAAGGCCAATGGTCGGACGCTCGATTCCATCGGCATTGTCGAGCGATGCGAGGAACGCGATCGCGCGGCGATCCGTGCGGCGCGGCCGAAGTTCCTCGGCATTTTCTGAAAGTCGTCAGTTGCGCATTGCGGAGGACATGGTCGAGCTCGCCGGCGGCCGAAAAGCAGCCCGGCAGATCGGCACATTCGACACCATAGGCGCTGTCCGCGTCCTTATGCACGGCGGCGTCGGGGGGTAACGGGGGGATAACGGACGGCCTTTTCCCGTTCGCTGCCCCGCAGAATTGCGTGCATTCGCTCCATCGCGGCGGAGGGAGTATCCGCCGCGCTTCCATCAAGAGAGATAGCTATGCTGACCGACGCGGCTGTTCGCAGCGCGCGCCTTCGTGCGCGTTCATACAAGCTGTGGGACGGGGACGGCTTGTTCCTGCTCGTCGTCCCTAACGGGCGCCGCACATGGCACTGGCGCACGCGCGCCGGGGGCAGGGAGCGGTTGCATACGCTCGGCGCCTATCCCGAAATGGCATTGGCGGATGCGCGGATCCGGCGCGACGAAATTCGGGCCGGCGATGCGGGCGACGGCTCCGAGCCGGTGCGCGATGCTGGCACGTTCGGCCAACTGGCCGACGCCTGGTTTCGGCACAATGTGGCCGGATGGTCGGCCGCCCATGCCGATGATGTGATGGCGAGCCTGTCCCGTGACATCTTGCCGGACCTCGCCGCCCGGCCGGTCGACGGCATCGCACCGCCCGAGCTGCTGGCGCTGCTGACGGCCGTCGAGGCGCGCGCCTGTGTTCCGACGGCGCACCGGATCCGTCAGCGGCTGTCCGACATATTCGCCTATGGCATTGCCAAGGGGCTTGCGGGGCAGGATCCGGCCGCGCGCCTGGCCGCGGCGATGAAGGATGCACCGCCATCGGTTCCGCATCCTGCATTGCTCGACATCAAACAATGCCGCGCCTTGCTCGATGCGTGTGAAGTGGCGGAGGCTCGTCCGGCGACCCGGCTTGCCTCGCGATTCCTGGCACTGACGGCCGTGCGCCTCAATGCGGTGCGGGGCATGCGATGGGGCGAGGTCGATCGGGACGCGGCCGGCGGCCCAGTATGGACCGTGCCGCCCGAACGCATGAAACTGTCGCGGGCGAAGAAAGCCGAAGCCCGCTTTGCGCACGTCGTGCCACTCTCGCCGCAGGCCATCGCCGTTCTGGATGCTGCGGCCGTCGATCATGGCGGTGACGTCAACGCATTGGTTTTTCCGGGCCGGGGGAAGAACGCCGCCATCGGCGAGGGGGCGATCCGCGAACTCTATATCCGGGCCGGATTCGGCGGACGCCATGTGCCGCATGGCTGGCGATCCAGCTTTTCGACGATCCTCAACGAGACGCTTGGCCCCGACTGGCGGGCGGCGATCGACATGGCACTGGCGCACACGCCGAAGGACAAGGTCGAGGCTGCGTATAATCGCGCGCAGTTGCTCGATCGGCGCCGCATCGTGCTCGCTCGGTGGGGCGCGATGTTGGGTGAGCGGAGCCTATAATTGTTGATAACGCCAAAAAGGAACAAAATAGGATTCGACAACGGGCCGAATCGCATTAACCATGAAAAACCCCGGGCGTTGGAGCGCCCGGGGGAATCAGAAACCACGTTGAAGGCGTGGTGGGTTTTGCTAGCCCGACTGCTTTAGGAGTCCGGCCCTGCCAAAGTCAACATGCCTTCTTCGTTTTACGAAAGGCCTGTTAAAAAATGGCAACCAAACGAACGAATTCTCCGCCTATCACTCCGGAAATGGCGGCACATATGCGATTCCTTGTTCGAGAACAGGGGCTCTACCAACATCAGGCAGCAGCGCTGCTGGGTGTGAACCCGGGCCGGGTCAACGAGGTTATGAAGGGGCGTAAATTCCCTGAGGAACCGTCCCGGCAGGGCAGCTTCCCCTTCTGATCTCGGTCGGGAGTGGGCCTAATTGCTTTAGCCACTCCCGACCACATCACGTTAACGCCTCCATGGCAAAGATCGAGCCGCTGAGAAAGCCGATCAGCCCAATCACGGCGAGTAGGACGGAAGCGGCGATCCACAGGCTGCCGTGTTTCGTATCCTTCTTCTGCTCTTCTCTGCTTTTCTGTTCGTCCTCCACCCGGCCAAGCTGCCGGAACAGAGCCGAGCCCATCGCATCCATCAGCCTTCCCTGGGAAAAATAGGCGCTCATATAGGCAACCACGGTGGCGGACAGACCGATGACGTAGCCCATGAAGGCGAGCCGCAGAGATGCCATGCCGCCCTCGGCGACATTGCTCGCATAGGTGAGGAGCGCGATGATCGCACCGCCGTTGATAAGCACCAGCGTGCGAAATCCGGCGAGCGAAAATTCATGCTGGAAGCGCAGCCGATCATTTACGTCAGTGGCGAGAAAATCGATCAGCTGTTGATCGCGCTCGATCCCGGTTTCTTCCACCTCGATGGTATCCTCGCTCATTCATCCAGCGCCTTGGCGACGAGGCGGCGGATGGCCTCGGCGCGTGAGGGGATGTCGGCTTGTTGTCGGCGCCAGTCGTCCACCCGGTCAAGAAAGCTCTTCGGGGCAGAGAATATAAAACGCTCGGTCATTGGTTCTTTGGACATACGATATCAGCTATATCACTTTCCTGTTGACGGCAAGATGCAGGACAGATATCAGTGATATCAGACCAGCGGGGAGAGTAGGACCTCCCCGCCGGCCCTAACTCGAACCAAGGAGCACACCCATGGCCCAAGCTGCCCTGATCCCTACCACCGCCAAGCATATCGACGCCAGCGACGATCTTACCGATTTCCTGTCCCATGCGATCGGCGATGCCATCCATCTTCTCGCCATTGGCGCGAAGGGGTGGATCGTGGGCCGTCATTTCGGCACCGACATCGACGCCGCCGCCGCATGGGCGCGCCGGCAGAACGCGCGCGGCAGCAATATCTACTTCACGGTGAACCGCGCCGCCGACGGATTGCACAAGAAACCGCGCAAGGACGATATCGATGCGGTGCGCTTCGCCCATGTCGATATCGATCCCAAGGATGTCGACTGGGACCGGGACGCCGCCGTTCGCGCGTTGATGGACGGCCCGGCGCGGCCGAGCATCCTCATTCATTCGGGCCGCGGATTGCAGGCATTCTGGCGCGTCGCCGGTGCCGATATTGCCCAGGTCGAGGCGATCAATCGGGCGCTGATCGCGCGCTTTTCCGGCGACAAGGGCACGTGGAGCAGCGACCGGATGATGCGCCTTACCGGCACGGTCAATCATCCCTCCGCCGCGAAGAGATCCGCCGGCCACCCGGCACAGGCCGCGCGCACCATTCACCAGGACGGCGCGGTGTGGCCGGTTGGCGCGCTGGCGCAGGCGTTCGATGCCGACTTGGATACAGCGCCCGGGCGCCGCCGCGCGCCGTCTGCACCGGTGCGTGTGATATCGGCCCGTTATTCCGATTTCGAGATCCGCACGATGCGGCATGCGGCGGCGATCTTCAACGGATTGATCTGTTCGCCCGCCGTGATGCGGGACATCGCGATCGCGAAGATCGCGCGCCGCGCCATTATCGAGCTGGAACTGGTGCGCGATCCGTGTCTGCTCCTGCTCAAGGCGATGGGGACCGCGGTCAATGCCTGCTCCGGCATCGGCACGCGGTTCGACAAGATGGCGGCGGTCGCCATGCTCCGCGAGGCGGAGTGCCAGCTGCTCACCCTTTCGGGCGCACGCGGAGCGATCCGTTGAGCGCGGCGGCCGACCGCCGCTTCGATCCGGCCAATGACGTGCATTTCGGAATCAGCGAGGAGGCGCATTATCGCGCGGTGCAGGCGGGCGAAGGACTGCGCACGGTCGCCTTCATGATCGAGCGTATCGACCTCGACGAACTGCCCGCGCCGCTCGCTCCGCTGCTACACACGTTGGCGGACGCGATGGGCCATGCCCTGAATGATGGCGACGTGGTTTTTCCGAAGCGTGCGAAATGAGTGGGTGGAGATATGGCGCGATGGCATTGACGGATTGGAGAGCATGAATGGTTGACGCGAAGAACAAGGGTGATCGGCCGCGCGGAATGAGCGATGCCGAAATTAGCAAGCTGTGCGATGAGGTGCAGGAACGCGCGTGGAATCGGGAGCCATATTCGGCGCAGGCTGCGTTCGTCGATGCAGCAGGGGCGTTCGATCGAAAGACGCGCGGCGAACGACGGGCCGCGCGTCGTGCGAAGGGTGTGCGAACAGGAAGCCACGAAGGCGATCTCACCGATGTGGGTGTTGAGATTCTCGAGGCGCTGGTCGATTTCGACGGGCAACTGACAACGGCCCGCATTCTCGAGGCCTATTGCCGCCGTGCGCAATCCACCATCCTGAAGGCTCTCGGCCGGCTACGCGCGGCCGGTGTCATCGATCCCGATACCGACGCGATCCGTTGGGACCGGTTCGGCACCCAACATTATGATGCCGTTCTGGCCGCTCGCGCGTTTGAGATGATGGATGCGGTTGGCGATCGGTTTCCGGGCCGGGCCTATTGGGTTCTCGTGCGCATCGCAGCGTTTGGCAGCCCGACCTTGTCTTTCGATGATCTTGAATTGCTGGCCGGCGGCATGGTCGATCCGGACGATCTGCCGCGCGCTGTCGAAACCCTGCGCCGCGCCGGCCTCATCCATCCAGAGACATTGGAAAACAATCGCGAAGGCTTTGATCGGTTCGAAGTCGGGAGCCGGAAGTAGCGCGGACCAGACGGTTCAAAGAGCCTGTTTTTCGCGCAAATGCGCGCGTGTGGCGCCACGATCGTGATTGGCACAGCCTTTGCCCCCTTGGCCCTCGCCAAGCATCGGAGCGGCGCAAGCCGCTCCGTCCGACGGTGCGTCCGTCGGTGATTTCAACGTCTGGGAGGTCGTTTCGGAGCCGGTCAGCCAGAAAAGGCGGCGTAGCCGACGCATGAGAAGGCGAAAGCCTTCTCATTCCTTTATGGATTAGAATAATCCCATGGTCTCTCGGTACGGGGAGGATTCGCGGTACTGGCTTCACGAAGGTCGCGGGCGTCCACGGCGCGGGCGCAGGCGGCGAGGCTATCGTGCGTTGCCTTGTCCTTCGGCTCGGGGCCGATCGATGCGTGCCATTCCGCGCACGTCATTTTCGCCGCAATGGCATCCAGTTCCGCCTGATCCGCTGCCAGATGATCCTTCGCGCAAGCCGGGGTGGGTCCGGGGCGCAGGAGGCGTCCTAACCAACCGCGTAGCTCCTGAGGCACCAGGAGGGCGTAGGCGTTGCTGATCTGCCGAACCTGGGGGCCATCGGGCTCCGGGTTCTCGATCGGTTCGCTACGCCGCATCCAGCGCAGGAACCCCGCATCGCGCAGGCGCACCAGCGCGCGGTGGGTCGCCGAGTAGGAGCGCCCGATCGCTTCGGCGATCGTGCCGATGGCGGGTTCGAGGCGACCGGTTGCATAATCGACGAGCCCGAACAGATATTCCAGCACCTGGATGCCGACATGACCGAGGATGCCGTTTTCGCAGCCGGGGTGCTTTTCCCGCCGCTTTCTGCGGGTCAGATCTTCTAGTTTCTTGGCGCGATCGAGCAGGGCACCTTTCCACCGGCTGGCTACATGTTTGGTGCCGTCATGAATCGGCTTCCAGACACGATCCTCGATCTGTCCACGATAATAGCTGTTGCGCCAGACGGGCTCGCCGCTGCGCGGGCTGTCGCCCCGCCCGAGCCGGGCGCGGGTCTTGGCGCTGAGCTTGACGCCAACCAGTTGCGCCGTGATCGCTCCGATCGAGCGGACCCCATCGCCGCTGTCCGAAAGCTTGTCGCCGAAAACCGAGGCCGTCATGCGCGGCCTCCTGCGCGTGTCAGCGCGGGAGAAGCGTCTCGGGCGGAGGCATTCCCTCCATCAGCAGATCCGCCCAGACCTGCGCCAGCTCGCGGCGTCGAGGCATGTAGGCGGCCCGGTTGTAGGCTGCCTCGACGCCTTCGGGCACGTGCGCCAGCATGAGGTCGATGATCGCACGGTCGCGCTCGCGATCCTCCAGCGCCGCGCGTTCGTTCATGATCGTTGAAAAGCTCGATCGCCAGCCATGCGGGACATGGCGCCCCGCGAGGCCCGCGTCGCGATAGTGCTTGCTGAGCGTCGAATCGCTGATCGCCTTGCGCCAGCTGCCGATGCCGGGAAACAGCCATTGCGGGCTGGGGCTGGCTTCCATCGCCGCCTTTACCGTTTCGACGGATTGGCGCGAGAGCGGCATGACAAATTCGAAGGCCGCGTCGCGTTTGCGTTCGCGAGTGAGCTTCATCTTCCCGGCCGGAATTCGCCAGATCGGCTGCTTTCCGTCCAGATCCTCGAACTCCGCACGCTCGGCCACCCGTATCACGCCCGGTCGCGCCGCTGTCAGGGCCAGCAATCGGGAGGCGAGCCGCGTTGCCCACCAGATATCGTTGAGCGCCTCGGTCGAGGTGAGAACCTTGCGCGCGTCCTTCAGCTTGGTGCAGGCAGGGCGCAGCTTCGGATCGGTCGGCTTCAATGCCTTGCGGATGATCGCGGCAGGATCCTGTTGGCAAATTCCCGATGCGATCGCCCAGACGAAGACGTCGGAGGTATGCGTTCGCACGCGATGCGCCATTTCCTTCGCACCGCGTGCCTCGATCTGGCGTATCGCTTCGAGTATTTGCGGGGGCTTGATACTGTCGATCGGCGTGGCGCCGATAATCGGAAACATGTTTTCCTCGAGCCGCACAAGCACTTGCCTCGCGTAGCGTGGCGCCAGTGTCGCTTGCTTCTCGCGGTGTCATGCACGCGCGACGGCCTCGAAGGTTTCTAGCGCGGCAAGTGCGTCGGCCGCCTTTCGCCGTTTCTTCTCCGCGGAAGGATCGATGCCTGAAACCAACTGCTCGCGGGCTAGGTCGCGTGCCTTCCTGGCTTCCGACAAGGATGTCTGCGGATAGCTGCCGATGGTGAGCAGCTTCTCGCGACCGTCGCGCAGTCGATACTTGTATTTCCAGCTCTTGGAGCCGGTTGTCCTTACCAGCAGAAAGAGGCCACCCGAATCCGAAAGCTTCCGATTCTTGGTAGAAGCCTTCGCTGTCCGGCAGGCCGCATCGGTCAGCATGGAGCCCCCGAAACGGAACCCCCAACGAGACCCCCAAACTGTCCGCGCTTACCTGCTCTTCTATGCACTTCCATGCACCATCAGACAGCGCAAAAACGGCAGAAACGCAAGGTTCCTGCCCCAAATTGCACGTCGATGAAAAGAGGTAGTGGCTCCCCGAGTAGAACAGCGAATACATGTCCAAGTCCCTGCTTCACAAAGCAAATTGCTAGTTTTGAAATACGCGAGGCCCCCATCGAGGCCCCCTTACTTAATTGTGGAGTTCTTCGAGGGTGCGGCGCTTCCAATCGTCGATTTCACGTTCGATCCACGCGACTCGCCCGCTTCCGATTTTGCGGGGCGAGGGGAATTCTCCGGCTTTGATCCTTCGGCGGATCGTCCATCGGCTGAGCGAAGTTTCCTTCTCGACGTCGTCGATTTTCAGGAAGCGGCCGATCGGCCGTTCGGCGTGTTCGTTCATTGTCCGAACCTTTCGGAAAGGCCGCGGCGGCGCTGCTCGGTCGCAATGACGTCGCGCGCGGAATGGAGGGAGATGGCCCAAGCTTTCGACAGGCGATCGGATGCAAGCGAGGCGGTCAGCTGTTCGGCCGACCAGCTGGAGACCACCTCGGCTGCGGCGCGTTTTGCGCGGGCTAGCGTCGCGGCGTCGATGGGGCGCGCTTTGACTTTGGCCATCAGTCGATGCCCAGAGCGGATTTGTAAGTTTCGAGGACCATGTCCATTTCGCGGCGATCGTCGGCCTTCATCTTTCGGAGGCGCACGATCTGGCGCATGATCTTCACGTCATAGCCGACGGCTTTGGCCTCGCCGTAGACCTCGCGCAGATCGTCCGCGATGCCCTTCTTTTCTTCCTCGAGCCGCTCGATCCGTTCGATCAGCAGTCGCAGGCGGTCATCGGTCGTTTCGGCCATGTCCGGCTCTCCATTCTTGGTATGTTTCGGCGTGAGCCCCGCACAGGTCTTTGCCGGGCGCAGGCGAGATGGTGCAGCGCGCGCACAGCGGCGCGCGCAAGTTCCGGTTCGGGACGAAGTCTTCCAGTCGCAGAGACGCACAGCCGGGCGGCCGCACATGCAGCGCTGCCTTGGACGGGTGCCGCAGACGATAGCGTTGCCGCCGGTGGGCATCGGGATCGACTGGCACGCCATCACCAATAGTCCTCGAAGTTATCATGCCCGCACGCGGGGCAGTCGAGGATCAAGGTTCCGTCTTCGTTTACGAGCAGGCTCGACGCGATCTCGGCGACGTCGCCGCAGGCGGGACATTCTGCGAGCCGGCTCGACAGGTCGGGCGCTCGATATGCGATTACGTCGTGCCATGGCGCGTGGCCCGCCGGTCTTTCGATGATGCGGCAATCTTTGGTGACGCAGCTGACGGGCCAATCGCTACGAACGATTGCGGGGGTTTCGCTAGCGGTGCGCTGGTAACGGTGGCTGTCGATGAAGGTGTCGAGGGGCCATTGGTGCCCCTCCGCCTCGATAGTCTGCATGATCATGCGACCTCTCGCCGACGCTCGCAAAGCTCGATGACGTTCGCGTGCTCGGTCGTGAAAGTGATGACCGTGACGCGAGGATTGCAGCGCCACCCGGATATGTCGGCTTTCGAGAACCCGTTTTGCTGGGCACGGTCCCAATCGCGAGCAAATGACGCGCGGCTGCCGAAGCCTTCGCGAAGTGCCCCCTGCTCGTCGATATCCTGAAGGTTCTGCTCCTCGACGAGCGCAATTCGGAGCACCATACGCGAGAAAGTCTTCGGTAGCGTACGACCCGCGCGAGGGCTGCCATATCCTGCCGGCCGATCAGGCCAGTGCGCGACAAAACGCAGGTCGAGGTTCGGATCGGCCGAGCTCGCCTGCAATGGAGAACGGCCGTCGAAGCGAACGGGCAGATAGAAAGGTTCGCGCACCCAAAGCTGCGCGCCAGGCACAACGAAGCGCATGCGCCCGGTGTTGATACGGCGGATGTTCACCTTGTGCCCGGCGGCGATCTTTCGAGCGTCGTCCGCCGAAATGTTGATCGGCTGCGGGGTCATGCCGCCGTCTCCTCGACCTGGTCGTTTACGTTCGGATCCTGGTCCGGGTCGGCGGGGGCTTCTTCTTCGGGGTCAACAGGCTCCCCATCGGGAGAGGCATTTTCCTCTTCGGCCTTACGCTGCGCTTCGGCCTGGGCCTCTTCCAGATCGATCTGGCGGGCGGCCGCTTCGATCTGCGCATTCTGGTCGTCACGTTCGACGCGCACGATTATCGCGACGTAGAATTCCCCATCGGGGCCGGTCCGGATGGGGTCGACATAATGTGAGGTCGGCCAGAACGCGCGACCCTCGAACGCTGTGCCTTTCGTTTGCGGAGTGGCAAGGCGCGCGGCGCGCAATTTGATCGCTTGCTCGCGGGCGATGGCGGTACGTTGCTCGGGCGTAAGCGGCTTGTGGGTGGCCGAGCTCGCGTTCTCGATCTCCGGCACGAAATAGCTGTTGAGCTGCTCGATCCCGGTTCCGTCCGCCTTCAGCGCGAAGGCCGCGATCGCATCAATGCGATCCTTCAGGCGCACGCCACCGCTGCCTGTCCAGACTTGGCGGAACCCCTTCGGCGTCGGAGGGCTTTGGTAGATGGGAGCCGTTACCGGGCGTATCACCGCGCCCTTCCACCCGTTGTAGTCGGCTAGGCGATTGGCCTCGCCTTGCGCTTTTTCCATCGCCAGCTTTTCGAGCAGCGTAGGATCGATCAGCATTTCCCGCTCGCCATCGTCGAAGAACAGGTCGGCCTCTATCCGCCCACCGGCGTCGCGATAGGCGTCGAGGCCGACATAGCGCGCGAGCCGATCGTCGAGCGAATAGACGCGTCCGGCGAGCGCATCGCGGATCCGTTGCGGATCGTGCGGTCGGAAAGCCGATTTCGCTTCGCGGGCGAATATCTTCAGTTGCTCGTCATGGTCGGGATGACGGGCGTAGGCCTGCGCCGCTGCCAAGGTCAGCGCACCGTCACGCAACCCATCGAGGATCTCCGGCGCGAGCGCGGCGAGGGCGAGACGCTGGCCGACGATCCGATCGGACACGCCGAAGCGGCGGGCGCAATTGGCGATGCGTTCCGCCTGTGACGCCATGCCGTTTGCCTCGTATCCGTCGACGATCGCGGCGAAGGCCTCGACCTCGTCGGCAGGGTTCATCGCGATCTTTTGCAGGTTTTCGGCAAGGCTGGCCTCGGTCGCGGCATCGCGCGGCACGACATGAACGGGCACGGGCCAGTTGTACGGAAGATGCTTGTCCTTCGCCAGCAGGCGAAGCGCGCGCAGGCGGCGACCGCCGGCGTCGACTTCGAACGTGCCGGATTTCGCGGCGGCGCTTACGACGAGATTTTGCAGAAGGCCTTTCGAGCGGATTGAATCGGCAAGCCCCGCAACGTCCTCGTCGACATTTGTTTTGCGGACGTTCCGGGGGGAAAGAGCGAGCTTGTTCAAGGGGACGGATTGGGTCATGGGAGGAGTTCTCCGTTCTCAGCTTCGATGGGATCGGGGGTGCCCGCGGCGGCTTCAGACACCGGTGCGGGCGAAGGATGGCGGGAGGGGTTCTGGCCCTTCCCGTCATCCCATGAGGCGGCGAGCCAGAAGGCAGCGCCGATAATGACGCCCCAAAAGACAGCCGCGATTGGTGCGGCAATCGCGAGACCACGCCACACATTGCCGTTAGCGATGGGGTGCAATTTGCCGTGCATCCGCTGGCGCGTAGTCTCTGGCTGTGGGGGCCGGGTCATCAGTCGAGCGCCGGGGGGCAGGCGGTGCATCGGTCCGTCTCGTTGTCACGCCAACCGCAAAGCCCGTCTTTCGAGGCGCAAGGGCGATCCCATGTGCAGCCACAGCCGGTGCAGATCCGCGGGCAAGGCAGTTCGCTTTCGGGATCCTGCGCGAAGCCGACCAGGGTGAGATAGATATTGAAGTCGAGATCGATCTGATCGGCGATCTGCGCGACGCGGCGGCGGTTCTCGATGATGTGATCCGCCTCGATCGCGTGAAGCTCTTCCTCGATCGCGGCGCGGTCTCCGGGCGTTGCGGCGATGATGACCGCCAGTTCGGAACGCTTCCAACCCGCCTTGGCGCGGCGCAGGCGAACATAGGTGCCCGGCGTCATACAGCGCCTCGATCGTGCAGTTTCGGGGCGGCGCGGCGTGTCGGTAAAGCGCGGCGGCTGCGCTTCGGGCGCGAGGGCCGTTGCGGCAAGAAACGCGCGGGCCATCGGACCTGCGGGAAGGCGTGGCGGGCGGGTACGGGCATGAGCGTTCATCGACATGGGATTGGCTTTCTTCAGACAGCAGAAAGGGGTTCGCGAAAGCGCATGGCTTCGCGGGCGGCGGTTGGATCGATTGGGGATCAGGAGGCTGGCGGTTGCCAGCGTCCTTTGTTGTGTACGTGGGTTTTAGAACCCGACGGGCACAGCGTCCGGGTTGCGGTCATCGTCGTTCGCCGGGGCGGCGACCGGCACCTCCCGGCCGGCGGGATTGTCGTTCACGGCGCGTCGAGCGAATGTCGAAGTGCGCAGGTGGATTTCGGGATCGGGGATCGCACTCGGCGAAATGGTATGGGTGATCGTCATGTCGGCAGCGAAAGTGTGCCCGCATTCGGCGTTCCGGCATGCGATATTCAGCTGTCGGTAGAGGGGCGTGACAGCCCGGCTCGTCCGGACCGTGGCCCGTGACGAGCAGTGGGGGCAGGCGATCGATACGCTCATGAGGCGGTTCCTTCTTCAACGCGCAGGGTTCGTTCGGAGTTGAGCCGCGCCCGGATGGCCGCGAGCGTATTCGTCTTCGCCTCGATCGCTTCCTCGATCTCCCGAATGGCGGTGACGTAATCTGTATGGCTGGCGCCGGGGCTGGCCGCGGCGATGGCGGCGGAGATGGCCTCGCCGCCTTCCTTGGCCGCGCTGGCGACCGCCTCGGCAATGGCCTCCGCCGAACCCATGGAATTCGACAGGGCCGATTTCAGGCGCGTGGCGTAGCATTCAAGGAAAGGGGCGCCTTTGCCGCCAGCCTCCTGAAACGCGATATCCAGCAGCTCGGCCGCGTCGAGACGGATACCGGCAGCGGCATCGGGATCCGACCAATTGCGAATCGTGCGCTCCGACTGTCCGAGGATGGTGGCGGCGCCCGCCCACCCGATGGTGCCGGCGATTTTCGTTAAGGCGAGTTCGAAAGTCAGCGGGGCGCGCAGCTTTGTCATTGCGTGGGCTCACTTGCAAAAGAGGCCGCGGATCGCACGGGCGCTGCGGCCGCGGCGGTGATAGAACCGGTGCATGGGGCAAGCAGGGCGATCATGGGGCAGGCGCCCCGAGGGGGGTTGCGACGCTTCGACGGGGGGATGTCGAAGCGTCGCTCTCCGCTGCGCAGGGTGCGGGGGTAGCCACAGCGGAGGAAGAGGTTTCACGCGGGTAGATGTCAGGGCGCAGATCATGGCGGGATACGCCGGTCGCGGCTTCAATCGGCAAAACGTGCTCGGCGGGGAGAGGCTTCGAAACCTGCAGCCAATAATTCACAACCGACTGCCGTTTGCCAATCAACTTGGCAAAAGCAGTCTGCGAGCCCGCTCTGCGGATCGCGATCGCCAGAGGCGAATTCGATTCATGTTCCAATGCCATTAGCAGGGGGTAACGTTAAATCGTTAGCCGAGTCAAATGGAAAGTCGTTAGCGACGGTAACGGAAGATCGTTAGATAATGGGCCTATGCTTCTGGGACAGCGAATAGCTGAGCGTCTTGATGCTTTGGGGATGAGCCAAGCCGAATTGGCGAGGCGCGTTGGCGTGCGCCAAAGCACGATGAATGGTTTAGTCAACGGACGATCGCAGGGCACAAAGCATCTGCATCAGATTGCGCGCGAGCTTCAAACTACGCCAGAGTACCTGTCCGGTGAAAGTGATGATCCCGATACGGGGTCGGAAGATATTCTGTCTTTCGATGACCGGGAATGGCTGCGCCTAGTTGGCGCGTTAACACCTGCCGTTCGTACTCCGCTCATGCAGATGCTTCGCGAAATGGTTCGAGTGCAGCAGGGCGGCCGCAGCTCGACTCTGCACGACCCCAGCAGCGAATTTCTCGGCTTTAATCAGTGACGGTGCGAAACAACATGCACAGGGGAATGAGATGGATTGGTTGAGTAGGCTATCGGAAGAGTTAGGTGGCCGGAAGGTTGTGCCGCTCGATCCTCCTGGCCGGAAGTCGACCGAACATATTGTGGAGGCCGACGATGTGACGCCGGCGGGCGAACCGGATGAGGCTTCAGCGTGGTCGGCTTTCATCACCTACACCAGCGCGGAGGGAGAAGAGACTTCGCGCGTGATTACGCTGCGTCGTATTTCAGGATCATTCGGGGCACCGGAATTGATCGGTGCTCACTGTCACAAGCGGGATTGCTATCGCACGTTTCGGGTTGATCGGATCAGTTCGATGGCATGCGCAGTTACGGGCGAAGAGCTGGACCCGGTCGAGCATTGCATTGCATTGCATCGCAACGGAGCCTTGAAAATCGAGGACAAGGTGCTCACGCGCGTGATGCGGATTATGACCTTCATGGCGCGATGCGACGGTGAATTCCATGCGTTGGAGCGTGACGCATTGGAGGATACGCTCGGTCGGTATTTTCGGTTCTTCGGCGGTGACGACGAGTCTTATGAATGTGCGATCCGGGAGGCGCCACGGCTTGCCCCATCGTCCGCTGATGTTCTGAAGGCGCTCAATTTCCTTAAGCGAGCTCCGCAGCGTCAGGAACTGGCAAGATTTGTATTGAACAGCGCAGGTGCGATGGTCGATGCGGACGGGCGACATACCAGTGAGGAATTACTCTGGGCTACTGAATTGAGTTCGGCGCTCAAGCGATTGGTAAATGCGTGACCGATAATATTCCGACCTACGAAGAGTTGGATGCGCAACTCGAGGCTATTCGCTCGCAGGCGCATAAGGAGCACGAAAAAGCTATCGTGATGTTCATGGATCAAATTCGGATAAACGCCGGTCTCATAGAAGCGCTGCGGAATCTCTCTCTTAAAGGCGAGCTCGATCCCGCAGAAATCATGTCCCTAAGCAGATCCTTCAGCAAAATGCTGAGCGATGCGGAGGAGTTCGTCCAGCTAAGTCTTTTAGGAGGCGAGGGTGTCTCTTGATACTCGACTAGCGGAGATCCATGCTAAGCAGGCGAAGTTGGATCAGATGCAGGACCAAATCATGAACGGAGGAAACGGACTAGGCGGGAGCGGGGGCATGGATGCTCGCGTTACAAGGCTCGAAGGACGTATTGATAAGATTGGCGATGAACTTTCCGGCGTAAAGGTCAATCTAGCTACATTGACTGAGCGAGTCGCCCACCTTCCCTCCAAAGGTTTTATCATCACAGGATTATTGACATCGCTTGCTGTGATTACGGCACTTATCGCATTCGCTGACAAACTGCAGGCGCTCGTTTCCTAAGCCTTCGCTTCCAGCTTCATCCGTGTCGCGAGCCCACCGCCCGCATCGAGCGCGTGGGTCAATTCGCCAACAAGCCACGCCTGCCCGTCGATTTCTGACTTGAAGCCCGAAACCGCCAGCGCGCGATCTGGATATAGATCTGGCCGACCGTGCACGAGCTCGATCTCGAACTCTGCCGCCGCTCGCTCCATCTTCTCGCTTTCGCTTTGTGCTGCGCGCTTGGCTGCCGCCTCGCTGGCGAAGCTCCGCTTTAATTTCTTGCGTGGCCGATCGCTCGCTGCACCGGTTGCAACCGTTTTCCGCTCCGCCGCATTTCGGTCATCCCATTCCGCCTCGACGCCCCCGAACTGCCCGCGCTCACCGCGCCGGTAGCTGTAGCGATCGCCGCTTGCGCGCGTGATGGAGGCGACGGGGATAGGGGTGCCGCTGGCGGTTTGTCCGGCGCCGATCGGGGCGAAGATGAGGCGGCCGGCCTTGATCGTGGCGGCCGCGTCGTAGCGGCGGCCGAGCCGGCGAAGGAGGGCGGCGTCGCTCATGCCGTTCTGCTCGATAGCGTCGATAACGATGTCGGCGAGCTCGGCCGCGATCTGCGCGGTAAGGTTTTGCCGGGTGGCGATGTCGGAGACGATCTCGCCCAGGGTGCGGCCGATATGGCTGCGGTGCTGGCGTTGATCGAAGCTTGCGCTGAAATTAGCCGAGCGGGCGCGGAGGGTCACGATGTCGGGTGGGCCGCTCCATTCGACTTCGTCGACCTTAAAGCGCCCCTTGTCGACCAAGCCGATCGGCACGTCGGACCCTTCGACCCAGCCCAGCTGCAGCGCGAGCACGGCGCCCGGCTTTGGCAGCTCGAGTGCGCCGTCGTGATCGTGGAGGACGATGTCGAGCTGGTCAGCCTCGCCCCCGCGCTTTTCAGTCAGGGTCAGCGAAATGAGCCGGGGGCTGATGGTTTCGGCGAAGCGTTCGCGCAGGATCTCGGCGAAGACGTTCGGGGCGTCGTGGCGAAGGTCGCGACCTTCCAGCGTGAGGCGATAGTCGGCGCGGTTCTGGCGATGGCTGGGCATGGATCAGAGCCGGCGCAGCTCGAGCGTGAAGTCGGCGCGGCGGGCTTCGCCGGTGTTCAGGAATTCCGATTGCCGTTCGTCCAAGCTGACAATGACGCAATCGCCGTGCACGGTGCCGCGTGCGTCGACCAGCGCATGCGCCTCGCCGCTCGCCGCCATGTCACGCAGGGTTCGGATTGCCGAGTGGCGTCCAGACAGGCCGGGCAGGACGATGCCGGACAGGGAGAAGGTTTCGGCGCCGGGACCGAGGAACTGACTGGCCGGGCGGGCGCCGAAGCGCGGCGTTTCCGCGTGGCGCCATTCGGTGCGGCGGACAAGATCCTGAAACGCGGCGGTGCCGATCTCGAACGTGAAAAGGCCGAGGGCCATCAGCATCAATCGTCTCCAAAGCTGGAACGGCGGCGGGCGGCGGCTTGCCTGGCATTCGCCTCGAGCTCGCGCCGAACGGCTGTCGCTATATCGCCTGCCGATTGGCCGGGGTGAGCCGCAACGGTTATCGTGATCGGGCCTGAATAGGTAATTCCATGGTCGGAGCTACCCGCGCGCGCGATAGGCGATGGTGCTGCCAAGGGGCGATAACCACCCGATGCAGCCGCTGCCGGCATTGCCGCGATGGAGGCCGCGCCGGCTACGCCGAGGGCGAGCCGGCGGGCGCTGTTTTGCGCGGCGCGGCTGCGGCGATCGATGCCGATTGCTATGCCGTCTACTATATGTCCGCCATACGCCATGAAAACTCGAGACGGAGATTTAATACCGAGTTTCTCGGCGAACTTCGCGCCGATGGTGCCTGCTAGGTTGAAGATGGCGGATATGACGCCGCCCGTCATCGACGCGATGCCACGAATCAATCCGCCGACGATATTTGCCCCGAAACCGAAAAACTTATCAACAAGCCCGCCGAGGAAATTCCCGATTTGAATGAATGGACGCATGAAGGGTCTGACGATGCCTCCAACGGTGGCCAGCATCTGTAAGGTCGCGCTCTTGATCTTGTCCCAATTGCGAATGACGACCGACGCGGCCAGCATAATGGCAGCGAGGAAGGGGGCAAAAATGACCACGGCACCCAGAAGCACGTTTCGAATGGTGGTCCAGTTGCGCTGAAAGAAGCCTGAGATTGCACCCCAATGTTTGTAAATGGCGTAGGCCGCTGCCGCGACCCCTGCGACGACTAGACCCCACGGCCCCATCATCAAGCGCAGACCAATACCGATCAATCGGCCAGCTTTGGCAACCAGAGCCGCAGAGCGCGGTAGCTGAGTTGCGAACCGGCTCACCCCTTCCACCTTCTTAAAGTAGCCGTAGGCGGTCGCCATCGGTTTGAGCAGTCCGCCGAACGCGAATTGCAGCCCGCCCAACGCGACCTTGCCGAGCGCGAGGGCGGTGACCAGCTTCAGCATCATGCCGGCGGCGGCCGGGTGCTTTTCGGCGAAGGCTGTCACCCATTGGGCGCCAGCGGAAAGCTGGTCGGTCAGCGTGCGCAAGAAGGGCAGCAGCACCGGCGACACCGAGAGCACGAGATTGCTCATCGCGACCGACAGTTCACGCCAGGCAACCGTCTGGTCATTGGCGACGCGCTGGTCGAAGGCTCGGTCGGTGACGCCGGCGGCGGCCCCGACCTTGTCCTTTGCCGCGGCGAAAGCGTCGTAATTCTGGATCAGCGTGCGCATGGCGGCGGCCGATTCCTTGTCGGCGAAGGCATAGCCGATCTTCGACAGATCGCCGCCAGTCGCTTGCCTGGTCAGGGCGATCATCGTCTCGAGCGGGGTGATGCCCGCCTCCGCGCCCTTTTTTATCGCGGCGGGGACGTCGAGGCCGAAGTTCTTGGCAAAGGCGGAGACCGTCGCGGGCGCGGTCAGCTTCGTCAGCAGATCGCTCGCCTGTGTCGCGGCCTGTTCCGAACTGCCGGCTCCGCTGCGCACGGTTTCCAGCATCGCGATCAGCTCGGCCGTGGCGTCGGTTCCGGTTTGGCCGAGCGCCTTCATCTGCGCGGTCAGGCTGGGCAGGGCGGCGGCCATGTCCTTCACCTCGAATGCGCCGACATTGCCGCCCTCGGCCATCATGTCGAGCAGCTTGCCGGTTTGCGCCAGCGGGATGTTCATCGTCTTCAGGCCGGAAAAGATCGCGGCGGCCGCATCGGTCCCCTCGACCTTGAACGCGGTCATGAAGCGGGCCATCGGCGCAGACAGCGTCGCCGCATCCTCGACCGCCATGCCGAGCCCGGCCAGCGTGTCGACAGCCAAGGCCATGTCCGCCGGCATCTGCTTTCCTGCCTTGGCCGCGGCGGTGATGTTGTTGCGCACGCCGATCATCGCGCGATCGGTCAGCTCCGCCTTTTGCTGAATATCGACGAGCGTGCTGGAAAACTCGCCGCCGGCGCGGGCAGCGAGTACGATCGGGGCGAGTATGCCGATACCGCCGACGATATTGTCGCGGCCCCGGCTCATAAAGCGATCGCCTTGGGCGCGGATGGCGTTCGCGCGTTTGTCGATCTCCATGAGGTTGCGCTGGCGCTTGAGAGCGGCGTTCGCCGCTTCGACATCGCGCGTCAGCTTGCGCTCTTGCTGCGCCAGTTCCGACAGTTGGCGTTCGCCGTCGGCCATGCCGACCACGAGCTGCTGGCGAACGTCCTTCAGCTCCTTTTCAAGCCTTCGGCTTTCGCTCGCCATGTCTTTGATCGTATCGCCGGCGCTGCGCCCGAGACCAACGAGATTGCGCAAGCCGCCCTCGAGCTTATCGAGGCCGGCCTGCGCGAAATTGACGACGAGATTGAGGCGGTTGTCCACTTGATCAGCCTTCCTGCCCGTTCATGGCGTTCCAGCGGGCGACGGCCCGTTCCCGCCAGCGTTGCAGATCTTCGAAGTCGAGCGCTTCCAACTCGGACAGCGGCCAGTGGAAGATCGCGGCGATATCGGCGATCAGTTCGTCGACGTCGTGCCGGTCAGCTTTTCGATCTGCGCTTTCTGACGCGGCGTCATAAAAAAACCGAACACCGTGCCCCCGATCTCGGCAAAGTCATCGGCCTCCAGCTCGGCGGCTTCCTCGGCCGTGAGCGCCGGATTGGATATACGGGGGATCAGCGTGATGAGCGCCGACACGTCGGCCTGCAGGATGTCCTGCATCGTGAGACCGCGCAGCGCGCCCGCCTTGGGCTTGCGCAGGGTGATACGCTCGATCGTCGTATCGCCGCGCGTGATCGGCGTGGCGAGGGCGACGTCGGCGGTCTGCGGAACGGAGGCGGCGGGAGCGGGCGTGTCGGTCATGGGTCAGGCCTTCGTGATTGGGGGCGAGGGGCGCGGCGATCAGCCGCCGATGATGGCGCGGATGTCGGCCATGCGGTCATTGCCGCCGACCCGGTAGACGCAGTTCAGCACGTCGATCTCGACCTCGACCCGGCCCGCGATCGTCCATTTGAGGTAGGTGAGGGTGGAGGCGACCTTCCATTCGGTGTCGCTGCCCGCCTCGGCGGAGCCGGGATCGATCTCGGTATGGCGGCCGCGCACGACCAGCTCGGCCGCGACCGGGCCGCCGGCATCGTCAGCCTGATAGGCGCCGACGAAGCGCAGCATGGCGCCATCGATCCGGGTCAGGCCGAACTGGCGCAGCACGCCGACGACGAGGCCGCCATAGGTCGCCGACATGGTCAGCTTTTCGAGGCCCATGTCGGCATCGACAGGCGCGAGCATGCCGGCGCCGCGATATTCCTCGGACGCCATGGCGAGCTTGGGCAGCTCGAGTTGCTTGACGATGCCCAGGTAGGATGCACCGTCATTGAAGACGTTGAACTGTTTCAGCTTGGCGGGAAGCATGGTCGGAAACTCCTTGGATGACAGGCGGGCCGCAGGCGGCAGATCAGATGCGGTTCAGCTGATCGCCGAGGCTGGCGTAGAAGCGGTCGGACACGCGCTAGCCCAGCGTCAGCCCCTCGAGCGGGGCGGGCACGGTGAACTCGTAATCGAGCGCGAGCTGCCCCGCGCCCAGCGAGGCGGCGGTGTTCGCGGCCATGTCGAGCGGCAGCACCTCCGCGCCGATCAGCCGGCCTTCACCTTGGAGGCGGCGGAACTCGGCATTGATGGTCTCGGAAATATCGCGGACCAGGTGCGGGTTGAGCGGCTTGTCGATCGCCCAGACCAGCCCCTGCGCGATCGTGTCCTGCAAGGCCTGGCTCGAGCGGACGGTGCTTTCGAACGCCCATGCCGCATCGTCCGCGCAGGTGCGGTTGCCCCAGAAGCGATAGCCGTTCATGCGCGCCATCGTCGTCACATGGCCAGCGTTGAGAACGCCGGCGGTCGTGCTCGCGTCCTGAAGATCGAAGTGCACGTCCTTCGTCAGCCCCGTAACGCCGTTGATCGCGACGTTCGACAGCGTCTTGTGCCAGCCCGTTTCCTCATCGATGCGGGCGCGCAGGCCCATGGCGCGCGCGACCGCATCGCCGGGGAAGACATCGGTGCCGGCAAAATCGGGCCAGATCAGCATAAGTTCGCGTGCGCCGAAATTTTCGCGATAGGTGACGGCGGCGGCAGCATCGGTGCCCTGCGCCGCGGCATAGACGAAGCCGCGCAGTTTCTGCGCCGCGGTGACCAGCGCATCGGTGACCAGTTGCGTATCGAGGCCGGGCGCGCCGAGGATGCGGGGGCGCACGCCGAGCGCCGCTTCGGCGCCGAGCAGCGCCTCGATCCCGGTGAACTGCCCATCGGTGACGCCGCCGATGACATTCGTTTCGGTGTCGGCGGCATCGATGCCTTCGGCCACGCGAACGACGACGATGACCGGGCTGGCCTGATCGGTGATGGCGGCGAGCGCATGGGACAGCGTGCCCGTGGTTCCGGCCTTGGCAAGAGCGGCGCGAATATCGGTAACGAGTGCCGGGCGGTCCAGCGGGAACGCGGCCGCGTCGGCATCGTCGGCGGTGGCGACGAGACCGATGACGGCGGTGGCGACCGATTGCAGCGCGCGAACGCCGGCGGCGAGTTCATTGACCTTGATGCCATGGAAAAAGGGCATGGGAAGGGTTCCTTCAGTTGAGGCGCGGGAGCGGCAGGGTCAGCCGGGTGAAGCTGTTGGGTTGCGGGACATCGGCGCGGCGGCCCTCGATGACGAGCGCGGCCTTGCCCGCTTCGCCCAGTTCGAGATGGCAGCGCGTGAGGGTGAGTTGCGGGAGCCAGCGGCGCAGCGCATCGGCGGTCGCCGCGTAGAGATGGAGGGCGGTTGCCTCGTTTAGCGGCTGATCGAGCAGCGAGGGCACGGCCGAACCGTAATCGCGGCGCATGACGCGCGTGCCGATCGGCGTGAACAGCACATCGGCGGCGGCCTGCGCCAGCCATTCAACGCCGTCGATCGCGCGGCCGGTTCCGGCATCGAGGCCGGTCATTGCGGCTTGCCCGAGAGCGCGGCGCCCGCCTGCACGTCCTTGTGCCGGTGGTCGGTCAGGCTGATTCCGTCCGCGACGATATCGCCGGTGGCGGTGAGCTTGCCCGACAGTTCGACATCGCCGTCGATCGCGATGCCGCCCTTCGCTACAATGCGGAACGTGGCACCGGCGGGAAGTTCGAAGGCGAGGGTGTGCGCTTGCGGATCATAAGAGAGTTGCGCGCCGTCATCGAAGGCGATCAGTTCGCGCAGCGTGTCGCCCGCAAGGGGAAAGGCGTTCTGGGCGATAGCGCCCAGCGCGATGCCCTGCGCGATATCGCCGCCCGGGCAGAGCAGCAGCACCTGTTCGCCAATACTGGGCGGCGACCAGATGCGGGTCTTGCCCTGCCGTCCGGCGGAGAAAGGGATGGGCGCGGTACGGATTTCGCCGATCGCCACCTTGACCAGGCCGGCCTCGAGATCCACGGCCGCGATCGTGCCGACGCGCAGCAGCGCGGCCGTGTCGATCGGCTCTTCGTCGAAGGGGAAGGGATGGCTGGCCATGACGCGGCACATTGCCGGGCCGCCCCTTCAAAAGCGCGGGCCGCTTGTTGTAACCGTGCCATTTACAACAAGCGGGGGCCTTATCGTGGACTTGCTATAGGCTGACCGGATCGGTCCAGGCTTCGGGCTGGTTCATCGCCCCCGCCGCCTGTACGAGACATTTCACGTTGCCCGTCATGCCGTCAGGCACGGTGTAAGACGCACCATGCTTGCCGCCGACCGGATAGCCGTCGATGTGCCATAGATATTCGATGTGTGACACGCTCGGCAGCTTCGCATCGCAGGTGAAGGTCCGCGTGGCCTTCGTGAGGGTCGGACGCGCCGTGAACGGCGCGGGCGCTGTCGCCGGATAGACGATTTCATTGCGCTGCAATACCTCGACCCAATCAAGCCAGTAACGGATGATGGCCCATTCTTTCGCAGGCGTGCCGGTATTGGTCGTGGTTTCGGCGCCGTTCCCGTCGAGCCACAGCTTGTTCCCGTCCCAATCGACCTTCTGCGAAACGCGCCGGAAATGCCCGCCATATTCTTTCGCCTGCGTCACGCGGGAACATGTGTTGGCGATGACGTTGAAAGGCTGTAAGTGCATCGGAGAGGTAGGGAAACGGAACAGTTCGACCATGCCGCTCCGATCCGTGACCGATTCAGGGCTGTCGAGACAGATGTTGATATAGATGAAATCAGGATCGACGCGGATTTCCCAAGTGACCCATTTCCCGTCCCATCCTCGATATTGCGTATTCGCAGGCCACCCGTTCGAGTCCGTCAGACTGCCAGCGTGCCCCTTGTTCGATGAGAACCGGTCCTCGACGAAACTCCAATTGGTTTCGTGGACGTGATTGACCGCACCGTTCAGATAGGCCGCGTTCCACCCTTCGGTTTCCCAGTAGTCGAACTCGATACGATGTTCGTGCCCCCATTCGAGCGTGCGAGTGCCATAACCCCACAGCGCCCAGAACAAGGCCGGTAGATCAGCCTTCGGGTCCGACCAGTGGTCCATCTTCGTGCGGGCGCGGACGACATAGCCGCCCTTGAACGAGCGACCAAAGCCGCTGTTGTCCGTTGTGAATATGGCCGTCGAAAGGATCTTGCCTTTTGACACGTCCGGTTGGGGATCCTGAATCGGAATGTCCGCTTCGGGCGGCGGAACTGCATCGGGGGCCACGTCGGGATACCACCGCTGCAACAGTTGCAGCTTCTTTCGCGGGCCGTTCCAGCGTATCATTTCCGGCGTGAAGGGGTTCTCGCTCGAAAAGGTTATCATCTGCGGGTTCTGTCCCCCGGCGTCACCGCCGATCGCGGGGTTCCATCCCGGCCCAAACCATTGCCCCCGTTCGTCTGTGCGATAGACGGAACTGTCGGCCACCGTGCAGATACGAAAATCGTCCAAAAAGACGCGAGTATAGTCGGTCAAGGGCAGCGAAGGCCCGCCCCGATTTGCGTATTTCTTGGTGTCGTCTGCAAGAAATGTCGCGGTTTCAGTTCGCCACGCATCCCAATCGGTCTTGGCGAGGCGGAACATTTCATCGAAGTCGTCCGCTTCGACGACAGGGTGCGTTGTCCGGTAAGGATGGTTGGTTGGCAGGCTGGCTTGCTGCCCAACGTCCCAAGCAACCCACGCCTCCAATTTGCGCTCGAATTTCTCGGACAATTCGCCCTGACCCATGAACAGATATTTCAGGGTCACCTTGCTATTGGTGGTGGACTGAAACGGCCCAATGATGGTTCGTATGCCAAGCTTGCGTACGCAATTCCACCGCTTGTCAGGGGCACTATGCGTCGAATGAGGGACGCCGTTAAGCCGGCTGAACGTCTTGCCGTTGCGGCGATGCGAAAGCGAGATGTTCCAGCGCGTGTCGTCAAAAACCGGGCCGTCGCAATCCGAGATAAACGAATTGTCACGGCGATTGCCCGCCGATCCGGCAAGGGGAAGGCCGGTCGTTTGGTCGAAGTCGCGTTCTTGCCCGTCCCATTGCGAACGGACCTTGCCGTTCACTACCGAAACGCGCGGCATCTTGTGCGTGTAATTGATCGAAAAGATGTGCCCATCGTCCACCGGAGCCTTGTTCAATTTGAACACAGGCATGAACCAACGCATGACAGGCGCGCTGCTGGTTTCCTCGGACTGAAAAAGAAACTGGCCGCTGTTTTCCGCAAAGACTACGCCGTCCGCTGTTTTCGTCGGCTGCAACGCTTCGTTCGTCTGATAGCCGATGCGAGGCGAAAGCAGTGTGTCGTAGTCGTTGCCGACCAGCCCGCGCGGCACCCATTCCGCGACCTTCCCATCCGGCAAATCTTCGGCATAGAACGCGCAGAACAGATGGCGGGGGAACACGTCGGGCGTCCATTTTTCGCCAATGTTCGGAAGCCGGGTCGTGACCTCTTTGATGACGCCGTCACCAATATCGACTTCATATTTGATTTCGGCGGGAAGCCGCTTGATGGCAAAGCCGGTCGCGGGTCCGGTCGCTCTTTTCCAAGCGGTTTCACCCTTCTTGCGATAGAATACAGAACGCTCGGCCATGTTCAATTCTCCGTATAATTCATTGAGTAGGCTCCGCCATCCATCGTCCCGCTGTCGTTGGGTTGCGTGTTGGCCTGGATGGAATAGGCGCCGGCCTCCACGCTCTCCTGGGCAGGAGCGGGGGCCGGTGTGGCAAGCGGCTTGATCGAGACGTTATCGAATTGGGCGAATCCGTTCTCACGGCCCACCACGAAGTGCACCGCGTTCGTCGCGCGGGCGGTGAAGTCGATGAAATCCGTGCGCCATGTGGAACCGTTATATGCGGTCGGGTGCGACGCGAAGGTCGTTGAATTTGGATTAATCGTCTCTTTCATCACGAAGAGAGCTTCGGAATTATCTCCGTTCGGATTGCGCCGATCAACCTGCAACCGATACTGCTGACCTTCGATCAGGTTCACGGCTTGAAATACATAGGGGACGGCCCCGCTGCGCTGGATGCTCAGAACACCGTTCGATATCGTGACATTGGCGGGGATGTTGCTATTCCACGGTGCCAGTCCGTCGAACGTCCCATTCGTCACGAGATCGGTGCTGACCGCCGCGATCGTGAGGTTCACAACGGTGTCGCGCGGACTGTTTGGCGAACCGGCCAGCGTCTCGGTCAGCGTGATCTGATAGTCGCCAGCGACACTGTCGCCGTTGACGGCCAGAAAGCCCGGCTCGATAGCGAGCCATGCCGGGCTTTCGCCGGCGATCGCGATATCGCTTCCTTGCGTAGCGCCGATAATCGGGATCATCGCCGCGACGCCCTCGTTGACCGTCGTTTGGTCGATGCTCAAGGCCGCGAGTTCAGGGCCGACCTCGGGGATATCGCGGTCCCCTTTGCGCGCCGTAATCTGGATGGTGCACAAGCCCAGATCGACCGTGCGGCCGGTGGGATTGAACAACCACAGCGTCGCCTCATCGGTGCCGGTGATCTGCGGCGTCGCAACGAGGCCCAGCAACGGGGTCGAGACGGCAAAGCCCATCACGATATCGCCGAGTTCTGCGCCCGGCACCGGAACAGGGATGCTGTCGCTGTCGAGCGTGTCGATCGGCGGCACGGTTATCGTGACCTGGCCGATGAATTCCGGATCTGTTTTGGCCTTCAGCGGTACGCCGGCGGGCCAGATGCCTTCCACCTTGGGGCCATGAATCGCGGCGGCGTCCTGATCGAGATAGAAATCGCCATTGCGGCCGAGCTCCGCCGGCGGCGGTCCCTTACCCGCGCGCCACCCTGTGCCGTCCTCCCCATCGCGCGGTGTTGGCAATCCGGCGAGCAGCCAGTCGCGCAGCGTGCCGAGCGGCATGCGTTGTAGCGCGGTCGCGCCGACGCCGATCGGCAGGCTGTCGACCTCGTTGATGTCCGTCAGCTCGTCGAGGTTCTGGACAAGGGTGGTCTCGGGCATGGCTCAATCCTCGCGAGCGTAGGTGGGTTCGTCGTCGCTTTCGAAGCTGACGCGGCAATGGTCGGGCTCGAAGAAGAACAGGGCATCGATGGTGGCGACCGCGAAGCGGCCCCACCAGATGCCGCGCAGCTTCGCTTCCCAGCTTCGGCCTGAGAATGTCTGGTCGCGATTGCCGCGCCAGACCGCGTTCCAGAATTGCGACCACGCGCCGCAGACCGAGACCAGCCAGCGCGTCATGGCCAGTTCTCATCGGCCGAGACGTCGATGGCGGGATCGCCTGCGAGCAATTCGAAATAGCGGTGATAGATGGGTTGCCGAACGGCAGCGGCCGCCTTCAGCACTTCGAGCCATTCGCGCCCGGTGACCGCCGCCGGGCCGGTGTCGGTGACGATGGCGATGCGGGTCGTATCATCGCCGGTACCGGCGAGTGCCTGCGCGTAGGGCGTGACGTCGCGGCTCCACGCATGCATGTCCGCCTCGGCCGTGCCGATTCGATGGGTGCCGCGCGTATCGCCGAAGTCGTAATCGAAGCCTGCCGCGAGGCGGCGTTCGCGCTCTGCGATCAGCGCGGCTTCGAAATTGGCGCGCGCCTGTTCCGCCATTTGTGCGCGCTCTTCGTCAGAGAAGTCGCGAGCCGTCCACGCCTGTTGCCAGCGGCCGGAGACGAGCTCGGGCGCTGCGGCTTCCTCAACGACGTCGCCGTCGGGTCGGGTCGTAGGATGGACGATCGCATAGCCGCGCTTTGCGAGCATGGCCTCCGACGGTTCGCGCGGGAAGCTGTCGGAAGGAAACTCGGCGCGCAGATCGGCAAGCGTGCAGGGGAAGCGGCGATCGCGGGTGCGGATAAGCTGCATCAATAGATCTCCACAGTCTGGCTGGAAGCTTCATCGACCTTGGTTGAAGGGAAGGCGCGTCCCTGACCCCAAACGATGCGGAGTGCGCCCTGCGCGCCCTTAGCGAAGGTATCGCTGCTGCTGGTGGAGCAACCGCCGCCGCCGCCGAACCTGCCGCCTGCGCCGCCGCGCGACGAACCAGCACCGCCTTTTTCACCGCCCGATCCACCGCCGCCCGGCGCGGCGGTGTCGGAGCCCCCGATCCCCGACGCGCCTTCACCATACAGGCCAACACCGCCGCCGCCGGCAGAATACACACTGCCGTAGTGACCGCCGCCGCCGCCGCCGCCGCCTCCGCTGCCCGCTGTTCCTGTGCCCGGCCTTGACTGCGTTCCCGATGATCCGCCATCGCCACCATTCCCGGAATAGCCGCCGGCGCCGCCGCCGCCGGAACTGGCGCTCCCGCCAGAGCCGCCGCCAGAGGCACCGGCAACGCCGGCAGTGGCGCCATTTGTGCCGCCGGATGTCCCATATCCGCCGGTCGCATATAAAATGCGCTGACCGTTCTGGCGCAGGGATGTTTCACCTCCGGCCGAACGAGTAGCGTTATACGTGGCTGATGTTCCGTAGTCGGTCGGACCGCCTCTTCCGACATTGATGGTCAGAACCTCGCCGGGCGTTACCGGAAGATCATTGTGCCACAACAGGCCGCCGCCCCCGCCGCCCTTGAGATAAGGGCCGCAGTAGCCCCCGGCGCCCCCGCCAATCATGACAACGGAAATTCTGCGCACTCCTTCCGGAACCGTCCATTGCCGGGATAGAGAAGCCGCCGTAAAAACAGCTTCCCCACTTGGGGGCGTGCCCGTCGCCAACAACATCTCGATCATGCACGCGGCCCCACGGTGCCCAGCCATTTGGCGCCGGTCCAGAACAGGACGATGCACATTTCGGTGCCCTCGATCACGGGGGCGGCGCCGTCCGACCAGGTTACCGGCGCGGGCCAGCTGATCATGCGGGTCGCAAGGCTGGCGCCCGACAGGTGAACGACAGCAGTGAGCGCGCGGTCCGCCGCCGGCGGATTGGCAAAGGTGATGGCAATGTCGGAGGCGACATTGATGCGGAACACCTGCGCCTTGGCAAAGTCGAGCGCGCTGGTCGCAGGCGCCGACAGCAGCGAGACCGAACCCAGATTCGTGCGCAGGTCGGCGGCGACGTTCGACAGATCGGGCCTGGCAAAATCGGTTGCCTTGGCCAGCGCAGCCGAACCGAGACCGAGATTGGCGCGCGCGGCCGCCACGTCGACGAGGTCGCCAAGGTTGGCATCCTTGACCAGTAGCGGATCGAACGCGCCTTCCTCGCGCAACCGTTCCTCGAGCGCACGCACTTCACTTTCGATCGCGAGCACCTGCTCGAAGATCGGCTGCAGCGCCTCGGTCAGCCGTTCGAAGCCGATGGTGCGCAGCTCGTTGATGACGGCCGCGAGATCGGGCTGCAGCGCTTCGAGCGCGCGGAGCCGGGCAAGAAAATAGCCCGACATGCGGTTCATGCGCTCAGGCGATGCAGCCGGGTCAGCCGCGAAGTCGATCTCAGAGGGGAGTGACATCGTCCACCGCCCCATCCGCGATCATTGCATCGAGCAGTTCCTGATCGACGGCAATCTTCGCGCCCGGCTTGTAGATGAAGCCGCGGCGTTCGAAGGGCTTTGACAAGCCGACCCTGTAAAAGCCCGACGACGATTTCTGATAGGTGTTGGCCATCGGCCGGTCTCCTTAAAGCGCGTAATCCTTGCGGGTGGCGATGTGGAACAGGTCGAGCGGATTGGCGGCCGCGCCGGTCAGGCGAATGCGGTAGGACGTGACCGCACTGCCGAGATCGAAGATCCACGTCCGCTCGATCGCGCCATCCTCGGCGATGCGATCGACGTAAGAATTCGCGGTGCGCGTCGTCGCATAGCCAGCGCCCGTCAGCAGGGTGCAGCCGGCATCGTGTGCGGCCTCGTCGAAATATTCGAGGCGGGCGATGACGCGCACCGTGGACGATCCTGCGCCGGGCAGGGGGCGCGGCTTCGAGACATGCAGGAGGCTGGTCTTGGACGAGGACACCTTTACCTGCGAGCCGGTGAGGGTGAGGGCGGGCATGACATCGGGTGTGCCGTTCATCACGACGCGCAGGGGAAGCAGCGGCGAGGTTACGCCGCCCGGCGTCAGGTCCAGCGAAGGATCGAGCGGATGCCAGGCATTGGCGATCTGCACTTCGTATGTGAGCTGACATGCGCCGGGCACGATGCTTTCGGTGAGGATATCGATGTCGGAGATCCCGCCCGCCAGCTGCAGCGGTTGCAGATCGATGACGGCCCGCGATGCGCCGAAGTCGGCGGCATGGAGCGAGAACATGATATCGCGCGAGGTATCGCCCTGCTGAAACACGCCGTCGATGACATAGAAGAACGTGCCTTGCGGATATTCGCTGCCCTGGACGGTGGCGAGCCAGTGATCGGCCGAGGTGATGATGACCATCGCATAGCTGCTGCCGCCCGAAAGGAAGACAGGCTGCACTGGCACAATCGTCTCTTCGTTCAGCTTGAGGTCGGCGCGCTCGATCGTGGTCTTGGAAATCACCTTGTCGAGCAGCGGCAGGCCGCGATCGGTTTCGCAAATGGCGACGGTGACAGACCCGGCCGCAGCGAGGCGAGTGAAGGTGAGGCCGACAGCGTCGAGCCACATGTCATTCGCCTGCAGCCAGGTCTCGGCCACCTGCGCGCCTTGCGCGACATGGGGCACCTTGACCGTTTCCCAATAGGGTTCTTCGACGCGATCGCCCCAGAACTGGGCGATGCGGGCAGTCGTCGCGCGCCCCCCGCGCACGTCGAAGCCATTGTAGACGACGAATTTCTCGCCGTCCTTTTCGAAAAGGAAATTGTCGGTTTGTTTGCCCGACTGCCACCAGATCGAGCTCGTGCTGACCGTTCGCTTCGGCCCCGTGCGCAGGCGGGAGCGGGTCGATTTCTTCTGCACCAAATCATAGGTGCCGTAGGAATAGGTCGAGACCTGCACCTCGCCCGATCGCTTCGTCAGCGCAAAGCGCTTTACGCGGTTGTAGGCCGGGAACAGCGTACCGCCGACAAGCCGGGCGCGAGGATTGAGAGCATCGAAGATCTGCAACTCGCTCTTGGCAGTGCTGGCATTGGGGAAGCGCACGCCATCCTCGACCATGGCATCGTAACCGGCAAAGGCGGTGTCGGTGCTTTCCTCATCGAGGAAGAAATCGGCGGCGGAATCGACGGCGGCCGTGGGAATGCCGACCTCTTCCTCGAGCGTTGCGAGGCGTAGCAGCGAGCGGCCATAGGTATCGGCGCCGACGAGACCGCGCTGCCCCTTCGCCAGGGCGGAGATGTCGGAGGCGAGCGAGCCGATCTGCGGTTCGGCGCGGGCGCGGAAATCCTCAATCCGCGCGGTGCGGCCGCTCAAGGATTGCACGCTGTCGAGCGCATTGGCCGCATTCATCGTGACGCTTTCGATGCCAGCGGGGGTAAGCACGATCTGGGCGACGACGGTGACATCGGCGCCGACGATCGGCGCGGTCGGGTCCGCGTTTTCTTCGCCCGCGACCGTGTTGATATTGGCGATACGCGCGCGCTCCATGGCGACGACGCGCGGTTCGGATGCGCCGGTTTCCTCGTTGATCAGGAACTCGCGCGGGCGCTGGTCGGTCTCGACTTCCTGTCCCCATGCGACGAGGCTGACGATCTTGCGGGTCGCGAGCGGCAGGGAGGTGGTGAAGTCCTTCTCGAACGCGGCGGCGCGGTCGAACACCTTGCCGCCAGAATAGAGCCGGCCCGGCTGTACGGTGACGGTGGTGACACCGGTGGCGGCGGCCTTGAACCCTGCAAACTTGCGTTCCGGCGTGACCGCATCGGCCACGATATGGTCGAACGAGCTCTGCGCGAAATCCTGCAGATTGTTGTAGTCGGCGGGATCGTTGTCCATCCCGTCGCGGAAGATCGTGCGGCGTTCCATGTTAGACCTTTCTGAGCTGGCCGAAGGTGAAGTCGCCGAAGCGCAGGTCGCTGGCGAAGGCGGCGCGGCGATGATTGGTGGTGTCGAGGCGGATCGTATCCCGGAGCGCCCTGGAGACGCCGACGGCCTCGATCGCCTTTGCAAGCGCGGTCATGTCGGCCGCCTTGCGAAAGCCGGCGCGGTGCCAGCGGCCCGAGCGGCGGCGGGGGCGGTGCATGGGCACGGCGAGCTTCAGCTCGGCCGAATAGGGATCGATGCCGAAGCGCCCGTGTCCGTGCCAGGACAGGGCGCGGCGCCGCGCGCCCATGCGGCCCGGCGCGTGGAGGGCGATGCGGTCATAGAGGAACAGCGGCGCGGCGCTGCGCATGAGGAAGCCGATGCGGCCGTGATGCTGCCGCCCGAAGAAGGCGCGGGGTGCAGGCGCGATGCGGGGCTGCGCGATGCGTTGCGGTCGGACGTCGACCGGTGCCATGCCGCGCGTCGCGGCCAGTGCCTGTGCATCGGCGTCAGCGCGCATGGTGACGATGCCAAGTTCGGCGCGGCTATGGGTGAGGAATCCTGTCCCATGCCCTTTGCCATGCCAGCTGCGGCGTGAGCGCGCGTTGGCCAGAAAGACGCGGGTGATGGTGCCGCCCTCGATATCGGCGAAGGTGATGTCTTGCTCTTCGCCGCGGTCATAGAAAGTGGCACGGCGACCGTAGAGCATCGGTCCGCGCGAGTGGCGATGGAATGCGACGGGCTTCGCCGGGGCATCGATCGAGCGCGCCTCGCCGGAAAGGCCGCCCAGGGCGATGCCGTCGCCAGTGCCGATCGCGAGAGTGACCTCGGCGAAGCTGCCGCCGCCGTGGAATTGCCGCCGCGCACCCGGCCCGGTGTAGAAGCCATGGGCGCGCGGAGCGATGCCACGGTGCGCGAAAGGGTAGAGCCGGATCTGAGGTAGGTCGGCCCGCCATGCGCCACGCTGTGCCTCGCTCATCGCGCCGCGCAGGAAGCCGCGTGCCGGCGGGCGGATCGCGCGCACCAGCTTTACATCGACGAGATCGAGATGGGCGCGAATGCCGGCAAGCGTCGTCTTGCCTCGGTGCAGGGCGAGCGCATGGCGGCAGACATTGCGCTTCTTCGCCTCGGGCCAGGCATCATCCCACAGGTCGATGGAATAATGCCACGCGAGGAAACCTAGGTAATCCGCCGGGCAGCGATCCGGATCCATCACGTCGCGGACGAGATGGACAGGCAGCGCGGCGCGCGCGGCGGTTGCATCTTCGAACGCGCGTTCGAAGCCGCTCGCGTTCGGCGGCAGCAGCGGGCCGGCTATCTGGGCCGTGCCGATCATGCCCGGTCGACCGTAATCATGAGGTTACGCAGCCAGGCCGCACCGGCGTCGCCAGGGACGATATCGGCCAGCGGGCAAGTCGCATGTTCGACGCCGCCGACGCTGGCAACGGCAGCCAGTTGCTGCGCGTAGACGGTACGGCCGATCGCGTGGCGTCGTGAGGCATAGGCGCGCACCGCGCGTTCCGCCTCGATGCGCACCAGCGTCGGATCTGGACCGCGCGCAATGGTGAGGCGGATCTCCGCATCATAGGGCAGAATCGTCGCACCGCGCACCGAGACGATATCGGTGAGCTGCACCGCGTCATCCTCGGCAAAGGCAGCGGCGACATCGGCGACAATATCGGCGGGCACGTCGCCATCGCCATCGCGGCCGAGGAGGATGATATCGACACGCCCGCCGCCGCGATTGATCGCGGCAACATCCTTCAGCGCCGGCGCGATTCCCAGCGCACGCGCGCGATAGAAGCCACCGGTGACGCCGGCATGGGGCAGAGCCTCGGGCGCAAGCTGGATGCGGGCGCGCAGCTCGTCATCGCTTTCCATGACCGCCGGTTCGGTGGCCGTGGCGGCGGAAAGCATGCGCCGCGAAACGCCGAGCAGCGCGCCGATCTGGTCGAGATTGCCGCCGCGCGCATAGGCCAGCATGGTCGAGCGCGCGGCATCGTCGATCGCGTGACGGGTGAGCAGTTCGCGCCATGCCACCACCTGCAGCAGCTTGACCGCCGGATCGCTGTCTACCGGCGTGTCGAACTGCGGCCAGCGTGCCTGCAGATCGGCGATCGCGTCGCCGAGGATCGCCTCGAAATCCTGTGCCGCCAGCGTGTCGGGCGCGGGCAGGGCGGACAGGTCGAGTGCGTTGGAAGATGGCGAGGCGGGCATGGCCGCCAGCTATCGCGCAGGGATGGCAGGGGCGGCGAGCGGCTGTTGTTGTAGGGGGGCGGTTTACAACAGAGCGGGCGTCTTCGGTCTAGGCAGGCATAGGCAAGCGTGCGACGGCCAGATCATCTCGGCGTTCCTCCGCTTGTGCTAGGTCATACGAAATCTGCATGCGCAGCAAAGTTTCCGCCGACAGGCCGAACGCCTTTTCGAACCGCAAAGCCATCGTCGCCGACAAGGCCGCGCGACCGTTCAATAGGGCGCTCAGCGCTGCGCGAGTGACGCCCAGATGCTCTGCGGCGGCGGTCGTGGTCATCTTGTAGGGTTCGATCGCGTTGCGCGCCAGCCAGGGGCCGGGATGGACGAAGATCGAGGGGTGAATCTTGATAGCCATCAGTGATAATCCTCCAGATCGAGATCGGCGATGCTGTCGGCACCGGTTTTGATGAAAGTCATGCGCCAATTGCGGGTCACCGTCAGCGCGAAGGTGCCCGCCCGGTCTCCAGTCAGCGGGTGGAAACCGAAATTCGGCGGCGTACCCAAGGCATCGAAATCGGTTGCCGCAAGAATAAAGGCGATCATATCGCGGATACGCGCGGGTTCGATCAGGCCTTTCGCCTTGCCGGTTTCGACGAATTTGCGAAGCGCTTTATGCCGGATGGTCTCGATTTCCATGCATAGTGTATTGTCATACTATACGCTTTTGCGCAAGTGTTTTGTAAAGTCTGACTTTACATTTTTGATCGTTTTTCCTCGCCCGGGGCGGGGCGTTTCATATCCTGCAACTCCTCGGTCGAGAGCCAGATGTTATCGACGGCTTCGGGGTCGGCATTGATCTTGATGCCTTCCGCCAGTCGCTCCAGCAGGGTACGCAGGAGCGGTCGCTCCACTTCGACGATCGGTTCGTTCCATTCGCCGCCCGATACAAGCTGCGCGAGACCGAGGATTGCCAAGCGGGTATCGTCAAGACCCGCCATCTGCGCATCGGAGACGAGGTAATAATTAACGTTCTGCGGACCGGTCATGCCACGATCCTCCCGCCGTCGATGTCGGCCAGCAGGATGGCGGCGAGGCGCAATTCCCAATTGCCATAAAGGTCGCCAAGATCATCGAGGTCGAAATGGGTAAGCGTCGCTGCGGTCGCATCCATATGATCGAGCAGCATTTCGAGTTCGAAGCGGGCACCGTCGCCGATTTCGCAGCTGTGGATCGCGGGGCGCAATTCGCGGCGGACGATGCCCAGTTGGATCGCGTGTTCGTCCAGATCATGGTTGAGGCAATCGGCGGCCATGTCGAACAGGTCGGAGCGGGCGTTGCGGCACAGGCGCGCAACCGCGGTGGTCAGATCGTGCGTGTGATTGCGCGGGTTGCCGAAGGGGCCGCGAAAAACAGTGGCGGCAGGCAGGCGTGGTGATGTAGAGAAGAAAGCAGCTTGGACCATGAGTCAGTTCCTCGGTTCGAGTTAGGGTCGGGTGGGAAGTTGCTGCTTCCCCTCGGCCTGTCACCACTAGTTACGTAACCTTGACCCCCTTGTCAATGGGTGTTACGTAACTTTTATGGCTGAAGAACTCCTTTCCGTGCGCTTCGAAATGCGCGCTACTGAAACTTGGATTGCGGAACTCGACGATTGGCGGCGCAAGCAAGCCGATATCCCCTCCCGCGCCGAAGCTATCCGCCGTCTCGTAGCGACAGCGATAGAGCGGGATACGTAGCCATGTGGGAGTTAATCGTCCTGGGATGCTGGATCGGCGTGCCCATCGCCACGATAATCATGGAATTGCGGCATAGTGATGGGATGCCCGGCGTCCTCGGCGTACCAATCTGGGCCTTTGCCACGGCGTTGGGCATTTTCTGGACCGGGTGGGCGGTTATCATCATCTTCGTGATGGTCGCGATAGTCGCCGTTTTGCGCAAGCATCCTGATCGTATCGCTCACGAAAAGGCGCAGGATGCCGAATCAGCCCGCGAATTCGATCGCCAGATGCGGCGCGAGGAGCGCGCCGCCATCGAGGAAGATTACAAGCTGGGCCTCATCGATGAGGCCGAATATCGCCGGGCACTGGACGAGACAGGTTTCCGCACTTAATCCCGGCTCATCCATTCGAGCAGCGTATCGGTCATCTTGCCGATATCCTCATCATCGAAGCCTAGCAGGCGGCGGGCCGCATATTTGTGCCGCACCCGCGCCCCGGATTTGGTTCGACCGATGGTCATTTCCTTGCCGTAGTGATGCAGGCTCGCCAGGGGGTTGCCGATGCCGATCGTGACTTCGTCCTGTTCCGGATAGACGCGGAGGTATTTCGCCTTGGGCAAATTGCGAAACATCTTGCCGCTGCGGATCTTCTTGCCGCCGCGCGTCATGCTGTATTTCTGCTTGCGCGGCTCCATGGCGCCGCCGTCCGGCTCGACATTCTTGCGGATGCGGCCCTGATTCGAGCGACGCAACTGCTGCCCCACCTTTTTTGAAATGACCTTGCGCCGGGCGGGACTAAGGTCCGACAGCATTTCTTCAAAATATTCTGCGAAGGCCTCCATGCTTTTGTTCGAAAAGCTCATGGCAACAGGCCTGCGCCGCCGAGCGTGATGGCATCGAGCGAGGTTTCGGGCGGTACGCCATCGAACGGCGGATTGATATCGGGTTCGTCGCGATAGGTCATGGTGCCATCGGCGGCGATGTCGACCGCTTCGTCCAGCTCGATCGTGATGGCGATGTCAGCCTTCTGATCATCGAGGATATCGACCTCGAAGCTGAAAGCCTCGTCGCCGGTTCTATGGTTCTGCAGCCGTTCGGGCTGCGCGGTGCGGATCCATTCGAGCACGGTGACGGCGAGATGGTTGGGATCGCCGGCAAAGTCGAGCAGCACGGCATTCACGGTATAGCGCCATTCGAAGCCGGTAGCCCGGTAGGCGCCGCCAGGCCCTGCGCGGGCGGCGATGCGGCCCTTGTCGATATAGATCGACAGCGCCTGCGGATCGCGGGTCAGATCGGGGAAGGCGGCGGTGAGCGCCGCGCGTAGGGTGTCGTGCTTGCGCATGGCTCAGTGCATCGCCTCGAGCGAAATTGCCCAATCGCGCGCGGCTTCGGCGCGCAGCGTGTTCGACGTGCAGATCCGCACGTCGGCGGCGCTTACGACCACCATGCCTCCATCATCAGGCTCAGAGGGCGCATCCAGCTGGGGCGATCGACCGGCTGCTTCAGCGTGTCCGGCGCCGCGATCGCTGGCGGGGGTAAAGGTTCCGCCGGGTGGACAGTCAGCGGTTTTGGCCCGCACGCGGTGAGCAGCAATGTAGCGATCGGCAGCAGCCATCGCTTGCGAGGTCTGGTCATCGGCATTGTCATCGATCCTTTGCGCGAGTTGGCGATAGGCGGTTTCGGCGCGGGCATGTTCGGCGCGGGCGCGGGCGGAGGCTTCGTCCTGGGCGGCGGCAACGTCCTTCATCTCTTGAGCAAGGCGCATCGCCTTCGGCCGCCAGCCTTCGACCGCGATCGGGCCGATGCGCATGCCGCCCAGCTGCACGCTTTGAAACGCGGCGATAAAGATTGCGATTGCCAGCAGCAGGCCGGTCAGGCCGACGCGGGCCACGATACGAGCGAGGAGGGGCGGCAGCGTCATGCGACCAGCCCTTTCCAATATTTGCGGCGGGTATAGGTCAGCACCGAATGACGCGCGCGATCGGGGCGATAGCTGCAATGGATCCAGCCCGAGTTGGGATCGCCGCGGACGTAGTTTTCGAGGATCAGCTGATCGAAGCGCAAATTGTCGCGGATCCATGTCGCGACAGCGAGGTTGGAGACGCCGGCGATCTCGAAGTCGGCGGCCTGCCCCTTGCAATGCTGCGATCGGGCTGAAGATCCGACGGCGCGGCTAAGCGCGGGGCAGCGATAGCCGCTGGTGATGCGCACCGGGCGGCCGAACTGTTCACGCACGGGTTCGAGCACCGCGCGGCTCAGATGCCCCATCGCCTCGATGTGATCGAGGGTCGGGCCGTTGGCTATGCCGAGGCGGCGCGCGGTGGCGCTGTTCGTGAATTCCGCGAGACTGAAGTGCGGCGAAAGCTTCATGGGTCAGGCCTCCTGCGGCACTGGTTGGGCGTCGTCGGTGAAGTTGTAGGGCGGGATGCCGGTCATGCGCGCGTCGCGCAGGATGCCAGGGAACTCCTCGCCCAGCAGCACCTGCACATGCGCCAGCTCGGGAGCGGCCGGTTCGTCGCGGGCGATTTTCGAAACCAGCAAGTGGATGGCGGTGCGCTGCTTGCTGACCGTTTCCATGATCTTTTGCATCTGCTCGCCCATGCGCGCGACCTCGGCCTCGAGCACGCGGATCCGGCTGTCGCGCATTTCCTCGAACGCCTTTTCGCGCGCATCGAGTTCGGCGCCGCGCTTGTCGATGCGGCCCGTCAGCTGTTTCCAGGCAAAGCGCAGACCCCCGCCGATCAGTCCGAGGACCGAAAGAGCGGTGAAGCCAGTGAAGAATTCCTGTGTCATCGTTCGGTCAATCCCAAAGCTGGACGAGTTTGATGGTCGGCGCGGTGACGGTCGGCGTATCGGGCAGGTCGATTGGTGTGCCCGCCGGCAGCACCGGCCCGAGCGCGGCGAGATCCGGATTGCGGGCCAGCACGGCGCTCACCGATCGTTCGCTGCCCAGCTCGCGCCAGCAGACGAGATCGACCGTGTCGCCCTGGATCGAATGGACCCGCATCAGGTCCAATCCCGCCAGAATTGTGAGGTCAGTTCAAAAGCGAAACCCATGTCTTCGCCCAAGGTGCGGGTGAATGCCGCCAAGGCGGAAATCGGGGCCAGGAGAAACGCCAGGAGGACAGCGAAAAGAAAAATGAGCGCGCAGCACGAAACCACAGCGAGGAGCAAGATCGCCTTTTTCATCAGATCAGCTCGACTGTCGTGCGTGTAACGCCGATGATGTCGCGGATCGCGTGGGTCGCGTTGCGGCGCAGCTCGTCCGCTGCGGTGACCTCGTCATCGATGCGGCTGCGGCCATCGGCCGTGGCGCTGACGTCATGGTGCGTTTCGGCAAGATCGGCCGCGGCCGTGCAGAACACCGCCCGGCGATAAAGCAGGACCGAGGCCGGTTCGCCGTCGATCATTTCCGTATCGATCGCTGCGAGCGTGGTGGCGCCGGCGAGAACATGCGCGAGCTTCCACATGCGCAGTTCGCGGCGGACATGGACCATGGCGCCGCGCAGGGCATCGCGCACGCGCTCATCGTTGACTGCGCTGCGCCCGAACTTCATCGCGTCGCGAAAGCCGGCAATCGATACGCCCGGCCAGAACGCATCGCCCGCGACCAGGTCGGCCGCCGGGAGCGGGGCCGTTTCGGACGGCGGGCGGGCAACGAAGCCGGACATGGTGCTCCTTTCGAGCGGTCAAGGTTTTCGGGGGTGGGGAAGCGCGAGAGGATGCGGTTTGGCAGGCAAGCCTGCTCCGTCCTTCGTCTTCCGCCCCCGAGCGCCGTGGGGCGAGGTCGGTGCGGCCGGCGGGCCGCGAATTTCAGGCGAGACCGGCTTTTCGCGTCTCGAAAATTGATCGGGGTTGGCGCGTGGCAAAGTGGTTGAGCCAAGAATTTCGCGATCGATCTGCGATGAGCGCAGCCGTTCCAAAAAGGTATGCACCCAGCAAAAGTGCGAAAATAGACAGCAAGATCAGCATCGAATATCCTTTCATTCGTCGTTCGCGGCTGCCAGCTTGATGGCCTCCCGCTCCCGTTGTTCGATCAGCTTCTTCACGCCCGATTTGTCATCGAGCGCGAGGGCGCGGCGCGCATGGCGCAGCGCAAAATCCAGTGCGGCCTTTTTCCCGCCGGCGGGGCCATCGCCGGACTTGTCGCCCGCCTCGGCCGCGTCGGCGGCGCGCAGGGTCGCAATCGCGATCGCTTTGTGCAGCTTGGCGCGTGCCTGGTCGGGCATGTCCTCGCCTTCGGTCAGCTCGGCGATCTCGAGGAGCGGGCGCGTTTCGGGCACGGCGTTGCTATCGCTCGTCATGGCGCGCAGCGCGGTCTCGGCAAATTCCTCGGCGATCATGCAGCCCAGCGTGCGTTCGAAGCGCGAGGGCAGTTCCATGCCGTGCCGCAATACGCAGCGCGCTCGGGGCAGGGCGCGGGCCTCGTCGGCGGTGTCGATCGCCCAGATCATCGTCTGCACCAGGATGCGATCGCTTTGCACCATCTGGTTCTTGTCCTCGGCCTCGCGTGCGGCGGCGAGCACGCCTTCGGCCCAGTCGTCATACTTGGGCAGCAGCTCGGCCTTGCGGGCGATTTTCGCCTCGATCGATTGCATGTCTTTCAGCCCGCGCAGATCTTCGCCCAGCTCGGCAAGCCGGATCTGGTAATCGCTCTCGGCGCGATCGGCGCGGCGCGGCGCGGCCTTGGCGGCAGGGGCTGCACGCTTTTGCGCCATGGTCCGGGCGCGGTGTCGCATCGCGAGGCTGGTCATCGAAGGGCGGTCCTGTCGGAAAGGGTGGCCCGGCCCGGATCAATGCCGGGCCGGGGTGTCAGCGATTGGGGTTATGCGGGGGCGGGTTCGGGGCGTGCCGGGGCGGCGCCGATCACGATATTCTCGACCAGCACGGCGAGCTCGTAATCCTCGACGACGTAATCCTCGTTCACGCTTTCGTAGTTGGCGATGCGATCATATTCGCTCTCGTCCTTCAGCTGCCGGCGGCGCGTGCCTTCCTGGATATAGATGGCGAGGTTATCGAGCCGGGTGATGAGGATGCCATCGGCCGGGAAGAACGGCACGCGCACGGCGGGAAGCCCGCCGATCTGCTTGTCCGAGCGGATGATGCGATCGGCGGCCTCGACCTCGGTGGCGAGGGCGCCGGCGTTCTGGACGATGTTGAAGTACTTGTCGTCGACCAGGTCATGGCCAACGATGACGACGAGATCGGTATCGCCGCGGTGCCATTCGGGAAGCAGCCGCTTTGCGTCGAGAACCAGCGCGTCGAGCGAGGAATAGTCCGCCGCCGCATTGACCGCGTTTTCGAGGCTCGCATCGTAGAGTTCAGCACCGGCCTTGACGTAAATGGCATCGAGCGCCGGATTTGCCTCTCCATCAGACATCACCGTGAGATCACCGTCCGACATCACCATTTCCGGCGCGCGGTTGCGGATCTTGTGCAGCCAGCCTTCGTTGACGTCCTGAAGCATCGGGTTCGCCACGCGATCGGTCTCGGCAGCGGCATGGGTGCCGTGCCAACCGATCATGATCCGGTCGCGGCCCTGCTGTTTCAGGATCGCGTCGCGCAGCTTCGTTTCGAAGTCGGGACGGTGGCGCCAAGCATCCATCGCGGCATAGCTGCGCGCCCAGTCGAAATTGGTCTGGCGGCAATGGTAGTTGTTCCGCTCCTCATTGCCGGTCGGGTCGGTGGGATTGCGGCGATTGCCGCCGGCGGTGTTGGTACGCCCGGCGATGGTGCGCGTGGCCTCGAGACCGATGGTCTGGCCGACCTGCTGGGAGACCGGCACCATGTTGATCGCGCTCAGGAACTCGGACGATTCCTTCATCCGCTCCTCGAGCTTTTGCTCGATCGACGGATCGACGGCGAAGCGGACGGTGGCGTCGGGTACCGAGTTCAGCAGGGCGATCTGGCTGACATAGGCGGAAAAGAGGGCACGGGTTTCGTTGCGCATAGGGGCGGTCCTGTCGGGAGAGAAGTGCGGGGGAGAAGGCGGGGATCAGCAGTCGGTGCGGGCGAAGTTCGCGTTCTGGCCGCTGGCGAGCGGGCGCTGCGCGCCGCCCTTGTCGGTCTTCTCGACCGATGCTTTGAGCGCGTCATGATCGCCGCGCAGCTGAGTGATGCTGGCGGTAAGATCCTTTCCTTGCTTCTCGACGGCCGATGCCAGCTTGTTCATGCCATCGGCAAATGCGTTGAAGGCGGCGATATTATCGTTTGCCGGTTCGGGTTGTTCGGGCTTTTCTTCAGACTTGGGATCGCTCTGCCCTGCAAAGAACTGCTTCATCGACGCGAACAGGCCTTTTGCCTCTTTCACCAGAGCGGCGGTCTCAGACGGCTCCGCCTGGGCGTCGGAGAACTCGAGTTCGGTGACCTCGTGCGCGGCCGAGAAGAAATTGCCCTTTTCGACCTTGCGCTCCGCAAAGGGGTTGGTGGACGCATTCGCCGCGAACTGCATGACCTCCGTGCCGAGCGAAGCCGGGCTGTCGGTGACGGCGAGACCCTGGAGATAGGCTTTCCCGGTGCCGGCGAAGTTCGGATTGAGCTCGACCGAGCTGAACAGCTTCTGGCCCTTGCCATTCAATTCGATCAGCGTGTCGAGTGCATCGATCTGCGCAAACAGGCCGAGCTTCGTCTCGGTCTTGCCGCCCAGCTGGATCTCGACATCGCGGGTCTCGAGCGCAACGACGTCGCCATAGGCATTGAAGGGCGCGTCGGCGGAAAAGCCGCGGATGTGTTCCATGTTGATCCGCGCCGTGTAGGTCTTGGGATCGTAGGTTTCGGCCATCTCTTCGAGCGCGCTGCGATCGAGCGTGCGGCCATCGCAGGTGGCGCCTTCGACGGCGATGCAGAAGAATTTCGAACGCTTGGGCATGATGGTCGCGAGCTCCGTTGTCAGGTGAGCTTCGACGCCCCGAGAGGAGGGGCAGGGCGCCGAAGCTCGGGGTCGGCAGGCGGGCACGCGCCATGCCGAGTTCATCGCTTGCGAAAGGGCACCGATGCGGGGTCAGGTTCAAGCGGGGGGTGTTGTAAACGGGGCGGTTACAACAAGAGGGGCGCGCAAGGTCGGCAGCGGTGCGGTTAGCTGGCGCCCATGCTTCTCGCCCCCCTCGATCAACCTGCCTATGCCGACGTACGCCGAGAGGCGCGCTCGCTCTATTGGCGCGGGTGGGGCATCACCGACATCGTCGACGAGCTCGAGAGGCTCGGCATCCGCGGCGAGGATGGGAAGCCGGTCCCGCGCCCGACGATCGCCAGCTGGGCCAAGCGCGAGAAGTGGAAGGAAGCGCCTCCGCTCCGCGCGGCCGAGGAATCGGTGCTGGTCCGGTACCAGATGCTGGTTGCGAAGGAGGAGAAGAGCGGGAAGGACTTCAAGGAGATCGACCTGCTCGGCCGCCAGATCGAGCGGTTCGAACGATGCCGCCGCTATCGCGACAGCGGGAACGAGGCCGATCTCAATCCCAAGGTCGCCAATCGCAATGCCGGGCCGAAGAAGCCGAAGCGGCCCAACCTGATCGATGCCGATATGGCCGCGCAGCTCAAAGCCGCGTTCGAGAAGGAATGTTTCGGATACCAGGGTACGTGGTGGGCCAATGCCAACCAGCGCACCCGGTTCATCCTGAAGAGCCGACAGATCGGCGCGACCTGGTATTTCGCGCGCGAAGCTTTGATCGATGCGCTCGACACCGGGCGGAACCAGATCTTCCTGTCCGCTTCGCGCCGGCAGGCCGAGATCTTCCGCCGCTATATCATCGAGTTCGTGTTCCGCGTCACCGGCGTCATGCTGAAGGGTGAGCACATGCTCATCGATCGCGGCGATGACGAGGACGGCAAGCCGCTGGAACGGCCGACGCTATTCTTCCTCGGCGCGAACTATCGTACCGCGCAGGGCGAACACGGTAATTTCTATTACGACGAGTGTTTCTGGGCGCAGGATTTTGAACGCATCGATGAGGTCGCCAGCGGCATGGCGAGCCAGAAGCGATATCGCGAGACCTATTTTTCGACGCCATCGAGCACCGGGCATGGCGCCTATCGCAAATGGTCGGGCGAATGGTTCAACGAGGGCAAGCCCAAGAAGGACTGGACGAAGATCGAAGCCTATTCGGCCGACGATTTGCGCGACGGCGTGTTGTGCGCCGATGGTATCTGGCGGCAGCGCGTCACGATCGAGGACGCGGCGGCCAGCGGATGCGACCTGTTCGACATTGCGGATCTGCGACGGCGTAAGTCGCCCGACGTCTTCGCCAATCTCTATCTGTGCGAGTTCGTCGACGATGCGCAATCGGCCTTTCCGATGGCGCTGCTCAACCGTTGCCGCGTCGATGCCGACGACAAATGGCGCGATTTCGATCCCTATGGCCTGCGCCCGTTCGGCGATGGCGAGGTCGCGATCGGCTACGATCCGCAGGAAAGTGCGCAGGGCGACGATGCCGCGCTCGTCGTGATTGCCCTGCCGACGAAAAAGGGCGCGCCGTTCCGCGTGCTGGACAAGCGTCGGCTGCGCGGTGATTTCGAACTGCAGGCCGCCGCGATCGAGGACATGATGGGCCGCTATAACGTGGTGGACATCGGCATCGATACGACCGGGGTTGGCGCAGCGGTGCTGCAGCTGATCCGGCCGAAGTTCCCGGCGGCGCGCGGCATCACGTATTCAGCCCAGGTGAAGAACCTCATGGTGCTCAAGGCGAAGAACGTCATCCGCGCCGGCCGGCTCGAGTTCGATGCGGGCGATAAGGACATCACCGCCAGCTTCCTGTCGATCCGGCCGCAGCTGACGAAGTCGGGCCAGCAGCTGACCTATGTCGCATCCCGCAGCGAGGACACCGGCCATGCCGATGTCGCGTGGGCGGTGATGCACGTCCTTTTCAACGAACCGCTCGACGGCGACGCCGCGGGCCAGAAATCCACGATGGAGATTTTTTGATGGCGCAGCCTGTCACGATTTACGATGCGCAGGGCCAGGCGATGGAGCGGGCCGCGGCGACGGCGACGATCGACCAGGACGGCAAGCGCGGCGTCACCGCCTTCAGCTTCGGCGAGCCGGAGCCGGTTCTCGATCGATCCAGCATGCTCGGCTATATCGAAAGCGTCACGAATGGCCGGTGGTACGTGCCGCCGGTGTCGCAATGCGGCCTTGCGCGCGCATTCGACATGCCGGGACCGCATGCGAGCTGCATCCGGCTGAAGGTGAACCTGCTGGTGAAGCACTTCGTCCCGTCGCGCTGGCTCGACCGCGCGAACTTTCGCAAATGGGCGCTCGACTTCCTCAGCCTCGGCAATGGCTATCTCGAGCTCCGCGACAATCTCGCCGGGCGCCCGATGCAGCTGCGCCATGCGCTGGCACGCTACATGCGGCGCGGCGTCGACGAGGGGCACTTCTTCTTCGTGCCGGGTTGGCGCCAGGAACATGCGTTCGAGCCGGGCCACGTCCACCAGCTGCTGCAGGAACATCCGGCGCAGGAGATCTATGGCGTGCCGGAATTCTTCGGGGCTCTGCAGGCCGGGCTACTCGGCGAGGCCGCGACCCTGTTCCGGCGCCGCTATTATCTCAACGGGAGCCACGCGGGCTTCATCTTTTACGCCTCGGGCGCGGGGATGAGCAACGAGGACGCCGACCAGGTGCGTGAGGCGCTTCGTCAGTCGAAGGGACCGGGCAATTTTCGCAACCTGTTCCTGCATGCGCCGGCGGGTGGCAAAGACGATGTGAAGATCATCCCGATCAGCGAGGTCGCGGCGAAGGACGAATTCCTGAATGTGAAGCGCGTGAGCCGCGACGAGATGCTGGCCGCCCATCGCACGCCGCCGCAGCTCGTCGCGATCATTCCCGAAAACAATGGCGGGTTCGGTGATGTGCAGAAGGCGCTCGACGTCTTCATGCTCAATGAGATCGAGCCGCTCATGTCGCGCATGATGGAGGTGAACGACTGGCTCGGGCTGAAGGCGGTGGATTTTACGCCTTATGCTCCGCCATCGGCCACCGCCTGATACGAATTCCGCCCGCCGGTGAGGCGGGGGAACGGGCGCAGCAACGCCCAGTTCCGACGAAAAAGAGCTTCGTCATGTCCCCATCGGTCCCGCCAAGGGATCATCCCGCCTGCCCTCGAGAGGCACGGCGGGCATACGGAGTTTTCGTTAATGAATAGTAACCTGGCACCCGCTCTTTCGCCGATCGATCCGGTGCGGCCCGCCGCGCCCTATATCGGCGGCAAGCGCAACCTCGCGAAGCGGCTCGTCCCACTGATCGCCTCGATCCCGCACACGACCTATGCCGAGGTATTCGTTGGCATGGGGGGCGTGTTCTTTCGCCGCACCGAACGCCCGCGTGTCGAAGTCATCAATGACTGGTCCGAGGATGTCAGCACGTTTTTCCGGGTGCTGCAGCATCATTACGTTGCCTTCATCGAGATGATCCGCTGGCAAATTTCGAGCCGCGCCAATTTCGAAAAGCTCGTGGCCCAAGATCCGTCGACGTTGACCGACCTGCAGCGCTCGGCGCGGTTCCTATATATCCAGCGCTTGGCTTTCGGTGGCAAGGTCGCGGGCCGCAACTACGGCGTGAATCCGATCGGGGCCGGTCGGTTCGATGTCACGAAGCTTGGCCCGATGCTCGAGGCGATCCATGAACGGCTTGCCGGCGTTGTGATCGAGCGGCTCGACTGGAGCGCATTCATCGCCCGATACGATCGGCCGGGCACGCTGTTCTATCTCGACCCGCCATATTTCGGCAGCGAAGGGGACTATGGCGCCGACCTGTTCGACCGGAGCCAGTTCGAGCGCATGGCCAAGCAGCTGCGCGGCTTGCGGGGATCGTTCGTGCTGTCGATTAACGATCATCCCGAGGTGCGCAGGATCTTCGCCGGGTTCGATATGCGCCAAGAGGATGTGCGCTATACGATCGCGGGCAATGACAATGGGCGGACGTTTGGCGAGCTTATCATCAGCAGCGGTAACGCTGCCTAGCCGAGAAGGTGGACTAGTTCCGGGCTGCACGCACCGGAACTAGTCCACCGGCCTTGCAGCTCGCAGAGTTTTGCCCAGTGTTGCGGCGCGACACCTTGCTGACATGTTCTTATTTCGTTCTATAGAGCGAATGGGCAGCAAACACTTCCGAACCATCCACGACTTTTCTAGGCACGGATACGATGTCGAGCTGCGTTGCAGTTGCGGCCATCGCGCCATGCTGTCAGGCCGCGCGGTCGTCACGCGGTTCCATGAGATGCGCTGGCCGATCGGCCTCGAGGGCGCGGCCGAACGATTTCGATGCAGCGTGTGTGGGCGCCGGCCGCAATCCATCGGGCCGCTCGCGCGAGAGTGATCCGGTCGACACCTCACTGCCACCCGGAGCGCCGCGCTTGCCCCCACGCCTCGCCCGCAGGCTTTTTGCCCCGGTTTTGATGCAAATGAGTTAGAGCGCTCCGCCGCAGTTTCCCGGCGCGGCCGCTTTATCAGGCAGCTGAAGCCTGTGTTGCGATATGATGCACAAAACGACTGATCGAGCCGTGACGCCCGCCGGAAGGATCTGGCGGGCTGGGCGGTTCGAGGTCGGTGGCATTCAAACCGCCCAGCTTGAGTGGATCATCTCCGCTCCGCGTCAGCGTCGACAGCGGCTCATTCATGGATCGCGCGGCCACGAAATATCCCGTTCCCCGGCAGATCGTAAGTCGACAGGTGCAGGTCTGGCCGATCAGGGAGAACTCGCCGCCGCGTGCTCGATATAGAGCCGAGAGATCCGCGTCGAAAAAATGTCCGCAATCTACACAACCGACGCGCAATATTATTCGGTTATCGATCATGTGCTGAAGGGATCGAAAAGCGACCGGCCAGATACGAAATTTCCCCATGGAGCTACTATATCAACGCGAACAAACGGCGAAAGTGCTTTGTGGCCGCGCTGCAAGTCTTTGAGAAAGAGGAACAACACGACTTGCGATACCGTCATGGTTGGCACAGCTTTTGCCCCCTTGGCCCTCGCCAAGCACCGGAGCGGCGCAAGCCGCTCCGTCCGACGGTGCGGCCGTCGGTGTTTTCCAGTTTTGTTTGAACGTTTCGGGGCCGGTCAGCAAAGATATGGGGCGCAGCCCGCGCATGAGAAGGCGAAAGCCTTCTCATTCCTTTCATGGATCAGAATGATCCCCCGGTTTCTCCAGCACTGGAGGATTCGCGGTCAGAGCATCGCGGGCGTCGATTGCGCGAGCGACATCGGCCAGAATGTCTCCGTTCTTCGTCGCGCCGAACGCTGCTTGCCAGTCCGTGGCGGTCATGTTTGCCGCGATCCGGTCCAGTTCCTCCCTGTCGGCCGCCAAGCGGTCCTGCGCGCAAGCTGGCGTCGGCGCTGGTCGAAGGAGCCGGCCGAGCCAGTTGCGCATCTGTTCGGGCACGAGCAAAGCGTAAGCATTACTGATTTGCCTGACCTGCGGGCTGTCGGGTTCGGGGTTCTCGATCGGTTCGCTGCGTCGCATCCAGCGGAGGAAGCCGCATTCGCGCAGCCGAACGAGGGCGCGGTGGGTTGCGGAGTATGATCGTCCGATTGCATCGGCGATCGTCGCGATAGCAGGTTCGAGCCGTCCCGTTGCATAGTCGACGATGCCAAACATGTATTCGAGCACCTCAAGCCCGACATGGCCGATCACACCGTTCTCGCTTCCAGGCAATTTCTCGCGCCGTTTGAGCCGCGAGGCGAATTCGAGTTCCCGTGCACGCTTCAGCAGCGCCCGCGTCCAGCGTGCCCCGCCTCGCTTCGTGCCATCGTGGATCGGTCGCCAAAGGCGGTCCTCCATCTGACCGCGGGAATAGCTGTTGCGCCAGACAGGTTCGCCGCTGCGCGGGCTGTCGCCCCGGCCGAGCCGCGCGCGCACCTTGCGGTCCAGTTTGACGCCGACCAGCTGCGCCGCGATCGCGCCAAAGCTCGTGACGTTGTCACTGCCACCCGCAAGCTTGTCACCGAAAACCGAGGCCGTCATGCGCGGCCTCCTGCGCGCGTCAGCGCGGGATAAGCGTTCCGGGCAGAGGCATGCCGTCCATCAATAGGTCCGCCCAGACCTGTGCCAGTTCGCGCCGGCGAGGCATGTAGGCGGCCCGATTGTAGGCTGCCTCGACGCCCTCGGGCACGTGCGCCAGCATCAGGTCGATGATCGCACGGTCGCGTTCGCGATCCTCCACCGCCGCGCGTTCGTTCATGATCGTGGAAAAGCTGGAACGCCAGCCATGCGGTACATGCCGCCCCGCGAGGCCCGCATCGCGATAGTGTTTGCTGAGTGTCGAATCGCTGATCGGTTTGCGCCAGCTTCCAATGCCGGGAAACAGCCATTGTGGGCTGGGGCTCGCTTCCATCGCCGCCTTCACCGTTTCGACAGATTGGCGCGAGAGCGGCATAACGAATTCGAAGGCCGCGTCGCGTTTGCGCTCGCGGGTGAGTTTCATCTTCCCGGCCGGAATTCGCCAGATCGGCTGCTTTCCGTCCAGATTCTCGAACTCGGTACGCTCGGCCAACCGTATCACGCCCGGACGCGCCGCGGTCAAGGCCAGCAATCGGGAGGCGAGCCGTGTTGCCCACCAGATATCGTTGAGCGCCTCGGTCGAGGTGAGAACCTTGCGTGCGTCCTTCAGCTTGGTGCGGGCAGGACGAAGCTTCGGATCGGTCGGCTTCAATGCCTTGCGAATGATCGCGGCAGGATCCTGCTGGCAGATACCCGACGCGATCGCCCAGACAAACACGTCGGAAGTATGCGTTCGCACCCGATGCGCCATTTCCTTCGAGCCGCGCGCCTCGATCTTGCGTATTGCTTCGAGCACCTGCGGCGGTTGAACCTTGTCGATCGGTAACGCGCCGATATGCGGGAACATGTTCTCCTCGAGCCGAACTAGAACCTGTTTTGCGTATCGCGGAGTGAGCGTGGATTCTTTCTCGCGATGCCAAGCCCGCGCGACCGCTTCGAAGGTTTCGAGCGCAGCCAGCGCATTCGCCGCCTTTCGCCGCTTTTTCTCCGCCGATGGGTCGATGCCGGACGTCAGTTGCTCGCGCGCGAGATCCCGTGCCTTCCGGGCCTCGGCCAAGGTCACTTGCGGATAGGTGCCGATCGTGAGCTTCTTCTCGCGACCGTCGGGCAGGCGATACTTGTATTTCCAGCTCTTGGAGCCGGTCGGCTTCACCAATAGAAAAAGGCCACCCGAATCGGAAAGCTTCCGATCCTTGGTAGCCGGTTTCGCCGTTCGACAAACCGCATCGGTCAGCATGGTTTTGCTGCCAAAACGAGGCCCCCAAAAAGGCCCCCAAACTGTCCGCGCTTAGCTGCTCTTTTATGCACTTCCATGCACCATCAGACAGCGCAAAAACGGCAGAAACGCAAGGTTCCTGCCCCAAATTGCACGTCGATGAAAAGAGATAGTGGCTCCCCGAGTAGGATTCGAACCTACGGCCAAGTGATTAACAGTCACCTACTCTACCGCTGAGCTATCGGGGAGCAGCCCTTTGCAAGGCAGGACCGGGCGTATAACAGCGCTGAGATTTTTGACAAGCCGTCTCCGGCAAAAAAATCGCAAAAATCTTCGCTCAGATCACGAATTGTTCGGTCACGATCCGCTCGTCCAGGCTATGGCCCGGATCGAACAGCAAGGTGAGGTCGCGTTCATGCGCGACGCGGACCTCGATCGTGGCGATGTTGCGCACTTCCTTCTGATCGGCGACGGCGGAAACCGGGCGTTTTTCCGCCTCCAGCACGCGGAACGCGATCGGCAGGTGATCGGGCAGGATCGCGCCTTTCCACCGGCGCGGGCGAAATGCGCTGATCGGGGTGAGGGCGAGCTGCCCCGATGCGAGCGGAAGGATCGGGCCGTTCGCGGAAAAATTATAGGCCGTCGATCCCGCCGGCGTCGCCACCAGCACCCCGTCGCATGCGAGTTCCGGGATCCGTACCTTCCCGCCGACCGACACCTCCAGCTTGGCCGTCTGCCGCGTTTCGCGCAGCAACGACACCTCGTTGATGGCGCAGTTCTCGAAGCTCGACCCGTCCTGGCGAACGGCCTTCATGAAAAGCGGCGACACGGTGAGCGGCTTTGCGCGGGCGAGCCGCTCCATCAACGGGCGGGCGCTCTTGTACCTGTTCATGAGAAAGCCGACCGTGCCGAGGTTGAGCCCGTAGGCGGGCACGATCCGCCCGGCGTCGAGCATGGTATGCAGCGCGGTCAGCATGAAACCGTCGCCGCCCAGCACCACGATCGCATCCGCCTCGGCCAGCGGAACCCAGTCATGCGCATCGCGCAGCGGGGCCGCGGCCTCCTGCGCACGCTCGGTCGGCGACACGAACAGGCTGAGCTTTTCGTAAATCGGTTTCAGCTCGGTCATGCGGCGTATCCTTCCCCTTTGGCGCGCGACCCTATGGGGCGGGGGCGGGCTTGGCAACGCGGGCGCGTCTTCACGCCGATGATTTCGCCCTTGCCGCGCGCCGCACGACGCCCGCAAGCCCCTTGGTCAGCTGGTGCAGGCCGTGAAGCCGCGCCTTCGGATCGCCCCACGCGCGATTGATGACCAGCTTCATGTCGGGCCGCAGTTTCGCCGTGCCCTTCAACCGCTCGACATAGGCGATGAGCCCGGCCGGTTCGGGAAAGCTGTCGTTGTGGAAACTGACCAGAGTGCCGCGTGCGCCGACATCGATCTTCGCGATGCAGGCCTCCACCGCGAGCGCCTTGATCTCGATCAGGCGGACCAGGTTTTCGGTCGCGGAGGGGAGGGGGCCGAACCGGTCGATCATCTCTGCGGCGAGCGCCTCGATCGCCTCGCTGTCGGCGGCATCGTTCAACCGGCGATAGAGCGCCATGCGCACGGCGAGGTCGGGGACGTAATCCTCCGGAATCATGATCGGCGCATCGACGGTAATCTGCGGCGACAATCCGCTGCGGTCTTCCTCCAGCCCGGCGTCGCCCGCCTTTGCGGCCAGAATCGCGTCCTCCAGCATGGATTGGTACAGTTCGAAGCCAACCTCGCGGATCTGCCCCGATTGTTCGTCGCCGAGCAGATTGCCCGCGCCGCGATGGTCGAGATCGTGGCTCGCCAGCTGAAACCCCGCGCCCAGCGAATCGAGATCGCCCAGCACCTTGAGCCGCTTTTCCGCGACCTCGGACAATTGTTCGCCGCGCGTGTGCGTGAGATAGGCATAGGCCCGCAGTTTCGAGCGGCCCACCCGCCCGCGCAGCTGATACAATTGCGCGAGGCCGAACCGGTCGGCACGGTGGATGATGATCGTATTGGCCGACGGAATGTCGAGGCCGCTTTCCACGATGGTGGTCGAAAGCAGCACGTCATATTTCTTTTCGTAGAAGGCGCTCATCCGCTCTTCCACCTCGTTCGCGCCCATCTGCCCGTGGGCGAACACGGCCTTCACCTCCGGCACATATTCGCGCAGCCAATCCTCGATTTCCGGCATGTCGGAGATGCGCGGCACGACGATGAAACTCTGCCCGCCGCGATGATGCTCGCGCAGCAAAGCCTCCCGCATGACCATGTCGTCCCATTCCATGACATAGGTCCGCACGGCGAGCCGGTCGACTGGCGGGGTCTGTATCACCGACAATTCGCGCAGGCCCGACATCGCCATCTGCAAGGTGCGCGGGATCGGCGTCGCGGTCAGGGTGAGGACGTGGACATTGGAGCGCAGCGCTTTCAGCTTTTCCTTGTGGGTGACGCCGAACCGCTGCTCCTCATCCACGATGACGAGGCCGAGCCGCTTGAACTCGACCGATTTGGACAGGATCGCGTGGGTGCCGACGACGATGTCGATGGTGCCATCGGCGAGGCCCGCGCGCGTGGCGGTCGCTTCCTTTGCGGGCACGAGCCGGGACAGCCGCCCGATATTGAGCGGGAAGCCGCCGAACCGTTCGACGAAATTGCTGTAATGTTGCCGGGCGAGCAGGGTCGTGGGTGCGATCATCACGACCTGACGCCCGCTCATCGCCGCGACGAAGGCGGCGCGAAGGGCGACCTCGGTCTTGCCGAAACCGACATCGCCGCACACCAGCCGGTCCATCGCCCGCCCATCGGCCAGATCGCCGAGCACGTCGCCGATGGCGCGTTCCTGATCGTCCGTCTCGTTCCAGGGGAAGCGATCGACGAAGGGGGCGTAACTCTGCTCGTCCGGTTCGATGACGGGCGCTTTTTGAAGCGCGCGTTTCGCCGCCGTGCGCAGCAAATCATGCGCGATTTCGCGGATGCGCTCCTTAAGCCGGCTCTTGCGCTTCTGCCACGCCTCGCCGCCCAGCCTGTCGAGCGTGACCCCTTCGGATTCGCTGCCGTAACGGGACAAGACGTCGAGATTTTCGACGGGAATATAAAGCTTGTCCCCGCCGTGATATTCGAGCGTGACGCAATCGTGCTTGCTCTTGCCCACGGTGATCGGGTCGAGACCGAGATAGCGCCCGATCCCGTGATCCATGTGCACGACGAGATCGCCGGGGGTGAGCGCGGCCAGCTCCGCCATGAAGGCGTCGGCGTCCTTCTTGCGCTTTTTCCGGCGGACCAGCCGATCGCCCAGAAGATCGCGCTCGGTCAGGACGTCGAGGTCGTCGTTGGCAAACCCGGATTCCAGCGGGAGCACGACGGCGACCGCCTTGCCCTTCGCCGCGATGCCGAGCGCATCCTGCCACCCGTCGGCGATGGCCGGCGCACTCTTGCCCGCCTCGCCAAGCTGGCTGACGATGCGGGCACGCGATCCTTCGGAATAGGTGGCGAGGATGGGTTTGCGCCCCCCCTTCGCCACTTTTCCAAGGTGAGCGGCCGCCGCTTCGTAGACGTTTTCGCCGCGGCTGCGTTCGGGGGCGAAATCACGCGCGGAATGAAGGCCGAAATCGACCACGCCGTCGCTTTCCGGCTCGGCGAAGATCGAGGTGCGGTGAATGGGCCGCTCCGCCATGCGCGCGCTCCATTCCGCCTCCGACAGATAGAGCGATTCGGGCGCCAGCGGACGATAGCTTCCGGGTGCCTGCGCGGCGCTTTCGCGGCGGGCGCGGAAATAATCGGCGATCTCCTCCAGCCGCGTTTCGCCCGACCGGATCGCCCCGCCATCCACCACCGCAAGGTCGTCCGGATCCAGATGGTCGAACAGCGTCGCCAGCTTTTCCTCGAACAGGGGCAGCCAGTGCTCCATCCCGGCCTGTCGCCGGCCTTCGCTCACCGCCTGATACAGCGGGTCGGACGTGGCGGCGGCGCCGAACATTTCGCGATAACGCCCGCGAAACCGCTTGATCGTATCGTCGTCGAGCAAGGCCTCGCTCGCGGGGAGCAGGAGGTGGCTTTTCACCGAACCCGTGCTGCGCTGATCGCCCGGATCGTAGAGGCGCAATGTCTCCAGCTCGTCGCCGAAGAAATCGAGCCGGAGGCCGAGCCGCTTGTCCTTTTCGCCAAGGCCTGACGGCACGATGTCGAAGATCGAGCCGCGCACCGCGAATTCGCCTGCGTCGATGGCGGTGTCGGCGCGGCTGTAACCCTGCCGCTGCAACAGCGCGATCAGGCTTTCATGCCCGACCGACATGCCCGGTTCGAGCAGGCGCGTGGCCTCCCGGATGCGGAACGGCGTCAGGACGCGCTGCAACACCGCATTGACCGTGGTGACGAGCAATTGCGGCCCGTTGCGTTTCCTCTGCAACGCCTGAAGCGCGGAGAGGCGGCGCGCGCTGACCGAGAGCGCCGGGCTCGACCGGTCATAGGGGAGGCAGTCCCATGCCGGGAATTCGATGACCTGCAATTCGGGAGCGAAGAACGGGGCCGCGTCGGCGACGGCGGCCATCGCCTGTTCGTCGGGGGCGATGAACACGGCGCGGCCCTTCGCCCCGCGCGCCAGATCGGCCATGACCATCGGCAACGCGCCGCGCGCGAGGGAGGACAGCACCAACGGGCGCCGGGCGGTGGTGATATCGGAAATTTCGGCCATGTGTCCTTCGGGACGAACGGGGGGCGGGGCGGTTCCCGCGGGGGTTATCGGTGGACGTGCACGTAATCGAGCCGGCGCATCGCGTCCATCATCGGCCCTTCGTAAAGCGGCGGGGCGGGTTGTACGCCCAGCGCCCATGCCATGATGTCGACGTCATCCTCGTCCAGCAGGGTTTCGAACCATTTCAGTTCGCCTTCGTCCCACGTGTTGGAATATTTGTCGAAAAAACCGCCGATCATGAAATCGGCCTCCCGCGTGCCGCGGTGCCAGGCACGGAATTTCGCGCGGGCGAAGCGGGCGGGTTCGTGAAAGGGAACAGGATCGGCCATGAAAACCGGGTAGCGAGCGCGCTTGCGCGGTGCAAGCGGCGAAAAACACCGCTATAGCCGCCGCCATGCGTCCCGAAAGGCTCAATCCCCTGTTCGCCAGTGCCGACACGTTGAAAGGCGTGGGGCCGAAACTGGAAAAACCGTTGAACCGCCTGGGGCTGCGGCGGGTGAAGGATTTCATCTATCACCTGCCCGACCGTTTCGTCGAACGGCGGCAGGTCGCCGATTTGGACGAGGCGCAGGTGGGCGAACATATCATCATCCACCTGACCGTCACCGATCATCGCGGGAGCAGCACCGGGCGCGGCCCGTTCCGCGTGCAGGCGCGCGATGCGGCCGGCAATATGGTCGCGCTCACCTATTTCGGGCGCGCGTCCTATTCGGCGCGGAAACTGCTGCCCACCGGCGAGGCGCGATGGGTGGCGGGCAAGCTCGAGCAATATGGCGACATGTTGCAGATCGTCCATCCCGATCACGTTTCGCCCGACGGCGCGGCAGTGATGGGGGCGGCGTGCGAGCCGGTCTATCCGCTGGCCGACGGGCTGACGCAGAACCGGCTTGCCGCGATGGTGGAGCAGGCGCTGGGGCTGGTGCCCGAACTGCCCGAATGGGTCGATGCGGGGTTGAAGGAAAAGCGCGGCTGGCCCGATTGGCGCGATGCGCTCGTGCTCGCCCATCGCGGCGGGCATCGGGAGGCGCGCGACCGGCTCGCCTATGACGAATTGTTTGCGAGCGCGTTGGCGCTGATGCTGGTGAAGGCCGACAATCGCCGGCGGCGCGGGCCGTCCTTGCAGGGGGACGGGCATCTGCGCGACCGGTTGAAGCTTCCTTTCTCGCTGACCGGGGCGCAGCAGCGGTCGATTCGCGAGATCGAGGGCGACATGGCGCAGGAATATCCCATGCTGCGCCTGCTTCAGGGGGACGTCGGATCGGGCAAGACGGTCGTCGCGCTTACCGCCATGCTGATCGCGGTGGAGGCCGGCGCGCAGGCCGCGATGCTCGCCCCGACCGAAATCCTCGCGCGGCAGCATTACGAGACGCTCACCGAAATGGCGCGCGGCACCGGGGTCGAGATCGCGATCCTGACCGGCCGGGACAAGGGGCGCGCGCGTCAGGCGACGTTGATGGGATTGATGGACGGCACGATCGACATCATCGTCGGCACCCATGCCATATTTCAGGATGCGGTCAATTATCGCAATCTCGCGCTCGTCGTCATCGATGAGCAGCATCGGTTTGGCGTGGGGCAACGGCTCCTGCTCACGCAGAAGGCGAAGGGGACGGCCCACTGCCTCGCCATGACGGCGACGCCCATTCCGCGCACGCTGACGCTCGCGCAATATGGCGAGATGGAGGTGTCGAAACTCGACGAGTTGCCGCCGGGGCGCAAGCCGATCGACACGCGCGTCGTCGCGGTGGAGCGGATGGACGATGTCGTCGCCGGCCTGCGCCGCCATGTCGAGGGCGGGGGGCAGGCGTACTGGGTCTGTCCGATGGTGCATGAAAACGAACGCGCCGATCTCGCCGCGGCAGAAGAGCGTTTCGATGCGTTGCGCGACGTGCTGGGCGACCGGGTGACGTTGGTGCACGGACAATTGCCCGGCGATGTGAAGGACGCCAACATGCAGCGTTTCGCGAGCGGCGAGATGCAGGTGCTCGTCGCGACGACGGTGATCGAGGTGGGGGTCAACGTGCCCAATGCCTCGCTCATGATTATCGAGCAGGCGGAGCGTTTCGGTCTTGCCCAGCTGCACCAGCTGCGTGGGCGGGTCGGGCGCGGGGCGGCAGAATCGGTGTGCCTGCTGCTGCGCGGGCAGGCGTTGAGCGAGACGGCGCGCGACCGGCTCGCGCTCATGCGGGAGACGCAGGACGGGTTCCGGCTGGCAGAGGAGGATTTGCGTTTGCGCGGAGGCGGCGAACTGCTGGGCACGCGCCAATCGGGCGAACATGCCTTTGCCGTGGCGACGCCCGAACAGATCGGCGATCTTCTTGAGCCGGCGCATGACGATGCGCGTCTTTTGATCGAACGCGATGGCGGATTGACGGGCGCACGCGGCGATGCGGCACGCACGCTGCTCTATCTGTTCGAGCGGGATTACGGGGTGCAATTGCTCCGCGGCGGATAAAGCCGGGGCGGGTCAGGATAACCCGGCGAGGTTCAGGCGACCGAGACGGAACGGCCCGGTGCTTCCTTCACCAGATCCTCGAACTGCGCGACGGTGAGGGGCGCGCTGAATAGGTTGCCCTGAATATTTTCGCAGCCCATCGCGCGGAGCATGTCGAGCTGCTCCGTCTCCTCCACCCCTTCGGCCACGCAGGGCAGCCCCATGGTGCGGCACAGCGTTATAACCGCCTGAAGCAGGTCGCGGCTCCGCGTCATCCGGCTCTCCACGATGAAGGACCGGTCGAGCTTCACGACGTCGATGGGCAGCTTGTGCAGATAGCTCAGGCTCGATTGCCCGGTCCCGAAATCGTCGAGCGCGATCCGTGCGCCCAGCGCGTGAAACTCCTCCATCGCCCGATGTGCCAGCTCCAGATCGCGCAGCATCGCCGTTTCCGTAAGCTCCAGCACGAGGCGCGAGGCATCGACACCGCTGTCCCGGATGCAGTCGGCGATGGCGGCGACCGTCTCTTCGCTCGCCAGATCGTATGCCGACAGGTTGAACCCCAGGACGACGCTTTGCGGCATCTGGCCAAGCGTACGCAGCATTTTTCCGAGCAGAACGAGGCTTAGCCGGTTGATGAGCCCCAACCGTTCGGCCACCGGAATGAACACGGCGGGCGCCACAGGTCCGAGCGTGGGGCTGTTCCAGCGTGCGAGCGTTTCGCCCCCCATGATGTGAAAGTCGGACAGCCGCACGATCGGTTGCAGGTTGATATCGAATTCCGCCTCGTAATCGGCGTTTTGCAGGGCGGTTTCCAGCCGGCGTTGGTGGCGCATCGTCTGATCCAACTCGGCGGAATAGGTGATGGACGAACCGCGCTGGTGATTCTTGGCGTAGTAGAGCGCGTAGTCGGCCTGATCGTAGAGCGAGACGATGTTCGTGTGTTCGTCGCTGCGCATCGCGAGGCCGCAGCTTGCGCCGATGGTGATTTTCGTGTCGCCCAGGTGAAATGGCTGCGCGATCTTGCGGCATGCCGTCTGCGCCAGCTGCTCTGCGCGGCGCAGGTCGGTCTCCATCACAAAGGCGAATTCGTCCCCGCCCAGCCGCGCGATCATCGCCTCCTTTCCAAGCGCATCGCGCAGCCGTTCGGCCACCTCGGCCAGCAGCGTGTCGCAGAGCGCATGGCCGAACGTGTCGTTCGCCGCCTTGAACCGGTCGAGGTCGATGGTGCCGAAAACGAGCGCCGTCCCGTCTCGCGCGCATCGCTCCATCATGGCGGTGCTCTTGGAAAAGAAATAGCGCCGGTTGGGCAGCCCGGTCAGCGTGTCGGTATTGGCAAGATGGGTAACCTCCTCGTGCAGACGCTCGCCCTCGATGCGGGCCTCGACCAGCTTTTGAAAGCCATGGAAATTGTTGAGCAGCACCCGGATCAACATGATGAGCACGAGCAGGATGTTGAACGCGATCGCGGTGTAGATCGGCCCGCCCATCGACAGCTGATACGAAAGATAGGGCACCATCACGATGACGGTGACGAGCAAGGCGGCCTGCGGCAGATAGGTGAGGCACGCGATGCATCCGATCACCGTCGTCGCAATGAAAAGCGCGACATGGGCGCGCTGCTCGTCCCGGGCAAAGCCGTACAGGGCGAGTGACCAGCTTACATAGGCAAAGGCGATGAAGGCGGCGAGCATGGTCGTGCGGCGCAACATACGGATGGCCCCGGCCGCATTCACATCCATCCGCGGCCGATACCGCCACGCGATGGCGCGCAACGTGCTCATCGTGACGAGGAGGAGCGGGATCCACAAGGTCATGTAAAGCGGGGCGACGTAGAAATGGGTCGCCGCCACCGCGACGGCGTTGACGCTCAACACCGCATAAAGCATCGGGATCTGACGCTGCAACTCGTCGTGCTGCGCGATCGCAAGCTTGTCCGGTACCGAAGAAATCTTCAGCCAGTCAGCAAATCTGAGCAGATGAGGCTTCATCATTGCCTCATATGAGAGTCCGACCCTAATTTATCCTTAGGCGCCCTTAGGCAATTGCCCGTTATGGGGATCGCGCAAAGATATTGCGGGCAGCGGGTCGGCCCAGAGTTATCCCTTCCCGGGGGGAACCTTGGTCTCCGTAATCATCGCGACGAATTTCTCCCGCCACCAATGGACATCCTCGGTCCGCACCCCGTCGAGCAATGATTCAAAGCGGCGCTTGCGTTCGGATAGCGGCATCTTCAACGCCTGCTGCAAGGCTTCGGCCACCTCCTCCGGCGAGTAGGGATTGACGAGCAGCGCCTCCTTCATCTGCGACGCGGCGCCGGCAAAGCGGGACAGGATCAGCACGCCCGGATCTTCGGGATCCTGCGCCGCGATATATTCCTTTGCCACAAGGTTCATCCCGTCGCGCAGCGGCGTGACCAGCCCGACCCGCGCCGCGCGGTAAAGCGCGGTGAGTTCCGCCCGCGCATAACCGCGATTGACGTAGCGGATCGGGGTCCAGTCCACCTCGGCAAACTCGCCATTGATGCGCCCGGCCAGCTCGTTGAGCTTTTCACGGACCTTCTGATATTGCTCGACCTCGCCGCGGGATGGGGGCGCGACCTGGATGAGCACGACCGAGCGGTGCAGTTCTTCATGCGTGTGGAGCAGATGCTCGAAACTGTTGAGCCGTTCCTCGATCCCCTTGGAATAATCGAGCCGGTCGACGCCAACGATCATGGTCAGCTGCCGCAGCGAGGTGCGCATGCGTTCGGCAATGGCGTTCGCCTCGCGCGTTTCGCTTGCCTCGCGGAAATTCTTGAAATCGATGCCGATGGGGCACACCACCGCGCGCACCATCTTTTCGCCGACGTGGATATATTCGCCCTCGCTGCGCCCGCCCAGCTCGTGCTCGCAATAATGGCGGAAGCTTTCCAGCCATTCCTCGGTCTGGAACCCGATCACGTCGTAGAAGAACATCGAGCGCACGAGTCGCTCGTGATAGGGCAGGGATACGAGCAGGCGGGTCGGCGGCCAGGGCGTGTGGAGGAAGAAACCAATCCGGTTGCGCACCCCCCGATCGCGCAGCAGCATCGCCATCGGGATCAAATGATAATCATTGATCCAGACCACGTCGTCAGGCTCGATCATCACATGGAGCGGTTCGGCAAAGCGCCGGTTCACGCGTTCGTATCCCTCGCCGAAGCTGCGGTTGTATTTCGCGATGTCGACGCGGTAGTGGAACAGCGGCCAGAGCGTGCGATTGGCAAAGCCGTTGTAATATTCCTCGACATCCTGCGCCTCGAGATCGACCACGGCGGAGCGTACGCCGTCGCTTTCCTCGAAATTGACGCTGCCGGTGAACTCCTCGACCTCGCGGCCGGACCACCCGAACCACAATCCGCCGCTCTCGCGCAGGGCCGCCTGAAGCGCGACGGCAAGTCCGCCCTGCGCCCCGTCGGGCGATGGCATGGAAACGCGGTTCGATACGACGATAAGACGGCTCATGATTTCCCCCTGGGTTTCCTTCGATCCGCTCTCAATTTCGTAATGACCGGTCGAGCCATTCGTTCACGGAATTAACATCGGGCAATCGAAAATTGGCGGCGGTGGCGCGCATCGTCCCGATCAACACGCCATGCCCGCCCGACCGGGTCACCTGCTCGAAACCGGCCTCGTCGGTGACGTCGTCGCCCAGGAATATCGGGCGATGGCCTGCGAACGGGGCGCGCTCCAGAATGTCGGAGATGGCGACGCCCTTGTCGACGCCGGCGCGGCGCAATTCGACCATCTCGTGGCCGTGCTGCACATGGAAACCGTACGATTGCGCGAGATTTTCGGCAAGCGCGACACATTCATCGCCCCATTCCGGCGACAGCCGGTAGTGCAGCGCGGCGCCCAGCGGCTTGTCCTCGAACAAGACCCCGTCGTGGGTATCGGCAAAGCGTTCGAACTGCCCGCGCGCATCGTCCATGCCGGGAGGGCGGGCGGTTTCGCTCAGCGTTCCGTCGGCGAGCCGCCATTCGGCCCCGTGGCTCCCCGCGATGGCGAGGCCGTCCATCCCGAAACCGTCTAGCGTGGCGATGTCGCGCCCGCTGACGAGGGCGAGCCGGCCATCGAGCCGATCCGACAATGCGTGGAGCAATGTAATGAGCGGCTCGCCAACGACGACCCCGTCGGGCCGGTCGGCGAGTTCGACAAGCGTTCCATCGAAATCGAGGAACAGCGCATCGCCGTAAAAATCGATCGGCGGGGGCGGGGGAAGATGCTGTGTCACCCCGCCGTCTTGGCCCTGTGGCCCGGCGGGGTCAAGCCCGCGATGCTGCACATGCGAAACGGGGGCGCGCGAACCAGCCCGCGATCAGCCGATCTGCGCGAGTATGTCCGCGCTCCGCCCGATGGCCGCGATGCCGCGCCGCCCGTCCACCCGGCCGAGCTGCACGATCACATCGATGACGGACGCCGCATATTCGAGCGTGTCGGTGCGGGTGAGGCCGATGCCGGTCTGCATTACCATCAAGGCCAGCTGTTCGAGCGCACCGCGCAGCGAATTGGCGTGGATGGTGGAAAAGCTGCCGGGATGGCCGGTGTTGATCGCGCGCAGGAAGCTCACGCTTTCCGCGCCGCGCAATTCGCCGAGCACGACCCGGTCGGGCCGCAGGCGCAGCGCGGCCTGAAGCAGCTCGTTCGCGGTAATTTTCGCCTCGCCCAGCTCCCCCTTTACCGCGACAAGGCCGACCCCGTTTGCGCCCGGCAGCTTCAGCTCGGGCGTATCCTCGACGAGGATGACACGTTCGTGCGCCGGGATCTCGCCCAGCAAGGCGTTCAGGAAGGTGGTCTTGCCCGTCGACGTGCCGCCGGAAATCAGCACGGTCTTTCGATGCTGGACCGCGGCGCGCAGGAAATCGACCGGCGTGTCCTGCGCATCGGGGAGCGCCGGTTCCGCAACGCCGCGCAATGGCCCGCTGTCATAGGCGTCGAGCGGCAGGTCCAGCCGCCGGTGCCGCCGGATCGCCATGGTCCAGTGGCGCCGCGTCGCGGGCGGCCCGCAAAATTGCACGCGCGCCCCGTCGGGCAGCGTCGCGCCGAGCAGCGGATGCTCCCGGTTGATGCCCTGATGGCTGACCCGCGCGACCTGCTCGGCAAGGCGCTGTACCAGCCGGTCGTCGATTTCGGGCACGGCGACCCGCTGCATCCCGGGGACGCCCGCGTCCTCCACCCACACTTCGCCCGGCGCGTTGACGAGGATTTCCGTCACCGTGTCCCGCAACAGGAACGGACGGAACGGGGCGAGATACGCATCGAGATAGACGCTCCCCGCGCTTGGCACGTCGGCGGCGGGCAGGTCCGGGCTCATCGGCAGGATCGCGGCATTCATTTCGTCACGGTCGAAAAATCGAGATCGCGCGCGGTGAACACGCGGATCGGTTCGCCCTGCCGGACGCGCACGGTCGGGCCGATCTTGCCGTTTTCCTGCACGGCGGCCGCCGCCGCGCTCTGTCCGCCGCCCAGCACGACCGAAGCGCCGCCCGTGCCCATCGCCGACAATCCACCCACGACGGAGAGGAGCATCGCCGATCCGAACCGCTTGAAGAAATGGCTGTCGACCTTGCCGCGCAGGCCCGTCGTGCCATCGAAGCCGGTCGCGGGCGAGCCGATATTGACCGACACGCCATCGGGCCGGATCAGCCGGGTCCAGATGACATAGGCGCGTTTCTGACCGGCTTGCAGCCCGCTTTGATACTGCCCGATGAGCCTGCTGCTGCGCGGGACGAGCACGCGGCGGCCGTCGAAACTTTTCACGTCCTGGCTGACCACGGCGCGGACGTATCCGGGCACGTCGGTGTCGATCGCGGTTTCGAGGATCGCGGGGATCAGCGTCCCTTGCGTCACCGTCGTGCCGGGGTCGACCATGCGGGCGGCTTGTGCCGGGCCGCCGCCGACACCGCCGATGCGGCTTGCGAAATCGGACGCGGAATTGCCGGCTGCCGCGGTGTCGCCCGGTGCCGGCGCGCCGACCGGAACCGACGGTGCACCGCCCGCATCGAAGACGAGCGTCGGGCTGCTATAGCGATTGGCGGCGGGACCGGTCGCGGTCTGCGGCGGCGCGGAAAGGACGGGCGCGGGGGCCGGATCGGCTTGCTGCATCGCCATGGGCGCCGTCGCGGGCGGGGCGTCCGGCACGGTCAACGGCACGTCGACGGGCGCGGTCGCAACGGTTTCCGGCGGCGCGGCGACCGGTGCAGGGGCGGGCTGTTCGATCCGCGCGCTGTTCATGCCCCAAAGCGTGAACGCACCCAGCAGGCCGACGATGGCGACGCCTGCGGCCAGGCCGAGCCCGTCGGACTTGCCCCTGCGCTGCGTGACGGCGGGAAAGGAATTGCGGCTGGCGAGGTCGATGATTTCCGCGCTTTCGGTTTCGCGCGGGTCGACGTCATTGGCAGGATGGGCGGGAAGCCGGGCAGCGGGGCGCATCAGTTCTGCTCCACAATTGCGCGGTCAGCCGCGCGGGCGAGCGCGCGATCGCTGAGCTTGCGCGGCGGGCGCGGCGGCCCGTTGTTCACGAGAAAGGCATCATTGTCGCCGGAACGCAGGATGATTTGCGCAGGAACGCCGTCGATGATGATGTTTTCGCCCCGGACGGCAAAATTGACCGGGCCTTCACGCCCGTCGGCATTGGTGACGAGGATGGCGGGCACCGCGCGCCCCTGCGGCCAGGCGAGATAGGTCACCTCGCCATCGTCATAGGCGCGTTCGGGCAGCAGCGCGGCATCCCCGCTGCGCCCCCATGCGAAGTTCAGCAAGGCCGGATCGGTCACGGCGAGCGGATCGGTCGCGGCCTGCATCTCGACCGAACCGGGCGCGGCGGCCATGCGGGCGGGGGCGTCCTCCTCCGGCTCTTCGGGATAGGCGAAGCGCAATTGATACAGAGGTTTGGCCCGCGGACTTGCGACAAGATCGAAGTAATAGGTGCGGCGATCGGTGACGACGGTCATGTTGGTCGCCGCCGTCGGTTCGAGCGGTTTGACGAACAGCAGATTGGCGCGCTTGTTCGGCGTGACCTGCCAGCTTGCGGAATCGCCGATGGCCACATTCTCGATTTTCTCGTCATCGGCAAAGGCGACGGTCGCCTGCACATTGGTGCGGCCTTCGATGCGGACGACGGCACCTTCGTCATACATGCGGGTGACGAGGCGCGGATCGTCGGCGCGGGCGGGCGCGGCCATCGTCGCGGCGACAAGGGCGAGCGTGCAAAGCAGGCGGATCATTTCAACTTCTCCGTGGAGCGGGCGGGCGCGCTGCGAAAGCGGCTGCCGATGCCATGGGCGCGGGACCGGCCCGCGTTCGCGACGGGCTGGCCGGCGGAATGCGCGGTGTGGGCGGTGATGCGGATGTCGCGCGCCGTCGGGGCGGGCGGGGTGCTGCCGAACCGGTCATTGGCGGGGGCGGGAACGGGAATGGCCTGCGCGATGCGGCGGTCGGTGCTTACCGCGGGCGCCGGCGGCGGCGCGGACGCGGCCGGGGCAGGCAGGGCGGCACCGGATTGCGCGGCGGCGGTAGTGCGGCCCTCCGCCCCGGTCGCGGCCAGCCCGAACACGTCCCAGCCGGCGACCATCGCCGTCGCGGTCTTCATCGCCAGCATCATCAGCGCGACATGCACCGCCCCGATCAGGAAGAACCCCATCGCCGCGCGCGGGTCGATCTGACCCGGCGTCTGGCCCAGCGCATTGAGCACCGGCACCGCGAGTTCGAGCATCATTCCGCCGCCCAGCACCGCGAACAAGGGCGCGATGGCGAGCAGGACCAGGCCCTTCAACCAGCCCGCGAACAAGCCGCGCGTGCCGGGAAACAGCGCCATGACCACGAACACCGGCCCCACCGCGACCAGCACGGCGAGTGCGATCCGCGTCGTCACCAATATGCCCACGGTGCCGAGGAGCAGAAGCGTCGCACCGAGCCAGAGCAGGCCCGGCGGGGAGAACATGCTCATGTCCTGCTGCTGCTCCGGCCCGGCGATCTGCCCGATCGCGGCAAAGGCGATGTCGATCTTGTCGGCAAAGGCGATGGTGGCGCTGCCCTCGCTCCCGGTGATGATCGAGGCGATCTGATCCGGCGCGCCGGTGGCAAGGGTCCACACCACGCTCTGATACGCGACCCAGCTCGTCGCGAAGGTCAGCACGAGGCCCAATGTCATCATGCGTGGGGTCAGTGCGGCAACGCCGATCCGGCTGCGCCCGGTGAGCAGGCCGAACGCAAACAGCGCCACGAACAATGTGAGCAGGATCGTGAGCGCCGGGACCAGCGCGCCGCCCGCCCCGAACAGGCGCCCGAAGGCGGCCTGCGTCGTGTCGGCGGCGAGGCAATCCACCCCGCGCAGCGCGGCGGCGATGCCGTTGCCGACATTGTCCAGTTCGGTTGCGCAGCCGTTCATTCCGCCGCGTTCCACAGCGCGAAATCATCGGCGCTTCCGCCCGGCCACGGCTGTCCCGTCAATTGCGGGTACCAGTGCGCGGGATCGTCGCCGACCGATGCGCGGATACGGTCGAGATTGCGAACGATGCTCTCCCGGCCTGAGAGCACGGTGAGCACTTCCGGCGCGCCGGAGAGGTCGAGCCGCACCACGACCGAGGCATCGGGTTGCCGCACGAGGAAGCAGCGCGAATGGGCCGGCAATCCCTTGATCAATGCAAGCTCGTGTTCGGTCAGGCCGAAGCCATCGCAATAATCTTCCGCCCGCGCGCGCGAATTGGGCATGAAGATCATTGTCGCGGTCTGTTCGACCAGCGCGGTGGAAATCCGGCTGTCGAGTGCGTCGCGCGCGCTTTGCGTCGCGAAACCGACCAAGGCGTTCCGTTTGCGCAGCGTTTTCAGCCAACCGCGGATGCGCGCGGCAAACACCTCGTCGTCGAGCGCCTTCCACCCTTCGTCGATGAGGATCATCGTCGGTTGCCCGTCGAGCCGTTCCTCGATCCTGTGGAATAGATACATCATCACCGGCGTGCGCAGGCGCGGATTTTCGAGCAGCGCCGTCATGTCGAAGCCCAGCACGCGGTTCGTAAGGTCGAGCCGGTCGACATCGTTATCGAACAGCCAGCCATGCTCGCCATCCTCGATCCACGGGGACAGCCGGTCGGCCAGATCGCCCGGCATCGGACGGCGCGCGCCCGACAGAAGCTCGCGGAAATGGCGCAGGCGACGCAGGCGTGCATCATTGGCATAGGCGGCATCGACCGCCTGCGCGATGGTGGCAAGTTCTTCCGGCCCTTCGGCCTTGAGCATGAGGCCGAGCCAGTCGCGCAGGAATGCGCGATTGCCTGCCGTATCGGGCAGGGAGAGCGGGTTGAACCCCGTCCGCTCACCCGAAGAAATGCGGTCGTAGCGCCCTCCAATGCCGCGCACGAACACCTCCGCGCCGCGATCCTTGTCGAACAGGATGGTGCGGGGCTCGAACTTCTGCGCCTGCGCGGCGAGGAAATTCATCACCACCGTCTTGCCCGAACCCGACGGCCCGATGACGGAGAAATTGCCGAGGTCGCCGCTGTGGAAATTGAAGAAGAACGGCGTCGCGCTCGTCGTCTGCAACAAGGTGACGGCATCGCCCCAATGGTTGCCGTCGGCCTGACCCAGCGCAAAGCCATGGAGCGAGCCAAAGCCCGCCATGTTCGCGGTCGAGATCATCGCCCGGCGCACGAGATAGCCTTCATTGCCCGGAAACTGACCCCAGAACGCCGGTTCCAGGTTCACGTCCTCCCGCACGGCGATTGCGCCCGTATCGGCGAGCGCGGCGGCGGCGGCGGCGGTCATGTCGTCGAGCGCGGAAAGCCCGCCGGCACGGATGAGCACAGTGAGGTGATGGTCGCCAAACCCCGTCGCCCCTGCGCCCAGGGCGTCGCGCGCGGACAGCATCTCGGCCCGTTCGGCGGCCGCTTCCTCGTCCGCGCTGCGCAGGCGGCGCAGGGCAAGATCCATGCGTTCGCGCGCGGTCTGACGCTCTGTCGGGGCGTAGCTTTCGGTGACGACCATCTCGCACGGGAGGCGGAGCAGCCCGTCGAGCAGGCCGGGCGATGTCGCGTCGGGATAATCTTTCAAAGAGAGCATCGCGGCAAAATCGCTGCCCCCGCCGCCGCGCAGTTCCATCGCGTCGAGCCCGAAGCTGACCCGGCGATAGGGCAGCATGTGGCCGATGTCGGTATCCTCGGCCGGGCGGCGCACCGGGCGCATTTCGCCATTATAGACCGCGCTCAACAATTCGAGGATCTCGCTGTTCACGCGGCCCTCGCCGGCGTCATAATCGCCGAGCAGGCGCGCGCCATAGGCGCCGAGCGATGCGGCCATGCCGGTGATCGCGGCACGAAGGGCGCGCAGATCCTTGGGATCCGCCTCCACCTCGCTCCGGCGGCGGCGCAGCATGCGGGCGGCCTTTTCCGCCAGCCCCGCCTTGCCCCGCGCAGGCCGGCGGATCAGCGTGACGAACTGATCATTCACGAACAGCGATCCATCGGCGAGCCGTTCGCGCCAGCGCGCGTCGATATGGGCCGACAGCGGATCGGCGAACTCGGCATCGAGATCGACCGACACCCGCCGCCGCACGACATGGTGATAGAGCACGAAACGCGCGTCCAGCACGGAGCGCAGCATGACCTCACGCGCGGCGGCATGGGCGTTCAGCGCGTCGCTATCCTCGGTCTCGAACAGCAGGCCGGGCACCTGCATCGCCATCATCAGCGACCCATCGCGCAGCATCACGCAATGTTCGTCCACCTGCCGCGCATAGGGCAGCCGATCGCCCGCGCGGGCTTCCTTCTCGCTCCACCCGGCGGCGCCGATCCATTTGCGTTGCTTTGCCATGAATGCGTGCCTCCTCAGGCGGCGTAGCTGTTGCAGCCCCAGCGTTTCCAGTTCTTCACCCGCGGGCACCGGCTCACCTTCGTCAGCCAGAGATCGAACACGCGCGGTTCGCGAAGACACGCGAAATAGCCGACGCCGTGGATCGCCAGCGCCGCGGGCAGGGCGAGAAAGCTCCCGGTGATCAGGAACAACTCGGTCGTGACGGCGGCATTGATGACGAAGAAATTATAGGTCACGCCGCCGAACATCTGCGGCCGCGTCAATGCGCGATGCACCGGATGGCGGGACAGTGCCGTCATGGCGTCAGCCCACCGCCGCGGTCGATTGAATGCCCGAGACGATCGAAGCCGCACCGAACAGGATGAAGCAGCCCAGAATGACGGTGCCCCCGAATTTCCAGTTCATCCGGCCCGTGAGCATCATGAAGCCGACCGCCGCAACCGCCATCACCGCCACCGCGGTGGCGACATTGCCGAGCATCGTCCCCTGAAGCCAAGCGAGCGCGGACACGATGGGACCGGACCCCTGCGGATCGGCACCTTGCGCCATCGCCGTGCCGGGGAGGGCGAACGCGAGCGCGGCGACGAGCCGTGCGAAGGGGCGGGTGAACATGCGGGAAAGAGCGGCAGACATGGCAATCATCTCCGGGAATGGTCGGACAGGCGGCCCATGACGGCCGCGACATAGGTTTGGGTTTCGCGAATGCGGGGCACGCCGCCGGCGCGGATCACGCGGCCCGGCCCGGCGTTATAGGCGGCAAGCGCGCGTTCGATATCGCCGTCGAAACGGTCGATCTGTTGCCGGAGGTAGCGCGCGCCGCCTTCGAGATTGGCGAAGGGATCGTCGGCATTCACGCCGAGGTCGCGGGCCGTGCCCGGCATCAATTGCGCAAGGCCGCGCGCCCCGACGGGCGAGCGTGCATCCTCGCGCCAGCGGCTTTCCTGCCAGACGAGCGCCTCGATCAAGGCGGGGCTGAGGTCGAAGCGCGCCGATAATTCGTGCACCTTCGCGGCATAGCGCGCAGGCAGCAATGCGGCATGATCGGCAATGTTCGCAAGTGCGGCGCCCGGCACGGCGGGAGCCTCTTCATCGAGGCCGGGCGCGGCGCCATCGTCGGCCGCCATCAGATCCCCGGCGATCCAGCGATGGCCGTCTGCGGAAACCTCCATGACATCGGCGCATGCGGGCATGGCCGGCACGCAAAGCGCCAAACCCAGTCCCAATATGCCACGCGCAAGAATCATGAATGCCTCCCTTGAGGAGGCGAATGAACCCCGTTGATGACACGCGTGTGACAGGCTCGCGTTCAGAGTGCGGGATGAAAAACCCGCTTATTAAAGAAGCGTTCCCGAACGCCGGCGCTCGGGCGGACGCTACACCCCGTCATATGGCGCGGCAGGCGTCACTATCCGCGCAAAACGGCAATCGCCGGCGGAGCGACACGCGCATCCGCCGGTACGATTTAAGGTCAGTCGGCGGTGGCGAGCCGTTCGCCAGCGGAAAATTCGCCACGCTCCAGCATTGCAAGCGCACTGCGGGCGAGCACCTTGCTGTCGACCCACTGACCGCTCGCCGTTTCGAGGGCGAAGCGGTCGGCATTGTTCGCAGCAGCCTCGAACATGGTGCGGGCGGCGGCGGTGTCGTCCTGCCGCGCATAGGCGATGCCGAGGTTGATGAGGCGGGCGGGATCATCCTCGGCCAGGGCCTCGTTCGCTTCGATCTGGCGGATGGCGGCGGCATCCTGTCCGGCGCGCATCGCTTCATAGGCGACATCGACACGCTCCGCGCCGATCGCGGGGGCGGGGCTCAGCATCAGGGTGAGGGCAAGGGCGGCAAAAGCCATGGCATTTCTCCATCTCGGTCTTCTTATTGAAACCGATTTTGCGCCGCGTCGCCGGTCTGTGCAATCAAAATGTCACAATGTCATCGAACTGTAACATTCGGCGAAGGAGGGGTCGCCATGGGCGATTTGCGTCCGCCGCTCATTCTCGTCCGAATTATCAGACGAGCGCAAAGAAACTGTCACAACGCGCATCTAGGTCCGCCTTCGCGAAGCCGAATTCGCAGGATTTGATTCTCGGTTTTTACTTGAGGGGGACCGCCGCCGTGACCACTATTTCCCGTACGCTCGTTCTTGGCTGCAGCATGCTGGCGCTGGCCGCCTGCGGGCCGGAGGACATCGCATCGCCCGGTACGGGCGGCAATGTCATCATCAACAATCCGGCGCCCACGCCCGCGCCGACCCCCACGCCCACGCCGGGCGGTTCGGTGACGGCCGCGAACGGCTGTCCCACGATCGCCGATGCGCAGGGTCTTTCCGACGAAGGCACGATCTCCGGACCCACCGGCGAATATCGCGTCTGCGCGATGCCGGCGCGTTTCAACGCGTCCTCCACGCTGCCCTATGTCGAAGGGCTGCTCTATCGCATGGCGGGCCGCGTCGACGTCGGCACCGATGGCGGGCCGACCGCCGATGCGAGCGACGGCGCCACCGACAGCAACGTGACGCTCACCATCGAGCCGGGCGCGATGGTCTACGCCAGCGGGTCGTCGTTCCTGATGGTGAACCGCGGCAACAAGATCAACGCGGTCGGCACGGCCTCGCGCCCGATCCTTTTCACCAGCCGCGACAACGTGCTCGGCCTCAACAACGAAAACTCCTCGGGTCAGTGGGGCGGCGTCGTGCTCGCGGGCCGCGCGCCGGTGACCGACTGCATCGCGCCGGGCGCGACTCCGGGTACCACCGGTTGCGAACGCCAGGTCGAAGGCGCGGCACAGCCCGCATTGTTCGGCGGCGCGACCCCCGACGACAGCTCGGGCCGGATGAGCTACGTGCAGATCCGCTATTCGGGTTTCGTCCTGTCGGGCGACAGCGAGCTTCAGTCGCTCACCACCGGCGGCAGCGGCTCGGGCACGCAGCTCGACCATATCATGTCCTATAATTCGTCCGATGACGGCGTCGAATTCTTCGGCGGGCGCGTCAATCTGAAGAACCTGATCGTGGTGGGTGCCGAGGACGACTCGATCGACACCGACACCGGCGTGAAGGCCAATCTGCAATATGTCATCGCGGTGCAGCGCGAAGGCGCCGGCGACACCATCATCGAGGCGGATTCCAGCAATGGCCTCGAAAATTCGACCCCGCGTCAGAACACGCAGATTTCCAACGCGACCTTCGTCCACCGCAATGCCTCGTCGAGCCAGGCGATCCGCATCCGCGGCGGCGCCGATTATGCGCTGGTGAACAGCGTCATCGTCGCGCCGAGCGGCGTGCCCTGCATCCGCCTCGACGATGCGGCCACGATCCAGACCTCCGGCGCGGACGAGAAGGGCGCACCGCGCTTCAATTCGGTCGTGCTCGATTGTGCGACCAATTTCCGCGACGGCGGCGATGTCAGCGCAAGCCAGGCGCAGGCGATCTTCGATGCCGGATCGAACAACAACAAGGATTTCACCAACACCCTTTCGATGCTGTTCATCAACGGCTCCAACGAAAATGGCGTGGTGGCCTTCAACCCGACTGCATTGTCCAGCTTCTTCGACAATGCGAACTTCGTCGGTGCCGTGCGCGACACCGCGAACAACTGGACCACGGGGTGGACCTGTAATTCGGCGGCGATCAGCTTCGGCAGCAATGTCGGCACCTGCACCAGCCTGCCGATCTACTGAGGACGCGCAGCCGGAAAGGGGGCCGTCCGCGCGTCGGGCGGCCCCACGCTGCATCCCGCGTCGCACACGCGACTATCTGTTTTCGGACCTGTAATTTGAGGGGGTCTTACACCATGTCCACCGGCTTTCAGCCTTCCGGCAGGCGGCTCGCAGGGCTGCTGCTGCTTTCATCCGCGATGGTCCTGCCCGGCGCCGCGCTGGCCCAGGGCACCGGCGGACCGCCCACCACCGGAGAAGGCGCCATCCCGCCGCGCCCATCCGCGGACAACGACCTCACCGATCAGGTGCAGGGCGTCGACGGCGAACCGATCGAGGATGGCCTTGATCAGTCCGACATTTCCATTCCGGGCGGCGGCGGCGCGATCGTCGTGACCGGCCGCCGCATCCGCGACGTGTCGCGCGCGAGCACGCAGGTGCTCTCCGTCCTGTCGGCAGAACAGATCGCACGCACGGGTGAGGGCAACATCGCCGGCGCGCTCAGCCGCGTGACCGGGCTTTCCATCGTGGGCAACGGCAATGTGTTCGTGCGCGGCCTGGGCGATCGCTACTCGCTGGCGCTGCTCAACGGCTTGCCCCTGCCCAGCCCGCAGCCGTTGAGCCGCGTGGTCCCCCTCGACATCTTTCCGACCAATATCGTCGCCTCGTCCCTGGTGCAGAAAACCTATTCGGCGAATTTTCCCGGCGAATTCGGCGGCGGCGTCATCAACCTCACCACCCGCGCGGTGCCGACCGAAAGCTTCCTGCGGATCGGCGGCGGGGTCAGCGGCGACACGCAGACGACCGGCAATGACGGGTACAGCTATTACGGCTCCGACATCGACGCCTTCGGCTTCGACGACGGCACGCGCGACGCGCCGCCCGCGCTGCAGGATTTCTTCGACAGCGGCGCGCGCCTGTCCGACCTCGGCGTGGACCAGGCGGCCATCGCGAAACAGCTCGGCAACCCCGATCTCGTCGTGGCGCAGCGCCTCGGCAACCTGCCGGTGAACTTCTCCGGTTCGATCACCGGGGGCACCGGTTTCGACGTGTTTTCGGATGGCAGGCTCGGTGTGATCGCGACCGCCTCGCTCAGCAATAGCTGGCGCAACCGGGCGATCATCTCGCAGACGGCGGTGAACGCCGACCTCGATCTCAACACCGATTTTCGCGATTACACCACCGACAACCGCATCGTCGTGAACGGGCTTCTCGGTTTCGGGCTGGAGATTGGCGAGCATAGCTTCCGCTGGACCAATCTCTATATCCGCGACACGCTCAAACAGACGCAGATTTCGGTCGGCGATGAGTTTCAGTCCGGCTTTTCCAAGCAGATTCAGAACAATGGCTGGTTCGAGCGGCAATTGCTCGACACGCAATTCGTGGGCGAGATGGAGTTCGGACGGCTCGAAATCGACCTGCGCGGCGGCTATGCGCAGACGCAGCGCGAGGCGCCGTACGAATACAGCTTCGAATATGTCCGCACGAACGAGCCGAACGATCCGTTCGGCGACCTGTTCGTTAACGTGCTCGACCGGCAGCGCGGCTCGGCGTCCGTGACCTTCTCCGAATTGAAGGAAGACCTTTACTACGGCGGGCTCGATTTCGGGTATGAATTGTCCGACTGGCTGCGGGCCAGCGTCGGCTATGCCTATACCGATACCGACCGCTATTCCGAACGGCGCGAATTCCTGTTCAACGCCTCGACCGATTTTCCCGATGGCGTGGGTGCGCTGCGGCCCGATCTGCTGCTCGGCGATGCGATCATCGATTATTTCGACATCGGCCTCATCGAAAGCACGCAGGCGGATCCCGCCTTTGACGCCGGGCTGACCATCCATGCGGGATATGGGCAATTGCGGGTCAATCCGCTCGACCGCGTGAATCTCGACATCGGCGTGCGATATGAAGACGCGGATCAGACCGTGAACCCGGTCGAGCTGTTTGCCACGCCCACCAATTCGGGCAGCAGCACCGCGCTCGCCAATGATTATTTCCTGCCCGCCGCGACCCTCACCTTCGAGGCCAGCGACGATTTGCAATTGCGCGTGGCTGCATCGAAGACCATCGCCCGGCCGCAATTTCGCGAGCTGATCTTTCAGACTTACTACGATCCCGACACCAATCGGCAGTTCAACGGCAATCCGTTCCTGATCGACAGCGAGCTGATCAATGCCGAGGCGCGGGCGGAATATTACCTCGGCGGCGGCGACCGGATCTCGATCGCCGGTTTCTACAAGGATATCGACAACCCGATCGAGGCCTATTCCAGCTTTTCCGACAATGCGCAGGTCACAAGCTTCGCCAACGCGCCCAAGGCCACGCTCTATGGCGCCGAACTCGACCTGCAATATAGCAAGGACCTGTTCGGCCTTGGCGAGGCGTTCGCGACGAAGCGCGCGGTGATCGTCGCCAACTACACCTATACGAAGTCCGAAATCAAAGTCGGCGAGGGCGACGTGACGCAGGTATTCCCGCGCGGCGGGCAGCCGGCGTCGAACTATTTCCGCGATGGCGCTGCGCTCACCGGACAGTCGGACCATCTCGCCAATCTGCAACTCGGGCTGGAGGACATCGACCGGTTGCAACAGTTCACGCTGCTCTTCTCCTACGCCAGCAAGCGCGTGACGAGCCGCGGCACCAATGCGCTTCCCGACATCCTCGAAAATCCGGGGTTGAGCGTGGATTTCGTTGCGCGCGAGGAGGCGGATTTCATGGGCGTGCCGGTGCAATTGAAGTTCGAGGCGCGCAACATTACCGGGCGCGACCATTTCGAATATCAGTCGAACGGCGAAAACCGGATCGAGATCAACACCTACGAAGTCGGGCGCAGTTTCGCCCTAAGCGCGTCGATCGAATTCTGAATATTTGGGGCGGGGCCGGCATCGGTTCCGCCCATTCTTGCCACGCATGAAAAAGCCCCGGCGCGCAGGCGATCCGGGGCTTTTTCATGCGCGTTCGTGGCGGGTCACGGCATGTCGAAGACGTAACCCATCGATCGCACCGTTCGCAATGGATCGCCGGCCCCTGCGCATTTGAGCGCGCGGCGCAGGCGACCCACCCATACATCGACAGTGCGTTCGTCGATCGGCGGTTCCTGCTTTCCCAATCCGCCAATCAGCTGCGCCCGGGAAAACACGCGATTGGGATTTTCGGCAAAGTAGCGCAGCAGGCGAAATTCGTTGGGCCTGAGGTCCACGGGCGTGCCGTCCCACCGCGCCTGCAGCGCGCCGAGGTCGATGACCAGATCGCCGCGTTCGACGATATTGGCCGCATGGTAATTCTGTCGCCGCGCCTGGAGCGCGAGCACGCGGTCGAGCAGGTCGTTGCGATCGACCGAGCCGATCATGTAATCGTCGGCCCCGGCGCGAAGGGCGCGCCGCCTGTCGCCGGCATCGTCCTGTTCGAGGATCATCGTCACGTGGGCATGGTCCATGCGCGGATCGGAACGCAGGCGCCGGCACATTTCCAGCCCCGACATTTCCGGCATGACCCAGTCGATGAAAGCCCAGACCGGCCCTTCGACAAGGCGCTGCGGCCCGTCGCAGCCAAGATGGTCGAAAACGAACCGCTGCGAGCCATGCACGAAGTCGCCCGTTGCAGCGATCTGTGTCGCTGTCGTGAAGATATTGACTACGTCCATGATCGAAATCCCCGCCTTGCCGCCCGTTAGTGCCGCGCACTTATGACGGGTTTGTGACGAACCCGGCGGGTTTCGCAGCGATACGGGAACGCGGGCACAGGATTGCAGCGGCCCGGCTTCCCACGGGTACGCGGCGTGCCGAATGAAAGCGTCGATCCCGGTTCCATATGAGGCGGGCAAGAGACTTGCGAGGCGCCAACCTTTCACGATAGCCTGCATGCCGGATCGAGTTTTCGACGCTTCGGAGAATGCACACATGCGCAGCTTTCGCCCCGCCTTACCGCCGCGGTGCCGTGCCGTCCTTGCGCTTTTCGGTGTGCTAACCGGGTTATCGCTTGCCCCCGCCGCGTCGGGAACGGTGTACCCCCCCCAACGCGAAATCGAAGCGCCGGGGCCGCAAGGGATGCTGCACGGAACGTTCCAGAACGTCGGCAACGATAACGCGCCCGTTGTATTGATCGTGCCGGGATCCGGCCCGACCGACAGGGATGGCAACAGCCCCGCCGGGATCAAGGCCGCTAGCTATAGCAGGCTCGCCAGCTGGCTGATGATAAGGGGCATCGCCAGCGTGCGCATCGACAAGCGCGGCATGTTCGCAAGCGCCGACGCCATCGCCGATCCCAATGCGGTGACCATGGGCGATTATGCCGACGACGTGCATGCGTGGACAAAGGCGATCGTGGCGGGAACGGGTGCGCCTTGCGTCTGGGTGATGGGCCATAGCGAGGGCGGCACGGTCGCGCTTCTCGCCGCTGCCCATGCGGAGGGCGAGGCGGCGCGCAACATCTGCGGCGTCATTACGCTCGCGGCGCCGGGCCGTCCGCTGGGCACGATCATGCGCGAACAACTGAAGGCAAACCCGGCCAATGCCCCGATACTGGACGATGCGCTGGGCGCGATTGCCACGCTGGAGGAAGGCCGGCGCGTCGATACGGACGGTTTCCACCCGGCGCTCGCCGCCCTGTTCGCCCCCGCGGTGCAGGGGTTCCTCATCGACAGCTTCGCCATCAATCCCGCAGCGCTCATCGCAGAGATTTCGAAACCCGTCCTCATCGTGCAGGGCGAAGAGGATATTCAGGTCACGCCCCGCGATGCCCGATTGCTGCACGCGGCAAAGCCCGATGCGACGCTCGCGCTGCTGCCGGGGGTGAACCATGTGTTGAAAGACGTGCCGCCGGGGGATCGCGCCGCCAATATGGCAAGCTATGCCAATCCCTCCTTGCGGATTGCGCGCGGCGTGGTCGATGCGATTACCGGCTTCGTGATGGAGCACCGCTGAACGCCATTTCGCCGCGACGACAAAAGGAGTGAGGGGGTTGTGAATGCGCGGCGCCCGCCTATTGCGGGGCGGGCGGACATCGGCGCATCGACGCAGATCGCGAGGCATGGGGGAGCGAGAGGTGACATTGCCGCAATTCTACGCGCAGGATCTCGCCCGGCTCGACACGATGGCGCGCCGCCGTGGGCTCGCCCTGCCGCGCGGGCGGGATTTTTCCTCCAACGATTACCTTGCGCTGGCCGGGTCGGATGCGCTGCGCGATGCGGCGATGCGTGCGCTCGAACGCGGGGTGCCGATGGGCTCGGGCGGTTCGCGCCTGCTGCGCGGGCACAGGGCGGAACATGCGCGGGTGGAGGAGGATGCCGCGCGATTTTTCGGGTCGGAGGCGGCGCTGTTCATGAGCACGGGTTTTGCCGCGAACAGCCTCCTGTTTTCCACGCTCCCGCAGAAGGAGGACTGCATCTTCCACGATGCGCTCATCCATGCCAGCGCGCATGAGGGGATGCGACTGTCGCGGGCGGAGCGGCGCGGCTTTGCCCATAATGACGTGGACGCCGCCGCCGACGCGATCGCACAATGGCGCGCATCGGGCGGGTCCGGCACGCCGTGGATCGCTTTCGAAACATTATACAGCATGGATGGCGACATCGCGCCGGTTGCCGAATTTGCGGCGCTGGCGCGGGCGGTCGGCGCCATGCTGTTCATCGACGAGGCGCATGCCGTCGGCGTTTACGGGCCGCAGGGGCGCGGGCTGGCATCCGGTTTGCAGGGGGAGGAACACGCGATTGTGCTCGCCACCTGCGGAAAGGCGCTGGGCTGCGAAGGGGCCTTGGTGCTGTGTTCGGATGTGATCCGCGACTTCCTCATCAACCGGGGCCGGGGGTTCATATTTTCCACCGCGCCGTCGCCATTGATGGCCGCGGTGGTCGGCGATGCGCTGCGCCTGATTGCGGGAGGGGACGACCTTCGCCAGAGGCTGCGCACACGGGTGCAGGGCGCGGCCGATCGGTTCGCCGCGCTCGGCATCGTGCTCAGCGGGTCGCAGATACAGCCTGTCGTTATCGGCGAGGAAGCACGCACGATGGAGATCGCCGCCGCCTTGCAGGCCGAGGGATTCGACATCCGCGGCATTCGCCCACCCACCGTGCCGGAGGGGACCGCACGGCTGCGTCTCTCGATCACGCTCAACAGCGACGAAGAGGATATGGACGCGCTGATTCAGGCGATGGAGCGGTTGTTGTGAGCCGCACGATCGTCGTCACCGGCACCGACACCGATATTGGCAAGACCGTCTTTGCCGCCGGGCTGACCGCCGCGATAGGTGCGCATTACTGGAAACCGGTGCAGGCCGGGCTGGACGATGGCAGCGACAGCCGGACGGTCGAGACGCTCGGCGTGCCGGCGTCGCGCATCGTGCCAGAGGCGTATCGCCTGACGACGCCCTGTTCGCCCCATCTCGCGGCGGAGCGTGACGGGGTCGAGATCGATCCGGCGCGGCTGACGCTCCCGACGGTGGATGGCCCGCTCGTGGTGGAGGGGGCGGGTGGCGCGCTGGTGCCGGTGACGCGCGGGCTGCTCTATGCCGATCTGTTCGCGCGGTGGGGCGCGCCGGTGGTCATCGTCGCGCGGACCACGCTCGGCACCATCAATCACAGCCTGCTCACCATCGAAGCGTTGCGCAGCCGCGCTGTGCCGATCCTCGGCATCGCGTTCGTGGGCGAGGAGGTGGAGGATAGCGAGCGCATCATCTGCGCCTTGGGCGGCGTGCGCCATCTTGGGCGGTTGCCGCATCTCGCCCCGCTCGATGCGCAGACCTTGCGCGCGGCGTTCGCGAACGGTTTCGATGCGAGCGGTTTCGGCAGGGAGGCATGGGCATGACAGGCTCCCCGATCTGGCACCCCTTCACGCAGCATGGGTTGAACGAACCGATCCCGCGCGTCGCACGGGCGGAGGGCGCCATGCTTTATACCGATGACGGGCGCGACATCGTCGATGCGATCTCGTCATGGTGGGTGACGACGCACGGCCATGCCCATCCGCGCATCGCCGCCGCCATCGCCGAACAGGCCGCCCGGCTCGACCAGATTATTTTTGCCGGATGGAGCCACGAACCGGCGGAGCAGCTTGCCCGTTCGCTCCGGGCCATCATGCCGGAGAGCCTGACGCGTGTGTTCTTTTCCGATTCCGGCTCCACCTCGGTCGAGGTCGCGTTGAAAATGGCGCTGGGCTACTGGCTCCACCGGGGGGAGGCGCGTCACGCGATCGCGGTGATGGAGCACGGCTATCACGGCGATACGATCGGCACCATGTCGGTCGGCGCGCGCGGCACGTTCAACCGCGCTTACGAACCCTTGCTCTTCGACGTGACGAGCATCCCCTTTCCCGCCGCCGGAGCAGAGAAGGCTACGCTCGACGCGCTCGATGCCGCGTGCGCGGCCGGGGCGGCGGCCTTCGTGGTCGAACCGCTCGTGCTCGGCGCGGGGGGCATGATGATGTATGGCGCCGATACGCTGGCGCAGATGCGGGCCATTTGCGCGGCGCATGGGACATTGTTCATTGCGGACGAGGTGATGACCGGGTGGGGCCGGACGGGAACCATGCTGGCGTGTGAGCAGGCCGGCGTGGTGCCCGACATATTGTGCCTTTCCAAAGGGTTGACCGGCGGAGCAGTCCCCCTTGCCGTCACCATGGCGAGCGAGCCTGTCTATGCCGCGCATCTGTCGACCGACCGGGGGCGCATGTTCTTTCATTCGTCGAGCTATACCGCGAATCCCGTGGCCTGCGCGGCGGCGAACGCCAATCTCGCCATCTGGCGCGAGGAGCCGGTGCTGGACAGGATCGCCACCCTGTGCGCGTGGCAGGCGGCGCATCTCGATACGCTTTCACGGCGAAGAGACGTCGCGAACATACGCCGCTGCGGGACCATTGCGGCATTCGACGTGGGCGATGAGGGTGGTTATCTGTCCGATCTCGCCCCGCGCATGATGGGCCTGTTTCGCGAACGGGGCGTGTTGCTGCGCCCGCTCGGCAATACGGTCTATGTCATGCCGCCCTACTGCATCACCGCGGCTGAACTCGACCGGGTTTACGCGACCATTGCCGAGGTGCTCGACGTGGTCGGAACCTGAACCGCGGGGTAAGCGGCGCTCACGAAACAGTGCGCCATTTCTCCATCTTGCGGTAAAGGGTCGAGGCGCTGACATCGAGTTCACGGGCCGCGCGCGTGAGGTTTCCGCCATGGCGCGCGATGGCGCCCTCGATCGCATCGCGTTCGATCTGCGCGAGGGTCCGCCCCGCGAGGTCGAACGAACCGTTGTGAGGCGCCGGAGATGGTCCGGCGGGCGGGGCATGGAACGCCGCGCCACCGGCGGAGATTGGCGGCGGCGGCTTGATTTCATATGCCGTCGGGGCGTGCAGCTCGATCGTGTCGCCCGGTGCGGTGACGATCGCGCGGCGCAGCGCGTTCTGCAATTCGCGGACATTGCCCGCCCATGGATTGGTCAGGATCGCCGCGCGGCTGTCGGCGGTCAACCGCATGGGGCCGCGCCCTTCCTCGCGTGCGATGCGTTCGGCCAGCGTTTCGGCGAGCAGCATCACATCCTCGCCCCGTTCACGCAGCGGCGGCAGTGCAATCGGAATGACGTTGAGGCGATAGAACAGATCCTCCCGGAACCGTCCCTCGGCCATTTCGGTATAGGGGTCGCGATTGGTCGCGCACACGATCCGCACGTCCACCGGCTCCACCTGCGCCGATCCGACGCGCTGTATCATCCCGGTCTGCAGAAAGCGGAGCAGCTTGACCTGAAGCTTCAGCTCCATCTCACAAATCTCGTCGAGGAAGAGCGTGCCGCCATCGGCTGCCTTGGCCGCGCCGATGCGGTTTTCGACGGCGCCGGTAAATGCGCCTTTCACATGGCCGAACAATTCGCTTTCAAGCAGGTTTTCCGGAATCGCCCCGCAATTGATGGCAACGAAGGCCTTGTGCCGGCGGCGCCCTGCGGCGTGGAGTGCCTCGGCCGTCACTTCCTTGCCCGTGCCGCTTTCGCCGGTCACGAACACCGCGGCGCGCGAATCCGCGATCTGTGCGATGGTCTCGTACACCTTGCGCATGGCGGGCGACCGCCCGACGAAACCGTGAAAGCCCGGCCCGTCGGGAAGCTTTTCCACCGCCGGTTCGGTATCGGGCGCATGTTCGACCGCCGCCTGGATCGTGGACAGGAGCCGCGCGCCCGCGACCGGTTTCACCAGGAAATCGAACGCACCCGACCGCATGGCCGCGATGGCGCGCGAGAGCGAGCCATCCGAGGTGACCACGACGAAGGATGGCGCCCCTTCCGCCTTTTCACCGAGCAGTTCCAGCCCGTCGCCATCCGGCAATTGCAGGTCGAGCAACGCAGCTGCGAACGACCCCTTCGATAGCTGTTCGCGCGCCTCGGCAAGCGTGGTGGCAAGCGTGACCACATATCCCGCCTCCTCGAGCTGTGCGACATAGCCCAGCGCGAGGGAGGCGCTGTCCTCGATGATGAGAACCGAGCGATCAGCCATGGGCGGCGCTCGCCTCGACCGGGCCGGATATGGCGAATGAAGCCGCCGTCCCGTCGTCCGAGAGGCCGATCCAGTCGAGGCTCCGCGTATCGCCGAAATGTTTCATTGCGCCCGCGACGAGACCATGGGCGATATGCGCGAATGGACGGTGCGAAGCGTAGGTTATGACAAGCGTGTCGCCCTCGTTGCGGGTGACGACGGATGGCGGGCTGGATTCGGGATAGAGGACGCGCACTTCCTGGTGAATATGGGCGTTGATATGCGAGAGAAGCGCCTGCGCGCTCGAATATCGGCTCACGATATCGGCATAGAGTACGGTGAACCGTCCGAACAGAAACTCGCCGAAAGCCCGGCACAACGCGTTCACGTCGTTCCCGCTGAGATCGGCCGCCGCGACGACGATCTGCACGGCTTCCTCCCATGGGTAGTAACCAATGCGCGAATAGGCGCCGCCATGGGGAAGATCGGCTTGCGAGAGGACTTGCTCTGCAAAAAGCGGCCCCCCCGTTTCGTCCAGAAAATCGACCAGCTCGGTATAGACCACGCCCCGCATGAAAGCTCCTCAACAATTGCAGACGGCGGAATACATGCAAGTTCCATACCATCGCCACCGCCGCGCAAATAGGCCAGTTCCTCGCGAGACGACCGTCGCAATTTGCAAAAGAGTGATGCAAAATGCAACGATCCTTTCGCATTTTGCATCAGGTTGCGTTGCATTTCGCACTCGGCACCCATCACGCGCCCGAGCGGCACGGTTTGGCACGGCTCTTGAATAACAGGGGCAAACGCCAACACGGAGCCTTTGCCATGCCCATTTCCGCTTTCCGAAAAGGAGCCGCAGCCGCCGCCATGGCGGCGGCGCTCGCCGGGTGCATGTCCGGACCGACGCCGAGCAATTATGAAACCGCGCTCTATGCGCCGCAGCAGCTTGGCACGGGGCGGGCGGGGCATCCGCGCGGCGATTGGGTGGCGGCAGCGCCGGTTGCGCGCGGTGCGCCGGCTTGCGACTGGCGCGTGCCGCGCGAACTCGACACTTATCGCCGGGCGCGGGTGGAGGAATTTGCCGACATCAACGCGCCGCTCGCGCCCGGCGACCGGGTTGCGATCCGGGTCATGGGCGATCCGGACGGCCTGTCGGGCACCTATGTCGTCGCGAGTGACGGCACCGTCGACCTGCGCGGGATTGCCCCCACCCGCGCGGTCGGCGGATCGCCCGAAATGTTGCAGGACCGGCTGCGCGCACGGCTCGTCGCGGCCAATCTGGTGCGCCCGCTTCGCAATGCTGTTTCGGTGTCCCTGATCGAGGCGGCGGGCGTTTCCGTCGCGGTGAGCGGCGCGGTCTTCGAACCGCACGCGGTCCGGGCAGGCGAGCGGTCGCCGGAGCTGCGGGCCGCCGGCGCGGGTGGCATCGCGGGCGACGACAATATCGGCCGCAACGTGTCGGCCGCCATTCGCGCGGCCGGCGGGGTGCGCCCCGACGCCGATGTGCAGCGTGTCTATCTCATTCGTGAAGGCCGCTATGTCGAGCTCGACCTGTCGGGCCTCGTCCAGGGCTGGGCGAGCCAGGATATTCCCGTGACGTCGGGCGACCGCATACTTGTGCCGAGCCGGAGCTGCTTCGATGCGGGTCTCGTGCGTCCGACACCGCTGACCCCGCCGGGTATCCGCGTCTACATGTCGAACCTCACGCGCAGCGCGAACAACAATGCCGGCGCCGCCATCGGCGAGAAGACCACTTCGCTGCCCTATGGCACACGCCTGCTTCAGGCGCTTGTCGCGGCAAACTGCGTCGGCGGAAGTTACATGCAGTCGGACCGGCGCGCAGTGCTCATTTCGCGCAACCGCATCAACGGGCGCAGCGTCGTCATCGAACGCGACATCGAAAGCCTTGTCCGCGATGCGAGCCGCGATGCGGACGATCCCTATCTCATGCCGGGCGACGCCATTGCCTGCTACGACAGCCGCTGGACCAATCTGAGCGAGGCGATCGGCGTCGTATCGCAGGGGATCGGTGCCGTCACGCCGGCCATCCTCCTCGACAACGCATTGTAAGCAGGCGCGCGCGACGATGGACATGACCGGCCACCCCTTCGCTTCCAGCCGCCGTCTCGAACGGTTGTGGCTCGTCGTGCGCGACGGATTGCCGTCGGTGGGGCGCTACCGACGCTATCTCGTGGCGCTGTCGGGGCCGCTGGCTGCGATCTGGGGGCTGACGTTTGCGTATCTGGCCGTCGCGCCGGACCGGTTCGACAGCAACATGACGTTGATCCTGCCGGGGACGGGCGTGGGCGGATCGATGAACGTGGAATCCATCGGCCAGGCAACCTCGATGACATCGTCGGCCTTTTCCAGTTCCACGCTCAGCCCGACCGAAAATTACAAGCGTCTGCTCACCTCGGACGTTGTGCTGCGCGATGCGGCGCGCCGGGCAGGCGAGGATGAAGGCAGTTTTCCGTCACCCGCGATCAAGCTCATCGACCAGACAAACCTGATCGAGGTCGAAATGTCTGCGGGCGCGCCCGAAAAGGCGCAGGGCCGGATGGAGGCCTTGCGCGCCGCGTTTCTCGCCGCACTCGACGATCTGCGCTCGGACGAGGCGCAGCGCCGCGAAAATGCGGATGCTTCGCGCATTGCGGAGCTGGAGGCGAAGGTCGACCGCGCGCAAAAGGCTCTGCTCGCATTTCAGGGGCGCACGGGCCTCGTCTCGCTCGACCAGTTCGCCGGGCGGGTGACCGCGCTCGACCAGCTGCGCGCGAGCGAACGCGACCGCCGCGTCCATCTCGCCGAAAACAGCGCAGGGACCGGGCGGCTCGCCAGGACACTCGGCATAACCCTGCCGCAGGCGCGCATGGCCATGCAATTGAAGGCCGACCCACGCTTTCGCGCGCTGCTCACGCGCTATGCCGACATCGCGACACAGCGGACCGAGCGCGGCGCCACGCTCGGCGATGCGCATGCGGCGATGGAGGAGCTTTCCGTCGAGGATGCCGCCCTTCGCAATGCGCTCGGCCGCCGCGGCGCACAGGTCGCGGGCACGAGTGCCGAGGCCGTGCTGTCCTTCGCCGATCTCGCGGTTTCGGACATGCGTGAAAACCTGTTCGCCACGCTGACCGAACGCGATGCGGGCGTTGCGGGTCATGCCGCCGCGCTCGCCGAGCTTCGTCGGCAGATCGGCGCGCAGAATGCCAGCACGCAGGAGCAGGTCGAGCAGGCATCGCGCCTCGCCAGCCTGCTGCGCGACCTGCGCGTCGCGGAGGCGGTGTTCAGCTCCGCTCTGGCCCGGCTCGACACGAACAAGTCTGACCCCTTTGCATCCTACCCGCTGGTTCAGACGCTGGAAGAGCCGTCATTGCGCCGCGAACGCTCCTCGCCTACGCCGATGCTTGCTATCATCGGGGCGATCGCCGCATCGCTGATCACGCTCATGGGGTTCATGCTGATATGGCTGCGCCAGCCCATCATCCGGAAACTGCTGCCGAACGTCTGATCGCGCGCAGCATTACCGCGACCTGGCTGCTCTGGCTGATCGGAGGGTTGTATATTGCAGGGCCGGTGATCGGCTGGGCGCTGACCGGGATGGTCGTCGTCGCGCTTTATCTCGGCCGCAAGAACATCGCCGCCATTCCCGCCACGATCTGGTTGTGGCATGCGGGCATGGCGGCGATGCTCTTGATCCTGTGGGCGGGCCATGCGAATTTCGCGCTCGGCACCGCACAGACGATCAAGAGCAGCATCGGCTGGGCGAAGGGCTGGGCGCTGATCGCGCTGTTCCCGATGGCGGGCGCGGTGCTGGACATACGGCTCCCGGTCATTGCGCGCGCGGTGTGCCGGCTGAGCATGTGGACGCTGCTGATGCTGCCGCTGTTCCTGGCGGCGCCCTTCGTCGGTCTGCCCGAAATGCTCTATGTCTCGCCATTGAAGGCCGTCGGCGGGCCGGGGCCGGAATATTTCGCCACCATTCTCTACACGATCGAGCCGGGGGCGGGCACGCCGCGCTGGCAATTCTTTGCTCCATGGTCGCCGGCGGCGGGGATGGTCGCGGTGGTCTATGTCTTCCTCGCCGCGCAGGAACGGGACCTGTTCTGGAAAGCCATAGGCATCTTTGGCTTCCTCGCCGTGGCGGTCCTGTCGCAATCGCGGCTGGCGCTGGTGGCGATGGTGGCGCTTGTCCCCATCGTGTGGGCGGTTGCGCGGGTGGACCGCGCCGCGGTGTGGTTCATCGCGGCGCCGGTGCTGCTGCTTGTCGGGCTGTTCGCGTCCGACCTCGTGAGCTTTGTCGATCAGCTGATGAGCGATTTTTCATCCGCGCGCGCCGATTCCAGCCGGGTGCGCGCCGCCCTTGGCCGCATCGCGATGGACAGGTGGGAGAACGAGGCGTTCTGGTTCGGGCATGGCATCGTGGAAAGCGGGCCGCATCTCGTCGAATACATGCCCATCGGCAGCCATCACAGCTGGTACGGTCTGCTTTTTGTAAAGGGGCTGGCAGGCGCGCTCGCGCTGGCGGTGCCGTTGGCGGTGACGGTGGCGGTGCTGTTGTGGCGGGCGCGGCTCGGCGCGTTGCATCGCACGGCGCTGTCGATGATATTGATCCTGGTGCTCTATTCGTTTGGCGAGAATCTTGAGATCCTGGCCTATCTGTACTGGCCCGCGCTCATCGTTATCGGGCGGGCACTGGCGTTTCGCAATGCCCCGCCCGATGATGATCCTGCCTTTGCGGAAGATACAGGGGACGACGTGCCGGACACGCTCACCGCGCCGCCCGGTGAAACAGCGCGCGCCAGCTCTCTATGATCCGGTCGTGTTGCGCACGCACGCCGTTGCGCGCCTCCCGCCCCATCTGCTCCACGTCGACATAGGCGAATTCGGCGATGGCGGCGGCGATTTCGTCCGCATCGTTCATCGGACGCACCAGCCCGCCGCCGCAACGTGCCTGTTCGGGGAGCCCGTCGATATCGGCCACGGCAATCGCGCGCCCCGCCATGCGGGCCTCCGTCGCGACGAGGCCGAAGGATTCGAACCGCGAGGGCAGGATGACCGCCTGGCATTTTTCGAGGAACGGTGCCGGATCGCTGCACGCGGGCAGGATCTCGACATTATCCGTGCGCGACGCGCGGGCGCGCAGTTCCGCGGCCAATGGTCCGTCGCCGAACAGCGTCAGCGTCGCCTCGTGCCGGGAGAGGGAGGAGACCGCCTCGATCAGCGCGGCATAGTTCTTTTCCGGCGAAAACCGGCCATAGCTGAGCAGGCGAAGCGGACCCTCGCGCGGGGGCGTTTCGGCGATGTCGAACAGGTCGAAACGCCCGCTCCACGGGTGGATCACCGTCAGCTTGGCCCGCGGCACGCCGACCTCCCTCAGCCATTCCCCCTGCGCGTGCGAGACGGCGACAATTTCGTCCACAAGCCGCGCCGCCAGCCGGATCAGCAAGCGAAAACGTCGCCGCGACGAAACCCGATTGCGTTCGAGCGCGCGTGTATAGCTGTGCTCGACCTGCACGATCCGCGCATGGCGATTGCGCAGGCGCAACGCCGCGAGATAGGGCATCCGGCTCCAGCGTGGCGGCACGTGGATCACGATGAGATCGGCGTCGAGATGGGCCGCATCGCGTGCCGTGCTGCCCATCGCGACGGTGCGCGACGTGGCGTGCAGGGCAATGCGAGGGTGCGAGAACATCGAAAGCGCGCGGGTGACGCCGCCCATCGCGAAATCGTCGAGCAGGTGAACGACCCTGATCATGCCGCGGCCTTCATGTACGGGCGCGCAATGGCGCGGAAACGGTCGGGGCCGGCGAGCCGTGCGACATGGACGGCGGCCCAGGTGGTGAGCGACTTGATCGGCTCCTGCACGAGGATCCGCCGGTCCGAACGAATGGCGCGGCGCATGAAATCATGGCCGAGCGTGCCATTGCCAAGCTGCACGCAGCGCCGCGCGAGATAGCGAAGCTGATACGCGCGGGCCGTATCGCCGAATTGCGCGACGAGGTCGGGCGCGGTACCGCGCAGCGCATCCATCATCCGGGCCCAGCTCGCATATTGCTGCACCACATTGGCCGACAGCGCGCCGCCGATGATCCGGTAATCGGTCAACTGCCCGGCGATCCCGTCGAAACGGATGCCATGACGCGCGATCATGCGCACCCACAGTTCGATGTCCTCCGACTGGCGAAAGCTTTCGTCGAACCAGCATGTGCGGCCCGCCTCGGTCGGATGGGGAAAGGCCACCGCGTCGAGTGCGCTGCGCCGGATGACGGGTGCGCTGCCGTTGCCGACCGGGTTGCGGCACAGGATATCGCGCGCGGTGATCGCGTTCAGTTTCGGCTTCATCGCGACGCGCAGGACATTGCCGTTGCAATCGATGAGGCGCGAGCCCGAGAAGCTGACGCCGACATCGGGATTGGCCTCGAGGTGGATGTAGTGCAGCATCAGCTTTTCCCGGTTCCAGCGGTCATCGGAATCGAGCAGCGCCACGTAAGGCGCGCGGGCATTCGCGATGCCGGTGTTGCGTGCGCCGGGCAATCCGCGGTTCGGCTGCGAAACGATGCGGATGCGCGGATCGTCGAAACCGCGGACGAGAGTGAGCGAATTGTCATTCCCGCCATCGTCCACCACGATCAGTTCGAAATCGGTGAAACTCTGATCGAGGACGGAGCGGATCGCCTCCTCGACATAGGCTTCGACGTTATAAACGGGCATCACGACGGACATACGGGGAAGGGTCATGGGTGTATCCTTTCTTGGAAAGAGTGAATCAGGCGAAGATCTTGGCGCGGGCGCCCAGCGGCACGACGCCGCCCAGCACGGCGCCCGCAGCGGTCAGCGCACCGCGCATTCCGCCGGACATGAACGCACGCGGATCGCAGCGAAGCCCCCGTTCGACAAAGCGCCGGGCGCGCCGCGCAGTGCCGCCGGCACGCAGGGTGCGGCGCGCGAGATAGCGGCAATAAAGCGCCTCGCCCCGCCGCAGATCGATCTGATCGGCCCAGCGCGCGGCCAGCCCGTGCCAGGCATCGAACATGGCGGAAAAGTCGCAGCTCAGCCCGTTTTCGCTGAGCCGGTAATAGACCAGCGTTTCATCGATCCCGCGCAGGCGGTAGCCACCTCCGACGAGCCGGGCGAGCAGGTCCTGATCCTCGACATAGCGCATGGTTTCATCGAACCGGCCGATCATCGCGAACGCGGCGTGGCTGATGACGAGGTTCGACATGGTACAGACCGCATTTTCGATCACGACATCGTTCAGCGTGCAATCCTGCCCGCTGACCGCCGAAACCGTGCGACCGGGGCGCAATGTTTGCGTGGTGTCGGGGCAGAACGCGATGCGGGCGAAACTTGCGGCAAGCGTGCTGTCGGCTTCGTGCAGGCGGCGGTGCGCCTCGAGCTTTTCCGGGTGCCAAACATCGTCGGCGTCGAGAAAGGCGAGCATCCGTCCACGGGCATTGTCGACCCCGCAATTGCGCGCCGCCGAAACGCCCGAATTGTTCCGCGAAATGAGCTTGATCCGCTCATCGGTTTCGGCCCGCTTCATCGCGGCCAGCAAGGTGCGGTCCGTGGAACCGTCGTCGATGACGATGAGCTCGAAATCCTGCTCTGTCTGGGCGAGCACGCTGTCGATCGCTTCGGCGATGGTGCGTTCGGCATTGAACGCGGCGATCACGACGGAGAAGAAGGGGGCGGTCATGACGTGACTCCTTTGAAACAAGCGGTGAAGGAAAAGGCGGCAGAGCGGCGCGGCAGCAGGCTGATCGCCGCGGCGGGAAGAAGGACGGTGCCGAGACCCAGGCCAAAGCCGATGCACGCGCCGGCCAGCCCCGTGCCCGCCCCGATGGAAAGTCCGGCGAGCGCGGCAAGCGTCGCCGTGCCGGTCAGCATGGCTTCGGCCTGCGGGCGGCCGGCGACGCGCATTTTCGCACCCACCAGCGAACCGGCGAGAAGCGGCAGCGCAGCGCAGGCAAGCAGCGAGACGAGCGGCGCGGCCTCGCTCCAGTTCGCCCCGAAGACGACGGGAACATAGACCGGGGCGAGCAGGGCCTGCGCCGCGACGACCGGGATCAGCATTGCAAGGCCGGTTGCAAACGCCTTGCGATATTCGCGCAGGCCGCCGTCCTGACCTGCCTTGGCGAGGTGGGGGAAGACGACGATGTTGCACGCCGCGACGAAGCTTTGCGTGATGCCGAGCCCGGCATTGAAAGCGAAGAAATAGAGGCCGAGCATTTCGGTGCCCAGCAGCGCGCTCACGATCAGCTTGTCCCCGTGGATGCGCAGCGCATTGAAGATTTCGGTGCCGAGGATGGCCGGCCCGAAGAGCGCGAATTCGCGAACGGGTGCCGGCGCCACCGCGGCGGGTTCCCACGCGGTCGAGCGGCGGGCGAGAACGGTCCAGACCGGCGCTGCCAGCAGCTTTGGCAGAACGATCGCCCATGCACTCGGCCAAACGACGACGAGGGCCAGCGTCATCGCGCAGTCGGCCATGTTCTGCGTCGCGGCGATGCGGGCGCATGCCCCCATGCGATTGGCGCGCATGGTCAGGAAAATCTGAACCAGGCCCGGCGGCATCGCGATATAGACGAGCGAGAGCACGGCCAGCATCGCCGCCGGTTCGGCCATGTCGAACGCGGCGGCGAGGACCGCCGCGACGATGAGCTGCACCATCGCGGTGCCGAGGCACACGACCCAGAACAGCCGATACGCCGTCCGGCACAGCGCGGGAAGCGCATCGTCATCGGCCACGATCAACCGCTGCCCGATGCCGGCATCGGCCAGGACGCGGACGAGTTCGAACAGGCTGAGCGCGAGAGCGGCGGCCCCGATCGTCTCGGGCGATACGGCCCGCGCGACGACCAGCAGGGCGGCGAGGCGAACGACCCTCGTTGCCGCCTGTGCCGAGGCGAAGGCGACCAGCCCCTGGACGAGGGGCGCACGCATCAGCGCCATCAGACGTCCGGTATGAGCAAAGGCGGGGGTAGGGTTCATCGTATCCTCGAATTGCGGTCTGGCCCTTTCTATTCACAATCCGTGCCAATGGCGGATTTCCAGGCTTTTTCGGGAAGGCTACTGACCGCGATCACGGCTTTTCGCAATTTGCGACACTCGATCGTCGCAAACGGCGGACAAACCATTGCAATATGCGAAAACGGGGCAGGCGGCCGGTGCCGCAGAATGGGAGTGGTGCTCTTTAATGCGAATGAAAACAGCGACTTAGCGTGAATGGCACAGGCTTTGCGGAACGGTTGGCATCGTTCGTCAAAGGAGCCTGACCATGAAACATATCCCCGCTTCCGCCTTTCGCACCGCCACCGTTCCCTTCCCGGCCCCGGCGGCGCGTTTTACACCCGCAAGCCCGTTCGAAACCCGCGATATGTTCGGCCTTCCGATCGCGAATGCCAGCCGCGAGGACACGGCCGATCATATCGTGGCGCTCGCCCGGTCGGCGACGCGGCATACGATCAATTTCATCAATGCCCACTGCGTCAATACGATGAAGAAGGACCGGACCTATCGCGCGGCCCTGCATGGCAGCGACATCCTGCTGCCCGATGGTGCCGGCATGGAAATCGCGAGCAAGGCATTCAAACAGCCCCGGATCGAAAACCTCAACGGAACCGATCTTTTCCCGATGTTGTGCGAACGCGCCGCGAAGGCCGGCGTCGGCATTTTCCTGCTCGGCGGGCAGGAGGGCGTCGCGGAGGATGCCGCCGCCTGGGCATGCGCCGAATGGCCGGCTCTGCGCATTTCCGGCACGCAAAACGGATATTTAGATCGCGATGACGAAGACGCTCTGATCGAGCGGATCAACCGGTCCGGTGCGCGCATGCTGTTCGTCGGGTTCGGCGTTCCGCTTCAGGAAACGTGGATCGCGCGCAATCGGGATCGGCTGGACGTTCCGGTCGTGCTTGGTGTCGGTGGCTTGTTCGATTATTATTCGGGCCGCATTACCCGGGCGCCGGCGATGATCCGGGCATGCCGCGGGGAATGGGCGTGGCGCCTGGCGATGGAACCGCGCCGGATGGCCGGGCGCTATCTTGTTGGCAATGGCGTGTTCCTCGCGCATACGGCGCTGGAGGCGGCGAAGCTGCGCGGGCTCGACCGGGCTGCCTCCGAAATGGCAAAACGGGCAAGCGACATCGTCGTCGCGGTGTGCGCGCTCTTGATGCTATTGCCGATCTTCCTCGTCGCTGCGCTCGCCGTGTGGATGGAGGATCGCGGTCCGGTCTTCTTTCGCCAGACGCGGATCGGCCGCGCAGGAAAACCGTTCACCATGCTCAAGTTCCGGTCGATGTACACGGATGCCGAGGCGCGTCGTGCCGAACTGCTGGCACGTTCGGACCGTCAGGGCACTTGCTTCAAGATGACGAACGATCCGCGCATCACGGCCGCCGGGCGCGTCCTGCGCCGCTATTCGATCGACGAATTGCCGCAGCTTATCAACGTCCTGACCGGGTCGATGTCGATCGTGGGTCCGCGCCCCGCGCTCGCTAATGAGGTCGCCGCCTACCGCGGTCATCAGATCGAGCGGCTGCACGGGGCGCCCGGCATCACCTGCACCTGGCAGGTCAAGGGGCGCGCGCTGATCCCGTTCGAGCGTCAGGCCATCATGGACCGTGCCTATCTGCGCAAGCGGTCCTTCATGACCGACATGCGCCTGCTCGCCGCGACGGTGCCGGCCGTGATCGGCGGGCGGGGCGCATGCTAGACGCTATCGATCAACGCTTCGTAGAGGTCGTCGAATGCCAGAAGGCACGCGGCGACCTCCGCGCGAAAGCGTTCGGGCGAAATTTTGCCGGCCGCTTCGCGATAATGGGCCAGTTCCTCGACGATGCCCACCGCCCCCACGTTCAGCGCCACCCCGTTCAGCGAATGGGCCGCCCGCGACAATGCGGCGTCGTCGCCGGCCGCAATCGCGGCAAGGGCGTCCTTCGCATAGCGTGTGATGTCCTTTTTCGCGGCATCGCGCATGCGTGAACGATAGGCGCCCGGCAATTGTTCGAACGTGTGGCGAAGCAGTTGATGGTCGAAGCGGGCCTGCTCCCCCGCCGCCTCGCCTCCGCCCAGCATCGCTGTGCGGATCGCGCTTTCCAGCGCCTCACGGCGGACGGGTTTTGCCATGCACGCGGTCATGCCCGACGACAGCAATCGTTCGCGCTCCTCCTGCAGGCTGTGCGCGGTAATCCCGATGACGGGGGTGCGCGCGGCCGGTCCGGGAAGGTTGCGAATGGCCTGCGTCGCCTGCTCTCCGCTCATGATCGGCATCATGACGTCCATCAGGATCACGTCGAACTCGCCTCTGCGAACGGCATCGACCGCGGCGGCGCCGTTTTCCACCGTCTGCACATCGCATCCCATCTCCTCGAGCATGCGCTCGATGACGTAACGATTGCTTTCGGTGTCCTCGGCAAGAAGCACGCGAGGGGTTTCCTGCATATCCTCCCCCCGAGAAACAGCATCGATCGGTGTCGGCAGCGGTTTGGGCGTGAGATCGGCGGCGTGTTCAACGTCGGTCCCCGCATTTTCGAGAAGGCGTGACGCGATTTCGTCGAGTTCGCCGAGCGATTGCCGGACGACGGCAAGATCGGGATCCCCTTGCGCAAGCTTCAGGCCGAGCAGTTCCACCCCTCCGGTGAGCCCCCCCATCGGAGTGCGGATCGCATGCGCCATTTCGGTGATGAACTGCTGTCTGCGGGCGAGGGTGCGGTCCGTCTTGTCCTTTGCCTTGGCCAATTCCGCCTGCAACCGGTTCAGCTCGGCAACGCGCCGTTCCGCGCGAAGCTGCAAGGCGCGCACCTGGCGGCGATTGCGTCGCTCCTCGGTAATCTCGCGCACGGCGCCGAGGACATAGGCAGGACGGATGCGGGTCGAGCGTTCGCGCCGGATCGACCAGCTCAGCCACCGTATCTCGCCATTGGCCCGGCGCACGATGCGATGCTGATACGCATGCGCGACACCCGGTTCGCGTTCAGCGAAGAATTCCCGCCCGGCGTTCGCGATACGCGCCCGGTCGAGCGGATGGATCACATCAAGCAGCGTCTGCATCGTCACTTCGGCATGATCGGGCAGGCCGAGCAGCGCGGCCGCGCCGTCCGAAAAACTGAATCCGCGGGCACGCTCCCCATAGATGGTGACCATCTTTGCCGTCGCCAACGCGCCCAGCAGAAGCGCGCTTTCGATCGCGAGATTGTGCGCAAGTTCGGTTTCGCGAAGGCGCAGCCCGCGATTGGCGCGGTCGAGCGCTTTCATCCGCTCTTCGAGTGCGTTCTCCGTCTCGCGAAGCGCTCGCTCGCTCCGCTCCAGCCTGCGCGCCAGGATTTCGGCGCGCTGTTCGGCGGGGAGTTCGTCCATTCTACGCATCGGCGGAAGCCTTCAGCACCTCGGGCAAGATGTCGAGCAATTCCCGCGGGCCGGGCACGAAGCGGGCGGTTTTCTTCACCCCGGGGGCGCGTTCACCCACCACCACGATCCGCCGTGCATCGTCTGCCGCGCCCGGCATCCGGTCCGTGACCAGAATATCGGAAGCGGCCCGCGCATCGCCGGCAGGGGGCAGGAAACCATGCGCGGCGGCAATCGCCTCCACCTGGATGGCCAGCGTCGCACTGCTCAGCTCGATGGCGATCGTACCGCAGATCCGCGCTTGCGCCGTTTCCGTTTCCGCAGCGGGCAGCGGCAGCCGCAACGTCATGCAGGTTCCCTCGCCCATCTCGCTGCTGGCCGAAACGCTGCCGCCCATTTCCTCCGCGAGCTTTCGCGTGATCGAAAGGCCGAGGCCGGAACCCGACCGCCGGCCAAGCGTGTCGGCGCTGCTCCCCGCAAAAGGATCGAACAGGCGGCTCAGGCGCTCGGGCGCGATGCCGCCCCCTGTGTCGGTCACGCTAAAGGTCCATAGCGCCTCGTCTCCAGCGGCAGAGGGATCGCGTGGCGCCATCGCCCGGATGGATATGCGGCCCGACGGCGTGAACTTTACCGCGTTGGAAATGAAATTCGCCAGGATCTGCTGAATATATGCGGGGCGGCCCGCGACGGTTCCCTTGTCGGCGTCCATCTCGATCATGAGGCCCTTGCGCCGGGCGAGCGGGCGAAACAATTCCGCAACCCGTCCGACCAGATCGGCCGGGCGGAAATTCTCGATCTCGCCTGCGCTGCCCTGACGTTCGGCTCGCATGCCCTGCAACGTGTTGTCGAGCGTGCTCATCAATGCCTCCGCCGAGTCCTTGATAAGCGTGAGAATGCGATTGCGTTCGTCGGGCGAACGCTCCCGACGGACGTGATCGATAAGCCCGAAAATTCCGGAAATCGGCGTCCGGATTTCATGGGATACGACTGCGAGGAGGTCGCTGCGCGCGTCCGCTTCGGCCCGTGCGGCATCGCGTGCGGACAGAATTTCGGCTTGTGCCGCCTTTTCGCGCGTAACGTCCTGAACTATGCCGTAATAGCCGGTAATTCGTTCCGACTTGCCGTGCTTTTCCGAAACGGCCGTTCCTTTGACCAGGACATCGATCTTCGTCCCGTCCGCAGCGCGCGCCTGTGTCTCGAACTTGAAAGGCCCCGTCTTGCCCAAGGCGTCGCGTATCGTCGCGATGGTTGCGCTCTGGCTATCGGCATCGAACACGTTGATCAGTTCCCCGAGCGGGATAAAATCGCCCGTGATGCCGATACGGTCGCGGATCCAGCGCGAAAGCGACACGCGCATGGTTCCCGGATCGAGCATGAAGTGCCCGATGCGCGCATTGGTCTGAGCAAGTTCCAGGAAGAGCAGGTTCTGCTCGATTTCGCGCTGCCTTGTCCGCTGATCCGTAAGGTCATGGGCGATATACGCGGCACCGAACAAAACGCCGTTGTCGTCACGCAGCGGCAGAAAGCTCTCCTCGAGCCAGAGATTGCCACCACCGCGATGCGGACGCTCGACCAGCCGGGTCGGCGGCGCCTCGTCATTTTCCAATGCGCGCAAGGGGGCAAGGTTCTGAATGCCCTCCTCACCCAGCAGCGCGATCGCGCCGCGATTGGCGCGCAAAACCGTGCCATCGGTATCGAACAGCACCATGGCATAGCCTTGCGCCGCATCGATCAGCGTGTCGAAAGACCGGCGTCCGCGCAACCGATCTTCCTCGATCCGTTGTTCCATGGTGTCGAACGCCTGTTCGAGGCGGTCGATTTCGTTGGCGCGCGTGTCCGTTTCCGGCGTGTCGTCAGTCGCGGAAATGTTCTCCGCCCGGCGGGCAAGCCGCGTTATCCGCGCGGCCACGAAGCGGTCGAATATCGCGGCGAGCATCAGCGCAAGTATGACGGTTCCAGACGCGGAAACCACGATGACGCGCCATGCGATCGCCCAGCCGCGCGCATTGAGTTCAGACTGCGGAAGCATGGTGACAATGGTCCAGTCCGGCGATTCCAACCGATGAACGGACACATACGCATCGAGCGGGCGAACATAACCATCGTCCGGCAGCTCGCCCCGCATGTTCAAAAGCGCGAGATTGCGAAGCCGTGCGTCCGTCGAAACAGAAAGGTCGATATTGGCCGACGATCTGCGCGCTTCGTCCTCGATCATTGCGGAATCGTGGACCAGCTTCCCCTCGCGGCCGAGGATGACCGTCCGCGCGCCCGGGGGCGGGGGGCGCAACCCGCCCGTCATCGCCTCCAGCGGGATGCTGATGCCCCATGCGCCCATGTGCCGGCCATCGGGACGGAAGGGCAGCATGCAGCCGGTCGTCCAAAGCCGGCCGGTGTCGTCATAGGCGGGATTTTGCAGGCTCGTGCAGCGCATTTCGCCCACCGGGTTGTTGCGCGGCGTGGTGATGCGCGTGAATTCGAGATCCTGGAAATCGAAATCCGCCGGTGCGCTGCGATAGAAGCCGAGCTTGTCGGAGCGTTCCGGCGCGTAGATAAGCAGCTCGTTGTTCGGTGCGAAAAAGTAGAGGCTTTCCAGCGTGTGCGGCAGCCCGCCGACCATCTGCACGATGGTTTCGAACGCGGCGGGCAGCACAGTCCGCCGCGCTTCGGTGGACACATTGGGCGGCGCAAAACCGCCGAGTCCTTCGATGACGATGCCGCCTTCGACCTCGCGTCCCGACCAGAGATCGGCGCGCGTATGGTAGGCCCCGTCCGATGCCTCTTCGAAGATGCTTTCGAACCGCGTTTGCGGCCCTGCTTCGACCCGGCGCGCCATGATCGTTGCGGCCTGGCGCTGTGCATCGGCGATGGTCTGCATCTCGCGGCGCAGGCTGTCATGAACCGACGCATTGGACGTCACCAGCTCGGCAAGGCGATTGTCACGATAGTCGGCCACGGTGGAAGTATAGGCGAACCAGGTCATGACCCCGACGACAAGCGCCACGATGGGGAGAGCAAAGGCAAGGCCGCGCAGGGAAAGGGACATGGCCGTCAGCTATCCGGGACACAGGCGATAAACGAAAGGACGAATTGGTCCATTTTCGTGGTTGTCGCCGCTGGCATCGCGCGTCCTCGGGGCGTATCCTCGCACGGCGCGGGCCGGTCAACGCGTGCTCGCATTCAGGATCTGCACAAAGGCACCTTTTGCCCGTGCAAGCGCGGCAGGCCGGGCATCGCCGGTGCTTTCCTTGAGGGCGGCCTGCTGCCGTCGCGCTTCTTCGCCTAGGCTATCCTCACCAAATGCGCCCGCCACCCCGGCAAGCTGATGCAGAAGGCGGATGATACCATTGACCGCGTCGTCATCGGCATGGTCGGGGTTGATGGCATGCACGGCATCCAGGGTTTCGCGGCGAAGCGCAAGATAGCGTACTTCCACCGGGCTTGCGGCGCTGTTCTTCGCGACGGGAGGGGGCGGCGCAGGCGGTGTCACAACGACCAGATCGCGATTGATCCAGCGCGCAATCTTCTTCTTGAGCAGGTCAAGGCGAATGGGTTTCGCCACATGATCCTGCATCCCTGCGGCAAGACAGCGTTCGACGTCCTCCCGATAGGCATTGGCCGTCTGCGCAATAATGGGCAGTTCGCGTGCGTCGAACCCTTCGGCCCGCAATGTCCGTGCCGCCTGCAATCCGTCCATGACCGGCATCTGCATATCCATCAGCACAAGCGCGTAGGGGTCGCCGAAGTGCTTGGCCTCCTTTGCCATTCGGACGGCTTCCTCGCCGTTTTCGGCAATATCGGCGTCAAGGTTCAACTTGTCCGCCATCGACAGGATCAGCACCTGGTTGATGTCGTGATCCTCGGCGATGAGCACGCGGGGCGGGCTGGCAAAGCCGGGCCATTCCGGATCGTCGGTTTCCTCCTCGGCGGTGACCGCCTCGCGCGTCAGCTCCACCGGAATGGTGAGCGTGAAGGTCGAACCCTCGCCCGGCGTGCTCTCCACGTGAAGATTGCCGTCCATCATGCGGGCGAGCTCGCTGCTGATCGTAAGCCCGAGGCCGGTGCCGCCGTACAGGCGCGCGGTGGATTCGTCGGCCTGGCTGAATTCGCGGAAGATGGTTTCGAGCCTGTCCTCGGCAATGCCGATCCCCGAATCCCGCACCGCGATCACGAGGCAGTCGCGCCCTTCGTGGGTGCTGCGCGTGACATCGGTCCGCACATAACCGCTGCTCGTGAACTTGATCGCATTGCCAATCAGATTGGTCACGACCTGACGCAGGCGGAGCGCATCGCCAAGAACGGTTTGCGGTACGTCATCCGCGACATCGAGCGTGAATTCGAGCTGTTTCTGCCGGGCGGTGGCCTCTAGCACGCGCATGCTGGCGCCGACCGTCTCGCGCAGGTCGAAGCTCTGACGCTCGATCGTCATCTGTCCTGCGTCGATCTTCGAAATGTCGAGAATGTCGTTGAGAATCTGCATCATCGCCCGCCCGGAATCCGCGATAAGCCGGGCCTTGTCACGCTGATCGGGGGTCAGGTCGCTGTCGAGAAGCATTTCGGTGAAGCCGACGACGCCGTTCATCGGCGTGCGGATCTCATGGCTCATATTGGCGAGGAAGGTGGCCTTTGCGGCGGCGGCCGCCTCGGCGCGGCGGCGTGCCGCGATCAGGTCGAATTCCAGCTGCTTGCGATCCTCGACATCGCGGATCGATGCCGAAACCTCGCGCGCCTCCCCGGTCGCGGCATCGCGGATCAGTGCGACATTCGCCTCAAGCCAGCGATAATCTGCGTCGATTTCGGGAATGCGGGAGCGGTAGGCGAGGATGTTCCTGTCCCTTGCGCCGCTGATCAGATCTCTCCAGGCGCTGCGCATCATCTCCTCGTCTTCGGGATGAATGTGGCTGTGCGCATTCTTGCCGATAAGCAGTTCGGGCGGAACGCCGAGCACGTCGCGCGTCGAGGGCGATGCGTAGATGCAAACGCCGTCGAGCCCGATGCGGAACACCGCATCGGTCGCGTTCTGCGCGAGAAGGGAAAGCTGTTCGTCGCGTTCGGCCAGGTCCTTTTCGAATTGCGCCCGTTCGGTAATGTCCATGGCGACACAGATATATCCGCGAAACTCGCCGCTTTCGTCCCATTCGGGCGTGGCGATGGCATCGACCCGGAAGACCGTGCCGTCCCTCCGATTGCGCAGCCGGAATTCATGCCGGTGGGCAACACGCTTCGCCGCGGCGTCGAACCAGCGTTTCATGAGCAGCGTCACGTCGTCGGGATGGATCGCCCTGGTCCAGCCAAGCCCGAACGTGTCGCGCGCATCCATCCCGGTCATGCGCGACCAGACCGCGTTCACATAGGTGAACATACCGTCCGGGGCGGTCCGGAAAATGGCGGCAGGCGAAAGATCCGAAAGCGATTGAAACCGCTGCTCGCTCTCCTTCAGCGCGTCGGATGCACGTTTCTGTTCCGACACGTCGATGGCCACCCCGATGAAACCGAGCGTGTTGCCATCCTCGTCGCGGTTGGGCGCAGCGATCAGATCGACCCAGAAGGGCGGAAAACCGGGCTTGTAGAAGCGAACCTCGGTCCTCAGCTGCTTTGAATGATGGATCGCATCGAGCCAGACTTTCTTGAAATGCGCCTTGTCATCGGGATGGACCGCATCGATCCACCCCGCCCCGAGCGCACGCGACGCCGTGAGCCCCGTCGTGCGCAGCCACGCCTTGTTGACATAGGTGCAGAACCCGAACGGATCGGTGCGGAATATGCCGGCGGGCGACAGGCCGGTGAGATTGGCGAATTCCCGCTCGCTGTCGCGCAGAGCGGTCACGGTGGCGCGCAACTGGGCGGTGCGACTGTCCACTTCGGCCCGGACCTCCGCCTCGCGGCGAAGCCCGGCCAGCAGGACGGCCGCGAAGACGAGCGTAAGCAGCAGCCCGCCCAGCAAGACCAGATACGCTTCGTACGTGCTCATCCGCTTTTCGAAGGCGTTCGTGCTGCGCCAGACGATGGTCCAGTCGCGGCCCATGACCCGGATCGTCTTTTGCCGCGTGAACATCGGCGGACGCCCCGCCATGTCATCGTCGACATTGGTGTAGAGAATCCGGGCGGCGTCCGGTCGCTTTCCGTCGTAGATCGTGACGTCGAAAAATTCGTTCTGGCTCGCCGATAGCCCATGCATGAAACGGGGCGCGATGAAGGGCGCGTATATCCATTCGCGAAGTGCCGCGCGTCGTTGCGCGACCGTTTCGGTGGGCATTCCGGGCCTGTAAACGGGATGGAGCAGCAGAAAACCGACGCTCTCGCTTGCGTCCTGCACGAGCGTGATGCGATCGGAAATCACCGCCTCGCCCGTATCGCGAGCCTGTAGCGCGGCCTGTCGGCGGTGCTCTTCCGACGCGATATTGAAGCCGATCGCCTTGGCATTCGTCTCGATCGGTTCGGCAAGCGAAATGACGAGATTTTCGCCGTGATCGTCGACCGGGTGAACGTCGAAGCCTTGCAGGCCGGCCTCTCTCTTCTGCGCGACGAATGCCGCGATACGATCATCGGCGACAGGCTCGATAATGCCGAGCCCGGTTATGCCGGGCAATGTTCCGCCCGACACGAGACCGAGCACATAGGTACGCCATTCGCCCGGTGTTATCTCGTCGGAAATCTCGAAAAGCCCGGCGGCGCTGTCTAGTGCCTGTCCATAGGATTCCACACGGTTGGTCAGCGCCTGTGCATTGTCGTTCACCAGTCCGTCGAACGTTGCCTGCACCCGTTGATGGCAGTTTTGCGTGACCATGTGCCAGCCGACGAGCGTCGCCATAAGCATCAGAATGACCGCCATGAACGGAAGCGCCGGAAACGGATCAAGCGGCTTTTTGCGCCAGAACACCTTGTTGCGCATCCACGGAGCCAAAAGAAACAGCGGCAGAACGATCAGCACGCCGACCATGCTCCCCATCCACCAGCGCAGCGACACGGAGAGGAGATCGGACGCATTCAGATAGCCTGTCGCAACCATCGCCGCGACGCCGAAGACGGTCCCGACAAGGCACGTCACCGGCGCGGCAAGGATCATCAGCCGCAGCGCATCGCGCCCGCCGCCAAGCTGTATCGGGAAACCGACCTGCCGGCGGATGAGGAATGCACCCACCGCAGCCTGTGCCGTCGATCCCGCAGCAGTAAGAATAGCCGCCAGCAGGGCAAGTTCGGCGGAGGGCAGAAATCCGCGTTTGAAGAAATAGAGCCCGCTCGCCAGCGCGCCCAGAAACACCGCGCCCGCCATGCGATAGCCAAGGATGACCAGAGCCCCGATCGCCACACCCGAGGCGGGCCAGATAACAATCGAATGGCCCGCCGGCGGCGCAAGTTGCAACGCGGCCATGGCCAGAACGAAATAGCACAGCGCGACAAGGGCAAAGCGAAGCGCCACCCCGCCGGCGGCCGAGGTGGGGACAATATCTTTCGTTAAGCGCATATTCGAAATTCGCGCCGGATTGATCATGACTGCTCTTCGGAATTCCTGCGCCGGGCGGCCGCAATGGCGCTGACTTCGCGCGAAAATCCGACAAGGTCGGCCTTCTCCGCATCATCGAAATTTTCGCGCATCTTCCGATCGATGACGCACACCGTGCCGAGCTTGCTCCCGTCATCGGCAACGATGGGCGCACCGGCATAAAAACGAATGGACGGATCGCCCGTCACGAGCGGGTTATCGATGAAACGATCGTCCGCCGTCGCATCGCAGACGACCATCACGTCGTCCCCCTCGATCGCATAGGCGCAGAACGCCATCGAACGCGGTGTCTCGCTCTGCTCAAGGCCGATCTTTGCCTTGAACCATTGCCGGTCGGCATCGATCAGCGAGATCAGCGCCACCGGCACGCCGAACCGTTTCGCCGCGCGGCGCACGACATCGTCGAACTCCTCTTCCTGTGGCGTATCGAGCAGGCCATAGCCGTGAAGTGTGGCCAGCCGCTGTTCCTCATTCATCTTTGCGCGTCCCGATTCTTGCAAGTGCGGGATAAGCCTAGCGAATTATTCTTTGTAAAACCTTTACCTGGGGCTCGTGAGATGTCGGAGAAAAGATCCGCAAACGGACTGTCTTATGCCGGTGCGCGGTCCCGGCTCAGTGCGAGAGCAAGGATGCTGATCAGTGCCGCCACCGCGATATAGAGCCCAACAAAGCCGAGCCCGCCGATTTCGGCCAGCGCCTGCGCCGCGACCGGCGCCACCGCTCCGCCAAGGATTCCGCCCACGTTGAAGGTCAGCGATGCGCCGCTGTAGCGGACCCGCGCGGGAAACAGTTCGGGCAGATAGGCGCCGAGCGGTCCATACAGGAACCCCATGCACAGCAGCGCCAGCGACAGGAACAGCCAGATCAGGAACAGCGAATCCCCGCCGAACAGCGGCCCCATCAAAAGCCCCACGCCGATCGCGCCCACGCATCCCCCGATCAGCACGCGGCGCGGCGAGGACCGGTCCGCCGCAACCCCAGCCAGCACGATGCCCAGCGCCATGAAAAGGATCGCGCCCAGCTGCACCATGAGGAATTCGGACCGGCCATAGCCGAGCGTCGTCGTCCCGTATCCCAGCGCGAAGGCGGTCGAAAGATAGAACACGGCGAAACAGGCCACGACCGAAAACGTGCCCGCCAGCGTCGCGGGCAGGTGGGAGCGCAGCAGGTCCGCCATCGGCGCCTTGGCCGGGGGAGCCTCCTCCATCGCGGCGGCGAAGGCCGGCGTCTCCGTCAGCTTGAGCCGCACCCACAGTCCCAGCACGACCAGCACCGCACTGAGCAGGAACGGCACCCGCCAGCCCCATTCGACGAATTGCGCATCGCTCAACACCGAACCGAGCAGAAGAAAGAATCCATTGGCGAGGATGAAGCCGATCGGCGCGCCCAGTTGCGGGAACATGCCGAACCGCGCCTTGTAACCCGGCGGCGCGTTTTCCACCGCGAGCAGGGCCGCGCCGCCCCACTCCCCGCCGAGGCCGAAACCCTGTCCGAAACGCAGGATGCACAGCATCAACGGCGCCAGCCATCCCGCCATTTCATAGGTCGGGAGAAACGCGATCAGCAAGGTCGACCCGCCCATGAGCAAGAGCGAGGCGACTAGCGTGGATTTGCGTCCGATCCGGTCGCCGAAATGGCCGAACACCGCCGCCCCGACGGGCCGCGCGACAAAGGCCACGCCAAGGCTGGCATAGGCGGCGAGCAATTGGGCCGACGGCGATCCTGCCGGAAAGAAGAGCGGACCGAAGACCAGCGCGGCGGCGGTCGCATAGACATAGAAATCGTAGAATTCGACCGCCGTGCCGACCATGCTCGCCAGCAATACGCGCCCGTGACCCCCAAACCCTTGCAACATGCGCCTTCTCCCTCGCGCGCCGCTATAGGCGAGGGGCGACGGCGTTGCCTAGACGGCTTGTGGCTCTGCGTATGGCGCGCGATGGCGGCGTGTTGCGCGCCGCGCGATTGCTGCTAGCCAGGGCGGAAAGATTACCACGAATTGGAACCCATCATGACCGACGCGACGCCTGACGAAACCTCCGCACAGCACAAGGCCCGGATGCAGGAAATGCAGAAATCGCAGGCCAAGCGCCGGCGAGAACTGACCGATCCGGAGCGCGGGCTGGTGCTGGTGCATACCGGCGATGGAAAGGGGAAGTCGAGCTCGGCCTTTGGCGTGATGGCGCGCGCGCTGGGCTGGGACAAGAAGATCGCGGTGGTGCAATTCATCAAGGGCAAGTGGAAGACGGGCGAGAAGAATTTCTTTGCCCGCTTTCCCGATGCCATCGACTGGCACGTGATGGGCGAAGGCTTCACCTGGGACACGCAGGATCGCGCGCGCGACATCGAGGCGGCGGAGAAGGCGCTCGCGACCGCCGCCGGGCTGATCGCGTCGGGGACATACGATCTCGTCGTGCTGGACGAGATCCATATCGCGTTGCGCTACGATTATCTCGAACCGGATGCGGTGATCGCCGCGCTGGAAGCGAGGGGCGAGACGGCGGTGATCCTGACCGGGCGAAACGCGCCGCAAGCCTTGATGGACTATGCCGATACGGTGACGGAAATGACGGAGATCAAGCACGCCTATCACGGCGGCATCCGTGCGCAGCAGGGCATCGATTTCTGACCATCGCGGGATTGACAAGCTGCGCGCGCTTTCGCAATGGCTGCGCGCAGACGGTGCTGCGCATGCGAAATCATGTGGAAGCTAAGAGGGAAGCCGGTGCGATGCCGGCGCTGTGCCCGCAACTGTAGGCCGGGAGCCTCGAGCCAACATGTCACTGGCAATGCCTTTCGCAGGCATGCCGGGAAGACGGTTCGAAGGCGTTGATCGGTGAGCCAGGAAACCTGCCGTCGCGTCGTTCGTCCGGGGCCGGGTCCAGCCCACAGGGACAGGAAAGTTTCTTTCCGAAGTAGCGACAGCCTGGCCGGTTTCCGGTGCCGCGGGTCCATGACCTGTCGGCAGGCCTTTGTTGTCGAACGAACCGCGTGGGTATCGGGGCCCTCGCGCGGGCCTTGCTTTGGACGTTTCCCATGATTTTCAATTTCCGTCTTCTGGCCGCCGCATCGGTGCCCGCACTTCTTGCCGCCAATGCCGCCTCGGCACAGATGGTGACGCCATCGCCCGTGGATCTGCCGCGCGGCGACGCGATTTCGCAGGATACCATCGTGGTCACCGCCAATCGCACCGAACGCGCGATCAGCCAGGTCGGCCAGTCGGTCACCGTCATCGCCGAACCGGAAATCATCGCCCGCCAGCCCAGCGACGCGCTCGACGTGTTGCGCACCGTGCCGGGCGTGACCTTCACCCGGAACGGCGGGATCGGCACCAATGCCGGCGTGTCGATCCGCGGCGCGGACAGCGACCAGACCGTCGTGCTGATCGACGGGGTGAAGCTCAACGATCCGGCGTCGACCGGGGGCGGGTTCAATTTCGGTCCGCTGCTCATGGGCAATATCGCGCGGGTCGAGGTCGTGCGCGGATCGCAATCGGTGCTTTACGGAAGCCAGGCAATCGGCGGCGTGGTCAATCTCATCACCCGTGCATCGGGGGACGAGCCGGCCATGTTCGCAAGCGCGCAATACGGATCGCGCGACACGGTCGAACTCGTCGGCAATGTGTCGGGCCGGGCGGGGCCCGTGGGCGCGAGCCTTGGCGCGACCTATCTGCGCACCGATGGCATCTCGGCCTTCAGCGAGGCGCGGGGGGGAAGCGAGAAGGACGGTTTTGAAAGCATCGGCGTCAATGGCAAGCTGGACATTGCGCTCGCCAGCAATCTCTCGCTCGACCTGCGGGGCTTCTATGCCGATAGCGAGGTTGGCATCGACGGGTTCCCGGCGCCGCTCTACGCCTTTGCCGACACGCTGGAAATTTCGCATCGCGAGGATTTCGTGGGTTATGCCGGGCTCAATGCCGCGTTCTTCGACGGGCGGTTCCGCAACCGGCTCGGCTTCGCCTACACCAATATCGACCGCCGCAATGTCGATCCCAGCCTTGAGGGCGAGACCGAAACCTTCGCCGCACAGGGCGAAAATCGGCGCTTCGAATATCAGGCGATCGTCGATGCCGCCGATTTTGCCGAGCTGGTCTTCGGGGCGGAGCGCGAGGAATCCGAATATGACAGCGCGCCCAACGCCGCCGACGTCGCCATCAACAGCGCCTATGGCCAGGTGAACCTGACGCCGGTGCGCGGCCTGTCGCTCACAGGCGGGGTGCGCCGTGACGATCACGAGACATTTGGCGGGGCGACGACCTTCGCGGCGAGCGGGGCCTATTCTCCCAACGCCGGCGCGACGGTGCTCCGCGCCAGCTATGGCGAGGGGTTCAAGGCACCCTCGCTGTTTCAGCTTTACAGCGATTACGGCAATGGCGCGCTGCTGCCGGAACGGGCGGAAAGCTGGGACGTGGGCTTGACGCATAGCTTCCTCGGCAATCGCGCGGAGGTTGGCGTCACCTATTTCGAGCGGTCCTCGACGAACCTCATCGCCTTCGTCTCCTGTTTCGGGAACCCGGTGGCGATCTGCGCCGATCGGCCCTCCGGAACCTATGACAATATCGCGCGGGCGAGCGCCGATGGCTGGGAATTCGGGGTGGCGCTGCGCCCGGTTGACGGTTTCGACGTCGCGCTCAATTACAGCATCGTGGACGCGTTCGACGACATGACCGGCAACCGCCTCGCCCGGCGGGCGCGGGACAAGGCCAGCCTCGTCCTCGATTACCGCACGCGCGGCGGCATCGGGCTTGGCGCGACCGTGCTGATGGTGGGGGACAGTTTCGACAATGCGGCGAACACGCGCAGCCTCGACGGCTATGTGGTGAGCGACATCCGCGCAAGCTATGCGCTGACCGACAGGCTGAAGCTGTTCGGGCGGGTCGAAAACCTGTTCGACGCCGAATATGAAACGATATTCCGCTATGGACAACCGGGGCGCATGGCCTTTGGCGGCGTGCGTTACCGGATGTAGGCGCCATGACAGGCCGCGCGATCATGCTGCAGGGCACAGGGTCCGACGTGGGCAAATCGGTGCTCGTCGCCGGGCTGTGCCGGATCGCGCGGCGGCGCGGCCTCTCGGTCGCGCCGTTCAAGCCGCAGAACATGTCGAACAATGCCGCCGCCTGTGCCGGCGGTGGCGAGATCGGCCGGGCGCAGGCGTTGCAGGCGCGGGCCGCCGGGATCGCGCCGACGACCGACATCAACCCGGTCCTCCTCAAGCCCGAGGGGGACCGGCGTGCGCAGCTCATCGTCAATGGCGCGGTCCTCGAAAGCGCGGAGGCGGCGCGATACATGGCCCGGCGCGGCAGCCTGCTCCCCGATGTGCTCGCATCGTTCGAACGGCTGCGCGCCGTTTACGACCTCGTCATCGTGGAGGGGGCGGGCAGCCCGGCGGAGGTGAACCTGCGCCGGGGCGACATCGCCAACATGGGCTTTGCCCGTGCCGCCGACGTGCCGGTGATCCTCGTCGGCGACATCGACCGGGGCGGGGTGATCGCCTCGCTGGTCGGAACGAAGGCGGTGATCGATGCCGATGACGCGGCGATGATCGCAGGCTTTGCCATCAACCGGTTTCGCGGCGATCCCACCCTGTTCGAGGATGGCGTTCGGTTTATCGAGGATCGCTGCGGCTGGCGCTGTTTCGGGGTGGTGCCGTGGCTGCGATCGGCCCGCGCGCTCCCGGCGGAGGATGCGGTGGTGCTCGACCATGCGGCTCCGACGCGGGACGGGGTGGTGATCGCGGTGCCGATGCTGTCGCGGATCAGCAATTTCGACGATCTCGACCCGCTGCGCGCCGAACCCGATGTCGACGTGCGGTTTATCCCGCCGGGCCACCCCATCCCGAAGGAAGCCGACGCCATCATCCTCGCCGGCACGAAATCGACATTGACCGACCTCGCCATGATGCGCGCGGAGGGGTGGGACCACGACATTCTCGCCGCATACCGGACAGGGGCGCATATCGTCGGCCTGTGCGGCGGGTTTCAGATGCTGGGCATGCGCGTCACGGACCCGGACGGGCGCGATGGCACGGGCGGCGCGGCCGACGCGCTCGGCCTGCTGGCCATGGAGACGGCGATGTCGGGGGCAAAGATCGTGCGGCCCGTCAACGGCCGCACCGCCGCGCATGGCGATGCGCTCACCGGATATGAAATCCACACCGGGCGGTCCAGCGGGCCTGCGCTTGCACACGCGTTCTGCATTCTGGACGACGGCGCGCGCGATGGCGCGGTCGCGGCTGAGGGGCGCATCATCGGCACCTATCTGCACGGCGTGTTTGCCAGCGATGCATTCCGCGCGCGCTGGCTTTCGGGCATGCGCGAGGGGCGGGTCAGCACGCTGAATTACGAGGCGGGGGTGGAGCAGGCGCTCGACATGCTGGCCGACGGGCTGGAGGCGGCGCTCGACATTGACGGGCTGTTCGCGCTGGCCCGATGACGACGCTTGCGATGAATGCGGCGGTGATGCTGGCGGCGCTTGTGCTGGAATGCGTGGTCGGCTGGCCCGATGCGCTTGATCGGCGGATCGGGCATCCGGTGCGCTGGTTCGGGTGGATCGTGACGCGGGTGGAGCCTTTTGCCAATGCGCCGGGAGCCTCCCGCACCGTGCGGATCGCGGCGGGCGGGATTTTTGCGATCGCGCTGATCGTGCTTGCGGCGGAGGTGGGGGCGGGGATCGCGCGCCTCGTGCCTGACGGAGCCTTCGGCTTTATCATTTCGGCGGTTATCGCGGCGAGCCTGCTGGCCCCTCGGTCGCTGCACGATCACGTGGCGGCGGTGGGTGCGGCGTGGCGGGACGGCGGGCTGGGCGCGGCGCGGGCGGCACTGTCGCATATCGTGGGGCGCAATACGCGGACGCTGAATGAGCGGGGGATTGCCCGTGCCGCCATCGAAAGCCTTGCCGAAAACACCTCGGACGGGGTGACGGCGCCGCTTTTCTGGGGCGTGCTGTTCGGGCTTCCGGGGCTGTTTGCGTACAAGGCGGTCAATACGCTCGATTCCATGATCGGCCACCGCAACGTGCGTTACGAGGCATTCGGAAAGATCGCGGCGCGGATCGACGACCTCGCCAATCTGGTTCCGGCGCGGGTGACGGGGGTGATCTTCGCACTCTGCGCCGGATCGGGCCGCGCGCTTGCGGCGATGGGGCGGGATGCGTCGCGCCACCGTTCGCCCAATGCCGGATGGCCGGAAAGCGCGATGGCCGGTGCGCTGAATATCCGACTGTCCGGGCCGCGCGAATATGATGGGGTGATGCGGCAAGAGCCGTGGCTGAACGCAGGTGGGCGCGATCCGGCGATGGAGGATATCGGGCGTGCGCTCGCGCTCTATCGCCGGGCGGTGGGTGTGATGGGGATCATGCTCGCCATCATCGCCGCCGCCGCGATCGTATAGGCAAAGAGCGCGCCGCCCGCGCGATCATCCCGCCGCCAGCATCGCCAGAAAACCCGCATAGGCGAGAAGAAACATCGCCGCACACCAGCGCGGCAGGCCCTTTTTCCAGTAAACGAGCATCGTCAGCACCGCCGCCGACGCCGCCATCACCACCAGGTCGAAGGGCCAGAGCTCGACCGGCACGGGTTCGCCCGAAAGCGCCATGGTCGTGCCGCCGATGAACAATATGTTATAGAGATTGGAGCCGGTCACGCTGCCCAGCGCGACCTCGGATTCGCCCTTCCGCGCGGCGGCAAGGCTCGCGACGAGTTCGGGGAGCGAGGTGCCGACGGCCACGATGGTAAGCCCGATCAGCGTCTCGCTCATCCCCGCGAGCCGCGCCAGGTCGGTCGCCCCATCGACCAGTATCCTGCCCCCGAAAATCAGCAGCACGAGCCCGATAGCCGCCCCGGCAAGCGGGCGGAACCAGCCCTGCGGCACCATATCGGGCGCCGCGCTTTCGTGCGGCGGCGGCGTGCGCTCCGCCTTGAAGCAATAGGCGATGTAGACAAGCAGAAGCCCGACCAACGCGAGGCCGAGCATCAGGCCGGAAAGGCCCGCCACCGCCACGCCGCACAGGAGGAGCGCGGCGAAAAGCCCGACCACCGGATCGCGCATGCGTCCCGCCGCCGCCACGCGGATCGGCGCGACAAGCGATGCCCCGCCGAGCACCAGCAGCGTGTTCGCGATGTTGGACCCGACGATATTGCCCCACGCGATGGCCGGCGCGCCCGCGCGCACCGCCTCGATGCTCGCGACGAGTTCGGGGGCGGAGGTTCCGAACCCCACCACGACCAGCCCGATGAACAGCGGTGCGACCCGCGCCTTTGCCGCAAGCCGCACCGCGTGCGAGACGAGCAATTCGCCCCCGCCGATCAGCAGCACGAGGCCCAGCACGATCGCAAGCACGGCATAGGTCATCGGTGGCTCCTGCCCATGATTCGTCAGACCGCCGCCGTCGTCAGGCCGAGCTTCGGCACGGTGATGGTGCGGCGGCCCGAAAAATCGGTGCGGATGACGAGCAGCTCCATACGCTCGAAATTGTCGAGGAGGCGGCGGATGCGGCCCGCGCTGCTCGTGCCGTAGATGCGGGCGAGCGTGTCGTCGTCGGGGCAGGGCGCCTCGTCCTGCGCCGCGCGCGCGATGGCGAGGAACGGGGCCAGCATATCGTCGGGCACGCTGCGCGACAACGCGACGAGCGCGGCGTGATCGTCATTGTCCACGTCGATGCCCGCCTGCGCCATGGCGAAGCGGCGGTTGAATTGCGTCATGTCGAGCCCGTGAAGCGGCGCCCGGCGCGCGCGGCATCGCAGGGTGAAATCCTGGAAAAGGGCGGCGGATGTCTGAAACGCGCTATCGGGCTCGGCCGCCATTTCGCACAGCACTTCGGCGATGATCGGGGCGACGTCGGGCGCATCGTCGGCCTGCTCTTCGGTCGGGTCCGGTGCAGTGTCCTGTATCGCGATGCGTTCGATCAGCGCGTCGGCCTGCTCGCTCGGGCTGGGCCGTGGTGGGGCGGGGGGCGGCGGTTCCGGCGTTTCGGGTGCGGCGTGGAGCAATGCCTCCATCTCCTCCGCCGAGGCCGTGGGGAGCGGCATCAGGCCCGGTGCCGCGCCGCGCGTGCCGGTGCGCACGCTCCCGATGCGGACCGATACCGGGCGGCGGGAAATTGCCGGACCCAGGCCGAGGAACATGCCCCTGTCGAGGTCGCGGATCTGCTCCGCCTGCCGCCGTTCCATGCCGAGCAGGTCGGCGGCGCGCACCATGTCGATATCGAGGAATGTCCGCCCCATCAGGAAATTGGACGCCTCCGCCGCGACATTCTTGGCAAGTTTCGCCAGCCGCTGCGTCGCGATGACCCCGGCAAGGCCGCGCTTGCGCCCTCGGCACATCAGGTTCGTCATCGCCGAAAGCGAGAGGCGGCGGGCCTCGTCGCTCACGTCGCCGCCCTGCGCCGGGGCGAACATCTGCGCCTCGTCCACGACGACGAGCGCGGGGTACCATTCCTCCCGCGGGGCATCGAAAAGCGCATTGAGGAACATCGCGGCGCAGCGCATCTGCGCCTCGACCTCCAGCCCGTCGAGCGCGAGCACGACCGAGGCGCGATGCTGCCGGATGCGGGCGGCAAGCTGCACGATTTCGGTATCGCCGTAATCCGCGCCGTCGATCACCACATGACCGAACGGTTCGGCCAGCGTGACGAAATCGCCCTCCGGATCGATGACGACCTGCTGCACCAGCCCGGCGCTTTCCTCCAGCAGGCGGCGCAGGAGGTGCGATTTGCCCGAACCCGAATTGCCCTGCACCAGCAGGCGCGTGGCCAGCAATTCCTCGATATCGATGGGAACCTTCGTATCGCGATTGTCGCTGCCGATGATGATCGAATTGCTCACCTGCCGGGCAATAGCGGGCCGCGCGCCCCAGCCAAAGCCATCGCGCCCCGCTATCCCCAGCCTATCTGCCCCGCCGGCGCCATCATTCGCGAAAGCTCCACCGAAGCGCCGCGCCCATCGCATAGGTCGCCACCCTGTTCGGCAGCGCCAAGAGCCGCCCCGGCCGCAGGTTCAGCATGGCGGGCGCCCATCGCGGCAACAGGTCGAGCGCCGCCTGGCCAAGCATGCGATGCGGCGCCGCCGAGGCGGGATTGCCACCTGCCGGCGTCAGCACGAGATCGGCGACCTCCCGCGTTTCGGGTAGCACGGCAAGCTCCCCGCGAAACGAGGCCAGCAACGCCTCTGCCGCGGCGCGCGTGTCCGGCACCGGATCGGCGCCCAGCGCGCGGGCGACATGGGCGGCCTGCGCGAAATAGATATCCTGATCCTTGGCGCTCATCCGCGGATCGACATAGCGGATATACGCATCGAGAAAGCACAACGCCTCGCACACATGGACCCAGGCGAGCAGGCGCGGATCGGACGCGCGATAGCCCGTCCCGTCGGCCAGCGTTCCGGTCACGCGCAGATGGATGCGACGAACCCGGTCGATCGCGGCCTCCGCCTCGGTGCGATCCGCATAGGTGGTGATGGCGATGAAGCGCGCCGTCCGCCGGAGCCGACCGAGCATGTCGGCGCGAAAATCCGAATGGTCGAGCACGCCGCGAAGCGCCGCGGGGTGCAGCATCTGTAACAACAAAGCGGCCATTCCGCCGACCATCATCGACACGACATCGGCATGGACGGCGCGAATGACCGAACCGGGCGGAAATAATGCGGTGTCGGACCGGATGACCGGCGTTTCCCCGCGGCTCGCGTCGTTGAACACGGCGCGAACCTGCGCGCGGAGCATGGATTTGACGACCGCAGTGGGCGCGGTGGGCGCGGCTTTGCGGCGCGCGCTCACCATCGGGGTGCGATCATGGCGGAGACTGCGTCAATCGGCGTGTTCCTTTTTGGGCTTGGCCATCTTGCGGTGCATTTCGGCCAGCATCGTATCGGGAATGACATTGGCGAACACGTCCTGAACCTTGTTCATGAAGCCCGACACCACATGCGCGTCCCCTTCGAGCAGGGCCTCGTACCCATCCTTCGCCACCTTGGCGGGGTCGGACTTGCTGTCGGACTGTCCGGCACCTGTATCTTCCATGTTCGCGCGGTCGAAGAACTGCGTATCGGTCACGCCGGGCATCAGGCAGCTGATCGTGACATTGGTGTCCTTCAACTCGTTGCGAAGGCCGAAACAGAAATCGTCGATATAGGCCTTCGTCGAATTATAGACGAGCTGATACGCGCCGGGCAAATGGCCCGCGATGGACCCGGTGACGAGGATCCGCCCCGCATCGCGTTCGCGCATCCGCTTGCCGATATAGTAGATCAGCGCCGTGGTGCCGGTGATATTGGTGTGGATGACATGCGCGATGTCCTTCCACTCCTGATCGAGGAAGGCGTGCCCCAGCCCGTGCCCTGCATTCGCGAGCAGGAAGTCCACCGGCCTGTCGCCGATTTCGGTCATCAGCGCCATGATCCCGTCCCGCGTGGCAAGGTCGCCCATGACGGTCGCGACCGACGCGGCGCCATGCTGCTTCACGATGGCCTCGGTCTCGCCCATGTCGCGGTCCGCGGCGAGGATCAGGTCGCAGCCGTCCTTCGCCGCAAGCTTCGCCAGCTCCTGCCCGATCCCGCTCGACGCGCCGGTGATCACCACCAGCCCGTGCAATTTGTCGATGTCCTTCGCCATGATCAGGCCTCCATTCCGGGTTTGAGGACGACTTTCGTCCATTCGTTCTGATTGTCGTGAAAATTCTTGTAGCCGTCCGCCGCCTGGGTGAGCGGCAGGCGATGGGAAATGAGGAAGGTGGTGTCGAGCGTGCCGTCCTCGATCTTGTCGAGGAGATCCTTGGTATAGCGTTGCACGTGCGTCTGCCCGCCGCGCAGTTGCAGCCCTTTTTCCATCATCGCGCCCAGCGGCCATTTGTCGGTCATCCCGCCATAGACGCCGGGGATCGACACGCGCCCGCCCGGACGCACGGCCAGGATCGCCTGTTTCAACGCGCTCGCCCGGTCGGCACCGATGCCCACGGTCTGCTTCACCATGTCCATCATGTTGTCATAGGCAAAGCCGTGCGCCTCCATGCCGACGGCGTCGATCACCGCGTCCACGCCGATCCCGCCCGACATTTCCATCAAGGCTTCGCGCACGTCGGTTTCGCGGAAATTGATCGTGTCGGCGCCCAGCTTTTTCGCAAGCTCCAGCCGATGGGGATAATGATCGATGGCGATCACCTTCGATGCGCCCATCACGATGGCCGACTGAATGGCGAACAGCCCGACCGGGCCGCAGCCCCACACCGCGACCGTATCGTCGGGATTGATCTCCGCATTTTCCGCCCCCATCCAGCCGGTCGGCAGAATGTCGGACAGGAAGAGCACCTTCTCATCGTCGAGATGGTCGGGAACGACGATCGGCCCGAAATCGGAGTAGGGCACGCGGACATATTCCGCCTGCCCGCCGGAATATCCTCCGGTGAGGTGGGAATAGCCGAACAGCCCCGCCATCGGGTGGCCGTAAAGCGTCGCCGATGCGTCCTGTTTCTCCGCCGGGTTGGAATTTTCACAGCAGCTGTATTGCTTGATATTGCAGTGGAAACAGCCGCCGCACGAAATGGTGAAGGGAACGACGACGCGCTGCCCTTTCTTCAACGTGCTGTTGGCGCCGGTTTCCACGACCTCGCCCATGAATTCATGGCCGAGGATGTCGCCCGACTGCACCATCGGGATGACCCCGTCGTAAAGGTGGAGGTCGGAGCCGCAGATCGCGGTGCTCGTGACCTTGATGATGGCGTCGCGGCTGTTCACGATTTCGGGGTCGTCGACGGTATCGACGCGCACGTCGTGCTTTCCATGCCAGGTGAGGGCCTTCATCGTGCATTCTCCTGCTGATATTGGGCGGCGCGGGTCTGATCCTTGCGGCGCGCGCTGGTGCTGACTTCGCCGGTTTCCATCAGCATCTTGAAGCGTTTGAGATCGTGGCGCGCCTGCACCTCGGGTTCGCGCATGAACAGCTTGGCAATGGCCTGGCCGACCTTGCCGCCCGGCGCCTTGTACGCGATGAGGAGCGAGACGCGGGTGCCGCGTTCGCCGGGCGCATCCTCGAAGGTGACGCGCCCTTCGGTGTCGATGTCCGACCCTTCGACCGAGCGCCACGCGATGAGCGTGTCCTGTTCCTCGCGCGCGATTTCGGTTTCGATGTCGACGGACTGTCCGGCGGGCGCCTTTATGGTCCACACGGCGCGGCCGCCGCTTCCCTTGGGCGTGATTTTCTCGACGTTTTCCATGAATTGGGGGAGGTTCTGAAACTCCCGCCAGAACGCGAAAAGCTCCGTGCGCGGCTTGCGGATGGTGACAGTGCGGCCGACGACCTCGTAATCGCCGAAATTGCGGCGCTGCGTCCATCCCGGCGCGCTGTCGGGGTGGTGCTTCTTCTCTCGCGTGGAAAGCCATGCGCCGACTGCCGCCGCGCCAAGCGCGATGCCCGCCCCGGCCAGCGCGCCCAGTTCCCTGTTGTCCGATTTCATGTGGAATCTCCGATGCCTGTTATCCATAGAAGCCGCCCCGCCGCCATCGTGTTCCGCCCGTCGGTCAGGGCGCCCCGTGGGTGCGACGGGGCGTGCGGCATGATCGCGCCGGGCGGCGGATCGGCGCGGCCACCGGGGAACACGGGGCGGGGGCGGCTTGTTGCCCAGAACGAAAGCATCCGACGAAAGGGGCCACAGCAGCCATGACCGAGACACGCAGCGAAACCGACACCATGGGCGCGATCGACGTTCCGGCAGACCGGCTCTGGGGCGCGCAGACGCAGCGTTCCCGCGAAAATTTCCGCATTGGCGAGGAGGTGATGCCGCGGCCCGTGACGCGCGCGCTGGGCATCGTGAAACGGGCGGCGGCGCGGACCAATCGCGATCTCGGCCTGCTGGATGCCGATCTGGCGAGCGCCATCATCCGCGCCGCGGACGAGGTCGTGTCGGGCGATCTCGATGCCGAATTCCCGCTCGTCGTGTGGCAAACGGGGTCCGGCACGCAAAGCAACATGAATGCGAACGAGGTCATCTCGAACCGCGCGAACGTGATGCTGGGCGGGAAACCGGGCGAAAAATCGCCGGTGCATCCCAATGATCACGTCAACATGTCGCAATCGTCGAACGACACGTTTCCCACCGCCATCAATATCGCCGCCGTCACCGAAATCGCCGAACGGCTGCTGCCCGCGCTGCACGCGATGCAGGAGGACCTCGCCGGAAAAGCGCGCGATTGGGACGGCATCGTGAAAATCGGCCGCACCCATACGCAGGATGCCACCCCGCTCACCCTGGGGCAGGAGTTTTCAGGCTATGCGCGGCAGGTCGAACTCGGCATCGCTCGGGTCGATAGCGTGATAGGCGGGCTCTATGATCTGGCGCAGGGCGGCACCGCGGTCGGCACCGGGCTGAACGCACCCGACGGCTTTGCAGAGGGCGTGGCCGAAGCCATTGCGGAGGATACCGGCCACCCGTTCCGCAGCGCAGCCAACAAGTTCGAAAGCCTCGCCGCGCATGATGCGCTGCTCTTCGCGCACGGGGCGCTGAACACGCTGGCGGCGAGCCTGTTCAAGATCGCCAACGATATCCGCTATCTCGGTTCGGGGCCGCGCTCGGGGCTGGGCGAGCTGGCGCTTCCCGCGAACGAGCCGGGCAGCTCGATCATGCCCGGAAAGGTCAACCCGACGCAGTGCGAGGCGATGACGCAGGTATGCGCGCAGGTGTTCGGCAATCACGCCACGCTCAGCTTCGCGGCGAGCCAGGGGCAGTTCGAGCTCAATGTCTATCGCCCGGTGATGGCGTATAATTTCCTGCAATCGGTGCGGCTGCTGGCCGACGCGGTGAACAGCTTTACCACGAACCTGCTTGCCGGGCTCGAACCGCGGGAGGACAATATCGCGAAGGGGGTCGAAAACTCGCTGATGCTGGTCACGGCGCTGGCGCCGACGATCGGCTATGACAAGGCCGCCGCCATCGCAAAGGACGCGCACACGCGCAACATCACCCTGCGCGAAGCCGCGATCGACAGCGGCCATGTCACCGGCGAGGATTACGACCGTATCGTGAAGCCCGAGGCGATGACGAAACCGGGGACGAAGCCGGGCTGAACCTCACCCCATCATTCGGGTACGTTGTCGCGCAGTTCGCGGATCCACACATCGGCGACCGAATCCGACGGCGCGCGCCAGTCGCCCCGCGGGCTAAGCGCGCCGCCCGACGATACTTTCGGCCCGTTGGGAATGGCGGACCGCTTGAACTGCGTCGATTGAAAGAAGCGCCAGCAGAACTTTTCCAGCCATTTACGAATGGTGGGAAGGTCGTATTCGTTCTTCAGCGCGTCGGGAAATTCCGCCGGCCATAGCCCGCGCTCCGCATCGCGCCACGCATGCCAGGCGAGAAAGGCGACCTTCGACGGCTTCTGTCCGAACCGCATGATGTGGTGGAGGAAGAAATCGTTGAGCTCGTACGGGCCGATCTTGCTCTGCGTGCTTTGGATCTCGCCATCATCGCCCTGCGGCACGAGTTCGGGGGAGATTTCCGTGGAGAGAATATCCTCCAGCACCTGATCCGCCGCATGGTCGAGCTGATTGGTGCGCGCGGTCCAGCGGATGAGATATTGGATGAGCGTCTTCGGCACGCCGGCGTTCACCGCGTAGTGGCTCATCTGGTCGCCCACGCCATAGGTGCACCAGCCCAGCGCCAGTTCGGACAGATCGCCCGTCCCGACGACGAACCCCGAATGATGGCCCGCCAGCCGGAACAGGTAATCGGTGCGAAGGCCCGCCTGCACGTTTTCGAACGTCACGTCATAGACCGGCTCCCCGTTGGCAAAGGGGTGGCCGATATCCTCCAGCATGCGGCGCGCGGCGGGCTTTATGTCGATCTCCTCCGCCGTGATGCCGATCGCCTTCATCAGCTTCCACGCGTTCGATTTCGTACCCTCGCTGGTCCCGAAACCGGGCATGGTATAGCCGCGGATGGTGGTGCGCGGCAGGTTCAGCCGGTCGCACGCACGCGCCGCGACTAGTAGCGCGTGAGTGGAATCGAGCCCGCCCGAAATGCCGATCACCATCGTATCGCCGCCCGTCGCCTCGAACCGGCGCATCAACCCGTCGACCTGGATATTGAACGCCTCGAAGCAATCCTCGTCGAGCTTGTCCTGGCGATTGGGGACGAAGGGAAAGCGCCGGATCGGCCGGTTCAGCCCGATGTCCCGCATGCCATTGCCAAGCGTGAATTCCACCGTCCGGAAGCGTGTCTGCGGAAGGCCGGCGTGTTCGGCGGCATCGTTGAAGGTCTGCAACCGCTGCCGGTCCTGCACGATGCGGTCGCAATCGATGTCGGCAATGCACAATTCCGCGTCGAGCGAGAAACGCTCGCTCTCTGCCAGGAGATCGCCGAGTTCGTAGATGATACCCTGCCCGTCCCAGGCGAGATCGGTCGTGCTTTCCCCGTGCCCTGCGGCGGAATAGAGATACGCCGTTTGCGTCCGGGCGGATTGCGCGCGGCACAGAAGATGGCGCTCGTCCGACTTGCCGATGGTGATGTTGCTTGCCGACAGATTGGCGATGACCGTCGCGCCAGCAAGGGCGCCGGTCGTGGAGGGCGGGCTGGCCGCCCAGAAATCCTCGCAGATTTCGGCGAACAGCTTGAAGGATGGGATGTCGGTCGCCGCGAAGATCAGATCGGTGCCGAACGGAACGCGCGTTTCGCCGATCGTGATATGCTGACCGGTGATATTGCGGCCATGCGCGAACCAGCGTTTTTCGTAGAATTCTCGGTAATTGGGCAGGAAGCTTTTCGGCACCGCGCCCAGAATGCGTCCCCTCGCCACGGGAATCGCGCAATTGTAGATGCGCCCCTCGTGGCGAAGCGCCGCCCCCACCATCAGCACCGGCGACAGCTCCGCGCTGGCCTCCGCGATCTCGCCGAGCGCGCGCTCCACCGCGTCGAGCAATGCCGTCTGCATGTGCAGATCGTCGATGGCATAGGACGTCAGGCACAATTCGGGAAAGACGAGCAGGTCGACATGTGCGTCATGCGCCCGTTTCGCCTCCTTCAATATCGCGTCGCGGTTAAAGTCGATGTCCGCCGTGCGAACCTTCGGCGTGCTCGTCGCCGCGCGGATGAAACCATGGCGATGGAGCGAGAAAAACGCATGGTCCGTCTCGGTGCTGTGGTTCATCGCTTCGTCCATCCTATGGTGTTCCTGTCCTGCGCCGGCACGCGGACCGCGCATTTTGCCGGCGCCTGTCGTGTGCGGGGCAGGAATGGACAAGTTCGCCATGCGCGGCAAGCGCCTCCTTCGCAATCCTGTCGGCACGGCGCTGCCCGTGTGACCCGTCCGTCACGAAAAAAGGCCCCGCCGTGATGGGCAGGGCCTTTGATCTCGTCATCCGAAGGGATCAGGATGCGGAGGTTTCTTCCGCCGTCCGGGTCCGGTCGTATCGCCGGTCCAGTTCCGTCACGCGCAGGTTGTTCTGCACATGGCGCACGCCGGAGATGTCGTGGACGCAATCCTCTGCCCGGCGCTTGCCGCGACGATCCTCGACCGATCCGTCGAGCGTGACCTCGGCATCCTGTACGGTGACGGTAATCTCGGACGCGTCGACGCCCCAGTCATCGGTCAGCCGGTCGCAGGCATCTTCGAGGATACGCTCGTCCGAACGCTTGTAATTCGCTGGTCCGCGCCCGGTATGGTCGCGCTCCCGGCGGCGTTCGGCATCCTCGTCGCCGAACCAGCTGGCGATTTCGTCGCCCGCCTTGTCGAAGAAACCGCGTTCCTCGTTCCTGCGGCGGTTGTGGCCCATCGTCCCGGCATAGGAGCCGCCCCCGCTGCCATAGCTGCCGCTGCCATATCCGCGGTTCTGCACACGCTCGAAATCGCGGCCGCCATAATCGTTCGAATTGAAGCTGCCGAAACGGTCGCCGCGGTTGTCGTAACGCATGGGATCGCCCGCTGTGCGTGCTCCGCTCCGGTCGTTCATGTCACGTCCGCCGCGGCGCGTCATGTCGTCACGGCCGTAGCTTTCGAAGTCATCGCGGCCGTAATCATTGTCCATTTGACGGTAACCATCGTCATAGCTGCCCTGCTGACCGTATCCGCGCTCCGCACCGTAATTGCCGGATTCGAATTGCTGCTGCTGACGGTCGTCGAAACGGTCGTAATCGCGGCTGTAGCTGCGATTGCGTTCATTCCTGCGCTCGTTGTCATAACGGTTGGCCATGGGGTGTCTCCTTTTACTGTGTCATGAAAGACGTGGACGAATATTGCTATCCGTTCGTCTTTCCCGCGTTTCAGCGGATTGTATGGTGTTTAAACGGCTGAACCGATTGATTTGTTTCGCGGTTCGTCGCAACGCTGCGCCATTTGGGCGAAGAAGCGGCGCGACACGGGATTTCGAAAGGCGATACAAGGGTTTGTCCCACCCGCCATGCGCACGCCGGAACGGACGGCAAAATCGGATTGCGGGGCGGCGCAATCGCGGTAAGGTGGCACGCATGACCATACGATCCACGCTTCGCGCGCTTTCGCTTTCCGCCGCTCTCGGCCTGACGCTGCCCGGCGTGGCATGGGCCGATACGCTCTCCGACGATCTTCAAGGCGACATGCCCGGCCTCATGGCGCTTTATCGCGATCTCCACGCGCATCCCGAATTGTCGATGCAGGAAACCCGGACCGCGGCGAAGATGGCGGGCCTCATGCGCGAGCTTGGCTATGAGGTAACGGAAAATGTCGGGCAGACCGGCGTGGTCGGCATTATGAAGAACGGTCCCGGCCCGGTGGTACTGCTGCGCGCCGACATGGACGGCCTGCCGGTGCGGGAGCAGACGGGGCTTCCGTTCGCGTCGGAGGTCACCGCGACGGCGCGGTCCGGCGTGGAAAGCGGCGTGATGCATGCCTGCGGCCACGATACGCACATGACCGGCCTGATCGGGGCGGCGCGCCTTCTGGCGGAGCGGCGTTCCGAATGGTCGGGCACGCTGATGCTCGTCGCGCAACCGGGCGAGGAAGTGGGCGAGGGGGCGGCCGCCATGCTCGACGACGGGCTGTACGACCGGTTCGGTCAGCCCGACTATGCCATCGCGTTTCACGACGCCGCCGCGCTTCCCGCAGGGGTCGTGGGCTATTCCCCGGGCTACGCGCTCGCCAATGTGGACAGCGTCGACATCACCGTGCCGGGCATCGGCGGGCACGGCGCCTATCCGCACATGACGAAGGACCCCATCGTGCTGGCGAGCAGCATCGTCATGCGGCTCCAGACGCTGGTCAGCCGGGAGCAGGACCCGCAGGATCCGGCCGTCGTCACCGTCGGCTCCATCCACGCCGGGTCGAAGCACAACATCATTTCGGACGAGGCGAAATTGCAGCTTACCGTGCGCAGCTATGGCGATGAAAGCCGCCAGGGCCTGCTCGACGGGATACGCCGCATCGTGCGCGGGGAGGCCATCGCCGCCGGCATGCCGGAGGACAGGATGCCGACCGTCACGCTCGCGGATCAGTTCACGCCCGCGACCTACAACGATCCCGCCCTCGCGACCCGCATGGCAGGCCTTTTCGAAACGCGTTTCGGTGCCGAACGCGTGGTCGAGGAACCCGCCACGATGGGCGGCGAGGATTTCAGCCGTTACCGACGCGCAGCCCCGGACGAGATTGAATCGCTGATCTTCTGGGTCGGCGGGGTGCCGATGGACCGCTGGGAGGCCGCCCAGGCGGGAACGGCGCAGCTCCCTTCGCTGCACAGCCCGTTCTGGGCACCCGATGCGGAGGCCGTCATCGCCACCGGGGCGGAGGCGCTGGCCGCCGCGGCGCTCGACCTGATGCCGCGCAGCTGAACGTGCGGCACCCGACCGGCGCCACCCCCTTCGCGCAAGTCGGGCTAAATCCCCGTTGGCGCGGCGCAATAAATTCTTGGCTGTAATGCGGAAGGCCCGCGACTAGGTTCTCGCCATCTTTTGAACAATCACGCGGGTGCGCCGTGCCCGCTGCCGATCGAAAAGCGCGACCTATGGCCAAACCCCTCACTCATCTTCAGCGTCTGGAGGCCGAAAGCATCCACATCATGCGCGAGGTCGCCGCCGAGGCGGACAACCCCGTCATGCTGTATTCGGTCGGCAAGGACAGCGCGGTGATGCTGCATCTGGCGAAGAAGGCGTTCTATCCCTCTCCGCCGCCGTTCCCGTTGATGCATGTCGACACCACCTGGAAGTTTCAGGCGATGTACGAATTGCGCAACCGTGCGGCGGAGGACGCCGGCATGGACCTCATCGTGCATCAGAATCCGGAGGCGAAGGCGCAAGGGATCAACCCGTTCGACCACGGCCCGCTCCACACCGACATGTGGAAGACGCAAGGGTTGAAACAGGCGCTCGACAAGCATGGTTTCGATGCGGCCTTCGGCGGCGCGCGCCGGGACGAGGAGAAAAGCCGCGCGAAGGAGCGTATCTTCTCCTTCCGCACGGCAACCCACGGCTGGGACCCGAAGGATCAGCGGCCCGAACTCTGGAACCTTTACAACACGCGCAAGGCCAAGGGGGAGAGCATTCGCGTGTTCCCCATCTCCAACTGGACCGAGCTCGACATCTGGCAATATATCCAGCTGGAGGGGATCGAGATGGTGCCGCTCTATTTCGCGGAAAAGCGCCCGGTGGTGGAACGCGACGGCTTGCTCATCATGGTGGACGACGACCGCTTTCCCCTGCGCGAAGGGGAGACCCCTGAAATGCGTTCGGTGCGGTTCCGCACGCTGGGCTGCTACCCGCTGACCGGCGCGGTGGAGAGCGAGGCGAGCGACCTTTCGGGCGTGATACAGGAAATGCTGCTCACCACCACGAGCGAGCGGCAGGGCCGCGCGATCGACCGGGATGCCGGGGACGCCAGCATGGAAAAGAAGAAGCAGGAGGGCTATTTCTGATGGCCGACGCGCACGACACCACCGATGCCCCCGTGTACGAGACCGATGCGCTCATCGCGAAGGACATCGACGCCTATCTGGAAACGCATCAGCATAAAACGATGCTCCGGTTCATCACCTGCGGGAGCGTGGACGACGGGAAATCCACGCTGATCGGCCGGTTGCTCTATGATTCCAAGATGATCTTCGAGGATCATCTGGAGGCACTGGAAAGCGATTCCCGCCGCGTCGGTACGCAGGGGCAGGAGATCGATTTCGCCCTCCTCGTCGACGGCCTCGCGGCGGAGCGGGAGCAGGGCATCACCATCGATGTCGCGTACCGCTTCTTCACCACGCAGAAACGCAAGTTCATCGTCGCCGACACGCCCGGCCACGAACAATATACGCGCAACATGGTCACCGGCGCATCGACCGCCGATCTCGCCGTGATCCTCGTCGATGCGCGCAAGGGTGTGCTGGTGCAGACCCGGCGGCACAGCTATCTCGCCCATCTGGTCGGCATCCGTAATGTCGTGCTGGCCGTGAACAAGATGGATCTCGTCGATTACGATCAGGCGACGTTCGATGCCATCGTCGCGGATTACCGCGAGTTTGCGAAGACCATCGGGATCGAGGATCTCACCGCCATTCCGATTTCGGGCTTCAAGGGCGACAATGTCACCGAGCCGTCCGGTAACACACCGTGGTATGCGGGGCCGTCGCTCATGGAGCACCTCGAAACGGTCAAATTGTCGAGCGATAGCGACCTTGTCAAGCCGTTCCGCATGCCGGTGCAATGGGTGAACCGGCCCAATCTCGACTTTCGCGGATTTTCCGGCCTGATCAGCGCGGGGACCGTGCGGCCCGGTGACCCCGTGCGCATCGTGCCTTCGGGCAAGACGACGAACATCGCCCGCATCGTGACGCTGGACGGCAATCTGGACGAGGCGCAGGTCGGGCAATCGGTGACGCTCACGCTCGCCGACGAGGTCGATTGTTCGCGCGGCAGCGTCATTGCCGCCGCCGAAGCACCGCCCGAAACCGCGGATCAGTTCGAGGCCACGATCGTGTGGATGGCCGACGATGCGATGCTGCCCGGCCGGTCCTACTGGATGAAGATCGGCACGCAGCAGGTGTCGGCCAGCGTGCAGGAGCCCAAATACACCGTCGATGTGAACAGCATGGACCACATGGCGGCCAAGACGCTGAATCTCAACGAGATCGGGGTCGCGGAACTCGCCACCGAACGGCCCATTGCCTTCGTCCCCTATCGCGACGAGCAGGACCGGGTGAGCCCGGCGCTTGGCGGGTTCGTGCTCATCGACAAGATGACGAACCGCACGGTTGCGGCGGGCATGCTGCATTTCGCGCTGCGCCGCTCGCAGAACGTCCATTGGCAGGCGCTCGACATCACACGCGAGGCCCGCGCCGATCTGAAGAACCAGGCGCCGAAGGTGCTGTGGTTCACCGGGCTTTCGGGATCGGGTAAATCGACGATCGCGAACCTTGTCGAGAAGCGGCTGCACCGCATGAACCGGCACAGCTTCCTCCTCGACGGGGACAATGTGCGGCACGGGCTGAACCGCGATCTCGGCTTTACCGACGCCGACCGGATCGAGAATGTGCGCCGCGTGGGCGAGGTTGCCCGGTTGATGACCGATGCCGGGCTGATCGTGATCACCGCCTTCATCTCCCCCTTCCGTGCCGAACGCGACATGGTGCGCGCGATGATGGAGGAGGGCGAGTTCATGGAAGTGTTCATCGACACGCCGCTTTCCGTGGCGGAGAAGCGCGACGTGAAGGGCCTCTATGCCAAGGCGCGGGCCGGGACGCTGAAGAATTTCACCGGCATCGACAGCCCTTACGAAGCGCCGGAAAACCCGGAAATCCGCATCGACACCACCGCGCTTTCGCCGGAGGAAGCGGCCGATCTCATCGTGGAGCGTTTGCTGGGATGGTAACGAAGGTTCGTATCGAGGACGACACCGAGCTGGCCGCGAGGCTCGCGACCACGGCGGGGCAGATCGCCGTCGCCGTGCGGGACAGCGGCTTGCTCGACGGCAAGGAGCTGGGCAGTGCAGGGGACAAGGTCGCCAATGCGTTCCTGATGAAGGCGCTGGCCGAGCAGCGACCCGAGGATGGCGTGCTTTCGGAGGAAAGCCGCGACACGCTCGAACGGCTGGACAAGGAACGCGTGTGGATCGTCGATCCGGTCGACGGCACCCGCGAATATGGCGAGAGGCGCGGCGACTGGGCCGTGCATGTCGGCCTTTCCATCGGGGGGCAGGCGGCCATCGGCGCGGTGGCGTTGCCGGGGCTGAACGTCACGATGCGGTCCGACCGGACGGAGCCCTTGCCCCCCGCGCCCGAACGGCTGCGCATGGTGGTGAGCCGCACGCGCCCGGCGAAGGAAGCGGTCCACGTGGCCGAGGCGCTCGATGCCGAGCTCGTTCCCATGGGCAGCGCCGGTGCGAAGGCGATGGCGATCCTGCGCGGGGAGGCGGATATCTACCTGCATTCGGGGGGGCAGTACGAATGGGACAATTGCGCGCCCGCCGCCGTGTGCGAGGCGTTCGGCCTCCATTGTTCGCGCATCGATGGCGCGCCGCTCCAATATAACAGGGCCGATGTCGCGCTGCCCGACCTGCTGTTCTGCCGCAAGGAGCATGCGACCCGCGTGCTGAACCTCGTCGCCGCGATGTAGCGTGCGGCGCCGCGTTCAGATCCGCTGCGCAACCGCCTCTATCGCGAGGACATAGCCCAGCGCCCCAGCGCCGCAAATGACGAGATCCGCCACGGCGGAGACGTGGCTGTGATGGCGGAAACCCTCGCGCGCGTGGATATTGGAGATGTGCACCTCCGCGATCGGCCCTGTAAAGGCGGACAGGGCATCGCGAATGGCGATGGAGGTGTGGCTGTAGGCGGCAGGATTGATGATGATGGCGGCGGCATCGTCGCGCGCCGCCTGGATCCAGTCGATCAGATCGTGTTCGGCATTGCTTTGGTGAAAGGCGATCTCGTGGCCGAGCGCGTCCGCTCTTGCGCGGCACATCCGCTCGACATCGGTAAGCGTTTCGTGGCCGTAGATGTCCGGCTCCCGCTGACCCAGGAGGTTGAGATTGGGGCCGTTGAGTACGGTGATACGCGCCATCCGGTCCGCCTTTCGCTCTTGCAACCGCAGCCTTGCGCCTAACCGATGGCGGGGGCGGGCGCAATCGCGTCGCGGTTCATTTCCTGCTCACGACCAGCTTCTGCAGCCGGGATTCCAGCGTTCCGATCGGGCATGGCTTCGTGCACACATCGGCGCGCGGGTAGCGTTCGTGCAATTCTTCTGGGCTGGCATGGCCGGAATGAAAGACGAACGGCACGGCCATGTCCCGAAGCTTGTCCGCCACCGGAAATACGGCCCCGTCGGTAAGCTGCACATCAAGCACGGCGCCGTCGGGAACGCGCGCCTCGATCGCGGCGAGAGCGCGGGCGATGCTGGGATGCGGGCCATCGACGGTAAAGCCGCAATCCTCCAGCCGATCGACGAGGTCGAAAGCGATGATCATCTCATCCTCGACGAGGAGGATATGGGGCGAGGCCGTTTCGGGCTCGCCATGATCGCCTGCTTTGATGGTCACATTCAATTGCGGTCGGCTCACCACTCGCACACTTTCATCGGCGTCTGCCCCCTGGGTCGCAGCCAGCTATTGTTAACATTCGGCAGAAAGCGAACAGGCCAACCGGGCAATTGTTCCCGCGCGGCACATTAAAAAGCGAACGCCCGTTCTTTTATCCCGGATTGGCGCCGTTTCCCGGAACCCCGTCGCGGGCGAGCGTGACCAGCGCGTCGGCCGAAAGAACCTGCGGCAGGATTTGCGGGGGCTTTCCCGGCGCGTACCAGATATAGAGCGGAACGCCCGCCGCGCCGTTTTCCGACAGGAAGCGGGCGATGGCCGGATCGCCCCGCGTGAAGTCGCCGCGCAGGACCGCCACCTCGTGATCGGCAAAGGCCTTCGCGACCGGCGCGCGGTCGATCGCGACCCGTTCATTGACCTTGCACGTCACGCACCAGTCCGCCGTGAAATAGGCGAAGACGGGGCGGCCCTCCGCGCGTGCGGCGGCCAGCGCCTCGATACTGAAGGGCTGCGTGCCGGGCAGGGCGACGGCATCCGCGGCGGCGGGCGCAGGCTCCATCCACGCGGCAAGCCCGCCGGCGCAGGCCGCGATCAACAGCGTCACGCCGGCAAGCGCCGCGACGCCGCGCCCCTTCGCCTGTCGCCGCCCCGCCATGAACAACACGGCCAGCACGCCCGCCCCGGCGATGAGCGCCATCACCGCCAGCGTCCATCCCCCCACGCGCCAGCAGAGCCAGAACAGCGCCACCCCGGTCAGCGCCATCGGCACGGCCATGGTGCGCCGGAACGCGTTCATCCACCGGCCCGGCTGCGGGATCATCGCGCGCAGGCGCGGCACGAAACCAATGGCAAGAAACGGCGCCGCCAGCCCCAGCCCCAGCGCCGCAAACAGCGCGAGTGCCGCCCACGCGGGCAAAAGCAGCGCGGCGCCCATCGCCCCCGCCATGAACGGCCCGGTGCACGGCGTCGCCACGAATGCGGCGAGCATGCCGGTCCCGAACGCGCCGCCCCCGCGCCGCTCGACCGGCACGGGGAGGACCATTTCATAAACGCCCGCCAGATTGGCGGCGATCGCGGTGACGAGGAGGAAGAGCAACACGATGGTCGCCGGTTCCTGCAACTGAAACGCCCAGCCGACCTCCTGCCCAAGCATGCGCAGGATGAGCAGCACCCCGCCAAGTGCGACGACGGTGACCAGCACGCCCGCGGTATAGGCAAGCGCCTCCGTCCGGGCGCGCCCGTCACTGTCGCCCCGCGCGCGGGCGAGGGCGACCGCCTTCAGGCTAAGCACCGGGAACACGCAGGGCATGACGTTGAGCAGCAAGCCGCCCGCAAATGCGGCGAGCAGCAGCAGCAGCAGCAGCGCCAGCGGCCCGGTCCCCGTGCCATCGGCGCGCGCCGCATTTGCGAGCGGCTCTCCCGCCGCGCCGACCGGTCCGGGTTCGAGCCGCACCGACACCCCGCGCCCGTCGTTGAGCCGGAGTACCGCACCATGCGCCCCCTCGGCCGTGGCACCCTCCCGCGCATCGGTCTCCACGATGATCCAGTCGCCCCGGCGCGAGACATCCTGCCGCGCGGCATAATCGACCACACCATCGTCGGCGAGGAACAGGTGCGGCGCGGCAAGGCTCGCCCCCGCCGCGACGGGGATCGCGGCACGCAGCCGCCCGCCGGCAATCTCGTATCGGCCCGGCTCCGCCAGCGGGGCGGGGAGCGCGGCGCGCCATGCGGCAAGGCGCGGGTCCTGCCTCGCGCGATCCGCAATGGCGAGGCGCGCGCGAAGCGTCGCCTCCTCTGGCACGCAGATCGTGTCGGTACACGCCAGCCAGCGCGCCCGTACCGCGATCGGCACGGCTTCGCCCGGCGCCATCCGCGCGGACACCGACGCCGGGACTAGCACGGCATAGCGCCCTTCGTAGACATGGTTCATCAGCCCGGAAATCAGCAGCGTCTGCGGTACCGGATATTGCGGATCGCCCACCGAAACCCCGTCCGGCAACGTCCAGTCCAACGTCATGCCATAGCCCGCATCGCCGGGGTTCGACCAATATCCGTGCCACCCGTCCGCAGGGTCCATGAGGAGCGCGATCACCGCATCCTCGCCCGGCGCGGCGGTGCCGGCAACCAGCCGCGCATCGATATTGTTGGCATGGGCCGCCCCCGGCAGCCCGCCCGCCACGAGGATGATCGAACACGCAATCCACGCGAGCAGTACGCGCAGGAAAGCCGTCGGCAACACAGGGCAAATCGACAGGCGATGATGCATGGGGGTTATCGTGTCCGGGCTCGCTGCTGCGGCGAAGAGGCGATACGGACACTTGCGTCCGCGCCCGCGCACCGCCATCAACCGCATGGCGTATCTAGGCGCGGCGCTTCGCCGTGTCCAGCATGGCGGGAACGAGGAACGAGCGATGACGAAGACAGACAGGCGCGATGTGGTGATCCTGGGCGGCGGCCTTGTCGGGACCAGCCTGGCGCTTGCGCTGGCAAAGGCGGGCATCACGAGCCATGTCCTCGACGCCGCCGATCCCGAGGCACAGCTCGCCGAGGGGTTCGACGGGCGCGCGTCGGCCATTTCCACGGCGAGCTGGAACATGTTCGCCAATATCGGCGTCGCGCCTTTGCTCGAACCTTTCGGCTGTCCGATCGAATCCATCGCGGTCAGCGATCAGCTGAAACCCGGCGAACTGCATTTCCGGCCCGAACCGGGCGAAGGCAGCCTTGGCCGCATGTTCGCCAACCGGCAGCTGCGCAAGGCCTTGTTCGACGCGATGCAGGACGAGGACGCCATCGCGTTTCATCCCCGCTCCCGCGTGACGGAACGCCGCCGCGGCCCGCATGGCGTCGCCGCCGTGCGCGACGATGGCACGCGCTTCGAAGGGAGCCTGCTCGTCGGGTCGGAAGGGCGCGGTTCGCCGACGCGCGACGAGGCGGGCCTGAAAATGGCGAAATGGGATTATCGCCACCGGGCCATCATTTGCGGCCTCGCCCATGAAAAGCCGCACGGGAACGTGGCGTGGGAAATCTTCTATCCCGAAGGGCCGTTCGCGCTTTTGCCGATGCTGGACGATGCGGATGGGCGGCATCGCACCGCGCTGGTGTGGACGGTTGCGGAAAAGGAAGCGGAAGGCTGGCTCAAGCTCGGCGACCGCGCGTTCCTTGCCGAGGCGGAGAAGCGCATGGGCGCGCTGCTCGGCACGATGGAACTGGCCTCCCCCCGGTCGTCCTATCCGCTCGGCTTTCATCACGCGCCGACGATCATCGACCACCGGCTCGCGCTCGTCGGCGATGCGGCCCACGGCATCCACCCCATCGCGGGGCAGGGGCTCAATCTCGGCCTGCGCGATGTTGCGGCGCTGGCCGAGGTGGTGGGCGATGCGATGCGGCTGGGACTGGAGCCGGGGGACGCAGAGGTGCTCAAACGCTATCAGCAATGGCGCGCACTGGACGATTTCACGGTGTCGATCGCGACCGACGGGCTGACGCGGATCTTCGGCGTGCCGGGCCGCGCCGCGTCCGCCGTGCGCCGGCTCGGCATGGGGGCGATCGAGCGGGTCAATCCGCTCAAACGCTGGTTCATGGACGAGGCGCGCGGGGTGAGCGGGACGCTGCCGGCCCTGCTTCAGCGCTGAGGGTTCAGGCGGCGGGTTCGGCGGTGCGCGAGGGGGCATCCTGCCCTTCGCTCGCGCCGTCTTCGTCCACGGGCGCATCGGCGCCCGCGGGGGAGGCGGGACTCAATTGCCGGACCGGCTGCCCGCTGCCGTCGTTGAGGTTGCGCGGTTCGAGCAACGCCGCCGTCTCGATCAGGTCGAGCGCCTCGCGCGCCGCGACATAGCGCCGCGCATCGCGGAGCCATCCCTCCGCACGTTCGGCATTGGGAAGGCTCGCGACGAGCGCGCGCGCCGATGCGACACGCCCTTCGTCGAGCAGGCGGCTCGCCCGCTCCAGCCTGCGTTCGGGGCGGGGGGACGGCGCGCTCGCCCGGCGCAGCACGAACAGATCGCCCAACTCCGCCTTCACCCGCTCCCACCCGTTCAGATCGCGCGGTTTTTCAACCGTTTCCTGCGGCAGGTTTTCGAGCCCCTGCCGCAATTGTTCGAGCGTCACCGGATCGCGCGCGGTGGCGAGTATGGTGCGCACCGCATTGGGCTGCGCATTCCCGAATCGCAGCCGCAGCTGATCGCCGAGATAGCCGAGCCGCTCGCCCCGCTCGATCAAACGGCGCGCGGCAAAGGCGATGAGCAGGCCTTCGGCGCGGGCGGCATTGCCCGACGCGGCCTCGGCCTGAAGATCGATACGGTTGAGCCGGCGTTCGAGCGCATTGAGCCGCAGGTCGATCGGCACGCCGGCGCCCGGGCCCGCCGCCATCGCCGGCGCGGTATTACCCGCGCCGTCGCCGTCGTTCGCGGCGCCCGCCTTCGTCTGCGGAGCGGCGGTGTCCTGATCGGTGGCGATCCATCCTGTGCGCCACGCGATCCACGCCGCCGCGCCCGCGCCCAGCACGAAGGCGAGAAGCACGGCAAGCACCATCCCGCGCAGCCCGGATTTGCGCGGGCTGTTCCCATTTCGCGGGCGGTCATGCGGGCGGGTCGGTTCGGTCATGCGATCGTTCAAGCGGGTGTTCCTTCTGGCCCCTGTCGCCTTTCCAAGCCGCCTTTGCACATTTCGGCGGCAAGGGCCAGCAGGGCGGCATCATCCACCGTCTCCGCCACCTCGACGGCACGCCATCCCGCGCCCGCGGCCGACGCGATCCGGGGCGCGAGACATGCAAGCGCGATACGGCCGCGCGGCAGTCCGACCCGCTCGACCTCCGCCGAAAAATGACGCGCAGCCTCCGCCGAATGGAGCAGCACGACCAGCTCCTCGTCGGCCAGCGCCGCAAGCGCGCCGGGCAGGGGCAGCGCCGCCACGCGATAGACCACGCGCGTGTCGAGCCTCGCATCCTCAGCGAGCGAGAGCGGCACATGCGCCTCCCCCGACAATCGCAGGAGATTGCGCGCGCCCATTGCGACCGCCCTCTCGGCGACAGGCTGCAATCCCCCCGCGCCGACATGCGCGAGCGTAAACCCCGCCGCCCGCGCCGCCTCCGCCGTCGTTTCGCCGACGCACCACGCGGGGATGCCCGTCAACGCCGACAGCTTCGCCCCGCCGTGGCGCATGATGTTCGCGCTGCCGAGCAGGAGCGCGTCGAGGCTGGCAATGTCAGGCATGGTCCACGCCACCGGCTCCACCCGGAACATCGGCATGGAGAGCAGCGCAATGCCTGCCTCGCCCGCGCGTTTGAGCGTCGCGGCATCGCCCGGTGGGGGGCGGATCGCGACGATCGCGGTCATTGCGGGCCGAAAAAGGCGCGGATCGCATCCGGCGCATCGACGAGCAGATTCCGGCCCATGTCCGCCGCGGGTTCGGTCTCGCCCGGGGCAAAGGTGACGTCGCTGTCGCGGCGGACGGTGCCGTCGGGGCTGAAAATCGCGGCGGTCATGCGCATGGCGGCACCGTCGTGGCGGGTCCATGCGGCGATCGGGCTATGGCAATTGCCGCCCAGCGCGAGGAGGAGCGCGCGTTCCGCCATGACCTGCGCCCGGGTCGGGACATCGTCGATCGCGCCGAGCATTTCGCGAAGATCGTCGCGGTCTGCGCGGCATTCGATGCCGATGGCGCCCTGGGCCGGGGCGGGGAGCCATTCCTCCGCCTCCAGCACATGCCCCACACCCCCCTGGTCGAGCCGGGCCAGCCCCGCCGCCGCAAGCAATGTCGCATCCGCCTCGCCCGCGCTCAGCTTCGCCAGCCGCGTCGCGACATTGCCGCGGATACCGACGATGGTAAGGTCCGGGCGGTGATACAGCATCTGCGCGGCGCGGCGCGGCGCACTGGTCCCGACGCGGGCGCCGCGCGGGATCTGCGCGATGGACGATGCCCCGACCAGCACGTCGCGCACGTCCGCGCGGGGAAGAAGCGCGGCGATGGCGATGGCCTCGGGGCGAATCGTCTCGACATCCTTCATCGAATGGACCGCGAAATCGATGCGCCCGTCCGCAAGGCACGCGTCCAGCTCCTTTGTCCACAACGCCTTGCCGCCGATCTCGGCCAGCGGGCGGTCCTGTATCTTGTCGCCGGACGCGATGACGGGGACGAGTTCGACGGCGCCATCGTCCCAGCCATGCGCGGCGATGAGGCGGGCCTTCGCCTCCTCCGCCTGTGCAAGAGCGAGGGGGGAGCGGCGCGTCCCCAGCTTGAGCGGTCGGTCCGGGCGGGGCCGGGATGCGGATCGGGATTGGTTCAGGAGTGTCATGCGCGTCTTGTGCTAGCGCCGCAAAGCGTTCAGGGAAAGCCGCCATGACGGCGCCAATCGTTCTCGGTATCGAATCCAGCTGCGATGAAAGCGCGGCGGCCCTCGTGCGGGCCGACCGCACCATCGTCGCGCAATCCATCGCGTCGCAGGACGAGGCGCATCGCCCGTTCGGCGGCGTGGTGCCCGAAATCGCCGCGCGCGCGCATGTCGAGGTCGTCGGCCCGATGGTGGAACGTGTGCTCAAGGATGCGGGCATGACGCTGGCCGATGTCGATGCGATTGCCGCGACGGCGGGGCCGGGGCTGATCGGCGGGGTGATGGTCGGGCTGGTCACGGCAAAGGCGCTGGCGATGGCGGGTGACAAGCCCCTGATCGCGGTCAATCATCTGGAGGGGCATGCGCTGTCCCCGCGTCTCGCCGATCCTCGGCTTGCCTTTCCCTATCTCCTGCTGCTCGCATCCGGCGGGCATTGCCAGATATTGGAGGTGCGCGGCGTCGGCGATTACCGCCGGCTCGCCACCACGATCGACGATGCGCTGGGCGAGGCATTCGACAAGACGGCGAAGATATTGGGGCTTGGCTATCCCGGCGGTCCGGCGGTGGAGCGTCTCGCGAAAGAGGGCGACCCGGCCGCCGTGCCGCTGCCGCGCCCTTTGAAAGGCGCGAAGGAGCCGCATTTCTCCTTTGCCGGGTTGAAGAGCGCGGTCCTGCGCGCGCACCAGACGGGCGACCACGCCCCCGCCGACATCGCCGCCAGCTTTCAGCAGGCCGCGCTCGACTGCGTGATCGACCGGACGGGCCGCGCCCTGCAAACCGCGGAGGGCATGACCGCGCTCGTCGTGGCGGGCGGGGTTGCGGCGAATGCGTCGTTGCGCGGCGCGTTGGAGGCGATGGCCGCCGATCACGGATTGCGTTTCGTCGCGCCGCCGATGGCGCTGTGCACCGACAATGCCGCGATGATCGCCTGGGCGGGACAGGAACGGATCGCGGCGGGGCTGGTCCAGCCGGGCGGCGATCCGCTCGATTTCGTGGCGCGGCCGCGCTGGCCGCTGGACCCGGATGCGGAACCGGCGCGCGGGGCGGGGGTGAAGGCGTGACGACGACGGGCGTGATCGGGGCGGGTGCATGGGGCACCGCGCTTGCGCAGATGCTGGCGAGCGACGGACGCGCCGTGCGGCTCTGGGCGCGGGATGCCGGGCTTGTCGCGACGATCAACGACGCGCATCGCAACCCGCTCTATCTGCCCGATGCGGCACTGTCCCCGGCGATACGGGCGACGAACGATCTTTCCGAACTGGCCGCGCTCGACATATTGCTCGTCGTCGTACCGGCGCAGCATGTGGGCACGGTTCTGCGCGATTTGTCGGGCTATGGCGGCGACCTTGTGCTCTGTGCCAAGGGGATCGAGGCGGGCAGCGGGCGCTTGATGGCCGATGTCGCGGGCGATTGCGTGCCGGGCGCGGGGCTGGCGGTTCTGTCCGGCCCGACCTTCGCGCATGAGGTCGTCGCCGGCTTGCCGACCGCGGTGACGCTCGCGTGTGCGGGCCGTCCGGGGGAGAGCGGGGAAGCGCAATGGAACCGCCTGTCCCCCGCCATCGCGCGGCCGCAGTTCCGGCCCTATTTTTCCGACGACATGACAGGCGCCGAAATCGGCGGGGCGGTGAAGAACGTGCTCGCCATCGCATGCGGCGTGGTGGACGGGCTTTCGCTGGGTCAGAATGCACGCGCGGCGCTGATTGCGCGCGGCTATGCCGAGATGCTGCGGTTCGGGCTGGCGCGCGGGGCGCGGGCGGATACGCTGGCGGGGCTGTGCGGGCTGGGCGATCTCGTGCTGACCTGTTCGTCGACGAGCAGCCGGAATTTCTCGCTCGGCAAGGCATTGGGCGAGGGGCGGTCGGCGGCGGAGCTGATGGCCCATCGCCGCACCGTGGCGGAGGGCGCCTTTACCGCGCCGGTGCTCAACGCGCTTGCCGATGACATGGGGATCGCGATGCCGATCACCGATGCGGTGTGCGCACTGCTCGACGGGAGGGTCGACGCGCAAACCATGGTCGAACGGCTGCTGTCGCGCCCCTTGCGGACCGAAACCGAGCCGGAGAACACGGTTTGAGCGATCCGGCAGCGGCCCCCGCAAAAGACGCGGACGGCAGCGACATCCAGGCGCTCGCAAAAGGCGGGCGCACCAATTTCTTCGGCTTCCTGCTCCGGCTGGCGGCGCGCTTGCCGTTCCTGTTCATCGCGGGGCGGCTTTATGGCGCGGACGATCTCGGGCGCTTCGCCTCCGCGCTCATCATCGTGGAAATCTGCGGGCAATTGGCGACACTGGGGCTGAAACGTGGCCTCGCCAAGGAGCTCGCCCGCGAACAGCGCGCCGATGCCAATGTCGTGGCCGACGGGTTGCTCTTGTCGCTCGGGCTGTCGGCGGCGATGGCGGCGATCCTGTTCGTGTTTCCGACGCCGATGTTTCCCAATGGCATGAACGCGCCGATCGACCGCTATCTCCCCATCGCGATCGTGATGCTGGCCACGACGGAGATCATGCTGGCGGCGCTCGCCTATCGATACGACATCGCGGCCACGGTGCGCAGCCGTTCGGTGGTGGAGCCGTGGACGCTCTCCATCATGGCCGGCGTGTTCTGGTTCGTGCCGGGGCTGCGCGATGGCGGGCTTTCACTCGCCTATCTCGTGTCGGTCGTGGCGGCGGCGATCACCGCGCTGGTGCCGATGCTGCGCAGCTACGGCCTGCCGCATGGCTGGAACCCGCGCCCGATACAGCTTGCCGCGATCGCGCGCGACAATCTGCCGCTGGCGCTTGCCGATGCGATCGAGTGGGGGACGCGCCGGCTGGACATCGCGCTGCTCGGCATTTTCGTCAGCCCGGCGACCGTCGGCGTCTATTACGTGGCGCAGCAGGTCGCCAGCCTGCCGCAAAAGCTGAAGACCAGTTTCGAGCCGATCCTCGGCCCCGTGATCGTGCGCAAGCTGAACGAGGGGGACTATCCCGCCATTGCGCGGCAGGTGTGCCAGGCAGGCTTCTGGATCATCGCGGCGCAGGCGGGCATCGGCCTTGCGCTCGGCATTCCGGGGGAGGGGGTCATGGGTCTCGTCGGGCCGGGCTTCGTCGCGGGGACGGGTGCGCTCGCCTTCCTGCTCGCCGCCGAGGTCGTCGCATCGACCGCCGTCGTTTCGGAGGCGGCGCTCATCTACATGGCCCGGATGCGCAATCTTGCGCTGTCGGTTGCGACGCTCGTCGTGCAGGCGGGGTTGAGCGTTGCCGCGATCCTCATCATGCGGCGGCTCGGCCTCGACGAGCTGTTTCAGGCGGCGGGCGTGGCCATCGGGCTGATGCTGGCGCTGGCGTTCGCGTCCTTCGTGAAATCGCGCATGCTGTCGCGCATGCTCGGCGAGCCGATCAGCAATTTTCGCTGGCCGCTCGTCTGGGCGGTCGCGCCGGCGGTGCTGGTGGGATATGCGTTCAAGCTGACGCCGGAATGGGCGCAGCTTGCGCTCGGCGTGCCGGCGATTTTGCTGACCTATGGCTTCGTCATATGGAAGCGCGGCTTCGGCCCGGAGGACCGCGTCCTGTTCAAACAGGCGGGAAAGAAGGGCGAGACGCTTCCCCACGCGCCGCCGCCACGCTAAGGCCTGCGCCATGGCCCTTGTTTTGCGATCATGGATGAAGCTGAGCGCCGGCGCGGTCGTCGTGGCGGGCATTGCGCTCGTCTTCGATGCGGCGACGGGACCGGTCGTCGTCGGCCGGCTGGACCAGATGGCGCAGGAGGTGATCGCGCGCGAAGGCGGCGCGGATATTCGCGCGGATTTCCATACCTCGACCGGCGCGCTCACCCGGCATCCGACGCTTTACGGCGGCGAATCGCTCGATGACGGGCGCCGTGTCCGCATCGCGCGCGCCATTGCCGCCCTGCCGGGCGCGGGCGGCGTGCACTGGGCGAGCCGCGGCGCCGGTCCCGCCCCCGAAACGGGCGAGACGCCCGAACGCGGCCCCTATCATTGCCAGCGCGACGTCGAATCCCTGCTCGCACAGCGGGTCATCCGGTTCAACGAAGGCAGCGCCAGCATCACCGCGGACAGCGCGACCCTGCTCGACGAGGTGGCGGACGCGCTCGAACCGTGCGGGGGCAGCATCATCGCCATCGCGGGCCATTCCGATGCGGTCGGCGATGCGGCGATCAACCTGCGCCTTTCGCGGCAACGGGCGCTGGCCGTGCGCGATGCGCTGGTGGCGCGGGGCTTGCCGCGGGACGGGCTGCGGGCGCAGGGCTATGGCTCGCAACGTCCCATTCCCGGCATTCCGCCCGAGGATTCCGCCAACCGCCGCATCGAGTTTTCGGTGATCGCCATCGAACCGTTGCAACCCACCCCCATCGACACGCCGGACGCAGGGTAGCGCATGCCGATCTGGATTGAATTGCTGGTCTCGCTGTTGATCGTCTATGCCGGGATCGTGGCGCTGACCGTGCCGTGGCTGCGGAGACGGCGGCGATTGCGCGCGTTGCAATTGCGCCGCGAGGCATCGCCCGCACGAAAAAGAGAGGAACAATGACATGTGGCAATTGATAGAGGCGAACTGGGTCGCCTTCCTGATCGTTGCGATACTCGCGGTGCTGATCGCGTTCTGGATCGTGGGACGCGCGAAGAAACCGCGCGAACGCAGCCACCGTCCCGACGTGCTCGACGAAGGGGTCGGGCCTGCGCGCCGCAACCAGGCGCTAATCGACGCGCCGCCCGCCGGGGCGCCGCCCGTTTCCCCTTCGCAGGATACAATTGGCGGAAACGCGGGCGAACGGCTCGCCCGGCAGGATGGCGCATCCGATACGGAAAAGACGCCGCCCGCGACCCCGCCCCTTGGCGGTGCGGACGTGGCCGTGGCCGCCGCCGTGCTCTCGAACGAGCCCGGCACGGACGAGGATATCGCAACCGATCACCGCGCCACAGCGATACAGCCCGGCGCCGCGGATGATCACCGCGCGCCGCCGGCGGCAGAGACGGCCGACCACACCTTCGAACCCAATGATCAGGCTATCAGCGACCGGGAAACCGTCGCCGCCGCCGCGAAAATGCAGGACGAGGACGACGCGGCCCACGATCTTTCCCGGATCAAGGGCGTCGGTCCGAAGCTCATCGCGATGCTGGGTTCGATGGGCATTTCCCGCTACGATCAGATCGCGGCCTGGACCGATGAGGACGTCGCGAAGATCGACGCGCAGATGGGCAATTTCCAAGGCCGGATCGAGCGTGACAACTGGCGCGAGCAGGCGCGGCTCCTCTCCGAAGGCGACCGGGAGGCTTACGAAGCCAAGTTCGGCAAGCTCTAGGTGCTGGGCACGAGGCGCTCGGTTTCGGGCGCCTTGCATGCCTCGAACATGCGGATCGCGTCGCCGGGGCCGGGCGTGATGACCTTGCCGCCGCCCGCCACCGTGGCATAGAACGGCCCGCCCGTCACCGCGCGCCAGTGCGGATCGTCGGCGGGAAGCGATCCGATCCACGCGCCTCCGTCATTCTGAACCCGCAGGCGCAGGATACCGCGATAGCCGACAAAGGCGAGCACCGCCTTCGCCCCGTCACGGTCGGCGACCGGGCGGATCGCCGAAATGGTCCCGTTGCTGCATGCGAGCGCGAGCAGCGGCCGTTTCCCCGGTTCTCCGTAAAGGGCGTTGCTCGCATCCTTCGCCACGCGCCAGCGCGCGGTCGGCGGGTCGATGGCGCCGGGCATGTCGCGATTGGGCGGCAGAACGCGTTTGGCCGGGAGGGTCTTGCGCGCGTTTTCGTCCAGCACGATGCGAATGGGGCCACTGCCGTCCGTGGCGACTGCGGCGTCATCCTCCGCCTCTGCGGAGCAGGCGGCGAGGGCGAGGGCGAGCGTGGCGACGGCGGCGGTGGGAACGAAGCGGATCATTTGCCCCATTTGCGCTGAGTCTTGCCGTAACGCAATTTGCGGGTGCCGGGTTTTCCCTCGTTCGATCGGCCGACGCGCGGGGCCTTCTGCTCCCCGTCGGGAAGGCCGAGCTCGTCCGCCTCCAGCTTGCGGATCTCGTCGCGCAGGCGTCCGGCTTCCTCGAACTCCAGATCGGCGGCGGCATTGCGCATCCGCTGCTCCAGCTCCTCGATATAGGCGCGCAGGTTGTGGCCGGCGAGATTGCGGGGTTCATCCTCGCCCGGTTCGCCGCCGGCATCGTCGCGCGCGGCGCTGTCGGCAACGATGTCGGCGATGCGGCGCGTGATGGTGACCGGCGTGATGCCGTGTTCCTCGTTATAGGCCTGCTGCTTTTCGCGGCGGCGGTCGGTTTCCGCCATCGCGCGCTCCATGCTGCCGGTGATGCGGTCGGCATAGAGGATCACCCGCCCGTCGACATTGCGCGCGGCGCGGCCGATCGTCTGAATGAGTGAGGTTTCGGACCGCAGGAACCCTTCCTTGTCCGCATCGAGAATGCACACCAGCCCGCATTCCGGAATGTCCAACCCTTCGCGCAGGAGGTTGATGCCCACCAGCACGTCATACACGCCAAGGCGCAAATCGCGGATCAGCTCGATACGCTCCAGCGTCTCCACGTCGGAGTGCATGTAGCGAACCTTTACGCCCGCCTCGTGCATGAATTCGGTCAGATCCTCGGCCATGCGCTTGGTCAGCGTGGTGACCAGCGTGCGGTAACCGTTGGCCGCGGTCGCCTTGCACTCCTCGATGCAATCCTGGACCTGGTCCTCCACCGGCTTGATCGTGACGGGCGGGTCGATGAGGCCGGTCGGGCGGATGACCTGTTCGGCAAACACGCCGCCCGTCTCCTCCATCTCCCAGTCGCCGGGGGTCGCCGACACCGCGATCGTCTGCGGCCGCATCGCGTCCCATTCGTTGAAGCGCAGCGGGCGGTTGTCGATGCACGACGGCAGGCGAAAGCCATATTCGGCCAGCGTGATCTTGCGCCGGTGGTCGCCCTTGGCCATGGCGCCAATCTGCGGCACGGTCTGGTGGCTTTCATCGACGAAGAGCAGCGCATTGTCGGGCAGATATTCGAACAGGGTCGGCGGCGGCTCGCCCGGCAGGCGGCCGGTCAGGAAGCGGGAGTAATTCTCGATCCCCGCGCAGGATCCGGTCGCCGCGATCATCTCGAGATCGAAATTGGTCCGCTGCTCCAGCCGCTGCGCCTCCAGCAACTGCCCCTCGGCCTCCAGCTCCTTCAGCCGTTCGGTCAGTTCGAAACGGATCGCCTCGGCGGCCTGCTTCATCGTCGGGCCGGGTGTGACATAGTGCGAATTGGCGTAGATGCGCACCTTCGACAGCGAGGCGCCTTTCTTGCCGGTGAGGGGGTCGAACTCGCTGATCTCCTCGATATCGTCACCGAAGAAGCTCACGCGCCAGGCCATGTCCTCATAGTGCGAGGGGAAGATTTCGAGACTGTCCCCGCGCACCCGGAAATTGCCGCGCGCGAAGCCGACATCGTTGCGCTTGTACTGAAGCGCGACGAGCTTGCGGATCAATTCGCGCTGATCGACCGTGTCGTCCTTCTTGATGTCGAAGATCATCGCCGAGTAGGTCTCGACCGAACCGATGCCATACAGGCACGATACCGATGCCACGATGATCACGTCGTCGCGTTCGAGCAGCGCGCGCGTGGCAGAGTGGCGCATCCGGTCGATCGCCTCGTTCACGCTCGATTCCTTTTCGATATAGGTATCGGAGCGCGGGACATAGGCTTCGGGCTGATAATAATCGTAATAGCTGACGAAATATTCGACGGCATTATTGGGGAAGAAACTCTTGAACTCGCCATAAAGCTGCGCGGCGAGGATCTTGTTCGGCGCGAGGATCAGCGCGGGACGCTGCAATTCCTCGATCATCTTGGCCATGGTGAAGGTCTTGCCCGACCCGGTGACGCCGAGCAGGACCTGCGTCTTCTCCCCATCGCGCACCGATCCGGTCAGCTCGCGGATCGCGGTGGGCTGATCGCCGGCCGGTTCGTAATCGGACGCGATCTCGAACCGTTTGCCCGGTTCGCTCTTTTCCGGGCGGTTGGGTTTGTGGGGGACAAAACTGCCGGAGGTATCGGGCTCCTGCAGTCCGCGGCGGATGACGAGTTCGGACATGGCGCGGATATGGGGGGCGATGCGGCGTTTCGCAATCGCCGACGACGCAGGCCTGCCATGACGCGCGCGATAATCAGCATTGGCGCTCCGCCCGCCGGCCCGCTATCACGGGGGATGCAACAAGGAGTATTGCGCTTATGACAATCCGTTTCGCGTCGCTGGCGCTGTGTTCGGCAATGGCGCTCACCCTGCCCGCATGTTCCGAGGATGCGCCGACCGAAAACCCCACGGTCGAGGAAGCCGCGAGCGAGGCCGAGAAGCTGGACCGCCCCGACCCCGGTCAATATCGCCAGACGATCACGATCAATTCGCTGGAGATGCCGGGCGCGCCCGAGGAGATCGTCGCACAGGTGCGCAACGCCATCGAGCAGAACGCGACCCGCACCTATTGCCTCACCCCGGAACAGGCGAGCGAAGGCTTCGCGGATCAGTTTCGCCGCGTGACGGAGAATGACGACTGCACCTGGAATCGTTTTGGCGTGGACGATGGCAATCTCGATGCCCTGCTGACCTGCGGCGGCGGGCAGGGCGGCGAGGTGACGATCGCGATGGAGGGGAACGTGTCGTCCACCGGATCGCGGATCGACATGACGATGAGCCAGGAGAACGCGGCGATGGACATGGATATGGCGATGACGATGGAATCAGAACGGCTGGGCGATTGTCCGGCCTGATGGCGTGACGTGACGGCGATGGACGAAGACCGGCAACCGGCACATGGCGCATCGGGCGCATCCGGCGCGCGCACATCGGACAAGATGCGCTTTATCGCGTCCGAATGGCGTCGGCGGCGCGCGCTTGCCCGCATGCCTCAGCCCGACGGCGTGGCGCGGCCGAATGCGCGGCTGATCCTGTCGGAGTTTGCGTCGGCGATCTTTCCCCATGCCTATGCGTGGTCGCATGGGCGGGTGCGGGTCGCGCCGGCGGATGAGGCGCGGACCGTCATGCTCGTGCCCGGATTCGGCTCGCATCCCTGGCGCATGGCGCCGCTGCGCCGCGCGCTCGAAAAGGCGGGGCATACCGTCGTCGACTGGGGCCTGGGCTGGAACCTGGGCGCCGATGCGCAGGAGTTCGAGCGTCTGTGCGCGCGCATTACGCTGATGGCGCGAAGCTCGGACGCGCCGATCGTGCTGATCGGGTGGAGCCTTGGCGGCGTTTACGCGCGCGAGGCGGCCAAGCGCGTGCCGGACGATGTGGAGATGGTCGTGACCATGGGCTCCCCGTTTTCGGGCGACATGCATGGCAATAATGCTTGGCGCATCTATCATGCGGTCGCGGGGCACACGGTCGACGATCCACCGGTCGGCGGCGATCTGGCGAAAAAGCCGCCGGTTCCCACCATCGCCTTGTGGAGTGCGCGCGACGGCATCGTTCACCGCCATTGTGCCGGCGGAAAGGCGGGAGAGCGCGACGAAATGCACCACGTCCGGTGCACGCATATGGGATTTGCCTGGCATCCCGCCGCGATTCAGAGAGTTCTTGCCGTGCTCGACCGACATCTTTCGGGAACGGATACGGCCTGACTCGCTTTTGTTAATATGGGTCTGACATTAAAATGGGGTTGATCGTCATATGAGCGGGGACGCGAGCGCGAATTTCGACGAGATGTACGATGCCAATGGCAATGTACGGCCCGCCTATGAAGATTATTGCGAATGGTACGACGAACAGGATCGCACGATCCTGCGCCGCAAGCACGAAGAGGCCGAGAGCTTCTTCCGCCGCACCGGCATCACGTTCAATGTCTACGGACAGGACGATGCCGAGGAACGGCTGATCCCGTTCGATCCGGTGCCCCGCATCATCACGGCCAGCGAATGGCGGCGCCTGTCCCGCGGGATCGAGCAGCGGGTAAGGGCGCTCAACGCCTTTCTCCACGATCTCTACCACCGGCAGGAAATCATCCGGTCCGGCCGCGTGCCTGAATGGCTGCTCCACGGGAACGAGGCGTTTCTGCCGCACATGTCGGGCTTTACCCCGCCGGGCAATGTCTACACCCACATCACCGGCATCGACCTCGTCCGCACGGGCAAGGACGATTTCATGGTGCTGGAGGACAATGCCCGCACGCCGAGCGGCGTGTCCTACATGCTGGAAAATCGCGAAACGATGATGGCGATGTTCCCCGAACTGTTCACGCGCGTCTCGGTGGCGCCGGTGTCGAACTACCCCCGCCGCCTCGCCCGCAGCCTCGCGGCATGCCCGCCACCGGCCTTCGACGGGTCGAACGGGCGCAAGCCGGTGGTCGCGGTGCTGACGCCGGGGATCTACAATTCGGCGTATTACGAACATGCCTTCCTCGCCGACCAGATGGGCGCCGAACTCGTCGAGGGCACGGACCTGCGCGTTATCGACGGGCGGGTGCAGATGCGCACGACGCTGGGTTTCACGCCGATCGACGTGATCTATCGCCGGGTGGACGATGAATATCTCGATCCGCTGACCTTCAATCCCGACAGCGTGCTCGGCGTGCCGGGCATCATGGACGTGTATCGCGCCGGCGGCATCACCATTGCCAACGCGCCCGGCACCGGCGTCGCGGACGACAAGGCGCTCTACAGCTTCATGCCCGAAATCGTCGAGTTCTATACAGGCGAAAAACCGCTGCTCCCCAATGTGGAGACGTGGCGTTGCATGGAGCCGGACTCGCTCGCCTATGTCCTCGACAATATCGAGGATCTGGTGATCAAGGAGGTCCATGGTTCGGGCGGTTACGGCATGCTCATCGGCCCGACCTCGTCCAAGCGGGAAATCGCGAAATTCACCGCCAAGCTCAGAGCCAATCCGCACAATTACATCGCGCAGCCGACGCTTTCGCTGTCGACCTGCCCGATCTTCACGAAAAAGGGTCTGGCGCCGCGCCATGTCGACCTGCGGCCCTTCGCGTTGATGAGCCCGAACGGCATCGACATCACGCCCGGCGGGCTGACGCGCGTCGCGCTCAAGCGCGGATCGCTCGTCGTCAACAGCAGCCAGGGCGGCGGCACCAAGGACAGCTGGGTACTGGAGGAATGAGCATGCGCGACAATCATGGGGAGGCGCGTTGATGCTGGGCCGGTCTGCGAACAATATCTACTGGATGTTCCGCTATCTGGAACGGGCCGAAAACTATGCGCGCCTCATCGACACGGGCTTTCGGATGGCGCTCACCCGCGACAAGACGGTGAGCAGCGGCGAATGGCGCTCCGTCATCGTGACCGCCGGCCTTCAGCCCGCGTTCGAGGAGAAATACGGGCGCGACGATTATTCCGGTCCGAACGTCTATAATTTCATCCTGCGCGATCCGGACAACCATACGAGCGTGCTCGCCATCATGGAAATGGCACGCAACAATGCCCGGGGCGTGCGCGCCGCGATCACCCGCGAATTGTGGGAGGCGGTCAACGAAAGCTGGATGACGGTGCGTGATGCGCTGCGCCGGCCGGTGCGCAACACCAATCTCAACGATGTGCTCGACCTCATCCGGCATCAGACCACGCAGGTGCGCGGCGCGATGCTCGGCGGAATGCTGCGCAACGACATCTTCAATTTCGGGCGCATCGGGCAATTCCTCGAACGGGCGGACAACACCGCGCGGATCGTCGACGTCAAATATTACGTGCTGCTGCCCTCGCTGTCCTATGTCGGGTCGAGCCTCGACAATGTGCAGTGGGAGACGATCCTGCGCTCGCTCGGTGCCGAACGGGCCTATCGCTGGCTCAATGCCGGACAGATGGACGCGCGCGGCATCGTCGATTTCCTCGTGCTCGACGGGCGGTTCCCCCGCTCGCTCAGCTTCTGCTACGAAAAGCTGCGCGCCAATCTGGGCAATCTGGCGCTGCAATACGGCGGCGAGGTCGAGGCGCACGAATTGATGCGGGGCGCCGATGTCGCGCTCCACGATCAGACCGTCTCCAGCATATTCGAGCAGGGCCTGCACGAATTCCTCACCGGCTTCGTCGCGCAGAATCAGCGCATCGCCGCCGCGATTCAGCACGATTACCGCTTCGTCGAATAGAAAGTCACAAGGGTTATGCGTCTCTCCATCTCGCACCGCACGCGTTACGATTTCGACGAGCCGGTCGTTCACGGCCTGCAACGTCTGCGCCTCACGCCCAAGTCGACGAGCGGGCAGGAGGTCCTGTCCTGGGACATGGAATATGACGGCGCGCGCGAACAGCTGAGCTACGAGGATCACAATTGCAACACCACCGTATTGGTCGAGGTCGATCCCGGCGTCACCCATGTCGAGATCGCGTGCAAGGGCATGGTCGATACCGACGACAAGGCGGGGATCATCGGGCGCCACGCGGGCGATCTGCCGCTGTGGCATTTCAATACGCAGACCGACCTGACCCGGCCCGATGCGGCGATGCGCGCGCTTGTCGACCGTGTGTCGGGCGGGGATGATATGCTTCAAACGATGCACGCGCTTTCGGCCGCGATCATCGATGCGGTGCGCTACGAAACGGGCACGACCACGTCGCAGACCACCGCGTCGGAGGCGCTGGGCGCGGGGACCGGCGTGTGTCAGGATCATGCCCATATATTCCTGGGTTGCGCGCGTATCATGAAGGTCCCGGCCCGCTATGTCAGCGGCTATCTGATGATGAACGACCGAGTCGATCAGGAAGCGGGTCACGCCTGGGCCGAGGCGTTCGTCGCGGGGCTTGGCTGGGTCGGGTTCGACATCTCGAACCAGATTAGCCCCGATGCGCGCTATGTCCGCGTGGCCACCGGCCGCGATTACCGCGAAGCCGCGCCGATCACCGGCATTTCGAGCGGTGGACACACCGATTCCATGACCGTCGAACTGGCCGTCGCGCAACAGACCGTGGACCAGTAATCGCACGCTTACGCAGCACCGCGTACCGTCGCACAGGCGTCGCAATTACGCTTTTCATGCGATAGAGCGGCGCAGCAGACCGAAGATTCAAAGGATATAATGCATGACCTATTGTGTCGGCATGCTGCTCGACAAGGGCATCGTGATGATGAGCGATACGCGGACCAATTCCGGCGTCGACAATATCTCGGTGTTTCGCAAGATGACCACGTTTCAGGGCGAGGACCGCGTCATCACGATGATGACCGCTGGCAATCTGGCGACGACGCAGGCCGTCATCAGCCAGCTGGAGGAGCGCAACAAAACGCCTGAGGAGCGCGAGCCGACGATCTTCAAGGCGCCGACCATGTTCCAGGTGGCGAACATGGTGGGCGACCTCCTGCGCGATGTCGTGATACAGCGGCAGATGTCGAACAAGGGGCAGTCGGGCGGCCCGAAATTCACCGCGTCCATCATTGTCGCCGGACAGATCGAGGGCATGGAACCGCGCCTCTTCATGATTTACCCCGAAGGCAATTTCATCGAGGCGTCGACCGACACGCCGTTTTTCCAGATCGGCGAAACGAAATACGGCCGTCCGATCATCCTGCGCGGCTACGACTGGAACATGAGTTTCGAAGACGCGGTCAAGCTTTTGATGGTGTCGATGGACTCTACGCTGGCCGCGAACCTGTCGGTGGGCATGCCGCTCGACGTGACGGTGCTCGAACGCGATCTGTTCGAGCCGAAGCACGAACGGCGCATCATGGCCGATGATCCCTATTTCAACGCAATCTCTTCCGGATGGGGCGAAGCGTTGCGGTCGGCCTTCCATTCATTGCCGGATTACAGTTTTTATAATGACGATTCGCAATCGTGATGGTTGCGTCGGCGCTCTGTGTCTCGCCTGTTGCAACCATATCGGATGATGATTTGTCCGATTTTCGCCGGGCGCGTGGTTAACCGTTTCCAATAGGTCCATACCGGATTTAACCGTAATGGCCGTGGTCCGAACCCCGGTGCATCATCCGGGACATGGAACAGCGAACAACAATCCACATCGTCGACGCCGACCCCCGCAACCGCGCCGCTTTTTCCCGGGTTGTCTTCAACCTCAGGCATCATGCGGAAGTGTATGCCGATGTCGGCGAATTGTGCCAGCACATGCCGGAGAAGGGCATCATCCTCGCGCAGGACGACCCCGAAAACGGCGGCATCGACGGGCTGATACAGGCGATGTCCGACAATGGCGGATGGCTCCCGATCATCGCCATGGCATCCGATCCGGGGCTTGAGCGTGTTGTCGCCGCGATGCGGGCCGGGGCGCTCGACTATCTCTCTCAACCGGCGGATGACAGCGCATTGCAGGCCGCGATCACCCGGGTTTCCGCAGAGGCCGCGAATCAAGCCGAATATCGCCGCCGCGCGATCGAGGCGCGGCTCCGCATCTCGATCCTGTCCAACCGGGAGCGGGAGGTTCTCGACCGGCTGACGCAGGGGCGCAGCAACAAGGACATCGCCCGGGATCTTTCCATCAGCCCGCGCACCGTCGAGATCCATCGCGGCAACATGATGGACAAGCTCGGCGCGCGGCACGCGGCAGAAGCGGTGCGGCTCAAGCTCGAGGCGTCGCTCGGCGACTGGATGCACTAACGGTTCAACAACACGCAGCGAAGGGGCCGGGCGGGTCGGATGGGTAGCGCATCCGGCCCGCCAAGGTCATTCCGCTTGTCATAGGGCGCAGGCTGCGCGAAAATTATCCGCATGGAACCCATAGTCACCGAACGTCTGTTGCTGCGCCCGGCGCGGATGGAGGATTATCCCGCCCATCGCGCGATGGAACTCGCCCCCGATTTCGGGCTCGGCCCGACGACCGAGCATGAAAGCTGGCACCGGTTTCAGCGTATGGCGGGCAACTGGGCCTTGCAGGGTTACGGCATGTTCATGGCATTCGACCGCCAGACGCAGGAGTTTCTCGGCAATGTCGGGCTGAGCGATTTCAGGCGCGGCATCGAGTGCATCGACGGCTATCCCGAAGCTGCGTGGGTGTTTACCGCGGCGGCGCACGGGCACGGTTTCGCAACCGAGGGCGCGATTGCCGCGCATGGCTGGCTCGATGCGCATGTCTCGCCGCGCCGGACGGTCTGCATCATATCGCCCGACAATGCGCGCAGCCTGCGTGTCGCGGACAAGCTCGGGTATCGTTCCTTTGGCGAGGGGATCCATCTCGGCGATACGGTCGTGCTGCTCGAACGCGTTGCGACGGGGGGTTAGGGGAGCCAGCCTGCCGTCTGCGCGAGAAGCCAGATCCCGATGGCGAGGAACAGCGCGGCCGCGATGGTGCGCACGACCTTCAGCGATACCCGCCGGACCAGCGCGTCGCCCAGCCAGATCGCCGGCAGATTGGCGATCATCATGCCGAGGGTCGTGCCCGCAGTCACCCACCCGGTCGCCGCGAATTGCGCACCCAGCGCGATGGTCGCGATCTGCGTCTTGTCGCCCATTTCGACGAGGAAAAACGCGATCAACGTCGTCACGAACGCCCCGCCGCGCGAACGCGGTTCGTCATCCTCGTCGAATGTGTCGGGGATGAGCGTCCAGAGGCCCATCGCCACGAAACCCGCCGCCACGCCATAGCGAAACCACTCGCTGTCGAGCCACGCCGCGGCCGTCGCACCCAGCAGCGCCGCGAGGAAATGATTGGCGATCGTGGCGAGAAATATGCCCGCCGCAATGGCGAAAGGCCGCCGGAACCGGGTGGCGAGCACGATCGCGAGCAGCATCGTCTTGTCGCCGATCTCGGCCAGGGCGACCACCAGTGTCGATGTGAGGAAAGCGTCCATTCTATGCTCCGGGAGCGGGAAATCGGGAGGATGCGGCGATCACGCGAGCAAGGCCTAGCGGCAGAAACCGCCGCCGCCCGGCTCGACGTGAAAATGATTGCGATGCGCCGCGTTATAGTCCGGGCCGAGCGTCGTGCCGAACCGTTTGCATGCGCTTTGATGCACGGCGCGCAGAAATTCGCGTTCTGCGCGCGAACCGTTCCACCCGTCGAGCACGGTCACACGCCGCCCATCGGCGAGCACGAAGGCGGATATGTCGATCGCCTGCGCGTTGGAGTGGGCAGAACGTCGCCCGGTCCCCGCGACATTGCGACAGGAATAGCTTCCGAAAGTCTCGATCTTCATCACCGGGCTACCCATGATCTGCTCCGCCGCGCGATTGACGCCATAGCGGGCCCATCCGGCGAAACTGTCGGCAAGCGGGCAGTACACCCGGTCGAGATTCGACAGCGACATGCGCGAATCATCGCTCGGCAGGCTTTGGAGATAGACCGCATTGGTGCTGTCGCAGCCCTTGCCCGCGAACAAATCCTGCGCCGGGGTGAAGGCGACGCCAGCCTCGCCGAGCAAGGCACGACATTGGCGCACGGCCGCATCGCCCAGCGCGCCGGTGCCCGTGCCGGGCCCACGCGTATCGCGCGACGGCGCGGGCGCATCGCCGACGCAGGCGGACAGCAAAAGCGCCATGGCGACGCTGATGCGCGGCAGGCGGCGGAACTGCATTGGCGGGACCCGGTTCGACATATGTGCTCCCTATAACAACCGCTCCGCGACGCCAATGCGCCATTCGCCGCATGATCGGCGAACGATAATTTCACACAGGCGCGCCCCGCCGCTTGACTTGGCCGGCGCACGCTGTAGTGCCGCCGACGGGCCACGCGGTCCCAACGCCGCGCGAGCTCTCTGAAAGGAGAGAATACATGACCGATACCAAGCCGACGCTCCCGCAGCGTCCCTTTTTCTCATCCGGCCCGTGCGCAAAGCCGCCGGTGTGGGATGCCTCCAAACTCGACAGCGAATCGCTCGGCCGTTCGCACCGCTCGAAGATCGGCAAGGCGCGTCTCGCGTATTGCATCGACCTGATGCGCGAGGTGCTGAACCTGCCCGACACGCATCGCATCGGCATCGTGCCGGGCTCCGATACCGGCGCCTACGAAATGGCAATGTGGACGATGCTGGGTGCGCGGCCCGTGACGACGCTGGCGTGGGAAAGCTTTGGCGAAGGCTGGGTCACCGATGCGGTCAAGCAGCTGAAAATCGACCCGACCGTGATGCGCGCCGATTATGGCGAAATTCCCGACCTGTCCGCGGTGGACTGGTCGCATGACGTGCTGTTCACCTGGAACGGGACGACCTCGGGCGTGCGCGTGCCGGGCGCCGACTGGATCCCCGACGACCGCGAAGGTCTGAGCTTTGCCGACGCGACCAGCGCCGTTTTCGCGCAGGACATCGACTGGAGCAAGGTGGATGTCGCGACCTTCAGCTGGCAGAAGGCGATGGGCGGCGAGGGTGCGCATGGCGTGCTGATCCTCGGCCCGCGCGCGGTCGAGCGGCTGGAAAGCTACACGCCCGCATGGCCGCTGCCCAAAGTGTTCCGCATGACCAAGGGCGGCAAGCTGATCGAGGGCATTTTCAAGGGCGAGACGATCAACACGCCCTCGATGCTCGCGGTCGAGGATGCGATCTTTTCGCTCGAATGGGCGAAATCCATCGGCGGCGCCGCCGAGATGAAGCGCCGCGCCGATGCCAATGCCGCCGCGCTCGACACCATTGTGCAGGACCGCGCATGGCTCGGGCACCTGGTGGCCGATCCGGCGATCAGGTCCAACACCTCGGTCTGTCTCACGGTCGAGGGCGCGGACGCGACTTTCATCAAATCCTTCGCCAAATTGCTGGAGGATGAGGGCGCGGCCTATGATGTCGCCGGGTATCGCGATGCACCGCCGGGCCTGCGCATCTGGTGCGGGGCGACGGTCGACACCGCCGATATCGAGGCGCTCGGCCCCTGGCTCGATTATGCCTGGAACGCGCTGAAGGCGTAATTCTCTTGCGGTGCGGCGACCACAAGCCGCACCCTTTTTCCCTGATATTCTCGCCGGTTATCGCCGCGCCGACGCGCACCCGGCACAGACACGAGGACCATTCCCATGGCCAAGCCCAAAGTCCTGATTTCCGACAAGATGGATCCCAACGCCGCCCGCATTTTCGAGGAGCGCGGCTGTGACGTCGATGTCATCACCGGTCAGACGCCCGACGAATTGAAGGCGATCATCGGCCAGTATGACGGCCTCGCCATCCGTTCCTCCACGAAGGTCACGCCCGAAATCCTCGAGGCGGCGACCAATCTCAAGGTTATCGGCCGCGCCGGGATCGGTGTCGACAATGTCGATATTCCCGCCGCTTCGGCCAAGGGCGTCGTGGTGATGAACACCCCGTTCGGCAATTCGATCACGACCGCCGAACATGCCATCGCGATGATGATGGCGCTCGCCCGCCAGATTCCGGAGGCGAACGAGTCCACGCAGGCCGGCAAGTGGGAAAAGAACCGCTTCATGGGCGTCGAGGTCACGGGCAAGACGCTGGGCTTGATCGGGGCGGGCAATATCGGCGCCATCGTCGCCAGCCGCGCGCTCGGTCTCAAGATGAAGATCGTCGCCTATGATCCGTTCCTGACCGCGGAACGCGCGATCGACATGGGCGTGGAGAAGGTTGACCTCGACGAACTGCTCAAGCGTGCGGATTTCATCACGCTGCACACGCCGCTGACCGACGAGACGCGCAATATCCTTTCCGCCGAAGCTCTCGCCAAGACGAAGAAGGGCGTGCGCATCGTCAATTGCGCGCGCGGCGGGCTCATCGACGAGGCCGCGTTGAAGGCTGCGCTGGAATCGGGCCATGTCGCGGGCGCCGCGCTCGACGTGTTCGAGGAGGAGCCGGCGAAGGAAAACCCGCTGTTCGGCACGGCCAATTTCAACTGCACCCCGCATCTGGGCGCCAGCACGACCGAGGCGCAGGTCAATGTCGCGCTCCAGGTCGCCGAACAGCTCAGCGATTATCTCGTCAATGGCGGGGTGACGAACGCGCTCAACATGCCGTCGCTTTCGGCGGAGGAAGCGCCGCGGCTGCGCCCCTACATGGCGCTCGCCGAAAAGCTGGGCAGCCTCATCGGGCAGCTGGCGCACGACAACCTCACCAAGATCAGCATCGAGGTCGAGGGCGCCGCCGCGCAGCTCAACCAGAAGCCGATCACGGGCGCGGTGCTTGCCGGCTTCATGAAGCGGTTTTCGCAGAGCGTGAACATGGTCAACGCGCCGTTCCTGGCGAAGGAGCGCGGGCTGGAGGTGCGCGAAATCCGCAACGAGCGCGAGGGCGTGTATCAGACGCTCGTGCGCGTGACGGTGGACACCTCGGCAGGCGACCGTTCGGTGGCCGGCACGCTCTTCGGCAAGGCGGAGCCACGGCTCGTCGATATTTTCGGTGTCGGGATCGAGGCCGATCTCGATGGAAACATGATGTATATCGTCAATGACGATCAGCCCGGTTTCATCGGGCGCATCGGCACGCTGCTTGGCGAAAACGGCATCAATATCGGCACGTTCCACCTCGGCCGGCGTGCCGCGGGCGGCGAGGCTGTCCTGCTGCTTTCGGTCGACAATCCGGTGCCCGAAGATGTGCTGAACGCCGCGTGCCAGCTGACCGGCGTGCGCGTTGTGCGGGCGCTCACGTTCTGAACCCATGCGCGGATGGGCCGGGCGGGAGCGGCTTGCCTCTCCCCCCGGCGCCATCTAGGGGCGCGGGGACGAAGGGAAATGACGATGACCGCCGCCACCGACATGCCACAGGGCGCCAGCCTGCCGGACGCCGATCTCTTGCCCGCCGATCTTCTGCCCGAAGGTCTGGCCGACCGGCTGCCCCCCCATGCCGCGAGCGCGGTGCAGATTACCCGCGCGGTCACAGATACCATGGTCGCCCACGGCTATGCCATGGTGCAGCCGCCCCTGGTCGAGTTCGAGCGCAGCCTCGCCTCCCGCATGGCGGGGACGGGGACGCGGCGCATGGTCCGCTATACCGACCCGGTTTCGCTGCGCACGCTGGCGCTGCGTTCGGACATGACGGTGCAGGTGGGGCGCATCGCCTCGACCGGGCTGCGCGATGCGGCGCGTCCGCTGCGCTTGTGCTATGCGGGTCAGGTGCTCGCCATTCGTGGTGACGGGCTCGAACCCGAACGCGAACGGCTTCAGATTGGCGCAGAAATCGTCGGCACCGATACGGTCGCCGCGGCTTGCGAGAGCGTGAGCCTCGCCATTGCCGCGCTGCGGGCCGCGGGCGCGCAGGACATATCGGTGGATTTCACCCTGCCCGATCTGGTCGAGACCCTGTCGGCCGGTTCGCTGCCGCTCGCGCCGGAACAGGTCGCCGCCGTCCGCCGCGAACTCGATGCGAAGGATGCGGGCGGGCTCAAGACGCTGGGCGCGGATGCTTATCTGCCGCTGCTCTATGCGACGGGCGCATTCGACACCGCGATCGAGAAGCTGGCCGCGATCGACGCGGGCGGGGCGCTCGCGACGCGGATTGCGGGGCTGCGCCGGATTGCCGACCATGTCGGCGGGCGCGCCGCGCTCACGCTCGACCCGTCGGAACGCCACGGTTTCGAATATCAAAGCTGGTTCGGGTTCACGATCTATGCCGACGGGCTGCGCGGCGCGCTGGGCCGGGGCGGCACCTATCGCATTGGCGGCGAGGGCGGCCATGACGAGGCCGCGACGGGTTTCTCGCTCTACACCGATCCGCTGATACAGCTTTGCGCGCGGACGCAGGGCGCCGACCGCCTCTTCCTGCCCGAAGGCTATGATCCCGACATCGCGGACCGCCTGCGCGCGATTGGCTGGCAGACGGTCGCGCAATTGTCGGATGCGGACGACCCCGCCGCGCTGGGCTGTACCCATGTGCTGCGCGGGCGGGAACCGGTCCGGCTCTGATCGATCAGCCGCAGAAGGTCTTGGGGTCCGGCCCCTTGCGACCATCGGCACTGTCGAGCGCGTCGATCCGCGCCATGTGATCGCGATTCAGGAACACCTGCATCGCGCCGCGATTGGCCGCCATGTGTTCGCGCGAGGACGCCTTGGGAATGGGTGAACAGCCGCTCTGCATGTGCCAGCGCAGGACGACGGCGCCCGGATCTGCGTCGAGTTCCTTGGCGATGTCCTGAATGACGGGGTTGCTCATCGCCTCGCCGGAGCCGAGCGGATACCAGCTTTGCGTGATGATATTGTGCTCCTTGTGGAAGGCGCGCAATTCCTTCTGCTGAAACGTGGGGTGAAGCTCGACCTGGTTGACCGCGGGAACGACGCCGCTTTCGTCGATCAGCGTCTGCAGATGATCGGCATTGAAATTGGACACGCCGATCGATTTGACGCGGCCATCCTCGCGCAGTTCGGTCATGGCCTTCCACGTCTCGACGAACTTGCCCTTGTCCGGGCAGGGCCAGTGCATGAGGAGCAGGTCGACCTCGTCGCGGCCGAGCCTTGCGAGCGACTGGTGAAAGGCGGCCTTCGTCTCGTCGTAACCCTGATCGTCGTTCCAGATCTTGGTGGTGAGGAACAATCCGTGCTTGCCCGAGAGCGCCTTGCCGACGCCTTGCTCGTTGCCGTAGATGGATGCGGTGTCGATCAGGCGGAAGCCTTCCTCGAGCGCCATGGCGACGATGTCGGTCGCATCGTCATTCTCGATCTTGTACGTGCCGAAGCCGAGTTGCGGCATTTCGCGGCCATCGTTGAGGTGGAGCGTGGGAAAAGCAGTAGGGGCGTTCATAGATCTCCTTAATTGCGCGCGAACGGGTGATGCTCCGTTCCGGCAAGAATTATCGGGTGGTACCCATGAAAGCTGGGCAATCCGCGCCGGATTTCAACCACCCATCACCTGCGCGAGCCATTCGTCGACGATTCGCGTGGCGGGATAATCGCTCCGCCCGAGCCTGTTGTTGATCTCGTTATGGGCTTTCATCCCGCGCCCTTCGAAGGCAGCGACCTCGGCCGGCGTGCCCGCCTTTTTCAGCGCATCGGCGAAGATCCGGGCCTGTGCGGCGGAGTCGCGCTCGACATGGAGCATGAGCATGGCGCCGGCGTTCGGGCTGTCGACATGGGCGGTCGGGGACATCGCGCCCTGCATCGCCGCATTGCCGGAAAAGGCGAGTTCGTAGGCAAAGCCGAGCAGCGGCCCGGCGGCCCTGATCTGCTGCCCGACATCGAGCGCGGCGGCATCGATCAGCACCGCACCCGCGATGTCGGTAGGCGCCATCCCGCCGGCGCGCAGATATTGCGGATCCGTCGCCACCAGCGCGGCAAGATGCCCGCCCGCGCTATGCCCCATGAGCACGACGCGGCGCGGATCGATATGCAGGGTTTCGGCGCGATCGCGCAGCATGGCGACCGCGTCGGCGACGTCCTGCGCCTGATCCTGGATGTCGACATCGGGCAGCAGGCGATAGTTGATCGTCGCGAAATTATAGCCCGCCTGCGTGTAATGGCGGATCTTGGCCGTGCCGGTCGAATCGGCTTTGTCCCCCGACACCCATGCCCCGCCATGGACGAACACGATGAGCGGACGCGGCGCCGTGCCCGACCCGGCGCCGGGGAAGAAATCGAGCGTCTGTAATGCATCGCTCCCATAGCGGATCGAGGAAGGGGCCGGCATGGCCGTGGCGGTACGCGTCCCCGCCTCCGCCGCCGGAACGCCCCCCGGCGCTGCGTCCTGTGCAAGGGCGGGAGGCACGGGCGCAGCCGACAGGGCGGCGGCGCACGCCATCGCGGCGAAGGGGCGAAATACACTCAAATCCATAAAAATCCCGTCTCAATGCGTATCGGCCGGGCAAATGGCGGCTGTGTGCCCTTGCCCCGGTGGCGAAGGCACCCTAATGCCGCGCGGGCTTTACCAAAGCTGAAAGCAAGGGCGAAAAATCTTGGCAAACGTAACGGTGATCGGCGCCCAGTGGGGCGATGAGGGCAAGGGCAAGATCGTGGACTGGCTCGCCAGCCGGGCCGACGCCGTGGTGCGGTTTCAGGGTGGGCACAATGCCGGCCACACGCTCGTCGTGGGGGACGTGACCTATAAATTGTCGCTGCTGCCGTCGGGCATCGTGACGGGCACGCTGTCGATCATCGGCAATGGCGTGGTGCTCGACCCTTGGGCGCTCAAGGCCGAGATCGAGAAGCTCACCGCGCAGGGCGTGACGATCGACGCGGAAAACTTCGCCATCGCCGACAATTGCGCGCTGATCCTGCCGCTGCACCGCGATCTCGACGGTCTGCGCGAAAACGCGGCGGGCACGGGCAAGATCGGCACGACCGGGCGCGGCATCGGCCCGGCGTATGAGGACAAGGTCGGCCGCCGCGCGATCCGCGTGTGCGACCTTGCGCATCTCGACGCGCTCGGCCCGCAGCTCGACCGGCTGTGTGCGCATCACGACGCGCTGCGCCACGGTTTCGGGCAGGATCCGGTCGACCGGGAAAGCCTGCTTGCCGAATTGCGCGAGATTGCCGATTACGTCCTCCAATTCGCGCAGCCGGTGTGGAAGCGGCTGAAGAAAGTGCGCAAGGCCGGCGCCCGCATCCTGTTCGAAGGGGCGCAGGGCGTGCTGCTCGACGTCGATCACGGCACCTATCCCTTCGTCACCAGCTCCAACACGGTGAGCGGTACCGCGGCCGCGGGGTCGGGTCTCGGTCCCAACAGCACCGGCTTCGTGCTGGGCATCGTGAAGGCCTATACCACCCGTGTCGGTTCCGGTCCGTTCCCCACCGAACTGTCCGACGAGATCGGTCAGCGTCTGGGCGAACGCGGCCATGAATTCGGGACGGTGACCGGGCGGCAGCGGCGTTGCGGCTGGTTCGATGCGGTTCTGGTGCGCCAGTCGTGCAGCATTTCGGGCGTGACCGGCATCGCGCTGACCAAGCTCGACGTGCTCGACGGGTTCGATGTCGTGCGCATCTGCACGGGCTATCGGCTCGATGGGCGGATCCTCGATTACCTGCCCGCCCATGCCGCCGATCAGGCCCGCGTGGAGCCGATCTACGAAGAGATGGAAGGCTGGAAGGGGACGACCGCCGGTGCGCGCAGCTGGGCCGATCTCCCGGCGCAGGCGATTAAGTATATTCAGCGCGTGCAGGAATTGATCGAGACGCCGGTGGCGCTCGTCTCCACCAGCCCGGAACGCGAGGATACGATCCTGGTGCGCGACCCGTTCGTGGATTGACCGCGCAACGCCGGCCCGGACGATGACGTCGCGCGAGACGACAGGATATCTGCCGCAGGGCGAGGCGGGGCTGCACCGAAGCTGGCGGGAAAAGGCGCTCGTCGCGGGGTGGGCGGTGGTGCAATGGCCGTGGTTGTTGCGCAGCCTTTCGGGCGGGCGCCGGCGCGACAAGGCCGCGCTGCTCGACCGGCTCGACCTGCCGCATGATGCGCTCCCTAACCTGGGGAGCTGGAAGGCGGATACGTTCTTCCTCACGCGGATTGCGGATGCGATCGCGGCGGATCGCCCCGCCTGCGTGGTGGAACTGGGCGCGGGGGCGTCCTCGCTCATCGCGGCGCGTGCGTTGCAATTGCATGGCGGCGGCACGCTGACCAGCTTCGACCAGAACGCCGCATTCGTCGCCGCGACCGCGCGATGGCTGACGGAAAACGGGCTGAACGCCGATATACGGCATGCCCCGCTCGCATCGCAGGACGGCAAATGGGCGTCGTGCTGGTACGATCTCGACCATGTGCCCGACACCATCGACCTGCTCATCATCGACGGTCCGCCCTGGACCCTGAACCCGTTCGTGCGTGGCGCGGCGGAACGCTTGTTCGACCGGTTGAGCAAGGGCGGGAGGGTGTTGCTCGACGATGCGGCGCGGCCCGGCGAACGGGTCGTGGCGCGGCGGTGGCGCAAGCGTTGGCCGGACATCGAATTCGTCCTGCATCGCGGCGGCACGAAGGGGATGCTCGAAGGGCGGCGCAAGGTTTAACGCGAAAATCGCTTGACCGGGAAGCTTCGTATTTTCAGTATCTTCGCCTGTCGGGGCATCCTCCCGGCGCCAAGGGGTCGCTACAATGGGGCAGAACGCAGCGCCTTTCCAATATGCATTCGGTGAAAACCGCGACGCTGCGTCGGCATCGCCGCCGGGGTCGAGCGCGTCGATATTCGCGGACCGGTCGCAGGTGCGGGGCCTGCTTTCCGACCTGGCGGACGATGCCGGCATGCGCGTGCGGCATTGCGCCGACATCGCCCCCTTGCGGGACGAGGCATTGCCGGCGCTTGGCGACATCCTGATCATCGATGCGCCGATCGTCGACGATACGTTGGCCGCCGTGCTGGGGCGGCTGGGCGAACGGGCGGCGCGCGGGGGCGAGGCGTTCATACTCTCGACCAGCGCGGATGCGATCGACACCGTTTACGGCATGGCCGAATGGGGCGATGCGCAGATCCTGATCAATCCGTCCGCTGCGCGCGCCGGGGCAGAGCGTGGGCGACATCGCGTCGGAAGATCGCGCCGCGCTGATGCGGCTCACCGAACAGGTCAGCATGCTGGCCCGCCGGATCGAGGCGCGCGGAGACGAGCGTTTCACGTCCGAAAACCTGGCGAAGGAGCCGGACACGGGCTTCATATCGCTGACCCCCCGGCACGAACGGGCGACCGCCGCGCGCGACAATGGCAGCCTGCCGCCCGCGGCGTTGATCCGCGAAATCATCCGTCAGCGCCAATTGCGCGCGAAGTTCTTCGATGCCGAGCTGTTCGCGGACCCGGCCTGGGACATCCTGCTCGACCTGACCGCGGCGCAGGCGGAGCGCACGCAAGTCTCCGTCAGCAGCCTCTGCATTGCCGCGAACGTGCCGCCGACGACCGCGCTGCGCTGGATCAGCCAGATGACCGAGGCCGGCCTGCTCAAGCGCGTGCAGGACAGGGCCGACCGCCGCCGCGCCTTTATCGCGCTGAGCGACAAATCCGTCGCTGCGATGAGCGGGTATTTCGCCGCCTTGCGGGGCAGTTCGGCGGTCATCTGATCGGGGCGCGGGTATAATCGCCATGCCTCTTGCGTCGCCGAATGGGAGCGGCTAGGGCACGGCTCGCTCATGCAAGAGCGCGCGGAGCGGTGGCCGAGTGGTCGAAGGCGCACGCCTGGAAAGTGTGTATACGGTAACCCCGTATCGTGGGTTCGAATCCCACCCGCTCCGCCATTTAGTCCAGGCCCTATCTCCCACAGCAGAGAAACAGCCAAATAGCCCGCAGACTGCGGGCTTTTTCGTGTCTGCCCCGTACCGGCGGAGAGTGGAGATGGGCGCACGGAGTAGTGCTCCGGAAAAGCGGAGAACGAGAGCGCCTCCGGTGCCCTGCCGCGCCGCGAATGATAGCCAGGTTACACTCGCCCGGAGCGAGCCCTGTCGACCCTGCTGAATCGGGCTTGGCGGGAGAGGTTGCGCATGTTGACAGCTGACAACCGCTTGTCGGCGTTCGTTGACAATGATGTTGTCAGGGCCCTGAGGCGAGATTACGTCTAACCCGTTGTATTAGTGATATAAACCGATAAGGCTGACAACTTATAACCCGGACGCAATTGCCAATCGCGCCGCTAAAAAAAGAGGTTGTCAACATGCGCGCAACCTGGACGCGTTTTTGGGCGCGGTGAACCGTGGGCAAAAGAAGCGGTAATGTGCAAGTTGGATGGCCGCGCCAGGCAAGCGCCGTGAGCCAGCGCTGTAAAGCCGCAAGGCGCCGCTGCCGTTGGCAAGGCAGAAGCCGGCATGGCGTGCCGAAGCAGCAAGCCAGATGCCTGCCGGCAGACACATGCGGCGCTTTGCTGTATCAGTCCAGCAGATAGAATGACTATCTGTCTCGGCCGCCTGTCATGGCCGCTGCCTCGCAAAGGATCGTGATGACTTCCAACCCGCGCCTGCTGTTCCCGCGCGAGCAACCCGCGCTGGCGCACCCGGCCATCGACCTGGTGCTGCTGACGGTCAGCGACGGCGGTTTGCAGGTGGTGGTGAGGGAACGCGAGCGCCCGCCCTTCGAAGGACGATGGACGCTGCCAGGACGGTTGATCGAAGAGCCGGCTGCGTTCGAGCTGGCAATGCACGAAGTGCTGTATGAGGAGATCGGCGATCTCGATGCTGCCTTGCGGCCGTTCTTTACCTTCAGCGATCCTGCGCGCGATCCGAGGGGATGGGTGATCTCGACCGCGTTCGTGGCGCTGGTCCGGCCGGCATGGCTTGCCCGCGTGACCGAAGCGGGATTGGGTCCGGTGCTGGCGGATGTCACGATGGACGAGGCGCGCAAAGAGGCGCGTGTCATGACAGGCGGGGTCGCGCTTCCGCTGGCCTTCGATCACGGCGCGATCATCGACGCCGCGGTTCGGCACTTGCGGGGTGTGATCGATGGCACGATGATCGCGTTCGACGCGCTTGATTACGCATTCACCATGCTGGAGCTGCAAACGGTGCACGAGTCGGTGCTGGGCAAGCCGCTTTCCAAACCGCTCTTTCGCAAGCGCATGCTGGCCCGGACCTTTCCCGATGGCCGGAGCTTGCAAACCACCGGCGACGAGCACCGCGGATCGGGACGGCCGGCGGCATTCTACACGCTGGCGTGAGCGACCAGCAGGGTTTGCTCCTGCGTGTTCCAGTCGGGATCGATGGCATTGGCAGCCAGCAAGGTCCTGGCACTGATCCCGGCCTTGAGCCGTCCGGCAAGAATGCCGTCGATCACCTGGGGGGCAAGAAAGGCAAGCCGGGTGACCCGGGTGATATAGGAGACGGTCACGCCTTCGCGCGCGGCCAGCGCGGTGGGATCGAGGTCGCCCTCACCAAGAATATCCCACCATTCGCGGGCACGCAGGATGAGGCGAAGAAGCGCGACATCGGGACCGTCGTGCCCGGCGAGCGCGCCATTGTCCTGGACAAGGCGGACGGCACGCCCCGTACGGGTGAGATGCACATGGCTGGTGATGGTGAGCTGGACAGGCGCGCCATCGAGAAGCGGCACATCGACCAAAGCAGCAATCGCGGCAGACGACAGGGCGATGGTGATGGAGGCCGGGCGGATCCGGACTTCGGTGACCAGGGTGGCGAGATGACGGCTGCGGCCCGTGACAAGGGCCGCATGGACAGATTTGCAGGACACAGCCAGCCCGGCAAGCGTAGCGGGCGTCAGCGCAAGCGCGGCCCGGTCGGCCAGATGCACCGGATCGGCAAACAGATCAGCGAGCGCTGTACTGACAAGGCTTTCAATCTCGCCGGCCGGCAGGCGTATGGATTGCGCTGATGGTGCAGGCTGCTGACCGTGCTGCAATGCCTTGCTGACATAATAGCGATAGCGCTTCCTGGCCTTGCCTGCGCCCTTGCAGGCATGGGTCGCCACCAGCCTGTCGCCGGCTTCATCGACAATGCGATGGGCCAGCAGATGTTCGCCTGGTGACGGGGCGGCGCTGCGTGGCCCCTGGACATGACCGGCAAGCTGGCTTTGGACCTTGTCCCATTGGCCGCGTTCGATGATGCCATCGTGCAGGCCTTGATAGAGCGTGCCGTGATGCACGATGCGCCCTGTATAGATCGGGTTCTTGAGGATGGCATAAAGCTGCCCGCGCGAGAAGAAGCCGCCGCCAAGCTTACGTCCCGTGCCGGTCTTGCGCACCGGCACGGTGATGCCGTTGTCGAGCAGATGCTGTTCGACAAGGCGGACATTGCCAAGCTTGCGATAGGCGGCAAAGATCTGGCGCACGATGGCGGCCTGTTCCTCGACGATGGCAAGGCTGCGGCCTTGAGGCTTGTAGCCCAGCGGCGGCACGCCGCCCATCCACATGCCTTTTGCCTTGGAGGCGGCGACCTTGTCGCGAATGCGCTCGGCGGTCACTTCACGCTCGAACTGGGCAAAGGAGAGCAGCATGTTGAGGGTGAGCCGGCCCATGCTGGTGGTGGTGTTGAAGGCCTGGGTGATGGAGACGAAGCTGGTGCCCGCCTTGTCGAGCGCTTCGACCAGCCTTGCAAAATCGAGCAACGAACGCGTCAGCCGGTCGACCTTGTAGACGACGATGATGTCGATGCTGCCGGCCGCGACATCGACGAGCAATTGCTGGAGCGCCGGACGCTCGAGCGTTCCGCCCGAGATCCCACCATCGTCATAGACCGTGTCGATCATCTGCCAGCCTTCGGAGGCCTGGCTCAGTATATAGGCGGCACAGGCCTCGCGCTGGGCATCGAGCGAGTTGAACCCCTGCTCGAGCCCTTCCTCGCTGGACTTGCGCGTATAGATCGCGCAGCGCACGGGTTTGGTCGCCATCGTATTCGTCGTCATGCGGCGTGCCGCGTCGATTTTGACTGAGGCTCTGCCTGTGCCTCTGCCGGGGCGTTGGGCAGGGTCTTGCCCTTGGGTTTGCCTTTGGACTTGAGACCGAAGAAGGCCGGTCCCGACCACCGTGTGCCGGTAATGGCGCGGGCGACTTCGCTCAAGGAACGCCAGTCCTTGCCTTGCCAGCGGATCGTCCCGTCAGAGGCGATGGTGACGCTGTGCAGCACGCCTTTCCATTCGCGCACGAGCCGCTGGCGGGGCGGGGCTGGGGCATCGGCACCCGCGGATGCTGCGAACCTGCCAAGCCGTTCGGCGCTGCGGACAGACAGCGAGCCATAAACTTGGGTCTGTAAGAGATGGGCAAGCGCAAAGCGCATCATGGCGGCGCTGAGCCTGGGGGCGGGCTTGCCGGTCAGCTGCGTCCACCGGGCCCGCAGCGCCTTGCGGGTCATGGCGGGCAGGGCAGCAAGCTCGGCATCGAGATCGAAGGGCTGGGCGCGCGATGATGCTGAGGGCAGGGCGCGCGATGATGCGGGGGGCAGGGATGAAGATGAGGATGGGGATAGGGATGGGGACGAACATAAAGACGAAGATAGCGACGCCGCGTCAGGCGGGGTCGTAGATGCTGCGACAGGCAAGAAAGGGGTCTCCTCAAAAAGCGGCAGGAGCAAGCTATGCGTGTCTTGCTCCTGCCGCCTCGAGCCCCGGGATGTGGCGCAGCCGGGGCAAGCAGGGGAAAGGTCTGCTGACCCCAAGACAATAGCGATTGCGCGCAGCTGTCCAGCATAATCGTGACGCTACGCCGCGGGGCCTGCGAATGCCCCATACAGGTACAGTTCGATGCGGTTGCAAGGGGATCCCCATAGGGCGCCAGCTACCGGCGACACAGGGTCCGACCACAAAAAATCGAGCAAAAGCAGATAGTTGTTGAAGATACCAGTCGGCTATGGATCAAGGGAAGACAGAACGCCGGCCGGTAATGACACGGCCTTGCAGTAACACAAAGGACACCCTCCCATGCGTACCAGTCTCACCCACCCGCTTCAGATTGCCGAGATCCGCCTCGCGCCGCATCTTGGCAAGGTCGGCCTCACCTTCTGTCCGGGCAAGAAGCAGCCCGATGCCATGACCGGCGGGTGGGACCGCGATCTCAAGGTCGACATCGACGCGGTTGCCGCATGGAATGCCGGCGCCTTGCTCACGCTGATCGAGGATGTCGAGATGGCAAGGCTGGGGGTCGAGACTATCGGCCAGTCGGTGCTCGATGAGCATATGAACTGGTATCATCTGCCGATCCGGGATGCCGGCATTCCCGATGCCGTCTTCGAAGAGGCCTGGCAAAGCGTCGGCGAAGAGCTGCGCATGCGGCTTCGCGCAGGCTCGAACGTATTGGTCCATTGCAAGGGCGGCCTGGCCGGGCCGGGGTGATCGCCTGCCGCCTGCTGATCGAGCTCGGCATGAAGCCTTCGGAGGCCATCGTCGCGGTTCGTAACGTCAGGCCCGGCGCCATCGAGACGGCGGCACAACTTGACTACGTGATGCAATTGAAGGCGATTGCCGAGCCCGTGCCATCGCGTTCGCGCGCCGCCATTGCGGACCGGGCGCTGGGCGCCATGCTCGGGCTGGCGGTGGGCGATGCGCTGGGCACGACGCTGGAGTTCTCGCCGCGTGATAGCCGTCCGCGTTTGAGGGGCATCGAAGGGGGCGGGCCTTTCCAGCTCAAACCCGGTCAATGGACCGATGATACCGCCATGGCCCTGGCCTTGATGGACAGCCTGCTGCACCATCCCGACCTTGATGAAACGGACCTGATGCAGCGCTTTGTCAGCTGGCATGAGAACGGCACCTATTCGTGTACCGGCACCTGCTTCGATATCGGCATCACCACGCGGCAGGCGCTGGCGCGCTTCAAGCGCAGGGGGGATCCCGTGGCAGGCTCGAGCGATCCCCAAAGCGCGGGCAACGGCAGCCTGATGCGGCTTGCGCCGGTGGCCTTGCGGCATTGGCAGAACCGGCAGCGCCTGCACGATGTCGCTGCGCGCCAGAGCCGGACCACGCATGCTGCACCCGAAGCGGTCGACGCCTGTGTCGCCTTTGCCGATCTGCTGGCCGATGCCATCGGCGGCGCGCCTGCGAGCACGGTCCTGCAGCGACGCACGGGCACCGTTTATCAAGGCCGCATCGGCGAGATCATGGCCGGGTCATGGCGCGACAAGTCGCGCGATGCGATATGTTCGACAGGCTATGTCGCGCATTCGCTCGAGGCGGCGCTGTGGTGCGTGGCGCGCACCTCCAATTTCTTCGATGCGATATTGACGGCCGCCGAGCTTGGCGAGGATGCCGATACCACTGCTGCCATTACCGGCCAGCTTGCCGGCGCGCTTTACGGCGCTACCGGAATTACCACAGACAAGATCGAAGCCATCGCATCTAGTCCGCGCTTGATGAAGACAGCCGTGGCGCTTGTTACTGCAGGTATGCAGGCAGGATGAAAGGCGACCAGATCTGGCTCCACGGCGGTCGCGGCGAATAAGATCTGGCGGTTCGAACGATGCATGGCGCTGATTAGAGCGCCATCACGCCAGCCAGATGGCACAGGACCCGCAGGGCGTTGCCCTGCAAAGCATGGGCCTTTTGCCGAGTGCGTGCGGATGCGTGTCAGACGCAGGCGTTGAGCCGTGCCTGGTGGCGTCAGCGTGATGGCACGGCGCTGGGTTCGTTTGTCCAGATCGTGCTTTTTCTTTGCAGTTCTGCGCGGCGCAAGGGGCGGGGCACAAGGTGTGAGCGGACGCCTCGCAATCTGGCAAAGCCTGCGGTCGTGCAGGTCGCGTCGTCGCGTATACCGCCCGCGAACGCGTGGCCGGATAGTAAGGTAGCCGGATAGCCAGAAGGCTTGGCGCGTCGATAGCCGGGCCAATGATTATCGCGATGCCCGCACATAAGGGGTGCCATGCGACATGTCGTGACAGCACGATTCGAAAGACCACAAACATCTACGAGGGTTTTTCGATGACTACTACGTTGCCCATGGATCCTGTGAGCGAAGCCTTCGAACGCGATTGCTTCACAGGCCTGTGGACCGATCTGTATGATGAGCTTGTCGAGGACTATGAGCCCAAAGGGCTGATCCAGCGCCTGTACCTGCGCGATATTGCCAAGCTCACGGGCCGGATCGAACAATTGCGCCTCATTCAGTCAGGCCTGCACAGCTATCATCTCTATGCCCTGAGTTCCCATGCGAAGAAGGGACGCACCGCCTCGGACGATGCTGCGATAGACGGCAGCTCCTGGTGCGCCGATGTCGAGGAACGCGGTGTCGTTCACAACATTGTCGCAAGCCTTGAGAATATCAGCCTGTGCAATCTCAATGCGTTTGGTCCTGCCTTCGAGCGGCTTGTCGGCATGGCCTATACCCAGAGGCATGCGCTGTTCATCGAACTCGACCGGCTGATCGTCGAACTCGTGCATGCGCGCAACGCTGTCATCAATGGGCTCGATGCGCGCTGCGCAGATCTAGACCGGGTCGCCAATCTGGAAGGGATGCTGCAAGCACATCTGCGTGAGCACGATTGCGGCTCGCACAGCGACGACGAAGCCTATGATTGAGCCGGCAGCAAGCGCGCGCACCGGGGAGGAGCCTGAGGCGACTAAACCGGCGGTATCCAGTGCGCGCAGCGAAGCGGCCCGGGCTGCCAGCCGCCGCAATGGCGCAAAAAGCAAAGGACCCACATCACCACAAGGCAAGGCGAAGGCGGCCAGGAACGCATTCAAGCATGGTTTTCGCTCGAAACGCACTTTGCCCGAGCCGCTTCCGCCCTGGCTTGTCGAGATCGAGCAGGAGCTGTCCATGCTGGCCAGCGAAGTCGGCTTTGGGCGCCATCCGCAGATGGAACGTGTTTTGCTGAACTTCCTGCTTATCAATGAGATCGATACGCTGATCGATGGCACCATCGATCATCTGCTGTCGCTTGCACCCTGCGATCTGGCGGCACACCTCCAGCCTCGAAAGCTGGCAACGCTCGAATATTACCGCCACAGCTTTCGCAGGCGCCGCGATACCGGCATCCGCCTGCTTATGGCTACCGGCTATCGTCAGAGACAGACCGCCTTTCGCAATCTTGAGCGAGAGCAAAAACGCAGGGGGAAACGTGCGGGGCGTAGGGTGCCGTGAAAGCGGGGCGGGGCGGCAGCTTTGCGCCCCCAATTCGGTCGTTCGGCGTTGTCGCCGACGATCCCGAAAGCCGCCATTCGATTCGCCAGCGCTCAACTGGTTCAGACCCGACATTGCGCTCACGGCCCAACAGGCGTGGCCACCATTATGTTCGGAGTGCAGCAATCAGGGCGTCCCGAGCCATGGCCACGCGCGGGTGTCGCAGCGATGAGCGTGCCCAGACGAGGTAGTATGCGTTGCGCGGCACCGTGATCGGCGCGGGTATCTCGATCAGCGTGCAGGCAGCGCGTTCGCTGCGGGTGAGATAGCCGGGCAGTACAGTCCAGCCGAGGTCCGCGCACAATGCCGACCGTAGCACCCTCAGATCGGGCGCGGTCAAGGCGGGCTGGCTGGTCAGCTCGATCTGGTTTGCATGGAGCCAGGTTCGCAGCAGCGGCCGGTCGAGGTCGTAGGCGAGGTGGGCTGTTTGATTAAGCCCTTCGACCGGCGGCAATTCGGCAATCCGCATGGCCACGGAGGGAGAGGCTACGGCGCGCAGGTGTTCCTCGCCCAGCGCATGGAAGGCCAACCGCGGATCTTCGGGTTGCGAGGCGGTGACAGCCAGGTGCACCTTGTCTTCGAGCAGCAAGGCATAGAGCGCCTCGCGCCCGCCGATATGCAGGCGCAGGTCTAGCCCCGCATCCAGCAGCGGCGCCAGTCTGGGCGCGATCATCTCTCCCAGCAGGTCCGACGGCGCGGCGATGTGGACCGTGCCCGAGATGCGCGACGAACGGGCCCGCGCGCTGGCCAGTGCCGATTCCGCCGTGTCGAGGCTGCTTCCGATCGAAGCCGCGAGATCGTCGGCAATCGCGGTTGGTCGAACACCCCGCGGATGGCGATCAAACAAGGGACGGCCCAATTGCGCTTCGAGCGAGGCGATGTGCTGCGACGCAGCCGGTTGGGTGATGCCGATCGCCCGGGCCGCTTCGCTCAATGAACGACGGCGGTAGACTTCGACGAAGGTGCGCATCTGCAGAAGGGACATTCCGGTTCCATAAGGGGATTTATGGCCGTCCGCCATTCCCTTTGGATTTCATGATGTCGTTCCCTGCGTATCTAGGTCGCCGACAGGAACGATCGAATGCAAAATCGCCGCCAACTGCTGAAAGCTCTCACAGCTGTCTCTGTGGCGGGTGCGGCTGTGCCGGGTGCGTTTGCTCGTGTCCCCAACCTCAATGGAAAAGGACAAATGACGATGACCCGCATTCTCATGGTGGCCACCTCCGCCGACCGCATGACCCCCGGCACCGAACCGACGGGTGTCTGGCTCGAAGAACTTACCACCCCGTACTACGCGTTCCGCGATGCTGGAGCCGAAGTGACGCTGGCCTCGATCAAGGGCGGCGCCATCCCCGTCGACCAACGCAGCGTCAACGCCGATGGCGAGAACGACGCTTCGGTCGAGCGCTATCTGAAGGACGACGCCCTGAAGGCCGAGGTTGCCGGTACGCCGGCATTCACAAGCATCGATCCCGCCGGCTACGACGCGCTGTTCCTGCCCGGCGGCCACGGCACCATGTTCGATTACCCTGGCAGTGACGAACTGGCGCGCCTTGTCGAACGTTTCGACCGCGAAGGCAAGATCGTCGCCGCCGTCTGCCATGGGCCGGCTGGGCTGGTCTCCGCGAAGAAGGCCGATGGCACGCCCTTCGTCGCCGGCCGCCGTGTCGCGGGTTTCACGGACAGCGAGGAACGCGCGGTCGGTCTCGATCGGGCGGTGCCGTTCCTCCTCGAAACGCGTCTCAAGGAACTCGGCGGCAAGCACGAGGGCGGCCCCGATTTTGCCCCCTTCGCACTGCGCGATGGCAATCTGGTGACCGGCCAGAACCCTGCCAGCGCTACCCGCACCGCGGAGCTTGTGATGGAAGCCCTCAAGGACAAGGTCGCCTGATCATGCGCTATCTCCACACCATGCTGCGCATCGCCGATCCCGAGGCGGCGATCCGTTTCTTCACGCTGCTGGGTCTCAAGGAAACCCGGCGCATGGAGAACCAGGCCGGACGTTACACGCTGATCTACCTTGCCGCCGACGAGGATTTCCGCAGCGACGGCGAGCAGGGCGATGCCGAGGTCGAACTGACGTACAACTGGCCGCCCGAGGACGGCAGCCCTGCCGAGACATACACGGGGGGCCGAAACTTCGGCCACCTCGCCTTCCGGGTCGACGACATCTACGAAACGTGCGCGCGGCTGCAGGCGGGCGGCGTGACGATCAATCGCCCCCCGCGCGACGGACACATGCCGTTCGTCCGCTCGCCGGACGGGATCTCGATCGAACTGCTGCAGAAGGGCGAACACAAGGCTCCGGCCGAACCCTGGACTTCCATGCCCAACACGGGCGAATGGTGATGGCGAAATTGTTCGAACCGATTGAGGTTGGCGGGCTGCGGCTCGCCAACCGCATCGTCATCGCGCCGATGTGCCAGTATTCGGCAGTCGACGGCGCGATGACCGACTGGCACCAGATGCATCTCGGCCAGTTGGCGCTATCGGGCGCCGGCGCGCTAACGATCGAGGCGACTGCTGTGAGCCCGGAAGGGCGCATCACCTACGGTGACGTCGGCCTCTACGATGACCGTACCGAAGCGGCGATGCAAAGCATGCTCGAAAGCGTGCGCCGGTGGTCGGACATGCCGCTGATCATCCAGCTTGCCCATGCCGGCCGCAAGGCGAGCTGCGCCAAGCCGTGGCACGGTGGAACGCAGATCGCCCCCGAGGCGTACGACGGCTGGCAGACCGTGGCACCCAGTGCCATTCCCTTCGATCCGGACGACCATCCCCCTGTCGAACTGGACAAGCCAGGGCTTGCCCGCATCCGGGAGGCGTTCGCGGATGCCGCCCGGCGTGCCGGCAGGCTCGGCATCGAAGCCGTCCAGATCCACGCCGCGCATGGCTATCTGCTCCACGAATTTCTTTCGCCGATCTCCAACCGGCGCGGCGACGAATACGGCGGCAGCCTCGACAACCGGATGCGGTTCCCGCTCGAAGTGTTCGATGCCGTGCGCGAAGCGTTTCCGGCCGACCGCCCGGTGACGATTCGCGTTTCGGGGACCGACTGGGTCGACGGCGGCTGGACAGCGGAGGAAACCGCATTGTTTGCACAGGAGCTGGAGCGGCGCGGTTGTTCGGCAATCCACGTCTCCGGCGGCGGCCTCGACCCTCGCCAGCAAATCCCTGTCGGTCCCGGCTATCAGGTGCCGCTGGCGCGGACGGTCAAGGACGCGGTCGCCATGCCTGTCGTGGCGGTCGGAATGATCACCGATCCGCAGCAGGCGGAGCGCATCCTCGAAGACGGGCATGCCGACGCCATAGCGATTGCCCGCGCTGCGCTGTGGGATCCGCGTTGGCCCTGGCACGCCGCCGCCGCGCTTGGCGCATCGGTCAAGGCGCCCCCGCAATATCTCCGGTCCGAACCCCAAGAAACGGGCCGCATCCTCAAGGAAATGACCCCATGAAGACCTCCGTCAAACTGCTTCTTGCCGCTGGCGCTGCCCTCTCGCTTGCCGCCTGCTCGACGACCCGCGAGGGTGCATCCGCGCCCCAGATCGAACAGGTCGCGACCTTCGATGGCGCGATGCCGACTGGCGTGACCGTCGCCGCCAACGGGCGCATCTTCGTCAACTTCCCGCAATGGGGCGACAACGCGCCGTTCACAGTTGCCGAGCTGGTCGACGGCAAGGCGGTGCCCTATCCCGACGCCGCGACCAACCAGCCCGATCCGGCCGACCCGGCTGGGCATTTCATCTCGGTGCAGAGCGTGGTGGCAGACGGCGCCAACCGCCTCTGGGTGCTCGACACAGCGGCGCCCAGATTCTCTCAACCACAGGCCGGCGGTGCAAAGCTGGTGGCGATCGACCTTGCGACCGACCGGGTGGTGAAGACGATCGTCCTGCCGCCCAGCGTGGTGCTGCCCACGACCTACCTCAACGACGTGCGCTTCGATCTGCGTCAGGGCGCCGAGGGCGTCGCCTACATCACCGACAGCAGCAACGAGGGGATCGGCGGCATCATCGTCGTCGATATCGCCAGCGGGCGTGCGATCCGGCGCCTGTCGAACCATTTGACGACCAATCCGGAGCCCGGGTTCACCCCGGTTGTCGACGGCGCGGTGCTCATGAACCGCCCGGCCGACGGACCCGCGACGCCGCTAGCAATCGCGAGCGACGCAATCGGGCTTAGCGCCGACGGCAGCTTGCTCTACTACGGGCCACTATCGGGTCGCACGCTGCACGCGGTCCCCACGGCCATGCTGCGCGATCCTGCGGTGACCGATGAGGAACTGGCCCGCGCGGTACGCAGCCTGGGGCGCAAAGGCGCTTCGGACGGGATTGCCGAAGACGACCGAGGCCGCGTGTTCGCCGGCGATTACGAGAACAACGCAATCCGCATGCTCGACCAGGGCCGCTGGACGACGGTGGTCAGCGACCCGCGCATCAGCTGGCCCGACACGCTGTCGATCGGCACCGACGGCTACCTCTACTTCACCGCCAACCAGCTTCACCGCCAGCCAGGCTTCCACGGCGGGCGGGACTTGCGCCGCAAGCCTTACGAGCTGCTCCGCATCCGGGTGGGCGCCGGGCCCGTCCTCTTGCGCTCACAGTGATCCCATCAGGCCGGGCAGGCTCGAGCGGGGCCGCGATCCGGCAAAAAATCAACAACTGACTTGAAGGAATACAGACATGACAAAAGGTATCGAAGGCAAGGTCGTTCTCATTACCGGCGGCAGCAGCGGCATCGGCGCGGAAACAGCGCGTCTTCTCGCGGAACGCGGCGCGAAGGTGGCCATCGCCGCGCGGCGCAAGGACAGGCTCGACGAGGTCGTCGCGGACATCACCGCAAATGGCGGCACGGCACGTAGCTACGCGCTGGACGTGACCGACAAATCGGCGGTCCAGTCCGTCGTAGCCGCAATCATTGCCGACTTCGGCCGCCTCGACGTGCTGATCAACAATGCCGGGCTGATGCCGATCCGTCCGATGGCCGAGGTCAACACCGACGAGTGGGACCAGATGATCGACGTCAATCTGAAGGGTACGCTCTACGGCATCGCGGCGGCCCTTCCCGGTTTTCTCGAGCAGGGCAGCGGTCACATCATCAACTTGAGCTCGGTTGCGGGCATCAAGGTCTTCGCACCGGGCGGCACGGTCTACTCCGGCACCAAGTTCGCCGTCAGCGCGATCAGCGAGGGCTTGCGCCACGAGGTGGGGGAAAAGGTCCGGGTCACGTCAATCGAGCCTGGAGCTGTCGAAAGCGATCTGAAGTTCACGACATCCGGCACGGCTGCCGAGACGGTGCTGGACTTCTACAAGCAGGCCATCCCGACGGCATCGGTGGCGCGTGCTATCGCGTTCGCTGTCGAACAACCTGATGACGTCGACGTCAACGCGATCGTCATCCGGCCGACCGCACAGGAGTTCTGATTTCGACGAGGAGGCGGGGCCGCGTGTGCTCCGCCTCATGGGGAACGTACCGGCCCGCTCGTCCGTTACTTTGCCGAATAATATCTGTTCGTTTGACTTGAGGAATAAATTATGCCCAAACTTGCCCTGTATGTGCCATTGAAGGCCAAGCCCGGAAAAGAGCGCGATGTCGCCGATTTCCTGACCTCGGCATTGCCGCTCGTTCAAGCTGAGCCGGACACTCTGACCTGGTATGCGATCGAGGAAGGTCCCGGTGCGTACGCGATCTTCGATACGTTCGACACAGAGGAGGATCGGCAGGCCCATCTTGACGGCAAGGTTGCCGCCGCACTGATGGACAAGGCAGACGAACTGTTTTCCGAACCGCCGCAGATTCACAAGTTCACCCTGCTGGCCGCGAAATAGCGGAGCGGTCGGCCCTAAGCTGCCGGCTGACCGCAGAGTAAGGCTCGTTTTCCATCCGGAATGGATGGCCCGACCGAATCGGGAAATGAATAAATCAATACGACAGGCCATCCGCGATAGCGGATGGCCTTGTCTTTTGCGCTCATCACACCTCTGCATTTGCTGATAGGGCGCCGTTGATGTGTCGCGGCGGAACGGCACCATTGGTTCGCGGGAAATTCCTGAGCACATCAATTTGGCGCGTTGTTAGGCCGTTCTGGCTCAATCGTTCAGAAAACCGCCGTAAATCGATCCCAGGATGGCCCTCCGTGAAGGAACCTCTCAGGTAGCAGCAGGTTCAGCAAACTGAGAACACTTGTAAGGGTGCGATGTCCTCCACCGTTGCGATGGACCGGATCACCACAAGCTCTCGATTTGATGACGCGTTGAGAAGAGCTGCGAAAGGAAAAGATCCGTGAAAGCTGTCGTGTACAATGGGCCGAAAGATGTTTCGGTCAAAACCATCGATGATCCCAAGATCGAAAAGCAGACCGATGTTATCATCCGGCTGACCACGACCAATATCTGCGGCTCGGACCTTCACATGTATGAGGGCCGTACCAGCTTTGAGAAGGGCAGGGTCTTCGGTCACGAAAACCTTGGCGAGGTCATCGAGGTCGGCTCTGCCGTAGATCGTATCAAGAAGGGCGATCGCGTGTGTATGCCGTTCAACGTCGGTTGCGGTTTCTGCGAAAATTGCGAACGCGGTTTGACGGGTTTCTGCCTCACGACCAACCCTGGAACCGCCGGCGCAGCGTATGGCTTTGCCGAGATGGGTCCGTGGCAAGGTGGTCAGGCCGAGTTGATGCGCGTTCCTTATGCGGACTTCAATTGTCTGAAGCTGCCTGAGGACGCTGAGGAGAAGGAAGATGACTATGTCATGCTCTCCGACATCTTCCCCACCGGTTGGCATGGCGTCGAACTGTCGGGTTTCCTGCCTGGCGAAAGCATCGCGATCTACGGCGCCGGTCCGGTCGGTTTGATGGCCGCGCATTCAGCCGAAATTCGTGGTGCCTCTCAGATTTTCGTGGTCGATTCTCACGATGACCGCCTGAAACTGGCCGAGGCGATGGGCGCTATTCCGATCGACATGCGCAAGGGCGATCCCGCCCAGCAGATTCTTGACGCGACCGGCGGCCTCGGGACCGACCGGGGGGTCGAGGCGGTCGGGTATCAGTGTTGCGATCGCCACGGCAAGGAGCGCAGCAATTACACGATGAACTGCCTCATCAAAAGCACGAAGGCCACCGGCGGAATCGGCGTCGTCGGCGTGTTCATTCCGGAAGACCCGAACGCGCCCGACGATCTCCAGAAGGAAGGCAAGATGGCGTTCGACTTCGGCAACTTCTGGTTCAAGGGCCAGAAGGTCGGCACCGGCCAGTGCAATGTAAAGCACTACAACCGGCGACTGATGAAGCTTATCGAGCAAGACCGGGCCAATCCTGCTCAAATCATCTCGCACCGACTGCCGCTTGATCAGGCACCAGACGCCTACAAGCATTTCGACGAGCGCGATGCTGGCTGGACGAAGGTCGTGCTCAAGCCGGGCACCTGACCTTAGTCTTCGACGGAATAGGAAATAAATTATGACTTTGGAAGGCAAATCAGTTGCCATTCTGATCGCACCCCGCGGGACGGAAGAACCAGAATTCTCGAAACCCAAACAAGCTGTCGAGGACGCTGGTGGCAAAGTGACCGTGGTCAGTTTTGAACCGGGCAAGGCTCGCACAGTCAATAGCGATCTTGACGAGGGCGGCAGCTATACTATCGACAAGACGTTTTCCGAGGTCAAAGCCGACGATTTCGACGGACTTGTTGTGCCCGGAGGGACTGTCGGTGCCGACAAGCTGCGCGGCAGCGTCGAGGCAATCGGTTTCATTCGGGCTTTCTTCGATCAGAAAAAACCTGTTGCGGCCATATGCCATGCACCCTGGACATTGATCGAGGCGGGCGTGCTCAAGGGTCGCACCTTGACGTCCTACCCGACGCTGAAGGTCGATATCGAGAACGCCGGCGGTGGATGGACCAATGAGGAAGTCGTGGTCGACAACGGCCTTGTTACCAGCCGCGACCCCAATGAATTGCCCGCCTTCTGTGCCAAACTCGTCGAAGAAATCGCAGCAGGGAATTAAGACGGGGCGTTTCGACGAACCATGACAGGGCCTTTTCCCTTGAGAAGGTCCTCACAAAGCAAGCGTGGCGTGGCCAGCGATGGGCCGTCCGCCACGCCGCGTATCACACGAACACGGCGCACCTGACGGGCACTCAAACCCTGAGCCGCGTCGACCGCGGTGACACATCGCCGGCCCCTTTCCAGATTCGACCCATTCCAACGCGTGGTTGAGATGCACCTGCTCGAACGTGCGTTCGGCCAGATTTACGACCTACAGCGCCGCCTTGAGATAGCGGGCGGTGAGACTGCCTTCCGCTTCCGCAACCGCGCCAGGGACGCCGCTGGCAACGATACGGCCCCCATCTTCCCCGGCCCCCGGTCCTAGATCGATGATCCAGTCCACCTGCGTGATGGCGCGCATGTCATGTTCGACGACTACGACGGTATTGCCAGCGTCTACGAGGCCCTGCAGGTGTTGCATCAGCCGGTCGCCATCGGAGGGGTGAAGCCCCGAAGTTGGCTCATCGAGGATGTAGATCGTGTTGCCGCGTTGAGCGCGTTGCAGTTCAGTCGCCAGCTTGATGCGCTGCGCCTCCCCGCCGGACAGCTCGGTCGCCGGCTGACCGAGCCTCAGATAGCCAAGACCGATCTCCCGCAACACGTCGAGGGAGCGCATCACAGATGCCTCGCCAGCGAAGAAATCACACGCATCGTCGACCGTCAGTTCGAGCACCTGGGCGATATTGCGCCCGTTCCATTCGACTTCGAGCGTTTGCGGGTTGTAGCGAGAGCCATGACAGGTCGAGCACGGGGCAAAAACGCTCGGCAGGAACAGCAGCTCCACCATGACGTATCCCTCGCCCTCGCACACCGGGCAGCGGCCTTGCGCGACGTTGAACGAGAACCTTCCCGGGCCGTAGCGCCGCCGGCGGGCGAGCGGCGTTTCAGCGAAGATCCGTCGCACATGGTCGAACATGCCGCTGTAGGTGGACAGGTTCGAGCGCGGCGTGCGGCCGATCGGTTTCTGATCGACCCGCACCAGCCTGCGGACATGCTCCATGCCTGCGACAATGCGTCCTTCAGTGTCGTTCTGCGCAACGTCGAGCAGCGGATCGACATCCTCCTCTGCGGCCACGGGGGAGCCGCCGAGGTGTTCCGTGACGAGCTCGGGCAGCGCCTGACTGACAAGACTGGATTTGCCCGATCCCGAAACGCCGGTAACAGCGGTGAAGCAGCCGATGGGAAACTCGACGTCGAGACCATGGAGATTGTTAAGCCTGATCCCTTCCAGGCGTAGCCATGCCTTGGGATCGCGCGGTGTGCGCTCATTGTGGAGCGGCTCTGCGAACAGGTAGCGGCGGGTGATCGAAGTCTCGACGTCGGCAAGCCCCTCTGTCGGCCCGCTGTAGAGGACTTCACCACCCTTTTCCCCGGCTCCTGGCCCGACATCGACGAGCCATTCCGCGCGGCGGATGACGTCGAGATCATGTTCGACGACGAACAGGGAGTTGCCCGCCGCCTTGAGACGCTCGAGAATGGTGAGCAAGGCTTCGCCATCTGCCGGGTGCAACCCTGCCGAAGGCTCGTCAAGCACATAGACCACGCCAAAAAGCTGTGACGACAATTGCGTGGCAAGCCGCAAGCGCTGCAGCTCTCCGGAGGAGAGCGTCGGCGTGCTGCGGTCGAGCGAAATGTAGCCAAGGCCAAGATCGATCAGCGGATCCAGCCGCTCGATCAATTCGCAGGCAAGGCGTTGGGCGGCGATCCGCTTCTCGTCGGAGAGATTGGGCGTCCGGCGTACGTCTGGCGCGCTCTTGTGCGCAGAGCCGCCCGCCGCGACCCGTTGTTCGACCGCTGCATCGCGGGCCGCTTTTTCCAGAACATGGCCCTTTGAGAGGGCGGAGACCGCCCCATATGCGCCTTGCGCGACGGGCATCAGCAAGTCCTTCAGCTTGAGCACTGTCAGGTCGCCGAACTCGGCAATGTCGAGGCCGGCGAATTTGACCGACAGGGCTTCGCGCTTCAGGCGCTTGCCGTCGCAGGTCGGGCAATCGCGGCCGATGATTGTTCCCCGTCAGCACCCATGGCACAGATTTGAGGTTGTAAATTAAGGAGGGTTTGGGCTTCGTCGTAGTGACGAAGGAACGAAGATGAAGCCCAAACCCTCCTTGAAAAATTCACT
>NZ_CANMCP010000001.1 GCF_947496385.1 uncultured Croceicoccus sp. | reverse complement strand
AGTGAATTTTTCAAGGAGGGTTTGGGCTTCATCTTCGTTCCTTCGTCACTACGACGAAGCCCAAACCCTCCTTAATTACAACCTCAAATCTGTGCCATGGGTGCTGACGGGGAACACTCGCACCTCACGCCGTCCTCGACTTTGGTCGCTGTTGGGAAGGCGAATGGGAGCAGAGCGTAAAGGAGGAAAATGCGAGCGTTGGCAAGGCAGCAACGGAATTCGAGTTCGAGGCGTATCTGGTAACCGCCGAGGAATTAGACGCCCTTAGGAAGAACCGGACGAGCAAGCCCCACGCAAATCGGGCGCAGATGACTTGGAAGCCGAAGCCAGAGGCGCTCGGCTTATCCTTGTCGATAGATCTACGTCAAATTCGCAAGCAGGATGCGACACAGCCGACCTTCCTCATTTCAGGTCGCATCCATCATAATCGAGCGAGCCGGAATGCCGCGCCAAGTGTAGTTGATCTGGCACAGCGCAGCACGGTGTTGGATGCGTTCCAACAGAGCGAGGGCCTGCTCGCCAATCCTGGGCGTGACGAGAATCGGATCGACGTCACTTGGCCGCAGTCGCTGGAAGCGATCGTCGAGAGCGGTGTGATCACAGCGACCGAAGGACAGGAACTCGGTAACGCTTACGATGCTTTCATTACTGCCTATGGCGCAGCGATCGAAGCGCTCCTCCGTGGCACCGGAGTGGGCGCCGACGAGCTTCTTCTCCAAGCCGAGGTCTATGGTGACCTGCTTCGTAGCGTCATGACGATAGCCCCTCAGGAACTGTGCATCCGGGATCTGCTTGCCCCTCTGGCGCGCATCGGGCTCATCTTGATCGACGGAGACACCCCCTCCGCGATACTGACTCCTTGGCATCCGCTGCGGCTCGCCGAAATCGGGGCGAAGGCACGCCAATTGGCCAGTGCCATCACTGACGTTGTCACGAGCAATCAAGAACAGCGCAGTGGAGTAGAGGACTTCGTAGAGGACCGCATCGCAACCCTTGGCGGGACGTATTACGGCGATGTCGCCGTGCTTCCTGGCCTCGACGCACAACTCGTAGCTGAAACCCAGGCAGTGATGGACTACAGCCTTCTCGAACCACTGTCCGGCGGATCCCAACATGGTGTCACTAACGAACCCACAGACGCAGCCATCAAGGCTTTCGACCGCGTCGCCAACGAGTATCTAAAGCTGCGGCCTCACGAGCGCGCCAATTTCTCGGTCGTCATTCTCAACGCGGATTCAGAGAACCTCCCTCTGGCAATGGCGAATGGATTGTCACGTCGTGTCGAGGACGACAGCGAAATCAGGTGCGAACTGGTGGTTACCGATGACGATCCAATCCGACTTCGGCAAGTTTACGAAAGGCAGAACCGCCGCATAAGCCACGAGATCGACACGAGCCTCGCCAGCGAGGCCGCCCGCAATTTCCTTTCGCGTCTGCGCGTAGGCATCTTCAGCCCGGAAACTCTGGCTCAGGAAACCCAGAAGGCCAACGATGTCGTCCTTCTACGGGACGTGATCGCTCGCAGCAGCAATGTGCGATGGACTAAGGGTTTTGACGACGGGTCCAGCGAAGATTTTGCCACGTTCGTCCCTACCGCTCGGTCGAAACGTCGCCCGTTCCGGAAAGGCAACACCACGTCTGCGCTCTATTTGACAGCCCCGCGGCAGCCATTGGCGGGCCGTATTTACGTCGACGCCCTCCGCACGATCATGATGCGGGACGTCGCAACGAATCCAGAACCTTGGCTCCCCGTTCAGGAGGTAGAATTCAAGGCAGGCGAAGTCAGTCAAATCCTCGGCAAGGCGCACAGCCTCGGAAACTGGGTCATGACGTTCGATCGCGTCGCGGATCGGCGGCTGATCGCCACCAACGAACGTCGCATCATCCGATACTTTAGCGTGCCGGGATCGACGCACAACGTGATCGTCTCGACCGAGATAACCGAGGACGACCTTGGCGACTGCATCGACGTCGACGTTGGCATCTTGCTCCAAGGCATCGGAACCGACGATCTTTCAGCTTTGCGCCATCAGCTATTTATCCGCGCGGCACAGCTCTCCGGAGGCGTTGTCATGCGCGGTGCACAATGGGCGAACTACGCGCACGAACTGCTTGGGCTCGTCCTTTCACAACGCGAACTGGACCGCTTGCTCAAGGTTGATCGCGAGAACCGGACTGCATGGTTTTTCCTCGATGACTATCGCGACTGGCTCGATCTGACCGGAGAGATGGCGGACATACTAGCCATCGACTTCGCAGTGAGTGCGAACGGACCGGAAATCCGTGTTGTAGTTGCCGAGGCGAAATACGTCGGACAGGATGGGATCTCCGATCAGCGTAAGCGTTCCGCAGGGCAACTAGAGTCAACCTGGACTGCGCTCAACCAACGCTTGCTCGGAGGATCTGCCAATCTCGACCCCGCGATCTGGCGGCATCGCCTCGCGGACATGGTCCTCGAACACATGGACCCCTTCGACCAAGTTGGCGGAATTACTCAAGATCGGTGGCTTGAAGGGCTGAGAGACGGCTCATTCCCCATATCTGTCGACGGTCACTCGATAGTGTTCAGCCATGAACTCGACACGGTATTCGAGCCGATGCCTCATCTACCCGACGAGGCCAAGGTTATCGCCGACCGACGACGTCTCGCACAATGGGTATTCTCACGCGCTGAAACCGCCAAAGCCCTGCGGGGCCTAGCCGATGACGCGCAACCCGGGATAGTCCACGTTCCCACTGGGTGGCCCCAGTCAACGTCCTTCGACGAGACGATTGAAGGGAAACAGCCCGAAGCGCAGCAGCGTGATGCCGGCATGGGCGATAACAGTCCCCCAGATGACGCTCCGCCACAACGTGATCCTCAGCCCGACGGGCCAACACCTGATGAAGAAGCTAAACTGCTAACTGAAGACGCCGTGGACGATGACCCAATGGAGCCCAATGGTCCTTGGAGTCAGCGGATTAACTCGGTGCTTCATCGCCTCAGAAATGCAGGCGATGAGGCGGAGGGCAATTCCTGGCTAGCGTCGCAGATCGACGCCCTCCGCGCCGCACTGCAAGGCGAGGGAATGGACGCTCCGGTAATGGGGCAGCGGCTCACGCCGAACACTGGCCTCGTCTATGTGGGGGGACGCACCCTGACTGTGGCTTGGCTGGAGAGAAAACGAACCGACCTGTTGACGCGCTATGGTCTCGACATCGTGCGGATATCCCCTTTGCCCGGTCAGATCGCGATCGGACTGCGTCGGCCTGCGCGGGCTATCCTGCATCTTGCTGATGCTTGGCTAAAACGCGCATCTGACCCGGTCGAAGGGCAGCGGACCTCGCCGCTTCTGGGCGAGAAGGAAGACGACGGAAGCTTGTGCTACCTACCACTTGCCAGCGGCTATCTCTCGCAAGAACGGGCGGCGCCCCACAGTCTCGTCTCAGGGACGACCGGGAGCGGCAAAGGCATCCTTGTTACTAACCTCATACTCGACCTCTGTGCCCTAAACAGTCCTGATGAACTGGAAATGCATCTGATCGACCCAAAGCGGGGGGTCGACTACGCTTGGGCGCGGCGACTTCCGCACTTGAGGGGCGGGATCATAGACGACCAGGACGAAGCTCTGGCATTACTTGAGCGTTTGGTCGCCGATATGGACCGGCGGTACGACGAGATTAGCCGAGAGAACTGCCGCAACATCGATCAATATAATCGAAAGGTGCAGCCTGAACGGAAAATGCCGCGCATCGTCATCTTCTTTGATGAAGTTGCCAACTGGATGCAGGACGACGAGTTCAAGAAGGAAGTCGATGGCCTAATCAACAAGATCGCTACCAAGTCCCGCGCCGCTGGCTTCCACCTGTTCATGGTGTACCAACGAGCCGACAACCAAGTGATGACGATGCAGTTGAGAACCAACCTGGGCAACAAGCTGATCCTGCACCTCGGCGACGAAGGAAGTTCCCGTATCGCACTTGGAGAGGTGGGAGCTGACCGCCTACTGGGGAAAGGACACTTGATCGCAAAATTGGACACCGATGATAAGATCTACCTGCAGGTCCCCTTCATCGGGGATGACGAGGTTGAGGAGCTTGCCGACGCCGTGATCGAAACGTGGCTGGAGGTGAGACGGGAAGCGGCAGAATAGATGTCGGTTGGGAAAGTAGTTCGGGGGGCACTCTATGTTCACCGCACGGCAGTTGCAGAGCTGGCGCCCGAGGCACGCAAATTGCTCGACAAGGCGACCGCCATATCGAGAGGCGTGAACTGGAATGTCGCGAGACTTCAAGGTGACATTGTCGGCCTTCTTGAATACGAGGACTTCGATAGCGCCGCGTTTCCACGTCTGATCGCGTCGACGAGATTGAACTTATCAACTGGCGAAACCAAGCGCACAGACTTCAGTCGATCGGAAAACCCACTAATTCTTCATAGAAAAGAACAGCTATTTGGCGATCGAGACCCGAGGGTGGCAAGATGGGCAACGACAACGAAGCAGCTAGTGGAAAAGGGCCTTTTCGAAAACAGTCACCTGATTGGAAGACAGAAGCTCTGGTCGGCGCGTCTTGCTGCGGCAGGTCTACTGGTAGTTGGCGACGAGGTCGTGGAATCATGAGCGTAGAGGTCCAGCGTCATCGCACGGCGATGGTCCGTCATACGCTGTCCCAACCCATGTCCCTCGCAGTGAGACATGGGCTGGTCCGTCCGGGCGTGACCGTCTTCGACTATGGCTGTGGTCAGGGCGACGATCTGCGTGCACTCGCAGCGGCGGGCATTGAGGCCAATGGATGGGATCCTTATTTTGCTACGGACCGAGATAGACGGGAGGCGGAAGTCGTCAACATCGGTTTCGTCCTCAATGTAATTGAAGATCCGGTCGAGAGAGTGGACGCCCTCACCACAGCTTGGGGTCTAACGCGGCGCGTGCTCATCGTCTCAGTAATGGTCGTCGGGGCTGTACCCGTAGACGGATTGAAACCCTTCGGCGATGGCTACCTTACGACAAGAGGGACATTCCAGAAGTACTTCCAACAGGCCGAACTCAAAGCACTGTTGACGCAAGTTGTTGACGTTGAGCCGATCGCACTTGCTCCTGGAATTTTCGCGCTATTCCGTTCACCTGAGGAAGAGCAAGATTTCCTTCTGGAGCGTAGACGCGGGCGCAGGGCCTCGACGAGCGCATATCGTAGCGACCGGCCAGTCGGATCAAAGCCAATTCAGCCGCATCTTCAGGAACGGCTTGCTCCCGTAATCGATGTTGTCGCAGCGTTTGCTGCCCAACGCGGACGAATGCCTCACCCCGACGAGATACCGTCAGATGTTCATGATATCCTCGTCAGGGAACGGGTTTCGTTCGCGCGCGCACTCGATGCAACTAGAGGCGGAGGGATCAGCGATGAGCTCCTTGCTCAAGCAGAAGCACAGCGTCGTGAGGATTTGCTGGTCCATCAGGCGCTGAACATCCTGAACCGGTCTCGATCAGCCGCCCGGCCAGGCCCTTCGATTGTTCGTGACATCCGCCACCTTTTCGGAAGCCAGCAGCAGTTCGTCGAACAAGCAATGGAATATCTTCATGGCCTTTCAGACCCACACCGCACAGTTGATGCGATTCTTCGAGCGTCTAAAAGTAGGCTAGGTGCAATCGACGAGGATGGTCGGCTTGTAATTGACAACAGGCGTGTGGCTGAACTCGAAGGGATTATCAGGTGCTTTATCGGATGTGCGTTGTATTTGTCAGGCGAGATGAATGATGAACACATTATCCGCGTCGACCCTATGCGTCGACGCGCCACCCTCTTCCGCATTTCAGGCAGGCGCAATTCATTTCCCGAAACCGACACGTCAGTCACTATAGATTTGAAACGACAAGACGTGATTGTTCGGAGTGATCGACGCGTTTTGCTGCGCAAGGCCGACGTTTTTGGCATGTCTTCACGATCACAACAGCGCTCTATAGAACTAGAAAGGAAAAAACAAGAATGCATAAATGAAGACAAGGTCCTTGTGAGGATTCAATAGATTTCCATAAATTTGTAAAAACTTGTCTACATCATGATGATATATTCGATAGGATGCTAGGGGTTTCCTTCTAGGAACTGCCTTACACGTTGCCGCGTCTTTTCCCTTGGCCTTCTGCCTTCGCGAAGATCCTGAACAAACCGTGGGTCCCCAACTGCCTGCCTACCAAACATGCTGGCCTTCGTACCGCTACGCGCCAAGTAGCCCTCAATCTGGTCCAGGAGCTCCATCGCCTTCGACTCGCTTTCCGCTTGCGTTCTTGTTATGTTCTTATTAGGAAGACTTCCTAGAGTCTAGGATCTAATTTCCTAGACGGATGCGATAGGACCCGCCGCGCGATGGAAGATGCACGCAAAGCCCTGGACGATCTGATCCGGCAACGAGGCTGTAATTACTCTTCGATTTCTCGCCTTCTCGGACGCAACGCGGCCTACATCCAGCAATACATCCGCCGCGGCAGTCCCCGCCAACTGGACGAGCAGGACCGCTCCGTGCTCGCCCGCTTCTTCGGCGTGGACGAAAAAATCCTTGGCGCTCCCGAGCGGCGATCCGGCCCGGTCGTCGAACTGGTCCATGTTCCGGTTCTCGATGTCGAAGCCTCGGCGGGGCACGGCGCTTTGGCCGAAATGGAATCCAAATGCGCCCAGTTCGGGTTTGACGAGAAGTGGCTGCGCCGTCTGACCGCAAGCAAGGCGACGAGCCTTTCGATCATCGCCGTGCACGGGGATTCGATGGAGCCAACGCTGCATGACGGCGATGAAGTCATGGTCGATCTCAACGATGGACAGTCGCGGCTGCGCGACGGGATCTATGTGCTGCGCATGGACGACATGCTCAGCGTCAAGCGGGTCGCAATCGAGCCGCAAGGCAAGCGGGTCTCGGTGCTCAGCGACAATCCGGCCTATCCCAGTTGGCGCGGACTGGAGAAGCGGACGATCAATATCGTCGGCCGCGTGCTTTGGTTCGGCCGCGCGCTTCGCTAGGTAGCTCGCCAATGCTTGCCCTCCTCGCTGCCTCGATCGTCGCTGCCGGCCAGACCTTTACCTGCACACCCACGCATGTCTGGGATGGCGACGGGCCCATATGGTGCGCCGAAGGCCCCCATGTCCGCATCGCCGGGATCGCCGCGCGCGAAATGGAAGGAACATGCCGGACCAACCAGCCTTGCCCCGACGCGTCGGCAATCGAAGCGCGCGACGCGCTCGTCGATCTTCTTGGCGGCCCTCGCGGGACCATCTCGACAGGGCATGTCGTGGTTCGTGGACCGAGATTGACGTGCCGGTCGGAAGGTTCGGCAGGCGGCAACCGGACGGCTGCCTGGTGCCGACTGCCAAGCGGGGCTGATCTCTCCTGCTCCATGATCCAGACACGCACTGTGCTGCACTGGAATCGCTACTGGAAGGGGCCTGCGTGCCGCTAGGCCCGGAACTCTGTCTGACAGGCCGTCTTGCCGAAGGCCCCTTCGGACTTGAACTCCATTCGGGTGGCGGGGTGTGGGAACTCGACACCGGGCGTGGAACACGCCGGTTGCTCGGACGCGAAGTGGAAGTCTGCGGACGCCGCGCAGGTTTCAACGAGCTCATCTGCGATCAGATCTGGCCAGCAGGACAACCCCGCCCTCCTCGCTCCAAATTCAATATTGAACTGCTCCTCGCCAGCAGTGTCGTGGGCTATGGTTTGATCGCGTTCTTCCTCGGCCTTGTTGGACGTCTCGGCTGATGTTGAGCGATTGGGAACTCTGGGCTTGCGCCAACCAGGTGCTGAAAACCCATGGTGAGAATGCACCGCTTCATGTCGCCGAGCAGATCGGCGCGCTCGCGCTGGCACAGGACGAGGCGGGCGTCGCCACCTGGAAAGCCATCGCCAAACGCATTGCAGAGCTGATGGGGAAGGATCGCCCGACGCGCCTGCAATAAGCCAGTATTACCTCAGCCACATCTAAATGCTGGTCAGCCCATCGGCGAGAGATCGCCCGGAAAGAGAGTGGGCTGAGAGCTCCTGCCGGCATTCCCCTTTCCTTCGAACTCCAAACCCTGCATGCGTTCGACCAGGTGGCGCGCGAGATCGACACGAGCATTGCGCTGGGTTCGCGGGTCGTCAGCGCCGAGCCCGACAAGCGTTGCTTCGGACGCGATGGCAATCGCGACTTCGATATGCGTGAACAGGATTTCATCGGCGATTCGGGACATGGCCGCCATGAGAACAAAAACAGAACTAACAGTCAACCGGTGCCATATGAACCCATGCGGATAAACGCTGCGTCAGATCCCGATTTCGAAGGGCTTGGTGATCGAGCGATCGAGTTCGGGCGGCTCGCGAGCCGGTTCTTGCGAACGATCAGACGCCTTGCCCTTAGCCTGGCCAATTGCTGCCGCATTGCGCAGCTGATTGACCGTTTCGAGTGCCGAGCGCTTCATTCCCGGATTGCGCTCAACAGCTGCTTCGAGCTTGCCCGCATTGTCGACAAACAGGGTCAGACCATCGCGCAGGCGGGTTATCGTCACGAGAAATGTCTGCTGATTGGCAAGATTGCGTTCGCGGCTATCCATGACGGCGATCCCGCGGTCGGAGGTCAGACCCTGCGCCATGTGCGCATTGAGCGCGTAGGCGAGATCTAGACGCTCAAGCATGGGGTCGCCCAGCCCCAGCAGGTGTTCGGTGCCGAGCGACGTTTTCACCGTGACACCCTTCGCATCAACCGCCATGATGCGCGCCTGATCGGCGTTGAGCAGTCCGCGCTTGTGATCGGTCGCCGTCCAGCGAACGCGGTCGCCATCGTAGATTTCTAGTGGGCGAACCTCAAACAGACGCAGGGGATCCTGCTCACCCTGCGGTCGTATCTGGCCCGGCCGGAATTCAAAGCGCTTGCCCCGCTCGTTCTGCAGCATCACGCGTTCGCGGGTGGGATCGGTTTCGATCACATCATAGCGGCCCTTCTGCAGCCCCTGCCCCCTTTGCCGGCGGTCGACTTCGAGCACCATGCCGGCCGCATAGCTGCGCGCATAGCGCATTTCCTCACGCGTCAGATTGACGCGCGACAGCACAGTGAGACCCAAGGAACCCGGTCCCAATTCGCCATTGGCCTTGAGCCCGATTTGGACTGCTTCATTCACCTGTCCGCGCAAGTTGCGACCCGAAGCATAAATCGCGGTCATCTCCCGCTCTGCAGGCGAAAGCGATAGCCAGGCCGCCGCGGCGTCGACGGCAGCTGTATTTCCCGACGCGACGACATGCGGGCCAAGATGTCGCAAGGCCTCGTCGATGTTTCCGCCCTGCGCTGCATATTGAGCGTCGCGCAACGCCTTATCGCGGGCCCGGAGATTGGTGTTCATGGTAGCCGTTTCGACGCCTGCCTTCTGCATGACGTCGAAGGGTTTGCCCGCATCGACAGCGCCCAATTGGTTCCTGTCCCCTATGCTGGCGAAGCGGTCGAGCTGAAGCAGGTTGGCGAGGCGCACCAGCTTTTCCTTGTCGGCATTGCCGACCATCGAGGCTTCGTCGAGTAGCACCGTGGTGCCGCGCAGAGACGCGCGGGTCTCGGCAAGCCTCGCCTGGTCTGCTCCTTCCAGAAGGCCCTGATGTTGGCGTAGAAAGCGCGCGACCGTCATCGAGGGAATGCCGGTGTCACGTTCAAGCATCTGCACGAGCGTGTTCTGGACTGCTAGTCCGAGCACGGACCTGCCTTCCTCGCGCAAGATGTCCGCCACAGGTTTGAGGACGGTACTCTTGCCGGCGCCCGCCACACCCTGAATCGCGACAATCCGGTTATGCGAGGCGAGAAGCAGGCACCCTGCCCCTTCCTGGCCAGGGTTCAAGGTCAGGCCATATTTGAGCTGAGAGAGCGCCTGTAGCCGCTCTCCGGCCACATCAGCTTCGACCACGGCAGACCCATGGCCACGTCCGGTTTCGACGGCGGCGATGATGCGCTGTTCGAGCCCGATCGCATCGCGGGTCGTAACAAGATTGCGATCTGCACCCTTGCCTTTTTGCAGGTGGCCCTGGCGCAGCAACTGGTCGACGCGGTGTTCGATGTCGGGGAGCGTGGTGGGCAAGGCAAAGCCTAGCGCTGAGCGATATATCTCGGTCCGCGAGAACGCCGCCTCGCGCTCGCCCAAATGCCGGATTGCCGATGCGACCGCATGAACGGCGGCGATCTGTTCGGGCGTCCGGCGCTCGATGTCGCGAGGCACAAGCGGATCGCCCTGACGTAGCCCCAGACGCTCCGCGAAGGTCGCAGCCAAAAGGCGCGCCCGCTGACCGATCGATCGGACCGAATTTCCAATTCCGGAGACGGAGCCAATGTCGGTGGCGGCCCGTGCATTGGCCTGTGAAATGACAAGCCTCGGATCAAAGCCCAACTGTGCCGCTGCCTCGCGCCATTGGTTCACGAGAGCCTGGCGGTCCGCCACCGGCCCTTTGTCCGCGCGGGTCATCAATGTGGCTGCATCCAGTGCGGCCGGACCTTTTGCCTCCATGGTCGAGTATGCCTCGAGAATCTCGGTACGGCGCGAACTGAAGGCGTCACGAACGGGTTTTGGGACGCCCACCGCTTCGAAATTGCCATGCTTGCCGAATTCGCCGACCTGGTAGCCGAGCTTTTCTACGGCCAAGCGGAAGCGCGCCATGGTCATGGCATTGAGCAGCGTGTTGTGCTCCCAGATCTTGTCATTCCTCAGCGCTCGCCATTTGCCATCGGGTCCCTGGGTGACATTGGCAACCACGGCGTGAAAGTGCGCGTTGGGCTCCTGATTGCGGTTCGTGTCGTGCTGGAAAAGCCCGATCACGAGATTGCGTGTCGCGACCACCCGCTCCTTGCCTCGGACTTCCATGCGGGTTTCGGCGAGATTCTTCTCAGCCCAGGCCAGAGTCTCGCGGACGGCCGCACCATAGGCATCGAGGATACGCCTGTCGCCGCCGACGAGGGCAAGGATGGACCAGCTCTTGGGCATCGAGAATGTGAGGTCGGTGCCGGCGCGATGCGCCCTGTTATCGCTCCCGACACGGCTTCCATCGGGCAGCATGCCCTTGAGCACGGCCTCGAACTGCGAGGCTTCGACGACGCCTCGCAGTCCAAGCGCCTCCGCGCCTTTGCCAAGCCATTGACCAGATCGCTCGGCATCGGCGCGGGTATAGTAATTGTCAGCGGCAAAGTAGTTGGCAGCGCCGCCAGCCGTGCGGACGTTGGCTACAGAGAGCATCAGGCGTCACTCCGCCCGGCGGCATCTGCCTCGTTCGTCACAGTTCAAAATCGCCGAGGTCGGGACCCTCGTGCGAAGGCTGATCCTGCTCGGGAACGCCGTCTTCGAGCATGAGCTTGCGGGCTTCTGCCTCTCGCTGGCGCTGGGCTATCCGATCGACGGCTTGCGGCTTATCCGAGGGCGGATTGGCCCGCGGCAAGTCGCTTCGGCGTCCCTCCTTCACGCTATTCGATGGATCCTTCTCATCGGGATGATCGCCTTTGCGAAACGCCGCATTCGTCGGCAGCAGCGGACGGGAATTACGCGGCGTTGCCGCGCGCCCTTCGGGCGACGATCGTCGCGGATGATCGGATTTGGCTGACACCTTCCTGGTGTCGTCGAGAACGTCCTTTTCGGCCTGCTTCGTCACCCGCTGGCGTGATTGCTTGGCATCGACATCCACTGCCGACTCTAGTGAAAGAGTACCTTGCTTTGGGACGACGGGCTTGCCCGCCCCGTCATCGTTCGACGAGGGATGTTCGCTCTGACTTGCGGGCGGATTGGCAGCCGTCTCGTCGCCTTCACTCTTGCCATCGACCTGCCGGATTGGTTCTCGATCCTTGGCCCGACCGACGAAGACATGCGCGATTCTTTCCCGGTCTATCGGCTTCAGACGGACCGGCGCTGCTGGAAAGCCGTCGGGGAATTTGATGAAGCCTGACAGGCGCGGCAGGTTCATCAACTGGTCGGGCAGCAGCAAAGGCTCGATATGCTTGCGCGGCGTCAGGCTGACGGCGTCGCGGGCATTGTTGTAGCCGTAGGTGTAGCCTTCTTCCATGTCGCGAACCTGGCGATGACCGATGAAGTCGGAACACCAGGTGGCGGTCTCGCGATCTGCCGTACCGAGGATCAATTTTGTCCGGGCAAGCGATGCAAGCGTCATCGCCATGTTCTCACCGTAGACCTCCTTGAGCTTGGCATAGGCATGGATGCCGGTGACGATCGCGCCGCCGAAATTACGCGCCGTCTGCAGGCCTTTTTCGAGAGCGGGGAGCCGGTGAAGCGCGCCCAGTTCGTCAATGAAGAACCAGCATTTGAGGTCCTTGGTGCGAGGCATCGTCATAAGCGTGTTCATCGCCGTATCGAGCCACAGCGTAAGCAGCTGCGCGCACACGCTCATGTCGACGTAGCGCGCGGAGATGAAGACCATGGAGCCACTTCTTTTGGCGTTAGTGCCTTCGTCGTTATGGGCGCCCTCCTCGATCCAGTCGCGGATTGAAAAGCGGCGCCCGGAAGTGGGCAGGAGCTTCAGCGCCTTGGCGTTCACGTTGAACACTGCCCGGATCGATTCCGCCATGCGCGCGGCTTCAGGAGCGGTTAGGGGATCGGCGATCGTGCCTCGCATCATTGCGTGGACCCGCGAGAGATCAGCGGTCATCAGTTCGCGGGCAAGCGCAGCATTGGTGCCCCGCCCTTCGGCCACCAGTTTGAGGCAGAATTCGACGAACAGCGCACGCGCCGCGATAACCCAGAATTGCGCCTCCCCGCCCCCGTCATGGGGTACGATGGCTTCCGCTGCCGCCCAGAATTCACCTTCGGTGCGGCATTCGTCGAAGAGGCTCCATTGCGGACAGCGCGCGTCGAGCGGGTTCAGAATGATGTCCCGGTCGGCCTGGTAGAAGTGTTCGATAAAAGCGCCGGTTAGGTCGAACACGACGCAGCGCTGTCCCTTGGCGCGGGCTTCAGCAATCATGTCCGACATGGCGACTGTCTTGCCCATGCCGGTGGTCCCGATGAGCATGGCGTGGCTCTGTTCAAGCCGCCAGGGATAGACAACCGTCGCAAGATGCGAGGGCCGGTATGGAAATGCCGCAGACAGTTCCTTGGGCGAACACAGATGCCATTTCCAACCCATAGAGCTCGAGAGCTCACGGGCGCGCTCGCGCTGGTTGTGCCCGCGCAGTTCATCGACCAGTTCCGGTAGTGTAACGAGCATGGCCCCGCGCTCATGTTTGCGCTCTTTTGAACGGCTGCCGAAGCGCGCTGCGAACCAGTAGAACAGCACGAACGCCGGCACGAGAAGCAAGGCCGAACGCACCAAAGCATCGCCCAGCAAGTCGAGCAAATGATCCCAGGCATTGATCACCGGTGGATAGGCATCGAGTATGATGATGGGGAGCTGGACGGTTCCTCCCAACCCCGTTTCGAGTGCGACCTGTTTGGCCGGATCGAACTCCATGAAGCCGTAGATGGCAGCATAAATTCGCATCCAGACAAGGTAGGTTTCGTGATCGCTCAGCCCTGCCGAAATGGTCCACCAGCTAGTCTAGGAAATGCCGATAGCGGCGATGATCAGCGGCCCCTTGAGACCTGCTGCAAACATGAAGCTGAAGTGCCCGAGCAGCTGACTTCCGCGCGTGAAGTTGACGAGGTTACGCTTCATCGGAACCTCCCTCGCCGGTGTTTGCGGTGAGTCCCAGTTCCTTGCATTTGCGCGCATAGGCCTGATGGGCTCGCTCACGCAGCCCGTGATCGGCATGCCCTGCAAGAAGAGCATCGACGCCGACCATTGTGAACACCGATTGACGGCTGACGCGGTCGACCGATGTTTCGAGCTTGGATGCAAGATCATCATTTTCGCATGCCTGCGAAAGCAGCGACCGGATCCATTCGCTGACGCTTATATCGCGCCGCTTTGCTGCAGTACGAACCCGCTCAGCGAGCTCGACGGTGACATGTACCTAGAGAGATTTTGGCCGTGTCATGCACGGACTCCTTGTGGTCAGGAGCCCGGAACGCACTGCGAAAGGCGGTTATTGTCTAAATCAGAAACGAGAACATGTCAAGAACATGCGAGATGCGCAGGAATGCGCCATTTCTGGCTGTCGTCAATCGAATCCGATTGGCGAATTGGCGACAATTCATTTCTGATTGAGAAGCTGCCATTTTTGCCAGAATCCAGTACCACATTGTCTTTACTATCTTTTTTACCGCCCCCCGCTTGCGATTTGTCGCGTAGGGTGTGCTCTTCTGTCCCCAGCTTAGAGGGTAGGACCCAGTGTTATGACCTGCACGGGATCGGCGGTTTTGAAGTCCCAAAACCAGGGGATGAGGACGATCCCGTTCGACTGCCGATTGTGCTAAAGATTGATTGAGCTTGCCGGCAGGAAGAATGGTGTGCCGGGCATCCCACAGGGAGCATGGTTATGGCGGACGTAACACTGAGCGCGACACCCAAAGGCAACGGATTCCAGGCAACCGTGACCCATTCCAACGGCGTATCGATCAGTTCGGCAGAAGCCTTTCCGACGAAGGCCGAAGCCATTTCAGCCGCGGCCATGAAGGTGCTCGACATGCCCGATCGGCTGGAGAAGTTCGACGCGTCGGACGCCGAAGACTGATGTTGCACGGAATGCTCGCGCGATACGTACGGGAGCGACAAAACGGGACCCGAGCAAAAAGAAAGGAGGAAGCCCTGACGGACTTCCTCCTTGTGTGTGGCATCAGAATTCATCGCTCAGCTTTCCTGGCACTGTGTCGATGACCCGGTCCAGCATGGCCTTGGGCAGTGCGCCGTAATCGCCCTCATCGACCGCGATGTAACCTGCCTCACCATCGGTCAGGACATATTGGGTGAAGTAGCTGTGAAGGGACCGGGCATGAGCCTTGTCGAGTGCGGCAACGAAAGCTGCCTGATCTGCCTGGAATGAGCCCTGCGCGATATTCAGTGAAGCGTACATGATCTTTCCTCCTGATGTTCGATGCGTCGCATCAGGAGCTGCGAGGATGTGGGTGACGGGCCGGGTCAGGGACCGCGCATAGCGCGGCCGCGAAGCGGCGATGGGGGAAACGATTTTTGCCGGGCTTGCCCGGTAAAAATGGTGGGGCCCCGTCGTCCTTGACGCGGCCCCAAAGCCCGCATCACACTTGGCCTTTCTGCGAGAGAGACCTCTCCAACGTCAGCGAGAAAAGCACTGGCATCGCGGCAAAAACCGTTTTCCTACATGGCCCCTTGCTGGCACTGTCGCGCGTGGAGGGGACCAACGGCCAGCGAAAGGACAAACTCATGGCCAGGTCCAAACCGAGCGCGCGGAACGCGCTCAAGAAGCTGCGCGAGCAGCGCGAAGAACTCGATGCACAGGAGGCCAGGCTCCGTGATGAAGCAGCCGGCGAACTGGGCAAGGTTCTTCTCGAATGCGGAGCCGAGACGGTCGAACCTGCGCAACTGAAGCAGCTCATCCGCGCATCGCTCACCATCGGGATCGACGATGCTCTCAAGCGGCTCTCCCCCGCCTGACACTTCAACCGCGGCGGGGTGTGGGCTCGATGCCCCGCCCCGCCGTTCACGCCTGCGAGCACAAAAAAGGCCCCGATGGCGCGAACCATCGGAGCCTTGTCGTTTGCGGGAGGCACTCAGTCCTCATCAATGTCGGGCGCACCTTCATTGTTCGACGCTCGGCCCTTGGTGAGGAAGTCCACCTTGTCGGCGATGATCTCGCAGCCGTAGCGCTTGGTGCCGTCCTGGTCTTCCCACTGCGTATAGTGGATGCGCCCCTCGACCGTCACGAGCTGGCCCTTGGTGCAGTACTTGGCGACGTTCTGGCCGAGACCGTTGAAGCAGGTCACGCGGTGGAATTCGCTGTCCTTGGCGGTGTAGCCGTTTTCGTCCTTGTAGGTCTTGCCGTCCTTGCGTGCGGGACGGTCGGTGACGACCGAGATCGAGGTGATGCTGGTACCGCCCTGGGTCGTGCGGGTTTCGGGATCGCGGGCGATGCGGCCAACGAGGATAACGAGATTGGTCATGGTCTTTCTCCTGATCGAGCATTCCGGGTCCATCCCGGCTGCAAACCCGACTAGGAAGCGGCCACGGCGAAGCGCACCGAAGGGAAACCTCGATCTGGTTCGGGTGGTGCGGGCAGCCGGGCGCAGCCCGGCAACTCGGCCGGACCTGATCGGGGTTGCGCGTCTCGACGGGGATGCTTCAGGAAAGGTTTGCTTACAGGCCGGGTTGGTCCCGAGTGCCTTGCACAGGCCAAGCCATGACTTTTCGCATTAACAGGTTGCCACGTCCCCCCTGACCTCGCTTGCCTTCAAGGCGACATCATATCTCGACTACCGACGCTCCTCCCGAAGCGGACGAAAGCCCCCCTGAAAACGCGCCGCCAGCAGCCGTCTCCACAGTGCCAAGCGGCATAGGCTCGTCCAGACGATGGCCCCGCAACATCCAGTCTTGGGGCGTGATGAGGCGTCCCCAATCCGCAAAGGAAGGAATCGTGCCCAAATCCTCGCGGACGTGCTGCTCGCCTACAAGGCGAACGGGCACGACACGGCTGTCGGCGTTGAGGATGGTAGGCCCGAACAGCGTTTCGAGCATGAAAATGCCTTCGGCATGGTGCCGAAGGGCCCGGTGCCGCGGATCAGCAAAGATCGCCTTCGACTGGTCAAACCATTGGTGGAGCGGCAGGTAATCTTCCACCACCCCTCCCCATTTCCGGACTGACGATAGGGCGTGATAATAGCAATGAGCCATCACACCTCTCCTAGAGATCAGTCGAATGGTCGTCGGTCGCCGTGTACCGCAGCTGGCAGTCCAGAACGAAACTCGGCATAGCCACGTCGATGACCAGTTCGCCGCAGGCACCATCATTGATTTCCCACCCAGGATGATGGCGTTCGAGAGCAAGGTAAGTCAGTTGCTCGAGGGCGGAATTGAGGCTCTGGTCGTCGCCTTCTCCAACACAGGCGATCGTCACTTCGGGACACGGAACACTCGCCCCCACGGCGTCAGAGAAGACGCATTCTTCGACCGCACCGCTGTCGCCACACCCATCGAAACGGATTTCTACGCGGGCAATTTCGGCATTGCGCAGCGGGGCAATGATAGCTGCCTTGAGCCGTTGGACTTCACTTTGTGCCTGCGCCGCGCGCTCGGTCTGGCGGACAGCAAAATCCGCCATGATCGCCTGAAAATCAGTCATGAAATTTCTCCTGCAATGTGGGGGGCAAGCACCAATCGTCTTGCCCACGATGACAGGCGATTTCTCTCCTCTGACAGGCTGCGCCAGCGCCGATGGCGCTGGCGCGATGCCAGACGCATCAGTCGGTATCCTGAGCCGCGCGCTTGGGTGAAGTGCCAAGCGGACCACGGCGATCAACGACGGTAATCCGACGGGATTTGGCTTCGATGACCAAGCGCTCTAGGACCCCGTTTCCGGGAAAGGCCACGACATAACGGGGGTCGAGCGAGAGCATACGCTCGTTGCGCTTGAAGCCTGCGCGTGCCCCCAGGCGCATGTCGAGGGAGAAGCTGATTTGGGGGATACTGCGTCGTTCCGCCCATGAAGATGCCAGACGGTCAACGCCCTTGGTATCACCGCCGTGGACAAGAACCATGTCAGGAACCCGGTCGTGAACCTTGTCCAGAGTAGCCCAGACGTTGTTGGCGAAAGTGAGAGCGTCCTGCTCGTTTGGATGGCGTGTGCGGCCACCGGCAAAGATCACCGGCGTTCCTTCTGGCATGGCGGCGCGGCGCTTGGCTTCGCACCGGGCTCGGATGAACTCGCGGCCCTCCACGAGCGCGGAAGTCAGCATGGCGCTGTGATTGAAGCGCGAACTCGACACGGGCTTCCACGAGGAGCCGAATTCGTTGAGATAGAGGGCAGCGGCCACTTCGCGCATCTCCTCGAGAGCGATCATGGCCCCTTCGGCACACTGCGCACGCTCAACCTGGGTCTCGAGTTCATGGGTATGAATTTCGGATCCATCTGCAGTGGCCAGGAGCGCTCGGACTTCGTCGGTTGCGCGGTCGACTGCGGTCGATTTGCGGGTCGCGGAACGGTGAAAGATGTTGACGAACGCCCAGCCGAGGTCCTCGGCATCGGCCTCCAGCGCAGTCCCAGAGACCATCGCAAAAAGATCGGACCAGACAGCTTCGAGCGTCTGGACGACCGCTTCGTGGACCGGAAAATCATTGGTGGAAACCGGGGCAGGACCAATCGAAAAACCGGAAAGATCGAGGCCGGCAAGTTGGTCAGAAAATGATGAGTGCATGGGTATTGTCCTCCTGACTGGCGTGAGGCTGACGCACCCGCTCATGGCTGCGCCAGCGAGAGCCCGTCAGGGCCAGCTTGAGGCAGTCTCCGCACCCGACAGGGGAAACCCGCTTGGGCAGGCTGGCGCGGGCAGGCCAACGGCCCACAGGGCCGGGCCAACTCGGGCCTGCGCAAGCCGGGTTGCGGAAGACTGGCGGCTGGCCCAGGGCCTCTCTCGCATGGCTTCAGACCATGAGTGCACATGCAGGCTTCGTCAGTCAGGACTGGTACATGTGTTCGCTCACGATTGAGTGGCGCATTCAGGCCACCCGTTTTGCGTAGACGCCCTCACCGTTCGACATGTGACCGAGGCAGACGTAGTCGCCGAATAACGCTTCAAAGCGCGAGGCGATCTGGGACAGCCAGCGTTGTGCTCTGGGCGATCTGGCCGTGCGCCAATCGGCATCCCAATAGGCGCCATCGTCGCGCTCGACGATCCACACCGCAACCAAGCCGGCGTAAACCGACACGCCGAAATCCGCATAGGCATTGCGCATGAGGATACGGTCTTCGCGGCCTCGCCAACCGTCGTGCGCGATCAGGGAAGGGAATGCCTGCCCTGCGCGCTCGCGCAGATCCTCGCGGAGCCATTCATATTCCAAGTCCCAGTCGTCGTCGTTTTCGACTTCGAGCACGGTGAAGGCGACAATGGCCCCGCTGGGATAGCTGACCGATCGGCCCATGATGCCCTCCTTCAAGCGGCCAGCGCAGCGTCGTCAGACGCTTCGTCAATATCATCGGCAGAGGTCCGTCCCCCGAGTCTGAGCAGAAGCCTTGATGCTTCCTCCGCCTTTGCGGCAGCGGTGAGAATGGCACGGTCATCCTGCTTCAGGAGCTTGAGCCAATGCTCGATATAGCTCGCATGGCTATCCAAGTGTGTGACTGGCAGACCGAGTTCAGCGCCGAGCATGGCGCTCGAAAGTTCGGCAATGAGTTCCTCGGCAGCGTAAGCTGCAGAGCCAAATCGATTCTTGAGATTACGGTCGAGGCGGCTGGCATGACCGGTCCAATGCGATAGCTCGTGCGCGAGCGTCGCGTAATAGTGGTCGAAGCCTGAGAAGAGATGCAAGGGCGGCATTGTCACCCGGTCAGCTACCGGCTCATAATAGGCTTCGTCGCCCTGATGACGCAGGACGGCCGGAATAATGGCAAAGAATGAGTCGAGTTCAGCCTGACGGCCCTCGGGCTCCACCACCTCAAGCGTCGCGGCGGGATGGAAACGTTCCGGAAGACCTTCGACCTGATCAGCATTGAAAACCGGATAGGCCTTCAACACGCGACGACTTTCGTCGGTTTTTTCGCCGGTGTCGGGTGCTTCTACTTCCTTGGTGTAGCTCTTGTAGAAGATGGCGATGGTGGATTTTTCACCCTTGCGCACCTGTGCGCCCAGTTCTTTGGCCTGATTGTAGGTCATCCAGAACGGCGAGGCGTAACCGCACATGTCGGCAACCATCCAGAGCCAGAATACATTCATGCCGCGATAAGGGATGCCGCACGCCCGCAATGGGCGCGAGACTGGCACACCGCGCCATGGCTTGATCCAGGGCTTCGTGCCGGACTCGAGGCGGGCGATGATTTCCTGGGTGATACGGGTAGCAGGCGACACTCCGCCGCTTTGTCCCTTGCGATAGGCCATGTTGTATCTCCTGAAATGGCCTGACGACAGTTCCGTCGGTCAGTGCCGGAGATCCCGGAGCCCGCTCCGCTCTCTTTCCATGAAGGAAACGGCCCCCCGGCATGTGCCGGAGGACCGCTTCACGGTGGCGAGCAGCCGTTCCTGTCAGGAGGAGGTCAGGCGGCCAGCTCGCTCGGGGGCTGATTGTCGTCGTTGGCGACGAAATCCGCATCGGGACTTTGCGCTTCGTTATCGGCAGGAATTTCCGGCTGGTCGGCAAAACGCATGACTTCGGGCACCCAGGCGAGGGCTCTTTCCCGAACTTCGACCTCGGTGATGTAGGTCCCCGCGAAGACGCGCTCGGCGCTCATCGCGAGATCGCCCTTTTTCACCGATGCAAAGCGTGAGGACAGTTCCAAACCGCCAACATCGGTGAGCGCATCAAGGATGACCTGCTTCGAGACGCGGTCGAAGTAGTTTGCCGCGGTCGGACGCCACCATTGCGCCATGTCGATGCCGATCGTGCTGCCCAGATGATCCTGGAACGTGATCTGACGTTCGCCTGCCATGTTGAGGCTCGCCTCGAGTGTGCGAGCGACGACGAAGCCGAGCCATGCTGCGCGACTTTCATCAGCGAGTGCCCGAAACATCTTGAAGCGCGACGAAGCGTCTTCGCCAGATCGCCAGCTCTCATCGAGACCCGAGCGCAGGTCCGCAAGGGACGCGCTTGCCGGCGCATCCTTCGCTTCGAACCCGACAATCGGACCCGCGGGGACGCCGCCACGCAGGGTCGTGGCCGCGCGTGACCGCCAGTCGTGGGTGTCGGCATCCGCGAGGGTGAAGACCATGATGTCGAGCGAAAGGCCGGGATCCGATGCCACGTGGAGCGCGAGCACGTCACGACGTTGCATCGCAAGTTCGTCGACCAGACGCTTGGAAAGCGCTGCACGGCGTTTGCCATCACTGCCGACACTCGCGACGACTTCGACGACATCTTCGTCACCAACGACTTCGATGTCGCGTTCGCCGTAGAACACTGGCTGGAGAACCGGTGTGCCGTCGCGCGAGAGGACGAGGATCATTCCGGCATCGGCCTTCAGTTCGGGTGCCAGCTCCGGGGGCTTTGCCCGAATGTCCTGGCATTCGCGCTCGATCGCTTCGATCGTCGCCTCGGCCGCAGCAATTGCTTCTTCGGCGCTGTCTTCGTCTTCAAGAATGGCCGCATGCTCGTCGTACGAGGCATCGAGCTCATCAAGGCGGGCCAGTTCGGCGTCAGTCAACGGAGCCGGCTCGGCTGGAAGTCGAATGAGGCCTTCGACGAGATCGTGACTGGCATAGGCGTCAAGCGTCGGCTTGACCCAGGCAAGACCCTGCTCTGCTGCGAGCGCCTTGGCGCGCTTTTCCATCTCCTCTGCGGCGAGCGTTTCGAGAAGCGCGACATCGACCCAGGACTCGCTGTCATCGTCGTCGAAGAGTTCGCGTTCGATCCGGCTACCTGCAGCGAGATAGGCTTCGCGACCGACAAGACGGGCCCGAGCATCGCTGCCGTGAACCGTGCCGGAGAGCACCATGCGCCGGATACTGTCGGCGCTGGGCGCATAATAGCCCGAAGACGCTTGCTCATAGACGCGAGCCTGAATTTCTTGATCGGAGGTCGCGCCGAACGCTTTGGCGAGATCGAGAGTGATTTCGCCGGATGCCAGAGCATCGAAGACGACGGGTGCAAGGGTCGCGAGACGCAGCCGGCCTTCGACGAAGCGGACCGTCAGTCCGAAGCGGCGCGCGACATCTTCCGTCGAGGCACCAGCATCAATAAGGGCAGCGAACGCCTGCGCTTCATCGGCTGGGTTCATCGCGAGGCGATGGAAGTTTTCGGCCAGGCTCGTTTCGACGGCTATTTCCGCATCGTCCTCAAGCACGAGGCAGGTAACCTCGTAGCCCTTCGGCAGAACTTTCTCTTCGGCAAGCGCCAGCAAGGCGCACCGGCGGCGCTCTCCTGCTTCGACCTCGAATTTTCCACGAGCAGCAGGCCGAACGATGAGGTTCTGCAACAAACCATGGGCTGCAATGCTCGCTTTCAGTTCGGCATCTGCGGCGGGGTCGCCGTGACGGCGCACATTGCGAGGGGACTGGACCAACTTGGTCAGCGGGATCGCCTTGATCATGGGACTTACTCCTGATTGCGAGCTCAAGCATCGACCATCGAGGCTCCTTCGGCTCAGTCAGAAGCAAGCTTCCTTTCCTCTTCTATGGGCGCAGTCGTTGATAGGGAAACCAGTCATTTACTGGTAAGATGGCATGTCACGCCAATATGATGCACGGCCCAACAGACATGTGGAACGAAGACAACGCCATTTACGACGATGGTGAATGGATTACCTGGACTGAGATCAACACACATCTGGCGCGTTTGGAGTTCGAAGCCCGGTTCCCGAACCTCGACGTCGATCTGGTTCCGATATTTCAAGACTTGCTCGCTGTTGCGCAGAACTATTACGAGCTCACGGGCAGCCACCTTCAGGTGTATGGCGATCTCGGTGAACTCTATGGGGCCATCACTCACGGGCTCAAACTGCACCGGAATTACGCACAAGGGTCGGACGGCAAAATTGGCAATCATTTCGTTGAAGTGAAGACGATTACGCCTTTCAAGAGCAACGACACAATTGCGCTCAATCTCAAGCGCAACTTTAGCAAGGTCTTGATCGTGAAGATTGATTCTGACTTTGAGGTGCAGGGCAAGCTGATCGACCGCAAAGCCCTGCCTAAGGTGAAGGGCAATTCGTTGAAATTAAGTTGGGCGGATGTCGTTTCATAGCTGGATTGCCTTTTGGCCTGCTTCCCGTGGATCGTTCGCTCAAGCAGAACCCACCACCCGAAACACCGCCCCTGTACCAGCGTCTCGAACCAGATCGACACCCATTCCGTCCCAGTGATAGTCGAGGTGACGTCCCTGAGTGGGGTCGGATGCACAATCCGGGTAGAACAAGCCGACACATTCACCACCCGGATGCCGGATGCTCGGATAGACAACACCTTCGGCCCCGCCCCCTTTGAGCTCAACAGCGAGGGCTTGCGATGCAGCATGGTTGTCGGGATCAAGCGCGGGATTGCCTGCGGCAAGGCTCCTGAGATCGTGAAGATCGGCGCTTACCGAAAGGATGATCTCACGGAACTGTGAGGTCCAGCCTGGCGCTTCTACGGTTTGAGCCATGAAGCGGGCATGATGATGGATTGTCTCGAATAGCGCAGTTTCGAATGCATCCCCCGCGTATAGGACGCCGTAGGTCCCATCGGTGAAGCGACTTGGTCGGTCCGTGCTGACATGCGTGAACGGGGCCATCAGATAGGATGCGCCGTTGCCCCCTACCCGGCGGTCAGCAGGTACCAGATCGAGATTGCCGATCGTCGCCATAATGCGAGGATTGGTTTTTTGCTCGGCGGAGATCAGCAGCGGCCAATCTGCAGGGTCTGCGATGTCTTCGAACAGGTCAATCGGTGGAAAGGCACTGCGGATAATCCGTACAGCACCTTTCCACTCGACCTGGGCAACCGGAATCGCCTTGGGATCAATCACCAGGCACCACGTTCGGCATCAAGATAGCGACGCACCCGCATGATATCAGTCAGCTCGCCGCCAAGCATGACGTCGAGCGCACTCACTCCGGCAAAGGCAGCGTTACCTGCCTTGATCCAGGCGTAGCCACGTTGGGCTTCGGAAAAGATGATCCTCAGCGCCTTGTGGATACCCATCAGGTTGGAGAGCCGCGCCGCACCATCGCGCGAGACACGGCCCGCACCCTCAGCCTTCCACCGCCGGTAGGACCGAACCGGCATGTCGAGCAGAGTCGCTGCCTGCTCGTCTGTGAGTTCCCATTTGCCGAACAGGTTCAGCACGGCGCGGAACATCGCCGATGCTTCCTCCTGAGTTATAGGATCGGGTCGGAAGGCGTGGGGGACGGTATCAACGGGTTGCAGTGCCAACATGAGCATTCTCCATATGGCATCATATATCACTTTGGATGCCAATTGGCAATATAGGAGGCCTCATCCGACAAGTCCCGCCAAGACCGCCACCGCGTTCGTCGTCGGGACGAAAAGTCGCGTCTGATAGCGTATGATCTCGGTGAAGCACCCATGTGCCTTGTACCAGTCGAGGCGCGACGCCGACCAACCAGCCAGTTCGAGCCGCTGCGCGCCATTGACGAGGCTGCGCTTGAGCGTAAGCGCTTCGCGGCTTTTGATTTGCATCGGCCGCCCGGTCCCGAGCACCGCATCGACGATTTGCTCTGCCGAGAAGGCATGTTCGTCTTCAAGTCCAAGCGCCTGGCATAGTTCGGGCACGCAATGGAGCGGAACCTCCCGGCCTAACAGCGAGCGTCCGTCTCGCGCCGAAATCCGGCTGACCCGAACATAGTCGGAAGGGAGTTTGTCCCACACCGGAAGCAGCAGGCCCGTTGCAAGATGCAGTCGCTCGCGCTTGTGATTTGATGCGGCGTCATCGACCTCCACCTGCCACAGGCGGCGAAATTCGGTTGCATCCACCGTTTCCCAGCTGCTCTCCGCGAGTTGATCGGCAGTAATGTGTCCGTGCTTTAAGGGACGAACTAGCTCGAAGCGGGCCACACGCATACCTTCGTCGGTGAGCAGACTACGCGCCGGGACAAGCAGCCCGATCCGGCCTGAGCGCGCATTACGCAGAAGTTGCTGACGCGAACCTGAAAAGCCGTAGAGCTCCTCGAGCCGTTCGAGACGCAAAGGCTTGAGCGCGCGGGCAATCTCGAGTTCCAGGAGATGCGTAGTCGCACCCGACAGCGCATCGGTGCGCAGAAGCGTATCGGTCAGCACCTCGAAATGCTCGACCGCAATGGTCTCAACCCCAATGTCGAGCGTGCCCGCCTGGCGTGCGGCATCGATCCGCGCTTCGACGAGGCCGAGAAACTCGTCAAATATGCCGTTTTGCAAAACAATCGGCAACGCGAGGATGCGATTGAGCCAGCGCTGGATTGTTGGCAGGTCATCGATCATCCCGCCGTCGGCTCCTTCGACCCTGAGCCCGCTCAATTCCTCAAACCGAGAAAGCGTAACGGCTTCCAGCTTGCCTTCGAACAACAGGCCGAACCAGCGGTGAAGCGCCTCCTTGGCGCATGTGCTCTCGAGATTGTCGGCAGGATCGAAGAGGTTCTGCCCACCCGTCTGACGTTGCCCGCGGGTCAGTGCCCCGAGGCTATCGAGCCGACGTGCAATGGTCGATATAAACCGACGTTCGCCACGCACATCGGTGGTCACGGGGCGGAACAGAGGGGCCGACGCCTGATTGGTGCGGTTGGTACGGCCAAGCCCTTGAATTGCGGCATCGGCCCGCCAGCCCGGCTCAAGCAGGAAGTGGACCCGGCGCATCTGGTTCTTTGCCGCGAGGTCGGCATGATAACTGCGGCCGGTGCCACCGGCATCGGAGAAAACCAGGATTCGTTTGGTCCCGTCCATAAAATCTCGCGTCTCGGCGACATTGGCGCGCGGAGAGCGCGACTGGAGCACCTGGCGTCCATCGCGTCCGACGATCAGGCGGCGGGTACGGCCGGTGACTTCGGCGACCTGATCGACACCGAACCGTTCGATGATTGCATCGAGCGCCGTCGCGATCGGCGGCAAGGCACAGAGTTGCTCGATCATGCGATCGCGCGCGGCAAGCGCCGAACGACAGAGAACTGGAGCACCTTTCTCATCGCTCATCGGTTCGGACCGAGCATTGCCGTTCTCGTCCGTAAAAACGGACATCAACCGCACCGGAAAGCTTTTGGTGAGGTAATCGACGACGTATTCGCGGGGGGAGAGATCGATTTCGAGTGCTTCACGTTCCGCATCGGAGAGATCAGCGAGGCGGCGGTTGAGCATGGCTTCGGCGGTCGAGACGAGTTGCACTACAACAGCGTTGCCGTCGGCAAGTGCCGTATCAATCGCAGGCAGCAGGCTCGGCAGCTTCATCGATAGAAGTAGCTGCGCGAAGAAGCGCTGCTCGGTGCCTTCAAACACCGAGAGCGCCGCCGATTTGGCACCTGAATTCAGGGTATCGCCGCTGTCAGTGTCGACGATCCGAGTTGCCTCGAGTGCCTCGCGCAAATTGGCATGAATGATTGCCCAGGCGTCTGCATAGGCGTCATAAACCGCTACCTGGTCGGGGTTCAGGTAATGTTCGAGAATCTCGTACTCAACCCCAGCAAATGAAAGTGCCCTCGCCGCATACAGCCCCAGTGATTTCAGATCGCGCGCGACCAGTTCCATGGCCGCGATACCGCCATCGCGGATGTCTGCGACGAAGGCTTCGCGATTGGCAAAAGCTGTCTCGGGACCCCACAGGCCCAAACGGGTGGCATAGGCGAGATTATTGACGTCGGATGCCCCGGTCGCCGAAGCGTAGAGCACGCGGGCGCGCGGCAGCAGGTTCTGGATGCGAACACCGGCAATGCCCTGCTCTGATCCTTTGACCTTACCACGTGAGCCCTCCCCGCCAGCTGCGTTGGCCATCGCATGGGCTTCGTCAAAGACGATGAGCCCGTCGAAGTCCTCCCCTGCCCATTCGAGAATTTGCTCGAGCCGGGTGGCGTCGCTTCGGCCCGAACGCAGCGTCGGGTAAGTGACGAAGAGTATGCCTTCGCGCATCCCGATCGGGACACCGAGCTTCCATTGGCGAAGGGGCTGGACGTCGATGGGAAGACCGCCGAGCGCATTCCAATCGCGGCGGGCATCTTCGAGCAAAGCTTCGTTCTTGGAAATCCAGATGTGGCGCCGTTCACCCCTCACCCACCGGTCGAGGATGACGGAAGCGACCTGCCGTCCCTTCCCTGCACCAGTCCCGTCACCAAGAAAGTAGCCCATGCGGTAGGCGTGCCCCTCGGCGCTCGCCTTCAAGGCGCAGCCTTTGTCGTCGGGCTCGAACCGTCCCGGCAGGTCGCGGGCATGCGCGCTTGCAGCATAGATCAGGGTCTCGGCCTGCGCAGCGGATAAGGCGCCTCCAGCAATGAGGCTCGACGGAAGCTGAGGCACTACTTCGGGCACGGGTGCGGTTATCGAACCCATCGCAACGGACTCGACCAGCGGGGTTGGATGCGGGACAGCATCTGCAATCGAGATCCGGCTCGGCCGGTAGGGCAAATAATGCCCAACCTGGCTTTCGATCGGCGCAGGTGCTTCGAGCGGAGTAAATTCGAGCGGCAGGATCGACGGCGCCGCAACTGCTGGATGGCCCCTAAGTGGAACCGGTTTCGTCCTGTTCGCCACCAGTCGAAGCGGCAATGCTGGCTTGGTGCCGATGCTGGGTTCGGCGGGCAGGCTTACCCGGCCAGGCAGCATATCGATCAGCAAATGAAGCTCGGCAAAGTTTGTCGGCTGGGCGATGATCGGGCTGGTACCATCCTCAGCCTTGTCGAGAACCAGGAGCCGGGTTGAGATTGAGGTGCCCTGCTTGACGAAACCGCGCTCGATCGTCGCGTTGAGGCGCAACGAGACGGGGCCGGCGATCCCGGCAAGGAACTTCGGAAGCTCGAACCAATCGGGCATCACTGCGACCAGGCGGCCACCGGGCAGAAGGCGCTTCAAGGCAGAGCGCAAGTGCCTGTCGCCAGTGCGGCTATCGTGGCCCCTCTCAATACCATGTGAATAGGGCGGGTTCATCAGCACCACGCTCGGACCCACGTCGGGCGTGAGAAGTTCGTCGATCAGTTCCCCGTCAAATCCCGTGACTGTCGCCTCCGGAAACACGGTGCCCAGGCATTCGCGGCGCAGCGGTGATATCTCGTTGAGAGCGAGACGCGCAGCTGCCTTTGCTGCCCATACGCCTAGGATCCCGGTCCCGGCCGACGGTTCGAGAACCAGTTCAACGGCAGAAATCGCGCAAGCCTTTGCAGCCATCCAGGCCAGACGGGGCGGCGTTGCGAATTGTTGCCACTCGATCTGCTCATCGCTCCGGTTGGACTGGGTCGGGACCAGACCTTCAAGGCGCGTGAAAGCCTCATCGGCAGCGCTGGATGGCATCGCGAGAGAGAATTCAGTTGCCTGCGCCAGGAACAGCACCTGCGCCAATTCAAGTGCAGCATGGGCATCGCGTACGGACCAGCGTCCTTCGGCGTCGCTACCGCCGAAATGATCGGCCATTGTTGCATTCACAGTGTGCCGTGCGATTGCTTCATCTGAACCTAGCCGCGCGGCCAGCGCCCTCGCCGCTGCCAACACTTGCGGCTCGGCGGGATCGGAGAATGCGAAAGCGGTATTTGCGTGTGACATGAGAGACCTCCTGAAGAGGCCCTGGGTTTGTCCGGGTGTCCGTTCAGATGGATCCGCCCGGGGGCCTCACAAGGCCCCAAGCCCGCTTTCCTCTCACCGGCATTCAGACCGCAGCTCGTACTGAGCGCATGAGCACATCATTCCAGTCGTCGCCGGTTAGCTCCGGGCGCCTGGTGACAATCAGCCGCCCTTCGCAAGCGTAAGCCTTGCGCGCGCGCTCCTCAGCAAGGTGCCCGCCCGCATCATTGTCGACAAAGAGATACAGCTGCCGCACCGATTGAGGGATGGTGGCCAGGCCGAAGCGTTCGTTTCCCAGCGTCGCCCAGCAGGGAACATTGAACAATTGCATCGCGGAGAGGGCCGTTTCGTTTCCTTCTGCGAGGCCAAGGCGTCCCCCAGTCGGGTACGCGAAACGCACCGCCCCAGAACCGGGGCTGCCTAACGCACGCCTAGGCTGATCGAAAGAAGCCATGCTGGTTTTGTCGAGGTCAAGGAAGGAGCGGTGCAGCGCCAGAATTCCGGCATCATTGCGCACGGCCGCCACCATCGCGGGTAGAAACCGGACAGCACCCTTTGGCCCCAGCGGCATACGCCGGTGGAAACGCAGCTCCGGCGAAGCAATCGTGATGCCTCTGGACGCGAGGTACTTCTCGGCGGGGCTGCCAGCGATGATCGACGCCTCACGCCAGAGCCTCAGCGCATTGCGATTGGCGACTTCCTCGCGCGGTTCGGCCACGATCGGACCACTCGTGCCATCGAACGGGTCCGCAATTCGTATTCCGAACCCGGCCATGCCTTCTATCACCGCCTCGTTCGTGCAGCCGGCAAAGCAATGAACAAGGATTGCGCGCCTTCCGAGCGTGATGCTTAACGAAGGAGTGCGGTCGTCGTGGGCCGGGCAGCAGCACATCCCGCGCGAACGCGACCAGATACCGCCCAGCTGCTCGACTATCTTGCGTGCGCGGTTTTCCAGTTGCAAGCCTTGGGATTGGGATGATCGGTGTTGGTGCATGGGGGCATTTCCATCGTAACGTGCCTCCACCCGCGCAGCCTCCGCTCTGCGTCGCTGACGTTTCATTTTCCTACATCATATGTTCTATATATGTTCTTTCCCGATTCGGCCATCAAAGGATTCGGGAATGAGACTGAAATGGACAGTAGCTGCTGCGGCAACGACAGGATTTGGGCTCGCGCTCCCCGCTCACGCGCAGGATATTGAGCCTCCTCAGGTGACCGTTGCTTCGGAATTGACGCCCGATGGCTTCCGCGTTGCAGAAGGAACCGATGGCTTTCGTCTCGTCGAACACGGCATTTGGAGAATGCCTCCAGAGGGCTCGTCCGAGCCGCCGGCTACCGATGCGGGTCGAACCTATCTGCCCTATCGATATCCAAAGCCCCAGGGCAGCGCGCCATCCGGCTTCCGTCGGGCAAGCTACCTTCCTCATGTTTACGCCGCTGAGGCTCAATACTCGCTACCAAGGGGCCTTCTCGACGCGCTTGTATGGACGGAGTCCCGATATAATCCTCTGGCGATCAGCAAGGCTGGCGCCGCAGGTCTGGGCCAATTGATGCCAGGTACAGCGCGGGACCTTGGCGTTTCAAATCGCTTCGATCCCAAGGCGAACATCTTGGGTGCGGCCCGATACTTGCGTCAGATGCTCGACAAGTTCGGGGTAGTTCATCTGGCCCTCGCCGCCTACAATGCAGGTCCCGGTGCCGTCGAGCGCGCCGGCGGTGTTCCACGCAACGGCGAGACGCCGGCCTATGTGCGCGAAGTGCTGCGCCATTGGCGTTTTTGAGCGGGGGGCATTGTGAGTGCAGGTCGAATACGCGTGTCGGGGATGTTAAGCCGCGGTAGACGCGGAATGTTCCTGACCACAACAGACGAAGTCGTCTGGATCATCGAGAGCGACGAATCCGAATGCGAATTCGTCGGATTAGCAGTGATTGTCGAAGGCGTTGTCGCAGGTCGAGATCGTTTGCGCGCAGACTGGATTGGACCGGTCTGATCGAAGCCATAGTTATCAGGCTGCGCGCTTCCCTGCCTTCTTGATGTCGATCACCTTCCCGCCGCTCAGATAGTCAGCCCAGTCCTGCATCATCCGGCGCCGGGGAGCCAGGTATTCAGCGGCATTGTAAGCTCCACGCACGTCGTTTTTCTCCGAATGCGCGAGCTGTAGTTCGACCCAATCCTCATGGTATTTCCTGATCCACATGGGCGGCTTACCGAACTCGACCAACTGCTCATTGGCCCAGGTGCTCGCCAAGCCCCTGAAGCCGTGTACGGTTTGGCGGCTGTGGTATCCGAGGCGATAGAGCGCGTAGATCATTGTGTTCTCTGAAAGCGGCTTGTTCGGGCCGTTGCCCGGGAAGAGAAACTCGCCAGGCGCTGCTGCTATCATGGATTTCGCGATGTGCGTTGCCTGCTGCGAGAGGGGTACCAAATGCTCTCGTCCCATCTTCATTCGCTCGGCTGGTATCCTCCAGACAGGTGATTTTCCGCCCAGGTCTTCAAACTCGGATTTGGCGGCGAAACGCAGTTCCTTGGTTCGAACCCAAGTCAGGAGCGCAAAGAGAACTGCGTCACGGGTGATCGCGGCCCGTCGTTCGCCCTCTTCCTGATAGGCATGCAGCTTCTCGATGAATGCGGGCAACTCGCTGAGCGGCAGCCGGCTCATATGCTTCACTCTTGGTCGCGGCTTTAGAGCCCCGCGCAAATGCGTCGTCGGATCGTTCGAGGCCAGACCACACGCGATTGCGAACTGGAAGACTTGCCCCACCCCTTGTTTCGCACGCCGGCTGATATCGAGCGCGCCTCTTGCTTCGATCTTGCGGATCATGGCCAGGACGTCGGGTGCCGTGATTTCATTCACGAGTTTCTCGCCGATGACTGGAAAGACGTCCCTTTCCATGCGCGACCAGACGCGTTCGGCATGCGCGGCATTCAACGCGCTCTTTCGATTTTCATGCCAGCGCTTTGCGACCTCGAAGAAGGTGGCTCCTTCCTGCGAGATCACTTCTCCCTTGGATTTCATTGGATCCTTGCCCTCGGCTAGCAACGCCTTTGCGACTGTGCGCTTGTCGCGCGCGGCAGCTATCCCGAGATCTGGGTAAGCGCCGAAGGAGAGCAACTTCTCCTTGCCCGCGAAGCGGTACTTCATCCGCCATAACTTTGACCCGTTCGGCTGTACGAACAGGAACAAGCCCTCCCCGTCGGCCATCTTGTAGGCGCGCTCGCGTGGCTTGGAATTTCGGGCCTGAATCTCCGTGAGAGGCATTGGGGGTATCGCTCCTTTCCGATACTCCGCGAAAATACCCCCAAAATACCCCCACACCAAATCCGGCTGCATGTGGAAGACCATGGGCGCATGCGGACGCGAATCACCCGCAACCCTCTGCTTTTCTTTCGATTTTCGGAAAAATGCGGAAGCTAGTGGAAGCTTCCGGATCAAGGAATGGTAGCGGAGGAGGGACTCGAACCCCCGACACGCGGATTATGATTCCGCTGCTCTAACCAGCTGAGCTACTCCGCCCCGAAAGGCACCGAATGGTCGCGAAACCACCCGACAGGCGGGCGTCTTAGGCGCGGTTTTCGAAAGGGTCAACTGCTTTGCTCACCGCTTTTTACGAAAGCGCCAGCGTGCCGCATTTTCCCATGGCCCGCCCCGATAATAATGCGCTTCGAGGCCGGTGAATTCGAACGTGCGCGGCTTGAAATCGCTGCGCAGACGGGCCTGCAAGAGCTTTGCATCGGCCGCGGAAACCTTGTTTTGAACGGTGACATGGAGATTGGGCCGATGGCTGTCCTGTGCGGTCAGCGACCCCGCGAAACGGTCCGCCGCGATGGCGCGCAGGTTCAGCAATTCAGGGCTGATAATCTTGAAGGCCGTTCCGCGCCCCAATGACATGACCGAGTCGAGGGTTGCCGGTATCGGCGCCGTCTGCGCGCAAAGATCGGCCAGCAGGTTTTTCAATTCCCTCTCGCACGACGGGGGAATCGCATGAAATAGCGTCACATGCGCATCGATATGATTGCGCTCCGGCGGAAAATACTCGCGTCGCAAACCCTCCGCCCAGGAAAAAAGCTCGGGCGGCAGGGTCGCGGTCACGATAAGAGGAGCCGGATCGCCGGCCTCCCCCCTCGCCCGATCAATCATTCTTGAGCGCGGCCAGCACCTTTTCCGGCGCGGAAACGCCATACGGGTCTTCGTCGGCGCCGACATCGTTGATGCCCGGCTCCTCGAACCAGTCGGTGACGACATTATCCTTCACGATCATGGCGTATCGCCAGGACCGCTGTCCGAAGCCGAGGTGATCCTTGTTGATCAGCATGCCCATGCGCCGGGTAAAATCGCCGGAGCCATCGGGCAGCATCTTCACCTTTTCCAGGCCGAGATGCTTCGACCACTGATACATGACGAACGCATCGTTGACGGCGATGCAGTATACCCCGTCCGCACCGGCGGCCTTGAAATCGTCATACATCGATTCGTAGCTGGGGCATTGTTCGTTGGTGCAGGTCGGCGTGAACGCGCCCGGCAGCGAAAATGCGACAATCGTCTTTCCCGCCCATTCGTCGCGCACCGGAAAATCGCGCCAGCGGAAGGGGTTTTCACCCTCGACGCTTTCGTCGCGAATGCGGGTCTTCAATGTGACGTCGGGAATTTGCTTGTGCACGGATATGCCCCCTGTTGGCCTTGACGGAATCTGAGATTTGCGAAGGGAACGGCGCCGCCGCCTCCCGGTTCCGAGAGGCAAGGTTGGCGCCGGCCCCCGCTGGCGTTCAGATTTCGCCGCGCTTGCGCCGGATCGCGCGCCATTTGCGCACGTTTTCGTTATGCCCGGCCAGCGTATCGGCAAACACGTGCCCGCCCGTTCCGTCCGCCACCATGTACAGCGCATCGGTGTCTGCGGGGTTCAGCACCGCACGGATCGATTCGCGTCCGGGATTGGTGATCGGACCCTTGGGCAGCCCGTCCATCGAATAGGTGTTGTAACCGTTGACCGCATCGATCTCGGATCGGCGGATCCTGCGGCCGAGCGGCTTGCCCTTGGTAATGGGATAGATGATCGTCGGGTCGGCCTGAAGCCGCATGCCGGTCTTCAACCGGTTGGAGTAGAGCCCGGCAACCATGCGCCGTTCCTTCGGCACGCCGGTTTCCTTTTCCACCACGGATGCCAGCGCCAGCGTTTCGGCGGGGCTGGAAACCGCGATATCCTTCGCACGCTGCGCCCATGCTTCGGCAAGGAATTCATCCATCGCCGCCTCCATGCGGGCAAGAACGTCGGCGCGGCTTTCGCCCCGCTCGAAATCATAGCTGTCGGGGAGGATCGCGCCTTCCCTCGGCACCGGAATCGTACCCGTCAGCAAAGGCTCCGCCATCAGCCTTTCGTGCACCATGATGGAGGGCAGACCCTCGGGGATGGTGACGAAACGGCGGATGACGTCGCCGTTCTGAAAAATATCGAGGATACGCGCCGGCGACGCATCCGCGGGCAGGAGGAACTCGCCCGCCTGAACCGGATCGCCGCCGCCGAAGATTTTCGCGCGCAAGAGGAACCCGTCGGCCGAACCGATGATGTCCTCGCTCTCCAGTTTTTGCGCGATGGCCGTCAGCGTCGCGCCCGACGGAACGACGAAGGGCCGCTCTTCATCGAGGTTCGCAGCGCCATACCACCCGCTTGCGAAAATGACGACGACGATCAGGACGGCGAGGATGCCCGCGGCGATCCCACCGAGCAGCCAGCGCCGAACCGTCCGCCCCGCCGCCATATCAGACCGCCTTCATCACCAGCGACGCGTTCGTCCCGCCAAAGCCGAAGCTGTTGTTGAGCACGGCCTTGACCTTGCGCTCCTTCGCCGTGTGGGGGACGAGATCGACGCCCTTGCAGCTCTCGCTCGGGTTATCGAGATTGAGCGTGGGCGGCACGACCGAATCGCGCATGGCGAGGATGCAGAAGATCGATTCGACCGCACCCGCCCCGCCGAGCAGATGGCCGATCGCGGATTTCGTGCTGCTCATGGAAAGCGTATCGATCGCGTTTCCGAAAAGCCGCCGAACCGCGCCGAGTTCCAGCTCGTCACCAAGCGGCGTCGAGGTACCGTGCGCGTTGATGTAATCGATCTCGGACACATCGACGCCCGCCTTGCGAAGCGCCATCTCCATCGAACGATACGCCCCCGATCCTTCGGGATGCGGCGCCGTCACATGGTGCGCATCGCCCGAAAGGCCATAGCCCAGCACCTCGGCATAGATCTTGGCGCCGCGGGCCTTCGCCTTCTCATATTCCTCGAGCACGACGACGCCGGCACCCTCGCCCATGACGAAACCGTCGCGGTCCACGTCATAGGGACGGCTCGCCCGGGTGGGATCGTCGTTGAAATTGGTGGACAGGGCACGCGCCTGCGCGAAACCGGCGATGCCGATGGGGCAGATCGTCGCCTCCGCCCCGCCCGCCAGCATGACATCGGCGTCACCTTCGCGGATCATGCGCGCGGCATCGCCGATGGAATGGGCGCCGGTCGAGCAGGCGGTCACGACCGCGTGGTTCGGACCCATCAACCCGTAGCGAATCGAAACCTGACCCGAGATCAGGTTGATCAGCCGGCCGTGAACGAAATGCGGTGATACGCGACCCGGTCCCTTTTCGGCGAGGATGAGCGATTCCTTCTCGATCCCCGGAAGGCCGCCAATGCCCGAACCGATGGAGCACCCGGCGCGGAACCGTTCCTCGCCGCTCATGTCGAGCAGGCCGGCATCCTCGATCGCCTGGCCGGCGGCGTCGATGCCATACACGATGAAGGGGTCGACCTGCCGCTGAATCTTGTGGTCGACACGCTTGTTCGCGTCGAAGCCATATTCATGGTCGGCCGGCTTCACCTCGCATGCGATGCGGCATTTCTGGTTGCTGGCATCGAAACGTTCGATCGGACCCGCGCCCGATTTTCCGGCCAGGATGTTTTTCCAGACCGTTTCGACATCGGCCCCAAGCGGGGTCACCAGACCCAGACCGGTAACGACCACACGACGCATCAGCACACTCCGATTGTTCCGTTCGGCCACATGCCATGGCCGGTTCCATTATGCATATATCCGATTTGCGGGGCCGGATACGCAACAGGCCCAGCCCAGCGGGCCGAGCCTGTCGGTAAGCGGCCCGCCCACGCCTTGCAATGGTCAAGGCATGGCGGGCAAGGACCGTGTTATCAGCCCTTGTGCTCTTCGATATATTTCACCGCGTCGCCCACGGTGGTGATCTTCTCGGCGGCATCGTCGGGAATCTCGACACCGAATTCCTCTTCGAATGCCATGACCAGCTCGACGATGTCGAGGCTGTCCGCGCCCAGATCGTCGATGAAGCTCGCATCCATCGTCACCTTGTCGGCTTCGACGCCCAGATGCTCGACCACGATCTTCTTTACGCGTTCCTCGGTATCGCTCATGAAATGCCCTCTCGCTCAAAGCGGTTAAAAATCAGGGGTTCGCCCTAGTCAACGGTTTGCGGGCTGGCAAGTGCCGATGGGGTTCAAATATTTCACCATCATCGGCCCGTGCCCGCCCGCCATGAATTCAGCCGTCGCCCAGACGGTCCGTGCGCACGGCCTGCTCGGTCGCCGGCTTGGGCGGTTCGACCGTGCGAATGTGCAGTTCCTTCAGCTGTTTCGCGGTCACGGCGGACGGCGCCGCCATCATCAGATCCTCGCCCTTCTGGTTCAGAGGGAAGGCGATGACCTCGCGAATGTTCGGTTCATCGGCGAGCAGCATGACGATGCGGTCGATGCCCGGTGCCGAACCGCCGTGCGGCGGCGCGCCATATTTGAACGCGTTGATCATGCCCGAGAAATTCGCGTCCACGTCGGCTTGCGAATATCCGGCGATCTCGAACGCTTTGTACATAATGTCGGGCCGGTGGTTCCGGATCGCTCCCGACGACAATTCGTAGCCATTGCACACGATGTCGTACTGCCACGCGAGAATATCGAGCGGGTCCTTCGTCTCCAGCGCCTCCAGCTCGCCCTGCGGCATGGAGAACGGGTTATGGCTGAAATCGATGCGCTTCTGCTCTTCGTCATATTCGAACATCGGGAAATCGACGATCCAGCAGAACTTGAAACAATCCTTCTCGATCAGGTCGAGCTCCTGCGCCGTGCGGGTGCGGGCCGCGCCGGCGAGCTTGGCCGCTTCCTTCTCCTTGCCCGCGGCAAAGAACAGGCCGTCGTCCTCGCCCAGGCCCAGCTCCTCGTAAAGCTTCGCCATGCCTTCTTCGCCGTGGTTCTTGGCGATCGGGCCGCCGAACGTGCCACCCTTGCGCGTGACATAGCCGAGCCCTGCAAATCCTTCGCCGCGTGCCCAGTTGTTCATGTCGTCGAAGAACTTGCGGCTCTTGTCCGCGGTGTTGGGCGCCGGGATCGCGCGCACGACGCCGCCCGATCCGACGATCTTCTCGAACAGGCCGAAACCCGACGTCTCGAAATGACGGGTCACGTCCGAAATGATGAGCGGATTGCGAAGGTCGGGCTTGTCACTCCCGTATTTCAGCATCGCCTCGGCATAGGGAATGCGGGGAAAATCGCCCGCCTTCGTCACGCTCTTGCCGTTCGCGAATTCCTCGAACACGCCGGCGAGCACGGGTTCAAGCGTCTGAAACACGTCTTCCTGCGTGACATAGCTCATCTCGAAATCGAGCTGGTAGAATTCCAGGCTGCGATCGGCGCGCAGATCCTCGTCCCGGAAACAGGGCGCGATCTGGAAATAGCGGTCGAACCCTGCGACCATGAGCATCTGCTTGAACATCTGCGGCGCCTGCGGCAGCGCGTAGAACTTGCCCGCGTGCAGACGGCTCGGCACGAGGAAATCGCGCGCGCCTTCGGGGCTGCTGGCGGTGAGGATCGGGGTCTGGAACTCGGTAAAGCCCTGATCGACCATGCGGCTCCGGATCGAGGTGATGACCTTCGAACGCAGCAGGATATTGGCGTGCACCTTTTCGCGGCGCAGGTCGAGGAAGCGGTGCTTCAGCCGGATTTCCTCGGGATATTCGGCATCGCCGGCGACCGGCATCGGCAATTCGTCGGCGCGGCTCTGCACCGTGATCTCGCGCACGAACACCTCGATCTCGCCGGTGGGCAGGTTCGCATTCACCGTGGCGGCATTGCGGGCCTTCACCTCGCCATCGATCGTGATGACGCTCTCCACGCGGAGCCGGTCCAGCACGTCGAGCGCGGGGCTGTCCTCGTCCGCGACGAGCTGCGTGATGCCGTAATTGTCGCGCAGGTCGACGAACAATACGCCGCCGTGGTCGCGCTTGCGATGGATCCATCCGGACAGGCGAACGGTCTCGCCGGTGTTGGCGGCGGTCAGGGCGCCGCAATTATGGGTGCGATAGGGGTGCATGAGAATTTCGTGCTTTATGAAAGAATGAAAGAATGACCGGCGCCCTAGGTCAAAGCGCGCCGCTTTTCCAGTGGGCAATGGCGCCGCGCCCCCACGAAGGCGCGCGTGCTTATTGAACCTGCCCCCACTTCGGCGTAACGCATGCGTCAGATGAAGATACATGACCTGATCACCGACACCGCCGCGCTGACCGCCCTGTGCGACCGTATGGCCTCCGCCGACTTCGTGGCGGTCGATACCGAATTCATGCGGGAATCGACCTATTGGCCGCTGCTCTGCCTCGTGCAGATTTCCGACGGGAAGGAAGCCGCCGCCATCGACCCGCTGGCCGACGGGATCGACCTGACGCCGCTGCTCGACCTCCTTACCGATAATGAGGACGTGCTGAAAATCTTCCACGCCGGCGGGCAGGATGTGGAGATCATCTACAACCTCACCGGCAAGACGCCGCACCCGATTTTCGACACGCAGATCGCGATGATGGCCATCAGCCAGTCGGAGCAGATCGGCTATTCCAACCTGGTCGAGACATGGCTCAATTTCTCGGTCGACAAGGGCGCGCGCTTTACCGACTGGTCACGCCGTCCGCTGACCGACCGGCAGCTCGAATATGCGATTGGCGACGTCACCCATCTGGCGGAGATATTTCCCCGCATGCTGGATCGCCTGATGGAAACCGGGCGCGGCGAATGGCTCAATGTCGAGATGGAAAAGCTCGCCGATCCGGAGCATTACCGCAACGATCCGGACGAACAATGGCGCCGCATCCGCGCGCAGGGGCGCAAGCCCGACGTGCTCGGCCGGTTGAAGGCGCTGGCCGCGTGGCGCGAGATCGAGGCGCAGGACAAAGACATCCCGCGTGGTCGCATCATGCGCGACGAAACGCTCGCCGACATTGCCGCCCATCCCCCGCGGCAACAGGGCGATCTTGCCAAGGTGCGCGGCCTGTCCAACGGGTGGAAGGACAATGACATCGGGAAGCGATTGATGGACGTCCTGTCCGCCGCCGCCCCCCTCCCCGCCGACGAAATGCCGGAACGCAAGCGCGGCACTCCGCTGGGCAAGGAAGGGGCGCTTGTCGCCGATCTGCTGAAACTGCTGCTGAAAATCCGGAGCCGGGAAATCGACGTTGCATCGCGCCTGATCGCGCGGTCCGACGATCTCGAAAACCTCGCCGCCGGCGCGCGCAAGGGGCTGCCCCTGCTCGAAGGGTGGCGGTACGAACAATTTGGCCGCGACGCGCTCGACCTGGTGGAGGGCAAGATGGCCTTTGCCGTGAAGGATGGGCGAATCACCATGACGCGGGTCGACGACAGGCCGGTGCCGACCGTGTGATGGCCAGCCCTGCGCAGCGATGAAAAACAGTTACCTGCCCACGCTGAAACAGCTGCAATATCTGCTGGCGCTGCATGAGCAGGGGCATTTCGGGCGCGCGGCGGAAAGCGTCTATGTCTCGCAATCGACGCTTTCGGCCGGAATACGCGAGCTGGAATCGCTGCTCGGCGTGACGCTGGTCGAACGCACGCGGCGGGTCGTGCGCTTTACCCCGCTCGGCAATCGCGTCGTGGACAAGGCGCACCGGCTCTTGCGCGAAGCGGAGGAATTGAGCGAGCTCGTCGCCTCGGCCGGAAAGCCGCTTTCGGGTGAGCTCAGGATGAGTGTCATCCCCACCATCGCGCCGTTCCTGCTCCCGCGCATTCTGCCGCGCCTGCGCCGCGAACGTCCGCAGTTAAAGCTTTTTCTGCGCGAGGAGCCGAGTGCCGACGCCATCGAATCGCTCCATCACGGGCGGGCGGATTGCGTGCTCCTCGCGCTGCCCTTCGCGGTGGGGGATGTCGAGCACGAGCATATTTCGCACGACGAATTGCTCATCGCCTTTCCCAAGGACGATCCGCGCGATCCGCCCGAAATCATCCCGCCGGCCATGATCGACGAAGGGCGGCTGCTCCTGCTCGAGGATGGGCATTGCCTCAAGGAACATGCGCTGGCCGCGTGCAACCGCCCCGAACTGCGCGCCAATGCGACGATGATCGGGACCAGCCTGCACACGCTGGTGCAGATGGTGGACAACGGGCTCGGCCTTACCATGTTGCCGCAAATGGCGATCGATGCGGGCATATTGCGCGATACCGACGTGGTGGCGCGGCCGCTGCAATCCGAAAACCCGACGCGCGAGATTGCGCTGGTCTGGCGCCGGAACAGCCCGCGCGGCGACGAATTCCGCCTGCTCGCGCAGGAATTGCGCGAAGGGTGACGCCCTTTCGCGGCGAAGGATCAATCCATGTGGCGCAGGCCGATGCGCAAATAATCCCACCCGGTGATGACGGTGAGCACCGCCGCGCCCCACAGGCTCACGATGCCGACGAGGTGGATCCACACCTGCCCAGGTATCCCCTGCGCCAGGATCAGCGCGCCGAGCGAAATGATCTGTAACGTGGTTTTCCACTTGGCGAGGCGGGACACGGGCACCGAGACCTGCACGCCGGCAAGAAATTCGCGCAGGCCCGACACCGCAATCTCGCGAATGAGGATGATCAGCCCCGCCACCACGTGCAGATCGCCAAGATACGGCCCGCGCAACGCCCCCTGCGCCGTCAGCACGAGGATGACCGCGGCCACCATGATCTTGTCCGCGATGGGGTCGAGAAAAATGCCGAGCCGGCTGACCCGCCCGCTCGCCCGCGCGAGATAGCCGTCGAAATAATCGGTGATCCCCGCCAGCGAATAGACGACGAACGCAGCAAGATAGCCGATCGTCCATCCCGGCCACCACATCAGCACGGCGAGCAGCGGAACAGCGAAAATTCGCGACAGGGTGAGGAGATTCGGTAAGGTCAGCATGATGTCGCCTGCGCGCATAGCGGGAAACTTCGCCGCAATGAAACAAATTGCGGCACCCGCCCCGTGCCGAAGGGGTTGTGCCGCGCCCGCCAGCGTTTAATGCCATGGCCAAGGACCGCGACCGGATATTGCATGACCCTATCGACTCCACTCATGAAGCAACGGCGGTTCGTGCCCCTCTTCGTCACGCAGATGCTGGGCGCGTTCAACGACAACCTCTATAAAAACGCGATGGTGCTGTTCGTCGTGTATTCGGTGTACAGCTCCGAAGCGGCGGAGGCCCGGTTTTCGGCCATCGCGTCGGCGGTGTTCATCCTGCCCTATTTCCTGTTTTCCGCGCTCGCCGGGCAATTGGCTGACATGCGCGACAAGGCCGCGATCATCCGATGGATCAAGATGGCCGAGATCGGGATCATGCTCGCCGGTGCCGCCGGGCTTGTGCTTGCCTGGCAATCGATCGCGGTGGAAAGCATGGCGATACCCCTGCTGCTGGCCGCGCTGTTCGCGATGGGAGTGCACTCGACATTCTTCGGGCCGATCAAATACGCGATCCTGCCGCAACATCTGCATGATGACGAGGTGCTGGCCGGGACCGGGCTGGTCGAGGCCGGGACCTATCTCGCCATTCTGGCGGGGACGATCCTCGCGGGATGGGTGGCGGTGGAATGGGCGGCGATCCTCGTGATCCTCCTCGCCATCGCGGGATATGTCGCGGGGCGTCAGGTGCCCCCCGCCCCGGCGCAGGGCGATGTCGAGGCGATCGACTATAATGTCTGGCGCAGTTCGATCCGGGTCATTCGCGACACCATGGTCGATTCGCGCGTGTTCTACGCCATCATCGCGATCAGCTTCTTCTGGACCATCGGGGCGGTGCTCTTCATCGAATTTCCGCCGCTTGCCAAGAATGTCCTCACCGCGAGCAAGGAAGTGGGCAGCCTTTTCCTCGTGGTATTTTCGGTCGGCGTCGCGATCGGATCCATGGCGATCAACGGGTTGCTGAAGGGCAAGGTTTCGGCCCGCTATGCCCCCGTATCGGTCATCGCGATGGGCATTTTCATCGTGCTGTTCCACTTCGTCTGTCTCGCCTGGACGCCGCTGGCTTCCGGACTGCTCGGACCGTTGCAGTTCATTGCGCGTCCGCTGGCATGGCCGCTGCTTGCCTGCCTCCTGGGCATCGCGGTCAGCGGGGGCATGTTCGTGGTGCCGCTCTACGCCTTTCTTACCACGGTCGTGAAAAAGACGCAGACCGCGCGCACCATCGCGGCGAACAATATCCTGAACGCGATCGCCATGACGGGCGGGTCGCTGCTCGCCGTGATGCTGACGGGGATGGGCGTCTCGATCGAGGATCAGTTGCTTCTCGCCGCGGCGATGTGCATCGGCTCGGCGTGGCTCGGCTTCGTCCTGTATCGCGCGGAAAAACGGCTGGCGAGCGCGGGCTAGGCTCGCCGGCGCTCGATGCTCGTCAGAAGATGAAGGCGCCGACCGCGAGGAAACCCGCGCAATAGGCCAGCAGGAAATCGCGCGTATCCTGCATGCTCGGACGCGCGAACGCGGGCAACCGGGCCAGAAGCGACCGGCGCGCCGGCTTGCCATCCCTATGCCGCGTAGCCTGCCCGAAGAGGACCGTACGCCCCTCGACCGCGGTTTCGCGCACGAATATCAGGGAGGCTGGCAAGGGGGGCATCGGTTGATCTCCGCTTTCCGCCGGACCTACGTAATGGCCCGGATCTCATTTTAACGGAATGGTAACCAATTCGTTTCGTCCGCACCAGCGATCGACCCGGCATTGGACCGATCGGGCGAGCCTGTCTCGATTCGGGACGGTGTCCGGGCGGCGCTCAATCCTTCGCCATCTTGAGGATCAGCTCCCATTCCTCCTCACGAACCTCGCCCACCGAAAGCCGGGAGAGCTTCACCAGCTCCATTTCTTCGAGTTCGGGTGTGGCCTTGACCTGCTTCAACGTGACAGGGTTTTCGAGCTTGCGAACGGGTTTCACCTTCACCGCGGCCCATTTGCCGGTTTCATCCGTCGGATCGGTGATACCATCCTCGCTGATCTCGACGATGCCGACGATCTCCAGCCCGATATTCGAGTGATAGAAGAACGCCTGATCGCCCTTTTTCATCGCGATCAGATTGTTTTTCGCCTTGTGATTGCGGACGCCGTCCCAGGTGCCTTCGCCCTGCTCCACCAGATCGTCCCACGAATAGACATCGGGCTCCGACTTCATCAGCCAGTATCGACGCGCCATTTCTGCCTCCCTTTCAAGCTTTGGCCGTGCATAGGGATCGCGCACGCGGGCGCAAGACGCAGCCGGGCAAATTGCACAAGCGAAGGCAAAACGCATGAGAAGCGCGGCAGCCGAAGGCCGCATGCGTTTCGGAGATATAAGGAGGGATAAGGGAAAATGGTGGAGCCGAGGGGGATCGAACCCCTGACCTCTACAATGCCATTGTAGCGCTCTCCCAGCTGAGCTACGGCCCCGTCATTTTCCCGAAGGCGGCGATGGGCCGCGGCCTTCGTTTCGCCGACGTCATCGCGTCGGGAGCCGGCTCTTTAGGGAGAGGTTTCGATGCTGGCAAGCGGAAAAATTGCAAATTTCCGACCTCACCCCATTCATCCGCCCCTGTCGCTCACTGGCCGGCCGGAACGGCGCGCGAAGGCCGGGGATCGTCCCCGCTTCGCGCGCCATCGAGGATCAGCTGTCCTCTTCGTCGTCGTCCTTCACATTGGCGACACCGAGATCGTCGTCCCCGCCAAGATCGACGTCGTTGTCCGGCGAATCATCGTCGTCGTCCACGTCCAGATCATTGTCCAGATCGTCATCGCCCAGATCGGAATCGTCTTCCTTCTTCTTGTCCTTCGTTTCCTCGAAGGGGATGGGCTGCTTGCTTTTCAGCACGGGTTCGGGCGTCCATTCGTTCCCGCACTCGATGCAGTGGACCGGGTCGTCCTTGCCGAGATCGTAGAAGCGGGTTCCGCATTTCGGGCAGGTGTGCTTTGCACCCCATTCGGGCTTGACCATGAAATTCCTCGTCTGGCGATGCCGGCAAAACTGCGCCGGCATATCTGGCTGCAATATTAAATGGGCGCGCGAGGGGCGGGCTTCAACCGCATGTCCGTCCCTGCGAAGAGCGCGCGCCTTGCCATAGGCCGGTCCCCCTGTCAAAAGCCCGCCGCAATGACCACACCCGGACCCCGCACGATGACCGCACCCGATCCCCACGCAGATCGTCTGCGTCCCCGCCGTTTTCGCAAGCCGGGCGCATTGACCGGGCGCATGCGCGTGCCCGGCGACAAATCGATCAGCCACCGCTCCATCATGCTGTCCTCACTGGCCGTTGGGCAAAGCACGATTTCCGGCCTGCTCGAAGGCGAGGATGTGCTTGCCACGGCGGCCGCCATGCGGGCGATGGGCGCGACGGTCGTGCGCAATGACGACGGCATCTGGCATGTCGACGGGGTGGGAAGCGGCGGATTGCTGCAACCCGAAACCGCGCTGGAGATGGGCAATTCGGGCACATCGACGCGGCTGCTGATGGGGCTCATCGCAAGCCATGGGATCACTGCGACCTTCACGGGCGACGCCAGCCTGTCGAAGCGGCCGATGGGCCGGGTGATCGAACCGCTTTCGCGCATCGGGGCCGAATTTACGGCCAGTCCCGGCGGGCGCCTCCCGCTCACCATGCGGGGTGCGCATCCCGGCGTGCCGATCCGCTACGAACTGCCCGTCGCCTCGGCGCAGGTGAAGAGCGCGGTGCTTCTGGCGGGGCTGAATATCGCGGGGGAAACCAGCGTCATCGAGCCGGTCGCGACGCGCGATCATTCGGAGCGGATGCTGCGCGGGTTCGGTGCCGATCTTTCCGTCGGTGAGGAAAACGGCGCGCGGGTCATCACGCTCGCCGGGCCTTCCGAATTGCACGCGTGCAATATCGTTGTGCCCGGCGATCCGTCCTCCGCCGCGTTTTTCGTCGTGGCTGCATTGCTTGTGCCGGGCTCCGATCTGATCCTCGAAAATGTCGGGCTGAACCCCACCCGCGCGGCGCTTCTCGACGTGCTGCGCGCCATGGGCGGCTCGATCGAGGAGCAGGACCGCCGCGAGGTCGGCGGCGAGCCTGTGGCCGATCTGCGCGTGCGGCATTCCGCGCTTTCGGGCGTGGAGGTGGACCCCGCCGTCGCGCCGGCCATGATCGACGAGTTTCCTGTGCTCTTCGTGGCGGCGTCGATGGCAAGCGGGCGCACGGTGACGCGCGGGCTCGAGGAATTGCGGGTCAAGGAATCGGACCGGCTTTCCGCGATGGCGGCGGCGCTCACGCTCGCGGGGGCGCAGGTGGAGGAAACCGCCGACGGGCTGGTCATCGACGGGCGCGGCGGCGACCCCCTCCCCGGCACGCCCGATGGCGCGCAGGTCGCTACCCATCTCGACCATCGCATCGCCATGAGCATGGCCATCGCCGGCCTGTGCAGCGTGAACGGCGTCGAAATCGACGATGTGACGCCCATCGCCACCAGCTTTCCCGCGTTCGAGCGGCTGCTCGACGAGGCCGCGCGGTGACGAGCGGTACCGCCAATATCGTGGGATTTGCCGGCATGCTGTGCATCGTGTCGGCCTATGGTTATCTCACCGCGCGTGAGGCGCCCAACCCGTTCGTCGTCCACAGCGTGAACCTACTCGGCGCCGGTTTGCTGGCGATCTCGCTCACCGTGAACACCAATCTGCCCTCGCTCGTGCTCGAAGGCATATGGGCATGCGTTGCCATCTGGGGCCTGGTGAAGGCCGCCGCCGCCCGCAGGAGCGTGCCATGATCATCGCCGTGGACGGCCCGACCGCATCGGGCAAGGGTACCATCGCCAAGGGGTTGGCCCGGCATTACCAGCTGCCGCATCTCGACACCGGCCTTCTTTATCGCGCGGTCGGGCGGCAGGTGCGGCTGAATGGCGGAGATCCGGACGATCCGCTCGACGCGGCGCGGGCCTGCGAATTCCCGGACAGCCTGCTCGCCGAACCGATGCTTCGAACAGAGGCGGTCGGCGCGCTGGCGAGCCGGGTGTCGGTGCACAAGCGCGTCCGGGCGGCGTTGCTGGCGCGGCAACGCGCCTTTGCCGCGCGGCCCGGCGGCGCGGTGCTGGACGGACGCGACATCGGCACGGTGATCGCGCCCGACGCCCCGGTAAAACTGTTCGTCACGGCCAGCCTCGAGGCACGGGCCATGCGCCGTTTCCGCGAAAGCCAGAGCCGGGGCGAGGATGTCACGCTGGACGCGATCCACGCCGATCTGGTGCGGCGGGACGCGCGCGACCGCAACCGGGCGGAGGCGCCTCTGGTCGAGGCAGCGGATGCGATGGTGCTCGACAATTCAGACCTCGATGCAGCCGAATCGCTGGCCGCGGCCATCGCGCTGGTCGAAAGGCGGCGCGGCGAGCAGGCCTGACCGAAGACGAAAGCTTGCCGCGCGGGCGGTTTCGCTTGCAATTCTCCGCAAATTCACTTAGGCGCGCGCCCGTTCGACGGGTTTTTGAAAACGTCGTTCGAAGGCTGGCAGGACGCACCGACAGGCGCATCCTTTGCGCGCATCGCTTGGTTTCGTGTTGTCCCGTTCGTCGGGCCACGCCGCCTGTGTTTCGCAATTCCGTCCGCTTTCGACCGGCGAAAACCCCGAAGGACGCCTGTATCGGCATGGGGCCGTGCGGGCAGTTCGGCCAAAAGACCGGCGGAAAAACCGCCTGGCCGGAAACATCGATTGAACAGGATTTCACCTACATGGCCACTTCGGCAAATCCGAGCCGCGACGATTTCGCGGCAATGCTCGACGAAACGCTTGGTAATGAGGCCGATGGCGGCTTCGAAGGCCGCGTCGTCATGGGCACCGTCACCGGTATCGAGAATGACAAGGCGATCATCGACGTCGGCCTGAAGAGCGAAGGCCGCATCCGCCTGTCCGAATTCGCGCCGCAGGGTCAGCCGCACGGCCTGTCCGTCGGTGACGAAGTCGAAGTGTATGTCGACCGGGTGGAAAATGCCGACGGCGAAGCGATGCTGTCGCGCGACCGCGCCCGCCGCGAAGCCGCATGGGACCGCCTCGAAAGCGAATTCGGCGAAGGCAAGCGCGTCGAGGGTCAGATTTTCGGCCGCGTCAAGGGCGGCTTCACCGTCGATCTCGACGGCGCCGTGGCGTTCCTGCCCGGCTCGCAGGTCGATATCCGCCCCGTGCGCGACATTGCCCCGCTGATGGGCATTCCGCAGCCTTTCCAGGTGCTGAAGATGGATCGCCGCCGCGGCAATATCGTCGTGTCGCGCCGCGCCGTCCTCGAAGAAACCCGCGCAGAGCAGCGTCAGGAACTGATCGAGAAGCTGGCCGAGGGTCAGGTGATCGACGGCGTGGTGAAGAACATCACCGATTATGGCGCGTTCGTGGATCTGGGCGGGATCGACGGCCTGCTCCACGTCACCGACATGAGCTACAAGCGGGTCAACCACCCGAACGAGATCGTGAACATCGGCGACACCGTCACCGTGCAGATCATCCGCATCAATGCCGAGACGCAGCGTATCTCGCTCGGCATGAAGCAGCTTGAAAGCGATCCGTGGGACGGTGTCGCGGCCAAGTATCCGGTCGGCATGAAGATGTCGGGCACGGTCACGAACATCACCGAATATGGTGCGTTCGTCGAACTGGAACCGGGCATCGAAGGCCTCGTCCACGTCTCCGAGATGAGCTGGACCAAGAAGAACGTCCACCCCGGCAAGATCGTTTCGACGAGCCAGGAAGTGGAAGTCATGGTCCTCGAAGTCGATTCGGAAAAGCGCCGCATCTCGCTCGGCCTCAAGCAGGCGCAGTCGAACCCCTGGGACGATTTCGCGGAGAAGCACCCGATCGGCTCCACCGTCACCGGCGAAGTCAAGAACGCGACCGAATTCGGCCTGTTCATCGGCCTCGATGGCGACGTCGACGGCATGGTTCACATGTCCGACATCGCGTGGGGCATTTCGGGTGAAGACGCCCTCGCCCTGCACCGCAAGGGTGAGGAAGTCGAAGCCGTCGTGCTCGACATCGACGTCGAGAAGGAGCGCATCTCGCTCGGCATGAAGCAGCTCGAAAAGGGCGCACCGGCCGTTGGCGGCGGCGCGACCGACGGCCTGCGCCGCGGCGAAGTCGTCACCGTCACCGTTCTCGAGGTTCGCGATGGCGGGCTCGAAGTGCAGGTCGGCGAAGACGGCGCGACCGGTTTCGTGAAGCGTTCGGACCTTGGCCGCGACCGCGACGAGCAGCGTCCCGACCGTTTCCAGACCGGACAGAAGGTCGATGCGATGGTCACCGGTTTCGACCGCACGAAGAAGCCCAACTTCTCGATCAAGGCCCGTCAGCTGGCCGAAGAGAAGGAAGCGGTTGCGCAGTACGGCTCGTCCGATTCGGGCGCATCGCTCGGCGACATCCTGGGCGAGGCGCTGAAGGGCAAGAACTAAGCCCTTCACGCTTTCCCTACGGAAACAACAAAGGCCCGTCCGCTGGAAACAGCGGGCGGGCTTTTGCTATTGCGGGCCTGCATCTGTCGTCGCCCCGGAACCGGCGAAGGGGCCGGCGGATTGATACGGAGAACGCAGGCCGCCATAGTTCCATTCTGCCGATCGAAGGACCGCCATGTTGCACATTCACCAGTTTCCCTGCCTGTCCGACAATTACGGATACCTCCTGCACAATGCGGAAAGCGGGGAGACCGTCTGCATCGATACGCCCGATGCCGACGCGTATCTGCGTGAGGCAGAAAGCAAGGGCTGGACGATCACGCAGATCTGGAACACGCACTGGCATCCCGACCACGCCGGTGGAAACGAGGCGATCAAGGCCGCGACCGGATGCCATATCGTCGCGCCCGCCGCAGAAGCACCGAAAATCGCGGCGATCGACCGCACCGTCGCGGGCCGCGACACGGTTCGCGTCGGCGCGCACGAGGCGCAGATCATCGATGTCGGTGGCCATACCCACGGCCATATTGCCTATCACCTACCCGACGCGGAAATCGCCTTTGTCGGTGACGCGTTGTTCGCGCTCGGCTGTGGCCGCATGTTCGAGGGGACGGCCGATCAATTCTGGAACAGCCTGCTGCGCCTTAAGTCATTGCCGCCGCAGACGACGATTTATTGCGCACATGAATATACCGCCGCAAACGCCCGATTCGCGCTGCATGCGGATCCCGATAATGGCGCACTTCGCGACTATGCCGAAGAGGTGGAGGCGCTGCGGGCGCAAGGCAAGCCGACGGTTCCCACGACGCTGGAACGGGAACTGGCGTCCAACCCGTTTCTTCGGGCCGATGACGCCGGAATGCAGGGGCGCTGGGGTGGCGGTGATGCGGTGGCGACGTTTGCAGCCCTGCGCGCCGCGAAGGATGCATTTTGAGATCAGCTTGCGCCGCGATAGCTGACAAATACGAAAAGCCCGGCAGGATCGCTCCCGCCGGGCTTTTATTCTGACGCTGGCAATAGGGTCAGAAGCTGGCGATCGCCTTGTCAACCAGCGCACGATCGGCGACCGCGTTGTGGTTGCGGGCGATGATCTGCCCCGATGCTTCGGCCGAGGCGCGGGCTGCCTGCGCGCGCAGTTCCTCGACCGCGGCGCGTTCGGCGCCGGCAATCTTGTCCTGCGCCATGCGTTCGCGGCGGGCGATCATCGCCGCCGTGTCGGTTTCCGCACGCTCGACAATGGCACCGGCCTCGCGCCGCGCATTTTCGAGCATGGCCTCCGCGTCGCGTTCGGCACCGGCAATCTTGTCGGCATATTCTTTGCGAAGAGCTTCGGCTTCGCCGCGCAGGCGCTTTGCATCGTCGAGCTGCTCCCGGATGGCAGCGATACGCGCATCCAGGCTGCCTGCGACGAGTTTCGGCACACCTTTCCACAACAGGATAAGGATGAACACGAGCATCGCCATCGACACCCATGCACCCGGCCCGATGAAGCCGAACGCCACAGGTTCGACATGCTCGCCGCCGTGGTCCTCGGTCATGCCTTCGAGTTCGGCAGCATGATCGAGGCGTTCCTCGACCCCGACGGAGGTAACGGCCATGCCGTTCAGAAACAGTTGGTAATCAGCCACGGACCATGACCTCCTTGACGGCGTTGTGCGCCTCGGCCTGCGACACGTTGAGCGCGGCAATGCGCTTCACGATGTCCTGGGTCGCTTCGGTGGCGACATTCTCGATCTCGGTCGCGGCATTGCGGCGCGAGGCATCGATGCGTGCCTCGGCCGCGGCGAGCTTCTCGTCGATGCGGGACTGTGCCTCGGCGACGGCACGCTCGGTCTGGCCGGCGGCATCGGCTTTCGCCTCCGCGATGAGAGCCTGAGCCCGCGCGCGATTGTCGTTTTCACGTTTGCGCCATGCCTCTTCCTGCTCGTCCGCTTCGCGGCGGGCGGTTTCGGCGGCGGTAAGATCGTCGGCGATACGCTTGTCGCGCATGTCGACCGTGCCCATGACCTTGGGCACCATGCCTTTTCCGACCACGAAAAACACGAGACCGAAAATCAGCAGCAGCCAGAAGATCTGGCTGGCATAGGTCGCGGCGATTTGTTCGATTTGTGGCATCGATCAGTCCGAAGGCATGATTGGATAGGTATCGATCCGGCCAGGGCCCCTGCCCCGGCCGGATCGCACAGGCAATGCGATCAGGCCACGAAGACCAGGATCATCGCCACGACGAACGCCAGCAGACCGAGAAGTTCGGCAGCGGCGAAGCCGATGAACAGGCGGCCCTGCTGACCGTCTGCGGCGCCCGGATTGCGCAGCGCGCCTTCCAGGAACTTTGCAAAGACATTGCCGACACCCAGCGATGCCAGACCGGCACCGACAGCGGCGAGACCGGCACCGAGCATGCGTGCGCTTTCTGCGTCCATGGTAATAAACTCCCTTTCGTAGATTCGGTAATTCGAAGACTTAGTGAAGGTTTTCCGCGTCATTGATGTAGAGCGCGGTCAACAGGGCGAAAACATAGGCCTGCACGGCAGCGACGAGCAGTTCGAGCGCGCAGATGCCGATCATCAGGAGGAACGTGGGAATGCCGACGAGCACGCCGGTGCCGACCCCCGCGTTCGAGCTGCTGATGACGAAGCCCGACAGGACCTCGAGCAGAAGGTGCCCGGCCATCATCGCCACGAAAAGCCGCAGCGCGAGGCTGAACGGGCGGACCATGAAGCTGACCAGCTCGACCAGGAAGATGAACGGGATCATCAGCGCGGGCGTGCCATGCGGCACGAACAGCGACAGAAAACCGATCCCGTGCTTCGCAAATCCGACGATCAGCACGATCGAGAACGACATGATCGCGAGAATGCCGGTGACCGTGAAATGGCTGGTGAAGGTAAAGGGGTGCAGGCCGACGACGCCGAGCGGCAGCAGGCCGAGCACGTTGGCGAACAGGATGAACATGAACAGCGAGAACACGTAGGGCACGTATTTGCGCCCGGCCTTGCCGATGTTCGCCTCCAGCATGTCGTCGACGAAGCCGGTGAAGCTTTCGACCGCCATCTGCCAGCGCCCGGGGACGAGCTGCCCCTTCATGCCCAGCGCGACGAAGCCCCAGAGCACGACCGCCGTCAGCGCCATCCAGAGCGCCGAATTCGTGAATGCGAGATTATATCCGGCCACTTCCCACCCATCGGAGCCGAAAAGCGGCTCGATGGTGAACTGGTGCATCGGATCGACCTTGGCTTCGGTTGCCACGCGATTGTCCCTGTCGTTCGAGGCGGCCCATGGCAATCTGCCCGGATCGTCCCTTATCCCTCAACGCGTCCCCGCCCCGTGTGGGCGACGATCGCAGCTATGCAAAAACACCGGCGCCCCTTTCGATACTGCCCGTAAAGCCAGGCAGATCAATCGGAACGCGTGTTCGAAATCCTAATTATGTTTCTGAAAGCAACGACTATCCCGAGGAACAGCATCACCAACAGACCCCACGGCCCGGTACCTGCAAACCGGTCGATCACCCAACCGATCAGCGCGCCGCCGATAAGCCCGCCCAGCAATTCCGCAAGCACCCTGTTTCCCATGCGATAATTCGCATCGGTCCCGTGGGATTGCGGCCGGTTGCGTTGCTCTTCCCGCTCTTTCGCAGCCTTGAGCTGCGCGTCGAGCGCGTCGATTCGCGCATCCTCGCCAAGTGGCTCCCGCCCGGACCGCTCTTCACCCATGCCTGTAGCTCCTCCAACCAAGAAGTCCGCTCGGCAAGTGCGATTAGCTGCCCGTCGAGGGCGCCGCTCCTTTAGGAAAGGGGTTCGGGCAAGTCAACACAAGCGCACGCCTTCATCGCAGTAGCGGCGAAGGATCGTTCCCGCGCACCCATCGATGCGGCGGCCCCCCGGACGTTCAGCCCACCGCGGGACAGCGCGGATCGAGCTGCGGCGCGCCGCTCCCGCGGGTCTGCCAGCTTCCACCCGGTGCCTGATACTTTTCGCCCGGCGAGGTGCGCGCGATGAGGATGCAGCCCTGGGCAAAGGCGAATTCCTCGATCGTGACGCCGGCGGCCCGGGCACGGTCGGCATAGCTGGCCTTGCGGCGGATATTGATGTCGTCGATCACCGCGCGAAGCCCGGCCGGCGGCGCGCCGGTAAAGCCGAGATAGCCGTCGATCCTCTCGCCGACGGTGCCGTTGGCGCGCGCCTCGGCATAGGCGGGTTCGCGCTGCATCGCGCCGGCAGGCTGCGCCATGGCGAGAAGCGCGAACGCCGGCAGGGCGAGGCCGGCAAGGCGGCGGGCAAGAGTGTGGCGGGGCATCAGAATATCTCCGGATTGCTTTCGATGTTCTCTTCGGCCGAGGCGACGAGCCTGTAGAGAACTTCCTGTTTGATGTTCACGTTCAATTCGATGACGATCGGGTCGGACGGCGCCGTCACATTCACGCATGCGGTGACAAACGGGCCGAGCATCGCGACCATCACAATGCCGCGTATCATAATGGCACGCCTTCGAACGCCATGCACAGCTATCGTCAAATTGGTCCGGTTCATGGCACGGTCTCGCTTTCTGCGGGCTGAATGATGGGGGTCGGCTCGGCGTCCGGCGATGGCGCGGGGACGGCGCGGTCGTCGGGGATCAATCGCACCCCGTCGTCGTCGACCAGCCCCAATTCGCGCGGATCGCGAACCGCCGAAGGATCGTAGAGTGACTTGAGGCTGCCGATGAGTTGATAGAACGGTGCGCGTATGTTCACGTTGAAGCGGAACGGAAGCTTCGCGATGCGCCGGGTGAGGAAGTTCGATTGCGTGCCCGGCCCCTGCGACACGCCGTCGAAGCGGACCCGCGTGACGATCTCCCCTTCGAGCGCGCCGTCGATCGCGACGCTCATCCGCTTGTAATCGAGCGAGCGCAGCGCCGCGAAGGCGAAATTGGCGATGGGCGACAGATCCTTGTAACTCAATTCCCCGACATAGGCGATGTTGCCCCCCGGCGGACGCGATTGCAGGCTACCGCCCTCCACCCGGCCGCCCGCCTCGTCGAACACGATGGGAATGCGCCCGTCGAACGTGCCGCTCGCACTCAGATTCGCGACGCCGAGCCGTTCGATCACCCGCCCCGCGTCCAGCCCGGCGATGACGAGCGTGAAACTGCGCCGCTCCGTCGCGCCGAGCGTCAGCGAGGTCGGCTCCAGAACGAGCCTTCCGCCCAGGAACGGCCAGCTGCCCCCATTGAGGTCGAGCCGCAATCCCGGGCGCAATGTCACGAACACCTCGCCATCGGACACCGGCACGCCGGGGTTCAGCTCCGCAATAGACAACCGCTGGTCCGGCGCGGTTTCGAGGTTCAGAAGATCGGTAAAGCGCAACGTCCCCGCCATCCCAGTGACCGGGCCGAAGGCAGCCGCGAAATCCAGCGAATCGGTGCTGACCACCCCGGTCGATTTGACGCCCTCGCCGTTCCAGTCGATCCGCCCCCGCCCGCGCACCGACCCGCGCGCATTGGCAATATTGCCGAGAGCGAGCCGCGTGATGTCGGTCGGTTGCAGGTCGTCGCCGAAAGCAATTCCCGCGACCGAAAGATCGGCCCGGCCCTGCCCGTCGGTCAGGTCGTGGCGAATATCGGCATCGACGATGGCAATTCCGGTCCTTGGCTCGCGGAAAAGCGCCTCTGCGCTGATGATGTTATCGGCAAGGACGAGGGTCGCGCCCCTTGCGATCATGGGCTCGAATCGCGCGTCGTCCTGCCGGTCGGTGAGGACGAAGGCGCCGTCCTCGATCCGCAAGGCCCCGTCGCGATACGACCATTCGCCGCCCGCCTCCCCGATGTCGAGCGGCACGGACGGAAGCGTCACCTCGGTCCCGGAAAACGCGCCGCCGATGTCGCGCCCGATCCGCGCGGTGAGATCGTCGATGGCAAAGCGCACCGCCGTCGCCTGCGGTCCGAGCGCCACATTCATCGTCCGGGCGCGAACCACCGCAGGCTGCCCCCCGCGCAAGGCAAGCCCGACCGGCCCGGACACAAGGCGCACCGGCGTTTCACCAAGCCGTCCCGAAAGATCGAGCCGCGGCGCCCCGACGGCCACGCGCGTGCCGCCCGGCCCGATGGCCAGCATGGCGGACCCGCCCGCCGGGCACAGCAGCAGACTCTGCCGATTGAGCGTGAAATTCGCATAGCGCAGCGAATCGAAGCGCGGCGCCATGCAATCATCCCACATCCGCAAGCCGCGACGCGACAAATACGTCCCCGATACCGGCAGGCGCAGCCCCTCCACCGCGCCGCCGGGGAGCGGGCCGCTCGCCAGTATCTCGCCGTTCATGACGAACCCGTCGCGCGATTGCCGCACCTGCATTTCGGGGATCGCGATGCGCGCGTCGCCCGCCGCATAATCCGCCATGCGCAGGCGGAGCAGCGGCGCATCCCCCTCCCCGTCGATCGCGCCGACGAGCCGGGGCATGCCCGTGCCGCCCGTGGCGAAACGCGCGCGATAGAGACGCAGGCTCTCGCCCAACCCGATCTGCACCTGATTGAGCGAGAGCAGCGGCGCGCCGTCCCCGCCGCGAAGCCCCGCCCGCGCGATGGCAATGCGCGTCTCCCCCTCGGCGGCGCGCGCCTGTAGCGCGGCGGAAAAGGATGCTCGCGGCATGGAGCGGCGCAGCACGGCGCGCACCCGGCCTGCGAGCGGCGCGAGCAAGGTATCGGCGCCGGATCTCTGCACCTGTTCCAGCGCCGGATCGACGACGCCGGACAGGTCGAACCCGCCGCCGGACACATCACCGGACAATTGCCAGCGATCGAACCCGCCCGCGCTCCGGATATTGCCGTCGAGCGCGACGCGCGCAACCGCGGCCCCCGCAAACGCCGCGTCGCGCCCGGAAAGGTCGAAATCCGCCACCATCGCGCCGCTTTCGCGCACCGATACCGCAAGCCGCCCGTTCAGCGCGCCGACCGCATTGCCGCCCACCGCAACCCGCCCGGTGCGAAGCGCGCCGCTCACCATGGCGCGGCGCAAATCCGCGCCGGTCTCCCCGCGCACGGTCCAGCTCGCCTGCGCCAGCGAAAGGTCCGATTCGGGACAGCGCGCCACATCGGCGCGCAGCGGCCCGACAAAGCGCGGCGCCTCGTCCGCGATGGCGAGCCGGCCATAAAGGCTGAGCCCTTGCGCGGTGCAGCCTTTGGCGGAAAGGCGCGGCACCACCGCACCCATCGTCGCGGCGAACCCGTCGCGAAGATTGCCCCCGCCGGTAAGCTTCACACCGAGATTGCCATAAGGCGACAGCACGCGCGCCCGCCCATCCAGAATGTCGATGTCGAGATCGGGCAGGCGAAACGGCTCCCCCGTGCTTTCGGGATAGAGCACCGGATCGAGAGTGCCGAAACTGACCCTGTCGCCGCGCAGCACGCCATAAAGCCGGGGCCGCACGAGCCGTATCCCGGTGATTTCCGGCGTCCCGAAACGCAGGCGCGTGGCAACCACCGCCCGTTCGATCACAAGGTCGGGACGGTCTGGGTCGCCAACCACGATATTGGCGAGCACCTGGCGATCCGGGCCGATTTCGACGATGTCGTAGCGGGCCGGCACATCCATGTCCGCGAGCATGTCGTCCACCGCACCGCGCGCGAGCCGTTCCCGCGCGATCCAGATTCCAGCCGCGAAAAGAGCCACGACCGCGAAAAGCCCCGCGACGATGCGGGGCCAGCGACGGCGGCGTACGGGCGAATCGCCCACCGCCCTATCGTCCTCGCCTTGCGTCATTGCGTCCTGCCGTCATTCCTCGTGCGACCGCGCGGAACCGCGGCGGCGCAGACTTGCGCAGCATCGCGGCGAAAGGCAATGGAAAGCATGATCTGTCCACACACCTTCCCGGCGGGGCGCTTTGGCCCTCCCCGACACGCGCGCTGCTGTGCGTGCTGCTACCGCTCGCGGAAAAGCGCATCGTGACAAAACCGCAGGACGAATTGCCGATGGACGCAGGGCCCACGACGCCGGTCGAGCCGAAAGCCGGAACCGACCCCAGCGGCCATCGCGCGCGCCTGCGCAAACGCCTCCTTCAAGGGGGCAGCGACGCGCTGGCCGATTACGAGATCGTCGAATATCTGTTGATGACGGCCATCCCGCGCCGCGACGTGAAACCGCTGGCCCGCGCGCTGATGAGCCGGTTCGGAAGCCTTGCCGGGATCTTCAACGCCGACAGGACCGCGCTCGAAAACCACCCCGGCATGGGCGAGACCAGCGCCGCGGCGATGAAGATCGTCGCCGTGGCCACCCGCCGGCTCGCCCGGGCGGAGGTCATGGACAAGCCGGTGCTGGGAAGCTGGCAGGCCTTGCTCGACTATCTCACCATCGACATGGCGCATCTGCGGGTGGAGCGTGTGCGCGTGCTCTATCTCGACAAGAAGAACCGGCTCATCCGCGACGAACATCTGGGGGATGGCTCCCTCGACGAGGCCGCGATCCACCCGCGCGAGGTGATCGGCCGGGCGATGGAACTGGGCGCGGCCGCGCTCATCCTCGCGCATAATCACCCCAGCGGCAATCCGCAGCCCAGCCGCGCCGACATCCAGATCACCAATCGCATTGCCGAGGCCGGCCGGCTTCTGAACATCGCGGTACACGATCACGTCATCATCGGGCGCGAGGGGACCGTCTCGATGAAGGCGAAGGGCCTGATCTGAGCCGCATCGCGCCCGCCGCACTTGCCAAATGCGCGCCTGCGCCCTAGCCGCGCGGCCAAAGCCCCCAATTCTTGCGAACCGGAGTACGCCCGATGGTCCCACGCTATGCCCGCCCCGCCATGACCGCGATCTGGGAGCCGGAGGCGAAATATCGCATCTGGTTCGAGATCGAGGCCCACGCCACGCAGAAGCTCGGCGAATTGGGCGTCGTGCCCGAAAGCGCGGCAAAGGCATTGTGGGACTGGTGGGCGACCGACCCGAAAATCGACGTGGAGGCGATCGACGCGATCGAGGCGGTGACCAAGCACGACGTCATCGCGTTCCTCACGTGGGTCGCGGAACAGGTCGGCGACGAGGCCCGCTTCATGCATCAGGGCATGACGAGCTCCGACGTGCTCGACACGACGCTCGCGGTGCAGCTCGACCGGGCGGCGGCGATGCTGCTCGACGACATTGACGCACTCCTCGCCGCGATCAAGAAGCGCGCCGAGGAGCATAAATACACCCCCACCATCGGGCGCAGCCACGGCATCCATGCCGAACCCGTCACCTTCGGCCTGAAAATGGCGGAGGCTTATGCCGAGTTCAGCCGGTGCCGCGAACGGCTCGAATTCGCGCGACGTGAAATCGCCACCTGCGCGATTTCGGGTGCGGTCGGTACCTTTGCCAATATCGACCCGTCGGTGGAGGCACATGTCGCGGAAAAGATGGGCCTCGCGATCGAGCCCGTCTCGACGCAGGTGATCCCGCGCGACCGTCACGCGATGTTCTTTGCCGTGCTGGGCGTGATTGCGAGTTCGATCGAGCGGCTTTCGGTCGAGGTGCGGCACCTCCAGCGTACCGAAGTACTCGAGGCGGAGGAATATTTCTCCCCCGGCCAGAAGGGGTCGAGCGCCATGCCGCACAAGCGTAACCCGGTGCTGACCGAGAACCTCACCGGGCTTGCGCGCGTGGTGCGCTCCGCCGTGATGCCCGCGATGGAGAATGTGGCGCTGTGGCACGAACGCGACATATCGCATTCCTCGGTCGAACGGTTCATCGGGCCGGATGCGACCATCACGCTGGATTTCGCGCTCGCGCGGTTGACCGGGGTGGTGGAAAAGCTGCTCGTCTATCCCGAACGCATGCAGAAGAATCTCGACCGGATGGGCGGGCTCGTCCATTCGCAGCGGGTTCTGCTCGCGCTCACGCAGGCCGGCGTCAGCCGCGAGGATGCCTATCGCCTGGTGCAGCGCAATGCGATGAAGGTGTGGGAATCGGATGGCGAGCTTTCGCTGCTCGAACTGCTGAAGGCGGACGGGGAAGTCACCGCGGCCCTCACGACGCAGCAGATCGAGGAGAAATTCGACCTCGATTACCATTTCCGGCAGGTGGACACCATCTTCGACCGCGTGTTCGGCTGAACCCGGCCGCGATTGCAGCAGGGTTGGCCAAACGGGCGTTGCGGCGTAGGCTGCACGCCCGACGACCCGATCCCGAGAGGAGGCCAGGACCGCCATGCAGGTTCTTCGCACGATAATATGGGTGGCGCTGCTGGTGGCGCTGGCGCTGTTCGCCGCGTTCAACTGGTATCCCGTGGATGTGCGAATCTGGGAAAACCTGGTGCTCGAAACGAAGCTGCCGATGGTGATCCTTGCCGCGTTCCTCATCGGGCTGGTTCCCATGTGGCTCTATCACAAATCGGCGAAATGGCGGCTCAAACGGCGGATCGCCTCGCTCGAAACCTCGCATCGCAGCCTTGTTTCGAGCCAGCAGGCCGATCCCGCCCACCGCCCCCACGATGCAGATGACGCCCCGCTGCGCAGGACAGAGCCATGACCAATCCCGTTTATCTCGCGCTCGACGTGCCGCAGCTCGATGCCGCGAAGGCGCTGGCGAAAAAGGTCATGGGGCATGTCGGCGGGTTGAAGCTGGGGCTCGAATTCTTTTGCGCGCATGGCCATCACGGCGTGCATGAGCTGGCGCAGCTCGGCCTGCCGATCTTTCTCGACCTGAAACTGCACGACATTCCCAATACGGTGGCGGGCGCGATGCAGGCGATCCACGTGCTCGAACCGGCGATCGTGACCGTCCATGCAAGCGGCGGCCGCGCCATGATGGAAGATGCCAAGGCCGCGGCCGGCGAACATACGCGCGTCGTCGCCGTGACCATGCTCACCAGCCTCGATGACAAGGATCTGTCGCGCACCGGCGTCGCCGGCACCGCCCACGATCAGGTCATGCGCCTTGCCGAGCTCGCCGAGAAGGCCGGGCTCGACGGGATTGTATGTTCGGGCGAGGAAGTCGCCGCCGTCCATGCACAGTGGAAGGGCGGCTATCTCGTGGTGCCCGGCCTGCGCCCCGCGGGCAGCGAAACGGGCGATCAGAAACGCACCGTCACCCCGCGCAGCGCCCGCGACAATGGCGCGAGCGTGCTGGTCATCGGGCGGCCGATTTCGAAAGCGCCCGACCCGCTCGCCGCGGCGCGCGCGATCGAAGCGACGCTCTGAGCCACCGACCGCATGGCCTCAGAACCTGAGATACGCCGGGCCGGGCCGGACGATGCCGCCATGCTCAAACCCCTGCTCGAAGGGGCATATCGCGGCGATCATGCGCGGCTGGGCTGGACGCACGAGGCCGACATCGTTCAGGGTGAGCGCATTGCCGAGGCCGAGCTTCACGCGATGTTGCGCGATCCTGCGGTGCACATGCTGCTGGCCACGGATCGGGCGACGGGGGCCGCCATCGGCTGCGTCGCGATTACGGACCGGGGCGGCGGGCTTTCCTATCTCGGCATGCTGTGCATCGCGCCCGAATTGCAGAGCGCGGGCCTCGGCACCATGCTGCTCCATGCAGGGGAGGCACGCGCCGCATCCATCGGCGCCGCGCGGATCGAGATGACCGTCATCGAAAATCGCGACACGCTGATCGCCTGGTACCTGCGCAAGGGGTACAAGCGCACGGGCGAACGCCGCCCCTTCCCCGTGCCGCAGACGCCTGCGTTGTTCTTCATCGTCTTGGAAAAAACGCTGTGACCCCGCGCATCAAGATATGCGGCATCAATACGCCCGCGGCCATGGAGGCGGCGATCGCCGCGCGCATCGATTATGCGGGGCTGGTCTTCTTTGCCCGGTCGCCGCGCCATGTCGATGCGGCCGGCGCGCGGAAACTGGCCGCGATTTCGGGCGATTCGATCCGGCGCACCGGGCTGTTCGTGGATGCGGGCGACGACGCGATTGCCGAAGGCGTGAGCGCAGGCGGGTTGAGCGCCATTCAGCTCCACGGGGATGAAACGCCGGAACGCGCCGCTGCGCTGCGTTCCCGTTTTGGCATCGCGGTGTGGAAGGCGCTCCCCATCGCAGGGCCGGACGACATTGCGCGGGCGCGCGATTATACCGGCGCGGTCGACATGCTCCTGTTCGATGCGAAGACGCCGGTGGGACAGCTTCCGGGCGGCATGGGCCTGCGCTTCGACTGGGCGCTGGTGCATGGTTACGATGGCGGCGTGCCATGGGGTCTTGCGGGCGGATTGTCCCCCGCGAATGTCGGCGAGGCGATGGCCGAGGCGCGGCCCGCACTCGTCGACGTGTCGTCCGGTGTGGAAAGTGCGCCCGGTGTGAAGGATGCCGCCGCCATCGCCGCCTTTGCCCGCGCGGTGCGCACGCGCTGACACATCTGGACTTCGCCGCGATGCTCTGCCAATCGCGGGCGCATGGAAACCACATCGCAAACCGGCATGCCCAACAGCTTTCGCAACCAGCCTGACGACCGGGGCCATTTCGGCCAGTTCGGCGGGCGCTACGTGTCCGAAACGCTGATGCCGCTGATCCTCGATCTCGACCGGGAATATCGCGCGGCGAAGGAAGACCCCGCCTTCGACGCGGAGTTCCAGGATCTCCTCACCCATTACGTCGGACGGCCCAGCCCGCTCTATTTCGCGGAACGACTGACCGAGGAATTGCGCAAGGATGCGCCCGACGGCAAGGGCGCTCAGATCTGGTTCAAGCGTGACGAACTCAATCACACCGGCGCGCACAAGATCAACAATTGCATCGGGCAGATCCTGCTCGCCGTGCGCATGGGCAAGACGCGGATCATCGCGGAAACCGGCGCCGGACAGCATGGCGTGGCGACGGCGACGGTGGCGGCGCGTTTCGGCCTGCCCTGCGTCATCTACATGGGGGCAAAGGACGTAAAGCGGCAGCAGCCCAACGTATTCCGCATGCGGCTGCTCGGCGCGAAGGTGGTGCCGGTCAGTTCCGGTTCGGCGACGCTCAAGGACGCGATGAACGATGCCATGCGCGACTGGGTCGCGAATGTGCATGACACGTTCTACATCATCGGCACGGCCGCCGGGCCGCACCCCTACCCCGAAATGGTCCGCGATTTTCAAAGCGTCATCGGCCACGAAGCGCGCGAGCAGATGATGCAGCGCACCGGACGCCTGCCCGACCTGCTCGTCGCGGCGATCGGCGGCGGGTCGAACGCCATCGGGCTGTTCCATCCCTTCCTCGACGATGCGGATGTCGGCATGCTCGGGATCGAGGCGGCGGGCCACGGCCTCGACAAGGAACACGCCGCCTCGCTCGCGGGCGGATCGCCGGGCATTCTCCACGGCAACAAGACCTACCTGCTGCAGGACGAGGACGGGCAGATCATCGAGGGCCACTCGATCAGTGCAGGCCTCGACTATCCCGGCATCGGCCCCGAACACAGCTGGCTCAAGGAATCGGGCCGGGTCGATTATTCGCACATCACGGACAAGGAAGCGCTCGACGCGTTTCAGCTGCTCTGCCGGACGGAGGGGATCATCCCCGCGCTCGAACCCAGCCATGCCATTGCCGCGGTCGTGAAACGCGCGCGCGAAATGCCGCAGGACGCGATCATCCTCGCCAATCTGTGCGGACGCGGGGACAAGGACATCTTCACCGTCGCCGAAGCATTGGGAGTGGAGCTGTGAACCGCTTTCAAAAGGCATTCGGCAAGGGGCACCCCGCGCTCATCTGTTTCGTGACGGCGGGCGATGGCGATACCGCCGCCAATCTCGACGCGCTGGTCGCGGGCGGCGCCGATGTGATCGAACTGGGCATGCCGTTCACCGATCCGATGGCCGACGGCCCCGCGATCGAGAATGCGAACCTGCGCGCGCTGGCCAAGGGCACGACGACGCGGGACATCCTCGACCTGGCGAGGGGGTTTCGCGACCGCCATCCCGACGTGCCGCTCGTGCTCATGGGCTATGCCAATCCGATGGTGCGGCGCGGGGCGGACTGGTTCGCGCGCGCGGCGAAGGATGCGGGCGTCGACGGCGTCATCTGCGTCGACATTCCGCCCGAGGAGGATAGCGAGCTCGGCACGCATCTTCGCGGCGAAGGGCTCGACATCATCCGTCTCGCCACGCCGACCACGGACGCGGCGCGGCTGCCCGCCGTGCTCGACGGTGCGGGCGGGTTTCTGTACTACGTGTCGGTCGCCGGCATCACCGGCAAGCAGCAGGCCGCGATGGCCTCCATCGAAACGGCGGTCGCCGCATTGAAGGCCCGAACCGAACTCCCGGTGGCGGTCGGTTTCGGCGTGCGCACCCCGGAACAGGCGGGCGCCATCGCCGCGGTTGCCGACGGGGTCGTGGTTGGCTCCGCGCTGGTCGAGCTGATCGCCGAACACGGGAACGCGGCGGCGGACCCGATTCGCGAGCTGACGAAGGCGCTGGCCGATGCGGTGCACGGCGCAAGAAAGGAAATCGCATGAGCTGGCTCACGCAGGTACGCAATCGCCTGCCCTTCACCACGAAGCGGGAAACGCCCGACAATCTGTGGGTCAAGTGCCCGTCCTGCGAAGAGATGCTCTTCGTCAAGGATTACGAGGAATACCTCTGGGTCTGTCCACGGTGCGAGCATCACGGGCGGATCGGCGCCGATACCCGCCTGACGCAGATCATGGACGCTGGCTACGAAGTGCTGCCCTCGCCCGCGGTGAGCGAGGATCCGCTCAAGTTCCGTGACACCAAGAAATATGCCGACAGGCTGAAGGCCGCGCGCCACAATGCACCGCATCCCGATGCGCTGACCAATGCGCTGGGCACGATCGACGGGCGCCGCGCGGTCGTCGCGGTGCAGGATTTCGGCTTCATGGGCGGCTCCATGGGCATGGCGGTGGGCGCCGCGTTCCTTGCCGGGGTGGACCGGGCGGTGAAGGAAAAATGCCCGTTCGTCATCTTTACCGCGGCGGGCGGCGCGCGCATGCAGGAAGGCATTCTGTCGCTCATGCAGATGCCGCGCACCACGGTCGCGATCCGCCGGCTGAAAGAAGCGGGCCTGCCCTATATCGTCGTGCTGACCGACCCGACGACGGGCGGCGTCACGGCAAGCTATGCCATGCTCGGCGATATTCAGATGGCGGAACCCGGTGCGCTCATCGGCTTTGCCGGACAGCGCGTCATTCAGGACACGATCCGCGAAAAACTGCCCGACGGGTTTCAGCGCGCGGAATATCTGCTCGAGCACGGGATGATCGACATGGTGGTCGACCGGCACGACCTGCGCGAACGGCTGGTGACGATCATCGACTATCTGATGGCCGGTGCCAGGGCCGCCTGAGCCCGCACGCCCGCGCGATTTCGCGACGTCGGACGATCCGCGGGTTCAGGAACAGCTGAACCGGCTGGCCGCGCTGTCGCTGCCGCAGGGGCGGTTAAGCCTGCGCCCCGTGCGGCAATTGCTCGCCGCGCTGGGCGATCCGCATCTGCGCCTTGCGCCGGTGTTCCATGTCGCGGGCACCAATGGCAAGGGGTCGACCTGCGCGTTCCTGCGCGCCATGCTGGAGGCGGATGGAAAGCGGGTCCACCAGTTCACCAGCCCGCATCTCGTCCGTTACAACGAACGGATTCGCATCGCGGGCGAACTGATCGGCGATGCCATGCTGGCCGATCTGCTGGGCGAGGTGCTCGACGCGCGCGGGTCGATCGCGGCGAGCTTTTTCGAGATTACGACAACGGCGGCGTTCCTCGCCTTCGCCCGGCACGAGGCCGATGCCGCCATCGTGGAGGTCGGGCTTGGCGGCAGGTTCGATGCGACAAATGTCATTGCGGATCCGGCCTGTTGCGGGATCGCGTCGCTCGGGCTCGACCACGAACAATTCCTGCTCGCACCGGAGGATGGCGCGCCTGCCGAACCGATGGCGCGCATTGCGTTCGAAAAGTCAGGCATCGTGAAGCCGGGGCGCCCGGTCGTCACCCAATCCTACGGACCCGATGCGCAGGCCGAGGTGGAGCGTGCGGCGCGCACCGCCGGTGCGCCGCTGCACATGCGCGGGGCGGATTGGTCGATCACGGGCGGCGACATGCTGGAATATCATGACCGGCACGGCGCGCTCACCCTCCCCCCGCCCGCGCTTTCCGGCGCGTTTCAGGCGGAGAATGCCGGGCTCGCCATCGCGATGCTCCGGCATCAGGATTTCGTCACCGTGTCGGCAGAGGCCATCGCCGCGGGGCTGCGCAATGCGCGGTGGCCGGGCCGGCTTCAATGGCTGCGCAAGGGGCCGCTGACCGCGATGGCGCCGGGCTTCGACGTGCTGCTCGACGGAGGGCATAACCCCGATGCCGCGCGCGTGCTCGCCGCATTCTGCGCGGGGCTGGACCGCCCCGTGCACGCAGTGATCGGCATGCTGGCGAACAAGGATGCGGAGCGGTTCCTCGCCCTTGTCTCACCGCATTTGCAAAGCGTGACGGGCGTTCCGATAGGCGGCCATCCGCACCATCCGCCCGAACGGATCGCGGCGATGACGGACGGGGACACGGCGCGCGATGTGGGCGACGCACTCGCCCGTATCGCCGGGCGCGCCGATGGCGGGGTCATCCTCATCGGCGGCTCGCTCTATCTCGCGGGAGAGGTGCTCCGCGCCAACGGAGAATTTCCGGATTAGGCCGTGCGCGCGTCGCGGCGCGTCACCCGTATCCATTCCAGCACGCACAGCACCACCGCCACCGCCCCGATCAGCGCAGTAAACAGGAACACGTCGTAATATCCGCGCTCCTCGATCAGCTGTCCGAGCGCGCCCCGCCCCAATGTCCCGACCAGGAGCGTCAGCGACGCGAGCAGCGCATATTGCACCGCGCTATACCCCTTGGCCACGATGGACGACAGCCACGCGATATAGGCCGCCCCTGCAATCCCGACCGCAAGATTTTCGCCCGCGATGGTGATCATCAACCGTGCGAGCCGCTCCGTCCCGCCGAAGGTCTCGACAAGATATGTGAAGCCGATCGCATCGCTCACCGCCTGCATCGTGGCGCCGCCGATGGCGAGATCGGCGTATAGCAGGTTCGTCGCCGCGGCCAGCACCGCACCCAGCGTCAGCACCGCCATCCGCCCCAGCACGGTGATGAGATACCCGCCGAGCGCCAGCCCGAGGATGATCGCACCCACGCCAAAGAATTTCGACGCGACCGCCACCTCGTCATTGGTGTAGTTCAGCTCGCCGAGATAGAACGGATAGGCGAACGTGCCCCAGATCGCGTCGCAGATCCGGTAGGTCAGCACGAGCGCGAAAATCAGCACGAGCGACCACCCCATCCGCCCGACGAATTCGGTAAGCGGCAGGATCAGCGCGCGGTAGAGGTGATCCGCAACCGGGTTGACGGCATCCGCGCCATCCGCGCTTTCGGTGAGCACGTGGCGGCCCTCGCGCTGCATCTTGACCAGCCATGCCGCGATGAAGGACGGCAATACGATCGTCGCCACCACGATGAGCGGGCCATAGGTGGCCGTGAACTGCGTCGGATCGGGGCGCAATTCGGGCACCGCGGTCATCGACCGGTACATAAACACCCCCACGGTGACGAGCGCCCAGCCCCACAGCAGGCCGACGGCGGCCAGCGCATAATTGCGCACCTTCGGCGTCAGCTCGCCCTTGGTATAAAGCTGCTCCAGCTCCTCGGCGCTCGCCGCGACGCTGGCCGCGCTTCCGGCGCGGGCATCGGGCGCGAACAGGCCCACGATCCCGATGAACAGCATGATCCCGCCCATCATCACATAGGTTCCGGGCCATCCGATCCGCTCCGCCACGATCAGCGCGAGCGCACCACCGACGAGCGATGCGAGCCGAAATCCCATCTGCGTGATGGTGGACAGGATGTCGATCGTCGCCTCTTCATCGGCGATGTCGATGCGCCAGGCATTGATGACGATATCCTGCGTCGCGCTGGCAAAGGCGCCGACCGCCGCCAGCAGGGAGAACCACCCGAGGCTTTCACCGGGATTGAGCAGCGACATCGTGATAAGGATGATGCCGAGCAGCAATTGCGCCGGCGCGATCCATTGCTTGCGCTTGCCGAGGCGGCGGACAAACGGAATATCGACCCGGTCCACGAGCGGCGACCACAGGAACTGAAACGAATAGGCCAGCCCGATGAGCGAGAACACGCCCATCGTTTCAAGGTCGACGTCGGCCTCCGTAAACCAGGCATAGAGCGTGCCGAGAAACAGCGCGAAGGGCAGGCCCGAGGCAAAGCCGAACAGCGCCATATACGCCGTCTTGCGATTGCGCAGCGCGGCCAGCAATTCGCGCCAGCCGGGCTTCTTCCCCTCCCCCGGCGCGGCGTCGGCCGGGGTTTGCGCGGCATTTGCCGCAGAATGGTTGCTCGTCGTCTCGGTCAATTGCCGCTCCTGTACCCGCCGCGTCGCCGGCGCCGCCGATGGTGTTAGAGCATCGCCGCACGTCTGCAAACGATGCCGCCCGTTTCATGTCCACGCTTGTAACCAAAGAGCCGATGGCGCATGGCGCAAACGTGAACGACAAGCAACGCCCCCCATCGCGATCGTCCCGCCGGACGGACGGTTCCTCCCGCAACGGCCCGCGCCCCGAACGCGGCAATTTCGACCGCGCCAATCCGGATCGCGGGCGCCCGCGCAAGAAACCGGCGGGCCGCGACACGACGCGTCCCGAACCCTCGCTCCCCAAACGCGAAGGCGACCGTATTGCCAAGCTGCTGGCGCGCGCAGGGGTCGCCTCCCGCCGGGATGTCGAGCGCATGATCGAGGATGGCCGCGTCACGCTCGACGGGGAAAGGCTCGACACGCCGGCGGTGGTGCTGACCTCGCTGCGCGGTGTGGCGGTCGATGGCAAGCCCGTCGGCGCGGCGGAGGCCCCCCGCCTGTTCCGTTTTCACAAGCCGAGCGGATTGTTGACGGCGGAGCGCGATCCCAAGGGGCGCGCGACGATCTATGACGCCCTGCGCAATGCCCTGCCGCGCGGGGCGCCGCGCGTGATGCCGGTCGGACGGCTCGACCTCAATACCGAGGGTTTGCTGCTCATGACCAATGACGGCGAATTGAAGCGCGCCATGGAATTGCCGAGCAGCGAGATCCCGCGCACCTATCGCGCGCGCACCTTCGGCGACGTGAGCCAGGAACAGCTCGAGGATCTCATGGACGGGATCGAGATCGAAGGCGTGCGTTACGGCAGCATCGATGCCAATCTGGAACGGCGCACAGGCCGGAATCAGTGGATCGAACTGACCCTGACCGAGGGGAAGAACCGGGAGGTTCGCCGCGTGCTCGAACATCTCGGGCTTCAGGTTTCCCGGCTGATGCGATTGTCCTACGGGCCGTTCGCGCTCGACGATTTGCCGCGCGGCGCGGCGGATGAAATCCGGGGCAGCGACGTCGCGCAGTTTCGCAAGCAGATCATGCGCAAGGCCGAAAAATGAGGATCATTGCCGGCGAATGGCGCGGGCGTGCGATCACCGCGCCCGATGGCGATGCCACGCGGCCCACGGCGGACCGCACGCGCGAAACGCTGTTTTCCATGCTGACGAGCCGGCTCGGCAGTTTCGAGGGGCTTTTCGTCGCCGATTTGTTCGCAGGGTCCGGCGCGCTCGGGCTCGAAGCGTTGTCGCGCGGTGCGGCGCGGGTGTTGATGGTGGAACAGGACGCCGCCGCGATCCGGGCACTGCGCCGCAATATCGCGAACCTGCGGGCGCAGGACCGCTGCGACGTGCGCGCGGGTTCCGTGCTTTCGCTCGGCCCCGCGAAGGAGCAGCCCGACCTCATCATGATGGACGCGCCTTATGATACGGGCGCGGGATCGGTGGCGCTCGACCGGCTGAACCGGCTGGGCTGGATCGCGCCGTCGGCCTGGATCAGCATCGAAACCGCACGCGGCGAGGACGTCGCGGTCAAGGGTTTCGACGTCGAAACCGTGCGCCATAGCGGCAAGGCCAGCCTGCACCTCCTTCGCCTGCGCTGAACCCCGGCACTCGTATGGCGCGCATGAAAAAGGGCGGCCGCCTGCGACGGGACCGCCCTTCTCCTTTTGCCTGGGTAGCGCTTACATTTCGCTGGCAGGCTTGCCGGGCCAGTAGTCGAGCGGCTTGGGCCCGCGCTGTCCTGCGGCATAGGGGTTGATGCAGCTGTCGGTGATGGTCGCGCTGCACACCGGATAATCGGCGGGCTGCGTCGCGCGGGCACCGCCCTGCACGATTTCCTTCTTCACATAGCGGACCTGGCCGTTGTTCGACGCCATCGATCCGCTATTGCTCATGGTGCTGTTGCCCATGTTGTTATTTCTGGCGGATGCGGAATTGCCCTGCATCTGGTTGCGCATCTGCGTGGTGACGGCATCCCATGCGGCGCCGCGTTGATCCGCGTTCATGGCATAGAGCTTGTTGCGCTGCTCCGTCGTGAGGAGCCAGAAAGCCTGCTGTTCCATCGGCTCCAGCATCCAGAAATCGGTCTGCTGCGCCTCGGGGAGGAGCCAGTAGCTCGTCTGACGCTCCATGGGCCAGCCATCGTACATCGTGCGATAATTCGCGGGCCAGCCTTCGTAAGACGACATCTGATCCGCGGTCATTTCATAGGACGCGCTGTCGTCCATGTCCTGCGCCGTGGCGGCCAGGGGAGCCGCACTAAGCATCAATGCCGCGCCTGCCATCAGGATATTCTTCATGTGAGTCCTCCTTCGTAAATTCGTCATTCCCGATAGTTACGCCCCGTTCCACAAATTGTTCCGCCCCCGCCTGCACCGGCGCTTGCGCGGTGGGCCCGCGTTCCCTACCTGTTCGCGGGTGACGCATATCGATCCCCCCGCACCCGCCCGCCTTTCCGATGACCATTCCGAAGCGCCATGGCTGCGCGGATTGAACGCGCCGCAACGCGATGCGGTGCTGACGACGGAGGGGCCGGTGCTCATGCTCGCCGGTGCGGGGACGGGGAAGACCGCGGCTCTCACCGCGCGCATGGCGCATCTCATCGCGACGCGCCGCGCCTGGCCGAGCGAGATCCTGTGCGTGACGTTTACCAACAAGGCCGCGCGCGAAATGCGCGAGCGCGTCGGCCACCATATCGGCCCGGCGGTCGAGGGTATGCCATGGCTCGGCACGTTCCACGCCATCGCGGCCAAGATGCTGCGCCGCCATGCCGAGCTTGTCGGGCTGCAATCGAATTATACCATCATCGACACCGACGATCAGCTCCGCCTGCTCAAGCAGCTGATCACCGCGAACGACGTGGATGAAAAACGCTTTCCGGCCAAGCAACTCGCCGGGCTCATCGACCGCTGGAAAAACCGCGGGCTGAACCCGGGCGATCTCGATGCGGAGGAGAACGAGGCCTACGCCAACGGGCGGGGCGAACAATTCTACCGCCTGTATCAGGATCGGCTGAAGGCGCTGAACGCCTGCGATTTCGGCGATCTGCTGTTGCACATGCTGAACATCCTGCGGCGGGAGGCGGACGTCCTCGACCAGTACCGCAGCCGCTTCAAATATATCATGGTGGACGAATATCAGGACACCAACACGGTGCAGTATCTTTGGCTGCGCATGATTGCGCAGAGCAAGGGACCGGACGGGCACAATATCTGCGTCGTGGGCGACGATGATCAGTCGATCTATTCATGGCGCGGCGCAGAAGTCGCCAATATCCTCCGGTTTGAAAAGGATTTTCCCGGCGCGAAAGTGATCCGCCTCGAACAGAATTATCGCTCCACCCCGCAGATCCTCGCCGCCGCCTCGCAGCTCATTGGCGCGAACAGCGAACGGCTCGGCAAGACGCTCTGGACCGAGGCGGACGCCGGCGACAGGGTGAAGGTGATCGGCGTGTGGGACGGGCCGGAGGAAGCGCGGCGCGTCGGCGAAATGGCCGAGACGATGATGCGCGACGGCATATCGCTCGACCGCGCGGCGATCCTCGTGCGCGCACAGTTCCAGACCCGCGAGTTCGAGGATCGCTTCATCCAGATCGGGCTGAATTACAAGATCATCGGGGGGTTTCGTTTCTACGAACGGGCGGAGATCCGGGATGCGATCGCCTATCTTCGCATCATCGCGCAGCCGAGCGACGACCTCGCCTTCGAACGCATCTATAATACGCCCAAGCGCGGGCTGGGTCAGAAGACGCTTGAGAAGCTGCACCGTCATGCGCGGGCGAACGAAATGCCGCTGGCTGCCGCCGCACTCGACATTTGCGACAGTGATGAATTGCCGGCGCGGGCGCGCAATACGCTGCTCGCCCTGATGCGCGATTTCGCCCGCTGGCGCGACGAGGCGAAGACGCTTTCGCCTGCGGAGCTGGCGCGCACCGTGCTCGACGAATCGGGCTATACCGAGGCGTTGCAGAAGGAAAAAAGCGCCGAGGCGGCGGGACGGCTCGAAAACCTGTCCGAACTCGCCCGCGCGATGGAGGATTACGAGACGCTCGGTGCGTTCCTCGAACATGTCAGCCTCGTGATGGACAACGATCGCGGGGATCAGGAAAACACGCTGACGATTATGACGATCCATGCGGCCAAGGGGCTGGAATTCGATTATGTCTTCCTGCCCGGCTGGGAAGAAGGGGTGTTCCCGTCGCAGCGGGCGCTGGACGAAGGGGGGCTGCGTTCGCTCGAGGAGGAGCGGCGGCTCGCCTATGTCGCGATCACGCGGGCGCGGCGGCACTGTACCATACTCTATGCCGCCAATCGCCGCATTTACGGGCAATGGAACAGCGCGATCCCCTCCCGCTTTATCGAGGAATTGCCCGACGACATGATCGATGCGGAAACCACCATGTCGGGCGGCGCATCGCTATGGCGCGCGAACTGGTCGGAGCGGGACGACCCGTTCGCCCATGTCGCCGAGGCGCGCCCATCGCGCACGCAGACGCGCGGCCCCGGCTTCAAACGCGCCAGCGCCGGCAATTTCGACGCCGCGCCCAAACGTATCGCGGAATCGCGGCGCAGCGCGGCGAGCTTTGCCGCGAAACCACGCTCCGACATCGCCATTGGACAGCGCGTGTTCCACGACAAGTTCGGTTATGGCGAGGTGCAGGGCCAGGAAGGCAATAAGCTGGAGATCGCGTTCGAAAGCGGAACCGTCAAGCGCGTGATCGACAGCTTCGTGCAACTGGCCTGAGGCCGCACGCCGCCCTTCCGCCCGATCACCGGGCGGCAGGGCGGGCAAGAGCGGCTCAGGTCGCCGATACCGCGAGGAAATCGGGAACGGGCCCGTTCCACTCGCCCGCAGGTTCTGGCATCCGCGCCTTTGCCTCACGCTTCGGCGCGGGTGCCGGCGCCGGTGCTGCACGGGGCGCGGCGGTATCGTCTTCGGACCGTGCGGCGCGTTCCTTGCGCGGCGGTGCGGGCTGGTCGTCTGCGTTCTGCCGCTTGGTTCTGCGCGTGCGCTTCGGCTTTTCGCCGCTTTCCTTTTCGGAAGTGTCCTTTTCGGGGGCGCCCTTCTTCGCGGTGTCCTGTTCGGAGGCACTGACCGCTTCTTCGGTCGAAGGTTTCTTCTGCGATTTTGCAGGCTTGTCCTGCGCATCCTCGAAACTTTCGAGCTTTGTCCCGGTCAGCTTCTCGATCTCGCGAAGAGCCTCGGCATCGGCGTCGGTGACGAAGGTGAAGGCCCGGCCACTGGCCCCGCCGCGACCGGTGCGGCCCACGCGGTGCACGTAATCGTCCGGGTGCCAGGGCGCGTCATAGTTGAAGACGTGGCTCACCCCTTTGACGTCGAGGCCGCGCGCGGCGACGTCGCTTGCGCACAGGATGTTGATCTCGCTCGCCTTGAACCGTTCCAGCTCCTTCGTCCGGCTCGACTGGTCCATGTCGCCATGGATTTCGCCCGCCTTGAAGCCATAGCTTTGCAGGTTCTTGGCCAGTTCCTTCACCGTGGTCTTGCGGTTGGAAAACACGATAGCCGTGCGGACATTGTCTTCCTTGAGCAATTTGCGGAGCATGCCGCGCTTGCCCCGCGGGGTGACGGGCACCTTGAACTGCGTGATGTTGACATTCGTGGTCGCGGCACGCGCCACCTCGATATGCTTGGGATTGGAGAGGAACTTGTCCGACAGCTTCTTGATGGGCGGCGGCATCGTCGCGGAAAAGAGCAGGGTCTGACGCTGCGTCGGCAGCTTGGTGCAGATATTCTCGATGTCGGGAATGAAGCCCATGTCGAGCATCCGGTCCGCCTCGTCGATGACGAGCAGGTCGCAACCGGTGAGCAGGATCTTGCCCCTCTCGAACAGATCCATGAGCCGGCCCGGCGTCGCGATCAAAACGTCGACCCCTTCGTCGAGCGCGCGGACCTGGTCGCCCATCTGCACCCCGCCGATGAGCAGCGCCATTTTCAGGTCGTGATTGACGCCGTACTTCTCGAAATTCTCCGCAACCTGCGCGGCGAGTTCGCGCGTCGGCTCGAGGATGAGCGAGCGCGGCATGCGGGCCCGGCGGCGGCCATGCGCGAGAATGTCGATCATGGGGAGCACGAAACCCGCGGTCTTCCCCGTACCGGTCTGCGCGATGCCGATGAGGTCGCGCATCATCAGCACGGACGGGATCGCCTGCGCCTGAATCGGCGTGGGTTCGTCGTAACCGGCCGCTTCGACCGATTTCAGCAATTCTTCGGAAAGGCCGAGATCGGCAAATTTCATTGAGGCACTCTATTTATAAGGGATACGAAAAACGGTCGCATCCGGACCGGGTTGGCCGACCGATGGGCGGGCGGCAACGATGGGACGGCAACAGGACGCGGGGCATTCGATTATGCCCGCATCCCTGTTGGCTTCGGCGGCAAGCCAAGACATGCCGGCATTCGAAAGGCCCCGGATCGGGACCCCATATCACTGCGGCGAACCGTCCGCGGGGCTATGGAGCAAAGCGGGAAAAAGTCAAGTTCTCCTCGTATTTCCGTGCATGCCGGCGCGTCAATCCTCCGCCGTCATGCCGCGAAAACTGCTGAGCGTGCAGTCGGCGCCGGACCGGGCGTGCAATTCCTCTCGCCCGGCACAGATGCGTCCGTCGCTCGGCCGTTCCACGTAAAAGCCGGAATAAAAGCTTTCGACAGGGCAGGAGCGTTCGAAATTCGCACTGTAGATCCGGCGGTCGCGCATGAAGAGCAGCAGGCGCCCCTGCCCCAGCCGCACACCCGCGACATCGGCGAGCGCCAGGCATTCCTCGCTCTTCCCGTCGAGCGGCCGCAATTGCGTGACGGCCTGCCGCTGCGGATCGCGATTCTGCGAACCGAACGGCGTGACCCGCACGACGATCCGGCTGCGCGTCTGTTCGAATGTGAGATCGTCGCCGGGGGCATGGATGGCATCCTCCAACTCGTTCGTGTTCCAGCCCATTTCCGCCGCGCCGATCGCGAACGCCCCGCTCAGCAGCGAAAGAGGCGCAATCCAGAGAACGTCGAAAGCCATTATGATTGTCCGAAACCGACCCCGTACTGGTTGAACGACAACAGCTATGAAACCGCTGCTGTGCAGGTGCAACATGCAATTTGGGGCGGTCTGGGCTTCGCGCCTTGAATGATGGCTTAACCTTTCGGATTCTGTGGGAAAATTCGACGGCATCACAAATTCGCGGGCGGTGCGCGCGATGCAGCCACCCGCAACCCGCAAACGGGGGCGACATGGCGCGCGCGATATGGCAAGGCGCGGTGCCATGACGAATGCGAACGACCACGATCACGAAACCTTTCTCGCACACGCGCACGACATCCTCGGCGACAAGGGGTTGAGCCGCGACGCGGATGCGATGGAGCCCTGGCTCACCGATTGGCGCGGGCGCTATACGGGCCGCGCGCGCGCGCTTGCGCAGCCCGCGGATACGGCGCAGCTTTCGCGCATCGTGGCCCTGTGCGCCGAACACGGCGTGCCGATCGTGCCGCAGGGCGGGAACAGCGGCATGGTCGGCGGCGCGACGCCCGATGAAAGCGGCGATGCGCTGCTGCTCTCGCTGCGCCGGATGAACGCCATGACCATCGACGGCGAAGCGCGCACCGCGCGGTGCGGCGCAGGCGTCGTGCTTCAAACCCTTCACGAAGCGGCGGAGGCGGAGCGGTTGCGCTTCCCCCTTTCGCTCGGCGGGAAGGGTTCGGCGACGGTCGGCGGGCTGATCGCGACGAACGCGGGCGGGACGCAGGTCTTGCGCCACGGGGCGATGCGCAGCCTCGTCGCGGGGATCGAGGTCGTGCTCCCCGACGGGCGCGTGCTCGACCTCACGACCGCGTTGAAGAAGGACAATCGCGGTTTCGATCTCAAGCAATTGTGGATCGGCTCCGAAGGGACGCTCGGCATCGTGAGCACCGCGGTGCTGCGCCTTTCGCCCGAAGTCGCGGAGCGGCGCGTGGTCTGGGCGGGTGTGCCCGACCTTCACCAAGCGCGCCGGCTCCTCCTCCATTGCGAGAATGCGATGGGCGACGCGCTCGAAGGGTTCGAGGTGTTGCCGCAAGCCTGTCTCGACGATGTTATCGCCTATCTTCCCGATGCGCAGGCGCCGCTGCAGGAGGCGCATGGCTGGCACGCCCTGCTCGAATTCGTGGCGGACGAGACCAATGCCGAGACGCTGGGCGACCGGGTGGAGGCCGCGATGATGGCCGCGTTCGAGAACGGCCTGGTCGAGGATGCCGCCATCGCGGCCAATGAAACGCAGGCCGAAGCGTTCTGGCAATTGCGGGAGACGATCGCGCCCGCCGAAAAGGCGCGCGGCCCCGCGGTGCAGCACGACATTTCCGTGCCGGTCGCGAAAATGCCCGATTTCATGGATTTCATCGCCGGGGACATCGCCGCCGACTGGCCCGACCACGATGTCGTGGGATTCGGCCATCTGGGCGACGGGAATATCCACCTCCACGTGATCGCGCCCGATGGTGCAGAGGAAGCCGCGTGGGAGGCCGCCGACGGCAAGGCGATCAGCCGCCGCGTCTATGCCCGCGTCGGCGAATGGGGCGGCTCGATCTCCGCCGAACACGGCATCGGGCAGGACAAGCGCGACATGCTGCGCGATACGCATGCGGCGGCCGCGCTCGACGTGATGGCGGCGATCAAGCATGCGCTCGACCCTGCCAATATCATGAACCCCGGCAAGTTGATCTGAGGCTGCTCGCGGACGCATGGGCCGCGATGCGACCGCCTTGCACCGCCTGCACCGCTCGCCTAAAGCGCCATGCCATCCGGGGGGCGGCCACCGTCCCCGCACGATATTTCGCAATCACCCGAAGCTCAATTGTCTGTACCGGAGAATTCCTATGGCCAGCGCGCCGCAAAACGCCAACCTGCCGATCTTCTACAACGGCCTTGTTCCGCTCAACAGCAACGAACACGGCAATTTTCGCGCGCTGAGCACGGAAAAGGCGCCCTGGCTCGCGAAGCAGCATGCCGTTCCGCTCACGGTCGAGGAGTTCCCCTCGGCGCAGCGCAACTATCCCATCATCTTTTCGTCCGGCGACAATCCGGTTCCGCTCGCACTGATGGGGCTGAATGAAGGGATCAACACCTTCTTCGACGACGAAGGCACGATGACGACACCCGCCTATGTCCCGGCCTATGCGCGCCGCTATCCCTTTCTCCTCGCCAAGCTGTCGCCCGACACGGATCAGCTTTCGCTGTGCTACGACCCGTCGAGCAATCTTGTCGGTGAATTCGACGAAGGCGAACGCCTGTTCAACGACGAGGGGCAGCCCAGCACCGCGACGCAGAACATCCTCAAATTCAACGAGCAGTTCGAGCAGGCCGGCCAGCGCACCGCCGCCTTCATGCAGGAACTGAAAAAGCACGACCTGCTCATGGATGGCGAGGTTGCCATTCGCCGTGACGAAAGCAGCGACCCGTTCATCTATCGCGGTTTCCAGATGGTGGATCAGGAAAAGCTGCGCGAAATGCGCGGCGATCAGCTCCGCACCTGGAATCAGAACGGGCTGCTGTCGCTGGTCTATGCGCATCTCTTCTCGCTCGATCTGACGCGCGAAATCTTCGGGCGCCAAGTGAACCAGGGCAAGGGCCCCGTGTCACAGACCGCCAACGCCTGAGTTCATTCTACACGGACAGGAACGTCGCCGGCCGCGCGCAAAACGCGGCCGGCGTTTTTGTTCCCGTTAAAAACAAATATTTGTTTCGTGATGCAGGCTTGTCACGATCCGACAATCGACCTATCTGCAGAGTCGTTCTCGCCGGTTTCCCTCATGGCCGGCAGACAGGCGCCATTGGCGCCACCTCCCTGAACCTTGACCACCTCGCGCAATGCGCGGGGTGGTTTTTTCTTGGCTATTCCGCTGCCTGCGCACGCGCGGCCCGTTCGCGCGCCACCGCCGCCAGCGCATGGACCAGATCGGCGATGAGAGCGGCCTGCCGCTCCACCCCGTCCTCGCGAGGCGCGTGATCGTCGGCGAGATAGGTCGCGCGGTCGATTTCCAGCTGTATCGCATGAACCCCGCCACGCGGATCGCCATGCCGGTCAAGCACATATCCGCCAGCATAGGGCCGGTTGAAGGCCGCCTCCACCCCGCCCTGCTCCAGCATATGCATCGCCGCCGCGGCGAAATCGCCCGAACAGCTGCGCCCGAAACGCGTGCCGACGACATGAGTCGCGGCTGGCCCGCCGCCGCCATCCACCGGCACGAGCGAGGGCATCGAATGCAGGTCGAGCAGGACCGCCTCGCCCCAACGCTCCCGGATGTCGGCCAGCATCCGCCCGAGACAGCCGTGATAGGGCGCATGGATCGCACCGATCCGGCGCCCCGCATCTTGCGCCGGAATGCTCCCGCGCCAGATGTCGCCCATCCCCGAAAGCCGCCGCGGAAACAGGCCCAGCCCGCGCAGCGAACGCGCCCCCGCCACCATCCCGGTGCGATCGCCGCGGAACATCGCCGGGTCGATGTCGCCCGGATCGCGGTTGAGGTCGATCATCGCGCGCGGCGCCTGCGCGATGAGCATCGCCGCACCGGTCTTTTCCGCGACGCGGCGCGCGATGGCGTCGACATGACGATCCTCGAGCCGGACCATCGCCTCGCCCGGATCGCGCATATGGTCGAGGATCGCGGGCGGATAGGCGCGCCCCGCATGGGGAACCGCGATCAGAAGCGGCAGGCCGGCCCGGCGGCCCGCCTGGACGGTGAACGCGGCACGGGCAAGCCCCGGTATCGATCCGCCGGACTGCGCCATATCGTCGCGGTCGGCTCTTGCCGGAGTCTCATCGTCGCCATCGTGCATTGGGCGGGAGGATGCCCGCTTCCCACCATCGAATCAATCGCCGTAGGGGTTTACCCTCGCTTGCACAGGATTTGTTTACGCGTCACCTGCTATGCGAAATCTGCCGTGGAAGTCCGGCCCCCGGATTTGCGCGACCCATCTTGATCGAGGCAACCATGATTCGAATTCTGCTGGCCGAAGACGAGGAGGCCATGCGCACATACCTGCACCGCGCACTCGAAAACGCAGGGTACGAAGTGGTCGCCGTCGACAGGGGCACCGCCGCCTTGCCGCTGTTGCAGACGCATCATTTCGATCTCCTGCTGTCCGATATCGTGATGCCGGAGATGGACGGTATCGAACTTGCGCAACGCTGTGCGCAGGTATCGCCCACGACGAAGGTCATGTTCATCACCGGTTTCGCGGCGGTAAGCATGCGCGCCAGCAAGGAGGCACCCCAGGCCAAGGTGCTGTCAAAACCCTTTCATCTCAAGCATCTCGTCGCCGAGGTGGAGCAGCTGTTCGAACGCTCGCCGGTCCGCGGCCCGCGCTGAGCACTTGCAAAAAAGGAGCGTGTCGCAAAAACTTTGAAATGACGGCTTGCGCATTCGGGAAAGCCCCGGTAGTGGGACGCGCCTACCGGCGGTAAACGGGCTTGCCCCTTCCGCCGGACGATGCCGAAGAGTGGGCGTATAGCTCAGTGGTAGAGCACTGTGTTGACATCGCAGGGGTCGGAAGTTCAATCCTTCCTACGCCCACCATCGGCCCCCTCCCCCCGTTTCGATATTCGTGAGATCGCTGCTGCGGTCCGCTTTGCATGTCCGCGCCCCTTGCGCCGCGTCGCACCTTTGCTAAGAGGCCTTCGACGCGGGCCGATGGCGCCCATTTTTCATGCAGACGAGAAAGAACGAGGCCGATGGAGAAGATCAAGGTTAAGAACCCCGTCGTAGAGATCGACGGCGACGAAATGACGCGGATCATCTGGGAATGGATTCGCGAACGCCTGATCCTTCCCTATCTCGACATCGACCTGAAATATTACGATCTGTCGGTACAGAAGCGCGACGAGACCGATGACCAGATCACCGTCGATGCCGCCAATGCGATCAAGGAACATGGCGTCGGCGTGAAATGCGCGACGATCACCCCGGACGAGCAGCGGGTCGAGGAATTCGACCTCAAAAAGATGTGGCGTTCGCCCAACGGCACGATCCGCAACATCCTTGGCGGCGTGGTTTTCCGCGAACCCATCGTGATCGACAACGTGCCGCGGCTTGTCCCCGGCTGGACCGATCCGATCGTCGTGGGCCGTCACGCATTCGGCGATCAGTACAAGGCGACCGACACGCTGATCCCCGGCCCGGGCAAGCTGCGCCTCGTGTTCGAAGGCGACGACGGCCAGGTCATCGACAAGGAAGTGTTCGAATTCCCGAGCTCCGGCGTCGCGATGGCGATGTACAACCTCGACGATTCGATCCGCGATTTCGCCCGCGCCAGCTTCAACTACGGGCTCAACCTCGGCTGGCCGGTGTATCTGTCGACGAAGAACACGATTCTGAAAGCCTATGACGGGCGCTTCAAGGATCTCTTCCAGGAAGTGTTCGACACCGAAGGCTTCGCCGAGAAATTCGCCGAAAAGAAGATCACCTACGAACACCGCCTGATCGACGACATGGTCGCCTCCGCGTTGAAGTGGAGCGGCAAGTTCGTGTGGGCGTGCAAGAACTACGACGGCGACGTGCAGTCGGATACGGTGGCGCAGGGCTACGGCTCGCTCGGCCTGATGACCTCGGTGCTGATGGCTCCGGACGGCAAGACGGTGGAGGCCGAGGCCGCCCACGGCACCGTCACCCGCCACTATCGCCAGCATCAGCAGGGCAAGGCGACCAGCACCAACCCGATCGCGTCGATCTTCGCATGGACGCGCGGCCTGATGTATCGCGGCAAGTTCGACGAGACGCCCGAGGTGGTGAAGTTTGCCGAAACGCTCGAAAAGGTCTGCATCCAGACGGTCGAGAACGGCCAGATGACCAAGGATCTTGCTCTGCTCATCGGCCCGGATCAGAACTGGCTGACGACCGAACAGTTCTTCGAGGCCATCGTGAACGGGCTCGAAACCGAAATGGGCAAGCGCGGCTGATCCTACCGCCCTTGCCGGATTAAGGGAAACACCGGTCGCGCAGGGTGCGTGGCCGGTGTTTCTTGCTTTGACGACGACATACGGAGCCCATCATGGCCAACACCACCGCCCGCCTCGAAGTGCGTCAGGCCCGGCCCAGCGATGTGAGCGGCATCGCTGCGCTAATCCGCCGCGCCTATGCCGATCTGCCCGCCTACACCTATGGCGAGATCCGGGGGCAGATGAACAACTACCCCGAGGGTTGCTTCGTCGCGAAGCTCGACGGGAAGGTCGTGGGGTATTGCGCGTCGATGCGGCTGGGTTCGGTCGCGCTGCGTCCGCATAGCTGGGACGAGATTACGGGCAACGGCTTCGGTTCGCGGCACAATCCGACGGGCGAGTGGTTGTATGGCTACGAAATGTGCGTCGATCCGAAGGTGCGGGGAACGCGGATCGGGCGGCGCCTTTACGAAGAACGACGCGCGCTGGCCGAGCGGCTCGACCTTACCGGCATCACCTTTGGCGGACGTCTGCCGAACCTGTCGCGGCACTGGCGCAAGGTGGAGGGCCCGCAGGACTACGTCGATCAGGTCGTCGCCGGAAAGCTGCACGATCCGGTGTTGAGGTTTCAGCTTGCAAACGGCTTTGAACCCATTGGTATCCTTGAAAAATACCTTCCCGAGGACAAGAAGTCGAAGTCCTTTGCCGCGCATATGGTGTGGCGCAATCCCTTCGTCGATCGCGATCAGCCGACGAAGTTCCGCCTGCCCCGCGATGTCGAAAGCGTGCGCGTCGCCACCTGTCAGCTTCAGGCCCGACAGGTAAAGGATTACGAAGAGTTCATGCGCGGCATCGAATATTTCGTCGATGTTGCAGCGGATTACGACGCGGACTTCATCCTGTTTCCCGAATTGTTCACCCTGCCCCTGCTGTCCTTCGCGGATCAGGAATTGTCGCCAAGCGAGGCGATCGAGGTGTTGTCGAACTACACGCCGAAAATCCGCAAGGCGCTGTCGAAAATGGCGCTGGAATATAACATCAACATCATCGGCGGTTCGCACCCGACGCGGATGGAGGACGGCGATATTCACAATGTCGCCTATGTCTGTCTGCGCGACGGATCGGTCCACGAACAGGAGAAGATCCACCCCACCCCGAACGAGGATTACTGGTGGAACATCAAGGGCGGTGACAGCATCGACGCGATTCAGACCGACTGCGGCCCGATCGGCGTGCTGATCTGCTACGACAGCGAATTTCCGGAACTTGCCCGCCGCCTCGTGGATGAGGGTGCGCGCATCATTTTCGTGCCCTTCTGTACCGACAGCCGCCAGGGCTACATGCGGGTGCGCTATTGCGCGCAGGCCCGCGCGATCGAGAATCAGTGCTTCGTCGTGATGAGCGGAAATGTCGGCAACCTGCCCAATGTCGGCAACATGGACATTCAATACGCGCAAAGCTGCATCCTGACGCCGTGCGATTTTCCGTTCGCGCGCGACGGCATCGCCGCGGAGGCGACCGAGAATGTCGAAACCCTCACCATCAGCGACGTGAACCTCGCCGACCTGTCCTGGGCCCGGGCCGAAGGCACGGTGCGCAACCTTGCCGACCGCCGTTTCGACCTTTACCAGATCGAATGGGCCGGCAAGGTCGGCAAACCTCTGGAAGACAAGGTCGGACAGAACGACGAGGCCGCGGGCGGGCAACCGCTCGGTCCGCGTTCGCCCGGCGGCGGTTGATGGGCGCGCTTTCACAAATCCGCGGTTCGGTATAATCAGAAGAGCACGATGGCGAGCGAACTCCATTTTTCCCCGGTCCTGTCCGACGCGCTGGTCATCCTCGGGGCGGCGGGCATCGTCATTCCGGTCTTTGCCCGGTTCCGCATCACGCCGATCATCGGTTTCATCCTGGTCGGCATGCTGGTCGGGCCGTTCGGCCTGGGCCGGTTCGTGTTCGAATATCCCTGGCTTCAATACGTAACGATCACCGATCCGCAGGGGCTCGAACCCTTTGCCGAGTTCGGGATCATCCTGCTGTTGTTCACGATCGGGCTGGAACTGTCGTTCAACCGGCTCTGGTCGATGCGGCGGCTCGTCTTCGGGCTCGGCGCGTTCGAGCTTGCGATTTCGGCGGCGCTGATCGCGTTCGTGCTCATGGTGATGGGGCAATACTGGACAGGTGCGATGGGCCTGGGGCTGGCGCTGGCGCTGTCGTCGACGGCGCTTGTGCTGCCTCTATCGGGCACGCGTTCGCCGGTGGGCAAGGCGGCGCTGTCGATGCTGTTGTTCGAGGATATCGCCATCGTGCCGATCATCTTCCTGCTCGGCGCGATGGCACCCTATGCCGCGTCGGAGGGGATGGAGGGGCTCGTCCATACGCTCTGGACAGGCGCGCTGACCGTGGCCGTGCTGATGGTCGCGGGGCGCCTGCTGCTGCCGCGGCTTTTCGCACAGGCTGCCCGGACGAAGAGCCCGGAGCTGTTCCTTGCCGCCAGCCTGCTCGTCGTGATCGTCGCCTCGCTCGCGACCGCGGCCGTGGGGCTTTCGCCGATCGTGGGCGCCCTGCTCGCAGGGTTGCTGATCGCCGAAACCGAATATCATACTGAGGTCGAGGGCATCACCGCGCCGTTCAAGGGGCTCGCGCTCGGCGTGTTCCTGATCACGGTCGGCATGGGCGTGGACCTCAGCGTGATCGCCGCGAACATCTGGCCGATCACGCTGGCGGTTACCGGGATCCTGCTCCTGAAATCGGTGGTGACGGGGTTCCTGCTGCGGATGATGGGCGCCCGCCGCGGCACCGCGGTCGAAACCGGGATCATGATGAGCAGCCCCTCGGAAACGACGCTCATCGTGCTCTCCGCGGCAGCGAGCGCGCAATTGATTCAGCCCACCACCGCGCAATTCTGGCAGATCGTGACGGCCATCGGCCTGACGATTACGCCGATTCTCGCGCTGATCGGGCGGAAAATGGCGCGGCGGATCGACGCCGCGGGCCTGCCGCCGCTCGACACCGATACCGAAACGTCCGAACGCGCGATTATTATCGGCTACGGCCGTGTCGGTCGCCTGATCGCGGACATGATGGTGAAGCACGACCGGCCGTTCCTCGCCATCGACAGCGACCCGGAATGCGTGACCATTGCGCGCGCGCGCAAACATCCGCTTCTGTTCGCCGATGCGCGCGGACCGGCGCTCGACCGGATCGACATTTCGGAGGCGTCTGCCGTGATCCTCACCATGGACGAGCCGGTGCTGGCGGCGACATTGGTGAAGAAATTGCGCGCCGCCCATCCGCAAATGCCGATTTTGGCCCGCGCGCGCGATTCCGCCCACGCGGCGGAACTCTATCGGGCAGGCGCGACCGATGCGGTGCCCGAAACGCTGGAAAGCTCGCTACAGCTGTCGGAATCCGTGCTGGTCAACATGGGAGTCGGCGTCGGGCCGGTCATCGCCTCGATCCATGAAAAGCGCGACGAATTTCGCGAACGCATCATGCGCGAGGGCAAGCTCAGCCAGAAGCCGAAACTGAAAACCTCGCTCGCCGATCGCGACCTGCACGCCGCCGCCGAAACGCTCTAGGCATCGCGACGGCGGCACGGGTTTTATTGCGCCAGCGCCGCCCGCACCGAATCGATCGCGGCATCGGCCTTGTCCCCATCGGGGCCGCCGCCCTGCGCCATGTCGGCGCGGCCACCGCCGCCCTTGCCGCCGAGTTCCGCCACGCCGACCCGCACGAGATCGACCGCGCTGAACCGTTCGGTGAGATCGTCGGTCACGGCCACCGCGAATGCGGCGCGTCCTTCGTTCACCGCGGCAATGGCCGCGATCCCGGAACCCAGGCGCTTCTTTGCCTCGTCCAGCAGGCCGCGCAATTGCTTCGGGTCCATGTTCTGCAGCACCTGGCCCGAGAAACCGACGCCGCCGATATTCTCGGCCGCGCTGGCCTGCGCCGTGCCGCCACCCGATGCTTCGGCCAGTGCAAGCGCCTTGCGCGCCTCGGCCAGTTCCTTTTCGAGGCGGCGCCGTTCCTCCACCATGGTGCGGACGCGCTCGGCGGCATCGTCGGCGCTGGTCTTCAGGCTTGCGGCGACCTGCTTCAACGCATCGTCACGCCCCACCATCCAGAGCCGCGCGGCCTCGCCGGTCAGCGCCTCGATCCGGCGCACGCCGGAGGATACCGCGCTCTCCGACACGATGCGGAACAGGCCGATATTGCCCAGCGCATCGACATGGGTGCCGCCGCACAATTCGACCGAGTAGGAGCGCGCCCCCTCGTTCGCCCGGCCCATGGACAACACGCGGACCTCGTCGCCGTATTTCTCGCCGAAAAGCGCCATGGCCCCCGCCTCGATCGCCTCGTCCGGGGTCATGAGCCGGGTCGTAACCGCCTCGTTATGGCGGATTTCCGCGTTCACCTCGGCCTCGACCCCGGCGATTTCTTCATCGGAAAGCGGCTTGGGATGGGAAAAATCGAAGCGCAGGCGGTCCCGCCTGACGAGCGAGCCTTTCTGCGTGACATGATCGCCGAGCGCGCGGCGCAGCGCCGCATGCAGGAGGTGCGTCGCCGAATGGTTGGCGCGAATGGCATCGCGGCGCTCGGCGTCGATCGCCATCTGCACGGTCTGTCCGACGGCGATGCTGCCCTTCTCGACCTCGCCATGATGGGTGATGAGACGGCCAAGCGGTTTCCCGCAATCGTCGATGCGCAGGGTCAGCCGGTCCTCGTCGCGGATCGTGCCGGAATCGCCGCTCTGCCCACCGCTTTCGCCATAGAACGGCGTCTGATTGGTGAGCACGGTCACGGTTTCGCCGGCGTCGGCCTGCTGGACTTCCTTGCCGTCCTTGACGATGGCGACGACGCGGCCCTCGCCCTTCGTCGTCGTGTAGCCTGTGAATTCGGTCGCGCCTTCGCGTTCGGCGATGTCGAACCAGATTTCGTCGGAGGTTGCCTCGCCCGAACCCTTCCACGCGGCGCGCGCGGCGGCCTTCTGCTCCGCCATGGCGGCGTCGAAACCGGCCCGGTCGACGCCGATGTCGCGGGCGCGCAGGGCATCCTCGGTCAGGTCGTAGGGGAAGCCATAGGTGTCGTAGAGCTTGAACGCGGTCGCGCCGGGCAGGCTGTCGCCGGCGGTCATCGCGGCGGTTTCATCGTCGAGCAGGCGCAACCCCTTGTCCAGCGTCTGCCGGAAACGGGTTTCCTCACGCTCCAGCACCTCCTCGATCAGGGCCTGCCCCCGGCCCAGTTCGGGATAGGCCTGCCCCATCTCGCCGATGAGCGCGGGCACGAGCCGGTGCATCAACGGTTCCTCCGCGCCGAGGAGATGCGCGTGCCGCATGGCCCGGCGCATGATCCGCCGCAGGACATAGCCGCGCCCCTCGTTCGAGGGCAGCACCCCGTCCGCAAGGAGGAAGCTCGTCGAACGCAGATGGTCGGCGATGACCCGATGGCTCGCCACGCGGTCGCCCTCCGCCTTGACGCCGGTCAGCGCCTCCGACGCGGCAATCAGCGCGCGAAACGTGTCGATGTCGTAATTGTCATGCTCGCCTTGAAGCACGGCGGCGATGCGTTCAAGACCCATGCCGGTGTCGATCGACGGACGCGGCAGCGGCTCGCGCGTGCCGTCGGCCGATTGCTCGAACTGCATGAACACGAGATTCCAGATCTCGATGAAACGGTCGCCATCCTCGTCCGGCGATCCGGGCGCGCCGCCGAAAATCCCCTCGCCATGGTCGTAGAAGATTTCGCTGCACGGGCCGCAGGGGCCGGTGTCGCCCATGGACCAGAAATTGTCGGCGGTCGCGATGCGGATGATGCGCTCGTCAGGCAGGCCGGCGATCTTCTTCCACAGGTCGAACGCCTCGTCGTCGCTGTGATAGACCGTCGCCGTCAGCCGGTCGGGGTTCAGCCCCCACTCCTTCGTCAACAGCGTCCAAGCGTTGAGGATCGCCTCTTCCTTGAAATAATCGCCGAAGGAAAAATTGCCGAGCATCTCGAAAAACGTGTGATGCCGCGCGGTATAGCCGACATTGTCGAGGTCGTTGTGCTTGCCACCGGCGCGCACGCATTTCTGCGACGAGGTGGCGCGCGGGCGGTCCCGCTTTTCAAGGCCGGTGAACACGTTCTTGAACGGGACCATGCCTGCGTTCACGAACATCAGGGTCGGGTCGTTATACGGGACCAGCGGCGCGGAGTGCACCTTTTCATGGTCCTTCCCGGCGAAATAGTCGAGAAAGGATGCGCGGATGTCGTTCGTCGAAGTCATGGCACGCAGTTAGGACAGCGCGCGATGCCGGGCAAGCCGGGAAATGCGCGCGGGCGGAAGGGCACGGCCTTCCGCCCGCATCGCGATCAATCCTCTTCGCCGTCATCCTTGCCGGGGTTGACCATCATTTCCTCGGCGACCTTGTCGGTCTTGCCGCGGATGGCAGCCTCCAGCTTTTCGCGGAGTTCGTCGTTTTCCTTGAGGAAATTCTTCGCGTTTTCACGGCCCTGGCCGATCCGCACGCTGTCATAGCTGAACCAGGCGCCGGATTTCTCGACCAGCCCGGCCTTCACGCCGAGATCGAGAATCTCGCCGATCTTCGAAATGCCCTCGCCATACATGATGTCGAATTCCACCTGCTTGAACGGCGGGGCGACCTTGTTCTTCACCACCTTCACGCGGGTCGAATTGCCGACGATCTCGTCGCGGTCCTTGATCTGTCCGGTGCGGCGAATGTCGAGCCGGACCGACGCATAGAATTTCAGCGCATTGCCGCCCGTCGTCGTTTCCGGATTGCCGTACATCACGCCAATCTTCATGCGCAGCTGGTTGATGAAGATCACCATGCATTTCGAACGGTTGATCGACCCGGTCAGCTTGCGCAGCGACTGGCTCATCAAACGCGCCTGAAGGCCGACGTGGCTGTCGCCCATCTCGCCCTCGATCTCCGCACGCGGGACCAGCGCCGCGACCGAATCGACCACCAGCACGTCGATCGCGTTGGAGCGCACCAGCGTATCGACGATTTCGAGTGCCTGCTCGCCTGTGTCGGGCTGCGACACGATGAGTTCGTCGACATCGACGCCGAGCTTCTTGGCATAGACGGGATCGAGCGCGTGTTCGGCATCGACGAAGGCGGCGGTTCCGCCGTTCTTCTGCGCCTCCGCAATGACGTGCAGCGCCAGCGTGGTCTTGCCCGAGCTTTCGGGGCCATACACCTCGATCACGCGGCCCTTGGGCAGGCCGCCGATGCCAAGCGCAATGTCGAGCCCGAGCGAACCGGTCGAGATCGCCTCGACATTCATGGCCTCCCGGCTGCCCAGCTTCATGGCCGAGCCCTTGCCGAAGGCCCTGTCGATCTGCGCGAGTGCGGCGTCGAGCGCCTTTTGCCGGTCCACGATAGAATTCCTTCACGAAAAAATTGGGATTCGCTGCCGTTCAGGGCAACGTATCAATGCCTAGGCGGCCAACACGAAACGTCAACCGCAAGCCGTATGTATTCATTTTGTTCCGCCGGGACAAGATGGCGGGTGATCATTCGACGCGCGGATTGTCCGCACCCGCCGCGCCCCCTTCGCGCGCCTTGGCGAGGACGCGGGCGACCTGCTCGCCGATCTGCGCCACGGAAAATGGCTTGGCGAGGAAATACATGCCGGCGATGTCGATTTCGCGGCGCAGCTGCTCCTCCGCATAGCCGGACATGAAGATGACGGGGATATGCGGATATTGCTTGCGGATTTCGCGGACCATCGCGGGCCCGTCCATCGTCGGCATGACGACATCGCTCACCACCAGGTCGAACCGGCCATCGCGCCCGATGATCTCCAGCCCTTCCTCGCCATCGGCGGCGCAGGTCACCTCGTAGCCCTGCCTCTTGAGCGCGCGCTCCGCGACGGCGCGTACCGTGTGCTCGTCCTCGACCAGGAGGATCGCGCCATTGCCGCCGAAGCTGACCGCGCTTTCCGGCTCCGGCACGCGCTTGGCCTTCTGCTCGGCGACGATCTCGCCCGGCTGCACCGTGTGCACGGGGAGGTAGACGGAGAATTGCGCGCCGCCGCCCGGCGGGCTGTCGGCAAAGATGAAACCGCCCGACTGCTTCACGATGCCATACACGGTGGACAGGCCGAGCCCGGTACCCTTGCCCGTTTCCTTCGTCGTGTAGAACGGCTCGAAAATCTTGCCGAGCTTGTCGACCGGAATGCCGCCGCCCGTATCCGTGACGCAGAGCGCGGTATAATGCCCCTTCGGCAGGATATCATTGTTGAGCTCGCGCACTTCGGCCGGGCCGATGCGGTGGGTGGAAATCTTGAGCGTGCCGCCATCGCTCTTGGCGAGCATCGCGTCACGGGCATTGACGGCGAGGTTGACGATGACCTGCTCCAGCTGCCCCGGATCGGCGCGCACCGGACCCAGCGCACGGTCATGCGTCACCACGAGCCGGATCTTCTCACCGATGAGCCGCTTCAGAAGGACCGAAACCTCCGATATCACATCGGGAAGCTGCAAGGTTTGCGGGCGCAGGGTCTGCTGCCGCGAAAAGGCCAGCAATTGCCGGGTCAGCGAGGCGGCGCGATTGGAATTGGCCTTGATCTGCTGAATATCATCGTAATCGATGTCGCCCGGCGTATGGCGCAGCAGCATGAGGTCGCAATAGCCGATGATCGCGGTCAGAACATTGTTGAAATCATGCGCGACACCGCCGGCAAGCTGCCCAACCGCCTGCATCTTGGTGGCCTGCGCGACTTGGCGTTTGAGGCGGGTTTCCTCGGTCGAATCCTTGAGGCTGAGCATGACCGCCGCCTCGCCCAGCCCGCGCACGCTCGCCAGGCTGATCGAGACGGTTTCGTCGGGCATGCTTTCGAGCCGGACCGGCACCTTGGCCGAACCGGGCGCGCCCGCCGCATGGCGCCGCACCGCATCGGCAAGCGCGCTTTTGTCCTCGTGCACGACCAGTTCGGCGGGGAAGGACGGCGTCTCGACCTTTTCGTCGAGCGCGACGGCACGCCGGAACGCGCGATTGACGAAGAGGAACCGTCCGTCCCTGTCCGCCATGGCAAGCCCCAGCGGCAGGAGCGACATCAGCGCCTCTATATCCGGCAGGCTCGACACCGCGGATGCGCGCGGCCCGCTGTTGAGGATCAGGAACAATGTCGGCGGAAGTTCCGGAATGTCGCCCGGCGCAATATCGGGGTCCGCGATGGGCACGTGAACCAGCGTGAGCGGATCGCCGTCCTCGCCCTCCCGCGCGTAGAAATAGCGTTCGTATTCGTCGCCCGTCAGGAAATCGACGAAATCCTGCCCCGTGGTCGATCCGTCCGCACGGCCCGTCGCACGCGCGGCGAACGCATCGTTCGCGCCGAGGATGGTCCCGTCGGGATTGACCGCCGCCGCCTGTATTCCCGCCGCGCCGAGTGCGCGCCCCACGCGTCCGCGCAAGTGGCGGACGACCTCAGCAACTTGGTTCTCGCTCGCCACCGGGGTGAAGGTCCAGATGAGGTAATCCTCGCCCCGCCCTGCCCGCGCGAGCTTGAGATTCCAGCGCCCGTTTCGCCGCACCAGCCGGTCGAGCGATGCCTCCCCACTGCGCCAGGCATCCTTGACCGCCTGCGGGAGCCGTTCCGCATCGCCGCGTTCGAACGGGCCGCCCGGCGTCGCATCGTCGAAACCGAACCATTCGCCGTAACGGGCATTGGCGCACACGATGCGGCCGCGCCGATTGGTGATCGCCATCGCAACATCGGGCCATTCGATCGCCGCCGCCGTCACGGACCAGTCCTCGACGTCCGGGCTATCGGCCTCCGCAATGGAAAAGCGCGCGGAAAGCCGCGGCATCACCGCCCAGACGATGCCGAACATCACCGCCAGCCCGCTGAGATAAACCCCCGTGAGCAGCCATTGCCCGCTGACGAGTTGGAGGAGTATCCCGCTCAGCAGCGCTGCCGCGGCGAGCCAGATCCCGTCCCGCCCGCGAATCGGCAATCGGGCCCGTACAGGCTCCGCCGGGGTCAATCGCCCGACCCGGCCTGACGTTCGCGGGCGAGAATGCGGGCCTCCTGCCGGATGGAAAGCGCGTGGCGGCGGCGGCGCCCCACCTGCCAGCGCCACAGCCAGCCGGACACGAAATAGCCGACGATCGCGGACCCCACCGCAAGCACGACGAAGCCGAACGCGGTGACGCCGGCGGTTTCGAAGAACTGCCCCATCCGACTCCACCAGCCATTGTCGATATGATCGGACAGAGGCGCCCCGGCATAATAGTCCGCCCGCAAAAGCGCGCCGCCGACCCGGTTCGCGAACACGACCCAGAACGGCACGGTGAACGGGTTCGTCACGAAGGTCACCGCCGCGGCAAGCGGCACGTTCGCCCGCGTGGGAAGCGCCAGGAACGCGGCGAGGAAAATCTGGCCCAGCGGCACGATGAACGCGGCAAAAAGGCCGAGCGCCACGCCGCGCGGGACCGATCGGCGGGTAAAGCGCCACAATTCGGGGCTCAGAAAACGATGCGCGATCGGGGCGAGAAAGCGGTTGCCCGCCATCCCCTCGCGCGTGGGCATCCGGCCCCGCGTCCAATCGATCAGTCGCTTTTTCATCCGCCGCTCTTCATCGTCGGTCCCGCAAGTACGCCGTGACCCCGCTGCGCGCAATACGCATTGCGGGGACTATAACGGATGGTTTCGGCAAAACATAAGGCTTGCGGCCTGCATCGCGAATGAACCGCGATGCCGAACGGATCAGCTATGTTCGCGCAGAATGCGCTGCTGCTGCCGTTTCCAGTCGCGATCCTTCACCGTCGCGCGCTTGTCCGCGACATTCTTGCCGCGGGCGAGCGCGAGTTCCACCTTCGCCCGGCCCTGCCCGTTGAAATAGATGGAGAGCGGCACAAGCGTCATGCCCTTGCGTTCCACCGCGCCGTGAAGCTTTGAAATCTGCCGTTCGTGGAGCAGCAGCTTGCGCGGGCGTTTCGGTTCGTGATTGAACCGGTTGCCATGGCTGAATTCAGGGACGTTGGCATTGACGAGCCAGACTTCGCCCTTGCGCAATTCGGCATAGCTTTCCGCGATCGAGCCTTCACCCCCGCGCAGGCTCTTCACCTCCGTGCCGGTGAGCGCGATGCCCGCCTCGAACACCTCGTCGATATGGTAATCGAACCGGGCGCGCCGGTTTTCGGCGACGGTCTTCTGCTTGTCGAAGCTTGTGGGTTTGGGACGTGCCATAGGCGCTGCGATGTAGGGTGCGATCGCGTCCAAGAAAAGGGCGATCGGCCAATTACCCGGTTACAGGAGCCCCGCATGGTCGAGCGCGGCATCGACCGCGCGCCGTGCCGGTTCGCTGCACAGCGTGAGCGGGAGCCGCAATTCGTCGCTGATCCAGTCGTGCACGCGCGACAGGGCATATTTGACCGGCGCGGGGGAGCTGTCCTCGAACATGGCGTAGTGCAGCGGGTAGAGCCGGTCGTTGATCCGGCGCGCCTCGGCAAAATCATTCTCGACACAGGCTTGCTGAAACTCCGCGCACAGCTTGGGGGCGACATTGGCCGTCACCGAGATGCACCCCACCGCGCCCGCCGCATTGGCGGGAAGCGCAAGCTCGTCATCGCCCGAAAGCTGACAGAACGCGCGACCGATGCCCATGCGGTGATCGACCACGCGCGACAGGTCGCCGCTCGCATCCTTGATACCGATGATCTTGTCGGGGAACAGGTTGACCAGCTCGCACACCGTCTCCGGCTCGATATCCGTCACGGTGCGGCCCGGCACGTTATACAGCACGATCGGCAGCGCGGAATTGTTCGCAAGATGCGAGAAATGCGCGATCAGCCCGGCCTGGCTCGGCTTGTTGTAATAAGGCGCGACGACGAGTGCGGCATCCGCGCCGAACTTCTCCGAATATTCCATGTGCATGAGCGCGCTCGCCGTGTCGTTCGAGCCGCATCCCGCGATCACCGGCACGCGGCCCGCGGTGTGCTCGACGCAGACCTCGATCACGCGGTGATGTTCGTCATTGGTCAGCGTCGAATTCTCACCCGTGGTGCCGCATGGAACGAGCGCCTTCGACCCGTTCTCGATCTGCCAGTCGATCAGGCGGCGAAACGCCTTTTCATCGAAAGCCCCGTCGCGAAAGGGGGTCACCAAGGCAGGAATGGACCCTGAAAACATCGACATGGCTCCGTATCACAAAACAGGTTGCGCGCCGGGGACGACCGGCACGGGACGCAGGCCGGAACGCGATGCGCCCCCGACCGTTCAGCGCGTGATAAGGAGGGTCGCCCCATAATGTCCAGCATGACCACGAACCAAACCCAAATTCGCCCATCCCGAATGCGCAGTCCGAAGGGCCGCGACCGTTTGATGCGTGCCGGCATGGCGACCGCGCTGGCGATGGGACTTGTGAGTTCCGCGCCCTTACTGGCCCAGGATGCAGGCAGCTTTGCCGATATTCGCTGGTCGCCTGCCGACTGGGACCGGGCGCGCATGCAGAACATGGCCGTCGCCCCCGGCCCGATGGCACGCGCGGTGATGCAGTGGAACACGCTGATCGCGCGGCGCGACGCGGGGTTCGACGCCTATGCCGGGTTCCTCAACCAGTATCCCGGTTTCCCGCAGCAGGACACGCTTCGCCTTCGGGCGGAGGCGGCGTTGAGCGACGAATATGTCGATCCGACGCGGCAGGTCGCCTATTTCGACCGGCATCCGCCCATCGGCAATTCGGCGCGGGCGCAATATGCCCTCGCGCTCAAGGCGCTGGGCCGGCCCGAGGCGACCGGAATGGCGCGCGCGGCATGGCGCGGCGGCGAGATGAGCCCCACGGCGGAGGCCAGCCTTGCGGCGCTCTATGGCCCGCTGTTCACGGCCGAAGACCACGAGTCGCGCATGGACTCGCTCCTGTGGCAGGGTGCCAGGGAGGCGGCGGAGCGCCAGATCGGCTTCGTCACCGGCGAACGGCGGCAGATCGACATGGCCCGGCTTGCCGCGATGCAGGGCACCGCCCCCGCCTCGATCGGGCTTCAGGTGCCGGCATCGGCGAACAGCGATCCCGGCTATATCTACAATCGCGCGCGGCAATTGCGCGAATCGAACCAGTTCGCCGCGGCGCAGAGCCTGCTGGCCAATGCGCCGCCGTTGGCGGGTCTTCCGGACGATGCGGAGCACTGGATCGAGGAATTGCGCCGCAACGCGGAATTCGCGCTGCAATCGGGCGATGTCGGGACCGCCGCGCGCATCGCCGACCGCGCGGGCGAGGCGTTCGCCCCCGGCACGGATGTGAGCAAGCTTTCGGGCAGCATCCGCGACGATTACGAAAAGCTGTTTTACCCCATTGGCGAGGCGGCGCTGGCACGCGGCGACACCGGCACGGCGGCGCGCATGTTCGCCACCTATGGCGCATCGCAGCGCACCGCCCCTGCCCGCACGAAAGGGTTCTATTTCGCCGGGCTTGCCGCCGAACGCGCCGGGATGGCCGATTTCTCGCGGCAGCAATACGAGGCCGCGGCCGGCTACCCCGATCAGTTCTATGGGCAGCTCGCGCTCGAACGGCTGGGCCGGGAGCTGAATGCGCCTGCCGCCACGCTCCCCACCCCGACGAACCAGGCGCGCGTGCAATTCGCCGCCCGCCCGCTGGTGCAGGCGGTACGCGAAGTGGGCCGGATCGGCGACTGGCGCACGGCGGTCTATTTCTTCCGCGAACTCGCCGAAAGCGCGGAGACGCCGGAGGATTTCGCGCTCATCGCCGAACTCGCCCGCGAGACCGGACGCCGCGACCTCGCCGTGATCGCCGGGCGTGAAGCCGCAACGAAGCAGGTCTACGGCTTTTCGCAATATGCCTTTCCGCGCATCGACGTGCCGGCGGGCCACGAACGCCACTGGTCCATCATCCACGCCATCGCGCGGCAGGAAAGCCAGTTCGCGACCGACGCGGTCAGCCATGCCGGTGCACGCGGGCTGATGCAGCTCATGCCCGGCACCGCGCGGGAGCAGGCGGGCAAGCAGAACCTGTCCTATCAATCGAGCGCGCTGATCGACGATCCGCAATATAACATGCGGCTGGGCGCGGGATATTTCGGGCGCATGCTCGACAGCTACGGGAGCTATCCGCTTGCCGTTGCGGCCTATAATGCCGGGCCGGGCAATGTGAACAAATGGCTGCGCGCCAATGGCGATCCGCGCAATGGCGGCATCGGCTGGGTCGAGTGGATCGAGGCGATCCCGTTTACCGAAACGCGCCGCTATGTCGCGCGCGTGCTCGAAAACGCGGCCTATTATGATGCGCTCTACCCCGATGCGGGCAATCGCAGCGGCCCCTATCCGCTGAGCCATTATCTGGGGAAACAGCCCGGACGGTGATGACAATAATCGCCCCTGCCCGATATGGGTGGGGGCGATGAAGACACCGGGCAATCCCATATCGCCGCAGGGCATGGCCGCCCTGCGCGCACGTTACGACCATCTCTTGGGCGAGGAACGCCCGCGCATCGTCGACATCGTGAGCTGGGCCGCGGGCAATGGCGACCGCAGCGAGAACGGCGATTACATCTATGGCCGCAAGCGACTGCGCGAAATCGACCGGGAGCTTGGCCATCTGTCGCGCCGGATGAAGGCGGCGCGCGTCATCGACCCCGGCGCCCCGACCGATCCGGACCGCGTATTTTTCGGCGCAAAAGTCACCATCGCGGACGAGGATGATGTGCAGCGGATCGTGCAGCTTGTCGGCGATGACGAGGCGGACGCCGGCGATGGCCGGATCGGCTGGGGCTCTCCGCTCGCGCGGGCGTTGCGCGGCGCGTCGGTCGGCGACGTGCGCATCGTGCGCCTCCCCGCCGGGGACAAGGAGTGGGAAATTGTCGCCATCGACTATGCATGAACGGGGCCGGCCGTGACGCTTTTTCCCCTTTCACTGAGCGAGGAACGCGCTGCCGTGTTGGCGCGGTCGTTCGCGCGCGATGGCCGTTTGCGGATCGGCGATATTCTGGCGCCCGACGATGCGGGTGCACTGTATCGGTACCTGTCGGACGATGGCGAATGGTGGCGCACGCTGAACATGGGGGAGAAGAGCTGGGATCTCGGCCCGGAATCTCTGGCCGCCCTGACCGCTAAGAAGGAACGCGAACTGTCCGCCGCGATCCATGCGCAGGCGACGGGCGGGTTTCAGTATGTCTACGATCGTATCCGCGTGTCCGACGACCCGGACGAACGACGGGCGCGCGACTGGCCGGTCGACCGCTTTGTCGAGGCGATGAACAGGCCGGAAACCCTCGCTCTCCTGCGCCTCGTGACGGGCAGCGATGCCATATCGCATGTCGATGGGCAGGCCACGCGCTACCTCCCGGGTCAGTTCCTCACCGCGCACGACGATGCCGTCGCGGGAAAGAACAGGGTCGCGGCCTATGTCCTCAACCTCACGCCGAAATGGCGCAGCGAATGGGGCGGCCTCCTGCAATTTCACCGGGCGGACGGCGATATCGAATGCGGCTTTTCGCCGGGCTACAACGTCCTCAACCTGTTTCGCGTCCCGCAAATGCACAGCGTATCCTTCGTCGCGCCATTCGCCGCGGAACCGCGGCTCGCGATTACCGGCTGGCTCCGGCACGACTAAGGCTTGCAGCACGAAGGCAAAGCGGGCCGGAACCATGCATCTGGTCCCGGCCCGCCGCCTGTGTCATCCCGCCCGTAAGGACGGTGTCATGCTCTTCGGATCAGAAGCGGATACCGGCCGATGCCACGATCTGGTGACGGTCGGTGTCGATGTCGTAACGGTTCGAATCCACGCCGTCGAAATCAATCTCCGCCTCGCCATAGTTCGAGTAGCGATACTCGATCTTGGTGAACGTATTCTGGTTCAGCGCATATTCGAGACCGGCACCCAGGCGATAGCCGTCGGTGTCGATATTCTCGCGGATCTCGCTCTCACCATCGCGGCTCAACACGTTGTAGCGCGCATTGGTGTAGCCGCCCTTCACATAGGCGAGGAGATCGGGCCGGACCTTCGCGCCGACGCGCGCGCCGATATAAAGGTCGCGCCCCGTGTCGACCCGGCCAAGGCCGAAGCCTTCGAAATCGGTGCCGTCGCTGAATTCGGTCTTTGCCGTGGAATCGGTGTATTCCCCTTCCACGCCGACGACCGCGCCGCCCAGATCGACGTCATAGCCGACGCCCACGCCGTAAAGTAGGCCGTCGATGGACTGATCGTCCTGATCGTTGATGTCATTGTCGGCGTCGCTGCCAGCCTTCGAGATGTCGTAGCCGACGATGGCCTCGACCCGCGGCCCGGTGAAGGTCGCGTCCTGTGCCATGGCCGGTGCGGCGAGGCCCAGAAATGCGGTGCCGGTTGCAAGTGCGATAGCTGTCTTTTTCATGATTACTCCAGTGTATCCCTCATGGGTTGGACGGGAGAAATGAGCGAGCGCAGGTTCGGTTTCATTAACCTCAAACAACATGTACATGAACGCAGGACAACAAACGTAATGCCGATTACACGGCACGGTTCGCCGTGAATTTGCTCTGTTCACCGCGTTTTTCCGCGACAATCCGCGACATGAAAGGCGCGGGTGTCCTTGCCGTCGGCGGCGCTGCGATGGGCTTTGCGCAATGGCGACGAAATGCCTATATCGCGCGCATGGATATACGCATGGATATACCGGGCCACATCGATCCCGTCCCCGTCCCCCGCCCCGTCACCCCGCGCGAGGATGGGCGCACCGACATTCTCGGCCTGCCCAAGGCGCAGATCGCGGACCTCTTCCGCGAGGCCGGGCTGGACGCGAAACAGGCGAAGCTGCGCGCGAAGCAGGTGTGGCACTGGATCTATCACCGCGGCGTCTCCGCGTTCGAGGACATGACCGACATCGCGAAAACGATGCGCCCGTGGCTGGCCGAACGTTTCGTCATCGCCCGGCCCGAAGTGGTCGAGGCGCAACATTCGTCGGACGGGACACGCAAATGGCTGCTGCGCACGGCGGACAGCCATGATTTCGAGATGGTGTTCATCCCCGACGCGGATCGCGGCACGCTCTGCGTGTCGAGCCAGGTCGGCTGCACGCTGAATTGCCGGTTCTGCCATACCGGCACGATGCGGCTGGTGCGCAACCTGACCCCCGGCGAAATCGTGGGTCAGGTCATGCTGGCGCGCGATGCACTGGGCGAATGGCCGAAGGGGCGCATGGATGTCGGCGAGGTCGAGGACGAAAGCGAATATCGCGCCGATGGCCGCCTGCTCACCAATATCGTGATGATGGGCATGGGCGAGCCGCTCTATAATTTCGACAATGTTCGCGACGCATTGAAAATCGTGATGGATGCCGAGGGGCTGGCCCTGTCGCGGCGGCGGATCACCCTGTCGACCAGCGGCGTCGTGCCGATGATGGATCGCTGCGGTCGCGAGATCGGCGTCAATCTCGCCGTGTCGCTGCATGCCGTGAACAAGGAAACGCGCGACGAGATCGTGCCGCTCAACCGGAAATACGGGATCGAGGAACTGCTGCAGGCCTGCGCCGATTACCACGGGGCGTCGAATGCGCGGCGCATCACCTTCGAATATGTCATGCTGAAGGACAAGAACGACAGCGACGAGGACGCGCGCGAGCTGGTCCGCCTCATCCGCAAATACGATCTGCCGGCGAAGGTGAACCTCATCCCGTTCAACCCGTGGGACGGGTCCGCCTACGAATGTTCGGACCCGGCGCGGATCCGTGCGTTTTCCAATATCGTGTTCGAGGCCGGCATCAGCGCGCCGGTCCGCACCCCGCGCGGCCGCGACATCGACGCTGCCTGCGGACAGCTCAAGACCGCGGCGGAGCGCAAGAGCCGCGCCGAACTCGACCGGCTGGCGGAGGAAAAGCAGGCCGCGCTGGGATGAACAGGCGCAGGGGTTGAACTTCGATGGTGCACCGCACCATATGGGCGGTCAATCGAACCACTATCGGAGTAACCCCCCAATGCAGATCCTTCGCATCGACAGCAGCACCAATGGCGCAAGTTCGGTCAGCCGCGAGCTGACGCAGGCCATGCTCGACCATTTCAAAGAGAAGCACCCGGATGCCAAGATCATCGAGCGTGATCTCGGTACGATGCCGCTCGCCCATCTCAACCCTGTGACGACGGGCGCGATCCGCCTCCCGCAGGATCAGCATACGGACGACATGGCCGCCGCCTTCGGCCCCGAACGCGAGGTGCTGGACGAATTTCTCACCAGCGACATCGTCATCGTCGGTGCGCCGCTCTACAATTTCACCATTCCGAGCGCGCTGAAAAGCTGGATCGACAGGCTCGGCGTGGCGGGCGTGACGTTCAAATATGGCGAGAACGGCCCGGTCGGCCTGGCCGGTGGACGCCGTCTCATCATCGCATCGGCACAGGGCGGGCAATACGGCGACGACGGCGCGACGGAGCATCAGGAAAGCCTGCTCAAGACATTCTTCGGATTTATCGGTATCGAGGATATCGAGATCGTCCGCGTCGACAAGGTCGGTTTCGGCGAAGACGTGCGCGAGGCCGGCATCAAGGCCGCGAAGGAACAGATCGCAAAACTCTGATCCGCGCTCACCTGCCGCAAAAGAAAAGCCCCGCCGGTCGGCGGGGCTTTTCTGTGTCCGGGGTGAACGCGGGGTTCAGACCGCCGCGCCGTGGCAATGTTTGTACTTGTTGCCCGAACCGCACGGGCATGGGGCGTTGCGGCTGATGTCCTGCCCGGCCCAGGGGTTTTCGCTCTCCGCCCCCCCCGGCCCGGCCTGCGCGAAGCTCGACCCGGCGAGCGCGCCGAACAAGGCTTCCTGCCCGCGCGAACCGTCGCCATCGTTGGAATTGTCCCGTCCGGTCAGCGGATCGACATGGCCGGTCATCATGCCCGGATTGGTCAGGAATTCCGGCAGGTCCGGCAACACCGGCGGCGGCGCCTGCTCCGTCATGCGCAGCTGGCTCTTCATCAGCAGGCCGGTGACATCCTCGCGAATGATTTCCAGCATGCGTTCAAACAGGGCGAAGGCCTCCTGCTTGTACTCGTTCAGCGGCGTCTTTTGCGCATAGGCACGCAGAAACACCACCTGCCGGAGAGCGTCCAGCGTGGCCAGATGCTCCTTCCAGTGATGATCGAGCCGGTCGAGCAGCACGGATTTTTCGACCTGGCGCCACATGTCGATTTCGACGTCGGCCATCTTCGCGTCGATCTTCGCATCGGCAATCGCAGCGAGCCGCTGCTCGATATCCTCGGGATCGATGCCGTCCTCTTCCATCCACGCCTCGATCGGCGCGTCTTCGCCGGTAATCTCGGCAAAGCGGGTCTTCAGCCCCTCCACGTCCCATTGTTCGGGATAGGAACCGGGCGGGCACGCATCCGCCGTGATGGCATTGATGGTATCCTGCCGCATTTCGACGACGACGTCGTCGACGGTCGCGGAATCCATGATATCGGCACGCTGCTCATAGATCACCGTGCGCTGATCGTTCATCACATTGTCGTATTCGACGACCTGCTTGCGAATGTCGTAATTGCGCGCCTCGACCTTTTTCTGGGCCGTTTCGATGGCTTTCGACAGCCATTTGGACCCGATCGCCTCGCCATCCTCCAGATTCGAGTTCATCATTTTCGAGAACATCGTATCCGGCCCGAAAATACGGAGCAGATCGTCTTCGAGGCAGAGGTAGAACCGCGACAGGCCGGGATCGCCCTGACGGCCCGAACGGCCGCGAAGCTGATTGTCGATGCGGCGGCTTTCGTGCCGCTCGGTGCCGAGCACGAAAAGCCCCCCTGCGTCGAGCACTTGCTGACGTTCGGCGGCGACTTCTTCCTTGATCCGGGCGATGGCCGCATCGCGGTCCGGGCCCTCGGGCACATCGGACAGCTCGTCTTCGGTGCGGAATTCCACATTGCCGCCGAGCTGAATATCCGTGCCGCGGCCCGCCATGTTGGTGGCGATGGTCACGGCGCCCATGCGCCCGGCCTGCGCGACGATATGGGCCTCGCGCTCGTGCATGCGGGCGTTCAGCACCTCGTGTTTCACGCCTTCCTCGGTCAGGAAGCGCGACAGGAGTTCGGATTTCTCGATCGAGACGGTGCCGACGAGCACCGGCTGCCCCGTTTCGTTCTTCTCGGCGATGGCGCGCGCGATGGCGCGGAACTTGTCCTGCGTGTTCTTGAAGAACTGGTCCTCCTCGTCCACCCGGCGGATCGGCAGGTTGGTCGGGATGGTGACCACGTTCATCTTGTAGATGTCGAAGAATTCCGCCGCCTCGGTCGCGGCGGTGCCGGTCATGCCCGACAATTTGGGATACATGCGGAAATAGTTCTGGAACGTGATCGAGGCCATGGTCTGGTTTTCCGGCTCGATCTTGACGCCTTCCTTCGCCTCCACCGCCTGGTGCAGGCCGTTGGACCAGCGGCGGCCGTCCATCATGCGTCCCGTGAACTCGTCGATGATGACGACCTTGTCATCCTTCACGATGTAATCGGTGTCGCGCTTGAACATCACATTGGCCTTGAGCGCCTGATCGAGGTGATGAACGACCTGCGTGTTTTCGAAATCGTACAGGTTCTCGGTTTCGAGAAGCCCCGCCTCTTTCAGCAATTGTTCGGCATGTTCGATGCCGTCCTCGGTCATGGTGATGGAGCGGCTCTTCTCGTCCTTCTCGTAATCGTCCTCGGTCATCTGCGTGACGACCGCGTGGACCTTGACGTAAAGTTCGGACTTGTCGTCGGTCGGGCCGGAGATGATGAGCGGGGTCCGCGCCTCGTCGATGAGGATGGAATCGACCTCGTCGACGATGGCATAGTTGAACGGACGGTGGACCTGCTGCTCGCGCGTGTGCTTCATATTGTCGCGCAGATAATCGAAGCCGAGCTCGTTGTTCGTCGCATAGGTGATGTCGCAGCGATAGGCGTCGCGGCGCTGCATCTCGTTCATCTTGGGGACGATGGTGCCGACCGTCAGGCCGAGGAAATTGTAAAGCTGCCCCATCCATTCGGCGTCGCGCGCGGCGAGATAGTCGTTGACGGTGACGACATGGACGCCCTTGCCCTCCAGCGCGTTGAGATAAACGGCGAGCGTCGCGACCAGCGTCTTGCCCTCACCCGTGCGCATTTCGGCGATCTCGCCGCGGTGAAGGACGATGCCGCCCACCATCTGCACATCGAAATGGCGCATGCCGAAAACGCGCTTGCCGCCCTCGCGCACGGTTGCGAACGCCTCGGGCAGCAGATCGTCGAGCGTTTCGCCCGCGTTCAGCCGCTCGCGGAACGCCGCGGTCTGGCCGGTGATCTGCTCGTCCGACATGGCCTCGAATTCGGGTTCGAGGGCGTTGATGCGGTCGACGATCTTGTCGAGCGATTTGAGGTAACGGTCGTTGGAAGACCCGAAAAGCGATTTGGCCAGGGCGCCGAACATGGGCGTTTCCTTTTGCGATGATGGGAAGAAGATGCACGGCGCCATGGCTCGTGCGCAAAGTCGGGAGACCGGGGAACCGGGCGGCAACGCGGCCAGCCCGGAGGCCGGATGCTATTCGTGGGCGCGGTCGGCGGACAGGATGACCGTCCGCGCGAAAATGGCCGGAGCCGATTGCAGGCGCAAAGGCCCCGGATGGGCGATATCCGCCGCGCGCGGCCTCGCCAAGGCGGTGATCGCGGCCGCCGCATCATCGATGGCGGCGCCATCGTCATGTGCGCCGCTGGCCGCGATTTCGTCCTGCGTGCGCGCGAATGCCATGCGCGCCTGTGCCGGTGTCACCACCGCCGCCAGGCCCAGCATCAACATAAAAAGAGCGATCACGCGTTTCATTGCGCCGCAAAGATAAGTCACCCCGCCGCATCCGTAAAGGCGGCGCGCGGTATTTATTGCGAGGTGCCTGTAAAGCCATTACCCGGTGCCGCCATGGACACATCGCCCCTCGCCCGCCCGTTTCCCGTCATGCCGCCCATCGCGGGCGCGGTGCCGCGCATCGCCCGCGCGCGGTACAAGGATTGGGACCGGTGCGACCTGACCTTCGTTGAGCTGGTCGAGGGAACGTCGGTCGCCGGCGTGTTCACGAAGAACATCTGCTGCTCCACCGAGGTCGAGATGGGGCGGGAGCAGGTCCGGCTTGGCCGGGCGCGCGCACTGGTCGTGAATGCGGGCAATTCCAATGCCTTCACCGGCTATCGTGGGCGCGAGGCGGTGGAGCAGATCATGGCGCAGGTGGCGGGCCATCTAAGCTGTGAGCCGAGCGACGTGTTCGTGTCCTCCACCGGCGTGATCGGCGTGCCGCTTCCCCTCGACAAGGCGCGCGACGGGGTGGAAAACGTGCTCCGCGCGCAGCCGTGCGACTGGCGCGCGGCGGCGGACACCATCGGCACGACCGACACCTTCGCCAAAGGCGCGCATGCCAGCGCCATGATCGGCGACACCCGCATCCAAATCGCCGCCATCATCAAGGGCAGCGGCATGATCGCACCCGACATGGCGACCATGCTGGGCTACCTCTTTACCGATGCGCAGGTTGCGCCCGCCTTCCTGCAACACTGCCTCTCCGCCGCAAACGAGGCGACATTCAGCTGCATCACCGTCGACAGCGAAACATCGACCAGCGACACCGTGCTCGCCTTTGCCACCGGGCAGGCCGGCAATGACGAGCTGGTCGATTTCGACAGCCCCGGCGCCGATGCCTTTGCCGCCGCGATCCACGATGTATGCCGGCAGATGGCGCATCTCGTCGTGCGCGATGGCGAGGGGGCGCAAAAATTCATCGAAGTCGCGGTGACCGGCGCAAAGGACGACGACAGCGCGCGAACCATCGGCCTTGCCATCGCAAATTCCCCCCTGGTGAAAACCGCGATCGCCGGCGAAGACGCCAATTGGGGCCGCGTGGTCATGGCCGTGGGCAAGGCGGGCGAACCGGCGGATCGCGACAAGCTTTCCATCGGGTTCGGCGGGGTATGGGCCGCGCGCGATGGCCTGCCGCTCCCCGATTATGACGAGGAACCGGTGGCACGCCATCTTCGCGGGCAGGATATTCGCATCGACGTCGACATCGGGATTGGCGAGGGACGTGCCACGGTGTGGACCTGCGACCTGACGCATGGCTATATCTCGATCAACGCGGATTACCGCACGTGACCGATGCGCTGACCCGCGATGTCGCCGCCTTGATGCGCCGCGCCGCGCGCGAGGCGGTGATGCCGCATTATCGCACGCTTTTGGACGCGCAGATCGTGGAAAAAGCGCCCGACGATCTCGTCACCGTGGCGGACCGCAAATCCGAAGCCATGCTGAGCGAGGGGCTCGCCGCGATCCTGCCCGAGGCCACGATCGTCGGCGAAGAGGCCGCGCATGCCGATCCCGCGATCCTCGACCGGCTGGGCGATTCGCTGTGCTGGATCATCGACCCGATCGACGGCACCCATAATTTCGCGCATGGCCGCCCGCCTTTCGGCATCATCATCGCGCTGGCCGAACATGGTGAGACGGTCGCGGGCTGGATCTACGACCCGTTAAACGACCGCCTGTGCCATGCGCGGCGCGGCGGTGGCGCGTTCGTCGGGGAGGAGCGGATCGCGGCGCGCACCACGGGCGAAAATCCGCCAGTCGCGGCTATTTCCGTCATGTTAATGGACGAGGCGCAGCGCCACGCGATGAAGCGGCATATCGCGCCGCATTACACGCTGACCGATATTCCGCGGTGCGCGGCGGAACAATATCCCCGGCTCGCGCTGGGTATCAATGACGTTTCGGTTTTCGAGCGCACGCTGGCGTGGGACCATGCCGCGGGCGTGCTCTGGCTCAATGAGGCGGGCGGCATGGCGGCGCGCCTCGACGGGAGTGCGTATCGCGTGGACGACCGCCGCACCGGGATGATCGGTGCGGCGTCGCCTGCGATGTTCGACGCGCTCGCCGAACGGTTGAACGAAGCTTAGAGCTCGCCTTCGATCCAGCTCTTGAGCTGCGTCTTGGGCGCGGCGCCGAGCTTCTGCGCGACCGGCTTGCCATCCTTATACAGGACCATCAGCGGGATCGACTGCACGCCGATTTCGCCGGGCACCTGCTGATTGGCCATGATGTCCATCTTCGCGATGGTGATCTTGTCGGAAAGCTCCTCGCTGATTTCCTCCAGCGCGGGGGCGATCATCTTGCACGGGCCGCACCAGTCCGCCCAGAAATCGACGAGCACGGGCTTGTCGGATTTCAGAACGTCGGTTTCAAAGCTGTCGTCGGTTACGGTCTTGGTCGCCATGGCGTCTATTCTCCTGATTGCTTGAGCCCCATTTGGGGGCGCGGCGCGCAAATGCAAAGCCGGAGCGCGAAAACCATTATTCGCCCCCCGACAAGGCCGTCTTGGCCGGCGCAATATCGGCATCCGACAGCACGAACATCTGCGGCAGGTGGGTATAGAGCAGCGCCGCCTCGACCCGCCTGTCGGGGTAAATCGCCTCCAGCGCCGCGACATAGGCGGCCATTTGCCGGATATAGGCCGCGGGGATGTCCCCCTTCGTGGCGGGCGGACGGCGGGCGGTCTTGAAATCGACGATGCGGATCGTTTCGCCCAGGCACAGGCGGTCGACCGTGCCCGAAATCACGCGCCCCCCGACCGTCGCGGCAATCGGCACCTCGGCCAGCGCATCCGGCCCGAATACGTCGGAAAATCCGGGGTGAGAGAGCACGCGCATCGCCGCGGCCACCATCTCGCCGCGATCTTCCGGGGCGAGATCGCCTGCCTGCCGATCGAGCCAGCGCCGCGCGGCCCCCTCGCGCCGGTCCTCCGCCACTTCGGGAAGGCGTTCGAGCAAGCGATGGACAAGCACGCCGCGCCGCGCCGCATCCATGCCGGCACCGGGGGGAAGCGGCGGATCGGGCGCGTCTTCCTCGCCCAGCGATGACGGGGCGAGCGGGCGCGGCGGGCGCGGCTCCGGCCCGACCGGCGTGGTCAGCCACCGGGGCAGCAGGGCAAGCGCGTCCTGTGCATCGGTCGCCGCATCGTGCAGCGGTTCGCCCGGCGCCATGCCCCATTGCTTCGCCCCGGCCCAGATCGGATCGTCGCGCCACTCCTCCTCGAAAAGGGGGAGCAGCCGCGCGTACCAGCTGTCGCCCGGCGCCTCCTCCGCGCGGGCCGGCAATGCGCCGGCGATGAACAATGCCTCCTCCGCCCGCGTCATCGCGACATAGAGCAGGCGCCAGTGTTCCTGCCGCTCCGCCAGGGCGGCGGCCTCCTGCGCCGCGGCGACCCGCCCGCGGCGCTCCTCCTTGCGCAGCGCGGGCATCGGCAGGGTCCGGGGTGCGAAACCGGGCGCATCCGACCCCGGCTCGGTCAGTTGCAGCGTGGAGGGCATGGAACGGTCCGGGTCGTCCGCCGCGTCGGCGAGGATGACGATCGGCGCCTGAAGCCCCTTGGACCCATGCACCGTCATCACCCGGACGAGCCCGCCATCGCCCCCGGCCTCGCGCTTCAGCTCGCCCGAACCTGCATCGAACCAGCGGATGAAGCCGGTGAGGCTCGGCGTCTGCGTCGCGGAAAAGGACAGCGCCGCGTTCAGCAATTCGTCGATCGGATCGTTCGCTTCGGAGCCAAGCCGCGCCGTCAGCCGCGCGCGCGCCTGCCACGGCCCGACGAGCAGCCAGTGCAGCAAACCCTGCGGCGGCTGATAATCGGTGCGCGCCAGAAGGGGCCGGAGCCGTTCCACCGCGGCGCGCGGCAGGTCCGCCGTCGATGCGCGAAGATGGTCCCAAAGCGAGCGTCCCTTCTCGCGATAGCCATGTTCGAGCAATGCGTCCTGCGACCAGCCGAACATCGGCGACACGAGCAGCGCGGCCAGCGAAAGATCGTCGCCCGGCTGCACCGCAAAGCGCAAGGCCGCCATGAGGTCGCGCACCGCCAAAGGCGCGCCCAGCCGCAGCCGGTCCACCCCCGCGACCGGCACGCCCCGCGCATGCAACCGCGCCACGATCAGCCCGGCGAGCTCCTTGCGCTTGCGCACCAGCACCATGACATCGCCCGGTCCTGCCCGGCGCGCCTGCCCGCGCTTTTCCCCTTTTACGAGCGGGAAACCGGCGTCGACCCACTGCGCGATCTGTTCCGCGACATTGTCGGCCACGCGCCGGTCGGGCCGCGAAAGCCAGCTTTCCTCGCCCGCATCGCCGCTCTCGTCCTCATCCTCCGGCATGGCCCCCACCGCGCGCCAGATCACGACCTGTCCTGCGCGCATCTCGCCGACATGCTTGCCCGGATCGTCGCGCAGACCGAAATTTTCAGGCGCGATCGCGGTGATCGCCTTGTCCACAAAATCGAGCACCGGCTGCGCGGTGCGATAGCTGCGGCCGAGGCCGTATTCCTGCAATTCGCGCAAGTCGGGGCCGCCGCGCTGCGCCTCGACATTGGCGAAGGCCTCCGCCATGCGCGCCTTCACCCGCAGTTTGGCGGATTCGAAGTTTTCGGGGCTCGTGCCTTGGAAGCGGAAGATCGCCTGCTTGTAATCGCCCACCACGAAGAGCGTGCGCATCCGGCTGTCGCCTGCGCCCTGTCCGGCAAAAAATTCCTCGGTCAGCGCCTCGATCACGTTCCATTGCGCGGCATTGGTGTCCTGCGCCTCGTCGATGAGGATGTGATCGAACCGCCGGTCGAGCTTGTACCGGATCCAGTCCGCCATGTCGGAGCGTTGCAGGAGGCGGGCGGCCTGCCGGATCTGATCGTCGAAATCGATCAGCCCCTCGCGCTGTTTCGCCCGCCCCCATTCGAGCGCGAATTCACGGCCCAGCATCAGGGCCGGGGTCAGCCATTCGGCAAGCGTGGCCAGCGCGCGAAGCTCCTCAATCTCGTCCAGCTGTTCGCCGACCATGCCCGCATGGGTCGCATAGGCCGGGTCGATCTTCTCCAGATTGGTGAGCCGCCTGACGTCGCCCTTCTGCGTGAACAGTGCGGACCGCAATTCGGGCAGGTTATCGGCCCGCCCCTGCGCATCGCGCGCGAGCCACGCCGCGATGGACGCCGCCATGTCGAGCCCGCTCTTCGTCCCCCATTCCACCATCGCATCGCGGCATAGCGCAAGCGCCTGCGTATCGAAGCGATCCTCCCCGCACAGTGCGGCCACGTCGCAGCCCAAGAAATCCGCCGACAGGCCGAGTAGGCGATTGACCCGCGGGCGCAGCGGGGGTTGCCAGGCGCCCGGCCCCTCCCACGCCTCCGCCGCATCGGCGCACGCCATGAGGAAACGTTCGATCGCCGACTGATCCGCGCGAAGGGACAGTGCCGACAACGCAGCGATGAGCGCATCGTCGCCCCGCTCATCCGCCGCAACCAGCATGGCCGAGAGCACCTCGCGCAGCAGAAGCTCGCGGTCGCGATCCTCCATCGCGCGCGTGCCGGGCACCAGCCCCGCCTCCATCGGAAAGGCCGACAGCAGCCATTGCGAGAAAGCATGGATCGTCTCGATCCGCAGGCCGCCGCCCGGACAATCGAGCACCGCGGCAAAGCGCGTGCGCGCCCGTGCCCGCGTTTCGGGATCGGAGGACGCGCCGATCGCTTGTAGATCATGGGCGAGCGACGCGGCATCCGCCCGGACCCAGCTCGCCAGCACGTCATTGACCCGGTTCGCCATTTCGGCCGCGCCCGCCTTCGTAAAGGTCAGGCACAGGATCTGCGAAGGCTCCACCCCCGGTTCGAGGAGGAGGCGCAAAACGCGGGCCGACAACACCTGCGTCTTGCCCGTGCCGGCACTCGCCGAAAGCCAGACCGTGTCGGCGGGATCGACCGCCGCACGCTGATTATCCTGAAGCGGATAGACCTTGGCCGCGCCGCTCATGCGCCGTCTCCTTCGCCGGGATCGCGCCGGGCCCGCCCCTGCCATTCGTCGAGGCGCATGAGCTGGTCATACTCGTTATAACCGGGCAGATCCGGGTTCAGGCGGGCGGTGAACGGTGCATCGCCCGCAATCCATTTCGCGATCGCGTCGGACAGGAAAAACGCGCTCTGATCGAGAAATTCATCGCGCGCGAGGCCTGTGCGCTTGCGCCCCTCCTTCACCGGTTCGTCGCGAAAGCCGAAACCGTCTTTCCCGCGGGCGAGCGACCAGTATTCGAACCGGTCCGGCGTGCCGTCGATCCCTGCGTCATGGAAACCGCCGCGTGCCGCGACGAGGCCGGTCGTCCCCAGTTGCAGGGCAAACCCTTCCTCCACCATGCTGGCGCTCGGCGGGCGGCCGGTCTTGTAATCGACGATGGCGAGCGTGCCGTCGGCGAGCCTGTCGATCCGGTCGGCGCGGGCCTCCACCCGCACGCCGTCGACGGTGATGACGCCCTTGCATTCGGTGGCCGCGATCGTGCGCCCGTCGGTCGCAAGCGCCGCCGTCTCCGCCTCGATCCAGTCGAGCGCGGCGAGCAGGCGCGGCTGCCACAAGCCGCGCATGAACGGGTGCCCGGACATCGCGTGCAGCATGTCGCGCGCCAGATCGTGGAGCGTTCCCGGCGCCGCACCGTGGTCACGATGCCAGCGATGGAGGATGTCATGCACCGCAGAGCCGCGCCACGCAGGCGTCGGCTCATCATCGATCGCGTCGAGCGCATTGAGCCGCAGGATCGACCGGGCATAGAACTGATACGGATCGGAGCGCAGCCGGTCGAGCCCGGTGGCCGAAAGACCGACGCGGCGCTGCTCCGCCGAGGGCATGGGATGGGGCTGCGGATGCGGGGCAACGGGTTCCACCCTGTCGATCGCGGCGGAGAGTGCAGGCGCGCTGCTCTGCACATGCGTTTCGAGCAATTTCGGCCCCAGCATCGCCCGCACGCGCAGGACGAACCGGCTCGCGATGACAGGGCCGCTGCTGTCGCGGCGGGCGTGGCTCAATACTACCTCCGGCGCGCCGAGTGCGGCGGCGAGGTCGTGCGCCGAAAGCCCGATGCGGAAATCCCCGCCCGGCACGCCCAGCGCGCGCAGCACGGCGGGCGCGATCAACGGATCGGTCGTCGCGGGCTGCGGCCAGCTGCCTTCGTGAAGCGCGCCGCAAATGACGAGATCGGCACGGCTCATCCGCGCCTCGATCAGGCCGTAGATCGCCAGCCGTTCATGCCCGCCATACGGGGGGCGTACCGCGACCTGCTCCATCGCGTCGCGCAGCATCGCCGGCAATTCGGCGGGTTCGAGCATGGTCGGAACGCCGCGCGCCTGTTCGCGCAGATCCTCGACAAAAGCGGCGAGCGCGCGCCCGTCCGCCTCGCCCCAGATGGACAGGCCGCAAATCCCCTCCGCCGCCGCCGCAAGCGCATCGAGGCTCGCGGCAACGTCGATCCGCTCCTCCCCGCCCAGCGTGACGAGCGGGGCCAGCATCTGCTCCACCGCGTCCCACCATGCGCGCATCGCAGGCTCGCCCCGCCGCTCCGCCACCCGGTGCACCGCTTCGCGCAGCGGCGCCAGCCCGATGTCGAGCCGCGGCCCCCGCATCGCGAGATCGAGCCGCCTCGCATGGGAGAGCCACGCCGCGCGGCGCGTGCCCCTTTCGTTCCCGCCCCCGTCATCGGACCCCAGCCCGGCATAGGGATGCATCAGCACCGAGAGCAGCGGGATCGCCGCCCCCCGCTCCGCCAGCACCTCGGCCAGAAGCAGCAGCATCCGCCCGGCCACGGTCTGCGGCAGGGGGCGGCCCGCCGTATCATCGGCGGCGATGTTCCACCGTTCGAGATGCGCGATCACCCGCCCGGCGAGCCCCCGGTCCGGCGTGATGAGCGCCACCCGCCGTTCGGGGGTTTCCAGCGCCTCGCGGATGAGGATGGCAATCGCCTGCGCCTCCTCCTCCGGATGCGCGGTTTCCATGAGGCGGACGCCCGACAGGCGCCGGGCCTCGGGCGGAAGATCGATCCAGGTCGCGCTCTGTTCGGGGGGCAGGAACAGGTTCGAAATCGTCCGGCTGCGTTCGGGGGGTGCCTTGCTCATCCCCGCGCGATGCCAGGGCCGGACCTCGCCGCGCGCGACGCCCATCCGGTTGAGCAGGAGTTTGAGATGATATTGCGGATGGGTGACCGCATCGCCCGCGCCGATGGGGGGATCGTCGGGATCCTCCCCCTTGCCCGCCCGGCCAAGCCCGTCCCACACCGCATCGTCCAGCGCGAGATCGAGATCGGGCAGCACCACGCTCCCCTCCGGCATTTCGGCAACCACGCGCAGCAGGCGGGCGATCGACGGGCTTGCGCTCGTGACGCCGGCGGCCACGATGGAGCCTGCGGGCGGGGTCCGGCTCCATTTCGCGGCGGCATGGTCGAACAGCCGGGTACGGCGCGCCGGCGCATCGAGTTCGCCGCGCTCCTGCAATTCGGCGAGCCACATCGCCTGCACGCTGGCGAACAGGTGCAGGTTGCGGACCCAGTGTTCGGACAGTTCGCCGACGAGGTCGAGCACGCGTTCGCTCATCAATTCTTCGGGGCCGATTCCCTCGACGAGCAGGCGATCCATGCCGCGGGCAATCTCGCGCGCCTGCCGCAGCAGGGCGGCCTGGCCGGGGATTGTGTCCATCCCTGCGCGCTCCATCGCGAGACGCAGCATCTGCGCGAGGCTCAGCCAGCGGCGCGTCGGGTCGGCGGCGGGCGGAATCTCGTTATCCGAACCGATCGGATCGAGCAGCGCGCCCAGCGTTTCGTCGAGATCGAGATCGCCTATCACCGCCATGCGCGGCAGCAGCAATCCGCCCCCGCTCAACCGCACGAACGCCTCCGTCACCGTGCGAATGGCGCGCCTGCTCGGCAAAAGCAGGGTCAGCCGCGCGAGCCCTGCATCCTTTTCGGCGTAGCGCGGGATCAGCCCCGCGACCAGCGCATCGGCAAAACCGCGATGCGCGGCAATGGAATAGAGCGAGAGCCGCGTCGCCGTCTCAGACACGCGTGAACAGTTCTTCGGCAGGCTTGATATGATGCGGTTCGCCGATCTCGATCCATTCGCCGGCGTGAATGGCCCCGAAGAGGCGCCCCTCCTCCATCGCGCGCTGCCAGAAGACATTGGTCGAGAATTTCGCCTCCGCCGGCGGATCGCGCAGGAGGCGGCGATGCACGAGCTGTATCCCGCTGAAGACGAAAGGCGCGACGCGGCCGGGTGCGCGGCGCGACACCCGCCCCATCGGATCGAGGTGGAAATCCCCCTGCCCCCGGTAATTATGCGTGCGCATGTGCGGCACGAGCAGGAGCAGCGCGTCCATCCGCTCCGGATCCCAGGCGATGGAAAGCTGGCGAAACACGTCGCGCGGCCCGTCGAGCCACATGGCATCGGAATTGAGACAGAAGAAACAGTCGGCATCCAGCAGCGGAAGCGCCTTCACCAGCCCGCCGCCCGTTTCCAGCAATTGCTCCCGCTCGTCCGAAATGGTGACGGCGGGCGCGCGGCGCCGCTTCACATGCGCCTCGATCGCGTCGGCGAGATAATGCACGTTCACCACCGCCCGCGCGACGCCCGCATCGGCCAGCCGGTCGAGCGCATGGTCGAGCATCGGCTTGCCGCAGACCTTCACCATCGGCTTTGGCGTCGTCGCGGTGAGCGGGCGCATGCGCTTGCCCAGCCCGGCGGCCATCACCATCGCCACGTCACTGGCGAGCGGTTCGCGGCCGAGCGTCATTGTCCGTCCCCGAGCGGCGCACCGTTCGCCATCCGGATTTCGGACGGGATATTCGCATCGAACCATCGCGCGACCGGCGCCAGCGCGGGATGGGCAAGGTCCCGCTCCATCGCGGCCCACACCCGCGGGATCAGCGTCATGTAGCGATGCTTTCCATCCCGGTGGGAAAGCCGCATGAATATCCCGACGATCTTGGCGTTGCGCTGTGCGCCGAGCCGTGCGTAATCGGCGCGAAACGCATCGCCCACGCCGGTCCGGCTCGCATAATGGTCGAGCATTTCGGACTCCAGCGCCTCGCTGACCTCGCGGCGTGCATCCTGAAGCAGCGAGACGAGATCGTAGGCGGGATGACCGATCAGCGCGTCCTGAAAATCGAGGAGGCCCTGTCCATAAGGAGCAGCGCCGCCGGCGCCGCCCTCCGCGTCGAGCAGCATGATATTCTCGGCGTGATAGTCGCGCAGCACGGTCACGCCCGCGCCATCGTCGAGCGGTGCGAGCACCTCGCGCCAGGCCTGCTCATACCCGTCATCATCGACGCGCAGCCCGCGCGGAATGCAGAACCATTCGGTGAACAGCTTCGCCTCGCGCAGATATTCGGACATGTCATAGGGGCGGAACGGACCGGCGGGCGCATCGCGCAACCGGGCCAGCACATCGACCGCATCCCGGTAGACCGCCGTTTCGTCCCCCGCGTGAAGGTCGAGATGGTCGCGCATGCGCCGGTCGCCGAAATCCTCGAGCAGGACGAGCCCACGCTCCGCATCCTGCGCCAGCACGCCGGGCGCGCGAAACCCGTGCCGCGTCAGATAGTCCGCCGCATCGAGGAACGGGCGCGGATCCTCGTTCGGGGGCGGTGCGTCCATCAACATCGCGCTCTCGCCCTCGCCCCGCCGCACCCTGTAATAGCGGCGAAAGGACGCATCGCCGGGCAAAGGCTCGACATGCGCGCCTCCCCATCCGGCATGGTCGAGGAAGGCGAGGATGTGCGGCGCCACGGGCGATCCGGACTGCCCCTCGGTCGTGTTCGTCTTTGCGGTCATGGCATTCGCCCTTGCCAATCCTTTGCGCCTTTCACAATGGCGATCCGCCCTTCGTCCGCCGGTTCGAGCCGGATCGAGAGACAGGCCCGGTCGAATTCGAAACCGCCGGCATGCTCCGGCCATTCCGCGATCAGCGCCGCATCGCGTCGATAATCGTCGAGGCCGAGTTCCTCCACCTCCGCCGGATCGTCGAGCCGGTAGAAATCGGCATGGCATATCGGGAGCGAAACCGACGGCGGATCATAGGTCTGGATAATGGCGAAGCTCGGGCTCGGCACCTCGCCTTCGTGGCCCAGCGCGGCGATGATCGCGCGGGCGATGGTCGTCTTTCCCATGCCCAGCCCGCCCGAAAGCGCGACAACATCGCCGCCGCGCAGGCGTGCCGCGATGCGCCGGCCCAGCGCGTGGGTCGCCGCCTCGTCGCGGAGCGGCAGGCGAAGCACGGGCGCACCATCCGTCATGGCAGGAAGATCGCGGCCTGCACGGTCTGTCCGTCGCCGTGCGTGAAATCGAGCCGCCCGCCATGCGCCTCTATTAATTCGCGTGCGAGCGGCAGGCCGAGCCCCGCGGTCTGTCGCGCCGCCTCGCCGCCGGATGTCTTGCCGGTGGACACATGCATGACCTTGATCACCGCACCACTCGGCCTGCGCCTGAGTTCGACATTGATCTGGCCGCCCCGCGCGCTCGCCGAAATGGCATTGTCGAGCACATTGCCGATCGCGCGGCGAAGGCGGCGGCGGTCGCCCTGCACGCTGCCCGAAGACCGGTCCCCGCGCACGTTCAGCGTCAGCGCCTCTGTATCGATGCGCTCGGCCCGTTCATGCGCAAGTTCGGTGACCAGCGCCATCAGCTCGACCGTTTCATGGACCAGCGGCAACATGCCCGCCTCGCTCTGCGTGAGGTCGAGAACCGCCTCGATCTGATCCGAAAGCCGCTGTGTCGAGGACAGGATCGCATCGACGTAATCCAGCTCCTTTTCATTGAGCGTGCCGGCCACCCCGCTGTGCAGCATTTCGGCAAACCCCATGATGGAGGTGAGCGGCGTGCGGAATTCATAGCTCATGTTCGCAAGAAAGCGCGTCTTGACCGCATCCGCCTCGACCAGCGCCTTGTTCCGCTCGATCAGCGCGGCCTCCGCTTTTTGCGAATCGGTAATGTCGAGCGCGGACAGCATGCCGTTCCCATCGGGCAGCGGCACCCCCATCAGCGCGAGCGTGCGCCCATCCTTCATGGCAACGCGCCGGCTCGCCCGCTTGCGCCGCAGGGTCGCGGATTCGATGATATGCGCGATGTGCTCCGCATCGTTTTCGTTATCGAGCTGCGATTGCAATGCGGGCAGAAGGGCGTCGACATGGGGATGCGTCGCCAGGAATTTCTCCGCCAGCGACCACTCCGTGCCGAAACGGCGGTTCCACATCTGCACCTTGCCGTCGGGCGCGAACACGGCGAGCGCCTCGAACAGGCTGTCGAGGGTCGCCGACCGCACGCGCAGCAAGGTGTCGCGCGAACTCGCGAGCTTGAGCTGCTCGGTCCTGTCCTCCACGATCATCATCAAGCCGCCATCGGGCATCGGCTGCGCCACCACGCGCAGATGCGTTCCGTCGGCGAGCACCCATTCCTCGTCCTGTGCGCCGCTCGCGGTGAACCATGCCTCGTGCTCCCGCCGCCACTGGGGGAAGTCGCGCACCTGCGGAAGCCGGTTGGAATCGCGCATCATGTCCAGCACGCGGCCCACCGGCACCGATTCGCGCCGGACATCGGAGGGAAGGTCGAACATGCGCCGCATCGGCAGATTGATGAAAATGAGATTCCGGTTGCGGTCGAACTGCGCGACGCCGGACGAAAGCTGATCGAGAAGGGCGCGCTGTGCCGCGCGGAACATGCGGAATTCGCGGGACAGCTGCTCGACATCCTCGACATCGATGGCATAGCCGGCGACGCCTTCCTGTCCCACCGGCACGTCGCTCACGCGCAGGGCGCGGCGCTCGCCGCCGATCGTGGCCATGACCGTGCGCTCGACCGGGCGGCGCGCGGCGAAGGCCTGGCTCGCCACGTCGGCGGCATCGACCCCGGCGATGGACTCGACCAGTTCGATATTGGCCGCGGTGGTGCGCCCGGCATCCGGCGCGCCGACGCTGCGGACATAGGCTTCGTTCACCAGCTTCATCCTGCCGTCGGGGCCGCGGAACCACATCGGTATCGGCGCCGCCTCGATAAGGCCGGAAAGCGCCGCATATTCGCCCTGCACCCTGTCACGCTCCGCCGTGAGCCGTTCGATATCGTCGGCCATGTTCGTGACGTCGATCGCCCAGACCAGCACGGAACCGGCGGGTGCATTGCGCGAATCGGCGCCCTTGCCCTCCAGCATGATCGTGCGCGGACCGCCGCCGGGCCGCACCGTCATGCGAAAGGGCGTGGCCGATGCCTTCGTATCGCGAACCGCCTGGCCGAGCGCATCGACATCGGCCGCCGACAGCCCGCCTTCGTCCTGCACCAGTTCGGCCATGGTCGCGGGCATCCGGTCGAACCCGAACCACCGGGCGAGCCGTGCCGGCCCCTCGATCCGCATCGATGCATCGATCAGCAATGGCTGTGCCGGGGCGGCGTCGATCATGGATTGCAGGTGATCGGGCGGCGCCTTGGCGTGATGCGCCGCGAGGGCGCGCGCCTTCATCACCGCAAAGACCGCGGCCATGGTCCACCCGGCGAGAATCAGCCCGATGGCAGCAAGAGCGATCCCGTTCAATTCCATCGCCGCGCCTGTGCGTCGCGCGATCGCGCCAGAAAGGAAAAAGCCCGCATACCCATGGCCATAGGGCTAGGGAATGCGGGCTTCCATTACAATCTGTCCGATGCCGTCCGGCCCCGGAAAACTGATCCGCTTAGTAGCGGTAATGGTCCGGCTTGAACGGGCCTTCGACGGGGACGCCGATATAATCGGCCTGCCGCTTCGACAGCTTCGTCAGCTTCACGCCCAGCTGTTCGAGGTGCAGCGAGGCGACCTTCTCGTCCAGATGCTTGGGCAGGACGTAGACGTCGTTCTTGTATTCGTCGCCCTTGGTGAAAAGCTCGATCTGCGCCAGCACCTGATTGGTGAAGCTGTTGCTCATGACGAAGCTGGGGTGCCCGGTCGCACAACCGAGATTCACGAGCCGGCCCTTCGCCAGAATCAGCAATTGCTTGCCATCGGGGAAGGTGACGAGATCGGTGCCGGGCTTGATCTGCTTCCACTCGTAATTGTCGAGGGCGGAAATCTGGATCTCGGAATCGAAATGGCCGATGTTGCACACGATGGCCATGTTCTTCATCGCCTTCATGTGTTCGCCGGTGATGACGCCTTCATTGCCGGTCGCCGTCACGAAGATGTCGCAGCGTTTCACCGCGTCTTCCATGGTGACGACCTCGTACCCTTCCATCGCGGCCTGAAGCGCGCAGATCGGATCGACCTCGGTCACCATGACGCGGGCGCCGCCATTGCGCAGCGAATCGGCGCTGCCCTTGCCGACATCGCCGAACCCTGCGACGCAGGCGACCTTGCCGGCCAGCATCACGTCGGTCGCGCGGCGGATCGCGTCGACCAGCGATTCCTTGCACCCGTACAGATTGTCGAACTTCGACTTGGTGACCGAATCGTTCACGTTGATCGCGGGGAACGGCAGCTTGCCCGCCTTCGCGATGTGGTAAAGGCGGTGCACGCCGGTCGTCGTTTCCTCCGACACGCCGCGAATGGCCTCGACGCTGCGGGTCAGATAGCCGGGCTTGCGCTTGATGAAGGCCTTCAACGCGCGCTGCATCTCGATCTCTTCGGCGTTTTCGGGGTCGGGCATTTCCTCGCCCGCCTCAAGCCGTGCACCCCACAGCGCGAACATCGTCGCATCGCCGCCGTCGTCGAGGATGAGGTTCGCGGTATTGTCCGAACCGTCGTTGTCCCATTCGAAGATGCGGCCGACGTAATCCCAGTAATCGGCGAGGCTCTCACCCTTGATCGCGAAGACCGGCACGCCGCTTTCCGCGATGGCGGCCGCGGCGTGATCCTGCGTGGAGAAGATGTTGCACGTCGCCCAGCGCACGTCGGCGCCCAGCGCGGTGAGCGTCTGAATGAGCACGGCGGTCTGGATCGTCATGTGGAGCGAGCCGGTGATGCGCGCACCGGTGAGCGGCTTGCTCGCGCCGAATTCCTCGCGCAGCGCCATCAGCCCCGGCATTTCGGTTTCGGCAATCGCGATTTCATCGCGGCCATATTCGGCAAGGCCGATGTCGGCGATGACGTAATCTTCTTTTTTTGCAGCAGTGGCCAAGGCGCTGTGCTCCTGTGAAAATGATGAAAGACAATGGTTCGGCGCGTGCAAAGGGCGCCTGTATCGCTTCGCGCTTTAACGCCTCGACGCGTAGAGGGCAAATATAAAGGAAACTTTATATGCGCGCCCCGCACCCGCCCCTCCCTTGTCGCCCGCGCGATGCCGCCTATCTGGCACGGTGACGATCACAGTCAGACAGAAGGACCCGTTCATGACGATCAAGCAAGGCGATACGCTCCCCGATGCAAAGCTGGTGAAAGCCACCCCCGACGGCCCGGCTCCTGTGCAGGCGAAGGATTATTTCGCCGGTCGCAAGGTCGCGCTGTTCTCGGTTCCGGGTGCCTTCACCCCGACCTGCTCCGCCCGCCACCTGCCCGGTTTCGCGGACAAGGCCGAGGAACTCAAAGCCAAGGGCATCGACGAAATCGCCTGCACCGCGGTGAACGATGCGTTTGTCATGGGCGCCTGGAACGAGCGTGACGGTTCGCAGGACATCACCATGCTTGCCGACGGCAATGGCGAATTTGCAGAGGCGCTCGGCCTCACCATGGACGGCAGCGGTTTCGGCATGGGCAAGCGCGGACAGCGTTGGGCCATGATCGTCGACGATGGCAAGGTCACCTCGCTCAACGTCGAAGAAGGCGGCGATTTCAAGGTCAGCAGCGCGGAGCACATGCTCGATCAGCTCTGATCGAAGCTTTCGCAATGACCATGAAGGGGGCGCTTCCACGACGGAGCGCCCCCTTTTTCATGCGCCGGTCACGCCCTTATTTCGGGCGACGCAGGCAGCGGAACAGCCCCTTGCGCCTGCTCATCGGCTCGAACATGTCCGCCGGGCTCTCGGGGTCCAGCCATTCCTCGTCGGCGAGCGTCTTTTCGACGTCGGTCAGTTCCTTGAGCTCGAACAGGCGGAGGCTGCGCCCCGGCTGCGGATGTTCGCGGATCAGCGCGCGCATGGATCCGTATTTCTCCAGCAATCCGCCGATTTCGCCCTCCGGAATGCCGAGATGTTCGGCCAGAAGCGAATAGCGCAGCTTGCGAATATTATCCCCTTGCGTGCGATTGGGTGCGCGCGCCGTGTCGAGCAGCAGGTCGCATTCGCTGTCGAGCCCGAGCGAACGATTGTTCATGTTCGCCGACCCGATTTTCAGCACCTCGTCATCCACGATCATCAGCTTGGCATGCACATAGATGGGCGTGCCCTTGTCCGTGTGCGGGACATAAAGCTGGAAGCGGTTGCCCGGATCGTTCCGGCCGATCGTCTCGATCAGGCGCGCGCGGGCGGTATCCATCGCCTGTTGTTCGAGCCATCCCTCGGCGGTCACCGGGTTCACGATGACGATCTCCGGCGGGTCATCCTCCTGCATGCGCCGGCAGATCGCTTCGGCAATCTTGCGCGACGCGAAATACTGGCTCTCGGCATAGATGAAATTCTTGGCCCGGTCGATCAGCTCGACGAAAAGCGCCTCGATCTCGCGGATTTCCTCAATGTCGCCGTATTGCGCGCGGGTGCGCGACACGCCGAGTTCGACATCCTCGAAATCGGGTTCCAGACCCTCCGGCCACGCGGTCTGCGACTGCGCCTCGACGGGGCGAAGCTCGTGCCCGCCCGCCAGCCTCCACCGGGTCAGCGCGAGATCCTCCAGCGCCCGCACGATGTCGCCTTCGACCATCATCGTCATGTCGTGCCATGGGGGATATCGGCGCCCGCCGGGTTGGCGGCGGCGCGGGTCGCGGTCGATGTGATCGCGCGTGTCCCACCGGTCCGCCGTCATGTCGATGCCGCCGCACACGGCAACGGTATCGTCGATCACGACGATCTTCTGATGATGGGAGCAGCCGAACGGATGCATCGAATCGAACTTGAACTCGATCCGGTCGTGCCGATACCAGCGCCATATATCGGCCAGCATCGAACCGCGGAAAAACATCTTGATCGCGCCGAAATCCCATTTCAGCACACGAATCTCGAGATCGGGATTGCGATTGGCGAGCCACACGACAAACCGCCCCAACCGGCGCGGCGGCCGGTCGCGCCCGAAAATCTGATACCACCGGCGCCCGCGGCCAAGCGCGATGCGCGTGTCGAAATCCCATCCGATCAGCAGGATGCGCTTCTTCGCGTTCATCATCGCCTGCTGCATGCACTGAAAATAATCGGCCGCGTCGACGATCACGGTCGCGCGCGTCGCCCGGTCATAACGCCAGACGGCGGGAGAGGCTCTTTCCTCCCCCGTCGCCTGCAGATCCTCCTCACGGGTGATGTCCCCCGGCGAGTCCAGCGGTGTGCTCACTCCTTGGCGTCTTCCATCTTTTCGGGCGTGACCTCGGCGTGGCCCTTTTCCGCTTCCTTCCGGCGGTCGAACACGGACCGCATGTGCGCGATGTCGTCCTCGGTCAGATATTTCGCGAAATCGGGGAAGTGATCGTCCTCTTCCTCATCGATGTGGTGTTCGTAATCGTGACGCAGATCCTTGAACTTGGCCAACCACGCGCTCGACGACATGTCCGTCGCGGCCAAGTCGTTGAGCATTTCCTCGATCTCGTGATGCTCCGCGACCGAATGGCGGGTTTCGCCCGTCGTTTCGGGCTTGCGCAACATGGTGGAGTACAGCGCCTGCTCCTCGGCGGCGGCGTGGCTTTTCACCTCGCGCGTGAACTGCGCCAGGAGATCGGCGCGCTCTTCGCTTTCCCCCGACGTGCCGGCCATTTTTTCGAGCAGCTTGCGATGATCGTCGTGGTCCTTCTTCAGACGATCGAAAATGTCGGTCTTGTCGGCCATGCGCATTTCTCCTTGCATCTTTCGCTATGGGAACAGGCGAAGCGAGATGCGGTTCCACGCAGCGCGGCCCCGGCCGGCAAACGCAAAACGCAGACACGAAAAAGGCCGCTCCCTCTTGCGAAGGAGCGGCCTGAATTCATGGTGCGCCCGGAAGGATTCGAACCTCCGGCCCCCTGATTCGTAGTCAGGTACTCTATCCAGCTGAGCTACGGGCGCCTTGTGGGGTGGCAAATAGTCGGCACGCCGAACATTGGCAAGCCCTGTCTGTAACAAAATTATCAACCGCCGAGAAATCCGCGAAATCGCAGCAGTTCCCGGTCGAGCGGCGCGAGATCGAGCGTGTCCAGCATGTTCGCCGCCGTCCATCGCAAGGCTCCGCCTTCCTGCGGATCCGGCGTCCCCGACCAGCGCCGGCAGGCATAAAGGAGAAGCACGATTCCCCCGCCGCCCGGCCCGCCCCGGCGCGAGGACACGAACCCCGACGGCACGCAATCGTCCGGTGCGACGACAATGGCCAGTTCCTCCTGCAGTTCGCGGGCGAGCGCATGGTCCGGCTGCTCGCCCGGATCGACCTTTCCGCCGGGAAACTCCCAGAGACCGCCATGATGCTTGCCCTCTGGCCGCCTGTGCATCGCGATCCGCCCGTCCGGACCGATCAGCGCGCCGGCGACGACAATGATCGGTGCCATCGTTTTTTTCATCCCATCCGCGTGCAAGCCCGAGGGGCCGCTCAACCAAAGCTTAACGGCTTTGCTGCATCACATGCCCCGTATCCGAAGAAAAGACCTGCCGCAAAAACCAAGGAGCGCCGGATGACCAGCTGGATCAAGGCAATTTGGCACGATGAAAGCGCCGCCACCGCCGTGGAATACGGCCTGATCGCGGCGGTGCTGGTGATCGGGCTCATCGGTTCGCTGGTTTTCTTCGCGTCCAGCACGATTGGCATGTGGGACGGCGTATCGACCCGGACACAAAACGCCGTGGAAAAGAAGAATTAAACGAATTTACGATTTATTCAGTAATTCCCCTTAACCATCGAATGGCGCGATCTCAACGGAATGGGGGCAATACGAAATTCGCCAGACCGTAATTTGAACGGCGCAATCGAGTTTTGAAGTCAGGAGACCAACCATGAAGCTTTTCCACCAGATCATCAAAGACGAATCCGGCGCGACCGCCATCGAATACGGCCTGATCGCCGCCCTCATCGCCGTGGCATGCATCGGCGCGCTCACCACGCTGAGCGGTAGCCTGCAGGGCACGTTCACGACCGTCGGGACCAAGCTGGGCGGCGACGCCGGTGCCGGTGCTGGCGCGGACGCCGGTGCGGATGCTGGCGCGGACCCCGCCGCCTAATTCCCAAATCCATCTACCCGAGTACAAGCGACGGGCGGCGAGCAATCGCCGCCCGTTTCGTTTGGCGCATGAAAAAGGCGGCATCCGGAAATGCCGCCTTTCTCCATGTCAGGGCGAAGGGAATCAGTAGGTAACGATCTTCACCTTCTTGCCTGCGCGCAACGTCGCATTCGGGTCGAGCGAGTTCAGCACCAGGAACCGTTCGAGCTGCGCATTGTCATACGCCATCCGTTTGGCGAGCGAGCGAATGGTATCGCCCGATTTCACCGTCACGACGCTGACCTTGCGCGGCTTCACGGCATTGGCCTCTGCCGAGGAGATGCGGCGCATCGAATTGAACATCGGATTGAATGTCGCGGTCTGACCTACCGGCGTGATGGTCAGGAAGTGAAACGCCTGATCGTTCGAGAACTCATAGGCGAAGACGGTCACCTCGACATTCGACTGCCCATTGTTCACGCGCGCCTGGCCATAGGCGGCCTCGATCCCGTTGACCGTGGTGCGCTGTATCGCCTGCGGCACGATGTTCTGCTGCCCTTGCGGGGTGAGATCGGCGAACGCGGCGCGGATGTAGCTGTCGAGATTATTGCCATAAGGCCGCGTGGTGAGCTGCGCCTTGCCCGTCTGTCCGGTGATGGTGACGGCCTGCGTGCCGTTCACCATGAAATATCCGTCGGGGGCACGAAACTGAAAACCGAACACCGGGTGGATGAAGGTGGAGCCGTTCACCACGCCCTGCTTCGGGTCGTCGCCATACATCATGCCGTTGATACGGCTGAGGAAAACGTCGCGATTGGTGACATTGCCGGGCATGCCCTGCGCCTCGGCCAGCGCTTCGTTCACGCGGCTCGCCGGATCGGGGTGAGTCGAAGCCCATTCGGGAACGTTGGTGTCGCCCCGGCCCGTCAACCGCGCGTCGAGCGCGTTCTGCTCGGCCAAGCTGCGCAGCACGGTGCCCATCGCGCGCGGATCGTAACCCGCCGACGACAGATAGGCGACGCCGAGATCGTCGGCCTGACGTTCCTGGCTCCGCGAATAGCCGAGGGTGAGCAACTGGCTGCCGGTTTGCGCAACCTGCTGCCCGATCTGTCCAAGCGCGCTATTGCCGAGCAGCACGCCCGAAAGCACGGAGCCCAGCACGCCGAGGATCGAGTTCTGCTGCGCCGCTTTCTGTCGCGATTGCGAATGGCGCGCCGCGACGTGGCCGACTTCGTGACCCAGCACGGCGGCGAGTTCCGCCTCGTTATCCATGAGCCCGACAAGCTGACGCGTGGTGTAGATATAGCCGCCGGGAATGGCGAAAGCGTTGTTCACCGGCGAATTGAGCAGGGTCACCGTATAGGCGCTCTGCGCGTTGGCGAGCCCGGATTGCGTGGCGATGTTCTGGCCGACCTGCTGCACATAGTCTGCACCCGGACCTTCGTAGGAACCGCCGAACTCGGCCACGAGCTGCGGATGCGCCTGTGCGCCCTGCTGCTTTTCCTCCGGCGTGATCGCCTGCGCCTGTCCCGGCACCACCGGCGGCGTGGTCGTGCCCGCACAGCCCGACAAGGCCAGCGCGCCAACGGATGCAAACGCGGTCAACCGCACCTTGCGCATAAACGTGGGGAAAGGGGTGGCGGGGCGGTTCGGCATTTGATCAGGCTCCTCGATACGAACGTGACGAGGGCGGGCGCATTCGGACGGACCTGCGACCACACCCCGGTATGTTGCGAGTAAAACCAGCCTGATACTGCAATTGTTCCCGGCGGCGTTCGTCCGATCGTTCGACCGCCGTCACCCGGTGCGCGCGATTATGACCCGAGCGATCCGATCGCGACGAAGCGGTCCGCACGCTGACGCTGCAAGGTTGCGGGGTCGAGCCGCGACAGCACGGAAAGCTCCTGCTCGATCGCGTCGGCCAGATTTTGCGACGCCGCCGCAGGATCGCGATGCGCCCCGCCGAGCGGTTCTGCCACGATGCGGTCGATGACCTGAAACCGGCGGAGATCCTGCGCCGTGACCTTCATCGCCTCGGCCGCTTCGGGCGCCTTTTCGTTGGTGCGCCACAGGATCGAGGCACACCCCTCGGGCGAGATCACGGAATAGACCGCATGTTCCATCATGAGCACGCGTTCCGCCGCGGCCAGCGCCACCGCGCCGCCCGATCCGCCCTCGCCCACGATCGCGGCGACCATCGCCACCGGGAGGTTGAGGCAGGCCTCCGTCGCGCGGGCGATCGCCTCGGCTTGGCCGCGCTCTTCCGCCTCAACGCCCGGAAACGCCCCGCTCGTATCGACGAGCGTGACCACCGGCAGCCCGAACCGCCCGGCCAGCTCCATCAGGCGGATCGCCTTGCGATAGCCTTCCGGCTTGCCCATGCCGAAATTGTGGCGGAGCCGGCTCTGCGTATCATTGCCCTTTTCATGCCCGATCAGCATGACGCGCCGGTTGCCCATCGTCGCGAAGCCGCCCATGATCGCCTGGTCATCGCCAAACGCACGGTCGCCCGCGAGCGGCACGAAATCGGTGAAGGCATGGGCGACGTAATCGCCGAAATGCGGGCGGGCCGGATGGCGGGCGACCTGCGTCTTCTGCCACGGGGTCAGGTTGCGATAGATCGCGGCGCGCTGCGCATCGGCCTTGGCCTGCAGCTTGGCGATGTCGCCGGCCATTTCCCCGGCGACATCCGCCTTTTCGGCGGTTTCGCGCAATTCGGCGATCCGCCGTTCCAGCTCGGCAAGCGGCTTTTCAAATTCGAGATAGCTAATCATTTCGCGCCAACCGCTACGGTCGAAGGCCGCGCCGGTCAACTCGTATCCGACGCATTCCCACCCCGCCGCGCCAAAGGATGGCGCGCATTGACAAGCGCGACGAGCCGCCCCGCATCGACATGGGTGTAGATTTGCGTCGTCGCGATATCGGCATGGCCGAGCAGGCTCTGCAACACGCGCAGGTCGGCCCCGCCCTCGAGCAGATGCGTGGCAAAAGCATGGCGGAGCACATGCGGGCTGACCGATTCGGGCGCGATCCCCGCCCGCGTGGCCAGTTCGCGCAGCATCTGAAACAGGCGGACCCGGCTTATATGAGAGCCGCGCGAGGGAAAGAGGTAGCGCGAGCCCGCATCGCGCCCCGCCCCGCGCACCGCCATCCAGTCGGAGAGCGCCGCCCGCGCCCGCCCGCTCACCGGCACGAGCCGTTCCTGACCGCCCTTCCCCTTGACGGTGAGCAGCGGCGCATCGCGCGGCACCGCACTCAGCGGCAGCGACACAAGCTCCGTCGCGCGCAGGCCGGACCCGTAAAGCAATTCCAGCAGCGCCAGCATGCGCAGCGCCGCGGGCCTTGCCTCCGCCGCCTCCTCCTCCGCGCGGGTCAGCAGCGCCTCCACCTCCGCATGGGACAAGATCCGCGGCAGCGGGCGCCGCGTCACAGGTTTCGGCAGAGCGCCGGATGGATCGTCGTCCCGAATGTGCGAATCGATCAGAAAGCCATAAAACTGCCGCAGGGCGGAACAACGCCGCGCGACGCTCGACGGCGCAAGGGCGGACCATTGCGGGCCGAGCGCGGCCAGATCGTCCGGCCCGGCGCGAAGCAGCGAGGGCAACGCATCGCGCGCGGCATCCAGATCGCGGCGATAGGCGGCAATGGTATTGGCCGCCGCCCCCCGGTCCACCGCCGCCATTTCGAGAAACGCGTCGATCGCGGCACGGTCGGCGCACGCGCTTTCGCCGGCAGTTCCATCGCTCACCGCCGTGTGCCCCGGTCCCGAAGCACGCACCGCGTCATCAGGCGCGCGCGACGGCCTCGGCCGCGATCATCCGCGCCTCCGCACGCAAGCCCGCGGTGTTGAGCGCGGACACGATGTGATAGAGATAGAGCGGCGTCATCTTGCTCCAGTCGCTGCCCTGCATCCCCAGCGCGGCGAGATAGGTGACAAGCGGCTGGTTGCGCCGCTGTGCCGAGCGGCTGATCGCCTGCGTCCACCGGGTGCGGCGGGCAAGGTCGAAGCCCATGTCGCTCGCGAGTTCCGCGCTCGTCCCATCGTCGAGCCGCCCCAGCCCGGCCAGCCCCGCGACGAGGAAAGCGGCCTGACGCTCGCTCCCCACGTCCATGTAATCGCGCACCGCGCCCTCGCTGACTTCGGCAGACGCCGGATTGGCGAGCGACAGCAACGCCCACCCTTGCGACCCGGTCGGCACCACGCTGGCCCAGCGCAGCGCATTGCGATCCAGCCCCGCCGTCAGCATCGAGGCGATGAGCGGCCCCGCATCCTCGGCAAATTCTTCCGACGGGAGCAGCCGCGCCGCGGCATAGGCGGTGAGCACCTGGCGCGATTCGTAATTCGCCGCGGCCTCGCCGCTGGTCGCGCGATCGCCCCAGATCTCGCGGATGGCCGCGAGCCGCTGCGACGGCGTGCCGACATAGGCGGTGCGGAGCCGGTTCGCCTGCGCCGCCGCATCGCCCTCCATGTCGGTTTGCGCGTAAATCTGGGAATAGAGATCGACCAGCGCCGCGCTCGACAATATGCCCGCCGCGGCGGCCCTCTGTGCGCCCTTCGCCCGTTCGCCGAGGCCGACATTGGGCGATGTCGCCGCATAATAGGCATAGCGCGGCCCACCCGCATCGACGAGCGCGGCCGGAACCGTGCCCCCCGTCGCGGTGGCGAGTGCATAGCGCCACGGCGTCAGCTCATCCACATCGTCCCATTCGACGGTGACGGCGCGGCGTTCGGTGCCGAAAGCGCCGGCGTATTTCTGCGCGAGCAGGGCATCGATGGCGGGCGCCTGTTCGCGGCGCAGCATACGCTCGATCCGGTCCATTCCGCTCGTCTCGCCCGAATAGGTCGAGCAGATCCCGCGCAGGAGGTTCCATTGCGGATCGTCCCGTTCCGCCCCGTGCAGGCGCACCATCGGGCACGCGCCGGTGATGTCACCGTTGGCGAGATAGCTGTCATAGGCCGTCGCGATGAGCGCGGGCGAATAATCGGCGGTATCGACCTGCTGCACCATGGCGCGGGCGACGGTGCTTTCGCCGAGCCGCAACAGCGCCGCGGTGCGCAGCGCGGCGAATTCCACCCCGTCCATGCCCGACGGCGTCTCCAGCCGACTCGCCAATGCGCGGCGCAGCGCGATATGGCCCCAGCGCGATACGAGCGGCCCCTCGATCCCGTTGAGCACATTGCGTACGAACAACCCGGCCGTATTGCCGAGCGACGACGCCGCCATCCCGCGCTCCTCCGGGCCGAGCAGGCCGACCTCGTCCGTCGAACGGCGCGCCGCGGGCGGAATGTCGAAACTCGGGCGCAGGCCGAGCAATTCGTCGATCTCGTCAGTGTCCGCCGAATCGAGCGTATCGAGCTCGTTGATCCGGCGCAGGATTTCGCGCGCGCGCTCGATCCCGCTCGTCGGCGCGGAGGCGGACGGGGTCGCGTTCGCGGACGACGCACCGCGCGAGCCGGAGCCGGTTCCAGAGGACCTGGTGCTATCCGGTATGTCCTGCACCACCGGGCGCGACGTCGTGGCCGGCGCGGGCGCAGGGGTCGGGGCCGGTCGCGAGGTGGGCGCGGGACGGGGTGCGGGCGCAGGGGACGGACGCGGCGCGGGCGCCGGTGCGGGATCGTCGAAACCCGGCGGCAGCAGCGATTCCGGCGCGCCCTGCGCCTGAAGCGCGAGAACCGGCGCACTGGCCAGCAAGAGAGCTATGAGAGCTTTGGTCTTCATCGGTGCATGCTCTTGTTCATTGTGCGCTTCGCGTCAATCGGCCCGGTCGACAGGGCGGTGCCCCTTGGCACTGTTCGCGGCATCATTCGGTCCCGCCCTCGTCCAGTGCGACCGGCTGTTCGATCATGCGGGTTTCCTCCCGCCCCCCGTCGATCCAGGCATAGGCCACTATCGCCAGAATGAGGATGATCGCGGCCACCAGGCCCCTGCCAATGTGCATCGCGTTCGGCTCGTTCCCATTTTCGTACAATGCGGCCACGCGATCAATCGCGCCCGCACGCTTGCGCCGACGCCTAGCCCATCTATACGCGGTCCCGCAATGGATCACGCGCATGACAATTCGGACCATGATGACCATGACGGCGCGGCGGGGCCGCCGATGCCGTCCGCCGCCGCGATGGATGCCCTCATCACGCGGATCGATCGCCCCATCGTGCTGGTCGGGCTCATGGGTGTGGGCAAGTCGACCGTCGGGCGAAAGCTCGCGCAGGTGCTCACCACCCCGTTCGTCGATGCGGACGATGCCATCACGGCGGCGGCGCAAATGCCGATCCCCGACATTTTCGACCAGTATGGCGAGGCGCATTTCCGCGATGGCGAACGCCGGGTGATCGCGCGTCTGATCGAGGAGAACACCGGCCGCGCCGCCGTCATCGCGACCGGCGGCGGTGCCTTCGCCGATGACGAAACGCGCAGCCTCATCCTCGATCGTGCGATTGCCGTGTGGCTCGACGCGCGGATCGAGGTGCTGGCCGAGCGGGTCGGGCGCAAGCAGACGCGCCCGCTGCTCATCGGGCGCGACCCGCACGAAGTACTGGCCGAGTTGATGGCGAAGCGCGGCCCCGCCTATGCGCAGGCCCCCATCCGCATCGTCAGCGACCAGGGACCGCACGCGCATAGCGTGGCGCGCATCCTGGCGGCATTGATGGAGTATGTGACATGACGCATGAAACCGTCCGCGTGGAACTGGGCGCCGGATCGGAGAAGGACCGCAGCTATTCCGTGCTGGTCGGTGACGGGCTGATCGCGGATATGGCGGGATTGGCCGGGCCGTTGCTGCGCAAGCCGGTGGTGCCGGTCGTGACCGACGAGAATGTCGCGCGCCTGTATCGCGGCGCCGTGGATGCTGCGTTGCAGGCCGCGGGGAAAGACGCGCGCTGGCTCGTCCTGCCGCCGGGCGAGGCGACGAAGGACTGGGCTCACCTCGCGAAGGTCAGCGATTTCTTCCTGACCGAGGGGGTCGAGCGGGGCGACCATGTCATTGCGCTGGGCGGCGGGGTCATTGGCGATCTCACCGGCTTTGCCGCCGCCATATTGAAGCGCGGATGCGGTTTCATCCAGATCCCGACCAGCCTGCTCGCCCAGGTGGACAGCAGCGTCGGCGGAAAGACCGCGATCAATACGCCCGCGGGCAAGAATCTCGTCGGGGCCTTTCACCAACCCGCGCTGGTGCTCGCCGACATCGGCGCGCTTGCCACGCTGCCGATGCGCGAATTGCGCGCAGGCTATGCCGAGGTCGTGAAATACGGGCTGATCGACGACCCGGAATTTTTCGAATGGTGCGAAACGAACGGCCCGGCCCTGCTCGCCGGCGATGCGGATCTGCGCCGCCATGCGGTCACATGCTCCGTCGCGGCAAAGGCCCGCGTGGTCGCCGCGGACGAACGGGAATTGAGCGGGACGCGCGCCCTCCTCAATCTCGGCCATACGTTCGGTCACGCGCTGGAGGCGGAAACCGGATATTCCGACCGGCTCCTGCATGGGGAGGCGGTGGCACTGGGCATGGTGCTTGCCGCGCGCTATTCCGTGCGCAGCGGTCACATGGACGCGGACGATGCGGACCGTATCGCCGCGCATTTCGCGGCCTGCGGGATGATGGCGGAACTGTCCGATCTCGGCCTGTCGTGCAGCGGGCGGCGGCTCGCCGATCACATGCTCCATGACAAGAAGATGGATGCGGGCACGCTGCCCTTCGTCCTGATGCGCGGGATCGGTGCGGCCTTCCTCGACCGGGCGGTCGACATCGACGACATCGCCGCCTTCATGGGCGAGCAGCTGGCCTAAAGGCTGGTCTCCTCCGGCCCCAGCACCGAGCGCAGGGCCGTGAAATCGCGCGACGGCCCCTGACATATGACGGAGAGCGAGCCGTCGGATTCGAGGACGACCGCGCTGACATTGGCGATCTTGCCTTCGCCGTGCTTGCGGATTGCCGCCTCGACCTCGCCTTGGGTGATGCGTTCATTGCGCAGCGCCTCGTCATGGAACTTGCCATCCGACAGCAGCAGGCGGGGTTCCGAGCGCAAAGCCTTGGCAAAGCGATGGCTGCAATTGGAGAGCCACGTCACCACCATCTGCAACGCGGCGAGGCCGAGCAGCGCCGCCGCCCCTTCGGACAGGGAAATATCCTTGAGCAGGATCGTACTGGCCAGGATCGACCCCAGCGCGATGGTCACCACGAAATCGAACGCGTTGAGCTTCGACAGGGAGCGTTTCCCCGCCACGCGCAGGATCACGATGATGAGCGCATAAGACGTTGCGACCATCGCGAGAACTCTGAGGACCTGCTCCCAACTATCGAAAAACATTACTCATTCCTTGGATATTATGATCGGCATCCACGCATCACATGTCGGTGCCGCTCTTACGCACGGGGTTCAGCACGCTGCGGGTATGGGCCTTGGATCGCGGGATCACGCTGAACGTGCCGTCGCTTTCGAGCACGACGGCGGCGATATCCTCCCGGTCGCCGAAGCCTTTCTTGCGAATTTCGGATTCGACCTCGTGATGGGTGATCCGTTCGTCGCGCATCGCGGCTTCGCAAAACGCTCCGTTTTCGAGGAGGAGCCGCGGTTCGGACCGGATCAACCGCTTGAACCTGTCGGAATGGATCGACCATTTCGACACGATCCACTGAAGGCCGCACAGCATCACGAACGCCATCGCCCCTTCGACATAGGCGACGTTTTCGGACAATAATATGCTGGCGAGCGTGGACCCCAGCGCGACGGTGACGACGAAATCGAACACGTTCAGCTTCGCCAGCGAACGCTTGCCCACGATGCGCAGGATCACGATCAACCCGATATAGGCAAACGTCGTCATCACGATAACCCGCTCGATCCCGAACCAGTTATCGTAGAACATCTTCGCCAGGTCGGCGGCGATTTTCCCGAAATCCATAACCGACCTTACGCCCGGCCGCGCAGTCGGTTCCTCAATGCGGCGCGGCCCGGCTGTCCCTTACGGCAAAAGGTCGATCGCGGTGAAATCGTCGAGCATCGCGGCGTGCAGGATCGACCGATGGCATTTGCTGGCATCGCGACAGAAGCACAGCATGGCGGTGCGATGATGGAGCGCCAGATCGCGCAACTCCGCACCGGCGGCCAGTGCCTCCGGCAGTTCGAGCTGTCCTTCGTAAATGCGTTCCAACGTGGCCCGATCGCCCTTGCGCGCCGCCTCCCGCCCCTCCTTCGGCGTGCCGAGCGGCTTCATGTGGCGATAGGCGATGCCCGCCTCCCGCGCCGCGCCGGCCAGCGCGGTCTTCGAAAATCCGGGCCGCCGCGACAGGGGCAAGGCCCGCACGTCGACAAGCAGTTCGATCCCCGCCTCGGTAAGCGCGTCGATAAGCGCAGGAACGGTCGCCTGCTCGTACCCGATGGTCCAGATCCGGCGTCCCGGCTCGCTCAAAACAGGCGCGATCCGTTCGGCACCGGCGTGTCCGGCGCGAACAGGACCACCTCGCCCGCCTCATCCGCGAAACCGATGGTCAGCACCTCCGACATCAACGGCCCGATCTGCCGCGGCGGGAAATTCACCACCGCGGCGACCTGCCGTCCGACAAGATCCTCGCGCGTGTAATTTACCGTGATCTGCGCGCTGGATTTTCGCGTGCCGATGGCTGGGCCGAAATCGATATGGAGGATATAGGCAGGCTTGCGCGCCTCCGGAAAATCGAGCGCCTCGACCACCGTGCCGACGCGAATGTCGGATTTCAGGAAGGTCCCGAAATCCGTCGCCTCGGCCGGTGGGGCGGATGGATCGTGGTGAAGGTGCATTATTCCAGTTCGAGGATGATGGCGTCCACAGCGAGGCTGTCGCCCTCCGCCGCCTCGATCGATTTGACAGTCCCGCTCTTTTCCGCGCGCAGGATGTTTTCCATCTTCATCGCCTCCACCGTGGCGAGCGGCTGACCGGTTTCGACCTTGTCGCCCTCACCCACATGAAGCGATACGAGAAGACCCGGCATCGGGCACACCAGATATTTGCTCATGTCCGGCGGGATCTTTTCGATCATGTGCTTCTGATGCTTGGCGACGCGGGTCGGCAACACGCGCAGGTCGTGGCTCGCCCCGCGCGCGATCAGGCGAAAACCCGCAGGCTTCGGCTTCACCTGAACCGTCATGGTCTCGCCGCCCTCGCCGTCCTCGTCACTGTCGAAGACGGCCTGCACGCTGCGCTGTCCGGGTGCGTATTCCATGGACAGGTCGATCACCGCGTCGTCGACCATGATCCGGTCGCCGGACAATTCGACGGTCATCACATCGTCCTCGATCCACACGCTCCATTCGCCCGGCGCGTGGAGCCGGTTGCCGAGCTGTCCGTCGATGCGGCGCGCGCGGTCGGCATGGGCGGCAGCGATGAACGCCCCGATCGCGGCGAGCCGCTTGCGCAGCGTTTCGTCCGCGGGCGCGCCCTGGAAACCTTCGGGATATTCCTCCGCGATGAAGCCGGTCGTCAGCTCGCCCGAACGGAAGCGGGAATGTTGCATGATGGCGGACAGGAAATCGATATTATGGCCCAGCCCCTCGATCTCGAACGCGTCCAGTGCGGCGATCTGGAGGTCGGCGGCCTCATCGCGCGTTTCGCCCCAGGTGACGAGCTTTGCGATCATGGGATCGTAGAACATCGAAACCTCGCCGCCCTCGGCGACGCCCTCGTCGACGCGGATGCCGTCCACGCCGCGAATGCCCCCGGTCCAGCCCGCGACAGGCGGGTCGTAGCGCACGAGGCGCCCCGTACTCGGCAGGAAACCGCGATAGGGATCCTCGGCATAGACGCGGTTCTCGATCGCCCAGCCTTCGATCTTTACATCGTCCTGCGTCATGTCGAGCTTTTCGCCGGCGGCGACGCGGATCATCTGCTCCACGATGTCGATGCCGGTGATCGCCTCGGTCACCGGGTGTTCCACCTGAAGCCGGGTGTTCATCTCGAGGAAGTAGAAACTCTTCCCCGTCTTGTCCGCGCCCGACACGATGAGCTCCACCGTGCCCGCGCTGTAATAGCCGACCGCACGTGACAGGGCGACGGCCTGCTCGCCCATGGCCTTGCGCATTTCGGGCGTGACGAAGGGCGACGGCGCTTCCTCGACCACCTTCTGGTGGCGCCGCTGGATCGAGCATTCGCGCTCGTTGAGGTAGAGGATGTTGCCGTGCTTGTCGCCGAGGATCTGAATCTCGATATGGCGCGGCGATTCGATGAATTTCTCGATGAAGACGCGGTCGTCGCCGAAGGAATTGAGCCCCTCGCGCTTGGTCGCCTCGAAGCCTTCCTCGACATCCTTGTCGTTCCAGGCGAGACGCATGCCCTTGCCGCCGCCGCCGGCGCTGGCCTTCATCATGACCGGGTAGCCGATCTTGTTCGCCCATTCGAGCGCCTCTGCCGTGGTGTCGATCGCGCCGCCCGAACCGGGGACGGTGTTCACCCCCGCCTTTTCGGCCAGTTTCTTGGACTCGATCTTGTCGCCCATCGCGGCAATGGCATTGACCGGCGGCCCGATGAATTCGATGCCCGCCTCGGCCAGCGCCTCGGCAAAGCTGGTGCGTTCGGACAGGAAGCCATAGCCGGGATGCACCGCATCGGCGCCGGTCTGCTTGCACGCGTCGATGATCTTGTCCGCGACGAGATAGCTTTCCGCCGCCGCCGCGGGGCCGATATGCACCGCCTCGTCCGCCATTTTCACGAAGGGCGCGCGCGCATCCGCATCGGAATAGACGGCGACGGTCGCGATGCCCATCTTCTTCGCCGACTTGATGACCCGGCAGGCGATCTCGCCACGATTTGCGATCAGGATTTTCTTGAACATCAATTCGTCTCACTCATTTCGCGCAGCTGTGTCGTGCGTGTTTTGGTCAGTTCTGTCAGGCAGGAATTGTGGATCAACGGACGGATCGAGCCGCCGGCATATTGCGCCGCAACCGCCTCGCAATGCGCGTCGCGAAATGCGAGCCACGCCCGCTGCGCCTTCAGCAGGTCGGCGAAAAGACCGCGGTTCTTCGCCACGTCGCGGGCGATCGTCCACTCGGCATTCAATGCCGCATCCGCCGACTGATACTCGGCGTAGGAGCACGCGTTCATCTCCGCCTGCGTCATCGCGTCCCCGCAATCGGGTGCGGCGGCCGGCTGCGCCATCATGGCCAGCGCAAGGAGGATCATTCCGCCGCCTCCGCAATCCGCGGTGCAGACGACCCGTCACCGCCCATGGTTTCGAGCCCGAGCCGTTCGAACAGAGCATCGTCCGCATCGTCGCCCGCGTTCCCGGCGGTGAGCAATTTTTCCCCGCTGAAAATCGAATTCGCGCCCGACAGGAAACACAACGCCTGCGTGCTGTCCGACATGCTTTCGCGCCCGGCGGACAGGCGCACCATGCTGTCCGGCATGGTGATGCGGGCGACCGCCACGGTGCGCACGAATTCGATCTCGTCGATCTTCGCCATCGGCGTATCGGCTAGCATGTCGCCCAGCACCGTGCCCTTTACCGGGACCAGCGCGTTGACCGGCACGCTTTCCGGGTGCGTGTCCATCGTGGCCAGCGCATGGATGAACCCGACGCGATCGTCGCGCGTTTCGCCCATGCCGACGATGCCGCCGCAACACACCTTGATCCCGGCGCCGCGCACGTTGCCGATCGTGTCGATGCGATCCTCGAACGTGCGGGTGGTGATGACGCGGTCGTAATATTCCGGCCCGGTGTCGATGTTGTGGTTATAGTAATCGAGCCCCGCCTCGGCGAGTTGATCCGCCTGCTCTGCGTCGAGCATCCCGGCGGTCATGCAGGTTTCCAGCCCCATCGCCTTCACCTGCCGCACCATTTCGGTGAGCGCGGGCATGTCGCGCGGCTTGGGATTGCGGAACGCCGCCCCCATGCAGAACCGGGTCGAGCCGTGGTCCTTCGCCTGCGCTGCGGCCTGGATCACCTGCCGCACATCCATCAACTTGGTCGCCTTCACCCCGCTTTCGGCTTTCACCGACTGGGAGCAATATCCGCAATCCTCGGGGCAACCGCCGGTCTTGATCGACAGCAGCGTCGAACGCTGCACCGTGCCGGCCCGGTGATGATCGCGATGCACGGCGGCGGCGCGAAATACGAGCTCGGTAAAAGGCAGGTCGAACAATCCCGCAATCTCCTCGCGGGTCCAGTCGTTACGCGGCGCGCTCATTCGGCTGCATCCTTTTCTTCTTCATCGGCGGGCGGCATGTTGTGGCCCAGCAGGCGGAGCATGTCGGCCGCGCATTCCACGACATTGCTGCCCGGACCATAGATGCCCTGCACCCCGGCATCGCGCAGATATTGGTAATCGGTCGACGGAATGACGCCGCCTGCCGTGACCTTGATGTCGCTGCGGCCAGCATCCTTCAACAGGCGGATGAGTTCGGGGATCAACGTCTTGTGCCCGGCGGCGAGCGAGGACGCGCCGATGATGTCGACATCCCGGTCGAGCGCCATTTCCAGCGTTTCCTGCGGTGTCTGGAACAAAGGCCCGGTGGTCACGTCGAAGCCCATGTCGCCGAATGCGCTGGCGATGACATTCGCGCCGCGGTCGTGGCCGTCCTGCCCCATCTTGGCGACCATCACGCGGGGCGCGCGGCCCATGCGGCGTTCGACGGCCTGAACCCCTTCGACGACGGCGCGGTAACGCGTATCCTCGGCATAGGCCTTGCCATAAATGCCCTTTACCGGGGTGGGCATGGTGTCGTGACGGCCGAACACCGCCTCCATCGCGTCGGAAATCTCGCCCAGCGTGGCGCGTTCGCGCGCGGCATCCACCGCCAGCGCCAGCACGTTGCCATCGCCGCGCGCGCCGTCCTCCAATGCTTTCAACGCGGCGCGGCATTTCGCCTCGTCCCGATTGGCGCGCGTCGTTTCGAGCCTGCGGATCTGCGAATGCCGCACGGCGGTGTTGTCGATGTCGAGCGTTTCGAGATCGTCCTCCTGCGCCAGGCGATATTTGTTGACGCCGACGATGACGTCCTCGCCCTTGTCCACGCGGGCCTGGCGGGATGCGGCGGCTTCCTCGATCATGCCCTTGGGCCAGCCCGCCGCGACGGCCTTTGCCATCCCGCCCTCGGCCTGAACCTTTTCGATGATCGCCCATGCCTCGTCGACGAGGTTCTTCGTGAGCGCCTCGACGTAATAGGACCCGCCGAGCGGATCGACCACGTTGGTCATGCCCGTTTCTTCCTGCAACACGATCTGCGTATTGCGGGCAATGCGCGCGGAAAAATCGGTCGGCAGTGCAATCGCTTCGTCAAGCGCATTGGTGTGCAGCGACTGCGTACCGCCCAGCATGGCGGCCATCGCCTCCACCGTGGTGCGGATGACATTGTTGTACGGATCCTGCTCGGTCAGGGACACGCCGCTGGTCTGGCAATGGGTGCGCAGCATCTTGGAGCGTTCGGACTGCGCACCAAGTTGCGTCATCGCCCGGTGCCACAAGGTGCGCGCGGCGCGCAGTTTCGCGACCTCCATGAAGAAATTCATGCCGATCGCAAAGAAGAACGACAGCCGACCCGCGAACCGGTCGATGTCCAGCCCGCTCTCCACCCCATATTTCACATATTCCATGCCGTCGGCGATGGTGAAGGCAAGCTCCTGCACCTGCGTCGCGCCGGCCTCCTGCATGTGATAGCCGGAGATGGAGATGGAATTGAACTTCGGCATGTGATCCGCCGTGTAGGCGAAGATGTCCGAAATGATCCGCATGCTGGGTTCGGGCGGGTAGATATAGGTGTTGCGGACCATGAACTCCTTCAGAATGTCGTTCTGAATGGTGCCCGTCAGCTGATCCGGCGTGACGCCCTGCTCCTCCGCCGCGATGATGTAGAACGCGAGACACGGGATCACCGCGCCGTTCATCGTCATCGACACGCTCATCTTGTCGAGGGGGATCTGATCGAAGAGGATCTTCATGTCCTCGACGCTGTCGATGGCGACGCCCGCCTTGCCGACATCGCCGACGACGCGGGGATGATCGCTGTCATAGCCGCGATGGGTCGCAAGGTCGAACGCGACCGAAAGCCCCTTTTGCCCGGCGGCGAGATTGCGGCGGTAGAACGCGTTGGATTCCTCCGCCGTGGAGAAGCCCGCATATTGCCGGATCGTCCATTTGCGGCCCGCATACATGCTCGCCTTCACCCCGCGCGTATAGGGCGCGAAACCGGGCAGGCCGGGATCCCAATCGACAAGGTCATCCTTTGTATACAAAGGCTTGACGTCGATACCTTCGGGCGTTTCCCAAGTGAGGTCGCGGCCCTTCACTTCCTTCGCGGCGAGTGCCTCCCAATCCGAAACGGTCGGCGCATGGTCCTCCGCCTTGGCCGGGGCGGCGGGCTTGGCGCCGGTCGCGCCGGCATCCTCGCCGGTGTGCGTCTCGATCTTCGGATCGTTGTGATCGGATGTGCTCATGCTCTGTCCTGTCGGCCCTTACCGGCCCTTGAATTCGGGTTTGCGCTTGTCGCGAAAGGCGGCGACCGCCTCTGCGAAATCCTGCGTGAAGCCGGCCGTGGTCTGATGCGTGCGCTCCGTGTCGAGGCTGGCTTCGAAATCATGGTCGAGCGCGTGGAGCACCTGCGCACGGATCAGGCCGATGGCCTTGCTCGGCCCCTTGGCGAGCCTTGTCGCGAGCGCCTTCGCCTCGGCCAGGGCGGTGCCGTCGTCGACCACGCGCGAGACCAGCCCGGCGGCAAGCGCCGCCTCCGCGCCGATCCTCTCCCCGCTCAGCAACATGTCCATCGCCCGCGCCTTGCCCACGCTTTTCGCAAGGTGCCAGGTCGTGCCCGCATCGGGAACCAGCCCGATATTGACGAATGCGAACAACAGGTAGGCCGACCGTTCGGCGATCACGATGTCCCCGCCAATGGCGAACCCCGCCCCCGCGCCCACCGCCGGGCCGTTCATCGCGACGATGAACGGTATGGACAGATCGGCAATCGCCCGCGCGACGGGATTGTAATAAAGATCGATCTTCTCGCCCAGATCGGCCGATCCGCGCGAACCGGCCTTGAGATCCGCGCCGGAGGAGAACGATTGCCCCGCCCCCGTGAGCACGATGGCCCGCGCCCCCGCCTCCGCCGCGCCGGAAAGCCCCGCGGCCAGCGCGGTCAGCAATTCCGGCGTCAACGCATTCATGCTGTCTTCGCGGTTGATCGTGAAGACGACCACATCGCCCTCGCGCTCGGTCAGGAGTTGTTCTGTCATCGTCAATGCGCCTGCTTCGGCGTTTCCATGATCTCGGTCAGCTGGCCGAGCATGTCCTTGGGATGAAGGAAGAAGATCGGCGTACCATGCGCGCCTGTGCGCGTGGGGCCGAGGATACGCTTGCCCATCGCTTCGAATTCGGCGCGCGCTTCGGCAATGTCGGGCACCTCGTAACAGATGTGATGCTGTCCGCCGGCCGGGTTCTTCGCCATGAAGCCGGCGACCGGCGACGTGTCGTCGAGCGGTGAGAGCAATTCGACCTGCGTCCCTTCGGTCTCGTCATGACCGGGCGTATGGACGAAACACACGCGCACGCCCTGTTCGGGCAGGTCGAACGGTTCCGTCACTTGCCGCGCGCCCATCGTGTCGCGGTAATGCGCGATGGCCGCGTCGATGTCCGGCACGGCGACGCCGACATGGTTCATGCGTCCAAGCTTCATGAAAGAACCCCGAAAAGAATGCTGATCACCACGATGATCGCGATGAAGACGAGACCGAATTTGGCAAGCCGGGTCATGACGCCACCTTACAACGGAATATTGTCATGTTTCTTCCACGGGTTGGCGAGTTCCTTGTTCCGCAGCTTGCGCAGGCCGAGTGCCACGCGGCGACGGGTGGAATGCGGCATGATGACCTCGTCGATGAAGCCTTTCGACGCCGCGACGAAGGGATTGGCGAAGCGATCCTCGTATTCCTTCGTCTTTTGCGCGATGCCCTCTTCGTCGAGATTGCGGAAGATGATCTCCACCGCGCCCTTCGCGCCCATCACCGCGATTTCCGCGGTCGGCCAGGCATAGTTGAGATCGCCGCGCAAATGCTTGGACGCCATGACGTCATACGCGCCGCCATATGCCTTGCGCGTGATGATGGTGATCTTGGGCACCGTCGCCTCGGCGTAGGCAAAGAGCAGCTTGGCCCCGTGCTTGATGATGCCGTTATGCTCCTGCGCCGTGCCGGGGAGGAAGCCGGGCACGTCGACGAAGGTGACGATGGGAATGTTGAACGCGTCGCAGAAGCGCACGAAACGCGCCGCCTTCTTCGCCGAATTGATGTCGAGCACACCGGCCAGCACCATGGGCTGGTTCGCGACGATGCCGACGCTGCGCCCCTCGACCCGCCCAAAGCCGCAGATGATATTGCCGGCATGCCTGGGTTGCACCTCGAAGAAATCGCCCTCGTCCACCGTTTTGCGAATGACCTCGTGCATGTCGTAAGGCTGGTTCGCATTGTCGGGGATGATCGTGTCGAGGCTCTCCTCAAGCCGGTCCCACGGATCGTTGGTGGGCCTCTCCGGCACCTCGTCCCTGTTGGACAGGGGCAGGAAATCAAAGAAATCGCGCGCCTGCAAAAGCGCGACGATGTCGTTCTCGCACGCGAGATCGGCGACGCTGGTCTTGGTCGTGTGCGTGCTCGCCCCGCCGAGTTCCTCCTGCGTCACGACCTCGTTCGTGACCGTCTTGACCACGTCGGGCCCGGTCACGAACATGTAGCTGCTGTCCTCCACCATGAAGATGAAGTCGGTCATCGCCGGCGAATACACCGCCCCGCCCGCGCATGGCCCCATGATGAGCGACAATTGCGGGATCACGCCCGATGCGAGCACGTTGCGCTGAAACACCTCGGCATAGCCGCCCAGCGATGCGACGCCTTCCTGAATACGCGCACCGCCGCTGTCGTTGAGGCCGATGACCGGCGCCCCCAGCTTCATCGCCGTGTCCATCACCTTGCAGATCTTTTCCGCGTGACGTTCGGACAGCGAGCCGCCGAACACGGTGAAATCCTGGCTGAACACGTAAACGAGGCGGCCATTGATCGTGCCGCTGCCGGTGACGACGCCGTCGCCGGGGATGTGGTTTTCGTCCATGCCGAAATCGACGCAATTGTGCTCGACATAGGTGTCGAGCTCTTCGAAGCTCCCCTCGTCGAGGAGAATCTCGAGCCGTTCGCGCGCGGTCAGCTTGCCCTTGGCGTGTTGCGCATCGATGCGCTTCTGTCCGCCACCCATGCGGGCGGCCTCGCGGCGGCGTTCGGTTTCGGCGATGTTCGCGGACATCCAGCTCTCCGTTCAAACTACAGACGTATTGTTGCGCGATGTATGGCGCAGGGCCGCCGCCGATGTCCAATGCGAATTTGCAAAATCGGCGCGGTGGGTTTTGCAAAACCGCGGCGATGCGCTACGCCGGACCCATGCCGAGACAACAGCGCATCTTTGCGGGAAAGACCCTTCGCGCCCTTCGCGACATGCGCGGTCTGCGGCAGGCGGACATGGCCCGCGATCTCGGCATCTCGGTCAGCTATCTCAGCCAGATCGAGCATGATCACCGCCCGCTCACCGCCCCGCTCATCGCGGCATTGTCGCGCCGGTTCGGCGTATCGCTCGACGATTTCGGCAGCGACAGTTCCGACGCACGAGCCGAGGCATTGCGCCGGGCGGCGGCCGATCCGATCTTTGCCGAACCGTTCGACGATGCGCAGACCTTGCGCGCGGTGCGGCAGCAACCGCATCTCGCCGAACGCTTCATTCAGCTTCATGCTGCCTATCGCGATGCCGGCGAACGGCTGCTCATGCTCGACGAGGCATTGTCCAGCGACGGCACCGCCGGCACCCGCCTCCCGTGGGAGGAGGTGCGCGACTGGTTCCACAACGCCGGCAATTACGTCGATACGCTCGACCGCGCGGCCGAAACATTGGCGCAGGACATGTCGGAGGGGGCGCCCTCGCCGCCGTTTTCGGGGCTTGCCCGTTTCGCACGCGCGACATTGAACATCACCCTCGCCGAAGGGGGCGGCACCGTCCTGCGCCAGTTCGAGGCGGATACCCGCGCGCTCACGCTCGACCGTGCGCAACCGCCGGAAACGCGCCGCTTTCAACTCGCGCATCAGATCGCGGCCCTCGCCCTTTCGAACGAAATCGCCGGCGTGGTCGATGCTTCCGGGCTGAGCTCCCCCGCCGCGCGGCAATTGTTGTCGGTCGGGCTGGCGAACTACACGGCGGGCGCGATCATGATGCCCTACGCCATTTTCCGCGAGGCGGCGCGCGAACAGCGCCACGACATAGACCGTCTGCGCCAGATTTTCGGCGTCAGTTTCGAACAGGCCTGCCACCGGCTTTCCACGTTGCAGCGGCCGGAGATGCGAGGCATTCCGTTCTTTTTCTGCCGCGTCGACATGGCGGGCAACATCACCAAGCGCCATTCCGCGACGCCGTTGCAATTCGCGCGATTTGGCGGGGCGTGCCCGCTGTGGATCGTGCACGAGGCGGTCGCGATACCCGACCGCATCCTGACGCAGCTGGCCGAAACGCCCGACGGGGTCCGCTATGTCTCCATGGCGAAGGGGCTGGTGAAACCCTCGGGCAGCTTTGCGCGGCAGCCGCGCCGCTACGCCGTGGCGCTGGGCTGCGAGGCGGGGCACGCGGGCGAATTCATCTATGCCGACGGGCTCGACACCAATGCCCACCATGCGGCGACGCCCATCGGCATATCCTGCCGGATCTGTCCGCGCGACAATTGCGATCAGCGCGCCTTTCCGCCCGGCGACCGGGCCATCGTCGTCGATCGTGACGAGCGCGGGGTCGTGCCCTACCGCATTGCGTGATGGGGCGCGGGCATGAACGAAAACGGCCCGCCCCCGGGGTGGGGAGCGGGCCGCGTTTCTATCGCAGAGGCGACAGGATCAGAACTGGAACACCACCGCCGCGTTCGGGCGGAAGGATTCGAAATCCTTGAACGTGTCGACGCCCACGCGCAGGCGCACGCCGCTTTCGCCGGTGACGCCGCCAAGGCCGATGTCCTTCGTGCCGACCTCGGCACCGATGCCGTAGATCATGCCATCGCGGTCACGGCTGCTCGGCCCGCCGTCGGTGTCGAGGAAATCGTCCTCGGCATAGTTGTTCTCACCTTCGAGCCACATGTAACCGACCCGGCCGAAGAACATGCCGGATTCGCCGACACGCACGCCAAAGCGGCCCGCGGCGCCATATTCCCAGTCAATGTCGGAAAATCCGTAGGAGCCGAAACCTTCGGCGCCGACGAAAAACGCGCCGAGCGGGACATTCGCGCCGACCGTGCCGGTGACAACGGCGCCCTCGGTCGAATCCTCGAACGCGATCGTGCCGGGATTACCGGAGCGGTCGAAATCGTGATAGCCGCCGCCGACCGCCACATAGGGTTCGAAACCGAATGCGTCGGTACCGTCGGGTGCTTCCTGCGCGAAGGCATGCGCCGGGAACAGCGCGGCGCCAGCGGCGAGAAGAAGTGCGGTCTTGGTATTCATAAATCTATATTCCTAGTGTTCGTTTTTATCAGTTCCCCGGCCGCACAACCGGGCACTGACGGCGACGTTCCGGTTCCCTGCGGAACCGAAATTTTGTGTGTTATTTAAGCAACTTCCCGCAGACGCACACGAATCCACACGCGCGATGCTGCATGGCGGCAAAGATGTATGGGCCCTGTATGGATCATGGCCTCGCGCATCCGATTTGCGCCGCCGTCGCATCGCCGGCCCGCTTTGTCGCGAGGCTGGCTTGCGCCAAAGCCTACTTCATCAGCACGAGTTCTTCGGCCATGGTCGGATGGATCGCGACGGTCGCATCGAAATCCGCCTTCGTCAGGCCGGCTTTCACCGCGACGGCCGCGCCCTGCATGATCTCGGCCGCGTCCGGCCCGATCATGTGCAGCCCGACGACCCGTTCGTTGTCGCCCTCGCAGATCATCTTGTAGAGGCCACGCTCGTTCCGCCCCGCCACGACGTTCTTCATCGGACGGAAATCGGATTGATAGACCTTGATCGTGCCAAGCTTGTCGCGGGCCTCCCCTTCGGTCATGCCCACGCTGGCGAGCGGGGGATGGCTGAACACCGCGCTCGGGATACAGTCGTAGCTGACCGAGGTGGGCTTGTTCCCGAACACCGTGTCGGCAAAGGCCTGCCCCTCGCGAATGGCCACCGGCGTCAGTTGCACCCGGTCGGTCACGTCGCCCACGGCATAGATATGGTCGACATTCGTCTTGGAAAAACGGTCGACCTGCACCGCGCCGCGCGCGTCGATCTCGACGCCTGCAGCCTCCAGGCCCAGCCCCTTCGTATTGGGAAGCCGGCCCGTCGCGAACAGCACGCAATCGACGTCGATATCGTCGTGGTTCGTCATCGACACGCGCAGGCTGCCATCGTCGTTCTTTTCGATCCCGCGGAAATCGGCGTTGAAGCGGAACTCGATCCCCTTCATCAACGAAATCTGAAGCAGCCGGTCGCGCAGGCTTTCGTCATATCCGCGCAAAAGCTGGTCGGAGCGGTTGATGAGCGTAACCTTCGATCCGAACTGATGGAAGATTCCGGCAAATTCGTTCGCAATATAGCCCGCCCCGGCGATCAGCATCCGTTTCGGAATGGCGTCGAGATGGAATGCCTCATTGCTGGTGATGCCCAGCTCATGGCCCGGACATTGCGGCACGTGGGGGTGCGCGCCGACCGCGATGAGGATGTGCTTGGCCGTGACCGTTCGCCCCGACGAAAGCGTGATTTCATGCGGCCCGGTCAGAACCGCGCGCTCATTGATGATCTCGACCTCGTGGTTTTCGAGCGTCTGACGATACAGCCCGTTGAGCCGGTCGACATCGGCGAGCACATTGTCGCGCAGCTTTTTCCAGTTGAAATGGCACTCGCCCATTTCCCAGCCGAATTGCTGTGCATCTTCCAGATCCTCGGCGAAATGGGCGCCGTAGACGAGCATTTTCTTCGGCACGCAGCCGCGGATGACACAGGTGCCGCCGACGCGAAATTCCTCCGCCACGGCGACCTTCGCGCCATGGGAGGCGGCCACGCGGCTGGCGCGCACCCCGCCCGAACCGGCACCGATGGTAAAAAGATCGTAGTCGAATTCGGACATGTTGGCTCCTGTTTGCTTGTGCGCCCGATATGGCGAGGCCGGCGGCGTTTTTCCAACCCCAATCCGCGCAATGTCTCGCTGGGGTCAGGATCACGCGCACGAAAAAGGCCGGCGGATCGCGATGATCCACCGGCCTCGTTCACCATCCGGGATGGCGGGCAATGCCGCCATGCGCCGGAATAAGCGAGATCAGATCTCGTCGGCAGCTTCGCCCATGGCATCGGCCTGCTCGTCGAGCTGCTCTTCCTGCATTTCCATGCCCTGCTCGTCGGCGAGGTCGGCCTGCTCTTCAAGCACGTCTTCCTGCGATTCCAGCTTCTGCTCCTGAACTTCTTCAGCAGCATTGTCGGCGCCGCAAGCGGCGAGCGTTGCGAACGAAGCAGCGGCGAGAACGGTAACGATCTTCTTCATGATAAATCCCCTTCTGGTTGGAATGGTGCTTTCATGGCATGAACCAAATCACAAGGCAAGCGGTTTGCCACTTTTTTGACACATTTGGCGAAAAAACCGGCTTACCCACTCAATCCCGCGGCGCGCAGCAGCGCCTTGGTCGAGGGATCGAAATTGCCCCCCTCGCCGCGTTCTATCTCGTTCGCGATGCGCTTGCCAAGCTCCACGCCGAACTGATCGAACGGATTGATGCCCAGCAGCGCCGCTGCGCTGAACGTGCGATGCTCATGGAATGCAATAAGGGCGCCAAGCGTTCCCGGCGACACCGCATCGCACAGGATCGTCGCCGACGGACGATTGCCGGGATAGCGGCGCGCGCCATCATCCGCATCCGCGCCGGCCATCAACGCCGCCCCTTGCGCAAAACAATTGGTGAGCAGGATCCGGTGGTGCGCCTCGTCGAGGTCGTGGCCCGCTTCCTTTGCCGCGATGAAATCGACCGGAACCTCGAACGTGCCTTGGTGGAGCAGCTGAAACACCGCGTGCTGCGCGTCGGTGCCGGTCCCGCCCCAGGTGATCGGCGCACTGGGCCGCGCGAGCGGTTCGCCGTTTGCGGTCACCGATTTCCCGTTCGATTCCATCTCCAGTTGTTGCAGATAATCCGGAAACAGGTCGAGCCGCTCGTCATAGGCAAATACGGCGCGCGTCTGACACCCGCGCACCTGCGTGTAGAGAAGATCGGCGAACGCGGCGCGCAGCGGCAGGTTCGCGGCTCCGCTTTCATTCGCGAAATGCGTGTCGATGGCCGCCGCACCCGCCAGCATCGCGGCAAACCCGTCATAGCCGAGCGCCATCGCCACCGGAAAACCGATCGACGACCACAGCGAATAACGCCCGCCCACGCTTTCGGAAAAGGGCAGCACGCGCGTTTCGTCAATGCCCCATTCCACCGCCTTTTCCGGGCTCGCGGTGAGCGCGACGACGCGGCCATGCGCGTCGGCCACGCCCGATTCCTCGAGCCATTGCACCGCGCTGGCCGCATTGGTCATCGTCTCGATCGTGGTGAAGGTCTTGGACGCGACCGCGATCATGGTGTGGGCCGGGTCGCACGCCTCGAACGCGGCTTCGAGCGCGTTGCCGTCGATGTTCGACACGACATGCACGTCGATCCGCGCGCGAAACTCCGCCGTCGGCCGCGCCAGCGCATCGACCGCGAGCGCCGGACCCAGCGCGGAGCCGCCGATGCCGATATGGATGAGATGGCGAATATCGCCGAGTGCGCCCTCGTGGATCGCCTCGACCAGCAATCGCATCCGGTCGTGCAGCGCCTCTGCCTCCTCCACGCTGGCGTCGGCGCCCATGCCGCGTTGCGCCGTATGCTCGGCGGCGCGCCCTTCGGTCGGATTGGCGATGCCGCCGGTCAGCATGAGCTGTCGCGCCGCGTTGAAATCCATCGCATCGCAAAGCTGCTCGAACCGGGCGATGGTGTCATCGTCGAGATGCGTTTTCGACCAGTCGAAGAGAATATCGCCGCCGGGCAGAGCGAGCGTTTCCGAAAGCCGGTCGACCCGATTCGCGTCCTTGTCGAACAGCGTCTGCAAGCTGGGCCGGTCATGGCTTGCCAGCGCGTCCCAGATTTCGGCGGCCTTGGAAGTGTCCTGCGTCATTTTCGGTCGGTGTCCTTTCCTTGCGGGTGCGGTCCTGATGGCGCCGGGGCGATACGAGCGCCCTCGCGCCGCAATTGGCTTTGCATGGCGGCGTTCCTGCCCTATGCCGCCCGCCTTGACCAGCAGCAAGCAGACGAAACCTGTATGAACGATCCGGCGACCCCCGATAAGGCCAAGGGGAAGGAAAAGAAGGAAGACAGCTTCGTCGTTTTCCTGATCAAGCTTGCGGTGATCGTGTTCGTCTTTCGCAGCTTCATCTATTCGCCGTTCAACATTCCGTCGGAATCGATGCAGCCGCGCCTGCTCATCGGCGATTACCTGCTCGCGGCGAAATGGCCATATGGCTATACCCGCTATTCCCTGCCGGGGAGCATTCCGCTCATCCCCGACCGCATATTGGCGAGCGATCCCGAACGCGGCGACATCGCGATCTTTCGCGGGACGAAGACCGATTTCGACCTCATCAAGCGGGTCATCGGCCTCCCCGGCGACCAGATCCAGGTGCGCGAGGGGCAATTGTTCCTCAACGGCACGGCGGTCCCGAAGGAGCGGATCGAGGATTTCGTCATTCCGGTGACGCAGAACATGATCGATGCCGCCGATCTTGCCGGGCGCCCTTCCCCTTGCCGCGACGAAAGTTTCGTCGAAACCGGCCCGAACGGTGGCGATTACTGCCGCTATCCCCGCTATCGCGAGACATTGCCCGGCGGGAAAAGCTACGAGGTGCTTGATCTCGGCATGAGCTGGCCCGACAATACGCCGGTCTTCACCGTGCCGGAGGGCCATTTCTTTGCCATGGGTGACAACCGCGACAATTCGCAGGACAGCCGCTTTCCCGCAACGCCGGAGGGCGGTCTGGGCTACATCCCGATGAACCACCTCATCGGGAAGGCGCATGTCATGATGTTCAGCACCGATGGATCCTCGCACCTCTGGAACCCGGTGAGCTGGTTCGAGGCGACCCGGTGGAGCCGCATCGGAGGCACGTTCTGATGCCTTCGCTTCCCCCCGAAACGCGGGACTGGATCGAGCGGAACACCGGCGCGAAACCCGACGATGCGCGCCTGTGGCTCGCCGCGTTCACCCATGGCAGCACCGGCGAAACGCTCGATTACCAACGGCTCGAATTCCTGGGCGACAGGGTTCTGGGGCTGACCATCGCGCAATGGCTCTATGAACAGAACGGCGATACCGAGGGCACGCTTTCGCAGCGTCTGAACGCGCTCGTCAGCCGTCGGACCTGTGCGCATGTCGCGCGCAGCGTCGGCCTGCCCGCGCATATTCGCCTTGGCAAGCAGGCCAATGCCGATGGCGGGCGGGAGAGCGACAATATCCTCGGCGATGTGACCGAATCGGTCATCGGCGCCTGTTTCGTGGCGCAAGGCTTCGACACGGCCAGCGCCATGGTCCGCCGATGGTGGCAGGAAGCGATGCATGGCCATGCCGGGCGCAGCAAGCATCCCAAATCCGCGCTTCAGGAATGGGCCGCGGGCAATCAGCGCCGCATGCCCGAATACGAACTGGTCGAACGATCCGGCCCCGACCACGCCGCACATTTCACCGTGCGGGTCACGATCCACAATGTCGGCGACGCGATCGGCAAGGGCGACAGCAAGCAGCAGGCGGAAACCAATGCCGCCGCTGGGTTTTTGGAACAACATGGCTGACACGAACGAAAATCTTCCGCCCGAACACACGCCTTCCGATGGCACGAAATGCGGGGTGGTCGCCGTGCTCGGCCCGCCCAACGCGGGCAAATCGACGCTGGTCAATCAGCTGGTCGGGCAAAAGGTCGCGATCACGAGCGCCAAGGCGCAGACGACGCGTGCGCGCCTGCTCGGCATTGCGCTTCACGGCGATACGCAGATCATCCTTGCCGATACGCCCGGCATTTTCGCGCCGCGCCGCCGGCTCGACCGCGCGATGGTCAGCGCGGCGTGGGAGGGCGCGCATGCCGCCGATGCCATCGTCCTGCTGATCGACCCGGTCAAGCAGCGGCGGCACGAGCTGATGCCGCTCATCGAAAGCCTGAAGGACCGGCCCGAGCGCAAGCTGCTCGCGCTCAACAAGGTCGATGCCTCGCCGAAGGAGCCGTTGCTCGCGCTTGCGCAGGAGCTGGCCGATGGGGGGCTTTTCGACGAGGTGTTCTTTATTTCCGCGCTGACCGGCGACGGTGTGCCGGAGCTAAAGGCGCATCTGGCCGCGCTCATGCCCGAAGGTCCGTGGCACTACCCCGAGGACCAGGTTTCGGATGCGAGCGAACGGTTGCTGGCCGCCGAAATCACGCGCGAGCAGCTTTACCGGCAATTGCACGATGAACTGCCCTATGACAGCGCGGTGCGGCCCGAAGCCTACAAGCATCGCAAGGACGGCTCGGTCGAAATCCATCAGCAGATCGTGGTCGGACGCGAAAGCCAGCGTCCCATCGTGCTGGGCAAGCGCGGCGCCCGGATCAAGGCCATCGGCGAGGCCGCGCGGACCGAGCTTGCGGAACTGCTCGGACACAAGGTGCACCTTTTCCTCCACGTGAAGGTCGAGGAAGGCTGGGACGAAAATCGCGAACATTACGAGGCGATGGGCCTCGACTGGGTGAAATAAGCCTCAGGCCCCGACATCCTGCACGGTGACGGGGCCATGTTGCGATGCGACGGTGCGGGTGCGGAACATGCTGCACCCGGCGGCCAGCAGGGCCAGGACCGCCGAGACGATCAACGGCATCGGTCCGAGGCCCAGCCCCAGCGACAGGATGACGCCGACCATCGCGGCCGCCGTCGTCTGCCCGAACAGGCGCGCGGTGGACAAAAGACCACCCGCCGCGGCCGAACGATCCTCCGGCGTGCTCCCGATCAGGAGGCGGGAATTGGGGGCGAAGAAAAACCCGAAACCCAGCGCCACGATCGTCAGCCGCCACGCAATCCCGAACCATCCCGGCTGCTCCGGCATGAAAATCATGAGCAGCAGCCCGACGATCGTCACCGCCATCCCGGCCACGCCCAGCTTCGTCGACGCGACCCGGTCCGACAGCCAGCCCGCCAGCGGTGAAATGACCAGCAGCGTCAGCGGATAGGGCAGCAGCAGCAAGCCCACCTGGTCCGGCGAATATCCCATCGCCTGCTCGAACAGGAACGGGAGCGACACGATGAGCACCGCGCTGGAGCAGAAAACCGCCACCGCGGCGAGCGCGCTCAACCCGACCGACGGGATCGCCATGATGTCCACCGGCACGATCGGGCGCTGACGCCCGCGTTCGCGGCGGATCAGGAAGACGCTCGACACGATGCCCGCCGCGATGATCGCAAGGCCGTAGAGCAGGTCGCCCGAATGGGTCGAGACCTGCACTCCGCCGATGAGCATGGCGACCGTGGCCGCGCTCCACAATGCGCTGATGATGTCGCCGCGCACGTTGCCTTTTGGCTGAACCGGCGATTCGGGGAGCGCACGGCCCAGCAGCAGTGACAGCACGGCAAAGGGCGCCGCCGCCACGAACACCAGCTGCCACGGGAGATCCGCCACGATAAACCCGCCCAGCGTCGGCGCGATGGCCGCTGCGGTCGCGATGACCACGGAATTGAAGCCCAGCCCGCTGCCGAGCGAAGCGCGCGGGTAGATCCGGCGCAACACCGCGACCGAAACCGCGAGCGCCATGCTCGCGCCCAGCGCCTGCCCCGCGCGCAGGATGAGCAACATCGCGAAGCTGTCCACGAAATAGCACAGGGCCGAGGCGAGGCAGAAGATGACCTGCCCCATCTGATACAGGCGGCGATGCCCGATCCCGTCGCCCAGCTTCGCAAAGGGGAGCAGGCCCATCACCATGACGAGTTGATACAGGGTGATGACATTCGTCACCGCCGCCTCGGTCACGTTCAGTTCGCGCGCCAGCGTCGGCAGCGCAACATTGGCGATGCTCCCGTCGATGACCAGCACCGCAACGCCGAAACTCACCGCCGCGATCGCGACGAGCCGCCGCGGCATGGGCAAGCCGTCCCACCGATCGGGCGAGCTTTCGCCGCCACCGGTTGTCTCGGTGGCGGAAATGGTTCGCGATTGCAGCATGGGGTTCAAACGGCGCCGCCCCGGCCCGGTTCCCTCGTCCAGACCGGGGCGCACATCATGCGTCCTCGCCGCTCTTGGCTGCTGCGGCTTTCTTCTTGGCCGGCGCCTTCTTGGTCGCGGCCTTCTTCGGGGCGGCTTTCTTGGCGGCGGGCTTCTTGGCCGCCGCCTTCTTTGCCGGGGCCTTCTTCTTTTTGGCCGGTGCCTTCGCCGCACGCTCGTCGATCAACCGGATCGCATCCTCCTCGGTCACGTCCTCCGGCTTCATGTCGCGCGGAATGGTGGCGTTGGTCGTGCCGTCAGTGACATACGGACCATACCGACCGGGCAGGACTTTCATCTCGCCGCCGCTGGTCGGATGCTCCTTGAAGGTCTTGATCGGCTCGGCCTTGGCGCGGCCGCGACCGCCCTTGTTCGCGGCTGCCTCGGCCAGGAGCGTGACCGCGGCATTCATGCCGGTGTCGAACACATCCGCCGTTCCGGCAAGCTTCGCATACTTGCCCTGATGGACGAGGTATGGCCCGTAACGCCCTATGCTCGCACGAATTTCTTCGCCCGTTTCGGGGTGGATGCCGACAAGCCGAGGCAGGCTGAGCAGCTTGACCGCCATGTCGAAATCGAGTTCGCCAATATCCTTGGGGATGGAGGAGCGGCTCGCCTCCTTGCCCTCACCCATCTGCACATAGGGGCCAAAGCGGCCCGTCTTGCGCACGACATCCTCACCCGTTTCGGGATGTTGACCCAGCACGCCATCTTCGGCCGCTTCGTCGCCATCGGCATTGGGCTGCCCGAACCGCCGCGTGAACTTGCACTCCGGATAGTTGGAACAGGCGACGAACGCGCCAAAGCGCCCGCCGCGCAGGGCAAGCCGGCCATCGCCGCATTGCGGGCAGGTGCGCGGATCGCTCCCGTCATCCTTGGGCGGGAAGAGATAGTCGGAGAGGAAAATGTCCAGCTCGGCGGTAATTTCGCTCGGCTGCTGCTCCATCACCTCGTCGGACTTGGGTTTGAAATCGCGCCAGAACGCTTCGAGTACGGCCTTCCACGCGGCGCGCCCGCCGGACACGTCGTCGAGCTCGTCCTCCATCCCCGCGGTGAAATCATAGGCAACATAGCGCGTGAAGAAACGTTCCAGAAACGATGTCAGGAGCCGGCCTGAATCCTCTGCAAAAAAACGATTTTTCTCGGTCCGGACGTAATTGCGATCCTTCAGCACCTGCAACGTCGCGGCATAGGTCGACGGGCGCCCGATGCCCAATTCCTCGAGCCGTTTGACCAGGCTGGCTTCGGAATAGCGCGGCGGCGGCTGGGTGAAGTGCTGCGTGGCCTCCACGCCCTTCTTCGCCGGCTTGTCGCCCGATTTCATGGCGGGCAGCAGGCCCGATTCCTCGTCCTCCGACTTTACGTCGAGCCCTTCTTCATAAACGGCGCGGAAGCCCGGAAATTTCACCACCTGCCCCGTCGCGCGCAATTCGGAATTGCCGGTCCCGTCGCGCAGGGTCACGGTCGTGCGTTCGAGCGAGGCCGACGCCATCTGGCTCGCCATCGCGCGCTTGAAAATCAGGTCGTACAGCTTGCCTGCGTCGCCCTGACCGGCGCGATCCTTCGTGAAGTCGGTGGGACGGATCGCTTCGTGGGCCTCCTGCGCGTTCTTTGCCTTGGTTTGATAATGCCGGGGTGTTTCAGGCAGATAGTGACCATCGTAACGATCGCTTATCGCCTTGCGCGCGGCGGAGATGGCGCTGTGATCCATTTGCACGCCATCGGTCCGCATATAGGTGATGGCGCCCTGTTCATACAGCCCCTGCGCGAGCCGCATGGTATGGCTCGCGGAATAGCCGAGCTTGCGCGCGGCTTCCTGTTGCAGGGTCGAGGTCGTGAACGGCGGCGCGGGGTGGCGCTTCTGCGGCTTGGTCTCGACCTCTTCGACGGTGAAATTGCCAGCCTCGACCGCTGCCTTCGCGCGCATGGCGCTGCCCTCGTCGCCGAGGGTGAGCTTGTCGAGTTTCTTGCCTTCAAACCGGACGAGACGCGCGTCGAACGGCGTTCCGCCCTGCTCCATCCTGGCCAGGATCTGCCAGTATTCGTCGGGCCGGAACGCCTCGATCTCGCGCTCGCGCTCTACGATGAGGCGCAGGGCGACCGACTGCACGCGTCCGGCCGATTTCGCGCCCGGAAGCTTGCGCCACAACACGGGCGAAAGCGTGAAACCGAACAGGTAATCCAATGCGCGCCGGGCGAGATAGGCGTCGATCAGATCGCTGTCGAGATCGCGCGGCGCCTTCATCGCGTCGGTCACCGCCTGCTTCGTGATCGCGTTGAAGGTTACGCGCTCGACTTCCTTCGGCAGTGCCTTACGTTTGGCGAGCAACTCCCTGACATGCCAGGAAATAGCCTCCCCCTCGCGGTCAGGGTCAGTCGCGAGGATGAGGCGGTCGGCTTGCTTGGCGAGATCGGTGATCGCGCGGATCTGCTTCTGCTTGTCGCCGTAAAGCTCCCAGTCCATGGCAAAACCGTCGTCGGGTTTTACCGAGCCGTCCTTGGGCGGAAGGTCGCGGACATGGCCGTAGCTGGCGAGGACCTTGTAATCCTTGCCCAGGTATTTTTCGATGGTTTTTGCCTTTGCGGGCGATTCGACAATGACGAGTTGCATGCAATTTCCTGTTGCGGGGCGCCGGTACGGCCAAGCCCCTTACGTGTATGCGCACGAAAATGGGGAGGCTTGCGCCCCATCGTCAAGCGGGATGTTTCTATGACGTCAGGCTGACCCGCCCGCCGGCATGGCGCGTCAGCCGCCCGGCCAGCTCCAGTTCGATGAGCGCCATCTGCACCGTGGGCGTGTTCGCGCCGCTCAACCGGATGATCTCGTCGACGCTGACGGGCGCGCTCGACAAAAGGGCGGCGATGTCGAGATCACTGTCCGCCTCGCTCTCGGCCGTGGCGGCGTGGACGAACGGTTCGGGCGCTTCCTCCCGAAAATGGGAGCGCGGATTGCCGGTAAAGCCGTCGAGAAGTTCGGCGACATCGTCCGGTTCCTGCACCAGAACCGCGCCGTCGCGGATAAGCTCATTGCAGCCGCGCGCCCGTGCATCACGCGGCGAACCGGGGATCGCCATGACCTGACGACCGGCCTCATCCGCCAGCCTCGCGGTCAGCAGGCTGCCCGAGCGCGGCGCCGCCTCCACCACCAGCGTTCCGGCGCACAGCCCGGCGATGATCCGGTTGCGGGAGGGGAAATGGCGCGCCTGCGGCTCGACCCCCGGCGGCTGTTCCGCGATGAGGATACCCTCGTTCGCGATGCGCTGCTGAAGATCGAAATGCTGCGAGGGGTAGACCACGTCGATCCCGCCCGCGATCACCCCGCAGGTGCCGCCGCTTGCCGCGGACAGCGCCCCTTCGTGCGCCGCCCCGTCGATGCCGCGGGCAAGGCCCGACACCACGAGCCGCCCCTGCCCGGCAAGCGCGGCGGCGAATTCCCACGCCATGCGCATCGCCGCCGCAGAGGCATTGCGCGCCCCGACAATGGCCACCGCCGGACGATCGAAAAAAGAGATATCGCCGCGATAGGTCAGGATCGGCGGTGCGCCCGGAAATTCCCGCAAAAGCGCTGGATAGGCCGGCGAATCCTCGAACAGATATTTCGCGCCCGCCGCGCGCACCGCGTCGATTTCGGCAGACACCCGGTCGGCGCCTGCCACGCGATAGCGGCCCCCGCCCCGTGCCGCGAGATCGGGCATCGCCTCCAGCGCGCTCTGCGCTGTGCCGAACCGCGCCATCAGCTGGCGATAGGTGACCGGCCCGACATTGGGAGAGCGCAGGAGCCGGATGCGCGCGAAAGCCTCCGCCTGCGGCAAGGTCTGGCCATGGCCGGGCGCCTGCGTCACCGCGATGGGCCCTTGCCCCCGACGCGCGGTTCCTGACCCGCCATCAACCGGGCGATGTTGGAGCGATGGCGCCACAGCACCAGCGCCGCCATCACGACACCCGCGACGATAAATTCGGAGTAGCCGAGCGCCCACGCGGCCAGCGGCGCGGAGATCGCCGCGCTCATCCCCGCGACCGAAGAAATGCGCAGCACCGCGAGCAGGCCGAGCCACACCACTGCAAATACCAGCCCCAGCGGCCATGCCAGGCCCAGGACGACGCCCATCATCGTCGCAACGCCCTTGCCGCCGTTGAACCGCAGCCAGACCGGGTAGCAATGGCCCGCAACCGCGCCGATGGCCGCCAACGGCGCAGCCCCCGGCCAGAGCGCCCCCGCGATGAGCACGGCGCAAAGCCCTTTCAACAGATCGAGGAGCAAGGTCGCCGCGGCCAGCCCCTTGCGCCCGGTGCGCAGGACATTCGTGGCCCCCGTGCTGCCCGATCCGATTTCGCGCAGGTTCCCCGCCCCCGTCACGCGGGTCAGCACGATGCCCCACGGTATCGAGCCCAGCAGATAGCCGAATGCGGCCGCGAAAATTGCATGTGCGGACATGATGGTATCAACGGGCCTCCCTGCCGGTTCGCGTTTCGCATAGGCGCTGCCCGGGCAAGGCTCAAGCGCCCGGCTTGCAAAAGGTGAGCCGCGCGGCGATAGGGCGGCACCATGGCAACCGCCCCCTTACCGACGCCCGACATGCGCGGCGATGCACCTGTTCTGATCTTCGATTCAGGGGTGGGCGGGCTCACCGTGCTGGACGCGCTGCGCCGCGAAATGCCGGACATGCCGGTGATCTATGCCGCCGACAATGGCGGGCTGCCCTATGGCGAGAAGAGCGAGGCCGAAATCGCGGCGCGGGTGGCGGGGCTGCTCGGCCGCATGGCGGAGCGGTTCCGGCCCCGGCTCGCCTGTATCGCGTGCAACACCGCCTCCACCATCGCGCTGGGCATGGTGCGCGACGTTCTAAACATCCCCATCGTGGGCACGGTGCCCGCGATCAAGCCTGCCGCCGCCCTGACGAAGACCGGCACCATCGCGCTGATCGGGACGGAGGCCACGATCCGGCAGGGCTATGTCGACCGGCTGGAGCAGGAATTCGCGCAGGGCTGCACGCTGATCCGGCTGGCCGCGCCCGAGCTTGTGAGCCTCGCCGAAGGCAAATTGCGCGGCGCGCCGGTCGATGGGGCGGTGATCGTCAATCTCGCCAACCGGATGCGCGAAATGGCGGACATGTGCGGGGCCGCGCCGATCGACACGCTGGTGCTCGCCTGCACGCATTTCCCGCTGCTGCGCGACGAATTGCGCGCCGCATTCGGCGGGGATGTCGCGCTGGTGGATGGCGCGGACGGCATCGCGCGGCGGATCGCGTTTCTCACCAAGGCTCACCCGATGACGCGAACGCGGCCCGACACCGCGGTTTTCACGCGCGAGAACGCCGATCTTGCCCGTCTTTATCCGCCCTTGCGCATGCGCGGGTTGGAGAAATTCGAAATTCTGTCATAGAAGCGCAAGAATGATGGGGGCGGGGTTCATCGCGTAATGGCTTTTGGGCGGAAAAGACGCTTGGCACGCAGGCTGTTCTGGGTCGTGGCCGCGCTGTTCCTGGGATTGTACTGGTATCTTCTGCTCGACGGGCGTGCGGACGGCGATGGGCCGGCGCCCCGGATCGACATTTCCCGCCTGCGCGAGCTTTCGCAGGCGGTACCCGGCCCTGCGCCCACCGACATTGTCGCCTATGTCACCGCGGTCGATCGCAAGCCGGGCAATCTGCTCGTCGCGGGGTCGGGCTTTCACGCGCCACACGTCGCCGCGATCGGATACGCCATCAACTATGCCCGTCAGCCGGCGATCGTCATCGACGCCGCGATGGACGAACGCGCCGCCATCGCGCAGGATGTCGAGGGATATTCCGCCACCCGCCGGGCCGAGCTCGACCGCCGGATAGAGCAGGCCTCCACGATACTCCTGACCGGGACCGGCCCGTTCTACGCATCGGGTCTCCATACGCTGCGCAGGGCGCGGCTGGGCGAAGCGCAGGCCCGCGTGTTGCGCGCGCAGATCCCGGCGGACACGGAGCAGGAGCAAATGCCGAACCTGCTCCCCGACGATCGGCCCAGCGCCATCGCACCGGGCATCGTGTCGATCCCGGCGCCGGGCTTCGATGCCGCGACCCGCATGATCTATGTCCGGATGATCAGCGGGCGCGAACTGCTCTTTACCGGTCCGAATGCCCCGATCGCGCGGGCTTGGCATGCACAGAAACCACCGGCACGCATCGTCACCGACATGCTCGAAAATCGCGATCGCGCCGCCATGCGCGGCTGGTTGCAAGTGATTGCCGACCTCAAGCGGCAGGCCCCGGACCTGATCGTGATCGCCGGCAATGACATCGATATGCTGGAACGGGAAATTCAGGATAGCGATGCCGCGCTCGGCCTGTTGCGCTACGGACTGCGGCAGCCCGGCATTTTCGTCCCGCCCGGCGAGGACTGATCTTCGCCCGTTTCGGATTAAAATGCCTTTTGCATGGGTGGGCGCAATCGTCTATGGGCGATGGCAAGCAATCTGTCCTGCCCCCGGCAGGCGCGATTTTTCGCGCGTTTGGGTGCGCCGTTTGACAGGTCGGTTGCAACGACGAAGTCTTGAGGCCGACGGGACCCGAAGCGTGAATTACGACCAGATTTTCGATCAGGCAATCGACCGCCTCCATTCCGAGGGGCGTTACCGGGTTTTCATCGACATCCTGCGCAACAAGGGCGCGTACCCCAATGCGCGGTGTTTTGCCGGGCACAACGGGCCCAAGCCGATTACCGTGTGGTGCTCGAACGACTATCTCGCCATGGGGCAGCACCCCAAGGTGGTCGAGGCGATGGAAGAGGCGCTGCACGATGTCGGTGCCGGTTCCGGGGGCACCCGCAACATCGGCGGCAACACCCATTACCACGTCGATCTGGAACGTGAGCTGGCCGACCTCCACGGCAAGGAACGCGCGCTTCTTTTCACGAGCGGATATGTCTCCAACGACACGACGCTCTCCACGCTGGGCAAGCTGCTGCCGGGCTGCGTGATCTTTTCGGACGAGCTCAACCACGCCAGCATGATCGCCGGCATTCGCAATTCGGGCTGCGAGAAGCGCGTGTGGCGGCACAACGACCTCGCCCATCTCGAGGAGCTTCTCGCCGCGGAGGATGAGAACACGCCGAAGCTGATCGCCTTCGAATCGGTGTATTCGATGGATGGCGACGTGGCGCCGATTCACGCGATCTGCGACCTCGCCGACAAATATAACGCGCTGACCTATATCGACGAGGTTCACGCCGTTGGCATGTACGGACCGCGCGGTGGCGGCATCTCCGAACGGGACAAGGCCGCCAACCGCATCACCATTATCGAGGGGACGCTGGGCAAGGCGTTCGGCGTGATGGGCGGATATATCGCGGCGGATGAGAAGATCGTCGACTGCATCCGCTCCTACGCACCCGGTTTCATTTTCACGACGTCGCTGTCGCCGGTGCTCGTCGCGGGCGTTCTGGCCTCCGTCCGCCATTTGAAGGGCAGCAGCACCGAACGCGACGCGCAGCAGGCCGCCGCCGCGACGCTGAAAACGATGTTCCGCGATGCCGGACTTCCGGTGATGCACAGCACCACGCATATCGTGCCGCTCATGGTGGGCGACCCGGTCAAGGCAAAGAAAATCAGCGATATCCTGCTCGCCGAATATGGTGTCTACGTGCAGCCGATCAATTTCCCGACCGTGCCGCGCGGGACGGAACGTTTGCGCTTTACCCCCGGCCCCGCCCATGACGAGGCGATGATGCGCGACCTGACCAAGGCTCTCGTGGAAATCTGGGATCGACTGGAAATGCGGCTGGCTGCTTGATCGCGCGGCGGCGCTCCATGCGGTGCCGCCTCAATCCGTAACCGGCAATCGCCATGGCGGATCCCGCCGGTTGACGCCCGCATAAAAGATGCACAGCCGATTGCCCGCAGGATCGCGCAGCCGTGCCTCGCGCCAGAGCCAGGGCTGATCCACCGGATCGCTTTCGAACACGATGCCAGCGGCGCGCAGGCGTGCCACCACCGCATCCACGTCGCCCACCTCGAAATAGATCATCGGGCCGGATTCGGGCTCCCGATCCTGCAGATGCACCGATAGGGTGGCATCCCCCTCCGGCATTTCGAAGCGGGCATATTCCTCCCGCGCCGATACGATCAGCCGGAGGCCCATGCGCGTGTAGAAATCGACGCTCTGCCGGAAATCCGTGGCGCCGACGGTGACCTGGTTCAAGCGCACGCGCGTGCCTTCGGGCGGGACGCCGGAGCATCCCGCCGGCTGTGATTATCGCAGGCTGACCACATTGTCCGACACGCGCGGATCGGTCCGGTCGCCGCGGTAAAGGCTTGCCATCGGCTCATCGCTGACCGTCTCCACAGGGCCGGTGCCGAAGCCGTTGAACCCGGTCCGCATCGCCGCGCCATAGGCGCCGAGCATGCCGATCTCGATATAATCGCCCGCATCGATCCCGGCGGGCAGGTTGAACGGCCCCTCCATGAAATCGGCATCGTCGCATGTCGGGCCGTAGAACGCGAAATCGGCCATCTCGGCACCCTCGACCGGTTCGGCGACCTGCCGCACGGGAAAGCGCCACCCGATATGCGCCGCATCGAACAACGCGCCATAGGACCCGTCATTGATGTAAAGCTCGTTCCCGCGGCGCTTTTCCACCCGCACGATCATCGAGTTGTATTCCGCACACAGCGCGCGGCCCGGCTCGCACCAAAGCTCCGCGTTGTAGGCGATCGGCAATGCGTAAAAATGGCGGTGAATGATCGCGAAATAATCGTCGAGCGGCGGCGGCTCCATGCCCGGATAGATCGACGGGAAGCCCCCGCCAACGTCGATCATGTCGATCAGCACCGCAGCCTCGGCAATGGCGGCGCGCACGCGTTCCAGCGCCTGCACATAGGCGAAGGGCGTCATCGCCTGGCTGCCAACGTGGAAACACACGCCCAGCCAGTCCGCGACCTGCCGCGTGGCCTGCAACAGCGCAGGGGCATCGGCCAGCTCGGCGCCGAATTTCGAGGCGAGCGAAAGCTCCGAATATTCCGACGACACGCGCAGGCGCACGCACAGGCGCAGATCCTTCGCATCCTTCGTCGCGGTGCGGATTTTTTCCAGCTCCTCGATCGAATCGAGGCTGAAGGTCTTGCAGCCGTGCTCGAAATACGCTTCCTCAATGGCGCGGGCGGTCTTGACCGGGTGCATGAAGCACAGCGTCGCCTCCGGCAGCGTTTCGCGCACGAGCCGGACTTCGGCGATGCTGGCGACGTCGTAATGGGTCACGCCCCCGTCCCACAGCACGCGCAGGAGGTCGGCGGACGGATTCGCCTTCACCGCGTAGAGCACCTTGCCGGGGAATTTATCGACGAAGAAACGCGCCGCGCGCCGCGCCGCATGCGGGCGGTTGAGAATGACGGGTTCGTCCGGAGCGGTGTCGCGAACTACAGCCAGTGCGTCAGGATGGATGGACAATTCAAGGGACCCCCAGGACGGTAATTGCACAAAAAGCTGCCTTGCGGTTTGGAAGTCCCCATGGGGCAGCGGGGGGCGGATATAGGCAGTGGTGCATGAACTGCAAGTGAAATCCGCGCGGATGATTTACAAGCGTGCACCGGCCCGGCCGCAGCACGCAAGCGACGAGCGGTCAGCTCAGCCTGTCGCGAAAGGTTTCGTAGCCGAAATCGCGAATCTTTTCCAGTGCATCGGTCTCGCTGTCCCAGAGCCAGATGGAGGGCAGCGGCACGCCGTTGAACGTGTTGGTCTTCACCATGGAGTAGTGCGCCTGATCGAGGAAAGCGATGCGCTGCCCTGCCTCGTTCGGCACGGGCAGGTGGTAATCGCCGATGACATCGCCGGCCAGACAGCTCGGCCCGCCGAGACGCACGGGCGCACCCGCCCCGCCCTCGTGCAGCATGGCGGGGCGGTAGGGCGCCTCGATCACGTCGGGCATGTGGCATGTCGCGGAAATGTCGGTGATCGCAATCGGCATCTCATTCTCGCCCGAATCGAGGATCGTCCCGACGAGGATCCCGGCGTCCAGCGCGACCGCCTCACCCGGTTCGATGATGATCTCGGCGCCGGTATCCTCGGCCGCATCGCGCAGGAATTCGACCAGCTCCTCGCGCTGATAATCGGCGCGGGTGATGTGGTGCCCGCCGCCCATGTTGATCCATTTGAGCTGTCCGAACCACGGTTCGATCGCATCGAATACCTTGTCCCAGGTTTTCAGGAGCGGCTCGATATCCTGCTCGCACAGATTGTGGAAATGGATGCCGTCGATCCCCTCCATATGCTCTTCGCGAAGCTGGTCGAGGGGAAAGCCGAGCCGCGAGCCGGGGCTCGACGGGTCGTAGCGCGGCACTTCGCCGGTGGGCACCTGCGGGTTGAGGCGCAGACCGACATCGAACGCACCGCCCGTGCTGCGCGCCTGTTCGAGGATGAGGCCCGCCCGCATATGTTGTGCCGGGGAGTTGAAGATGACGTGGTCGGACAAGCGGCACACCTCCTCCAGCTCGTCCGGGCGGTAGGCGGCGGAATAGGTGGTGATCTCGCCGTCGTAGAATTCGGACGCCAGCCGCGCCTCCCACAGTCCCGAGGCGCAGACCCCGTCGAGATATTCGCCGATGATGGGCGCGGTCGACCACATCGAGAACGCCTTGAGCGCGGCGAGCACCTTGCACCCCGCCGCATCGCGAATATCGGCGAGGATCCGGCAATTTTCGCGCAGCTTCGCCGCGTCCACGACGAAAGCCGGGCTATCTACCCGGTTGAGGTCGAAATGCGCGAACGCACCGGGATCGCCTGCCCTGGTTTCCATCGAAATGCCCCGTCAATCCACGCAGATGGCGCGCACGGCGGCGCCATCGACAACCTCGGCATAGCAGCCGAACAGCGCATCGTCGGCCTGGCATTCGCCGACGACGCCGGTCATGCCGGCATCGGGTTCGGCGACGCACTTGCCATCGCATTGCTGATTATCGGTGCAGCTTTGCCCGGCATCGCCATAGGGATGCACGCAGGTTTCGAACTGCCCCCGCCCGCGCCGGTCGACATGTCCGCCCGACGCCTCGCACGCAGCGGGGTCGATATTGCGCGGATTGGCGACCGATTGCGGGCCGGACACCGGCGCGGTAACGGGCGCCGGATCGGCAGGCGCCTCCGTCACGGGCGCCGGAACGCACGCCGCCATGGCGAGCGGAATGCAGATCGCCGCAAAACGCCGCACGCTCAAAATTCCAGCGGGCCGGACAGTTCCTCGACCTCCCACGGCAGGCCGTTTTCGGCCAGCATGTCGAGGAAGGGATCGGGGTCGAACTGCTCCATGTTGAACACGCCCGCGCCGTCCCACTTGCCGGTCAGCATCATCGCCGCACCGACCATCGCGGGCACGCCGGTCGTATAGGACACGGCCTGGTTGCCGGTTTCCTCGAACGCCTTTTCATGGTCGCAGATATTGCGGATGTAGAACGTCTTTTCGCCGAGCCCGTCCTTCGCCTCGCCGGTGGCGATGTCGCCGATATTGGTCTTGCCCTTGGTGGTGGAGCCAAGGCTCGACGGTTCGGGCAGCACGGCCTTAAGGAATTGCAGCGGGATGATTTCCTTGCCCTCGTACATGACGGGGTCGATGCGCGTCATGCCCACGTTCTGAAGCACGGTAAGGTGCTTGATATACTCCTCCCCGAACGTCATCCAGAAGCGCGCCCGCTCCATTTCCGGCACGAATTTGGCGAGGCTTTCCAGCTCCTCGTGGTACATCATGTACATTGTCTTTTCGCCGACTTCCGCAAAATCGAAGGTCTGCTTCACGCCCATCGCCGGGGTTTCGACGAACTGCCCGTTTTCCCAGTGGCGGGCGGGCGCGGTCACTTCGCGGATGTTGATCTCGGGATTGAAATTGGTGGCAAACGCCTGCCCATGGTCGCCGCCGTTGCAATCGAGGATGTCGAGCAGGCGAATCGTGTTGAGGCGGTGCTTCTTGAGCCACATGGCGAACACGCTCGTCACACCCGGATCGAAGCCGGATCCGAGCAGCGCGGTCAGCCCGGCCTTCTCGAAACGCTCATGATATTCCCACTGCCACTTATATTCGAACTTCGCTTCCTCGCGTGGTTCGTAATTGGCGGTGTCCATGTAATCGACGCCCGCGGCAAGGCACGCATCCATGATCGCCAGATCCTGATACGGCAGGGCGAGGTTCACGACGAGCTTCGGGCCGACCTCGTTGATGAGAGCGGTGGTCGCCGCGACATCGTCGGCGTCGATCTGCCGGGTCGCGATGTCGACGCCGGTGCGGTCCTTCACGCTCTCGGCAATGGCGTCGCACTTGGAAACCGTGCGACTGGCAAGGGTGATATCGGTGAAGATATCCTTGTTCATTGCCATCTTGTGCACCGCGACACTGCCGACGCCGCCCGCACCGATCACCAGAACCTTGCTCAAACCCGATCTCCTGTTACCAATTCACGGGGCCATGTCCGGCCCGGATACCGACCCGAAGGCCGTCCATGCCCGCCCATATAGGGGCTATGGCCATTATCGAAAGGGTCAATGCGCCGCACGCGACCCCGGCGCCGAAAAGGAAAGCGATGAACGGATTGGATACGCAGATACTCGTGCCCGCGGCGGTGCTGCTGGTGTGGACGATGGCCGTGATGGCGTGGATGATGGCAGGCCGCATGGCGAGCTTTCGCGTGAACAAGGTGTCGATGGGGCGCCTGCCGCGCGGTTTCCGGGCGAGCGATGCCGGCGACACGCTGTCGGGCCGGCGCGAATGGCCCGCGCATAACTACATGCATCTGATGGAGCAGCCGACGGTCTTCTACCCCTGCGTCATTCTCCTTGCGCTGGGCGGATACGAGGCGTTCGACGTGGTGGTGACGTGGGTTTACGTCGCGTTGCGCGTGGCGCACTCGCTGTGGCAGAACCTCGTCAATACGCTGCCGGTGCGTGCCGCGCTGTTCATGGCGGGCAGCATCGCGCTTTTCATCCTCACCATACGTGCGCTTCTCGCGCTTATTTCGTGAAATAGCTCGCCAGCTCGACATGGGTGGACCAGCGGAATTGCCCCACCGGGCGCAGGTTCTGTAACGTCCAGCCCGCGGCGACGAGCGCGGCCGCATCCTTTGCCCAGCTGCTCGGATTGCAGCTGATGTAGCAGATGCGCGGGACCTGGCTTTCGCACAACCGCTCCACCTGTTCGCGCGCGCCGGCACGCGGCGGGTCGAGCAGGACGGCGTCGAAACGATTGAGCTCGTCCGTCATCAACGGGTTGCGGAACAGGTCGCGATGCTGCGCAAAGACCGGGCGCCGGTGCAGATCGGCGCCCTGCTTGCACGCAAGGTGCAGGTCGCGCGCCGCTTCGGCTGCGAGCACTTTCGCATCCCCGGCCAGCGCGAAGGCAAACGTGCCCAGCCCCGAAAACAGATCCGCCACGCGCGTCGCGCCGGCAAGATAGTCGCGGGCGGAGGCCACGAGCGCCGCCTCCCCCGTGCGGGTCGGTTGCAGGAAGGCACCCGGCGGCATCGCGACCGGCACGCCCGACAGCGTGACCGTCACCGGCTCCGGCTCCCAATGCGTTTCGGGGCCATATCCATCGTCGAGCGTGAGCCGCGCCAGGCCATTCTCCTGCGCAAAGGCGATCATGCCCTCCGTCTCGGCAAGGCCTTCGGGACGCCAGCCCTCGATCCCGCAATCGACACCCTGGTCGGTGAGGGTGAGATGCACGTCGCAGGCAAGCTTTTTTCGTCCCAGCCCGGCGATCAACCGGCGCAGCGGGCCGATGATCGCGAAAAGCGCCGGCTCCATCACCTCGCATTGTTTCATGTCGACGATGCGATGCGTGCGCGCGGCCTTGAACCCGATGCGGACCTGCCGGCCCTTCGCCTCGGCATGAAGCGTGGCGCGGCGGCGGCTTCGTGCAGGGGACAGGACGGCGGGCTCCATGATGGCGGGAGAAAGGCCCTGCCCCTCGGCCGCGTTGGCGACGCGCGCGGTCACGAAATCGGACCAGCTTTCCTCGTCCAGCTGTTGAAGCTGGCACCCGCCGCATTCGGGGAAATGGCGGCATGGCGGGGTCTGGTGATGCGGGCCGGGCACGATCGTGCCATCGGCGGTGACCGCGTCGCCGGGGGCGGTGAGCGCGACGTGCCGCCCCGATGGGGTCACGCCGTCGCCCTTCGCCGCGATGCGCAGGATGGTTTCGGATTCGGTGGGTGTGGTCTTTTCCATTACGCCCCGCCCTTACAGCGCGGCGGCCACCGCGTCTTGCACTGATTGCGCGAGCATGGCGGCGGTGAATGCCGGTCCCGCATGGCGCGCAGCCTCCCCGTGGAGCCAGACGGCCTGCATCGCGGCGTCCCACGCCTGTCCCGTCACGCCGAGCCGGGCGGCCACGATCCCCGCCAACACGTCACCGCTGCCCGCCACCGAAAGCCAGCTTGTCGCCGACGGCGCAAAGGCCAGCCGCCCCTGCGGCGTGGCGATGACCGTGTCCGGCCCCTTTGCAATGACAAGCGCATCCATCTCGGCAGCGAGCGCGAGCGCCCGTTCCGGCTTCGATCCCTCACCCGACAATCCGAACAGGTCTTCGAGCCCCGAAAGCTCGCCCTCATGCGGTGTCACGATCAGCGGCGAGGCCCGGCGAGTCATCATCGCCGGCCGCAGCATCACAAGCGCATCGGCATCGAGCACCGTCGGCCGATCGGCGGACAGCACCTGCCCCAAACGTTCGCGCGCATCGGCATCGCGGCCCAGCCCCGGCCCGATGAGCAGCGCGGCCACGCGTTCATCGCCAATCTCCCGCCCGAGCGAAACATCGCCCGGCGCCTTCATCGTGACGAGATCGGCGGGTGCATCGACGATGCGGCGCTGCGAGAGCAGTTTGACATAGCCCGCCCCGGCCAGCCCCGCGGCCCGCGCGGCCAGCATCCCGGCGCCCGGCATCTGCCCACCCACGACATCGATCAGCCCGCGCCGATATTTGTGCGCATCCATCGCAGGCGCCGACAGCCGTGGTTTTTCCACGAGCAAGGCCCGGCCATCGGCCCGCTCCACCCCGATATCGATCAGCCGGACCATGCCCCAATGCGCCATCGCCGGCATCAGATAATGCGCCCGTTTCCACGCCCCCAGCGCGATGCACAGATCATAGCGCGGCAATTCATCGGCGAGCAGCGCCCCGTCATCCGCGCCGATCCCACTCGGCAGATCGACAGCGACAAGCCGGTCGTGGCGCGATGCCAGACCGATCAGCATATCCTGAAGCTCGTCTGACAGCCGCCGATTGAGCCCGCTCCCGAACAGGCAATCGACCAGCACGTCGCCCTTCGCAGCATCGGGTTCGAGGCGCGGTGCATCGCACTCCGCCGCCGCACGGCGGGCCGCATCGCCGCCCGGCTCCATCGCCGCAACGACCGCGACCCGGTGCCCCCATTCACGCAGCGCGCGCGCGATGACATAGCCGTCACCGCCATTGTTGCCCGGCCCGCACAGCACCGTGATCGCCGCCCCCGGCGCCATCCGCCGGATGAGATGCGCCGCGCCGCGCCCGGCCCGCTGCATCAAGGCATCGACATCGCTGCCGCCCGAGATCAGCCGTTCCTCCGCGCTGCGCATCTGCGCAACGCTCAGCACCTGCGCGCCCGCATTGTGCATGGGTGTCAATCCTTGCGCCGGCGCTCGAGGGCGGAGAGGTCGCGCACGGCCCCGTGTGCCGCGCTCGTCGTCATCGCGGCATAGGCCTTGAGCGCGGTCGAAACGCGGCGCGGGCGCGGGTGCGAGGGCATCCACGCATCGTCGCCCTTCTCCTCCATCGCGGCGCGGCGATGGGCGAGCGTGGCCTCGTCCACTTGCAATTCGATGGTGCGTTCGGGAATGTCGATGGCGATGATGTCGCCCTGTTCGACGAGACCGATATTGCCGCCCTCCGCCGCCTCCGGGCTGGCATGGCCGATGGACAGGCCCGACGTGCCGCCCGAAAAGCGCCCGTCGGTGATCAGCGCGCAATCGGCGCCCAGCCCCTTCGATTTCAGATAGCTCGTGGGGTAGAGCATTTCCTGCATCCCCGGTCCGCCGCGCGGCCCTTCGTACCGGATGACGACGACGTCGCCCTTCACCACCTTGCCCGCGAGGATGCCGGTGACGGCAGCTTCCTGGCTTTCGAAGACCTTGGCCGGGCCGGTGAATTTCAGGATGCTTTCATCCACGCCCGCCGTTTTCACGATACAGCCGTCGCGCGCGATATTGCCGTAGAGCACGGCGAGCCCGCCATCCTTGCTGAATGCGTGTTCGGCGCTGCGGATGACGCCGGTTTCGCGGTCGAAATCGGGGTCCCAGCGGCGATCCTGCGAAAAGGCGGTCTGTGTCGGCACACCGCCCGGCGCGGCGGAGTAGAAGCTGACGACGCCGGGCGACGGATCGCGCGCGATGTCCCACCGGTCGAGCGCGTCGGCCATGGTGCGGCTGTGCACGGTCGGCAGATCGGTGTGGAGCAGCCCTGCGCGGTCCAGCTCGCCCAGGATCGCCATGATGCCGCCGGCGCGGTGCACGTCCTCCATGTGGACGTCGTCCTTCGACGGCGCGACCTTCGACAGGCACGGCACGCGGCGCGACAGCCGGTCGATATCGGCCATGGTGAAATCGACGCCCGCCTCGTGCGCGGCGGCGAGCAGGTGCAGCACGGTATTGGTCGATCCGCCCATCGCGATGTCGAGGCTCATCGCGTTTTCGAACGCGCCGAACCCGGCGATGGAGCGGGGAAGGACACTGTCGTCGTCCTGCTCGTAATAACGCTTGCACAGGTCGACGGCGGTACGGCCCGCCTCCCGGAACAGCTTTTCCCGGTCCGCATGGGTGGCGAGCAGCGACCCGTTGCCCGGCAGCGACAGGCCCAGCGCCTCGGTCAGGCAATTCATCGAATTGGCGGTGAACATCCCGCTGCACGATCCGCAGGTCGGACAGGCGGAGCGTTCGATCGCGGTCACGTCCTCGTCGCTGATCCGGTCGTCGGCGGCGGCGACCATCGCATCGACGAGGTCCAGCGCCTTTTCCTTGCCGTCGATCACGACCTTGCCCGCCTCCATCGGCCCGCCCGACACGAACACCACCGGGATGTTGAGCCGGAGCGCCGCCATCAACATGCCGGGCGTGATCTTGTCGCAATTGGAGATGCACACGATCGCATCGGCGCAATGGGCGTTGACCATGAACTCGACGCTATCGGCGATGAGGTCGCGGCTCGGCAGGGAATAGAGCATGCCATCGTGCCCCATGGCGATGCCGTCATCGACCGCGATGGTGTTGAATTCCTTGGCGACGCCGCCCGCATCCTCGATCTCGCGCGCGACGAGCTGCCCCAGATCCTTCAGATGCACGTGCCCCGGCACGAATTGCGTAAAGCTGTTGGCGATGGCGATGATCGGTTTGCCGAAATCATCGTCCTTCATGCCGGTCGCCCGCCACAGACCGCGCGCCCCTGCCATGTTGCGGCCATGGGTGGTGGTGCGGGAACGATAGGCAGGCATGGGTATCTCCGTCGGTTGCGCTTGGCGCCCCCCTACAGCACCATGTCCTATAGCTTAAGCAAGAAATGCTTGGGGCGGGCGGTTAATCCAGCATCAAAGCTACGCGATTGGCGATGTCGGCGATCAATCCTGCCCAGCGTTGCTGCCCCGCGGCGGTGGCGATATGATCCTGCCGCACCTCGATGGCGAGATAGTCGCGGCCCTTCGCCTCGGCATGGCGGTTCATCGTGGCGTTCAATATGCGCCCGGAATAAGGCTCGTTATCGCCGACATTCATCCCCTGCGCCCGGAACATGGCAATGGCGCGCAGGGCCGGCTCGCTGTTTTCGTTATAGAGCAGGCCCACGTCCCAGGGGCGTTCCTCGTCCGGATCGCTCTCCAGCTTCGGCGTGAAACTGTGCAGCGACACGATCAGCCGCGGGTCCGCCGCATCCAGCCATTGCGCCAGCGCATCGTGATAGGGCCGGTAATAGAGCGCCACGCGCCGGTCCCGATCCGCGCCGATATTGCCCGCGATCAGGTGCCCGTCGCTTTCGACCGGGATCAGCTTTTCGTGGTCCTCCTCCCGGTGGAGGTCGATGACGAGCCGGCTGATCGTCGCGAGATGGGCGGGAATGTCGTGGCGGCGGGCCATGCGTTCGGCCACGCCTTCCACCCCGATATCGACGGCGATGTGTCGTTTCATCAGGTCAGGCCCGATGCCCAGCGGAATATCGTCCGGCACCGCGGTCCCGGCATGGTCGGCGACGAGCACGATGCCGCCGCGCGAGGGCGTGCCGACCTGGCGATAGGGGGTAAGGCTCAACGCAGGCATCCTTCCATCTGCCACCAGCCCGGATGGGCGGCGGCCAGCTTGCGGGCCGCATATTCGCGGCCACGCATGTCGTCATATAACGCAAAACAGGTCGCACCCGATCCCGACATCCTGACGACAAATGCATCGGTTTCGCGCAAGGCCGCCAGCACATCGGCGATCTGCGGGCACAGCGCGATCGCGCCCGGCTCCAGATCGTTGCGCCCCGCCATGGCGATCGCGCGGACGCCGCCATCGGGCATGGCGCCGCGGTCGCGCCCGTCCCAGCGCCCAAACACCGGCCCGGTCGCCAATGGCACCCGCGGATTGACGAGCAGCACCGGCGTTCCGGCAAGGTCGCTCTCCACCATTTCGAGGTCGGTTCCGGTCCCCCGCCCGATGCAGGTCCGGCTTTCCACGCAGGCCGGGACGTCGGCGCCGAGGCGCGCGGCCTTCTCCTGCCAGCCATCGGGCAGGCCATGCGCATCGCGCACCATGCGAAAGATTGCGCCCGCATCGGCCGACCCGCCGCCCAGCCCCGCCGCCACCGGCAGCCTTTTTTCAAGCGTCACGTCCCAGCCCGCCCCATGCGGGAGGCGGGAGAGCGCCTGCGCGACGATATTGCCGAACGGGTCGGTCAGCGCACCCGCGAATTCGCCGGTCGTCGTCAACCGGTCGCCCCCCGCCCCGCACGCGGTCAGGCGATCGCCATCATCGACGAAGGCGAACAGCGTTTCAAGCTCGTGATAGCCATCCTCGCGCCGCTTGCGGACATGCAGCGCGAGGTTGATCTTGGCAAAAGCAGTCTCGGCAAGCGCCACGCGTCAGGCGCCCCGCTCACATATTGGGATAGTTCGGCCCGCCGCCGCCCTCCGGCGTGACCCAGTTGATGTTCTGCGTCGGGTCCTTGATGTCGCACGTCTTGCAATGCACGCAATTCTGCGCGTTGATGACGAATTTCGGATCGCCCTCCTCGACACCGACATATTCATAGACGCCCGCCGGGCAGTATCGCGCCGCAGGTCCGGCGAAGACCGGCAGGTTGATCTTTACCGGCACGTCCGGATCGGTCAGCTGCAAATGGCAGGGCTGATCCTCGGCATGGTTGGTGTTGGACAGGAACACACTCGACAAACGGTCGAAGCTGATGACGCCGTCGGGCTTGGGATATTCGATGGGCTTGTAAAGATCGGCACGCTGCAATTGCTCGCAATCGCGGTGGTGCTTCATCTTCACGGGAAGCCCGATCTTCAACGTGCGCATCCACATGTCCGCGCCGGCGAGGATCGTGCCGAGCGAACCGCCGAATTTCGCGACGGCAGGTTCGGCGTTCTGCACCTTCTTCAATTCCTCGGCGATCCAGCTCGACCGCAGATTCGCTTCATATTCCGAAACCTCGTCATGTTCGCGGTCGGCCGCGATGGCGTCGGCCATGGCCTCGGCGGCGAGCATGCCCGATTTCATCGCGGTATGGCTGCCCTTGATCCGCGGCACGTTGACGAAACCCGCCGCACAACCGATCAGCGCGCCGCCGGGGAAGCCGAGCTTGGGCACCGATTGCCAGCCGCCCTCGTTGATCGCCCGCGCGCCATAGGACACGCGCTTGCCCCCTTCGAGCAGCGGGCGAATGTCGGGATGCTGCTTCCACCGCTGAAATTCCTCGAACGGGTGGACATAGGGGTTCTTGTAATCGAGCGCGGTCACGAAGCCGATCGCGACCTGCCCGTTCGCCTGGTGATAGATGAACCCGCCGCCCCAGCTTTCGCTTTCGGACAGGGGCCAGCCCTGCGTGTGGACGACGCGGCCCGGCACGTGCTTGCCCGGCTCGATGTCCCACAATTCCTTGATGCCGAGACCATAGACCTGCGGCTCGCAATTCGCCTCAAGGTCGTATTTCGCCTTCAGCTGCTTGGTCAGCGAACCGCGCGCCCCTTCGGCAAAGAGCGTGTATTTCGCGTGCAGTTCCATGCCCTGCGCGTAATCGGCCTTGTGGCTGCCATCGGCGGCGACGCCCATGTCGCCGGTCGCTACACCGCGCACCGCGCCATTGTCGTCATACAGGATCTCCGCCGCGGGAAATCCGGGGAAAATCTCGACGCCCAGACCTTCCGCCTTCTCCGCCAGCCAGCGGGACAGATTGCCGAGCGAGCCCGTATAATTCCCCTTGTTCGACAAGAGCGGCGGCATCATCGCATGGGGCATGTTGAACTTTTTGCCCTTGGTCAGGATCCAGTGCCAGTTGTCCGTCACCGGCACCTCGGCCATGGGGCAGCCATCCTCGCGCCAGTCGGGCAGCAATTCGTCGAGCGCGCGCGGATCGACCACCGCACCCGACAGGATATGCGCGCCGATTTCCGATCCTTTTTCAAGGACGCAGACCTCAAGCGCGTCATTCACCTGTTTCAGCCGGATCGCCGCGGACAGGCCGGCAACGCCGCCGCCGACGATGACGACATCATAGGGCATGGATTCGCGTTCGCTCATGGGGTCTCGTCCCTTCCAGATCTCTTGTCTTCGCAACTGTTGTGCCCATGGCCTTGATTGCCATTGACGGTAAGGTCAAGAGCGGCAACGGGCTGCGTCTTGTAAATTCGTGTAAGGAAAGGCCGTTCCGGTCAAGGCGCTTGTCCCGCCATGCGGCGCGGCGTTATGGGTTCCCCCGCGACGATCGAAAGGCAGGCATCATGACCGACGGCACGGGGCGCCCGCAGCAGACAGGCGGCGACGGGGACTGGTCCGCGCTCGCCGCGAGCATCGACGCGTGGTGGGCCGATGCGGGCGTCGATCATGCTTTTGTCGACGATGCGCGCGACTGGCTGGCCGAAGGGGCGGCCAGTGCAAAGCCCGACCCCGCCGCAAAGGACGCACGCCGCCCCGCCCGCCGGCCCGCCCATGCCGATGCGCCCCCGCCGCCGCGCGGCCCCGCCGCCAATGCCGCGCTTCCCGACCGGATCGGTGGCCCGCGCGAGGATTGGCCCGAAACGCTTGAAAGCTTCGCCGCGTGGTGGCTCACCGAACGCAGCCTCGATACAGGGCCGGTCGCGCGCCGGGTGCCGCCCGCCGGGCCGAAGGGCGCTGCGGTCATGGTTCTTGTATGCGAGCCTGAAGCCGCCGATCACGAAGTCCTGCTTTCGGGCAGCGATGGCGTTTTTCTGGACGCGATGCTGCGCGCGATGGGGGTGGCGCGGGCCGCGACCTACCGCGCGAGCGTGCTGCCGCGCCATACGCCCGCCGCCGATTGGGAGGCGATGAAGGCCGCGGGGCTGAGCGATGTGCTGCGCCATCATGTCGCGCTTGCCGCGCCCGAACGGCTGCTGGTGTTCGGGCGGGAGGCGCTCGACCTGTTGCAGCCCAGCGAATTTGCCGAGACCGGCGTGGGCAATGTGTCCATCGACGGGGCGGACATTCCGGTGATGGCCGGCTATCCTTTGTCTACGCTGGCGCAGCGCGCGCATTTCAAGCGCAACTGGTGGCATCGCTGGCTCGCCTTCTCTCACGAGGCTTGACGCGCGATGCACGGCGATTCAAACCGGTGTCGTGGGCTGGGCCGCGAGGATCGGCGCCCGGCAGCGAGAGGGAAACGATGATCGAACGCAATTCCAGATGGCGCCGGCTGGCGATGGCGGCGGTTTTGCCGGCGATGGCCGCGCTCGCGCTGCCGGGCCCGGCCATGGCCAACAGCGCGGCGATTACCATGCCGAACGCAGAGGTGCCGACGCAGCTCAACGCCAGTGACCGGCAATATTACGCCAGCGTGTTCCGCGCGATCGACGCGCAGGACTGGACACAGGTGCAGAACCTGCTCAACCGCGGCGACACGAGCGCGCTGCATCAACTCGCGCTCGCCGAATATTACCTGCACCCCAACAGCCCGGCGATCGACCTCGATTCCCTCAACAACTGGCTCGCGATGGGACGCACGCTTCCGCAGGCGGAGCAGATCGGGCGGCTGGCGGTGAAACGCGGGCTCGGCGCGGAACCGGCGCTTCCGGGTGCGCAGCGGCTGGTCTCGATCCGCGCGCCCGAAAAACGCACCCGCCCGCGCGGCATTTCCGATGGCTCCATGCCCGAAAGCGTGAGCAGCGCGATCCTCGACCGCATCGTCAATGACGACCCCGGCGGCGCGCGGCAATTGCTGTCGGGCGTGGAGATGACCTTGACCCCCGCCTCCCGCGCGGAATGGCGGCAACGCGTCGCGTGGAGCTATTATATCGAGAATGACGACCGCACCGCGCTCGCCATGGCGCGGCAGGTGGCCGACGGCGGCAGCGGGCCGTGGGTCGCCGAAGGCTGGTGGGTCGCGGGGCTTTCGGCATGGCGGCTGGGCGATTGCGCGCTGGCGGCGGACGGTTTCGCCCGCGCGGCGCAGGCATCGCAGAATGACGAGCTGACCTCAGCCTCGCATTACTGGGCCGCGCGTGCCTATACCCGCTGTCGTCAGCCCGAGAACGCCGCCCCTGCGTTGCAGAATGCCGCCAACCTGCACGAAACACTTTACGGCATGCTGGCCTCGGAACAGCTCAATCGCGCGCTCCCCGCGCAGGCCGCCGGCGAACCGTTTTCGCAGGACGACTGGCGCCGCCTGTCGGACGAGGCGAATGTCCGCGCCGCCGTCGCCCTCGTCGAAATCGGGCGCGAGGGGCTGGCGGACGAGGTGCTGCGCCATCAGGCCCGCATCGGGGCGCCCGCCGATTATCCCGCGCTCTCCCGGCTCGCCCGCGCCTTGGGCCTGCCCGCGACGCAGCTTTACATGGCCTATAACGCGCCGAGCGGGACGCGCGCCGACCCCGCGACCCGGTACCCCGCCGCAAAATGGCAGCCGGTCGAAGGATGGCGTGTCGATCCCGCGCTGGCCTATGCACACACCTTGCAGGAATCCAATTTCCGCGCCGATGCAGTCAGCCCCGCACAGGCGGTCGGCCTGATGCAGATCACGCCGATCACGGTGCGCCAGCATGCCCCCTCGCTCGGCATGGATGCGAGCCGCGCCGACCTGACCGACCCGGCCACGAACATGAGCTTTGGCCAGCGCAATCTCGAAATGCTGCGCGATTCCAGCGGGACGCAAGGGCTGCTCCCGAAGATCATGGCGGCGTATAATGCCGGCCTGTCGCCCATCACGCGCTGGAACACCGAGATCAACGATTACGGCGATCCGCTGCTCTGGATGGAATCGATCCCCTATTGGGAAACGCGGGCCTATGTCGCGATCGTGACGCGCAATTACTGGATGTATCAGCGTCAGCAGAACCGCGATTCCGACGCGCGGGAGGCGCTGGCGCAGAATCTGTGGCCGCGTTTTCCGGGCGTGTCTGGCGCCGATGCGGTGTCGATGCAGGGCAAGCCGGTTTTATCGGGAGCGGTTCGTGGCAATTGACGAAACGCGCGCGTTCATACCTGTCCGCATCGCGCTGCTGACCGTATCGGACACGCGCGGGCCGGACGAGGACACGTCCGGCGACATCCTGGCGCAGCGGATCGAGGGGGCGGGCCATATCCTCGCCGACCGCACGATCATGAAGGACGATGCAGCGCTCATCACCGCGGGGTTGCAGATCTGGATCGGGCGCGCGGACGTGGACGCGGTCATCATCACCGGCGGCACCGGCCTCACCGGGCGCGACGTCACGCCAGAAGCGCTCGACCGTGTGAAGACCAAGGACATCCCCGGTTTCGGCGAGCTTTTCCGCTGGCTAAGCTTCAAGACCATCGGGACCAGCACGGTGCAATCGCGGGCCTGCGCGGTGGTGGCGCAATCGACCTATATCTTCGCGCTGCCGGGATCGAACGGCGCGGTGAAGGACGGTTGGGACGGCATCCTTGCCGAACAGCTCGACGCGCGCAACGGCCCCTGCAATTTCGTGCAGCTCATGCCGCGTTTGATGGAACGCTGACCCCCCGGCGAGGTCAGCCAGTCGGCGCCACTGGCGCGTCGCGCAACCGCCGGGCGATGGCGCCGGGCGCCGCCGCTGCGCCGTCCACCTGTGCCATCATCGCGCGATAGGCGCCGAGCACCGCCGCCCCGTCCGCCGTCACATCCGCGCCCCCGCCGGGTCGCGTCGCGATGAGCGGCTCCGCAAAGCAGCGGTTCATCGTATCGACCAGCAACCACGCGCGCCGGTAACTCATCCCCAAAGCGCGGGCGGCCGCCGAAATCGACCCCTCCCGCCCGATCGCGTCGAGGAGCGCGGCCTTGCCCGGCCCCATCGCGATGGCATCGCCGCAATAGATCTGAACCTTGACCTTGATGCGCATGTCCCCTCCCGCCGTGCGGGCGCAAATGCACGCTCGACGATCTGTATATGCGCGGATATAGCTTTGCACCATGCTCCGCACGCTTTTCACCTTTTTTGCCTGCGCGCTCCTGATGGCGTGCAGCCCTGCGCCCGCCACCGGGCCCATCGTCCTCGCCGCGTCGAGCATGACGGAGGCCTTGACCGCCGCGGCGAATGTTTGGGCCGCGCGCGGACATGCGCGGCCCGTCCTGTCCTTTGCGGCAAGTTCCGCACTCGCCCGCCAATTGCAGGAGGGCGCGCCGGCGGATCTCTTCGTTTCGGCGGACGAAGAATGGATGGACGTGCTGCAACAAGGGGGGCACATCCGGGAGGAGAGCAGACGTGTCATCGCCGGGAACGCGCTCGTGCTGATCGCGTCCGCGGGTGCCGCGGATGCCGGGGCCGTCGATCTGCGCGATCCGGTCGCGCTTTCGAATGCGCTGGGCGGCGCGGGCCGGCTCGCCATGGCGGATCCGGTGGCGGTTCCGGCGGGCCGGTATGGCCGTGCGGCGCTGGTGGCGATGAACCTCTGGGACGGAGTGGCGAAGCGCATCGCACCTGCGCAGAACGTGCGCGCCGCGCTCGCGCTCGTGGAGCGGGGGGCCGCACCGCTCGGCATCACCTACGCCACCGACGCGGCGGCATCGGACCGGGTGCGGATCGTGGCGCGGTTTCCGGGATCGAGCCACCCTGCGATCCGCTATCCCGCGGCGATTCCCACGCTGTCGCGCAATGGCGATGCGGCGGCGTTCCTCGATTTCCTGACCGGCGCGGAGGGGCAGGCGATCCTGCGCGCCCGCGGCTTTACGGCGCCGCGATGACGGCCTGGCTTTCCCCCGCCGAATGGGAGGTGATCGCGCTTTCGCTCAGGGTCAGTGCGGTGGCGATGGTGGCCACGCTGCCTCTCGCCTATGCGCTGGCGTGGTTGCTTGCGCGGCGGCGGTTTGCGGGGCGGGTCCTGCTCGATGCTGCGGTGCATCTCCCGCTGGTGGTGCCGCCGGTGGTCACGGGGTGGATCCTGCTCATCGTGCTTGGCCCGGCGGGACCGGTCGGGGCGTGGCTGCAAACGCATTTCGGTATCGGTTTCGTGTTTCGCTGGACCGGGGCGGCAATTGCGGCGGCGGTGATGGCACTGCCGTTGATGGTGCGGGCGATGCGCCTGTCGATCGAGGCGGTCGACCGGCGTGTCGTCGATGCGGCGCGGACGCTCGGTGCGACGCGGTGGCGCGCGTTTGCGACCGTCACGCTCCCGCTTTCGATGCCGGGCATTCTGGCAGGCGCAGTGCTCGGTTTTGCGCGGTCGCTCGGCGAATTCGGCGCGACGATCACCTTTGTCTCCAACATTCCGGGCGAGACGCAGACGCTCCCGCTCGCGATCTATAGCGGGTTGCAGGTGCCGGGGGCGGAGGCCGCGGTGACGCGGCTCGCCATCGTGTCGGTGGTGCTGTCGGTCGGTGCGCTGATGCTGTCGGAATGGCTGATCCGCCGCTCCGGCGCCGGGAATAGCCATGTCCTTTGACGTCGACATCGCCTTTGCGAACGGGGCGGCGGGCGCACCGACGGCGTTGCGTATTGCGAGCGACGCGGCGCTGATCGCGCTCACCGGCCCCTCGGGCGCGGGCAAGACCAGCGCGCTCAACTGCATCGCGGGATTGCACCGGCCGATCCGGGGTCGCATCGCCATTGGGGACGCGGTGTTGTTCGATGGGCCCGCGGGCATCGACCTTGCGCCGCAGCGCCGGCGGGCCGGATATGTCTTTCAGGAAAACCGCCTCTTTCCCCATCGCCGCGTCAGCGCCAACCTCATCTATGGCGAGATGCTGCGCGACGAAGGCGAGCGGTGGATCACCCGCGCCGAAGTCGTCGATTTCCTCGGCATCGGCCATTTGCTCGACCGCTGGCCCGCGACGCTTTCGGGCGGGGAGGCAAAGCGCGTTGCCATCGGGCGGGCGCTGCTTTCGGCGCCGCGCTTCCTGCTGCTGGACGAACCGCTCGCCGCGATCGACCCCGCCCGGCGCGACGAAATCCTCACCGTGATCGAGCGGATCCGCGACACGCTGCCGGTGCCCATCCTCTATGTGGGCCACCATCCGGACGAGATTGCCCGGCTGACCACGGTGAATGTCACGATGGGCTGAACGACGCGGCGGGCGCCGGCGGTCAGGCCACCAGCTTCAGATCCTGCACCCGTTTCGCCTCCAGCGCGGTCGCGGCGATGCCGTCCACCTCGGCAATCCGGTCGACCAGATCGCCATCGAGCATGAAACGCCGCCCAAGGCTCATCACCGCCTCGCGCCCTTCGCCGAGCTGCAGCCGCGCGATGACCTCACCGGTCGCGTCGGCGCCGGTCGGCAGCATCGCGGCCAGTTCCGCCATCGCGTCCGCCCGCGACACCGACAGGCGAAGCACCATGCGCGCCGTGCCCTTCACCTCGGCCAGCGGGCGGGCGCCGCGCACGGTGACCCGCGGCGGCTCATCGATGCTGGGCCGGTCGAGTTCGACGTTGAGCAGCACGCATTCCCCGCTCGCCGCCCATTTGACGAAGCTGTCAACCAAAGCCTCCTCGAAACAGCTGGCCGAAAACTGCCCCGACTGATCCGAAAAATCGGCCATGACGAAATCGCGGCCCTTGCGCGTCTTGCGCTTGTTCACGCTTTCCACCAGCACGGCCATCACCGCATTGGTGCGGCCCTGCCCGCCGGCGCCCTGCCCGCCGACATCGCCCACGGTCAGGCTGGCATGCGTGCGCGCGCCATTGGCGCCGGCGACCGCGCGCCATTGTTCGACCGGGTGCGCGGCAAAGTAGAACCCGAAATTCTCGCGCTCCTTCGCCATCTGTTCGATCCGGGGCCAGCGTTCGGTCTCCACCATGCGGAGATCCTGCGCGTCTTCCCCCTCCGCCCCGAACAGCCCGGCCTGCCCGCTCGTCTTCTCGCGCGCGGCGGCGTCCGCCACGGCCAGCAGCATGTCCGCATTGGCGATGATCTTCGCCCGGTTCGGCTCCAGCTGGTCGAGCGCGCCCGCCGCGGCCAGCCCTTCGAGCCCGCGGCGGTTCATCGCACCGGGCGGCAGGCGGCGGAACAAGTCGGCGAGGCTTTCGAACCGTCCGCGGGCAATCCGCTCGTTCACCACCGCGTCCATCGCCTTTTCGCCGACATTGCGAATGCCGGCCAGCGCATAGCGGACCTGGTGCCCGTCCTCGGTCGGCTCGACGGTGAACTCGGCCTCCGAATGGTTGATGTCCGGCCCGGCCAGCGCGACGCCCGCGCGCCGCATGTCATCGACGAAGATCGAAAGCTTTTCCGATTGATGCATGTCGAAACACATCGACGCGGCATAGAATTCGTGCGGGTAATGCGCCTTCAGCCACGCGGTCTGATACGCCAGCAACGCATAGGCGGCGGCGTGCGACTTGTTGAAACCGTAGCCTGCGAACTTGTCGATCAAGTCGAACAGCTCGTTCGCCTTCGCCTTGTCGATGTCCGACACGCGCTTGCACCCCTCGACGAAACGTTGGCGCTGCGCGTCCATTTCGGCCTGCACCTTCTTGCCCATCGCGCGGCGCAGAAGGTCCGCATCGCCGAGCGAATATCCGGCGAGGATCTGCGCGGCCTGCATCACCTGTTCCTGATAGACGAAGATGCCGTAGGTTTCGGCGAGAATGCCTTCGAGCTTTTCGTGCGGATACTCGATCTCCGCCTGCCCGTTCTTGCGCTGTCCGAACAGCGGGATGTTGTCCATCGGGCCGGGACGGTAGAGCGAGACGAGCGCGATGATGTCCTCGAACTTGGTCGGCTTCACGGCGGACAGCGTGCGACGCATGCCTTCGGATTCCAGCTGAAACACGCCGACGGTATCGCCGCGTTTCAAAAGATCGAACACGCCCGCATCCTCCCACGACAGCGTGTCGAGGTCGATGGTAATGCCACGCTGCGCCAGAAGATCGATCGCCTTGCGCAGCACCGACAGCGTTTTCAGGCCGAGAAAGTCGAACTTGACCAGCCCGCTCGATTCCACGTGCTTCATGTCGAATTGCGTGACCGGCATGTCGGACCGCGGATCGCGATAGAGCGGGACGAGCTGGCTCAGCGGGCGGTCGCCGATCACCACGCCCGCCGCGTGGGTGGAGGAATTGCGGGGCAGACCCTCAAGCTGTCGGGCGAGATCGACGAGCCGCTGCACATCCTTGTCGCGGCGATATTCGCCGGCAAAATCGGACGCGCCATTGAGCGTGCGTTCGAGCGTCCAGGGGTCGGTCGGGTGGTTCGGCACCATCTTGCACAGCCGGTCGACATGGCCGTAGCTCATCTGCAGAATCCGGCCGCAATCGCGCAGCACGGCGCGGGCCTTCATCTTGCCGAAGGTGATGATCTGCGCAACATGGTCGTGCCCGTATTTGTTCTGCACATAGCGGATCACCTCGCCCCGCCGCGTTTCGCAGAAATCGATGTCGAAGTCGGGCATCGACACGCGCTCGGGATTAAGGAACCGTTCGAACAGCAGGCCGAGCCGCAGCGGATCGAGATCGGTGATGGTCAGCGCCCACGCCACCAGGCTGCCCGCGCCGGAGCCGCGCCCCGGCCCCACCGGAATGCCATTGTCCTTCGCCCATTTGATGAAGTCGGCAACGATGAGGAAGTACCCCGGAAAGCCCATTCCGGTGATGATCTCGACCTCGAATTTCAGCCGGGCATAATATTCCTCCCGCGCCTCCTCCGACAGGTCGGGATAGATTTCGAGCCGCCTGTCGAGGCCGCGCCGCGCATCCTCGGCCAGGGCCTTCGCCTCGCCCTCCTGATCGCCGGCGAGGCTGGGCAAAATCGGCTTGCGATAGGGCGGCATGAAGGCGGTGCGTTGCGCCACGATCAGCGTGTTGGCGGTCGCCTCGGGCAGGTCTTCGAACAGCTCGTGCATGACGGGCGCCGGTTTCACCCACGCATCGCGCGGGGCGCGGGGCCGGTCGGTCGCATCGATATGCGTGCTGTTGGCGATACACAGCAGCGCATCATGCGCAGGGTGGAACGGCGCCTCGTCGAACAGGGCGGGATTGCTGGCCACAAGTGGCAGGTCACGGGCATAGGCAAGCGCAATCAGCGCGTCCTCGGCCTCCGCCTCGTTCGGGGCACCGCTGCGCGCGATTTCGATATAGAGCCGGTCGCCGAACAGCGCCTGCAGCCGGTCGCAATAGGCCGCCGCCTCGTCCCCCTGCCCCTCGGACAGGAGGCGGGCGAGCGCCCCCTCCCCCGCGCCGCTCAGGCACAGGAGGCCTTCGGTCCGCCCCTCCAGCATGTCCATGCTCACATGCGGGTCGAGATGAAGCGGCCGGTCGAGATGGGCCGCGCTCACCAGATGGCACAGATTGTCCCAGCCGGTTTCATCCTGTGCGTAGAGCGCGATCCAGTCGATCTGCTCCCGCCCGGGCCGCTGCACCGCGAGGAACGTGCCGATGACCGGCTGCACCCCTTGCACCTTGCACTCCCCCGCAAAGGGAATCGCACCGTAAAGCCCGTTGCGGTCGCAAATGGCCACGGCGGGAAAGCCGCGCGCCTTTGCCAGCTTTGCCAATGCCTTGGGGTCGATCGCGCCTTCGAGCATGGTAAAGCTGGAAAAGACGCGAAGGGGGACGAAATCTGCATATGCCATCGCGGGATAGATAGCGAAACGCCCGCCCCCATGCGAGGGGGCGGGCGATATTTTCACCCGTTAACGGACCGTGGCGCGATCCGTCGGACGCGGGTCAATCCGCCTTCGGAAAATCGTCGTGCCGGGCCAGCGCCAGGATTTCGGGAAGCGTGAACACGCGGTCGCCCGATTTCTGAATCACGAGATGCTCGCGCTCATCCTCCGGTAGGTGGTCGACGAAACGGACCATTTCGGCGAACGTGCCCTCGCGCATCACGTTGAAACCGCGCAGCATGTTGCTTTCATTGCCGTTCGGGCGATTGTGGATCGCGGCGTGATCGTCCCACTCGATCCCGTTGAGATTGGGCGATTCGCCGCGAAAAGTGGTGGGGGAATGGCTCACCTGAGAGATCCTTTGTCAAAACGGTTCGATGGATCAACGCCCCTTAGTCCACCCCGGTTCCGGTTCGCAAGGCGGATTGCCGCGGCTACCCCGCGCGAAGGCGCCCTTCGTGGAGGCGGACGACGCGGTCCATGCGGCGGGCGAGCCGTTCGTTATGCGTCGCGATGAGCGCGGAGCTGCCCTGCCCGCGCACGAGCCGCAGGAATTCTTCCAGCACGCGGTCCGCCGTCGCCTCGTCGAGATTGCCCGTCGGCTCGTCGGCCAGCACGAGTTCGGGCCGGTTGGCGAGCGCGCGGGCGACGGCCACGCGCTGCTGCTCCCCGCCCGAAAGCTGGCTGGGCCGGTGGTCGAGCCGTTGTGACAGGCCCAGCGCGCCGAGCAGTTCGTCGGCCCGTGCCTCCGCCTCGCCCCGCGCGCGTCCGGCGACGAGCTGCGGCAGGATCACGTTCTCGCGCGCGTCGAAATCGGGCAGCAGATGGTGAAACTGATAGACGAAGCCTAGATGTTCGCGCCGCAGCGCCGTGCGCGCATCGCCATTGAGCGCGCTGGCCTCGACACCTGCAATCTCGATCTTGCCCTGAAACCCGCCTTCGAGCAGGCCAACCGCCTGCAACATGGTGGACTTGCCCGAACCCGACGGGCCGAGCAGGGCGACGATCTCGCCCGGCATGATGGAAAGCTCGACCCCGCGCAGTACCTCGATCGTGACGCCGCCTTGGGTAAAGCTGCGGCGAAGATCGTGGAGCCGGACGACGGGCGCGGACGATACGGTATCATTCATAGCGCAGGACCTGCACGGGATCGGTGCTCGCCGCCTTGAACGCGGGGTAGAGCGTGGCGAGGAAGGACAGCACGAGCGCCATCACGACGATGACCGTGACCTCGGCCGGGTCGGTCCGCGCGGGCAGTTCGGTGAGGAAGCGGATCGAGGGATCCCACAATTCCTGTCCGGTGAACAATTCCATCGCGCGCACCACCGACTGCCGGAATTCGAGCGCGACGAAGCCGAGCAGCAGCCCCGCCATCGTGCCCATCGCCCCGATCAGGAATCCGGCGGTCACGAAAATCTTGAGGATGGACCGCCGCGTCGCCCCCATCGTGCGCAGAATCGCAATGTCGCGCGTCTTTGCCCGGACCAGCATGATGAGCGAGGACAGGATGTTGAACACGGCGACCAGAACGATGATCGACAGAACGACGAACATCGCGACCCGCTCCACCGCGAGCGCCTCGAACAGGGAAGCGTTGATCGTTTTCCAGTCGGACACGACCGCGCGCCCGGCGAGCCTTTGCGCAATGGGCGCCATCGTATCCTCGACCGTGTCGGGATCTTCGGTGAGCACCTCGATCATGCCGATGGAATCGCCCGAAAGCAGCAGCGTCTGCGCATCCTCCATCGCCATCACGACAAAGGAATTGTCGTAATCGTAGATGCCGATTTCAAAGATCGCCCCGATTTCATAGCCGATTTCGCGCGGCACGGTGCCGAACGGCGTCGTGCGCCCCTGCGGATTGATGATGGTGATCGTATCGCCAAGCCGCATGCCGAGCGTCTGCGCCAGCCGCGCACCGATGGCCACCGTATTGGACCCTGGCTGCACCCGCGACAGGTCGCCCATCACGTTCTTGTCGGCGAGCCTTGCGATATCGTCCGGCTCGTTCCCGCGGACCAGCACGGCCTCCACCCGCCCGTTGAACGTGGCGAGCAGCGGCTGCTCGATCAGCGGGGAAGCACGCGTCACACCGTCCGTTTCCCGCACTTCTTCGAGCACGTCGCGCCAGTTGTCGAGCCGGCCGCCATAGGCCTGCACGATGGCATGGCCGTTCAGTCCGACGATCTTGTCCATCAATTCGGCGCGAAACCCGTTCATCACGCTCATCACGATGACGAGCGCGGCCACGCCGAGCATGACCGCCACGAGGCTGATGCCGGCGACGAGCGCGATGAAACGCTCCCCCTTGCCGGGCAGCATGTAGCGTTTGGCGATCGTCCATTCGAAAGGGGAAAGGATCACGAGGGCAGCGGTCCGTGCATGGTGGGAAGGTGCGTGCGCCCCATGAACGGGGCGGCTTTAACGCAAGGTGAAGTAGGCGGTGCCGCCCCGCGTGGCAAGCGTTCCGGTGCAAACGCACCGCTGCGTACAACACACAGGTTGTAATCGAACGCGTTTCTCGGCAAAGCGGCGCCAGCGAACGGGGGCGATAACGCCCTGCACGAAACGGCCACCGATCGGGCCGATCCGGGACATTGCGCGAACATGACCATCGAGACAAACGTGAACCATCCCTTCCATGACGAGGACGGGGATACGCTGCGCGAGGAATGCGGCGTTTTCGGCGCCATCAACGCACGCGACGCCACCGCGCTCACCGCGCTGGGCCTGCACGCGTTGCAGCATCGCGGGCAGGAAGCGGCCGGCATCGTCAGCTATGACGGGGCGGAATTCTACGTCCGGCGCGGGCTTGGCCACGTGGCCGAGAATTTCGGCGCGGGCGATGCCATCGCCGAACTGCCGGGGTCGATGGCGGCGGGCCATGTCCGCTATTCCACGACCGGCGGATCGGGCCTCCGCAATATTCAGCCGCTCTACGCCGAACTCGCCACCGGCGGTTTCGCGATCGCGCATAACGGCAATATCTCGAACGCGATGCACCTGCGCGCCGATTTGGTGCGCAAGGGGGCGATCTTCCAATCCACCTCCGATACCGAGGTGATCGTCCATCTCGTCGCGACGAGCCGGTATCCCACGCTGCTCGACCGGTTCGTCGACGCGCTGCGCCTTGTCGAGGGTGCCTATGCGCTGATCTGCATGACGCCCAAGGGGATGATCGCCTGCCGCGATCCGCTTGGCATTCGCCCGCTTGTCATGGGGCGGGTCGGCGACGCGGTGGTCTTCGCCAGCGAGACGGTCGCGCTCGACATCATCGGGGCCGATTTCGAACGCGAGGTCGAACCGGGCGAGCTGATCGAGGTGGATTTCGACGGAAAGACGAAGAGCCACCGCCCGTTCGGCAATCGCGGTTCGCGCCCCTGTATCTTCGAACACGTGTATTTCAGCCGACCCGATTCGATTTCGGCGGGCCGCTCGGTCTATTCCGTGCGCAAGGCCATCGGGGAGCAGCTCGCCATCGAATCGCCTGCCGATGTCGACCTCGTCATTCCGGTGCCGGATTCGGGCGTGCCGGCCGCGATCGGCTATGCGCAGCAATCGGGCAAGCCGTTCGAGCTGGGCATCATCCGCTCGCATTACGTGGGCCGCACCTTCATCCAACCGTCCGACGGCGCCCGGTCGAGCAGCGTCAGCCGCAAGCACAACGCCAATCGCGCCCTGGTCGAGGGCAAGCGCATCGTGCTCATCGACGACAGCATCGTGCGCGGCACCACCAGCCTCAAGATCGTGCAGATGATGCGCGATGCCGGCGCAACCGAAGTGCACATGCGCATCGCCAGCCCGCCGACCATGCACAGCTGTTTCTATGGCGTGGACACGCCCGAACGCTCAAAATTGCTGGCCGCGCGGATGGAGGTCGAAGCGATGCGCGAGTTCATCCAGGCCGACAGCCTCGCCTTCGTCTCCATCGACGGCCTCTATCGCGCGGTGGGCGAGGAAGAGCGCAAGCCCAAGTGCCCGCAATATTGCGACGCGTGCTTTACCGGCGATTATCCGACGAAGCTCACCGACCTCGAAGAGCGCACCGAACCGGATCAGATGTCGCTGTTGCAGGAGAAAGTGGCGTGAGCGCCGACCGCGACCTCGACGGGCAGCTCGCGCTCGTCACCGGCGCATCGCGCGGGATCGGTGCGGCGATCGCGCAATCGCTGGCCGCGCGCGGGGCGCATGTCGTCCTGACCGCGCGGAGCGATACCGCGCTGGAGCAGGTGGAGGACGCGATCCACGCCGCTGGCGGAAGCGCGACCATCGCGCCGATGGACCTTTCAGAACCCGACGCGGTCGCACGGCTCGCCGCCGCGATCCGCGGCCGGTGGGACGCGCTCGACATGCTGGTCATCAATGCGGCGATCCTCCCGCAATTATCGGCGGTGCAGGATATCGACCCCCGCGAATTCAGCCGGGCGATGACGGTGAACGTCCTCGCGACGCAGACATTGCTGACCGCATTTCATCCCATGCTGAAAGCGTCGAAGGATGGCCGCGTGGTCGGCATTACCAGCAGCGTGGGGGCAAGCCCGCGTGCCTACTGGGGCGCATATGGCGCGACGAAGGGCGCGTTCGACGTGCTGCTCGATTGCTATGCGCAGGAAAACGCGAAGGTGTCGCGCATCCGCACGGCCATCGTCGATCCCGGCGCCACCCGCACGACGATGCGGGCGCGCGCCTATCCGGGTGAGGATCCGCAGACGGTGAAATCGCCCGACACGGTCGGCGAGGCGGTCGCGCGCCTGCTGTGCGAGCCGTTCGAAACCGGACATAGACTTCGCGTTAACCAAGCCTGATAGGCAAAAATTCACACTTCCAGACGAGATTGACTCGCAATACGATGATCCCCATCGGGAGTGTTGCGATGCACGCCTTGCTTCAACGAAAACGTCCAAGTGCCCCGGTCCGGCCCCGCCGTTATGCGACCGCGGCCGGGCTCACGATTCCCGCCAATCTGAGGCCGTCTGGCGGGCGCGGATTTTCCACCGTGATTCACGATTTTTCGATCGGCGGCTTTTCCGGCACCGCGGCGGAGCCCCTGCGCGAAGGCACGCTATGCTGGCTCTACGTGCCGGGGATCGAGCCGCTCGCGTGCGAGGTGATATGGTGGCGCGACAATGCGGTCGGCTGCGCGTTTCACGACCTGCTCGATTTCGGGACGTATGAAACCATCGTCGCGAGCTGCCGCATTCCGGCCCGGCTCTGACGCTATTGCCGGATCAGCGTGACCTGATGCACGTCGATCCCGCCGCCGCGAAACCCGCCCTCGCAATACATGAGGTAGTAGCGCCACAGATCGACAAACCCGCGGTCGAAACCGGGCGGAAGCAGGCCATCGTCCACCGCACGCTCGAAATTCTCGCGCCAGATCCGCAGCGTTTCGGCATAATCGTGCCCGAAATCATGTTGATCCTGCCATGACAGGCCCCGCGCCTCGGCAAGCCTGCGGAACTCGCTCGTCCGGATCAGCAGACCGCCGGGAAAGACATAGGTCTGAATGAAATCGGCGCTGCTGGCGTAGGCGTCGAAAATGTCGTCGCGGATCGAGATATATTGAATCGCCGCACGCCCGCCGGGCTTCAGGTTGCGGGCGATGCAATCCATGTAGGTCGGCCAGTATTCCCGGCCAAGCGCCTCGACCATCTCCACGCTGGCGATGGCGTCGAACTGCCCCTCGACATCGCGGTAATCCTGCCGCCGGAAATCGATGGACAACGATTCGCGCGCCGCCCTGTCCCGCGCATGGGCGAGCTGTTCGTCCGACAGGCTGATCGCGGTGACATCCGCGCCGTGCCGGTCGGCCAGCCGCCGCGCGAGAAAACCCCAACCGCATCCGATTTCGAGCACACTGTCATCGGGCGCGAGCGCGAGCCGGTCCGCCAGCGCGTCGACCTTGGCGAACTGCGCCTGCTCCAGATCGTGTGCCCCATCGGTGAACAGCGCGCTGGAATAGCTCATCGTGGGATCGAGCCACGCGGCGTAGAAATCATTGCCGAGGTCGTAATGCGCGGCGATGTTCACCTGCGCGCCGGCCCTGGTATTGCGCCGCAAGCGGTGCAGCATCCGGCTGGCCAGCCGCCACGGTCCCTTCGCCCGCCCGACCGAGCCGAGCGTTTCGGCATTGGCGATGAACAGCGCAAAGATCATGACCGGGTCGGGGCTGTCCCATTCGCCCAGCTCCCATGCGCGATACCATCCGACCGACCCGCCGGTGGCCAGCCGCAACAACGCGCGCCAGTCGTGGAGCCGGATCTGCGCCGCGAAACCCGGCGCGCGTCCGCCGACGATGCGATGGCTGCCATCGGGCAATTGCGCCTCGATCGAGCCGGTCGCAATCCCGGCGTCGATACGCTCGACCAGCCGGTCTGTCCCGCCGGATATCACCCGCGCGAGCCAGCCTGTGCCGTTCTGCCAGTCAAGGCCCGCCTGTGTCAGGTGCCTGCCGCGTGGTTCGGGTGCATTCATCGCGGCCCCCTATGGCGCGGGATGCGCCGCTTGCCAACAGGCGGAAAGCATGCCGTCCCCTATCCCGCGCGATCCTTCATTTCGCCATAGGCGTCGAGCGCGCGTTGCCGGGCGACCTTGTGCGCGATTCGCTTTTCGGGATAGCCGTCCGGCCGGCAATCCTCACCCGGATCGTGGATCGTGTCGTCGCCGAGATGGCTGAGTTCCGGCACCCATTCGCGGATGTATTCGGCGGCATCGAACTTCGGCGATTGCGAGAGCGGCGCCATGATGCGCGGGAACATGTTGCTGTCCACCCCCGTGCCTGCGATCCATTGCCAGTTCACGCCATTGTTCGCATAATCCGCATCGACCAGCGTGTCCCAGTACCACCGTTCCCCGTGGGTCCAGCGGATGAGCAGATGCTTGATGAGGAAGCTCGCCGCGATCATCCGCACCCGGTTGTGCATCCAGCCGATGTGCCACAATTGCCGCATGCCCGCATCGACGATGGGATAGCCCGTCCGGCCCTCTTGCCATGCTTTCAGATCGGCCGCGGCTTCGTCGTCGCTATCCGGGTCGCGCCACGGGAAATGCGCGAACTGGTCGCGATAGCCGCTCTCGGGATATTCGGGAAACTGGCAGATGATGTTCTGCGTATAATCGCGCCACAGCAATTCGCCGCGAAAGCTGTGCAGCCCTTCCCCGCTGCGCCCTTCCAGTGCCTTCCACACCTGCGTCGGCGAAATCTCGCCCCAATGAAGGTGCGGCGACAGGCGCGAGGAACCGTCGACCGACGGCAGGTTGCGGTCGGTTTCATAGGACGCGACCCGCTCGGAGAATTCGTCGAGTTGGTCCTGGCCCGCGTTTTCCCCCACGGCCCATTCGCTGCGAAATCCCTCGGCCCAGTCGGGCTTTGTGGGAAGCAGGTTCCAGTCGCTCAGGTCGTCGCTGTCGGGCCATGCGTCGGGAAGCGTCAGGCTCGGCACGTCAAGCGGGTCGCGTTGCGGCAGCTGGCGGGTCGCCGCCTTCGCGAAGGGGGTGTAGATCTTGTACGGATCGCCCGAACCCGTCGTCACCGTGCCGGGCGGCAGCAGGTAATTCCCGTCATAGAGGTTGAGCGTGACCCGTTCGCACAGCGCGTCCTGCGCCTTCACCCACCAATGTTCGTAATGGCGGATGGCGTGGACCGCCTCCGCGCCCGTTTCCTCGACCAGCGCGCAGAGTTCCTCGACCGCGTCACCGCGCCGCAGGATCAGCCGCGAGCGATGCTGCGCCAGCCGGCTCGCCATCGCATCGAGGCTATGATGCAGCCACCATCGCGACGCCCCGCCCAGCGCGCGATCCCCCGCGCGGTCGTCGTCCAGCACATAGACCGCGATGACCGGCCCCTGCGACGCGGCGGCGCACAGCGCGGGCTGATCCGAAAGGCGCAGGTCGCGTCGCAGCCAGACGATTTGCGGGGCAGTCATTCAGGTCTCCTCGGCAGTCGTAATGTTCTGATCGGGAACGGGTGGCCAAGCGCGAATGTTCCATGACGATGTCATCTCCTCCCCCTTCGCCCGTCGCGTCCCGCCCTTCCCACCGCCACGGGCGCGCAGGGATGCTTGCTCTCGCGGCGCTGCTGTGGGCGGGGTTTGCGATTGTGGTCTGGGCGGTATTGGGGGGACATACTGCGCGGTTCGACACGGCTCTGCTCCGCTTGCCGCGGATGGCGGACGGCGCGGCGCAGGGGCCGGGATGGATGCTTGAAATGGTGCGCGACGTGACCGCGCTGGGCGGTGTGTTGCTCCGCAATGTCTTCGCCTTGGTCGGGGTGGGTGTCGCGGCCTTCGTCTTGCGGTGGCGGGGGCTTGCGGTCTGGCTTTTCGTGACGGTGGCGTCGGGCTGGCTCGTGAACAGCGTGATGAAATATGCGATCGCGCGGCCCCGGCCCGAACTCGTACCGCATCTGGCGGAGGCAGGCGGCCCCGCCTTTCCCAGCGGGCACAGCTTCAACGGGGCGGTGGTCTATGTCGCCCTTGCGCTGGCCTTTGCGCCATGCGTCGCGCGGGCATCGGTGCGGCATGCGCTTATCACGGCGGCGATGGTTCTGGCCATGCTCATCGCGGTGAGCCGGATATGGCTCGGCGTGCACTGGCCCAGCGATGTGCTGGCCGGATGGCTCGGCGGGACCGGCTGGGCCGTGCTGTGCGCCTCCGCGTTCCACCCCTCGCCGAGAGGGCGGGACGCGGCGCGCGCCTAGCGCAGACCCGCGTTCAGATCGGATCCTGCGCCGTGCCCGACACGGTCCAGGTCTGCCCCTTGCGGAGCAGCGCAGCGAAATCGGTCGACTTGCCGGCTGCGTCCTTCGCATTGCGCGCGTGGACCATGTCCTCGTAAACCGGCGCCGGATTGTCGTAGATCACGCCCAGCGCCATCGGAAACGGCCCGAACGGCATCTCGATCAGCATGTGGGCGAGCGTCTTGCTCTTCGCATTATGCGTCATCACGCCCGCGCCCTGCCAATCGCCATCGACAACATCCACGACCTTGAGCGTGAGCGTCCCTGTATCGAGCGCAAGACCCTTCGTCCCCTTGGCAAACAGCATCGGCTCGCCATCGGTCAGCCAGATCTGTGTTTCGGGCGCGGTTTTCTTCTGCGTGAAATCGTCGAACACGTCCTTGTTATAGACGATGCAGTTCTGGAAAATCTCGATAAAGGCCGCGCCCTTGTGCGCATGGGCAGCTTTCAGCACCTCGGGCAGATCCTTTGACACGTCGTAACCGCGCGCCACGAAACGCGCCCCCGAACCGAGGGCAAAGGCGCACGGGCTGGCCGGTGCCTCGACCGAACCGGCCGGTGTCGACGGGCTGGTCGTGCCGGGGCGGCTGGTCGGCGAATACTGGCCCTTGGTCAGGCCGTAGATCTCGTTGTTGAACAGCATGATCTGCATGTTCACGTTCCGGCGCAGCACATGCATCATGTGATTGCCGCCGATGGAGAGCCCGTCGCCGTCGCCCGTCACCAGCCACACGTCGAGATCGGGATTGGCGAGCTTCACCCCCGTCGCAACCGCGGGCGCGCGGCCATGGATGGTGTGGAAGCCATAGCTTTCCATGTAATAGGGAAAGCGGCTGGAGCAGCCGATGCCGGAAATGAAGACCGTATTGGCCGGATCGGCGCCTAGCTGCGGCAAGGTGCGCTGTACCGCCTTCAAGATGGCGTAGTCGCCGCAACCGGGGCACCAGCGCACTTCCTGATCGGTTTCCCAGTCCTTGAGCGTGGTCGTTACAGGGGTCATGTCGTTCATGTCGCGTGTCCTTCTGGACTGATTCAGGCGTGACGGGCTCAGGATTGGGCTTTTTCGGGGCTGGGAAGCTGCGTGTCGTTCACGTCGACCTGCCCGCCCTCATTGCCGTCGACATCGTCGAAATAGGCGGCGATCGCGGCCTCGATCTCGGCAATGGCAAAAGGCTGCCCGCTGGTCTTCGTCAGCGATTGCGCATCAATCAGGAACTGATCGCGCAGCACGGTCTTGAACTGTCCCGCGTTCATTTCGGGGATCAGCACATTGTCGAACCCGGCCAGCAATTCGCCCATGTTCTTCGGCAGCGGCCAGATGTGGCGGACGTGGATGTGACTGACGTCGATGCCCTTCTTCCGCGCGCGGCGGACGGCCTGATGGATGGGGCCGAACGTGCTGCCCCAGCCGACCACGGCGAGCTTGCCGCTCGTATTGCCCATGCACACATCCTGATCGGGGATGTCGCTCGCGATCCCCTCGATCTTGTCCTTGCGCGCGTCGGTCATCGCCTGGTGGTTGGCGGGCGAATAATCGATGTGGCCGGTGCCCTGCGCCTTCTCGATCCCGCCGATGCGGTGCATCAGACCGGGGGTGCCGGGCTTGATCCACGGGCGCGCGCCCTTTTCATCGCGCGCGAAGGGGAGCAGCGTGTCGTTGCCATCCACATCCGTCGCGTTCTTCTCGGAGAGGAACTTTGCCGGGAAATGCGCGAAACCGGTCGGGTCGGGCACCTTCCACGGTTCGGCGGCATTGGCGATATAACCATCGGTGAGCAGCATCACCGGCGTCATGTAATGCACGGCGAGGCGGCATGCCTCGATCGCGCATTCGAACGCATCGGCCGGGCTGCGCGCCGCGATCACGGGAAGCGGCGCGTCGCCGTTGCGGCCATAGACCGCCTGGTAAAGGTCGCTCTGCTCGGTTTTCGTGGGCAGGCCGGTGGACGGGCCGCCACGCTGCGAATTGACGATGACGAGCGGGAGTTCGGTCATCACGGCAAGGCCCATGGCTTCGCCCTTCAACGCAATGCCCGGCCCGGACGAGCTGGTGATGCCGAGCTGCCCTGCATAGCTTGCGCCGATGGCGGCGCAGATCGCGGCGATCTCGTCCTCCGCCTGAAACGTGGTGACGCCGAATTCCTTCAGATTCGCCAGATGGTGCAGGATGGCGGACGCCGGCGTGATCGGATAACCGCCGAAGAACAGCGGCAATTCGGCCAGCTGCGCCCCCGCGACCAGACCAAGCGAAATGCTCTCCGCCCCGGTGATGGTGCGATAGAGACCCGGATCGCTTTCGACCGGCGCGACATGATATTGCTTGAGCGGGCCGGAAATCTCCGCCGTCTCGCCATAGGCATGGCCCGCATCCAGCGCCGCGATATTCGCCTCGGCCAGGTCGGGCGCCTTCCGGAACTTCTGCTTCAGCCAGTCATGGATCGGTTCGCGCGACCGGTCGAACATCCACAGCGCGAGGCCCAGCGTCCACATGTTCTTGCAGCGCAGCGCTTCCTTGTTGCCCAGCCCGAACGGCTTCACCGCTTCCAGCGTGAGCGCGCTGATGTCGAAGGCCAGCACGTCCCATTTCGCCAGCTCGTCCCCGTCGAGCGGGTTGTGGTCGTATTTCGCCTTGTCCAGATTGCGCGCCGTGAACTCGCCCGTATCGGCAATGATCAGCCCGCCGGGCTTCAACGCGGCAAGGTTCACCTTGAGCGCCGCCGGGTTCATCGCGACGAGCACGTCTGGCGCATCGCCCGCGGTTTCGATCGCGGTGGAGCCGAAATTAATCTGAAACGCCGAAACGCCGAACAGCGTGCCCTGCGGCGCGCGGATTTCGGCCGGAAAATCGGGGAACGTGGCAAGATCGTTGCCGGCCAGCGCGGTGGACAGCGTGAACTGCCCCCCGGTCAGCTGCATCCCGTCGCCCGAGTCCCCGGCAAAGCGGACGACGACCGCCTCTGTCTGACCCGACGGGGTATCGGGGGCGGCGGTGCTTGCGGTTTGTGAAGCCATTGTCATCCTCGGTATCGGCCCGAATGAAAGCGCGGCGGGCGGCGCGTGCCCGAATTGCGGGCGGCGGTCATTGCCTGACTAGTCTTCTGAACCCAAGCGTTCAATTTAGAAAAAGTTTCCGCCCCGCCCTGATGCGCTTTGCCGGATCGATCCGCCCCGCGCATCGCAACCGGTTGCAAAACCCATGCTCCGGCGGCCAGATGGCACCCATATCCGCGAATCGAGAAAGCGAACCGCATGAGCAAGCCCGACCCCACCCTTTACCGCCCCTGCGCCGGGTTGATGATCGTGAACGAGGATGGCCGCGTCTTCGTCGGCAAGCGGCTCGACACGAAGGAAGGCGACTGGTGGCAGATGCCGCAGGGCGGCGTCGATCCGGGCGAGGACATGCACGATGCCGCCTTTCGCGAAATGTACGAGGAAACCGGCATACGGTCCGACAAGGCCCGGATCGAGGCGCAGAGCGAGGAAGAGCTGTTCTACAACCTGCCGGAGGAATTGAAGGGCAAGCTGTGGGGCGGCAAATATATCGGACAGCGTCAGCGCTGGTTCCTCGTCCGGTTTTCGGGGACCGATGCGGATATTGACCTCAACGCGCATAGCGAGGCCGAGTTCGCCGAATATCGCTGGGTCGACGCCGACACGCTGCCGGCGATGATCATTCCGTTCAAGCGCCCCGTTTACGAAGCGGTTCTGTCGCAGTTTCGCGACCGGATCTGACGCCGGGCCGCAAGCGTTCAGTTCAGTTCAGTTCACCTCGACCGGTTCGTCCATCCCGGCCATCGCATCGCCGCCCGATGCGTCCGCCGAACGGACCGGTTCGACCGGCCCACGCTCGATCGCGGCGGCCAGTGCGCCGACCTGGGCGCAATCATTACCGCACAGCGATTTCAGCCGGGTGAGGTTCTGCTCCGCCTTGGCGATCGCGCCCTTTTCGGCCATGGCCGCGCCCTCGCCTGCGATGGCGGAAAGATTGCCGGGATCGAGGGTCAGCGCCTGCCGGTAATAATGGATGGCCTTGCCCTGCAAACCCTTCGAGCGGGCAACATCGGCCAGCGACATGAAAATCTCTGCATAGCCGGGGGCGAGCACGGCCGCAGCCTCGAACCGGTCGGTCGCGCCGGCAATGTCACCGCTCGCAAGCGCCGCATCGCCCGATTGCAGCAGGCTTTCCACCCGCGGATCCGCCGGTTCGGCCGCCTTGCCATAACCGGTGCTCGCACTGATCGCGACGAAGAGCGACAGGGCGGCGGCGATCGGGGTGTAGCGCATCAACAAATCCTTCCAGGCCGGGTCACGCTCCGTGCGCGGGCGATCGAACGATGAGGCGAGAGGGCGGGCCATGTCCGGCCAAGCCTAGCACGGCGAGATATAGCGTGCGATAAAAAACCCATCGGTCGCATCGTGCAACGGCGTGAGCCGCATTCCGGTTCCCCGCCTCCGGCCAAGCGGCAGATCGGGCGTATCGGCCGAAAAACCGGGGTTGCGCGAAAGAAACGCCTCGCCCTGCTCCGCCCCTTCGACGTCGAGCAGCGAACACACGACATAGACGAGCCGCCCGCCCGGTTTCACCAGCCGCGCGGCAAGGTCGAGCAGCCGCGATTGCAGCGCCGCCTGCTCCTTCAGGCTGGCGGGCGTCACGCGCCAGCGCGCCTCGGGATTGCGGCGCCAGGTGCCGGTCCCGCTGCACGGCGCATCGACGAACACGATGTCCGCATCGCCCTCAACCTGCGTCAACGCGTCCATCTCGTGTCCGGGGTTGAGCAGCACGGTTTCGGCGATCGTGACCCCGGCGCGTTCGGCGCGCTCCGGCAATTTCTGAAGCCGCGCGCGCGAGGTATCGGCGGCAAGGATGCGCCCCTCGTTCCCCATCATCGCGGCCAGCGCGAGCGTCTTGCCCCCCGCGCCCGCGCACAGATCCACCACGGTCATTCCCGCGCTCGCCCCAGCGGCGAGGCAGGCGATCTGGCTGCCGGTGTCCTGCACCTCGACCGCGCCGCTCCTCCACGCGTCCCAATCCTCGACCCGAAGCCCGGTGTCGAGCCGCAGCCCGTGCGGCGCCGCGGTCGGCTCCGCCGTTTCGGGCAGGGACAGCGTATCGCGCCGCGCCTTCAGCGTATTGACGCGCAGGTCGAGCGGCGCCCGCGCGGACAGAGCGTCCTGCTCTTCGCGGTCGAGGCCGCTCCCCATCATCTCCTCGCGCAGCCAGCGCGGCGCCGTGTCGAGATTGGCGACCGGTTCGCCCGGCTCGATCTCGGCCGGGCCATACTGGCTCCCGTCGAACATTTCGCGCAATTCCGGTTGTTGCTTGGTCAGCGCCAGCATCGCGGCGCGGCCCGACACCGGCACCTCGCCGCAGGCCCGGATCGCAGCATAGACCAGCTCGCGGATCGCGCGCCGGTCCTTCGACCCGGCATAGCGATTGCCCCGCGCCCAGTCGGCGATGATGCGGTCGGCGGGCGGGCCATTGCCCCGCGCGCCTGCGATCACCGTGTCGAGAATGTCGATCGCGGCTTTCACGCGGGCGGGCGGGGTCATGGCTGTTCCTTAACGGGTGGGATAGTTGGGCGCTTCGCGCGTGATCGTGACGTCGTGAACGTGGCTTTCGCGCAGGCCCGCACCGGTGATGCGCACGAAACGCGCATCCTTGCGCAGCGCGTCGATCGTGCCGCACCCGGTATAACCCATCGCGGCCTTCACCCCGCCGACGAGCTGATGGACCACATCCTTGGCCGGGCCTTTATACGGGACCTGCCCCTCGATCCCCTCGGGGACGAGCTTCATGGAATCCTTGATGTCCTGCTGGAAATAGCGGTCGGCGCTGCCGCGTGCCATCGCGCCGACGCTGCCCATGCCGCGATACGCCTTGTACGCGCGGCCCTGATACAGGAACGTTTCGCCCGGCGCTTCCTCGGTCCCGGCCAGCATCGAGCCGATCATGATGGTGGAGGCACCCGCCGCCAGCGCCTTGGCCGCGTCGCCGCTCGTGCGCAGGCCGCCATCGGCGATGACGGGCACGTTCGACTTGTCGGCCTCCTCCGCCGCATCCATGATCGCGGTGAGCTGCGGCACGCCGACGCCCGCCACGATCCGCGTGGTGCAGATCGAGCCGGGACCGATGCCGACCTTGATCCCGTCGGCCCCCGCATCGATGAGCGAGCGCGCAGCCGCCGCCGTCGCGACATTGCCGGCAATGACCTGCACGTCGCTGGACAGCGCCTTCACCCGCTCGACGGCGCGGGCGACATCCTTGTTGTGCCCGTGCGCGGTGTCGATGACGACCACGTCGACCCCTGCATCGACGAGCGCGCTGCTGCGCTCGAAGCCGGTGTCGCCGACGGTGCTTGCCGCCGCGACGCGCAGGCGCCCCGCCGAATCCTTGGTCGAATCGGGGAAGGTCACGGCCTTTTCGATGTCCTTCACCGTGATGAGGCCGATGCAATGATACGCATCGTCCACCACGAGCAGCTTCTCGATCCGGCGGCTGTGGAGGAGGCGGCGCGCCTCGTCCTGCTGAATATCCGCCGAAACCGTGGCGAGATCGTCGGCCGTCATCAATTCGCGCACCGGCTGGCGGTCATTGGCGGCAAAGCGCACGTCGCGATTGGTCAGGATCCCGACCAGCCGGCCCGATTGCTCGACCACAGGAATGCCCGAAATCTTGTGGCTCTGCATGAGGTTGCGCGCCTCGCCCAGCGTCGCATCGGGCGCGATGGTGATGGGGTTGACGACCATGCCGCTTTCGAACCGCTTCACCTGCCGCACGGCGCTGCATTGTTCTTCCACCGTGAGATTGCGGTGCAGCACGCCAATGCCGCCCATCTGCGCCATGACGATGGCCATCTCGCTCTCGGTCACGGTGTCCATCGCGCTCGACAACACCGGAATGTTGAGCGTGATGCCCCGCGTCAGCCGCGTGCGCGTGTCGGCAAGGCTGGGCACGATGTCGGATGCGGCGGGCTGCAACAGCACATCGTCGAAGGTGAGACCGAGGGGGATGTCGGAGGAAAGGCGGTTTGGCACGGCGAAGGGATGCTTTCGTTCGGTAGGCGGGCGGTTCGTTGCGGGCGAGCGGCATAGATGCGGCGAATCCACGCAAGGGGCCGCTTCCGCCCGGACCCTGTGAAACTGCCCGGCATGGAGAGTCGTGCAACGCCCTCTAACCGCCCTGCGCCTTCGCCGCTAGGGGGTGGTCGCGCTTTCTGTTGCAACGGGCCGCCCGTCGGAGCGCAAGGGGCCGGGAAAACGGGACGGGTCCGCCGCCGCCCGGACAAGCGCGGTATGCAGACGCACCATGTCGACCGCCGCGCCCAGCTCGACCGTTTCGAACTCGTCGCCGGGGCGGTGGTAATTGCCATCCATGAACCGGGCGAGCCGCGGCGCATCGGCGAAACTCGCGCTCACCATCACGGCGGGCAGCCCGGCCCGCATCAGGGCATAGCCATCCTGACGGCGCAGGAACATGGCGTTCACCGCGTCCGGATCGACGAGCACGATCGCCTCTTCATCCGCGACGCTCTGCACCAGCTCGGCCAGCGGACCGCCCTTTTCTCCGATCACGACCGCCGGTGCGTCCGCCGGGGCCAGCCCTTCGCTGTCGATATTGAACGCGGCGACGAACTTGCCCAGCGGCACGGGCGGATCCTCGGCAAAGGCGCGCGCGCCCAGGAGGCCGTCCTCTTCCGCCCCGGTGGCGAGGATATAGACATCGCGCTTCATCCGCGGTCCGGCGCGAAGATTGCGCGCGATCTCGGTAATCATGGCAAGCCCGGTGGCATTGTCGACCGCGCCGTTGCAGATCGTGTCGATGAACCGGCGCCCGCACTTCGCATTATGCGCGCCAAGGTGGTCCCAGTGGGCGAGCAGCAGCACCGCGCCCGCCTGCGGGTCGGTCCCCTCGATCCGGCCGATGAGGTTGTAGGTCGTGACCGCCTCGCCGTTCGCGCCGGTCACGCGGAACGGCGCGCGCCACGGGCTGGCCGAATCGTGGGTGCCCGATTTCAGGCCGATCGCCTTCCACTGCGCCTGAAGATAGTCGAGCGTCAGCCCCTCGCCCGGCGTGCCGGCCGCGCGCCCTGCGAAACGGTTGGAGGACAACAGCTCGACATGGGAGGACAGCGCCTCCGCAACACTCGCCGGTTCACGCTCGCGCACCGTTGCGCACGCCGAAAGCAGCGCCGCGCAGGCCGCCACCCACGCGCACTGTGCGGCCCGTCGCATACGCCTGTCGCCCCCGTTTGCCCCGTGTTTCATCGCATCATTGCGCGGTCCAGCCGCCGTCCATGCTGATATTGCCGCCGGTCATGTTCTGCGCCGCGTCCCGGCACAGGAACACCGCGAGCGCGCCAATATCCTCGGGCTGGGTGAATTTCTTGGTCGGCTGCCCGGACAGGAGGACGTTTTCGATAACCTCCTCGCGGCTGAGCTTGCGGGCTTTCATCGTGTCGGGAATCTGGTTCTCGACCAGCGGGGTCCACACATAGCCGGGCGAAATGCAATTGGCCGTGATATTGTCCTGCGCGAGTTCGAGCGCGACCGTCTTCGTCAATCCGGCCAGCGCGTGTTTTGCCGCAACATAGGCCGATTTATACGGCGATGCGGCCAGCGAATGTGCAGAGGCGGTATTGATGATGCGCCCCCATCCGCGCGCCTTCATCATCGGCACGCAAAGCCGGCACGCATCGAACGCCGCCGTGAGATTGAGCGCAATGATGCTGTCCCATTTTTCGGGCGGAAATTCGTCGATCGGGGCGACATGCTGCATCCCGGCATTGTTGACGAGTATGTCGACCGCGCCAAATCGGGTCCGCGCCGCCTCGATCAACGCCTCGGTCCCTTCGCGCGCGGTCAGGTCGGCGGGCACGAATGCGACCTCGACCCCGTGATCCAGCGCCATTTTCGCGCGCGTCTTCTCGATCTCGGCCTCGTCGCCGATGCCCGTCATCACGATATTGGCGCCCTCCTGCGCGAGCGCATCGGCGATGGAATGCCCGATGCCCGAGGTCGATCCGGTCACGAGTGCGGTTTTTCCGGTAAGGAACATCTTATACTCCAAAAGGTTATCCGGTCTGGCATCAAGGTGGCACCATGACCGGGCCGATTCGGCACGACCGGCACCTTTGAAAACGAGGTAACATGAGGCTGAACGATTTCTCCCGTAATATACGCGTGCGGGACCAGCGCGGTTCCGGCGGCGGTATCGGCGGGGGCAAGAAACTGGGTTGCGGCGCGATCGTCGTCGCGCTGATCGGGGCGGTGTTCTTCGGAATCGACCCGATGACCACGCTCGGCACCATCGACCAGGTGACGCAATCCGCCCCCGCCGGCAGCGGTCAGGAACAGGTACAGAGCGGGCAGACGGTCGAGGAAAGCTGCTCCGCCGGGCCGTACAGCCGCGAAAGCTGCGCTGCGCTCTCCTCGCTCGACGAAACATGGGCGCCCTTGTTCGCAGAGGCGAATATTCCGTTTGAGCGGCCCACCCTAAATTTCTACGACGGCCAGGGGCGTTCGGGTTGCGGCAGCGCGCAGGCGGCGATGGGGCCGTTCTACTGCCCCGCGGACGAGGGTATCTATATCGACACCAGCTTCTATGATCAGATGGAGCGTCAGATGGGCGCCGGCGGCGATTTCGCGCGGGCCTATGTCATGGCGCACGAATATGGCCACCACGTACAGCACCTGACCGGTCTCGCCGATCAGGTCCGCAGCGCGCAATCGTCCAATCCTTCGGGCGCGAACCCGTTGCAGGTGCGCATGGAGTTGCAGGCCGATTGCTATGCCGGGGTGTGGGCGGCGAAGAACCGCGACCTCATCGAACCCGGCGATATTCAGGAAGGCCTGCGCGCCGCCAGCGCCATCGGCGACGATACCTTGATGCGCAATGCCGGGCGGCGCGTATCGCCCGAAAGCTTCACCCACGGTTCAAGCGCGCAGCGTATGGAATGGCTGCAACGTGGGCTTCAGACAGGAGACGAGGATCAATGCGACACCTTTGCCGATTTGCGCCGCTGATGGCCATGGCCGCCGCGTTCAGCGCGCCGGCCATGGCACAGGAGGACATGCGCGATCCCGATTTCGAGGCCGAGGATCTCGCCACGCAGCCGCTGCGCGATCTCAACCTGCACCGGGACGATATTCCGCCCCTGCTCATCGACGTGGCAGCGGACCCGTATGCGACCGGCGGGCTGCACGATTGCGCGCAGATCGCGCGCGCGGTGACCGATCTCAACCTCTATCTCGGCGTGGACATCGATCAGCCCGCGGCGGAAAAGAGCGACATGCAGAAGGGCACCAACATGGCGGGCAATGTCGCCAAGTCGCTGGTCGGCGGGCTCATCCCGTTTCGCGGCATCCTGCGCGAGGTGACGGGCGCGAACGAGGAACGCCGCCGGTTCGAACGGATCGTCGGGGCCGCGCTGATCCGGCGGGGCTTTCTCAAGGGATTGGGCGCGGCGCGCGAATGCGAATGGCCCGCCCGCCCGGCCCGCGAAGGCGACGTGTTCGATCCGGTCGCGCGGCGGACCGCGGAATTGGACCTTCCGCAGCAAGGCAGCACCGCGGAACAGATGGCGGTAAGCGAGACGCCCTAACCCGGCGTCCCCCTGCATTTCCGTCCCTTGCGCCCCTGAACTCCCCGCGAAGGAAGGTCAGTTGCCGCGGAGCTCTACCTGCATGTCCTCGAGTTCCTGGTCCAGATCGCGCAAGGCTTCGGCACGGGCATCGGCCGGGATCGAGCGGCTCGTCGCGATGGCACGGCGCGCGGCGCGCACGGCGGAGATCGCACTGGCATAGGCCTTGCGCTCGATCGCGCGTTCATCGACGACCTGCGTCTGCATGACGCGCCGCTTGCCGTCCTCGTCCACGCCGAAGAGCCGGATGACATGGCGCTTCCCATCGCCGTCGCTCGACACGGAGTGCTCTATGTCGGGCACGGATTTCATTGCGAGGCGCACGCTTTGCGCGATCATGGGGCCGAGCTGCTCCATCTCGTTTTCGAACGCCTCCATTTCGGATTCGAACGCGTCGGCCTCGGCTTCGGCTCTCGATGCTTCGGCCTCGATCCTGGCTTCGTAGGCGTGACGGTCGGTACCCGCCCACGTGTCCGGAATGTCCTCGGGTGCCGGCACCTGCGCAAAGCTGGCGGGCGTCGCCGGCGGCGCGGGTGGGTGCATGGGTGACGGCGGGGCGGCGGGAACCGGCGGCGCGGCGGGCGCAGGACGCGCGGCCTGCTCCCCCTCGGCAAAGCTGATCGTCGCAGAGAGGGGCAGAGCGACCAGCACGGCGCCCGCAATCGCCATGCGCCCGGCACGGCGGCGGCGGGTGCTGCCCTCCTCCTGCGTCAGGCTGCGCAAACGGTGGACGATCGCCTTTTCACCGAGCGCCGGGCCGATCTCGCGAAAACCCGCCATCGGCGCGGCGAGCGCCATGTGCTGTTCCCGGGCGAAGAGCACGATCACCTCGCCATAGCGGGCGCGCACGGGACGGCTCTTGCCCGCCATGACATGCGCGTCGCAGGCCGCTTCCTGATCCCGGCGCATTGCGCGCCAGCCCAGCCACGCCACGGGATTGAACCAATGCAGCGCCAGCACCGGCTGCGCCAGTATATTGGCGAGCAGATCGCCGCGGCGATGGTGCGCAATCTCATGCGCGATGGCGAAATCGCGGGCCTCACGGCTCGGCTGCGCCATGAAACCCGCGGGCATGGCGATCACCTTGTCGCGTATGCCGAAGGCGAGCGGCGCGGCGACCTTGCGGCTTTCCACCATGCGAATATCGCCGACCTCGCCCACCGGCACCGCGCCGTCGAGCAGGCGTGCCCGCATCGCGCGATAATTGCGCATGCGCCAGACACAGAACGCCGCCGCCCCGCCAAGCCAGATCGCGATGGCGAGCGTTGCGAAAATATCGCCGCCCGCGCCGGTCTGCACCGCCGCGTCGGTCAGGGATGCAGTCCCGATCTCGGCATCGACCACCGAGGGATGCACCGGAGGCGCCTTTTGCGCAAAAAGCGGCACGCCGGCCTCCGGCGCCAGCCACGCGGGCAGCACGATCGGCGGCATGACGAACCGCAACGCCGGCAACAGCCACAGCGCATAGGCAAGCCGCGCGCCGAACAGATGCGCCATCGGCCGGCGGATGAGCAGCACCAGAGCGATCAGCAGCCCCGTGGCGAGCCATGTATCGAAAACGAACCCGGTCATTTGCGCAACTCCTGCAAGAGAGCCTCAATCTCGGACAGATCCTTGTCATCCAGCGCCTCGGCCTCCGCCAGATGCGCGAACAGCGACGATGCGCGCCCGCCGAACAGCCGGTCAACGAGCCGGCGCGATTCCGTGCCGACATATTCGGAGCGCGCCACGACAGGCGAATAGAGAAAGCGGCGCCCGTCCGGCGCCGTGTCGACCGCGCCCTTCTGGCTAAGGCGGGAGAGCAGCGTCTTTACGGTGGCAAGGCTCCACCCGCGTGTTTCGCCGATCCGGTCGGCCACCTGCGCGGCGGTGAGCGGCGCGTCGGCCCACAAGGCTTCCATCACCGCGTGTTCGGCCTCGCTGATGCGTTCGGTCTGGGGGGTGTTCATCGATTCCTCCACGGGTTGCGATTACAGTTGTAAGCGATCCGATTACATCTGTAAATGCTCGCGCCGTGGCCGAAATGACGCTCGTCGATCCCGGTATGTCGTTCGTCGAACGGATTTGGCATGATCGCGCCATGCTCAAACGATTCGCCCTCGCCGCCCCCCTCGCCCTCGCCCTGTCATCGCCCGCGGCCATGCCGGCATCGGGGCAGGATGCCGCGCCGCCCGCCACGCAGGACGTCGTCATCGAAACGACCATGGGCGACATCACCGTCACGCTCGAAACCGGGCGCGCGCCGGTGACCACCGGCAATTTCCTGCGCTATGTGGATGAGGACCGGTTCGACGGGACGGTGTTCTACCGCGCGATGCGGCTCGACTGGGGTGAGCAGCCCAATGGCTTGCTCCAGGGCGGAACGCGCAACGATCCGGAGCGTATTCTCGACCCGATCGCGCACGAACCGACGAGCGAGACCGGGCTGACCCACGACACCGGCACCATTTCGATGGCGCGATTCGACCCCGGCACGGCGACCGGCGATTTCACGATCATGCTCGCCCCGCTGTCCAGCATGGACGCCGATCCCGCGTCGGACGATCCGTCCCTGCACGCAGGGTTCGCCGCGTTCGGCCGGGTGGTGGACGGCATGGACGTGGTGCGCGCGATCTTTGCCCGCCCGCTCGACCCGGAGGCCGGCGAAGGATGGATGAAAGGGCAGATGCTCGCAGAGCCGGTCGAGATTGTCGACATACGTCGGGTGGCGCCGGCGGAACGCTGACCCCGGCGGGCGTTTAGTCGTACGCCTGCGCAAAGGCGGCGGCGGCGCCGAAAAGACCCGGCTGCGGATGGGTGATCAGCTTGACCGGGATCGTCTCCATGAGCGCGCGAAACCGTCCCTTTGCCACGAAACGTTCGTCGAAACGGCTGTCGAGCAGCTTGTCCTTCAGCCTGAGCCCCAGCCCGCCCGCGATCACCACCGCATTGGCCCCGTGGGCAAGCGCAAGGTCGCCCGCCACGCTGCCCAGGATCATGCAGAAACGCTGACACGCCTTGACCGCGACGGGATCGCTGTCGGTCATGGCGGAAAGCCACAGTTCGCGATCGTCGCCCGACGGCATCGGCAATCCCTCGATCGCGGCGATCGCCTCGGCGAGCGGGATGATCGCGGGGCCGGAACACATCCGCTCGACCGATACGCGGGGAAGCACCTCGCGCACGTGGGACAGGATGCGCTCGTCGATGCGGTCCTCGGGCGCGAAACCGATGTGCCCGCCCTCGGTCGGCTGCACGCGATAGCTATCCTCTTCGCGCGCGCCCTGAAACAATTGCGCCACGCCGAGCCCGGTGCCCGGTCCGGCGACGGTCGTGACCCCGGTGCGCGGCAATGAAATGTCCGGCCCGGCGAGATGGATGAAATGATCCTCGTGCGCCGCGGCGACGGCGTGGCCGACCGCCTCGAAATCATTGATGATGACGTGGTCGTCGACCTTCAGCTCTTCGGCGATCTCGGCGGGTTTTACGACCCAGTGCGAATTGGTGAAGCGGATTTCCTCACCCGTGACCGGCCCTGCGACCGCGATGGCCGCCGCGCGGGGCAATTCGTAATCCACCGCATCGGCAAACCGGTCCCATGCCGCGCCCAGGCCAGCGACGCTGCTCGTCGCGAAGGTGTGCGGCGTGCCCAGCGAGATGACATGGCCATCGGCAACCTCGGCCAGGGCAAAGCGGGCATTCGTCCCCCCGACGTCGATGGCAATGACGCGGGTGGTGTCGTGGGCGGGCTCTTCGGGTTCGCTATCCATCGCCACCGTGCTAGCTTTCGCGCGGTGCGTGGACAAGCGGATTTGCACGCCTCTTTTTACCGGGGCAGGAGATAGGCACCCTGCGGCACCGGGTCATCGAACCGCTTGACCGTATCGGCCAGCGCTTCGGCCACCAGATGGTCAATTAGTTCCGGGAACAGCAAGGGCCGCGCCGCCGCCTCCCAGAGGAAGAAGCCATAGCTGCCGGGAATGGCGTTGATCTCGTTGAACCACAATTCGCCGGTTTCGCGATTCGCCATGAAATCGATGCGCGGCGCACCCCGATGGCCGAGCGCGACGAACACCCGGCGCGCATAATCGTGAATGCGGTCCTGAAACGCGGCGGGAAGGTCGGGATTGATGTCGCGGGTCAGCGAAAGCATCCCCTCGCTCGGCAGGAAGGCGCCCTTCGTGCCGCCGCCCGATGACAGGTATTTCTCCTTGAAATCAAGGAGTTCTGCACCAGACTTCGGACGCTCTATAGCCGAAAGCGCGACATCGTCCCCGGTCCAGCGCATGGCGATGTTATATTCGACCAGATTCTGCACCTGCGGCTCGATCAAGGCGAGATTGTCCTGCGCCAGCACATAGGCGACCAGCGAGGGCAGATCCGCCGCCGTCTTCGCCAGCCCGACCCCGATCGAGGAGCCGAGATTGGCCGGCTTCACAATGGCGGGAAAGCCGACCTTCGCCTCCACCTCCGCGACAAGATCGGCGGACCGGGCGAGCCGCGCCCGGTTGGCCGTCACATGGTCGAGCACGTTCACGCCCGCCAGCTTCACCAGCGCCTTCGTCGCGTCCTTGCGCATGGCCATGGCGCTGCTGCCCGCGGCAAAGCCGGTGACCGGAATGCCGAGCAGTTCGAAATGCCCCTGAAGCCGGCCGTCCTCTCCGAACGGGCCGTGAAACACCGGGAGCACGCAATCGATCGGCGTCTGCGTCCCGGATTTCAGCTCCTGCATCACCGGGCCGCGTTCGGACCAGCGGAAGAATACTTCGGGCGCGCCCGCAGGTTTGGGCTTGAACCGCCTGATATCGCGCAGGAAAGGCGCGGAAAAAAAGCGGTTCTCGAAATCGGTGTAGACCGGCACCACCTCGATATTGCGGACATCGGCGGCATCCATCAGCTGATGCGCCGACACGACGGACACGTCATGCTCCTGGCTTGCACCGCCGAACATCACCGCCACGCGTTTCCTGTCGTGAGCCGTCAAAACATATCCTTGGGTCTGAAGTTTTCCGCCGTCATGCGCCGCTTGCGCGCTTGCTTCGTCTTGTGCCGCAAATCAAGGCCTGTAAGAAGGGCGTCATGCAGCCCCCCCATCATATTCGGATCGGCACGCCGGGCAAGCCGCGCGTCGTTTTTGCCCATGGCTGGGGTCGCACCCACCGCGATTTCATCCCGGTTGCGGAGGCGCTGGCCCCGTCGGTCGATGCGTATCTGTTCGACATGCCGGGCTTTGGCGAATCCGAACGGCCCGGCGATGCGTGGGGCACCGCCGATTACGGGCAATTCATGTCCGAGCATCTGCTCGACGCACTCGGCATCGATTCGTGCGTGTGGGTCGGGCACAGTTTTGGCGGGCGCGTCGGATTGCGCATCGGCGCACGCTCGCCGGGGTTGTTGCAGCATATGGTGATCGTCGCCGGTGCGGGCGTTCCGCGCGACATCGGCTGGGGCGAGGGGATGAAGCGCAAGCGTAGCGCGGCAAAGTTTCAACGGCTGAAGGCCGCGGCAAGGGATGAGGACGCTCTCATCGCGCTCGAAAAACAATATGGCAGCCCGGATTACGTCGCGGCGCGCGAAACCGGTATGCGCGACATTTTCGTCGCCACCATTTCCGAGGATCAGAGCGATCAGCTTCACAAGGTCGCCGTCCCCACCACGTTCATCTACGGCGGGGCGGATACCGAAACACCGCCCGAAATCGGCCGGAAACTGGCCGCCGGCATTCCGCAATCCGAATATATCGAATGCCCGCATTATGACCATATCTCGATCCTCGATCGCGGACGGCATCAGATCGCGCTCGCCATCAAGGAAGCGGTGCAGGGAGGCGAGGCATGACCTTCGCGCTGATCCTTTTTGCGGTGGCGGCCTATGCGCTGGCATGGGTGCGCATCCACACGCTGCTGACCTATTTTCAGCAGGAGGAATATAACGGGCGCCGCTTTATCGGCGCGGTGATGCGCGTGCGGCTTTTCGACGTGAAAGCCAGCATCGTGCTCGCGATCAGCACTGCGATCGCGCTGTTTTTTCCCGCCAGCCGGACGGGGGCGATTGCGCTTTCGCTGCTGATCTTCGTGGATGCGGGGCTGCTCGCGCTGATCGCGTGGCGGGAACGCGGCTATGGCTATAAAAAGCCGCTGGTGATGACGGGGCGGGCGCGGCGCATTCGCAACCTTGCCGCGATCCTTGCGCTGTTCGTCGTCGCGGCGGCGCTGTCGGGGCCGCTGGCGACGTTGGTCGCGCTGCAATTGCTGCCGCTGGCGCTGATCGCGGGGAATGCCGTCCTCGCCCCGCTGCAGGAGCGGGAGAACGAGGGATACATTGCCGAGGCGCGGGAAAAGCTTGCCCGGCTGAACCCCCGCCGCATCGGCATCACCGGTAGCTTCGGAAAGACCACGACGAAGCATATCTTTGCCGAGGTGCTCGCCGTATCGGGGCCGGTGTTCTATTCCAAGGGGTCGATCAACACCGTGCTCGGCCTCACGCGCCATATTCGCGAGCGCCTGCAATTCAGCCACCGCTATTTCATTGCCGAGATGGGCGCCTACGGCATCGGTTCGGTCGCGCGTCTGTGCCGGTTCGTAAAACCCGATTTCGGCATCGTGACCGCGATCGGCGATGCGCATACCGAACGCTTCGGCTCGGTCGAGAACATCGCGAAGGCGAAGAGCGAGCTGGTCGAGGCGGTGTGCGCCAATGGCGGCATCTCGCTCGTCTCGACGCAGGTGATGGATTACGAACCGTTCCGCATCCTGCGCGATGCCCACCCGGCGCAGGTCGTGACCGTCGGCCCCGAGGAGGACGCCGACATCCGCATCGGGAGCGCGGAATTGCGCGATGCGGACTGGCACATCGTGCTCGACGACCGGCGTGAGGGCGGCTTTGGCGCGCTCGCTTACGAGCTGCCGCTGCTGGGCGAGCATAATGTGATGAATTCCGCGCTGGCCGTGGCGGCGGCGGCGGTGATCGACCCGACGGTGGCGCGGCGCATCGCACTGGTCACCCCCGATGTCGAGCAGGTGCCCCACCGCCTGCAAAAGCGGGAAAGCCCCGGCGAGGCGCTGGTGCTGGACGATGCGTATAACGCGAATGAACAGGGCTTTCGCAATGCCGTTTCCGTGCTGGCCGAGCTGGCGCGGCAACGCGGCGGGCGCGCGATCCTGGTCACGCCGGGCATTGCCGAGCTGGGGATGGAGCACGATCGCGTGCATGCGGCGCTCGGCGAATATACCGCGCGCCATGCCGATATCGTCTATGCCGTGAACCCGTCGCGCATCGCCAGCTTTACCGCCGGCTTGCGCAAGGCCGGCAAGGAACCGCACGAGGTCGACAGCTTTGCCGAGGCGCGCGCCGCGCTCGAAAAAATCGCGACGGCGGAGGATGTCATCCTCTACGAAAACGACCTGCCCGACCTGCTGGAGGAAAAGCGCCTGCTCTGAGCCTCAGATCCCGGCCCACCAGGCGTAGCGGGCGCTGTCCTCCCAGTAACCGCCCTTCCCCCCGGCTACATTCGCGAAATCGGCAATCGCCTCGATCCCGGTCACGAATTTCGCGTGTTTGTAGCCCAATTGCCGCTCCACCCGGAGGCGCAGGGGCGCGCCATGGCGTTCGGGCAGCATTTCGCCGTTCATGCGCCAGGCCATGATCGTCTGCGGATGAAATGCCTCGATCATGTCGATCGTCTCGTAATAGGGCGTATCGCCATAATTGTCGGCACAGCGAAACAGGATGTAGCGCGCCCGCGTCCGGTCCAGCCCCGCCATGTCGAGCAGCAGCTTGAGCGGCGTTCCGGTCCATGCCCCGATGGCGCTCCACCCCTCCACGCAATCGTGTTTCGTCACCTGCGTCCGGGCGGGCAGGTTCGTCAGATCGCGCAACGACAGTTCGAGCGGCCGCCGCACCAGCCCGCCGATGCGCACCCGGTAATCGGCAAAGCCATTGGCCAGCATCCGGCGATATTCGGGCGTATCGACCGTGCGCGAACCATTGGCGCGAAAGACCGGGCTGCGCTGCGACAATGCATATTCGGGGGCCAGCGCGCGCCGGTCGGTGACGAGCCGCTGCGCATCGCGCGTGAATTCGTCCAGCGAATAGACCACGTCCGACACCGGCCCGGTTTCCAAAATCCGCTGACACCCGCCAAGCGCCGCGCCCGTGCCGAGCAGCGCCGCGCCGCGCGCCATCATCCCGCGCCGTGAAACGCTCATCGCTTGTCCTCCGGCAGGCGGAAGCGCCCGCTTATCATGCTGCGTATCTCGTTCACCGGTCCGGCCAAAAGGACCATCGCGATATGCACGATGATGAAAAGGACCAAAGCGAACGCCGCGATGAAATGCACCGAGCGGGCCGATTGCCGCCCGCCGAACAGGTCGAGGATCCACCCCCACGACGCATTCATGAACGGGCTCATGCCAAGGCCGGTCAGCACGATCGTCGGCAGGATGACGAACAGCACGGCAAGATAGCTCAGTTTCTGAAGGATGTTGTAACGCGCCGCCGCCGCGCCGGTGGGAAAGCGCAGCCGCGCATGATCGCGGATGTCGCGCCAGATATGCCGGGGCCGCAATTCGCGTTTCGTGGGGAGGAGATCGCGCGCGACATGGCGGTTGGCGATGCTCCACAGCATGTAGAGCAGCCCGGCCACGCCGAAAATCCACGCGCCGAGGAAATGATAGCGCCGCCCGTCGGCGAGGCTGTAATAATTGGGCAGCGTCATCCAGTGGGGAAAGGCGCGCGTCATCGTGCGGCCCTCCTTCTCCCACACGCCGAGCACGCCGGTCGTCCGGAGCGCCGCATCGCCGACGCGCACATATCCCTCCGCCCCCGCATCGGTGTCGCGGGCGCCGATCTGGAGCCAGGCGGTATCGTAATTCGCGCCGTAATGCCCCCAGTAGAGCCGGGGATGCGCGTTGAAGATCATCAGCCCGCTCATCAAAAGCGTGAACACCGCGACCACATTGGTCCAGTGCCACAGCCGGGTGGACAACCGGTGCCGCCGCACCACGCGCCCGCCCGCGGTATCGCCGGGGGTTTCGACCTGTTCGGGAATTGCCATGCATCCACCATGCCGCGCCGCCGACCCCCTTGGCAAGCGCCATCGGGCGGGCGCCGGGTCGCGGCAAAGTGCAAAACTTACAAGCGCGGCGCCCCGCCTTTACGCAAAAGCACAAGGTCGGCGGTTTCGCCGACGCCGCCGACCCCCTACCCCGGTCGGCAACAGGCACGAGGAGAATGGCGATGACGCAGCAGGACACAATCGAGAGAACCGGCACGAGTGGCGGGCGCGTATCGCGGGCCGGGCTCGACGTGGCGGCGGGGCTTGCCGAATTCGTCGAAACGCGCGCCCTGGCAGGGACCGGGATCGACGCGGACGCGTTCTGGCAACGGTTTGCCGCGTTGCTCGGCGAACTTGCGCCCGTCAATCGCCGCCTGCTCGACCGGCGTGACACGCTGCAGCAGGCGATCGACGAATGGCACGCGGCCCGCAAAGGAAAGCCCATCGACACGCAGGAGTACATGCAATTCCTTCGCGAGATCGGCTATCTCGTGGAGGAGCCGGCACCGTTTGCCGTCGATACCGAAAACGTCGATCCGGAAATCGCGACCATGGCCGGGCCGCAGCTCGTCGTGCCGGTGCTTAACGAACGGTTCGTGCTCAATGCCGCCAATGCGCGCTGGGGCAGCCTGTATGATGCGTTCTATGGCACCGATGCGCTCCCCGGCACGCCGGAGCCGCGCGGTTATGACGAGGCGCGCGGCGCGAAGGTGATCGCGGCGGGGCGCGCGTTCCTCGACGAGACCGTACCGCTGCGCGAAGGGTCGTGGGCGGATTGGGACGGGCGCGAACCGCTCTTGCGCGAAGGCGAATTGCGCGGGCGGCGGGGCGATGGCTGGCTCCTGCGGCACAATGGGCTACATATCGAGATCGTCGTGGACCGCGATCACCCCATCGGCCGGACCGATAGCGCGGGCGTTGCCGACATCGTGATGGAGGCGGCCATCACCACCATCGTCGACATGGAGGATTCGATCGCCGCCGTCGATGCGGAGGACAAGGTTGCCGCCTATGCCAACTGGCTCGGGTTGATGCGCGGCGAGCTGACCGCGCATTTCCGCAAAGGGGGGAAGGATGCGAGCCGAACGCTCGCCGCCGACCGCGACTATACCGGACCCGATGGCGCGTTCACCCTGCCCGGGCGGAGCGTGCTCTTCGTCCGCAATGTCGGCCATCTCATGACCAATCCCGCGATTCGCCTGCCCGACGGGTCGGACGTGCCCGAAGGGTTGATGGATGCGGCGATCACCGCGCTGTGTTCGCTGCACGATCTGAAGCGGCTCGGCAATCCGGCCATCGCGAACAGCCGCACGGGCAGCATCTATATCGTGAAGCCGAAGATGCACGGGCCGGAGGAAGCCGCCTTTACCAACCGGCTGTTCGACGCGGTGGAGGACATGCTGAACCTGCCGCGCAACACGATGAAGGTTGGCGTCATGGACGAGGAACGCCGGACGAGCGCCAATCTTGCCGCCTGCATCGCGGCGGTGCGCCACCGGATCGTGTTCATCAATACGGGGTTCCTGGACCGTACCGGCGATGAAATCCACACCGCGATGCGCGCCGGGCCCATGGTGCCCAAGGGCGAGATGAAGGCATCGGAATGGATCGACGCCTATGAAAAGCGCAATGTCGCGATCGGTCTTTCCTGCGGGCTCGACGGAAAGGCGCAGATCGGCAAGGGGATGTGGGCGATGCCCGACCGCATGGCCGACATGCTGGAGGCGAAGATCGCCCATCCCATGACGGGTGCGAACACGGCATGGGTCCCCTCTCCCACCGCCGCGACCTTGCACGCCATCCATTACCACCGCGTCAATGTGTTCGACCGGCGGGAGCATATCGCGAACGAAGGCATCCCGCCGCTCGAAAACCTGCTGCGCGTGCCGCTGGCCGACGGGCGCAACTGGACCGAGGATGAAATCGCGCGCGAACTCGACAATAATGCGCAAGGGATCTTGGGCTATGTCGTGCGCTGGATCGATCAGGGGGTCGGGTGTTCCAAGGTGCCCGACATCCACGACATCGGCCTCATGGAAGACCGCGCGACCTTGCGCATTTCATCGCAGGCGCTGGCGAACTGGCTCATGCATGGTGTGTGCAGCGAGGCCGATGTCGACGCCGCCCTGCGCCGCATGGCCGCAAAGGTCGATGCGCAGAACGCCGGCGATCCGTTCTACGAACCGATGGCCGGCAATTGGGACAGCAGCCACGCATTCCGGGCTGCACGCGCGCTGATCTTCGAAGGGGCGGCGCAGCCTTCGGGCTATACCGAGCCGCTGCTACACGCATGGCGCCTGCGCAAGAAGGCGGAGGCGGCCTGAGGCAGGACGGGCGCCGGTTTGCCACGCATGCGGCGAACCGGCGCTCTATCTGTCAGTCGGCGTCGGGCTGACGGTCGGGGTGGGCCGCGGCGATCTGCGCATTGTTGCGGGCATGTTCGACCACGCGCATGAGCTTGGGGTACGGCGCCATGTCGACGCCGAAACGCTCGGCGGAATAGACCTGCGGCACGAGATAGCATTCGACCATCGTCGGCGAATTGCCGAATGCATATTTGTTGCCATGTTTGATGATCATTTCCTCGAGCGCCTCGAAACCGCTCGCGATCCATTTGGTCGCCCATGCCTTCACCGCGTCGTCATCCGCGCCGAAATCGTCGCGAATGGCGCTGAGCACGCGCAGATTGTTGAGCGGATGAATGTCGCACCCGATGACCGCGCACATCGCGCGCACCGTCGCCCGCTCATAGTGATTGGTCGGCAGCAGCGGCGGCTCGGGATAGCGTTCCTCAAGAAATTCAAGGATCGCCGGGCTTTGCGGGAGGTAATAGCCCCCCTCCTCGAGCACGGGCACCAACCCTTGCGGCGCCATCGAGCGATAGGTTTCCAGCCTGTGCGCCCCGGTACGCAGATCATGCGTGACCTGCCCGTATTCCAGCCGCTTCAGCTCCAGCGCGATCCGCGTGCGATAGCTCGTCCCGGACCGCCAGTATCCGTGGAGGATCAGTTCGGGCGGCGTCACGACCGGAACTCCGGCGCGGCGCGGATGACCGCGCGGCATTCGCCGAACCCGATGCGGACGGCGCCATCCGCCTCGCCATAGGCGCGCATGATGATCTCGTCGCCATCCTCCAGGAATGCGCGCGTCTCGCCATTGGGCAGTTCGAGCGGTTGCTTCCCGCCGCGGCTGATTTCCATGAGGCTGCCCATCGTGTCGTCATCGGCGTCCGACAATGTCCCGGTGCCCAGAAGATCGCCGGGCCGCAGATTACAGCCATTGACCGCGTGATGCGCGACAAGCTGCGCCGCGGTCCAGTACATCGCCGTCATCGGCCCCTTGCTGAGCCGGTGCGGTTCGGCGCCGGCACTGCGCATCGTCGGCGTGGTGAGCAGGACCTCCATCGTGATGGCGAACGCGCCCGATTTCTGATCCTCCGCATCGGTGAGATAGGGCAAGGGCTGCGGGTCGCCATCGGGGCGGGCGGGCTGTGCCGTGCGGAACGGGGCGAGCGCATCGCCGGTCACGATCCAGGGCGAGATCGAGCTGTGGAAATTCTTCGCGAGGAAGGGGCCGAGCGGCTGATACTCCCACGCCTGAAGATCGCGCGCGGACCAGTCGTTGAGGATCGACATGCCGGCGATATGGTCGCCCGCCTGCGCGATCGGGATCGGCTGACCCAGATCGTTGCCCTTCCCGATCCAGATTGCCATCTCCATTTCATAGTCGAGCCGCGCCGCCGGGCCGAAGCCGGGGTTGCCGCCCTCTTCCGCCGGCTTTTTCTGGCCGACCGGGCGCGTGACCTCCGCGCCCGACACGCGGATCGAGGACGAACGCCCGTGATAGCCGATCGGCACGTGCTTGTAATTGGGCAGCAGCGGATTGTCGGGGCGGAACTGCTTCCCGATGTTCATGGCGTGGTGGATGCCGGTGTAGAAATCGGTGTAATCGCCGACCATGACCGGCACGTGCATGGCGCAATCGTCCGCCGCGTAAAGATGCGGGCGCACGTCGCCGGCCCGGCTTTCATCGGTCAGCAGGCCGAACAATCCGCGGCGAAGGGCGCGCGCCGATGCCGGACCGCAGCCGAGCAGCGCATTCAGCGTGTCCTGCCCCGCGAGCTTTGCGGCCTCTACCGCATCGCCGTCGAGCAGATCTGCAACCGCCGCGATGTCCAGGATTTCATCCCCGATCGCGGCGCCGCCACGCTTCCCCTTTCCGCCGGGCGCAAAAATGCCGAGCGGCAGATTCTGTACCGGGAAATCGGGGTGGCCATTGGCGCTCTCGACCCAGCTTTTCGCGGCGGGGTCATGGGTGAAATCCGTATCGGTCATTGCTTTTCAGGTTCCTCGTGTAGCCATGCGGCATGGCGCGGTGCACGCTTCGTGCGCGACCATTCGTCCAGCATGAGTGGGGCGACCCGTTCGAGCTCCGCATATTGTTCGTCGGTGCCGATATTGCAGGCCAGTTCGACGCGGTGCCCGTTGGGGTCGAAGAAATAGATCGATCTGAACACGCCGTGGAACGTCGGGCCGAGCACGTCGACGCCCCCCGCCTCCAGATGGTCCTTCGCCGCGAGCAGCGCGTCCATGTCCGGTACCTCGAACGCGAGATGCTGCACCCACATGGGCGTGTTTTCATCGCGGCCCATGTCGGGCTGTCCGGGCAGTTCGAAGAAGGCCAGCACATTGCCGCCCCCGCAATCGAGGAAGACATGCATGTAGGGGTCGTCTTCGCCGGTGGAGGGGACCTTGTCCTCGCTAAACGCGCTTTTGAACGTCATGCCGAGCATGCGCTCGTACCACTCGACCGTCTCCTTCGCGTCCTTGCAGCGATAGGCGACGTGGTGAATGCGGCTGAGTTGGAATGGCGTGGTCATCGTGATCCTCCTTGCCCAACGCGCCTGTGGCGAAAGGTTTCCCCGGCTTCCTCGGCGCTCCTGTGCGTTTACCGTGCTATAGTATCACCTGAAACCTGTTTGCGCCATGGTCTGCGTGTCAGCATTCGACGACGTTCACGGCCAGCCCGCCGAGCGAGGTTTCCTTGTAGATTTCCATCATGTCCTGCCCGGTCTTGCGCATGGTTTCGATCACCTCGTCGAGGCTGACGCGGTGGGTGCCATCGCCGAGCAGCGCGAGCCGCGCCGCCTCCACCGCCTTGATCGAACCCACGGCATTGCGCTCGATACACGGCACCTGCACCAGTCCCGCGACCGGATCACAGGTGAGGCCGAGATTGTGCTCCATCCCGATTTCCGCGGCGTTCTCCACCTGCATAGGCGTGCCGCCCAGCGCGGCGGCAAGCCCCGCCGCCGCCATGGAGCAGGCGACGCCCACCTCGCCCTGGCACCCGACCTCGGCGCCTGAAATGCTGGCGTTTTCCTTGAACAGCGAACCGATCGCGGCGGCGGTGAGGAGGAAATCCTCCACCCCGCGCCGGCTCGAATTGGGGGCAAAACGTTCGTAATAGCGCAGCACCGCCGGCACGATGCCCGCCGCACCATTGGTCGGCGCGGTCACCACCTTGCCGCCAGCGGCGTTCTCCTCGTTCACGGCGAGCGCCCACAGGTTGATCCAGTCGATCACGGTGAGCGGATCGGCCAGCGCACGCTCCTGCCGCTGCATCAGCGATTCGCGAATGCACGGCGCGCGGCGTTTCACCTTCAACCCGCCGGGCAATTCGCGAAGGTCGGTGTGCATGCCGCGTTCGATGCAAGCCGTCATCGCATCGGCAATCTCGGCCAGCCGCCGCCCGATCTCATCCGGCGAACGCAGGCTTTCCTCGTTCTCGCGCACGAGATCGGCGATGCTGGTGCGGTTTTCGCGGGCCAGCGCCAGCAATTCGCGCGCGGAGGAAAACGCATTCGGCACGTCGCCGGCAAGGTCGACCGGCGCATTCCGGCCCACCTCGTCTTCGTGAAGGATCGCGCCGCCGCCGATCGAATAATACACGTCGCTGCGCAATTCGGCGCCGCCTTCGTCGAAGGCCGTGAACCGCATGGCGTTGGAATGAAAGGTCAGCCGCTCCTTTTGCAGGAACAGCAGGTCCGCATCCTCGTCGAACGCGATCTCGCGCTTATTGTCGAGCGGCAGGCGCCCTGTTTCCCGTACGCGTGCGACGATGCGCTCCGCCTCGTCCGGGTCAATCTCCGCCGGCGTCTGCCCGGACAGGCCGAGCAGCACCGCGCGATCGGTCGCATGCCCCTTCCCCGTCAGCGCGAGCGAGCCGAACAGCCGCGTTTCCACCCGCGCGGTACCGGACGGCGCCGCGGCGGCAAAGGCGGCCGCGGCCGACATCGGCCCCATCGTATGAGAGCTGGACGGGCCGACGCCGATCTTGAACAAATCGAATGTGCTGATGAACATGGGCCGTGCATAGCCCATCGCCCCCTATCGGGAGAAGTCGCAAATCGTTTCCATCGCAACGAATGTCGACGTGCTGGACACATGGGGCAGCGCGGAGATGCGTTCGGAGAGCACCTTGCGATATTCCTGAATGTCGCGGGTGCGGATCTTGAGCAGGAAATCGAACGTGCTGGCGATCATGTGACATTCCTCCACCTCGGGGAGCTGCCGCACCGCGGTCTTGAAGGCGACCATTGCCGCCTCCCGCGTGTCCGACAGCTTCAATTCGACGAAGGTCACATGGTCGCGGCCCAGCCGGGCGAGGTCCACGACCGCGCGAAAGCCCGTGATGACGCCAAGATCCTGCAACCGCTTCAACCGGATCTGGCATGGCGTTTTCGACAGGCCGATCTGCCGGGCCAGCTCGCTCACCGACATGCGCCCGTCGGCGGTCAATGCGGCCAGTATCTTGTGGTCGAACGCGTCCAGATCGACTGTATCGTCCGCAAGGCGTGTGCCATTTGGTCTAGCAGGTGGGCTCATTATGGCCAGATAGGGCTTAACTGTCCGGGGGGGAAGGAAATAAGCCATACGCCGTGCGTTGAATTGGCTATTATGACCTACATGCACACACCCGAATCCATCGACCGCCTGAACCACGACGCCCATGATGCGCCGCGCGATACCGACGCGCCCGCCGCCAACCGGACGGACAAACCCTCCGATGAGGTCCAGTCGGGTCAGGCGTCCGGTCAGGCGCCCGACCATGCCGTGATCGCAGGGGAAAAGGCGTTCACCCATTTCGCCCCGCCCGTCCGCGAGCAATCCGAACTTCGCCGCCGCATCACCGATCATTATCGCTGTGCCGAGCCCGACTGCCTGCAACCCCTGCTCGAATATGCGCGCCGGCCCAAGGTGCAGCGTCAGGCCGCGCAGGACACCGCCTATGACCTCGTCATGGGGCTGCGCAAGGCGCGCAAGCCTTCGGGGGTCGAGGGGTTGGTGCAGGAATTCTCCCTGTCCACGCAGGAAGGTGTCGCCCTGATGTGCCTTGCAGAGGCATTGCTGCGCGTGCCCGATGCCGCGACGCGCGACGCGCTGATCCGGGACAAGATTTCGGGCGGCAACTGGCGCTCCCACGTGGGCGAGGAAAAGGCGCTCTTCATCAACGCGGCGAGCTGGGGCCTCATGTTCACCGGCCATCTCACCGGGAGCGTCGGGCCCAAAGGCCTGACCGAAAAGGGGCTGGCCAATGCGCTGACCCGCGTGGTGGCGCGCGTCGGCGAGCCGGTCATCCGCAAATCGGTCGACATCGCGATGCGCATGATGGGCGAACAGTTCGTCACGGGCGAGGACATTGACGAGGCGCTGAAACGTGCGCGCCACATGGAGAAGAAGGGATTTTCCTACAGCTTCGACATGCTGGGCGAGGCCGCCGCCACGATGAAGGGCGCGGAAGGCTATTACCGCGATTACGAAACCGCCATCCACGCCATCGGCAAGGCGGCGAACGGTCGCGGCATCTACGAAGGCGCGGGCATTTCGATCAAGCTGTCGGCGCTCCACCCACGCTACGAACGTGCGCAGGCCGACCGCGTCATGGACGAGATGCTGCCCAAGGTGATCGAACTCGCGCGCCTTGCGAAACATTACGACATCGGTCTCAACATCGATGCGGAGGAAGCGGACCGGCTCGAACTCTCGCTCGACATTCTGGAATCGCTGGCCGTGCATCCCGACCTTGCCGGGTGGAACGGGCTGGGTTTCGTGGTGCAGGCGTTCGGGAAGCGGGCGTTCTACGTGCTCGACTGGATCATCGACCTTGCCAAGCGGTCCGACCGCCGCATCATGATCCGGCTGGTCAAGGGCGCCTACTGGGATGCGGAGATCAAGCAGAGCCAGGTCGAGGGGCTGGACGATTTCCCCGTGTTCACGCGCAAGCTGCACACCGACGTGTCCTTCCTCGCCTGCGCGAAAAAACTGCTGGAGCACAAGGATGTCGTGTTCCCGCAATTCGCGACGCATAACGCGCAATCATTGGCCGCGATCTATCACATGGCGGGGCCGGACGATTTCGAATTCGGCGATTACGAGTTTCAGTGCCTGCACGGCATGGGCGAACCGCTCTATGAACAGGTCGTCGGTCCGGACAAGCTGAACCGGCCCTGCCGCATCTACGCACCTGTCGGCACGCATGAAACGCTGCTTGCCTATCTGGTGCGGCGCCTGCTCGAAAACGGGGCGAATTCGTCCTTCGTCAATCGTATTTCCGATCCCGCGGTCCCGGCGTCCGAGCTGGTCGTCGATCCGGTGAAGATCGTGCGCGACATGCCCATGCCGGGCCGGCTGCACGATCGTATTTCGCTGCCGAAGGACATTTATGGCGAGCGGCGCAATTCCGACGGGATGGACATCTCGGACGAGCGTGACCTTGCCACCATGACCGACGCGATGATCGCCAGCGCGAAGCGGACATGGACCGCCTTTGCCGACGGCGACACGAGCGATCCTGTCGAGGTGCTCAACCCTGCCGACCACCGCGACGTGGTGGGCCACATGCGGGTCGCCTCCCCCGAAATCGCGCAGGCGGCAATGACGCGGGCCGCGGCGTCCAAATGGAACGAGGTGCCGCTCTCCACCCGCGCCGACATGCTCGAACGTGCGGCTGACGCGATGCAGGAACGCATGCCCGAACTGCTCGGCCTGCTGGTGCGGGAGGCGGGGAAATCCGTGCTCAACGGCATTGCCGAGGTGCGCGAGGCGATCGACTTCCTGCGCTATTACGCGATGCAGGCGCGCGAGATTTTCGATGAGGGTCAGAAGCCGCTCGGCCCTGTGGTCTGCATCAGCCCGTGGAACTTCCCCATGGCGATCTTCACCGGGCAGGTTGCCGCGGCGTTGATCGGCGGGAACACGGTCGTGGCGAAACCGGCGGAGGAAACCCCGCTCATCGCTGCCGAAGCGGTGCGCATGCTGCACGAGGCGGGCATCCCGCGCGATGCACTGCAACTGATGCCGGGGTTTGGCGAAACGGGCGCCGCGCTCATCGGGTCGCCGGAGGTGGCGGGCGTGATGTTCACAGGCTCCACCGAAGTCGCGCGCATCATTCAGAAACAGCTCGCCGACCGGCTTTCGCCCGAGGGCAAGCCGATCCCGCTTATCGCGGAAACCGGCGGGCAGAACGCGATGATCGTCGATTCCACCGCGCTTCCCGAGCAGGTCGTGGGCGATGTCATCGGTTCCGCCTTCGACAGCGCTGGACAGCGTTGTTCGGCGCTTCGCGTGCTGTGTCTTCAGGATTCGATTGCGGACAACACGCTCGACATGTTGAAGGGTGCCTTGCAGGAATTGCGCATCGGCTCGACCGACCGGATCGGCAACGATATCGGCCCGGTCATCAGCGCCGAGGCGAAGGACGGCATCGAAAAGCACATCGCCGAGATGGAAGCCAAGGGATGCCGGGTGCATCGCCTTTCCATGCCGGACGATACCGCCCACGGCACGTTCGTCGCGCCCACGATCATCGAGATCGACAACATGGCGATGCTGACCCGCGAGGTGTTCGGCCCGGTCCTGCACGTCGTGCGGTTCAAGGCGCATCAGCTCGACGCGATGATCGATGCGATCAACGATACAGGCTATGGCCTGACCTTCGGCCTGCACACGCGGATGGACGAGCGCGTCGCCCACGTGGTGAAGCGGATCAAGGTCGGCAATGTCTACGTCAATCGCAACCAGATCGGCGCCATCGTCGGCGTGCAGCCGTTCGGGGGCCGCGGGCTTTCGGGCACCGGGCCGAAGGCGGGCGGGCCGCTCTACCTTCGCCGGCTGGTCAAGAATCCGCCGGTGATGGAGCATCCCTTTGCCGTGCGCGGCGATACGGCGCTGCTCGATTACGGCAAATGGCTCCATGAAAATGGCGAGCAGGGCACCGCGCGCCGGGCCAAGACCTATGGCTGGCAATCGGCGCTCGGCGTGGAGCTGGAACTGCCCGGCCCGGTAGGCGAGCAGAACCTCTATGCCCTCCACAGCCGGGGCCGCATCCTTTGCCTGCCCGAAACGCGGCGCGGCATGCTGGGGCAACTTGCCGCCGTGATCGCGGCGGGCGGCGTGGCCGTTTTCGACAGCGAGGTGGAGCTACCCACCGACCTGCCGCAAAGCGTGCGGCGCCACGTGTCGCAGGATCTTGGCCTGGGCTTTGCCGGCGCGCTCATCGAAGGCGATGCCGACAGGGTCAAGGCGCTGCAACGCGAAATCGCGAAGATGGACGGGCCGATCCTGCTCACCCAGGCGGCGACCCCACGCGAATGTCTCGAAGGCGGGGCATGGCACGTGGACTGGATGCTGGAGGAGGTATCCACCTCCATCGACACCACCGCGGCGGGCGGCAATGCCAGCCTGATGATGCTGGGCTGATCGCACGCACCGGAGCCTACGGAAAGCGCCGCGTCCCGATGGGGGATGCGGCGCTTTTCACATTGGCGATGCAGGCGCTGTCACCCGGAATGCCCGCGGCTGGGGTAAGAACGCCGGGCCTCAGGAAAAGATATCCTCCAGCTCCGCCACATCCGGCCCTTCCTCCAATTCGCGCAATTGTATGAAGAGCGCGGTCACGAGGATCGCGCCGACCATGTTGACGAGACCGGTAATCAGGCCATTGATCGCGGCGGCCACCCACAAACCCGATCCCGATATCGCGTCCGGTGCCCCCGTTAACATCACGATCGCGGCGCCCAGAATGCCGCCCCCGACCATCGACGCCACGAACAACAGCAGGAACAGTCCGAAAATCGACCAGCGATGCCCCTTCGTCAGCCGGCGGCTGCGGCCGAACGCCCCGATCACGCCGCTGCGTTCGAGCACGAGGGCGGGCACCGCGACCGACCACATGACGATGAGCACGATCCCCGGCACGATGAACAGCATGAACCCGCCGAAAATGCCCAATATGTAGAGGATGAGGAAACCGAGCAGCGGCAGCACGACCGAGGCGGCACCGGCGATGCTCTGCCCGAACGCCGCACGCTCCCCGCGCAGCGACCGGTAGCTCGCCTGCACCAGCGCGGCCTGCACCAGGAGATAGGAGGCGAGGTTCACGAGATAGGCGATCGCCACCGCGCCGATGACCCCGTACCCGTCATCATCGCCGAGCCCGCCGGCAATGCGCGCCTCGAACAGGCTCCACACGAAAAGAGGCACCGCCCCGAAAACGAGCGTGAGAGCAAGCAGGGTCGCACCATCGCGGCGCAACGCACGCGGCACGGATTTCAGCGCGTCGCCAATGGAAAGATGCCCCTGCGTCCGATAGTCCCCGACCGCCATTTCGTCCGTCACGCGCCGCTCCCCCAAGATAATCCCCATCGGGTGCCAAGCAGGCTGCCGGCTGTCCAGCGATAATTGCGGCGGGGCGTGTGCCGCCCACACTTGAACCCGGCGCGGCATCGGCTACTCTGCGCCGATGGCGAGGTGCATGGGCCGGACCACAGACCATCGGGGCGCGTTTTTCATGGCATCAGCATCAGGGGCGCCCGACCCGTCGATGGGCGACGCGACATTTCGCGAGGCGCATCGCGAACTCGTGAACGGGGGCGAGGTTCAATTCTCCTTCGACCCGGCGACCGAGCCGCCCACGACGCCCGAATGGCTTCGCGCGGTGGGGCGCGCCATTGCCGATGCGCTGGAAACGATCGGCGCCGGGATCATGTGGCTGTTTTCATGGCTTCCGGAGGCGCCCTATGCACGTGTGCTGCTCGTGGTGCTGCTCGCGGCGCTTGCGATCCTCGCCGTGTGGATCGTGGCGGCGCGCATTCGCTCGGGGGCGTGGCGTTGGCCCCGGCGCGCGGGGCGCGATGCGGGCACGGAGGATGACGAGGGCTGGACCCCGGCGGAGGAGCCGGCCCGCGCCTGGCTGAACGAGGCGGATCGGCTCGCCGCCGATGGCCGCTATGGCGAGGCGGTGCATCGGCTACTCCTGCGCAGCGTGGAGGATATCGCCCGGTGGCGGCCCGGCGCGGTGCGCCCGTCCTCGACCAGCCGCGATCTTGCCGGGGCGCCTGCCCTTCCCCCCGCGGCGCGCGGCGCGTTCGCGCAGATCGCGGGCCTCGTCGAACGCAGCCTGTTCGGTGGGCGGGCGCTGTCGCTGTCGGACTGGAGCCGGGCGCGGGATGCCTATGCCGGCTTCGCCCTCCCCTCGGATAACGCGCGATGAGCGACATCGCCATCGGCCATACGGCGCAACGCAGCCCCTTTCGCCGGGGGGCCGTCGTCCTGCTCGTCGCGGCGGGGGTGCTGGGCTTCGTGCTGCTCCTGCTGCTGGCGGCCTATGCGCCCGAACGGCGGGGACTGGATAACGGGCGGGCCAATGCGCTTTCGAATAGCGCGGTGGGGTTTCGCGGGCTGTTCCTGTTGGCGGAGGCGACGGGGCGGGCGCCCGTGCTGGTCCGCAACGACCGGCAATGGGATGGCGACGGCCTGCTCATCCTCACCCCCGAAAGCGGCTATACCAATCTTGGGGAAAGCACGAACCGGGGCCGGCCCACGCTCGTCGTCTTTCCCAAATGGCAGATCGAACCCCTGAAAGAGCGTGACGGCTGGACCAGCACGCCCGGCCCCCTCCCTGCCGAAGATCCGGAAACCGTGCTCGCCCCGGCGATACGATACGATATCGAGCGACACGCCACGAATGGCGAACCGCTGGCGGTATCGGGGCTTTCGCAAGAGTTCCGCTTCGATGCTCCGCGCATGCTACAGGTCTTGGTGAACGATCGTTTCGCGAGCGATGAGGACGAGAACGCCGATCGTGACCGCCCGGGTGCCCCGGCCGATGCCCGCGACCGCGTGTTCGAACCGCTCATCACCGATGGGCGCGGCGGGATCGTGCTGGGCCGGATCGGGCATCTCTTCGTGCTTTCGGACCCGGATCTCATCAACAATATCGGCATGCGCGACGCGGCCAATGCGCGCGCCGCCCTCGCCCTACTCGACATCCTGCAGGCGGATGGTTCGCGAGACCCGGACGATGCGACCGGCATGTTGATGTTCGACGTCACGCGCAATGGCTTTGCCGTGACGGCCAGCCCCCTGCGCCTGCTGTTCGAACCGCCGCTGCTGGCCATGACGCTCGGCCTGCTCGTGCTGATGGGGATGGTCGGGCTGCGCGCCCTCGCCCCGTTTGGCGAACCTGTGGCACGTGCCCGCGCGCTGCCCTTCGGCAAGGCCGCGCTCGCCGACAGCAGCGCCGCCATGATGCGCAAGGCGAACCGCACGCACCGGCTCGGCACGCGCTATGCCGATGCGATCCGGTTACAGGCTCGGCGCATGTTCGCCATACCCGCGCATATCCGGGGCGAGGCGCTCGACGCCCGGCTCGACCGGATGAACCGCCGGGACGATTTCACCGCCCTTGCCGCACGTGCCGCGGCGGCGGACAACGATGCGGAGCTGCTGTCCGCGGCGCGCGCCCTCGATGACTGGAAACGGGAGAAGACGTCTTGACCATTGACGAATTGCAGGCACTGTCCGGCGCGATAAGGGCCGAGGTCGGCAAGGCCGTCGTCGGTCAGGACGAAACCTTGCGGCTGATGCTGATCGCACTGTTTTCGCGGGGGCACATCCTGCTCGAAGGGCCGCCCGGCACGGCCAAGACCCTGCTCGCCCACAGCTTTGCGCGGGCCAGCGGGATGGATTTCGGGCGCATACAGTTCACGCCCGACCTAATGCCGGCGGATATCATCGGCGCCAACCTGTTCAATTTCCAGACGAGCAGCTTTACCCTCACGCGTGGCCCGATCTTTACCGATCTCCTGCTCGCCGACGAGATCAACCGCACCCCGCCCAAGACGCAGGCCGCCTTGCTGGAGGCGATGCAGGAACGGCACGTCACCATCGACGGCGAGACGATGGATCTCGGCCCGCGCTTCACCGTGATCGCGACGCAGAACCCGATCGAGCAGCAGGGCGTCTATCCGCTGCCGGAGGCGCAGAACGACCGTTTCCTGTTCAAGCAGGTCGTCGGCTATCCCGGCTACGACGAAGAATTGCGCATCATCGCCGGGCATGGCGCGCGCGATGCGAACATGTCGCCGCAGGCATGGGGGGTCGAACGCGTCGCGGACGGGGATGCCATCGGCGCCGCCGTCGCCGCGGTGCGCGAGGTGCGCCTGGCGGAAGAGGTGGTGGATTATATCGCGCGGTTGATCCGCGGATCGCGCGATTCCGCCGATCTCGACGGCGGGGCGTCGCCGCGTGCGGGCGCGATGCTGGCCGGTGCGGCGCGGGCGCATGCCGCGATCGACGGGCGCGATTTCGTCATTCCCGACGATGTGAAGGCGCTCGCCCCTGCGCTGCTGCGGCACCGCCTGCAACTTTCGCCGTCGGCCCAGATTGAGGGCCGCGCGGTCGAGGACGTGGTCCGTTCCATCATCGACGCAATCGAGGCGCCGCGTTGATCTACCCCACCCGGCGCGCGTTGATTGCGGCGGCGGCGGGGCTTCCGCTGGCGCTGTGTATTGCGGTGTTGTGGCCAGGGGTATGGGCGGCGGGGCTCTTGTGGCCGGTCGCGGTGGCGGCGTTGGTGGCGATAGATGCGATCATGGCGCCGTCGCGCCGAACGCTATCCGTCGATGTCGACATGCCGGAAACCGTGTCCGTCGGCCATGCTTTCGACGCGGTGGTCACCTTGCGCTTTGCCGGCAAGGCGCCCGATACGGTGGAGCTTTCACTCGGCCTTCCCCAACATGCGGAGGCGGTGGACGGAGCATCCCGCACGCTCACCCCTTTGGCTGGCGAGGCGAGCGCTGCGTTTGCGCTGCGGCCACAGAGGCGCGGATTGATCGCGGGGCGGCGGGTGTGGCTGCGCTGGACCGGGCCGATGGGGCTGTGCTGGAAACAGATGGTGCACCATACGGATGGCGAAACCGCCGTCCTGCCCGACATCGAAACCGCCCGGCGCAACGGACCGCGCATGTTCGACCGGATTCAGCATAACGGCATGGTCACGCAGATGCTGCGCGGCGAAGGGTCCGATTTCGACAGCCTCGTCGAATTCCGGCCCGGCATGGACCGGCGCGCGATCGACTGGAAACACTCGGCCAGGCATCACGCGCTGCATGCCCGCGAATATCGCACCGAACGCAACAATCAGATCGTCTTTGCCATCGATGCGGGGCGGCAGATGACCGACCCCGTCGCGGGCATGCCGCGCATCGACCGGGCGGTTTCGGCGGCATTGCTCAACGCCTGGCTCGCGCTTCGGCTGGGCGACCGGGTTGCGTTCTTCGGCTTTGACGCGCGGCCCCGGGTGACGAGCGGTTTCGTCGGCGGGCCGTCCGCCTTCGCACAGTTGCAGCAGGTCGCCGCGCGCATCGACTATTCCGCGCAGGAGACCAATTATACGCTGGCGCTGTCCGAATTGTCCGGGCGGGTGCACCGGCGTTCGCTCATCGTGTTGATGACGGAGTTTACCGACGCCATCGCGGCAGGCTTCCTGCTGCGCTCCGCCGCGCAGATCATGCGCAGGCACGTGTTGATGGTCGTCGTATTGCGGGATGAGGAGCTGGAGAGCATGGCCGGCGCGCGGCCCGATACGGCGGACGATATTGCGCGGGCGGTCACCGCCGATGCGCTGCTGCGCGAACGGCTGCTGGTCCTCACGCAGCTGCGCCAGCTTGGCGTCGAGGTGGTCGAGGCCGGGCATGAAAATGTGGCCGAGCGGCTGGTCGAGGCGTATCTTGTCATGAAGCGGGAGAACCGGTTGTGAGCGCATCCCTGCCCGCCCCCGCCCCGGCGCGCGCGCATTCCACCCTTTTCCGCGAGGCGCGCGAGGCGGAGTGGATGCGCCTCGACGCGCTGCTCCAAAGGATCGAGAAACGCTCGATCCGCAGCCTTTCGGACGAGGAGCTGATGGCGCTCCCCGTGCTGTATCGCGCGGCGCTGTCCTCGCTTTCCATAGCGCGTGAAACCGCGCTCGACGCGGCGCTTGTCGCCTTTCTCGAACAGCTTTCCACGCGGGCCTATTTCCATGTCTATGGCGTGCCGGAGACGGGCCGGGCCCAGTTGCGCCGCTTTTTCGCTGCGGGCTGGCCGCGTGCGGTGCGCGCGATCGTCCCCGAAACGCTCGGCGCGCTGGTGTTGAGCGTCATGGGTGCGATCCTCGGTTTTGCGATGGTGACGGGCGATCCGGCATGGTTCTACGCGCTCATCCCCGAAGGGCTTGCGGGAGGGCGCAATCCCGGCGCCTCGGCCGAGGTGCTGCGCGCCGCGCTCTACACCCGGCAGCAGGACGGGTTGAGCGTGTTCGCCGCCTATCTCCTCACCCATAATTCGCAGGTGGCGCTGTTCTGCTTCGCGCTTGGCTTCGCCTTCGGTGCGCCGACGGCCTTGCTGCTGCTTTATAACGGGATGATCCTCGGCGCGTTCTATGCCGTCTATGCAAAGGCGGGGCTGGCGTTCGAGCTGACCGGCTGGCTGATGATCCATGGCACGACCGAGCTGTTCGCGATTCTGCTTGCCGGGGCGGCGGGGTTCCGCATCGGGCGCGCGATCGCCTTTCCCGGCGGGATGCGGCGTATGGATGCCGCGGTTGTGGCCGGACGCACCGCCGGGCCGGTCATGGGCGGGGTGGTCATCATGCTCATCGTGGCCGGCGCGCTCGAAGGGATCGGGCGGCAGCTCGTGACCGCAGATGGCGCGCGCTATGCCATTGCGGCGGGGATGCTGCTGCTCTGGACGGGCTATTTCTACCTCTGGCGGCGTGGGGACGCCGAACGGCGATGAGCCTGACCCGCCCCCATCGCCATCGCTCGCGCACCCGCGATTTCGTCACGCCGGAGGGGGTGAACCTGCGCCTGCGGCTCGCGGGCGGGTCGGAGCGTGCGATCGCCTTTGCCATCGATGCCGCGATCATCGTGGTGGCGCTCATCACCCTGACGATCCTGGCCTCGGCGGTGTTGTCGGGCGGCGGCGGCGAAGCGGCGGCGATCATCTGGCTGATCGGGTTCTTCCTGCTCCGCAATTTCTGGTTCATCGGGTTCGAGAGCGGTCAGCGCGGCGCGACGCCGGGCAAACGGCTGATGAAGCTGCGCGTGGTGGCGCGCGACGGTGCCCGGCTCACCGGCGGGGCGGTCGTCGTGCGCAATGCCATGCGCGAGATCGAGGTGTTTCTCCCCCTGCAATTTTTGGCGGTGGAGGCCGCGACGAGCGATCTCGACGCGCTGATCGGCCTGCTTGGCCTCGCGTGGAGCGGGCTTTTCCTGTTTTTCCCGCTGCTCAATCGCGACCGGATGCGGATCGGCGACCTGCTCGCCGGGACATGGGTGGTGCATGTGCCCGAGGCCCGGCTGCTGCCCGATCTCGCCGCGACGCAGGATGCCGGGCCACGGCGCCATTTCGACGAACGCGCGCTCCGGCTTTACGGGATATATGAATTGCAGACGCTCGAAAAAGTGCTGCGCCAGGGGCGGGAGGACAGCATTTCGCGCGTCGCCGCCACCATCCGGGCCAAGGCGGAAATCCCCGACGATGGCGAGGACGACGCCGCTTTCCTCAACGATTATTACGCCGCGCTCGTCGCCTATCTGGAGAGCGAGCTGGTTATGGGCCGCCCCACCGATACGAAGCATGGACGGCGGACTACGTGAACCGCGGGCGTCACTCCCCCTCGGGTATGCGGGCGCGGGCCTGCTTCTCCATTTCCTTCAGTTCGCGCAGCGTCTGATCGAGTGCGACGCGCTGCGCCTCGAGCTCCTCGACCCTTTCGGCGCAGCGTTCGGCGAGCCGGCGCATCTGTTCGACATGTTGCGGATCGGCGTCGTACAGATCGAGAAATTCCTCGATCTCCCGGAGCGAGAAACCCAGCCGCTTGCCCCGCAGGATCAGTTGCAGGCGCGCGACATCGCGGCGGGCATACACGCGCGTGCCCCCGACGCGGACCGGCTGCACCAGCCCCTTGTCCTCGTAAAAGCGCAGCGTGCGCGTCGTCACGCCCAGACTGTCGGCGACATCCTGAATGCCGCGCAGTGGATTGGTGTCGGCCAAGCTTTCGTTCCCCTCTCCCGCATACCGGAACCCGCGTCCGATCCCGTCCGTTGCCTTGTTGCAGGGTCGCGAGCCGTTTGGAAAGGCGTGTTTTACGATGGCCATTCTCCGTAAAAGTGGGGGGTTGAAAAACCCTGCCCTGATGGTTTACCTATAGGGTAAGCATACGACGCATTGGTTAGCAAGCGGAGAAACCCCGCCGACCCGTGTGCCACGAGTTCGGATCAAAGAGAGGAAATGCAGTGACTGATATCGTCATCGCCGGATATGCCCGGTCCCCCTTCCACCTTGCGAACAAGGGCGATCTGGCCCGCGTGCGGCCCGACGACCTCGCCGCGCAGACGATTCGCGGCCTGATCGAGAAGACCGGCGTGGACGCAGGCAAGGTCGAGGACGTGATCCTGGGTTGCGCCTTTCCCGAGGGCGAGCAGGGCCTGAACGTGGCGCGCATGGTCGTGCTGCTGGCCGATCTTCCGATTTCGGTGGGCGGCATGACGGTGAACCGGTTCTGCGGCTCGTCGATGAGCGCGATCCACATCGCCATGGGGCAGATCGCGATCGGCGCGGGCGATGCCTATATCTGCGCCGGCCTCGAATCCATGAGCCGCGTCCCGATGAGCGGGTTCAACCCCTCCCCCAACCCCGCGCTCGCGAAGAAGACCGCCGGCGCCTACATGGGCATGGGCGAGACGGCGGAGAACGTCGCGACGAAATTCGGCATCACCCGCGACGAACAGGAAGAATTCGCGGTGAAGAGCCAGCAGAAGGCCGCCGCCGCACAGGAATCCGGCAAGTTCGACGGCGAGATCATCGCGATCGAGGGCAAGCAGGGCACCGTATCCAAGGACGGCACGATCCGTGGCGGCACGACGAAGGAGGCTCTGTCCGGCCTGAAACCCGCATTCGACAAGGATGGCACGGTGACCGCCGGCACGTCCTCCCCCCTCACCGACGGCGCATCGGCGACGCTGGTGTGCAGCCGTGAATTCGCCGAGGCGAACGGGCTCGACATCCTCGCCACGATCAAGTCGGTCGCGATCTCGGGCTGCGAGCCGGAGACGATGGGCCTCGGTCCGATCAATGCGTCGAAAAAGGCGATGGAGCGCGCCGGGATCACCGCAGCCGATCTCGACGTGGTGGAACTCAACGAGGCTTTCGCCAGCCAGGCGATTGCGTGCATCCGCGAGCTGGGGCTGAAGGAAGAGACGATCAACATCGACGGCGGCGCGATCGCGCTCGGCCATCCGCTGGGCGCGACGGGTGCGCGCATCACCGGAAAGGCGGCGCAATTGCTGAAGCGCGAAGGCGGCCGCTACGCGCTCGCCACGCAGTGCATCGGTGGCGGCCAGGGCATCGCAACCGTGCTGGAGCGTGCATGATGGCTGAACAAATCAACAAGGTCTGTGTCATCGGCGCGGGCACCATGGGCGCGGGGATCGCGGCGCAAATCGCCAATGCGGGCGTGCCGGTGCTCCTGCTCGACATCGTGAAGGACGGCGAGGCCAATCGCAACGCCATTGCCGAGGGTGCGGTGGCAAAGATGCTCAAGGCCGACCCCGCTCCGTTCATGACGAAATCGGCGGCAAAGCTGGTCGAGACCGGCAATATCGACGACCACCTCGACCGGATCGCCGAGTGCGACTGGGTCGTGGAGGCGATCGTCGAACGGCTCGACATCAAGCAGAAGCTCTATGCCAGGATCGCCGGGGTGAAAAAGGCCGGGACCGCGGTGTCGTCCAACACCTCGACCATTCCGCTGGAAAACCTGGTCGATGGCATGGACGAGCAGTTCCGCCGCGATTTCCTCATCACCCATTTCTTCAACCCGCCGCGCTACATGCGGCTGGTGGAGGTCGTGCGCGGCAAGGCGACCGACGCCGCCACCGCCGACAAGGTGTCCGATTTCCTCGACCGCAAGATGGGCAAGACCGTCGTCGCGGCAAAGGACACGCCCGGCTTCATCGCCAATCGCATCGGCACCTACTGGCTCGCGCTCGCCGTGAATGCCGCGATGGATCAGGGCATCACGGTGGAGGAAGCCGACGCCATCGGCGGCCGCCCGATGGGCGTGCCCAAGACCGGCATTTTCGGCCTGCTCGACCTCATCGGCATCGACCTGATGCCGCTGCTGTCGCAAAGCCTGTCGAGCACGCTTCCGCAAGGCGACCCCTATTTCGACACGGTGCGCGACATGCCGCTGATCGAGAAGATGATCGCCGACGGCTTTACCGGCCGCAAGGGCAAGGGCGGTTTCTACACGCTGAAAAAGGCGACGGGCGGGGGCCGTGAGAAATACGCCATCGATCTGGAAAGCGGCGAATATCGCGCCGCGCGTCCCGCCAGCGTGCCGAAGCATGCGCAGAAGGACCTCACCGCGCTCGTCTCGCTCGACGGGAAGATCGGGCGCTATGCGTGGGAATTGCTGGGCCACGTGCTGTCCTATTCCGCCATGCTGGTGGGCGAGGCCGCGGACAATGTCGTCGCGATCGACGATGCGATGAAGCTCGGATATAACTGGAAGCACGGTCCGTTCGAACTGATCGACCGGCTCGGCCCCGGCTATCTCGCGAAACGCCTGCGCGAGGAAGGGCGCGACGTGCCCAAAATCCTCGACGTGGCGGGCGACCGTCCGTTCTACCGGATCGAGGATGGCAAGCGGCAATATCTGACGGCCGAGGGCGAATATCGCGACATCGTGCGGCCCGAGGGCGTGCTCCTGCTTGAAGATATCAAGCTTGCCTCCAAACCGCTGGCCAAGAACGGTTCGGCGGCGATCTGGGACATTGGCGACGGTGTTCTCGCGCTCGAATTTACAGCGAAGATGAACGCGCTGGACGAACAGGTCATGAAGATGATCGGCAAGGCCATCGGCATGGTCCGCGATGGGCGCAAGGCGCTCGTCATCTATAACGAAGGCAGCAATTTTTCCGTCGGCGCCAATCTCGGCCTTGCCATGTTCGCGGTGAATATCGCGGCGTGGAGCGAGATCGACAAGCTGATCCGCGCCGGACAGGATGCGTACAAGGCGCTGAAATACGCGCCCTTCCCCGTGGTGTCGGCGCCGGCCGGGCTGGCGCTTGGCGGCGGGTGCGAGATCCTGATGCATTCCGACGCGGTGCAGGCACATGCCGAAACCTATACCGGGCTTGTCGAATGCGGCGTCGGGCTGGTCCCCGGATGGGGCGGCAATGGCGAATATCTCTCCCGCCTGATGAACAGCCCGAAAATGCCGCGCGGCCCGATGCCCGCCCTGTCCAAGGCGTTCGAGACGATTTCCACCGCGCAGGTCGCCAAATCGGCGGCGCAGGCGAAGGAAATGGCGTTCCTGCGCCCCGACGACGTCATCACCATGAACAGGGACCGCCTGCTCGCCGATGCGAAGGCGAAAGCCTTGTCGCTTGTCGATGGCTACACCCCGCCGGAGAAGCCGGTGTATCGCCTGCCGGGCGATACCGGCCGCGCGGCGGTGGATCTCGCCGTCAGCGATTTTCACAAGAAAGGCGTTGCGACCGATTACGATACGGTCGTGGCCAAGCGGCTAGCCCACGTGCTGACCGGGGGCGACACCGACATGCAGGACGAGGTCAGCGAAGACCAGCTGCTCAAGCTGGAGCGCGAGGCATTCATGGAATGCGTGCGCGACCCCCGCACGCAGGCCCGGGTCGAGCATATGCTCGAAACCGGCAAGCCCCTGCGCAACTAAGGAAACGACCATGCAGACTTATGAAGCACCCCTTCGCGACATGCGTTTCGTGTTGCACGAATTGTTCACCGACGACGGTTTCGGCGGGATCGCCAAGCATGCCGATTTCGACGATGACCTGCTGAACGCCATCCTCGACGAGGCGGCGAAGACAACGCGCGACATCCTCCTCCCCCTCAACGCCAGCGGCGACCACGAAGGTTGCACGCTCGAAAACGGGGTGGTCCGCACGCCCAAGGGGTTCAAGGACGCCTACGATCAGTTCGTCGAGGCCGGATGGGCCGCGCTCGCCTCCGACCCCGAGTGGGGCGGACAGGGCCTTCCCGAACGGATCAACAAGCTGGTCGAGGAGATGATCTGCGCGACCAACCTGTCGTTCAGCCTGTATCCCGGCCTCACCCACGGCGCGACCACCGCGCTGGAGGCGCACGGCTCCGACACGCTGAAGCAGAAATATCTGCCCAAGATGGTGAGCGGCGAATGGTCGGGCACGATGTGTCTGACGGAATCGCATTGCGGCACCGACCTCGGCATGCTGCGCACGAAGGCGGAACCGAACGAGGACGGCAGCTACAACGTCACCGGGGCGAAGATATTCATCTCGTCCGGCGATCACGACCTCACCGACAATATCATCCATCTCGTGCTGGCCCGCCTGCCCGATGCGCCGAAGGGCGTGAAGGGCATCAGCCTGTTCCTCGTGCCGAAATACCAGGTCGACGAGGAAAACCGCATCGGGCCGTCCAATGGCGTGTCCGTCTCCGCGATCGAGCACAAGATGGGCCTCAAGGCGTCCGCCACCTGTCAGCTGAATTTCGACGGGTCGAAGGGCTGGCTCGTGGGCAAGCCGAACAAGGGGCTGGCCGCGATGTTCACCATGATGAACCAGGAACGGCTCTCGGTCGGTATCCAGGGGCTCGGCATCAATGAAATCGCGTATCAGTCCGCGGTCTACTACGCGAAGGACCGCATTCAGGGCCGCAGCCTTTCGGGTGCGAAGAACCCCGATCAGGCCGCCGACCCCATCATCGTGCATCCCGACGTGCGCCGCATGCTGATGACCATGCGCGTCTATGCCGAAGGGTGCCGCGCGCTGGGTCAATGGACGTCGCGTGCGCTCGACGCGAGCGAGCATGCCGACGATCCGGAGGTGAAGGCCCGCGCGACCGATTTCGTCGCGCTGATGACGCCGGTGGTGAAGGCGCTGTTCACCGACCTTGCCTTCGATGCGGCCAACATGGGCATTCAGACCTATGGCGGGCACGGCTACATCGTGGAATCGGGCGTGGAGCAATTCGTGCGCGACGCCCGCATTGCGCAGATCTACGAAGGCACCAACGGCATTCAGGCTCTCGACCTCGTCGGGCGCAAGATGCCGGACCGGATGGGCCGCAACATGCGCCCGTTCTTCCATGCGGTGTCCAACCTTCTGGAGGATATGGCCGGCACGGATGACAAGCTTCTGGCCGGGATGGTCGGCGGGATGCAGCAGGCGTTCGGCGCGTTGCAGCTCACCACCGGCACCATTGCGCAAAAGGGCATGAAGGATCCAGAGGAAGCAGGCGCCGCGGCGACCGATTACCTTCGCATGCTGGGCCTTGTCGGCATGGGCTATTGCTTCCTCAAATCGGCGAAGATCGCGACCGAACGGCTCGCCGAGGCAACGGGCGATGCGGAGTTCTACAAGAACAAGCTCAATAGCGCGCGCTTCTTCATGGACCGCGTCCTGCCCGAGGTGACGGCGAAATTCCTCGCCATCAAGAGCGGCAAGGATTCCATGATGGCGATGCAGGCCGACGCGTTCTGAACGCGGCTGTCTGACGGTGCCTGTCATTCGGCGCGGAGGCCCCTGACCTTCGCGTCGCGGGCGCGCGGAGCCATTCGCTCCGCGCGCCCTTGTTACGTCTCGGCCTTACGTTCCGGCCTGCCGCGATCGCGTGCGTGCCACCGCATCGTGCCAGCCCTCGATGCGGGCGGCGCGCAAGTCGGCCTTCATGTTCGGCTGAAACGCACGCTCGCGCCGCCGCACATGGGCGAGCGAGGCGAGATCGGGCCACAGCCCCACGCCCAGCCCGGCCAGAAACGCCGCACCCAGCGCCGTCGTTTCCAGATCGTCCGGCCGGTCCACGGGAACATCCGCAACGTCGGCGATGAACTGACACAGCCAGTCGTTCGCCGCCATCCCCCCGTCGATGCGCAGCACACGCGGCATCGTGCCGCCATCGTCGCGCATCGCGGTGATGAGATCGAGCGTCTGATACGCCACGGCCTCCAGCGTGGCACGCGCCAGATGCGCGGGCCGGGTGTCGAGCGTGAGGCCATAGATCGCCCCCCGCGCGCCCGCGTCCCAGTGCGGCGCGCCCAGCCCGGCAAAGGCCGGAACCATGTAAACCCCGTGACTGTCGGGCACGCTTTGCGCCAGCGCCTGCGTATCGCCCGCCCGCTCGATCAGCCCGACCCCGTCGCGCAGCCATTTCACCGCCGCACCCGCCGCGAAGATCGATCCCTCCAGCGCATAGGCGGTCCGCCCCGCAATGCGATACGCCGGCGTGGTCAGCAGGCGATGGCCCGACGTCACCGGCGTATCGCCCGTGTGCAGCAACATGAAGCACCCGGTGCCGTAGGTCGCCTTGACCGAACCCGCCTCGAAGCAGGTTTGCCCGATGAGTGCGGCCTGCTGATCCCCCGCCATGCCGGCGATTGGGATGGACCGTTCGAACAGGCCGGGCGCGGTGGTGCCGAATGCATGGTCATTGTCGTGGACCGCCGGCAATATCGCCATCGGTATCCGGAACATCCGGCAAAGCTCCGCGTCCCAGCATTGGCGGTGAATGTCGAACAGCATGGTGCGCGATGCATTGGTGATGTCGGTCTTGTGCACCGTCCCGCCGGTGAGGTGCCACAGGATGAAACTGTCCATCGTGCCTGCGCACAGCTTGCCGCGTTCGGCCCTCTCCCGCGCGCCGGCGACATTGTCGAGGATCCAGGCGATCTTCGTCGCACTGAAATAAGGGTGGATGAGCAGGCCGGTGCGCGCGGTGACGCACGCCCCATGTCCGTCCTTGACCATATGTGCGCAGGCGGCGGCGCTGCGCCGGTCCTGCCACACGATGGCGTTGTGGATCGGTTCTCCCGTGTCGCGGTCCCACACCACGCTGGTCTCGCGTTGATTGGCGATGCCGATCGCGGCGATGTCCTCGGCGCAAAGCCTACTCGCCGCCAACGCCTGGCGCGCGGTGTCGAGCGCGTTCTTCCAGATTTCCATCGCATCGTGCTCGACCCTGTCGCGGCCGGGGTAATGCTGAATATGCTCCACCTGCGCCGATGCGACCGCATGGCCGCGTGCGTCGAACACGATGCTGCGGGTGGATGTCGTGCCCTGATCGATGGCCAGGATATGATCGTTTGCGATTGTGCCGTCTCCCCTTGGCGCAGGATGGCGGCGCGGGCGCATGCGGGCAAGCGGTTCGTGGCCATTTCTCCGCCCCCCCACCTTGGAAAACCATGGGCGAGCGACCAGATGGGACGTCCTCTTCCAAACTTTGCAAACAGCCGAGATCCACGATGCAGCGCACCGCCCTTTCCGCAAGCCCCTTCCCCGCGAGGCACGCATGACCGCGCGGCGCCTCCTCTCGCTCCACACCGCGATGCAGGATGATATCGGCGATCTCGTCACGCGCTGCCCGGTGCCCGGCCCCGGCCTGCCGCAGGTCGATCCGTTCCTGTTTCTCAACCACCACGGCCCGCAGACCTACCCGCCGAACAGCAATGGCCTGCCCTTCGGTCCGCATCCCCATCGCGGGTTCGAAACGGTGACCTTCATCATCACCGGCAGCCTCGCCCACAGCGACAGCGCGACCGGGGAAAGCATCGTCGAGGCCGGCGGCACGCAATGGATGACCGCCGGGCGCGGTCTCGTTCATGCCGAGCTTTCGCCCGAAAGCTTCAAGAAGAGCGGCGGCCCGGTCGAATTCCTGCAATTGTGGGTCAACCTGCCCGCCCGGCTGAAGATGACGGAGCCGGGCTATATCGGCGCGGACGCGGCGGATATTCCCGACATCGCGATGGCGCCGGGGGTGACATGGCGGCCCGTATCGGGGCCGGACGGTGCGCCGGTTCAATCACTGACCGGGGTGGTGGTCGGGACGGTGGAGATGGAGCCGGGCACGCGCGCTACTTTCCCCGCGCCTGCCGGCCGGAACGTGCTGTTCTATACCGTGCGCGGCGCGGCGACCGTCGGCGGCGAGGTGGTTCCCGAATACACCCTCGCCCGGATAAGCGATGGGGACACGGTCGAGGTCGAAAGCGCCGACGGGTGCCTGATCCTCTATGGCCATGCCGATCCCATCGGCGAGCCGGTCGTCGCACATGGCCCCTTCGTCATGAACACGCGCGAGGAAATATCGCAGGCGATCCGCGATTATCAGACCGGCGTCATCCGGTGACGCGCGGGACGCCCCCGCCCGCCATTTGGATAATACCATTGACGAGGGTGGTAATACAGGTAAGCTGTAGCCCATAAGAACGACAAGCGCGTGGGAGAGATTCAATCGCCGCCGCAGCCAGATACGGCGCGGCGGAAGGAGATTTCTTCATGGATCGCATCCTGTCACGCCCCCTCCCCCGCATCGCGCCCCGGCACGGCCGCATCGCCGCCGCGCTGTTCGCGATGGCCACGGCCGGCGCCGTGCCGACGCAGGCTTTCGGCGATGACGATCCGGTCACGCGGCTCGTCCGCTGCGGCGAGGCGAGCTGCCTCATGGTGTCCGGGCGCCGTGACGATCCGGCAGCAATCGTGAAGGTGAACGGGCGCCCCGTGTTCGTCGAGGGCGGCAAGGGATGGAAACTGCGGCTGTCGCTAGACACGCTGCGCGAATGGTCGGACGGACCGGCGCGCACGATCGCGGTATCGCTCCATGCCCCGGACCGCAGCACGAAGGACGTGGCCATCGTCGACCTGCCCATCGGCGTGCTCGGCGACACGACCGACCTCGACACGTTGAGGGTTCGCGTACGATAACCATGCCCCTTGCGTTTCATGGCCGCGGGCTGCGTGTTGCCAATGGCGGCGCGGCACCCTATATTCCTGCCATCCGCCGAAGAGCGGCGTTTTGATGTTTGCAGGAGAGTATGATGAAAAAAGGCCTCATGGTCATGGCCGCGTGCGCGCTGGCCGGTACCGCATCGACGGCAATGGCCGATCCGTTCGTTCAGGAAAGCGCGACCTTGCATCTCGACGGGATCAACCTGTCGACCGTAGAGGGACAGCGCAGCCTAGCGATCCGTATGGACGCGGCCGCCAATGCCGTTTGCGGAGAGGGGCTGGACCGTGTCCACCTGAAACTTCACGCACAGGCCGAAGAATGCCGGGTCGCGGTAAAGCAGGACATTCGCAATCAGATCGAGCAGCGTATGGCCGCACGCTCGACATCCACCGTTCTGGCTCTGCGCGACTGATTCATGGCCGCGCGTCGGGGCGCGTGATCCCGATGGGCGGCATGGCATTGATCGGTCCCTGGCAAGGGCGGCGCGCCTCGTGACTCTCGCGTCGGAGGCGCGGAACGCACTTGCGCGGGGCGATCTTGCGGCGGCGTCGCGCGCGGCCGATGCGTTGATCGCGGACAGGCCGGACGATGCGGACGGCTATTTCCTGCTTGGCATTGCCGCTGCGGAAGCGGGCCGGATCGCGAAGGCGGTGCCCCTGCTCGAATCCGCCGTCGCACGGGGCGACGATCCCGAACATTGCGCGCAGCTTGCCCGCCTGCTCATCCTGATGCGCCGCGATGGCGACGCCGCGGCCATGGCCCGGCGCGCGCTGGACCTCAACCCACGCGATGCGCGCACCTTCGACACGATCGGTTGCGTGCTCGTCAGGCTGGGCGATCATGCGCGCGCGATCGCACCTTTCACCGCCGCGGTGGAGGCGGAACCCGACAATCTCGACTATCGCTACAACCTGGCCGCCGCGCTCGGCTTTACAGGTGCGGTCGAGGATGCGCGCGTCCATTACGAATACGTCCTCGGAATCGACCCTGAAAATGGCCGCACGCATTACGCACTCGCCATTCTGTCGCGGCAGACGCGCAGCGACAACCATGTCGATCGGCTGAAAACCGCATTGGGCGCGGCGCGAAGCGAGGACGACGCCCTGCGCATCCGCTACGCCTTGGCAAAGGAGCTGGAGGATCTCGGCGAGGTCGAAGCGTTTCGCCATTTGGCCGATGCCAATGCCCGGCACGCGCGCAATATCCGTTACGATTTCGCGCAGGACGCCGCGATCTTCGACGCGATCGAACAATGCTTTGCCGATGACGGCGGCCATGGCGCGGGACAGCCGATGGGGAGCCGCGCGCCCCTCTTCGTCGTGGGCATGCCGCGGACCGGCACGACTTTGGTCGACCGGATCCTGTCGTCGCATCCCGACGTCGTTTCCGCCGGGGAGTTACAGGCGATGCCGCTCGGCGTAAAACGGTTGAGCCAGACGGCGTCGCGCGTCATCATCGATCCCGAAACCATCCGCGCGAGCCGGCATATCGACCCCGCGCAACTCGCCAGCCATTACATGGCACAGGCGCAGCACCACCGGATGGACGACACGCGGCGCTTCGTCGACAAGCTGCCCGCCAATTTCCTGTATATCGGGCATATCGCGCGCAGTTTCCCCGACGCGCCGATCGTGTGCCTGCGCCGCAATCCGATGGACACGGTGTGGAGCAATTTCAAGAATCTGTTCGCCAGCCGCTCGCCCTATTACGCCTATTCCTACGACCTGATGGCGACGGCACGCTATTATGCGCGGTTCGACAGGCTCATGCGGTTCTGGGATCGCGTCTTTCCCGGCCGTGTCCTGCAATTGTCGTATGAGGCGCTGGTGACGGCGCAGGAAGCCAGAACGCGGGAGCTGCTGTCGTTTTGCAGGCTGGAGTGGGACGCGGCATGCCTGTCCTTTCACGAGAACAAGGCCGCCGTCGCGACGCCCAGCGCGGCGCAGGTCCGCCGCCCGATCAATAGCGACGGCATGGGTAAATGGCGGACCCATGCCGACGCCCTGGAACCGGTCCGCCGCTGGTTCGAGGACCAGGGGATCGAAACCGGTTGACGGGCGGGACCGGCGCCCGACGCGCCGCCCCGCCCATACGGATCAGAACTTCACCCGGCCCTCGATCCCGACGGTCCGGGGATTGAGCACGACCTGGCGGTAATAGCGCACGGCGACGCCGTCGTTGATCCCGATGCGCGACCGGTCGTTCGCGACCGACACGATGGCATATTTGTCGAAAATATTGTTCGCGAACAGGCCGATGCTGAACTTGTCGGTATCGTAGGTCAGCCGGGCGCGATGCGTGACATAGCTCGGGATCAGCTCGCCATAGGCCCGCTCCCATCCCAGCCGCGACACCACGTCGCCGCGATATACCGTGGTCCAGTTCGCGATGAGATCGCCATTCGTCAGGGGCTGCACATAGGTGGCGCCGATGCTGCCCGCATTCTTAGCCGAGCCGGGCAGCCGGTCGCCGTCCATCGCATCGAGCTGTACGAAACGGTTCGAATAATCGCCCGGCGTCTCGCGAATGGTCAGGATGCCGGGAATATCCTCTGTCAGACGCGCATCGGTGTAGGAATAATTCCCCTGGATCGACAGGCCGCGCACCGGGCGAAGCTGAAACGAGGCTTCGAACCCTTCGGACTTGGCCTGGCCCCCGTTCACCGTGATGCCGGTCGCGCCATAGAGCGTGGCCGAATCCACCTGGATGCCGTCCCACTTGATCTGGAACACGTTGAAATTGAGCGACAGCATCCGGTCGAACAATTGCGTGCGAACGCCCAGTTCGAGGTTCTTCGTCGTGTCCGGGCCGTATTGCAGCTCGTCCGGAAGCGCGCAAATGATCTGCTGTCCGGGTTGAATATCGGCGGGGCACGGCGCGACGCGGTTCGGCCCGCCGATGCGATAGCCCTTGCTATAGGTGCCGTAGACCATGAGGTCGGGCGTGAATTCGTAGCTGCTGTTGAATTTCCAGACCCAGCCGTCCTGTCCGGCCTGCCCGCCATTGGCCGGCAGGTCGTAAGGGCTGAGCGGATCGCCGAGCAGCGGGAGCGCGGCCGCACCCGAAATTTCCGACTCGTAATCGAAATAGCGCGTGCCGGCGGTGACCTGAAATTCCGGCGTGATTTCGAACGTTGCCTCGCCGAAGATCGCCTTTTCCGTGACCTCGGAGGTGATGTAGCTCACATATTCGAGCGCCTCGGGATTGTCCGGGCCGACCCATGGATGGTTGGGAACGCGTTCGGCATAATCGCTCTGATACTTGTTTTCTTTGAAGAACCCGCCGAGCACCCAGCTCAAGGGACCGCCGTGGCTGGAGACGAAGCGGATTTCGGCGTTCTTCTGCTTCCGCTGATTGATCGATTCGGTGTAGCCGGCGAAGGCAGGAAACAATTCGTAATCGTAATCGAGGTCGAGCAGCAGATCGGTCACATCGGCCTGCCCTTCGAAATTCACCTCGGTATAGGCGCCGGTCGCGACGATATCGACGAAATCGCCGATATTCGCATTGACCTCCGCACTCGCCAGATGCGCATTGCGGGAGATCGGCTCGATAAAGCGGCTCGCGTTTTCATAACGCCCGGTGCCCAGCACGCCGAAGCTGTTCGCCTGCGCGCCATCGGTGTCCGTCTTCTGATAGGCGTAGGTGAGGATGAGTTTCAGATCCTCGGTCGTCTGGAACAGAAGCTGGTTGCGCGTGGTGAACGTCCGCTCGAAGTTCAGATCCTCCGCACGGCGCAGGTTTTCGGCAAAGCCTTCCTGCGTGACGCCATCGGGCCCGTCGGGCTGCGGCAATGACACGCCCGGCTCCTGCACGAGCAGCGGATAATCGATGAAGCCGGGATCGAAATAGTAACCGGTCGCCGAACGGAACGCGACATGATCGCGCACGATGGGAATATTGACCATCCCGTCGGCCTGATAACCGAAATCGTCGCTGTGGCTCTTGGCGTAGGCGCGACCGTGGAACTCGCCCTCGAAACCGGTGACATCGGGGCGGTTGGGAATATAGCGGATGGCACCGGCCAGCGTGCCCAGACCGTACAACGTGCCCTGCGGGCCGAGCAGGGTTTCGACCCGGTCGATATCGATCAGCTTGAAATCGTAGAACAGCGGCACTTCGCCGAGATAGATGCCGAGCGAATCGTCGTAACCCGCACCGAAATCGTCGACCCCCGACGCATTCAGCCCGCGCAGCACGATCGAACCCGTCGACCCCGGCCCGGTGTCCGAAATGGTCATGCCGGGCGTGAAATCGGCGATGTCGCGGACATCCTCGATCTGCTTGCTGGCGAGCTCCTCCGCATCGATGGCCGAGATATTGATCGGCGTGTCCTGGATCGTGGTGCTGCGCCGGGTGCCGGTCACGACGATCGCGCCGTCGATCGTGTCGGCATAGGTATCGCCCGCCGGTTCGTTGATCATCGTGCCCGCGTTTGCATCCTGTGCCGAGGCGTGGGCGGCATGGCCCGCCATGGCGAGCACGGTTGCCGAAAGAAGGGTGGATCTGAAGGTCTGGCGTTTGGTCATGGTTTTCCCCCTGTCAGGTGTAAGACCCCGCGCGCGATCGCGCGTCGATGATTGGTGTAGAAAGGGACCGCCCCGCGTTCCGTCATGGCAAGGCGGCCGGTCGTCATCCGCGTGCCGCAACGCGCGCCCGGAACAGGGCACGTGCCGCCTTTCGCGCCGCCCGCATCAGCCCGGCGGCAGACCGCAGCCAAGCGGGTGCAGACGGCGGACGATGGCCGCGCCGGTCCTCCCGCCGCGCGGCGGGCGCGAACAGCCCGGCGGCGCGGGGATGGGCAAGGGATGCGGAATTTTTCTGATCGGGCAGATGCACGAGAAACCTCCGTATCAAGCCGGGCATATGCCCGGCCGGGTGGATCCTCTCGCTCTCGGTCAGACGCTCTTGCGGCGTCTCTCGATACGCTACAGATATTACGAAATGCGTCAAGCGTATTAATTTATGAAATGCGCGTTAACGAATGTTTCGAAGGCCCGGCGCGACATTAACCGATGCAAAACCGGCAGTTACCCGACAGAATTGCAAAGCGCGTCGCGTCTGGAACTGTATTGCGCGGAAGCTCAGTCCGGCCTGCTCCACCAGGAAAGCGTCTGATTGTCGTGGGCGCTGGTCCACACGCCATCGGGGGTGTAGCGGATCGCCCCGCTGCCCGCCGGTTCGCCAAGGCGGGCGGTCACATCCATGGTCGCCGGATCGATGACGGCAAACACCTGGTCCTCCGTCGTGCGGAGCCAGACCATCCCCCCGCCGACGTCGATATCGCCATAGGCCAGCGTCTCGCCGACCTTCACCCTGTCGGTGATGGCGAGCGTTGCGGGATCGATGCGCGCCACCGTGCCATCGCCCTGTTCCTGCACCCAGACGGCCCCCTCCCCCGCGGCGAGGAAGCCGGGCTGAAGCCCGAGCGCGACCGTGCCGACGACCGCGTTGCTGTCGGGGTCGATCTTCTGCAAGGTGCGGGCGTCGCTGCTCACCGCCCAGAGCGCATCATGCCCGTAGGCGAGGAAGAACGTGCCGGGATTGACCGGAATGCGGGCGACGATCGCGCCCGTCTCGGGATCGAGCCGCGCGATTTCGCCGCTTGCCGCGCTCGGCACCCAGACGGACCCAGCGCCGGCAACGACATTCGTTTCGCCCTTGGGATTGGCGATGCCGGTGGCGATCATCTGCTCCACCGTCGCGGTTTCGGTGTCGATGCGATAGAGATTGGCATCGGGGCAATTCGCGACCCAGAGCGATCCCGCCGCCACCGCCATCGTCCCACACGGGCGCGGCACGGTCACGCTGGCGAGCTTTTCCTCGCGCGACCATTGCTCGACCCGCCCGTCATTCGTGACCCAGACCGTATCGCCATCGACGGCGAGGAAATCGGCAAAGCCGGGCACGCTCAATTCCCGCTCGACCAAAGCCGGTGCGGCGTCCGGGCCGGGCGCGCCTGTCGTTACGCATCCTGTCGTCGCGGCGAACAGGGCGGCGGTTACGATGGTGCGTTTCATGGGAAGTCTCCTGAGCTCGCGCAATTGCGCATCATTCGTAGCGATAGGGGTAGCGGTCGATGGTCGTCGTGCTGCGCGACTGGTTGCACAGGTAGACCGTGCCGGTGAAATAGATGCCCGGCTCGGTAATGCCCTTCGCATATTCGTAGGTTTCGCGAAGCTGCGCGACGGTCATCTGCACCGGCGCCTCGTTCGGTTGGTAGGTCAGGCCATAAGGGTAATCCTCGCCCGTCTCGCTCATCTCGACATGGCAACCCATCACATGCGCGACCGGGTGGGTGTCGCAAAAATCGATCAGCCGCTTCATGCTGTCGAACCACGGCTGCCAGAAGCTGATGTAGCAGCGCCCGCGATAGAACATGTCGCCGGTATAGAGGATCTGCGTGTAGCTGTCGTAATAGGCGAATTCCGAAATCACGTGGCCGGGCGAGCCCCAGATAAGGATCTCCCGCCCGCCGAGATCGAGCGTCACGCGCTCTTCGGGAAAATTGGTCATGCCCCAGAAGCCCAGCATCTCTTCGTGGGTGAGGCCCATGTATCGCGTATTCGGGCGGTCGGCGAACTGATTGACCGCGGCATAATGGTCGGCGTCCAGATGGCTGAACGCGACGAGCAGTTCCATCGCGGCCGGATTGCGGCCGTTGCGGCGGCACCATTCTTCGATGCAATCGTCGACGACGGCGCGGTAATCGCAATCGTTGCGAAGCTGTACGTAGCCCTCGTCGAGCAGCAGCACCCGGTCGTTCCCGAAATAGAGCGGGGCGAACGGCGCTTCGTAGCTATAGGCCTTGTTCTGCCGCAGGATCGCGGTGTGCTCGTTATACCAGTGCACCTGGATCGGCGGGTCGGTGTTGTCCATCGCCGACGGCGATCCGCAGATCCAGCGGTCGGGAAATGCGCCCGGTGCGGGGCCGTCGACGGTGAAATCCACCGGCGGGCCGTCGTGGGAAACGGTTTTGCCATAGGCCTTTGCCGCGAGGGTGAGCGGCACGGCCGCCGCGGCGTTGTAGGCAAGGAAGGTGCGACGATCCATCGGCGGATCCTTTCGTTCGGATAGGAGCGTTCAGAACGGGTGCGGCGGATTGATCTTCGGCACGCCCTCGGGCCAGTCGGACGTGCGCTGATCCGGGCTGACCCCGTTCATCAGCACGAAGTCGGGCCGGATCAACATGGTGTCCCGCCCCTGCACCGCCCGCGCATGGGTCAGCGCCTCGTCAATGAGCGCGGGCTCCATCTGCAAGACGCGCTCATACGGCTTGAACGTGGCGAAGCGCGGGTAATAGCGGCCGGGCACGAACATCATCTCGACATGGCCGCCCATCACCCATTTCACCGGCTGACTGCCGGCAAACGCGGACAGCCGTTCGAGCGAGGCGACAAAATCGCGATCGTTGCCGATGTTGATCTTGCCGGGATAAAGAAGGTCGCCGGTAAACAGGAAATCGGTATAGGGATCGTAGAAGCTGACCCCGTCGCGATGCGCGCCGGGCGTCGGCAGGACGGTGATGACCCGGTCGCCGAGGTCGATCGCCCCCGTCCCGCCGGGCCAGTTTTCGGCGAGGCCGTAATGCCCCTTCATCGCGGCGAAGGGCGGCGGGACGATCGTCGTATCGGCGCGCCCGGCGAATTGTTTCAGGCCCTGGTTCTGCGCGACATCCTCACCCGAGGTCAGCGCAATGGTGAGCGGCACCCGCCGCCGCCCGCGCGCCTGCGCCCAGCGTTCGATCACGGCATCGACGGTCTTGCGCAGCGGATAATGCGCCGGGTTGGCGGTCGCGCCGGTATCGATGAGCAGCGCGCCGGCATTGCCGAAGAGCAGATAGGTGAACGGCGCCTCCCAATGGACGCAGACATTCTGCCGCAGGATGAAGCTGTCCTCGTTATATTGCAGGACATGAACCCGCGGATCCTGATTCTTCGCGGCGATATTGGAGCCGTGGATCCAGCGAAACGCGATCTGTCCCGGGGCCGGCCCGTCGCAAGCGTAATCGTGCATGACTGGCGCGCGGGGCGGGCGCGGGACCGCGCTGTCGGTGTTGCGCACCGCCGCGCGGTTGTAGGGAAGATTGGGATTGCCATTGGGATAGGCGCGTGTCGCGGTCGATTCCACGATGGTCGTCGTGATCGGCTTTGCCGCATCGGTCTGGGGCATCGTCATCCTTTCGAACCGCCGCGTGGGCGGCGTTGAACGCATGCCGTTTTCAGACGCCCCCTCCCCGGACATCGCACGCGGCGCTCTCTTGCCAAGGCGCCGCATGTGACGAGGACTATACCGATATTACGAATACGATCAATAGTAATATTTGGCATGGACAAGACGTCAGGATCGCGCAATGCTGCAAGCGCGAAAGGAGACGAATCATGATCAACCGTATCCGCACCGCGGGGAACATCGCCGCAATTGCCGGTGCACTCGTGCTGGCCTCGTGTTCGTCGCCGGAAGAGCCCGCCGGTCCGCGCACCGATTTCGACATTGGCTGGTCGATCTATGCCGGGTGGATGCCCTGGCCCTATGCCCAGCAGGCCGGGATCGTCGACAAATGGGCCGACAAATACGGCCTCGACATCGAATTCGTGCAGGTGAACGATTACGTGGAATCGGTGAACCAGTACACCGCCGGAAAGCTCGACGGCGTGACGGTCGCGAACATGGACGCGCTCACCATTCCCGCCGCGGGAGGCAAGGATACGACCGCCGTCATCATCGGCGATTATTCGAACGGAAACGACGGCATATTGCTCAAGGGCAATGACCGGCTCGGCGCGATCCGGGGCAAGGACGTGCATCTCGTCGAATTGTCGGTATCGCATTACCTGCTGGCGCGCGGGCTGGAAACGGCGGGCCTGCCGATGACCGCGGTCAACACGATCAACACGGCGGATGCGGACATCGCCGGCGCCTTCACCGCGCCCGAGATCAAGGCCGCCGTGGCCTGGAACCCGCAGCTTTCCACGATGAAGGACACGCCGGGCACCAATATGGTGTTCAGCTCGTCCGATATTCCGGGCGAGATTCTCGACCTGCTGGTGGTCGATACGGCCACGCTGAAATCCAATCCGAATTTGGGCAAGGCGTTGGCCGGGATCTGGTACGAGACGATGGCCCTGATGAAGCGGCAGGACGCAGAGGGCAAGGCCGCCCGCGACGCCATGGCCAAGATGGCCGGCACCACGCCGGAGGTGTTCGAAGGACAGCTCGCCACGACGTTCCTCTATGACACGCCGCAGGCCGGCGTCGCCGCGGCGCGTTCGCCGGCGCTGGTCGAAACGATGCGGCGCGTGCGCGATTTCAGCTTTTCTCAGGGCCTGTTCGGTCAGGGCGCGCGTTCCGCGGATGCGGTCGGCATGGCATTCCCCGGCGGCAAGACGCTCGGCAATGCGCAGAACGTGACGCTGCGTTTCGACGACAGCTTCATGCAGATGGCGGCCGACAATGCGCTTTGATCGTGCGGGCATAACGGGGGGCCGCCGCTGATGCGATGGGTCAACCGCAGGCTTGGGCGGGGTCACGCCATCATGATGGGCGCATTGCCGATCGCGCTGCTGTTGCTGCTCTACCTGCTCCTCGCCGCGGACCGGCACGCGATCAACCCGGCGGACAAGATCCTGCCGCTGCCGGGGCAGATGGTCGATGCGATGGCGGCGCTGATCCTCGAACGCGATCCGCTTTCGGGCGGGCGCCTGTTCTGGGACGATACCTTCGCCAGCCTGACGCGGCTCGCCATCGGGCTGTTGATTTCGACCGCTTCGGCGCTTCTGGCCGGGCTGGTGCTGGGCATATTGCCGACGGTGCGCGCGACGTTCGGGCCGCTGGTGACCGGCATTGCCGTCATTCCCCCGATCGCGCTGCTGCCGGTGTTGTTCATCGCGTTCGGGCTGGGCGAAACGGCGAAGGTTGCGCTCATCGTCATCGGCATCGCGCCGTTCATGATCCGTGACATCGCCGCCCATATCGCCGCCCTGCCCCGCGAACAGATCATCAAGGCACAGACACTGGGCGCCAATAGCTGGCAGGTGATGATCCGGGTCGCTCTCCCGCAGGCGATGCCCCGGCTCATCCATGCGGTGCGGCTCTCGCTCGGCCCGGCATGGGTGTTCCTGATTTCCGCGGAGGCGATCGCGGCGGACGTGGGGCTTGGCTATCGCATCTTTCTGGTGCGGCGCTACCTGTCGATGGACATCATCCTGCCCTATGTGGCGTGGATTGCGCTGCTCGCCGTGACGATGGACCTGCTGCTCACGCAGGCGAGCCGCCGCATGTTCCCCTGGGCCCATGGAGCAGGATATTGAGCGCGCTGCTGAGCCTCCGCAATATCTGGGTCGAATATGGCGACAAGATCGTGCTGGAGAATGTCTCGCTCGACATTGCGGACCGGTCCTTCGTATCGATCATCGGCCCCTCGGGCGCGGGCAAGAGCAGCCTGCTGCGCGTGATCCTGGGACAGGAGGCACCGACGCGGGGGTCCATCCTCCTCGACGGGGAGACGCTTCCCCCCGAATGCGGGCCGGATCGCGGGGTCGTGTTTCAACGCTATTCGGTGTTCGCGCATCTGTCCGCGCTGGGCAATGTGATGTTCGGCCTCGAATGTGCGCAGGCCCCCTTTGCCGCCCGTCTGTTCGGTGCGGGCAAGCGGGCCGCGCGTGAGCAGGCGGAGGAGATGCTCGACGCCGTGGGGCTCAAGGATGCGATGCACCTCTACCCCGCGGAAATGTCGGGCGGGATGCAGCAGCGGCTCGCCATTGCGCAGGCGCTCATCAAGCGGCCGCGGATCCTGTTGCTGGACGAACCGTTCGGCGCGCTCGACCCCGGTATCCGCGCGGATATGCATGCGCTCATCACCCGGCTGTGGAACGAATATGCGCTGACCGTGATCATGGTCACCCATGATCTGAAGGAAGCGTTCACGCTCGGCACGCGGGTTCTCACGCTCGACAAGCGCCGCCACGATCCGCACGCGCCGCACCGTTTCGGCGCCACGGCGGTCTACGACCTGGAGCTGTCGAAGAAGGATCCGGCGGCGCTGGAAGATCGCAGCGATGACCGGGCGAACCTTCGGGCCGATGACACCAACAGTATTACGATTGACAATAAACGTAATAATTGAGAAAGAGGTCGCATGAGTTCCGATTCCAACAATCTGGCGCGTCTGAGCATGAGCCTGCCCGCCGAATTGTTCCGTCAGCTCGACATGATGGTGGAGGAGCGCGGGCTTCCCTCCCGCTCGCAGCTTATCGCCGAGCTGATCCGCCACGCGCTCGCGGAGCATGAGGCGCAGTTCCGCCCGGACGACATGCTCGCGGGGACGATCACCCTCGTCTATCGCGGCAATCGCGGGCGCGTGCGGCAACAGCTCGCCGAGACGCAGGCGGATTACCTGAAGGAAGTCATCTCCTCGCAGCATGTCTTCCTCGAGGATGATCAGTCGCTGGAGGTGTTGCTCGTGCAGGGGCCGGCGATGCGGCTCGAAGAGCTGTGCGATGCCTTGCGCAGCATTCGCGGCATCAATCAGCTTCAGCTGGTGACGACAACCGCCCTGCTCCCCCCCTTGCACGAACTGGACACGCCGGAATGGGCCGCATCCGCCGATGCGCCGGAGCCCGCCGCCAAAGGACGCAAGGCAAAAAACAAGGACGCGAAGGTATGACAACCAATCTCGCCAACCCGATGGCCGCGCGCGACCATGCGCGCGCCATGGCCGGAACCGTCGCGGAGGCCATGCCGATCATCCCGCCCGTCGCCGACGACCTGCCCGATGGTGTCGATACAGGCGACCTGGTGTGGGAGGAAACGATCGCGGCGGGCGGCTATGCGACCCGCGTGCTGAAACGCGGGACGCGACTGCGGCTCGTCGATATTGGCGGCGATGCCTGTGCCTCGATGCTGCTCTACAATGCGGACATGCCGACGGAGCGGCTGAACGTCGCCGATACGGTAAAGGTGCAGTGGAACGCCTATCTCGCGATCGGACGGCTGCTCCTGTCCGACATGGGCCGCGTGCTGATGAGCGTGATCGAGGACGGCGCCGGCACGCATGACACGTTTTGCGGCACGTCGAACGCGGCCACCAACGCGGCGAAATATGGCGAGGGGCGCAACAGCGGCCCCACCCCCAACGGGCGCGACCGGCTCATCCTCGGCTCGGCCAAGCACGGGCTGACGCGGCGCGACGTGCACCCGTGCGTGAACCTGTTCAAGGGCACGCGGATCGGGAAGGACGGGACCATTACCCCGCAGGTCGGCCCGTTCGAGAAAGGCCGCGAAATCGTGATGCGCGCCGAGATGGACGTGATCGTCGTGCTCGCCAATTGCCCCCACGTGCTCGACCCGCGCGCGGAATGGAGCGTGACCCCGCTGCGTGCGACGGCATGGCGCGGCGCCCCCGCCCCGGCCGACGACCCGGTGCGCAACGCCACGCCCGAAGGCTTGCGCGCGTTTCAGAACGTCGAAGACTACTACCGCCGCTGAACGGCGCTGCTGATAGAAGGACTTGCCGACATGAGCAACGACCCGAATGTTGCCGGCCTCCCCGGCCCGATCGTGCATGACGAAATCGTCGCCGCCCGCGCACCCTGGCTCCACCATGTGAAGGCCGGGCAGACGCTGCGCATCGTCGATGTGGAGGGCAACCAGGCCGTCGATTTCCTGCTCTATAGCGAAGCGGACGATGCCGAACGTTACAGCGCGCAGGACACCGTCGCCGCGCAGGGCAATCTGTTCCTGCGCAAGGGCACCGTGCTGCGCTCGAACGAAGGGCGCCCGATGATGACGATCACCGATACCTCGGTCGAATATCACGACACCATCGGCGGCGCATGTTCGTGCGAATCCAATACCTTGCGATACGGTCATCATACGAAGTCGCAACACGCCTGCGTCGAAAATTTCCTGGAGGCGAACCTCACCGAACGGCGGGGGAAGCGCGACATGGTGTCCAACATCAATTTCTTCATGAACGTGCCGGTGGAGGATGACGGCTCGCTCGGCATCGTGGACGGCATCTCCGCACCGGGCCTCACCGTCGATCTCCATGCCGAAATGGACGTGATCGTGGTCGTGTCCAATTGTCCGCAGATCAACAATCCGTGCAACGCGTTCAACCCCACCCCCGTCCGCATGATCGTTTCGGCATGAGCTTCGATACGGTCCTCGTCGCCAACCGGGGCGCTATCGCAACGCGGATCATTCGCACGCTCCGCCGCATGGGGCTGCGCTCCGTCGCGGTCTATTCCGAGGCGGATGCAGGTTCGCTCCATGTCTCGCAGGCCGACCATGCCATCTGCATCGGTCCGGCGACGGCATCGCAAAGCTATCTTTCCATCCCTTCGATCCTCGATGCCGCGCGCGAGAGCGGCGCGGGGGCGATCCACCCCGGCTATGGCTTTCTCGCCGAAAGCACCGAATTCGCCGAGGCGTGCAAGGAGGCGGGGATCGTGTTTATCGGGCCGACGGCGGACGACATCCGCACTTTCGGCCTGAAGCATAGCGCCCGCGATCTTGCCGCGCGCCACGGCGTCCCGCTTGCCCCCGGCACCGGCCTGCTCACCGACCGCGAGGAAGCGGCCGGGGCCGCGCGCGACATCGGCTTTCCCGTGATCGTGAAGGCGACCGCGGGCGGCGGCGGCATCGGCATGCGCATTTGCGAGGACGAGGCCGCGGTGCGCGACGGGTTCGACGCGGTGGCGCGGCTCGGCCAGGGCAATTTCGGCGACGCGGGCGTGTTCCTCGAACGGTATATCGGGCGTGCGCGCCATATCGAGGTGCAGATCTTCGGCGATGGCGCCGGTCGCATTACGCCATTGGGCGAACGGGACTGCTCGCTCCAGCGTCGCAATCAGAAAGTGGTGGAGGAAGCGCCCGCCCCGTGCCTGTCGGATGCCAAGCGTGCGGAGCTGATCGGTGCGGCGGTCCGGCTGGGTGAGGCGGCGCATTATCTTTCGGCCGGCACGGTGGAATTCCTGTTCGATGCGGAGCGGGAGGAGTTCTTCTTCCTCGAAATGAACACCCGGCTTCAGGTGGAGCACGGCGTCACCGAAGAGGTCATGGGCATCGACATCGTCGAATGGATGATCCGGGGCGCACAGGGCGATTTCGCGTTCATGGACGCCGACGCCCCGGTGGCGAAGGGCCACGCGATACAGGTGCGCCTCTATGCCGAGGATCCCGCGATGGATTACCGGCCCACGGTCGGCACGCTGACCGCCGTGGAGTTTCCGGACGACGTGCGCGTCGAACGCTGGTGCATGGCGGGGAGCGAGATCAGCGCATGGTACGATCCCATGCTGGCCAAGATGATCGTCCACGCCGACACGCGCGAGGCCGCGATCGGCGCGATGCAGGACGCGCTCGACGACACGCGCATCGACGGGATCGAGACGAATCTGCGATGGTTGCGCGACGTATTGCGCGACGGGGATTTTGGCCGAGGGACGGTCTCGACCAAGCTGCTTGAAACCATCGACTACCGCCCGGCGAGCATCCGCGTGATCAGCGGCGGCACCGCGACGACGGTACAGGACTGGCCCGGCCGCGAGGGATACTGGTCCGTCGGCGTGCCGCCCTCCGGCCCGATGGACGACCGTTCGTTCCGGCTCGGCAATCTGATGCTCGGCAATGCGGAGGGTACGGCGGGCCTCGAAATGACGGCGAGCGGGCCGACGCTGCTCTTCAATGCGGATGCGCGAATCTGTCTCATGGGCGCGGATTTCGGCGCCACGCTGGATGGCGAACCGGCGCCGAGGGGCACCGTGCTCGACATCGCGGCCGGGCAGACGCTCGCGCTTGGCCGGGTGAGTGGCGGCGGCGTGCGCGGCTATGTCCTGTTCGCCGGCGGGCTCGACATTGCGTCCTATCTCGGCAGCCGCAGCACCTTTGCGCTGGGACAGTTCGGCGGGCATGCCGCGCGGCAATTGCTTGCGGGCGATACGCTGCATCTCGAACGTGGCGAAACCGCCGCGCCCTGTCCGCTGACGGGCGAACCCGCGTTCGGCACGCAATGGGCGCTGCGCGTGCTTTACGGGCCGCACGGCGCGCCGGATTTCTTTACCGAGGCCGACATCGCGCAGATCGCCGATGCCCGCTGGCAGGTGCATTACAACAGCAACCGGACCGGGGTGCGGCTCGTCGGGCCGAAACCTGAATGGGCGCGCAAGGACGGCGGCGAGGCCGGGCTGCACCCGTCGAACATTCACGACAATCCCTATGCCATCGGCGCGGTCGATTTCACCGGCGACATGCCGATCATCCTGGGACCGGACGGCCCTTCGCTCGGCGGGTTCGTCTGTCCGTTCACGGTGATCGCAGCGGACAGATGGAAGATCGGACAGCTTTCGCCCGACGATACCGTCCGCTTCGTCCCCGTCACAGTGGAGGATGCGGCACAGGCCGACCGCCTGCCCCTGTCGCACGACGATACGCCCGATGCGGGCTCCGACCTTGCCGCGCTCTCCCCCGTTCTCGGCATGATCGAGGCGCAGGGGCACCGCCCGCGCACCGTCTATCGACAGCAGGGCGACCGCAATATCCTCGTCGAATACGGGGACATCGTGCTCGACATCGAATTGCGCATTCGCGTGCACGCCCTGATGGAGGAACTCGAACGGCGCGCCCTGCCTGGCGTGATCGACATCGTGCCCGGCATCCGCTCGCTGCAACTGCATTTCGACGGGCATTCTCTGGATCAGAAGGGCGCGCTCGACGCGCTCATCGCGGCGGAAGAAGCATTGGGCGATCTTGAGGATTTCACCGTGCCCTCGCGCATCGTGCATCTCCCGCTGAGCTGGCGCGACCCGGCGATCGAGGAAACGATCGAGAAATACATGGGCGCGGTCCGCGACGATGCACCGTGGTGCCCGGACAATATCGAGTTCATCCGCCGCATCAACGGCCTACCCGATGCCGACGCGGTGGAGAAGCTGATCTTCGATGCGAGCTATCTCGTCATGGGGCTGGGCGATGTGTACCTCGGCGCGCCGGTCGCGACGCCCGTCGACCCGCGGCAAAGGCTGGTCACGACGAAGTATAATCCGGCGCGCACGTGGACCCCGCCCAATGTGGTGGGAATCGGCGGGGCCTACATGTGCATCTACGGCATGGAAGGACCGGGCGGATACCAGCTTTTCGGCCGCACGATCCAGGTGTGGAACACCCACAGGCAGACCGGCGCCTTCGTCGATGGAAAGCCGTGGCTGCTGCGCTTTTTCGATCAGATCCGCTTCTTCAAGGTGGATGCCCACGAGCTTGCCGAATGGCGCCGCGATTTTCCCAACGGACGCCGCGCGATCGAGGTCGAGCATTCGGAGTTCCGCCTCGCCGATTATCGCGCTTTCCTTGCCGAACATGCCGAATCCATCGCCGCGTTCGAGAAAACCCGACAGGCCGCCTTCGATACAGAGCGCGCCGAATGGGAACGCTCCGGCGAATTCGACCGGGTGAGCGATCTCATCGAGGATGAGGTCGGGCTCGGCGCTGCGGCCCCGGCCATCGAGGTTCCCGACGGGGCCGAGCTGATCGAGGCGCCCTTTGGCGGGAGCGTGTGGAAGATGAATGTGGCGCCGGGAGACAGCGTGACCGAGGGGCAGATCATCGCCATCATCGAATCCATGAAGATGGAATGCCCGTTCGAAAGCCCGGCGAGCGGCACGATCGCGGCCATCTATGCCGAGGAGCGCCAGGCGCTCACCCCCGGCGCGCCGATGGTCGCCCTGCGGCGGGAGGCATGAGCATGACAAATCTGCGCAGCGCCACCGAAATCGCCGACGCCGTCGCCACCGGCAGGAGCAGCGCCGCCGCGATCATGGAGGAGGCGATCGCCCGCATCGAACGCTACGATGCTGTGCAGCCGGCCATCTGGATTTCGCGCGCGTCGCCCGACACCCTGCGCGAGGCGGCCCGGCGGATCGACGCCCGCATCGCGGATGGGGAGAGCCTGCCACTTGCCGGCGTGCCCTTTGCGGTAAAGGACAATATCGACGTCGCCGGCTTGGAGACGACCGCGGCATGTCCCGCCTTCGCCTATCGTCCCGAACGGTCCGCGACGGTCGTGGCCCGGCTCGAACAGGCCGGTGCGATCTGCGTGGGCAAGACCAATCTCGATCAGTTCGCGACCGGCCTCGTCGGCGTGCGCAGCCCGTATGGCATTCCGCGCAATGCCTATAATCCCGACTATGTCAGCGGCGGATCGAGTTCCGGCTCCTCCATCTGCGTGGCGGCGGGGCTGGTCCCGATCGCGCTCGGCACGGATACGGCGGGATCGGGGCGTGTGCCGGCCGCATTCAATCACCTGATCGGGTTCAAGCCGACGAAGGGGCGGTGGAGCACCGACGGGCTTGTGCCCGCGTGCCGCAGCATCGATTGCATCACCGTATTTGCCAATGATTCCGCCGATGCCCGACTCGCCGATGCGGTGGTCGCAGGCTTCGATCCGCGCGATCCCTGGTCGAAACCTCTGGCGCATCGCGGCATCGCGGCGTCGCGCATCGGCGTCCCGCGCAAGGACCAGCGCGCCTTTTTCGGCGATACACAGTCCGAGACGCTTTATGACCGGGCGCTCGCAACGCTGGGCCGGGATGCCGAGATTGTCGAGCTGAACATTGCGCCATTGCTGGAGGCGGCGCGCCTGCTTTACGGCGGGCCGTGGGTGGCGGAGCGCACCGCCGCCATCGCCGAATTGCTGCGCGACGATCCCGACGCCATCGATCCCACCGTGCGCGAGGTGGTGAGTGCGGGCACCGGCATGAGCGCGGTCGAATTGTGGAACGGCATCTATCGTCTGGCCGAGCTGAAACGCCATGCCGATGAGCTTTGGGACGATGTCGACATGCTCGCCTTTCCGACCACGGGCACCACTTACCGGGTCCGCGAGCTGGAGGCGGCGCCGGTCGCGCTCAACAGCAATCTGGGTTTCTATACCAATTTCGTGAACCTGCTCGACATGGCGGCGATCGCCGTGCCGGCGGGTGCGCGCACCAATCGCACCGGCTTCGGCATCACGCTGATCGGGCCGGCGGATACGGATGCCGCGTTGATCGACGCGGCGCAGAACTATCTCGATGCGGCCGAATTGCCGCCGCCCCCGCCCCTTGCCGAGGAGACTATCGTGGAACGTGTGAAACTGGCCGTCGTCGGCGCCCATCTGAAGGACATGCCGCTGCACTGGCAACTGACTTCGCGCGATGCCGAATTCATCGCGGAGACGACCACCGCGCCGAGCTATCGCCTCTATGCCATGGCCGACAGCACGCCCCCCAAGCCCGCCCTTGCGTATAGCGCGGACGGCGCCGAAATCCCGGTCGAGATCTACGAGCTGGACGTCGCCCATTTCGGCAGCTTCACCGCCGAGGTGCCCGCCCCGCTCGCCATCGGTACGGTCACGCTTTCCGACGGCAGCAGCGTCAAGGGCTTTGTCGCGGAACCGCGCGCGCTCGACGGGGCGGAGGATATCACGCATCTGGACGGGTGGCGCGCCTTTATCGCGCAAGGTTGAATGGCGCCGGCGTCATCCAGCCACGCGGGCCGCACCGGCGCCGTGCAAGCGGCCCCGGCATTGCGTCATAAGCCGCGATTGCCTCCTGCCCGGCGGGCGCTAAGGCTGGCGGGATGACGGTGACAGGCCATTCCAGGGAGACGGACCCGGCGGGGGGCGCGGGCGATGATGCTCCATCGCGCCGCATGGCCGCGCTCGAGGCGGAAAACGCCCGGCTGTCGCAGGAGGCCCGCCGCGCGCAGTCCGCGAACGAGGCGAAGAGCCGCTTCCTCGCCAGCCTCAGCCATGAAATCCGCTCGCCCCTCAATGCAATATATGGCCATGCGCAATTGCTGGAGCGCAAGGAGGGGCGCGATGCGATGCGCGCGGCACAGATCATCCGGCGATCATGCGAGCATCTGACCAATCTGGTCGAGGGTCTGCTCGACCTTTCGCAGGTGGAGAACGGCGTCCTGCGGCTTCAGCGCGAGGCGATCCGCTTTCCCGCCCTGCTCGACCAGATGATCGCCATGTTCGAGCCGCAGGCCCGCGCACGGGGGCTGTCGCTCACCCTCGAACGGCCGGGCACGCTGCCCGAATTCGTGCGCGGCGATGCGAAGAGGCTGCGCCAGGTGCTCATCAACCTGTTGTCCAACGCGATCAAATTCACGAAAGATGGCTCCGTGACGCTGGCGGTGCATTACCGCAGCGATGTCGCAACCTTTGAAGTGCGCGATACCGGCATCGGCATTGCGCCCGCGGATTGCGCCCGCATTTTCGATCCGTTCGAGCGTGGCGACGAAACGCGCGCCGCCCTCGCGCCGGGGGCGGGGCTCGGTCTGTCGATCACCCGCGCGCTGGTGCACATGATGGGTGGCGACATCGCGGTGGAAAGCACGCCCGGCGCGGGAAGCCGGTTCACGGTGCGCATAATGCTGTCGCAGCCGCCCTCCCCGCCGGCGGGCCCGGCGCCGACCGCCCGCATCGCCGGCTATAACGATGCGGGACAGAACGAAGGCCGCCGCCGCATTCTCATCGTCGACGACGACGCGGAGCAGGCAGAAATGGTCGAGGGGCTGCTCGAACCGCTGGGCTTCGAAATTGCCGTTGCGGCCAATGGCGAGGACGCGATCGCGATGGCCGGACGCCGCCCGCCGGCGTTCGTCCTGCTCGACATATCGATGCCGGGCCGCACCGGGTGGGAAACGGCGGAAATCTTGCGCGCGCAGCACGGGGACGCGATGCGCATCGTGATGGTGTCGGCCAATGCGCACGAACGGGACGGCGGCGGCGATGGCCGGGCCGCGAATGACGGTTTCCTTTTAAAACCCTTCGACTTTACCAGCCTGCTCGATCTCGTGGCGCAGCAGCTTGGCATCGAATGGACCGATGCGGACGGGACGCCGCCAGCGCCCGCCCCGATACCGGAAGCGGAGGGGGCGCCGGCGGTCGGCGATGTCGCGGCCTGCCTGTCCCGGATCGCGCGTCTTGCACGGAGCGGCGATGTCCGTGCGCTCGAACAGCGGATCGCCGATTTCGCCGCACTGGCCCCCGATGCCGCGATGCGGGCCGACCGGATGCGCGATGCGCTCGATGCGTTCGATCTTGCCGCGCTGGCCCGCATCGCTGCCGAAGAGGCATCGCGATGACGGAAGAGCTTTCCCGGCGCGACCGGATCCTGGTCGTGGACGATACGCCGGACTCGCTGCGCTTTCTGGTCGACATGCTGGATCAGGAGGGGATGACGCCGCTCGTCGCGACAAGCGGGGAGGCCGCGCTCGACCTGCTGGACCATACGGTGCCCGATCTCGTGTTGATGGACGCGGTGATGCCGGGGCTCGACGGATTCGAGACGACGGCCCGGATCAAGCGCGATCCCGCGCTCGCCCACCTGCCCGTCATCTTCATGACCGGGTTGAGCGAACCGCAACATGCGATCATGGCGCTGGGAAGTGGCGGCGTCGATTACGTGCGCAAGCCCGTCGTGCTGGACGAATTGATGGCGCGCATCCGCGTCCATCTCGCCAATGCGCGCATGTCGCATCGTTCGCAGCGCGCGCTCGACGTAGCGGGGCGCCATGTGCTCGCGCTCGACAGCGAGGCCACATTGCTGTGGTGCACGCCGCAGGCCGAGAGCCTGCTTCTCCTCGTCGATCCGGCCTGGAGCAGCGCGCAATCGCGCCTCCCCGACGGATTGCGGGCCGCCGCCGCACGTTTGCTCCACGACCCTGCGGGGCCGGGCCGTTCGATCCGCGCGCCCTTCGACACGTTCGAGATCGAGCTTGCCACGATGGAAGGCGCACGTGACGGCGAACGCGGAGAGAACGGCGAAATCCTCGTCCGCCTGACCGAGATTCGCGAGGGCGCGGAGGCTGCCCTCCTGCAGAAACAGGCCGCCCTCACCCCGCGCGAGGCGGAGGTATTGCTCTGGGTGACGCGCGGAAAATCGAACCGCACCATCAGCGAAATCCTCGAAATCAGCCCGCGCACGGTGAACAAGCATCTGCAGCAGGTGTTCACGAAACTAGGCGTCGAAACCCGCGCGGCGGCAACGGCCCATGCCATGCGCATCCTCGCCGGATAGCGCGCGCAACGGTGGCAAACGTCATTTGAACACTTACGCGCGCCCTCTTGTTCCCTTTACCATTTGTGCAGTGCCGCATCGCTGTCCCCGGACGCGAAAACGGCACCATGAATGCAGTCACCAAGGTAGATGACATGAACGGAACGCGCGTAGGAAACAGGATGATCGGCACCGAGGCGCCGGTTACCATCGGCTGGGAAAACCTCCCCCGGGTCGAGGGCGGGCCGATCAAGCAATTCGTCTTCACCTGGTTTCAGCCGGTCATGCTGTTCGCGCTCATCGCGTTCTGGTATTACGCGCCCAATTCGCTCGCGACGGCGGAAACGGCGATCTACCTCGGCATCGGGTTCAAGGCGCTGCTGCTCGCGCTCGAATGGGTGAGCCCGCGGTTCACCAGCTGGCGGCTGACGTGGAAGGAAGCGGCGACCGACCTGTTCTATGTCGGCATCGGCTATACGGTCGTCAGCCTCGCGGGCAGCTATTTCGGCTCCGACTTCATGACCGAGGCTGTGCAAGGCGTGTTCGAATGGGACAAGTTCCTGTGGTTCATGGGCCTGCCCCTCCTGCTTCAGGCGTTCCTGATCTCGTTCATCTTCGATTTCGGGCAGTACTGGATGCATCGCGGCATGCACAACTGGTTCCCGCTGTGGCTGACCCATGCGCCGCATCACTACATCACGCAGCTCAACATCAACAAGGGCGCGGTCGGCAACCCGATTGAACTGTTCCTGATCGGTCTCGGCATTGGCGGGTTCTTCAACTTCCTGCCGCGCGCCGCGCTGCTGGCCGGGTCGCTCGGCATCGCCGTCTCGATCTATCAGCATGTCAACGTGCGCTTCAACACGCCCAACTGGTGGCGCTTCCTCTTCAACACGACGGAGCACCACAGCGTCCACCACTCGCAGGATTACGAAGCGAGCCGGAGCAATTACTCGGCCACCTGGATCATCATCGACCGCATGTTCGGCACGGCCATCGACGGCGAGGCGGAACTGCTCGGCATGGAAGGTGGGCGCCCGATGTCGATCCGCGAAACCATGGTCTATCCCTTTACCGAAGGGTGGAAGGCGTTTCGCGAGCGCTTCCCCGGTCAGCGCGAAACCGCCGTTCCCGCCGAGTGAGGGCGATCGCCGCCCCGTCCCGCCGACGTTTCCGCGCAAAAGGATAAGCGCCCATGAAATCCATGATCGACAGCATCTGGCACATCCGGGGCGCGGTGCCGCTCCGCCCCGGTCAGGATGCCGATGAGGCCTTCGCGCGGCTCGACCCTCTGTTCGCGACGCGGGGCACCACGCATCGGCGCGACGGCGACACCCTGACCTTTCACAAAAAGGATCAGGAGGCGCAGGACAAGCTGTCGATCTTCGATGGCGGAACCCTGCGTGTCGAGGCGGGTCCGGGCGGACGCGCGCTGCGCTACAACATGAAGAGCCGGGCTTTGCTCTATTGCTTCCTCGCGCCGCTGCTCTTCCTCGCCATCGCACAGGTGACCGTGCTCATCGGGCAGTACGAGGCGAACGCCGCAAAGGCCGAAGAGAGCGATAAAAAGGAAAAGGCCGAGGACGAGGATCTGCCGCAGCATTTCATCGACGCCGCACTCGGTGCCCCGGTGCCCGAAAAGCCGAGCGCCGACGACGCGGAAGAGGACAAGGGTCCCAAGCCGACGGCCGCCTATATCTTTGCCGGTATCTTCGCGGCGCTCTATGTCGTGGGCCGCATATTGGAAAGCTGGCTGGTAAAGTCGTTGTTCCGGCGGCGGCTTTCCGGCGATACCGGCGACATTCGCGCATCCGGCGATACGCCCGGCACCCGGCTCTCCGTCTGATCCTGTCTTAATCGAAGGCGACGCTCACGTTGTATGCGAAGGTCGTGGGGCCGGTATAGCCCGGCTCCACCACCACATCCATCGCGAGGCTCAGCGTCGTGTCGCCCACGCCCATCGGATTGAGCTGAAAATCGAGCGAGCTTCCGCCCGGCGGCGGACCGTTGCGAAAACTCGCCCCTGAAAGTTGCCCCGGATAAAACATGGTGATGCGCGATGCGGCATGCTGCGTCTGCGGCACGATGGTAATGCGGACATAGCGGATAAGACACAGGTTCGAGAGGTTGAGCGCGCGGCACGATATCATCATGCGGGGCGCGGCCACCGGCGCCGTGCTGAGCCGGATGGCGTCGCCCGACACGCGCGTGACCTGCCCCGATGGCGCGATCCGGAACGTCGTGGGCACGGTACCGGCGATGATCTCGCCGAGCTGCGGCGCGACGCCGGTCTGAAACACCACCGAGATCTGCGCCTTTGCAGACGACACGCAGCCGAGCGCCAGCGCCGCAGGCAGCAGAAGCCACATCACAAACCGGGACATCAGACCGTTCCTTCCTGAACATGGAGAATGGCACGGTCGAGCAGCATGTAGCCGCCCGACGCAGGCACCTCGACCACCGGCACCTCATCCATGCGGAGGCCGAACCGGGCGGCCTGATCGGGGTCGATTTGCAATGTGTATCGCCCCGGCGGCACGGCCCCGAAAATGGCAATGCCGTCATGCCCCGTGCGCGCCGCGATGACCGGACCCGCACCGTCTGCACCCTCCGCAGCCCCCATCGGCACAAGTCCAAGCAGGATCGCGGCGATCGGGCGAAAGCCATCCGAGGTTGCGAAGAACACCGGGATCTCGATCTCGGAGGCGAAGCTCATCGCGATGCGTATCGGGACGGTTCGCCCCTGCCGCGGGGTCAGCATCAACGCATCGGGCACACCGCCGAGATAAAGCTGGCCGGTCTGCGATGCGTCGATGCGCAGCCGGGCGGGCGACGAATCGCCGAGCGCCTCCGCGATGGCGTAACCGGCCGCATCGGTGGTGACGATCCCCCCGGGAGTATGAACGCGAAGCGCGCTGACGCCGACCTCGTCATCCTGTCGCCGTCCGTCGCCATTCGCGTCGATGAACGCGTCGATCGCCCCCCGCCCCCCGATCGCGCCATTCGCCGACGAAAGGCGATAGCCGCCCCGCGCTCCGCCGGGCGCGAGAACGAAGGACAGTTGCAGCGACGCGCGCCAGTCGCCACTCCCAAGCTCCATCCCGCCAGAGCTCGTGATATCCACCCCGCGATCCGGTAACGATGGGACATATCCACAAGCGTGCTGGCCACCCCGCGGTCGTAGCGCGATGCGCCGATCTGGAACTCGCCAAACCGGTTCCGGAATTGCGAGGCGATGAATGCGCGCTCAACGCCTGCCTCGTCGGTCATGCGATAGGTGAGCCCCGTCCGCAGCGTGACCGCCCCGGCCAGCGGAACGATCGCCTCCGCCGCGGCGACGTTCCGGTCGAGCGCGATCGGCCCGCCACGGCGTTGCCGGCTGAGCAGGAGATTGACATAGGCCCGGCCCAGCGTCACGCCCGCGCGTATATTGGCGTCGAGACGCGCACCGTCGGTGTCGTAATCGGCATAGCGAAGATCGAACGACAGCGGCAGCAGCATCCCGCCCGGCAATGGCGCGGCCACGCCCATCCGTAATTCGCTGGACCGCCGCAGCGCACCAAGGCCAAGGCCGATGGGCCCGCGCGTTTCGTCGATGAAACCGCCGGCATATTCCGAATGGCTCGCGCGCAGGTCGAAGCTGCCCCGGCGTGTCGCGGCAAGCAGGCTCGCCGCCCGGCCGCCGCGCGTATCATAGGCGACAATCGCATCCAGGCCGGTCCTTGCGACGATGGTCTTGACCCCGGCCGCGGCGGCGATCCGCGCGCCCGCACCCCACGGGTCATACCGCATCACATCGGCATGGACCGTCAAACCCGACGTCAACCCGTAATCGAGGCCGAGCGTGACGCGCGGTCCTTGCTCGGCCTGCATGAAATTGGCGAGCGCGAAGCCATAGACCGGCTTGAACGCCTCCGCGATGCCGAGCTGGAACACGCTCTCGCCCGGTTGCAACTGCCCTGCGCCGAGGGGTACGTGGCGGACTTCCTCGCGCATCTGTCCCTGCGGACCGTAGAATACGAGGCGCACCAGATTGTCGCCCATCGGCAGCGTCAGCCCATCGAAGCGATAGCGTCCGATCCCCTCATCGGCCAGACTCGCCCGGAGGACGCCATTGACGTAAAGTTCGACATCCTCACCAGCGGGCAGATCCCCCTCCAGCACGACAGGCGCGGAAAAATCGAAGCGCGACAAGGGGCTGGTGGAGTAGAACAGCCCGCGCCCCTGAACGCTCCGCGCGCCGAGCCGGGCATCGGGCGTGTTCACATCGCCCACCGCGACGCGCCGCCCCCCGAGCGGGCCGAGTGCGCGATTGTCGGCATCCACCCGTTCGAGGAACAGGCGAGCGGTCCGCATACCCCGCGAGTTCGCCGCAAAAGCCCCGCGAAACCCGGCAAAGGCAAGGTCGCTCGCCGCCTGCACATTGACCCATTGCATCGCATCGGCAAAGCCGCGCGCGGTTTGCATGCCGGCGGCAAAGGCGAGCGTGGGCGCGGTGATCGCGCGATAGGGATCCTCGATCCGGCGATAGACGCCCTTTGCCTCGTTCTGATCGAGATGGCGGCGGCGATCCTCGACCGCGCGGCGCAACATGACAGGAAGCGGGGCGGTCGGGTCGATCTCCATCAGCTGCGCATCGGGGCGCAGACGGAGACGCACGGGCAACACGCGTTCGATGAGCTCGGTCGCAAGATACAGATCGCCGGAAAAGGCGCACACGCTCCCGCTATCGAGCTGATGCCGATTTGTGCCGATGGTCGCCGTCATCGCGGCAAGATCGATGGCAAAGGGCGCCGCGGGCGGTTTCAGATCACCCGCGGCCGAAAGCCCGTCCGGCGAAACCCGGACCGAAAGATCGAGCAGACGCGCCAGCTGGCCGAGCGGGATGAAGATTTCGTCGCCTGCGCGATAGGCGTCCATCGTATCGGCCAGCAGTTCGGTCCCGACCCGCACTTCGAGCCAGAGCAGGTTGTCATCCGAAAGGCATGGGGCCGGCGCCGGCAAGGGCGTGGCGGAAACCGGCTGAGCCAGAACCGGCGTTCCGGCGAGGGCGAGGACCATGCCGCCACCCGCCATCCACGCCCGTCTCACGGCAGGCTGAGCGCGGTTGCCGCCAGTTCGTTGCCGGCGACGTTTTCCCGGTTTCGATAGACGACGCGCACGGTGCGACCCACCGAGTCCTCGGGAAGTGAAACGCGAACCGCGCGGCGGGCGATCTCCGGATAGACGGCGATGCCGCGAATGGATTCAAGCACCTCGCGGTTCTTGCCGGAGCCGGCAACGATTTCGACATCGCCGTACACCGAACCATCCCCCTGCCGCACCAGATCGAAGGCGAGCACCGGCCGCTCCTGCGGTCGTGCGCGAACCATGTGCAGAGATTCGATCGTCACCCCCGCCGCGTCGACCCCGGTGCGCAGGATGATCGGGATGCTGACACTGAACAGGCTGGAGACCCGGACGGAAATGGAGCTCGGGTTCACGCGGGCGATCTCTTCGGGAGAGAAGCCGGCATCGTCCGCCGGCTGTGCGGTGATGGCGAGATGGCTGCGCCGTTCGCCCGGCGACGCGGGGACGCGCGCCCTGACCTTGATCGCCTGGCTCTGCCGCGGGGCGAGCGCGATGCGACGGGGCGTGAAATCGACGAACGCACTGGCCGATGTGTCGGGCACCTCGTCGCCGAGCGGGGTAATCGCCCCATCGGCGTTCATCTCCATCTCGATCATGTCGACGCGATAGGTCACCGCCGTATCGCCCCTGTTCACGATATAGAGCGTCGCGGTTCGCGTCCCTTCGTCAAAGACCAGCCTGTGATGCGACAGGCTGACATTGCCGGATTGCGCCGCGGCCGGGCTTCCGGCCAACATCGCAATGCACAGCATCGCCGCCAATGCGCTGCGCACCCCCCGCATCTCAGTTATACGCGGTGGAAACGGTGAAGGAGCCGGAATACAGGCCGGCGACCGTCGCCGTGCTGACCGCGACCGACCCGCCGACGCGCACGTCGAGCTGCCCCGCCGAACCTGCGCTACCGCTCAAGGTTTGCGCGCTGAGCGAACCGGAGAGGTTATGCGCGGTCGCAACGGTCAGCATTTCGGACCCGTTCGACAGGACGAAGCTGCTGGGAATGGTGACGGAGACGGCGTGGCCGCCCTCCCCCGCGATCGTAAACGAGGCGGCCTGCGGCGTGTCGCCCGCATCCATGCTTTCCACCCCGCCGCTTACCGAACGCAGGCCCGAAACGTCGACCTGCACCGTGCCGTCACTCGTCGTCGAGCGCAGGATGCTGCCGAAACGAAGGTCCGCATTCTTCGTAATCGTCAACGGCTGCACGATTGTCAGGGAACCATTCGCCGTCGCCGAGCTTTGTGCAGTTGCGGGCGATCCGGAATAGAGAACGATCGTGGCCGCAGCCACGGCAAGACGCAGGAACATGACTTAATCCTTCGCAGTGGGACCGCGCACAAATTGTGCCGATCCGGTACGAAGATTTTTAAACGCATCCCCTGAATCGGAATCGTTTTCGCGTTACGTGTTTGACCCTAAAACCGTGAGAGATTGGTCCGGATTTAGATCAACGTCGGTCCCACGCGCATTGGCAAGATAACGCAATACGGTCGGGGCAGGCCGCAAACGGCCCGCCCCGCCCCGGCATCAGCCCAGATCCGATTGCGACAGCGCATGCATCGGGATCAGGTAATCCGCCTGCCAATCGCCGGCTTCGGATACCGCGACCGGTTCGGCGCCCACATATGCGCTGTTGAAGGACGCGGCGGGGGCCGGGGCCGTCGCATCCTCGACCGCGCCGGCCTTCGCATCGAGAACCGTCCCGATCAGCGTATCGCCGGCGTAGATTTCGGTATCCGCGCCGTTCTGCACGAATGCGATCGGTGCGCTGCCCATCCCTTCGATCAGTATCGCATCCGGGCCGTTGCCGAAATCCGCAACGATGTCCGCGTCCTGCGCCGTGCCATCGGCATGCAACACGAACACATCCGGCCCGCGTCCACCGATCAGCATGTCCATGCCATCGCCCCCGTCGAGCACGTCGGCGCCATTGCCACCCTCGAGCCAGTCATCGCCCGCACCGCCCAGCAGCGTGTCCGAACCATTGCCGCCGTACAGCCTGTCGTTCCCGCCAAGCGCGATCAGCACGTCGCTGCCATTCCCGCCAAACAGGACATCGTTGCCGCCATTCCCGGTCAGCATGTCGGCGCCATTCCCGCCGTCGATCACGCGTTCACCCAGGTTGAACCGGGCCAGCACCGGATCGTGGTCCGACACGCCCGACGCGGTGGGGATGTTGCGATGCACGATGTCGAACGCCGCCCCGCCGAGCAGGTTTTCGCTCGCAAGGATATGGTCGATCTGCTGCGCATTGCCTTCGAACAGGGCGGAGTAACGCTCCGCCGGGTCGAGCATCCACGTCAGGTTGACGAGTTCGACATCGCTGCCGTCCGTGATCGCGCCATCGGCGTAGTCGAGCTGCCCCGCGACGATCTGCAGGGTTTCCTCGAACTGGAAATCGTTGAAGTCGCCGGTGACCACGACATTCGCATCGGGATCCTCGGCAAGAACCCCCTCGACATAGGCGTTGAGCGCGGCGGCCTGTTCCGCACGGCGAAGCGCGCCCGCCATCTCCGGCGGCTGATTGGCGGAGAATGTCGTGTCCGACCCGATGAGCGAGGTGAAATGATTGCCGATGACCGTCACCTCCTCGCTATTGAAGGTGAACGTCGCGCCCAGGGGCACGCGCGCGAACGCCTCGTCGTCGATGGTAAAGACCGAGCTTTCGTCGAGATCGACCCGGTCCTCGCGATAGAGGAAGGCCACGCGAATATTGCCGCCCGGCTGCCCGCCGGTCTGCCCATCCTCGACAAACGGATTGTCGAGCACGGAGTAGACGATGCCCGTTTCGGCGTAGATCGCATCGGCGATCGCCTGCAGATTCATGCTTGCCGTGACGGTGCCGTCATTGGCCGAACCGCTATCGTCCTGCACTTCCTCCAGCACGACGATGTCGGGGGCGTTCATCGCCACGCCAATGTCGAAGGCGATCGCATCGAGCCGGCCATCGGCAATGTCGGTATCGCCGTCCGCCTCGTTGATGTCGAAATTGAGGATGTTGTAATTGGCCACGGTGAACTGATTCGCCGTGCCTTCCAGGATCGAGGTTTCGGCCGTGTTTCCGGCCTCAGCCGCGACCGTCACTGCCTCGGTCGGGCGCAATTCGAAATTGCCGAAGCTGTAATCGATGATGCCCGTCACATCGTCGAGGCGCGCGCCGGGGTCCACCTCGGGCGTATCGAAACGCACGCCGTTCAGCGTGTAGCCGCCGTCGATCTGTATCCGCTCGGGATTGAAATCGGACCCGGCCCCGCTGTCGAACACGCCGAGACCGCCCTCGCCGCCGCGCACGGTGACAAGGCCGCTTTCCGCGACATTGGTGGCAAGGAGCGTGCCCTCGCCGTCGCTCGCCACGGTCCAGATTTCGCCGAAACGATTGGTGCTGTCGACCGCGACGGGGCTTTGCACGGTGACGCGCATCGCCTCCATGCTTTCCCAGAAATCGATGCCGTCGCTCTGCGGATCGTAGGTGGTCATCCCGTCGTCGTCGATGATTTCGGTCGGCGGGGAAATCCCGTCCGGCCCGATCACGACCGCCTGCGGCAACGCATTGCCGCTGCTTTCGACTGTGACGTTCACGTCCATCAGTTCGGTCGTGGTGAGGCTGCTGTCATCGCCGCCGGGCAGGAATTCGGTGACCGTGCCCGATACCCGCACCGCATCGCCCGCCGCGACAGCAGGCGCCGTGCGGGTAAAGACGAAAATGGCGTCCGAGGTGGCGGCGTTACCGTCTCCGTCCGGATCCTGCATATAGAAACCGTTCGATGCGACCGCGGTGACGATGCCGCCCGTTTCGACCTCGCTGCCTTCGTAGATCGAGCGGTGGCCTTCGCCCTGGATTTCCCCGATGCGGAGGTTGAGCAGATCGTCATTCTCGATCGTACCGGTGGCGGTGCCGCCGCGAATATCGGCGCCGCCCGTCGCGTCGTTAAGCGTGAGGGCAAAGGTTTCGGTCGGCTCCGCGACCGTATCGCCCACTACCGCGACGGTGATCGTCGCGCTCGTCTGCCCATCGGCGAAGGTGACCGTGCCCGAAAGCGGCCCGGCAATATCGGCCGCATCCGCCGATTGCGCATCATCGCCCAGCACGACGGCGTAATCGACGGAAATGTCGCCATCGCTGCCGCCGGTGCGGCGCACGGTAAAGGTGAGATCGCGCGTGCCGCTGTCCCCTTCGACGACGGAGGCATCGTCGACATAGAGGCTGCCGGCCGGATTGGGCGCGACGAAATCCTGCCCGCCGTTCACGGTGCCAAAGCTGTCGTCCAAAGGCCCGGTCCAGGTAAAGTCGTCATAGCTCGACCCCGTGCCCGACAATTGCAGGGACAATCCCTCCGGGCTGCCCGCTTCCTCGACACCGACATCGACGCTGGTCATGCCGGCCGCGGGGCCGTCCGTCGCCGTCAACGTGCCTTCGTACGACAGGAACTGCACCACCGTGCCATCGGGCGAGACCAGCGCGAAGCCATCGGGCACGCCGTTCTGCAGACCCGTTGCGGCAAAGGCGAGCGTGCCGAACCCGTCATCCTCATCCGCGATGGTGCCCGACAGCGCGATGGTGTTGTAAACCCCGCCGCCATTGCCGTTGTAAAGCGCGATGGACCACCCGGTAAGATCGGTGCCTGCACTGCCCGCGATCTCGATCGCCTCGCCGACATCGCTGCCCGCGTTGTCGTAATGGAATTCGTTGAAGAACACCGTGGGCGCGCTCTCGTCCTGCGCGAAACTCTGCCCGGCATTCGCCTCGCCCGAGGTGCCCGGTGCCGCGCCGGTCCAGATGAAATCGCCGTAGCTCGTGCCCGTGCCCGACAATTGGAGCGAGTAGCCGACCGGCGTGGTGCCATCCTCGGCGACCCCGATGTCGGTGCTCTGCATCCCGTCGGCCGCGCCGCCCACCGCGGTAAAGCTGCCTTCGTAGGACAGGAACATGACCACCGCGCCGCCCGCATCGACAAGCGCCATCCCGTCGGGCGCGCCATTCTGAAGCCCGTTGACCGGCAGGTTCACCGTGGTGAAGCTCTCGCTCCCCGAAAGCGCGATGGTGCCATACGGCGCCCCGTTCGATCCGTTGTAGAGAATCACGCTCCACCCCGTCAGGTCGACGGAATCGAGATTGGCGATCTCGATGAATTTCCCGATGTCGCTGCCTGCATTGTCGTAGTGAATTTCGTTGAAAAAGACGCGCGCTGACGTGTTCGCAACCATATCCGTGACCCTCTTGGAAAACGATGCGGACGGCGGGAAGGCCGATCCGATGCCGAAATGCGGTAAGCCGATGTTAAGACAGATTTATGACGCAAATCAGCAGGACAGAGCAAGCCGCATTCGCGTGGCCGTGACACATGACGGGGATGCGAGCCGAACCCTGCGCAGTTTTGACGGAGCCGGCGTATACCAGACGTTAAGCGATACGCCGCTAGCGCAGCGGGGTGTTGCAAGCTCCCCATCCCTTCGCGCTGAGCGAGAAAGAACGGCTTACCGCTCTTGCCGAACTCGCCATCCTGGATTCCGAGGAGGAGGAAGAGTTCGACGCCGTCACGCGGCTCACTGCTTCCATATTCGGCGTGCACAGCGCCGCGGTCAGCCTCATCGACAAGCATCGGCAATGGTTCAAGGCGCGCCATAATATCGCGTTGAAGGAAACCCCGCGCGAGGTCGCGTTTTGCGATCACGTCGTCGCCCATCGCAAGGGGATGGTCGTGCGCGACACGCATCGCGACGCGCGCTTCGTGAAAAATCCGCTCGTGACCGGGGCGCCGCATATCCGATTCTATGCCGGCGCGCCGCTTTACCTTCGCTCGGGCCATTGCGTGGGCAGCCTGTGCGTGATCGACGGGCGTCCGCGGCACGATTTCGACGCGGACAAGTTCGAACTTCTCCACCATTTCGCCGCCATCGTGAGCGAATTGATCGAAGCGCGAAAATCGCGGCGCGAGGCCGACATCGCGGCCAAGGTGGTGACGTCGACGCCCGACGCCGTGCTCGCCGCGAACCGGAAGGCGGAAATCGTCTACTGGAACGACGCGGCGGCGAATCTGTTCGGCTGGTCGGCACAAGAGGCGCTCGGCAAGAACGTGACGCGCATCATACCCGAGGATTTGCGGGCCGGGCATCAGGCCCGGTTCGAGCGGGCGGCCAGGGGTGGGCCGACCCGGCTCGTCGGCAGGTTCGTGGAGTTGGAGGCGCGGCGGAGCGATGGCTCGGTCTTTCCGGTGGAGCTGTCCCTCGCCCCGTGGGGTGACGCGGCACAAGGCGGTTTCGCCGCGATCGTCCGCGATATTTCGGAGCGCAAGGCGCTGCAGGCCGACCGCCTGGCGAGCAAGCGTTTCCTCGACGCGGTGGTGTCCAACCTTCCGCTGATGCTGTTCGTGAAGGACGCGGAGACGCGGCAATATCTGTTGCTCAACAAGGAAGCCGAAAATCTCATCGGTCGTCCTGCCAGCACGATGCTCGGCAAGGAAGACAGCGAATTGTTCCCCGAGCGTGGCCCGGCCTTCAGGCAGAACGATCTGCGCGCGATCAGGAGCGGCAATCCCGAGTGCAGCGAAAGCGCGTTCGAGCGCGACGATGGCTCCGTCGTCAACATCCGGACCACCCGCGTCCTCATCGACGGCCCGGACCGACCGGGTCAGTATCTGCTCGGCCTGTCCGAGGATCTCACCGAGATGCGGCAGTCAGAAGCCGAGCGGTGGAGGCTCGCGCGCTTCGACAGCCTGACCGGGCTGATCAACCGGGCGAGCTTCCTTGAACAGGTCGAGGAGCTGGTCGGCAATCACGCGCCCTTTGCCATGCTGTCCGTCGATATCGACAGGTTCAAGGCGATCAATGACCAGTTCGGCCACGCCATCGGCGATAGCGTGCTCGAACATGTCGGCAAGCGGTTGCTCGCCATGGCCGACGATGGGACGAGCGTCGCACGCGTCGGCGGAGACGAATTCACCTGCCTGCTGACCGGTCGCAATCTGCGGACGCGCGCGCGAACATTGTCCCGGCGCCTGTTCGAAGATTTCGAAACGCCGTGCCAGATCGACGCGGTAACCGCCTATCTCGGCATGTCGATCGGCATCGTCATCTATCCCGATGACGGCAACACGATCGAAACTCTGCGTCAGAATGCCGACCTCGCCATGTACCGGGCAAAGCTCGACGGTCGCGGCGAGCCGTGTTTTTTCGACGATGCCATGGACACCGCGCAACGCGATCGCCTTCGCCTCGAAACGAAGCTGCGCAACGCGATCGCCGACGACCGCATCGAAACCGTCTATCAACCGATCGTCGAGGTGCACACCGGCGCCGTCGTGGGCGTGGAGGCGCTCGCCCGGTGGACCGACATGGAACGCGGCCCGATCCCGGCCGATCTGTTCATCTCCATCGCCGAGGATCCGGCCTTATCGACGAGCTGGGTGAGAATATCCTGCGGCGTGCCTGTGCCGATGCGACGGGCTGGCCCGCCGGAATAAGGGTTTCGGTGAACCTGTCGCCACGGCAGTTCTATTCCGGCAAGCTTTTGAAGATCATTGCCGACACGTTGAACCAAACCGGCCTTCCGGCAAACCGCCTGCAGCTTGAGATTACCGAAAATCTCGTGATGCAGAACGCGGATGAAGCGTTCGCCCAGCTCGAACGGATGAAGGACATGGGCATTCGCATATCGATCGACGATTTCGGAATCGGCTATTCCTCGCTCGGCTATTTTCAGAAGTTCTGCTTCGACACGGTCAAGATCGACAAATCCTTCATCCGCGAAATCGAAAGCTCGCAGGCGGCCAAGGCCATAGTGACCGCGGTGGTGGGGCTGGCCCGGCAATTGTCGATGTCGGTCGTGGCAGAAGGCGTGGAGACGCAGCGTCAACGCGAATTGCTCGCGAAGCTGGGCGCCAGCCATCTGCAAGGCTACCTGTTCAGCGCGCCTGTCAAGCCGAGCCGGCTCGACCGCCTGTTCATGAAGTCGTTCACGGATTGAACACGCTGGCCGCGCCGCGGTGGCCGAACCCATGGAAAGGAGGCACGGGCCCGCGCCCCTGCCCCCTTCACCCCTGGCCCTATGCCGCGCCCATCGGTTCCATATCCTGCCGCGCGAGAGCGGTTCGCACACCCTCGTCCACTTCCATCCGATCGCGATGCGCGGCAAGGGCCGGATAGTCCGCAAGTGTCATCGGCGTCTGATCGAGCCAGCGCACGAGCACATAGAGAAACGCATCCGCAAAGCTCCGCTCGCCAAGATACCACGTCCCGCCGGCGGTCGTCAGCTTCTCCTCCATACGCGCGTAATGATCCTTGAGCGTATCGTAGGCGGCCTGCTTGACCTCCTCCTGCGCATCCTCGCTTTGGGCGAAGTTCTGCGGCGCGAAATGCGGGCCGTAGCTTGCGTGAACCTCGGTCGTCATGAACGACAATGCCTCGGCCTCGCGCCGGCCGAGCGTCGTATCGCGGGCATAACCCTCCCCGCCATGGGCCGCGCCCAGCCAGGCAAGAATAGCCGAAAGTTCCGTCAGGACATCGCCATCGGGAAAGGTGATTGCCGGCACCTTGCCCTTCGGATTGATGGCGAGATAGTCGTCCTTCTTGTGATCGCCATAGGCCATGTTGTGCACCGCAACCGGCGCATCGATCCAGGCGATGGCGATATTGGCGGCCAGCGAACAGGTGCCGGGCATGGTGTAGAGCGTGGTCTGATTATCGGACATGGGTGGTTTTCTCCTTTCCCACCCATACGCATGGGCGCCCCGATGTGTCCGCGCGAAGGCGAGGGCGTGCCATCATCCGCGCGGTCAGATGCGGCATCGTCATATGCGGCACGCTCAACATCAAAAGCCCGAGAAGGAGATGGCTCCAATACGCCCCCTGCCACAGCACGAAACCGATGAGCAGGGCGATCGCGCCGACACTGAATACAGCATAGTCGAGCACGTGCCGCAGCAGCGTGACGCCGCGCCGCTGCGCTTGCCTTCGCAGCAGCGGTAGGCTGTGGAGAAGCACGAAATAGGCCGCGAAACCGAACGGCGGCGGGAGCAGGAGGTTCATCGCGATCTCCCCGCGCCAGCCCGGTCTGTGCCATGCCGCCCATGATGCCGCGAACAACACCGCAAGCGCATCGATCCGCACGCCGACGCGCGCTTCCGCCGGAACCGCCCCGATGAGCGGGTCAACAAGCGAGAACAGCGGTCCAGGCCAGAGCACCGCCGGAAGCATGACCGGCAATGCACCGCGCAGGATACGAGCCCAGCCGCGCTCCTCTTCCCCGAAATGCAGGATTCCCAGCATGAACAGCGCGAGCAGCGCAGCGGCAGGCGCCACGATCCAGGCCGCCACCACCCCGGCCAGAATGCCGAGATAGGCAAGGACGAAGAGCGCCGGTCCGCGCCGCCCCCATCGTGCCGACCATGCGCCCGAACCGAACCGCGCATCGGCGGCTCCGTGCGGGACGCCGGCCACCAGCACGGCGAGAAAGGCGAGGCCCGCCGCCACCGTCATTACGCGAGATCGACCGCGGTCTCGTCGACCTTGCCGAACCGGCGGACCGAAACGAAACCGTAAACGACCTTGGCAATGATATCGAGCGCCAAGATGATCCAGACATTCGTGACGGTATCGGTAATGCGAAGCCCCTGCGGCCCGATCGCGAATACGATGGGATAGGCGAGCCAGACAACCGTCACGAAGGCAAGGTTCTTCTTGTAGATGGAATCGAGCGGCTGACCGTAATGTTCGCTCCGTTCGCGCACGGGCTTCCACAGGAGGTACAGCACGCCCGCAAATGCCGCCGAGCTCCACCAGAACCAGATCCAGCGCGCGCCGGCATCGGGCGCCAGCGCGGACAGCAACCCGGTCAGCACCATGAGCACGTCGAGAATCACGACGGACACGACAAAGCCGGAAAAGCGGTGATGCTCGTGAAGCGCAGTCAGCACGAGGCCCGTCAACAGGATCGGCGTCGTCACCGTCCAGTCGGCATAGCGCGCAAGATAAATCGTCTCGCCGCCAATCTCGATGACGCCAACACCCAGCAGCATGGCGAGATAGGCAGTCGCCGCGATGAAGGGCACGACGGAATGAAAATGGGTATGGTGTCGGAACGTCTTTCCTTTGTCCCCACTCACGTAAAGTGCGAGCGAACTCACACTCATGACGATAAAGCCAATCAATAGTGGCAGATTATCCGTGCTCATCACCGTTCTTCCTTTTTGTTTCGAAGACGATAGACAAACAGACCCGAACCGACCTTGTTCCAGAAACACTCTGTTACAATGCAGAAATATACGACACGAATGGCACGACTGATCAAGCCGCGCGGATTTGTCCGTCCGGCGGCGGGGAAGGCAACGTCCCGAAGTTCTCGATGATGATGAGGTGCGGGAGGAACGTCAGCGGATCATGTTCGGGATACGGAACGGAGGCGGCAGGGCGGGCATGCGGGCACTGCGCAAAAGTCGCGAGCCGGCCCGGCATTGCAGCCGGTCGACATCGGTTCACAAACCGTGCACGGCGCCAGCCGCGTGCACAATTGCCCGCCATCCGCCGTGCGGCGACAGCGTGGATGCGCACCGCCCCGTGCGGGGCAAGCACACACCGCGAGAGTGATCAGACGCGTTCGACGATCATTGCCATGCCCTGCCCGACGCCGACGCACATGAAGATCAGCGCGTAGCGGCCTTCGGTCCGCTGCAATTCCTCGACCGCGGTCATGGCGATCCGTGCGCCTGACATGCCGAGCGGATGACCCAGCGCAATGGCGCCGCCGTTCGGATTGACCCGCGCATCGTCGAGCGGGTCGATACCGAGATCGCGCAGCGTGGCGATTGCCTGGCTTGCGAAGGCTTCGTTGAGTTCGATCACCGAAAGATCGCCGACATCCACCCCAGCGAGGGCGAGCGCCTTGCGCGCCGCTTCGACCGGGCCGACGCCCATGACGCGCGGCGCGATGCCCGATGCCGCCATGGACAGCACGCGCGCCCGCGGCGTCAGGCCATTTGCCGCCGCCGCCTTTTCCGACGCGACGATCATCGCCGCCGCCCCGTCATTGAGGCCGGAGGCGTTGCCCGCGGTGATCGTGCCATCCGCGCGCACCACCGGCTTCAACCCCGCGAGCGCTTCGCGCGTAGTGTCGCGGGGATGCTCGTCCTGTGCAAACACGGTCGGCGGACCCTTGCGCTGCGGAATTTCGACCGGCTCGATCTCGACCGCGAAACGTCCGGCGGCGATGGCGGCCTTGGCCTTGTGCTGGCTGGCGAGCGCGAAACGGTCCTGATCCTCGCGGGTGACGCCCCATTGGTCGGCCACGTTTTCGCCGGTCTGCGGCATGGAATCGACGCCATAGGCCGCCTTCATCGCCGGGTTCACGAAACGCCAGCCCAGCGTCGTATCCTCGATCGTCTGCGCCCGGTCGAATGCGGTTCGCGCCTTGCCCATGACATAGGGTGCGCGCGACATGCTCTCCGCGCCGCCCGCCACGATCATCTGCGCATCGCCGCAACGGATCGCCTGCGCGGCAAGACCCACCGCGTTCATACCAGAGGCGCAGAGCCGGTTCACCGTCACGCCGGGCACGCTTTCCGGCATGCCCGAGAGCAGCACCGCCATGCGCGCGACGTTGCGATTGTCCTCACCCGCCTGATTGGCGCAGCCCAGGATGACGTCGTCCACTCCGGCCCAGTCGACGGCCTCGTTGCGCCGGACGAGCGCACGCAGCGGAAGAGCGGCAAGATCGTCGGCGCGAACGCTGGCGAGCGCACCGTTCAGCTTGCCGACGGGAGTGCGGATGGCATCGCAGATAAAGGCCTGGGTCATGAGGTCGGGTGCCTTTCTGTAGACATAGGGCGACATGGCGGGTTGGTCGGCGCTTTGGCCGCAAGGGGCGAATGCCCCGTTCGAACCGCCGCATGGCATAGCGAGGGTTTGGCGAAAAGGAATAATTCCTTTGCGGGCGCCTCCGCTTCGCCATGATCACGAGCCCATTGCGGCTTGCGCAATTTCGTTACGCCCGATCGCGATTATATCAAGCCTCGCGCGGTTGCACGACACCCGGCCGCCGACGCGCGGCGCATGGCGCGGATTCCCCGAAGGTCACGCGGCCAGTAGGTTCAAGCAGACAGGCCCGCCGCCCGTCCCACGGCATGCGGCAGGCTTCGCTCTGCCGCCGCTTCCTTGCCGAACATGCCGTCCCCTTCCGCGCAGCTCTGATTCCGGCCCCGCGCCTTGGCGTAATAGAGGCGCCGATCGGCCAGCTTTATGCAAGCGTCAGGCTCTCCGCCCGCCTCGCTCAGCTCGGCGATGCCGGCGCTGAACCGCAGGCGGAAACCGGGGGCGTAATCGAAATACTCCGCTTCGGCTTCGTGGCGGACCCGCTCGATCATGCGCACAAGCTCCTTGCCGCTCGCATCCGGGGCGATGAGCAGGAACTCCTCCCCGCCCCATCGTCCCACCGCATCGCCCGGCCGGACGCAGCTTTCGATGATACTGGCAAACGTGCTCAAGACCCGATCGCCGGCATCATGGCCGAATTCGTCATTGCACGATTTGAAATGATCGATGTCGAGCAGGGCAAAGGACGCGTCGGCGTGCCCTGCTTCATTATTGTGAAACACGTCCTCCGCCTTGCGCAGGGTCGCCCGGCGATTGGCAAGACCGGTCAGCGGATCCGTCATGGCGAGCCGGCGGAATTGCCGCCGATGGCGCGCCAGCACGAAGACGAGAATGCCAAGGAGAGAAAAGGTCACGATCGCACCCAGGACGACGACAGTGACAAGCCGCAGTCGTGCCTCGCTGCGCCGTTGCTCCTCCGCGAGGCTGTCCTCGAGCTCGCGCGTCTTGAACCGGGCGCGCAGGGCCGTCGTCCCGCTCTCGAGTTCGGTTTCGACGTAGGCTTCGGACAGTTCGGTCACCTTCTGCAGATCGGCATAAGCCTCGGCGTAGCGGTCGACCGATGCGAGCGCATCCGCGCGCGTCCTGAACGCAACCATCCAGTCCTCGATCTGATTTTCGCCGCGTTCGCCGGCAAGCAGCGGATCGAGCAGCGCAATCGCCTCGCGCGGGTCACCCTGCGCAACGCGAAGACCGGCGAGCGAAGCGGCCGCGGCAAACGCCTTCGGCCCGCCCTCGGGCGCGAACCCGGCATACGCACTTTCGCACGCCGGGGCCGCCGTTTCAAAAGCCTCCCCGTCGAGCGCCGCCATGCAGGATCCAAGTTCTGCATAATGGACCGCATAGGAATTGTCGTATCGGCGCGAGAGATCGGCGGCGGCATCGAAATCGTCCAGCGCGCCTTTCCACTCATCGTCCGCAAGCTGCGCATATCCGCGCAGGACCAGCTCATTGGAGGCGAGATCGGCCTGCCCGAGCTTGAGGAAAATGGCGAGTGCCTCGGTCTGCAACTCCCTGGCATAGGCGAAATCGCGGCCCGTCGACACGAGATAGGCGAGAAAGGATGCCGCGCTTGCCCGGGCGATCGTATCCTTGTGCGCCTCGCTGTTGCGATAGGCCTGCGTTGCAAGGATGAACGCCTCGCGCGGGCGGTTGCGCATCGCATATTCGAAGGCGAGATTGAGCCCCCGGCACGTGCGCGCCATGCTTCCCTCCGGCAGCGAACCGTAATCGCGCGTGATGGCCGCGAGGGCTCGCAGCTTTGCCGCATTGTCGTCCATCAACGGAACATCGGCAAGCCGGATCGTGAGGTTCGCCACGTGATCGGGCGGGAATCCGCTCGCCGCCTGCCGCGCTTTTTCGAGCAGGGGCAAGGCGTCGCCCCCGCTCATGTACGTTGCCTTGAACTTGGCGAGATAGAGCAAGGCCAGCCGGTTCCTGTCCTCACGGTCGGTCCGCGCGATCTGCCTTGCGATCATGTCCACCGCGGCCTTGGGATCGCGCCCGGTTTCCCGCTCCAGCCGGATGATGACGGGATCATCGCTCCCGATGCAATGGGCGGCGGCCTCCCCGACAACGGCTGCCGGCGTCATGATCAACGCCGCAACCGCGCCCAATTGTCTGGCATAGCGCCGGGGAAATGATGGCCGGAATTTCACGAACATGCATTAACACAGGTTCGTTGACCAAGACTTACGGCATGCCTATCGATTCTATCGCATGCTTGCCCGGAAATGCGGTTCGCGCAGGGTTCTGCGGCGGCTCGCGTATCATACGAGCAGCACGGTTTTCCCACGGTCGTGCCCCTCGCGATTATGGACATAGCCGTCCTGCGCCGCGTCGAGAGGAAAGGTCTTTGCCACCTCCACGCGCAGCGTCTCATCCTTCATATGGTCGAGAATCGCGGCGAGCACCCCGTTGTCCGGGCTCGCCATGTAACTTTCGACACGGATGCCGCGCGGCGCCTCGATCGTATCGTTCTCCGCGACCGTCGTGATGAGCGTGCCGCCGTCCCTGATCACGGCGAGGGAGCGTTCCTGCACCTCTCCGCCGATGAGGTCGAACACGAGATCCAAGTCGTTCACGACATCCTCGAAATCCTGCGCTTCGTAATCGATCACCATCTTCGCGCCGAGCGATTCGACGAAATCGACGTCCTCGCCGGAGCAGGTCGCATAGACGGTCGCCCCCTTGATCCGCGCAAGCTGCACCGCGAGATGGCCGACACCGCCCGCGCCGCCGTGGATGAGCACGCTCTGCCCCGCCTCCAGCCCGCCATGATCGAAAAGCCCCTGCCACGCGGTCATCCCGATCAGGCCGACCGCGCCTGCGTCAATCGTCGACACGCCGTCGGGAATGGCCGTGAATTCGGTCGCGTCGACGCGGACGAAGCGGGCCTGCCCGCCGCGTTCGAAGCCGCCGACATGCGCCATCACTCTTTGCCCGATGCTCAGCATGTTGTGCGCCGCCGGGCCGAGCAGCGCGATCGTTCCCGCGCAATCGCGACCCATCGGCGCGGGCAGGTCATCCTCGTCGACGAACGGCGCCGCCCCATCGCGGATTTTCCAGTCCACGGGATTGACGCTCGCCGCCTCGACACGGATCACGATCCCGTCGTCGTGGGGGGCGGGCATGGTCGCATCGCGCACCTCGATCGCGCCATCCTTCCCCATGCGGGTCAGCATGACGGCGCGATTTTCGGGCAGGTCGCGCGCGGCGTTGGTAAGCGGCGTATCGGGCATGAAATGTCTCCTTTCATGCGAAGACGCCGCAGGTGCAGTCCCGTTCCGGACGGCCGCACGCCCTGCCCGCGGAGCGTGCACGAAAAGGGGCAGGACACCGATGCCGCCGTCCGCAATGGCTGGCGAGCCGCTGCCGGGCGCGGGGTCTAGTCGCGTGGCCCGACGGCGAGCCGCATGTCGTCCCACGCCAGCGTCACGAGCTTTGCCATCGTGCGGGACGCCGCATCCGCATCCTGTTTCGCGATGGCGGCAAAGACGGCCTGATGGTCGGGGAGGGAATCGCGTGGTTCGGCCTGATTTTCCTGCTTGAACCGGGTGGTCATGCCGACCGCCGCCTCGACCGGTGCGGACAGGGCGATGAAGAAATTATTGCCCGACGCATCGAAGATCGCCGCGTGGAAGGCCCGGTCGGCAAGCCGCCCCTCGTCCGTGGCGAGCCCCGCCCTTTCCATCTGGTTCAGTGCGTCTTCCATCCGGGCGAGATGGGCATCGCTACGGCGCTGTGCCGCCATGGCCGCGGCGGCCGGCTCGATGATGGCGCGCAATTCGAAGATTTCGCCCGAGAACGCCGGATCCGGCTCGTCCGAGAGGATCCATGACAGGATGTCGAGATCGAGCAGGTTCCAGTGATGCGGATCGCGCACGTGGGTGCCGCGGCGCGGCCTACTCTCGATCAGGCCCTTCGCGATGAGCGAGCGCATCGCCTCGCGATAGACGGTGCGGGACACGCCCCACGCGTCCGCCTCCTCGATCTCCCCCCTGAAACCGCTGCCGGGCGGGCGTTCGCCCTTGAGAATCTCCGTCCCGATCTTGCGCGCGACGAGTTGGTTCATGCGTTCCCGGCGCCCGCTCATGCGATGCTGACTCTCACCCATCCTCGTGAAAAGGGTCCACCGTCCGGCCGCGACCGCACAGAAACGCATCCGCCACGATGCGGAGCGGGGCAATATCTACATCACTGCGCCCCTCGCGGACAAGTGTCACGAACCGGTCGTAGAGCGCAGGATATTCCCGCTCGCCCCCGGTTTCGACTTCCTCACCGTCGATGAACAGCCGGTTGCCCCCCTCGCGGAGCATCAGCTCGCCCGCGTCGGTGTCCACCGCAATGTTCCATTTTTGCGGGCCGGTCTGGAGAAAGTCGAACTCCGCCACGACCGGCTGACCCGACGCCGTCGCCATGTCGAGCCTTGCCGCGATGGGCGCGGCCCGGTTCGCCGGGGTGTCGAGCACCGCACCCGTCACGCGAACAGGCTCCGGCAGCACCGCGGTCAGTATCGAAAGCGCGTTGATACCCGGATCGAACACGCCGAAGCCGCCCGGCTCCCAGATCCAGTGTTGCCCCGGATGCCAGACGCGCACGTCCTCCTTCCACTCGATCCGCGCCGCCTTCACGCTTCGATCGGCGAGCCATGCGCGCGCCTTGGCGACGCCTGCCCCCTCGCGCGAATGCCATGCCGCGAACAGCGTGCGGTCCGCCGTGCCGGCACTCTGGATAAGCGCCTCCACCTCCGACAGGGTGACGCCCGGCGGCTTTTCGAGGAACACGTGCTTGCCCGCGCGCAGAGCGGCCATTGCGGCATCGAAGCGCAATTGCGGCGGCTGACAGAGGACGACGGCGTCGAGCTGCGTCTCGCTCGCGAGCATGGCCTCGATATCGTGGTACACCGGGACGTCGGCGACCGCGTGGGGGCTGGCTACGGCGACCAGTTCGATGCCGTCGGTGCGCGCGATGGCGGGCAGATGCTGATCGCGCGCGATCTTGCCCAGCCCGACGAGACCCAGCCGGATCATAGGGGAACCACGCGGCTGTCCGCGTCATCGGCCGCGCGGCGCAGCGGATTGCGCACCGGCATCCGGAACGGGGCGGCGCTGATCTCGAAAATGTCGTCCTCGCGTGTTTTCACCGCGTCGGCAAAGGACAAGGTCGCCGTGCCGAAGAAATGCACGTGGAGATCGCCGGGCCGGCGGAAGGACGCATATTTGAAATGGTGATGTTCGAGGTTTTCGATGGAGTGCGACATGTTCGCCTCCCCCGAAAGAAACGGCTTTTCCCAGAGCGTTTCCTTCCCGCGAAGCACGCGGGACGTTCCCTCCACATGGGCGGGCAGATCGCCGAGCAGCAGTTCCGGGCCAAGCGCGGCAGAGCGCAGCTTCGAATGGGCGAGCCAGAGATAGTTCACCTGCTCGGTCACGTGGTCCGAAAACTCGTTGCCCAGCGCGAAGCCGAGCCTGCGTGGCCGGCCCTCGCCGTCGATGAGGTAGACGCCGGCGATCTCCGGTTCCTCGCCGCCGTCCCCGGCAAAGGACGGCTGGACCACCGGCTCGCCCGGCGCGGCGATGATGGATCCGTCACCCTTGTAGAACCATTCGGGCTGCACCCCCTCGCCCGTCTCGGGTTTTCCGCCTTCGAGGCCCATGAGGAACATGCGCATCGTGTCGGTCGCATTGCCGGCCGCGGCGGCCTTGTGCATGCGGTCGCGCCCCTCCGCCGAACCGAGATGGGTGAGCCCGGTCCCGCTCACCAGAAGATGCGCGTCGTCCGGATGGTCGATGGGGCTGAGCAGGCGCACGGCGGCGAGGTCGATGGCCTCGCCCCGGCGGGCCTGCGCCGCGGCGGCGAGCGATGTGCCGTCTTCGAGGCAGGCGTTCGCAAGTTCGAGCGTCGTGGCGACGCCCGACACGACATGCGCCCCCTCGTCGTCGAGGACGGCCAGCCCGCGCGCGCCGTCCTTTTCGAACTGAACGAGGCTCGTCGTCATGCGCGTGCTTCCCATACGCCGTCGACCCGGCGCGCAATGCCAAGCGGATTGTCCCGGCGCAGCGCGGCGGGGAGGAGGCTGTCCGGCGTATCCTGATAACAGACCGGCCGCACGAAGCGCATCATGGCAAGCGTGCCGACAGACGTCGTGCGCGGGTCGGTCGTCGCGGGGAACGGTCCGCCGTGAACCATGGCGCGGCACACCTCGACCCCGGTCGGCCAGCCGCCGAACAGGATGCGCCCGCACCGGTCCTGCGCCGCGGGCATAAGCGTTGCGGCGTCGGCCTCGTCCGCCTCGTCGCAATGGAAGGTGATGGTGAGCTGCCCTTCCATATTGGCGAGGATCTCGCGCATCTGCGCCAGGTCGCGGCAGCGCACGATGACCGATGCGGAGCCGAAAACTTCCTGCGAAAGCGCGCGATCGGCCACGAAATCGTCGCCCGAAACGGTAAACACCGCAGCCGAGCACAGATTGGCGCCGTCGCCCTTCGCCCCGCTGGCGACGCGGTTCGTGGCGGGGTGCGCGTCGAGCGCGGAGACCGCCTCGTCATAAGCGGCATGGATCTGCCCGGTCAGCATGACGGCCGGCGAACCGTTGGACAGCGCCTCTGCCGCCGCGGTGACGAAGGGGTCGAACCCCTCCCCGCCGAGCGTCAGCACGATGCCCGGATTGGTGCAGAACTGCCCCGCACCCATGACGAGCGAACCGGCAAACGCCTCACCCAGCGCGGCGCCGCGATCGGCGAGCGCATGCGGCATGAGGATGACGGGATTGATGCTGCTCATTTCGGCATAGACGGGGATCGGAACCTCGCGCTCCGCCGCGATCGCGGCCAGGGCGAGCCCGCCGCTGCGCGAGCCGGTGAAACCGACCGCGGCAATCCGCGGATCGCGCACCAGCGCCGAGCCCAGCGCGTTGGAACGGCCCGGAAGATAGGAGAACACGCCCTCCGGAAGGCCGCTTTCGGAAATGGCGTCGCGGATCGCGCGGGCGACGAGTTCGCCCGTGCCGGGATGGGCGGGATGCCCCTTCACCACCACGGGACAGCCCGCCGCCAGCGCAGAGGCGGTGTCGCCGCCCGCCACCGAGAAGGCGAGCGGGAAGTTCGAGGCGCCGAACACCGCGACCGGCCCGACCGCGCGATTGGCACGGCGCAGGTCCACGCGGGGCGGCTGACGATCGGGGAGCGCCGGGTCGATGGTCGCATCGATCCATTCGCCGCTGCGCACTTCGGCCGCGAAAAGGCGCAGCTGATTGCACGTGCGCCCACGCTCGCCCTCCAGTCGCGCGCGCGGCAGGCCGGTTTCCGCCATCGCCGTCGTCACCAGCTCGTCACCAATCGCCATGATCTTGTCCGCGATCGTTTCGAGGAAGCCGGCGCGGGCATCGGGGCTCAACCCGTCGAATGCGGCGAACGCCTCCGTGGCGAGTGCGCAGGCCGCGTCAACATGGCCGGCATCGGCTTCGCAATATTGCTGATCGAGGGGTTTTCCGGTGGACGGATCGACCGCGCCGAAGCTTTCCTCGCTCCGCTCTTCGCGCGATCCGACAAGAATGGCACCGTTGAGTTTCGACATGATGTATGACCTTTTGGGTTTGCTTTTCAGTGGCTGTCGCGCGGGAGACCGCGCGTCTGTGCGATGCGTTGGAATTTTTCCGCACCTTCGAGAATGGCGCCCTCGTCCATCTGTCCGACAAGAGCGCGCTGAATGTCCTGCCAGGGGGTTTGTGACGCGGGATAGGCGTAACCGCCCGCCTCGTTCAGCGCCGCACGGCGGGTGGCGAGTTCCTCATCCGGCAACAGCGCATCGACGCGGCCCCGCCGCAGATCGATACGGATCCGATCGCCCGATTTCAGCAGCGCGAGCCCGCCGCCCACCGCAGCCTCGGGCGCGGTATGGAGGATGGACGGGCTGCCGCTGGTGCCCGATTGCCGCCCGTCGCCGAGGCAGGGCAGGCTCTGCACCCCGTCGCGCAGGAGATGGGCCGGCGCGCGCATGTTCACGACCTCGGCCGAACCGGGGTATCCGACCGGCCCCGTGCCGCGCATCACGAGCACGGTCCCCGCATCGATGCCGAGCGCGGGATCGTCGATCCGCGCGTGATAATCCTCCGGCCCGTCGAACACCACGACCGGCGCCTCGAACGCGTCGGGATCGTCGGGATTGCCGAGGAAACGCTGGCGGAATTCGTCGGAAATGACGCTGCGCTTCATGATCGCGCTGTCGAAGAGGTTTCCGGTCAGCACGATGAAACCCGCGCTCTGCCGCAAGGGCTTGTCGAACGGGCGGATGACCTCGGTATCGAGGATGGCGACATCGCGGCAGTTTTCGCCGATCGTCTTGCCGTTGACCGTATTGGCGTCCTCGCGGATCAGCCCCGCCTCGATCAGCTGCGCCATGACCGCCGGCACGCCGCCCGCGCGATAGTAATCCTCGCCCAGATATTCGCCGGCGGGCTGCAGGTTGACGAGCAGGGGAACGTCGTGCCCGAATTCGTGCCAGTCGCGCAGGGAAAGCTCCACCCCCATGTGCCGCGCGATGGCGGCGAGGTGGATCGGCGCGTTCGTCGACCCGCCGATCGCGGTATTGGCCACGATCGCGTTGAGAAACGCATCGCGCGTCAGCAGGTCCGAGGGCTTGAGATCCTCGCGCACCATGTCGACGATCCGCTTGCCGGTGCGATAGGCGTTTTCCTGCCGGTCGCGATAGGGCGCCGGAATGGCGGCCGACCCCGGCAGGCTCATGCCCAGCGCCTCGGTCAGCGAATTCATCGTCGTGGCCGTGCCCATCGTGTTGCAATAGCCGGTGGAGGGCGCGCTCGACGCGACGAGGCGGACGAAGCCGTCCTGGTCGATTTCCCCCCGGCTCAACATTTCGCGCGCTTTCCACACGATGGTGCCCGATCCCGTGCGCTCGCCCTTGTGCCAGCCATTGAGCATCGGCCCGACGGACAGCGCGATCGCCGGAATGTTGACCGTCGCCGCCGCCATGAGCGCGGCCGGCGTGGTCTTGTCGCACCCGATGGTGAGCACCACCCCGTCGAGCGGATAGCCGAAAAGCACCTCGACCAGGCCGAGATAGGAGAGGTTCCGGTCCAGCCCCGCCGTGGGCCGCTTGCCCGTTTCCTGAATCGGGTGGACGGGAAATTCGATGGCGATGCCGCCCGCCTCGCGGATGCCTTCGCGCACGCGTTCGGCCAGGACGAGGTGATGGCGATTGCACGGGGACAGGTCGCTGCCTGTCTGCGCGATGCCGATGATCGGGCGCCCCGAACGCAGTTCCTCCGCCGAAAGCCCGAAGTTCAGATACCGCTCCAGATAGAGCGCGGTCATGTCGATATTGTCGGGGTTGTCGAACCACGCGGCAGAGCGCAGCCGGCGATCCCCGCCGTTATCCGCACCGTTTTGCGACCTGTTGGCCGTCATGATCCTATCCTTTCCAACACCGATTGACCCGTTTGACCGTGCCTATATACTCATACAAATGAGGTTTCAAGGGAGCGTAATCGTGGAAGAGCACGCGATGAGTGAGAGCGGATTGACGGTCGCCTGGCGCGCCGGGACGATACTGGGCGAAGGGCCGGTCTGGATCGAGGAGCAACAGGTGCTGCTCTTCGTCGACATCCATGGCGGGCGTATCTGCCTGTACGATCTGGAGCGCGGCGCGGGCCGCGACCTGCCCTGCACCGGGCGGCCGAGCTTCATCTATCCCGCGGGGGCGGACAGCTTCGTCTATGGCTCGAACCGGGAACTTCGGCTGCTGTCGCTGACGGGGCGCGACGATCGACTGTGCGACCTGCCCGTGCGGGAGGATACGCGGACCAACGACGGGGCGGTCGATCCGCATGGGCGGCTCTGGTTCGGGATGTCGCATGAACCGGAAACCGAGCCTCTGGGCGGGTTGTTCGTCTATGACCGCGGCGAGGTCCGGCAACATCTCGACAATATCGTGGTGCCCAACGGCCCGGCGATCTCAGCCGATGGCAGCACGATGTATCACGTCGATTCGCCGCGCGGGCGTATCTCCCGCTACAGGATCGAGGACGGCGCGCCGGTCGATGGCCGGCTCCATGTGCAGATCGAGGAAGGCAACGGGTTCCCCGACGGTGTTACCCTCGATGCCGAGGGATGCCTGTGGGTGTGCCTGTGGGATGGATGGGGGGTGAGACGCTACGATCCCGATGGGCGGCTGATGCGCGAAATCCGGTTTCCCTGCGCGCGCGTGACCAAGCTTGCACTGGGCGGGGCGGATGGGACGACCGCCTATGTCACCACGGCGCGCACCGGGCTCGACGATACACAGCTTCGCGAGCAACCCGACGCCGGGAGCCTGTTCGCCTTCGATGCGGGTGTGGCGGGGGTGCCGGCTGCGCATTGCGCGCTACCCTAGGGCGTCGCGGCGGGTTCGTTTCGTGAAAGCGCGGGTGGCTGGGGCGGCAGGATTCGAACCTGCGCATGCCGGTACCAAAAACCGGTGCCTTACCGCTTGGCTACGCCCCAATATGCATCCGTGTGCGCGGCGCCTTATAACCATACGAACGTCAAATGAAAGGGGCCGATTGCACGATCCGTCGCGATAGGCGCGCCGTCCCGGCACCGCGCGCGGAACCGCCTGTGGCGAAAAGGGTTTTTCGGCCATGGCAACACGCACATCCCCCGCCGAATGTTCGGCATCGCGGCTGGTCTATGTCGACGATTCCCTCCCCGGCGTCACGCGCCGGCGTTGCGGCAAGGGTTGGGCGTATTACGATCCGTCGGGCACGCTGATCCGCGACAAGGGGGAGATTACGAGGCTCAATGCCATCGCCCTGCCCCCTGCCTACACCGATGCGTGGTTCTGTCCGGCGGGCAACGGGCACATCCTCGCCACCGGGATCGACGCGCGCGGGCGCAAGCAATATCGCTACCACCCCGCCTTTCGCGAAGCGCGCGAGGGCGAAAAATTCGACCGCTGCGCCGCGTTCGGAAAACTGCTGCCGCTCGTGCGCAAGCGGGTCGAGGATGACCTCGCCGCCCCCACGCTCACCCGCGCGCGCGCCATCGCAAGCGTCATTCGCCTGCTCGACCTCGGCCGCATCCGGATCGGGAACGAGGCCTATTCGAAGGCGAACAAGAGTTTCGGCGCGACCACGCTGCGCCACCGCCATGTCGAGGTGACGAAGGGCGCGCTCCACCTGAAATTCAAGGGCAAGTCGGGCAAGTTGCGCAAGGTCACGCTGACCGATCGCAGCCTCGCCCGGTTCGTGAAGGATGTGCAGGATCTGCCGGGGCAGCATCTGTTCCAATATGTCGATGCCGATGGCGATGCGCATCACGTCACCTCCTCGGACGTGAACGCCTATCTTCGCGAAACCATGGGCGAGGATTTCACCGCAAAGGATTTCCGCACCTATCACGCGAGCGTTCTCGCCTTCACCGCGCTGTCCTCGGCAAAGGAAGGCGTGGCGATCAAGGATCTGCTCGACGTGGTGTCGGACCGGCTCGGCAATACGCCGGCGGTCGCGCGGCGCAGCTATATCCACCCCGCCGTCATCGCGCGTGTCGAGGATCAGGACGCATGGCGCGACGCGCTGCGCCTGCCACGCCGCACCCGCTGGCAAAGCCGGGAGGAGCGCGGCCTGCTGTCCCTGCTCGAACAAAGCCCGCAGGCGGCCGAGCTGCTCGCCGCGGCCTGACTCCGCGCGGCGTCAGTCCAGCCGCGTGACCCAGCCGTGCGGATCGGCGATCTCGCCGCGCTGAATCCCCGTCAGCGTCCGCCGCAATTTCTGCGTCAATTGCCCGGCGGCGCCCGATCCGATGGTGAACTCGCCATCATGGCCCGCCACCTTGCCGACCGCGGTGATGACCGCCGCCGTGCCGCAGGCGAAACATTCGACGAGCCGGCCCGAATTCGCATCCTCGCGCCACTGGTCGATGCTGTATTTCTCTTCGCGCAGGCGCAGGCCTTCGTCCTTGAGCAGGGTGATGAGGCTGTCGCGGGTGATGCCGGGCAGGATCGTGCCGGTGAGCGGCGGGGTCACGACGCTGCCATCCTCCATTACGAAGAACAGGTTCATCCCGCCCAGCTCCTCGATCCATTTGTGTTCCGCTGCGTCGAGGAACACGACCTGGTCATGGCCGCGCTCGATCGCTTCGGCCTGCGGGACGAGGCTGGCCGCGTAATTGCCGCCGCATTTCGCCGCACCGGTGCCGCCCGGCGCCGCGCGGGCATAATCGCGCGATACCCAGATCGACACCGCGGGCGCACCCGACTTGAAATAATTGCCGGCGGGGCTGGCGATCACGACGAACTTGTACTCACGCGCGGGCCGCACGCCCAAAAACGCCTCCGACGCGAACATGAAGGGGCGCAGGTAGAGCGAGCCGCCCTCGACCTCCGGAAACCAGTCCCTGTCGGCCGCGATCAATTCGCGCACCGCGGACAGGAACAGGTCCTCCGGCAACTCCGGCATCGCCATGCGCGCGGCGGAACGATTGAAACGCGCCGCGTTCTCCTCCGGCCGGAACAGGGTCAGCCCGCCATCGGGACCGCGATAGGCTTTCATCCCCTCGAAGATTTCCTGCGCGTAATGCAGCACCGCCGCGGCGGGGTCGAGCGGGATCGGCTGGCGCGGGCCGATGGTCGCATCGTGCCATCCGCGCCCTTCGGTATAATCGACCGTGACCATGTGATCGGTGAACAGCGTGCCGAAGCCGGGATTGCGCAATGCCTCCACCCGGGTTTCGCCGGGCACGGGCGCGGGGTGCGCGATTGCGTTGAATTGCAGCGTGGGCGCGCTGTTCGCCATGGTCCGTTATCCTGCCTGTCTTCGTGATATTGCGCGGGGGATTAGGCGCTGCGGCAATGCCATGCAAGCACCGCGAGGCGCCCTATCGCCCGCCGCCGGGCACGCCGTTCGCCTCCAGAAAGCGAAGCGCCGTTTCATAACGATGCACCGATATGACCGGCCCCGAAACACGGTGGGTGTAACCGGGATAGAGCATCATCTCGAACGGGACGCCGCCTTCCTGCATGGCGGAGATCAGCGCGCTGGAATTGTCGAACACGACATTGTCGTCGCTCAGCCCGTGAATAAGGAGCAGCGGATCGGCGATTTTTCCCGCGTCGGCGATGGCGTTGGCCGCTGCATACGCATCGGGCAACTCGCGCGGGTCGCCCATGTACCGTTCGGTGTAATGGGTGTCGTAAAGCTCCCATTTCGTGACCGGCGCGCCCGATATGCCGGCGGCATAAAAACCGGGATCCGCCTCCAGCATCTTGAGCGTCATGTACCCGCCATAGGACCAGCCATCGATCGCGATCCGGTCGGGATCGACATAGTCCAGCGTTTTCAGCCACTCGGCGCCCGTCTTCTGGTCGCGCACCTCGACACTTCCCATCGAGCGGTAGATCGCCTTTTCGAAATCGACGCCGCGATTGGCGCTGCCGCGATTGTCGATCTCGAACCAGATATAGCCCTTGTCGACAATCGCCTGTTGCAACGCGCCGCCCCACGACCGAGACACGACCTGCGCATGCGGGCCGCCGTAATGGGAGAACCACACGGGGTAACGCTTGCCCTGCTCCATCTCGGGCAGGATCATCTTGTAATAAAGCGGCGTGGCGTTTTCGTTCGGGATGGTGCCGAAGATCGCGGGGCGATGGCTCGCGGCGAACGGGGCATAGGGATGATCCGCATCGACGCGGTTTTCCACCAGCCAGGTCAGGCGCGTGCCGGCATTATCGGCGAGATAGCTTTGTGGCGGCTGATTGGGCGAGGATCGCGTGACGATGAGCGCCTGCGCATCCTTGTCCATGCGCGCTCCATGCGAATAGCCTTCCTCGGTGAGGCGAACCGGCGCGCCGCCGCCGGCGTAATCGAGCGCGTAGACATGGTTTTCGAGCACGCCGTCCTTCGTCCCCGACAGCCACAGCCGCCCCGCCGCCTCGTCCACGCCGAGCAGGCCGGTCACGACCCAGTCGCCATCGGTGAGCTGCGTCCACGCGCCATCTGCCAAGCGGTAGAGATGGCCGGATCCGTCACGCTCCGACCACCAGATCAGCGACCCGTCCTTCAGGAAACGATAGTTCGACGTCTGGTTCAGCCAATGCCCCTCGGCCGCCTTTTCGGTGAACAGGACCGTGCTCGCCCCGGTGGCCGGATCGATGCGCAGCATGTCCATGCGCGTCTGCGCCCGGTTCTGCCGCTGTGCGAAGATCGCGCTGCCATCCGGCGCCCAGTCGACGCGGGTGATGTAGATATCGTCGTTCTCACCCAGATCGGCGCGCACGCGGTCGCTGCCATCGGGATCCATGACATAGAGCGCGATTTCCACGTTGGGCGTGCCCGCGGCGGGATAGCGCTGTTCATAAACCTTGGTGCTGCCCGCGCCGATGGCGGTGCGCTGCACCGTGCCGACGCGCGCCTCGTCGAACCGCAGGACGGCGATGCGGCGTTCATCCGGCGACCACCAATACCCGGTATCGCGGCCCATCTCCTCCTGCGCGACGAACTCCGCCTCGCCCCAGTGGACCGTTTCGGCCTCGTCGGGCGGGGTCACGGCCTCCGCCTCGGCCCCGACATCGCCGACGAAGAGCCGCCCGTCACGCACGAAGGAAAGATACCGCCCCTCCGGGCTGAGCGCCGGGTTGAGCTCGCCCGCCTCGCTATCGGTCAGGCGCCGAACCGTGCCGTCGAGCCGCGCGAGATACAGATCCCCGTCGAGCGGCACGAGAATGCTCTGCCCATCGTCGGACCATTCATAGGCGACGATACCCTTCAAACTGCCGATGCGGGCGCGCTCGCGCTGCATCTTTTCCGCCTCGGACAATTCGCGGCCAGACCCCAGCTTTTCGGAATCGACCAGCATCGACCATGCGTTCGCCTCACGGTCGAATGCCCACAGGTCGTAACGCTCGCGGTCATCCTCCCGATTGCGCAGGACGGTGAGGTAGCGCCCGTCGGGCGACAGCCGCGGCACACGCGGCCCCGGACCGTCGAGTGCGGGGCTGGCGAATACGCGCTCGAGCGTGAGCGGGCGTTGCTCAGCCGCCGGAACGTCCATCGGTGCCGTCACGACCGGCTGTGCCATCTGTGCGAAGGCCGCAGGCGCGGTGCCCGCCATCAAACCGGCCATCAGAAACGCACCCGAGACGGCGCGGCTTGCGGAAAATCGAAACATGGGAAAAATCGTCCTATCGTCATCTGCGCCATGGTTCGCGCAAGCGGCGGACAATTGCAACCACCGGGAGACGAGCGGTTGCGACACCCCCCGAATAAGCCGCACACACGAAAAAGGGCGGCCCCGTTACGGCGCCGCCCTTCAACCTTGCGATACTGTCGCCGAGGCTCAGCTCGACTTGCGGTCGTCGCGACGTTCCGCGATACGCGCACGCTTGCCGGTCCGGCCGCGCAGGTAATACAGCTTTGCGCGACGCACGATACCACGGCGCACCACGGTAATGTTGTCGAGAATCGGCGAGTAGAGCGGGAACACGCGCTCCACGCCTTCGCCGAAGCTGATCTTGCGCACGGTGAAGTTCGAGCCCATGCCGCGGTTCGACCGCGCGATGCACACGCCTTCGAAATTCTGCACACGCTCACGCGTGCCTTCGACGACGCGCACGCCGACGCGCACGGTGTCGCCCGCACGGAATTCGGGGATGTCCTTGCCTTCTTTCAGGCTCTCGATGGCTTCCGCCTCGAGCTGCTGGATCAGGTTCATATCCTGTGTCTCTCAGTCTTCTTGCCGCGCGCCAGAGGCAGATCGGACCCGACCGTCACCATGACGATCCCAAAGATCCGGCCTGCGTAACCGTGTGTCATCCTCCGCCCGTTGTTTCCGCCAGGCGGCGATCTTCGCATGATCCCCCGATCGCAGCACTTCAGGGATCGTGCGCCCTTCCCATGTGACGGGCCGGGTATAGTGCGGATATTCCAGAAGACCGCTTTCAAACGATTCTTCCACTCCGCTCCAAGCCGCGCCCATTACGCCGGGCAGGAGCCGAATGCAAGCGTCGAGCACCATCAAGGCCGCCGGCTCCCCGCCCGAAAGCACGATGTCGCCGACCGACACCTCCTCGACCTCCCGCCCGTCGAAAATACGCTCGTCGAACCCTTCGAATCGGCCGCACACTATCGTCACCCCCGGCCCCGCGGCGAGTTCGCGGATGCGCGCCTGTGAAATGGGGCGTCCGCGCGGCGTCATGGCGAGGACCGGCGCATCGGGTGACAGGCCCCGCGCATGGTCGATGGCGCGGGCCAGCACGTCGGGTTTGAGCACCATGCCCGCGCCGCCACCCGCAGGCGTATCGTCCACGGTGCGATGCTTGTCGGTCGCAAAGTCCCGGATCTGCACCGCATTCATCGACCAGGTTCCGGCGGCATGCGCCCGCCCGGCCAACGACACGCCGAGCGGCCCTGGAAACATTTCGGGATAGAGCGTGAGGACGGTGGCGGTAAAACTCATGCCCAGCCGGTTAGCGGGCGCCGCCCCGCCGGGCCAGCATTCATTGCCGCGCCCCGGGCGCGATCACCCACATTTCACGAAAACGACGCCGTCGCCTGTAATCCTGTGCCCGGCCAGCGTCACCACCGGCCCGTCGCCCGGCATCACCGCCAGCCCGTCCGGGCCGCGTGATTCGATCGGCATGCGCGCGATGCCATCCGCCCATTCGAAGGCCGGATCGTCACCTGTTGCGACGACGCCGGTTTCCGGCAGGCCATCGATCCGCGTTTCGATGATGGTCCGGCCCGCCCCGGTGCGGGTCACGTCGAAATCGGGCTTTTCGCAATTGGCATTCACGCCCTTCGCGACCCAGCTTCCCGCGACATGGCGCGCGGTGATCGCCGTCCCGCCGGCGCGGGCGGGGTCGCGGTCGCGGGCGGGCGGATCGCGGCGTTCGATGCGGTCGATGGCGATGGTGCCGGCACCCTCCATGCACAGGCTCGTACCGGCGAGAGACCCCGTGATGTGGACGTAGTCGCCCGGCGTAAAATCGCCCTCGCCAAGATTTACGGCATAGGCTTCGCCGTCGGGCGTGCGAAGAACTGCGCATTCGGTCCCTTGGGCAAGCCGGCCTTCGAATTGCCGCAAGCCGTCACCGGACCGCGCATCGCCGGCGTCGTCCTGCGGTTCGGAAGAGTTCACGGTGGCATCGCCGTCCAGCCCGGTGAGGTCAGGTTGTTCGGACGCATCGCCGCCACACGCGGCAAGCAGGAGCGCGCCGGCGGACACGAAACAATATCTCGAAAAAACAGCCATATCATGGCCAACACGTCAGACGGGCCCGTGTTCCGAATCCGCCGAACCGGGTCAGATTTCGGCGAAACCCTCGGCCACGGTGAGGGTCGTATCGTCCCATCCCGGCACCGCGTCCCGCGTCATCGGGACCATGAAGCGCTTGCCGTCGGGCCTCTCGATCTCGACTACGTCGCCCGCGCCGTAATTCTCGACCGCAACCACCTTGCCAAGGATGGTGCCATCGCCCGAAACCGCGTCGAGAGCGAGGAGGTCGGCGTGGTAATATTCCCCCTCGTCGAGCGGGGGCAGCGCATCGCGCGGCACGGTCAGCACGGTCCCGCGCAGCGCCTCCGCCGCATTGCGATCGGCGATTTCGGCAAAGCGCGCGACGGCGCCGCCCTTGCCATCGTCGCGGATTTTCTGCGCGGTCAGGGCGCCATCGTTGAAGGCGCGGAATCGCCGAAGCGAGTCCACGCCTTCTCCGAACAGCTTCAGCCGCACGTCGCCCGTCACCCCGTGCGCGCCGGTGACAGCGGCCAGGGTAACGGTGCGCAGCGCCATGGGATCAGTCCTCGGCCTTTTCTTCGGACCCTTCCGCGGGTTCCTGGCTGCTTTCGCCTTCAATGGCCTGGCCTTCGTCGCCGGCATCGCCACTGGGGGTCGCGAAGTTTGCTTCCTCTTCGGCGGCCTTGGCAGCTTCGGCGGCGGCTGCGGCCTTCTCGGCGCGCTCTTCCTCACGCTCCTTGGCCTTCTCGCCCGGCTCACCCTTGTTCGGGTTGTTGCGGGCGGCGCGCTCCTTGATCCCGGCCTTGTCGAGGAAACGTGCGACGCGGTCGCTCGGCTGTGCGCCGACGCCGAGCCAGTAATTCACGCGATCCTCGATGAGGGTCACGCGCTTGTCGTCCTCCTTGGCGAGCAGCGGGTTGTAGGTGCCGACCTGCTCCAGATACTTGCCGTCGCGCGGGCTGCGCGCATCGGCGACGACGATGCGGTAATAGGGACGCTTTTTCGCACCACCGCGCGACAGACGCATTGCAATTGCCATGATATTCTACCTTTCGTTCAAACTGTAATCTATTGAATTGACGTTATTTCTTCAAAAGCTTGGCGAGATCGGGCGGAAGCTCGCCGCCGCCCATTCCGCCCGGACCGGCACCCCCGCCCAGCCCCGGCATCGCGGCATCGAGCCCGCCCTTGCCGAACAGTGCGCCGAGACCTTTGAGCCCGCCCATCTTCTTGATCTGCTTCATCGCCTTGGACATTTCCTGATGCATTTTCAGCACCTTGTTCACGTCCTGCACCTCCACGCCGGAGCCGGCCGCGACGCGCCGCTTGCGCTTTGCATTGAGCAGCGCGGGTTTCGCACGTTCGTCCGGCGTCATCGACGAGATGATCGCATCCATGCGCAGCAGCACCCGGTCGTCCATATTGGCGGACGCCATCGCCTGCTTGGCCTTCTTCATGCCGGGCATCATGCCCGCAATCGCGCCCAGCCCGCCCATCTTCGTCATCTGCTGCAACTGCATGCGCAGGTCGTTGAGGTCGAACTCACCCTTCGACATGCGGCGGGCGAGCCGTTCGGCGTCCTCCGCCTTGACGCTCTCCGCCGCCTTTTCGACGATGGAGACGATGTCGCCCATGCCCAGGATGCGATTGGCGACACGGACAGGATCGAACGCCTCGATCGCGTCGAGTTTTTCGCCCGTGCCCGCAAACTTGATCGGCTTGCCGGTGACGGCGCGCATGGAAAGCGTCGCACCGCCGCGCGCATCGCCGTCCATGCGGGTCAGCACCACGCCGGTCAGCGGCACTTCGCCGGTAAAGCTCTGCGCGACATTGACCGCGTCCTGCCCGGTCAGCGCATCGACGACGAGCAGCACTTCCTTCGGCGCGGAGACGGCGGCAACCGCCTTCATCTCCGCCATCAGCGCCTCGTCCACGTGCAGCCGGCCCGCGGTGTCGAGCATCAGCACGTCGAAACTCTGCAATTTCGCGGCCTGAAGCGCGCGGGTTGCGATGTCGACCGGCTGTTGCCCGGCGATGATCGGCAAGGTCGCGACATCCGCCTGCGTGCCCAACACGGCAAGCTGTTCCTGCGCCGCAGGGCGATTGACGTCGAGCGACGCCATCATCACCTTCTTGCCTTCCTTCTCGCGAAGGCGCTTGGCGATCTTGGCGGTGCTGGTGGTCTTGCCCGACCCCTGCAGGCCGACCATCATGATCACGACCGGCGGTTTCGCATCGAGGTTGAGCGCGCTCGTATCGGCGCCCTCGCCTTCGGCGTCGCCGCCGCCGAGCATTTCGACCAGCGCGTCATTGACGATCTTGACGACCTGCTGCCCCGGCGTGACCGAACGCAGCACCTGCTGCCCGATGGCCTGTTCGGTGACCTTGTCGATGAAGCGCCGCACGACCGGGAGCGCCACGTCGGCCTCCAGCAACGCGATCCGCACCTCGCGCATGGCGGCGCGGACGTCGTCCTCCTGCAAGGCACCGCGACCGCGCAGCGAATCGAATACGCCGCTCAGCCGGTCGGACAGCGAATCGAACATGGCCGCATCTCCATCTGGCGCATCGGCGCCGGTGTGAACCCGTGGCGCCGTGCGCGCCGCTTGAAACCGCTACGAAAAACGCGAAAAACGCCGATGGGCGAAACCTCGCCGATCAGCGTAGCGCGTATCACGCATGGAACGATGACACAGCCCAATGGCCTGCCTTCGCCGGATCCGATAGCGCAGACCCGCCTCGCTTGCAAGTGGGCCGCGCGCCCCCGCCAGCGCAGAGCCGGTATTTTACAAAATCTTTACCGCCGATCGAATAGGCTACGGACCACACCGGCCGGGAGGCCCGCAAGAAGCAGCGAGATGGCCACCCCCCGACATGGCGAAAAGCAGGCAACACAAGCACGAGAAACGCGGGGAGGCAGCGGACCGCCCGCCTGTCCTGCCGCTCGGCGTGATGATCGGCGCGCTCGTGACCTTCATCGCGCAGCTTTGCTATGCCTTGCCGATGTTCTGGAGCTATATGCGCGGCAATACCGCTGCGCGCGCGGACCTCACCCCGATCAGCGCGCTTCTGCTCAATATCGCGCTCATCCTGCTTGGATGGTTCCGGTATCGCGATCTTCGGGCCGAGATCGCCGCCCATCGCCGCGATGCGAGCCGCGCCCGGTCGCTTGCGCTCACCGATGCGCTGACCGGGGCGCTCAACCGCCGCTCGCTCATGCCCGAACTCGACGCACGGCTCGAACAGGCGCGCAATACCGGGCGCGCCGTGGCCTTTCTCATGGTTGATATCGACAGGTTCAAGCAGATCAACGACCTCAATGGCCACCGCGCGGGCGATGCCGTCCTCGTCGAGGTGGTGTCCCGCATACGTGCGCTTCTGCCCGACCATGCGAGCATCGCGCGGCTCGGCGGTGACGAATTTGCCTGCGTGCTGGATTACGACAGCGACGCGCCCGGCGCGCTGGAGGAGTTGTGCGCGCGGCTGGTCGTCGCGGCAAGCCGGCCCATCGCGGTTGCCGGCGGCTCGATCTGCGTGACGCTTTCGCTCGGCATCGCGTCGAGCATCGATATCGCGAAATGCAAGGCGCCCGGTTCGGACGCGCTGCTCCACATGGCCGACATGGCGATGTATCACGCCAAGAAGCACGGCCGCGACCGATTTCACTGGTACACGCCGGAGATGGAGAGCGAACTGCAACGGCGCAGTGCGCTCGAAAACGGTATCCGCCGCGGCATCGCACAAGGGGAGTTCGTCCCCTATTACGAGCAGCAGGTGGACCTCGAAACCGGCAGGCTGACGGGCTTCGAAATGCTTGCCCGCTGGCAGAATCCGGAACTGGGGCTCATCACCCCGGATGCCTTCATTCCCGTCGCCGAGGAAATGAACGTGATCGCCGAATTGTCCGAAACCGTGATTGCACAGGCGTTGCGGGACGCACGCGAATGGGACCGGGAGCTGATCCTGTCGGTCAATATCTCCCCGGTGCAGATACGCGACCCGTGGTTCGCGCATCGCTTGGTCAAGCTTCTGGCTGCGGCGAATTTTCCGGGCGAGCGGCTGGAAATCGAAATTTCCGAAGGATGCCTGCGGGAGGATATGGCGCTCGTGCGCTCCATGATCACCAGCCTCAAGAATCAGGGGGTGCGTGTCAGCCTCGACGATTTCGGCAACAGCTATGCGTCCATGGCCGAACTTCGCGCGCTGCCCTTTGACAGGGTGAAGATCGACCGCGGCTTCATCGCGCAGCTCACCTGTCAGGAAGAGAGCGAGGCCGCGGTGCACGCGATCAGCGCCATCGCGCAAGGGTTCGACCTGCCAGTCACGGTCGAGGGCGTCGAAAGCGGCCCCGTCCGCAACCTGCTGCGCAAGATGGGGCGGTTCAAGGGGCAGGGCTATTATTACGGGCGCCCCGAACCGGCCGAGCGGGTCCGCGCCCGCTTGCGCAGCGAAGCGCGCCTTGTCGTGAACGAGCCGTCGCGGACCGAACGCGATGCCACGAAGGCCGAGCGGGAAAATCCGAACGCGGCCTGGCACCCCTGAAACCGGCGCACGGGGCGCGCCCGTACTGTCACCGCGCACTGGACGTTGCCCGTCGCACTGCCTAGAGCCGGGACCATGCAGATCCCTTTCACCAAGATGCACGGGCTGGGCAATGATTTCGTCGTGCTGGACGCGCGGGAACGCAGCCTGCCGCCACTCGGCCCGGCCACGGCCGCGGCGCTTGCCGACCGTCACACGGGCATCGGCTGCGATCAGCTCGTATTGATCGAACCGTCGCGGCACGCGGACTGGAAAATGCGTATTTTCAATGCCGATGGGAGCGAGGTCGAGGCCTGCGGCAATGCGGCCCGCGCGGTCGGCATGCTCATCGGCGGGGCGGTCTCGCTCGAAACACTGGGCGGTGATATTCGCGCCGTGCCCGACGGCGGCGGCATCGCGGTCGACATGGGCGTACCGCGTTTCGGATGGCAGGATGTTCCGCTCGCCTATGCGATGGACACGCTTTCGTTGCCGCTGGGCTGGGACGGGCTCGAAAATCCGGTGTGCGTGAATGTCGGCAATCCGCATGCCGTGTTCTTCGTCGACGATGCCGATGCGGTGGCACTCGACACGCTTGGCCCCGTTATCGAAAACGATGCGGTCTTTCCCGAACGGATCAATGTCAATGTCGCAAGCGTAACGGCGCGCGACGCAATCTCTCTGCGCGTATGGGAACGCGGCGCCGGGCTCACGCGGGCGTGCGGAACCGGTGCATGCGCAACCGCGGTGGCGGCGATGCGGCGCGGCCTGACCGACCGGGCGGTGACCGTGACCCTGCCGGGCGGTCCGCTTTCCATCCGGTGGGGCGACGACGACCGCATCACCATGACCGGCCCGGCGACCATCGCCTTTACAGGACAGTTCGATTGGGGCGATTACGCGTGAGCGAGGCGCAGATCGTGACGCTTGGCTGCCGCATGAACATCGCCGAGAGCGACAGCATTCGCGCCATGCTCGCCGACAGCCCCGATACCGTGGTCGTCAATAGCTGCGCCGTTACGGAGGAGGCCGTGCGCCAGACGCGCAAGGCAATCCGCCGCCTGCGCCGTGCGCGGCCAGATGCGCGCCTGCTCGTCACCGGATGCGCGGCCGATATCGAACGCAGCCAGATTTCGGCAATGGACGAGGTGGACGGCATCGTCGCCAATACGGCAAAGCTCGATCCGCGCAGCTGGAACGTGCCCGCTGCCACCGTGCCGCGCCCCGATGTCGCCCATACGCGCGCCTTCATCGCGGTGCAGAACGGGTGCGATCACGCCTGCACCTTCTGCGTCATTCCGCAGGGGCGCGGGCAGAGCCGCTCGCTGACTATCGCGCAAGTGCTCCGCGAGGTGGAGGGCCATCTTGCGCTCGGCGCACCGGAGATCGTGCTGACCGGCGTGGACGTGACCTCGTGGGGCAGCGATCTGCCGGGACGTCCTGCGCTCGGCACGCTCGTCGGTGCGATCCTCGATGCGTTTCCCCGGCTGGCCCGGCTCCGCCTGTCGTCCGTGGACGGGGCGGAGATGGACGATACGCTCGCCGCGCTCCTCATGCACGAAGCGCGCGTCATGCCGCATGTGCATCTCTCGCTCCAATCGGGCGACGACATGATCTTGAAGCGGATGAAGCGTCGCCATTCACGGGCGCAGGCGATCACGCTCGTCGAACGGTTGCGATCCGCGCGCCCCGACATGGCCATCGGCGCCGACCTCATCGCCGGATTTCCGACGGAAAGCGAGGCCATGCATGCCTCCAACCTGTCGATCATTCGCGAATGCGGCATCGTGCACGGGCATGTCTTTCCCTATTCGCCGCGCCCCGGCACGCCCGCCGCGCGCATGCCGCAGGTGCCGCCGCCCATCGTGAAACGGCGCGCCGCGGAATTGCGCGCCGCCGTTGCCGAAACGCGCGATGCGTGGCTGCGCGGGCTTCACGGAAGCGTGCATCGTGTGCTCGCCGAACGCGACGGCACCGGCCACGCGGAGAATTTCGCCCGGTTCCGCCTCCCCGACGGGGTCGCGGCGGGCACCATCGTCACCATGAAAGCGGACGCGGTCGAAAACGGCCTCGTCACCGGGAGTATCGTATGAGCGAAAGCTGGAAAGACCGCGTTTTCGGAGGATTCCGCAAGACATCGGCCCGGCTGTCCGAAAACCTGTCGGGCATAACCGGCGCCACGCGGTTGAGCGAGGATCAGCTCGACGAGCTCGAGGATGCGCTGATCCTGTCCGATCTCGGTCCGCGTGCGGCGATGCGGATCCGCGACCATCTCGCCGAAAAACGGTTCGAGCGCGGCGCCGACGAACGCGCGATACAGGAAGCCGTCGCCGAGGAGATCGCGGAAATCCTGCGCCCCGTGGCAAAGCCGCTCGACATCGTGGCCTTCCCCCGGCCGCAGGTCATCCTCGTCATCGGGGTCAACGGATCGGGCAAGACGACCACCATCGCAAAGCTCGCCCATCTGTTTCAGGAGCAGGATTATTCGGTCATGCTGGCCGCCGGCGACACGTTCCGCGCCGCCGCCATCGGGCAGTTGAAGGTATGGGCCGACCGGCTCGGCATCGACATCGTGACCGGACCCGAAGGCGGCGACCCGGCCAGCGTGGTGTTCGACGGGGTGAAGGCCGCGACGCAGCGGGGCATCGACACTCTCATCGTCGATACGGCCGGACGCTTGCAGAACAAGCGCGAATTGATGGACGAGCTGTCCAAGATCCGCAAAGTGCTCGGCCGGCTCAATCCCGAGGCGCCGCATGACGTGCTGCTCGTGCTCGACGCGACGAACGGACAGAACGCGCTGCAACAGGTCGAGGTGTTCCAGCAAAGCGCGAACGTCACCGGCCTCATCATGACGAAGCTCGACGGGACGGCGCGCGGCGGCGTGCTGGTCGCGGCGGCGCAGCAGTTCGGGCTGCCCATTCACGCGATCGGTGTGGGCGAACGGATCGACGACCTGCGCCCCTTCGATCCCGAACTTGTCGCCCGCGTGATTGCAGGAATCGCCTGATGGAACAGCGCCCCTCCCCTTCCCCGGCGCCGAAGCGCAAGTCGGGCCTGGTCAATCTCGCCATCGATTACGGACCGCTGCTCGTGTTCTTCATCGTGTATCGCTGGGCCAGTCCGGACGATGACGGCAATGCGGTCGGCGAGGTTCTGGCCGTGGTGAAGGGGACGGTGGCCTTCATCGTAGCCGCGCTGGTCGCGCTCGCCGTGTCGAAGTGGAAGCTCGGCCATGTCACGCCGATGCTGATGCTTTCGACCGCGCTGATCGTGTTTTTCGGCGGGCTGACCATCCTGTTTCAGGATCCGGTGTTCGTGCAGGTGAAGCCGACGATCATCTACTCCCTCTTTGCCGCCGCGCTGCTCATCGGCGTCTGGCGGGGCAAGGCCTTGCTCAAATATCTGCTCGACGCCGCGTTCGAGGGGCTTTCGGATCGCGGCTGGATGAAACTTTCGCGGAACTGGGGCTTCTATTTCATCGGGCTGGCCGTGCTGAACGAGGTGCTGCGCGCGACATTGTCGTTCGATAGCTGGCTGGCGACGAAATTCTACGTGTTCATGCCGCTCTCGTTCCTCTTCACCTTCAGCCAGCTGCCGATGATGATGCGCGAGGGGCTCGGTGGCGGCGCGGCGGACGAAGCGATGAGCGAGCAGCCGCCCACCGGTGAATGATCCGGACCCGGTGCGCGCCCTGAGGCAGGCCGGGACGAGCAGCGCCGCTAGATCTTCAGCTGGCTGCCCAGTTCCACGACGCGATTGGTCGGCAGGCGGAAGAATTCCATCGCGCTTGCCGCATTGCGCAGCATCCATGCGAACAGCTTTTCCCGCCACAGCGCCATGCCGGGCTTGTCCGCGCTCAACAATGTCTGGCGCGAGAGGAAGAAGCTCGTCTGCATCATGTCGAAGGGTGCGCCGCACATCTCGATCGTCTTGAGCGCGCGCGGCACGTCCGTCTCCTCAAGGAAACCGAAATGCAGCGTCACCTTGAAGAAGCTGTCGCCGAACTGCTCCACCTGAGAGCGATGCCCCGCATCGACGAAGGGCACATCCTCGATGATCACGGTGAGGATCACGACCCGTTCGTGCAGCACCTTGTTGTGCTTGATATTGTGGAGCAGCGCGGACGGCACGCCCGCATTCGCGCTGGCCATGAAAACCGCCGTTCCCGGCACGCGCGCGGCCGAGTTATGCGCCGATTTCGCGAACACGCCGATGGGGATCGATTCCACCGCCATGTTCTCCTTCATCAGCGCGCGGCCCCGGTTCCACGTCGTCAGCAGGGTAAAGATCACCAGCCCCATCACCAGCGGCACCCAGCCGCCATCGGGAATCTTCGTAAGGTTCGCACCCAGATAGGCCGCGTCGAGCAGGAAGAACACGATGAGCAGCGGGGCTGCCTGCCACCATTTCCAGTTCCACAGTTTCAGGAGCACGACGCCGAGCAGGAAATTGTCGATCATCATCGCGCCCGTCACCGCGATGCCATAGGCGGCGGTGAGGTTCGACGAACGCTGGAACACCACGACCAGCAAAAGCACCGCAGTCATCAGCGCCCAGTTCACCAGCGGAATGAAGATCTGCCCGGCATGCAGCGAGGTATGCTTGATCGTCATGCGCGGCACGAAACCGAGCTGTATCGCCTGCTGCGTGACGGAGAACGCACCGGAAATCACCGCCTGGCTGGCGATGACCGCCGCCATCGACGCGATGATGAGCAAGGGCCACTGAAACCAGTCCGGCGCGAGATAATAGAACGGGCTTTCCAGCGCGGCGGGATTGCGCAGCAGCAGCGCGGCCTGTCCCAGATAGTTCAGCGTCAGCGCCGGCAGCACCAGCGTCATCCACGATACGCGGATCGGCGGGCGCCCGAAATGGCCCATGTCGGCATAGAGCGCCTCCGCCCCCGTCACGGCAAGAACCGCGGCACCCATCGCGAGAAACCCGCGCAGCGGATCGGCAATGAACATGGACACCGCATAATGCGGCGACAGCGACCACAGCACGTCGGGCATGCGGATGATACTGGCGAGGCCGAGCACCGCGATGGTACCGAAATAGACCAGCATGACCGGCCCGAACAATTTCGCCACGCGCGCCGTCCCGCGCGACTGTATGAAGAAAAGCCCGACGATGATGCCCATGACGAGCGGCACGACGAAATCCTTCATCCCCGGCGAATAGACGGCCAGCCCCTCGATCGCGCCGAGCACGGACACCGCCGGCGTGATCATCGAATCGCCGTAGAACAGCGCGGTCGCGAACACGCCCATCAGCACGACGAACTTCGTCACGCGCTTGTCCTTGCGCATCGCGCCCTGGATGAGCGCGATGAGCGCGAGGCTCCCCCCCTCGCCCCGGTTGTCGGCGCGCATGATGATGGTCACGTATTTGATCATCACGATCACGATCATGGACCAGAACATGAGGCTGATGATGCCGAACACGTGCAGCTGATCGAGCGGGAGCGGATGATGCCCGGCAAACGTATCGCGCATCGCGTAAAGCGGGCTGGTGCCGATGTCGCCGAACACGACGCCAATGGCACCGACGGCGAGTTTCAGGACGTTCTTTTCATGGCTGCGATGCTGGTCAGCCGGAAGCCCGGCAGGCAGCGTCGGAGAAGTCTCGCCCTTGGCGGTCTCGCTCATCGGATACTCCTGCCATGGGGGCGGGCGTGCAACGTATTGCCGGCACATGATGCCAGGCGGGCCATAGCGGATCGCCGCTTAGCAGCGGGCGAACCGCCGGGCAAGCAGGCGCATGCAGGGCCCGTCATTGCCGCCCCTGCGCCGATGGCGGAGCCGGCGACGCCGCGCCATTCCCCGGTCCGCGGCCTTCCTGCATCGCGATCAGCGCGTCGAGCTGCCGCAGCTGCGCATCGAGAATCGGAGCGAGCGGAGAGCCGGCGATTGCGGGACGGGCGCGAAGACGCATCCATGTCTCGCGCGCCTCTGCAAATTGCCCGGACTGCGCCTGCGCCAGGCCGGTAAAGAACGCCGGCCCCGGATTGCCCGGTGCCAGCAGCGACGCCCGGCGATAGGCAAGCGAGGCCGCCGGGGTCAGCATCCCCTGCGCATGACCGACCAGCGCATTGCCGAGCGCGAGCCACAATTGCGGATCGTCTGGCGTTTGCCGGATCGCGCCGCGAAGCAGGCCCGCCGCCGTGCCATATTGCCCCTGCCGAACAAGGGCGTCGGCGGTGATGATATAGTTCGAGCCGGAGCCGAAATCCGCGCTCATCGCCTTGCGCAATTCGATGAGCGCGGCCTGCCCGTCATCGCTCTCCGCAATCGGTTGCCCCGGTGCGCCGGCAAGCCCCGGACTGCCCTGCACCGCATAGCCGGCGAGCCCGAACAGGAGCGCCGCCGCCGTGATCTCGCGCCCGCCGCGCGGCATCCGCAGCACGAAATTCAGCGCCAGCCACACCGCCACGGCGGCCCCAATGATCACGACCCAGCTCATGCCACGTCCCCGCCCGTGCGTGCGCCTTTCCGGAACCGGCGGCGCAGCAGCAGCGCGGCCAGCGCGGCCAGCACCACCGGCGCGGCGAACAGCGGCCAGGTGAGCGGCTTCAACTCGGGCTTGTAGCTGATGTAATCGCCATACCGGTCGACGAGCCAGGCGCGGATCGCCTCCGGCTCCTCGCCCGCGGCGATGCGCATGCGGACCTGGCTGCGCATGTCGCCGGCCATCGGCGCGTCGGAATCGGCGATGGACTGGCTCTGGCACCGCACGCAGCGCAGCGTTTCCATCAATGCCTGCGCCTCGGCCTCCTGCGCCGGATCGTCGAGCTGCGTATAGGCGTAGGGCGCGGGCGGCATGCTGTCCTGCGCCGCGGCGACGGGCGCGGCGGCGGCAAGCCAAAGCGACACGAACGCGAGGATTGATCGGGTCATAGCGGCTCTTTCGCCTTGCGCCATTCGGACATGATCTGCGCGATGTCACGCTCCATGATCGGGCCCATATGCTGATACCGGATGATCCCCTCGCCATCGATGACGAAGGTTTCGGGCACGCCGGACGATCCGATGCCGAGTTGCACGGCGCTCACATCGTCCTTGCCGATGGCACGATAGGGGTTGCCGTTCCGGTCCAGAAACTGCGCGATATCCTCGCTCCGGTCGCGGATGGCGACACCGTCGATCGGCACCCCCTGCGCGGCGAGGGTATCGAGCTGCGGCGCCTCCACCGCGCAGGGCACGCACCAGCTTGCAAAGATATTGAGCAGGCGCGGCTCGCCCTTCGTAAAATCCGCGCGCGACAGTCCGGGCGTGCCCTCTACGCCGGCGGGGAGCGTGAATTGCGGAAGCGGATTGCCGACCATCGCGCTGCGCACGTCGCGTTCCCCCGGCGCCATCAGCCCGTATGCGACGAGCGCCACGAAACCGATGAACAGCGCAAGCGGAAGCCATATGGTCCAGCGCGACCGGCGCCCGGGGGTCGGCGCGCTCATGGCTGCGCCTCGCGATATTCGCGCCGCTCGGCGAGCCGCACCCGGATCGCCCGCTGTTTCCAGTCGGCAATGACCCGCCCGATCAGCGCGAGCAGACCGCCCAGCGCCACCATCAACCCGCCTATCCAGATCAGCGTCACGAACGGCTTCCACCACAACCGCAATTGCCAGCGTCCGCCGTCGGCCTCCTGTCCCAGAACGGCATAAAGCTGCCCGTTCCAGCGTGTCGCCAGCGCCGATTCATTCGTGGCCGTGGGGGGCGAGAAGAAATTGCGCGCCTGCGGGCGAAGCACGACCGGTGCCCCGCCGCGATAGCGGGCCGTCATCGTCCCCTCCAGCGCGGTCCAGTTGGGGCCAGCGATCGGCTCGATTTCGGAGAGCGTCACGTCCCATGGGCCCACCGCGACCGTATCGCCGATGGCCGCCGCGGCAAGCCGCTCGGTCGTAAAGGCGGCATTGCTGGCCATCCCGGCAAGCGCCACGGCGAGGCCGAAATGCCCGACCACCATGCCCCACACGGCAAGCTTGACCCGGCGCGGATTGCGGCCCAACACCGGCAACACGCTCGCAACCGCCAGCATCGCGGCGAGCGCGAGGCCGAGCAGCGGCAGGATCCCGATTCCCGGCGCGAGGACAAGCGCCGCCACCAGCGCAATTGCGAATATCGCCACCGGCGCGATCATCCGGCGCCCGACGCGCGCAAAGCGATCCTCCCGCCAGCGCAGCAGCGGGCCGATCGCCATGACCACCACCATGGGAAAGGCGAAAATCGCGCCGACCGGATTGAAATAGGGCGGCCCCACCGACACCCGCACGCCGAACGCCTCGGTCAAAAGCGGATAGAGCGTGCCGACCAGCACGATGCCGAGAATGGCGGTCAGCGCGACATTGTTGAACACCAGCGCGGCTTCCCGGCTGCTCCATGCAAATTGCTTGCCCTCGTTCACGGTGGAGGCGCGCAGGCCGAACAGCACCAGCGCCCCGCCGATGTAGAGGCACAGAAGCGCAAGGATGAAGCTGCCGCGTTCCGGGCTCACCGCAAAGGAATGCACGCTGGTCAAGACGCCGGAGCGCACGAGGAACGTGCCCACCATCGACATCGAAAACGCCACGACGCCGAGCATGATCGTCCATATCCGCAAGGCATCGCGCGCGGCCAGCACGCTGACCGAATGGAGCAGCGCCGTCGCCGCCAGCCACGGCATGAGCGAGGCATTCTCCACCGGATCCCAGAACCACCAGCCGCCCCAGCCCAGCTCGTAATAGGCCCAGTAGCTTCCCGCCGTGATCCCGATGGTCAGGAATATCCACGCGCCCAGCACCCAGGGCCGCATCGCGCGCGCGAATTGCGGCCCGACCTGCCGCGTCATCAAGGCACCGACGGCAAAGCTGAACGCGACCGAAAGCCCGACATAGCCGAGATAGAGCGTGGGCGGATGGAACGCGAGGCCGAGATCCTGCAATAGCGGGTTGAGCCCCGCCCCCACCCGCGCCGCCGGTTCGAGCCGGGTGAACGGGTTGGAGGAAAACAGCAGGAAGGCGTAGAAGCCAAGGCTCACGAACGCCTGCGCGGCAAGCGTCGCCAGCATGGTGCGTTCGGGCAGACGCCGTTCGAGCAGCGCGATCGCCGCCCCCGAAAGCGCCATGACCGTCACCCAGAGCAGCATCGAGCCTTCGTGATTGCCCCACGTCCCCGCCAGCTTGAACACGAACGGCTTGTCCACATGGCTATTGGACGCGACGAGCAACACCGAAAGATCGGTGCGCAGGAACAGCCAGATCAGCGCAAGGAAGGACAGCGTCACCAGCACGCCCTGCATCACGGCGACGGGGCGCACCGATTCGGCGAACCCGGCGCCCGCCTCGCGGAGCGACAGCAGCCCCGTAAAAAGCTGAAGCAACGCAAAAGCCGCCGCAAACCATAGCAGCGCAAGGCCGAGTTCCGCGATCATTGCGCCTGCGCCTCGTAGGTTTCGGCGACGACTTCGCGCTGCTGCGCTTCGGTCATGTCCTGCAATTCGCGCGGCATGTAATTCTCGTCATGCTTGGCAAGCAGGTTGGTCGCGATAAATGCGGTGGGGCCCATCGACCCTTCGGCGACGACGCCGGACCCTTCGACGAAGAGGTCGGGGATGATACCCGAAAACTCAACCGGGACCGATGCCTGCCCGTCCGTCACGGTAAAGCGGATCGTCACGCCATCGTCCATCGTCTCGATCGAGCCATCCGCGACCATCCCGCCCAGCCGCACCGCCTGCCCCGGTTCGGGCGGGTCGGCCACGATGTCGGACGGAACGTAGAAATAGCTTGCCTGATTGCGCAGCGCATAGGCCGCCAGCAACCCCGCCCCGATGAGCACGCACAGCGCGACGATCACGAGCACCAGCCGCTGATGCTTGGGCTTGAGCGACGCGCTCATTTCCCGCGCGCCCGGTCGCGGCGGCGTTCGGCGCGGCGCATCGCGACCCAGGCCCACGCCGCGGTCGCGAACGTGCCGCCCACGCCCACCGCATAGGCCGCCCAGACAAACGGCCACTGATCGAGCCCTTCGGTCATGCCGGAACGGTCACGTCAGCGCACGCCGGCGCAGGCGCGCCTCCGCCTGAATATCGGCGAGCAAGGCCCGCATGCGCGCAAGCACGATCCCGCCGAAAAGAAGCGAAAACCCAAGCGTGGACAGGAGCAGCGGAACGAGAAAGACCGGGTCGATCGCGGATTGCCCCATCGTGATGCTGGGCGGTTGATGGAGCGAGTTCCACCACACCACCGAACGGTTGATGATCGGAATATTGACCGCACCGACGAGCCCGAAAATGGCCGTGACCCTGTTTCCGCCGGCCCCTGCGGCCATGTCCCCCTGTGCCGCGCCGGCAAGCGCGATATAGCCGAAATACAGGAACAGCAGCACCAGCATCGAGGTCAGCCGGCCATCCCACACCCACCATGTCCCCCATGTCGGACGGCCCCAGATGGACCCGGTGACAAGGCAGATCGCCGTGAATGCCGCACCCGGCACCGCCGCCGCGCGCGCCGCGATTCCGGCCAGCGGATGGCGCCACACAAGCTCGACCAGGCTGGCGATGGCGATGGCGGTCCACCCCCCCATGCCCAGCCAAGCCGCCGGCACGTGAAGATAGAGAATGCGCACCGTTTCGCCCATCAACCGGTCCGCCGGCGTCGCCAGCAGCCCCCAGGCGAGCGCGCCGCCGGCGACGATCATTCCCGTCACCAGCAACACCGGCGTCAGCCAGCGGGCGATCGTCAGGAAGCGTTTAGGATTGGCAAAACCATGCATAGCGTTACGCAGCCCGCTTTGGCACCGCTGTCGCGCCGCGGCAAGGCACCGACTCGGCCCCTGCCCCGCGCGGCGGCGGTGCGGACAGGCGGAACTGATTGCGCAGCGGCGGTCAGCTGCGCCCGATGCGGCGGCGGGCCATCATGTCCGCGATCGTCGCGGGGGTTTCGCCCGTTCGGTCGCATTCGGCCCAGATTTCGACGAGCCGACCGGGAATCTGGCGAATCTTCTCACGCACCTCGTTCACATCGGCGGTCCGGCCGCTCTGCCGCGCGAGATATTCGATCGTGACCGAAATGATCCCGCCCGCATTCAGCACGTAATCCGGCGTATAAAGAATGCCGCGCTTGGCCAGCATCTGTCCGTGTTCGGGCCGGGCCAGCTGATTATTGGCGCCGCCCGCGACGATCTGCGTGTCGAGCCGGGCAATCCCCTCGTCATCGAGGATGGCGCCCAGCGCATTGGGGCTGAACACGTCGCAGGCAACGCCCATGATCTCGTCCGCCGCGACGGCGCGCGCGCCGAGGTCGCGGGCAAGCGTTGCGGCGCGCTCGGCATTGACATCGGCCAGCGTCAACTGCGCGCCATCCTTGGCGAGCATGCGGGCGAGGCGGCCACCGACGCTGCCGGTCCCCTGCACCGCGACATGCACCCCGTCGAGCGTTTCGCGGCCAAGCTTGTGACGGACCGCGGCGGCAAGGCCGAGATAGATGCCCATCGCGGTGAACGGCCCCGGATCGCCGCCCGCGGCCTGCGCGCCTTCGGTCGGAAGGCCGGTGACATGCGGGGTCGCACGGGCAATGGCGACCATGTCCTGCTCCGAAATGCCGACATCCTCGGCCGTGACATATTCGCCGCCGAGCGCGTCGACCGCGCGGCCATAAGCCTCCAGCATGGCATCGGTCTTCGTACCGTCCGCATCGGCCAGCAGAACCGCCTTGCCGCCGCCCATGGGGAGATCGGCCATCGCGTTCTTGAAGCTCATCCCCTGCGACAGGCGCAGCGCATCGGTCACGGCATCGGCGGAATCGGCATAGTGCCAGAACCGCGTGCCGCCCGCCGCCGGGCCGAGATGCGTGGAATGAATGGCGATGATGGCGCGCAGCCCGCTCTTGCGGTCATGGACCAGCGTGACTTTTTCATGATCGTCGAAAGCGGGATTGCTCCACATCGCGGCGCGTCTCCGATGCTGCGGGCAATGCGGGGCATCGAACGCCCGCTGCCAGTGAAAAATGGGGCGATCGAGGGGTCTCGAACCCCCGACCTCCGGTACCACAAACCGGCGCTCTAACCAACTGAGCTACGATCGCCATAAGCGTGCCGACCGCGGGAATTCCCGGGCCGGGCGTGCCTGTTTTCACCGACGGGCGACGACGTCAAGCGCTATCGCCAGCGGGTTCGCCCTGTTGCACAGCCATCGCGAGAAGGGAAGCAAAAAAGCGTCAAACCCCGCATTTTGCGCAAGATTCCATCGCCCGCCCTTTTTCGGTCGCCAGCCGGGCGCCGCGCGTGCCCTTCGCATTCGATTCGCGCGGACACTTGGCGCGCCGCACCGGCTTGCTTATGGAGTGAGCCCATGAGTTCCCACGCATCATCGGTCGCGGCCCGGCTGCGCGAAGACCCCGCCGTGCAGCAGCACCCCTCGCCCCGGCTGGAGCTGTTCACCCGGCGCGGATTTCTCTCTCCCGACGATTGCACCGCGCTCATCGCGCTCATCGATGCGGACCGGCGCCCGTCCACCATCGCCGACCCCAATGGCGACGCCTATTTCCGGACGAGCGAGACCTGCGACCTCGATTCCGGGATCGATGTCGTCGCCCGGCTCGATGCCGCGCTCGGCGCGCTGTCGGGGCTCGACCCCGCGCATGGCGAACCGCTTCAGGGACAACGTTACGCCGTCGGTCAGGAGTTCAAGGCGCACACCGACTATTTCACGCCCGGCGGCGAGGATTACGACAAATTCTGCGCCGTCGCGGGGCAGCGGACTTGGACCTTCATGATCTACCTCAACGAACCGGACGCGGGCGGCGCCACCCGTTTCAAGGTGATCGGCAAGACGTTTCAGCCCGAAACCGGGCGCCTCGTCGCCTGGAACAATCGCAAGAGCGACGGCGCGGTCAATGCGAGCACGCTCCACCACGGGATGAAGGTGCGCAAGGGCACCAAATATGTCATCACGAAATGGTTTCGCGAACGCCCCTGGGGCTGAATCACGTCAGCTCGAGCACCGAATCCCCGCGCGCCAGCACGAAAAGCGGAAGCCCCGCATCCCGTGCCCGTTCCACCGCCATGCTCGTCGGTGCCGAAATCGTGACGAGCGCACTCAATCCGCCCCGCACCGCTTTTTCGACCAGCTCGAAACTGCATCGCGCGCTCAACATCGCGAAACGCGGGGTCGCGCCGCCCGGCGCCGCCCCGGCGGCGGTCCACGCGCCGATCGCCTTGTCGAAGGCATTGTGCCGGCCGACATCCTCGCGCACGCATGCGATCGCGCCATCCATGGTGCAGATCGCGGCGGCATGGGCGGCACCGGTCGCGCGGCCGATCGGCTGGTGCTCTCGCAACATAGCCCCAGCGCGGAAAATGGCGGCGGGTTCGGGCCGCATCGGCACCGCGACCGGCGGCAACGGGCGGGCCACCTCGGCCAACGTGTCCATGCCGCACAGGCCGCAGCTGGAATCGCCGATCCGCCGCCGCACGCGGGTCGCCATGGTTTCGGCATCGCAGCCCGGCAATTGCGCCCGCACGATCCATCCATCGTCGATCCGCGCGACATCGACGGACAATGGGGGAGCGTCGCGCGCAATGAGCCCCTCGCCAATGGCGAACCCGCGCGCGTAATCGCCAAGATCTTCGGGCGTCGCCATCATGACCGCCCACGTCACCCCATTGTATTCCAGCGCGACCGGCACTTCGCCGGGAAGCGAACGGTCCAACGGCCTCGCGGGCCGTCCGTCGGCGAAATGTTCGGTAAAGCGGGCGGGCGCGGTCCCGCCCGTCACGGGATGACGGCTCATTCCTTCACGATACGGACGGGAATGCCTTTCGATGCGGGCGTTTTCGACAGCTTGTCATGATACCACAGCGGAACGAGCGGATTGAGCTCCGGAAAATAACCCGCGAGGCACCCGTCCGGCAGGCGATAGGGCGTCACCTTGAGCCCGCGGACCGTGCGCTCCATATCATCCTCCGCGTCGCCGATCAGCGTGACGAGATCGCCGTCCGCCAATCCGTGGCGCTCCATGTCGTCGGGGTTGATCATCACCATCATGCGCGTCCCTTCGAGCCCGCGCAGCCGGTCCGAATGGCCGTAGACCGTCGTGTTGAACTGATCGTTGGAGCGGACGGTGACGAGGTGAAATCGGCCGTCCGCCTCCCCGATACCGCAGGCATTCAGCACGGTGGGATCGGTGAATTCCGCCTTCCCGCTGTCTGTTTTCCAGATGCGGTCATGGGCACCATTGCCGCGATAGAACCCGCCGGGCTGGTTCATCCGCCCGTTCATGTCATGGAACTCGTCCGGGAACGTATGCGCGATCAGGTCGCGGATGCGCGCATAATCGCCGGTCCATTCGTCCCATGCGAGCTTTGGATTGCGCGTTTCGCGATGGGCCAGCGTCGCCTTCGCCAGCCCCGCGACGATCGCCGTTTCGCTTTTCAGCTGTTCGCTCGCCGGCTTGCGCTTGCCGATGCTGCCGTAGATGTGGCTGAAGCTGTCCTCCATCGTGACGGTTTGCCGGCCGCTTGCCTGCATGTCCTCCTCCGCCCGGACGAGGCAGGGCAGGATCCACGAGGATTTGCCCGGCATGAGATGCGTCTTGTTGAGCTTCGTCGCGATATGCACGGTCAGCTCCATCTCGCCCCAGGCGCGGTGCACGCGTTCATGGTCGGGCACCGCCTGCGCCAGATTGCCGCCAAGGCCGATGAAACCCTTGTTACTCCCGTCGAGCAGCGCCTCGAGGAATTCGACCGTGGTGTGGCCGTCCTCCTCCGGCGTTTCGAGGTCGAGCAATTCGCGGTATTTCTCCACCGGGGCGAGCTTCGTCTTCTCGGTAATGCCGACGGTGCGCTGCCCCTGCACGTTGGAGTGGCCGCGGATGGGGGTGCAGCCGGCCCCTTGCCGCCCGATATTGCCGTTGAGCAGCAGGAGATTGACCAGCATCCCGATCGCCTGCGAGCCGTGGACATGTTGCGTCAGCCCCATGCCGTAGATGCCGATGACATTCTTCGCCCCGGCATAGACATCGCCCGCCCGCTCCAGATCGGCGCGCGCGATGCCCGAATTTGCCTCGATCGCGTCCCAGCCCGTATTCTCGACCGTGTGGCGCAGCGCATCGAAGCCATGCGTATGTTCGGCCAGAAACGCATCGTCCAGCGTGCGGGCCAGGCCCTTTTCCTTCGCCTCATCATCGATTTCCAGCACGCGCTTGATCACGCCCATCAGGGCCGCGATGTCGCCGCCGGGCTTCACCTGCATGTACATGTGCGACATCTTGGTCGGCTTCTGCGTGAGCATCGCGACCGGGTCCTGCGGGTCGATGAATTCGAGCAGGCCTTTTTCGCGCAGCGGGTTGAAGGTGATGATCTTGCAGCCGCGCTTCGCCGCCTGCATCAACGGGCGCAGCAGGCGCGGGCTGTTGGTGCCCGGATTCTGGCCGAGGTAGAAGATCGCGTCGCAATGGTCGAGATCCTGCAAGGTGCAGGTGCCGACCGGCGAACCGACGACCTTCTTCAACCCGACCGACGTCGTTTCATGGCACATGTTCGAACTGTCGGGCAGGTTGTTATGCCCATAGGCCCGCGCGAACACGGCATAGAGATAGGACGGTTCCAGCGCCGCCTTCCCCGAAGCGTAGAAGGTCACCGATTTGGGGTCGAGCCGGTGCAGCTCCGCGCCGATGGCGGCAAATGCCTCGTCCCAGCTCGCGCGGACATAGCGATCGGTCCCGGCATCGTAGCGCATCGGCTCGGTCAGCCGCCCGCGCATTTCCAGCTCGTACCCGCTGCGTTCGCGCAATTCGGTCACCGTGTGGCGCGAAATCCATTCCGGCGTGCAACGCTCGCTGGTCAGGTCCCAGAGCGTTGCCTTCGCCCCGTTTTCACAGAATTCGGCGAGATGCGGGTTCGGCGGCTTCGCCCATGCGCAGGACGTGCACATGTGGCCCTCGGGCTTGTTCTGGCGATAGAGCGTTTCGGCAGCCCCCGGCCCGGCGCGCTCCTTCAATTCGATGCGCGCGATACCCTGTAACGACCCGAAGCCGCCCGCCGCCCCGTGATATTCGCGTGGTTCGGCTTTGCGGCTGCTCATCGCTCATTCTCCATTCGATGGAACTGTTCGCACAAGAGACGAAAGGCGCCCCCGCGCGGTTCCCGACGCGTAACAGATTCCGCAGCCGCCCATAACGAAAAAGGCGGCCCGTGCGGACCGCCTTTCGCGCGTGGGACAGCAATGTCCGCGTCGCTTATTTCTTGAGCGAGAGACCGCCGAAACGCTTGTTGAAGCGTGCGACCCGGCCGCCTTCGCTCACCAGACGCTGACCGCCGGTCCATGCCGGGTGCGAGGTCGGGTCGATTTCGAGCGTCAGCGTATCACCCTCATTGCCCCAGGTGGAGCGGGTCTGATACTCGGTGCCGTCGGTCATCTTGACCGTGATCATGTGGTAATCGGGGTGGATGTCGTTCTTCATCGCGTCGTCTCCGTATTCGCGACCGGTTCCGACCGGGCACGCGGGGCTGATAGTTCGTTCAAGCCCGCGCCCTTAGCCAGTCCGCCAACGCTTGGCAAGCGGGCGACGAAAACTTGGGGTCCGCAAAGGGGCCATCGCGTGACAGCGCGCCGCGAAGCCCGTATGGCCGATGTTCGATGAAAAGAAGGAAAACCATGGTGAATTGCCGAATATGGCCCGCGTTGATCCTGGCCGGCACGATCGTTCCGGTCGCCGCACAGGCGCAGGACGCAGACGAGTTCGAGCAGGTGCGGATCGGCATCGGCCCGCAGTTTCAGCCCGCCTATCCCGGTGCGGACGGCGCGCGGCTAGGCCCGTTCTTCGACATCGACCGCCGCGCGGAGGATGAGGATTTCGCGTTCGAGGCGCCGACCGAAAGCTTCGGCTTTCCGCTGATCGAGTTCGGCGGCGTCTATCTCGGCCCGACGGGATCCATCACCAACAGCCGCAAGGAAAAGGACACCGCGCCCGGCCTGCGCACCATCGGCACCACGGTGGAGGCGGGCATCGCCGCGCAGGTCTACATCAGCGAAGATCTCTACAGCTTTGTCGAGCTTCGCCGCGGGATCGGCGGGCACGATGGCTGGACCGGGCAGGCGGGGCTCGATTACATCGTGCGCGATGCGGACCGCTATGTGGTGTCGGCGGGGCCGCGCGTAACCTATGGCGATTCCACGCATAGCCAGGCCTATTTCGGCATCACGCCCGAGGAATCGGCGGCGAGCGGCTATGCCGCCTACGATGCCGATGGCGGGCTCCAATCGGCGGGCGGCGTGGTGAGCGTGGACTTCGCGCTCAGCGGTCCCTGGGGCGTCATGGGTTTTGCCGGGTATCAGCGGCTCGTCGGCGATGCGGCGGATTCGCCCGTGGTCGAACTGTTCGGGAGCAAGGACCAGTGGACCGGCGGCGTTGCGCTCAACTACACGTTCCGTCGGCGGCGCGGCGGGCTGTTCTGATCGAGCGGCGCCGCCACGAAGGATGCAATAAAAAAGCCCCGGCGCGAAACCGGGGCTTTTTTCAATCGGCGATCATCGCGGTAAACTCGGTCTCGCACGTGACCTTGCCGTCGATGTCGGCCTTGCCCCAGAACTTGCACACGCGCGTGCGCTTCTGAACGAAGCCGGTGCGCAGGTTGAGGAGATGGCCCGGTTCCACCGGCGCGCGGAATTTCGCATTCTCGATCGCCATGAAATAGACGAGCTTGCCCGTGCCCGCGAGGCCCAGCGCCTCCACCGCGAGGATACCCGCCGCCTGCGCGAGGGCCTCCACCTGAAGCACGCCGGGCATGATCGGCCGGCCGGGGAAATGCCCCTGAAAGAAATCCTCGTTGAAGGACACCGCCTTCACCGCGTGGATCTCGCTTTCGGGGTCGAGCGAAACGACCCGGTCCACCAGCAGCATCGGATAACGATGCGGCAGCAGTTCAAGAATGCGCGCGTGGTCGAACCCGGTCGTCTCGCTCATGCCCCGTCCCCTTGCCTCACTGGTCCCCGTGCCTCAGCGACCGCCGGTCGCGGCGGCGTTGCCCTGCTGCGGCTGCTGCGCCTGCGCGGCCTGTGCCTGCGCCTGCGCCTCGCGCTGCGCCCGCGGGAGCCAGCCAGCCGGCGGCACGATCTGCACGCTGGGCACCAGGCGATCCATTTCGGTCACGACGTCCTGGTTGATGTTATACGCCTGATCCGCGTCGAGCACCGAATCCGGCGTCAGGACGAGCGTCAGCCGCTTGCGCTGCTTCACATTGGTGAGCGCGGTGTTGAACTGCTCGCTAAGCTGTTCGAGCACATAGGCGCGCGACAGGGCGACAGGCTGCATGATCTGCTGCAACTCGGCCTGCGCCTGCTGCTCGATCTGCTGGATCTGTGCGGCCTGCTTCTGCAATTGCTGCTGATTGGGGTTGGCCTGCTGGCTCGCGGTCTGGATCTGTTGATACAGCGGCTGAAGCTGCTGAGAGATCTGGGCGCGGCGCTGTTCGGCCTGCTGCATCTGCGCGGCATAGGTGGTCTGGCGCTGCTGCTCCGCGAGGCGGAAGGCCGCGGTGTTGACGACGATCGCATCGGGATTGGCGATGCCGATGCCCTGCACGACCTGCGCGGAGGCAGGCGCAGCGGTCAGGGCCGCGGTGGGCAGAGCGCCGGCCATCAGCGCGGCGGCGAGAAGCTTGGTCGTGTTTTTCATCAGAATTGCGTTCCTACGTTGAAGGAAAATGTCCTCGGATCGTCGCCCTCTTCTTTCAAGAGAGCCTTCGACAGGTCGATGCGAAGCGGTCCGAAGGGAGAATTCCAGTTGACGCCGATGCCCACCGCAACGCGCGGTTTCGGGCTGTCCCCCAGGAATTGTTCGGTAAACGGGCTGATGATCCGCTGATTCTGCGTTTCACCATCGGGCGCCAGCGGGTCATTGGTGTAGATGATCTCGTCGAGCGGATCGCCATTGGCATCGACCCGCTGCGCATAGAGCGGCTGATCGAAGGTCTGCGTCACCGGGTCGGTCAGGCCGAACACCGCACCGGCATCGACGAAGATCGACGGCCGCAGACCCAATTCGCGCGCACCGGAGCCGAGCGGAATTTCCAACTCTGCCCGGCCGAGATAATAGGCCCGGCCGCCCAGCGCGTCATCGGTCCAGGTGTCGCGATCGTCGCTCACCGTTTCGAAAATGCCGTCGCCATTGGTGTCGAGCAAGGGCTTGCGAATGACGCGCGGACCGACGCCGCGAATGTCGAAGCCGCGCATCTGCGGATTGCCGAGGAAGAACCGGTCGGTCAGGCGGACATCGTCGATATTCGCACCCGCCCGGTCGCTCAACGCGTGAATATAGCCGCCCTCGCCCTGCAGCGAGAAGATGAAGCCCGAACCCACGCCCCAGAATTTCGACGCGTTCAGCTTACCCCGCAGATATTTCACCGAACCGCCCAGCCCGGCAAAATCGCCGTTGAGCACGACACGGTGCCCGGCAGAGGGACGCAGCCGGTTGTTGAGCGTGTCATAGACCAGCGACGCGCCCAGGATCGAGCTCGTCCGCTTGCCAAGAGCGTCGCACAGATAGCGCCCCGCGATCAGCGGTTCGCAGGTCCGCACGCCGTCGCCGTCGAGGTCGGCGAAATATTGCTGTCCCAGCGTCACGTCCTCGACCTGAAGCGTGTAGCGGCCGATGAACTGCATATACTCGCTGAGCGCGGTGCCGGCGCGCACCGAAAACCCGGTCGAGCTGTTTTCGTAGGTGGTGTTGCGGCTGTTGTTGAAGCGGTTGAAGCTGTTGAAATCGCGGCGGTAGATGTCGGCGCCGAACGAAATGTTGGAATCGAACACGTACGGTTCGGTAAAGCTGACCTGCGCCGATTTGGAAAAGCGCGAATAGTTCAGCGAAAGGCCAACGGACTGCCCGCGGCCGCGGAAATTGTTCTGCCGGATCGAACCCTGCAGGATGAAGCGTTCGAGGCTCGAAAAACCGGCCGAAAGCTGAAGCTCGCCGGTCGGCCGTTCCTCGACATTGGCGGTCAGGACGACCCGGTCAGGTGCGCTGCCCGGCCCCTGCTCAACCTCGAAATTCTCCTGGAAATAGCCCAGCGAATTGATGCGCGCGGTGGACCGGCGCACCTGGAGCGAGTTGAACGCGTCCCCCTCGGCCAGCCGGAATTCGCGGCGGATCACCTTGTCCTGCGTCAACGTATTGCCGTTGATGTCGATCCGCTCGACATAGACGCGCGGCGCCTCCGCGATCTGGAACGTGACGTCCATCGTCAGGTCTTCGCGGTTCGGATTATAACGCGGCTGCACCTCGCCGAACGCATAGCCGAACGCGCCGATCGTTTCGGCCAGGCTTTCAATCGTGTTCTCGACCTGCTCGGCATTGTACCAGTCGCCGGTCTTCATCGGCAACGTCGCGGTCAGCGCGGCATCGTCGAAATCGCGGATCTCGCTTTCCACCTCGACATCGCCGAACTTGTACCGCTCGCCTTCCTCCACCACGTAGGTGATGATGAAATCCTTGCGATCGGGGGTCAGCTCGGCGACGGCCGACACCACGCGGAAATCGGCATAGCCCTGCGTGAGATAGAACCGGCGCAGGTTCTGCTGATCAAAGGCGAGCTTGTCGGGATCGTAGCTGGTATTGCCGGTCAGGAAGGTCAGGAAGCCGGTCTGCTTCGTCAGCATCTCGCCGCGCAGCTCGCCGTCGGAAAACTGTTCGTTCCCGATGATGTTGATCTGGCGAACCTTCGATTTCGGGCCTTCGGTGATTTCAAAGACGATATCCACGCGGTTCTGGTCGAGCATCACCGCCTGCGGCTCGACCGTGGCGGCAAAGCGGCCCTGCCGCTTGTACAGCTCGATGATGCGGGCGACATCGGCGCGCACCTTCGAACGGGTGTAGATCTGCCGCGGCGCCAGCCGGATTTCGGGAAGGATCTTGTCGTTCTTGAGCCGCTTGTTGCCTTCGAGCACGATGCGATTGATGACCGGGTTTTCCTGCACCTCGATCACGACATTGCCGCTGTCCTGCCCGATGCGCACGTCGCTGAACAATTCGGTGGCATAGAGGTCGCGCAGCGCGGCATCGGCCTTGGCCGTGGTATAGGGTTCGCCCGGCCGCATGGAGATATAGGACAGGATCGTCTGCGGCTCGAGCCGCTGTGCGCCCGAAACGCTGATCGTCTGGATGATCTGCCCTTGCGGGGCGGGCGCAGTGGCGGGCGCCTGCTGCGGCGCGGCGGCGGGATCGGCGGGGACGTCCTGCGCCGCGGCCGGCACGGCGGACAAGGCCGTTCCCGCCATCAGCGCGACCGCCATCGAGGCCATGCGCGGCGCGAAGGTGGAAAGGGGCTTTCGTCCCGAATTAAGGCTTGCTGTCACTATCTATCCCGTCGCTCTATTCGTAACCCGCGCCTGGCGGCGATCTGTGCCGCTGCAACCGCGATGATGCCCCTTCGATCGGCCCCTTGCGCGGCCGATCCGTTCCGTTTCAGCCTGCGAATTGCCGTTTCTGTCTCAGAATTAATCGTCGCCCTTGCCCGATGCGCCTGCGTCAATCAAGCGGAGCGAGCGGCGAACCGCACCGAAACCTGCGTGCCAACCGTCCTCCCGCCTCAACTCCCGAACAGATCCAGCGAGGCCAGATCGATGAAGGTCACGACGACCATCAAGGCCAGGACGAACGCCAGCCCGGTCCGGAAGGCCAGTTCCTGGGTCGCTTGCGAGACCGGTCGGCGGCGCACTGCCTCCGCGGCGTAGAAAGCGAGATGCCCGCCGTCGAGCACGGGAATTGGCAGGAGGTTAATGAATGCCAAGTTAATTGAAATCATGGCAATGAAATAGACGAAGCTCTGCCACCCGGAGACTAGCTGTTCTCCCGAAAACTTGGCGATCTTGATCGGCCCGCCAAGCTCTTCGATGGGGCGGCGACCCGAGATGATCTGCCATATGCCGACCACCGAAAGCTTGAGCAGCTTGCCCGTTTCGGTGACGCCGATGCCGATCGCCTCGGCCGGTCCCACATCGCGCAATTCGCCCGTGTTCGAAAAGACGCCGATCTGCCCCATGCGGAACGTATTGCCGAACCGGTCCTCCTCCACATGGAGGCCGATGGTCATGTCGGTCGTGAATTCGCGGCCATCGCGCTCCACGGTGAGCGTGATATCCTCGCCCGGATAGGGGATGACGCTGTCGCGCACCTCCTCGAACCCGTCGATCCGCCGGCCTTCGATGGCCACGATCCGGTCGCCAAGCTCCAGCCCGGCGGCCGCGGCGGGCGATCCCTCGACGAAACCATCGACGACGGGCTCGGCCACCATCCTGCCATAAGCGAGGCTGAACCCGCCGAGGATCAGCACCGCGATCAGCAGATTGGTGAGCGGTCCGGCCGCCACGATCCATGCGCGCTGACCCAGCGATCTGGCCTGAAACGTGCGTTCGCGCTCCTCCGCCGGGAGGTCGAGCCAGTCCTGCCCCGGCTGGCTAGCCGGGTTCATGTCGCCGGCGAACTGCACATATCCGCCCAGCGGCAACGCCGACAATTTCCAGCGCGTCCCCCGCGAATCGGTGAACCCGGCCAGCTCCTTGCCGAAGCCGACGGAAAATGCCTCCGCCTTGACCCCGAACCAACGCCCGACGAGGTAATGCCCCAGCTCGTGCAACACGACCAGCGGGCCGAGCACGAGGACGAAACCCAGGATCGCGGTAAAGATATTCGCGTTATCGAACATCACGCGGTCTGTAACAATTCGCCGGCCCGGCGGCGCGCATCCGCATCAATCGCCAGGACATCGTCCAGCGTTCCGGGCGCATCAGGCATGGGGCCATCGTTCAACATATCGGCCACCATTGCCGCGATGCGCGTGAACCCGATCTGACCGGAAAGGAAGGCCACCACGGCAATTTCATTGGCCGCATTCAGGATTGCCGGCGCCGCACCGCCGTTCGCGCACGCCTCCCGCGCAAGCCGGGTGGCGGGGAACAGATCTTCATCCGGGGCACGAAATTCGAGCCGGCCGATCGCGGCGAGGTCCAGCGAACCCATCGGCGTGTCCATCCGCCGCGGCCATGCCAGCGCGCTGGCAATCGGCACGCGCATGTCGGACGGGCCCAGCTGCGCCAGCGTGGAACCGTCGCGATATTCCACCATCGAATGCACCACAGATTGCGGGTGCACGATGATCCGCAATCTATCGAGACCCACGGGAAACAGGTGAAACGCCTCGATCAGCTCCAGCCCCTTGTTCATCATGGTGGCGGAATCGACGCTGATCTTGGCGCCCATGTCCCAGTTCGGGTGCGCGACCGCCTGCGCCGGGGTCGCGGCCTCGATTTCTTCACGGGTGCTGTCGCGAAACGGCCCGCCGCTCGCGGTCAAGGTGATGGAGCGGACGTCCGACAGGCGATTGCCCTGAAGGCACTGAAATATCGCGTTATGTTCGGAGTCCACGGGCAAGAGTGTCGCGCCGTGCCGTGTGACGGCGGCGGTCATCACCTCGCCCGCGGACACCAGCGCTTCCTTGTTGGCAAGCGCGATCGTGCCGCCCCGCTCGATCGCGGCCATGACCGGCGCAAGCCCGGCACATCCCACGATGGCCGCAACGGTGAGGTCGGCGCCCCGCCCCGCCGCGTCGTTCAACGCCTCGGCGCCCGCCGCGCATTCGACCCCGCTACCCGCAAGGGCGCCGCGCAATTCGGGGAGGCAGGCCTCGTCCGCGACGACCGCGACATCGGGCACGAATTCGCGGGCGAGCGTGGCCAGCGCCTCCACGCTTGCGTTGGCAGTCAGCACGGTCACACGCCACGCATCGCGGTTGCGCCGCACGAGATCCAGCGTCGAGGCGCCGACCGAACCGGTCGCGCCCAATATCGCGATGCTGCGCATATCGTCCCCCAAAGGCTTTCCCACAGGCGTCTATAACACGATTTCGTGCAGAAGGCCGATGAGCAGCAGCACCGGCAACATGCCGTCGGTCCGGTCGAACAGCCCGCCATGGCCGGGGATCAGTGTGGAGCTGTCCTTCACCTTGGCCCGCCGTTTCATCCAGCTTTCGAAGAAGTCGCCGGCCTGCGCCGACACGGCCAGCACCGCCCCGATCAGCGCGGCCAGCGCGAAATCGGTCGCGCCGAGCCCGTGCGTCGCGTTCCCGCTCGTGAGCGAGGCCGCCAGCGAACCGATGAAGGCCAGCCCGAAACAGCACCATGCCGCCGCCCCGATCATGCCGCCGACCAGCCCGGCCCAGGTTTTCGACGGGCTGATCCGCGGGGCGATCTTCGGCCCGCCGATCGCGCGCCCGGTGAAATAGGCGCCCGTGTCGGTCATCACCGTCACGCCCAGCGCGAATACGAACAGCCACGCATCCATCGCCACCGCGAGCCACGCCGCGGTCCCGATATAGAACGCGCCCGCCACCAGCCACAGCAGCGCGGCGGAAAACCGCAATTGCCACCGCCGGACGAGCCTTTGCCATTCCCAGAGCGTCACGCCCGCGACCGCAATGATCAGCAGGTCGAGCACCCAGCCCCCCTGCCACAATGCAAAGGCGGCGATGGCCAGCATGATGATGGCGCTCGCCGCGCGCACGGGAAGGTCGGTCTTGCGCCGCCCCTCGGGCCGGACGGCGGGGGATTTCATCTCACCGTCCGCCAAAACGACGCTCCCGCCCGGCAAATTGCGCGACCGCCTGCCGCAAATGATCGACGGTGAAATCGGGCCACAACACGTCGGTAAAGCACAATTCGGCATAGGCCGATTGCCACAACAGGAAATTGGACAGCCGGATTTCCCCCGACGTGCGGATGAGCAGGTCGAGCGGCGGCATGTCCGCCGTGTCGAGATGGGCGGCGAGCGTATGCTCGGTAATCTCGCCCTGCGCGGCGGCAGCGCGGGCGGCGCGCACGATTTCCTGCTGCCCCCCGTAATTGAGCGCGATGGCGAGCGTCGTGCCGGTGTTGCCCGCCGTGCGCGTCAACGCCCCGTCGATCAATGCGACCGCTTCCTCGTCGAATGCGGAATGGTCGCCGATGATCTTCAACCGGACGCCATTCGCGGCGATCTCGTCGAGGTCGGAGCGGATGAAATGCTTCATCAACCGGGTGAGATCGTCGATCTCCTCCGCCGGACGCCGCCAGTTCTCCGAACTGAACGCATAAAGCGTGAGCGCCTCGATCCCCATGTCCCGCACCCCGCGCAGCAGGTTGCGGACCGCCTCCACCCCGCGCTTGTGCCCCATGGCGCGCGGCAAATGGCGTTTCCTGGCCCAGCGCCCGTTGCCATCCATGATGATGGCGACATGGCGCGGGCCGTCCGGACCGCCCGCCGCGTGCGCGACCGGCTGGGATCGTGGCGCGCTGGCGCTCACTGGCTCATGATTTCCTTTTCCTTCGCCTCGGACGCCCTGTCGACTTCGGCGATGTGGGTATCGGTCATCTTCTGGACCTCATCCTCGAGCCGCTTGCGGTCGTCCTCGGAGATTTCCTTCTTCTTCTCGTCGGTCTTGAGCGCTTCCATGCCGTCGCGGCGCACGTTGCGGATCGCGATCTTCGCGCCTTCTGCATATTTGCCGGCGAGCTTCGCCAGCTCCTTGCGGCGCTCCTCGGTCAGGTCGGGGATCGGCAGGCGGATGTTCTGCCCGTCGACCATCGGGTTGAGACCGAGGCCCGCCGAACGGATCGCCTTTTCAACGGGCGTCATGTTCGATTTGTCCCAGACCTGCACGCTCAACATGCGGGGATCGGGCGCCGAAACGGTGGCCACCTGGTTCAATGGCATGTTCGCGCCATACACCTCGACCACGACGGGATCGAGCAGCGTCGTATTCGCACGGCCCGTGCGCAGGCCGGCAAGATCGCTCTTCAGCGAATCCACGGCGCCGTTCATCCGGCGTTCCAGGTCGGCCTTGTCATATTTGGGCATCGTCTTGATTCCTCTCTTGGATTCTCGGCGGGGGTGCGGGCCTTAGGCCGCCTCGCCCACGATGGTCTGCGTGCCTTCGCCGGCGAGCACGCGGGCAAGATTGCCGCGCTCGCGGATGGAGAACACGATGATGGGGATCTGGTTGTCGCGGCACAGTGCGACCGCGGACGCGTCCATCACCTTCAGATTGTCGGCCAGAACGCGGTCGTAGCCGACCTGGTCGTAACGGGTGGCGTTCGCGTCCTTCTTCGGGTCGGCGTCGTACACGCCGTCCACGCTGGTGCCCTTGAACAAGGCGTGACAGTTCATCTCGGCCGCGCGCAGGGCCGCACCGGAATCGGTGGTGAAATACGGGCTGCCGACACCGGCGGCGAAAATGACCACGCGCCCCTTTTCAAGATGGCGTTCGGCGCGGCGGCGAATGACCGGCTCGCACACGGCGTCCATTTGAATCGCGGATTGCACGCGGGTCGATACGCCCAGCTTTTCGAGGCTGCTCTGCATCGCGAGCGCATTCATCACTGTCGCGAGCATGCCCATGTAATCGGCCTGCGCGCGGTCCATCCCCTTGGCCGCGCCCGCCATCCCGCGAAAGATATTGCCCCCGCCGATGACGAGACAGATTTCGAGCCCCGTATTCTTGGCCGCGACCACCTCTTCGGCGAGGCGATCGACATATTCGGTGTCGATGCCGAATTGCTGATTGCCCATCAATACCTCGCCCGAAAGCTTGAGAAGGATGCGCTTATATTGGGGTAGGGCCATGGGAAGGACGGGTTCCGCTCGATTCTGGGGTGAAGCCGGTCCTTAACCCCACCGCCGCCTTCGCGCAAAGGGAAAGCCGGGCCGCAATCGGCGCGGGCACGAAAAAGGGCCGGGAGCGCAATGCCCCAGCCCTCTTGCGTTCGGACAAAAGCGGCGATCAGACGCCGGCGGCGGCAGCCACCTCGGCGGCGAAGTCGCTCTCTTCCTTCTCGATGCCTTCGCCGAGCTGGAAGCGGACGAAATCCTTGAGCACGATCTTCGTGCCCGCATCCTTGCCGGCCTTCTCGACGACCTGTGCGACGGGCGTCTTGTTGTCCATCACGAAAACCTGGCTGAGCAGCGCGTTTTCCTTGGCGAACTTGGCGACGGCACCCTCGACCATCTTTTCCTGCACGTTTTCGGGCTTGCCGCTCTCGGCAGCCTTCTCGCGCGCGATGGCACGTTCACGCTCGATCACCTCGGCGTCGAGGTCGTCGGCGGTGAGCGCCTGCGGAAACGCGGCGGCGATGTGCATGGCCAGCTGCTTGCCCAGCGGTTCGAGAACGTCGGCACCCGCATCGCTTTCGAGCGCGACCAGCACGCCGATCTTGCCGAGGCCGTCGGCCACCGCATTGTGCATGTAGGGCACGACGACGCCGTTCGACACCTGCACCGTCTTCATGCGGCGGATCGACTGGTTCTCGCCGATGGTGGCGATATTGTTGGTGAGCTTGTCCTGCACCGAACCGCCATCGGGATACGCGGCGGATTTCAGCGTCTCGACATCGTCGCCGTCGGTCTTCAGGCCGAGCTCGGTAACCTTGCGCACGAAATCCTGGAACTGGTCGTTCTTGGCGACGAAATCGGTTTCGGAGTTCACTTCGACGGCGACGCCGCGCGTGCCTTCGACCGCGACACCGACGAGGCCCTCGGCCGCGGTACGGCTGGACTTCTTCTGCGCGGCGGCAAGACCCTTCGCGCGCAGGAAGTCGACGGCGCCTTCGATATCGCCGCCGGTCTCTTCCAGAGCCTTCTTGCAATCCATCATGCCCGCGCCGGTCTTTTCGCGCAGGTTCTTCACATCAGCAGCGGTATAAGCAGCCATGGCGTTTACCCTCTTAATAAAATGATGCGCCGCCGGGGCGCCTGACGACGGTCCCCGGCGGGCTGAAACATGAATGCGTCAGGGCGATGACCGCCCCGACGTCATTGTAAAATCAGGCGGTCGCGTCTTCGGCGACCGGCTCATCCATCGCGCCGATGTCGGCACCCGAATCGGCGATACCCTTGGCATTGCCTTTCGTGGCGGCCTCTGCAATCGCGTCGCAATACAGGCGCACGGCGCGGCTGGCGTCATCGTTCGCCGGGATCGGGAACGCGATGCCCGAGGGATCGACATTGGTGTCGAGCACGGCGACCACCGGAATGCCGAGCACGTTGGCTTCCTTGATGGCGAGTTCCTCGACATTGGCGTCGATCACGAACATCACGTCGGGAATGCCGCCCATGTCGCGAATGCCGCCGAGCGACATTTCAAGCTTGTCGCGCTTGCGCGTCATGTCGAGGATTTCCTTCTTGGTCAGCCCGGACGTGTCGCCCGAAAGCTGCTCCTCGATGGTCTTCAGCTTCTTGATCGACTTCGAAATCGTCTGCCAGTTGGTGAGCATCCCGCCCAGCCAGCGGTGGTTGACGAAATACTGGCCGCTCGCCAGCGCCGCTTCGCGAATCGGGTCCTGCGCCTGGCGCTTGGTGCCGACAAAGAGCACCTTGCCGCCGGCCTGCACGGTCGAGGATACGAAATCCAGCGCGCGCTGAAACAGCGGAACGGTCTGCGACAGGTCGATGATGTGAACACCGTTGCGGGCGCCGAAGATATACGGCTTCATCCGCGGGTTCCAGCGGTGGGTCTGGTGGCCGAAATGCGCGCCGGCCTCGATCAATTGCTGCATGGTGACGCCAGTGGACGCCATAGGGAATTCCTTTCCGGTTGAGCCTCTGGCCAGCGGGAACCGGGGCGATACGCCCGCGGCACCGGTATGTGTGCCGACCATGTGGAGTTAAGATGTCCGCGCCCCCTGCCCGTCGGCAAGAGACGCGAACGACGCGCCCTTAGCCCAATGCGCCCGCTTTGCAAAGGACAAACAGGCCGGTCGGCCCATTCGCTTTGTCGGATGCGCAATTCGCCCCGCCGCAAATTCCGCTTGACCAACGCGAACAAAAGAGGAACATTAAGGGAAAGAACGGAACGGCTTACCGAATATCCCGTTATCCACAGGATTTCGACAGGTTTGTGACAAGGTTTGTAAACACATCCCTGCCGCGATCGAACGAAGGATCAGTCCATGACACATTTCGCGACGACAGTCCTGCCTCTCCTGTTCTTCGCCCTTTGCGGCGTCGCGGGTTTCGTCATGAGCTGCAAATGGTTGAAGGATCTGGCGCCGTTGTTGCGGCATGGGGAGCCTTCCGTGTCGAAGGCCCGTGCATCGCAACCAAAGGCGCGTCCCCGGCCCGCACCGCGCAGCACGGCGCGGCGCGGCGGCCCTGCCGTCATGCCCCGGCCCGCGCTCGCCTGACCTTGCGGTAGCGCCACCAGCCCAGCGGCAAGAGCGCGAGATACACCACGCAAAGCCCGACGAGCGAAAGCCAGGGCTCCAGCATCAGCGCAACACCCAGAATACCCAGCAAGGCGATCAGCTCGATCCGAATCGACCGATCCGGCTTGATCGAGGTCCAGCTCAGCGTCGCGAGATTGGAAATCATCAGGAACGCCATCAACACGATCCAGATCGCGACGAGCACCGGATTGCGGAAGATCTCCTCTCCCGACGCCATCCACAGGTACAGCGGCAGAAACGCCAGCCCCGCCCCGACCGGCGCGGGCACTCCGGTCAGGAAGCCGGCGGATTTGTGCGGCTGTTCATCCTCGTCGATCTGCGCATTGAACCGGGCGAGGCGCAACATGCAGCACAGCGCCAGCGCCAGCGCCGCGAACCAGCCCAGCCGCGGCAATTCCTGAAGCGACCACATGAAGATGATAAGCGCGGGCGCCACGCCAAAGGACAGCGAATCGGCAAGGCTGTCGAGCTCGGCCCCGAAGCGCGATTGCGCCTTCAGCAAGCGGGCGATCCGCCCGTCGATCCCGTCGAGCAGCCCGGCGACGATCACGGCGAGAACCGCCATACCCCACAAACCATCGGTCGCGAAACGGATGCCCGTCAGGCCAAAGCACAGGGCCGCGGCGGTAATGGCATTGGGCGCCACCGCCCGCACCGAAAGCCCACGGCTCCGCCGCGAGGGCACGGCACGCTCGCCATGCGAGATGCGCGGCCCGACATCGCCGGGTTCGGCATGGCGGTCATCGTCGTGGTTCAAAGCGAAACTCCTTCGAGAAGTGGGGCATGGCCGATCATGGCGAGGACGGTTTCCCCGGCGATGGTGCTTTGCCCCATGACGACCCGCGGTTCGGTGCCGGCGGGAAGATAGACATCGACGCGGCTGCCGAACCGGATCAGGCCGATACGTTGCCCCGCCGCGACCATGTCGCCCGGTTTTACGAACGGGACGATCCGGCGCGCGATCAGACCGGCGATCTGCGTGAAGCCGACCTGCACGCCGTCCGCGCGCGCGACGAGGAAATGTTGACGCTCGTTGTCTTCGCTCGCCTTGTCGAGGTCGGCATTGACGAACTTGCCCGGAATATACGCGACCCGGCGGACCGTGCCGGCGATCGGGCTGCGGTTGATATGCACGTCGAACATGCTCATGAAAATCGAGATGCGGGTGACGGGATCGCCCGCCATGCCGCCGTGGCCCGACCCGTCGTCGACCTGCAATTCGGGTGGCGGGGGAACGCGCGCGATGAGGGTGACCAGCCCGTCTGCCGGCGCGACGATCACGTCGTCGTCCTGGGGCACGACGCGGGCGGGATCGCGGAAGAATGCCAGCACGCCGCCCGACGCGGCCACCGTCGTCCAGGCGAGGAAACTCCACCCGATGACGAAGAACAAAAGCGCGATACCCGCCGCGATCAATGCAAACTTGCGGCCTTCGGGATGCACGGGGGGCAAGGCCCACCCGGCCTCGCCACGCCCCCGGTTGTCGAGAATTTCACCTGCCATGTCCGAACGTCTAGGCGCTGCACCCGCAGGCGGCAAGCATCGCATTTTTTCGCAAGGCCCGCCCCGCGCAGTCAGATCTGCCGAACCATGCGCAGCGTTTCGGCACCATATCCCGCAGACTCGTAAAACGCGCGCGCACCCGCGTTGCTTGCAAAAACGTCGAGAGCGATCCGCTCATAACCCTTTTGCGCGGCCCAGCTTTCCGCATGTTCGACCAGCGCGCGCGCCACGCCGGTCCGCTCCTGCTCCTCCACGACGGCGAGCAGGGCGATATAGGCGCACGGTTCGTCTGGGATATCGTCCATGCCGGGCCGCACATTGACATAGCCCAGCCGCCGCCCATCGGCATCGCAGGCCACGAATGTCGCGCCGGCGTCCTCGCTTTCGTCAAATGCGGTCGCGGTGAAACGCGCCTGAAACGCGGCAACCTCGGCACGCGAATGGGCAGGTGCGACGATGACATCGATCAGGCGATCGTCGAGCGTCCGGATGAATTCGCGATCTTCGGCGCCCGAGGCGGAACGGATCACGAAAGCGGACACGTCAATCTTCTTCGAACAATCCAGCCAGCTGTTCGATCATCGTGCCGCCCAGTTGCTCTGCATCCATGATCGTGACGGCGCGGCGATAATATCGCGTGACGTCGTGCCCGATCCCGATCGCGACGAGCTGCACCGGCGATTTCTTCTCGATCCACTCGATCACCTTGCGCAGGTGCATTTCGAGATAGCCGGCGCTGTTCACGCTCAACGTGGAATCGTCGACCGGCGCGCCGTCGGAAATGACCATCATGATGCGGCGGTCTTCCGGCCGGGCGAGCAGGCGGGAATGCGCCCACAGCAAGGCCTCGCCATCGATGTTTTCCTTCAGCAATCCCTCGCGCATCATCAGGCCGAGATTGCGGCGCGCCCGGCGCCAGGGCTCATCAGCCTGCTTGTAAACGATGTGCCGCAAATCATTGAGACGACCGGGATTTTCCGGCTTCCCCTTGGCCAGCCATTGTTCGCGTGCCTGCCCGCCCTTCCACGCGCGGGTGGTAAAGCCGAGGATCTCCGTCTTCACCCCGCAGCGTTCCAGCGTGCGGGCGAGCACGTCGGCGCTGATCGCCGCGATGGAAATCGGGCGCCCCCGCATCGAGCCGGAATTGTCGATCAGCAGCGTGACGACCGTGTCCTTGAACTCCTGGTCGCGCTCCACCTTGTAGGACAAGGCCTGTCCCGGCATCGTCACAACCCGCGCCAGCCGCGCTGCGTCGAGCAGGCCTTCCTCCTGATCGAAGTCCCAGCTCCGGTTCTGCTGCGCCATCAAACGGCGTTGCAACCGATTGGCGAGCCGGGTCACGATACCCTGTAACCCCTTGAGCTGCGCGTCGAGATAGGTGCGCAGCCGGGCCAGCTCCTCTTCATCACACAGATCATGTGCGGCGACGATCTCATCGAAATCGTTGGAGAATGCCTTATAATCGAAATCGTCGGGAAGCTCGGTCCATGGCCGGTTGGGGCGCACCGGCATCATGCCGTCCTCGGCACCGTCGGCGGGGTCTGGGTCGCCCTCGCTCTCGGCCTCGCCCTCCTCCTCGCCGTCGCCTTCGGCCTCGGGATCGGCGTCGCCGGGCTGTTGATCGACGCGCATGTCCTCCTGGCTCGAATCGGACAGGTCGTCCTCTTCGTCCTGGGTTTCCTCGCCTTCCGGCTCGTCGCCCTCCTCGCCGGCTTCATCGGATTCGGGTTCGGTCGCGATCAGTTCGAGATGTTCGAGCAGGCCGATCGCCTTCTTCTGAAACTCGGACTGGTCATCCATCGCGGCGAGCAGATCGTCGAAATCGCCGCCGATGGCGCTCTCGATCTGTTCGCGGCGCAGGTCGACGCCGGCCCGCGCGGCCTGCGGCACCGCCTCCCCCGTCAGATGTTCGCGCAGCATCAGCGCCAGCGCGGTCGAAATCGGCGCATCCTCGACCCGGTCGGCGCGGCTGATCGGGTCGGTGGCCAGCCGCTTGTCCAGCGCGGCGGCGAGATTGTCGCGCATCCCGCCCATGGCATTGGCGCCCAGCGCCTCCCACCGGACCTGTTCGATCGCATCGAAAGCGGCACGCGCCATCGGCTCCGCCGGGCGGGCGCGCAGGTGCCGCTGCGCATCGTGGTAACGGCGTTTCAGCGCGTAGCTGTCGGCGACGCCCCGCGCGCTGGCGACCGGCCCGGCCTCCAGCTTGCGGCCCGGCATCGGCACGCGCACGGTGTTGCCGAGCTGCGCAGGCGCGTCGCTGGTCCAGCTGACGTCGAGTTCGGGCTCGCGCGCGACGGCACGGGTCGTGGCGGTCAGCGCGGCGCGGAACCGGTCGAGAGGGGATTCGTCTGCCAAGCCGAGGTTCTCTTAAAGTATGCTCTGGCCGGTCTTCGCCCAGTCGGCGGTGAACCCCTCAAGCCCCTTTTGCGTCAGCACGTGATCGGCCAGCGCCTTGATCACCTTGGGCGGCATGGTTGCGACATCGGCGCCGATCTTCGCCGCCTGCAGCACATGGGTCGCATGGCGGATCGACGCGGCGAGAATCTGCGTCTCGAACCCGTAATTGTCGTAGATAAGGCGCATGTCCTCGATCAGATGCATGCCGTCGATGCCATTGTCGTCGTGCCGCCCGATGAAGGGGGACACGAAGGTCGCGCCCGCTTTCGCGGCCAGCAGCGCCTGATTGGCGGAAAAGCACAGGGTGACGTTGACCATCGTGCCATCGTCGGTGAGCTTGCTACAGGTCTTCAGCCCGTCGATCGTCAGCGGCACCTTGATACACACATTGTCCGCGATCTTGCGCAGAACCTCGGCCTCGCGCATCATCGTTTCATGGTCGAGCGCGACGACCTCGGCCGACACCGGGCCATCGGTCAGGCCGCAGATTTCCTTCGTCACTTCCTTGAAATCACGGCCCGATTTCGCGATCAGCGACGGGTTGGTCGTCACCCCGTCGAGCAGTCCGGTTTCGGCCAGCTCGCGAATTTCGGCGGTGTCGGCGGTGTCGGCAAAGAATTTCATGGGTAGTGCCCTTCGCGAAAAATGCGGTCATGCGTCAAATACGAATCTGACCCCGCCTATATGCATCCCCCGCCGCCGACGCCACCCCGCCATGATCACAGCACCGCATCGCCCAGGTCGTTCAGTCCGAAGACCCGGCGGATGAGCGGATCGTTCGTGCTGTCCGGGTTTTCGCGGATATACGCCTCTTCCCGGCCGATCTGGGTCCAGATCGTATTCTCGACCTCGTCTGTGAAACGCCCCGTAACCCGTTGAATATCCACACCGGCAAGGTCGGACAGCGCCGGACCGAGCAGCGGGTCGTCGATGATCCGCATCGCATCGCGCACCTCCGGCAGCATCACGTCGATGAGCCGGCGGCCCATGCTCGCGCGCAGAAAGCCGGTCGCCGCGGTATCGCCGCCGCGGATAAGGTCGATGGCATTGCGAATGCCCACGACGCGGATCGCATCGGCGACGGCGGGCGCGGCGGCCGCGGCCCCGTCGGCCGCCACGTCATAGAGCGCGCGTGCCATCCGGTCCCGCACCAGCGAGGAACCGAGAATGCGTTCCACCGCCCCGCCGCGCACCCCGCCAAGCATCGTGCCGAGGTCGAGCGAGGCGATCTGCGTATCGTAGAATCCGCCGGGCGCCAGCATCCGGTCGAACGCATTCACGCTCGATATGGTGAGAAGCCGGCGGATCGCCTCGTCGAGGCTGAACCCGCCATAGCTGGCGCAGCCCGGCAGCGTCATCGCCGCGGCGCCCATCATGGAAAGGCCGATGAAACGGCGGCGGCTCGCGGGGGTGGTCGTCATTTCCATCGTCGGTCTTTCCTTCACCAGTCGGCCCGCTTGGTCGCCGGGCCATGCGGCGATGCTGCCGCGTTGTGTTGTGCGTTTCGGCGTCCCATATGGGGCGCGGCCCATGAACCAGACCGAAACCTCCCCCTCCGAAACGCCGCCCGCGGGGCGCGCGCGTGTCCGCCTGCTCGTCATGAACGCGGCGCTGGGGCCGCTCGACTATACCGTGCCCCCATCGCTTGACGTGGAGCCGGGGAGCGTGGTCATCGCACCGCTCGGCCCCCGGCAGGTCACGGGGATCGTGTGGGAGACGGAACGCCTTCCCGGCGCGCCGGTTCCGTTTGCGAAGCTGCGCCCGATCCTCGACGTGATGCCGGTGCCGCCGCTGTCGGCGCCGCTGCGCCGGTTGATCGAATGGACCGCCGATTATTATTGTGCCTCGATGAGCAGCGTCGCGCGCATGGCGCTGTCCTCCGGCGCGGCGCTGCGCGGCGGGGGCAGCATCACCGAATACCGGCTCACGGGCGAGGATCCGGGCCGCATGACGCCGCAGCGCGAACGTGCGCTGGACGCGCTTCAGGGCGAACAGGGCACCATTCGCGAACTGTCCGCCCTGTCCGAGGTGTCGGAGGCCGTCCTGCGCGGGCTGGTGAATGCGGGCGCGCTGGAACCGGTACAGGTGGACATCGACCGCCCCTACCCCGCCGCCGATCCGGCCCATGCGCCGCCCGCGCTCAACGATGGGCAGCAGGCGGTCGCCGACCGCTTCGTCGCCGCGGTGGCAGAGCGGCGGTTCGCGCCCTTCCTCCTCGACGGGGTGACGGGCTCGGGCAAGACCGAGGTCTATTTCGAAGCGGTGGCCGAGGCGATCCGCAGCGATCGGCAAGTGCTGGTCCTGCTCCCCGAAATCGCGCTGACCGAGAATTTCCTCAAGCGGTTCGAGGCGCGCTTTGGCGTGGCCCCGGTGGTGTGGCACTCGAACCAGAAATCGTCCGAACGGCGCCGCGCCTGGCGGCAGGTGGCGAGCGGCAGCGCACAAGTGGTGGTGGGTGCGCGTTCGGCGTTGTTCCTGCCATTTGCGCGGCTTGGCCTGATCGTCGTCGACGAAGCGCACGAGATCAGCTTCAAGCAGGACGACGGCGTGCGTTACAATGCGCGCGACGTCGCCGTGATGCGCGCCCGGTTCGAAGGTGCGCCCGTCATCCTCGCCAGCGCGACGCCCGCGCTCGAAAGCCTGCAGATGGCGGAGGCGGGCGTGTATGAAAAGCTCGACCTGCCGGCGCGGTTCGGCGGCGCGAACCTGCCCGACATCGCCATCGTCGACCTGCGCGAACAGGTCCCGCCGCGCGGCCGCTGGATCGCGCCGCCGCTGGTGGAGGCGATGCGCGAACGGCTGGACCGGGGGGAGCAGGCGCTGCTCTTCCTCAATCGGCGGGGTTATGCGCCGCTGACGCTGTGCCGCAATTGCGGGTATCGCTTTCAATGCCCGAACTGTTCGGCGTGGCTGGTCGAACACCGGCTGTCGGCGCGGCTCGCCTGTCATCATTGCGGCCACGAAGTGCCCAGCCCCGAAGCCTGCCCCGAATGCGGGGAGCGCGATTGCCTCACCGCCTGCGGCCCCGGCGTGGAGCGTATCGCCGACGAGGTCTCGCAGATTTTCCCCGAGGCGCGCACCGCCGTCGTCACCTCCGACACGCTGTCGAATCCGGAAAAGATCGGCGCCTTCGTCGATGCCGCGCATGCCGGGGCGATCGACGTGATCGTCGGCACGCAGCTCGTCACCAAGGGCTATCATTTTCCCGAACTCACGCTCGTCGGGGTGATCGACGCGGATCTCGGCCTCGAAGGGGGCGACCTGCGCGCCGCCGAACGCTCGTATCAACAGATCGCGCAGGTCGCGGGCCGGGCTGGCCGCGCGAAAAAAGCGGGCGAGGTGATGATCCAGACCCGCCACCCCGAAGCCCCCGTCATTGCCGCGCTTGCAGCCGGCGACCGCGATGCGTTCTATGCCGCGGAGACGGAGGCACGCCGCCATGCGGGCGCCCCGCCCTTTGGCCGGTGGGCCGCGATCATCGTGTCGAGCGAGGACGAGGCCGAAGCCCGCGATGCGGCCCGCGCCATCGGCGGCGCCGCGCCGCGCATGGACGATCTCGCCGTGTATGGCCCCGCGCCCGCGCCGCTGTCGCTTTTACGCAATCGTTACCGTTATCGCCTATTGATCTACGCGAGGCGGAGCGCGGCATTGCAGGATACGCTCCGGAACTGGCTCGGCTCGCTTGCATTTCCATCGGGCGTTCGGGTCGGCATCGACATCGACCCGTATAGTTTTGTCTGAACTGCGAAAGGCGTACATTGCTCACTGTCCATCATCTCGGCGTGTCCCAGTCCGAGCGGGTCATCTGGCTATGCGAGGAAATCGGGCTTCCGTACCGGATGGTGCGACACGAACGGCGGGAGGATAACAAGCTCGCCCCCGAAGCGCTCAAGACCATCCATCCCATGGGCCTCGCCCCCGTGATCGAGGATGACGGCCGGATCCTCGGCGAAAGCGCGGCAATCTGCCAGTATATCGACGCGCGTTACAACGATGGCGCGCTGACGCCGCAACCGGACGATCCCGATTACGTCGATTTCCTTTACTGGTTTCATTTCGCCAACGGCACGCTGATGCCGAACATGTACATGGAGGCGGTGGTCGTCATGGCCGATCTGGAGGAGCCGCCCTTCTTCTTCGTCGACCGGAAACGCCGGTCCTGGTCCATGCTGGAAAAGCGGCTGGGCGAGGCGCCGTTTTTCGCAGGCGAGCGGCTGACGCTGGCCGACATCATGATCGTTTTCGTCATGACCACGGGGCGCATGTTCATCAATTTCGACCTCGACACATGCCCCAATGCCCGTGCCTATCTGCGCCGGATCGGGGAACGCCCCGCCTATCGCGCCGCCATGGCCAAGGCGGAGCCGGGTTTTCGCCCCATGCTGGACTGATCCGCGGGTGCCCGTTCTCGTCCCCGTACTGGGCGATCAGCTTTCGCCCGGCCTCGCCTCCCTGCGCGATTGCGACAAGGGCGACACCGTGGTCCTGTTGATGGAGGTGCGCGAGGAGTGCACCTATGTGAAGCATCACAAGCAGAAGATCGCGCTGATCCTGTCCGCGATGCGCCATTTTGCGGAAAGCTTGCGCAGCGATGGCTGGACCGTCGATTACGTCGAACTGTGCGACCCCGACAATACGGGAAGCCTGACCGGCGAAATCATGCGTGCGGCAGAGAGGCACGATGCCGATCTGGTGCGGGTGGTGGAGCCGGGGGAATGGCGGCTCGACAAGGCGTTCAAGGGATTGATGGGCCCGCTCCCCTGCGAGATGGAGATCGTGCCCGACGACCGCTATCTGTGTTCCATCCCCGAATTCATCGGCTGGGCACAGGGGCGCGGCGAATTGCGCATGGAATATTTCTATCGCGAGATGCGGCGCAACACCGGCCTGCTCATGGAAGAAGCGGACGGCGATGCCGCGCCCGAACCGGCGGGCGGCAAATGGAACTACGACCACGAGAATCGGGCCGGTCCCGACGATTCGATGGAACCACCCCCGGCCCCAAAATTTGCGCCCGACGCGACCACGCGCGCGGTGATCGCCATGGTGGAGCGGGAGTTTCCCGACCATTTCGGCACCACCGACGGCTTCGCTTGGCCCGTCACCGCGGACGAGGCGGAGAAGGCCGTGGATGCATTCATCGCCGACCGCCTGCCCCTTTTCGGGAAGTATCAGGACGCGATGGTGCATGGCGAGGACGATCTGTTCCACTCGCTGCTCTCAACCTCGATCAATCTCAGCCTGCTCGACCCCGTGGCGGTGTGCCGCCGGGCGGAGGCGGCGTATGACGCGGGCGACGCGCCCCTGAACGCGGTGGAGGGGTTCATCCGGCAGATCATCGGCTGGCGCGAATATATCCGCGGCATGTACTGGCTCGAAATGCCGGAGCTGGCCGAGGCGAACGCATTGGACGCGGACCGGCCGCTGCCCGAATTCTACTGGACCGGCGAGACGGACATGCGATGCATCGACGATTGCGTGCGCTCGACCCGGGACAATGCCCATGCCCATCATATTCAGCGGCTGATGATCCTCGGCAATTTCGCACTCATCGCCGGGATCGTGCCGCAGGATGTCGAGGACTGGTTCCTCGTCGTCTATGCCGATGCGTATGAATGGGTGGAATTGCCGAACGTGGCCGCGATGGCGCTCTGGGCGGACAAGGGGCGGCTCGCATCGAAACCCTATGCCGCGGGGGGCAATTACATCAACAAGATGTCGGACTATTGCCGCGATTGCCATTATTCGGTGTCGAAGAAAACGGGCGAAGGCGCCTGTCCGTTCAACGCGCTTTACTGGCATTTCATGGTGCGCAACCGGCGATTGCTGGAGCGCAACAACCGCGTCGCCCGCGTCTATTCGACATGGGACCGGATGAAGGAGGAACGGCGGGACGAATACATGGCCAGCGCCGACGCGTTTCTGGAAACCCTCGCACCCGCGCGCGCGGGATGGGCGCGGGATTAGAAGGTCAGCCCCTCACGCCGCAGCAGTTCCCGCTTGATCGCCGGACCATACTCGTAACCGCCCAGCGCCCCGTCCGCCCGCACGACCCGGTGGCACGGGATCAGCACCGCCACCCGGTTGGCGCCATTGGCCCGGCCGACCGCGCGCGATGCCCCCGCCTGCCCCAGCCCGGCGGCAAGCGCACCATAGGACCGCGTCTCGCCCGCCGGAATATCGCGAAGCGCCTGCCACACGCGCTTTTGAAAGACCGTCCCGCCGGTATCGAGCGGAATATCCGCCACGCCGCCCGGCGATTCGACCGCCGCCACCACGCGCGCGAGAAGCGGGGCGAAATCCTCCCCCCCTTCGACGAGATCGGCCCGGGGAAAAAGCGTTGCGAGATCCTCGCGCCCCTTGCCGAACGCCACACGGCAAACGCCCGCATCGCTCGCCGCGACCAGAACGTCGCCCACCGCGGTCGGCGCCCTGCCCCAGCGGATCGTCACGCCCGCGCCGCCATCCGTCCATGCCGATTGAGTCATCGTTTCGCTCCTTGCCCGATGGCGGCGATCCTACCCGCAACCGGTGCGCGGGTAAAAGGCGAAAGCGCCGCGCGGGCGATTGCCCCCTGCCCAAGGGCGCGAAACCGCGTTAAAGGCGCTGCCCATGCGACACACCGCGCCGACAGGACATGACATGACGATGCCTTCCATGGGGGCGCCTCTCGTGCGGAGGGGGTGGCTTGCCATCATGGGATTCGTTGCCCTTCTGGCGGCGTGCATCGCGATCTGCGTGCCCGCGACCGCTCGCGCCGATACCGCCGACATCAACGCGGCGGCGCGCAGCGTGGTCCGCGTCGTCATCGTGCAGCGCGATTCGGCCGGCTATGACGTGATCGGGCATGGCACCGGCTTTGCCGTCACGCCGAAGCTCATCGTGACCAATGCACACGTGCTGGCCCCGCTGCTGGAGGATGAACGGTTACAGCTCGGCGTGGTGCCGGCGCAGGGGAAGAGCGGCTATTTCGCGCGGATCGTACGGGTTGCGTCCGATGTGGACCTTGCGCTTATCGAACTGACCGAGGATGCGACGCTGCCGGTGGCGACGCTGTATTCCGGGGCGGTCGGGGATGGTTCGGACGTGTTCGCGGTCGGCTATCCGGCGAATGTGGACCAGGCGATCGGGCTCGGCCTCGGTGCGCTGACCTCGCCGCAGGCTCCGGTAAAATCGCGCGGGCAGGTTTCGGGCGGACGCACGGCGAGCCAGTACGACACGATCCTGCATACCGCGCCCATCGGGGTCGGCAATTCGGGCGGGCCGCTGCTCGACCCGTGTGGCCGCGTCGTCGGCGTCAACAGCTTTGGCACGATCAGCGACAACGGCAGCGATTCCGAGTTCTACTTTGCCGTATCCATGCGCGAAATCGCCCCCTTCCTGCGCGAGGCCGGGGTGAATGCACGCTTCAACGCGCAGCCCTGCCGGTCGATGGGCGAATATGACGCGCAGCAGGACGCCCGCGCCATGCGCGAGGCCAGCGCGATGCAGGCCCGGCAGGCCGCGGCCGCCGCCCGCCTGCGCGACGAGGCCGAACGCGCCGGTCGCCGCGCCGAGCTCGAGGCGCTGGACCAGCGCGAGACGATGATGGCACTCGCGGGGGCGTTGCTGGCCGTGATGGTGCTGGCCGTGATCGGCACCGTGGTTCTGTATGATCGCGACCGGCGCGAGGCGGCGCTCGCCTGTGGCGTGTTTGCGGGCGTCGCGCTTTTGGGTGCGCTCGTCGCGTGGTTTTCGCGTCCCGGCATTGCCGAGATCGAACGGCGCGGCGAAGCGGCGCAGCAGGCCGCGCTCGAACAACCGACGGACCGCGCGCTCGTCTCGCCCGACATGCAGACGGGCCGCTTTACCTGCCGGCTCGTGCCCGAACGCAGCCGCGTGACCGTGTCGGATGCCAGCGATATCGCGCTCGGCTGGGACGCGGAGGGCTGCGTGAACGGACGGACGCAATACGGCCTGTCGAACGGCGAATGGTCGCGCGTGCTCGTCCCCAATTCGGAGCAGACCGTGTCGGTCAATCGCTACGACCCGGAAAAGCGGATCTTCACGACCGATCGCTTCCTCGTCGACCTGTCCGTGATGAACGCGGCACGCGAGGCGCGCGGGCAGTATCAGGCGCCCGCATGCGGCGGTGGAGAGGACGCGGCCCGCGAACTTGGCGAGAATCAGGACGCGATTCGCGCGATGCTGCCGGACATGCCCAACGAGCGGCTGACCTATATCTGCGAACCGTCGGCGGACGCGGTTCTTGGCGAGGGCGACGATATAACGGATTGAGCGGCCCACGCCGCAGATCGTGCCGAAAGCGGGCATCTGCGCCATGCGCCGCGAAGAAGCGATGCGAAGCGGTTGTCATTTGCGAAGCGTATTGCTAGGCGCGCCAGCGTGAAGGACGCAACCGCGCCCCGTTTCGCGGTGCACGGGTTTGGAAACCGTCTTTGAACGGACATAATCTTTTACGCTATTGAACAAGGGGCATTACGCGCGTGGATATTTCGGGCGGCATCAAGGCCAGTCTAGCAGGGCGATACGCCTCGGCCCTGTTCGACCTCGCGGTCGAGCACAACCAGGTGACTGCGGTCGAGAACGACCTGGATTCGCTGCGGCAGGCTCTCGCGGCGTCGGACGACATGCGTTCGCTGATTCGCAATCCGGAGATTTCGCGCACGCAGGCCGGCGCCGCGATGGACGGCATCGGCCGCCATCTCGAACTGGCGCCGCTGACGCGCAATTTCCTCGGCGTGCTGGCGCAGAACCGGCGCCTGCGCGAATTGCCCGCGATGATCCGCGCATTTCATGCTATCGCGTCGGCGCAGCGCGGCGAGGTCACCGCCGAGGTGACGAGCGCCCACCCGCTGGATCAGGGGCAGCTCGCGACGCTCACGCAGAAACTGACCGCGCGCGAAGGCCGCGATGTGAAAATCCGCACCGAGGTCGATCCCGACATTCTCGGCGGGCTGATCGTGAAGATCGGCAGCCGCCAGATCGACGGTTCGATCCGCACCCGTTTGAATACCCTCGCCTCGGCGATGAAGGGCTGATGAAAGGCTGAACATGGAAATCCGCGCCGCAGAAATCTCCAAGGTCATCAAGGACCAGATCGCCAGCTTCGGCACCGAAGCACAGGTCACCGAAGTCGGCACCGTGCTGTCGGTTGGCGACGGCATCGCCCGCATCCACGGCCTCGACAAGGTTCAGGCCGGCGAGATGGTCGAATTCGCCGACGGGGTTCAGGGCATGGCCCTCAACCTCGAGGCCGATAATGTCGGCGTCGTGATCTTCGGTTCGGACAGCGCCATCAAGGAAGGCGACCAGGTCAAGCGGACCGGCACCATCGTCGACGTGCCGGTGGGCAAGGGCCTGCTCGGCCGCGTGGTCGACGCACTCGGCAATCCGATCGACGGCAAGGGCCCGATCGAAAGCGTCGAACGCCGCCGCGTCGAAACGAAGGCACCGGGCATCATCCCGCGCAAATCGGTTCACGAACCGGTGCAGACCGGCCTCAAGGCCATCGACGCGCTCGTCCCCGTCGGCCGCGGACAGCGCGAGCTGATCATCGGCGACCGTCAGACCGGCAAGTCCGCCGTCGCGATCGACACCTTCATCAATCAGAAGGAAGCGAACGCGGGCGACGACGAGACGAAGAAGCTCTACTGCATCTATGTCGCCGTCGGGCAGAAGCGTTCGACCGTCGCGCAGATCGTGAAGAGCCTCGAGGAAAACGGCGCGATGGAATATACCATCGTCGTGGCCGCGACCGCGTCGGAACCGGCCCCGCTTCAGTTCCTCGCCCCCTACACCGGCTGTGCGATGGGTGAATTCTTCCGCGACAACGGCATGCACGCGGTCATCGTCTATGACGATCTGTCGAAGCAGGCGAATGCCTATCGTCAGATGTCGCTGCTGCTGCGCCGCCCGCCGGGCCGCGAAGCCTATCCGGGCGACGTGTTCTACCTGCACAGCCGCCTGCTCGAGCGCGCGGCGAAGATGAACGAGGAAAACGGCGCCGGTTCGCTGACCGCGCTTCCCATCATCGAGACGCAGGCGGGCGACGTTTCGGCCTATATTCCGACCAACGTGATCTCGATCACCGATGGTCAGATCTTCCTTGAAACCGGCCTGTTCTACCAAGGCGTGCGTCCGGCCATCAACGTCGGCCTGTCGGTGTCGCGTGTCGGCGGCGCCGCACAGACCAAGGCGATGAAGAAGGTGTCCGGCTCGATCAAGCTGGAGCTGGCGCAGTACCGCGAAATGGCGGCCTTTGCGCAGTTTGGCTCGGACCTCGATGCCTCGACGCAGAAGCTTTTGAACCGCGGTGCGCGCCTGACCGAGCTGCTGAAGCAGCCGCAGTTCTCGCCCATGCCGTTCGAGGAGCAGACCGTGTCGATCTTCGCCGGCACCAACGGCTATCTCGACAGCGTGCCGGTCGACCGCGTCACCGAATACGAAGCGGCGATGCTGGGCTACATGCGCGCCGAACATTCCGGCGTGCTCGCCGAGATTCGCGAGAGCAAGGCCTTCGACCCGTCGAAGGACAAGGTCGTTTCCGCACTCGACAGCTTTGCCAAGCAGTTCGGCTGAGCCGGTTCACACCAGATAGGGAGCCGAAATGGCTAGCCTCAAGGAACTCAAGGGTCGGATCAACTCGGTCAAGTCGACCCAGAAGATCACCAAGGCCAAGCAGATGGTCGCCGCGGCCAAGCTGCGCAAGGCACAGGCAGCCGCCGAAGAGGCGCGCCCCTATGCCGAGCGTCTGGCCTCGGTCATGGCGAGCCTTGCCGGGCGTGCCGGCGACAGCGACAATGCGCCGCGCCTGCTCACCGGCACCGGTTCGACGAAGCGCCACCTGCTCGTCGTCGCCAATTCGGACAAGGGGCTGGCCGGCGCGTTCAATTCGAACATCGTGCGCGCCGCTCTCGCCAAGGCGAAGGAACTCATCGCCGAGGACAAGGAGGTGGAATTCTACCTCATCGGGCGCAAGGGACGCGCCCCGATCCGGCGCGCCTATCCCGACCGGGTCGGCGTCAATTTCGACACGACCGACGTGCGCGAACCCGGCTATGCCGAGGCGGAGAAGATCGCCGAAGAGCTGATCGGCATGTACGAGGATGGCCGGTTCGACATCGCGCACCTGTTCTATTCCAAGTTCAAGTCCGCGCTGACCCAGACGCCCACGCGTCAGCAGATCATCCCCGTCCCCGCGCCCGATGCGGCAACGACCGACAATTCCGCCCCCACCGGCGCAGTCGTCGATTACGAGCCGAGCGAGGAGGAAATCCTCGAGGAGCTGCTGCCCCGCTATCTGAAAACGCAATTGTTCGGTGCGCTGCTCGAAAACAATGCATCGGAACAGGGCGCCTCGATGACCGCGATGGACAATGCCACGCGCAACGCCGGCGACCTGATCGACAAGCTGACCATTCAGTACAACCGCAGCCGCCAGGCCGCGATCACCACCGAACTCATTGAAATCATCGCCGGCGCGGAAGCGCTCTAAGGCACAGACGGCAAGGATACGATATCATGGCCACCGCACCCACGCTCGACAATACGGGCACATCGAACATCCCCGCGCAGGGCAAGATCAGCCAGGTCATCGGCGCCGTCGTCGACGTGGTCTTCGAAGGCGAACTGCCGCCGATCATGGCCGCGCTCGAAACCGACAACAACGGCAACCGCCTCGTCCTCGAAGTGGCGCAGCACCTCGGCGAGAGCGCCGTGCGCACCATCGCGATGGACGGCACCGACGGCCTGACCCGCGGGCAGAGCGTGCGCAACACCGGCTCGCAGATCGAGGTTCCGGTCGGGCCGAAGACGCTGGGCCGCATCATGAACGTCATCGGCGAGCCGATCGACGAGATGGGCCCCATCGGTGCGATGAACACCGCCCCGATCCACGCGAAGGCTCCCGAATTCGTCGACCAGTCGACCGAGGCGGCGATCCTCGTCACCGGGATCAAGGTCATCGACCTGCTCGCCCCCTATGCGAAGGGCGGCAAGATCGGCCTGTTCGGCGGCGCGGGCGTCGGCAAGACCGTGCTCATCCAGGAACTCATCAACAATATCGCGAAGGGTCACGGCGGCGTGTCCGTGTTCGCGGGCGTCGGTGAGCGCACCCGCGAGGGCAACGACCTTTATCACGAATTCCTCGACGCGGGCGTCATCGCCAAGGACGAGAACGGCAATGCCACGTCCGAGGGGTCCAAGGTCGCGCTGGTCTTCGGCCAGATGAACGAACCGCCGGGCGCGCGTAGCCGCGTGGCGCTGTCGGGCCTCACCATGGCGGAATATTTCCGTGACGAGGAAGGGCAGGACGTCCTGTTCTTCGTCGACAACATCTTCCGCTTCACGCAGGCCGGTTCCGAAGTGTCGGCGCTGCTCGGCCGTATTCCCTCGGCCGTGGGGTATCAGCCGACCCTGTCGACCGACATGGGCGCGTTGCAGGAGCGCATCACCTCCACCAACAAGGGGTCGATCACCTCGGTGCAGGCGATTTACGTGCCGGCCGACGATTTGACCGACCCGGCGCCGGCGACCTCGTTTGCCCACCTCGACGCGACGACCACGCTGAACCGTGCGATCTCCGAACTGGGCATCTACCCGGCGGTCGATCCGCTCGATTCGACGAGCCGCGTGCTCGAACCCCGCGTCGTCGGTCAGGAACACTACGAAACCGCGCGCAAGGTTCAGGAAACGTTGCAGAAGTACAAGTCGCTTCAGGACATCATCGCCATTCTCGGCATGGATGAGCTGTCGGAAGAGGACAAGCTGACCGTGCAGCGCGCCCGCAAGATCCAGAAGTTCCTGTCGCAGCCGTTCCACGTCGCCGAAGTCTTCACCGGCATCCCCGGCAAGTTCGTCGCGATCGAGGACACGATCAAGTCGTTCAAGGCCGTCGTCGAAGGCGAATACGACCACCTTCCCGAGGCCGCGTTCTACATGGTCGGCGGGATCGAGGAAGCGGTCGCCAAGGCGAAGAAGCTGGCCGAGGATTCCTGATCGCCATGCCGCTGCATTTCGAACTCGTCACCCCGGCCAAGCTGGTGCGGTCGGAGGAGGTCCACATGGTGGTCGTCCCCGGCAGCAACGGTGAGTTCGGCGTTCTGGAGGGGCATGCCCCGTTCATGTCGACCATTCGCGACGGCAAGATCCAGGTCTTCGCCTCGCAGGGTGCGACGCCCGACGAAATTGAGGTCGCGGGCGGTTTCGCCGAGGTGGCCGACGGCAGGCTGACCGTGCTGGCCGAACACGTCGCAGGCTGAACCGCGATTGATCGCATAGAGAGCGCCGCCGGACAGGTTCCGGCGGCGTTTTGCGTCGGGCGGCGCCGCTCCTCTTTGCCGTGTGATCCTTGCTATTTCCGCGGGCCGCGCGTTTTCGCGTGAAAGTCCGGCGGACGCTTTGCAATCCAGCGCAGGAATTTTGCAACGCCGTCGTTGCGCCGCAGGAATTCGACATCCTGCCCGAACCGCGCCAGTTCCGCATTCGTGAATTGCGCGTGGAGCGTGCGGTGGCAGATCGGATGCACCGCGACCGTTTCGCGGCCCTTGCGGCTTTTCGGCACCGTGTGATGATACTCGACCCTGTCGCCGAGCGGCCTTTCGCACAGCCAGCACCGTGTCGGCGCGAGCCCATGGTTAGCGAGTTGTTCACCAATTCCAGCCATAGAGGATCCACCATGCGAAGCGTGACACCGCTTCCGTCTGGCACAGGAAGATGCGCGCCACAAAGGTCTGAATTTATGAGTGCTTTCGGCCGAAAGGATGGATTGGCCTCCAAGTCGAACCCGCGTGCCAGCTTTGGCGTGGCCCGGCCGATGAAGGGCACCGGTGCCGCGCCGGGCGCGCAGCCGCTCCCGCCCCCGCCCGAACCGGAGCCGTTCCCCCCACTTCCCGAGATCGCGGTCGATCCGGAGGATGACGCGCTCGCCCGGCTTGCCGAACGCGCCAATTCGGTCACCGAGGGCAATTACACCGCCGAAGGCTTCGAAGTGTCGGTCCACCGGATCAAGGAGCAGGTGTTGCCGCGCCTGCTCGAACGCGTCGATCCCGAGGCCGCGGCGACCCTGACCAAGGATGAACTGTCCGAGGAATTCCGGCCGATCATCCTCGAAGTGCTGGCGGAATTGAAGATCACCTTGAACCGGCGTGAGCAATTCGCGCTCGAAAAGGTGCTGATCGACGAATTGCTGGGCTTCGGCCCGCTGGAGGAATTGCTGTCCGACCCGGATATTTCGGACATCATGGTCAACGGGCCGCAGCAGACCTACGTCGAACGCAAGGGCAAGCTCGAGCTCGCAAAGATACAGTTCCGCGACGAGCAGCACCTGTTTCAGATCGCCCAGCGTATCGTGAACCAGGTCGGCCGCCGCGTCGATCAGACCACGCCGCTCGCCGATGCCCGGTTGAAGGATGGCAGCCGCGTCAACGTGATCGTCCCGCCACTTTCGCTGCGCGGGACGGCCATTTCCATCCGCAAGTTTTCGGAAAAGCCCATTACCATCGACATGTTGCGCGAATTCGGCAGCATGAGCGAAAAGATGGCGACCGTGCTCAAAATCGCCGGCGCGTGCCAGATGAATATCGTCATTTCGGGCGGCACCGGTTCGGGCAAGACGACGATGCTTAATGCGCTGTCGAAAATGATCGATCCGGGCGAGCGCGTGCTGACGATCGAGGATGCGGCCGAGCTGCGCCTGCAACAGCCGCACTGGCTTCCGCTCGAAACGCGGCCACCCAACCTGGAGGGCGAAGGCGCGATCACGATCGGCGATCTCGTGAAGAACGCCTTGCGCATGCGTCCCGACCGGATCATCCTGGGCGAAATTCGCGGGGCGGAATGTTTCGACCTCCTCGCCGCGATGAACACCGGCCACGATGGTTCGATGTGCACGCTCCACGCCAACAGCCCGCGCGAATGTCTCGGCCGGATGGAGAACATGATCCTGATGGGCGACATCAAGATCCCGAAGGAAGCCATCAGCCGGCAGATCGCCGAATCCGTCGACCTTATCGTGCAGGTGAAGCGCCTTCGCGACGGGTCCCGCCGTACCACCAACATCACCGAGGTCATCGGCATGGAAGGCGATGTCATCGTGACGCAGGAATTGTTTAAATTCGAATATCTCGACGAAGGATCCGACGGCAAGATCGTCGGCGATTTCAAATCATCGGGCTTGCGCCCCTACACGCTTGAAAAAGCGCGGCAATTCGGCTTCGATCAGGCGTATCTGCAAGCCTGCCTCTGAGCCCGGTTGCGCCGCGCCTCAAACGGTTGCGAGCCAGTATTGCAGCGCGACGAAACCCGACAGCCCCGCAATGCCGAGCGCGGCGAGGAACAACGGCCCCCACGGCACGATGCCGACATCGTCGGGCCGTTGCCGCCGTGTCCGGCGAAGATCGCCCACCCATGCAATCGCGGCGAGCAGCAGCGCACCTGCCGCAACGGCGGCCAGCATTCCCGCTTCGCTATCCCAGAAATTCAGCATCGCGGGCGGATCCCTGCCCGAACCGGCGCAACCGCGCAATCGAAGGTTGATCGTATCGATGGCGCGGCGCAGTAGGGCGGTATGCCCCCTGCCCCCGGTTCTTCCTCATCCTCGCGCCTCCCCGGCTCGCAAATTCCGCCGCGCGATGGCCCGGTGCAGCGCCCGATGTATGCCTTGCTGCTACGGCTCGGCGCGGGGGTGACGCTGGCGACGATGCTCATGCTGGTGAAGCTGGCGTCGGCGCGCGGCGTCGATCTGCCGCATATCCTCCTGTTTCGGCAGGCCGTGTCGGTGCCGGTGTTGCTGGGTTTCCTGCTCGTGAGGGGGCAAATGGGCCGGCTGCGCAGCAACAGGCTGGTGTCGCACGGTATCCGCGCGATAACCGGATCGACCGGCATGGCGCTGACCTTCGGTGCGCCGATCCTCCTGCCCTTGGCGGTTTCGACGACGCTGGGCTTTACCTCGCCGATCTTTGCCGTGGTGCTGTCGGCCCTGCTGCTGCATGAAAAGGTCGGACGCTGGCGCTGGTCCGCCGTGTTGCTGGGGTTTGCGGGCATCGCGATCATCGCCGGGCCCGGGGGAACGGACATCGACCCGCTCGGCGCGGCGGTGGGCATCGCGGCGGCGTTCATGGTCGCGCTGATCTCGATCCAGATACGCGACCTCTCACGGACCGAGGACAGCATCGCGATCGTCGTCTATTTCGCGCTGTTCTCCGCGCCCGTGCTTTTCATCATCGCGCTGTTCTTTCCCTGGCCGACCGACTGGACCGATTACGCGCTCCTTCTTCTCGTCGGGGGGTTCGGCACCGCGGCACAGCTGTTTCTGACCAATTCGCTACGCTATGGCACGGTGTCGAGCGTGATCGTCATGGATTACGCCATGCTGATCTGGGCCACGCTTTACGGGTGGCTGGTCTTCGACAATCTGCCGTCCGTCATGCTGTGGTTCGGCGCGCCGCTCGTCATCGCGGCGGGCGCCATCATCGTGTGGCGCGAACATCGCCTGTCGAAAACGCGGAACGAATTTGGCGAACTTTGAACGAATTATGGGGAACAACGCGCCCATCGCTTCGTTTCGTGGCGGAACAATCAGCAAGGAGCATCCCATGATCCGTCGTATCGCACTCGCCGCTGCCGTCGGCAGCCTGGCTCTCGCCGCCGCCGCCTGCAACACCGTCGAAGGTGCTGGCGAGGATATCGAATCCGTGGGTGAAGCGGCCGATCGCGCCATCTGACACGCGGCGGGCTCTTTCGCCCGTTGTGAAAAGGCCCGCAGGACAGCACGTCCGGCGGGCCTTTTTCATGCCCTCTATCGCCGGTAGATCAGCATCAGATTATTCGCCGGCATCGGGATCGGCTCCGCAGGCCGCAAGCCATTTTCCTGCGCGAGAGCGTCAAGCGCGTCCACCCGCCGCAGTCCCCAGCGTGGGTCGCGTGCCTTCAGATTGTCATCGAAAGCCAGGTTGGATGCGGCCGTTTCGACCCCAACGCGAAGGAACGGACCGTAGATGACGAGCGGGCCACCCTCCCGCAACACCCGCCCGGCGTTTGCGAAAAAACCCTGCGTCGCGGACCAAGGGCTGATATGCGTCATGTTGATGCACAGGATCGCATCGGCGCTTTCCACGGGCCAGTCGGTCGCGCTCGCATCGAGCCGGACCGGCGCGCGAAGATTGGCAAGCCCGCTGTCCGCCCCCCATGCGGCGATGGAGGAAAGCGCCTGCGCGTCAGTATCGCTCGGCTGCCAGACCAGCGCCGGGAACAGCGACGCGAAATATGCCGCGTGCTGCCCCGTCCCCGACGCGATTTCCAGTACGGTCCCGTGCGCGGGAAGCACGTCGCGCAGCACCGCCGCGATGGCATCGCGGTTGCGATGGGTCGCGGGGGCATCGCGGCGCGCTTCGCCCCCGAACACGAAAGGTTGCGGACCGGCGCCGCCTTCGTGTCCGGGGTCGCTCAACGTCCGCCGGTCTCGCTGCGCGTGGGTTCGCCCGCCGGGGCCGGATCGCCCTTCCACACCAGCACCGGCTTGCGCGCGGCCTGCGTTTCGTCGAGCCGGCGACGCGGCGCATAATGCGGCGCGGATTTCAGCGCCTCGTCCCCGTCCTTTGCGCGGGTGACCACGTGGCGCAGGCTGGCGATCAAGCGGTCCAGCCCGGCGCGGCTCTCGGTCTCGGTCGGCTCGATCAGCATGGCGCCATGCACGACGAGCGGGAAATAGACCGTCATCGGGTGGAACCCCTCGTCGATCAGCCCCTTCGCAATGTCGAGCGTGGTGAACCCCTCGGCAAGGCCAGCATCGGAAAACAGCGCCTCGTGCATGCATGGGCCGCTGCCGCCGAACGGCGCGTCGAGCACGTCGTCGAGGCTGCGCAGCACGTAATTGGCGTTGAGCACCGCGTCCTCCGCGACCTGCCGCAACCCGTCGACCCCGTGGCTGAGCATGTAGGCGAGCGCGCGGGTGAACATGCCCATCTGCCCGTGAAACGCGACCATCCGGCCGAAGCTGTCGGGGAGCAAGTCCTTCGCCCCGCGCTCCTCCACCATGCGCAGGCGGCCCGTGTCGTCGCGGCGGACGAACGGAATCGGCGCGTAGGGGGCGAGCGCCTCCGACAGGACGACCGGACCGGAACCCGGCCCGCCGCCGCCGTGGGGCGTGCTGAACGTCTTGTGCAGGTTGATGTGCATGGCATCCACGCCGAGGTCGCCGGGACGCACCCGCCCGACGATGGCGTTGAAATTCGCGCCGTCGCAATACACGAGCCCGCCCGCGGCGTGCACGGCGTCGGAAATCGCCTTCATGTCGCGCTCGAACAGGCCGCAGGTGTTGGGATTGGTGATCATGACGCCCGCGACATCGGGGCCGAGCCGCGCCTTCAACGCTTCGAGATCGACGCGGCCTTCCTTCGTCGCAGGGATGTTTTCGACCGCGTACCCGGCAAAGGCGGCGGTGGCGGGATTGGTACCATGCGCGCTTTCGGGGACGAGGATGACCGCACGCTTGTCGCCGCGCGCCTCCAGGGCGGCACGGATCGCGAGGATACCGCACAGCTCGCCATGGGCGCCAGCCTTCGGGCTCATCGCGACGGCGCTCATCCCGGTGAGCGTCACGAGCCATTCGGCCAGCTGCTCGATCACGGCGAAGGCGCCCTGCACCGTGTCCATCGGCTGTAGCGGGTGGATGTCGGCAAAGCCGGGCATGCGGGCGACCGCCTCGTTCAACCGCGGATTATGCTTCATCGTGCACGAACCCAGCGGGAACGGGCCGAGGTCGATGGCATAGTTCTGCCGCGAGAGGCGCGTATAATGGCGGACCGCTTCCGGCTCGGCGAGGCCGGGCAGGTCGACCGGCGATTTCCGCGCAAAGCTGGCGAGTGCGGGGCTGATGTCGCCCGGCTCCTCATCGAAATCGACGCCGCAATTGCCGCGATTGGCCAGCTCGAAGATCAACGGTTCTTCGAGGTTCAATGCCATGTCGCCGCTGCTCGTCGGGGTTTCGCTGCGGCCGGCCGGACCCATCTGCGGTTTCCAGCCCGATGCGTTGGGGGCGTTCATGCGGCGTCTCCCGAAATTTCCTGGGCGAGCGCGGTGGCGAGCGCCTCGATATCCTCGTCGCTGACCGTTTCTGTCACGGCCACGATCAACCCGTCTGAAAGCGCGTCCTGACCCGGGAACAGCCGCCCCATGGTCACGCCGGCCAGCACGCCGTTCTTCGCCATGCGCAGTGCCGCCTCGCGCGCGTCGCAGCCGATGCGGATGGTGAACTCGTTGAAGAACGCGTCGTTCACCAGTGAAACGCCCGGAATCTGCGCCAGCCGCGCCGCCGCCTTCGCCGCGCGGGCATGGTTGATGCGCGCCATCCGGTCCAGCCCGACCCCGCCGAGCAATGTCATGTGGATCGAGAACGCGAGCGCGCACAGCCCCGAATTGGTGCAGATATTGCTCGTCGCCTTTTCGCGCCGGATATGCTGCTCGCGCGTCGACAGCGTCAGCACGAAGCCGCGCTTGCCGTCCGCATCGACAGTCTCCCCGCAAAGGCGTCCCGGCATCTGCCGCGCATATTTCTCCCGCGCGCCGAACAGGCCGAGGTAAGGACCGCCGAACTGCAAACCCACGCCGAGCGATTGCCCCTCGCCCACCACGATATCGGCACCCAGCGCGCCCGGACTCTCGAGCAGGCCCAGTGCGACCGGCTCCGTCACGACGGCGACCAGCAACGCACCCTTTTCATGCGCGGCATCGGCAATGCGCGAAAGGTCGGGAATGCGTCCCAGCAGGTCGGGATATTGCACCACCACGCAGGATGTCGCGTCGGTGATGCCCGCGATCACGCGATCGTCATCGGTTGTGGCAAGCAATTCAGGCGTCGCCGTGTCCAGCGTATCGCCGGTATATTTCGCCATGGTCTTCGCGACCGACACGTAATGCGGATGCAGGCCGGACGACAGCACCGCATGGTCGCGCCGGGTGATGCGCCCGGCCATCGCGATCGCCTCCCAGCACGCCGTGGAGCCGTCATACATCGACGCATTGGCGATGTCGGTGCCGAACAGGCGCGCAACCTGCGTCTGAAACTCGAAGAGGACCTGCAAGGTGCCCTGCGCGATTTCGGGCTGATACGGGGTGTAGGCGGTGAGGAATTCGCCACGCTGGATGATATGGTCGACGGTTGCCGGGATATGGTGCCGATACGCCCCGGCACCGAGGAAGAACGGCGCATCCGCCGCCGACAGGTTCTGCGCGGCGAGGCTGCGCATATACCGTTCGACCGCCATTTCGCTGGCATGGGTCGGCAGGCCGTCGATGGGGCCGGAAAGGCGGGCGCCCTCCGGCACGTCGGCGAACAGGGCATCGATATTGTCGGCGCCGATCTTCGCCAGCATGGCGGTCCGGTCGTCGGGGGTCAGCGGCAGGTAACGCATGTGCGGGTCTTTCCTCTGTCCAGCGCAAATCAAAGGCTGGCGACGTAATCCTTGTAGGCGCTCTCATCCATCAAGCCGTCGAGCTCGGACGGATCGGAAAGCGTGACCTTGAACAGCCAGCCGGCCGTTTCCGGGTCCGAATTCACCGTTTCGGGCGCCTCTTCGAGCGTTTCGTTATTGGCCGTCACCTCACCCGACACCGGGGTGTAGACGTCGGAGGCGGCCTTCACCGAATCGACGACGGACACCGCGTCGCCCTTCTTCACCGTGTCGCCCGCGCCCGGCAATTCGACGAAGGTGATGTCGCCAAGCTGTTCCTGCGCATATTGGGTGATGCCGACGGTGCCGGTGTCGCCTTCGACGGCGATCCATTCGTGGTCCTTGGTAAAATAGGTCGTCATGTCAGGCTCCTGTCTTGGCTTTGCGATGATAGCGGTGGGGAACGAAGGGCATTTCGGCAACGGTCGCCTCGATCTGGCGGCCGCGCATCTCGATGGTGACGCGCGTGCCGGGCATGTCGTGGCCGGTGGCGATGGTGGCCATGGCGATGGGCTGGCCGACGCTGGGCGCGAAACCGCCGCTCGTCACTGTGCCGATGCGCGCCTCGCCGGCAAAGACGCCCGCCCCTTCACGCGCGGCCATGCGGCCTTCGACCTTCAAGCCCACGCGCCGCGCCCCGGCCCCGCGTTCGAGCAGGGGCAGCACCGTATCGGCACCGATGAAGCCGCCTTCGTTCCGGCGCCGCTTCGATATGGCAAAGGCGAGATCCGCGGTCACCGGGTCCACGGTTTCGGTCATGTCATGCCCATAGAGCGGCAGGCCCGCCTCGAGCCGAAGCGAATCGCGCGCGCCGAGGCCGATGGGCTTCACCTCCTCCATCGCGACCAGCGCGTCGGCCAGCGCCTGGGCCGCCTCTGCCGGAACGGAAATCTCGAAGCCATCCTCGCCGGTATAGCCCGATCGCGAAATGCCGAGCGTGTGCCCGTTCCAGTCCGCCACCATCGCCTGCATGAAGGTGAGGTCAGTGACGCCGGGAACGATCCGGGCCAACGCGGTCGCCGCCTCCGGCCCCTGCAACGCGAGCAGCGCGCTTTCGTCGAGATGAGTCAACGTCACCGTTTCGGGCAGGTTTTCATGCAGCCAGGCAATATCGTCCCACTTCACCGCGCCATTGACGACGAGATAATACCCATCGCCCGTGTTGGTCACCATGAGATCGTCGAGGATGCCGCCATCCTCGTTGAGCAGGAGCGAGTAACGCACCCGCCCTTCCTTCAACGCGGAAATATCACCGGGAAGCACGCGTTCCAGCGCGGCGGCAACGTCCGGCCCCGTCACCATGAGCTGCCCCATGTGGCTGACATCGAACAGGCCCGCATGCTCCCGCGTCCAGCCATGTTCGGCGATGATGCCCTCATACTGGATCGGCATGTGATAGCCGGCAAATTCCACCATGCGCGCACCTGCATCGCGGTGCCATTGGTCGAGCGGGAGGATCATCACCTCCACCGCTTCGCCGTCTTCGATAATGTCGTTCATGCGTTCGGTTCCGTTCAAAAAGGTCGCGCCGGGCCATGATGACCCGGTACGCCCCCTCTGTCACGGAAACCTGAGAGCCTTCCCCGCATGACGCGAGGTTACACCGTCGGTGGCCCGGCCCGGCAAGGGCAGGACGCTTTCCAGAGCATCGCTATCGACCGGCGCGGTCCCTGGTGCCTGAGAGTTTCCGGGGCGGTTGCTCCTTCGGCGGACGACACGATGCGTTCGGCATGAACGAATCGCGGCGACACTCTCCCGCGCGGTCAGCGATAGGCGTGCAGCCATGCGCATCCCCGCGGCCCAAGTCAATCGGCGAGCGTATCGGCACGGGCAAGAATCGCATCGTTGTCGTGGATGAAAACGCCCTCGCCCGCCTCCCGCGAAAGGGCGAGGATCGCGCGCGCCACCGTCGCGCCCGGAATCGACCGCATGGCCCGCATCCGCCCGTGCAGCAACCGGTCGAAAATCGGCGCTACGGCAATGGCGAGCCGTTCCTTCACCCGCCGGTCGGCCCCGCGCGATCCGCGAAGGAGGCCGGGCCGCAGGATGTCGAGCCGCGTGAAGCCAATGGTCTTGAGCGTATCCTCGACCTCGCCCTTTACCGAAAGGTAGAAATTGCGCGAGCCTGCATCGGCGCCGGCCGCGCTCACCACGATCATGCGCCGGGCGCCCGCATTATGGGCCGCACGCGCGCAATCGATCACGAGATGCTGATCGACGCTGCGAAAGCCGTCCTGCGACCGTCCCGCCTTGCGCCACGTCGTGCCCAGTGCGCAGATCAGGCCGGCGGGCGTGAGGTCCGCGATGATCGCCGGCCATGCCCCGGTCGGCGCGACGATGCTGCGCGAAGGGTCGGCAGCAGCGGGATTCCCGCGCCGCGCGAGCGCCACGATCCGGTCATCGCCGCGCGCCTCCGCCTGCTGCACGACCGCACCGCCGACGAGCCCGGTCGCCCCGACGAGGACGATGGCATCAGACATTGCTCAATTCCGCAGGGGGCGGCCCGAAAATCCCGGTGTAGCGGCGAATGGCATAAAGGTCGGTCATGCCGGAGAGGAAATCGGCGATATGGCGGCTGCGCTCCGGTTCGGCATCGGGCATTGCGCGGCGCCAGTCGTCGGGCAGGAGGTCGGGCTGCGCATCATAGGCGGAGAACAGCTTCGCCAGAAGATCATTGGCGAGATCGGCGGTGCGCAGCTGTGCCGGGTGGAAATAGAGATTGTCGTACATGAACCGCTTCAGCCGGCGTTCCTGCGCCGCGGTGCTTTCGGAAAAGCCGCAGATGGCGGCCCCCGCCGCGCGCACATCGTCCGCCGTGACGATCGCGTGGCCGGTGATCCGGGCCTGCGTTTCGGCAATGACGTCGTTCACCATCCACCCGATCTGCCCGCGCACCAGCTCGCGCTGCAACCGGTCGCGCGGCGCGTGGGGGAAGCGCGCCTCGATCCCGCGCCACTGATCCGCGATGAAATCCAGGCTCAGCAATTGATCCATCGACAGGAACCCGGCGCGCAGCCCATCGTCGATGTCGTGATTGTCATAGGCGATGTCGTCGGCAATCGCGGCAACCTGCGCCTCGAGCGAGGGCCAGCGCGCCAGGTCGAACGCAAACGCCGCATCCAGTTCGCGCAGCGCCCACGGCAATGCCGCATCCGGCGCGACCGGGCCATTGTGCTTCGCCAGCCCCTCCAGCACTTCCCAGCTCAGGTTCAGCCCGTCATGCGTGCAATACGGGCTCTCCAGCCGCATCAGCACGCGCAACGTATTGGCATTGTGATCGAACCCGCCATGCGCGGCGAGCGCCTGATCCAGTGCGCGCTCCCCCGCATGGCCGAAGGGCGGATGGCCGATGTCGTGCGACAGGCACAATGCCTCGGTCAGATCCTCGTCCAGGCCGAGCGCGCGGGCGATGACGCGGCCGATCTGCGCCACCTCGAGACTGTGGGTGAGGCGCGTGCGGTAATGATCGCCGTCGGGTGCCACGAAAACCTGCGCCTTGTGACGCAGACGGCGAAAGGCGATGGAATGGATGATCCGGTCGCGGTCGCGCTGAAACGGGCTGCGGGGACCGCGCACCGCATTGTCGGGCGGGCCGAACTCGCGCCCCCGGCTATGGTCGGGATCGCTGGCGTAACGGGCGCGCGGGGCGAGTTCGGGGCGGAACGGGGAATTCATGATCCGGCCTGATGCCAGATCGCCGGGTTCGCGGAAACGGGATCAAATCGGGAACCTACGCGCGCGGCGGCCTACCCCTCGCCGAGGATGAATTCCGCCGCCGCGCGTGCATGGATATGCGCCCCGTCGAACACCGGCAGGACATTGGCGTCGGTATCCACGATCAGCTCCAGCTCGGTACAGCCCAGCACGACCGCCTCGGCCCCGTCCTTGCCGAGATTGGTCAGGATCGTCTTCAACTCCCGCTCGGAGGACCGCGTCACCTTGCCGATCATCAGCTCGTCATAGATGATCGCATCCAGCCGGTCGGCAATCTCCTCGTCCGGGGGGAGCAGTTCGAGCCCCTGCGCGACGAGCCGTTCGCGGTAGAAATCCTGCATCATGACATTGCGCGATCCCAGCAGGGCGGCACGGTCGACGCCCTCCTCCTGCATGGCCTTCGCGACGCAATCGGCGATGTGGATGATGGGGATCGACACCGCCGCGGCCACCTTGTCATAGACATGGTGCATCGAATTGGCCGCGATCACGAGCCCTTCGGCCCCCGCCGATTCCAGCCGCCGCGCCGATTCGATCAGCACGTCGGCCGCCTTCTGCCATTCCGCTTTTTCCCCGATGCGATAGAGCGGGCGGAAATTGAGGCTCTCGATCAGCATGGGCGCGCTGCTTTCAGGCCCGGCGTGACGCTGCACGATGCGGTTGATGTCTTCGTAATAGGCGCGGGTGGAGACCCAGCTCATCCCGCCGATCAGGCCAAGTTTGCGCAACACTCGCGTCCTCGCTTTTGCAATTCGATCCAGTTCCGGTGCCATCCCATCCTTAGAAACAAAAGGGGCGGCCCGTCCAGCGACGCACCGCCCCTTTTATCGCGAAAGGCGCAATCCCACGCTATTCCGCGAGTGCCTTGTTGATTTGCTCCACCATCTTCTTCGCATCCGACAGGAGCATCATCGTCTGATCCATGTAGAAGACGTCATTGTCGACGCCCGAATAGCCGACGCCGCCCATCGAACGCTTGATGAAGAAGATCGTCTTGGCCTTCTCCACGTCGAACACCGGCATGCCGTAGATCGGGCTGCTCTTGTCCGTGCGGGCGGCGGGGTTCACCACGTCATTGGCGCCGATGACGAAGGCGACGTCGGTCTGGCTGAATTCGCCGTTGATGTCCTCAAGCTCGAACACCTCGTTATAGGGCACGTTCGCCTCGGCCAGCAGCACGTTCATGTGGCCCGGCATCCGGCCTGCGACCGGGTGGATGGCGTATTTGACGGTGACGCCCGCCTCTTTCAAAAGATCGCCCATTTCGCGCAGGACGTGCTGCGCCTGCGCGACGGCCATGCCGTAACCCGGGATGATGATGACCTGCCCGGCTTCCTTCATGAGGAAGGCCGCATCCTCTGCGCTGCCGCGTTTCCACGGGCGGTCGACCTTGGCCGCGCCATCGCCTGCATCGCCGCCGCCATCGGCACCGAAACCGCCCGCGATCACGGACACGAAGCTGCGGTTCATCGCCCGGCACATGATATAGGACAGGATCGCCCCCGATGCGCCGACCAGCGCGCCGGTGATGATCATCGCCGTGTTGTGCAGGGTAAAGCCCATCGCCGCCGCGGCCCAGCCGGAATAGCTGTTGAGCATCGACACGACGACCGGCATGTCCGCCCCGCCGATCGGGATGATGAGCAGGAAGCCGATGATGAACGCCAGCACGGTGATGACCGCGATGACCCAGATCGACTGATCCGCCGTGAAATACACGGTGAGCGCGAGGATCGCCGCCAGCGTGCCGAGGTTGATCACGTGCCGCCCGGGCAGCATGATCGGCGCGCCGCTCATCTTGCCTGCAAGTTTCAGGAAGGCGATGACCGAACCTGAAAAGGTGATGGCCCCGATCGCGATGCCCAGGCCCATTTCCACCCGGCTGACGGGGCTGATGACGCCGTCGATCAGAATGTCGAACGCACCGGGGTTGAGATAGGCCGCCCAGCCCACCAGCACCGCGGCGAGCCCGACGAGGCTGTGAAATGCGGCGACGAGCTGCGGCATGTCGGTCATTGCGATCTTGCGCGCGATGACGAACCCGATGCCGCCACCAATGGCGATGGCGATCACGATTTCGAGCAGGCTGGCGATGTCGTGCGTCACCAGCGTGGTCACCACCGCGATGAGCATGCCCGCCATGCCGTAGCGATTGCCCTTGCGCGATGTCGCGGGCGAGGACAGGCCGCGCAGCGCAAAGATGAAGCAGACCCCCGCGGCGAGATAGGCGAGCGCGACCCACGGATTTACCGCATGCGTGGCCTGCGGCAGCGTGGGATCGGCGGCAACGGCCAATGCGTTTGCAATATCCATCCTAGCGGTCCTCCCCCTTGGTGACGGGCTTGGGCCGTTCCTTCTTCTTGTACATGGCCAGCATGCGCTCGGTCACGGCAAAGCCGCCGAAGATATTGATGCTCGCCATGACGACGGCGGCGAGACCGAGCCATTTGGACGCGACCGATCCGGCCTCGGCCGACGCGATCAGTGCGCCCACGATAATGACAGAGGAAATCGCGTTGGTCACCGCCATCAACGGCGTGTGCAGCGCCGGCGTCACCGACCACACGACATAATAGCCGACGAAACACGCCAGCACGAAAATCGACAGGATCGCGATGAAATCCATAGGTGTCCTCTCCTCAACAATCCGGTTCTTCGGCAAGCGACCTGGTCAGGGAGCCCGGATCGGCGGGTGTTGCATTGAACAATCCCATGGCACCCCCCCTTTTTTGTGGCTCAGCTTGACAGGCGTTCGTGAACGACCTTGCCGCCCTGCGTCAGGCGGATGGCGTCGCCGATCTCCTCGTCGAGGACCGGCGCGCCCTTCTCCTCGTCCCAGAAGGCGGACAGGAAATTGTAGAAATTGCGCGCCAGCAGGGCCGATGCATCGGCGGGAAGATGCGCGGGCGTGTTGGCATAGCCGATGATCTTCACGCCGTGGCGTTCCACGGTGGTGTCGGGTACCGATCCCTCGACATTGCCGCCCTGCGCCACGGCGAGGTCGAATATGACGCTGCCGTTCTTCATCGTGGCGATTTGTTCGTCGGTGATCAGCCGCGGCGCCGCGCGTCCGGGGATCAGCGCGGTGGTGATCACGATGTCCTGCCGGGCGATGTGGGAGGAGACGAGCTCGGCCTGCGCGGCCTTGTACTCGTCGCTCATCTCGGTTGCGTAGCCGCCGCTGCCCTCGCCCTCGATCCCTTCGACCTTGTCGACGAAGATCGGCTTCGCACCGAGCGATTCGATCTGTTCGCGCGTCGCGGAGCGCACATCGGTCGCAGAGACCTGCGCGCCCAGACGCTTTGCCGTGGCGATCGCCTGCAATCCGGCGACACCGACGCCCATGACGAAGGCGCGCGCGGCGGGAATCGTGCCCGCCGCCGTCATCATCATGGGAAAGGCGCGCCCGAAATTATCGGCACAGGCCAGCACCGCCTTGTACCCGGCGAGGTTCGACTGGCTGGAGAGGACGTCCATGGATTGCGCGCGGGTGATGCGCGGCATGAATTCCATGGCGAGCACTTCGTATCCCGCCTGCGCCAGCGCATCGACATTGTCGCGGCGGCCGAACGGATCGCAGATCGCGGCGACCATCGCCCCCGGTTTCGCCCCGTCGAGCAGGGCCGGCTCCGGCGCCGCCACGCCCAGCACGATATCGGCGCCGTTCACCGTCCCCGAAAGGTCGCCGACCGTCGCGCCTGCATCGGCGAAATCCGCATCCCTGATCGACGCCGATTGCCCGGCGCCGGCCTCGACCCGCACCGTCGCGCCCAGCTTGGCAAGCTTGCCGACCGTTTCCGGCGTGGCGGCGACGCGGGTTTCGCCCGCGGCCCGTTCCCTCAATATCGCGATGGTCGTCATGTCCGGCAGCCCCTCCCCCTTGAAATGCCGGATTATACTCCGGTCAGGCTATGATCCACACCACGATAGCGGCAAGAACGGCGACTGCAATCGCGCCCCATTTCGCATAGCCGATGAAACCCTCGTAAGTTTCCCTGGCCGCATTGATATCGTTACGCTTCGCCATTTTCGTAAAACCCGTTTCCTGTATCGTAAGCTGCTCTTTCGGAGAGGTCCATCGTCCAGGCACGCCGGCACTTGTCCCCCCATTGCCTGCCTGTATCGCGGCTGTGCGCACCGCACAAGCCTGTGGCCGCGCCCCGGGCCGGGCATTATTATTGCGCGAAATTCGAAAAACCTTTGTCGCACTTATGGAAATCATAACGCTTTGGTATGGTATTAGAGTGCAGGTGGCGGCATGGCATGTCCATCCGGCCTTCGATCCGTGCATTCGCGCCGGAACGAAAAACAAAGGGATTCGCCGATCGGGCGTCAGGTTTCGCGTATGCAGGAGGTCGTCGATGTGGGGTGGGTCGTAACGTTCCGGGGTATGTATGGCGGATGAGCAGAACCGGCATCTCATGCTGGTCGATGACAATGCCGATCGGACGCGGCACATCAGTGCGATGGCGGCGCGCGCGGGATGGCGCACGACGCGTATCGCGAGTGCGACCGCGGCACTCGCCTGCCTGTCGCAGGACGATATCGTGCCGCCCAATGCGCTTCTCGTCGACGATCGCGTCGCGGGCGAGGAAACGTCGCATCTGATCGGCGATGTCCGCAGCCTTCTCCCCGACCTCCCCGTCCTGCTTTTAACCGAGGCGTCGTCATCGCTGCTCGCGGTGCAAGCGATGCGGGCTGGTGCCGTCGATTACCTAGTGAAACCGGTCGGTTCGGAACGGCTGCTCTACGCCCTGGAAAGCAGCCTTCAGGGGCGCCGGCAAAAGGACGAGCTCGCCCCGCTGACGGAAAAGATCGGGCACGATCTCGGCTTCGACATGATGATCGGCTCCGCGCCCGAATTGCGCGCCGCGCTCGCCCGCGCGGCAAAGCTGGCGCGGGGCCACGCCCCGGTCCTCGTGTCGGGAGAGACGGGGACGGGCAAGGAACTGCTCGCCCGCGCGATCCATTCCGCCAGCCCGCGCAGCAAGCAGGCGATCCACGCCGTGCATCTCGCCGGCGTGGCGCCCAGCCACATGGAATCGGCGCTCTACGGCCATGAAAAAGGGGCATTTGCCGGCGCTTTCGAACGCCATGTCGGCCTTCTGGAAAAGGCGGATGGCGCGACCTTGTTCATCGACGACATCGAACGGCTGCACCCCACGCTTCAGGCACGGCTCGCCACCACGATGGAGCGCGGCGACGTCAAGCCGGTCGGCGCGGCGCATGGCTTTCGCGTGGACGTGCGTATCCTCGCCGCCGCCAGCCATCCCGCGCCGCACATGCGCGACACGCGTATCCTCGATAACCGCCTTTGCGACCTGCTCGCCCCGAACGAGGTCAGCCTGCCTCCGCTACGGGAAAGAACGGGCGATATCTCGCCGCTCTGCCGCCATTTCCTGACGCTCATCGGGGAGCAGCCCGGCCTGCGCAAGCTCAGCATCTCGGACGAGGCGCTGGCCCTGCTCGAAGGATATGACTGGCCCGGCAACCTTCGGCAGCTGCAGGCCGTATTGTTCCGCGCGGTGGTATTCTGCGACGTGGAGACGCTCTCGCCCGGCGATTTTCCGCAATTGCTCGACATCGTCGGCGACCATACTCCCAGCGCCGCACCGCAGGCCGCGGGCATCACGCTATTCGGAAGCGATGGCCACATTCGCTCGCTTCAGGATATCGAATCGGACGTGATCCGGCTTGCCATCGGCCATTATCGCGGCCGGATGAGCGAGGTCGCGCGGCGGCTCGGTATCGGGCGGTCGACGCTTTATCGCAAGCTCGCCGAACTTGGCATCGACAGCGCGACGTGACGGCGCGCTACCATTCGCGCATCGCCACATCGCGCGGGAGGTAGAGCGGGTGGCGCGGGTGGCCGTGTTTCGTGAGGCCGAAATGATGCAGCGCCCCGCCCTGCTCCCGGCAAAGCGCAAGCACCGCGTCCCCGCGCCCGCGATGGGCGCCGTGCACGCCCCACGCCGCCACGGTCCGATCCGCAAGCGATAGCGCAAGCCGGGCCGCATCGTCGTTATGACGCCCCACCGGCCCACGCCGCCGTTTCAGCTTTGCCGGATCGGTCTCGCGCAGCGCGAACAGGTTCCACACCAGCAATGCCGCGCCCGCATCGCGCGCCCGGTTGTGACAGCGCGCGATGGTCGGATCGTTGCTGAGGTGATCGGCTTTCGACGGGTTCAACATCGCGATCGCGTAGAATGGCGCATCGCCATGCGCATCGCGCCACAGGAGATAGCGATAGCGGCCGCATCGGCTGAATACCGCGCCATGCCCGCTCTGCGAATCGTGCCGGAAATCGAGCATCGCGTCGCCGGCCCAGTGGCGGATGCGCGCAATTCGGCCCAGGTTCATTCCGCGAGACGGGCAAAATCGGTGAGCGCCGCATCGCGCAGGCCGCGCCACACCCGCATCGCCTGCACCGTTTCGGCGGCGTCGTGCACGCGCAGGAGCGCCATGCCCGCATCCATCCCCTTCAACGCGACGGCGAGCGAGCCCGGCATGCGCTCCGGCGCGGGCACCTCCTTCGCCAGCGCGCCGATGAACCGCTTGCGACTGGCGCCCAGCAAAAGCGGCTGTCCCAGCGCATGGAACAGCGGCAACGCATTGATGAGCGCGAGGTTTTCGGACAGCGTCTTGCCAAACCCGATACCGGGGTCGAGCACGATGCGCTCCCGCGCGATCCCCGCCGCAATCATCGCATCGCGCCGCGCGGCCAGCCAGTCGAACACGTCCAGAACCACATCGCCATAGGCGGCATCGCCATGCAGATCGCCGCCCTTTCCGGGCGCGTGCATCGCGACGACCGGCACATGTGCCTGCGCCACGATGTCCATCGCGCGCGGGTCGTGGCGAAGCGCGGACACGTCGTTGATGATGCCGGCCCCGGCCGCGATCGCCTCGGCCATGACCGTGCCGTTGCGCGTGTCGACCGACACCGCTGCCCCCCCGCGCGCCAGCCGTTCGATCACCGGGATCGCGCGGCGCAGTTCCTCGCCCTCGTGCACCGGGTCCGCGTTAGGGCGGGTCGATTCGCCGCCGACGTCGATGATCGCGGCCCCCGCCTCCAGCATGGCGGCACCGTGGTCCACCGCCGCATCGGTACCCGCGGCAAGGCGCCCCCCGTCCGAAAAACTGTCCGGCGTGATGTTGAGGATGCCCATCACCTGCGGCTGGTCGAGGCGGATCGTCCGCGCCCCGCCCGGCGTCGCGAGGGTAAGCGCCGGATGGGCCATGCGCAGATTCGCCCATTGCCGCTCCGCCTCTGCACCCAGATCGTCAGGCAGGCGCGCGATGGCCGACGCCATGTCCGGCGCGGCCACGATGTCGCGTGCCATGATGGCTCCGTCCGCCCCGCGGCGGATCAGCGCGAATTCGCGGGCATAGACCATGGATCCGGCAAGCCGCACCGCATCCCCGCCAACCGCCTGCGGCGCGTCGACGAAGCTGATCGGGCTAAGATAAAGCTTTTCCATCGCCCGCATGTAGCGAGGTCAGTCCTCCGTCGCCAGACGATAGAGATTGCGCGCCGCATCGATGGGGGTCAGCCCATCCGCCCCATCCGTGTGCCAGAAGGTCCAGCCATTGCACGACGGCGCGCCCTGCATCTCGGCACCCAGCGAATGGATCGAGCCGGTCGCGCCCTTCGCCGACGCGCCCTCGGCCACGAGCGAGCCATCGGCGCGCACCACTGCGCGATACTGCCGCTTCTTATCCGTCAGCACGGTGCCCGGCGCGATATAGCCATTTTCGATGAGCGCGCCGAACGCCACGCGCGGTGCGCTGCGCTTCGACTGCATCGTCTTCAACGCGCTTTCGTCGAGCGGGAGCGCCATCTCGATCCGCTCCATCGCCGCGCCGCGATAGCGGTCCTCCCGCTCGCACCCGATCCATTCGCGGCCCAGCCGTTTCGCCACGGCGCCGGTCGTCCCGGTTCCGAAAAACGGGTCCAGCACGACATCGCCGGGGTTCGTCGTCGCCAGCATCACGCGGTAGAGCAGCGCTTCCGGCTTTTGCGTCGGATGCACCTTCGCCCCATCCTGCTTCAACCGTTCGCCGCCTGAACAGATCGGCAGGACCCAGTCGGACCGCATCTGCAATTCATCGTTCAACGTCTTCATCGCGCGATAGTTGAAGGTATATTTCGCCTTCTCCCCCATCGACGCCCAGATCAGCGTTTCATGCGCATTGGTGAAACGCGTGCCCTTGAAATTGGGCATCGGGTTCGATTTGCGCCACACCACGTCGTTCAGGATCCAGAACCCCGCATCCTGCAACGCGGCACCGACACGAAAGATGTTGTGATAGCTGCCGATGACCCAGAGCGAGCCATTCGGCTTCAGGATACGGCGCGCCTCGGCCAGCCAGTCGTGCGTGAAACGGTCATAAGTCGCAAAGCTGGCGAACTTGTCCCAATCGTCGGTGACTGCGTCGACCGCGCTGCCGTCCGGCCGGGCGAGATCGCCGCCGAGCTGCAGATTATAGGGCGGGTCGGCGAACACCATGTCGATGCTGTTGTCCGGAATGGTGCGCATCGCGGCGATGCAATCCCCGTCCAGGATGCGGCCAAGCGGCAGGCGCGCACGCAGCTCCTGTGCCGCTTCGCGAGTCGTCGGCGCGGCCTTCGCGCGCGTTTTGAGCATGGTTGCCATCGGTCGTTTTCCCCTGTGGACAACCGTGATGAATCCATAGCGACTCGCCGTCAAGCGCCGATTTTTCAGCCCGTTCATCATCGTGCGACCCGGCCGGGCGCATGTCAGGGCGCCGCCACATGATATGGAGTCCCGCCCGCGTCCATGGACTCGACATGTTGCGGTGTGGCGCGAAAGACTCAGCAGCGCGCGCGAAGGATCAACCGAACAGATCCGCCTGCGCAACAGGGGCGAAGCTGCGCCGGTGCAGCGGGGTCGGGCCATGACGGCGCAGCGCCTCCAGATGGTCCTTCGTCCCGTATCCCATGTTCCGGTCCCAGCCATATTGCGGGTGACGCAGCGCCGCATCGCGCATCATGCGGTCGCGATGTTCCTTGGCCACGATGCTCGCGGCGGAAATGCACGGCTCCTTCGCATCGCCCTTCACGATGGCGCGGGCGTTCCACCGCCATTCGGGGCGCCGGCCTGCGGGCGTCAGATTGCCGTCGACAAGCACCTCGACAGGATCGCAGCCGATCTTCGCGCATAATTGTTCCACCGCGACACTCATCGCGAGCATCGTCGCGCCGAAGATGTTGAGCCGGTCGATCTCGCCCACCTCGACCACGCCGACGCCAAAGACGCAGCGGCGGCGGATGGCCTCGTCCAGCCGTTCGCGTGCCGTGCGCGACAACACTTTCGAATCGCCGAGGCCCGGCGGGCGCGGCTTGCACAGCAGCACCGCCGCCGCGACCACCGGCCCGGCGAGCGGCCCGCGTCCCGCCTCGTCCACGCCCACAATCATGCGCGGCGGCGGAACCTTTGGCCCCGCACCCGAATTCTTGTGTTCATGATCATTCCGCGCCCGCTTTCCATCACCGTCCCCCTTTCGCTCGTCGGCGTCGTCGTTGCAAGCTGTGCGCCCGCGCCGCAGGGCAATGCCTCCGAATCGCGCGAAGCATCCGGGGCCGCTGCGCCCTCTTCCGAAACGGACGGTTTTCCCGGGTTTACCCTCGCCGAAATGGGGACGTTCGACGAACCCTGGGCGCTCGCGTTCGAGCCGGGCACGGGCCGTCTTTTCATCACCGAGAAAAAGGGCAACATCCGCATCCGCGAACCCAATGGCGCCATGGGCAGCGTCACCGGCGTGCCCCGTGTCGATTACGGCGGTCAGGGCGGCCTCGGCGATTTCGTGTTCGGCCCCGATTATGCGCGCACCGGGCAGGTTTATCTGAGCTGGGTCGAGGCGGGCGACGGCGACACGCGCGGCGCGGTCGTGGGGCGCGCGCGGCTGATCTGCGAGGAAAGCGGCACGAACTGCACGCTCGACGGGCTCGAAACGATCTGGCGGCAGACACCCAAGGTTACGGGCCGCGGCCATTATTCGCATCGCATCGCCTTTTCGCCGGACGGGCAATATCTCTTCATCACCAGCGGCGACCGGCAGAAGAAGGAGCCTGCACAGGATCTTTCGAACACGCTCGGCACCATTGTCCGCCTGCTCCCCGACGGCACGCCGGCGCCCGGCAATCCGTTCGCGGATCGCGGCGGCGTTGCGGCACAGATCTGGTCCTATGGCCATCGCAACATGCTCGGCATCGACTTCGATCCGGAGGGGCGTCTCTGGGTGCTCGAACACGGGCCGAAGGGCGGTGATGAGCTGAATCTCGTGCAGAAGGGCGGCAATTATGGCTGGCCGGTGGTGTCGAACGGTGTGAATTACGACGGCACGCCCATTCCCGACAACGATACGCGCCCGCAATTCATCACGCCGCGCATCGGATGGACCCCGGTGATCGCGCCGGGCAATTTCATCTTCTATACCGGCGACATGTTCCCGGCGTTGCAGGGGCAGGCCATCATCGCAGGGTTGAAGACGAAGGCCATCATCCGCGTCGGTTTCGAGGGGACCACGCCGACCGAACTCGCCCGCCACCCGATGGAACGCCGCATCCGCGAAGTGGCGCAGGGGCCGGACGGCGCCATATGGGCGGTGGAGGACGAGGGCGACGCGCGGCTCTGGCGCCTGACGCCGGCGGAGTGACGGCACGCGACCGGCTTGCCCGCGCCTGACTTCACGGCGGGCCGCGAACCGCGGGGATAGCGTTTCTATCGCCCCCTTGCGCTTTTTCGCAATCGACAGCGTGCGTTTCGCGCCCTATCGGCGCGCGCATGTCCACCATCATTCCCCTTGCCAATGTCGATCCCGCCATGGTCGAACAATTGCTGGACCGCGCATTCGAGCCGGAGCGGCACCGCCGCACCGCCTATGTCGTGCGCGAGGGGATGGACTGGCTGCCGGCGCTGTCCTTTGCCGCACTCGATGACGAGGACATGCTGTGCGGCACGATACAGTGCTGGCCGGTCGCGCTCAACACGCCGGAGGGGCGCGCCGTGCCGCTCGTCATGGTGGGGCCGGTCGCCGTGCTGCCCGCGATGCAGAACGAGGGTTTCGGCAAGATGCTGATGCTCTCCGCGCTGCAGGCGCTGCGCGACGTATCGGGGCCGCAGGGCGCATTGCCGCAGGTGCTCATCGGCGATCCCGAATATTACGGGCGCTTCTTCGGCTTTACCGCGGCGCATACCGGCGGCTGGGTGCTTCCGGGGGAGTGGGAGCCGGCGCGGCTGCTGTGCCGCGCGGACAACCCGGCGGTCCTTCCGGAAAAGGGCGTGCTCGGCCCGTGGGGCGGCGCCGCCCGCGCCGCCGCCGGATAGTATCGCCGCAATAAAAGCGGGCACGCAGGTCTTGGCGTTTGCGCGCGCCGGTGCCAGATAGGATCCGTGCCCTACGAACCGAACCCCGACCTCGCCTCCATGTCCCTTGCCGAGGTGGCCGACGCCGTCGCGGCGCGCAAGCTGCCCCCGGTGTCGAGCTGGAACCCCGAAAACACCGGCGACAGCGAGATGCGCATCGCCGCCGACGGCACCTGGTATCACCAGGGCTCGAAAATCAAGCGCCAGGCCATGGTCCGCGCGTTTTCCAGCCTGCTGCGCCGCGAAGGGGACACGTACTGGCTCGTCGTGCCGTATCAGAAATTGTCGATCGCGGTGGAGGATGCGCCCTTCGTCGCCGTCGACGTGACGCGGCATGAGGAGGACGGCGCCCCCGTGCTCGCCTTTCGCAGCAATACCGACGATCTGGTGACGGCCGATGCCGATCACCCGATCCTCGCGCGGGGCGATCCGGACACGCCCGCGCTCTATGTCGAGATGCGCGACGGCCTGCTCGCCCGGCTCGACCGGTCGACCTATGCGCAACTGGCCGAGATCGCCATCGCGCGCGGCGGCGAACCGCTGGCCGTGGAAAGCAGGGGTGCGGTGTTCCCGCTGACCCCGGAATGAGCACGATCCGCGAACGGCTGATCGCCATGCACCGCCGCGGCCATGCCCGGCCGCTGACCGATCTTCGCGACGATGCCGATTTCATGGATGACAATACGGCGCGCCCCGCCGCCGTGCTCATCGCGGTGACGGAGCGGGCGGACGAACCCGGCGTCCTGCTCATCGAACGGCCGGCGAAGATGCGCACCCATGCCGGGCAGGTCGCCTTTCCCGGCGGCGGCATCGACGCGGGCGAAACGGCGGAGCAGGCCGCGCTTCGCGAAGCACACGAGGAAATCGCCCTCGCGCCCAGCCGTGTCCACGTCATCGGCCGCACCGATGGATATCGCACCGGAACGGGCTATGCCATCACGCCCGTGCTCGCCACCGTGCCGCCCGATCTTCCGCTGCGCGCCAATCCGGCCGAGGTCGACGAATGGTTCGAGGTACCGCTGTCCTTCGCACTGGACCCTGCGAACCATGTCGCGCGCAGCACCACGTGGAAGGGGACGAAGCGCCATTTCATCGAAATGCACTGGGACGGGCACAGGATCTGGGGCGTGACCGCGGCGATACTCGACAATCTGTCCCGGCGCCTGCGCTGGACCGGGCGGTGACGCTCCCCGCCCTGCCCTGGACGCGGTGGGACGGCCTGCGCGCGCTCGTCGATGCGCTCGGCGCCGAGGAGTGCCGCTATGTGGGCGGCTGCGTGCGCGATGCGTTGCTGAACGTCGCGGCGCAGGATATCGACATCGCCACCCGCCATGCCCCGGATGCGGTGATGCGCACGCTGAACAATGCGGGCATTCGGACGATTCCGACCGGGCTCGATCATGGGACGGTGACCGCCCTCCTCCCCGAAGCATCGGTGGAGATCACGACGCTGCGCCGCGACGTCGCGACCGACGGGCGCCATGCCACGATCGCCTTCACCGACGATTGGCGGGAGGATGCGGCGCGGCGCGATTTCACGATCAACGCGCTCTATGCCCATCCCGGAACGCTAGCCATCGACGATTATTTCGGCGGGCTGGACGATTTGAAGGCTGGGATTGTGCGTTTTATCGGCGATGCGCGCACCCGGATCGCGGAGGATCACTTGCGGATCCTGCGCTATTTCCGGTTCGAGGCGCGTTTCGGCAACGGCGCGCCCGATGCCGAGGCGGTCGCGGCATGCCGGGATTGTGCACCGACCTTGATGGGGCTTTCGCGCGAACGGATCGGGCAGGAACTGCGCCGGTTGCTCGCGCTGCCGCGGCCTGCCGAAACGGTGCGGCGCATGGCCGACCTTGGCGTGCTGCGCGTGATCCTGCCCGAAAGCGGGACGGATGAACGCGACACGCTGAGCCGGCTGATCGAGGCGGAGGACGCGGCGGGTATCGCGCCCGATGCGATGCGCCGGCTTGCCGCCCTGCTGCCGCCGCGGCGCGATGTCGCGGCACAGGTCGCGGCGCGGCTGCGCCTTTCCAATGCGCAGAAGAAACGGCTCATCAGCGCGGCGGAGCGGGAGGCCGGCGATGCCGCCAATCCGCGTGGCCTGCTGTTCCGGCTGGGACGCGAACGGGCGGAGGATCGGCTCTTGCTGCTCGGCGCATCGGTTCGGCCTATCGCGGGATGGGAACCGCCCGCCTTTGCGATCGACGGGCGCGCCGTGATGGCGGCAGGCGTGGAGAAAGGACCCGCGATCGCGGCGATCCTGCACCGGGTTCAGGCCCGATGGATCGACGAAGGGTTTCCCGGCCCCGACCGCACCCATGCCATCCTGCGCGAAGAGGTCGGATGACTTCGCGTCCCGCCCTGGTCGGACCGCCCCTGATCGGCCCGGTCAGCATCGGTAAAGCACGAGGGAGGTAAGACCGGGCCATGGATCTTTCCTTCATCCCGTTCGACGCGCTCCCCTTCGGCGACGTGCTCGAGGCGCAGCCGCTGCTGGCGCTCGCGCTGTTTGCCTTGCTCGTGTCGATCATCGGCTCGATGGTCGCGCGGGTGGCCCCTGCGCCCGGCGCCGCGCTGCGCTCGCTCGGCAGCGTGGGGCTGGCCGGCGTGCTGATCCTCACCGTCATCGACGTGGCGCGAATGAACCCGGATGTCGATTTCGCCCTCCCGCAACTGGGCATGCCGAAGCAGGTGGTCGAAGGCGACGAAACGCGCGTGCCGCTGGGCCGGGACGGGCATTACTGGGTCGAGGCGACGATCAACGGCCATCCCGAACGGTTTCTGATCGACACGGGCGCCTCGCTCACTGCCATCGCGCCCGAAACCGCGCAGGCCGGCGGGATCGAGCGAGAGGCGCTGCGCGGGACGATCGCGCTGCGCACCGCCAATGGCGCGGCGCCGGGGCAGATGGCGTCGATTGCGGAGCTGCGCGCGGGCAATATCGTGGCCCGCGATCTTGAGGTGGTGGTCGCGCCGTCGATGGGCGGGATGAACGTGCTGGGCATGAATTTCCTGTCCCGGCTCGAAGGATGGCGGGTGGAGGACGGGACGCTGATCCTCACCCCTGCCCCGGCGCAGGAAACGGACGCCGACGAAATATAATTAGGATCGCGCGAAATAAGGTTTGCATCTGCCGAACGATGCGCCTATCTGGCCCGATGTGACAGCGCGGGATCACCCGCGGCATCGGATGCAAGCGTGAACGCTGCCGGGACAAATCGGCAGATGTCCGCACCCGATTTACGGTTCGCACCGCAAAGCTTCCCCATTCACGCTAGGGTCGCGATTTTGACCCCGCGCATTTCGCGCGCCGCTGCGCTTTGCAATTGCGCCCGGCGGCGGGAATGCGCCTGTATACGAGTGACCATCATGTCCTATTTCAAAGAACTCGGCCTTGCCGAACCCATCCTGCGCGCGCTTTCGGCCAAGGGCTACGAAGAGCCGACCCCGATTCAGCGCAAATCCATCCCCTCGCTCATGGAAGGGCGCGACCTGCTCGGCATTGCGCAGACCGGCACCGGCAAGACGGCGGCGTTTGCGCTGCCCTCGCTGCACCGCCTGGCGCATAGCGGCGGTTCCCCCAAGCCGGCCTCGTGCCGCATGCTCGTCCTGTCGCCGACGCGCGAACTGGCCGCGCAGATCGCCGACAACATGGGCTACTATGCGAAGAACCTCGATCTTTCGATCCAGTGCATCTTTGGCGGCGTTCCCGCGAACAAGCAGGCGCGCAAGCTGACCCATGGCACCGACGTGCTCGTCGCGACGCCGGGCCGCCTGCTCGACCTCATCGATCAGCGTGCGCTGACCCTGCGCGATGTCGAAATCTTCGTGCTCGACGAGGCGGACCAAATGATGGATCTCGGCTTCATCAAGCCGCTGACCCGCATTGCCGCGATGCTACCCGAAAAGCGGCAGTCGCTGTTCTTCTCCGCGACCATGCCGCAAGCGATCCAGCAGCTCGGCAAGCGGTTCATCACCAATCCGGTGAAGGTCGAGATCGCGCCGCAATCCACCACCGCGGAACGGGTCGAGCAATATGCGACCTTCGTGAACCAGGCGGAAAAGCAGGCGCTGCTCACGCTTTCGCTCAAGGCCGGGCTCGACAAGGGCGAGATCGAACGCTGCCTCGTCTTTACCCGCACGAAGCACGGCGCGGACAAGGTGGTGCGCCATCTCGCCGCCGCCGGCATCGTCGCCGCCGCTATCCACGGCAACAAGTCGCAGGCGCAGCGCACCCGCGCATTGGACGGGTTCCGCGAAGGCCGCGTACCGGTGCTGGTCGCGACGGATATTGCCGCGCGCGGGATCGACGTGACGGGCGTCAGCCATGTCTTCAACTTCGAAATTCCGAACGTAGCCGAACAATATGTGCACCGCATCGGCCGCACCGCGCGTGCCGGGGCCGATGGCGTGGCCATCAGCTATGTCGCGCCGGATGAGAAACCCTATATCCGCGATATCGAGAAGCTGACGCGGGTGAAGCTCACCCCCATGCCGCTGCCCGATGATTTCACGCTGCAGGCCGCAACCCTGCCCAAGCCGAGCCGCGCACCCGCGGGTGCCGAGCGCGCGCCGCAGGGCGAACGTCGCGGCAATGGCGGCGGCGGCGGGCGTGGCCGCGGCAACGGCGGCGGTGGACGCGGTCGCGGCAATGGCGGCGGCGGGCGTGGCCCCAAGCCCGAAGGCCAGCGCCAGGGCGGCGAGCGCCGCGAAGGCGCCGAGGGGCAGCGCAACCGCCGTCCCCGCGGGCCGAAGCCTGCACGGGCCGGTGGATCGAACTGATCCCGTCCGGTTTACGGATCACGAAAACGACGGCGCGGGGCTTCGGCTTCCGCGCCGTTTTTCATGCGCCGTGTTCAGAAGCGATTGCGTTCAAAAGCGATTGTCGCGGGGGAAACCGGTCGGCGGGAGGCGTCCGGCCGCGCCGCGCGCGACTTTCCATTGCCACATGTCCTTTTCGGTGCGGGTGCGCCCGGTTTCCCCGCCCATGGTCCAGCTCAGCCCCTCCTCCAGCGTGAGCGTCGTCGCATCGGACAGGCCGCCATCGCGGTACCGTTGCAGCTGCACCCCCTGCCCGCGCGTCATCACCGGCAATTCTTCGAGGTTGAAGATGACGAGCTTGCGATTGTCGCCCACCACCGCGACATGGTCGTGCTCCGGCGCGATGGCATGGACGACGCGCAGAGTGCTGCCCTTCTTCAGATTCACGACCTGGCGGCCCTTGCGCGTTTCGGCGAGCAATTCGTCCATTTCCGCTGCGAAGCCGCGCCCGTTGTCGGCGGCGAGCAGCAATTGCCCCTTCGGCCGGTAGATGTGGACGCCGACGATCGCGACCTCCGGGTCGATGTCGACCATCGAGCGCACAGGCTCGCCAAAACCGCGGCCGCCGGGCAATCCGTCGCATCCCATGGTATAGAACCGGCCATTGTCACAGGCGATGAGCACCTTGTCCGTCGTCTGCGCATGCATGGCGAAGGCGGGGCCGTCGCCTTCCTTGAACTTGAATTCGCCGGCAAGATCGACATGCCCCTTCATCCCGCGGATCCAGCCGCGCTGTGACAGGATGACGGTGACCGGTTCCTTCTCGATCATGGCGTCCATGCTGAATTCGACGGTGGGTTCCGCCTCGGCAATGGTCGTGCGGCGCGCGCCGAGCGGCGTATCCTCGGCATATTCCTTGCGCAGCGCCTTCAGGTCGCGCTTGATTCGGGTGCGTTGGCGGGCCGGGCTTTCGATGAGCTGCTCCAGCTCGCCACGTTCGGCGAGAAGGGCATCGCGCTCGCGGCGAAGCTCCATCTCCTCCAGCTTGCGCAGGCTGCGCAGCCGCATGTTGAGGATCGCCTCGGCCTGCCGGTCGGTCAGCTCGAACTCCGCCATCATGATCGGTTTCGGCTCGTCCTCGGTACGAATGATCTCGATCACCCGGTCGAGGTTGAGGAAGGCGGCGATATACCCTTCGACCAGCTCCAGCCGCGCCGCGATCTTGTCCAGCCGGTGACGGCTGCGGCGCAGGAGAATGTCGATCTGCGCCGCGATCCAGTGGCGCAGCACCTCGCCCAGTCCCATCACGACCGGCGTGCGCGTCGCGTCCAGCACGTTGAGATTGAGCGAGAACCGGCTCTCCAGATCGGTCAGCTTGTAGATGCTTTCCTTGAGCAGTTCCGGGTCGACCTTGCGGCTCTTGGGTTCGAGCACGATGCGGATCGTCTCGTCGCTTTCGTCGCGCACGTCTTCGAGGATCGGCAATTTGCGGTCGGCGATCAGATTGGCGATCTGCTCGATCAGCTTGCCCTTCTGCACCTGATACGGGATTTCGGAAATGACGAGCTGCCACTGCCCGCCGCCGAGCCGTTCGATACCGGCATCGCGGTCGGCCTCGTTCGCGGCCTCCGCCGCATGGAACCGGCCCCGCATTCGGAATGAACCGCGCCCGGTTTCATACGCATGGGAAATCGCCTCCGCGCTGTCCACGACCAGCCCGCCGGTCGCGAAATCGGGGCCGCGGAACACCTCCATCAACTCGCCATGTTCGGCGCGCGGGTTGTCGATCAGCTTCAGCGTCGCGTCGATCACCTCCGCGACATTGTGGCTGGGGATGGAGGTCGCCATGCCGACGGCGATCCCGCTCGCCCCATTGGCAAGCAGGTTGGGGAAGATGCCCGGGAAGATCTCCGGCTCCTGCTCCTCCCCGTTATAGGTCGGGATGAAATCGACCGTGCCCTCGTCCAGCCCGGCCATCAACAGCATCGCCGTCCGCGTCAGCCGCGCCTCGGTATAGCGATAGGCCGCGGCATTATCGCCGTCGATATTACCGAAATTCCCCTGCCCCTCGACCAGCGGGTAGCGCAGCGCAAAATCCTGCGCCAGGCGCACCATCGCGTCATAGACCGACGCATCGCCGTGGGGGTGATACTTGCCGATGACGTCGCCGACCACGCGGGCGGATTTCTTGAACGCCTGCCCCGGATCGAGCCGCAATTGCCGCATCGCCCACAACAGCCGGCGGTGCACAGGCTTCAGCCCGTCGCGCAGATCGGGCAGCGACCGCGCCGTGATCGTGGACAGCGCATAGACGAGATAACGCTCCGACAAGGCGGCGTCGAAAGGGGCGTCGATCAGGCGATCGAACGGATCGGGCTCGGTTTTTTCTGTCGTATCGCTGGGCATCGCACGAACCGGCTTAGCAGCACGACGGGCCGAGGCAAATGGCGGAACGCATCCCGTCCCCCATCCGTTTCATAGGCAACACGCAAACAAAGCGATTCAAGGAGTTACACTCATGGCCAAACAGATTCTCATCATGGCGACCAACGGGTTCGAGCAGAGCGAGCTCATGAAGCCCAAGGCCAATTTCGAGGATGCCGGCATGACGGTCACCGTCGCCAGCCCCGAAAGCGGCGAAATCAAGGGCTGGGACCAGGACGACTGGGGCGACACGGTCAAGGTGGACAAGACGCTCGACCAGGTGAACGTCGCCGATTACGACGCGCTGGTTCTTCCCGGCGGGCAGATCAATCCCGACATCCTCCGGCTCGAGGAAAAAGCCGTGAAGATCGTCAAGGATTTCGACAATGCGGGCAAGCCGGTCGCCGCGATCTGCCACGGCCCGTGGATGCTGGTCGAGGCCGATGTGGTGAAGGGCAAGACCGTGACGAGCTGGCCCTCGGTCCGCACCGACCTGAAAAATGCAGGTGCCAGCGTCGTGGACAAGGAAGTCGCCGTCGACGGCAATCTCATCACCAGCCGCAACCCGGATGACATTCCCGCCTTTTCCAAGGCCGTCATCGATGCGGTCGAAAACGCGAAATCGCCCGCCATGGCATAAGCGCCAACGCGCGATCATGTAAAAAGGCCCGCCCGGCATCACGCCGCGGCGGGCTTTTTCATGCGTATCGTTGTGCCCGGCTCCTATCCCACGCCGCGCATGTCGTGCGAATCGAGCGGGATGGAAATGGCGAGCCCGTCGAGATCGGGGTCGAGAAGGATCTGACACGACAGGCGGCTCGTGCGCTGCACCCCCGCGGCGAGGTCGAGCATGTCTTCCTCTTCCTCGCTCGCCGGGGGGAGCCGGTCGAACCATTCGGGCGCGACAACCACGTGGCAAGTGGAGCAGGCCATCTGCCCCTCGCACGTCCCTTCGAGCGGCATGCCCGCGGCCTGCGCCGTTTCGAGGAGGCTCGCGCCGTCCCCGCCCTCGGCCTTGACGGTCTCGCCCTTGGCGGTGGTGATATTGACGCAGACCATCGGTTCAGAATCCCTGTTGCTTCGCCGCCGCCTGTATCAAGGCCGCGGCATGTTCCAGATCCTCTTCCCGTGTGTAGCGTCCGAACCCGAGCCGGATCGATTGTTTCGCCTTTGTGTCAGTCAATCCGATGGCCTGCAAGACATGGCTGGGCCGGCCCGACCCCGACGCGCATGCGGAACCGGCGGAAAAAGCGACCTCGCGTACCTCGGACATGAGCCGGGCCACGTCCAGCCCGTCGCGCCTGAGATTGAGGTTTCCGTGCCAGCGCAGCGCCTCGCTCCCATTGAGAGTCCAGCCTGCGAACCATGCGCGCGCCCTGTCGAAAAGGTGGCGGACATGCGCGGCATCCTCCTCCATCCGCGCGATGGCCAGCGCCGCCGCCGCCCCGAACCCTGTGCATAATGCGGGGCTGAGCGTGCCGGAACGCATGCCGTCCTGCTGCCCCCCGCCGGTGATCTGCGGATCGAGCGTCACCCCGCCGCGCACCCATAGCGCGCCGATCCCCTTCGGCCCGTGCAGCTTGTGCGCCGACACCGCGATGAGGTCGGCATGTGCGATTTCAATCCGCCCCGCCGCCTGCACCGCGTCGCACAGCATCAGCGCACCATCCGCCCGCGCCCGTTCCGTCATGGCGCCGACCGGTTGCACCGTGCCGATCTCATTATTGACCTGCATGAGCGCGACGAGCCGCGTTGCGTCCGGCCAGGGGGCGTCGGCGGCAACCACTCCGTCGTCACCGACCGGCAATTCGTGCACCCGAACGCCGAGGGCTGCGGCGGTATCGCGCACGGCGGCATGTTCGATCGCACTGATCGCCACCGGCCGGTCGTCGCCCGCCCGCGCCGTGCCCCGTATGGCAAGGTTGATCGCCTCGGTCGCGCCGGATGTAAAAACGACCTGTCCGCCCGGCGGGAAGAGCGCCGCGACCTGTTCGCGCGCGATGTCCACCGCCGCCGCCGCCATCCGTCCCATGCGATGCGGGCTGTGCGGATTGCCAAAGCCTGTGCCATCCGGCCCGTCCAGCCAGCGCAGCATCGCCTCGCGCGCTTCGGGCGCAAGCGGCGTCGTCGCCTGATAATCGAGATAGATCATGGCCGCCGCCGCCGCGCAATATCGCCCCACACGTCGAGGAATCGGTCGATGTCGGCCTCTCGCGTGTCGGGCCCGATGGACACGCGGATGACCTCGCCCGCGCTCTTGTCATCCATCCCCATGGCCGAGAGCACGTGGCTCGTCCGGAGCGAACCGGAGGAACAGGCGCTGCCGGCCGACACCGCGATCCCTGCGCTGTCGAGCCGGATAAGCTGCACCGCCGCGGCCACACCGGGCAGGCGATAGGACCCGATGGTCGCGATGCGCGGGCTGCGGTCGGCGACCACCTCCCCGCCCGCATCGATGATCGCATTCTCCAGCCTGCTGCGCAGTCGCAGAGCCTCCTCCATCCAGCCATGTCCGGCCTGCAATGCGGCGGCCATCGCCATGGCGCCGGGCACGTTTTCCGTCCCCCCGCGATAGCCGCGTTCCTGCCCCCCATCGGGTGCGATCATCCCGAAATCGCGCAACAGCAGCGCCCCGATGCCCGTCGGTCCGCCAAATTTATGCGCGGAAACCACCGCCATGTCCGCCGCCGGCATCGGGATTTTTCCCGCCCCTTGCGAACAATCGGCCAGCAGCAGCCCGCCGCCCGCCCGGATCGCATCGCCAAGCGCGTCGAGCGGTTGAATGACGCCCGTCTCATTGTTGACCTGTTGTATCGCGACCAGCGCATCGGTCGCATCGGGGAGATCGCCGGGCGCGATCATGCCCGCCACACCAACGGGAATCCGCGCCGCGCCCGTCGCATGCCGCGTGACGGCATCGTGCTCCACTTGGCTCACGATCCGCCGCGTTGCATGCGAACGATGCAGCCCAATCGACAATGCCTCGCTCGCCCCGCTGGTAAAGACGATCTCGCCCTGCCAGCCCAGCGCGTCCGCCACATCGGCGCGCGCCTGTTCGAGGGCGGCACGCGCCGCACGGCCCGGCGCATGCGGACTGCTCGGATTGGCGTTGAGCGTCATGCCGCGAAGCAGTGCATCGCGCGCCTGCGGCAGGATCGGCGCGCTGGCCGCGTGGTCGAGATAGGTTATTGTGTTCAGAGCGTTTCCACCGTTCGATGACGCACCCGCCCGACCCGCAACGGGAGGCGGAACGGGTGACGGTTCGCATTGTTCTTTTTGGCAACGCATCTATATAGGCTGCGTCCACAAATCACACCCCCGTGCGCGCTTCGCAACGAAAGCCGCAGCATGGGGCCAGCATCAGGTAACGACATCACCCCATGCCAGCCGTTATTTTTCCCGGTCCCGAAGGCCGCCTAGAAGGCCGTTATCATCCCGCCCCGCGCCCGCGTGCGCCGCTTGCCATGATATTGCACCCGCATCCGCAGGGCGGCGGCACCATGAACGAGCGTATCACGCAAGCCCTGTTTAAGGATTTTGCCGCGCGCGGTTTCGCCGTCCTGCGCTTCAACTTTCGCGGCGTCGGTCGCAGCCAGGGCAGTTTCGACAATGGCGTCGGCGAATTGTCCGATGCGGCGAGCGCTCTCGACTGGGTGCAGTCGGTCCATCCCGAGGCGCAGGTTACGTGGATCGCGGGCGTCAGTTTTGGCGCGCTCATCGGGATGCAGCTGATGATGCGGCGCCCGGAAATCCGCGGCTTCATCTCCATCGCGCCGCCGGCGAACATGTACGATTTCTCGTTCCTGGCGCCCTGTCCCGCCTCCGGCATCATGATCCAGGGTGCCGCCGATACGGTGGTGACGCCGTCTTCGGTGCAGAAGCTTGTCGACAAGCTGCGCACGCAGAAGCACATCACAATTCACCACGACGAGATTCCGCGCGCGAACCATTTTTTCGAGCATGAATTCGACGAGCTCATGCGCTCTGTCGACAATTACCTCGATTTCCGCCTGTCGCCCGATTGTCAGATCCGGTGATCCCGCGGTCAAACTGATCCACCGGCCGCCGATGACCCGGCGGCCGATACGGCGGATCGGCCGTTGATCGATTCCGGGGCTCCGGCCCCGCCAGATGGTCAGACCGGGCGCGCGACCATCTTGCCGAATTGCGGCATGCCTTCCATGCCCGAAATGCGGCGCATCGCGCCCTGTATCAGGCGGTCCGCGCGGAACAGCAATTGTTCCATGTTGCAGGGTTTCGTGATGTAATCGTCCGCCCCGTCGTAATAGGCGATCGATTGATCCGCATCGGTGCGCACCGCGGTGAGCATGAGGACCGGAACCATGGCGAGTTCCTTGCTGATCCGCATGGAGCGCAGCACTTCGATCCCGGACATTTCAGGCATGCGTTGGTCAAGGATGGCAAGATGCGGCGGGCGGAACCGAATGGCATCGAGCGCCGAACGGCCATCCTTGCACCAGCCGACGGCATGGCCGGCATCCATCAGCGTATCGCGGACGATTTCACCGACGATCTCATCGTCTTCGGCCAGAATGATGCGCGCCATTTACTACTCCTGTCCTCCCCGAACCCGGTGATCGGCAAACGATCGGGAGATGTCGAAAATCGGGAAGGTTTTCGATCCATCCGTTGCGTGCCGACAGGAGTTACCTCAAATTGCGTAAAACCGCCGTCTGCAACGCCCTAGGGGTTATCCCGCAGCAAGGGTCGCGGCAAAGGAAGGCCGGTCCGATCCGGATGCAACCGCATCCCGACGGATCGGAAATGGTGGCAACCGCCTTTTGCCCGGATTGCCGCGCGTTACGGAGCACCGCGCCCGCATCGTTGCGGCGCGCTGGACATGGTTAACAAACGGGTAGCGAAGAGGATCGCCGCCGGTTCAGCCCTCGCAGCTCGTATAGCCGCGATACCCCAGCTCGTCCCCCGCACCGGGCGGAACCACGATCATCTCCAGGCCCCGCAATCCGGCATTGCCCCGCGTGTCGAGCAGCCGGGCGGTGACGACCAATTGCCCACTTTCGAACCGGTCGGCACCCGCCGCATCGAGCGGAATGAGCGTGCCATTGAGCTTGATGAACCCTTGCTCCCCCGGGGTATAGACGAAGGCCGGGAAACTGACCTCGGTGAGGGTGAAAACGCATCGCCCTTCGGTCCCGCCGATCGCGGCCACGTCGGCATCGCTCATCGTTTCCGGTTTGATGAGCGCGGTCGACACGTTCCGTAACGCAGGGGCAGCCGGCATGATCGGTGCGGCCTGCGCGGGCGGGTCGCGTCCGGCTTCGCGGTCGTTGCCGATGGCCGTATTGCGGTTGCACCCGGCAAGAGCGAGCGCGGACAGGGCGGCGACAATGACGAGCTTTTTCATCGGTCAGCCCCCGCCGTTCCTTCGGCCCGCACGTTCATGCCTTCGGGAAGGCGTTCCTCCGTGCGGATGCCGTTCTCCTCAATGTCGGCGATCAGGTATTTCATCTGCGCAATTTCGCGGCGCTGCGCGAGGATGATGTCATGCGCCAGCTTGCGCACGCGCGGATCCTTGAGGCTCGCCCGCTCGCTCGTCATGATGGCGATCGAATGATGCGGGATCATCGCGGACATGTATTCGGTGTCGTCCACCGTCGCCTGGCTCCGCACGAGCCAGAGGGACAGGGCGAACACGACGACCCCGACGCCGATTATGATGAAATTCCGGGTCCGGTCCTTGTACATGCCCCACATGAAAAGGAGCATGACGACCATCATCATCGCCCCCATCACGAACATCATCCAGAAACGCGTCTCGCTCCAGAATATGTGATCGGCATCGAAAGTATTGGCATACATGAGCCCGAACATGATGACCGTGGAGGTCGACACCATCGCCATGAAGCGCCAATAATTGCCGCCGCCGCCGGACGTATTGCCGGATTGGTCATTCGCCATGTCGATGCTCCTTCCAATTCCTCAAATATTCTGGCCGCAGTTGGGCCGGGATTACAGAACGACCCAGCCCAGCGCCTTGGCCCCCATCCACAGGCCCATGCCGATCATGAACAGGTTCTCGGTCAGCGAAACGAAGCCCAACGGAACGTTGCTGCCCCCGCCGACGCACGCGCATTTCAGTTCGCGCTTGTCGATATATACGGCCTTGAACACGCTGATCGCGCCGACGGTTCCGATGAACAGCGATACCGGCACCGACACGATCGGCAACGCATGCGCCACCATCAATATGCCGGCCAGCGCCTCGCCGAACGGGTAGATGAAGCCATAGCGCACCCATCGCCGCGCCAGCAGGTCGTAATTGAGGAACATGGTCGAGAAGCTGCGGATATCCTGCAGCTTTTGTATGGCGAGCAGCGCCATCGACAGGCTGACGAACCATTCGATCGCCTGCACGGTGAAGATCGTGCCGAACACGTACCAGCTGACCGCGAGGCCCAGCAGGAACGCGACGCCGAAAATGGCGATCACGGGCTGATAGCTGGTTTCGCCCTCCTTCTGCACCGACTTGCCGAAATATTCGCGCAAATCGTCATAGCCGCCGATCCGCTCGCCATCGATGAAGGTCTGCGGCGTGGTCTTGACCCCGTGCTTTTCCTTGAACGCGTCGGTTTCCTCCCGCGTTTCGAGGTAGTGGTCGTCCACCGCGAACCCTTCGCGTTCGAGCAGGTCGACCGTCTTCAATCCGTAGGGGCAGACATGCTCGGGCATGACCATCCGGTACACGGTGGCGGTTTTCTCCTGTGCGGCATTGTGTTTCACGATGCGCTCCCGCCGTGGCTGGCCCACACGCTGCGGCCCTTCGGACCGAACGCGATGACCTTGTACGGCTGGCGATGGGGGCCGTTCTCCATGCCGGGCGAACCCATCGGCATGCCCGCGACGGCGAGCCCCGCGACACCGGCCGGACGTTCGGACAGCAGGCGTTCGACATCGGCGGCGGGCACATGCCCTTCGATGACATAGCCGTCCACGATGGCGGTGTGACACGACACGAGGTCGCCCGGCACGCCATTTTTCGCCTTCACCGATGCCATGTCGGGATGGTCGACGGCCTTTACATCGTGCTTGCCGGCCTTCTCCACATGATCGGCCCAGCCGAGACAGCACCCACAATTGGGATCGCGATACATGGTGAAACTGGCCGCCTGTGCAACACCGGCGCAGGCCGCGACGAATATCGCGGCGGACGAGGCGACCATGCGCAGCGCGCCTTTACGGGTTCGATCGGTCATCAGTATATTCCTTTACATCTCGTATCATGCGCAAGGGTGGCGTGGGATCAACGCTTCGCCTTTTCGAAAAGATCGACCAGCTCGCCGAATTTTTCCTTCTGCTCCTCTGCATCGCCGCTCGCGATGGCGTCGGCGACGCAGCAGGCGGCGTGCCGTTTCAATATTTCGCTCTCCGCCCGGCCCAGCGCGGCCTTGATCGCCTGCATCTGGGTCAGGATGTCGATGCAATAGCGGTCATCCTCGACCATCTGTGCGACGCCGCGTACCTGCCCCTCGATCCGGCGGAGGCGGTTGACGATGCGGGAACCATGGGTTGCCGACACTTCGAATTCTCCAATATGCAATTATACCCTGCGGGGTATCTTGCCATACTCCCGAGGGGTATATATGACGGACCGCGAAGGAGTTGCAAGGTCCATGTCCCGATTGAACGTTTCACGCCGCGGTCTGCTTGCCGCCGGAACCCTGGGCGCGGGGGCGCTCGCCCTGCCCGCATGGGCGCGCGGCGGCGATCTGCATGGCGGGATGATCCGCCCCGGCTTTGACGAGGTATCGGGCCGCGACATCGCGCTGACCATCGGCAAGGGCACGCATACGGTACAGGGGCGGCGCGGCCATGCCATCGCCGTCAACGGAAGCGTGCCCGGCCCGCTCGTCCGCCTGCGCGAGGGGGATCCGGTGCGCATCGCGGTCACCAACACGCTGGACGAGGACAGTTCGATCCACTGGCACGGGCTGCTGCTCCCGTTTCAGTTCGACGGCGTGCCCGGCGTCAGCTTTCCCGGCATCGCGCCCGGCGAAACCTTCGTCTACGACATTCCCGCCCTGCGTCAGCACGGCACGTATTGGTGGCACAGCCATTCCGGCATGCAGGAACAGGCAGGGCATTACGGCCCGATCATGGTGGAACCCGCGCGCCGCGACCCGGTCGCGCCGGACCGCGATTACGTCATTCTGCTCAGCGAATTCAGCCCGCTCCACCCGCACACCATCATGGACAAGCTCAAGAAGGGCGAGGAATACTTCAATTTCCAGAAGACGTCGTGGACCGGCGATTACCCGCTTTCGGGAGAGGACCGGCGCATGTGGGCGAACATGCGCATGACGCCGACCGACATCGCCGACGTGACCGGCTCCACCTACACCTATCTCGCCAACGGGCGCGGGCCGGAGGAAGGCCTCGAATTCGCGTTCACCCGGGGCGAGCGCGTGCGGCTGCGCATCATCAACGGCAGCGCGATGACCTTCTTCAACATCCGCATTCCCGGCATGAAATTCCACGTGGTCGCCGCCGACGGACAGGACGTGCGCCCGGTGGAGGTCGAGGAATTCCAGATCGGCACGGCGGAAACCTACGACATCCTGGTCGAACCTGTGGGCGAGGCGCATGCGATCGTCGCGGAAAGCATGGACCGGTCGGGCATGGCGGTGGCCATGCTGGCGTCCCGCCCCGGTGCGCGGGCCGCTGTGCCGGCGCTGCGCGATCCGCCGCTGCTGACCACGGCGGACATGGGCATGAACCACGGCACCGAACTGGACCTGAGTGCGGACGGGGCCGGAGACATGGCCGGTATGGACCATGCGGCAATGGGCCATGCCATGCCTTCGGACGCGTCCGGCGGGCATGATATGGGCGGTATGAACATGCGCGATACGTCGCTGCTTCCGCCCGATGTGAAGGTCGGACCGGGGATCGACATGGTGTCGATGAACCCCGTCGATCGCATGGGCGATCCGGGCATCGGGCTCGACACGGTCGAACACCGCGTGCTGACCTACAAGGATCTCGTCGCGCTGGCGCCCAATGACGATTTGCGAACGCCGTCGCGGCAGATGGAAATCCACCTGACCGGCAATATGGAACGGTACATGTGGTCCTTCGACGGGAAGAAATTTTCCTCCGTGAGCGAGGAGCCGATCCGTTTCGCCTATAACGAGCGGGTCCGCGTAAAGCTTGTCAACGACACGATGATGGCGCACCCGATCCACCTCCACGGCCATTTCTTCGAGCTGGTCAACGGCGCGCCCGCCGATCATCAGCCGCAGAAGCACACGGTCATCGTCCAGCCGGGCGGAAGCGCCACCTTCGACCTGACCGCGGACGAGGAAGGCGACTGGGCCTTTCACTGTCACCTGCTCTACCACATGCACATGGGCATGTTTCAGATCGTGACGGTCGCACCGCGTGGCAACCGGCCCGATGTCGAACGGGTGGGAGAAGATTGATGCGCCCGCTCGTCGCCATTCTCCTGTGCGCCGCCGCCACGCCCGCATTCGCACAGGATCACGCCGGCCATGCCACGGGTGGAGAAGACCCCGCCCCGACCGCGTGCGAGGAGGAAGCCGCCCGCCACCGTGCAATGGGCCACGCGGTGCCCGACGGGGCCTGCACGCCGGGCCCGCATGATATGCCGGAAGCGGCGACAACGGACGACCATGCCGGCACCCACGCGGGACATTCCGGAATGGATCCCGATGCGATGGACCACGACGCCATGGATCATGGAGAGATGGACCTGCGTTCCATGGACCACGGCGAAACGGACCACGGCGAAATGGATCACGGTGCCATGGGCCACGGCGAAATGGACCACGGGGCCATGGACCACGGCGCCATGGACCACGGCACCATGGATCACGGCGCGATGCCGGTGCCACGCACCGCGCCGCCTGCTGCTGCGGGAAGCGGCCCGGCGCGTGCCGCCGATGCCATCTGGGGCGCCGATGCGATGCGCGCCTCGCGCGAGGCATTGCGCACGGAGAACGGCGGCATGCGCTATTTCTGGTTTCAGGGCGACCGGGCCGAATATCGCGCGCGCGAAGGCGGCGACGGCTATCTCTGGGACGTGCAGGGGTATTACGGCGGCGATCTCGACAAGTTCTGGTTCAAGAGCGAGGGTGAAGGCACCTTTGGCGAGCAGCCCGAAGACGCCGAGATTCAGGGATTGTGGAGCCACGCCATCGGCCCCTGGTGGGATGTGCAGGCCGGCATCCGGCAGGACCTGACCGGGCCGGAGCGCACGCATGCGGTGCTCGGCGTGCAGGGGCTTGCGCCTTATCTGTTCGAAGTCGATGCCGCCGCTTTCCTGTCGAACGAAGGCGATCTGACCGCCCGTGTGGAGGCCGAGGTCGAGCAGCGGATCACGCAGCGGCTCATCCTGCAACCGCGCGGCGAAGTGAACCTTTCGGCGCAGGACGTACCGGAACTCGCCCTCGGCACGGGCATCACCTCCGCCGAGGTGGGCGTGCGGCTGCGCTACGAGATCATCCGCGAATTCGCGCCCTATATCGGGGTGGAGCAGGAATGGCAGCTCGGCAAAAGCGCGGACCAGGCCCGCCTCGACGGTGAGGATCCGAGCGTGACGAACTATGTCGTGGGCGTGCGCTTCTGGTTCTGAGCCTTACAGCCCGGCCCCCGTTCCATCATGCCGATCGCCGTGTCGTGGGTGCGGGACCGATGCGCCACGCGCCGGGCCTGAACGCAAACCCGTGCAGGCCGGACGGTTCAGGCGGCCTCGCTTTCTTGTGCGTACCGACCCCGCCCCGGCGCAGCTGACCCTGCCCCGACCTGATCCGCCCGCAACACCGGCCGGTCAACCCGCCGGCGCGCCGGTCATGGCTGCTTTCCCAAGGCGGCGAGTTCGGCGTCCATCGCGGCCAGCTTCTCGTCCGTCATCACCTGCGGCATGTAGGCGCGGACCGTGTCGAAGGTGGCATCCCGCGCCATTCCGATTTGCGGGCTGTTCACGAAATCGGGGAAATAGCGTGCGAGGATCGGCCGGGCCGCCGGATCGTCGAGCATGGTTCCGATCGGCGTCGTCAGGCTGTTGTAAAGACGGGAGGCACGCGCGGCGTCCACCCGCCGGCGCATCGCGTCAATGTCCGCGCCCCATGGATCGCGCTGCGCCGCGGCCTCGCCCGAAGCCGCGAAATCCATGATCGCGTCCGACGCCACGCCATAGCGGGGCCAGAACGGCAGGTCGGGACCGTTGGGATTGCCGGTCTTCACGAAATTGACGAGATAGTCGCTCACCATATGGCCGACGGCGATGTCCTGCGCGGTGGTCGCATCGCCGTATTTGATGGCGGTATTGTCGAAGAAAAACGGGATTTCCGAGGCATGTTGCGCGCCCGGCTGCGCAATGGCCTCCGCCACGTAGGAAAACCGATATTGCCACACCGGCACATCCTTTTGCGCCAGCATGCCCGCAACGTCGCGGGCGCCTGCGACCATATACCCGGTCTTGCCGCCGATGTCCGCACTGGTCGCGCCGATCATCATCGGCACCTTTGCAAAACGGTCGCGGGCATAGGCCTGCTCAAGATCGACGAGCACGGTCCCGTCGGCAAAAGGCCGCGTATAGGTGACAGGATCCACAGGCTGCTGCATCAGGTTCAGCCCGTCGGTAACCTCCTGTGCCGAAAGGGCGCGAAGCTGCGCCAGGGCGCCCGGTGCATCGGGGTCGATGGCGTAGCGGCGGGCGAAATTATCGCCGATCCGCTCCGCCTCGGCGAGCGTCTTGCCCTCGCCCTTCCCATTGCCGCCGGACATGACCACGGCCCGCGCGAACAGGCCTTGCGACAGCGGTGAGGTGACGAGATTATGCACCGACATGCCGCCCGCGCTTTCGCCGACGATCGTCACATTGGCGGGATCCCCGCCAAAGGCCGCGGCATTTCGCCGCACCCATTCGAGCGCGGCAATCTGATCCATCGCACCGTAATTCGCGAGCCGGCCATCATCGGCGTTCTCTTCGGTAAGCTGCGGAAAGGCGAAGGTCCCGAACCGCCCGACGCGATAGTTGAAGCTGACGACGACAATGCCGTCCCGCGCCAGGTTCGCGCCCGCGTAGGTGGGCGGCGATGCCCCGCCGTTCACAAAACCGCCGCCATAGATCCACACCATGACCGGCAGGTCGGACCCCGCCCCCGCTGGCCGCCATACATTGGCATAGAGGCAATCTTCCGCCGGTTCGGTGCCGAGCGGGGCCGCATCGCTGGGAAAGGGGAGCTGCATGCAGTCAGGGCTGTAGGCGGTGGTTTCGCGCACGCCGTCCCACGGGCGAACCGGCTGCGGCGCGCGCCAGCGTAGCGCGCCCACCGGCGGCTGCGCAAAGGGAATGCCCTTCCAGCTTATCACCCCGTCGTCCTGTTCCCCGCGGATCGCGCCGCTGTCGATCCGCACCTGCTCTACGCCTGGCGGCACCGACTGGGCCGATACGGCCTGCATCGGCCACATCGCGGCAAGCCCGGCGAGCAGCATGGGCAATCGGGTCAATCGCATCGCTTTTTCCTTTCCTCGGGACGCGGGACGATGGCACGCGCCACCGGACGCCGGGTTTGCCCGCCCTTCTCGATCCGGCGCGAGCTTCCCCTTTCCTGTGCCAGACCGACGGCCGCACGCAAAGCAAATCGACCATCGCAGTAGGTCCGCCACGCATGTCGGTATCGTAGCCCCCTCTCGCGAAGGGAACGCGACACGCGGGCAATATGCGCTTGTCCTTGGGGCGAAATGCGTGTTGGACCCCGGTTCAACACTCGAAAGAGCGGCGGCAAGACGCGAGGAAGGCAGGGCGAACCCTCATTGACCGGACTTGAGACAGCGGCGTGGCTGACCCTTCTCGTGGTGCAGCTTTGCGTGATCCTTCGCGCGATCCTGCTCGAAGGGCGCGATTCTTCTGCGCGCGCGGCATGGTTGCTGTTGCTGATCGCCCTGCCGGTGGTGGGGGTCGTGCTCTACATCCTGTTCGGCGAACCCTGGATTTCGAGCGGGCTGCGCACGCGGGACCGGCGCATCCGGGAGGGCTTGCGTGCGTTGGCGCCGTCGGCGGCGCGGCACGACGATGCGGGCGGCCGGTACGCCAATGCCTTCGCCACGTTCGAGGCGGCGTCCCGCTGGCCCGTCGCGACCGGAAATGCGGCGCGGCTCACGCCCGATGCCGATGGGGCGATCGCGATGCTGGTGGCCGACATCGACGCCGCGACGACGGCGGTGCATCTCTGCTTCTATATCTGGCTCGAAGACGACAATGGCACGATGGTCGCGGAGGCCGTATGCCGCGCGGCACGCCGGGGCGTGGCCTGCCGCATTGCCGCCGATGCGATCGGATCGCGCGGCCTCATCCGTTCCGCATGCTGGACCATGATGCGCGATGCCGGCGCTCATCTGTGCAGCGTGCTGCGCGCGCCTTTCGGCCTCGGCTTTCTCGTCGGGCATCGCATCGATCTTCGCAATCATCGCAAGATCGCCGTCATCGACGGGCGCGTTGCCTATTGCGGAAGCCAGAATTGCGCCGATCCGGCCTTTCGGATCAAGCGCCGCTTTGCGCCGTGGGTCGACATTCTCGTCCGTTTCGAAGGGCCGGTCGTGCGTCAGACCGAACTGATCTTCGCCGCGACATGGGCGCTCGAAACGGGGGAGGATCTGCGCCCGGCCCTCCCCGACGCGCCGCAGCCTGTCGCCGGGGGTTTTCCCGCCATCGCCACCGGGACGGGGCCGATGTCGCCGCGCGGGACGATGACCGCCATGTTCGTTGCCGTGCTCGCCGCGGCGCAATCGCGCGTGACGATCACGACGCCCTATTTCGCGCCCGATCCGCCCTTGCTCGCCGCCATCATTGCCGCGGCGCGGCGCGGGGTGGCGGTCCGCATCGTCTTCCCGCATCGCAACGACAGCAGGGCGCTCGTCGCGATCAGCCGGGCCTACTATCCATCGCTTATCGAGGCGGGGGTGCGTATTTTCGAATATTGCGGCGGGTTGCTGCATGCCAAGACCATCGTCGCCGACACCGCCCTTGCGATGATCGGATCGTCCAACATGGACCGGCGGAGCCTCGACCTCAATTTCGAGAACAACCTGCTCCTCGATTGCCCGCAGTTCGCCGCGCAACTGGAGCAGCGGCAGGAGGACTGGCTCCGCGATGCGATCGAGATCGACCGCGAGGATGCCACCGGCCGCGCCATGCCGCGCCGCCTGATCGACAATTTGCTGACCATGGTTGCGGCGGTGTTCTGAGGCCGGTTCCGAACAGGCAGACCATTCGCGATGCCGCGATGGCATGTGTACTGGACACGGCGGGCACTTCATACCGTTTAAGACGGTTCCGCAAGATCGCGGCGCGTCACCGGCGAATGCGGGCTACTTCCTCGTTCGCCCCAATGCCCGAACGGACTGGCAAACGTTTCGAGAAGTCCGCAACCGGTGTGCACGGTGCAGCCGCGACCCTCGTGCCGAACCGGCGAGGCCGAATGCTCGCACTTGCACGCGCCGATGCCGCGACTGGCGGACACCGCGCCCGGCACCCGCTCCGAACGCGGCATGCTCTTGCCACCCGAAGCGAATGCGGCACGCAGCCCCATCATCGCTATCTTCGGCCCCCAGCCCCGACAGCAGGCCAGGGGCCGAGGGCGAGCACGCTCAGCGCGGCACGAGCTGCATCGCCAGCCCGCCACCAGGCGCCAGCCGCACGGCATAGCTGTCACCCTTGCGCACCGTCACCGTATCATAGGCGATGTCGTGCCGCTTTTCGGTCAGATAGGTGGCATCGGGCCCGTCCTTCCACACCTTCGCGGTGTAGGCCCTGCCCTCTTCCAGAAAGTCAAAATCGAGTGTCAGGTTACGCTCGGTCGCGTCGTTGACGCCGCCGACATACCAATCCTCGCTCGCGCGGTCCTTGCGCGCGAAAATGGCATAATCCCCCACCGCACCCGCGATCAACCGGCTTTCGGACCAGTCGGCCGGCACCGCCTTGATGAATGCGAGTTCGCGCGGATGGGCGGCCAGGCTTTCGGGGAAATCCGCCGCCATCTGGATCGGCGAATAGATCGCGAGGTAGAGGCCAAGCTGTTTCGCCAGAGTGCTGGCGATCGGATAATCCTGATCCCCGACGAGGCCGAGCACGCCGGGCGTATAATCCATCGGACCGGACAGCAGGCGCGTATAGACGAGCGTGGGTGCATGGTCCGGCCCGTTGGCAAAGGGCGCCCATGCATTATATTCCTGCCCCCGCGCCCCTTCGCGCGCGACCCAGTTGGGATAGGTGCGACGCAGGCCCGTATCCTTGACCGGTTCGTGCGCATTGACCGCGACATGGTTCTTCGCCGCTTCCTGCAGCACGCGCAGGTGATGCTGCACCTGCCGCTGTCCGTCGTGCCATTCGAAAACCTCGGCATCGCCGACGCACGGATCGGCGATATCGGCGTTGCACGACGTGATCCCGCCCGCGTCGGCGACGTAACCCGTCTTTACCCAATCCACGCCGAGATCGCCGTAAAGCTTCATCGCGTCGGCGAGCTGATCCTCGTACACCTTGATATTGCCGCCCGTTTCGTGATGGCCGATGAGGCGCACGCCTTTTTTCCGCGCGTAATCGGTAACGGCCTTCAGGTCGAAATCGGGATAGGCCTCGGTAAAGCTGTAGTCGCGGCCGTTGCCGAACCAGTTGCCGTCCCACCCCACGTTCCACCCTTCGACGAGCACGCCGCGAAAGCCATGCTCGGCGGCGAAGTCGATGTAGCGCTTCGTGCGTTCGGTGGTGGCGCCATGCCGGTCGCCCGACGCCCAGGTCCATCGGTTGGAGATCATACCCCACCAGATGCCGATATATTTGCCCGGTTCGACCCAGCTCACGTCGCCGAGCCTGTTCGGTTCGTTGAGGTTGAGTTCAAGGTCGCTTTCGACAAGGCCCGCGGGCCCGTCGCTGATGCGGATGGTGCGCCATGGGGTGGTGAAGGCGCCCTCGCGCACGACCTTGGCGCCGCGGCTCGACGGGGCGAGCGTGGCGCGGAACCGCGAGCCTTCCATCCTGCGCAGCCACATGCCGGAATAATCGACCAGCGCCGCCTCGTGAAACGACAGATGCGTCCCGTCCGCAAGCCGCATGGTGATCGGCGTGTGCGCGATGCCGACCTCCTCCAACGGCGTTTCGTTGTAGAGATATTCGTAACGGTTGAAGTCGCCGCCGGGGATCCACCACGCCTTGCCATCCGCCGCCGCCTCGGGAGCGATGGCGAATTCGGTCAGCTCCTCGGCAATGTTCGCGACCGGCATGTCGGCGCTTTCGGGAAATTCGTAGCGAAAGCCGATGCCGTCGTCGAACACGCGCATCCGCACGGTCAATGCACGCGTGCTGGTGGCGCGCGCCTCGCGGAAGGTGACCGACAGCTCGTTATGATGGTCGCGCACGAAGCGGCGTTCGCCCCACGGCTGCTCCCAATTTTCGTCATGGGTGGCGCGGGTCTCGGCCTCGACCGTGAAATTGCGGCGCATCGGTTCCGCATCGGTGAACAGGAAGCCAAGGTCGCTATCGGCGATGAGCGGCTTTCCATCGCGCGTCACGCGGTAAAACGCAACGCCATCCCCATCCACGTCGAGCGTCACGACGGTGCGCCCGTCCGGGGAGGTGACATCGCCCGCGAAGGCCGGCACCGCACTCGACGCGAGCAGCACGCCCACCGCCGCCTTCATCGCGGCGCGCATCATGCCCGCACCATCACCGCGGCATAGGGCCCAAGGCTGTCCGACACCGAATTGACGCTGCATAGGGTTTCTCCTTGGGGTATCTGTATGTTGTCGAGAGTGTCGGGCGACATGTTGAACAGGCACACCACCCGTTCCCCGCCCGTAAAGCGTTCGAGCCTGAGCAGCGCGCCGCTGGCTTCGCAGGCCGCGCCGCCATGCCGCAAGGCGGGCGATGATTTGCGCAATGCGATGAGTTCGCGGGTCAGCGCGAGGAGCGAGGCAGGGTCCGCGTCCTGTTGCGCGACGGACCTTTCGAGGTTCTCCTCGCCGAGGGGGAGCCAGGGGGTCTCGGCGCCGAACCCGCCGCCCGCTTCGCCATGCCACGGCATCGGCGTGCGCGCGCCGTCGCGCGACAGGGTCAGCGGCCAGTTCGCGATCGCCTCGGGATCCTGCAATTGATCGAAGGGAATATCGACCTGGGTGAGGCCCAGTTCCTCGCCCTGATAAAGGATGATATTGCCGCGCAGCGACGCGAGCAGCGCCATCTTCATCCGGGCGAACCGCTCCCGGTGTTCCGGCGCGCACCAGCGTGACACGGCGCGCGGCGCATCGTGATTTTCGAACGCCCAGCTCGGCCAGCCCGTCCCGCCCGTCTCCGGCCATTCGGCCAATGCTGCACAGACAAGGCCGGGCGTCAGGCGATCGGCATAGAGGAAGTTGAAGCCATAGGCGGAATTCAGCCGGCCATCGCCCTGCGTAAAGGCCTTCATCTCCGCCTCGGCCTCGTCGCCGCCGACCTCCGCAACGGTAAAGATCGCGTCATAGGCGTCGGTGACGGCCCGGATCCGTTCGATGAATCCGGGAATGTCGGGATGCGACATGTTGTGGATCTTGCGCTGAAAATCGAAGGGGCGCGTGCGCGGGCGGTCGGTCGGCGGGGCCGGCGGATTGTCGCGCAATTGTGGATCGTGCATCGCGAAATTGAGCGCGTCGATGCGAAACCCGTCGACACCGCGATCGAGCCAGAACCGCATCACGTCCAGAATTGCGTCCTGCACTTCGGGATTATGCCCGTTGAGCTGCGGCTGGCAGTTCAGGAAATTGTGCAGGTAATATTGCCCCCGTCGCGCGTCCCATGTCCAGGCCGGGCCGCCGAACACCGATTGCCAGTTGGAGGGCGGCGCCCCGTCGGGCTTCGCATCGGCCCACACGTACCAGTCGCTGCGCGGATTATCGCGGCTCTTCCGGCTCTCCACGAACCAGGGATGTTCGTCCGAGGTGTGGGAATACACCTGATCAATCAGCACCTTGAGCCCCAGCGCATGCGCGCGGGCGACGAGCGCATCGAAATCCGCCAGCGTCCCGAAGATCGGATCGACGTCCCGGTAATCCGCGACGTCATAGCCGAAATCCTTCATCGGGCTGGTGAAGAAGGGCGAGATCCAGATCGCATCGACACCGAGCGAGGCGATATGCTCGATCCGGCTGGTAATCCCCGGAAGGTCGCCGATTCCGTCCCCGTTCGCATCCATGAAGCTGCGCGGATAAACCTGGTAGATCGCCGCGCCGCGCCACCATTCGATGGCGGCGTCGGTCTGCGCCATGGGTTCCTGCGTGCTGACGTCTGCCATCACTTTGCCTCCAGTTCGCACACGGCCCAGCCGAATGCCGGGATGGTCAGCCGCACGCTGCCGGGGGCAGTGACCGCCGCCGGGCATTCGCCCGCAAGCGGGGTCAGCGCGCGGGCATCGTAATCCACCGCGATGTCGCGTGTGATCGGCTCTCCGGACGTGTTGAACGCGGTGAGCACGCGGCTCCCGCTCGCCGCATCGTAACGCTCCACCGCGAGCAGGCCCGGCCCCTCGTGGTCGAAACCGCGCACGGTGCTCAGCCCGCGCCGCAACGCCGGCGAGCCGGTGCGCATCGCCGACAATTCGCGGATCAGCCGGTACAGCGGGTGCCCGGTATCGAAATTCGCCTGCACCGTGGTCGCATCGGTGCCGAGCAGGGCATTGTCGTTATAGGCATCGACCCGGCTTTCGAACATGTCCTCGCGCGCGAGCTGATCATTGCCGTCGGAGATGAAGCCCTGCTCGTCCCCGTAATAGACCGTCGGCACGCCGCGCAGCGCGAACATCATCGCATGGCCGAGCTTTGTCCGGGCGAGCAGTTCGGCGCGATCGCCGGTTTCCGCATAATCGCGCAGGAACATCGAGAACCGCCCGAAATCATGATTGCCGAGGAACGTCGGCAGGCCGGTCGCGGTGACCGCCCCGCCGGGATAGATCACATCCTGCGTGAGGAGTTCCGCCATCACGGCGGGGCTTTCCTTGCCGCTCGCGACGAGCTGCGCCGCCTTTGCGAACCCCATGTCGAGAGCGTAGGGCAGATCGGCCTCCGCCATGACCCGCGCGGCGGTGACGGCATCCGGCGTGTCATACGCGATCTCCCCGAAAATGTGGAAGTTGGGGATGCCCCGCGCCTCCGCACGGGCGAGCATGGCGGGCACGAAGGCCTGCCAGAATTCGGGATTCACGTGTCTTGCCGTGTCGATCCGGAACCCGTCGATCCCGTACCGGTCAATCCAGTCGCCGAAAATCGCGATCATCCCATCGATCACGCGCGGATGTTCGGTGAACAGATCGTCGAGCCCTACGAAATCGCCATCGACGCTGCTCTCCCCGGTCCAGAACGTGTCGCCGCGATTGTGATAATAGATCGGATCGTTGAGCCAGGCAGGCACCTTCACATGGCGCTCCCCCTCCGGCACGACGGGGGTGTAGGCAAAGGACGGATCGGTCAGCCGGGCCCAGTTTTCGGCGCTCGGATCGGCGGGATCGAACCCTTCGTTGATGGCCGGGCCGCCGGGACCGCCCCGCGTGGAATAGGGATAGTCCCCCTTGCTGCGATAGGCGTATTCGTCCTCGGCAAAGCGGATCACGTCGGCGGTGTGGTTGGCGATGATGTCCATGTAGACCTTCATCCCGCGCGCATGTGCCGCCGCGACGAAGGCTTCGAAATCCGCATTGGTGCCGAAATGCGGATCGACCTGCGTGAAATCGGTGACCCAGTACCCGTGGTAGCCCGCGCTGAAACTTTCCGGATCGCCGGGCTTGCCCTGCACCGGCTTGTTCTTGAAAATCGGCGCGAACCAGATCGCGGTGACGCCCATCCCCTGAATATAGTCGAGCTTTTCGGTCAGGCCCTTGAGGTCGCCGCCGTGGTAGAACCCCTTGTGCGCCGGGTCGTATCCGCTGCGCATCCGGTCCGCCGGATAGCCGCCGCGATCATTGGCGGTGTCGCCATTCGCGAACCGGTCGGGCAGCACGAAATAGATGATTTCATCCTCCACCCCGCGCTCACGAAAACTCTCGGGCGCCGGTGGGGCAACGGCGGTTTGGGCAACGGCGCTTTGGGCAGGTGCGGGCGTGGCAATCGCAGGCGCGCTCGCCATCAGGGCGGCGGCGATCAGGGCGAAGCGTTTCATCGGGCTGTCTCCATCATGGCGGCAGATCGGGGCGTGGATGGCGATGCGCAAAATTCGCGCAAGAATTCGACGTGGGTCGGCATGGTATCGACGAGCGACGCGATGCTCCCCGCCATTTCGTTCAGCATGCGGGCCAGCACGTGCGGCGCCAGCGCATCGGCATTGGGGTGGGTCGCGCGCGGGACGACCCCCTGCCCGATGAGCACCTGTATCCAGCCCGGCTCGGTAAACAGCTCGTCATGCTCGCGCCGGACAAAGCCGGTGGCGCGGAACAGCGCGAGCCGCGCGGCAAGTCCGTCGGGGAGCGTCATCGCACGGCAGCGATCCCAGAACGGCTGCCCCTCACGCCCATTGGCGGCGTAGTGGAGAATGAGGAAATCGCGGATGCTCTCCCATTCGAACCGTGCCTGCCGGTTGAACTCCTCCGCCATCGCGGCGGGCACGTCGCGGCGGGGCAGCATGGCAAGAAAGCGCGCGATGCCCGACTGTATCAAATGGATGCTCGTCGATTCGAGCGGTTCGAGAAAACCCGCCGCGAGGCCCAGCGCAAGGCAATTGCCCTGCCATGGCGCCGTGCGCATCCCGGTCGTGAAACGCAGATGGTTGGCAGTGCCGATCGGCGCGCCGTCGAGATGGGCGCGCAGGACCGTTTCGGCCTCTCCCTCCGACAGGAACTCGCTGCAATAGACCAGCCCGTTGCCGGTCCGGTGCTGCAACGGGATGCGCCATTGCCACCCCGCCGCACGGGCCGTCGCGCGGGTGTAGGGCAAGATCTCATCCGCCGCCGCGCTGGGCACCGCCACCGCGCGGTCGCACGGGAGCCAGTGGCTCCAGTCGGCGAAATCGTCGCGCGTCGTCTCGTCCGTAAGCAGCGCGCGAAAACCGGTGCAATCGAGGAAGAAGTCCGCCTCGACCCGCCGCTCCGCATCGAGGGTGAGCGCGCGGATCGCCCCGCTTTCGCCATCGCGTTCGACCGAGACAATCCGCCCTTCGATGCGCTCCGCCCCGTGCGCCTCGGCAAAACGGCGCAGGAAACCGGCGTAGAGCGAGGCATCGAAATGATAGGCCCAGGGCATGTCGGCGGCTCCGCCACCCGGCGCCATCTGCATCTTTCCCGCGCGCGCCGCCCTGTCGTTAAGCGCATAGGCGGATAGATCCTTCGCCACGCCAAGCTCCCGGCCGCGCAGCCAGAGCTGATGAAACGGCAGCAATCCCGCGCCGCGCCCGACATGGCCGAAGGCGTGCATGTAGCTTTCGCCGTCGCGCCGCCAGCCGTCGAACGCGATGCCGAGCTTGAACGTGCCCTTCGTCGCGCGCAGGAATTCGGCCTCGTCGATGCCCAGCCCGCGATTGAACAGGCGGATCTGCGGGATGGTCGCCTCGCCGACGCCGACCGTGCCGATCGCCTCCGATTCGATCAGCACGACCTCGCACCCGGTGAGCTTTGCAAGGGCGGCGGCGGCCATCCACCCGGCCGTCCCGCCCCCCGCGATCCCGATTTTCAGCGGTCGCCTTGCGCCATCGTCCTGCATCACGGCCTTGGTCCTCCCTCGTCCCCGTCAGACGGTCCGGCCGGCGGGGGAGCGCGCCTTGCGATGATCGCCGCGCCCCCACCGGTCGCCTGGATCAGAACTTGTAGGTGAAGCCGGCGAGGAAGCGGCGCCCGTAAAGCTGATAATCGACCACCTGATTGGACTGCGCCCCGGTGGAGACGAACGGCTGATCGGTCAGGTTCTGCCCCTGGAGGTAGAGGGAGAGCCCCTCGAACGTGCTGCCGGCCTGAAAATCATAGCCGATCTGTCCGTCGATGATCGTCTCGGACTTTGCGGTGCGGCGCACGGGCGAACCGCCAAATCCGGTAAAATCGCCGAGAAACTCCGAACGATACCGCGCGCTGAGCCGGGTGTTGAAGCCCGCCCGCTCGAAATAGGCCGTGCCGTTCACCACCCATTTGGAATAGCCGGGGATCAGCGTCTCGTTACCGTCCGCATCCTCGATCCCGGTTTTCGTATAGCTTGCGCCGCCGGTGACGCCGAACCCGCGCAACGTGTCGGACAGCGTGTCGAAGGGCAGCGTGACGGCGAGTTCCGCACCATAGAGATCGCCCCCGCCCGTGTTGGTCGGCGCCTCCAGCGTGCCTTCGGTCGACAGGCCGGGGAAAGCCTCGATCCCCGTCGGCGGCGGGAAGTCCGAGTAATCGAACGCGAAACGCCCGTTGAAGACGTAGCTTTCGATATCCTTGTAGAACAGCTGAAGCGCGACGACCCCGCCGGTCCCGAAATATTTCTCCACGTTGAAATCGACCGCATTGGCGCGATAGGGACGCAGAAACGGATTGCCGCCATTGCCGCGGATCAGCCCGCCCGGCACCGAATTGTCGATGCCATACTCAATAGAGAGGCGCATGTCGTCGAGCCGAGGTCGCATGATCTCGCGCGCGGCGGCGACGCGGACCACCCAGTCGCTGTCGAGCCGGAGCGAGAGGTTCGCGCTCGGCAATACGTCCCAGTAATCGGCCCCGCGCGTCGCGATCTCAGGACCGCTCGCCGGGAAGATGAAGCCGGTCGAATCCTGCTTCGTATTGATGCCCTGCACGCCGACATTGCCGGTCAGGATGCCGATATCCAGCTCCTGCTCGATATTGGCCTGCGCGTAGAGGGTCACGAGATCCTCTTTGACGGTATAGCTCTTGCTGAGCACGTCATTGGCGGCATTCGGCCCGGTCGTGACCCGCGGTTCGAGCGCGAGGACGCCCGCGGCAATGAGGTCGCGCGGATCGTAACTCACGATGGGGCCGAGCCCGAGATAGGTAAGATCGGTCGCGCGCAGCAGGAATTGCGAGGGGATCGCCACCTCGGTCGCCCCGCCCGGAAGACGCACGAACGCTTCGTCCGGGGTCAGGCCCTTTTCCCGCTTGGTATAGTTCGCGCCGAGCTGCACGCTGCGCAGGAAGCCTGCGTCGAACTCCTTCTTCACCTCGCCGCGGAACTGGAACAATTCGTCTTCGATGATGCGATTGTTGGAGTAGCCGGCCTGCGGAACGGCGCCCCCGCCCCAGCCGAGCGGATCGGTCAGGAAAATGCGATCGGGGTCGCTGTAATCGAGCGAGGGATTGAACACGGTTCCCGTATCGCCGGAGGCAAAGGTGATCTTCGCCGCCGAACCGCGTCCGGTGGCCGGACCGTTGAACCCCGTCCCCGAATAGCTTTCCAGGCTCAGCTCGTTACGGTCGGTGCGCGAATAGCCGAAGTCGAAGAACGCGCTGAACCCGTTGTCGTCATCCCACAGCGCGTTGAAACCGCCGGAGTAAAGATCGGCCTTGCGCTGAAAAATATCGTTGCGGATCACGCCGCGGACATTGTTGAACTGCCCCGATGTGACGAGCCCGTCCTCGACCGTGAAACCGGCCGGGTCGAAGCGCGTCGGCGCACCGAAGGCGAGCGGAAGTTCAATGCCGCGCTTGGTCTGGTCATCGTCGAAGTTCGAGTAGAACGCATCGAGCGTGAGTGTCAGCTTCGACATGGGCTGCCACTGCACCGTGCCATTGATGCCGAGGCGCTTGAGCCGGGTCGAGGTCACATAGGATTTCGACCCGCCGATGACCGCCGCATCCTCACCATTCACCTGCGTCCCGGCATAGCCCCAGGCATTGAATTCCTGGATCTGATAAGGCTCGTCGACATAGGACGCCGCGACCGAGACACCGAGCGTGTCGTCCGCGAACTGATCCACGAAGGTTCCGTTGACGCGGTAGCCCAGCTCCTTCGACCCGGCGTTGAGCGCACCGATGTCGGCCCATGATCCGCGCGCACCGATGGCAATGATCTGCTTTCCGGTTTCGAGCGGGCGAATGGTGCGGATGTCGATCGTCCCGACCAGACCCTGGCCGACAAGGCTCGCGGTCGGCGATTTGTAGACGACGACCTGATTGACGATCTCGGAGGGATACTGGTCCAGTTCGACCGAGCGGTTGTCGCTCGTCGTGGTCTGTTCCCGCCCGTTGAGCAGCGTTTGCGAGAAATCCGGCCCGAAACCGCGGATCGCCACGACATTGGCGCGGCCATTAAGCCTTTGTGCCGCAAGGCCGGGAAGACGCGCAATCGATTCGCCGATCGACGCGTCGGGCAGCTTGCCAATATCCTCCGCCGTGATCGATTCCACGATCTGGTCGGAAAGTTTCTTTTCCGCGACGGCGGTTTCAAGGCTGGCGCGAAAACCGGTGACGACGATCACATTGTCCCCGGTCTTGTCCGGATCGGTCACCGGGCGGGCTTCGTCCGTGACCTCGGGCGTTTCGGGCTGCGTCGTTTGCGCGAATGCCGTGCCCGGCATCGCTCCCCCGGCAAAGGCCAGGGTGGCGGTGATTGCGGAAATGCTGATGCCGCTGCGAAGCGCCTCGCGAAATGCCATCGGTTATGCCCTCTCCGGAACTGGCCGCGTTGGGCCGTCCAATTGTCGTGTTGCCTCAATCCGGCGGATGGGTCCGGTCTTCCGGTTCACCGCCATGGCCATCACCGATACGCCTCGTCCTGCCCCATGCGGAAGACAGCATACGTATGTGCCTCCTCGATCGGCGGTTTGCGGGCAGGCGAACCGGGGCGGCCGGATCGCCCGCCGCCACATTGCCAAGCCCGCACGGACGGAGTAGCGTTTTGCCATTGGGAACAAGGCGCTTTCGCAGCGCGGGGGAGAACGGTTTTGGGACGCGCGCCGAGCGGCAGGCCGACGAGTTTCGACATCGCCTATCGCGCGGGCGTATCGCAGCCCACCGTCAGCCGGGCGCTGCGCGGAGACAAATCGGTGAGCGCGCAGACCCGCGCCCGGATCGAGGCGATCGCCGCAGAGCTCAACTATACCGTCGACAAGAATGCGAGTTCGCTGCGTTCGCAACGCTCCAACACCATCGCGCTGCTCTTTTTCGAGGATCCCACCCCCGATGAAAGCATGATCAATCCGTTCTTTCTCGCGATGCTGGGGTCCATTACCCGTGCCTGTGCCGATCGCGGGCTGGACCTCCTCATCTCGTTTCAGAGGATGGAGGATGACTGGCACGTGCGGTATCAGGACAGCCACCGTGCCGACGGGCTGATCCTGCTGGGCTACGGCGATTACACGCTCTATCGCGAACGGCTCGATCAGCTCGAGCGGCAGGGCACGCATTTCGCGCGCTGGGGTTCGGTGTCGAGCGATGCGAGCGGATTGACCGTGGGGACCGACAATCAGGCCGCGGGGCAACTGGCAGCCGAACATCTGATGGCGAATGGCCGGCGCCGCATCGCCTTTCTCGGTCATGCGGACGAACATTATCCCGAATTCGAAGGGCGCTATCGCGGATTTTGCAATGCCCTGCGCGCACGGGACATCGCGTGCGAACCGTCGCTGCAATTCGATGCGATCACCACCGAGGAGGCGGGCCATGCCGCCACGCGTGCCCTCATCGCGAGCGGGCGTCCCTTCGACGCGATCTTCGCGGCCAGCGACCTGATCGCGATCGGCGCGATGCGCGCACTGGCCGAGGCGAACATCGCGGTGCCGGACGCGGTCGCGGTGGTCGGCTTCGACGATATTCCCGCCGCCTCTCTCACCACGCCGCCCCTCACCACCATGATGCAGGATATTTCGGGGGCCGGCCGCGCCCTCGTCGAAGCCCTGCTCGCGCAGATCGAGGGGCGCGACCTGCCCCCGCGCAAGCTGCCCGCCCGGCTGGTCGTCCGGGGGTCGAGCGGGCACGGCGCGGCCTGACCCTCACATTCGTATGCAGCCTTGTTGCCATTGCCGCTTCGTGCGAGCGATGGGGCGTTGCGCGTGGGCATGAAGACCTGCCGGACACGGATGAGGATATTGCCGATGACGAGCGCCACCCGCACCGAAAAACCGCGTCAGAGTTTCTGGGGCCTGTTCAATATCAGCTTCGGCTTTTTCGGGATTCAGATCGGCTTTGCGCTGCAGAACGCGAATATGAGCCGCGTTTTCCAGACCTTGGGCGCGAGCATGGATGCGCTGCCCGCGCTCTGGATCGCGGCGCCGCTCACCGGGCTGATCGTGCAACCGATCATCGGCCACCTGTCGGACCGGACGTGGAACCGGCTCGGTCGTCGTCGCCCCTATTTCCTGAGCGGGGCGTTGTTTGCCGCCATCGCCCTGCTGCTCATGCCGCTAAGCCCGGGCTTTGGTGCGCCGCTTCTGTTCGCGGCGGGCATGCTGTGGGTGCTCGACGCGTCGCTCAACATCTCGATGGAGCCGTTTCGCGCTTTTGTCGGCGACATGCTGCGCACGGATCAGCACAGCGCGGGCTATTCGGTGCAGACTGCCTTTATCGGCGCGGGCGCGGTGGTCGGCTCGATCTTTCCCTGGCTGCTCGAACAGTTCGGCATTTCGAACGTCGCCGCGCCGGGGCTGCTTCCCGATACGGTGCGGCTGAGCTTCTGGTTCGGTGCGGCGGCGCTGGTCCTCGCCGTGCTGTGGACCACCCTCACCACCCGGGAATACAGTCCCGAGGAGCAGGCCGGTTTCGCGGGCACCCCCACCGGGATCGACACGGGCGAGCAAGTCGGCGCGCTCGCCCGGAAATCCTATGCGGGCGCGGCTCTCTGGATCGTGGCGGGCGTGATCGTATTGTTCGTGGTGAGCGCCCTCGATCTGGGCAAGGAGACGCTGCTGCTGGGCGCGCTCCTCGCCGCGTATGGCATTCTGAGCGCGATCGCGATCGCGCTCAGCCGGCGGGGACGCACGGCCAACATGCTGTCCAGCATCGTGGGCGATTTTGCGGGAATGCCGGATGTCATGAAGCGCCTGGCCCTCGCGCAATTCTTCAGCTGGTCCGCGCTTTTCATCATGTGGATCAACACCACGCCCGTCGTCACGCAATATGTCTTCGGCAGCACCGATCCGGCCAGCGCCGCCTATAACGAGGGGGCAAACTGGGTAAACGTGCTCTTCACGCTCTATAATGGCGTGGCCGCCGTCGCCGCCTTGACCCTGCTCCCGTGGATGAGCCGCCGGTTCGGACAGGTGACGACGCATATGATCTGCCTGCTGCTCGGCTCCGCGGGGTTCCTCGCGTTTTTTCTGATTCGCGATGCGAGCGTGCTTCTCCTGGCGGAGATCGGCATCGGCATTGCCTGGGCCAGCATTCTTGCCATGCCCTACGCCATTCTTGCATCCAACCTTCCGCAGGCGAAGCTCGGCATCTACATGGGATTGTTCAATATTTTCATCGTCGTCCCGCAATTGCTGGTGGCGACGGTCATGGGCACGATCATGAACACGCTGTTCCCCGGTGAACCGATCTGGACCATGCTCTTTGCAGCAGGTGCGTTGGGCGTTGCGGCGCTTACCATGCTGCGCGTCAAAAGCGCGGTGCCCGGTGATGGGCGCAACCGCCATCCACACACGGCGTGACGACGGGCGAAGGATTGCCGGGCGATGGCGATCGGCGGGCCCTGCCAGCCGGATGCAAACCGCCTTCCGTTTCGCCGAGTGCGCCCGTGCCGGGTTCGCGATACGCGGCCCGAAAGCTCACACGGCGGCTTCGTGATATCCTGGGCTGGTAGGGCTGCGAACGACCTCGTTTCTGGCGGTCATTCGGATGAGGTTAGCATCGCAGATTTCCTGTCTCGATAAACGATCTTTTGCATCAATACGACAAGCTGCCGCTGCTCCTGCGCTGACAAACCGGCCATGGTTTCGGCATTCACGGAGCTGGCCGCCTCGATTGCCGCATCGTGCAGCCCTCTTGCACGGTCGGTCAGCCAGATCCGCTGCACCCGGCCATCGGCCGCGTCCTTTTGGCGCCGGACAAGCCCATCGCGTTCCATGCGCGCCAATGTGTTGGCCATGGTGGCCTGTTCAATGTCCAGACGTTCGACCAGCTCCTTTTGCGTCAGCCCGTCTCCTTCCCACAGTTCCAGCAGCGCCGGGAATGTGCCGGGGGTAAGCCCGAGCGGCCGGATGCGCGCAGCCAGCCCTCTCTCGAACAGCCGCGCCGTGTGATTCACGAGGTAGCCGGCTGACAGGTCTTTGGAAAATTTCATAACGCGCGGATAGCACTTGCATAGCAAGCTATACAAGATTACATAGCTAGCTATATTTTAGATCAACGCGGAAGGTTCCCATGGCGAGAATGATCCACCCGATCGCAGGCGCGCTTGCTCTGCTCACAATTGTTTTCTTCTGGTTCTCCACGGTGTCAGCAGAACTGTTTGGCAGTGGTGCGCTGCTCGTCACGGTCAAGACCATGATTCCGTGGGGCTTTCTGATCCTGATCCCATCGCTGATGGCGGCAGGCGGCTCCGGTCTTCAATTGGGCAAGGGATGGCGAAACCCGTTGGTCAGCGTGAAGCGCAAGCGCATGCCCATCATTGCAGGCAATGGCCTTCTGGTTCTGATACCGTCCGCTCTATATCTGTCGTTCAAGGCTCAGGCGGCGTCTTTCGATGGCTGGTTTTACATCGTGCAAACGATTGAGTTGATCGCGGGCGCGGTGAACATCGCCCTGCTCAGCCTCAACATGCGCGACGGACTGCGCCTGACCCGCAAACGGCCGGCGGTGGACGACGCCAGCATTTGAGCAAGCTGCATATCCCTACGAGTGGCCGCTACGAATGCTTGTGATGGGATCGGCAGTATTGAGAGACAGAAGCCAGGAAAAGCCGACCCTGGAAAGAGCCACCGCGAGCGTCACCAGACACCGATTTCGCGGTCGCACAGCACGCAATTTCCGCCCCTTCAAAGCCGTAATTCGTTCATCGAGCCCTGACCGACCACCATCGGGACCGAGCCGCCGTTCGCAAACATAAACGAGAGTGCCCGGTTGCGGCGCGGGCGGAAGGACATCGGCAATTTGCTTCACGGGTACACGCATGATGCCGAGGGTCTAGTCACTCGGTTGCGATGACCGATCCTTATTGCGCTTGTCCGCGACAAAGCACTGTCCGTTTTCGGTTCGATGGATGTGAAACAGGCCCGTCGCCTCGAACAGCGCGGTGAAATTTCGAACGCCGTAATTGCGGGGATCGATCGGGGCCTGTCTTTTTACGGCTGCTCCCGCTGCGGACATGTACGACCAGCCATCCTCGCGGGCGGCGGCTTCGACGGCACCTCGCAATATGGTGACAAGCTTGGTGTCCTGCGACAGCGCCCTGCCCGCTGACTTCGTGTCTGACGAGGCCGTTCCGTTGCCCTCTGGCTTGACCGCCGTTTTGGGCATTATGGCTGGCGTCAAAGGAGCCGCCGGAACGAGCGGTTCGTCCAGCGTGTCGAGGTAGAGAAACGCTGTGCAGGCGTTAACGAACGGCGAAGGTGTCTTGCGCTCACCAAAACCGTAAACCTCATGCCCGTTTGCCCGAAGTTGCATGACCAACGGCGTAAAATCGGCATCGCTGGAGACTATGCAAAATGCATCGAGATTCTGCGTGTAGAGCAGTTCCATGGCGTCGATCACCAGCGCGATATCGGTCGCATTCTTGCCAGTAGAATAGCTGAACTGCTGAACCGGTCGGATCGCGAAATCGTGCAGTTTTTCCTTCCAATTCTTCAGATTCGCGCTCGTCCAATCTCCGTAGGCATGCCGAATATTTGCCGTCCCATATTTCGATAGTTCGGCCAGCATCTCCGCGATCTTGCCATGCGGCACATTTTCGGCATCGATAAGTAACGCAATCTTGCAATCCTGTGTATTGCGGCCCCGATCTTCCAATTCCATTGCGTCCCCCGAACCGGATTGGTCCTCTTCTCTCGAAATTGTGCACCGGACGCTACCGACTTTTGCGCAGGAGCGTATGGAAATCGACAGTGCACGGTGCGTTCGAGACGGAAAAATCTGCTCCTCGAAGCTTTCATTCGTATGCAAACCGCTCTCGGTTTTGCCGCGTCAATTCGGGATTTGCGGAATGGTTGCGCGCACTTTGCAAGTAACTCCTTCGGAGAGGAACTCGATCTTAACGCTCCCGTTGAGTTCCGCCGCCAGCCCACGTTCCAGCATCTTGCTGCCGAAACCGCGCTTTTCCGGGGCGACAACCGGCGGCCCCCCAAACTCCTGCCATTGGAAATCCAGTTCGTTGGCGCCCACTTTCCAGCGCACATCCACGCCGCCACCCGGCACGGAAAGGCTGCCATATTTGACGGCATTCGTCGCCAGTTCGTGCACGGCCAAAACCATCGATATCGCCGTCCTGGAAGGAAGCATCAGTTCGGGTCCTTCCATGCTGATGGCATGGCCCGCTACGTGGGGGGCGATAGCATCCTGCACGAGTTGCCTCAGGGGGGCCGGCTCCCAATTCTTCTTGGTCAGCAGGCTATGCGCCGCGGCCAGGGCCATCAGCCGTCCTTCGAGTGCCTTGCGGATTTCGGGATCGGACGACGTCATCGTCTGCGCAACCAGTCCCTGGACGATCGCCAACAGGTTCTTCGCGCGGTGATTGAGCTCATCGATCAGCAGCACCTGATGCTCCTGAAAGCGCTTCTCTTCCGCGATGTTCCGGGCTTCGATGACCGTGCCGATCGGCTTTCCCTCATCGTCGAGGACCGGGCTCGCAGTGAATCCGACGGGGTAGAACGATCCGTCCGGCGCGACGAACAATTCCTCACCTGAGGTCTGCGCACGTTCGGGAAAGGCGCGATCAATCGGGCATTCCTCGATCGGATAATGCGATCCGTCGGGCTTTTTGTGGTGGACGACGTCGTGCAACGGCCGTCCTCGCATGTCCTCGAAAGCATAGCCGGTCAATTGCTCTGCCGCGGCATTCGCGTAGACGCAAATCTGCTGCTCATCCATGAGGAACACCGCCTCTCGCGTGTTGCTGAGAATGGCGTTGAGCCGGCGGCTCGTTTCGCGAAGGATCCGCTCGCTCCGGACGCGCTCGATGTGAGCCCATGATCGTTCCACCACTTCGCGCGTCAGGCCGAGTTCCGCGTCCGTCCATACCCGCGGCGTCGCGTCGTGAACCGCCATCAAGGCAATCAGCCTGTCGTCTTTTACGAGCGGCAAGCAGATCGTCGCGGCGATACCGATGCTTTGAAACGTCGCGGCGGCATCTGATGAAATTTGAGCGGCCACATCATCCACGACAAGCGGCAGATTCGACGTGAGATTGGAAACCGCAAGCTCGCCGAAGTCGGTCAGTTGGTAAGTGCCGACGATGCTGGCCGATCCCGGAGCCGTCCAGTCTCCCGTGATCGTGAAGCCGTTTTCATCCTTGTGCATGTCGGCATATGCACAGATGGAAACGCCGAGGAATTCGCCCGTCAATCGCGCGACCGTGCGCATGATCGCGGTCGCATCCTCAAGCTCCTGCGTCGCAGAAGCGAGCCGGTCGAAGAAGGACAGCCGGCCCATCAGCTCGGCCTGGATGGCTTGTGAATGACGCAATGCAAGCTGCGTAACGGCCTGCGCGCAGATCGCCTGGAATGCGCTCCGCTGCTCACCGGTCATGCTGGCCGGGCGGGCTTTTGTATCCGCCACGATCAGGGTGATACTCGCAGGCCGGCTCGTAAGCTTTTCGCGAACACCCGCCATGAACCGGAGTGGTTCGCCTTCGGATTCGACCGTATTCCCGACCTCGAGATCGGGAAGGACCAAAAGCTGGCGTTCTTCGAACCTGGCGTGCCAATCCGTTTCGTAGGCTGTGCGGATGGATCGCTCGTCTCCGACAGAGGCCGCCAGACGCTCCGTTCCGCGCTCCTCGATCCAAAACGCCGCAACGGGGGCTTCAAAGAGCAGGCGGGCGAGCTGCAACAGGCCGATGAGCGCGGCGTCGGCTGAGCCTTCGCCTTCGAAATTTGCATCGACTGTCTGCATTGATCACTCCGATAGCGAGGCATCGCTCGTGCTGAGCTCATTGCCACCATTCCGGATATTTCGTCAATTTTTCAATATGAAGAGCGCGTGACTGTAGATTGACCGGGCCCTTCGGATTGGTGCCAGAGGATCATTTCCTCCCGGTCCAGCGAATGGCCGCCCATCGTCAAGACGGTGCGCTGCAGTCCGATCAAAACTGCTATGCGAGCGGTTCGACCATTGATGCAGGGTTTCGTTAGGATAGCAGATGATAGAGGGCGTCAAGCGCGCTTACGGTTGTCGAGTAGACAGCCGAGGCGTGCGTTGCCTCGTCGAACTTATCCGCGCGCTCTGCGAACCGTGAGGGTTGCGCTTTCTTCATGAAGCGCAGGGCCGCAGCCTTATTCCTGGCCTTCGTGATCGACGGCGCGCCGGAGGTGAGCCCCGGCCTAGTCTCCGTCCAGGACTAGCTGGTTCAAAAGCTCTTTCAGCTCGTAAATCAACGCGAGATTGGGGGTTTTCCCGTCCACGACGCTATCGAATACGACATTGAACTTTTGGCTGATCTCGGCCAACGGGAGATCGGCAAGGGTCTTGGGCCGGGGGCTCTGAACGGATCCGGCTGATCGCTTTGCCAACTCCTGTTCATGCTGCAGGCGCAACGCAATTTCGGACTTCAGCTCGCTCTCCATATCGGCAAGAACAAGGTTTCGCATCGTCACCTTTTCATCGAGAGCGGCATTCGACATCCGCAGATCTGACGCATTCCCCTGTTTTTGCAGCTGGGAATCGATCCTGGCGCGCAGCACCACATAATCGATCGGCTTGGTGACATAATCATCCGCCCCCGCCTCGAGCGCTTCTACCGTGGCCTGATTTTCGGCGCGGGCGGTGACCATGATCACCGGCAGATCGACCGTCGCCGGATCCGCGCGCAGGTGCCGCAGGACCTCGATGCCGTTCATGTTCGGCATCATGTAATCCAGCAGCATGATATCGGGCCGGATGCGGGTCAGCAACTCCAGCGCCGCTTCGCCGCTGTCGACGCTCATGGCGTTATATTTGTGCAATTCCAGCTGTCGGCACAGGACCGAACGATTGGCCGCCATGTCATCGACCACGAGCACCATCACCTTCTGGCGATCCGCGTCGCTGAGTGATGTCTTGATCATGCCGCCACTCCTCTGGGTCTGCTGGTATCGAAATTCGACAGCGTCCTGGCCAGATGGCTGGGGCTGAGGCCGTGCTTGAACAATACGCTCTGCACCTTGCTTTGCAGTTCGCTTGCATCCTCGTTGCTCATCGCCTTGCCGGTCACCACGAAGATGAGCGGCTTGGGACGATCGGAAAATTCCGCGATCCATTGGATAAGATCGTGACCATCGAATTCGGGCATGCGCAGATCGGTGATCACGAAATCATAATCCTGCGCGCGCAATAAAGCCTGCGCGTCCCGGCCATTCACGGCCACGTTGACCGTGTATCCCGCTCGCTCCATGCCGCGGCCATACATTCGCGTCGTTGCCTCATCATCATCGACGATCAGAATCTTGCCCGACCGGCGCGCGGCATATTGCGCCAGCACCCCGGTCACCTCGGTACGGCTGACCGGTTTGATGAGGTGTTCGCACGCGCCTGCGTCGATGGTGGCCTTGCGATCGTCATTGACTGACACGATGACCACGGGCGTGGCGGAAAGCTGCGGATCGCTGCGCAATTCTTTCAACACATCGAACCCGTTCACCTGCGGAATGGCGAGGTCCAGGAGGATGATCGCGGGATTATGTTTTCGGATAAGAGCCAACGCCTTTTCGCCGTCGTTTGCCACCGCCGTGGCGTAACCGGCCTGAATGGCTATGCGTTCAAGCAACTTTGCAGCGCTGGGTTCATCGTCGACCACCACGGCCAGCAGCTTTGAGCCGTCAACTTCGATGGTGTTGGACGTGACGACATCCGGGCGGACATTGGCCGGGATCAGTTCGCTACCGGAATCGGTCAGGGCTTGCACGCTATCAAGGTCGGCCTTGATCCTGATGGTAAAGGTGGAACCGACGCCAGCGCAGGATTCAACCTCGATCGTTCCGCCGAGCAATTCGGCAAACCGTTGCGTAATGGTCAGACCGAGCCCGGTGCCACCAAACCGGCGGGTCGTCGATGCATCGGCCTGGCTGAAAGGTTGAAACAGCCTGTCGACCTGTTCTTCACTCATCCCGATGCCCGTATCCGAAACGGAAACGACCAGATCGCTGTTATCTCGCCGCGCGAGAATGAATATCCGGCCATTTTCGGTAAACTTACATGCATTCGACCCCAGGTTTAGGAGCGATTGACGCAGCTTGACCGAATCCGATTTCGCGATCCCTATATCCCCGGCAATCTGCAAATGAATGCGATTGCCGCGTTGGGCAGCCATCGGTTCCAGCATCTTTCTGACTTCTTCCATGATGCTTGCCACATCGAATTCGTGGATATCCACATCCATCCGACCCGCTTCGATCTTGGACAAATCAAGAATGGAATTGATCAATTCCAGCAATTGCTGAGCCGAGCTCGCAATCCAGCCGGCATCTTCTAGCGATCGTTGATTGTCCGCCCCCTGCAGTTCCTCAAGCAGTACATCGGCATATCCGATGATCGCGTTGAGGGGCGTGCGCAATTCATGGCTCATATTGGCAAGAAACTGCGACTTGGCGACGTTTGCCGCCTCCGCCTGATCGAGCGCGACGGTAAGCTCGTCGGCCTTTTCGACCAGGGCTTCGTCGCGGCTGGCAACGGTTTCCACCATCTTGTTGAAATTATCGGTGATCAGCGAAAAATCCGGGTCCAGTTCCGCCTCGAGCCGCATGGTGTAGTCATTGGTGATCGTAAATTTCTGGATGGCGTCGTTCAACCGGCCGATGGGCGCGAACGCCATGCTGTTCATCTTTCGCGCGACGACCATCGATATCATCAGACACAGCGAAAACAGGACGAGGATCGCCGTCCAGGTTTCGCCGACGATATCGCTGAACGACCGCAATCTGACCTTCATTTCAACCCAGCCGAGGCGCACTCCATCGACCGCCACCATTCTGCGGACGGTTTCCAGTTGATCGGTATCATCGCCAAGACCGGCCGCCGAATTTTCATAAGACGTGAACAGCGTCCCATCGTTCGCAAAGACGGAAACCGATGCGACATCCTCGATCCCATTGATCGACATCAGGTTCTCGCGCGCGGCTTCCGGATCTGCAAACATCAACGCGGGGCCGGTGTTGGATGCGATGACCTGCGTAATCTGATTGTGCCGCTGCGACGCCAGACGGCCTTCGGTGAGAAATTGCATCCCGATCAGGCCGAGGCTCGCCAGCAACAACGCCACGGACACCAGCATGGCGCTGGTCACGGTCAGCTTGGTCTTGAATCGCATGTTCGCGAGACTGCCGCGCGACGGGCCCTGCATCACCGGGCGACCTTTGACGCCAATCGTATCAGGCGCGAGCTGATCGTAAGCTGGCTGTTCGATGCCGCAACCAGGTTCAGCTGGAAACGCACCTGACCGCCGCTTTGCACCAGACCGACCGTGCCGCCATTGTCGATGAAGCGGCGGCCACCCCCGATCACCAGACGCCCGCGAGCCGAAGCGCGCTGAATCTGATCGCGACCACCGGAATCGAGATAGACCACATCGCAGCCGAAATAGGAGCCATCGCGCGCGGTTCGGACCGATACGATGCGCGACCCGGCCCGGCGGCCGGAGAACGAGCGGAACGCGTCATATCCGTCGGCGTCCGGCGCCACGCAAAAATCGATCGTTCCCCTTTGTTCAGGGGCAAACTCGATAAAACGCAGCACGTTGAACACGATCGCGGCACGCAATTGATCGACTTCGCTGGATCTTGCGCTGGCCGGCGTGATCGTCGTCGCCCATGCCAATCCACATACAGCGACCAGTCCGGACAGCTTCGAAAGGGTTGAAAGCTTGAACATCACAACCCCCTCAGAACCGGTACCGTAGCTCAAGCGCTACGTTACGAGGGACAGTGGAGGGCGGCGCCGGATAGGTATCGAACAGGAATTCGAATCTGCGCTGTTCAAGCAGGTTTTCGCCCACGAGAGACAGTTCGAGCCCGTTCGGTGCTTCGTATCTCAGCCGGACGTCGCCATCGAAATAGGACGGCACTTGCCCGCCGATCAGTTCGTCCACGAAGCGAATCTGCGTGTTGAGCGAGATCGAGGTGCTCAACTGGAAGTTATTGCTGAGCGTAGCCTGATGTTCGGGGGACCCGTCCAGCGGCAGGAACCCGTTGAACCGCTCGCCACTCCGCCTGTCGGTTCCGGTTCGGCCCTTGAAATAGGAATAGCCCAGCTGGCTGTTCCACCACGGCGCCACCTGCCCCTTGATCAATGCTTCCAGCCCCCAGGTTTCGGCCTTGCCGCGGAACTGGAACTGCGCCGTGGTCGTGAGACTGACCGGGAACGGAACGTTGGGAATGAAATTGGGCTCGACCGCGACGAGGGTCGGCTCCGCCAGGCTATCGTAGAAATTATAGTAGCCTGCGACGTCAATGCTCCATTGGGGTGCAATATTTGCGCGAAAACCCGCCTCGTATGCCAAAAGGTTCTCAGCCTCGGAATCGGGCGTGCCAAGAAAGCTCGTAAAAATGGGGAGCGGCGAGGGATTTCTGCGTGTATAGGGCGGCAGGGCGGCAAGCTGAAAATCCGCGTAACGTTCGAACCGCGATGGCGTGCGAACCGCGCGTGATACCGCGCCCCAGATCGCGAGATCCTGGTTCGGCCGATAGAACATCCTGACGCCGGGCTGAAATTCCACCCCGGTGAAATCGTTATATTCAAGCTTGGCCCCGATCGTCAGGCGCAGCGTCTCGGCGATGAGGCTGATATCGTCCTGGACGTATCCGCTGATCCAGTAATCGGTTCCTTCCCGGTCGAGGAAATCGACCCGCGGATCGATCAGCACGAAGCGATCCGACATCGCCCGCAGGTTCAGGCCGAAATTGATGTCATGCGTTTCGTTTAGCCGCCAATTGGCACCGAAATCCAGATCCGCAATCGACCATTCAAAATCGAAATAGCCCAGTTCCTCGCGGCCCACGGTGGTATAATAGGCCTGAAGCGAGTAATCGAGCTGCTCGCTGTGCTCGCGCCGCCAGCGTCCCAGAACGCTGAATTCATTATAATCGACCGCGGTCAGCACCGGGATCGGGGTGGGATCAATCTGGGCCGGATCGATGTTGAAAGTGGTCGTATCGCGGGCGCCGATCTTGTAATCGGCCTGAAGCGTGATCGCATCGCGGGCGGTCGGTTGCCAGTCGAATCGTGCACCCAGCGCGCCTTCATTCGCGGCCGTGCCGAGGTCATCGCCGCTGAGTGACTGCAAGCCCTGATCCCGGCGATATACGCCGTTGATGCGGATCGTCGAATCCGCGCCGATTTCGCTGCCTGAAGACAATTCCACGAGTTGTTCGCGCAGACCTGCACGGGCGCTTGCCCGAAGACCCAGCGTATCGGCACTGTTCTTGGTGATGATGTTGATGACGCCATTGACCGCGTTCGCACCCCATAAGGTGGACCCGGGCCCGCGGACGACCTCGATCCGCTCGATGTCGTGCATCGGGATGTTGAGCTGATCCCAGAAAACGCCCGACAGTGTTGACACATAAACCGACCGGCCATCAACCATGACCAGCATCGATCCCGAATTTCGGCCATTGAACCCGCGGATGGTAACGGCGGTCACGCCATTGGTTATCTGGCCGACTTCGACGCCAGGAACCACGCGAAGCAGATCGGTAATGGTGGAACTGGCGGAATTGCGGATCTCTTCCTGCGTGATCACATAGACCGCCGCGGCGGAATCGTCGACGTTCTGGCGCTTTTTGGCGACCGAAGTCGATTCAAGCACCAGCAGGTCTTCCAGATCGGTGCTCAGCAGGTCATCACCCGATGTCGTCTCAAGCAGCGTGTCAGTCTGGGCATGAGCGGGCATGGCCAGCCCGGCCAAACAGCTCGATGTGAGCAAGATGGTGGCAAATTTTGTCATGATGATCCTGCTGACCGATTAGGCGGCTTCATTCCGTTTGGCGGCTTTGGATTGTTCTTCTGTCAATCCGGCCCTACGGGGACGCCGCTGGTAACTTGCGGACAGTTGCTTGAGCTTTTCGAACGTGACGGGACGTGAAAACAGAAAGCCCTGCAGGACATCGCAGCCCATCGATTGAAGAATCTGCATCTGCTTTTTGTTCTCGACCCCTTCTGCCACCGAGTGGAATCCGAGGCTGTTGGCGAGACTGATGATGGTTTGAACCAGCACATGCGCTTCGGTGCTGTATTCGATATCCTTCAACAGCGAACGATCGATTTTGAGGCGGGAAACCGGCAGCATGAGGAGGTTGGCAAGGTTGGAATAGCCGGTCCCGAAATCGTCAATGGCGACGGTCACGCCGAGCTCTGCCAGCTTTTTAAGGTTCCTGAGGCTGACCTCGGGATTGGATACGGCCGCATCCTCGGTCGCTTCGATCTGGAGCAGCTCGGGCGAACATCCCCACCGCCCGATCAGCGATCGGACGAGCGAGGGAAACTCTATCTTCTCGAGCCTGTTGGGTGATACGTTGACAGCGATCATCAACGGCATGCCGTCCCGTTCAAGCTCTGCGATCCTCGAAACTGCGTCGTTGATGACCCATTCGTCGATGGCCGCGGAAAGGTTGGATCGCTGAATGGCCGGAAAGAAATCAGCCGGCGTCAGCACCCCGCGCGTGGGATGGTTCCACCGCAGCAAGGCTTCCGCGGAACAGATATCCAATGTTCGAGCATCGATAAGCGGCTGAAAATAAAGCTCAAGCTCGCCACGTGCGATGGCGTCGCGAACCTCGTTTTCCTCCTGTTCCGCCTTGCGCGCTGCATCGAGGAGCGATTCCCGGTAAAATTCGCACCGGTTTTTTCCAAGAGCCTTGGCCTGATACATGGCCACATCGGCCTTGCGGATCAAATCAAGGTAATCGGTACCATGTTCGGGCGCGAACGCGACGCCGATGCTCGCGCCGATCTGCACCGTTTTCGTTCCGATCTGAAAAGGATCGGACAGAATATGAAGAATGCGATTTGCTATTTTCTGCGCCACGCTGCCTGAGCCGGTTTGCGCAACGAAAATGACGAATTCGTCGCCTCCGAACCGGGCAAGGGCCACATTCGACGCACGGGTTTCCAGGTGACCCGAAAAATCGTGGCGCACGACCATCTTCAGGCGTTCCGCCAGCAGGATCAGAAGCTTGTCGCCCTGGCTATGGCCCATCGCATCGTTCACCTGCTTGAAACCGTCGATGTCGATGAACAGCAGGCAATGCGTAGAATCAGCTTCGGCTTCGCGCAGGCGATGCTCGATAAAAGCTTCCAGCCCAGCGCGATTGTTGAGCCCGGTCAGCGGGTCTCGTGCGGCGATCGACTGGAGCTTTGCAAGCTGTTTATCGCGGTCTGAAGCAGAAGCATCGCCCCCGTTTTTTGAATGAGCAGTCTCGTGCGAGTTCTGATCGGCCGTGAGCGGGTTGGGGATTTGTTGTAGTTCCGCATTTTCCCGCTGCCACCGTCCGACGATCAGACCGAGGATACCGATCGAGATCATCGCGAGGACTTGTGCGCCAGATAGAAGAGAAAGTCCGACAGTGATCAATGCAAGCGCGACATGCGCTTCGTTGCGCGCGAGCAGACGCCTTGCCAAATCCGGCAGTGCTTTTGTCCTTCTGCCTGAAGCGATCCTGTCCATGGAAACGCTCTGGCAGGAACCCGTAAACACGACGTTATTCGACTCTGCCAAGAGCCCTTATGATCTTAGCCGGACAATTGGGTTTACCGGCACGCCTGATATGGCGCTGGAAGCCTTGAGCCGTGATCATGCCAAGGGTCTGCGCAGGCCGCATAAGCCTGGCAAAAACAGCCCGAGCTATCCACGTATCGGCCTTCTGATGCCGTTGCGGGCGCAACTCCGTCAGCGCTTTTCGCGACACGGTCCTGTTCAACAATTGAAGGGATCTGACGTGCGGCGGCGGATCCGCCTCGAGCGAGCCTGACCCCCACTCCGATCGGCGCGGGCGACGCGGTAGTACTCTAGAGCTCGTGAAACATCGGCCCGCTTTGTCCGCCAATCCGCTGGTAGCGCGGGACGCACCCGCCCTTCTGTATTGTCGCTTGTCCATCGGCGTCGTGCCCGGTACCGATCCGAACTATCGGCGCGGCGAATTAGCCGGTCGCGCGTTCAGATCGCCGGTACAGGTCGGGCCCATCTGCGGGTCGTTCGCGCCGTATTTGAGCAGGAACGCCGCCGGATCAATCACGCATTCGCCAAGCGGTCATGGCGCGGCATCCGGCAGCAAACTTTTCGCCCAAGGAATTTGATCCGGATCACCGCAGGCCAAAGCCGCGGGGGAAACTCGTCCGCACGCTGTCTTCGGAAAGATCGGGTCGCTGCTGCACCACGGCGTCCATATCGCGCGGTAATTCCACGGGAAGTCGGCCCTGCGGTGCGACCTTCCCCGTCAGCACATCGAACAACGCGCCATCGCTCGCGCCGAAAGCACCGATCAGCACGTCTGTATGGCGGAGCACCTCGGAAAGAACCGCGGGGCGATCGAGATCGACCATGATGATGGTCGGCGTCTTGCGATCGACCGTAAGCAGCGCGTCATATCCCGCGTCGCCGGGGCGGAAGTCCAAGCGCCCTTCGTTCTGCATCGCGCCGAAAAAATGATGCGGATGAAGCTTCTCGGCTGGCGCGGCAAAGCGAAGGATCGCCATATCCGCCTCCGCCGGGTCACGCACCACTTCAAAGCCATTGGCCTGCGCGATTTCGAGATCGATCCCGTAGAGCCAGACCCGCTGCTTTTCGCGTGCGTTCCGCAGAATGCCGTCGCGATCTTGCAGGAGCACCAAAGCGCGGGCTTGCGCCTGATTTCCTTGTGCCAGTGCGTTGGAATTCCCGACGATCATGCCGGCGGCTTCGGGATCGACATAGGGATCGTCGAACAAGCCCAGCCGGAATTTGACCAGCATGACGCGCCGCACCGATTGATCGATACGAGCCATGTCGATCCTCCCGCTCCGCAATGCGGCAAGAAGCGCAGCCGGGTCGTCCAATCCCCCGAACTGATCGACCCCGGCATTCACCGCCTTCGCGACCCGATCCTCCATCGTCAGATCCTCGACCCCCCACGGCATTCCGATTGCCTGCACCCCTTGGGGATTTTCTGAGGTCGGGGCCCGGCACGCTTCGGGGCAATCGTTTGCGATCCCCCAATCGGACACGACCAGCCCCCCGTAATTTGCGTCACGGCGCAGCATGTCACTCAGCAATTCCTTGCTGAACCCGGCGCCAACCGCTTCGATCGGTTTGCCGTCGATCGTCACGCCATCGATTATCGCGTAGGTCGGCATGATGCCCGCTGTATTCGCGGCCAGCACACCGTCAAAGCCGGCGCGATGCCGGGCAAGACTCTCGTTCGTCAGCGTAACACGCTTCCCGTACCAGTTATGCGCGTCAAACCCTTCCGGCTGGGCGCCGTAGCCGAGCCAGTGTTTCGCAACCGTTGCAACTCCGTCTCGTGTCAATCCGGTCGCGCTGCCCTGAAACCCCACCACATAGGCCCCGGCGAGCTGGGATACGATTCGCGGATCGCTGCCGAAGGTTGCGATCCCCCGCGGCCAGCGTGGTTCGGTCGCAAGATCCGCCTGTGGCGAAAGGGCCATGTGGAGACCGACCGCGCGATACTCCTTCCGGGCCGTCGCGGCGAAACGCTGCACCAGCGCCGGATCCCCGATCGCGGCAAGCCCAAGCGGTTCAGGCCATTGCGAAAACCCCGCCGACGCGTTGCTGGCGCCTGCCACAGTCGAGAAGTGATTGCGGGGATCGGTGCTTATCGTCACCGGAATGCCGAGCCGGGTATTTTCGGCAAGCCGCTGCACCGCGTTGTTCTGTGCGGCAAAATCGGCAGGCGGCATGGTCAGGCGGCTAATCATGCTCGTGATCCCGCGGGTTTTCAGCAAGCCGTCGATCGCGTCCAGATCATAACCCTGGTCCGACGCGCCGAACGGATTGCCCACCGCGGGAAGCGTACCATGCAGGAGCGCACCGATCTTTTCCTCGACCGTCATGTGCGCGAGAAGATCCTCGACCCGCTCTTCATCCGTCAAGCGCGGATCCTCATAGGGGTCGAGCGCCGCATTGTGATTGAGATCGCGATATTCCGGCATCGGTCCATGGCCGCCGACCGTGCTACAGCCCGACACGCTCACGCCCGTAGCGATCGCAAGAAGCATGAGTTTTCGCATCGGAATGTTCCTCGGTAAACCAAGTGGAAAGATGAAAGATCTGGACGCCCGGCCCGTGTTTCCGGGCGGAATTAAATTGCGTGAAATATCATTTCAATCGCACGATTCCGGCCCCATCGCGGAGCCGCTGCCCTGCGCCGCCCGCTCGCGAACGAGCCGCACCGGCCCAAGCAAGCCGGCGGGACGGAGCGGCGTATCTGCGCGCAATTCGCCGCCCATCGGGGGGAAGGCGCCGAGATCGTTGACCCATGTCTGGGGAGCCGCGTCTGGCTGAAGATCGCCGACCATGCGATTTTGCCACGTATTCGCAACGCGGACGTCCAACCGGTTGTGGCCGGCATGCACCGCCTCTGTAATGTCGACGCGATAGGGCGGCTTCCATGCGGTCGCGACGGGTTCGCCGTTGATCCGAACCTCCGCGATATCCGCAACGGTGCCGAGGTCGAGATACAGGCGATCGCGGCCATCCACCTTCGGCATGTCCAGATCGCGTGTGTAGGTCGCGGTTCCTGAAAAATATCTGACGTCCGGAGCACTGTCCTGCGTCCAGGATCCGGCGGATACCTGCCGCACCACGGGGGCACCGTCTTTCACCGGAACGGACAGGATCCAACCGGTGTCGAGCGACTTTATCGTATCTTCGGGCGGCTCTGCGATCACGCGCGATGCGCAGGTGGCCGGCGCGCGGAACACGATCAACGCCGAGCCATAGGCATCGAAACGCAACGGAACTTCGGTCACGCTGCCACGCTGACGATAGCCGAGCGGGCGCATGCTTGCATCGGCGGGGTTCCACAATTCGGGTTGCTTGCCCGAAATCCTGAATCTGAGCGGGACTGAACCTGCCGACGCGCTTTGATTGGTGACGAAGTAAATATCACCCTCGGCGGTCCGCCGGTGGATGAACCGCAGGTCCAGATTCGCATCGGTCGGCGACCATGCGAAATCGGGCATCACGCCCTCTTCTGCCAAGACCTCCCGCACATCGTCGCGCCAGTATACGCGGCCCTTGCCGAACTCATTTCGGGTGCGCGTCTCTCCATCGGTCTCACCCCACAATTCGTCGGCGACCGACCGCACGGCGGATCCAGCCGAGGCCAGACTGGGCGAGCCGGCCGGCCGGGGGCCGACGATGACGGCACCCTGAGCGACAAGATCGCGCAATCTCGCGATCATCGGCAGCGTCATCTGCGACATGTGCCGCGGGAGGACCAAGACACGGTAGGACGCGCCGCCGGGAAAAACGATCGTCCCATCCTCGACCCTCGCGAGCCGCATCAAGGCGTCGGCATTCACATAGTCGAAGCCGAACTCGCGCAGATCCGCAGGTTCGCCCGCCCGGTCGTAGGGAACGCCGACCGGCGCCCCTTCCCCATAAAAATACAGGACATCGGCAACAGGCACACCCTGTTGAAGCATGAAGGAATTTCGCGCGAGATAATCGATCCAAGGCTTCGCCATCTCGGCCCAGGTTTCGTGGCGCGTGAATGCCTGGCCAAACGGGCCGAGCGTCAATCCCGGCCTCCGCGTGTCGTCGGGCTGATGCGGGGAGGTGTGGATGACCATCCGGTTCACGCCGAGAGCGAAGTAACGGTCGGCCACCCATTTCAACTGCCACGGCGTCGAAATCCATTGCGGCAAAGACGAGGTGAAGGCCTCCGCCGCGACAACAGGCTTTCCATACACATGCGCGGTCGATCGGGTTTCGATGATGTCGGCGGGAAATTCGTCGGAACGGACGTGATGATACGCCGCGGGCTGACCGCCGAACGGGATGGCCCAGAATTCGCCCATCGGTATGTCGGTCCGGCTTTTCGCCAGCATCCCGTCCGCCACCGTGGGCCATGCGGCGCCAGTCGCCTCGCCATAATAGCCAAGGCCGTGATCCTCGGCAAAGCGCGTGATCGTACCATAATGGTTTTCGGCAACCAGATCGGCCAGCGTCTTCCGGTAATCCCACAGGAAAGCGTCGCTCTTCGCGGCGCTGTCGACGACGCGGCCCGTCAACACCGGTAACAAATTCGTCAGGTCATAGCCGCGGCGCTTGCGAAACTGTGCCGGCATCTGTCCGGTCCAGTTTTCCTGACCCGCTTCCCAGCTATCGGTGAGAAGGTAGGACAGGCCCCGCTCTCCGGAGAGCGCGCCCAGATGCCGGATCACGGGATCGAGGTAAGCATCGAGATGCCCCCGGACGGCCTCCGCATCGAGCTTGTCCACCTCCAGCCCGGTCCCTTCGGGGGTCGCGGGATGATTGACCTGTCCGGTAAGCGACCAGCCCGTTCGCAGGACGATCCATTCACCCGGCGGCGCAATCCATTCCAGCGTGCCATCCGGGCGCAGGCGATCACTGAGGTCGATAATATCGGACGACCGGATTGCGGATGCGGCCGAGATCGACGGCGTCGGGCTTTGATCCTCCTGAGAAAGAACGCCAAAGCCTGCCTTGTCTTCGAACATGTCGACCCGCGCCCCCGGCACGAACGCCAGTTCCGCGAGCATCATCCCGTCGGGCGCGGGAAAGGGTTCGCGCGAATTCAGGGGCCGGTCGAAAAGCACCCTGAAATATCGTGCCGTGGTCGCAGGAAAGGCAAACGTGCACTGCGGCGCAGGATTGTGCGCGGGCCCGACGAGAGTTCGCACGGTTTTCCAGTTCGTGCCGTCATCGCTCGCCTCGATCCTGCCGTCCGGACCGTCCGCAAAACGACCGCCGAGCGGACCGACATAGGTGAGCGCTCTGAGAGTCCGGGGCACGGTAAAATCGTACCGAACCCATTGCGGCGCATCGGGCACAGGGTTCGGAAGCGTAACGTGTTCCTGCAAATCGCCGTCGAGGAACTTGCGTGCATCCACCCCTTCGGCGCTCGTCGTGACGACAGGCTGCAACGCGGGGAGCGGGACATCGCCCTGCGGCGCGGGATACGCCAGCACCGCAATATCGCGCGCCATCGTCAGCGGGCCTGCCTCCGTACTGCTCAACGCGTCCGACTTCGCAATCGTCTGAAACGGCCCGGCATTGGACGGAAGCGGAGCGAGGCGGCCTGCGCGTTGCCCGCCCGACACGCGCGTTTCGGACCAGACCAGTTTTTTCATTGCCGCCTCGGGAGGGACCCAAGGCCCGCCCGTCTCGCTCCAGCCGGGGGCGGCAGCCATCGCAAATTCCAGGTCGAGGCGCGCCGCCTCGCTGGCGGCGAAATGCAGCTTGTCATACCATGCGGGGCTGAGCACGGTGACCCGCTCGGGCACGATTTTGGGCGCGCCCATGTCCCCGTCGAACATCATCGCACCGGCAATGCCGATACGCTGCATCCATTCCAGATCCTTCGTGATGCCCTCTTCGCTCACGTTCCCCGAAAGCCAGTGCCACCACACGCGCGGTCGGGCTTCGGCCGGCGGATCCGCAAATGCGTCGGCCAAGCTATCTTCGGCCTCGACCGGGACATGATCCTCCACTTGGGCCTGCGCCGATGACGGCGTGCTCAGACTGCTCGCAGCCAGCAGCGCAAAACCCAGAATGGACGGTCTCATGATATCTTCGCCTCAAAGCTCGAAATACTGACGCCGGAACGCTTGCCTAGAACCGGAAATCCACCGAGGCACCGATCGTTCGCACAGAGTTGAACCCGAATGTCTGCACGGTGCTGTTGAGGCCGGAGGCCGCATCGCCCGGATCGTTGTAGATGAAATTGGGCACGCGTTCGTCACCGCAATTCTTGCAGAATACAACGAACTGCAGATTTTCGTTGAGATCCAGGCTCACGCGCGCGCCGAATATGTCGACCGGCCCGAGTGCGGTCAGCGGGTTCGTCGACACGGTGTAATTGACAGACGAGCGATGATACCAATCGCCGCCGATGACTACATCGGCATCGCCGAAGACCGGGAACCGGTAATTCACGCCGATCGACGACGTAAGGTCCGCGGCAAGCGGCGTGCTCAGACCGCGGGCGTTGAACGTCCCGTTCGCCGAGCAATCCGGCTGCCCCGGATAGCATTGCGCGCCCGGGAAATCATCGAACTCGGAATCGAGGAACGTAAGGGCCGCATCGACCGACAGCCCCGCGAACGGCCGGAGATTGGCCGTCACTTCGGCACCTTGCGAGGTCAGGCTCGCCGCGTTCGTGATGACAAAGCTTGCCTGCTGCGCGTTGAACGCGGACGCCTGATAATCGCGGTACTTGGTCCGGAACAGGGACACGTTGAAGATGACGCGCTGATCCAGCCAGCTGGTCTTTGCACCAAGCTCGATGTTGCGGGACGTCTCCGGCTCCACGATCAGGTTCGCGTTGGCGGTTGCCGCGCTGTTGTTTGCGCCGGGGCCCTTGTAACCCTTGGCATAGTTTGCATAGACCATCACCTGCGGGCTGGGTTCGAACTGCGCGCCCAGCTTCCAGCTGAAATCGGTGTGGCCGTCCTCCGCGGAATAGGTTCCGGACGGACCGCCGAAACGAACGAAGTAGTCGAGGACGTTCTGCGTGAAATCAATCTCGATTTCGTCGCGCGTCAGCCGTCCGCCGGCCAGAAGCCGAAGCTGAGGCGTGAGTTCATAGGTGAACTGCCCGAATGCGGCATAGGTCCTGGACTTGAACAACGAGTCCGTATCCGAGCCGACCGCGTAATCATTGCTCACGCTGCAATTCGGCGGGAAGGCACCCGGCTGCGCGTCCGCGCCGACGCAGAACGGAAAATTCGGGAGGACGAACGACGGAATATAGAGATCGCCACCCGTAAGCGTCGTCGATTCCTCCTCGAAGGTTAGGTAATAGAGACCGACCTGACCCGACAGGCGATCGCTGGCCGGAAGAGCCAGCCGCAGCTCGTTCGAGAACTGGTGGAAATCGCTGCTGAGGGTGGAGAGGCTGACGCCGTTGCTCGTGGTGTAGTCCTGATCGAACGCGTATTCGTGATCGTAGGCCTTGTACGCGGCCAGATTGATAAGCTCCCAATCGTTCGCAAACAGGTACGACACGCGGGCCTGACCGCCGTAGGAGCGCAAGTTGCGGAAATTCGCGCCATCGGCCTTGTATTCGAGCAGGTCGGGGCTTGCCACATAGCCGTCTGCGGCCAGCGGGTCGGTATTCGCGCTCCCCGGCGCCAGCGCGCGATAGGTCCGATCGAACAGGCCGGCGGTGCCGTTGGTTTCGGCATAATTGCCGATCAGGTAGAATTCGAGCGCATCGGTCGGTTGTGCCAGGTACTTGCCCCGAACCTCGAACGAACGCCGATTGGTGTTGGAACCCGGCCCGGAAACGACGGCCCTCGTCACGGGATTCTGATGCTGATACGCGAGATTGAGCCGGAACGCCGAATTTTTGGTCACGGGAAGATTGAAGTTCGTGCGGGCGATCACGCCATCGCCATTGCCGGGGGTGGTATCCCGCACGTTATATTCGAGATGACCATCCACCATGGTCCTGCCGAGCTTGGGCCGGGTGGTCGTGATATTCAGCAGGCCGGCGCTGGCATTGCGGCCGAAAAGCAGCCCTTGCGGACCGTTGAGGACTTCGATCTGCTCGACATCGAGAAAGAGGTTCTCGCTAAGCAATGTGCGGGCGAGGCTGACTTCGTCGAGAGACACAGCGACGGCCGGGTCGACCGTTTGCTGAAACGCGAGCGTGCCCACCCCGCGAATGGAAAACGTGTTTTCCTGACCGATCTGGAGACTGGGCGCGGCAAGCGTGATCTGCTGCAAATCGTTGAGGTTTCGCTCGCGCAGCGTGTCCGCCGTGACGACATTCACGGAGACCGGAACATCCTGAAGGCTTTCCTGCCTCCGCTGCGCCGTGACCACGATCATCTGCACGCCCGCATCGTCCGCAGGTTCCTGCACGCCGGAACCGTCCGCAGGCTCTTGTTGCGCATGGGCCGGAACAGCCGCCAGCAAAAGCGGCAAGGCCGAAACCGATCGAACCAGACACGACTTAACCCCTCGATTCATTTATCTTCTCCTGAACTTGTAATTTTATTGTCGGTACCGGTGCGAGGCCGCAAGGAATGGTCCCTCACCGCATCACGCGCCGGTGTGCGTTTCGTCCCTCAAACGATGCCGGCACCAAGGCCGACGGCGTTGCGCTCCTGCGCCTTGCGTTCGCGATACTTGCTGCTGCGATAGACCTTGAGCCAGTCGATTGCGCCGCCCGTCTCTTCCCGCGCCTTGGCGAGGATCGGGCTGACATCCGTTTCGAACGCGGCGCGCAGGGTTCTGAACGCGAGCATCACGTCGTTGCTGTCCTGCGCGTGATGCAGCGCGTCCCGGTCGACGAGCAGCGCACGCACATAACACCCCGCGATCGCCTCGGCCGATGACAGCATGCTTTCGATGGGATCGGTGACATTGTGCGACTGGTCGATCATGTAGGCGGGGTCAAAACCGCCGCCCGGGTTCAATTCCGCCTCGACCAGCTCGTTGAATACGAGGAACAGCTGGTGCGGATCGATCGATCCGCTGTCGAGGTCGTCATCGCCATACTTGCTGTCGTTGAAGTGAAAGCCGCCAAGCTTGCCCGCGCGGTGGAGGCGGGCGACGATCTGTTCGATATTCACATTGGGCGCGTGGTGACCAAGATCGACAAGGCACTTGCACCTCTCGCCCAGTTCCTGTGCCGCCATCAGCGAGCTGCCCCAGTCCGAGATGACCGAGGAGTAGAACGCAGGCTCGAACATCTTGTGCTCGAGCATCATCAGCCAGTCGTCCGGCAGCGCGGCATAGACCTGTGCCGCCGCATCGAGATAGCGGTCGAGCGAACGGCCAAGATCCTGCTGTCCGGGGAAATTGGTGCCATCCCCCACCCACACGGTCAGGCGTTCGGAGCCGATCTTCTGCCCGATCTCGATGCACGCGATGTTGTGCTCCACGGCCTGCTGCCGCGTCGCCTCGACCGTGGAGGAAAGCGAGCCGGTGGCGTAGGTCTGCGCCTGGCCGGGCTGATCCTGGAAGGTGTTGGAATTTACCGCATCGAAGCCCAGGCCGTAACGTTCCGCCTCCTCGCGCAGTGCAGCGTAATCCTCCACGCAATCCCAGGGGAAATGCGGGCTGACGCGCGGTGTCGTGCGGCCCAGCTGATGGATGACGGCGCAATCTTCCAGCTTCTCGTGGATGTTGGTCGGTTCGCCCGCCAGCGGGAACTTCGCAAACCGGGTGCCGCCGCGCCCTGCCCCCCAGCTGGGCACGGCGACGGACCAGCCCCTGGCCTTTTCCTTTACGGAATCGATCGAGATGCCAAGACGCTCGAGCCTTCGGCCAAGGCTGGCGTAGTCGTCTTCGAGCGCGGCGGCATTGGCCGCGTTGCTGTCTTCGATCAGATCGGGCGAAATCGGCGTGTTCTGCATGTCCTCTCCCCGCGCCGGTCAGCGCGTAAACGCCTGCACGTTGCCAGCGTCGACGTTGATCATGTTGCCGGTCGATTTTGCGCTGGCCTCGCTCGCCAGCCAGTACGCGGCCTCGGCGATATCCTCGGGCAGGACGTCACGCTTGAGCATCGAGCGGTTGCGGTAATGCGCCTCCAGCTCTTCTCCCGCATCGACCTTGTTCGAGGCCGCGCGTTCGCGGCGCCAGTCACCGTCCCAGATGCGGCTCCCCTTGATCACCGCGTCCGGGTTCACGACGTTGACGCGAATCCCTTCCGGCGCGCCTTCGAGCGCCAGACAGCGTGCAAGGTGGTTGGCCGCGGCCTTGGCGCTGGCATAGGCCGAAGCGCCCGCCGCAGCCGCGACGGCATTTTTCGACCCGATGAAGACAACCGAAGTACCGCCCTGCTCCTTCATCAGCTTGAGCAGGCCCCAGGCGTGTTTCGCGGTGAGGAAATAGCCTTGGGCGAGCACATCGTAATTGCGGTCCCACAGCTCGACAGTGGTCTGTTCGATAGGCGCGCTGGACGCAATGCCGGCATTGGCCACCAGAATGTCGAGGCCGCCAAATTCGCGCGCACACGCGGCGAAAGCGGCCGCGACCTGCGCCTCGTCGGTCACGTCGCATGTGACGCAGCGGACCACATCCTTGCCGAACTGGCTGGCAAAGCCATCGCGGACTTCGGCCACGACATCGCCGTCACGGTCGGCGAGCATCACGCAGGCGCCATCTTTCAACAGGCGCGCCGCGGTCGCCGCCCCGATCCCGCCGGCACCGCCCGTGACCAGTGCAATCCTGCCGACCATTTCCCTCGGCGCGGGCATGCGCTGCAGCTTGGCCTCCTCGAGCAGCCAGTATTCGATATCGAAGGCTTCCTGCTCGTCGAGCGCGATGTAATCGCCGATGGCCTCGGCCCCGCGCATCACGTTGATGGCATTCAGGTAGAACTCGCCGGCGATGCGGGCCGTGGCCTTGTCCTTCGCAAAGGTCATCCGGCCGATACCGGGGACAAGCACGACGACCGGGTTCGCATCGCGCATGGCGGGCGAATTGTCCCGTGCGCAGCGATCGTAATACGCGGCATAAAGATCGCGATAATCCGCCAGCGATTGCGCGAGATAGGCATCATCCGCAAGCCGCGAAGGATCGAGCGTGAGCGGGGCGATCTTGGTGCGCAGGAAATGATCGGGGCACGATGTTCCAAGCGCCGCCAGCCCCCCGAAATCCTTCGAGCAGACAAATTCCAGGCTGGCCTCATCATCGGCAAAATGCCCGATCTTGCGGCGATCGCCTGTCATCAGACCGCGCAGGCGGGGCATGAGATCGGCCGCGATGTCCGCGCGTTCCGGGTGCGGCGCATGGGTCGCGCCGCCAAACGCCGGTTTCCCGGCCATCCTGTCGTTCAGATATTGAGCCGCATCCGCGATCAGGCGCACGGTCTGCGCATAGCAATCCTTCGCCGTATCGGCCCAGCAAATGATGCCGTGGCCCGCCAGCATGGCGCCCTTGGCCTGCGGATTGGCCCTGGCGAAATCGCGGATCATCACGCCGAGGGTGAAGCCCGGTCGCTTCCACGGCAACCAGCCGATCTCGCCGCCCCAGATATCCTTCGTCGCCGCCTCGCCGCCCGATGATGCGGCCAGCGCGATGATCGCGTCCGGGTGAACATGATCGATATGCTTGTAAGGAAGGAGTGAGTGCAGCGGCGTATCGATGCTGGCGGCGCGGCTGTTCAGGTTGAACGTGCAATGCGGCAGGAAGCCGACCATCTTGTCATCATCCTGCTCGCCCTCGTAATGGGTTTCCAGCGCCAGCAGCTTGTCTTCGTAGAGGGTCGCGAAACCATCCAGCGTCATCGAGCCGATATCGCCGCCGGAGCCCTTCACCCACAGCACTTCGACCTGCTCGCCCGTCAGCGGATCGGTTTCCATGATCTTTGCAGAGGTATTGCCGCCACCGAAATTGGTCACGGTAAGATCGCTGCCGAGCAGGTTCGAGCGATACAGCAACAGCTCGGATTCGCCCATCGCGTCCGCCAGGCGATCTTCCCAACGGCTGCTGGGAACGGCAAATGGAATGGCATCTCGGGCCGGCAGGGTCTGCATGTTCATGGCGAAACCGATAGCGTTAGCGCTTTTCATGATCAATCATTTTCGATATTAGACGATCACCAAACAACAAAGACAAGCACCAGGGAGGGGCTCTTGGCAGGCGGTTTCGCCATCGTCATCGACATCGGGAAGACCATGAGCAAGCTCAGCCTGTGGTCGCGCGACGGGCGCATGCTCGACCGCGTGACCCGGACGAATACGCATGCCGATGGCGTTCTCGACACGCAGGGCACCGCCGACTGGACGGTCCGCGAAATGGCGCGCTGGGCCGATCATCCGGTCGAATACATTGTGCCGGTCGCCCATGGCGCCGCAGTCTCGGGCATCAAAGGCGACGCGCCGGCATTTGCGACGCCCGATTATGAAACCGAATTGCCGGACGACGCGCTCGCCGCTTACCGCGCCGCACGCGATCCCTTTGCCGATACCGGGTCCCCCGCCCTGCCCGCCGGCCTCAATCTCGGAGCGCAGTTGCACTGGCTGGAAGACCAGGCACCCGAGGGCCTGCGGGACGTGACGCTGATGCCCTATGCGCAATACTGGGCATGGCATCTTACCGGCGTTGCGACCAGCGAGCTGACCAGCCTCGGCTGCCACTCGGACCTGTGGGATCCGGTCCGGGCCGATTTCTCGCCGATGGCAAAGCGGCGAGGCTGGGCGAGGCAATTCGCGCCCCTGGTGAAGGCAGGCGATGTGATCGGCACGCTGCGGCCCGAACTCGCCAGGCTGACGGGTCTCTCCGAAAATACCAAGGTGCTGGCAGGCCTTCACGATTCCAACGCAGCACTGCTTGCCGCACGCGGGTTTTCGGCCATTGCCGAAAACGAGGCGACCGTGCTTTCCACCGGCACTTGGTTCATCGCCATGCGGCTGGCCAAGGCCGAAATGGATCTTGCCGCGCTGCCCGAAACGCGGGACTGCCTGGTCAACGTGGACGCGTATGGCGCGCCCGTTCCTTCGGCGCGCTTCATGGGAGGCCGCGAAATCGAGAGCCTGATCGGGATCGACACCCGCCGGGTCGATATCCGGCAGGACCAGCCCAGGCTGCTCGCCGCCGTGAAGGACGTGGTCGAAAAGAAGGCAATGGTCCTGCCGACGCTGACGCCCGGTCACGGCCCCTTCCCGACATGCGAAGGCGGGTGGGTCGCGCGCCCCGACGACTGGTACGCCCGCCGCGCGGGCGCGTGCCTCTACGCCGCCTTGGTCGCGGATGTCTCGCTCGATCTCATCGGGTCGAAAGACCGCCTGCTCGTCGAAGGCCGCTTTGCCGAAGCCGAAGTCTTCGTTCGCGCTCTCGCATCGCTGCGCCCTGACATGACGATCTTCGTCGCAAATGCGCATAATGACGTGAGCTTTGGCGCACTGCGCTTGATCGACGCTGCGCTCGAACCCGGTGGCACACTCGAACGGGTCGAACCGTTGCCGGAGGATCTGGCCGCATACAAGGCGGCCTGGCATGCCCGCATCGGAGAGGGCGGATGATCGCGGCCTCCGTTTCCGACTATCGCGAATTGGCGCGCCGAAAGGTTCCGCATTTCCTCTTCGAATATATCGACGGCGGTTCCTATGCCGAGGTTACCCTGGACAGGAATATCAGCGATCTCGAGCACATCGCGCTGCGCCAGCGCGTGCTGCGTGATGTGTCGCGGATCGACCTTTCCACCCGATTGTTCGGACAGACACTGTCCATGCCGGTCGTCCTCGCACCGGTCGGACTTGCGGGGCTCAACGCGCGGCGCGGCGAATGCCAGGCGGTGCGCGCAGCCCACGGCGCAGGTGTGCCATTCACACTTTCCACGGTGTCTGCCTGCTCGATGGAGGAAGTATCGGCGGCCGGGGCGGGGCCTTTCTGGTTTCAGCTCTACATGCTGCGTGACCGCGGCTTCATGCGCGAGATGATCCAGCGCGCCAGGGCGGCTGATTGCCCGGTGATGGTCTTTACCGTGGACCTTCCGCTGCCGGGCAGCCGCTACCGCGACGTGCGCTCCGGTCTTTCGGGAGCGGACAACCTGAACGGCACGATACGCCGCCTCTGGCAGGTTCTCAAACGGCCGCGCTGGGCGTGGGACGTCGGCTTGCACGGGCGGCCGCTGTCGCTGGGCAATGTTACAGGCGTCATGGGCGCCCATGCACCGATTTCCGATTTTCTTGCCTGGCTGGGCAATAATTTCGATCCTTCCGTCACGTGGGAGACACTCGACTTCATTCGCTCCGAATGGGATCGTCCATTGATCATCAAGGGCATTCTCGACCCCGATGATGCCCGTGAGGCGAGAAAGCTCGGTGCTGACGGCATAGTGGTTTCCAACCATGGTGGCCGGCAGCTCGATGGAGCAATGTCCAGCGCCCGCGCCCTGCCCGCGATCGCCGATGCCGTGAAAGGCGAGATGGCAGTGCTTGTGGATGGCGGCGTGCGCTCGGGGCTCGACGTGGTGCGGATGCTCGCACTCGGCGCCGACGGTGTGCTGATCGGCCGTCCGTGGGTCTACGCGCTCGGCGCGCGGGGCGAGGCGGGCGTCCGCCATGTCCTGCACATCATCGAAACCGAAATGCGCGTCGCGATGGCGCTCACCGGAACATCCAGAGTCGACCGGATCGACCGCACGATAATCGCACAGGGGGGGATAGCATGAGCCAGGTCGAGATCGTGGAAGATCCGCATATCCAGAAGGATAACTGGAAGGGAACGATCCTTGCCGGACTTGCAAACTACATCGATTCAGGGTCGATCGTCTCTGGCGCCGCCGCACTGGCGCTCTGGCAGAGCATGTACGGACTATCCGACAGCCTGCTCGGATTGATTGCCGCCTTCGGGCCCAATGCGATCGGCGCTGGCGTTGGTGCGATGATCGGCGGCTGGCTGTGCGACAAGCTCGGTCGCAAGCGCATCTACCAGTACGACATGCTGGTCTATGCGTTCGGCATGGGCATCCTGGTCCTCGCGGTGGCCCCCTGGATGATCGTCGTCGGCTTCGTCATCGTCGGCCTGGCCGTGGGCGCCGACATCCCGGCCAGCTGGTCGCTCATCGCCGAAGAAGCGCCCGACACGCGGCGCGGGAAACACTCCGGCGTTGCGCAGATCCTGTGGAACCTCGGCCCGGTGGTCGTTCTGCTGATGAGCCTGTTCCTGACCGATTTTCTCGGCCTTGGCGAACTGGGGGCACGCCTCGTATTCGCGCATCTCGTGATCGTCGCCCTCGGCCTTACGATCATGCGGCGCAAGATGCGCGAAAGCCGGCGGTGGAAAGAGACACAGGAAGCGGGTTTCGCCATTCCTCCCATGTCGTCCCTGTTCAAGGGCCGCTACCTCGTGTCCGTCGCGGGCCTTGTCGGCATCTACGGCTTCTGGAACCTGTGGGCCGGGACCAATGGGCTGTTCTTCCCCTATCTGATGGAGACCCTTGGCGTCGCGACCCACGCACAGAGCATCGCGCTGCAATGCCTCAATTTCTTCCTCGGCATGGTCGCCAACTATCTTGTCTTCATGAAATTCGTGGACAAGGTCAGTCACAAGACGATGTTCATGGTCTCTGCCGTCATGCAGGTGATCGGGATGAGCCTCCTGGCGATCTTCCCGCTCACGGTACCGGTGGTGATCGCGCATGTCCTCGTCCTCGGCTTTTTCCAGGGGTTTGGCGCGCAAAGCTTCTTCCAGCTCTGGAGCGCAGAGATGTTTCCCACCGCGCTGCGCAGTACCGCACAGGGGCTGTGTTTCGCGGTTGTTCGCATCAGCCTTGGCGTGTTCAGCTTCTTCGTCCCCATGCTTGCCACTGCCGATTTTACCGTTCTGGCGTGGATTTTGACCGGTTTCCTCACCATGAGTGCGCTCATCGGGTGGTTGTGGGCGCCGAATAATGCTGGCAAGTCGCTCGAAGAGATTCAGCGCGAACAACTCTCTGTATAGGAACGGACGACGATGCATGCGACCGAGCGGGAGGAGGCGATACTGGCCGCGCTGGCTCGCACCGGCTTCGTTTCCTACCGCGATCTCGAAGCGAGCCTCGGCGCATCGCCTGCTACGATCCGCCGCGACCTCAGCCGGATGGAAGAAAAGGGCCTGCTGAGCCGCGTCCACGGAGGCGCCCGTGCCGAGCGTGAGAAGCGTGACGATAGCGCGGCTCTCGCCTTGCGTGGCACGCCGTTCGAAAAGTCGATCGTACAGGAGCTGGCCGCGAAACGCGCCATCGGAAAGGCAGCCGCCGCGATTTGCGAAGACGGCGAAGGCGTGATAATCGACGGGGGTTCGACGACCTACCAGATGTGCCCGCATCTGGCGGGGCTCGGCCTGCAGGTGCTCACCAACTCGCTGCACATCGTCAACGCCCTGCTGCCGCAGGAGGGCACGACGCTGCTCGTGCCGTCGGGCACGATATTCCGGGAGCAGAACATCATTCTTGCCGCGAGTGGCGAGGATTCGATGCCTCGTTTCCATGCGAGCAAGCTTTTCATGGGCGCAGCGTCGCTGGGTCCGCAGGGCATAGCGCAGGCCGACACCGTTCTGGTCGCATCGCAGCGCCGCTTTATCGAGCGCGCAAACAAGGTCATACTCCTTGTCGATAGCCAGAAATTCGAAGCGTTCTCAGGCGCAATCGTCTGCGGTCTGGATGAGATCGACGTGGTTATTTCCGACTCCCGTATCAACGACGAAAGTCGAGAATTGCTCCGCAGTAACGGCATCCAGCTCATCGCCGCCGAGTAGGAGCGAGCGGCTCCCCTTCGACACAGGATCGCCGACGCAATCCGCCTGCAAAAAACCCTGGCGCAGGCGCGACAGATTTTGGGGGAACCCTCGCGGGGGCCAGCCCCCGGGTGCTTTTTGCAAAACGCGCAAAGCAACGGCTGTGTCCCCGGTGTTGGTCGCGCGGCTTTCGAGAACTCTCCTTCCCGATCGACGGCGCGTCGCCCTCGCTCACCCCGGTCCGCTTGTCGCCAGCTTTGATGGATGCGAAATATTCGGGGCAACAATTACGCCCGAATAATGACGGTCGGTAAAACGGACGATACCGAAACCCAGGTTGTTATCGCACGCGATTCAGGAATGACCGAACCTGTGGCGAGCGCTCCATAAGCGGAACAGGGCTTTGAAACATACAGGTCACGATACATCAGCGCGTCAAACAAGCCGCTATAAATGGACGTTCATGTCGCAACCGCCAGGTTCGCGTTGCAGATAAGACAGTCTCGCAGTTCGCCTATAATCTGTTCAAAAGACCGCGCGACACTTGCGATCCTGCGCCAGGCTGGCGCGTTCGTATCAACCACGGAAATCGCCGCCGATTCCCATGCAAAATAGCGACGCAAACCGGCATCCGAGGCCGGGATCGATATCCTCGTCACAAAAGAAGAACAGGGCGAATGTTTCGGCAAAATGGTGCGCCCGGCGTGATTCGAACACGCGGCCCCCAGATTAGGAATCTGGTGCTCTATCCTGCTGAGCTACGGGCGCGCCGTCGGCGGGTTTAGCCGCGGGCGCCGGGAATGACAATCGGCTTGCCGCGGGTTTCAGTTCAATTTGTCCGGCGGCGCCACGGGAAACAGCAAGGGCGCGATTTCGACCCCTTCATCGGTGAGCGCGCGGCTTTCCTCGGGGCTGGCCTCGCCATAGATCGGCTCGGCATCCTTTTCGCCATAATGAATGGCGCGGGCTTCCTCGGCAAAGCTGCGCCCGACCCAGCGCGATTTTTCGATCACGCGCTTTTGAAGATCGGCAAGCTTCACGAGCGCGGTCTTTACCTCCTCGGGCAGGCCCGCCGCCGCGCCCCGCTCCGCCCCCGCAGCCGGGAACGCCGGTACAGGTGCAGATCCCGGTGCGTTGCCCCGCGGCGTATGGACAGGCGGCGTGCCGGAATCGCGATTGCCCTTGCGGCCCACGGCCGGTGCCATCACTGCCTTTTCGACATCGGCGCTTCCGCATTGCGGGCACATCAGCAGACCGTCCCGCTTCTGCCGCTCGAAATCGGCGGAGGAACGGAACCAGGCCTCGAACCGATGGTCGGCCGATTGACAGCAGAGATCAAAGACAATCATGCCGCTGGCGGATGATGGAATTCCCGCCGGTTGGCAAGGCTCGGCAATTGCCTGCGCACGGTGGCGACGCGGTCGGGGTCGATTTCGGCAAATCCCAGCCCCGGCCCCGCATCACCCATGTCGAGCAGGACCTCGCCCCACGGGTCGATCACCAGGCTATGGCCAAACGTCGCGCGCCCGTCCTCGTGCTGCCCCACCTGCGCCGCCGCGATGACAAAGGCCGAAGCCTCGATCGCGCGAGCCCGCAGCAAGGTGTGCCAATGCGCCCGCCCGGTGGGCACGGTAAAGGCGGCCGGCACGCTGATCGCGTCGCAGCGCGCCTCCCCCAATGCGCCGAAAAGCGCCGGAAAACGCATGTCGTAACAGATCGCCAGCCCCAGCCGCCCGACCGGGGTTTCGCAATACACCGCCTGTTCGCCCGGCGCATAGGCATTGGATTCGCGCCAGCTTTCGCCGCTGTCGAGATCGACGTCGAACATGTGGATCTTGTCATAACGCGCGGCGATTTCCCCATCCGGGTCGATGACGAAGGCGCGATTGGCCCACCGGCCATCCTCTCTCGTGACCGCGAGTGACCCCAGCGCCACCCACAGCTCTTCCTCGCGCGCGGCATTGCGCACGCCGGACAGGACGCGGTCGGCATCCTCCGCGGCGATCCGGGCGGCAGCACGCTTGCGGTCCCGATCCAGCAGGCCGCTCATCTCCGGGGTGAACAGCATTTGCGCGCCGCCGTTCGACGCACCGCGTACCGCATCGACGAGATCGGCGGCGTTCCGCTCCGGATCGATCCCCGTATTCGCCTGATAGAGCGCGATGCGCGTCATTCAGCGCCCCAGCATCGCATCCAGCTTGCCCGAGCGGTCGAGCGCCATGAGATCGTCCGATCCGCCAATCGCCTGATCGTCGATGAAGATCTGGGGGACGGTGCGCGCGTCCGGCTTGCGGCTGCGCATCTCGTCGCGCTTTTCCGTGTCGGTCGTGATGTCATATTCGGTGAACGCGACATCTTTTTTCTGAAAAAGGTCGATCGCGCGGTGGCAATAGGGGCAGCCGAACTTGGTATAAAGCTCGACCTTGGGCGCGGCGCGGTTGTCGTTCATCGTCTTGTCCTGTCTCGCGTATTCACGCGTTTCTTCAATCATGGTTCAGGCTTGAAACCGTTTCCGGCGTTCCTAGATTATCGTCAGCCGTCGCACGCCAAACGGGTGGATGGCAAGTATGGGCAGAACGCGTGACGCCACGATGGGTTTCGCAATGCTGCCGTGAATTGCTTCTATTGGAGGATTTGCAAGATGAACCGTTTTGATTTCAGCCCCTATCGCCGCACCACTGTCGGGTTCGACCGGCTTTTCGACCTGCTCGAAAACAATGGACGGCAGAGCAGCGGGGACAATTACCCGCCCTTCAACATCGAACGCCGCAGCGAGGACAGCTATCGCATCACGCTGGCGGTGGCCGGCTTCCGCCCCGATGACATTGAAATCACGGCACAGCAGAACCTGCTGACCGTGGCGGGGAAGAAGGCCGAGGACACCGATACCGGCGAATTCCTGCATGTCGGCATCGCGCAGCGCGGGTTCGAGCGCCGCTTCGAACTGGCCGATTTCGTGCTGGTCAAGAATGCGCAGATGCGGGACGGCCTGCTCGTCATCGATCTCGAACGCGAAGTGCCCGAAGCCATGAAGCCGAAGAAGATCGCCATCGGCGACGACAACGGGCGTGGTGCGAGCGGCTCCGAAAGCACGCTGTCGCTCGTCGACGAGGCGGACGACACCCGCGCGGCCTGATCATTACAGGCCTGCCGGTATCAGGCATTGCGAAGGGCGCAGTCGGGCCAACCGATTGCGCCCTTTTTCATGTCGGGAAACGTCAATTACGGGGCGGATATCGCACAGGTTCATGCGCTTGCCGGCTTTTGTCGCGATAGGGGGACGGACCGAAGCCCGCCCCCGCGACGTAACCGCCGCATCGCATCCGAAAATAACTGTCCGGGTCGCAGAAAGACAGTCACCTCCGAACGCGATCCAAGCGTGCCTTCACCACAAAAATTGGGGTGTGTTCAAGTCGAACGTCGGCGCTGCCCCATTTTAGGACTGCTACCGCTAAAATAATGATTGCGCTGCATTTCGTATAATCACGAGGGGGAGACAGTATAGTTTCTTAAGAAATCAGACTGTCCGCCCCCTGCGCAAATCTTGGATTACATCAATCGCGATTGCGCCACCGCCGCCGCAATGAACCCGTCGAACAAGGGGTGCGGATCGAACGGGCGGCTTTTCAATTCGGGGTGAAACTGCACGCCGATGAACCACGGATGGTCCGGCCGCTCCACGATTTCGGGAAGGAGACCGTCCGGCGACATGCCCGAAAATTGAAGGCCCTCCGCCTCCAGCCGCTCACGATAGGCGCCGTTCACCTCGTAGCGATGGCGGTGGCGTTCCGAAATCCGGGTCGTGCCATATTGCTCGGCCACACGGCTCCCCTCGGACAGATGCGCCGGATAGGCGCCCAGCCGCATCGTACCGCCAAGATCGCCGCCCGCCGCACGCTTCTCCAGGCCTTCGGACGTCATCCACTCGGTAATGATGCCCACGACCGGCTCCGACGTTTCGCCAAACTCGGTGGACGAGGCCGCAGCCACGCCGGCGGTGTTCCGCGCCGCCTCGATACAGGCCATCTGCATGCCGAGGCAGATCCCGAAGAACGGCACCTTGCGCTCGCGGGCAAAGCGCACGCTGGCGATCTTGCCCTCGCTGCCCCGCTCGCCAAATCCGCCTGGCACCAGGATGCCGTGCAGCGGTTCGAGCTGTCCGACGATTTCATCGTCGTCCTGCGCGAACAGTTCCGCGTCGATCCAGCGCACGTTGACCTTCACCCGGTTGGCCATGCCGCCATGGACGAGCGCCTCGTTCAGCGATTTATACGCATCGGGCAGGCCGACATATTTGCCGACCACGCCGATCGTGACCTCGCCTTCCGGATTTTCGAAGCGGTCGACGATGTCGGTCCAGCGCGACAGATCGGGCGCCGCGCTGTCGAGGTTGAAATGGCGCAGAACCTCCGCGTCCAGCCCCTCGGCATGATATTGCAGCGGCACGGCATAGATGCTGCTGGCATCGAGTGCGGGCACGACCGCTTCGGTCCGCACGTTGCAGAATTGCGCGATCTTGCGGCGCTCGCTTTCGGGCAGCGGACGTTCGCAGCGGGTGAGCAGCATGTCCGGCTGCACGCCGAGGCTGGTAAGTTCGCGGACCGAGTGCTGCGTGGGCTTGGTCTTCAGCTCGCCGGCAGCGCTGATATAAGGAACCAGCGTGACGTGAATGGCGAGCGTATCCTCGCGCGGCATTTCGTTGCGAAGCTGCCGGATCGCCTCGATAAAGGGCAGCCCCTCGATATCGCCGACTGTGCCGCCGAATTCACACAGGACGAAATCGAGCCCGTCCGTATCGGCGAGCGCGAATTGCTTGATCGCGTCGGTGACGTGGGGAATGACCTGCACCGTGGCGCCCAGGTAATCGCCGCGCCGTTCGCGCGCGATGATCGACTGATAGATACGGCCCGAGGTGATATTGTCGCTCTGATGCGCGGACACGCCGGTAAAGCGTTCGTAATGGCCGAGGTCGAGATCGGTTTCCGCCCCGTCGTCGGTGACGAAGACCTCGCCATGCTGATACGGGCTCATCGTGCCGGGATCGACGTTGAGATAGGGATCGAACTTGCGAATCCGGACCTTGTAGCCGCGCGCCTGAAGCAACGCCGCAAGGCTTGCCGCCATCAGCCCCTTGCCGAGCGAGGAGACCACGCCGCCGGTGATGAAAATGTACCGCGCCATGGGATTTGGCCCTTACTGCAATGCGCGGCCCCGCCGCAAGCCTTCGCTGCGGCAGGGTCGCGGTTTCGTCGATGAAGATGCGGGAGAGCGCGAATGTCCGCGCCCGCCCGCCCGGATGGAATTACTGACCCGCCAGCGGATCGTCGTTCGCCGGCGCGGGGGCCGGTTCGGCAGCAGGCGCCGCGCCCGCTCCGCCAAGGTGATCCGCAGGCGCCGAAGGCAGCGAGCGATCGAGCGAGGTATCGACGGTGCTGACCGAAGTCGCCTCCACCGAAACGGCCGCCAGAATGATCGAAAGCACCACGAACAGCACCGCGAGGATCGCCGTCGCCCGCGTCAGGAAATCGGCTGCACCGCGCGCCGACATCAGGCCGGAGGGGCTACCGCCCACGCCCAGCCCGCCGCCTTCGCTGCGCTGCATGAGGATGACCCCCACAAGAGCCGCACCGACCAGGGCCTGCACGATCGTCAGAAAGAAAAATAGCGTCATCGGATTTCGATCAACCTGTCATCCACGAACGGGGCACGTCGTGCCATTGGCGCCGCCCTTACCCCCTCGGGTGCGAAGGTGCAACCGGCGGCGTGCGGATCAAAGCTCGACCGCGGCGGAGATGATCGGCACGAATCCATCGGCCGAAAGACTCGCCCCGCCGACCAGCGCGCCGCCGACCTCGGCCACGGCGAGCAGTTCGGCGGCGTTTTCGCCCTTGACCGAACCGCCGTACAGGATGCGGACCTTTTCGCCCTTCTCGCCATATTTTTCGGTCAGCACGGTGCGCAGCCGTGCGTGCATGGCGGCAATATCGTCCACAGATGGCGTGCGCCCGGTCCCGATGGCCCATACCGGCTCATAGGCCACCGAAAGCCGCTCCGCCTCGCCGGGCAGCGAGGCGGCAAGCTGCGCCGCGACGACGCTTTCCGCATCGCCCGAATCGCGCTGCGCCTCGCTTTCGCCGACGCACACGATCACGCCCATGCCCGCGGCCTGTGCCGCCTCGGCCTTGCCCTTTACGTCGGCGTCGCTCTCGCCATGATCGGCGCGGCGCTCGGAATGGCCCACGATCACGAAGTCGCTGCCCGCCTCGCGCAGCATGGTCGCCGCGATGTCGCCCGTGTGGGCGCCCTTGTCGCTATAATGACAGTTCTGCGCGCCGACGCCGACGAACTCGACCGTCTCGCGCATGGCGGCGATCAGCGTGGCGGGCGGCGCGATGGCCACCTCCACCTTGGGGAGGCGCTGTGCGGCGCGGTCGATGGCGCGCGCTTCGGACAACGCGGCCCGCATGCCGTTCATCTTCCAGTTGCCGACGATGTAGGGGCGCTGGGACATCATGTCTCTTTCTTTGAGATATTCCGTAAAAAGCAAGCCGAGCGCCGCTAGCCCAAGCGAGGGTTCCTGTCAAAGCCGCGACGCGTCCCAATGCGCCCCGTCGTGGGACAGATCGCCGGACAATTCGGCCCGCGAATGGGGCCTGATGTATTGCGACGGCGCGCATCCCCGCCTAAGGCGCGTGTTCGATCGCGATCCTTTTTCGCGGGCCTGTTGGCGCGCGACATAAAGGCACACGGAAATAACAGGCAGGCTGTCTCTTCATGATCCAGGGTTTTCGCAAGATATTCCAGTCCAGGATCGGCCTGGCGCTCGTTCTCGCCTTTGTCGGGCTCATCGCGCTCGCCTTTGCCAGCGCGGATGTCACAGGCTTTGGTTTTGGCGGCGTTGCGGGGACCGAACGGGCCGCCACCGTCGGGGACGAACGGATCACCACCGCCGATCTGCGCGGCGCGATCACGAGCGCCTATGAAGCGGCGCGGCAGCAGAACCCGGAACTCTCGCTCGACGAATTTCTATCCACAGGGGCGGTGGACGAAATTCTGGATCAGCTCATCGCGCGGGCCGCGCTCTACGATTTCGGGCGTCAGGCCGGCGTGCGCATCGGCGATTCGCTCATCGGGAGCGAATTGACGCAGATCCCCGCGTTTCAGGGCGCGGACGGCAATTTCAACGAGCAGGCCTATCGGCAGGCGCTGCAAGGGGCCGGGATTTCCGATTCGATGCTGCGCAAGGATGTCGAGAATGGGCTGGTCGCGCGCATGATGCTGTCGGCAACGACGGTGGGGACGGAATCGCCCCGCATCCTGGCCGAACGCTATGCCGGCATGCTGAACGAAACGCGCAAGGGTTCGATCGCGCTTCTGCCCGCGATCGCCTTTGCCGGCGATGCCGAGGTTTCCGACGCAACGCTGAAGGAATTTCTGGCCGAGAACCGCGCCGATTACCTGCTGCCCGAACGGCGCACGATCCGCTACGCCGTGCTGAACGCCGAAGGATTGGGAGAAATTACCGCGAGCGAGGCGGAAATCGCGGCGCGCTATCGCGAGAATGCGGCCCAATATCGCGGCAGCGAACAGCGCACGCTTACGCAGCTCGTCCTGCCGACCGAGGCCGCCGCCAATGCGATCGTGCAATCGGTCAATGGCGGCGCCACGCTCGCCGCCGCGGCAAGTCAGGCCGGCCTCGGCACCACGCAGATCGCGCCCGAAAGCCGGGCCGCGCTCGCCTCCTCCGCCTCCCCCGCCGTCGCGCAGGCCGCTTACGAGGCGCAGCGCGGCGCGCTCGTCGGGCCGGTGCGCGGGCCGCTGGGCTGGTACGTGCTGCGGCTGGACGGGATCGACAGGACCGCGGATCGCAGCCTCGCCTCCGTTCGCGGCGAGCTGGAACAGGCCATCGTGCAGGGCAAGCGCCGCGAAGCGCTCGCCAATCGCGCGGCCGAGGTGGAAGAGCGGCTGTCGTCCGGCGCCAGCCTCGCCGAGGTGGCGCGCATGGTGGGCGCCGAGGTGCAGACCACCGGGCCGGTGCTCGAAGACGGAACGCTTTATCAAAGCGAGGCCGAGCTTCCCGCCGATGTCGCGCGCGTCGTGCCGACGATCTACGCGATGGACGCATCGAGCGATCCGCAGATCGCCGCCGGCGCCAATGGCGAAACCTACATCGTCTTCGCGCCTGGAAAGATCACCCGGTCCGCCCCGCCCGCCTTTGCCGAGCTTCGCCCGACGCTGCTCAACGATTATCGCCGGGAGCAGGGCAATGTAGCGGCCAAACGCGCCGCCGACAGCGTGCTGAAGGCGATGAAGGGCGGCAAGACGCTGGCGCAGGCGCTCGCCGCGCTCGACCAGAACGTGCCGCCTGCCAACCCGATCAGCCTGTCGCGCCGTCAGCTCATGGCGAGCGGACAGCAGGTGCCGCCGCCGCTCGCGCTGATGTTCACCATGGCTGAGGGATCGGAAAAGCGGATCGAGGCGCCGCAAAATGGCGGCTGGTTCATCGTGGCGCTCGACGAGATCGAAACGCCGGAGCTGGACGCGGACGATCCTCTGATCGAATCCACGCGCGGGGAACTGGGGACATTGCGCGGCAACGAATATGCCGAGCAGCTCAACCGCGCGATCCGCAATTCGCGCGATATCCGCCGCAACGACAGCGTCATCGCCGCCGTGCGCGAACAGCTCGCCGGGTCGCGCTGATCCGATGGTGGCGGGGGGAACGACCAACGGGCGGGATCACGACGAACGGGCGCGCGACAATTTGCGGGCCGGAAAATCCGGCGTGGTCTGGCGCCGGATCATCGCCGATTGCGAAACGCCGGTAGGCGCCGCGGTCAAGCTGATGCAGGGGGAGCGCGGCGATTTCCTGCTCGAATCGGTGGAAGGCGGGGAAATACGCGGGCGCTATAGCCTCATCGGGCTGGACCCCGATCTCGTCTTTCGCGCAAAGGGGACCGGCGCCGAAATCAATCGCGACTGGCGGCGGAATCGTGACGCGTTCGCCGCGATGGACACAGGCCCGCTCGACAGCCTGCGCGCGCTGGTGGCGGAATGCACGTTCGATGTGCCGGACGCATTGCCCCCGGCGCTCGCCTGCCTCGTCGGCTATTTCGGGTATGAAACCATCGGCCTTGTCGAAACGGTGGGCCGGCCTGCGCCCAATCCGCTCGACCTGCCCGACATGCTGTTCGTGCGGCCGACGGTCCTGCTCGTGTTCGACAGCCTGAAGGACGCGGTGTTCTGCATCGCGCCGGTGTGGGCCGGCGGCGCGGCGGACGATGCGGTCGCCGCGGCGGTGGAACGGGTGGAAACCTGCCTGGCACGGCTTGCAGGTGCCCGCCTGCCCCATAGCGATGCCGAGCCGTTCCATCCCAAGATCGCGGCGACGCCCTGCGTGCCCGCCGAAACCTACCGGGACATGGCGCTCCGGGCGAAGGAGTACATCACCGCCGGCGATATTTTTCAGGTCGTTCTGGCGCAGCGTTTCACGACGCCGTTCGAATTGCCGCCGCTGGCGCTCTATCGCGCATTGCGGCGGATCAACCCCTCGCCCTTTCTCTATTTCCTCGACCTTCCCGGCTTTGCGCTCACCGGCTCCAGCCCGGAGATCCTGGTGCGGGTCCGCGACGGCGAGGTCACGATCCGGCCCATCGCCGGAACCCGCCCGCGCGGCGACACGCCGCAGCGCGATGCCGCAAACCGCGCCGAACTGCTCGCCGATCCGAAAGAACGGGCCGAGCATCTCATGCTGCTCGATCTCGGGCGCAATGATGTGGGCCGCGTGGCACAGGCCGGAACGGTGGAGGTGACCGACAGCTACGCGGTCGAGAATTACTCCCACGTGATGCATATCGTCTCGAACGTGGTCGGCAGGCTGGATGCAAGGCACGACGCTGTCGATGCGCTGTTCGCCGGGTTCCCGGCCGGCACGGTAAGCGGTGCGCCCAAGGTCCGCGCGTGTCAGATCATCGCGGAGCTGGAGCCGGAAACGCGCGGCGCCTATGCGGGCGGGGTCGGCTATTTCGCGCCGGATGGCTCGGTCGACAGCTGCATCGTGCTGCGCACCGCCGTGGTGAAGGACGGGACCATGCATGTGCAGGCCGGCGCGGGCATTGTCGCCGACAGCGACCCCGCCGCGGAACAGCGCGAATGCGAGGCGAAATCGGGCGCGCTGTTCGCCGCCGCGCGCGAAGCGGTCCGCATGGCGGGAGAGCCGGACTACGGGCAGTGACCGCCGCAAGGCTCGGCGTTGTCACGGTCCTGATCGCGCTGTCCGCATGCGGGGGGCAGGAAGCTTCCGAACAGGCCGAGTCCCAATGCCGGACCGAACGGTTCGAGGGCCAGCGCTTCACCCATTGCATCGCCGATCCCGAACGGCACGAAATTGCGCTCTATCTCGATGGCGCGGATGGCCGTCCGCTCGAACGGTTCGGGGCGTTGCGCGATTTTCTGGGCGATGCGGCGGGCACGGTCGCCTTTGCCATGAATGCGGGCATGTATGGCGAGGATCTGCGCCCCATCGGCCTTTTCGTCACCGATGGCGAGGAGCGCGTCCCGCTCAACCGCAATGCGGGGCCGGGCAATTTTCACATGGCTCCCAATGGCGTGTTCTATGCCGACGATGCGGGATGGCACGTGGCGACGAGGGCGGATTATGCGGCGCGCAGCCCCCGGCCGCGGATCGCCACGCAATCGGGACCGATGCTGGTGATCGCCGGCAAGCTGCATCCGGATTTCAGCGAAAACGGACCCTCCCGCCATTTCCGCAACGGTGTGGGCGTCGATGCGGACGGAAACGCCCATTTCGTGATCAGCGACGACATGGTGTCCTTCGGCCGCTTTGCCCGGTTCTTTCGCGATGTCGCAAAAACACCCGATGCGCTCTATCTCGACGGGGCGGTTTCGGGGTTGTGGGACCCGGCCGGCGAACGAATGGATGCCGCCCCGCCGCTTGGCCCCTTGATCGCAGTGCGCAACTCCGCAAAGGCAGAGCCATGATCCTCGTCATCGACAATTACGACAGCTTCACCTGGAACCTCGTCCATTATCTGATGGAGATGGGCGCCGAGGTCGAGGTCGTGCGCAACGACGCCATCACCGCCGCGGATGCCATCGCAAGCGGGGCGGCCGGCTTCCTCCTCTCCCCCGGCCCGTGCACCCCGAACGAGGCGGGGGTGAGCCTCGATCTCGTCGCGGCATGCGCGGATGCGGGGCGCCCGCTGCTCGGCGTGTGCCTCGGCCATCAGGCGATCGGCCAGCATTTTGGCGGCACGGTGGTGCGCGGCGGCCTGATGCATGGCAAGACATCTCCGGTGACGCATCACGCGGACGGTGTCTTTGCCGGGCTGCCCTCGCCCTTTATCGCGACCCGCTACCACAGCCTCGTGGTGGAGGACGTGCCGGATTGCCTCGTCGTGAACGCATGGACCCCGCGGCCCGAACAGGACGGCATCCATGCCATGGGATTTCGCCACCGCGATCTGCCCATCCACGGCGTGCAGTTTCATCCCGAAAGCATCGCGACCGAAAACGGCCATGCCCTGCTCGCCAATTTCCTGCGCATGTGCGGCATTGCGGCGACGCTGCCGGCTAGGGTGACGGCATGACGCTCTCGCTCCTGGAAACGAGCGAACTGTTCGGGCGGATGCTCGACGGGCTGATGCCGGACACGGACATTGCCGACACGCTGGTCATGCTGGCCGAGCGGGGCGAAACGGCGGAGGAGATTGCCGGCGCCGCCACCGCGATGCGCGAACGGATGCTGCCGGTCGCCGCGGTCGAGGGGGCCATCGACGTGTGCGGCACCGGGGGTGATGGGCAACACAGCCTGAACGTGTCGACGGCAGTGGCGCTGGTCGTGGCGGCGGCGGGTGTGCCGGTGGCGAAACATGGCAACCGCGCCGCGTCGAGCAAGGCGGGCGGTGCCGATACGCTGGAAACGCTGGGCCTCGACCTCGCGCGGGCGGGGCACCGGGCCGAAGCCACGCTGCCCGATCTCGGCATCGCGTTCCTGTTTGCGCAGGCCCACCATCCCGCGCTCGCCCGGATCGCCCCCATTCGCCGCGAACTGGGCCGTCGGACGATCTTCAACCTCATCGGTCCGCTCGCCAATCCGGCGGGCGTGCGGCGGCAATTGATCGGCGTCGCGCGGCCGGAATTCGTGCCCACCTATGCCGATGCGATGCGCCTGCTCGGCACGGAGCGTGCGCTGATCGTGTCGGGGATGGAGGGGCTCGACGAATTGTCGATCGCCGGGCCGAGCCGGGTCGCGGCGATCGGCATGGATGTGCCGGACACGCTGACGCCCGCCGATGCCGGCCTGCCGACCCATCCGCTCGATGCCATTCGCGGCGGCGATGCGGCGTATAACGCCGACGCGCTCCGGCGGCTGGTCATGGGCGAAAAGGGCGCCTATCGCGATGCGGTCGTGCTGAACGCTGGCGCCGCACTTTGGATTGCGGGCATGGTCCGCGACCTCGGCGCAGGGGCAGAGGAAGCGGGCGAAACCATCGACAAGGGGCTGGCGAACGCGCTCCTCAATTGCTGGATCGACACGGTCAAATGACGAACAAGCTCATCGAAATCTGCGACAATACCCGCGCGCAGCTTGCCCAGCGCAAGAAAGAAAGCACGCTCGATGCGCTCGACCTCGCGGCGCGGGGGCGCGAACCTGTGCGCGGCTTCGAAAACCGTCTGCGCGAAGCGGCGCGCGATGGGTTCGGCCTCATCGCCGAAATCAAACGCGCCTCCCCGTCCAAGGGATTGATAAGACAGGATTTCGATCCCGAATCCCATGCGCGCGATTATGCCGCCGGAGGGGCGAGCTGCCTGTCCGTACTGACCGACGAAACCTATTTTCAGGGGCATGCAGACTATCTCGTTGCTGCGCGGCAGGCCTGCTCGCTTCCCGTGCTCCGCAAGGATTTCATGGTCGATCCGTGGCAGGTGGCAGAGGCACGGGCCATGGGGGCCGATGCGATCCTCATCATCGTCGCCGCGCTCGACGACGGGCAGATGGCGGAGATCGAGGCCGCCGCCCTCGAACGCGCGATGGATGTCCTCATCGAGGTGCATGACGAGGACGAGATGGAGCGCGGGCTGCGGCTGCGCTCGCGATTGCTGGGCGTGAACAATCGCGATCTGCGCAGTTTCGAGACCGATCTTGCCGTGACCGAACGCCTGGCTGTCCTCGCCCCGGCGGATGCGCTTCTCGTCGGGGAAAGCGGCATCGCGACGCACGCCGATTGCGAGCGTCTCGCGCAGAGCGGGGTGCGCTGTTTCCTTGTCGGCGAAAGCCTTATGCGGCAGGACGACGTGGAGGGTGCGACCCGGCGCCTGCTCCAAGGATGAGCGGTCTCACCCATCTCGATGCCGAGGGCAATGCCCGCATGGTCGATGTCGGCGCCAAGCCGGTGACCCGCCGGGTTGCGACCGCATCGGGCCGGATCGTCATGTCGGCAGAGGCGCGCGATGCCATCCGGCAGGGCACGGTCAAGAAGGGCGATGTCCTCGCCACCGCGCGGATCGCGGGCATCATGGCGGCAAAACGCACGGGCGAGCTGATACCGCTGTGTCATCCGCTCGGCCTCGATTCCGTGCAGGTCGATTTCACGTGGGAGAGCGATGCCCTGCGCGTGACGGCAACGGCCTCCATCTCTGCGAAGACCGGCATTGAAATGGAAGCGATTACAGCAAGCTGTGTCGCGTTGATGACAATCTACGACATGGCAAAGGCTATCGACAAGGGCATGGTGATCGACGCGGTCCGGCTGATCGCGAAGGATGGCGGCAAATCGGGTCGCTGGCGCGCCGAAGGGTTCGAGGATTTCGAACCGTGACGCCGTTGCTCGACCTCGAAGAGGCGCAGCGGAAGCTCCTCGCCATGGCCGCGCCGACACAGGGCGAGACGATTGCGGTGGAGGCCGCCGCCGGGCGCTATCTCGCCGCCCCGCTCCTTGCGCGGCGAACGCAGCCGTCGCACCCGCTTTCGGCGATGGACGGATGGGCGGTGCGCGGCGTCGACATGCCCGGCCCGTGGACCATCATCGGGGAAAGCGCGGCCGGCCACCCCTTTGCCGGCGACGTCGGCGCGGGCCATGCGGTGCGCATTTCGACCGGCGCCATCGTGCCGACGGGCGCGGATGCGGTGCTGGTGCAGGAAGAATGCCGGCGCGATGGCGATACGCTGCATTTTGAAGGAACGCCGCCCGATCCGCTTGCCCGCCATATCCGGCCGCGCGGACTGGATTTTAAGGAAGATGCGGTACTTCTGGACGCCGGCGCGCGGTTGAGCCCGGCCGCGCTCGCGCTCGCGATTGGCGGGGGGCATGGCACGGTGCCGGTACGCCGCCGCCCGCGCGTAACCATCATCGATTGCGGCGATGAATTGCGCGCGCCGGGCGAGCCGCTTGGTCCGGGTGATTTGCCGGCGAGCAACGGGCCGATGCTGGCCGCGATGTGTAGCGAACTGTCCTGCGATGTGACGCGCCGCGGGCCCGTTGCGGACGAGCGTGAGGCGCTGATCACCGCGTTCGGAGCGGCGGACGATGCCGATCTGGTGATCACCAGCGGGGGCGCATCGGTCGGCGATCACGATCTGATCCGGCCGACACTGGAATCGATCGGTGCGGAACTCGCATTCTGGCGCGTGGCAATGAAACCGGGCAAGCCGGTGATGGTCGCACGCCGGGAACGGCAGATCGTCCTCGGCCTGCCGGGCAATCCGGTTTCCTGCTTCGTCACCGCGTTTCTGTTTGCCCTGCCCCTGATCCGCGCGATGAACGGGTGCACCGCCCCCCTCCCCACCCGGCAGCCTGTGCCGATACGCGGTTCGCTCGGACCGACGGGGAAAAGAGCGGAGTTCATTCGCGCGCGCATTCGCGACGGCGCGGCCGAACCCCTGCGGCTCCAGGATAGTGGCGCAATCGCTCCGCTGGCCATGGCGGATGCGTTGATCATTCGTCCGGCGCACGCAAAAAGCATCCAAAATGGAGCCGAAGTGTCCATTTTTCGCCTATATGGTTAGAAGGGCGATTGACGGCGTTCCGTTTGTTGCCTAACTGTTCCTTATTCGTTCACGGATTGATTTCGTAGAACAGGAGGAACGAACCAATGCTCACGCGCAAGCAGCATGAATTGCTGGTGTTTATTCAGGATCGGCTCGACGAGACCGGGATTTCCCCCTCGTTCGAGGAGATGAAGGACGCCATCGACCTGAAGTCGAAATCGGGTGTGCATCGGCTCATTTCCGCATTGGAAGAGCGTGGCTTCATCCGCCGCCTCCCCAACCGCGCCCGCGCGCTTGAGGTGATACGCCAGACCGATCGTGCCGGCGCCGCCTCCAGGGAAGAGCCCGGAACCGTCGTACCCCTGAACCGGAAAAGCGGCACGCCTGCACCCGCGAATGATGTCGTCGAGATCCCGCTGCATGGCCGGATTGCCGCCGGCATGCCGATCGAGGCGCTGGAGGATCAGCAGATGCTGCCCGTACCAGCCGCATTGCTCGGTGCGGGCGAGCATTATGCGCTCGAAGTGTCGGGCGATTCCATGATCGAGGCCGGGATCTTCGATGGCGATTTCGCCCTTGTCCGCCGCACCGAAGAGGCGCGCGATGGAGAGATTATCGTCGCTCTCGTCCATGGCGTGGAGGCGACGCTGAAATATCTACACCGCGATGCCGGAAAGGTCCGCCTCGACCCCGCAAACGCAGCGTATGAGGCGCAGGTTTACGACGCTCGCGATGTGCAGGTGCAAGGGCGCCTCGCCGGGCTCCTGCGGCGGTATCACTAAGAGGAAGTCACTAAGCCGAGAAAGTCGCCCGGGTCATTTCATCTCTGCCGCCGCCCCGCTCCGGCGCCATCCATGCCCGTCACGAGGATTTCGGGCATAGGCGGTCGCCCCGCTTTCGAAATCGTAGGTCATGCCGCCCCTGCGCGTAAGCAGGGCACGATCCGCCTTCAAGATGCGCGGCCTGCATGCGCCGGGCAGTTTCCATTCGGCGATCACGATATCGCTGTCCGCACATGCCGCGACCATCGCCCTGTAATCGACGGTCGCGCGGCGCTGCGACACCATGATCCGCCGTTGTCTCATCTCGAACCGGCAAAAGGCCCGGTTGCATTCCGCCCCGGGAATGTCGTTAAGCCTCGCATAGTTGCCGATGTCCGGATCGACACCCGCCTGTTCGAGCAGCGCATCCCGCGTGAACCCGGCGCGATCGCGTAACAGGTAGATCCGTCCGCCCTCGTCCGCGATGGCGACATGCCGGCCTTCCGCCGTGATCATGAGATCGGGCGCGGGCTGCATCGCCAGCATGACGACGCCCACGCCCATCGGGATCAGCCCATACAACCGGATGCGCCCCGACCACAGTGCACACCAGAAAAACCCCGCGGCAAAAAGAAGGATGGACCATAACGGCGGCTGCGCCCGCAGGATCACCGAATTTTCCGAGCCGGAAGCCAAAAACGCAATTTCGATCAGCGCCTGCAGCGCCCACCCCGTTGCCATCCACACCGGACCGCCCAGCCCGATCAGGTCGAGCGTGAGCGACAGGCCGAGCAACGGCATCACCAGCGCGGTCGTCAGCGGAATCGCGACCAGATTGGCGAACGGCCCGAACACCCCGGTGCGGTGAAAGTGAAAGAGGACGAGCGGCGACAAGCATGCCTCGGCCACGAGCCCGGTCAGGAAGAGAGCCACGACCGGACGCCACCACCCGCGCCCCTCTTCGCGCCGGGCAAGGAAATCCTGCATCCCCGCGCTGTTATGAAAGGCGACGATGGCGACCACGGCGGCAAAGCTGAATTGAAAGGACGGGCCAACCACCGCCTCCGGCCAGAAGAACATGATCGTCATCGCCGCAATCGCGATCAGGCGCAGGGAAAGCGCCTGCCGCCCGATCGACAGCGCGAACAGGACGAGAAACGATGCAATGCACGCCCGGATCGTCGGCAATGCAGCACCCGTGAGCAAGGTGTAGCCGAGCGCCGCCCCCGCCCCCACGGCCCCCGCCAGGATCGGCAGCCGCCAGCGCAACGCGACGGCGGGAAACAGCCCGCCGATCCGCATCACCACGAACCAGGCGGTCGCCACCACCGCCCCGACGTGCAGGCCGCTGATCGAGAGCAAATGCGCGAGCCCGGCGTCGCGCATCGCCTGCGCGCTGATCTCGTCAATGGCGCCGCGGTCGCCGCTCGCCAGCGTGGCGCCGATGGCGACGGCGGCGGGGTCGATACCAGCGACCGTGCTCAACCGTTCGCGCACATGACGGGCGAGATCGCGGCGCCACGCACCGAGCCCTCCGCCCGGTTCGGCTGCATCGGCGGCGCCTCCGCCCTCCCCCGGCGTGAGCAGGCGCGGCGGGTCGAGCGCCGATCCCGTGGCCGCAACCCCATCGAACCATGCGACCCGCGCGAAATCGTAAGCCCCCGGCAACACCGGATGCGTCGGCGGGGTCAGCCGTGCGCGCACCGCGATATTGGCCCCTTCCCTCAGGAAAGGGCGGTCATCCTCCGCCTTGATATTGATGCGCGCGCGGATCGTCCGCTCCTCCCGCGGGTCGCGCGTCGCGATCAGCAGCCGCACGCGATTGCGCGAAGGCTGCTCCTCGCGCTCCAGCACGGTTGCCGTGATCGGCGCCACGACCGGCCCGCCGATGGGCTGCGTCCCGACAAGTTCGGACCGCGCCCAGATCAGCGCAAGCCCCACGGCAAACATCGTCGCCAGCCCGATTGCCGCACTGCGCACCAAGGCATGCGAACCATCGGGCGCGCGGCTGGCCACGACCCCGGCGATCACCCCGCAAATGCCGAGCGCGAGCAGCCATTCCGCGGCGCCCGGCAAAACGAACCAGGCCCCGATTCCCGCCAGCATCGCCACCGCGAGCCATGGCATACGCTCGAACGGCCGCGCGTTCAGAAAGGCTTCGGCACGGTTCAGCAGGCTGGACAAACTGCCCCGCTTGCCCCATTGCCGCAAACGCGAAGACGATGGCCCCGCGGCATGCGGCGCGCCATCCGGTTCGCCCGCAATCGGGATGCCGGATCGCCCATCGAAGGCGTCGGGTTTCGGAAATTGCGGCGCGACCATGGGATTATTGGATAGGAAGCGGCACCAGATGGCAAGCGGCAGCGTTACAGGGTCCACCGACAGTCCGGCGGACACGCCCGACACCAAGCGCCCGGTGGTCACCCGATTTGCGCCCTCGCCCACCGGTTTCCTGCATATCGGCGGCGCACGGACCGCGCTGTTCAACTGGCTTTTCGCGCGCCATCACGGCGGCCGCGCGCTGCTCCGGATCGAGGATACCGACCGCGCCCGTTCGACCGAGGAGGCGATCGACGCGATTCTGGATGGGCTGGACTGGCTCGGCCTCGATTACGACGACCCGCCCGTGTTTCAGTCGCAGCGGGCCGAACGCCATGTCGCCGTCGCCAACCGGCTGCTCGATGCGGGGCACGCGTATAAATGCTATGCCACGGCCGAAGAGCTCGAACAGATGCGTGCCGAGCAGCGCGCGGCGAAGAAGCCGCTGCGTTACGATGGCCGGTGGCGCGACCGGGATCCCGCCGATGCGCCGGCGGATGCGCCCTATGTCGTGCGGCTGAAAACGCCGGAACAGGGCGAAAGCATCATCGACGACGCGGTGCAGGGCCGCGTGAAGGTCCGCAATTCCGAGATTGACGATTACGTGCTGCTGCGCTCCGATGGCACGCCGACCTACATGCTGGCCGTGGTGGTCGACGACCATGACATGGGCGTCACCCACGTGATCCGCGGCGACGATCATTTGAACAACGCCTTTCGCCAATTGCCGATCATCCACGCGATGAACGCGATCACCGGCGAATGGGCGGAACCGATCTATGCACATATCCCGCTCATCCACGGGGCCGATGGCGCTAAGCTGTCGAAACGGCACGGGGCGATGGGTGTCGATGCCTATCGCGACGAGATGGGCCTTCTTCCCGAAGCGGTGTCGAATTACCTGCTGCGTCTCGGCTGGGGTTATGGCGACCGCGAGATTATCGACCGGGACGAGGCGATCGCCTTGTTCGACCTGTCGGGCGTCGGCAAAAGCGCGTCGCGCTTCGACACGAAGAAGCTCGCCAATCTGAACGGCCATTACATGCGCGAGGCGGATGACGGCAGGCTTGCCGATCTCGCCGCCCCCCGCATCGCCGCGCTGGAGGCGGGTTTCGACGCGGGGCGCGACCGCGACCTGCTCATCCAGGCGATGCCGTCGCTCAAGGCGCGGGCCAAGAACCTCGATGAGCTGGCCCAAGGCGCGCTGTTCCTGTTCCGCAACCGTCCGCTTCCCATGGACGAGAAGGCCGCCAACCTGCTTACCGACGATGCGCGGCAGCTTCTTGTCGACGCGCATGAAAGGCTGCTTGCGGCAGATGTCTGGACAAGTGAAAGCCTTGAAGCCAATCTGAAGCAGATGGCGGAGGAGCGCGAGCTTGGTCTGGGCAAGATCGCGCAACCTTTGCGTGCGGCGTTGACCGGTCAGGCGGTCTCGCCGGGAATTTTCGATGTTCTGGTCCTGCTCGGCCGCGAGGAGAGCCTGGCGCGCATTGCCGCGCAGGCCCCCGCCGCAGGGCAGACCGATACCAACCGTTGATTGATGAAGGAGAACACAAGTGGGCGACACTAACGCGACACTGAACGCCAAGGGCGATACGCACGATTTCGAGATCAAGAGCGGCACGCTCGGTCCCGATGTCGTCGACATCCGCAAGCTTTACGCCAATACCGGCATGTTCACGTACGATCCGGGCTTCACCTCGACGGCGAGCTGCGATTCCGCGCTCACCTATATCGATGGCGAGGAAGGCGTGCTCCTGCACCGCGGCTACCCCATCGGTCAGCTTGCCGAACATTCCAGCTTCATGGAAGTCGCGCACCTGCTGCTCAACGGCGATTTGCCGAGCGCGGAAGAGCTCGACGATTTCACCTATACCATCACGCGCCACACCATGCTGCATGATCAGCTGCGCCAGTTCTATCAGGGGTTCCGCCGCGACGCGCACCCGATGGCGATCATGTGCGGCGCGGTCGGCGCATTGTCCGCGTTCTATCACGACAGCACCGACATCTCGGATCCGGAACATCGCAAGATCAGCTCGCACCGCCTGATCGCGAAGATGCCGACGATCGCGGCGATGGCCTATAAATACGCCATCGGTCAGCCTTTCATGCAGCCCGACAACTCGCTGTCCTACACCGGCAATTTCCTGCGCATGACCTTTGGCGTTCCGGCCGAGGAATACGAGGTGAACCCGGTCGTGGAACGCGCGCTCGACCGTATCTTCATCCTGCACGCCGACCATGAACAGAATGCCTCGACCTCGACCGTGCGTCTGGCCGGGTCGTCGGGCGCGAACCCGTTCGCCTGCATCGCGGCGGGCATCGCGTGTCTGTGGGGTCCGGCACACGGCGGCGCGAACGAAGCCGCGCTCAACATGCTCCACGAGATCGGCACGCCGGACAAGATTCCCGAATATATCGCCCGTGCCAAGAACAAGGACGATCCGTTCCGCCTGATGGGTTTCGGCCACCGCGTGTATAAAAACTACGATCCGCGCGCGACCGTCATGCAGAAGACCGTACGCGAGGTGTTCGAATCGCTGAACGTCTCCGACCCGGTGTTCGAAGTCGCCTTGCAGCTTGAGGAAATGGCATTGAACGACGATTATTTCGTCGAGAAGAAGCTCTTCCCCAATGTCGATTTCTATTCCGGCGTGATCCTGTCGGCGATCGGGTTCCCGACGACCATGTTCACCGCGCTGTTCGCGCTCGCCCGCACGGTGGGCTGGGTCGCGCAATGGAACGAGATGATTTCCGATCCCGCACAGCGTATCGGTCGCCCGCGTCAGCTCTATACCGGCCCGGCGCAGCGCGACTACGTCCCCGTCGACAAGCGTTAAGGAGAACGGGCGGTGTTGCGCATCATCATGCAGGTGTTCGGCACCGCCCTCGTTCTCGTCGGCGGGCTGTGGACGCTTCAGGGGCTCGGCCTCGTGATGTGGCCGGCGGAAAGCTTCATGCTGGGGCAGGAAAGCTGGGCGGCTTATGGCGCGATCGCCATCGCGGTCGGGCTTGTGCTGCTCTGGCTGACGCGCCGGCGCACACCGCGCCGTTGACTGCGATTTGAACGAACCGAAAAGGGTGAAGGCCGCGCCTTCGCCCTTTTTTTGGTTCATCAGCCGCGCCGGGCGTTTCCGCCGCCGCGCGCAACCACCGCCCATACGGCGAGCACCAGCGCCGAAAGCACCATGGCAAACGGCGCCAGCATCCCTGTATAGGCGAACAGGGCAAGCGCCACGCACAGCACGAAACGGTCGGCAAGCCACACCCGCACCCGTTCCGGTTCCGCCTGAAACTCTCCGATCGCGACCGTCGCGACGAGCACGAAGGCAAGGTACCAGCCCCCGAACCGCGCCCAGTCGCCATCGGTCAGGGCCAAGCCGAGCGCGACGACCAGCACGACATCGAACAGCGACGCCGCGCCGCGCCACATGCGGCTTCGCGCGGTCATGCCGATCCGGCCCTGCCGCACCGCCTCTTCGAGAACGAGTGCACCGCGCCCGGCGAGCCATGCGAAGGCAAACAGAAGCAGGCCGCTCCACACAGAGAGAAAAGCCGTCACCCCGCCCGCCACGAGCAGGACGCCCAGCGCCGCATACCAGAGGAAGACCGGCGAGCGGTCGGTTTCGAGGAAACTGGCGCTGAACCGCCGTACCGCCATGGCCGCGAGGCGTGGCCCCGGCGTCCTGCCGCGTGTCTCCTCAAGGCTGCGCGAAAGCTGCGCTGCCTCGACGTCATGCGCGATGCGATTGTTCGCCACGATCGCCCAGCGATGATCGTCAAGGCAGGCCTCGTCGACCGGCTTCGTCGCGACCCCCGCCATCAGCGCGATGCGCAGAAGGGAGGAGGCAACGTCGCAATCGCGCGGCAATTGGCGCAGCCGCTCGCAAAGCGATCCCGGCATCAGCAACAGCCCGGCCCACGCGCGTTCGGCATCCAGCCTCTCGAAACCCAGCGCCAGCCCCGGTTCGATCGGCAGGGTCGCGACCATCGACCCCTTGTCGAGCATCGGGAGCGCCGTCGCCGGATCCGACAGCAGACCATCGGTCAGCAGCAGTATCTCGTCCGCCGTGCTCACCATCGCGCACAGGCCGGGAGAATCCGAAATCCTGCGCGCATCGACCCCCTGATCGCGGGCCGCGCGCAGAACGCCGTCGACCCCCTCCTCCCCCGCATCGGCGAGCAGCAGGATGCGCTGCGCCCCGGCCGCCAGCGCGAGGTCGAGTTGGTGGCGGATCACGGCCTGCCCGCCCACGCGAAGGCGGGCCCGCGGACGCGACATGCCCGGACGCAAGCCATCGCCGTCGAAAGGCTCCAGCATGGAAAGAACAGCGACGCGCAACGAAATTCCCCAATTCGATACGATTGCAAGAGCTGGAATGGCATGAATGCGCCCCGCGCCACGCTTCCTCTCAGCGCCGGGCGTCGTCATTCATGGATCGCACTTCGCCCCGATGCAAGCCGGTGCAGCCCCGCTTTACCCAGAGCCGGTTGCAAAAGCTGCGCAAAAGCGGACCGAGGGAGGGTTCCGCGAGACGCGAACCATGCTATTTGCAACAACTATGAAGGAACAGCGCAATATCGTGTCCATCGGCACGGACGAGCAGACCGATCACGCCGTCACCGCCCCGATTGCGGAGGAGCGGACCGAGGGCGAAACGGACTGGAACACAGAGCCCGAGGTCGCGGCGCCCGGCGCGCGCCGGTGGCTCGCGCCGGGCGTCGTGGCGGTCGCGATTGCCGTGTGGACGGCGTTCTATGTCTATGCGCAACGCGATGCCGCGGCGGGCAGCGATGCGGCGCGATGGGCCGAGATGATCGTCGCATGGTCGATGCCGGTGCTCCTGATCCTCGCCGGCTGGGCGGTTGCCATGCGGTTCAGCAGGGCGGAAGCGAGCCGCTTTGCCGAAAACGCGGCGTTGCTCCGCGATGAGGCCCGTTCGCTCGAGGACCGGCTGGTGCGCGTCAATGGCGAACTCAGCATCGCGCGCGAATTCTTGACCTACCAGGCGCGCGATCTTGAATCGCTGGGCCGCGTGGCGACCGATCGCATCGGGGAAAGCGCGCACCGGCTCGAAACGCTGATCGGGGAAAACGGCGCGCGGGTCGAAACGCTGCACGAAACCGCTCGCAAGGCGCTGACCAACATGGAAAACCTGCGCGGGCAGATTCCGGTCCTCACCAATGCGACGCGCGATCTTACGAATTCCATCGGGCAGGCCGGCTCCACCGCCGACGATCAGGTTGCGCGGCTCACATCCGGGTTCGAACGGCTGGGCGAGGCTGGCGAGGCCAGCGCCATCAGGATCGACGCGATGCACGACCGGGCGGGCGCTGTCCTCACCGAATTCGAACGGCGGCTTGCGCAACTGGGCGAGGAAACGGCGGCCCGGTTCGCCGCGCTCGACCGCGAAAGCACCGCGCTGCGCGAGCGTATTGGGGCACAGCAGGGCGAAGGGATCGACGCCCTTCGCAGCCAGTGTGGCGCGCTGGAGGATACGCTGGACGCCGCGCGCGCACGTATCGAGGAAAGCCGTCAGCGCGGGCTCGATGCCTTGCGCGAACAGCTCGGCGCGATCGATACAGGGGCGCAGGACGTGGGCCGGCAATGGCATGCCCGCCTCGACGAAATCGGCGCCGGCGCCGATGCCCTGTTCGCGAAGATCGACGGGACGGGTCAGGAAGCGCTCGACGCGACGGGCGCGCGGGTTCGCGCCCTGTCCGCGGAAATCAGCCGCCTCCACGACGACCTTGCCCGGCGCGGCGAAACGATGGATGCACAGCTTGCCGAACGCATCGTGCAGGCCGAGGACGCCAGCCACGCCATGACCGAACGGCTGGGCGAACGGCTCGGCGATCTCGATGCGGAGATCGAGACGCGCCGCCAGCGCTACGAAGCGGCCAGCGGCGATCTGGCCCGCCATGCCGAACATATCTCGACGCAGCTGTCCGAATATGGCGAACGGATGGACGACGCCGCCGCGCGCGGTCGCGTCGCGGAAGCGACGATCGCCGCAGGCCTGGCGGCGCTGTCGCAGCAGCTGGGCGACAGCCGCGAGGCGCTGAACGGGACGGATACGGCGGTTGGCGCGCTTCGTGAACAGAGCGCGCGCCTGCTCGAACTGATCGAGGCCAGCGCCCGCCATTCGCGCGATACGTTGCCGCAGGCGCTGACGCAGGCGGAAGAACGGCTTGAAACGATGGACCGCACCGTGACCGCGGTGCGCGACATGGTGAGCGGGGCTGGCGAAGAGGGCCAGCGTCTGAGCCAGGCTGTCGCCGCCACGCGGGAGCAGACGCGCGCCGCGATGGCCGAAATCGATGCCTTGCACGACACGATGCAGGCGCGCGGTGCGGACCACGCGGAACAGCTCATCGAACTGCGCGACATGGTCGAACGCACCCGCGCCGATGCAGAGGCCATGACCGCATCGGCGGAGGCGGCGCTGAACGGTGCGGTGCGCGCACTGGCCGAGGCGAACCGGTCCGCCATTGCCGAGATCGAGGGCAATTCGGCCACGGCGGTCGCGGCGCTGGCCGCAGATGTCGGGACACGGACCGGCGCGGCGGTGCAGGACGCGCTGAACCGGACGGGCGGGAAAACTGTCGCCGCGCTCGATGCGACGCTCGCGCAGGCGACGGAAGCAGCACAGACCGCCGCCCGGCAATTGGAGGAGCGGCTTCGCGGCATTGACGAGCTGACGGCCCATCTCGAACATCGCATTGCGGAGGCACGCGCCCGCGCCGAAGAGGACAGCGACGAGGGCTTCGCTCGCCGCGTCGCGCAGATCACCGATGCGCTCCATTCGACGGCGATCGACATCGACAAGGTACTCTCCGCCGAGGTCAGCGAAACCGCGTGGCAGGCGTATCTGCGCGGCGAGCGCGGCATTTTCACGCGCCGCGCGGTTCGCCTGCTCGACAATGGGGAGGCGCGTTCGGTGCACGACCATTACGAGGCCGACGCCGAATTTCGCGAGAACGTCAATCGCTACATTCGCGACTTCGAAACGATGCTGCGCAACCTGTTGTCGACGCGGGACGGCAATGCGCTGTCGATCACGCTGCTGTCGTCCGACATGGGCAAGCTTTACGTCGCGCTCGCGCAAGCGATCGAGCGGATCCGCAAATAGCTATTCGGACTCGTATTGCCGGGCGGCGATGTCCTCGGGCGGCTGAACGAAATTGAGATCGTCGACTGTGATCCAGCCCGCCCGGTAATTGGCATAGAACAGCGCGAACACCGCCGCCGAGAGCAGCGTTGCGCGCACGATGACCTGAAATGGGCGGAAATTGACGGGCGCGCTGTCTGCCTGGCCCGAAATTCCGCCCTCACCCGTTTCGTTATGCGTGCGAATGCCGAAGGGCATGACGACGAACGCCGCCATGACCCAGAACAGCAGATAGATCGCAAGGCCGGATGTCAGCTGCATCGATCACCCCATGGTCAGCACGACGACCTGCGGGTTCTTGCCCGACCACCGGCGTGCGGCGCGGCGGGCGGCAAGGCGCGCGGCCTCGTGAACGGCGGAGCGATCCTTGGCGCGACCACCCTTCAACCGGCCAAGCGCCTTGCCGATGTCGGCCTGCGCCTCGGCGACGAAATCGTCCATGTCCTCGTCGAGCGGGAGGCCCACCGCGCTGATCGCGGGGGCGGTCTTTGCGCCCTTGCCCGGCAATACCACGGTCACCAGCCCATTGGCCGCGAGCCTGCGCCGCGCGGCTATGGATTCGCCATCCGCCGGCACGATGATGTCCCCGTCGAGCAGCAGGCGCCCGGCCTGCGTTTCGCCGATCTTGTGCGGCTTTCCGGGCGCGAGGCGGACGATGTCGCCGTTGCGCTGATCGATGGCGTGGGGGATCCCCTGCTCCAGCCCGAGCCGCGCCTGCTCCATCATGTGGCGCGTTTCGCCGTGCACGGGAACGAGGATTTCCGGTTTGAGCCAGCCATACAGCTCGATCAGTTCGGGACGGCCGGGATGACCCGACACGTGGATGAGCTCCTGCCGGTCGGTGACCATCTCGATCCCGCGCCGGGCGAGCTGATTCATGATATAGCCGATGGCCAGTTCGTTGCCGGGGATCTGCCGGCTGGAGAACAGCACGACGTCGCCCTTGCTCAGTTCGAGCGGGTGATTTTCCGCCGCGATCCGCCCGAGAGCGGCGCGCGGTTCGCCCTGACCACCGGTGGCCACGATGAGCAGCTCGCCGCGCGGAATGTCCATCGCCTCGTCGAAACTGACCGTGTCGGGGAAATCGAGCAGGTAACCGCTTTTCTGCGCCGCGCCGATGATACGGTCGAGCGAACGACCCGCCACGCATAGCGTCCGCCCGCTTTCCTTCGCCACCCGGCCCAAGGTCTGGAGCCGCGCGACATTGGATGCAAACGTCGTCACCAGGATGCGCTTACCCGCATGGCGCGCGATCTCCGCCTCGAGCGCCTTGCGCACCTCGCCCTCGGACCCGGAGGCCGACGGGTTGAACACATTGGTGGAATCGCACACGAGCGCGAGCACGCCATCGTCCCCGATTTCGCGCAGCTCCTCCGCCGTGGCCGGTTCGCCGACCTGCGGATCGCTGTCGAGCTTCCAGTCGCCGGTATGGAACACGCGGCCATAAGGCGTGTCGATCAGCAGGGCGTTGCCCTCCGCAATCGAATGGGCGAGCGGGACGTAACGGATCCCGAACGGCCCGACCTGAAATTCGTCGAGATGGTCGATGATGCGCAGTTCGACCTCGTCCTGAATGCCCGCTTCCTCCAGCTTCAGCCGGACAAGTTCGGCCGTGAACGGGGTCGCGTAGATCGGCACGCCGAGATCGGCCGCGAAATAGGGCACCGCCCCGATGTGATCCTCGTGGGCATGGGTGACGACGATCGCCTCGAGATCGTCGAGGCGTTCCTCGATAAAATCGAGATCGGCAAAGACGAGGTCGACGCCGGGATAGCCCGGATCGGAAAAGGTCATTCCCAGATCGACCATCAGCCATTTGCCGTCGCAGCCGTAGAGATTGACGTTCATGCCGATCTCCCCCGATCCGCCAAGCGCGAGGAAGAGAAGTTCGTTTTTCGGTTTCATAAGTTCTTTCCGGCCCGTTCTGCCAGTATGGCAAGGCCTGTGAGCGTAAGGTCGACGTCGACGACGTCGAAAATATCGGTGTGCGTATCGAAGAGCAGGGCAAGACCGCCGGTGGCGACCACCTTGACCGGGCGGCCGATTTCCGACCTAAGCCGGGCAACCAGCCCTTCCATCATGGCGACATAGCCCCAGAAAACGCCGATGTGCATTTGCGTTTCGGTATTGCGGCCGATGACGGACGTGCTCTGGCTCGGTCCCTCTATCGCGATGCGCGGGAGTTTTGCCGCCGCATTGACGAGCGCATCGAGCGACAGGTTGATCCCCGGCGCGATGATGCCCCCTTTGTAGGCGCCATTGAAATCGACGACATCAAATGTGGTGGCCGTGCCGAAATCGATCACGATCAGGTCGCCGGGAATGGCATCGTGCGCGGCAATGGCATTGACCGCCCTGTCCGCGCCGAGCGAGCGCGGCTCCTCCACATCGATTTCGATGCCCCAGCCATCCGCGCTTTCCCCGGCGAAGATCGGTACGGTGCCGAAATATTTTTCGCCCAGCACGGTCATGTTATGCCGTGAGCGCGGAACCACCGACGATACGATGATCCGGTCGATATCCGCAAAGCTCAGCCCGCCGATGGCGAACAGTTGCATCAGCCATACCGCATATTCATCCGCCGTGCGCCGCGCATCGGTCGCGATCCGCCAGCGGGCGCGCACGTCGCGCCCCGCGATCACGGCAAAGACAATATTGGTGTTTCCGACATCGACGGCCAGCAACATGGCTTCAGTCATCTCCTTCGCCGGCGATCATCGCCACCTCTCCCGCATAGATGGCGCGTTCCCGCCCATCCGCAAGGCTTAGCCGCAGCGATCCGTCCGGCCCGAGCCCTGCATAACGCCCGGTCACCGCCCCTTCTCCGGGAACGGAGGCGGACAGAAGCGTGCCGCGCGCCGGGCCGCGCGCGATCCAGCGCGACACGATCTCGACCAGCCCGGACCCACGCCAGAGCGCGAGACATACCGCGAACTGGTGCGCAAGCTCCTGTGCGAGCGCGTCGCGTGCGACATGCACGCCCATATCGGCAAGCGATGCCGTTGCCATTCCGTCAATCTGCGGCGCGCGAGCGAGATTGACCCCGATGCCCGCCACGACCGTGTCGCCCTGTCTCTCCAGCAGGATGCCGGCGATTTTCGCCCCCTCCCACAGTACGTCATTCGGCCATTTCAACATCAGCCGCCTTGTATCGGCAAGCGCCGCGGCGATCGTTTCATACACGGCCAGCGCCGCCACGAGCGCCAGCGTATGGGCCGCCGGATCCCCGCCGTTCAAAGCGACAACGGTCGACCCCATGAAATTGCCGGCGCCATCGTACCATTCGCGCCCAAGCCGGCCGCGGCCCGCGGTTTGCCGGTCCGCGACGAGCCAGGAACCCTCGCGAACCGCCTCCCCGCGCCCGCACCGGGCCAGCAATTCGGTATTCGTCGACCCGATCGAGGATACCACCTCGATCGGTGAACGCACGACCCGATCAGACAATCAGGAACAGCGCGAGCGCCGCCTTGTCGGCAAGCGAGCCCAGCCACGGCGTGAGCAGATAACCCAGCGGCGAGATGACGATGCATGCCACGGCAAGGATGACCTTGTGCGATGTTTGCGTTACGGGCGCGACCCGGTCCACCGGCTCGTCGAAAAACGCGATCTTCACGATCTTGATATAATAGAACGCGCCGATGACGCTCGCCGCGATGCCGATCGCGGCCAGCATGATGAGATCGGCACTCACCGCCGCCTGAAACACGACGAACTTGCCCCAGAAACCGAACAGCGGCGGAATGCCCGCAAGGCTGAACATCACGGCGAGCAACGCCCACGCAAGCCCAGGACGCGTCCGCGACAACCCGGCAAAATCCTCGATGGACTCGATCGCCTGTCCATCCGCGTCGCGCATCATCAGCACGATGACGAAACCCGCGACCGACATGAAGACATAGATGAAGAGATAGACGAGCATCGCCGATGCGCCCTGCGGCGTCGCGGCGGCAAGACCGATGAGCAGGAACCCGATATTGTTGATCGACGAATAGGCCAGCAGACGCTTGATATTGGCCTGCCCGATGGCACCCAGCGCGCCGACCACGATCGATGCGAGCGCGACGAAGATCACGATCTGCTGCCAGGCGTCGACCTGCGCGCCGAACGGCCCGAACGCCACCCGCATGGTCAGCGCCAATGCGGCGACCTTGGGCGCGGTGGCGAAGAACGTCGTCACCGGCGTCGGCGCACCTTCGTAAACGTCGGGCGTCCACATGTGGAACGGCACGGCGCTGATCTTGAAGGCGAGGCCTGCGAGCACGAAAATCAGCCCGAACAGTGCACCTGTCGACAACGGCCCGCTCAGCACAAAGCGCACGGCGGCGAAATCGGTGCTGCCGGCAAAGCCATAGACGAGGCTCATCCCGAACAGGATGATCCCGCTCGCCAGCGCGCCGAGGATGAAATATTTCAGGCCCGCCTCGGCCGAACGCTCATCGGTGCGCAGGAACGCCGCCAGCACATAGGCTGCGAGGCTGTTGAGTTCGAGCCCGATATACAGCGTCAGGAAATCGGTCGCCGCCACCATCATGTTCATGCCGAGCACGGCGAACAGGATCAGCACGGGATATTCCGCACGCATCGCCCCATGGCGATCGAAGAACCCCGGCGCCACCATGAGCGCAACCGCCGCCGACAGATAGATGAGCAGCTTCGCGAAGGCAGCAAAGGCATCGGCCGTGTACTGCCCGCCAAACGCGACGGTTTCCGGCCCCATCAGCCCTTCGCCCAACGTCGGCGCGGCGATGAAGGCACAGATCGCGAGCACGGCCACCGCGGCGATCGAAATCGCCTTCGATGACCGGTCGCCGAGCCATGCGGCGGCGAGCAACAGGATGAGCCCGCCAACCGTGAGGACTTCCTCGGCGGCGATCAGTTGCAGGGATTGGGAGAAATCGTTCATCAGTGCGCTCCCCCCTCATGCGCGGCTTCGATGGCGGCGGCACGCGCCTCCGCGCTCGGCAACGCGAGATGCGCGTCCCCTGCGGGCGCAGAAGCGCCAATGCGCTGATCCAGCCATTCGATATCGGCGCGCATCGGGGCCAGAAAACTTTCGGGATAGATGCCCATCCACATGGTCGCGGCGGCCAGCGGAATCAGCATGGCCCATTCGCGCTTGTCGAGGTCGGGCATGGCGGCGGCATCGGCATTGACCTGTTCGCCAAACGCCACGCGGCGGTAGAGATACAGCATGTAGCCGGCGCCGAGGATAATGCCCGTCGTGCACACTAGCGCCAGCCAGCTCGAAATCTCGTACATGCCGGCAAGGCTCAGGAATTCGCCGACGAAACCGCTCGTCCCCGGAAGGCCGATGCTCGCCATGGTGAAAAGCAGGAAGAACAGTGCATAGCGCGGCATGTTGATCGCCAGCCCGCCATAACGCGAGATTTCCCGCGTATGCAGCCGGTCGTAGATGATGCCGACGCACAGGAACAGCGCGCCCGACACGAGCCCGTGGCTCAGCATCAGGATCATCGCCCCCTCGAGCCCCTGCACATTGAAGGCAAACAGCGCGCCGGTCACGATCGCCATATGCGCGACCGAGGAATAGGCGATGAGCTTCTTCATGTCCTGCTGCACCAGCGCAACAAGGCTGGTGTAGACCACCGCCACCATCGAGAGGCCGAAGATCAGCCACGCGAATTGTGCCGAAGCATCGGGGAACATCGGCAGCGAAAACCGGATGAAGCCATAGCCGCCCATCTTGAGCAGCACGCCGGCGAGGATGATGGACCCCGCCGTCGGCGCCTGAACGTGGGCGTCGGGAAGCCAGGTGTGCACCGGCCACATCGGCATCTTCACCGCAAAGCTCGCAAAGAACGCGAGCCAGAGCCACGTCTGCGCACCGGCCGGGAAATCATAGGACATCAGCGTCGGAATATCGGTCGTACCCGCCGCATTCGCCATCCAGAACATCGCAATCAGCATGAGAACGGAGCCGAGCAGCGTGTAGAGGAAGAATTTGTACGACGCATAGATACGGTTGTCGCCGCCCCACACCCCGATGATGAGGTACATCGGGATCAGACCGGCCTCGAAGAAGATGTAGAACAGGAAGAGATCCTGCGCCGCGAAAACGCCGATCATCAGCATTTCCATCAACAGGAACGCCGCCATGTATTCGCCAACGCGGGCTTTCACCGACAGCCAGCTTGCCGCGATGCAGATCGGCATCAGGAACACCGACAACACGATGAGCATCAGCGCGATGCCATCAATGCCGAGCGCATAGCCGAACCCTGCGAAAAGCTCGGCCCGCTCCACGAACTGCCACTGCGCCCCGCCAATGTCGAAGCTCGCCCATAGCGCGATGCCGAGCAGCAGATCGGCCAGCGTCGCGGCGAGCGCAATGGCGCGCGCCGTCCCCGCATTGACGAAGAAACAGGCGATGGCCCCGGCAAGCGGAACCAGAAGCATGAGGGAAAGGATGGGAAAACCGTCCATTATTCGTGTCGCGCCCCGTCCTTAGCGTGCAATGGCCCAGCTGATCGCGGCGACCAGCCCAAGCAACATGATCAGCGCATAGCTGTAGAGATAACCAGACTGCACCTTGGCGGCGAGCCGGGACCCGCCGGCCACGACGCGCGCGGCGCCATTAGGTCCGAACCGGTCGATGAAGCCGACATCGCCCCATTTCCAGAACTTGCGACCAAGCCAGAACGCCGGGCGCACGAACAGGAAATTATAGAGCTCGTCGAAATACCACTTGTTCTTGAGGAAGGTATACACACCCCCGAACTTCTCGACGAAACCGGCAGGCGCCGCCGGATTGCGGATGTAATTGTTCCACGCGATGGCAAGCCCGATCAGCATCACGACGAAAGGTGCGTATTTCACCCACATCGGCGTTTCATGCAGCGCATGGATCAGCCCTTCATTATAGAAGATGCTGCCGTTCCAGAACGCTTCGCTGTCGATGAAGGCGTGATTGAACACGCCCCCCGCGAACACCGCACCAAGCGACAGCACGATCAGCGGGATCAGCATCACGATCGGGCTTTCATGCGGATGATAGCCCGCCGTCCCGTCGGCCGCCGCGTCGTCGGCGACAACCAGAGCGTGCGGATCGTGCCCGGCATCCTCCTGACGCGCGGGATTGTGATCGTCGGGATCATGCTCGCCATGGTGCACGGCATGCTGAATATGCTCCGACTGCGACCAGCGCGGCTTGCCCCAGAACGTCAGGAACATCAGGCGCCAGCTATAGAAGCTCGTCAGCAGAGCCGCGAAGATACCGAGCGCAAAGGCCAGGTAAGACGCCTCGGTGCCACGGGCAAAAGCCGCTTCGAGAATGGCATCCTTGGAATAGAAGCCTGCAAAACCGAGGTGCAGCGCGTAGAGACCGACGCCCGTGATCGCCAGCGTGCCCGCCATCATGGCCCAGAACGTCACCGGGATGCGTTTGCGCAGCGCGCCGTAATACCGCATGTCCTGCTCATGATGCATTGCGTGGATGACCGAACCCGCGCCGAGGAACAGCAGCGCCTTGAAGAAGGCATGGGTGAACAGGTGGAACATCGCCGCACCATAGGCGCCGACGCCCGCGGCAAAGAACATGTAGCCAAGCTGCGAACAGGTCGAATAGGCGATGACGCGCTTGATATCGGTCTGCGTCGTGCCGACCGTCGCGGCAAAGATGCAGGTCAGCGCACCCACCACGGTCACGACGGCGAGCGCGATCGGCGCGGCCTCGAACATCGGCGACAGGCGGCACACCATGAACACGCCCGCGGTGACCATCGTCGCCGCGTGGATGAGCGCGGAGACGGGCGTCGGCCCTTCCATCGCATCAGGCAGCCAGGTGTGCAGGCCGAGCTGCGCCGACTTGCCCATCGCGCCGATGAACAGCAGCAGGCACAGGATCGTCATCGTGTCGAGCCGCATGCCGAGGAACGTGATGCTGGACCCGGCCATGCCCGGCGCGGCCGCGAGAATCTCCGGAATCGAAACCGTGCCGAAGACCAGGAACGTCCCGAAAATCCCGAGCATGAAGCCGAGATCGCCCACGCGGTTGACGACGAACGCCTTGATGGCGGCGGCACTCGCCGACGGTTTGCGGAACCAGAACCCGATCAGGAGGTAGGACGCCAGCCCAACCCCTTCCCAGCCGAAGAACATCTGCACCAGATTGTTCGCCGTCACCAGCATCAGCATGGCAAACGTGAAAAGCGACAGATAGGCGAAGAAGCGCGGCTGATCCGGATCCTCGTCCATGTAGCCCCAGCTGTAGAGGTGCACGAGTGCCGACACGGTCGTGATCACGACCAGCATCACCGCAGTCAGCGTGTCGACGCGCAGCGCCCAGTCGAACACCATGCCGCCGGACCGGACCCAGTTCAGCACCGGTACGACCGTTCCGTCGACGTCACCGCCAAGATAGGTCAGGAGAATCGGCCAGGACAGCGCGCACGACACGAACAACGCGCCGGTCGTCACGATCTTTGCCGCGAAACTGCCGATGGCGCGATTGCCCAGCCCCGCGACGATCGCGGCCAGCAAGGGCAGGAAAACGATGATCGAAATCGACGACACGACCGGCTTACCCCTTCATCCGATTGACGTCGTCCACCGCAATGGTGCCACGGCTGCGGAAATAGATGACCAGAATGGCGAGCCCGATGGCCGCCTCGCCCGCCGCGACGGTCAGCACGAACATCGCGAAGACCTGCCCGACCATGTCGTTGAGGAACACGCTGAACGCGACGAGATTGATGTTCACGGCGAGCAGGATGAGCTCGATCGACATGAGGATGACGATGATGTTCTTCCGGTTGAGGAAGATGCCGAGCACGCCCAGCACGAACAGGATCGAGCTGATCACGATATAATGTTCGATCCCGATCACAGCCGCACTCCCTTCCCCGTTTCCGGGCTCGCGTTGTAAGTCGCATCCTCGGGCCGGCGCGCGATCTGATGCGCGATGTTCTGCCCGCGCACCTCGCTGCGCTGACGCAGGGTCAGCACGATCGCACCGACCATCGCCACGAGCAGAACGACGCCCGCTGCCTCGAACAGGAAGAGGTAACGACCGTAAAGCAGCGCACCCAGCGATTCGATGTTCGATTCGCCGATGATGGGCGCCGCGGTTCCGTCCGCCATGCCGATATCCAGCCCGCCGGCGCGATAGGCACCGAAGCCCAGCACGAGTTCGGCCAGCAGCACGATGGCGAGAATGATGCCGAACGGAAAGTTCTTTACGAAACCGGCCCGCAATTCGGCGAAATCGATGTCGAGCATCATCACCACGAACAGGAACAATACCGCGACCGCCCCGACATAGACGATGACGAGCAGCATCGCGATGAATTCCGCCCCGATGAGGATCATGAGCGCCGCCGCGTTGAAGAAGCAGACGATCAGCCAGAGCACCGAATGCACCGGGTTGCGCGCCATGATGACGAACACCGCCGACAGGATCAGCAGCGCCGCGAACAGGTAGAAGGTTATGGTCTGAATCATGGTTTCATCATGTCCCGCGCCGCGCCCCTAGCGGTAGGGGGCGTCCGCTTCAAGGTTCGCGGCGATGGCGCGTTCCCACTTGTCCCCGTTTGCGAGCAGCTTGGCCTTGTCATAGAGCAGTTCCTCGCGCGTTTCGGTCGAATATTCGAAATTCGGCCCCTCGACCACGGCATCCACCGGACAGGCTTCCTGGCAGAAGCCGCAATAGATGCACTTCGTCATGTCGATGTCGTAGCGCGTCGTGCGGCGGCTGCCGTCCTTGCGCGGTTCCGATTCGATCGTGATCGCCTGTGCCGGGCACACCGCCTCGCACAGCTTGCACGCGATGCAGCGTTCCTCGCCATTGGGGTAGCGGCGCAGCGCGTGTTCGCCGCGGAAACGGGGCGACAGCGGGTTCTTCTCGAAGGGGTAGTTGATCGTCGCTTTCGGCTTGAAGAAATACTTCAGCGTCAGCGCATGCGCCTTCACGAATTCCCAGAGGGTGAAGCTCTTGACGAGCTGTGCGACACTCATTGAACGTCCTCGATCCTGCAAAGCGGGGAAACGGGCGCGCCATCGATGGCGCCGCGCGCAACCATGCAATTCGATTGATAGGCATTGCCGTCATAGCGCGTCAGCATGAGCCAGCCCGAAACCAAAACCACGAACACCAGGCTCAACGGCAGGAACACCTTCCAGCCAAGCCGCATCAGCTGATCGTAGCGGAAACGCGGCACGGTCGCCTTCACCCAGCTGAAGATGAAGAAGAAGAACAGGATCTTCAAAAGCAGCCAGATGATGCCCGGAATGTCGAACCACGGGATGAGATCGATATTGAGCGGCGGCAACCACCCGCCAAAGAACAGGATGGCATTCAACGCACACATCAGCAGCACGTTGGCATATTCGCCGAGCCAGAACAGCGCGAAGCTCATCGACGAATATTCGGTCTGATACCCCGCGACGAGTTCTGATTCCGCCTCGGTCAGGTCGAACGGCGCACGTGCGGTTTCCGCCAGCGAGGAAATCAGGAACATCACCCACATCGGGAACAGCAGAATGTTGAAGACGAACCCGTTCACAAGCCCGAACCCGTGCCCGACCTGCGCCAGGATGATGCCGTTCAGATTGCTCGTGCCGGCATAGAGGATGACGCAGATCAGGATGAACCCGATCGACACCTCATACGAAATCATCTGAGCCGCGGCGCGCATCGCACTGAAAAACGGGTATTTCGAGTTCGACGCCCAGCCCGAAATCACGACCCCGTACACGCCCAGCGAACTGATCGCCAGGACATAGAGCAGGCCGACATTGATATTGGCGAGCACCATTCCCGGCCCGAACGGAATGACCGCCCATGCGAGCAGTGCCACGGTAAAGGTGATGATCGGCGCGATCAGGAACAGGCCCTTGTTCGCCGCCGACGGAATGATCGTTTCCTGAAGAAACACTTTCAACCCGTCGGCAAAGCTTTGCAGCAGGCCGAACGGGCCGACCACGTTGGGCCCGCGCCGCAACGCAATCGCCGCCCAGATTTTCCGGTCGGCGTAGATGATCATCGCCACACCAAGCATCAACGGCAACGCGATCAGCATTACGCCGATAACCGTCGCCAGAAACCACGCCCAGCCATAGGCCATGCCCAGATCTACGAAGAAAGCAGTCATTCCGCGGCCTCCGCCACTTCTTCCCCGTGGAGCAATTCGGCCGAGCAGCGCTGCATCGTCGGGCTGGCGCGGCAGATCGCGTTGCTGAGGTAGTAATCCTTCACCGGGTAGGCGTCGATGACGCCCGAAGCCTCGCCGCCACCTGCGGGCAATGTCGTGCCGAATTCTGCCAGCCCGTCAATCGCGAGCGAGGGCACTTCCCGGTGCATCGCGCTGCGCAATTCGTCGAAGCTGTCGAAGCCGACGCTCACGCCCAGCGCATCGGCGAGCGCGCGTAGAATGGTCCAGTCCTCCCGCGCGTCGCCGGGCGCGAAGACCGATTTTTCCGAACGCTGCACGCGCCCTTCGATATTGACATAGGTGCCGTGCTTTTCGGTGTAGGCCGCGGCCGGCAGAATAATATCCGCCGCATGCGCGCCCTTGTCGCCATGATGGCCGATATAGACCTTCAGGCTCTTCTCGAACGGCGCATAGTCCATCTCGTCGGCCCCCAGCGACAGCAGCACCTTGGGCGCTGCATCCGCGATGGCCTTCATCCCGCCAGCCTGCGCATAGCCGAGCATCAGCCCGCCCATCCGCGCCGCAGGGGCGTGGAGCGCGTTGAACCCGTTCCAGCCATCACGGAGCAGCTTCCACTCGCCCGCCAGCGCCAGCAAGCGGCCCAGCGCGCCGCGCGCCAATGCCGCACCGCCGGCGATGATCGCGGGGCGTTCCGCCGCCGCCATCGCCTCGGCCAGATCGCCGGACAGATCGTTCAGCCCGCCAAGATCATTGCCGAGGAACGTCACAGGGTACGTCGTTTCCCATTCGGGGCCCATGATGAACACCTTCGCCCCGCGCTTCACCGCCTTGCGGATGCGCGTGTTGACGAGCGGTGCCTCGTACCGGATCTGGCTCCCGACGATGAGGATGCAATCGGCCTCCTCGATGCCCGAAAGCCCGGAATTGAAATTGAGCGCCGCCATGCTGGAGGTGTCGTAGACCATGCCGTTCTGGCGCCCCTCGATCAGTGAGGAGCCCATGGCCTTGAGCAAGGCTTTCGCCGCGAACAATGTCTCGCAATCGACGAGATCGCCGTGCACCGCGGCGATGCTGTCGCCCGGTGCGGCATCGCGGATCATGCCGAACGCCTCGTTCCAGTCGGCCGGTTGCAGCTTTCCGTCGCGGCGGATCCACACCCGGTCGAGCCGGCGGCGGGTCAGCCCGTCGAGCGCGTGGCGCCCCTTGTCCGTCAGCCATTCCTCGTTCACGTCGTCGTTGACGCGCGGCAGGATGCGCAACACTTCGCGCCCGCGGCTGTCGATGCGGATATTGCTGCCGACGCCGTCCATCACGTCGATGCCCGGCACCTTCTTCAATTCCCAGGGCCGCGCTTCATAGGCATAGGGCCGGCTGGTCAGCGCGCCGACCGGGCACAGATCGACGACATTCGCCGACAATTCATGCTTCGCCGCATGCTCCAGATAGGTCGTGATCTGCATGTTCTCGCCGCGATAGAGCGCGCCGATCTCGTCCACGCCGGCGATCTCCTCGCTGAACCGGACACAGCGCGTGCAATGGATGCAGCGGGTCATGATCGTCTTGATCAACGGGCCCATGTATTTCTCGGTCACGGCGCGCTTGTTCTCGTGATAGCGCGTCGCACCGCGGCCATAGGCCATCGACTGGTCCTGAAGGTCGCACTCGCCGCCCTGATCGCAGATCGGGCAATCGAGCGGGTGATTGATGAGCAGGAACTCCATCACCCCTTCCCGCGCCTTCTTCACCATTTCGGTATCGGTGCGGATTTCCTGCCCCTCGGTCGCGGGAAGCGCACAGCTCGCCTGCGGCTTGGGCGGCCCGGGCTTCACCTCGACCAGGCACATGCGGCAATTGCCCGCGATGGACAGCCGTTCATGATAGCAGAAACGCGGGATTTCCTTGCCGGCAAGCTCGCATGCCTGCAGCACGGTGGCCCCTGCGGGCACCTCGAGTTCCTGTCCGTCGACGGTAACCTTAGGCATAGTGGGAATACTTCTCTGCTTGGGTCGGCGCCATCGCGCCCGTGTTCGCCATGCGGCGTTGCGCGCGTGCTAGCGACATTGACGCGCCTGTCAAACCGTATGCCGCCATCATTCCGCCGCTTCCGGCAGGTTCGCGCCGATCCGCCGCTCCAGCTCGGGGCGGAAATGACGGATCAGCCCCTGGATCGGCCAAGCCGCCGCATCGCCCAGCGCGCAGATGGTGTGGCCCTCGACCTGCTTCGTCACTTCGAACAGCATGTCGATCTCTTCGGGCGCGGCGTCCCCTTCGCGAAGACGTTCCATCACGCGCCACATCCAGCCGGTGCCCTCGCGGCAGGGGGTGCACTGGCCGCAGCTCTCGTGCTTGTAGAAATAGCTGATCCGCGAAATCGCGCGGACGATGTCGGTGGACTTGTCCATAACGATGACCGCCGCGGTGCCGAGGCCGGAGCCCAGCTCCTTGAGCCCGTCGAAATCCATCGGCGCGTCTTTGATCTGCGCCGCGGGTACGAGGGGAACCGACGATCCGCCCGGAATCACGGCCAGCAGATTGTCCCAGCCGCCGCGAATGCCGCCGCAATGCTTCTCGATCAGCTCGCTGAACGGGATGCTCATCGATTCCTCGACGACGCAGGGCTTTTCGACATGGCCCGAAATCTGGAACAGCTTCGTGCCCTTGTTGTTCTCGCGGCCGAAGCTGTTGAACCAGTTCGCGCCGCGCCGCATGATCGTCGGTGCGACCGCGATGGATTCCACGTTGTTCACCGTCGTCGGGCACCCGTACAGGCCCGCACCGGCCGGGAATGGCGGTTTCAGGCGCGGTTGCCCCTTCTTGCCTTCCAGGCTTTCGATCATCGCGGTTTCTTCGCCGCAGATATACGCGCCCGCACCGCGGTGGACGAACACGTCGAAATCATAGCCCGAACCGCAGGCGTTCTTGCCCACCAGCCCGGCATCATAGGCCTGCTGCACGGCGGCGAAGAGCGTTTCGGCCTCACGGATATATTCGCCGCGGATATAGATATAGGCCGCCCGCGCGCGCATCGCGAAACCGGCGACCAGCGCCCCTTCGATTAGCTTGTGCGGATCGTGGCGGATGATCTCGCGGTCCTTGCACGAACCGGGTTCGGATTCGTCGGCATTGATGACGAGAAAACTCGGCCGGCCATCCTTCGATTCCTTGGGCATGAAGGACCATTTCATGCCAGTGGGAAAGCCCGCCCCGCCCCGGCCGCGCAGACCGCTGGCCTTGATCTCGTCGATGATCGCGTCCTGACCCTTGGCCAGGATCGCCTTCGTATCGTCCCAGTCGCCGCGCGCCTGCGCCGCCTTCAGGCCCCAGTCCTGAAAGCCGTAGACATTGGTGAAGATACGGTCCTTGTCGGCGAGCATCACAGCCCTCCCAGCACGAAAAGCGCGGCGACAAGAAGAATCGCCAGCAATGCCAGCGTCTTGAGCGCGCCTTTGAGAAATTTCCAGGCAATCGCGATCGCAATGACCGCGACGATCAGTGTCGGCACCAGTTCCATCACTCGTGCCCCTCACCGCTCACGCCGCGTCCCTGCACGACGAACACCGCACCCAGCGCGAGGAAAACCGCGCCAAGCGCAACGTTACCGACCGCGAAAAACGCGATCGAGGCGATGAAGAACATGACCGCTGCGACGCGGTAATTGCGAATATCGGACGGGGTCGCGCGGGCCATCACCATTCGCTCCGGTAATCGTGGTTCGCATCGACCATTTCGCACAGGGTCGTCGGCCCGCCGGACGGTTCGCTGGTGTGGCGCCCCGGTTCCTGCGTGCCTTCCTTCGGCGTTTCCCCGGCCGCCAGCGCGTCGAGCACCGCATTCAGCCGGTCGGGCGTCAGATCCTCGTAATTGCCGTCGTTGATCTGCACCATCGGGGCGGTCGCGCAATTGCCCATGCACTCCACCTCGGTCAGCGTCCACAGACCATCCTCGGTCGTGTGCCCCTTGGCCATGCCGCGCGCCTTGCAGGCGGCGATGATATCGTCCGACCCGCGCAGCATGCACGGCGTCGTGCCGCAAACCTGCACGTGGAACCGACCCACCGGCGCCAGGTTGTACATGGTGTAGAACGTCGCGACCTCGACCACGCGAATGATCGGCATGTCGAGATAGGCGGCGACATATTCCATCACCGGAATGGGCAGCCAGCCCTGCGTCTGCGTTTCCGCGCCAACCTGCCTCTGCGCGAGATCGAGCAGCGGCATCACCGCGGATTTCTGACGCCCGTCGGGATAGCGCGCGACGATGTCCTTCGCTTTCGCGGCGTTGTCGTCGGTCCACGCAAACGTGCCCCACCGCGCGCGCAGTTCCGGCGTGTCGGCTTCGAGATAACGGTCGGCCATTAGCGGTCACACTCCCCGAACACCACGTCGATCGCGCCCAGAATGGCGGTCGCGTCGGGCAGCATATGGCCCTTGCACATGAAATCCATCGCCTGAAGATGGGAGAACGCCGTCGGCCTGATCTTGCAGCGATAAGGCTTGTTGCTGCCATCGCTCACCAGATAGACGCCAAATTCGCCCTTGGGGCTTTCGGTCGCGACATAAACCTCGCCCGCAGGCACGTGAAAGCCTTCGGTGTAAAGCTTGAAATGGTGGATGAGCGCTTCCATCGACTGCTTCATCTCGCCGCGCTTGGGCGGTGCCACCTTGCGGTCGAGCGTCGCGATCGGCCCCTCCGGCATTTCGGCGATGCACTGTTTTATGATCTTCGCCGACTGGTACACTTCCTCGACGCGGACCATGAAACGGTCGTAGCAATCGGAATTGGTGCCCACCGGAATCTCGAAATCCATGCGGTCGTACACGTCATAGGGCTGCGACTTGCGCAGGTCCCATTCGATGCCCGCCGCGCGGATCAACGGCCCGGAAAAGCCCCACGCGATCGCGTCTTCCTTGCTGACCTTGGCGATATCGACATTGCGCTGCTTGAAGATGCGATTGTCGATGACGAGGCTCATCGCGTCGCCGAACAGTTCGGGCAGGCGCGTATCGACCCAGTCGCCAATGTCGGTGAGCAGCTTGAGCGGCACGTCCTGATGCACGCCGCCAGGCCGGAAATAGGCGCTGTGCATGCGGGCGCCCGACGCGCGTTCGAAGAAATTGAGGCAATCCTCGCGCAATTCGAACACCCACAGGTTCGGCGTCATCGCGCCGACATCCATGACGTGCGAGCCGATATTGAGAAGATGGTTCGAAATCCGCGTCAGCTCGGCAAACAGCACGCGCAGATATTGCGCCCGCTCCGGCACCTCGACATTGAGCAGCTTCTCGATCGCCAGCACGTAGCTATGCTCCATGCACAGCGGCGAACAATAATCGAGCCGGTCGAAATAGGGCAGCGCCTGAAGATAGGTCTTGTGCTCGATCAGCTTCTCGGTGCCCCGGTGGAGCAGGCCGACATGCGGATCGACGCGCTCGATGATCTCGCCATCAAGCTCCATGACCATGCGGAGCACGCCGTGCGCGGCCGGGTGCTGCGGCCCGAAGTTGATCGTGTAGTTCGTGATCGTCTCATCGCCGGTGGTCGGCGATTGTTCGAGCGTCATGCTCATGACTTGTCTCCGTCCTGCGCATCCTCGTCGGCGCGCGGATCGTCTTCGTTCACCTCTGTCCCGGCCGCGGTGTCGGTCGTCCTGCCCTCGCGCGCGGGCTGCCCCGGCTGATTCTCGGTCGGTTCGGGGGCGGGCGCGTCCTTGCCGCCGTCCTTGCTCGCGCCTTCGCCGGCGGCGACGGGCTTCGCGGCCTTGGCATCGGCTTTTGCGCCGGCACCGGTCTGCTTCGCGCTCTCGGTCGTTTTCGGCTCGTCGGCCTTGGGCGCACCGCGGGTCTGCGCCTCGGTCGGCTCGGCCTTTTCATCGCCGGGAAGGACGTAATCCGCCCCTTCCCACGGGCTCATGAAATCGAACTGCCGCAGATCCTGCGCGAGTTCCACCGGTTCGTAGACGACGCGTTTCTCATCCTCGGAATAGCGCAGCTCGACATGGCCGGTGAGCGGGAAATCCTTGCGGAACGGATGCCCCTCGAACCCATAATCGGTGAGGATACGGCGCAGGTCCGGGTTGCCGGCGAAAAGCACGCCGAACATGTCGAACACCTCCCGCTCCAGCCATCCGGCGACGGGCCACAGATGGGTCACGGTCGGCACCGGCGTCGCCTCGTCCGTGTTGACCTTCACCACGATGCGGTGGTTCTTCGTCAGGGACAGCAGGCAGTAGCACACCTCGAACCGTTCGGGACGCTGCGGATAATCGACGCCGGCGATTTCCATGAGCTGCTGATACTCGTGGGAATCGCGCAGGAGCCGCAGCGCATCGGGCAATTGCTCACGCTTCACGCGAAGCAGGATCTCGCCATGCTCCTCATGTGCGTCGACGAGCATCGCGCCCAGCGCCGCGCTCAGCGTGTCCCTCACCCCTTCGTTCGAGGTGATCCTGGGTGCGGAATGCCGGACAGCCATCAGCGTTCCACCGTTCCGACGCGGCGGATCTTGCGCTGCAGCTGCATCACGCCATAGAGCAGCGCCTCCGCCGTGGGCGGGCAGCCGGGCACGTAGATGTCGACCGGCACGATCCGGTCACAGCCGCGCACCACCGAATAGCTGTAATGGTAATAGCCGCCGCCATTGGCGCAGCTGCCCATGCTGATCACATATTTGGGATCGGACATCTGGTCGTAAACCTTGCGCAGCGCAGGCGCCATCTTGTTGCACAGCGTACCGGCGACGATCATCACGTCCGACTGCCGCGGCGAGGCGCGCGGCGCGACGCCGAACCGTTCCATGTCATAGCGCGGCATGTTGACGTGGATCATCTCCACCGCGCAGCATGCAAGGCCGAAGGTCATCCACCACAGCGAGCCGGTCCGCGCCCACTGGAACAATTCCTCGGTGCTGGTGACGAGGAAGCCCTTGTCGCTAACCTCGGCATTGACCGAGTTGAAGAAATCGGGATCGGGCGCGCGCTCGCCATGAAGGGCGGGATTATGCGCCGCGCCGGACACGGTGGTGCCCGGCGGGTTCGGTGTTTTGGGGCTGGCGGCCAGAGGCGTGTCGTTCACTCCCATTCCAGCGCTCCTTTCTTCCATGCGTAGGCAAAGCCGATGATCAGCTCGCCCAGAAATATCATCATCGTGATCCAGCCCGGCCATCCGGTCAGGTCAAGGCTGACGGCCCAGGGAAACAGGAACGCAGCCTCCAGATCGAAGATGATGAACAGGATCGCGACGAGATAGAATCGCACGTCGAACTGGCTGCGCGGATCCTCGAACGCGGGGAAACCGCATTCATATTCCGAGTTTTTCTCGGCATCGGGATTATGCGCACCCGTGAGGCGCGACACGCCCATGGGCAGGAACACGAAGAGGGCCGATAGCCCCAGCGCGATCCCCAGGAATATCAGGATCGGCAGATATTGCGAAAGGTCGACCAAAATCAGACTCGCCGGCTAAGAGACTCGTGCCATGCCAGATACATCGCACTTGCGAAAACGCCCTAGGCAATGCCCCGCCACAGCGCAAGGGGGCGCCGCTCTCACGCTCAGGGTTCGCCCTCGCCCCAGATGCGGTTCGCCGCGACATAGCCTGCCCTGTCGCCTATGGACATGGCGCACCATCCGCCCTCGCATTCGCCGAGATTGCCGACCACGCCCGGCTCCAGCCGCCAGAGCAGCGGCGCCGTCTCGCTGCCCTTGGCGCGCATCGGGGCGAGCGCCTCGCCCGTGACGATGAACGTGCGTTCGAGCGAGAGAAAACGCGACACGATCCATCCGCGCGCGCCGTCCGGATCCTCCACCAGCCGCCAACCGCTCAACCGCCGGACGACTTTCACCGGCAATCCGTCGCGCTGATAAATCCATTCGATCGCGTAATTCTCGCCTGGCCCCGTCCGCATGTTGGCACGCGATACCTGGATCGAGGCCCAGTACGGCACGTCCTCCTCGGCATGCGCGGGTGCGCCCGATGCGATAACGACGACGACAAGGGCGGACAGAAACCTGGCGAGCATGACGAATCGCAATAGCCCCGCCGATGCATCCGGGGCAATATCGCAATCCATCCCCATGACTATCCCCGACGCGGCCCGGAACGCCATCGCGGTGCGCGCTCCGCCATCATGCGGCGGGCCGCCCCCTTGACCCGCGCGGCAAAGGGGTCGTAGCGCCGCAATATGGCCGACGAATTTCCCCAGCGCCGCATCGACGGCAAGCCCCGCATCGCCGTCACGCGCAAGCTCCTCCCCGCGACCGAGGCGCGCATGCGCGAATTGTTCGATACGCGGCTGAACGAGGATGACGGCGCGCTATCGCAGGACGCGCTCGTGGCGGCGGCACGGGCATGCGACGTGCTGGTGCCCACCGTGACCGACCGGATCGACGCGGACCTGATCGAACAGGCGGGCGACCGTTTAAAGCTCATCGCGAATTTCGGCGCCGGCACCGACCATATCGACCTGTCCGCCGCGCGCGCACGGCGGATCATCGTGACCAATACGCCGGGCGTCTTTACCGACGATACTGCCGACATGACGATGGCGCTGCTCATCGGGGTGATGCGCCGGATGCGCGAAGGCACCATGCTGGTCCGGCGCGGCCAATGGGGCGGCTGGGCACCGTCGGCGATGCTGGGGCGCAGGCTCGGCGACAAGGTGCTGGGCATCGTGGGCATGGGCCGCATCGGGCAGGCGGTCGCCCATCGCGCCCGCGCCTTCGGCATGAAGATCGTCTATCACAATCGCCACCGCCTGCCGCAAGCGGTGGAGCGCATGTTCGCCGCCGATTATTGCGACACGCTCGACGATCTTCTCGCCATGTCCGACATCGTCACCCTGCATTGCCCGGCGAGCGCATCCACGCATCAGCTCATCGATGCCGGCCGCATCGCCGCGATGAAGGAGGGCGCCGCGCTCATCAACACGGCGCGCGGCGACATCGTCGATCAGGAGGCCTTGATCGCCGCGCTGGAAAGCGGGCATCTGTGGGGTGCGGGGCTCGACGTGTATCCCGACGAACCGCATGTCGATGCGCGCCTGCTCGCCCATCGCAACACGGTGACGCAGCCCCACATCGGCAGCGCGACCGAGGAAGGCCGCGCCGCATCGGGCGACCGCGTCATCGCCAACATCCGCGTATGGGCCGACGGACACCGCCCGCCGGACCAGGTTCTCGAAGGCTGGCTCTGACGCGGGGCGGTTATTCGCCGGTCAGGATACGCTCGACCAGTTCTTTCACCGTCGGCGTGAAACCGTTGGAATAGAACGGATCCTGCTTGAAGCGATAGGCCGCGTGCCCTGCAAACATCAGGTTGTTCTCCACCGGGTCGCCATGGGCGATGTCCTGCAGGGTTTTCTGAATACAGAAGCTGCGCGGGTCGGCCAGCCGGCCCGTGGTGTAATCGTCATGATCCTTCCATGACGAGAACGAACAATGCGACAGGCACCCCATGCAGGCGGCCTGATCCTCGCGGATGGTGGCGCGTTCTTCCGGCTCGACGAAGACGACGGTATCGTCGGGCGTTTTCAGCGCCTCGGTAAAACCGGCGGCGTGCCAGGCGCGGGCGCGTTCGCGATCCTTCGGCGCGACCCAGAAATTCTTGCCCTTCACCCCGACATCGAGCTGCACCGTGTGCTCGCCCGCCTCGACGCGGGAATAGGGGATCTGGCGCTGCGAGCGCGCCTCCAGCGATTTGAGGAAACGCGTCCGCACCGCCGAGGAGTAGAATCCCGTCGGCGAAAACTTGTGCAGCAGGACGTCGCCCGGCTCCAGATCGCGCAATGCGTCCTTCCACCCCTGCGGGATGGGGCTTTCCTCGGTCAGCAGCGGGCGCGTGCCGAACTGAAACGCGATGGTGCCAAGCTCGGGATTGTCGATCCAGTCGTTCCAGTCCTTGAGCGCCCAGACACCGCCGGCCATCACGATCGGCACGGTGTCGGCAATGCCTTCCTTGCGCATCATCTCGCGCAGCGTCTTCACGCGCGGGTAGGGATCCTCGGGCTTCAGCGGATCCTCGGCGTTGGAGAGGCCATTGTGCCCGCCCGCGAGCCAGGGATCTTCGTACACCACCGCTGCCATCAGGTCCGGCACCTTGGAATAGGAGCGTTTCCACAAGGCGCGGAACGCCCGGCCCGAGCTTACGATGGGGAGGTAGTGGACGTTGTGCTTCTGCGCGATGTCGGCGAGCTTGTACGGCATGCCCGCGCCGCAGGTCACGCCGGTCACGAGATCGCTGGTTTCGGACAGGATACCCTCGAGCACCTCCTGCGCGCCGCCCATTTCCCACAGCACGTTGATATTGATCGCGCCCTTGCCACCGGCGATTTCATGCGCGCGGCGCACCTGTTCGATGCCGCCGTCGATGGCATAGCTTACGAGCTGCTCGTGCCGCTCCTTGCGCGTCATCTGCTCGTAAATCTGCGGGACGATCTTGCCTTCCGCATCATAGCTGTCGGCGTTTACCGCGCTGACCGTGCCGATGCCGCCGGCTGCCGCCCACGCGCCGGAGCTCGCATGGTTGGTGGCGGAGACGCCCTTGCCGCCCTCGATCACCGGCCAGACTTCGCGTCCGCCATAAACGATAGGGGTCAACCCTTTGAAACTCATGATAATGCGTCCCTGTTCGCATGACCGCGCCGGGCGGTTTCCTGCATTTCGGTGGCCGGCATTCCGGGCGCCGCGCGGGCGACGTCCTGCTGGCACGGTTCAATGTCCGAAGGGTCCGGCCTTGGACCCTTGCTCTCAAAACGGGCGTAATAGCCGGCCAGTTCTGGCCTGCGGATGAATTCGGCGAGCGAATAGCCCACCGCCTCGAATTCGCAGAACAGAAGCTTCGGCGGAATCCCGTGGGCGTCGGTCGCACGGTCGAGATCGACGACGATCACCTGCCCGCCTGGTTTCAACGCCGACCGCAGCCGCCACAGGAACGGGTAGGGTTCGGTCACCTCGTGATACATGTGCACGAGGAAGATGCGGTCGAAACTGTCCGCAGGAAGCCGCGGATCGTCCTCGCTGCCGAGCTTGATCGACACGTTGTTAAGCCGCTCGCGCTCCACCCGCTGTCCCAGCCGGTCGAGTGCGCCCCGGTCGATATCCTGCGCCAGCACGCGGCCGCCCTCGCCCACCCGCTCGGCAAGGCGCGTGGTGTAATACCCCTCGCCCGCGCCGATGTCGGCGACCGTCATGCCCGGCGCGATGTCGGCAAGGTCCATGACCGTGGCCGCCTCGCGCCGGTCGTCGCGGTCCTGCTCATTCGAAAACTGGTTGCTGGTGACGCGTGACACGGGACGGTCGGGCTTGGGAAAGCTGCGCGCGGTCTCGGGGCGGCCGTCGTCGCCCTGGCTGCCGCCGCACGCCGCCAGCGCGAGCAGAACGCCCGCACCCGCCGCGCGCCAGCATGTCGGGAGGGCGGCCCCGCTCATCAATCGTCGTCCTCGACCTCGACCTGTTCGCCCGTCACCTTCTGTGCGAGCGCGGCGGAGATGAACGCATCCAGCCCGCCATCGAGCACGTCGGTCGGATTGGTCGACACATGCCCGGTGCGAAGATCCTTCACCTGCTGATACGGCTGCAGGACATAGGACCGGATCTGGTGCCCCCAGCCGATTTCGGTCTTCGCCTGATACTCGCCGCTCGCCGCCGCCTCGCGCTCGGCGAGTTCCTTTTCATAGAGCCGTGCCTTCAGCATGTTCATCGCGGTCGCGCGGTTCTTGTGCTGCGAACGGTCGTTCTGGCTGGCGACGACGATGCCGGTGGGCGTGTGGGTGATGCGCACGGCGGAATCGGTGGTGTTGACGTGCTGCCCGCCCGCGCCCGACGCGCGATAGGTGTCGATTTTCAGATCGGCGGGATTGATGTCGATTTCGATATCGTCGTCGATCACCGGGTATACCCACACGCTGGAAAAGCTGGTGTGGCGCCGCGCCGACGAATCATACGGGCTGATGCGGACGAGCCGGTGCACGCCGCTCTCGGTCTTGGCGTAGCCATAGGCGTTCTCGCCCTTGACCAGCAGCGTCGCGGACTTGATGCCCGCCTGTTCGCCCGCGTGGTAGTCGACGATCTCGACCTTGAAACCGCGACGCTCGGCCCAGCGGGCATACATGCGTTGCAACATTTCGGCCCAGTCCTGGCTCTCGGTCCCGCCGGCGCCGGCGTGCACCTCGATATAGGTGTCGGAACCGTCCGCCTCGCCGGATAGCAGCGCCTGAACCTTGTCGGTGTCGGCCCGTTCGGCCAGCCGCGCGAGACTGGCCAGACCTTCATCGACCACGGAATCGTCGCCCTCGGCCTCGCCCAGTTCGACGAACTCGACTGCGTCCGCCATTTCCGCGGAGATGGTCTTTACCGCGCCGATCGACGACTCCAGCCGTCCGCGTTCGCGCATCACCTCTTCCGCGCCCTTGGGATCGTCCCAGAGCGTCGGATCCTCGACCCGCGCGTTCAGCTCGTCCAGTCGCCGCAGCGCCCGATCCCAGTCCAGCGAACGGCGGATGAGCGCGAGCGCGGCATCGATACGGTCAATATGGGCCTGCCCTTCGGCACGCATGGCAATCTTCTCCTGAGCGGGGCATCGCGGTGGATCGCCCGCCTTTCCGCCGGCAATATGGCGGCGCCTGTTTCGAAACGCCGGTCACCCCGGCCTGTCGTCTGCCGCTCTAGGGATGGCGCGGCGCGGTGGCAATAGGCGCCCGCCCCGCGCGTTCCCGCCGCGAAGAGCGTGGATCAGTAGATGCCGCCCTGATCCTCCAGGAAGGTATCGTCGATCTGCTGCTGCTCACCCGGATTGCGGCGGGCCGGACCGGCGGCGCCGACGGTGGTGCGTTCCTGCATCGCGGCGCGCAGGGCCGAGATCGCCGCCATGCGCCGTTCCTCCAGCGTCTGCCGATTGGCCGAACGTTTCGGCTCGGTATCGGGCTTGAACGCTTCCCAGATGATGGCCGGCTTCGGATCGTCCGTCGGCCAGCCTTCGAAGACACGCTTGCCCGAACGGCGGTCGATGCGGACCATGCGAATGCCGTCCGGTGCGCGCACCGGCGTATCGGGCCAGCGGTCCTTCGCTTCCAGAATGAGATCCTTCACGATCGGCGCGGCGAGCGAGCCGCCCTGCGCATAGCCACCCATCGAGCGCGGCTGGTCGAAGCCGAGATAGACGCCCGCGACCAGATCGGCCGAACCGCCCATGAACCACACATTCGTCGGCCCGTTGGTCGTGCCCGTCTTGCCAAACAGCGGCAGGTCGAGATCGCGCAGACGCGTCGCGGTGCCGCGCTGCACCACGCCTTCGAGCATGTGGACGACCTGATAGGCGGTGGCCGGGTCCATCACCTGCTTGCCCGCACGGGGCAGGCGCGGCATCGGGCCGCCGTCATATTCGGCCATGTTGCACCCTTCGCAGCGGCGCTCGTCCGACCGCCAGATGACCTTCCCGTTGCGGTCCTGCACGTAATCGATGAGCGTCGCGTCATATTGCCGGCCGAGATTGGCCAACATGGCATAGGCATTGACCATGCGCGTCACGGTCGTTTCGCCCGCACCCAATGCAAAGGAGAGATAGGGTTCGTAATCGCCGATGCCGACGCGGCGGAACGTGTCGGTGACATTGTCCATGCCGGTGTCGTTCGCGATCTGGATCGTCATGAGGTTGCGCGACTGTTCGAGGCCCCATCGCATCGTCTGCATCCCGGCGCCGCGCTGATTGGCGAAATTGCGGAAACATTTTTCGCCCAGATCCGCGCCCTGCCATACGCAGAACGGCGCGTCGTTGACCTGCGTCGCCGGGGTCATGCCGGCGTCCAGCCCGCTGGCATAGACGAACGGCTTGATCGTGGAGCCGGGCTGGCGTTTCGCCTGCACCGCGCGGTTGAAGGAACCGAGGCGCGAATCGAAGCCGCCCTGCATCGCCATGATCCGCCCGGTATGCGGGTCCTCCACCACCAGCCCGCCCGAAATTTCCGGCACGGTCTGCGTGCGCCATCCATTGCCCTGCGGCGAGGCGACGATGACATCACCGGCCTTCAGCGCGTCGGGCAGGACGGAAAGCGGATAGGTCTCCCCATCCGAAAAGCCGATGCGGGCGGTTTCGCCATTGCGTTCGGTGACGACGCCGACGCGCCAATCCTTGTAATCGATGGCGAGGTTCGAAACGATAAGCTGCGTCTGCCAGCTTTCGTCCATGTTGATCGTCGCGATCGGCCCGTGCCAGCCGCGGCTGCCGCCATAGCGCATGATCCCCTTGCGCAGCGCGGTGCGTGCCGCGCGCTGCAACTCGGTATCCATCGAGGTGCGCACCCACAGCCCGCCAGCATAGACGGAGTTCGGCCCGTCCTCGGCATTCTCGCCATATTTGTCGATCAGCCGGCGGCGCACTTCCTCCACGAAATAGCCCGACGCCGTGTCGTAATCGGTGCTGCGCCGGGGTTTCAGGCCAAGCGGCTGCGCCCGCGCGCGATCCACCTCGGCCTGCGTCGCCCAGCCATTGTCGGCCATCTGCTGCAGCACGTAATTGCGGCGGGCCAGCGCCAGATCGGCGTATTTCGCGCGGCTATACCGTTCGGGCGCCTTGGGCAGGATCGCGAGGAACGCCGCCTCGTGCAGGTCGAGATCGCCGACATCCTTGTCGAAATACGCGCGCGATGCCGCCTGCACGCCGAAACTCTGCCGGCCCAGCGGAATCTCGTTGAGATAGAGCTCGAGGATCTCCTCCTTCGTCAGCACGCCCTCGATCCGGCGGGCGAGGATCATTTCCTTCAGCTTGCGCGTGACCGAATATTCGTCCCCGACGAGGATGTTCTTGGCCACCTGCTGCGTGATGGTGGAGCCGCCCTTGGCGCGCTGCCCCGATCCCATCTTGCTGACATAATCGACGACCGCGCCGGCAAGCCCGGTGTAATCGACGCCGCCATGGCTCCAGAACGTCTTGTCCTCCGCCGAGAGGAACGCGTTGATGAGCGGCTCGGGAAAATCGACGAAGCGCAGCTGCACCCGCCGCTCGCGCGCGTAACTGTTGATGATTTCGCCGTCCGCGCCGCGCACCATCGTGGGCAGCGGCGGCTGATACGTCAGCAGGCGATCCGCCGACGGCAACCCCGCGCCGAGCAGGGCATAGGCGCCGATTGCCACCGCGACCCCCAGGACGAACAGGATCGACAGCCAGCGAAACAGCCGGCTGCCCCGCCAGCGTTCGCCGATCCGGGTGCCCAGAACGGAAAGATCGCCGCGCGCACGGGCGAGAAAGTTTTCGGATTTCGTAGATGCAGTCATTTCGCCGGGGGGATTAGCACGGGATTTCGCGAAGGTGAAAGCCGATTTGCACTGACCCTGACCTGAACGCTGCCGATCGTGCCGGTCGACGGCGACCGCGCGGTGGATCAAGCGCCTATTCGCCCCAACGCTCCCGTTCGGCGAAGAAGCCGAGCGCCGCGCGGGCCAGCACGTCGGCAATTTCGCCGCGGCCCTCGGGCGAAAGCAGGCGGTCCGCGTCCTCCGCATTGCCGAGATAGCCGGCCTCGAACAGGATGGCGGGAAATTCGGGCGAGGACAGCACCGCAAACCGTGCCGACCGCGCAAACGGCGTGCGCAGCGCGAGCCGGCCGCGTGCCTCCTCCTCGACCGCCTGCGCGAGCATCGCGGATTCGAACGCGGTCTGACGCCACGCCAGATCATCGAGGATCATCGCGATTTCCGTGCCTGCGGCGACCTGCCCCTGCGCGCCGCGGTTCTGTCCGCTGCGCCTTTTCGCCGAGGGGCCGAACCCTCGCCGCGACGGGGACAGGGTGTAGACGGTGGCACCCCGCGCGCCGGACGCGGGGCCGGGCGCGCTGTCGACATGGATGGAGATCAGCGCCGCCGCGCCGAGCTGCTCCGCCATGCGCGGGCGATACTCCACAGGCAGGAAGCTGTCATCCTCGCGGATAAGCGCCACCCGCACCCCGCCAAGCGCAACGAGCCGGTCGCGAAGTGCGATCGCGAGCGACAGCGCGACGTTCTTTTCCATCACCATCGCGCCATTCGCGCCATGCGTCGCGGTTGCGCCGTAATCGAACGCCCCATGCCCCGGGTCGATCACCAGCAGGGGCTGCCCCGCCGCCGCGTCGCCCGCCATCGCGACGGAGGGCGTCGCCACGGGCACCGCGGCGGGCAAATCGCGCCGGTAGACCGCCATCGCGCGCCCCGGCGGAAACATGGTGAGCAACACCGCCGCCACACCCCCGCCGCAAAGCGCAAGCGCGGCGATCCACGCCATCACAACAGGAAAAGAAGCGGCCCTTCGCATCATCGGTGCCCGATATTGCCGGGAAACATGCCGCCCGCAACACTCTTGCGCGACAGGCCGCGATGACGCGCGAAACGGACATCGCATCGCGCCATCGTTGCGAGACGTGTTGCCGTAAGCGATCCGCGATGCTAGCGTCGATCCCGACCGGTGGCAGATGCGCCTCTCGTCACGCGAAACGCCCGCCCGATACGGCGCGGGCCGCCGCCCTTTTCGGGACGGCGCGGCACACCCCGAAGGGGGCCGGGCGCGGGGCGAAGATCCTTTCTGCACGCAGACCGGCGGCCACTTTCCCATTTCCGGGCGCATGGAAGATCATGCGCATGGCAAGGGCGGGGCAATTCAAGGTGATGGTATCTATGGTTCTGGCAATGACGACAGTAGCGCAGCCCTTGCGGGTTTTCGCCGTCGCCAATGCCGCCAGGCGGGCCGCGCGCCCGCACGTCGGACCGCATATGCCATCGGTTACAGTTTCGCCGCCGGGGGCACGGGGCAACCCGCGCCGGTCCGGCAATTCATACCAAGACGCCACGGCCTTCGGACATGCGTTCCGCATCCGGCCGGGCGTTTCCCCAAACGAACGCACCTATGCCGGGCAGCCGCCACGCGGCCTGCTCCCCATATCGTGCGCACGGAGAATAATTGATGACAACGCGCATGCTGATCGATGCGCGCCACCAGGAAGAAACCCGGGTGGCGGTGCTGAAGGGCAACAGGATTGAAGAGTTCGATTTCGAATCGAGCGACCACAAGCAGATAAAAGGCAATATCTACCTCGCGAAGGTAACGCGGGTCGAACCCTCTCTTCAGGCGGCCTTCGTCGATTTCGGCGGCAATCGCCACGGGTTCCTCGCCTTTAGCGAAATCCACCCCGATTATTACCAGATTCCGAAGCAGGACCGCGATGCCCTGCTCGCCGAGGAGCAGGAACACGCCGAGGAAGAGGCGCGCCTGCGTTCCGACGATGACGACGATTCGGGCGACGACGGCCACGATCACGACGATCGCGACGACGACGAAAGCAGTGACGCGCTTGCCGACGAAATGGCCGGCGACGGGCTGACCGAGGTCGACACCAGCGAAAAGGACGACGTCGCCACGATCGAGGACGGCGCCGTCGAGGGCGGTTCCGACGACGATGGCGATGACGAGGGCGACAATCGCCGCCCCCGCCGTGCCCGCGGCAAGGGCCGCCGCCAGGGTGGCGGCAAGGCACGCGCCGCCGACGAAGCCCGCGCGAAACGGCTCGCCCTGCGCCGCCGTTACAAGATCCAGGACGTCATTCAGCGGCGCCAGGTCCTGCTTGTGCAGGTCGTGAAGGAAGAGCGCGGCAACAAGGGTGCGGCGCTCACCACCTATCTCTCGCTCGCCGGGCGTTACTGCGTGCTCATGCCCAACAGCAGCCACGGCGGCGGCATCTCCCGCAAGATCAGCAGCGCCGCCGATCGCAAGCGGCTGAAGCAGATCGTGTCGGAAATGAACCTGCCGCGGTCGATGGGATGCATCGTGCGCACCGCCGGCCTGTCGCGCACCAAGACCGAGATCAAGCGCGATTTCGACTATCTCGCCCGCCTCTGGGACGAGATCCGCGAACGCACCATGCAGGCCAGCGCCCCTGCGCCGATCCATTCGGACAGCGACCTTGTGAAGCGCGCGATCCGCGACATCTACAATCGCGAGATCGAGGAAGTCGTCGTCGAAGGGCCCGAAGGCTACAAGGCGGCGAAGCAGTTCATGAAGCTGCTCATGCCCAGCCATGCGCGCCGGGTGAAGCAATATGCGGACCCCGTCCCCCTGTTTCAGCGCTATGGCGCGGAGGATCAGCTGACCGCGATGTACGATCCGGTCGTACAGCTGAAATCGGGCGGCTATCTCGTGATCAACCCGACCGAGGCGCTGGTGTCGATCGACATCAACTCGGGCCGCTCGACCAAGGAGCACGGGATTGAGCAGACCGCGCTCGCCACCAATCTGGAGGCGGCGAAGGAAATCGCGCGGCAATTGCGCCTGCGTGACATGGCCGGGCTGGTCGTGATCGACTTCATCGACATGGAAAACAACTCCTCGATCCGCAAGGTCGAGAAGTGCATGAAGGATTCGCTGAAAAACGACCGCGCGCGCATCCAGGTCGGCCGCATTTCCGGCTTTGGCCTGATGGAGATGAGCCGTCAGCGCCTGCGCACCGGCGTGCTGGAGGCGACGACCCGCGAATGCCCGCATTGCGACGGCACCGGCCTCGTGCGCACGGCGTCGAGTGCGGGCCTCTCCGCCCTGCGCATGATCGAGGACGAGGCGGCCAAGGGCAAGGGCAGCACCATCAGCCTCTATGCCAGCACGGAAGCGGCGGTCTATCTCCTCAATTCCAAGCGCGCCGACCTCGCCGAGATCGAGGAGCGTTACGGCGTCATGGTCGAGGTCCTTCCCGAAGGCGAGAACGAGGGCGCGAAGATGCGCGCCAGCTCCTCGGGTCCGAAGCCGACCTTTGCGCCGAAGTTCGAACCGATTCAGGACGATATTCTCGACGCCGACGATGTCGAGGATGACGAGGACGAAGAAGAGGAAGAAACCGGCGCCGAGACGGAAACGCAGCGCGACGACGACCGCAGCGACGATGACAAGGGCGACGACGAAAGGGGCGAGGACGACAACGGCAGTCGCCGCAAGCGCCGCCGCCGCCGCCGTGGCGGTCGCCGCAACCGGGGCAACCGGAACGGCGACGAATCGCGTGATGCGCAGGACGATGGCGACAGCGACGACGCATCCGATCGCGATGGCGATACCGACGGCGATACGGATCATGGCGCCGCAACGCAGCACGGCGGAGCGGATGAGGACAAGCCGCGCAAGCGCCGTCGCCGTCGCCGCAAATCGGACGATCAGTCCGAGGGCGGCAACGCGGAGGCAGCGGATGCGGTGAACGGGCAGGACGAAACGCGTGCACCCCGGACGCCCGCGCCCGAAGCGCCTGCATCCGAAACGTCAACCGATGACGCGCCGGCATCCGATGGCCTTGCCGAGGACAGCACGCCCGATGCCGAGCAGGAGAAGCCGAAAGCGAAGTCGCGGCGCTCCCCCCGTCGCAAGAAGACCGAGGTGAGCGCAAGCGGGACCGCAGACGAGTCCGCGGCCGAAACAGCCGCGGACGATGCGCCCAAGCCCAAGAAGCCGCGCCGCCCTCGCAAGAAGAAGGCCGACGCCGCGCCCGACGCTGGCGAGCCCGATCAGGCGTCGTCTTCGACAGCCGACGATGCGGCAACCAAGGCGCAGCCTGCAGAGCGCGAAGAAGCCCCTGCACCCGCACCCGCGGCGAGCGAGGCCGCCCCCGCGGAGCCGAAGGCCGAGGAAGGCAAGGACGAAACCGAGTCCACGTCGCAGGAGCCGCCCCGGCGCGGCTGGTGGCAGCGCACGTTCGGATAAGAGTGTCCGGCGGGGTCGATCCGACCTCGCCGCCATTCACGAAAGGCCCGCTCCTCTATCGGGGGGCGGGCCTTTTGCCGTCCGCTACCACGCGATGCGCGAACCGTCCCAGGCGAAAAACCCGCCATTGTCCGCCGCGGTCAGCCCGTCGATCACCGACAGCAGGCAGCGCGCGGAATGCTCCGGCGTGAAAAGCTGCCGATCGGGCACGTTGCCGCGAAACGGTTCGGACAGCGCGGTTTCCACCGTGCCGGGGTGAAGCGCGACCACGATCCCCTCGCGGTTGCGGCGGTGAAGCTCGATCCCGAAATTGCGCAGCACCATGTTCAGCGCCGCTTTGGACGCGCGATAGCTGTGCCAACCGCCCAGCCCGTTGTCCGCGATCGATCCCACCCGGGCCGAAAGCGCGGCAAACACCGGCCGCTCCGCATGGCGAAGGAGGGGGAGGAAATGCTTCCCGATGATCGCCGGGCCGATCGTGTTGACCGCAAACATCTCCGCCATCGCCGCAGGGTCGATCGTGCGCCAGCTGCGTTCGGGGCGGATGTCCGGCTCCCGCTGCAACAGGCCGGTCGCGACGATCACCATTTCGGGCGCGGATTCGCGTGCGACGCGCTCCGCGATGGCGGCAATGCCCGCCTCTTCGGTCAAATCGAATACAAAGGGGGTGATCGACGCTTTGCCGGGGGCGGACACGGAACTATCGGGCACCGTGCCGCTTCGCGCTCCTGCATAGATGCGGGCGAATGGCCCGCTCGCGGCGAGCTGGCGGCACATCGCATCGCCGACGCCGCCCGACGCGCCGAAAATGACGCAGCTGCGTTCGCGCGCTGGCTCTGCGTTCGTCATCCGTCCCCTGCTATTCCGGCGTCATCGCATGGCTGCGAATGGCGTCTGCGATACGCTCCATATCGGCGCGCAGCATGCGGCCGGCCTCGTCCTGTTCGCACTGCGCAAGCCGGGTGATCTGCGGCATGGACAGCCCGATCCGCAACGTCCCGCCCCAGCCGCCATCGGCCATGCGCACCGATTTCACCGGCTGACCCAGCCTGATCCCGGCGTCGGCCATGCGGCGATGCAGCGTTTGCGCATCCGCGAAACTCCGGATGGCGGGCAGGCTGCTGATGTCGAGAGTGACCAGCGTGCGCATCGCGACCGGATGGTTTTCCGCTGTTTCCGCGTGCCCCGGCGGATAGGCGACGACCTTCGACAGCCCAAGCGGCGTGACGATCCGTTCGGTCACGGCATCGCGAAAGGCGGCGATGACCCCCTCGATTCGCGCCATGGGCGTCGCCTGCCATCGTTCCAGTTCGAAGATCGACACTTCGAGCCGGAGCCAAAGCCCGAAATTGTCCTCCCGCATCAGTACGTCCCGGCCCGCCCATTCGCGCGGCCATTCGTCCCGGCGGAATATGTCGGCAAAGCCTGTCGGGACCGACGCCGCGTTTTGGGCGACGCCGGCCGGCAGGATGGCAAATCCGCTGAACGGGGGGCCGCCCATGAATTTCGACCCGGTCAGGAATATCATCGCATCGAGCGCGAGATAGGCCGCAATGGAGGACGACGTGATCCGGGCCTGGCAGGCGTCGATGACGAAGCTGACATCCGTCCCGAACCGTGCCTTCAACGCGCGGATCTCGGACATTTCGGGCAGGATCAGCCCGGTCTTCGACCCATGCACCACATGCACCAGCACATGCCGCCCGGCTGCGATGGCCGGCTCCGCCTCCGCCGCGATCGCATCGGCGATCTCGGCGCTCGACCGGGCCAGCCCGTCGCCGCATCGCACCGCCACATCGGCGAGCGCGACGGGACCGATGCCGTCGACCTCGTCCCCCGGAACGACGGCGATGCCGCGCGCCGTTTCGCGCGCGAAATAGCGGCCATGCGCGGAATGGATGCACCCGCTGCCCACCTCATCCGCGCCGAGCAGGATGTTGTGAATACCCCCCGGCCCGCGCCCGCGCACGGCGGCCAGCGCCACATATTCAAGGTCCGTGCCCGACGGAGCAAAGGCGATCGCATGGTCCGCCGCGACGCCATATGCCGCGCGAATCCGGTCGCGCAGCGTATCGAGCCGCGCGGCGTAGGAACCGGCATCCGCGCGCAGCGCCGCCAGCGCTTGCGCAAAACCCGCGGGCGAAACGTCATTCGCCGTGGAGGACGCATAGGCGAGACAGTCGCGCGGATAGGGCGCGGACATATAGGCATTAAGCCCCGTCACCGGGTCGAGCACGATCCGCGCGTCGCCGCCCGATGCCATCAGCCTTATGGCCTCCATCGCGTCGTCGCGGTCTGCATCGCCGCCGGGCAGCGCCTGCCACGCCATGGACGGAAGGGAGGGGCGGCCAAGGTCATTTTTCGAAATCATCTTGGAAGCGGGCTATAGCCTATTTAAGAGGCCAGGCCAGACGTAAAGAAAGGACTCCACTTGCCAGCGATCGAACCGTTGAAAATCGACGATATCACGAAGGAGCGCGTGCGCATCCTGTTCATCGCGAAGCATGCCCTGTGGGGTGGCGGCCTGCATCCCGAGGATGGCAACCACGCCGTCTATCACCACGAGGTGCGCTCGATCCTCGAAGGGCTGGGCCTCAATCTCAAGCTGGCGGACCGGTTCGAAGTGCTGTTCGACGATCCGGAGGTGGATTTCGTGTTCCCGCTGCTCAACCGCGCGGGGTTCTTCAATTCCGAGATGCTGGGCCCGCTGCTGTGCGCCCGGCTTGGCATTCCGCATCTTGGGGCGAGCCCGATCCTGCGCGGATTGTCCGACGACAAGCATCTGGCGAAGCGCGCCGCGCTCGTCGCCGGCGTGCCGACCGCGCCCTGGGCGATCTACCGCCGGGGTGCGCCGGTTGTCGAAGACGGCTGCCCCGAGGCGGAACGCTACGTGATCAAGCCGAATGCGTCGTCTGCGTCGTGGGGCGTGCGCGATGCGTTCGACTGGAACGGCATTCGCAATGCGATCGCGGCCATCCACGACGAAGGGCACGACGCGCTCGTCGAACCTTTCCTCGACGGGAGCGATGTCGAGGTGCCGGTGATGACGCGCCGCGATCCGCATATCCTGCCGATGCAGATCTTCCGGCAGCAGGACCCCTCGCACCTGCGCACCTATTATGAAAAGCGCGACCTCGTCGACCGCAGCGGCAAATATTCGCTCGACCCGTTCGAGAACGAGGAGATGGCCGGGCGCATCGCCGACATGACCCGGCGGCTGTGGGCGGAATATCGCCCGTTCGATTATGGCCGCTTCGAATTCCGGGTGAACGAGAGCACGGGCGAAATCACGTTCCTCGAGGTGAATCTCAACTGCAACCTGTGGTCGGAAAAGGTGTTCGGCCGCGCCGCCACCCTCGCCGGTTTCAGCCAGGCGGAGCTTATCGAGACCATTCTTGCCGACAGCCTCATCCGCAATGGCGTCATGGCTGCGCCCGAGGGTTACTGAACCATGAGCCGGATGCCCGTCACCGTCTTGATGCTCGCCGCGCAGCGGACGGGCGTGGTGAACCCGCTCGCCCGCGAATTCGGCGTTTCGCACAAATGCCTGGTGCCGATCTGCGGCGCGCCGCTCATCACCCACGTCCTCGACACGCTGGCGAACATTCCGGACATTGCCGAGGTGCGCATTTCCGTCGAGGCGGACGCCCATGACGCGGTCGGCGCCGTCGTCGCGCCCTATGACCGGCCCGACCGTCCGGTCCGGCTCGTCCCGTCGCAGCCGGGGATCGTCGATTCGGTCATCGCAGCGTCGGAAGGCGACGACGGCCCGTTCATCATCACCACCGCCGACAATGTCCTGCTCACCCCCGAAGGGTTCGATGCCATGCGCGATGCGATGCACGATGCGGATGCCGCGGCGGGGCTCGCCACGCGCGAACGCGTGCTCGCCGCCCATCCGCAAGGGCAGCGGCGGTTTTACGAGCTGAAGGACGCAGGCTACGCCAATTGCAACATCTACGCGCTCGCCAATCGCAAGGCATTCGCCGCGGCGGAGGTGTTTCGCGAAGGGGGGCAGTTCATGAACAACCCGTCGCGCATGGTGCGGGCGTTCGGGCTGGTGAACATCCTGCTCATGCGGGCAAAGCTCATCACCATGGACGCCGCGATGAAACGGCTCGGCCGCAAGTTCGGCATCCGCATGAAGGGGGTCAGCTTTACCGACGGGGCGCTCGCCATCGATGTCGACAACCGCCGGACCTATGACATTGCACAGCCTATCCTTACCCAAAGGCTGAATCGCGCCGGCGAAACGCAGCCCCACCCTTGACTAACGCGCGCATGTGCTGTTGGTGAAACAACGCATTTGCAGCACGGATCACGGATCGAACCCATGGCAACCTTTACCCTCCCCGCAAACAGCAAGATCACCGGCAAGGGCCAGACCCACGCCGCCGAAACCGCGGGCCGGGTGAAGAAATTCAAGGTCTATCGCTACGACCCCGACAGCGGGGAAAATCCGCGCTACGACAAGTTCGAGATCGACCTCGACGCGTGCGGGCCGATGGTGCTCGACGCGCTGATCAAGATGAAGAGCGAGCAGGACCCCTCGCTGACCTTCCGCCGCTCCTGCCGCGAGGGGATCTGCGGGTCGTGTTCGATGAACATTAACGGGCGCAACACGCTCGCCTGCACCACCGCGATCGAGGATTGCGGCGCGGGCGAGGTGCGGATCACCCCCCTTCCCCACATGGACGTGGTGAAGGATCTGGTGCCCGATTTCACGCATTTCTACGCGCAATATGCCTCGATCCGCCCGTGGCTGCAGACGGTCACGCCGACCCCTGCGGGCAAGGAGCGGCTGCAATCGCCGGAACAGCGTAACAAGCTCGACGGGCTCTACGAATGCATCCTGTGCGCGTGCTGCTCCACCGCGTGCCCGAGCTACTGGTGGAATTCGGACAAGTTCCTTGGCCCGGCGATCCTGCTGCAGGCCTATCGCTGGCTCGCCGACAGCCGCGACGAAATGACCGGGGAGCGGCTGGACGAGCTGGAGGACCCCTTCCGCCTGTATCGCTGCCACACCATCATGAACTGCGCGAATGTGTGCCCCAAGGGGCTCAACCCCGCCAAGGCGATCGCCGAGATCAAGAAGATGGAAGCCGAGCGGCTCGTCTGAGGTGAGCAGCGGCATGGCTGATCCTGTTCCTGCCCCCGCCGGCGGGCGCGACGCCGTTCGCGATGCGGATGGCTGGAAAGAATGGCTGGTCGGGCAGCCGGACGAATTCAATCAGGCCGTGCTGGGCCCGATGCATGCCCGCCGCGAAGGGGAGCGCGCGCGGGTCCGGCTCCATCCGCAAACCCGGCATCTCAATGTCAATCGCGTCATTCATGGCGGGATCATCCTCGGTTTCGCGGACGTGGCGATATTCGCGGGCGCATCGACCGTGCTGGACAAAAACTTCATCGGCGGCGCGACGGTGGAACTCAATACGCAGTTCGTCGGACCGGGTGACGGTAACGAGCCGCTCGATGCCGTGGTCGAGGTCGTGCGCGAAACCGGGCGGATGGTTTTCGCCCGCGGGCTGATGGTGCAGGATGACGCCACCATCGCCAGCTTTTCCGGTATTTTCCGGAAGCCGAGCTAATCCGTGACAGGCATGATCGAACGATACGAGGCGCTGGTCGCCGCGGGCGAACTCCGACCCGATGCCGAGCAGCAGCAAGCCGCCGTCACGCTCGACGCGTTGCAGCAGGAGATCGAGAAAGCCGCCCCGTCGCAGGGCGGCGTGCTGCAAAAGCTGTTCGGCAAGGCGCCGCCGCCCGCGCCCGGCGGAATCTACATGTGGGGCGGCGTGGGGCGCGGCAAATCCATGCTGATGGATCTGTTCCACGACACGCTTGCCATCCCGGCGAAGCGGCGCATTCACTTTCACGAATTCATGCTCGACGTGCACGACCGGCTTCGGGCCGAGCGGGCGAAGGAGACGGGCGACCCCATCCTGCCCGTGGCGACGGCGATCGCGGGCGAGGTTCGCTGCCTCGCGTTCGACGAGATGGTCGTCAACAACAGCGCCGATGCCATGATCATGAGCCGGCTGTTCACCGCGATGATGGAACAGGATGTCACCATCATCACCACGTCGAACCGCCCGCCCTCCGACCTGTACAAGGACGGCCTCAACCGCGAGCATTTCCTGCCGTTCATCGCGCTGATCGAGCGGCGCTTGCAGGTCGTCCCGCTTAACGGGCCCAACGATTATCGCATGGAACGGCTGTCGGGTATCGAAACCTGGCACACGCCTTTGGGTGAGGCGGCGACCGACAAGGTGCGCGAGGCGTTTTTTCGCCTGACCGATTATCCGCCCGAGGATGCCGACCATGTGAGCGGAACCGATCTCCCGGTAAGCGGCGGACGGAGCATCTGGGTGCCGAAGAGCCTCAAGGGGGTCGCGGTCTTTTCATTCAAGCGGCTGTGCGGCGAACCGCGCGGCGCCGCCGATTATCTCGCCATTGCGCGCAATTACCATTCGGTCATCATCGTCGGTATCCCCCGCCTCACGCCGAGCGAGCGAAACGAGGCGGCGCGTTTCGTCACGCTGATCGACGCGCTCTATGAAAACGGCGTCAAGCTGATCGCGAGCGCGGATGCGGAACCGGCCGATCTCTACGAGGCGGGCGACGGGCGCTTCGAATTTGAAAGAACGGTGAGCCGGCTGATGGAAATGCAATCGGCCGATTACCTCGCCCGCGGGCACGGCGAACAATAAGCGACCCTGCCGTTGCGGCCGCCGGGCCTTCCGTCAGGAAACTGGCGCCCTCATTTTCATTCGCGCTGCATCAGATCAGCGAGTTGGTGCCATCGCTACCGCACCCTTCGAAAATGGCGAGCATGCGCTTTTGCGTGGCGAGCTTTGCTTCTGTTCTGGCGATTTCGCGGCGCAGCCGGTCCGCGCTGCCGATCTGGGTGCGCATCTCCGGCTCGCTTCCGTCGAGCGTGAGTGCCAGTTTCGTCGCGGACCACAACTGGCTGCTGCTCGGCTCGAACATCCGGGAAATCAGCAATTCTCCTCCCGCCAGCACGATTTGAAGGGGGCAACCGCCGGGCAGGTTTTCCATGTCGCCAAGCGCCCGCAGTGTGGTGGCATCCATCATCTCGGCATTGTCGATTATCACGAGATAGCGCGATGTCTCGGTGCGGGCATCGTCGCATTCGAGATCGAGCCGGTCGAGAATATGACCACACTCCAACGCGGCATCGAAGCGCAGCACACGCCGATATTTCGGCCCGACCAGCCGGCCGATTTCGGTGAGGATCGTCCGGCGTTCGGTTCGCAGCGCACTGGTCAGCACGATATTGCGGTCACCGCGTTGAACCGCGGCGACGCATTGGCGCATCGCCTGTGCCGGGCCGACGCGCACCTGCCGAAAAAGCACCTGCGTCCGGTCTTCGAAAGTCGCATTGTCGTTTTGAAACATGAGCATGCCCTCTGCGCTGGGGTACGAGGGAATTATGCCCAATAAGGTTTGGACGCATAAGCGTAGCTGCATCCATATCCAACTAAATCAAATGTTAACTAAAAATCTGCCGGGGAATCCGCGAAAAATTACCTCCGTAATGGTGCTAACGGCCCGATTGCACGCATCAATTGCACGCATCAAAAGATAATTTCGGTGGCCTTTCCATGGCCGAGAAACTCCGCGGGACTCGCGCTTGCCCCATACGCACCGGCGCAGAAGACGGCTACCGTATCGCCCGTTTCGATGCGCGGAAGGGCGGCATTTTCCGCAATGCGGTCGATCGGCGTACACAGCCGTCCGACGATGGTCTGTCCACGTTCCATCGCCGGCGTGTCCATCCGGTTGGCGATGGCAACGGGATAGTTGCGCCGGACCACGGTGCCGAAGTTTCCGGATGCCGCAAGCTGGTGATGCAGGCCCCCGTCGATCACCGCGAAGATTTCTCCGTGGCTCTCCTTCACATCGAGCACGCGGGAGAGATAGACCCCGGCCTCCCCGACGAGCCACCGGCCAAGTTCGATTGCGAACGCCGTATCGCGCAGGATGGCGGGGCGCTTCGACAATTGCCCGTCCAACGCCCGACCGACCGCGCCGATGTCGAGCGGCGTGTCCCCCGCAAAATAAGGGATGCCGAAACCGCCGCCCAGGTTGCAATGCGGCACCGGCACGCCGCTTTCCTCACCAAGCCGGGCGGCCAAGGCGATCGTGGCGGCCTGCGTTTCGATGACCGCCGCCGCGTCGAGCGCCTGGCTCCCGGCGTAGATGTGGAAGCCGCGCCATTCCGCCCCGCTCGCCACGATTTCGCGGACGAGCGCGGGAACGCGGATCGCATCGATGCCGAACTGGCGCGGTCCGCCGCCCATCTTCATTCCCGAACCGCGCAGATCGAAATCGGGATTGACCCGGATGGCGAGCCGCGGCGCGATGCCGAGCCGCTCGCCAATCGCGAAAGCCCGCCGCGCCTCCCCTTCGGATTCGAGGTTCAGCGTGATGCCGGCCATGATCGCATCGGAAAGCTCGCCATCGTCCTTGCCCGGCCCGGCGAAGCTGATGCGGGCGGGCTCCACGCCCGCCTCTCGCGCGAGGCGCAATTCACCCCCCGAGGCGACGTCGAACCCATCGATAAGCCCGGCCATGTGCGACAGCAAGGGCGGAAACGGGTTCGCTTTCATCGCGTAATGGATGGCGAGTTCGTCCGGCATCGCCGACCACAACATCGCGGCCCGGCGTTCGAGCATGGCGGCGGAATAGACGAAGGCAGGCGTCTGCCCCGCCCAATGCGATACGGGCGTGCCGTCGATGACAAGCTCGCCATCGGTCGTGGTGAATCCGTCCGGAATGGGGCCAAGCTTCTTCATGATGCAGCACTCTCGATTGCGCGGATGAGGCCGGTGCGGTCCAGCTTTCCGGTTGCGCCGCGCGGCAATTCGTCGCGCCAGTGAATATGAGCCGGTTGCATGAAGGACGGCAATGCACGGGCCATCGCCCTCGGCAATTCGGCCTGCGCACGATCGGAACCGACCGCCGGCGCCGCGCGCGCAACCATGTGGATCGCCTGCCCCGCCCGCGCATCGGGCAGGCCGAATGCAACCGCCTCCGCGACAAGGCCGGTGCCCAGCGCCGCATCCTCGATCTCCTGCGGGCTGATCCTCTGACCGAAGGATTTGATCAGCGCGTCACGCCGCCCCACGAAATAGAGGAGGCCGTCCGCGCCCATGCGCACCCTGTCGCCGGACCAGACCGCCGTCCCGCCATATTGCGAGCCCTCCGGCGCAGGCCGGAAACGCTCGGCGGTGCGCGCCGGATCGTGCCAGTAGCCCTGCGCGACGAGCGGGCCTGCATGGACCAGCTCCCCCTCGTCCCCCGGCCCGCCCGGCGTTCCGTCGTCGCGCATCACGATGATCTCGGCATGGGGAATGGCGCGCCCGATGCTCGTCGGTTTCGTATCCACCTCGTCGGGGTCGAGAAAGGTGGAGCGAAACGCCTCGGTCAGGCCGTACATCGGGTAGAGGCGCGCATCGGGAAAGCGCGCCCGCAACGCCCGGACCAGCGGTTCGCCCAGCGCGCCGCCGCTATTGGTGAGCAGCCGCAGCGTCGCGATGGCCTCCGCCGTCCATTCCTGTTCCAGCAATTGCACCCAGAGCGGCGGAACCCCGGCAAGCGTCGTGATGCGCCGGTCGGCGACGGCCTTCACCACGGCGCGGGGGAGAAGATAGTCGATCGGCACCGCCGCACCGCCTGCGAACCATGTCGAGAGCAGCTGATTCTGGCCGTAATCGAACGCCAGCGGGAGGACGCACAAGGTTCGGTCGTCGCCTCCCAATCGGAGATAGGACGCGACCGCCTCCGCGCCGAGCCAGAGATTCGCATGGCTGAGCATGACGCCCTTGGGCCGCCCGGTCGAACCGCTGGTATAAAGGATCGCGGCCAGATCGTTGGGCACGGCACCGGACGGCGCCATCGCATCGCCGGCCATCGCCGCATGTTCGCACGCCGTCTCCTCGACCGCAGCGCAGCCGGCAGGCATGTCCGCATCGTTCAGCGTGTCGAGCCGGCCGGAATTTCCGACGATGAGCCGCGCCCCGCTATCGCCGAGGATATGCGCCACCTGCGCAGGCTTCAGCACCGGGTTCACCGGCACGTGCACCATCCCCGCCCGCGGCGCGGCGAGCGGCATGATGCAGGTAAGCCAGCCCTTCCCCGCCCAGCTCGCCACCCGTGCACCGGCGTCCCATCCCTCCTGCGCTCCGCGATGCGCGAGCCATGCAGCGAGATGCCCCACCGCATCCTCCAGCTCTCCAAAGGACAGCGTCCGATCCTTCAGCACGAGGGCATCGGCGCCCCGCTCGCCGCAGAGGGCGAGATGATCGACAGGGCGGGATGGCGGCGGTGTCATGATCCTATCCATAGCATTGCCGGCGCGCGCCGCCATGCTTGCGTCCGCGCCCTGTAAAAGCTAAGCCGCCGGGCGCCATGAACGAAGCCATTCCCCCCGTCATCCAGTCGCCCGACACGAAATTGCGGGCCGTGCTTGCCGACATACTGGCGCTTTCGGAACAAAGGGTCGCCGGTTTCGACCAAGATACCGAGCTTTTCGGCGCGCTGCCCGAACTGGATTCGCAGGCGGTCGCCGGGCTTCTCACCGAGATCGAGGACAGTTTCGATATCGTGATCGAAGATGACGAGGTCGATGGCGACATGCTCGAAACCTATGGCGCGCTGCTGCGCTTCGTCATGGACAAACGCGCCGGGCGCTAAGGCCCGGCACGATCGGTCCACGGGGGCTCAGGCGTCCGCGCCGGCCATTTCGTCGCGCGCAACCTCCAGCGTGCCGAGAAACCGTTCCGCATCGAGTGCGGCCATGCACCCGGTGCCTGCCGCCGTGACCGCCTGGCGATAGGTGTGGTCCATCACGTCGCCGCATGCGAACACGCCCGGAATCTCGGTCTTGGGCGTGCCGGGCGCCACCTCGATATAGCCTGAGGGGTCGAGCGGGAGCTGTCCTGCGAACAATTCGGTCGCGGGGGCATGGCCGATCGCGACGAACGCGCCCTCTGTGTCAAAGCGGCTTTCCTCGCCCGTTTCGGTATCCTTTAACCGGAGATGGGTGAGCCCCTTGCCATCCTCGCCGCAGAATTCCTCCACCGTCTTGTTCCACAGCACGCTGATCTTGTCGCTCTTGTGGAGACGGTCCTGAAGGATCTTTTCCGCGCGCAGGCTGTCGCGCCGATGGATCAGCGTCACATCGTCGGAATGGTTGGTCAGGTAGAGCGCCTCCTCGACCGCGGTATTGCCGCCGCCGATGACCACGACCTTCTTGCCGCGATAGAAGAACCCGTCGCAGGTCGCGCAGGCCGACACGCCCTTGCCGGAAAAGGCCTGCTCGCCCTCCACGCCCAGCCATTTCGCCTGCGCCCCGGTCGCGATGCACAGCGTATCGCCGTGATATTCATCGCCGCTGTCGCCCTTCGCAACGAACGGCGGCCCGCTCTTCAGGTCGACAGAGGTGATCGTGTCCCACATCATGCGCGTGCCGACATGCTCGGCCTGCGCCTGCATCTCCTGCATCAGCCAGGGGCCCTGGATCACGTCGCGAAAGCCGGGGTAATTCTCGACATCGGTGGTGATGGTGAGCTGCCCGCCCGGCTGAAGCCCCTGCACCACGATTGGCTCCATCCCTGCGCGCGCGGCGTAGATCGCGGCGGAAAGCCCGGCGGGGCCGGAACCGATGATGAGCATGCGGGTCTTGTGAATGGTCATGATGCGTATGTCCATCTGGCGTCTTCGAATGGGCTTGCCTGCCAGATAGGGATCTATCGGGCGAAAGCCAATCCACCCGTGCGCATACGGCGTATCCGCGGTTCAGCGCCGCCCGGTGAGCAGTGGATACGGATTGATGGCGGACCCTTCGAACCATTCCTCGCCCGGCTCCATCCGCATCACCGCGAAATGAAGATGCGGCGCGGACGGATCGGCGTTTCCGGTGCTGCCGACCGTGCCGAGCCTGTCGCCGCGGCGGATCCGCGCCCCCTCGCGCAATTGCGGAGCATAGCGGCGAAGATGGGCGTAATAGTGGATTTCGCCCCCGTCCGGCGTGCGGATATAGATGGTTTCGCCGCCCTCGTCCGAACGGAACAGCTTTTCCACCACGCCAGCTTCTGCCGCGAGCACCGGCGTGCCGGCAGGCGCCATGATGTCGATGGCATCGTGAACCCGTTTGCCGCCCGCCCGCGCATCGCGAAACGTGTCGGTCAGCATATCGGCCCGAACCCCGGCGACCGGAATCGCAAGCCGGACGCGTGCCGGCGAATTGCCCCGGGCATCGGCAGCGCGCGGGACCGCCTGTTCGCCGCCACCGGCACGATCCTGCACTCTCGCCGCATCGCTGGCGTCTCCGAATGTCGGCAAAGGCGCATCGCCGACGCTCGGGTCATAGTTCGGTTCGGGCGGACGATAGGGGTCTAGCAGGGCGTAGGCTAGCAGCCAGGCGATCGAGGTCAGCGCGATGCTGATCACCGCGATCTTCACGTCGCGGGCGAAACGCCCGGCATTATCGCGCACCGTGTTCATCCGCCGTGCCTATTTCTTGAACACCACCTTGGTCGATCCCGATACCATTTCGGCCAGCCGCGCCGCGTCCCAGTTGGTCAGGCGAACGCAGCCATGGCTTTGCGCGCGACCGATGGTTTCGGGGGCCGACGTGCCGTGAATGCCGTAATGCTCCTTCGACAGGTCGATCCAGACCACGCCGACCGGGCCGTTCGGACCGGGGGGCAATTGCCGGTCCTGCTCGCTGTCGGGCACATCCCAGAACAGGTCGGGATCGTAGGCGAAGGGCGGATTATGCGCGACGCCATTGATCTTCCAGTCGCCGATCGGGAGCGGATCGTTGCTCGACCCCGAGGTGACGGTGAACATCGCGATCACCTCGTCGCTGTCGTCGTAGGCGACGAGCGTCTTTTCCGATTCGTCCACCACGATGCGGGCGGCATCGGGCTGCTCCGTCCCGACGCCCAGCATGCGCAGCGTGGAGCGCCAGTCGTCATCGAGCTCGGCACGGCGGTCCATGAAATCGGCGCCGATATTCGGGACGCGGATTTTCTGCCCGGCGGCGAAGGTGGGCGTGTCCGAATTTTCGGCGTCGCCTTCCTCACGCGGCGACGCGGAGGGTGAAGGTGTCGGCCGCGGGGCCGCGCCGCTCTGCGCGTCATCGCCATCGTCGAACCGCTGCGTCGCGCTCGCGCCCAGCATGTCCGCGCCGGCGGGCCGCCCACCGGGGTTGAGCATGCGGAGCGTCTCGACCGTGGTGTGGAACCGCTCGGCCAGCTTTTCTTCCAGCGATTCGTAGCCCAGACGCTGCATCTCAGCCTGCTCGGCCGGGTCGTCGGGGATCGGCTCGAACCGGCCGACGGCGAATTCCTCGGGAATGGTGACGACGCGCGTTGCGGCGATATTGTCATATTCGACGAGCGCGGCGCGGGTCTCGTCATTCATCTCGCCAGTCGGTTCCAGGTCGTTGGCCATCTGAAACCCCTCGATCGCGTTGCGCGTCGAGAGGCCCATCTTGCCGTCGATCACCCCCGGCGAAAAGGCGAGCCGATCCAGCACGACCTGCAATTGCATCGTGGGCCGTTCCTCGCTGTCGGGGTATTGCTCGGGGCGGGTTTCCCCCGGCGCGGGATCGTTGCTGGCCATGGCGTCGGCGTCGTTGTCGTCGTTCGCCGCTTCGCTCTGCGTCGGCTGCGGCTCCGGCGTTTCGGCATCGCTCCCGCACGCGACCAGCGCCAGCGCGAGGGGAAACGCCAGGGTTGCATGGAAAAGCCGCATAATCGTCATATCCTCGTCATGTCCGGCCCACGATCGGTGCGGACCAGTTCATTCGTTTCCGCATCAAACGTCGCAGATACGAAATCGTGCCGGGATCCTAGCGTCGAAATTCGCCCTCTGGCCGGGGCGGCGCATTGGCGATGGCGCGGGCGAATGCGCGGACGGACGCGGCCTCGTCCCCGTTCCATATGGCGCCCGATACCGCGAGGAAATCCGCACCCGCGGTCACCAGCGGGGCGCAATTGTCCGGCGTGATGCCGCCGATCGCCACACAGGGAATCTCGAAAAGATGCTGCCAGAATTCGAGCAGTTCGAGCTCGGCCCGATGCTCGGTTTGCTTGGTCGTGCTGGGAAAGAACGCGCCGAACGCGACATAGTCGGCGCCGGCCTCGCCCGCATCCATCGCGAGATGGCGGCTCCCATGGCACGTCACGCCGATCTGCGCATCCTTGCCAAGCTTTTCGCGGGCATCGGCGACCGTGCCGTCACCCTGCCCCAGGTGCACGCCATCGGCGTCGAGCCGGTTGGCGAGGCTGATGGAATCGTTGACGATAAAGCCGACGCCGCGATCGGCGCAAAGCGTGCGGAGCGGCTGGGCAAGGCGTGCGGCCTCATGCTGATCCATGTCCTTCACGCGAAACTGAAAGGCGGTGACGAGGCCGTCGCCGGCATCGATGGCGCGGGCAAGCCGGTCGGGAAAATCGCCGGTCACGTCGAGCGGCGAAATGAGATAGAGATCGGTGCGGTTCATGCGAGATGCCCTAACCGCGTCGCGAAGGAGTGTGAAGTCTTATGCTTGGTCGAACGATATTGCCGGGCTGCCTCATGGCCGTCGCCGCGTTGTCGGGCTGTACGGCAATCGGCCCGGATGGCGCCGAACGCGCGGTGCCCCTGCCTTCGACGCGGCCGCCCGTCGCGATTGGCGAAACGGTTCCTGCGGGCGAATGGGCGCTCACCACGCAGGCCGTGGTCGAGGACAGCCGCTGCCCGGTTGGCACGCAATGCGTATGGGCAGGCCGGGTCGTCGTCGACGTACGGATCGAGGGCGACGGACAGGCCGAGACGCGCACGCTTACCGCCGGGGAGGAAGCGACGGTGCGCGGCACACGCGTTCTTCTGATGCAGGTGACACCCGAAAAAGGCGAAGCGGCAATCCCGACGGGGGAGTACCGCTTCGTTTACGCGATCACGCCATAGGCGCGTGTCTCAGGCGGCGTTCTTTTCCGCCGATGCGCAGTAGATTTCGTCGATCGCGGTGGAAAGCGCGTCGTCGAACTGCTTGTCATCCATTTGGTGGCGCAGCTCTTCGAGCAAGGCGCGGCTGAAGCTTGCGATCATGCCCTTGTTCTTCGCCAGCTCGGCGCAGGCGTCGGTGCGCGAATACCCACCCGAAAGCGCGACGACGCGCGCCACCGCCGGATGGTCGACCAGCGCATCATAGGTGCCGGGCACCGCCGGGATCGACAGCTTCAGCATGACCTGACGCCCGCCGGACAGCTCGTCGAGCGCCTTGAGGATCTCGTCACGCAGGATCTCCTCACCCTCGGCGCGGTCCTCGGCGCTGATGGTGTATTCCGGCTCCAGGATCGGCATGAGCCCGGCATCGACGATCTGGTTGCCGACATCGAACTGCTGCTTCACGATGGCGGCGATACCCTGCGCATCGGCGGAATTGATGACCGAACGCATCTTCGTGCCGAACACGCCCTTGTCCTTCGCGCGCTTCAACAGCTCGGTGAGGCCGGGCATCGGCTTCATCAGTTGCACGCCCTTGTCCTCGTCCTCCAGCCCCTTGTCGACCTTGAGGAACGGGACCACGCCGCGCTCCTGCAACACGGTGGGGACCGGCTTGCCGTCGGCGTCGCCGTCCATGGTCTTCTCGAACAGGATCGCGCCGAGCACCCTGTCCCCGTTGAAGCACGGCGAGGTCACGATACGGCTGCGCATGGTGTGGATCATGGCGAACATTTCCTCGTCGCCCGACCATGCATCATCCTCGACACCATATCCGCGCAGCGCCTTAGGCGTCGATCCGCCGCTCTGGTCCAAAGCCGCGATAAAGCCATCGCCATTGCGGATCTGTTCAAGCATCTCGTCGTAAGTCATCGTCGCAATCCCCTGTTCAATCGTGTGTTCGAGAAAGGTTCGGCACTCAGCGTGTCAACGCCGCGACCCCCGGCAATTCGCGCCCTTCCATCCATTCGAGAAAGGCCCCGCCCGCGGTCGAGACATAGGTGAAATCGTCCCCGGCGCCCGCGTGATTGAGCGCGGCAACCGTGTCGCCCCCGCCTGCCACGGACACGAGCGAGCCTTCGCGGGTGAGCGCGGCCGCGGTCTTTGCAAGGGATACGGTGGCCGCATCGAACGGCTCGGTCTCGAACGCGCCGAGCGGCCCGTTCCACACCAGCGTGCGGCAGGTCTTGAGCACATCGGCCAGCGCCTCGGTCGCCTGCGGCCCAATGTCGAGGATCATCTCCTCTGCCGCGACCTCGTGCACGTTGCAGGTGCGCAGCGATGCGGGATGGGCGGCGAATTCGGTCGCCACCACCACATCATAGGGCAGATGCACGGTGCAGCCCGAACGATCGGCGGCCTCCATGATCTTTTCCACCGTGGGCTTCAACTCGTGCTCGCACAAGGATTTGCCGACATCGACCCCGCGCGCGGCGAGGAAGGTGTTGGCCATGCCGCCACCGATGATGAGGTGATCGACGATCCCGACAAGATGCTCCAGCACGGCGAGCTTGCTCGACACCTTGGCCCCGCCCACGACGGCCGCGACCGGCTTTTCCGGATTGCCGAGCGCCTTGTCGAGCGCTTCGAGTTCCTTCTGCATCGCGCGCCCGGCATAGCTTGGCAGGCAATGGGTGACCGCCTCGGTGCTGGCATGGGCGCGGTGGGCGGCGGAAAACGCATCATTGACGTAGAAATCGCCATTGGCGGCGATGGCGGCGGCGAATTCGGCGTCGTTTGCCTCCTCGCCCGGCCAGAAGCGCGTGTTTTCGAGGATGGCGACGTCGCCATTGCGCAAAATGCCGACCGATTGCGCGACGACATCGCCGGCGACTTCGGGCACGAACATGATTTCGCGGCCAAGGACGTCCTGCACCGCATCGACCACCATGCTGAGCGACTGGGTCGAGCTGCGCTCGCCCTTCGGCCTGCCGAAATGCGCGAGGAGCAGCACCTTTGCCCCCGCATCGGCAAGTTCGAGAATGGTCGGCGCCGAGGCGTTGATCCGCGTGCGGTCCGTGACCTGCCCGCCGTTCATCGGGAGGTTCAGATCGACGCGGACGAGCGCCACCCTGCCTGCAACCTGTTCAATATCGTCGAGAGTGCGAAAGCTGCTCATGCATCGATCCTTATGATGTCGCCTGTGGCGATGTGCCCGCCGTTCAGCACCCGGCCCAGCACGCCGCCGCGCCAATCGGGCGTCAGCGCCGCCTTCAATCCGGCGTGAATGTCTTCCATCCGGCTGCAGGGGTCGCATTCCTGCACCGCCTCGATGACGAGGGTTTCGCCGATATGGATTCGCGCACCCGCCTCGCGCGGCAATGCAATACCGTCGACGAGCAGGTTGGCACGCCGCTCGGACCAGGCGATGGCGTCGGGCGCGAGGTCGAGATCGGCCATCGCGGCGGCCCATCCCGATGCGGTGATGAGCGAAACCTGGCGCTTGCGCGGGCCGTCCGGCTTCATCGCACCGCGATAATCGCCGGCAAGGCCCGCCTCCACCGTCACCTCAACGGCGTCTATTTCCTCGATCGGACCGCGCGGGCGGTCATGCCGCGCAATGCCGACCAACCGCCCCACGCTCATCGTCCGTCCCTCCGGCTCAGATCAGGCCCGCGATCACGCCGGCGGTGTCGATCATCCGGTTGGAGAAGCCCCATTCGTTGTCATACCACGACACGACGCGGGCAAGCTTGTTTTCCAGCACTGCGGTTTCGAGGCTGTCGACGGTCGAGCTGGCCGGATAATGGTTGAAGTCGGAGGACACCAGCGGCTCCTCCGTATAATCGAGCACACCCTTCAAGGCACCATTGGCGGCGGATTTGAGCGCCTCGTTCAGTTCCTCAGCGCTGGTGTCGCGCGACGGGGTGAACACGAGGTCGATCAGGCTGACGTTCGGCGTCGGTACGCGGACCGAGCTGCCATCGAGCTTGCCATTAAGTTCGGGCAGGACGAGGCCGACCGCGCGGGCCGCGCCCGTCGTCGTCGGGATCATGTTCTGCGCGCCGGCGCGGGCACGACGCATGTCCGAATGCATCTGGTCGAGCATGCGCTGATCATTGGTGTAGCTGTGGATCGTGGTCATGAAACCGCGCTCGATCCCGACCGCCTCGTGCAGCACCTTTGCGACGGGCGCGAGGCAGTTGGTGGTGCAGCTTGCGTTCGACACGACGATGTCGTCGGCGGTCAGCGTGTCCTGGTTGACGCCGAACACGATGGTCTTGTCGACGTTCTTGGCCGGCGCGGAGATGAGCACGCGCTTGGCCCCGGCGTCGAGATGCGGGCTGGCCGCTTCCTTCGACTGGAAGAAACCGGTGCATTCGAGCACGATGTCGACGCCCATCGCCTTGTGCGGAAGCTTGCCGGGATCGCGCTCCTTGGTGACGGCGATCTTCTTGCCGTTGACGGTGATGCTGTCGGCGTCGGACGTTACCTCGCCCGGGAAACGCCCATGCGTGGAATCGTAGGAGAACAGGAGCGCATTGTCCTTCGCATCGGCGAGATCGTTGATCGCCACGAGTTCCAGATCGTGATCGTCGCGTTCGAGCAGAGCGCGCGCCACCAGCCGTCCGATACGACCGAAACCATTAATCGCAACCTTCGTCGCCATATGCTGAAACTCCTCTTAGATGCCTAGACGTGCTTTGATTTGGGGAACGATGGCATCGGTCGTGAAACCGAATTTCTCGAACAGATCGTCCGCGGGTGCAGACGCGCCGAACCGGTCGATCCCGATTTGGAGACCGTCCAGCATGGTGTAGCGTTCCCACCCGTACGAGCTGCCCGCCTCGATCGAGACGCGCAGGATATCGCTCGGCTTGACGTGCGGCAGGATATCGTCGCGGTAGATCTTGTCCTGCTCGTCGAAAAGCTGCGTGCAGACCATGGATACGACATCCGCGCCCACGCCTTCGGCCTCCAGCACCTCCGCGACGTCGAGCGCGAGCTGCACTTCGGAACCGCTGGCGATGAGGACGACCTTGCGCGGGGCATCGGCGGCACGGACGCGATAGGCGCCGCGCGCGCTCCGGTTCTGATCCGCGTCGGTGCGCAGCGCGGGCAGGTTCTGCCGGCTGAGCGCGAGAAGCGACGGACCCGTCGTATGACGCAGCGCCAGTTCCCAGCATTCCGCCGTTTCGAGCGCATCGGCCGGGCGGAACACGCGCAGGTTCGGGATCATGCGCAGCGATTGAAGGTGTTCGACCGGCTGATGCGTCGGGCCATCTTCGCCAAGCCCGATGGAATCGTGCGTCATGACGTAGATCGCCTGCGCCTCCTGCAATGCGGAGAGGCGGATCGCCGGACGGCAATAGTCCGAAAACACCATGAAGGTGCCGCCATAGGGGATGATCCCGCCATGGAGCGCCATGCCGTTCATCGCCGCGGCCATGCCGAATTCGCGAATGCCGTAATAGACGTAGCGGCCCGCGTAATCCTCCGCCGTGAAGGGCGTGGTCGCGGGGGTCTTGGTATTGTTAGACCCGGTAAGATCGGCGGACCCGCCAACCAACGCCGGAACCGACGCGGTGAGGACGCCCAATGCAGCCTCGCTCGCCTTGCGCGTGGCCATTTTCGGCATGTCGCGCGTAAGCTGTTCCTTGTATTCCTGCCAGTCGGCAAGCTTGGGCAGTTCGCCCGACATACGGGCGCGGAACGCCTCCCCATCGGGGGATTTGGCGAGGCGGTCGGTCCATTCCTGCCGCGCCTTGCGGCCGCGCACGGCGGTGCCCTGCCAGTCGGACGCGACGTCCGAAGGAATCTCGAACGGAGCGGCGCTCCAGCCCAGCGTTTCGCGGACGGCGGCGATTTCCGCGTCGCCAAGCGCCGCGCCGTGCGTGGCGGAGGTGCCCTGCTTGTTCGGGGCACCCTTGCCGATCACGGTCTTGCACGCGACGAGCGACGGGCGCGGATCGGCGACCGCCTCGTCGAGCGCGCGGCGGATGTCGTCGAAATCATGCCCGTCACAGCTGGTCACGTGCCAGCCGGTCGCGGCATAGCGCGCCTTGATGTCCTCGCTCGTGGAAAGCGAGGTCGCCCCGTCGATGGTGATGTCGTTATCGTCCCAAAGCACGTTCAGCCGGCCAAGCTTCAGATGCCCGGCAAGGCCGATCGCCTCGTGATTGACGCCTTCCATGAGACAGCCGTCGCCCGCGATCGTCCACGTGCGGTGGTCGACAAGATCGTCGCCGAACTGCGCATTGAGATGCCGTTCCGCCATCGCCATGCCGACCGCCATGGCCAGCCCCTGGCCCAGCGGGCCGGTCGTGCATTCGACGCCGGGGATGAGGAAATTTTCCGGATGCCCGGCGCACACGCTGCCCAGCTGGCGGAAATTGCGAATGTCCTCCATCGTCGGCCGGTCGTAGCCCGACAGATGCAGCAATGCGTAGATCAGCATCGAGCCGTGCCCGGCGGACAGGACGAAACGGTCGCGGTCGTGCCAATCGGGCGCCTTGGGATCGAATTTCAGATAATCGGACCACAGCACGGTCGCGACATCGGCCATGCCCATCGGCATGCCGGGGTGCCCGGAATTGGCGGCCTGCACCGCGTCCATCGACAGGGCGCGAATGGCGTTGGCCATGGGGGTGAGCTGGCTGCGATCCAATGTCATTCTCTTGTATTCCGGCCTTTCGGGGCGGCGTTGCGAGGCCCCTTGTTCGATTGCACAATTCGATTCGTCGGCGGGCGTGCTTTGCGGGTGCGGTGCCGCCTCGTCAAGTTTGCACCCCGGCTGTCCCGCCACGGGGCAACGGCAGCCTCGACGCGATAGGGTGTAAAACCGTTTTTGACCATTGCTTTACCAATCGCCCCTGTGCGCTTAGACAAACCGCGTTCGCGAACTGCTCCTGCCGACAGGCGGGCGCGGTTGCGGTCGTTCGGGCGGTTCGGCGCCTTGTAGAAGAGCGGCTGCGGGCTCGTATGACGATCCCGTTCGGCGAATCGAAAATTTCGCGAGGGGCGAGGAACGACTTGAGATGACCGGCCAAGACACTCCATCCGGCGTAGACACGCCCGAAGCCGCGCTCGCGCGCTTGCAGATCGCCCTCGCCCGGCTGGAGCAGGCCGCGACCCGCCCGCAGGCGCACACCGCCGAAATCGACGATCTGCGCCGGCAGCGCGACGCGATACAGGACAGGATCGGGGCGGCGGTCCGCGAAATCGACACGCTCATTGCCGGGCTGGACCCCGCGATGCAGGACGAATCGCGCGGGGCTTCGGCATGAGCAACATCAAGCTTCCGATCGGCGGACGCAGTTTCGCGGTAAGCTGTGCGCCGGGCGAGGAAGAGCATATTCGCGCGCTGGGCGAGCGGATCGACGAATCGATTCGCAAGGCTGGCGCGATGGGGCAAAGCGAGCCGCGCATGCTGCTGTTCGCCGCGCTGATGCTCGCCGACGAGCTGCACGAATCGCAGAGCGCGGCCGCCGCGCCGCCCCAATCCGCCCCGCCCGCACGCGATCCCGAAGCCGACGCGCAGCTGTCCCGGACGATCGACGCCATCACGCAGCGCATCGAAAATATCGCCCGCCACCTTGAGGGTGGCGACCATCATCCCTAGATTGCATGGCGACGGGTTCTGCGTGGCACGAGCCGACAGAACATCCCTGAGGCTATAAGCAATCCTAGGGGGCTGTCCCTGTCCCGGGCCGTGGCCTGGGATATATGGCTCCCACCTGACGTTACAGGCGTCAGAGGATTTCACACGGCAAACGACCAAATGGTGGGCCCGTCACCCTTTCCCGGCTTTCAAAAGGCATCCCGGATGAACGAAACGCAGGCCGCGCGCAAAAAAGCCCTGCGCGCCGAATTGCGCCAGATGCGCCGCGACCATGTCGCCGCCCTGCCCGATGCGACCCGCGCGCTCATCATGCGGCGCCCGCCGGCCCCGATGCTGACGATGATCGGCGATGATGCGGTGATCGGCCTGTATCACGCGGCACAGCACGAAGCGCCGACCCGGCATTACGCCCGCTTTTTTCAGGAAGCCGGCCACCGGATCGCCCTCCCCGCCTTTACCGGCCGGGATGCGCCGATGGATTTCCGCGAATGGACCGACCCGTGGGACGATGGCGACCTCGGCGACGGTCCTTTCGGCATGGCGCAACCGATGGCAGATGCCGCGCCGCTGGTGCCAGATGTGCTGATCGTGCCGCTTGTCGGATTTACCGCGACGGGCGACCGGCTGGGACAGGGCGGCGGCCATTACGATCGCTGGCTCGCCGCGCATCGCGATACATTGGCCATCGGCATGGCCTGGGACGTGCAGGAAGTCGAAATCTTGCCCACCGAACCGCATGACCGGCCGCTGGACGCGGTGATCACGCCGACGCGATTCTTCGGCCCGTTTGCAAAGGTGCGGCCATGAGCGATCCCGACTGGAAACCGACATGGCGCAAGCCTGTGGGCGTGCTGGCGTTGCTCATCGGGATGCTGATCTATTCGGGGATCGTCGTCACGCTGGTGGAGCCGATTTCGCGTTGGCCGGTGCTGGCGCAGGTGCCGGTCTATCTCGTGCTTGGCATCGTCTGGCTTTTGCCGCTGCGCCGTTTTCTCATCTGGATGGAGACGGGGCGCTGGGGCTGATTCCCGCGTTGCGCTGCGCGGCTGTGAATGCCTGAATCGAGAGCCAAACGCAGCGCGGCGGCATCCTTTCGGATACCGCCGCCATGCTGTTCGATCTGGATCGAAATCCCCAAGTGGCGCGAGTGACGGGACTTGAACCCGCGACCTCCGGCGTGACAGGCCGGCGCTCTAACCAACTGAGCTACACCCGCTCTCCCCTTGGGGTGACGGGCAATTAGGCGAGCTGTTCCACGCTGTCAACGATGATCGAAACACAGACGTAATATTTTTTCAAACCCCGGCAATCAGACCGCGACAGGCGCGGAAATATGCGCTTGTGGCGTGTAGCCGGACACGGTGAAATCCTCGATCCCGTAATCGAAAATGCTCCCCACCCCGTCGCGGATCGACAGAATCGGATGACCCGACGGCGTGCGGGCCAATTGCTGCGTCACCAGCGGTTCGTGATTGAGATAGAGATGCGTGTCCCCGCCCATCCAGGTGAAATGTCCCGGCAGCAGCCCCGCCTGCGCCGCGAGCATGCGTTGCAGGAGCGCCGCCGACCACAAGTTGAACGGCAAACCCAGCGCCACGTCGCAGCTGCGTTGGTAGAGCAGGCCGTTCAGCCGCCCGTCGGCCACGTGATACTGATAGGTCTTGTGACACGGCGGGAGCGCCATCGCATCCAGCTCCGCGACGTTCCACCCCTCGAGGATATGGCGCCGGCTGCCCGGATTGTCGCGCAGGCTTTCAATCAGCTGCGCCACCTGATTCACCCCCTCCCCCTTCCGGTAGAGGCCATCGCCTGCCGGCACATAGGTCGGCCAGTCCACCCATTGCTTGCCATAGACCGGGCCGAGATCGCCCCAGCGCGCGGCAAAATCCGCATCCTCCGCAATGCGCGCGGAAAAGGTTTCGGCATCGATCCGCTCGCCCGTCTCGCGCCGATAGCGCGCCAGCGGCCAGTCGGTCCAGATCCCCACACGCTGCTGCACCAGCGGCCTGATATTGGTCTCGCCGGTAAGAAACCACAGCAGTTCGCGCGTCGCCGTCTTCCAGAAGACGCGCTTCGTCGTCACCAGCGGCATCGCGCCGTCCGAGAGGTCGAACCGCATCGTCACGCCGAACACGGACCGCGTGCCGACGCCGGTGCGGTCCCGCCGTTCGTCGCCCTCCGTCCAGATGCGGCGCATCAGGTCGAGATATTGCCATTCGTAATGATCGGCATCCGGGCGCGCCGGAATGGTGCCGGGCATGTCGGATTCGTCGGCGGCTTTGGCTGTGTCGGGATTCGTTCTCATGGCGGTCAGCTTAGACGTCGCCCGGCCGCGGTGTGCAAGAAGAGTATGGCAGGGGGCAGAAGCCGGGGTAAAAGCACGTCAAAGCCTGTGCAGAGCCTGTGGGTACGGGGTGGACAGCCCTGTGGACAAAAGAAAGACGCCCGAATGTGCGAACTATGCTTGCCACGCCGCCGTGTCCTGCCTATAGGCGCCCTCCTGCCTCGCCGTTCGGTTCATACCGGCGGCAGACATCGGTCGGGGAGTAGCTCAGCCTGGTAGAGCACTGTCTTCGGGAGGCAGGGGCCGGAGGTTCGAATCCTCTCTCCCCGACCATTTTAGCGCGCCAAGCCGCATATTTTCGCTAGATCAGCCGATTACAAAGGAAGGGCAGCGCAAGCGAACCCGCATCGAAATCGGCGTGAATTTGCCCCGGCAATCCGAATAGCGAAACACGCTCGTGACTACAGGCTGATAACAAAGCCACCCTCGTTGTCACCTACAGGCAGGGGCAGCAGCGCGTCGCGGGGAATGCCTGACGACAACTCTGCCCGGCCTGACCTGCCCGCTTCGGAATGGCTAGTTCCTGCGGCCCTGCCCCTGTCCATCTGACCGTTCACGGCGTTCGTACCCGGTGTTCGCGGGGCCACGGGGCCGGACCATGCAGCGCGTGATTTTCGCAAGGCAAGCCCGCCCACCGGCCTTCGATCGCGGAAGGACCCCATCTGTATCGCTCTATTCGGGATGAGCGATGCATCCGGCTGGCCCAAACACATCGAAAGTTTTCGGCAAGCTGCGCTGCCGCGGTGGGTCCTGCGCCCGCCGGTTTGTGACGTGCTTCGGGGACTGAATGCGCAGCGCAGGTGGGCTAAAAACTCCATGTCACCCCAGAAATCGGATTTTCGCCAAAAAGAAGCGTCGGCGCAAATGCCGGCTCCCTTTTCGATTCCGGCAATTCCCGAACCCGCGACAGCCACGTCGGCGGCGTCAGGGCATAGCAAAGCGGTCGTTATCGCGTGGCCTTGCCGCGCCGGTCCTCGCTCCACACCGAAACGCTCGCGATGCGCTTCGGCGCCTGCCGCCTGGCTGCTCCGGCGCGTAAACCGCCGATTGAACATCATAATCCCCATCGGCAAGCCACCATCACGCCATCGACAGATCGGCAAACACCGCCGCTGCGCAGGCGCAATGGCCGGCCTTCCCCGCCGCAAGGAAGCAGTCCGACCGGAGATCACGATGTCCCTAGCTTTCGGTCCATCCGATCAGGCGGCCCCTTCTTCCTCCCCACGGCCGTAAGCCGGAGGAGGCCGATATTCCTGCCCCCGGAATACCATCAACCCGGCGACGCGGCAGACCCTGCCAGCAAGCCTCCGTCGATATTCACCTCAGTGCCGGTGACATAGGTCGCCTCATCCGAGGCCAGCGTCACGGCAATGGCCGCCACTTCATCGGGCATGCCGAACCGCCGGAGCGGCGTGTCCGCGACAAGTGCCGTCATCCGCGCTTCCCGATCGGGCCCCTCGCCCAGCATCGGCTCCCATATCGGCGTCAGAATGGCTGCCGGATGGATCGAATTGCAACGTATCTGCCAACCTTGTTGCGCACAGTAGAGCGCGACGGTCTTGCTATGGTTGCGGATGGCCGCCTTGGACGAGGCATAGGCCGCTGCGCCCGGTATGCCGACCAGCCCCGAACGCGACGATATGTTGATGATCGAGCCTGCGCCCGATGTTTTCATCGCGCAGATCGCGTAGCGGCAGCCAAGAAACGTGCCGTCGAGATTGACCCGATGCACCTCGCGCCAATCGGCAAGGCTGGCGTGCTCCGGATCATGGGCGGCCATGCCGGTCTCGAACCCCGTCACGCCGGCATTGTTCACGACGACGTCGGCCACGGGAACAACCTCGGCCAATCGCGACCAGTCACCTTCCTCGCGCACGTCGAGTGGTTCGAACCGGCACCCGATCTTCGCGGCAGTGTCCGCGCCATTGGCCTCGTCGATATCGGTGACGACGACCAACGCGCCTTCGTCGTGGAAGCGGGCCGCGATGGCACGGCCAATGCCGCGCGCCGCACCCGTGATGACGCATGTCTTATCTTTCAATCTTTGCATGATATTCCCGAAAGCGGAGCCAGGCCCGCGGATAACACCGCAAGCATGGGATGTGCCAGTCCAGCGGTGACGCGCAACGCACGGCGCGGCCACTGCGAAAGCAGGCGGCTTGGCACGCCATTTCGAAGAGGCGCTCTGGCCAATGTCGGACGCCTCCTCCTCGATAGAGACGCTGATACGGCCGCGTCATGGCACGAACCGAACCCCTGCCGCCATAGCCGCATCGCGCACGTCCGTCCCCGATTCCCCGCGGCGAAGACAGGTGGCGGGCCTCTCGCATAACGAACGGGACACGGGAGCTTGTCAACGTCGCGGGCCAGATCGCCGGGCGGTGACGACGAGGAGCGGGACCGTTCCTCGCACGGCGCCTCTGGCATGTGCCACGCATTTTGCTATGCGGCACGGCATCATCGACATCATGGCGGCACCTCACCGTCCCTCCCGGGGGTCGCCGTTCCGGATGCCGGCATCGGCCATGGTGTTTCAAGACTTTTGGATACGAACGGAAAATCCCCCATGCTGAAAGATGCATCATGCCCGCGCGCGATCGGAATCGATTTCGGCACCACCAATTCGGTCGTCGCCGGAATCGCGCAGGACGGCGCGCCATCGCTGGTCGATTTCGCCGCGCCCGGCGGTTCGGCGTCCGTTTTCCGCACCGCCCTGTGCTTCTGGCAGGACGAGGTCGTGCCAGGGGCGGTCGCGCATGAGGCCGGTCCCTGGGCGATCTCGGAATTTCTCGATTTTCCGCAGGGCAGCCGCTTTCTCCAATCGTTCAAATCGCTCGCCGCGAGCAGGCTGTTCGATTTCACCAATATCTTCGGCAAACGGCTTGAGTTCGAGGATCTGGGCCATGTGTTTCTCGACCATTTGCTGCATCATGGCGGCGATGCCCTGGCCGCGCTGCCCGATCGTATCGTCATCGGCCGCCCCGTCCGCTATGCCGGCGCGCGGCCGGACCCGGAACTGGCGCGGGCACGGTATGACGCCATGTTCGCGCGGCTCGGCCGGGCGGTCCATTACGTTTACGAACCGCTGGGCGCCGCCTATGGCTTTGCATCCCGGTTGAATGCGCCCGCCAATGTCATGGTCGCCGATTTCGGCGGCGGCACGAGCGATTTTTCCATCGTCCGCCTGCAACCGGCCGGTTCGCGGCAGCCAAGCGTCCCGCTCGGCTCGGCAGGCATCGGGATTGCCGGCGACCGCTTCGACTATCGCATCATGAACCATCTCGTGCTTCCCCTGCTCGGGAAAGGGGGGACCTATCGTTCCTTCGACAAGACGGTCGATATTCCCGCGACCTATTTTCATGATTTCAGCGACTGGTCACGCCTTTCGCTGATGCGCAATCGCCGCACGCTGGACGAACTGAACAAATTGCAGCGCGGCGCGACGGACCCGGCCGCAATCGACCGCATGATCGCCGTCGTCGAAAACGAACTGGGATACGGGCTGTACGAGACGGTGGGCAGTGTGAAGCGCATGCTGTCGACGCAGACGCATGGCCGGTTCCAGTTCGAGGGGCCGGGCCTGTCGATCGACGCCGACATCGCACGCAGCGATTTCGAGAACTGGATCGCGCCCGATCTCGCCGAGATCGAGGCCACGGTCGACCGCGCCCTGGCCAAGACGAAGCTCTCTGCACGCGACATTGATCAGCTGTTCCTGACCGGCGGATCGTCGCTGATCCCGGCGGTTCGCTGCCTGTTCGAACGGCGCTTTGGCGAAGAGCGCATCGCTGCGGGTAACGAGCTGACGTCGATCGCCCATGGTCTTGCGCTGATCGCGCAGGCGGACGATCTCGACCAGTGGACGGTGAAGGATGACGACGAGGGATAGGCATTGGGGGACGCGTCCCCGCGCTTGATACGATCCGGGTTTCCTCTTGCGCTGCTCCGTCCTACACCTGCTCATCCTGCGCTCGCGCGGCCTGCAGATGCTCGGCCTGTGCGCCGCATTTTGAAAAGGACTTCCCCCGCATGATCCATCGCCTGCTTCCCGCCCTTCTCCTCGCCGGTTGCAGCGCGCAGATGGGGCAAGTGCCTGCGGCTCCCCCCGCTCCTCCGGCAAATCCGGCGATGTCCTCCACCGCGCAGGAGGATGCGCGCCTGCTCGCCTTTCTCGACGCGGCCTTCGATGCGCAGGCGGCGCTGAGCCCCGAAACATTGACGAGCCTGGGTTCGCGGGAGGGTTACGACCGGCTGGACGACTATACGCTGGAGGGGAGACGGGCCGAACTCGCGCTCGCCGAGCGGCAGCTTGCCCGGATGCGGGCGGAGTTCGACCCGGCGCGCCTGGGTCCCTCGGCGCGGATCAGCTATGCCCTGTTCGAACGCGATGTGGAACGCAGCCTGCAGAGCGCCCGCTTTATCGCCTATGGCTTCCCGGTTTCGACCAATGGCACGCCCGCCGGCGATATTCCGGTCTTCCTCATCAATCAGCACAAGATCGAAAACATTGCCGACGCCGAGGCCTATATCGCGCGGCTGCGCGACAGCGCGCGTGTCATGCGCGAAACCGTCGCGGTGATGAAGGAGCAGGCGGCGATGGGCATCGTCCCGCCCGAAATGGTCTTTGCCCCTGCCACCGCCGACGCGCGCAGCATCATGAAAGGCGCACCGTTTACGGACGGGGAGGACAATCCGATCTGGGCCGATTTCCGGGAAAAGGTCGACGCGCTGAATATCGCCCCTTCGGAAAAGGACAGGCTCATGACCGCGGCGCGTTCGGCGCTGACCGGGCCGTTCCGCGATGGGATCGAAACCTTGATTGCGGGCATCGCCGCCATCGAACCGCGCGCCGATGGCAATAATGGCGCGTGGAGCCTGCCCCAGGGCGATGCCTATTATGCCGACCGGCTGAAGATCTCGACGACCACCGATCTCACGGCCGACGAAATCCATGCCATCGGCCTGCGACAGGTGGCCGCCATACGCGCGGAGATGGAGGCGGTGAAGAACGAGATCGGCTTTACCGGCACGCTTGAGGAATTCTTTACCGCGCTGCGCACCGATCCCGCCTTTAAATATCCGAACAGCGAACGGGGCCGGGAACTCTATCTGGACGAAGCGCGCACATTGATCGCCAATGTCATGGCGAAGGCGCCGCAATATTTCGAACGTTTGCCGGAAGCTTCGCTCGAGGTGCGCGCGGTCGAACCCTTTCGCGAAGATACGGCGGCGGTCGCGTTCTACAACAGCCCCGCGCCCGATGGGTCGCGGCCCGGCATATTCTACGTGAACCTTGCCGACATGAACCAGGTGAACCGCGTGCAGACCGACGGGATCGCCGCGCACGAAGGCGCGCCCGGCCATCATTTTCAGATCGCCCGCGCGCAGGAGCTCGAAAGCTTGCCGAAATTCCGGCGGTTCGGCGGCTATGGCGCCTATACCGAGGGATGGGCCCTCTATTCCGAACGACTGGCCGACGAGATGGGCGTCTACACCACGCCGGAGCAGCGGTTCGGCATGCTGTCATTGCAGATGTGGCGCGCGATCCGGCTCGTCCTCGACACCGGAATCCATTCCAGACGCTGGTCGCGGGAACGGGCGATCGACTATTTCCGCGCCAACTCGCCCAATTCGGAGCGCGATATCGCGAAGGAAGTCGACCGCTACATCAACAATCCCGGTCAGGCGACCAGCTACATGATCGGGCAGCGCAAGATCACCGAATTGCGCGCGCGCGCCGAACGCGAACTGGGGCAGGATTTCGATATTCGCGCATTCCACGAAGCCATTCTGGGGCAGGGTTCGCTGCCGCTAGACGTACTGGAACAGCAGGTCGAACGCTATATTGACAACGCGAAACGCTGACTTGGCGGCGCGCGACGCGGCACCGGGAATGATGGCCCGGTGCCGCGCTGGGTCGGCGGCTGGCAGGATGCGCCCTTCCCCGAACCTTCCTCGACATTGCCGGCGAACCGCGGACTTTTTCGGGACCGGCGATATTGTTGCGAAGGGCGGAGGCATCCCTGTGCCTGCTCAGATGCGCGGCGGCGGATCATTCTGCATGTGTCATTTCATCCATGCCCTGATCGGCGGATCGCACGCCGGTCGGGCTGTTCCTTGGCGTCTTAAAATCAGCCAGCATGGCAACACTTGTGTTATGGCCGTCGTTCGTTGGCAAAGGCTGCGTTTTTCGGTGCCTATACCGCCCGCTTTGCGATTTTTTCGGTCGGCTTGTTCGGCCCGATGGGATGGTGGAATCGACACGGGCGGTGCGTGCATCAGTTTTGGTTCACGGCTTCGCGGCCATTTGGTGGGGCTGGCTGCAGTCCTCGATGACCGATTTGCATTTGATGACTGAAGCGACAAAGATCAGGTTTCGCGAATTCGGTCTGCCAAATGTTTCCGGCAGGGTGCTGGCTCCGAAAAGATTGAACTTTCTGCGTGGCGGAGGGTGCTCTCCCTGCTGATGGCAGTTTCCACACCGCTTCGATCATTCCTGCCCGCGCCCCCCTTCGGCAACACGCGATGATCGCGCTCGTGCGGTCCTTCCCCGGAAGGGGGTCGCGCGAAGCTCTCGTGCGCCGGGGGGCTTCCGGCTGAGGGGCTTGCGAACATAGCGCGCCCCGGTCATCAGGCATGGTCCGGCATCTCCTGCTACGCCTCGCCGGTCGTGTTGCGGCGCAGGCGGTTCCGTCATGTCGTCCGGTCGCCAGCGCTGTCCCCGGCGGGGTTGAGCACGAGCCGCGCAATCGCGGGCAGGACGAACAGCGTGAGCGCGGTCGCGCTGATCAGGCCGGCGATCACCACCGTTGCCAGCGGACGCTGAACCTCCGCGCCGGTGCCGCTCGCTATGGCCATCGGCACGAAACCGAGCGACGCGACCAGCGCCGTCATCAGCACCGGCCGCAGCCGCGCCAGCGCACCGTCCGCGATGGCCTCGTCAAGGAGCATGCCGCTGTCCAGACGCTGACGGATCGCGGTCATCATCACCAGTCCGTTCAGAACCGCCACGCCGGACAGCGCGATGAAGCCCACCGCCGCCGAAACCGAAAACGGCATTCCCCGCAGCGCAAGAGCGAACACACCGCCCGCCAGCGCCATCGGGATCGCACTGAACACGGCGAGCGCCGGAACCCAGCCGCCAAGCGCCACGAACAGCAACAGCAGCACGAGCGCGAAACAGATCGGCACGACGAGCGCGAGCCTCGCCTGCGCAGCACGGAGATTCTGATATTGTCCGCCCCATTCGATGAAGGATGCAGGCGGCAGATCCACCGCTTGCGCCACGCCTGCGCGCGCCTCCTCGACAAAGGAGCCGAGGTCGCGTTCGCGCACATTGGCCGACACGATGACCAGTCGCCGTCCCTGCTCTCGCCGCACCTCGGCAAGGCCGTCCACTACCCGGAATTCGGCCAGCGTGCGCAGCGGAACGGTCGCACCATTGGCGAGCACGATGGGCAGCGCGCCGAGCTGGTCGAAATCGTCGCGGGCCGCATCCTCCAGCCGGACGACCACGTCAAACCGGCGGTCCCCTTCGAAGACCAGTCCGGCCGGGCGGCCGCCCAGCGCGACGGCCACCGATTGTGCGACATCCTCCATCGTAAGGCCATAGCGCGCGATCGTCGGACGATCGAAAGCGATGTCGAGCGTGGGAAATCCCGTGACCTGCTGAACCTTGACGTCCGCCGCGCCCTCGACCCCGCGAAGCACCTCTGCGACCTCGCCGGCGGAGCGGGTCAGCGCGGTCAGGTCGTCACCGTACAGTTTCACCGCCACATCGCCGCGGACACCCGCGATCAGTTCGTTGAAGCGCAACTGGATCGGCTGGCTGAACTCGTAAAGATTGCCGACGAGCCCGCCCAGCGCATCCTCCATCTGTTCGACCAGCGCGTCCTTGGACAGGTCGGGATCGGGCCATTCCTCCCGCGGTTTCAACATGACATAGGCGTCGGACGCATTGGGCGGCATCGGATCGCTCGCGACCTCCGCCGTGCCCGTGCGCGAAAAGACCAGAGCGACCTGCGGAAACGCTTCGAGCACATCCTCCACCCCTCTTTGCATGGCGAGCGATCGTTCGAGCGAGGTTGACGGTATCCGGAGCGACTGTACCGCAAGGTCCCGCTCGTCCAGCTGCGGCGTGAACTCGCTTCCCAGAAACGTGAACACGACAGCGGCGAGTGCAAAGACCCCCGCCCCCGCCCCGATCACGGGCCAGGGCCGCGCAATGGCCCGGCGCACGGTTACGCCATAGCGTTCCTTCACCATCCGGACCGGCTTCACCTCCGTCTCGGTCAGCCTACGATTGAGGAACACCGCGACCATCGCCGGCACGAAGGTCAGCGACAGCACGAAGGCCGAGGCCAGCGCGAGCATGACCGTGATCGCCATGGGCGAGAACGTCTTGCCCTCGACCCCTGTAAAGGTGAGCAGCGGGGCATAGACAAGCAGGATGATCGCCTGCCCATAGACCGTGGGCTTGATCATCTCCTGCGCGGCGAGCCGGGTCTCGGTCAGCCGCTCGCCGAGGTTCAGCAGCCTGCCCTCGCGATGCTGCCGTGCGGCGAGCCGGGCGACGCTGTTTTCGACGATGATGACCGCGCCATCGACGATCAACCCGAAATCGAGCGCGCCGAGGCTCATCAGATTACCCGACACACCCAGCCTGTTCATCCCTACCGCCGCCATCAGCATGGACAGCGGAATGACCAGCGCGGCAATGATCGCCGCCCGCATGTTGCCCAGCATCAGGAACAGCACGGCAATGACCAGCAGTGCGCCTTCGACGAGGTTTTTCTCCACTGTCGCGATGGTCGCATCGACGAGCGAGGATCGGTTGTAGACGATCTCGGCAACTACGCCAGCGGGCAGCGACGCCCGGACCGCGTCCAGCCGTTCCGCCGAAGCGGCGGCAACGGTGCGGCTGTTTTCGCCGCTGCGCATGAGGACGGTGCCGACGACGGCCTCCTCGCCATTGAGCGAGGCGGCGCCGGTCCGCAGATCGCCTCCGATCCGAACCGTCGCCACGTCGGCGATCCGGATCGGGACGCCTTCACGCGTCGCGACGACCGCCTGCTCGATGTCCTGCGTTCCGCCGAGGCGCGCATCGACGCGGACAAGCAGAGCCTCGCCCGCGCGGTCGACGAAATTGGCACCCTCGGCAAGGTTCGCCGCCTCCAGCGCCGTGATCAGCGCGTCGAAAGACAGGCCGTAGCCGGTGAGCCGGGCGGGATTGGGCTGTACGAGGAACTGCTTTTCATAACCCCCGATGGAATCCACCCCGGCGACCCCGTCGATGGAGCGCATCAAGGGCGCAACGACCCAGTCCTGCACCGTGCGCAGATAGGCGGCCTTCGCAATGGCGGTGTCGAGGCGCTCGCCGCGCTCGGTGACGAAGCTTCCGTCGCTCTGCCAGCCGGTCCGGCGGTTCAGCGGCGCGCCGCGACCGGCGGGATGCTCGTATTCGATGGTATACATCAGCACTTCGCCAAGGCCCGTCGAAATCGGCCCCATCGTCGGTTCCGCGCCTTGGGGCAGCGCGGCGCCGATGGGCGCAAGCCGTTCGTTCACCTGCTGCCGGGCGAAGTAGATGTCGGTGCCTTCCTCGAAAATCGCGGTGACCTGGCTGAACCCGTTGCGCGAGATCGAGCGGGTCGTTTCCAGCCCTTCGATCCCGGCGAGGCCCGTTTCGATGGGAAAGGTCACCTGCGTCTCGACCTGCGCGGGCGAGAGCGCCGGGGCGCTCGTGTTGATCTGCACCTGCGTGTTGGTGATGTCCGGAACCGCGTCGATCGGCAGGCGCAGCAAATTCATCGCACCGTAGATCGCGGCAAACGCGGTCAGGACGATCACCGCCCAGCGGAACCGGACGGCGAAATCGAGGATCGAACCGATCGGACCGGGGCGATCACGCACCGTGGCGTAATCGGTATCCCCGGCCGGGGCCTGCGCGTGTTCAGTGCCCATGGGTCGCGCCCTCCTTTCCAAGTTCCGCCTTGAGGAGGAAGGCGTTGCCGGCGGCGATGCGCCACCCCTCCTTGAGCCCCGACAGGATCGTCACCATGCCTGCGGATCGGCTGCCGATGGCGACATCGCGCGCCTGAAAGCCGCTTTTCGTCCGGACGAACACGACGTCTCGGCCTTCGATCACCTGCACCGCGTCCTCGGGTATCGCGATACGGGTGCGGTCCACCTCGCCCGAAGGCCGGATGCGGGCCTGGAGAAATGCGCCGGGCTGGAGACCCGGAACACCGCGCGGGAGGGAGAGAACAGCCGTGGCGCTCCTGCTCTCCGGATCGAGCGACGGCGTCACGGACTTCACCCTTGCGCCGATTTCGCGGTCGTCCCCGGTGATGAGCGTGGCCTCGTCGCCGGGTTGAACGCGGGAGGCTTCCGCCGACGGTAGCGCCACCTCGATCTGAAGGGCGCGCGGATCGATCACGCTATAGAGTTCTTCGCCCGCAGCGACGAAGGCACCGAGCATGATCGGCGCGGCGGCGATCCTGCCGGAAAGGGGAGAGGTAACCGCGAGCGAACGCCCGTCGCCGCTGACGCCGGCGGCCGCAAGCGCGGCTTGCGCGCGGTTGAGGTCCGAACGCGCGACGCTGAGATTGGCCTGCGCCGCTTCCAGATCCTGCCGCGCGGTCACGTTCTCTTCGAACAGGCGCCTTTCGCGGTCGTAAATGGCGGACAGTTCGGTCATGCGGGCGCGGGCGGCGCTGGCCTGCGATGCGAGGGCGGACGCATCCGCACTTTCGATCCGGGCGACGGTTTCGCCGCGCGACACATATTCGCCCAGCGTCTTGCCCACCGAACGCACGACGCCCGATGCACGGGCATCGATGCGGGCCGAGGCCGCCGGGCTCGCCGCGACGGTGGCGGGAAAGACCAGCTCGACCGCGGCTCCTGACCGCACCGCGGCGATTTCTATCCCGGCGTGCCGGATCTGCTCATCGCTGAGGATGAGCGTTCCTTCGGGCGCTTCGCCTTCGGCTTCCTCGTGACCGTGGGCATGATCGTCGGGTTCGGCATGCGGCCGGAATATCAGCGTCAGAGCGCCGATCGCGAACACGATAGCGGCGATGATCGCCAGCTTGCTGCGGGTCATTGCTATATCCTTCATTGTGCGGCCAGGGCGATGAGTTCGGCGGCGGCGAGGCCCCGTTGTTCGCGCGCGGCGATGAGCGTCTCGCGGATCGTGTCGCGTGCCTGCGCGGCGGAGAGAACCTCGATCAGGGCAAAGCGCCCGTTGCGATATCCGATGCGGACGAGGCGTAGCGCCTCCTCGGCCTGCGGGAGCGAGGACTGCGAGAGCGTTTCGACGCGCGCATCGGCGCCGCGATATCGCGCGCGGGCCGCGGCGACGGATTGTTCGTAATCGGCCTGCGCGACGGCCTGGCGGGCGGTCGCGGCGCGCAGGCGGGCCCCGGCCGCCGCGATATTGCCTTGGTTCCGGTCCCGGAAGGGCAGCGGAACCGACACGCCAACGACGAACGCGTTGTCGCTTGTCTGTTCGAGACGCCGCACACCTGCGGAAACGGTCGGGTCCGGGATCCGCAGGCTTCGCTGTCGCGCGATCTCGGCGGCGGCGGCCGTGCTTTCGGCCCGCGCGACGCGATAGCGCAGGCTTTGCGGCACCTCGGACATCAGCGAGGCGGGCGGCACGAGCTCAGGGAATTGCGCCGGAACGAGCGGCGCTTCGGGCCCGGCCCAGAGCGATGCCAGCGCGGTGCGCGCCGACAGGCTTTCGGCCTCGGCTTCCAGAAGACGCGCGCGCGCCTCGGCGAGGGCCGCGTCCGCACGCAGCGCACGCAGAGGCGGCTCCCGCCCGACCTCGACAAGGACGCGCGCTATACGGGCCAGCTCCTCGTTGCGCGCGGTCACGTCCCGGGCAAGGTCGTACCGCGCTGCGGCGGCGGCCGCCGCGATGTAGCGCTCACGAACCAGCTGCCCCAGTTCCACCGTGGTCAACTGCGCCTTTAGCGACATCAGCGCTGCCTGCGCCTCGGCGGCATCAATCCGGGCGGAACGCTTGCCGCCAAGCTCGACACGCTGGCCGAGCAAGAGGGTGTATTCCGTCGACTGAAGTCCGGAAAACGCGCCGCTTCCGGCGATGTTCTCGACTTCGAAGGACATCTCGGGGTTGGGCCTGAGGCGCGCTTGATCGACAAGTGCCGCCGCCGCGTCCGTCTCGGCGCGGGGGCCGACCAGACGCGGGTTGGTGACAGGGGCATCGCCCTGTTCGGCCACCCCGCTCAGCGCAAGAGCATCGTCGAGCGTGACGACACGCGAATCCTGCGCATTGGCAGGCCCCGTGGACAGGCGAGCATCAGCCCCCAGAAGGGAGCCGCTCGCCATGATATGGCGGACATGAAGGGAATTCCTCTGCTGACGTTCGGTTCGGCGTCGGAGACAGGTCCGACGCGCGGCAAACGTCAGGCGCGAGGAGGGGGTAGGGTCAGTTCAACCAGGATGGACGCGAAGCGGGGCTGCTCCCCCGCATGGAGCGAGGCCGCAGCCGAATCCGGCGCGAACGATCCGGCAGGACTGCGAACCGCATGCGATGCATGATGACAGTGGCCATGCGCACAGGTACCGTGCTTTTCCGGCCCCGCGTCATCGCTGCCCGGTTCGCCGTGCTGCTCCAGTTGCGAGGCCACCGGAGCCTCGCCTGCGCATTCGGACGCCTCGGCCACCGGCGCCCAGAGGACACCGAGTGCAGTGCACAGCGCGACAAGCTGCAGCATGAAGGAGCGGGCGAAAAGCCGGGACATCGGCGTGGCCCTAGCATCAAATTCGACGCGGGGAAAGCTTCCTTCCCGACATGAACGAACAGGCGCGGTTCCCACGGCGTACCGATCGTTGCCAGTTTTGCGATACGCAGGACAGGATCGTGCTAAAACGCGGCGAACAAGCGCGGATCGTTGGCAGGCCATTGCGGATGCTGTTTGCGGGCATTCCGGCAAGGCGCCTGAAGCGATGATCTTTGCCGCGCGGCCACGGGCGAACCTTGCAAAATGCCCGTGCAATCCGGCCCAATAAGGGCACCTCCAACATTGCCATCGTGATAATGGATGCGGTGCCTGCCCGAATATCCGACATCGCGGCGACGCATACGCAGCAGGATCCTGCGCGAATTTACAACGGAGAATTTCGGTCGGAATCGCCCCTTCACCTGCTATCGCTCGCCCGTTTCACAACTATGGTGCGTGAAAAATACCGTGGGCGGACGGCTCCGGAACAGAGGCGACGCCGCAATCGGCGGACAGATAGGCCGCGGTTCGAGAAGGATACACAAGAATGACCGAAACGGACCCGAGGCAGACCATCGAAACGGACAATATGTCGCGTTTCCAATGGTCGGTCGTTGCGATCATGGTCGGACTGCTGGCGCTCGACGGGTTCGACGTGCTCTCGATCAGCTTCGCCTCGCCCGGCATCGCCGCGGACTGGGGCATCGACCGGGCCGCGCTTGGCATCGTCCTGTCCATGGAGCTTGTCGGGATGTCGTTCGGGGCGATCATCTTCGGCCGGTTGGCGGATGGGCTGGGCCGGCGCGCCGTAATCCTGGCGTGCCTTTGCATCGTGTCGTTCGGCATGTTCGGCGCCTCGTCCGCGAACGGCATATACCCGCTTTGCGCGTGGCGGGTGCTCACCGGACTGGGGCTCGGCGGGGTGCTGGCCGCGACGAATGCCGCGACGGCGGAGGTTGCCAACGGACGGTTTCGCGCGCTGTGCATCGTGCTGATGGCCGCAGGCTATCCGCTCGGAAACGTGATCGGCGGGAGCGTCGCTGCGCAATTGCTCGCGATTTATGACTGGCGCGCGATCTTTCAGTTTGGCGCGGTGGTGTCGCTGCTCTTCATCCCGGTCGTGTGGTTCGGCGCACCGGAATCGATCAATTTCCTCATGCACAAACGCCCCGCCGATGCGCTGGTGAAGATCAACGCCATCCTTGCGCGGATGAAGAAGCCGGCCATCGGCGCACTGCCCCCGCCCGACGCGGAGCGCGAACGGCCCGGTTTCAAATCGCTCGTCAGCGGGAGCCATCTGCTTCCCACCGCGGCGCTGACCTTTGTCTATTTCGCGCATATCATGACGTTCTATTTCATTCTGAAATGGATACCGAAGATCGTTGCCGACATGGGCTTCGCGCCCTCGTCCGCGGCCACGGTGCTCGTCTGGGCGAGCGTCGGCGGTCTGTTGGGGAGTGTGACACTGGGGCTTCTTACGCTTCGGGTAAGGGTGTTCTGGCTCACCGTGCTGGCCATGCTGCTGTCATCGGCGGCGGTCGTCTGGTTTGGCCAGGCCCGGTCCGACCTAGCGGACCTTTCCATGGCGGCAGCAATTGCCGGTTTCGTGACCAATGCCGGCGTCGTCGGGATTTACGCGGTCGTCGCAAATGCGTTTCCCACCGAATTCCGGGCGTCGGGAACCGGCGTGGTCATCGGGTTTGGGCGGGGTGGCTCCGCGCTGGCCCCGGCGCTCGCGGGATTTCTCTTTTCCGCCGGATACGGGCTTGGCTCCGTCGCCTTGCTGATGGCGCTGGGCTCATTGATGGGGGCGGCTGTTCTCACGCTTGTGGTGAGAAGGATCGCTATGTAACGCGCCTTCCAGCAAACAGAAATCGGCGTTTTATTATGGCTTCGGCGATCGGGCAGGAGCATGAATAGCGCAAACACGCGCCGCCCGGTTCGCCCAGGCAGCCAGCGGTGAAGACGATGTTCGAAGAGAGGTGATGATGAGTTGGTTGAACAACGCCTGGTATGTCGCGGGCTGGGATTACGAAATCGGGTCGGAACCGCTTGCCCGCACGATCTGCAATGTTCCCGTCATGCTGTATCGCAAGCTCGATCGCAGCGTCGTGGCCATGCGCGATGCCTGTCCGCATCGCATGCTTCCGCTTTCCATGGGTCTGCGCGAAGGGGATTCCATTCGCTGTCGCTATCACGGGCTAAAGCTTGGCCCGGACGGCGTTGCCGAGGAAATGCCGCTGCGCTCCGAACCGGTCAATACCCGCGTTTGCACCGAGACGTTCATCGTCCATGAGAAATATCGCTTCGTCTGGATCTGGATTGGCGAGAAGGAGAAGGCCGACCCAAGCCTCATCCCCGAACTCTGGCCGTGCGAAGCCGATGGATGGACCCACGATGGCGGGTATTACCACGTCGCGTGCGATTACCGCCTGATGATCGACAATCTCATGGACCTCACGCATGAAACCTACGTGCATTCCGGCTCGATCGGGCAGCAGGAATTGATGGAAAGCCCGATGGAAAGCCGCACCGAAGGTCAGACCGCCTATCTCAGCCGGTGGATACCCGATATTGACGCGCCGCCGTTCTGGCGCGGCGCGCTCAAGAAAGACGGGAATGTCGATCGTTGGCAGATCTGCCGCTTCGACCTGCCCGCATCGGTCATGATCGACGTCGGTGTCGCACCTGTCGGATCGGGCGCGACGCTGGAATCCCATGATCAGGGCGTGCGCGGCATGGTGATCGATTTCATGACGCCGGAGACGGAAACGACCCATCATTATTTCTGGGGCATGGCGCGCAATTTCGACATCGACGATGCCGGTTTCACCGCGCGTTTTCGCGAACAGCAGGCCGCCGTCTTTGCCGAGGACCGCGAAATCCTCGAGGCGCAGCAGCGGGCGGTCGAGACGAACCCGGACATGAAGCTCAACGCCTATTCCATCGATCAGGGGGGTGTGCGCGCCCGCCGCATCATTGCAAAGGCGATCGCGGCCGAAACGTCCGGCTGATCATCGGATCCGCGGGACCGGCGCCGGATGGCGCCGGCCCGCTCATTCCGGCGCGGCCGCATCCCTCGCGTCGAGCGCGTCGATGATCTTGACCGCTTCGGAAAAGCCGGTGTTCGCCGCAGGGACGCCGGCGTAGATCGCGGTCTGCATCAACACCTCCTTCAATTCGTCGCGGGTAAAGCCGCCCTGCTCCAGCCCGGAACGGACATGAAGCGCGAATTCCTCCCATCGCGACAGGCTGGCGGTAATGGCGAGCACGAGCAGGCGGCGCGTGCGATCGTCGAGACCGGGGCGGCCCCAGATTTCCTGCCACGCGATGCGGGTGATCATCGCCTGAAAATCGGCGGTGAACGGCGTGCGTCCGGCAAGGCTGCGATCGACCCACGCATCGCCCAGGACGCGGCGGCGATTGCGCAGACCGGCCTCGAACAATGTCTCTCCAGCCGCATCGACCTGGTCGTCGCGAAGGAAGAACCTTCGCAGCGCGCCGGCCAGTGCACGCGGTGCCTCCACCGGCGCCAGATGCGCGCATTTGAGTTCGGCCCCGGTCGCATCCGGAATATCGGCAAGCAATCTCTCGCCATGCGGATCGCGCGGGGTGGAAAGGTCCTGCATGCCGGTCACGACAAGCGTAGGCACGGCGATCTCGTTCAGCCTGCCCGCAAGTTCCATATCGCGGATCGCGCATCCCGCGCCGGCATAGCCCGCCGGATCCATGGTGAGCAGGCCGCCGCGAATACTCTCGGCAATTTCCGGATGGCTGGCGACAAACGCCGGGTCGAGAAAGCGCCCCATGGCGAGGTCGGCAATCGCCTCCATGCCCTCGCTTCGCACCGTATCCACACGGGTCTGCCAGGCATCGCGATCCATCGTGGCGGAGGTGCAGATGAGCGAGAGGCCCGTCACGCGGTCCGGATGATCGAGCGCCAGTTGCATCGCGATCATACCGCCCAGCGACACCCCCGCGATGCGCGCCTGTGCGATACCGGCGGCGTCCATCACCGCCACGACATCGCGTGCCAATGTCGACAGCGTATAGTCGCCGGCCGGCGCATCGGACGCGCCATGACCGCGCGTGTCGATCCGCAGCACGCGAAAATCGGGCAGCAGAAGCGGCAGGCATGCTTCCCACAGGCCCATATCGGTGCCGATCGAATGGAGCAGGACGAGCGGGGCGCGATCCGCCGCCCCCTCGATCTTCCAGTAAATGCGGGCATCGTCATTACGCGCGAACGGCATCGTCAGTCTTCCTTGCCTGGTGTGAGCAGCGCCTCGATCAGCTTTGCGCATTCGCCGAGGTCCTTCGGACCTTCGGGCACGAAGCCGGCGAGCGCCGAACAATCGATTTCGAGTCCCTCCGCCACGTCCGCCATCGCGGAAAGCGCCCCCGCGGCGAGCAGGAACAGCTCTGCAATGACCGGTGCCTCGGCCTGCCATCCGCCAAGCCCGCGTTCCAGTTCCGCGCTCAGCCCGCCCAGCATGGTCGCGGCCAGCCCCGGTGCCCGTCCGGCCGCCGAAAGCGCGGTCTGGCACCCGGTAGGGTTGCGTTTGTGCGCCATCGCAGAGGAACCGCCGCGCCCTTCGACCGCGGGTTCGCGGGCCTCGCCGATGGCGTTCTGCGACATCAGCGCGACGTCGCGCGCCATCTTGCCGACCGCCCCGATCAGCATGGCAAGAGACACGGCGATCGATGCGGGGCCATTGCGCCGCGCATGCCACGGCGGCGCCGCACGCAATCCCAGACGTGCCGCCATGTCCTCTGCAATGGCCGCGCCATTTCCGCCCTGCCCCGCACGGGTTCCGACCGGTCCGCCCAATTGAAGCGCGGCATGGGTTTCGACCGCATCCGCGAACATGTCGCGCGCCTGCGCGATTCCCGCATGCCACTGCGCAATGCGAAGGCCGAGCGCAATCGGCAGCGCATCCTGCAACAAGGTGCGCCCCATCGCCGGCGTGGCGGCGTGTTCACGCGCTTTCGACGCCAGCGCGGTCAGCACGCGCGATGCGTCGCGGGTGATGAGCTGGGCCCCTTCGCGAACCTGCATCATCATCACGCTGTCGGCGACGTCCTGGCTCGTCGCGCCGCGATGCACCGAAGGCTTCGCCGCGTCAGGAACGGCGTTCCTGATGGAGCGAACGAGCGGGATCGCGAGCGTTCCGGCGAGCGCGGCTTCGTCCGCCCATGCGGCGGGATCGATGCGCAATGTTGCGCAGCAATCGGTTATGCTGCGGGCGATTTCGCGATCGATCACGCCGTGCTTTGCCTGCGCTTCGGCAAGGGCGCTTTCGAACGCCAGCGCGTGGGCGACGATCCGGTCATCGCTCCACGTGTCGAGCATGGCTGCCGTCGTTGCCGGCCTGCGGAGGAGCCGGTCGCTCACAGGTCGAAGAAGACCGTTTCGTCCGGCCCGCCGAGCGCGATGTCGAGCGTCCAGACGCCCTCCTTCTCCGATCGTGCGAGGAGCGTGCCGCGCCGTTCCTCCGGCACCTGCGCAAGGACCGCATCTGTATCCAGCCCCTCGCTCCCTGCAAAATACACCCGCGTCGCCAGCCGGTTCAGCACGCCGCGCGCGAAAACGGAAACCGCGATATGCGGCGCCTGAAGCGTGCCGTCCGGACCCGGTACACGGCCCGGCATGATGGTCCGAAACCGATAGGCGCCCTCATCCGAAGTGGAGGAGCGGCCGAAGCCGACGAAATGCGGGTCGATCGCGGCATCGTCGCGGGCATCGTCCTCGCTTCGATAGCGGCCCTCGGCGTTCGCCTGCCAGATTTCGATCATTGCATCGGCCACCGGCGCACCCTCGGCATCGCGGACGGTTCCGACGAGTTCGATCGCCTCACCGCGCGGCGTCCCGGTCGGCGCGGAGAGATTGAGCACGTAGTGCGCCTCCCCGAACAGCTCCGGTCGCGCACCGAGGTCGGATTTCCCGACCAGATCGGCCCCGCCCTTCCACGGCAGCCCATAGTGGAAGAACGGCCCGACGGTCTGCGACGGGGTCTGCCCGAACAGATCGGGGTCCTGATTGTCCTGCCGCGGCGCTGCGTTGCGGCCTTCCAGCGTTGCGGTCACGTCAGTCATGGCCATCCTCTTCAAACGGGGTCTGCTCTCGGCCTTTGAGGACCACGTCGAACAAATAGCCCAGCGCCCGGTTCGGCTGCGTCGTTGCGATGTCGAACCGGCTCACCATGCGCTGCCTGTAGGGCATCGGTATCGCATTGGCGATGGGGTCGATCTCGATCAGCGGATCGTCCGGAAAATACATCTGTGTCACCAGCCGCGTCGCGAATGCGGGGCCGAGCAGCGAGAGATGGATATGCGCGGGCCGCCATGCGTTCTTGTGATTGCCCCAAGGATAGGCACCGGGCCGGATCGTCGTGAAACGATAACGCCCGTCTGCATCGGTGACGATCCGCCCTGCCCCGGTGAAATTGGGGTCGAGCGGCGCATCCCAGCTATCCTTGGCGTGGATATACCGCCCGGCGGCGTTCGCCTGCCAGATTTCCATGACCGTATCGGGCACGGGGCGACCGTCTTCATCCAGAACGCGCCCCGACACCACGATCCGCTGCCCGATGGGTTCGCCGCGATGCTGCGCCGTGAGATCCGCAGCCGCCTTGCCCATGAGCCGGTCCCAGCATCCCGAAGGCCCGGTCGTTTCGGTGAGGGTGTGCGGAATTTCGATGCGTGGCTGTTGTGGCGCGCGCAGCACGGTCGAGCGATATTCCGGGACCAGATCCCGCGGCATTCCCGCGTCGCCCCGGCGATAGGACACAGGCGCGCTCATGCCGCGGTCCCGCCAAGCTCGGCAGGAATGGCGAGCGGCGCATCGGTTGCCGCGCGCACCTCGTCGACCGTCACCCCGGGCGCCAGCTCGACAAGCCGCAGCCCCGGCTTGTCACACGCGATCACGGCGAGATTGGTCACGATGAGATCCACGCACCCTTTCCCGGTCAGCGGCAGGGCACATTCCGACAACAGCTTGGGTTCGCCGTGCTTGCTCACATGGTCCATCACGACCACGACGCGCTTCACCCCCGCGACGAGATCCATCGCGCCGCCCATGCCCTTCACCATCTTGCCCGGAATGGTCCAGTTGGCGATGTCGCCCTGCGCCGACACTTCCATCGCGCCCAGAATGGTGAGGTCGATGTGGCCGCCGCGGATCATCGCGAAACTCTCGGCAGACGAAAAGAAACTCGACGTGGGCAGAGCGGTGATCGTCTGCTTGCCCGCGTTGATGAGGTCGGGATCGGCCTCACCCTCATAAGGGAACGGCCCCATGCCCAGCATCCCGTTTTCGGACTGCAGCGTGACATCGATCCCGTCCGGAATGTAATTGGCCACCAGCGTCGGAATGCCGATCCCGAGATTGACGTAATACCCGTCCTCGAGCTCGCGTGCGGCGCGCGCCGCCATCTGCTCCCGCGTCCAGCCTTTCGTGTCTTCGGCCATCGTCATGCCTCCCGCGCCCGTGTTGTCAGCTTCTCGATCCGCTTTTCATTGATGGTCGATTGCACGATGCGATCGACATAGATGCCGGGCGTATGGATGCAATCGGGATCGAAGGTTCCTTCGGGCACGATCTCCTCGACCTCGACCACAGTGACCTTGCCCGCCGCCGCCATGTTCGGATTGAAATTGCGCGCCGTGCGACGGAACATCAGATTGCCGGCGGGGTCCGCGCGCCAGGCCTTCACGATCGAAAGGTCCGATTTCAACCAGGTTTCGCGCACATACATCTCGCCATCGAATTCCTCGACCGGCTTTCCTTCGGCCACCACGGTCCCGTAACCGGTCTTTGTAAAGAAGGCGGGAATACCGGCGCCACCGGCGCGGATCCGCTCGGCAAGCGTGCCCTGCGGATTGAGTTCGAGTTCCAGTTCGCCCGACAGATATTGCTGCTCGAACAGCTTGTTCTCGCCGACATAGCTGGAGATCATCTTCGCGATCTGCCGGCTTTCGAGCAGCATCCACAGCCCGAACCCGTCCGCCCCCGCATTATTGGAAATCACGGTCAGATCCCGGACCCCCGCCGCGCGAATTTCCGGGATGAGGCTTTCCGGATTGCCGGACAGTCCGAACCCGCCGGACATGATCGTCATGCCATCGAAGAGCAACCCGTCCAGCGCGGCTGCCGGGCTATCGTATATTTTTTGCGCCATGTTCTACTCCAGGGGCAGGCCGACATAGTTTTCCGCGAGCGTGCGCTGCGCGGGGATCGAACCGCGAATGTAGTCGAGTTCCGCCATCTGTATACGGCGGTCAAACCCGTCCATATCGGGATAGCGATGCGTGACGGAAGTGAACCACCACGAAAACCGGACCGCTTTCCACACCCGCGACAAGGCGCGCGCGGAATAGCCGTCGATCCCCGCGGCCGATTTCTCGCCGTAATATTCCACCAGCGCATCGGCGAGGATTTTCACGTCGCTGATGGCGAGGTTCATGCCCTTGGCGCCGGTGGGGGGCACGATATGCGCGGCGTCCCCGGCCAGGAACAGCCGGTTCCAGCGCATCGGCTCTGCGACATAGGACCGCAGCGGCGCGATGGATTTTTCAAAGCTTGGCCCGCGCGTGACCCGCCCGCCGACATCCGGGCCGAGCCGCAGGCACAATTCGTCCCAGAAACGATCGTCGCCCCAATCCTCGATCCGCTCGTCGATCTCGCATTGAATATAGTAGCGGCTGCGCGTGGGAGACCGCATCGAGGCCAGCGCGAAACCACGTTCGTGATTGGCGTAGATCAGTTCGTCCTCGACCGGCGGAACCTCGGCGAGGATGCCGAGCCAGCCGAAGGGATAGACCCGCTCGAACTCCTTGAGCACGCCGGTGGGGATGGTCTTGCGGCTGACGCCGTGCTGACCGTCGCAGCCGACGACGAAATCGCATTGCAGTTCGTGCACCTCGCTATCCTTGCGCCAGCGCAGCATCGGCTTGTCCGTGGCGGCGTCCTCGATCGCGACATCCTCCGCGTTCCAGACAATCTTGACCCCGCGCGCATCGGCGGCGGAGAACAGGTCGCTCATCACCTCCTGCTGCCCATAGACCGTGACGGTGCGCCCGCCCGTAAGACCGGCCATGTCGATATGAATGAGCTCGCCATCGAGGCTGAGATTGGTGCCGCCATGGACCAGCCCCTCGGCGTCGAGCCGCTCCGCCAGACCGAGCGAATGCATGACATCGACCGTCACCTGTTCGAGCACGCCGGCCCGGACGCGCCCTTCGACATATTCGCGGTCGCGGCGTTCGAGGACGACAGCATCGATACCCTGCCGCGCCAGAATATGCGCGAGGACCATCCCCGCCGGCCCGGCGCCGATAATGCCGATCTGGGTACGCATGCGATTTCCTCTCCTTGACGTTGCGCCACTTTCGCGGCGAGCCCGCAATCTGCCACGCGGGGCTCCGCCGTGACCATGCTTGCGCCGCGCGAACACTTGGACAATCCGCCAGACCGGTGGTAGGCCGAGATATGGCAAGCGGCGCGGTCCCGAGTTTCTATCTTTATGGCGAACCGCCACGAAAGGCGGATGCGAACTTCGTTCATATCGAAGCGCTCGTCGATCGGTCACGGCCGAGCGAATGGACGATCCAACCGCATTCGCACCGCGACCTGCACCAGATCTTCATCCTCGAAACCGGGTTCAGCGCCATTTCGATCGAGGATGAAACCCATCGCATCGCCGCCCCTGCCCTGCTCCTCGTTCCCGCAACCGTCGTGCATGGTTTCGCGTGGGAGGAGGATTCGCGCGGATGGGTCGCCAGCGTCGCGCGCTCCTATTTCGACCGGCTGGTGCAGCCCCATGGCGAGCTCCGGGCCCTTTTCGCGCGCAGCAGGATCGTGCCTCTCGACAGTGAGCTTCGCGCGGTGGTCATCGCACTGGCGGGCGAACTGCGCCGCGAACTGGGCTGGTCTGCCATCGGGGACCGCGCGGCGACAGAGGCGCTCACCCTGCAACTGCTGGTGCAATGCACGCGCAGCGTCGCGGCGGATCGCACCGGGATCAGCGTCGCGCCATCGCGGGCGGCCGAGCTGGTCGCACGATATCGGGAGCTTGTCGAAAGGCGGTTTGCCTTTCGTGAACCGGTCGCCGCCCATGCCGCGGCGCTTCATGTCAGCGAAAGCGCGTTGCGGGACGCCTGCGCACGGGTGGCCGGCAAATCGCCCGCACGCATTCAGGACGATCGCAGCCTGCTCGAGGCGAAGCGTCTGCTGATCTACTCCCACCTCTCCATCGCCGAGGTGGGCTACGCGCTGGGGTTCGCGGACCCTGCCTATTTCTCGCGCTTTTTCCGCCGGAACGAAGGGGATACGCCATCCGGATTTCGCACGCGATCGCACGAACGGCAGGCTTGAGGTCGAGGGCTGGCACGACGAGCTCGTCTGATTGCGAGTAACCCCCTGCAATCGGTCTGATAGCAGGGCGGATCACCTGATCAATTTCGGGATTTTCGCGAGGGCGGGAAACGGGAGCACGGCCCATCTGTCCCGGGCGCCCTCACCGCCGCGGACTATCGCGAGATCCGGATGATCGGCAGGCAGGTGCCTTCGCATGTCGCCACAGGGGGCGGCGCCGAACAGGGCAACCAAAATGGATACGGTCGTTCCCGAGCCGAAGTCGTGACAATGATCCGTACGATCGTTGGTGGTTTTCCTCGAATTTTCCGACGCAAGAAACGACGATGCCGACCGCATCCTGGCGCGTCTTCGACATACGGCCTTCGGCAAGCATCCAACCTTTCGGTCCAAGGCAACCCGTTTTTCGCGCGACATGCCCACCATCGCTCACATGACAGGCCGGATGGGGACGAGCGAGAGGGGCCTTTGCGCTGCTCTCTGCTTGTCCGCCTGTCGGATCCGGCATGAACATCACGCTCCCCGCGATACCGGGGGACGAAAGGGGGGCATCATCGCGCGGGCAGGTTGTGCCGATGAGCGACACCGATACGCCGATGGTGCACCCGCGCGGGGCGGCTGTTTCGCGGCGAATTTTTGTTTATTGAGAGAGGTGGGAGGCGGGTGAATATCCCGGAATGGCGGGTCGCAATGGTCGGCATCGCATGTGCCGGAGCCAATTTATTCAACGGTCATTGAATATTTATTCGCCGTGCCTTATGTCGCACTGCACAAGGAGTGGCCAATGACTGAACGACGCGGGCGTGGACGTCCGACGGGACCAGATGCGGATACCGGTGCGGCAATTTCGATGGCCGCGCTGCATCGCTTTGCCGCGCAGGGTTTCGAGGCGACGTCCCTGCGCGAGATCGCGAAGGATGCCGGCGTCGATGTCGCGCTGATTTCCTATCGCTTCGGCGGGAAGACCGGTCTGTGGAAGGAGATCGTCTCACAGGCATCGGGTGACCTTCGCGAGGCGCTCGACCATGCTCTCGGCGAGATGGACAGTGCGGATGCGCAGGCTCGGCTGGATCATTCGGCACGTGTCTTTCTCGCCTATCTGCTCGATCGCCCGGAGGTGCCCCGGCTTTTGCTGCGTGACATCACCGTCGACACCGACCGGTCGCTATGGCTGCTCGAAACGCTTTCGCTACCGCTGCACCGCCATTTCATCGCCCTCGCGCAAGCCGCGGCGGACGAACGGCCCGCGAAGACGGAGCATCTGCAGTTCCGGGTCGCCAATTTCATCTATTCCGCCGCCAGCACGGTCGCGCGGCGCGAACGGCTGAGCAGGCTCATCGCCGACATGGGGGCGGACATGGAGGATGACGCGCAATTCGCTGCGGCGCTGGAAGCGACATTGGTGAAAGGAGTGCTGGCGCTGTGACCGACCACGACACGCTCATCGACCATGTCGGCGGCTATCGCTTCAAACCGCACGAAATGCCGATCCTTCCCGGATCCCCGGCCAATCCCGACAACCCACCGGGGCGCCGTGCGGCCTATCTGCTGATCGGCATGTTCATGGGACTGCTCGCCGGCGCGCAGAACGGTTTCCTCCTCGCCAATTCGCCGGCGTTGCAGGCCGAATTCGCGTTGACGCCCGTCGAAACGGGCTGGTTCACGGTCGCGTTCTATTCGACCTATGCGACGATGAGCATGCTCCTGTTCAGGGTGCGGCAGGAATTCGGCATTCAGCCTTTCGTACGCTGGGCGATGGCAGGGCTGGTCACGGCCAATTTCGTGCAGATGATCGAGCCTGGATACTACCCCGAACTCGCCGCGCGCGCGGTTGCGGGCATCACGGCAAGCGGGCTGTCGGCGCTTGCCATTTATTATCTGATGCAGGGGTTGCCCGCCGCGATGCGCGTGGGCGGACTGGTGATTTCGCTGGGCATGACGCAGGTTGCATTCCCGCTTACCCGGGCGCTGTCTCCGGCCTTGCTCGTGGATGGCGACATCACCCATGTCTTCCAGTTTCAGTTCGCGCTGTCGCTCTTGGGTTTCGGTATGGTCTACCTGCTCCGCCTGCCACCGGGCATTCGCAAGAAGACCTTCGAAACACTCGACATTCCCAGCATCGCGCTATTCATCATCGGCGTTGCGGCGCTGTGTGCGTTTATCATTCAGGGCCGTATACAGTGGTGGGACACGCCTTGGCTGGGCTATGCCATGGTCGTCGCGATCATCGGGCTGGGCGGGTGTTTTCTGATCGAGGCGAACCGCAGAAGCCCGATGCTCGACCTGAGCTGGCTGTCGAGCCGCGCCATCCTGGCGCTTGCGCTGACCGGTGCGACGGTGCGCATCCTTGTCGCGGAACAGGGCTTCGGAGCGAGCGGTCTGTTTGCCACGTTGGGGTATGGCAACGAACAATTGACGACCTATTTCTGGATCCTGACCGGGGCGACATTCGGCGGCATGGCGCTGTCGATGGCGCGGCTCGACCCCAAGGATCTTACCCGGCCCGTGCTTTTCGCGATCCTCGTCATCGGCGTGGCCGCCTTCGTCGATACGCGCACGGGCATCATGACGCGTCCGCAGGATCTCTACCTCACGCAGGCCGCAATTGCGTTCGGGGCGGTGTTCGCCATGGGGCCGATCATGATGGAGGGCCTCTTGCGCGCGCTGGCCGCGGGGCAGAGCTATGTCATCGGTTTCATTGCGATCTTCTCGCTTTCGCAATCGGTCGGCGGGCTTGCCGGGAGCGCACTTCTCTCCGCATTCCACACGGTGCGGTTGAAGATGCACCTGATCGATGCCGGTGGCACGCTCACGCTTGCGAACCCGCAATTGGGACAGGCGATAGGCAATGCCGCGAGGAATGCCGCACCGCTTCAGGGCGATCCCGCGCTGCAACAGATGGCGGCGGCATCCAGCGTGTCGCAGGAGGTAGGGCGGGAAGCCGCGGTGCTCGCCTTCAACGACGTATTTTTCCTTATCGGCACGCTTTCGGCGGTGACTTTCGTCGTCGTCTTCGTGCCCTGGCTCATCAACCGGAAACGCGGGCGTAACCCGCTCGCCAACGAATTGGCCTTTCTGGAGGCCATGCTCGCAGGGACCAAACAATGACGAATTCGACCCCGTCTGACATCGAAGAAGAGACCAACACTGTCGAAACGCCCGCGCCGGAGCAGGAGACGGGATGGTCGCCCAACCCCTCGCGACGCCGCATCGTGGTTGCGGTCGCGGTCATCCTCGTCGGCGTGTTCGCCGCGCTTTTCGCCTGGGGCCTTCCGCCCTTCGACGGCGGCGACGAAACGACCAACAATGCCTATGTCCGCGGAAGGACCACGGTGTCCAGCCCGCAGGTCGCGGGCTACCTCGTCGAGGTGCCGGTCGTGGATTTTCAGCGCGTGCAGGAGGGCGATCTGCTCGCCCGGATCGACGATGCCCCGTTCCAGGAAAAGGTCCTGCAAGGCGCTGCCAACACGGCGGCGCAACAGGCCACCCTCGCCAATAGCGCGCAGAGCCTGCGTTCGGCACAAGCGCAGCTCGAACTCCAGGATGCAGCGGTGGCGTCCGCGCGTGCGGGTTTGCAGAAGGCGCAGGCCGACATGAACCGCGTTGCCGAACTGGTCGACGAAGGATCGGTCTCCCTGCGCGAACGCGATCAGGCGCGCGCGGCCCTGCAACAGGCGCAGGCCGGAGTGAGGCAGGCGCAGGCGCAGCGCGCCATCGCGGCGGAGAGCGTACGGTCGGTCACCGTCGGTCGAGGCGCGCTCGAAGCGCAGGTTGCCGGGGCAAAAGCCTCGAAAGGGCTGGCCGAATTCGAACTCTCGCGCACGGAGATCCGCGCGCCCCGTGCCGGTCGGTTGAGCGAGGTTACCGCGCGCGTCGGCCAGCTTGTGAGCGCCGGCACGCAGCTCATGTATATCGTGCCCGATGATCTTTGGGTGGTGGCCAATTTCAAGGAAACACAAACCGCGAACATGGCAGTGGGCCAGCGTGCAACACTCGAGATCGACGCCCTCGGCGGTGTCGCACTTACCGGCCGCGTGCAGAGTATCGCGCCTGCCGCCAGCAGCGAATTCAGCCTGGTGAAGCCGGACACGGGCGCAGGCAATTTCGTGAAGGTGCCCCAGCGCATCGCCGTACGCATCGTGCTCGACAAGGGGCAGGAAGCCGCCCGGCGGCTCGGGCCGGGCATGTCGGTCATCGCCACCGTCCATACGGAGGACAGGTCGTGACGCTCCGACCGCTCATCCTGCTGGCCGCATCGGCCGTCGCCCTCGGCGCCTGCGCTCCCACTTTGCAGGATGCCCCGCCCGGCGCGGCGGTTGCGCCGCCGGCGGCGTGGCGCACGAGCCTGCGGGTCACCGCCCCGGTCGAGCAGGACTGGTGGAACGCGTTCGGCGATCCGGCGCTGTCGCGTCTCGTCGAGCAGGCGCGGCGTAACAATCCCGACGTGCGGATCGCCGCCGCCCGTGTCGAGGAAGCGCGCGCGACCGAGCTGGGTTCGCGTAGCTACCTCCTCCCCTCGCTTGGCGCAGGGGTCGAGGGCGGGGTCCGGCGGGAGGTTTCCCCCTTCGGTCAGGGTCAGACGATCGTCGCCGCGCAGCCCGCCTTTCGTGCGTCCTACGAACTCGACCTGTTCGGCAAGAATGCTGCGCGCGTGGACGCCGCCGAGGCTGGTGTCGCCGCGAGCGCCGCGAGCGAAGAGGCCGCGCGACTTTCGGTGAGCGCGGCGACGGCCACTGGCTACATCACGCTCCTGGCGCTCGACAAGCGGCTGGCGGTCCTGGAGGAAACGCTGGCGGCGCGGCAGGAGGCGGTGAAATTCGCCCGCGACCGGGCCGAAGTCGGCTATACCTCGCAGCTGCCGCTCCGACAGGCCGAGGCCGAGTATCAGGCGACCGCACAACTCGTCCCGCAACTCAAGGCCCAGATCGTTCGGCAAGAAAATGCCTTGTCGGTACTGACAGGGGAAGTGCCGGGCGCGATCGACCGTGGCGGTACGCTGAGGGATTTGCGCCAGCCCGCTCCACCCGCGACCCTGCCGTCCGAACTGCTGCGCCGCCGTCCCGATGTCGCGGCCGCGGAATATCGCATCGCGGCGGCCGACGCCAGAATGCGCATGGCCCGAGCCGATTTCATGCCCTCGATCGATCTGGGCGCGGCGGCCGGTGTGGTGCTCTCCGACCTGCTTGCCGATCCCATCGGCGTATGGTCGCTCGGCGGCAGTATCCTCGCGCCGATCTTTCAGGGCGGGAGATTGCAGGCACAGCTTGACGGCGCGACGGCGCAGCGCGATCAGGCCGCCTTTGCCTATCGCTCGACCGTTTTGAACGCCTTTCGCGAGGTCGAGGACCGCATGGCCCTCCTTGCGAATCTGAAAGACCAGGAAAGCGCGCTCACGGCACAGCAGACGGCCGTGGCCGATGCGCTGCGCCACGCGCGCAATCGCTACCGCGCGGGTTACACGCCCTATATCGAGCAGGTCGATGCACAGCGCGCCCTGCTCGGGGTCGAGCTGTCGCTGGTGCAGGTGAAGGCCGATGAACTCACCGCGCTGGTGGGGCTTTACGAGGCCGTGGGCGGGGCCCCGGAATAAGACGACGTTTCGCGGCGCCGGCCGATCCTTGCCATTCACTGGTCTGACGGATGCGTTGTCCGTGATAGCCAGGCAAGCTTCGACCTCACGTGTGAATGGGCCGTTCGACGGGTGCCCTCGCTCTCGATCCGGCGAAGGGAGGCCAGCGTATCGGCTGCTCGATGTCGGCGGTCGACAGAATGCCGGTGAGGCTAAAGATCGGGGATAGAAGGTGCTTCGCCTTCGCCGCTGCCCTAGCCCTTGCGCCATCATTCCTGCGCTTCTCACAGAACGCGGCAGCCAAGGATGTAAAGGTGTTTTCGGTGCACGCGCCTTCTCACGCTGTTTATGGCGTAGAGGGTTTTTCGCTCTCGCGCAGCGTCAAGCCTTCTGCGAGCATCGGAGCCTAATTTTTGGGTAGCGCCCGCTTGCAAGTTCCATCTCTCGCCCTTCGACCGCGCACTTCATTCGTCACAATTTTACACCGGTACGCTCCAGCAGCCCAAAAAAGCCGATTCGCTCATTCTCCAAGCTTTCGTCCCAGCCTTAGCCCTGCGAATTCCAGAGTGTGCTAGCGCCATAGTTTCAATCTTACGCAGAAGAGGCTCCAGATTGGGGGCCTTTCGAATAGGCAGAGACCTGAATGCCCTAAACGCAGCGCCCCAAAATAAGCGGATTTGGCCGAAAATTCCTCTAAAAGAAGGAAAATGAAACGCCAGAAACCCTCGGATGTCCAAGAGCCTTATAGCGTTTCCGAGATGTTTTGGGAAAGCGGCGCTGGAGCGGGTGAAGGGAATCGAACCCTCGTCGTCAGCTTGGGAAGCTGCTGCTCTACCATTGAGCTACACCCGCAGCTGTAAGGCGCTGCCGTGATGCGGAGCACGTTTGAGCGCGATCCGAGCCTACGCCCGCTCCCATGCACCCGATGGATTGCCCGGTCAATACAGCTTCGACACGAAGACCGCCGCGCCGCATAAGATCGCGGCAATTCCACACCATGGCTTGGCATCGTGACCAGCTGGTATAGATAGGGCGAATGTCTCGCGAGGAGCAGAAGCAGAACGGCTGTCCCACGGTCCTGGTCACCGGCGGAGCCCGGCGATTGGGTGCCACGATCGTGCGCCATTTTTCGAAGGCGGGGTTCCACGTCCTGATTCACTGCAACCGATCGACCGAGGCGGCGCATGCGCTGGCGAGCTCGTTGCCGAGCGCCGACGTCGTGTCAGCAGATCTTTCCAGGCTCGAAACGATCGACCGTTTTGTCGCCGATCTTGCCGTACGCGCCCCGGGCTGGAACGTCCTCGTCAATAGTGCGGCAATTTTTGAGCCCGATCTTGCGGACGCACTCGATCCCGACATTTTCTGGCGAAGCAATGCCATCAATGCGGCGTCGCCTTCCCTCCTGTCTCAGGCTTTTCTGCGCCATACGACCACGGGATCGCAAAGGTGCGTCATCAACCTCATCGATCAGAAGATCGCCAATACAAATCCCGACTTCTTTTCCTATACCATGTCGAAACACGCGCTTTTTGCCGCAACGCGCATGATGGCGATGCATTTTGCACGCAGTTCCGACCGTATCTACGGCCTTTGTCCGGGCGCGATGTTGCCGAGCCACGATCAGCACGACGCCGAACACGAACGAAGCGGCCGGATGAACTTGCTCCAACGGCTGACCTCGCTCGACGAACTCGCGCAGGCGGCGGTTTTCCTGGCCAAGGGTCACGCTGCCAGCGGCACGACATTGTTTGTCGACTCCGGGCAGCATCTGCTTACTCAGGATCGCGACGTGCTGTATCTCGCCCGCGAGGGTGGCGGAGGGCGCTGAACGCCCCCCGCCCTCGTCATTTTTGGTTCAGTTCGCGAACAAGACGCGGCGACGGATAGATGGTTTCCAAGGCTTCCTGCACCGCGGCGGCGGACACCGACACGGTTCGGTTCAACTCGGGATCGTAGCCGTAATTGCCGCCGATGGAATGGATATTGCCATCGAATGCCGCGCCGATGACCGATCCATCCCGCGCGATCGTGGGTGAGCCGGAGTTGCCGCCGATGATGTCATTGGTCGACACGAAGTCATAGGCCGTCGCCTTGTCGATCTGCGCTTCCTTAGCCAGATATTGCGACGCGAGATTATAGGGCACATTCCCGGTCGCACGCTCGAACGCACCGCCGAGCGTCGTCACCGGGTCGATTTCACGACCACGTTCGGTCCAGCCCTTCACCTGTCCGTAGCTGATGCGAAGCGTGAATGTCGCATCGGGATAGATCGTGTCGCCATAGGCTGCAAAGCGGGCATCGGACAGATCGGCCTGCGCGACCGAGATGGGCCCGGTCACACGCTCGTTCACAGCCTGCCGCAATTCACGTTCCCGTTCGTCGAGACGCAGCGCGTATTGGATCATCGGATCGTCCGAAGCCTCGATCGCAGCCATGCCATTGTCCCAGAGATAACGACGATATTCCGGCTCATCCACGCGCGTTCCCGTCACCAGCCGGCTGGCCAGCCCTTCGGGGGATTCGTTTCCGAGCAGAAGCTTCGTGTCCGGATCGTCGGCACCCAGATATTCGCGCGCCTTCGACAGGCTCCAGCCCAGCGTTTCTTCCTCGAGCCAGGGATAGATCGGGCGTTCGTCGAAGAGATTCTTGCTCAGCAGCGGGAGCGCGCTTTCAGTGAAGCCGGGCAGACGTTCCGAATTCGGTTTTTGCCGTTCCTGCGCCGCGCGCACGAGCGTCTGCGCGAAGCTGAAAAGCGAGCTCTGCGGATCGATGAAACGGTAGGAAAGATAGAGATCGCGATAATCGCCCATCGCACTGTCGATCGCGGTCCACGGATCGCCGATCTCCGCATTGCCGGCGCTGCGTTCGCGCAGGTCGGCTTCCCTGCTTTCCAGCGTTTCGACGAATTCGGCATCGTTCAACGCACGCTGCCGCGCGAGATAGACCTTGAGCGAGTTCTCGATGCCGAACAGGGTATCCTTCGCCTGCCGCGCCTTTTCCGGATCGCTTTCGCCGATGGCAATCAGCCGTCCGCGCAGTTCCGACATCGTCGCGATGGTGACCGGAATACGCAGGTCGCGATCAAAGTCGACCTGCGCCTGGGTGTAGAGGCGCGAGGTCGAGCCGGGATTGCCGACCACGAATGTGATTTCGCCCGGCTCAGGCCGGCGCGGGTTCCAGCGCAGGTGATTGGCCGGGGCGACCGGCTTGCCATCTTCATAGGCGCGCAAAAACGCGGCATCGAGCGCATAGCGCGGATAGTTGAAATTGTCGGGATCGCCGCCGAAGAAAGCGGCCTGAAATTCCGGTGCCCATGCGATGCGCACGTCGGAATATTTGCGATAGCGATAAAGCTTGTACTGACCCCCGCCGAACAGGCTCACGACCTGGCAACGGATCGTGTCGTCCTCGCAGCCTTCGGATTCCAGTTCGGCGATCCGGGCGTTACGCGCATTGACGAGCGCCTCGCCGGTCAGCCCCGCGATTCTGCCCTGAATATCATCGGTCACGTCGGTAATCTGCGTCACGACCTCGGCCTGCTGTCCGGGGCACATCCGCTCTTCGGCGAGGCTGCCGGGATTAAAGCCGTTTTCGATGAGGTCGTTGTCGGCGGTGGAGAGATCCTGAAGGCAGCTGACCACGCAATGGTGGTTGGTCAGGATGAGCCCCGCATCCGACACGAAGCTGGCCGAGCATCCGCCGGTAAGGCGCACGGCCGCCGCGCGGGTACGATCCAGCCATTGTTGATCCGGCGCCCAACCATATTCCCCTTCCATCCGTTCGGTCGGGAAATTGTCGAAGGTCCACATCCCCTCCTCCGCCGCGGCGGGCGCGGAAAGAACAGCGGGCGCAGCGAGCATGGCGCTCGACAGGATCAGGCTACGGATACGCATGGATGGCATACTCTTGGCTGGTAAGGCCTCTTTTGAAAACGGGGCCTCTTGATAGACGGACGTTTGCCGCGCCGGAAACGGTATGAAACGTTTCCTTCGCAACAATCTCGATGGTTGATTGCACGGACCAAGGCGTTTGAAAAGCCCGCAGGTGAAGCATCGCTTGTTGGCCGCATGTAAAAAGCACGGAGGCGCACCGACGTTGCATATTGCCGCCCCGGTTCGTGGCTGATAGGCGCAGCGCAAATCCGCCGTAGCCGTAATCGAAAGAAGTGCCGCATGTCGCATTCCGATATCAACAAGGTCGTCCTCGCCTATTCGGGCGGCTTGGACACCAGCGTCATCCTCAAATGGCTGCAGGTGACCTACGATTGCGAGGTGGTGACCTTCACCGCCGATCTCGGTCAGGGCGAAGAACTCGAACCGGCGCGCAAGAAGGCGCAGATGATGGGCGTGCCCGACAAGCATATCTTCATCGACGATCTGCGTGAGGAATTCGTCCGCGATTTCGTCTTTCCCATGATGCGCGCCAATGCACGGTACGAAGGCGACTATCTGCTCGGCACCTCGATCGCGCGCCCGCTCATTTCCAAGCGCCTGATCGAGATCGCCCGCGAAACCGGCGCCGATGCCATCGCCCATGGCGCGACCGGCAAGGGCAACGATCAGGTTCGCTTCGAACTTTCCGCCTACGCGCTGGCGCCCGATATCAAGGTCATTGCCCCCTGGCGCGAATGGGATCTCAACAGCCGGACCGCGCTCATCGCCTGGGCCGAGCAGCACCAGATCCCCGTGCCGAAGGACAAGCGCGGCGAAAGCCCGTTTTCGACCGACGCCAACCTTCTTCACACCTCGTCCGAGGGCAAGGTGCTCGAAGATCCGTGGGAGGAGACGCCGGATTACGTCTATTCCCGCACGGTCAATCCCGAGGATGCGCCCGATACGCCCGAGTATATCACCATCGACTTCGAAAAGGGCGATGGCGTGGCGCTCAACGGGACTTCGATGAGCCCGGCCGAATTGCTGGCCGCATTGAACGAGCTGGGTCGCACGCATGGGATCGGGCGGCTGGATCTCGTCGAAAACCGGTTCGTGGGCATGAAATCGCGGGGCATGTACGAAACGCCCGGCGGGGAAATCTATGCCCGTGCGCATCGCGGGATGGAGCAGATCACGCTGGACCGCGGTGCCGCGCATCTCAAGGACGAGCTGATGCCGCGCTATGCCGAGCTTATCTATAACGGTTTCTGGTTCTCCCCCGAACGTGAAATGTTGCAGGCGGCCATCGATCACAGCCAGGCGAATGTCAGCGGCACCGTGCGGCTGAAGCTTTACAAGGGCAATGCCGATGTGGTTGGCCGCAAGAGCCCGGTGAGCCTCTATTCCGAACGCCACGTGACGTTCGAAGACGACGCCGGTGCCTATGATCAGGCCGATGCGGCGGGCTTTATCAAGCTCAATGCGCTGCGCCTGCGACTCCTTGCCGGGCAGGGGAAGCGTTAAGCGGCATTAACCATGTTGCACCTGCGAAAGCAGGGTAAGCTGTTCACGAGGTCGGACGGACCGACCCCAAATGGCCATCTCACCATGCTATATTGCGAAGCATGGATGACACACAAACGCTTCCAACCCGCCGCAAACGGCTTGCCACGCTGATCCGCCTTCGCAGGCAGCGCGCCATGCTCGTGTTCGGCGTCGCCGCCATCGTTCCCGCCTCCGCCGCGCTCGCCGTGTCGGAGAACGAGGCTCCGCAAACCGTTGCCATCGGCAATGGCGTGGCCGGGGTAGATTCCGAACTCCCCGCCGCATCCCCGGTTCCCGCCGAAGAGGCGGCGCCTGCAAAAAACCGTCTTGCCGCCCTCGCCCATCAGGTTGAGGCCGATGTGTCCGACATCCGCCGCGAGCTTGGCACGGGCGAGGCCAGCTATTACGGGCCGGGCCTTTCCGGGCGCCCCACGGCGAGCGGCGAGCGTTTCGACCCCACCGAGCTGACCGCCGCGCACCGCACGCTTCCCTTTGGCAGCAAGGTCCGCGTGACCAGCGAACGCACCGGCAAATCGGTCACCGTGCGGATCAACGACCGCGGCCCGTTCCACGGCAATCGCGTCATCGACCTGTCCGAAGCCGCCGCCCGCACCATCGGGCTTGCCGCGCGCGGACGGGGTCAGGTGCGGATGGCGTTGCTCAACTAACTCCATTTGCGATTTTCGCGCGAAACGGGCGTTGCCGCACCGGCGGTGACGCCCGTTTGCGTTGCGCACCATTGGCGCACCCCCTGCACCCGGTCGGCCCGGACCGGGTCCGCCGGGTTCAACCGTTCGGCCCGCAGCCGCGCCACCGTGCAATGGCACAGGCGGCTGGCGCGGGCCGTGGCGAGGCCGCGCGCTGTGTAGCGGGTGGTGCAGCGTTCCACCGCGGCGGCGTGGGCGGGCGTCATCACCCCGTTCCCCGTTTCGCTGCCACAGGCGGCAAGCGCATAGAGCGCAAGCGGCGCGGCCAGCGCGGGGCGGATCATTGCCGGGATCGTCATGCAGGTCAGGCGGGCCATGCGCGATGCTTTGCACATCGTGGTTAAGGCCGGGTTAGCGCACGCGACGAAGCGGACATAAGTGACACGTCCAACATGTGCCGTCCGCGTGTTCACCCCGCCGCCGCGCACGGCAATCTGCGGCTTTGCGGGGGCGAGGGTTACGGATCGGCGCATGGAGCGAAAAAATTACCGGCGGTGGCCGCGGGGCGGATAGCCCGGCGCGGTGGCTGGCGGTCCCGCCTGCGCCGGGTCGGCGTACCAGCTGCGCAGGAGGAATTGCGTTTCCGCGCGCTCGGCGGTTTCGGGTTCGACCGGATCGCGGCCCGGCACGGGTTCGCCATCCTCCCATTCCAGCGGGCCGTGTTCGATGCGGTCGAGCAGACGGTCCCAGCCTTCCGCGCTATATTCACGGGCGATCTGATGCCGGCCGATGCGCCAGGGATTTTCGGCGATCCAGATGGCGAGCCGTTCGTCATAGACGCGGTGCGAGCCGATGCGTTGCCCGTGATAGTAATGCGGCACCTCGACGCCGTTGATCGCGCGGTCGAGCATGGCATGGGCGAGCTGCGACAGCCCGGCCTCCAGCGCGGTTTCCCAGCCAAGATCGAAGGGCGTGTTCTTCAACCGGGCACGCAGGCGATAGGCGGATTGCCGGCTTTTGCCCACGCTGCGCGCGGCCTGCGCCACGGATTGCGAGGCGGTGAGTTCGCGCAGGAATGCCGCCATCAAGGATTTCGTCCACGCATCGCGGCGCGCAGGTCGCATGACGCGGCGCGGGGCTTCGTCCTCCGCGTGCGGGTCGGCGGGCGGCGTATCGTGCGTGTAGGATGCGGCCATCACCAGCGCCCCCGGATCGCGGAATCGTCACGCGTGCGGACGGTGCGCGCGGTGCCGAGCAGCACCTCCTCATTGCGCATGTGCTGAATGAGCAAGGCCGGCGTGGTGCGCGGCCCCTCCCCTATCCGCCCGTGCGCGACATGATCGGCCCAGCGGCGGGCATGGTCGAGATGGTCGATGTCGCCGGGCGGCGGGATGTAGAGGGGCATGGCTCACCTGTGATTTTGTGGCAGGGAACCGGGGGATTTAGGGGTGTGCGGGGTTGTAGGAAAATAAAATTTAAAACTCAGCCTTCTTCGCAAGATTGCTTTTCGGTGCCCTATCAGATTCACAAAAAGCGGCTAAAATGAGGTCATACTCATCTCGCAATGCTTCATCTGAAGCCACCACTCGATCGGCAACAAAAATCGTAATTTCTGTATAATTAGACCTTTTCTTAATTTCTAAATTTTCAACTGTAGGATGTGAACGGAGAGTATTCTAAAATTTGGCTTGATTGATAGAACTTATTCCCTCCAAACGCATTTCCAATTTTCGCGCTTGTTGATAATTTTCTTTAAATGGAGAATGTTGTAAAGAAAGACGTTTCATGCCCATTTTTATAAATTGCAGTTCTTCAAGTATAAGCTCCTGACTTGGCACTTGGCGTTCATCAAGCTTCGCGACCTTAAACTCTCCAAAATTTTTCAAAAAGGTGGTGTAAGAAGTGTCCTTTTGGCTTGCCTCGAAAGTTTTCCTAACTTTTCCTGAAAGGGCCTTTTTGAACTCCACAATTTTCGAAAAACGCAGATCTCGTGGATATTCAAGATGTTCGATTAGAGATGTGTCGAACGAATAGTCAGTCCGATCATCTTTGACGATAATAGTAGGCTTATCAAAAGCTAAACGCATGCCCAATTCAAACATTACGTTTGGATTTTTCCCGCTAACATCGCAAACTATAATTGGGTTATCATAGAGATTTTGAATAATTCGTTTTTGAATAATTCCGACTTCATCAGCGTCACTGACAAGATTAGGCAGAAATCCAGCGTCTTCGACGGCTTCCCTAAGAATTTTCATTACCTCCAGCCAATGCGATTCAGAGCAACCGTCTATCCCCGAAATCGGCATTACCAAACCGCACGTTTTAAGGTCATCGACCTCTCGTTCTGGTCCAACCGCCTTTGCCATAGCCATTCCCATAAATCCTATATCTAAGAAGCGATAATCAAGAGCGGAACTCAATCAAACCATCCCCCGCAAATAGTGCCCCGTAAAGCTGCGCTCTTCCTTCACGACATCCTCCGGCGTGCCTTCGGCGACGATTTCGCCGCCGCGCACGCCGCCGTCGGGGCCGAGGTCGATCAGCCAGTCGGCGGTCTTGATCACGTCCAGATTGTGTTCGATCACCACCACCGAATTGCCCTGATCGACAAGGCGGTGCAGCACCTCCAGCAATTTGCGCACATCCTCGAAATGAAGCCCGGTCGTCGGCTCGTCGAGAATATAGAGCGTCTGCCCGGTTGAGCGGCGCGCCAGTTCCTTGGCCAGTTTCACGCGCTGCGCCTCGCCGCCGGACAGGGTCGTCGCCTGCTGCCCGACCTTGACATAGCCCAGCCCCACCTCGTTCAGCATGCGCATCTTGTCCCGGATGGGCGGCACGTTTTCAAAGAAGGTTTCCGCATCCTCGATCGTCATGTCGAGCACGTCGGCGATCGAGTGCCCCTTGTGCCGCACCTCCAGCGTTTCGCGGTTGTAGCGCTTGCCGCCGCATTCCTCGCACGTGACATAGACGTCGGGGAGGAAGTGCATCTCGATCTTGATCAGCCCGTCGCCCTGGCATGCCTCGCACCGGCCGCCCTTTACGTTGAAGCTGAAGCGACCGGGTTTGTAGCCGCGCGCCTTCGCCTCCGGCAGGCCGGCGAACCAGTCGCGGATATTGGTGAAGGCGCCGGTGTATGTCGCCGGGTTCGAACGCGGTGTGCGGCCGATGGGGGACTGGTCAATCTGAATGACCTTGTCGCAGTTTTCGAGGCCGGTGATCTTGTCATGGGCGCCCGCGATGATGCGCGCGCCGTTCAATGCCCGCGCCGCGCCGGCGTGCAGCGTGTCGATGGTGAAGCTGGACTTGCCTGAACCCGACACGCCGGTGATGCAGGTGAACGTGCCGAGCGGGATCGACGCGGTGACGTTGCGCAGATTGTTGGCGCGGGCGCCGTGGACGGTGATCTTCTTCTTGTTGCCCTTGCGCCGCTCTGTCGGTACGGCGATTTCGCGCGTGCCGTTGAGATATTGGGCGGTGAGCGATTTTTTGGATTTCAGGACCTGTTTCAACGTGCCTTCGGCGACGATCTCGCCCCCGTGGACGCCCGCACCGGGGCCGAGGTCGACGACGTAATCGGCGGCGCGGATCGCATCCTCGTCATGTTCGACGACGATCACCGTATTGCCGAGATCGCGCAGGCGTTTGAGCGTTTCGAGCAGGCGGTCATTGTCGCGTTGGTGCAGGCCGATGCTGGGTTCGTCGAGGACGTAGAGCACGCCGGACAGCCCGCTGCCGATCTGGCTGGCGAGGCGGATGCGCTGGCTCTCGCCGCCCGACAGCGTGCCGCTGGTGCGGTCGAGGTTGAGGTAGTCGAGGCCGACATTGTCGAGGAAGCCGACGCGTTCGTCGATTTCCTTGAGGATGGCGGCGGCGATCTGGTTCTGCTGATCCGTCAATTTGGAGGGCAGGTCCTTGAACCAGGCGAGCGCGTCGGAAACGGACAGGCGCACGGGGCCGGAGATGCTCTCGCCCGCGACCTTCACGGAAAGCGCCTCGGGTTTGAGGCGGGCGCCGCCGCAGGTCTCGCACGGTTGCGCGGTCTGATAGCGGGCAAGTTCCTCGCGCATCCAGGCGCTTTCGGTTTGGAGCATGCGGCGGTTGAGATTGCCGATGACGCCCTCGAACGGCTTCTTCACCGTGTAGCTTTTCCGCCCGTCCTTGAAGGTGAGCGGGACGGCCTTGCCCTTCGTGCCGAACAGAATGGTGTCGTGCACGGTTTCGGGCAATTCGGCCCACGGGGTGGCGAGGTCGAAATCATAGGCGGCGGCGAGGCTCGACAACACCTGCATGTAGTAGGGGGACGGCGGGTTGGACTTCGCCCAAGGCACGACCGCGCCTTTCTTGAGCGAAAGATGTTCATTGGGCACGACCAGCTGCGGATCGAACAACAGCTTTTCGCCCAGCCCGTCGCAGGCCGGGCACGCCCCTTGCGGCGCGTTGAAGGAGAACAGGCGCGGTTCGACCGCCTCGATCGTGAAACCGCTGACCGGGCAGGCGAAACGTTCGGAAAAGACGATGCGATTGGCAGGCAGACCCGCACCCTTGAGCTGGCCGCCGGTGGCGTTGGTGCCGCCCTCGCCCTCTTCCTCGCGCCCCGGCACGACGCCATCGGCAAGGTCGACATAAGCCAGCCCGTCGGCGAGTTTCAGCGCGGTTTCGAAGCTGTCGGCCAGCCGCGTCTCGATCCCCTCGCGCACGGCGAGGCGGTCGATCACGACCTCGATGTCATGCTTGAACTTCTTGTCGAGCTTGGGCGCGTCGGCAATTTCGTGGATCTCGCCGTCGATCCGCACGCGGGTAAAGCCCGCCTTCTGCCATTCGAGCATTTCGCGGCGATATTCGCCCTTTCGCCCACGCGCCACGGGGGCCAGCAGATAGAGCCGCGTCCCTTCGGGCAGCTCCATCACCCGGTCGACCATGTTGGAGACCGTCTGCGCCTCGATCGGGAGGCCCGTCGCGGGGCTGTAGGGGACGCCGACCCGCGCCCAGAGCAGGCGCATGTAATCGTAGATTTCCGTCACCGTCGCCACGGTCGAGCGCGGGTTGCGGCTCGTCGTCTTCTGCTCGATCGAGATGGCGGGCGACAGGCCGTCGATATGTTCGACGTCCGGCTTCTGCATCATCTCGAGGAATTGCCGCGCATAGGCGGACAGGCTTTCGACATAGCGGCGCTGCCCCTCGGCATAGATGGTGTCGAAGGCGAGGCTCGATTTGCCCGACCCCGACAGGCCGGTGATGACGATGAGGCTGTCGCGCGGCAGGTCGATGTCCACGCCTTTGAGGTTGTGCTCGCGCGCGCCGCGCACGGAAATCTTGGTAAGGGCCATGAAAGGTCGTGTTCCGCAAATGTTCGCGCCAGTCAAGCATGCGTCGGGGGCAATCGCCGCGCCGTGGCGTGTCGGTGAAAATGATGTGCCATCCATGTGGGCGCGGGCCACGCGATTGCAACCGAGCGGGCACGGGTTGCGTCGCGCCGTCACCGCGCCGGAACCCGGATCCGCCAGCCATCGTTATGCGCCCATGAAAATCGCACCCCTTCTGTGCGCCGCGCTCGTCTGCGCCTGCGCACCCGCCGCGGATGATACGGATCCGCCCACGCAAACCGCCGCGCAGGACAGCGCAACCGCCACGCTGGACGCACCGGACGCCGCGCCCTCCCCCGGCCAGCCCGCACCGATGACAGAGGTGCCGGAGCGGTTTCGCGGCCAATATGCGCAAAAGGCCGAAAATTGCGGCCCCCGCTTTGCCGCCATTCCGACGCAGGAACCCGTCACCCTGCGCCGCCAGGACGTGAGTTTTTTCGAAACGGGCGGCCCCGTCACCCACGTCGAGGTGGACGGCGATGCCATTGCGGTCACGCTCCGCGAAACGGTCGGCCCGGACGAGCATGTGCGCGTGATCTATCTTGCCCTCAACGGTGACGGGACGGTGCGCTATCGCCCCGGCGAAGGCGAGGATGTGCGCCGCTATATCCGGTGCGGGGAACAGGACGCCGCGCAATAATCGCGCTTGCGCTGCGCAACGCCGGTGTTCAGCATGGGTGCGCGGAATGGGAGATACGCGATGATGGCAGGAAAACACGCGCTCTGGCTTGGCGCAATGGCGATGACGCTGGGCGGGTGCGCGACGACGCCCGCGCCCGCAACGCCCGTGGCGCCGCCATCGCCGCAGGTTCCGTTCGCCGCAGCGCCCGGCGGTGATGCGGCCCCGTTGCGCGCGGCATCGGCGGACACGGAGGCCGCGCGCATCTGTGCGCCGTTCCTCGATCCGGGCGAGGACATGGAAGAGATCGTGCTCACGGGCGCGCCATCGGGGACGCCTGCACCGGGCGCGCCGCCTGTAAACCGGACCGCCGGGTCGCCGCCGCCTCCCCCTCCCCCGCCGCCCCCTCCTCCTCCGCCGCTGGCCGCCGCCGCGCCGATGGTCCAGCCGCAGATCGGCTACGCCCCCGCGGCGCAGAACCGCGAACGCTATGCGGGCGAGGAGGTCGCCGATGTGCAGCGCGTTGCCGAGGCGCCGGTGTCCACCTTTGCGGTGGATGTCGACACCGGCAGCTACGCCAATGTGCGGCGCATGATCGGGGATGGCGACCTCCCGCCGCAGGCCGCGGTGCGGACCGAGGAGATGCTCAACTATTTCCGCTACGCCTATCCCGCGCCGGACGCGGACGGCCCGCCCTTCACCATTTCCGCCGACATGGCGCGCACGCCGTGGAACGCGGAGACGCGCGTGCTGCGCATCGGATTGTCGAGCGTGGCGCCGGACCGGGAGACGCGCGGGCCGGTCAATCTCGTTTTCCTCGTCGATGTGTCGGGTTCGATGGCGACGCGGAACAAGCTGCCGCTGGTGCAATGTTCGCTGGCCCTCACGGCGGAGCGTTTGCGCCCCGACGACCGGGTGAGCATCGTGACCTATTCGGGCCAAACGCGCGTCGCTCTCAGACCCACGAACTACAAGCCTGCGGTGATGAACGCGATTGCCGGGCTGTCGGCGGCCGGGTCGACGGCGGGGGGCGCGGCGCTCGAACTCGCCTATGATCTGGCGCGGCAGAACTATCGCGCGGGCGAGGTCAATCGCATCATGCTGGCCACCGATGGCGATTTCAATGTCGGACTGACCGATACGGATGCGCTGATCGACATGGTGGAGCGCGAGCGGGAGGGCGGCATTTCGCTCACCACGCTGGGCTATGGCACGGGCAATTACAACGAGGCGATGATGGAACAGATCGCCGACCACGGGAACGGCAATTATTTCTATATCGACCGCGCGGAGGAAGCGGCCAAGGTGCTGGACGAGGAGCTGGCCGCGACGCTCGTCACCATTGCGAAGGATGTGAAGATACAGGTCGAGTTCAATCCGGCCCATGTCGCGGAATATCGCTTCATCGGCTATGAAAACCGGGCGCTCGCCGAACAGGATTTCGCCAATGACCGGGTGGATGCGGGCGAGATCGGCGCGGGCCACCAGGTGACCGCGCTTTACGAAATCGTCCCGGCGGGTGCGAAGGGGTGGTTTCCCGAACGCCGGTACGAGGCCAATGCGCGCCCCGCCGCGCGCGGCGACCGGTCGGGCGAGATGGCGGTGGTCCGCCTGCGGTATAAATTGCCGGAGGGTGCGCGGTCCATGTTGATCGAACGGGCGCTCCCCGCGGGCATGATCGCCGCGGCGGAACCGGCGCGCGGGGACATGGCCTTCGCGCTCGCGGTGGCGGGATATGGGCAGGCCCTGCGCGGGGATGACAGGTTGGGGGCGTGGACATTGGACGACAGCGCCGCGCTGGCCCGGGCGCAGGGGGGCGCCGGCCCGCTTCGCGCGGAATTTGCCGCCCTCGCCGCGCGGGCCGCCGCATTGATGCGCGGCGATTCCGCGCCGTAGCGGCCGCCGTGCACAGGCTTTTCGTCGGCATCCCCCTGCCCGAAGCGATTGGCGATGCGCTGATCGACACGATGGACGGGATCGAGAATGCGCGCTGGCAATCGGATGCGCAATTGCATCTCACGCTGCGCTTTATCGGCGAGGTGGACCGCCCGCTCGCCAATGATGTCGCCGATGCGCTGTCCCGCGTGGTGCAGGACGCCTTTCCGCTGCGTTTCGAGGGGATCGGCCATTTCGCGCGCAAGGGGCGGGCGACGGCGGTTTGGGCGGGGGTGCCGCGTTGCGACCCGCTGCTCACGTTACAGCGCAAGGTCGAGCAGGCGTGCCGCGCGGCGGGGTGCGAGCCGGAAACCCGGCGCTTCGTGCCGCATGTGACGCTGGCCCGGCTGAATTTGGCGAGCGGTTCGATCGGCGATTTCCTGCGCGCGCATGCCACGCTTCGCACGCCGCAGTTCGAGGTGGGTCGCTTCGTCCTTTATGAAAGCCATCTGAGCCGCGGCGGATCGCATTACGAGCCGGCGGTGTCCTACCCGATGCGGTGACACGCGTGGCGCGCATGCGGATCGGGCATTTCAGGGGGCAGATCGCCTTTGCCATCGGCGCATCGCTCGCCGCGAACGAGGGGCGAACCGTCTTCAAGCTCAACGGCTCGATCGATACGAAGGGATATGCAGGGGTTTCGACCGGCGCGGGATTTGCGTTCTGAACCATTGCCGGCCGCTTCGGCCATGACACGGCCGCCCCCTTTTCATGAAAGGGTGGCGGTCGTTTCATTTGCTATCAATGTCCGGTTCAACCATGAGGCGTTATCACGTCGTAAATGTTTGACAGGAGGAACGATTTGACGCGGACAGGATTACTGGCGAGCGCAGCTTTTGCGCTGACCCTTGGGGGATGCGCGACGATGGACAATGATACGATGACCCCGGCGACCGGCGCCGCGGCGCTTCCGGGAACCGGCGGCATGCCGGACATGAGCGCGGTCCCGCAGGCGACCGGCGTGTTCGCCACCCCGTCCGATCTTCCCTTTCACGCGCCCGATTTCACGAAGATCGAGGACAGCGATTACCTGCCCGCGATGCGTCAGGGCATGGCGATTCAAAAAGCCGAGGTCGCGGCCATCGCCAATAATCCGGCGGCGCCGACCTTTGCCAACACGATCGCGGCACTCGACGCATCGGGCGAATTGCTGGGCCGTGCGGCGCGGGCATTCTATGCCGTGACGGGGGCCAATACGAACGACACGCTGGACGCCGTCGAAACCGAGATCAGCCCCGAGATGGCGGCGCACTCCGACGCGATCTACCTCAACGCGCCGCTGTTCGCGCGGGTGAAGGCGGTTTACGACAATCGCGCCGCGATGAGCATGACGGTCGACGATGCCGCCCTGCTGGAGGAAACGTACAAGCAGTTCGTCCATGCCGGCGCCAACCTGTCCGATGCGGACAAGGCCCGCCTGCGCGATCTCAACACGCGCATGTCGACGCTCACCACGCAGTTCGGGCAGAAGGTTACCGCGGGCACGAACGATGCCGCGCTGATCGTGGCGGACCGGGCGATGCTCGCCGGGTTGAGCGACGCGCAGATCGAGGCCGCGGCCGATGCGGCGGCATCGCGGGGCAAGGCCGGGCAATATGCGCTGGTGCTGCAGAACACGACGCAGCAGCCGCTGCTCTCCAGCCTCGACAATCGGGAAACGCGCCGCCGCCTGTTCGAGGCCAGCCTGACGCGCAATTCGCAGGGCGGCGAGGACGACACCAACGCAATCGTTCTGGAACTGGTCAAGCTGCGCGCCGAGAAAGCGGCGCTGTTCGGCGAGGACAATTTCGCCGAGTGGCAGATGTACGACCGCATGATCGAGAGCCCCGATGCGGCGATCGAATTCATGCGCGGCCTCGCCCCCGCCACGGCGCAGGCGCAGACGCGCGAAGCCGCCAAGCTGAACGCGATGATCCGCGCCGAGGGCGGCAATTTCACGGTGCAGCCGTGGGACTGGAGCTATTATGCGGAGAAGGTGCGCAAGGCGGAATACGATCTCGACGAGGATGAGATCAAACCCTATTTCGAGATGAACAACGTGCTCGAAAACGGGGTGTTCTATGCCGCGAACCAGCTTTACGGCCTGACCTTTGCGAAACGCGACGACATTCCCGTCTATCACCCCGATGTCACCACCTATACGGTGTTCGACCGCGACGGGTCCGAACTGGGCCTGTTCTATTTCGATCCGTATCAGCGCGAGAGCAAGCGCGGCGGGGCGTGGATGTCGAACTTCGTCGATCAGTCGCATCGCGACGGCACGAAGCCGGTCATCTACAACGTGCTCAACATCCCGAAGCCCGGCGCGGGCGAGCCGACGCTGCTGACCTTCGACGAAACGACGACGATGTTCCACGAATTCGGCCATGCGCTGCACGGCTTCTTCGCGGATCAGGAATATGCCTCGATGTCGGGCACGGCGGTCGCGCGCGATTTCGTCGAATTCCCGTCGCAGATGAACGAGAAATGGGCGAGCGAGCCGCGCGTGCTGGCCAATTATGCCAAGCATTACCGCACCGGCGAGCAGATCCCGCAGCAGTTGATGGACAAGATCGACGCGGCGGCGAAGTTCAACCAGGGCTTCGCCCTTGGCGAGACGCTCGCCGCGGCGATGATGGACATGTCGTGGCACACGCTGACCCCGGCGCAGGTGCCGACCGGCGTGGCCCCGTTCCAGGCCCGCGCGCTGGCCGACACCAGGCTGAATACCGGGATGGTGCCGCCGCGTTACAGCTCGCCCTATTTCCGGCACGTGTTCGGGGGCAGCTCCTACTCGGCGGGCTATCACGCCTATCTGTGGACCGAGATGCTGTATCACGATGTCGGCACCTGGTTCGATGCCAATGGCGGCATGACCCGCGCGAATGGCGATCGGTATCGCGACGTGGTGCTGTCGCGCGGCGGGACGCTCGATTACGGGAAGGCGTTTCGCACGCTGACCGGGCATGACCCGCGGGTGGAGCCGATGCTGGAGGCGCGCGGTTTCATTCCGGGCGATTCCGAACCGACGAATGCCGACGAAACCGGCTGATTCTCGAATCTGGTGACGTAAGATCGGACCGGCCGGGGCGACCCGCGCCGGTCCGGTTTGCGTTGTGGCCGGCGATATGCGCGATGGAGCGATTGCGGCGGGGCGGGCGTGTCGGGAAACGCGGGAAACGGTGTTCGACTAACCGCCGCCCTTCCCGCGCCAGCGAAGCGAACGCGCGTTCAACGCCGGCAGCAGGGCCGGGTCGGCAAGGCAGCGTTCTCCCAATGCGATTGCGCGGTTCAACATGTCCGGCGGCGCGTGGCGATAGGCCGGGCGCCCCGCGACATGATCGTACCACCGCCCGCCGCATGCATTGTCGAGCAGGATGCGGGCAAAGCAATGATCATGGCGCACCGGCCAGCCGTGCGATGCGGCCACGCGGGGCAGATTCTCGCGCGTGAGCCGCAGCCATTCGCTTTCAAGTTCGTCTCGCCGCATATGCGATCCGGTTTAGCGCGGGGCGGAAAAGCGGACCAGCCCCCGCGCGACCTTGCATGCGGATGCACTTCTTGATATTGCGAAGTGTTATCAAAGATTGTTGGCACCCTATCGTTTTGGCGGTTGCAATCGGGTGATGTGGCGCCTACCCACCCTATCAGAAGGCCGTGCCGCGATTGTTCGCGGGCTGTCGCTGCGCGCACTGGTCCGGACCCGCGAATGCGAAGAGGAATACTGACCTGATGGCACGCAAGAAAATTGCCCTGATCGGCTCGGGCATGATCGGCGGAACGCTCGCCCACCTGGCTGCGAAGAAGGAAATGGGCGACGTCGTCCTGTTCGACATTGCCGAGGGCATGCCCCAGGGCAAGGCGCTCGACCTGTCGCAATGCGGCCCGGTCGAGGGTTTCGACGCGAAGATCACCGGCACGAACGACTATGCCGACATTGCCGGCGCCGACGTCGTCATCGTCACCGCTGGCGTCCCCCGCAAGCCGGGGATGAGCCGCGACGATCTGCTCGGCATCAATCTCAAGGTCATGAAATCGGTAGGCGAGGGCATCAAGAACAACTGCCCAGACGCCTTCGTCATCTGCATCACCAACCCGCTCGACGCGATGGTATGGGCCTTGCGCGAATTTTCCGGCCTGCCGCATGAAAAGGTCGTCGGCATGGCGGGCGTGCTCGATTCGGCACGTTTCGCGACGTTCCTCGCGTGGGAATTCGACGTGTCGGTGAAGGATGTGAACGCCTTCGTCCTGGGTGGTCATGGCGACACGATGGTGCCTGTGCTGTCCTACTCCACCATCAGCGGCATTCCCGTTGCCGACATGGCGAAGATCAAGGGCGTCGACACCGCGCGTCTCGATGAAATCGTCGACCGGACGCGCAAGGGCGGCGGCGAGATCGTCGGCCTGCTCGGCAATGGATCGGCCTATTACGCCCCGGCAACGAGCGCGATCGCCATGGCCGAAGCCTATCTCGGCGATCAGAAGCGCATCCTGCCCTGTGCCGCGCATCTGACCGGCAAATATGGCGTCGACGGGCTCTATGTCGGCGTTCCCGCGGTCATCGGCAAGGACGGCATCGAGGATGTCGTCGAGATCGAATTGAACGACGAGGAAAAGAACAATCTGCAGGTCAGCGTCGATGCGGTGAAGGAACTGCTCGAGGCGTGCAAGGGGCTCGACGGCTCGCTCGCCTGAGCCCTGGCCGCCTGTCAATCAAGAGGAGATCGAGATGAGCATTCTCGTAGACAAGAATACCAAGGTCATCACGCAGGGCATGACCGGTTCGACCGGCACGTTCCACACGCAGCAGGCGCTGGATTACGGCACGCAGATGGTCGCGGGCGTGACGCCGGGCAAGGGCGGCACGACGCATATCGGCCTGCCCAATTTCAACACCGTCGCCGAGGCGAAGGCCGAAACCGGCGCGACCGCATCGTGCATCTACGTGCCGCCGCCGTTCGCCGCCGACTCCATTCTCGAGGCAATCGACGCGGAGATGGAGTTGATCGTGGCGATTACCGAAGGCATCCCGGTGCTCGACATGGTGCGCGTGAAGCGTGCACTGGAAGGCAGCAAGTCGCGCCTCATCGGGCCGAACTGCCCCGGCGTCCTGACCCCCGGCGAGTGCAAGATCGGCATCATGCCCGGCTCCATCTTCAAGAAGGGCAGCGTCGGCGTCGTGTCCCGTTCGGGCACGCTCACCTATGAAGCGGTGCATCAGACGACGGCGGTCGGCCTTGGCCAGACGACGGCGGTCGGCATTGGCGGCGACCCCGTAAACGGCACGAATTTCATCGACGTGCTCGACCTGTTCCTGTCCGACGACGAGACCAAGTCGATCATCATGATCGGCGAGATCGGCGGCAGCGCCGAGGAAGAAGCCGCGCAGTTTATCAAGGACCAGGCCGCCAAGGGCCGCAAGAAGCCGATGGTCGGCTTCATCGCGGGCCGCACCGCGCCTCCGGGCCGGCGCATGGGCCATGCGGGCGCCATCGTTTCGGGCGGCCAGGGCGGCGCCGACGACAAGATCGCGGCGATGGAGGATGCGGGCATCCGCGTCTCGCCCTCCCCGTCCAAGCTCGGCGAGACGCTCGACGCTCTGCTGAAGGAAATGGCCTGAGGCCGCGGGTGGGCCGGATCGCGGCATGCGGCACAGGGTGCTGCGTGATCCGGCCCGCCACGATTTTCATATTTTCGCCGGAACCCCCGGCAGGCTGCGAGATTGAGCGCCATGGCTAACGACAATTCGTCCCCCCTCCCCGACCTCGATTACGACGGACCGCAGCAAGGTCCGAGCTGGGCGCGCAAGGCCTGGCCGATGACGGGCGACGGAGCGTTCGACGATCTGACGCAGGCGCTCGATCCCACGCGCATGAAGGCCGAGGTCAAGGACGCGGCCAAGAAAAAGGGCGCCCCGGTCGATGAGAAGGCGGTCGAGGCCGCCGCCGATGCATCGGTCCGTGCGATGCTGCTTCTGCGCACCTATCGCGTGCGCGGGCACCTTGCGGCCGATCTCGATCCGCTGGGCCTTTCCCATCGCGAGCTTCCCGCCGATCTCGAGCCGGAATATCACGGCTTCAAGGGCGACGACCTCGACAAGCCGGTCTATATCGGCGGGAATCTGGGCCTGGAATGGACCACGGTTCGCGAGATGGTCGATATTCTGCGCGCCAATTATTGCGGCAGCGTCGGTCTCGAATACATGCACATCTCGGACGTGGAGGAACGCCGCTTCCTTCAGGAGCGGATGGAAGGCGCGGACAAGTCCATCGACTTCACGCTGATGGGCAAGAAGGCGATCCTGTCCGCCGTGATCCGCGGCGAGCAATACGAGAAATTCCTCGGCAAGAAATATGTCGGGACGAAGCGTTTCGGCCTCGACGGCGGCGAGGCGATGATCCCCGCGCTGGAATCGGTCATCAAATATGGCGGCGCGCTGGGCGTTCGCGAGGTCGTTTACGGCATGGCGCATCGCGGCCGGCTGAACGTGCTCGCCAATGTCATGGGCAAGCCTTACAAGGTGATCTTCCACGAGTTTTCGGGCGGCAGCGCCAACCCCGAGGATGTCGGCGGGTCGGGCGACGTGAAATATCACCTCGGCACGAGCACCGACCGCGAATTCGACGGCATCAAGGTCCATATGAGCCTCGTGCCCAACCCCTCCCACCTTGAGGCGGTCGATCCCGTCGTGCTGGGCAAGGTCCGCGCGCAGCAGACGTTCCACGACGACATCGGCACCGACGAGGAAGGCCGCGGCAAGCACAAGCAGGTGCTCCCCGTGCTGATCCACGGCGACGCGGCGTTTGCGGGACAGGGCATCGTGTGGGAGTGCCTCGGCTTTTCGGGCATTCGCGGATACAACACCGGCGGCTGCATCCATTTCGTCATCAACAACCAGATCGGCTTTACCACCAGCCCGCAATTCGCGCGGTCGAGCCCCTATCCCTCCGACGTGGCGAAGGGGGTCATGGCGCCCATCCTGCACGTCAATGGCGACGATCCCGAAGCGGTCACGTTCTGCTGCAAACTGGCCATCGAGTATCGTCAGAAATTCGGGCGCGACATCGTCATCGACATGTGGTGCTATCGCCGCTTCGGCCATAACGAGGGCGACGAGCCGAGCTTTACGCAGCCATTGATGTACAAGCAGATCAAGAACCATCCCGGCGTCGCCGCGCTCTATAGCGAGCGGCTGCGCGAGGAAGGCGTGATCGACGCCGAGTGGGAGAAGGAGCAGGAAAAGAGCTTCACCGACCATCTCGAGGAAGAGTTCGCCGCGGCGAAAAGCTACAAGCCGAACCAGGCTGACTGGTTCGCAGGCCGGTGGTCCGGCCTCAACAAGCCGGCCGACCCGGAAACCGCCCGGCGCAGCGTCGACACCGGCATCGAGGGCAAGCTGTTCGACAGCCTTGGCCGCACGCTGACGACCGTGCCGGACGATCTCAAGATCCACCGCACGCTGGGCCGCGTGCTCGACGCGAAGCGCGAGATGTTCGACGGGAAGTCCGGCTTCGACTGGGCCACGGCGGAGGCGCTGGCCTTTGGTTCGCTGGTATCCGAAGGGTTCGCGGTGCGGCTGTCGGGTCAGGATTCGGGCCGCGGCACGTTCTCGCAGCGGCACGCCGCCTGGGTCGATCAGGAGGACGAGCGCAAATATATCCCGCTCTGCCAAGTCCCCCATGGACGGTTCGAGGTCTATGACAGCCCGCTGTCCGAATATGGCGTGCTGGGCTTCGAATATGGCTATGCGCTTGCCGATCCTAAATCGCTCGTGCTGTGGGAGGCGCAGTTCGGCGATTTCGCCAATGGCGCGCAGATCATGATTGATCAGTTCATCGCCGCCGGCGAAGCGAAATGGCTCCGGGCCAATGGTCTCGTGATGCTGCTCCCGCACGGGTACGAGGGGCAAGGACCGGAGCACAGCTCCGCCCGGCTCGAACGGTTTCTGCAGCTGTGCGCGGGCGACAACATCCAGGTGTGCAACATCACCTCGCCCGCGAATTATTTCCATGTCCTGCGGCGGCAGATGCTGCGCCCGTTCCGCAAGCCGCTCATCATCATGACGCCCAAATCGTTGCTGCGGCATCCGATGGCGCGGTCGGCACGGGACGAATTCCTGGGCGATCGTCATTTCCGCCGCATCCTGTCCGACACGAAGGACATCGCGGACGAGAAGGTGAAGCGGCTCGTGCTGTGTTCGGGCAAGGTCGCCTACGACCTGATCGAGGCGCGCGACGCCGCGGAGCAGGATGATACGAGCATCGTTCGCATCGAGCAGCTCTACCCCTTCCCCGGCGAACCGCTGGCGACCCGCATCGCCCGGATGAAGAACGTGGAGGAAGTGGTCTGGTGTCAGGAAGAGCCGCGCAACAATGGCGCATGGTTCTTTGTCGAAAGCCAGATCGAGCAGGCGCTCGCCGAAGCCGAAGCGCCGGTGCGCCGCCCCCGCTATGCCGGGCGGCAGCCGACGGCCTCGCCCGCGACCGGCCTGGCCTCGCGCCATGCGGAGCAGCAGGCAGCCCTTGTTTCCGATGCCCTCGGCCTGTCGGTCGAAGACGAAATCCGGCGGCGCAAGTGAGGGGCGCAAGCCCCCTCCCCGCCATCAGCATGACCGGCATGACGCCGCGAAAGGACGCGTAAGCGATGAGCACCGAAGTCAAGGTTCCCACCCTGGGTGAAAGCATCAACGAAGCCACCGTCGGCGAATGGCTGAAACAGCCGGGCGACCGGGTGGAGGCCGACGAGCCGATCTGCAGCCTGGAGACGGACAAGGTCGCGATCGACGTGAACGCGCCTGCCGCCGGCGTCATGGGCGAATTGATGGCCGAGGTCGGCGACAATGTCGAAGTCGGCGCACTCATCGCCACGATCGAGGAAGGCAGCGGCGGCGGCGCCAAGCCGGCCGCCAAGCCCGCCGAGGCGAATGACGAGCAGAAGCCCGCCCCCGCGAAGCAGGATGGCGGCGATGCGGCGCAGGGTGGCGACGGTGCCGATGCCGCGGTGCTGTCGCCGGCGGTGCGCCGCGCCGTGCTCGAACACGGGATCGACCCCGCCGGGATCAAGGGATCGGGCAAGGACGGACGCCTGACCAAGGAAGACGTGCTGGCCGCGGCGAAGGCCCGCGATGCAGGCGGCGCGAGCACCAGCGCCCCTGCCCCCGCCCCCAGCGCGCCCGCGGACGCCGGCGGCCGCAATGTCGAGCGCGTGAAGATGACGCGCCTGCGCCAGACCATCGCGAAGCGGTTGAAGAGCGCGCAGGACAACGCGGCCCTGCTCACCACCTTCAACGATGTCGACATGACCGCCGTCATCGAGGCGCGCACCCGGTACAAGGATCTCTTCGCCAAGAAGCACGACATCCGGTTGGGCTTCATGGGCTTTTTCGCAAAGGCGGCGTGCCTTGCGTTGAAAGACGTGCCGTCGGTCAATGCGCAGATCGAAGGGGACGAGATCCTCTATCACGACTATGTCGATATTTCGGTGGCCGTGTCGGCGCCGAACGGGCTGGTCGTGCCGGTCGTGCGCGATGCCGACAAGAAGGGCTTTGCCCGGATCGAGCAGGACATCGCCGATTTCGGCAAGAAGGCGAAGGACGGCACGCTCACCATGGACGAGATGAAGGGCGGCACCTTCACCATTTCCAACGGCGGCGTGTTCGGATCGCTGATGTCGACGCCGATCATTAACCCGCCGCAGAGCGCGGTGCTCGGCCTGCACCGGATCGAGGACCGTCCGGTGGCCATCGACGGCAAGGTCGAGATCCGCCCGATGATGTATATCGCGCTGTCCTACGACCACCGGCTGATCGACGGGCGCGAGGCGGTGACCGCGCTCAAGATCATCAAGGACGCGATCGAGGATCCGACGCGCCTTCTGATCGATCTTTGATTGTTCGCGCCCGGCGGCGGGCGCACCCGATACCGGCCAGTACTGGCCCGACAAGATGAACGAGATGGAACATGGCTGAATTCGACTTTGACGTTATCGTGATCGGCTCCGGCCCCGGCGGATATGTCGCCGCGATCCGCGCGGCGCAGCTCGGGCTGAAAACGGCCTGTGTCGAGAGCCGGGAAACGCTGGGCGGCACCTGCCTCAACGTCGGGTGCATTCCGTCCAAGGCGCTGCTGCACGGCTCCGAGCTGTTCGAGGAAGCGCACGGCGGCACCATGGCCAAGTTCGGCGTGATGGCGGACAATGTCACGCTCGACCTGCCGGCGATGCAGGGCGAAAAGGAAACGGCGGTCAAGGAGCTGACCGGCGGGATCGCGTTCCTGTTCAAGAAGAACAAGGTGACCTGGCTCAAGGGCCGCGGCAGCTTCGTCGACAAGCACACCGTGCAGGTCGGCGAGGAGCAGCATTCGGCCAAGAACATCATCATCGCAACCGGCTCGTCCGTGACCCCGCTGCCCGGCGTGGAAATCGACAACGAGGGCGGCATCATCGTTGACAGCACGGGCGGCCTCGCGCTCGACCGGGTGCCGGAGAACATGGTCGTCATCGGCGGCGGCGTCATCGGCCTGGAACTGGGCAGCGTGTGGCGCAGGCTTGGTGCGAAGGTCACGGTCATCGAATATCTCGACACGCTGCTGCCCGGCATGGACGCGGATATCCGCAAGGAAGCGGGCAAGATCTTCAAGAAGCAGGGCATGGAGCTGAAGCTCAAGACCAAGGTCACCGGCGTCGAGGTCAAGGGCAAGACCGCCACGCTCACCATGGAACCGGCCAGCGGCGGCGATGCCGAGACGCTCGAGGCGGATTGCGTGCTCGTCGCGATCGGGCGGCGGCCGAACACGGACGGCCTCAATCTCGAGGCCATCGGCCTCGAGCCGAACGAGCGCGGTCAGATCGTGCCCGACCATGATTTCCGCACCAAGGTCGACAGCGTGTGGGCAATCGGGGACGTGATCCCCGGCCCGATGCTCGCCCACAAGGCCGAGGACGAGGGCATCGCCGTGGCCGAGAACATCGCGGGCGAGCAGGGCATCGTCAATCACGCGATCATTCCCAACGTGGTCTACACCATGCCCGAAATCGCGGGCGTCGGCATGACCGAGGCCGAGGCGAAGGCCGACGGCCACGAGGTGAAGGTCGGCAATTTCCCGATGATGGCCAACAGCCGCGCGAAGACCAACCGCGAACCCGATGGTTTCGTGAAGATCATCGCCGATGCAAAGAATGATCGCGTGCTGGGTGCATGGTGCATCGCATCGCTCGCCGGCACGATGATCGCACAGATCGCGCAGGCGATGGAGTTCGGCGCGACGAGCGAGGACATCGCCTATACCTGCCACGCGCATCCGACCCATTCGGAGGCGATCAAGGAAGCGGCCATGGCCGTGCGCGGCAAGCCCATCCACATCTGATCCGGCCGGCCCCATGGACGGCCCCGCCCTGCCGCCGTTGCTCGACCTTGCGGGCACGGCGGTTTTTGCGCTCACCGGGGCGCTGCTCGCCGCGCGACTGCGGCAAAGTTTCGTGACGGTGTGTTTCTTTGCGCTGGTCACCGGAGTTGGCGGCGGGACGGTGCGCGATCTCCTCATCGATGTGCCGGCATTCTGGATCCGGTCGGAGCAGGTGGCGCCGGTGGTGTTCGCCGTCGCGCTGATCGCGTGGTTCACGCCGTCCCGGTGGTGGGAGGGCCGCTTGCTGGAATGGGCCGATGCCGCGGGGCTGGCCGCGTTTGCAGTGCTGGGCACGGCGAAGGCGATGGCCTATGACGTCGCGCTGTTGCCGGCGATCGTCCTGGGCGTGGTGTCGGGATGCGTCGGCGGCATCATCCGTGATGTCCTGGCGGGCGTGCCGTCGATCCTGATGCGGCCCGAGCTATATGTGACGGCGGCGGCGCTTGCCGCGTCCGGCTGTGCCATATTGACGATGATGGGTCTGCCGCAGGGGCTTGTCTGGAGCGTGTCCGCGCTGGCCGGTTTCGCATTGCGGGGGGCGGCGCTTGTCTGGCGCATCGAGCTTCCGGCCTATTCGCGCGACGATTGAGGCAGGAAACGCGCCCGGGCGGGATCGACCCGCCGGGCGCGCCATGGCTTAACGCAGGCCGCGAATATTGTCGAAATCGAGGTAATTGACGCGGCCACGGTCGGTCCGGCATTCGAAGCGGCCCGAGTCCCAGCCCCGCATATCGTTGCGATAGCCGCGATAATCGCCGCCCCAGCCATTGCCGTAACGCCCGCCGCGATAGCCGGTATCGACGACGATGCGCCCCTTCACCCGGTAACCGTCGCGGCGGCGGTCGACATCGCGGATGTCGGTCACGTCCACCCGGCGGAACCCGCGGCGATAGGCTTCGCGCTCGGCCGTGCGGATGCAACGTTCGACGGCATCGCGCGCCGAACCGCCACGGTAGTAGGAATTGCGATTGTCGTAACGGCGATCATAACGCCGGTCATAACGATCGTCGTAACGGTCGCGATAGCGGTCGTTGCGCCCGCCCGAGGTCGCGATTGCCGCGATCCCCCCGAGGATCAGCGCCCCTGCGATAATGTCGCCCGTATCGATGCCACGGTCGCGCCGGTCGGCATAGGCAGGCGATATACCGGTCGCCAGCATCGTGCCGGCGGCGGCAGTGCCGACGATGGCCTTCATTACGGGCGATTTCATTACAGGGGTCATGGGCGGTTCCTTCCTTTGGCAGGGGTCGGGGCGGGATTGCCCGTCAGGAACCGGTATACCCGGGTGTCAATGTGCGCCTACTGAACCCCGCGGATAGGTTTCGTTCATATTCGCGGGGTTCATCCTTAATCCTACTGATCGTCGCTCGGCGTGAAGCCGGTCCAGTGGGCGAGGAAGCCCATGATGTCCGAAAACTCCTCAATGATCTTCGCAACGGGTTTGCCGCTGCCGTGTCCGGCATTGGTTTCGATGCGAATGATGCGGGGCCGTTCGCCGAGTTCCGCATCCTGAAGCGCGGCGGCATATTTGAAGCTGTGCCCCGGAACCACGCGGTCGTCGGTATCGGCCGTGGTGGTCAGGATGGCGGGATAATCGGTGCCGGACCGGATATTGTGATACGGCGAATAGCTGCGCAGGATACGCCAGTCGTCCTCGCGATCGGGGTAGCCGTAATCGTCGACCCAGTACCGCCCGGCGGTCCAGCGATCGAAGCGCAGCATGTCCATCACGCCCACGGCGGCATGCACCGCGTCGAAGAGGTCGGGCCGTTGATTCGTGACGGCGCCCATCAGGAGCCCGCCATTCGACCGCCCCTCGATCGCGAGCTGGTTTTCGCCCGTGACATCGTTCGCCTTCAGCCATTCGCCCGCGGCGATGAAATCGTCGAAGACGTTCTGCTTGTTTGCGCCGCGGCCGGCATCGTGCCACGCATCGCCATATTCGCCGCCACCCCGAAGGTTGGCCATCGCATAGACGCCGCCCCCCTGCAGCCAGGCCATGCGCGTCGCGCTATAGGACGGGGTCAGCGAGATGTTGAACCCGCCATAGCCGTAGAGCATCGTCGGCGCGGGGCCGGTCACGTCCTTGCGCTTGACGATGAACATCGGGATCTCGGTCCCGTCCTTCGAGGGGTAGAATATCTGCTCCACGCTGTAATCATCGGGATCGAAGGTCAGGTCGACCGTCGCGAAATCGCGCGTAGCGCCGGTATCGGGATCGAGCTTCATGATCGTGCCGGGCGTGGTGAAGGACGAGAAACCGAACCAGGCATCGTCGTCACCGGGCTCGCCGCTGATCCCGCCGACGGACCCGATGCCGGCGAGGTCCACGGTTCCCACCGCCTCCCCGTCGAGCGTATAGCGGCGCAGCTGTGAGGCCGCGTCGACGAGGTAGCTTGCCACGATGCGGTCACCGACAATTGCCGCGCCTTCGAGGTTCTGCTCAGCCTCGGCGACCACGTCGGTGAATTGCGGCGTGTCGCCCGACAGGTCGACCATGGTGATCTTCTTGAGCGGCGCGTCCTTGCTCGACACGAACCAGAGCCGGTCAACGATCCCCTCGATCAGGTCCCACTGCGCCTCGGGCTCCGCGATGAGCGTGATCGGCGTCCAGTCGCCCCGCCCCACCGGGATCACATGCACGCGCGAGGTGGGGTCGGTGCCCTCGGTGCTGTTAATAACGACCCAGCGGCCATCGCTCGTCGTGCTGGCCACATGGCCCAGCTTCGGCATGTCGGGGGTCGCATAGACCGGGCGGTCTTCGGACTGCGGCGTGCCGATCTTGTGATAATACACCGCCTGGTTGTAATTCAGCGCCTGAAAATCCTGTCCCGCTTCGGGTTCGGGAAAGCGGGAATAGAGGATGGCGTCGTCTCCGAGCCAGGTCAGGCCGGTGAATTTCGCCCATTCGATGCTGTCGTCGAGCGGTTCCCCCGTGGCGGTGTCGACGAAACGGATCGTGCGCCAGTCGCTGCCCCCCTCCTGCACCAGATAGGCGAGGAGCCGTCCGCTCTTCGACGCCTTCCACCCGGCAAGGGCGGTCGTGCCATCATCCGACCACGCGTTGGGATCGAGCAGGACCCGCGCGCTCCCGTCGATCGTCTCGGCATCGGCATCCGCGATCATCAGGACGTTCTGATTCTGAAGCCCGGTGTTGTGTTCGTAGAGAAGCGCATCGCCCGCCTTCACCGGCGTGCCGAAACGTTCGTAGTCGAGCAATTGCGAAAGCTTCTTTTCGAAGAAGGCACGCTCGGGCAATTGCTTCAGATAATCATCGGCGTAGGCGCTCTGCCGCGCAACCCAGTCGGCCACCTCGGCATCGTTGCGCACGTCCGCCTCGAGCCAGCGATAGGGGTCGGCGACCTGTTCGCCGAAGACTGTCTCGACGACATCGCCGCGCTTCGTTTCGGGATAGTCGGGGCGGGTCGGTTCGTCGGTCTTCACGGCGGAGGGCGCTCCCTGAGCCGACACCTGCGACGGCAGAACCGCGATCGCGGCGAGCGATACGGCACCCAGCAGGCCGGCCATGCGTTTGGCTGAAATCATGCAATCATTCCCTCTTCGATCTGTTCTGCGCACCAGATGCGCAATCCGCGCCGCGAATACAAGATTTCAGATGAAACGAGGATGAAGCCCATTAAAAAGGCGCCGCGGAACCATTGTCCCGCGACGCCCTTCGTCATTCATTTCGTGACGCGATCAGGCGTCTTCGAATTCGTCCTCGGTCTGCACCGGGCCGGAATCCTGACCCTTGGCATCAACGTCGCGATCGACGAGTTCGATGATCGCGATCGGCGCGGCGTCGGATGCGCGGAAACCGGCCTTCACGATGCGCGTATAGCCACCTTCGCGATCCGCATAGCGCGTGGCCAGCGTATCGAACAGCTTGACCAGCTGCGTATCGTCCATGAGGCGCGCCTGTGCGAGCCGGCGGTTCGACAGGCCGCCCTTTTTCGCGAGCGTGATCAGCTTTTCGATATAGGGGCGCAGTTCGCGCGCCTTCGGCGTGGTGGTCTTGATCTGCTCGTGCTTGATCAGGGCGGCGGCCATGTTGCGCAGGAGGGCCTTGCGGTGGCCCGTCTTGCGCTGCAGCTTGCGGCCGGACATTTTATGACGCATTTCATTCTTCCTGGTTCGTAAGGGGGCCGTGCAAGGTACCCCGGTACAGGCTGTGATACGGGCAGCCTTCTAACCCGTGTTGCCCCGGACCATGCCGGGGCGCGAGCGTGATCAGCCGAGCAGTTCCTGCTCCAGCTTCTTCGCCATTTCCTCGATATTCTCGGGCGGCCAGCCCGGAATATCCATCCCGAGACGCAGGCCCATGCTGGACAGCACTTCCTTGATCTCGTTCAGCGACTTGCGGCCGAAGTTCGGGGTGCGGAGCATTTCCGCCTCCGTCTTCTGCACCAGATCGCCGATGTAGATGATGTTGTCGTTCTTGAGGCAGTTGGCCGAACGCACCGACAGTTCCAGCTCGTCCACCTTCTTGAGCAGGTAGCGGTTGAGCTGATTGGCGTCCGATTCCTCGGGCTGAGCGGCGACGCCGGCGGTCTGCTGCGCCCCCTGCGGAATGCCATCCTCGAAGTGCACGAACAGCGTGAGCTGATCCTGCAGAATGCGCGCGGCATAGGCGACGGCATCCTCGGGCGTGACCGTTCCGTCGGTCTCGACCGTCAGGTTGAGCTTGTCATAGTCGAGCTCCTGCCCGACGCGGGCATTCTCGACCTTGTAGGACACCTGACGCACCGGCGAATAGAGCGCGTCGACCGGTATGAGGCCGATCGGAGCATCGGCCGGACGGTTTTGCGCCGCGGGAACATAGCCCTTCCCGCTCTCGGCGGTCAGTTCCATGTTCAGCGTCGCACCCTCGTCGAGGTGGCAGATGATGAGATCCTTGTTCATCACCTCGATATCGCCGGTCACGGCAATATCGCCCGCCTTCACCTCGGCAGGGCCGGTGACGGACAGGTTCAGACGCTTCGCGCCCTCGCCTTCCATCTTGAGTGCGACCTGCTTGATGTTGAGCACGATGTCGGTGATGTCCTCGCGCACGCCGGCGAGGGACGAGAATTCGTGAAGGACGTTGTCGATCTTGATCGACGTGATCGCTGCGCCCTGCAGCGACGACAAAAGCACACGGCGCAGCGCATTGCCGAGCGTCAGGCCGAAGCCGCGTTCCAGCGGTTCGGCGACGAAGGTCGCGCGACGCTTGGCATCGCCACCGCTCTTGATCTCGAGGCTGTTGGGCTTTTTCAGTTCCTGCCAGTTCTTGTTATTGACGGACATGGACTTCCCCTAGGGTTTTAACATGAATTGCGGCGCCATCCGGATGACGGCCGCCAGGCAGATGATCCGAAGGACGGGCCGGGGATCCTTCCGGCCCGTCCTCGCGCGTTCGGATCAGACGCGGCGGCGCTTGGACGGACGCACGCCATTGTGCGGGATGGGGGTCACGTCGCGGATCGAGGTGATGGTGAAACCCACCGCCTGGAGAGCGCGTAGCGCGCTTTCACGGCCAGAACCGGGGCCCTTGACCTCGACCTCGAGCGTGCGGACACCATGCTCCGCCGCCTTCTTGCCGGCATCGTCGGCGGCAACCTGCGCGGCATAGGGCGTCGACTTGCGGCTGCCCTTGAAGCCCATCATGCCGGCCGAAGACCAGCTGATCGCATTGCCCTGCGCATCGGTGATGGTGATCATGGTGTTGTTGAAGCTGGCGTTCACATGCGCGACGCCGCTGGAGATATTCTTGCGCTCGCGCCGCTTAATGCGCTGGGGTTCGCGTGCCATAATGGAAATTCCTGTCGTAGAACTGGGAAGGGAAAGCTGGGCCTAGGCCCGCTTACTTCTTCTTGCCGGCAATCGGCTTTGCCTTGCCCTTGCGGGTGCGCGCATTGGTGTGCGTGCGCTGGCCGCGAACGGGAAGGCCCCTACGATGGCGAAGACCGCGATAGCAGGCCAGATCCATCAGGCGCTTGATGTTCATTGCGGTTTCACGGCGAAGGTCGCCCTCGACCGTGTAGTCACTGTCGATCGTTTCGCGAATCTGCACGACTTCCTGGTCGGTCAGATCCTGCACCCGGCGGGTGTGATCGATGGCGAGCTTGTCGGCGATGTCCTTGGCGGACTGCGGGCCGATACCGTGAATATAGGTCAGCGCGATAATCAGGCGCTTGTTGGTGGGGATATTTACCCCGGCAATACGAGCCACTTTTTTCTCCTGCTCCACAGGGCCGTTGCCGATGCTTCGGTGATGACCGAAGGCAGTCCGGCGACTCCCCATCTCATAGCGTTGATGCCCGCACGAATGGCGGATGGGCCGGAAACCCCGTCGATACGGGAAACCGGACAAAATCCGAATTCATGGCGAGCGAAGGGCGCGCTTACGCAGATTCGCGAGCGCTGTCAACGCCCTGCGGAACGGCACCACGACTGCCCCCGGCGCGACACCGCAAGCCGTTCAGGAGAGGATGGCCTCGATCCGATCGGTCACGGCCTCGATATCGGCCATGCCGTCCACGCGCGACACGATGCCCTGCGCATCATAGATGGGAAGGATCGGTGCAGTCTTGGCGCGATATTCCGCCATGCGCGTGCGCACGGTTTCCTCATTGTCGTCGGGCCGGCGCTTGAACTCCGTCGCGCCGCAGACGTCGCAGACGCCTTCCACCTTCGGGCGTTCGAAGATATCGTGATAACCCTTGCCGCAATTGGCGCAGGAAAACCGGCCGACGATCCGCTCGACGAGCGCATCTTCGTTGACCTCGAGTTCGATGACGTGATCGAGGCTACGACCGTGTTTGGCTAGGATCTCGTCCAACGCGGCGGCCTGCACCGCCGTCCGGGGATAGCCGTCGAAGATCGCGCCCGTATCTTCATCCATCGCTTCGAGTTCGGCGGAAATCAGCGCCGACACGATCTCGTCCGAGACGAGCTCGCCCGCATCCATCACCGCTTTCGCGCGCTGCCCGATCGGCGTCTGCGCCTTCACCGCGGCACGAAGCATGTCGCCGGTCGAAAGCTGGCGCATGCCGCGCCGGTCGACGAGCCGCTGGGACTGAGTGCCTTTGCCTGCACCGGGCGGGCCGAGAAGGATGATGTTCATGCGAGGTTTCCCCAAAACCGTCCGGCTGTGCCGGTTATCGCAGGCGGCCTTTCAGCTTCGCCTTCTTTATGAGATCGCCGTATTGATGCGCAAGCAGATGGCTTTGAATCTGTGCGATCGTATCGACGGTGACGTTGACCACGATCAACAGGCTGGTGCCGCCGAGAAAGAAAGGCAAGCCCGTTTGCGCAATCACATACTCCGGAAGGACGCAGACGAGCGTCAGATAGGCCGCGCCGATGACCGTGATACGGGTCAGCACGTAGTCCAGATAGTTCGCCGTGTTCCGCCCCGGTCGGATGCCCGGAATGAAGCCGCCATTCTTCTTCAGGTTCTCCGCCGTTTCCTCGGGATTGAACACAACCGCGGTGTAGAAAAAGGTGAAGAAGATGATCCCCGCCGCATAGAGCAGCATGTAGAGCGGCGCGCCGTGCTGCAGATATTGGTTCAACGTGACCAGGACCCCGCCCATCGTGCTGTCGGGTGTCACCGAACTGCCGGCGAACTGCGTGATCGTGAGCGGCAGCAGCAGCAGCGAGCTTGCAAAAATCGGGGGAATGACGCCGGCGGTGTTCAGCTTGAGCGGCAGATGGCTGCGATCCGCCTGCATCATGCCGCGCTGGCCCGCGCGCTTGGGATATTGAATGAGCAGACGCCGGTTCGCACGCTCCATGAAACAGATGAACAGCACGAGCCCGACGATGACGATGATGAGCGCCACGATCAGGAACGGCGAGATGGAGCCGGAACGCCCGCCCTCGAAAAGCTGGGCGGTGATCGTCGGGAACTGCGTGATGATGCCCGCCATGATGATCAGCGAAACGCCGTTGCCGATGCCGCGGGAGGTGATCTGCTCACCCAGCCAGAGCAGGAACATCGTCCCGCCGACGAGGCTGATGACCGCGCCGATGCGGAACATCAGGCCAGGATCGACCACAGCCTGCAAACCGCTCGCCGCGGCGTAGCTTTCAAGGCCGACCGCGAGGAAATACCCCTGCACCGCGGTCAGTCCGACCGTGCCGTAGCGCGTATACTGATTGAGCTTCTTCCGCCCGCTCTCGCCCTCTTTCTTGAGCGCGGCGAGCGCGGGGTGAAGCGAGGCGGCAAGCTGCACGACGATCGAGGCGGTGATGTAGGGCATGACGCCGAGCGCGATGAGGCTCATGCGCTCGAGGCTACCGCCCGAAAACGTATTGAAGAGATCGAGCACGCCGCCGCGCGTCTGCGCATAGAGATCCTGAAGGATCAACGGATTGACGCCGGGAAGCGGAACGAAGCTCAGGAAACGGAACACGATCAGCGCGCCGATCGTGAACCAGATCCGGTTTTTCAGCTCCGTCGCCTTCGAAAAATTGGCGAGGCTCAGATTGCTTGCAAGATTGTCGGCTCGTGATGCCATGATCGCTCAAATGCCTAGTTGGGGCGAAAGAATGCTCCTGCGTCGCGGCGCCCAGAGTTCGGCCGACATAGACGCATGAACGAACCGGCCCGGAAGCGCCCGGACCGGTTGCAGGACCTTACTTGGCCGCTTCGGGCGTCTCGACCGAGCCGCCCAGCTTTTCGACCGCTTCACGCGCGCCCTTCGACGCACCTGCGACCTTGAACTGCGCCTTTGCGGTCAGTTCGCCCTTGGCGAGGAGGCGGACGCCGTCCTTGCCGCCGCGTGCGAGACCGGCGGCCTTCAGCGCAGCATGATCGATCACGCTGCCTGCATCGAGCTTGCCGGCGTCGATGAACTTCTGGATCATGCCCAGGTTCACTTCGGCATAATCCTTGCCGAACGGATTGTTGAACCCGCGCTTCGGCAGACGCATGTGGAGCGGCATCTGACCGCCTTCGAAGCCCTTGACGGCGACGCCCGAACGGCTCTTCTGGCCCTTCTGGCCACGGCCGCTGGTCTTGCCCTTGCCGGAGCCGATACCGCGGCCCACGCGCATGCGGGACTTGCGGGCACCGTCGTTGTCACGAATTTCATTCAATTTCATAATCTGCACTCGCTTTCGCTTTGATTCGCGCTGTCGGCCCCCGAAGGAACCGTCGGAAGTGGGCGCCTTAGCCATAGCGCGGGGAAATGTCACCCCCCGCGCCAAAGGATTGTCGCCACGGAATTGTTGCCTTCACGAAAAAGGCCGGGCAACGCGTGCCCGGCCTTTCAATCGTCATCTCTGGCGTCGATCAATCGACGATCTTCACCAGATGCGGGATCTTCGCGATCGCGCCGCGAACCTCGGGCGTGTCCTGACGCTCGACAATGCGATGCATCTTGCCCAGCCCCAGACCGACAAGGATCTTCTGCTGCGATTCGGGACGGCGGATCGGCGAACCGGTCTGCTTGATCTTGATGGTATTGGCCATGCTCGCTTACTCCACGACTGCCGCGGCTTCGGCTTCCGCCTCGGCCTCGGTCGATCCGCCACGGCCCAGCAGGTCGGCGACCTTCTTGCCGCGACGCTGCGCCACCGATTTCGGCGACGACTGGTTCGTCAGCGCCGAGAATGTCGCGCGGATCATGTTGTAGGGATTGGACGTACCGACCGACTTGGTCACGACGTCGGCAACGCCCAGGCTTTCGAACACGGCGCGCATCGGACCGCCCGCGATGATGCCCGTACCGGCCGGGGCCGTGCGGACATTGACCTTGCCCGCACCGAAACGGCCCTTGCCGTCATGGTGAAGCGTGCGGCCTTCCTTGAGCGGAACGCGAACCATCGTCTTCTTCGCGGCGGCGGTCGCCTTGTTGATCGCCTCGGGTACTTCGCGGGCCTTGCCCTTGCCGAACCCGACCCGGCCCTTGCCGTCGCCGACCACGACCAATGCCGCGAAACCGAAGCGCTTGCCGCCCTTCACCGTCTTGGACACGCGGTTGATGTGGACGAGCTTTTCGATCAGCTCCTCACCATCGTCGTTGTTGCCACGACCGCCACGACGGTCGTCACGCCCGCCGCGACCACGACCGCGGCCACCGCCACGCTCGTTGCCGCCGCGATCGTTGCGTCCGCCGCGACCACGCTGTTCGCGCGGCTGCGAGGGATCGCCGGCTGCGGGCGACTGATTGTCGGCCGCCTCGGTGCTTACCGTCGTCGGCGTGGGCGTGCTGCCCGCGTTGTCGACCTTGGTCGCTTCGTTGTTGTTTTCGTCAGCCATCATCAGAACTCCAGCCCGCCTTCGCGTGCGGCGTCGGCCAGCGCCTTGACGCGGCCATGGAAAAGGAAACCGCCACGGTCGAACACCACGGACGTCACGCCCGCCTTCTTGGCGGCGGCGGCAATATCCTTGCCCACCTGAGCGGCGGCATCGGCCGTTGCGCCGGTCGACTTGCCATTGAGCGTCGATGCCGCGGCCAGGGTCCGGCCCTGCGCATCATCGATGACCTGGGCATAGATGTGGCGCCCGGTGCGGTGCACCGAGAGACGCGGGCGGCCATTGCCACGCTCGCGCAGCGCGGTGCGGACCCGGCGGCGGCGACGTTCGAAAAGGGAAAGCTTTGCCATCTTACTTCTTCTTCCCTTCCTTGCGGAAGACATACTCGCCGCGATATTTGATGCCCTTGCCCTTGTAGGGTTCGGGCTTGCGCCAGCGGCGGATCTCGGCGGCGAACTGGCCGACGGCCTGCTTGTCGATGCCGCTGATCTCGATCGTGGTCTGATCGGGGGTCTTCACCTCGACACCCTCGGGCACGTCGAGATCGACGTCGTGGCTGAAACCGAGCTGCAGCTTGAGCTTGCGCCCCGAAGCCTGTGCACGATAGCCGACGCCATTGATCTCGAGAACCTTGGTGTAACCCTCGGTGACGCCCTCGACGAGGTTGGAAACCAGCGTCCGCTGCATGCCCCAGAAAGCCCGTGCTTCCTTGGAATCGTTCGCAGGCTGCACGGAGATTTCGCCCTCACGCACTTCGTAGGAAATGTTGTCGGCCAGTCCGAGGGTCAGCGTGCCCTTGGGCCCCTTCACCGTCAGCACGTCATCGGCGATCTTCGCCTCGACATTGCTGGGCATGGGGACGGCGCGTTTACCGATGCGGCTCATCAGAACACCTCCGCAAGCACTTCGCCGCCGACGTTCTCGTTGCGCGCTTCGGCATCCGAAAGCACGCCACGCGGCGTCGAGACGATGGTGATACCAAGACCGCCACGCACGCTCGGAAGCTCCTTGCTGCCCGAGTAGATGCGGCGGCCCGGCTTGGACACGCGGGCGACATGCTTGATCGCAGGTTCGCCTTCGAAATATTTCAGTTCGATCCGCAGCGCCTTGTGCTTGCCGGTTTCGTCTTCGCTATAACCACGGATGTAGCCTTCGCGTTCGAGAACCGAGAGAACATTCGCGCGCAGCTTGGACGCGGGCGAAAGGACGGAATCCTTCTTCGCCTGCTGGCCGTTGCGGATACGGGTGAGCATATCACCCAGGGGATCGGTCATTGCCATCGTTCAGATCCTCACCAGCTCGACTTGGTTACGCCCGGGATCATGCCCTTGTTGGCAAGATCGCGCAGTTCGATACGGTTTAGACCGAACTTGCGGTAATAACCACGCGGGCGACCGGTGGTCGTGCAGCGGTTGCGGATGCGCGTCGGGTTACCGTTGCGCGGGATTTCGGCCATCTGAAGCCGCGCGATCCAACGCTCCGATTCCTCGAGCGATTCGTCGTCCGCGATAGCTTTCAGCTTCGCGTATTTCGCAGCATATTTCAGAGCGAGCTTCTTGCGACGCTCGTTCTTGTTGATGGAACTCAGTTTCGCCATGGACTTAAGCTCTCTTTCCGGGGCGGCTCACGCCGCCTCCTTCTTGTCCTGCTCTTCGGCAGGGAACGGGAAACCGAACAGGCGCAGCAGCTCGTGCGCTTCCTCGTCGGTCTTGGCAGTGGTGGTGACGATGATGTCCATCCCACGCACCGTTTCGATCTGGTCGTAGCTGATCTCGGGGAAGATGATCTGCTCCTTGATGCCCATCGCGTAATTGCCGCGCCCGTCGAAGCTCTTCGGGTTCAGGCCGCGGAAGTCGCGGATGCGCGGCATCGCGATGGTGACCAGACGGTCGAGAAATTCGTACATGCGTTCGCGGCGCAAGGTGACCTTGCAACCGATCGGCATGTCTTCGCGCAGCTTGAACTGTGCGATCGACTTCTTCGCCTTGGTGATGACGGGCTTCTGCCCGGCAATGAGCTCCATCTCGGCAGCGGCGGTCTGGACCTTCTTCTTGTCCTGGCTCGCCTCGCCGACGCCCATGTTGAGCGTGATCTTCTCGATCCGGGGAACCTCGAAGCCGTTCTTGTAGCCGAACTTCTCGGTCATCGCCTTGACGATCTCGTCGTCGTACTTGGCGCGGAAACGGGGGGTATAATCAGCCATCGATCTTCTCTCCGGACTTGACGGCGACACGCACCTTCTTGCCGTCCTGCTCTCCAAAGCGGACGCGGGTGGGCTTGCCATCCTTCGGGTCGGCGACGGCAACCTTGGAGATCGCCATCGGCGCGGGGTTGCGGTCGATGCCGCCCTGCGGGTTCGCCTGCGTCGGCTTGCGGTGGCGGGTGGCGACATTCACGCCGTCCACGAGCACCTTGCCGTCCTTCGGCATGACCTGCAGCACGGTGCCGGTCTGGCCCTTGTCCTTGCCGGACAGGACGACGACGCTGTCACCCTTCTTGATCTTTGCAGAAGCCATTACAGCACCTCCGGAGCCAGGCTGACGATCTTCATGAAACCGCGTCCGCGCAGTTCGCGCACGACGGGGCCAAAGATACGCGTGCCGATCGGCTCTTCGTTCTTGTTCACCAGCACGGCGGCATTGCCGTCGAAACGAATGACGCTGCCGTCGGGACGGCGCACATCCTTGCGGGTGCGGACGATCACGGCACGGTGCACGTCGCCCTTCTTCACCTTGGCCCGCGGCTGCGCTTCCTTCACGGAGACGACGATGACGTCGCCAACGCTCGCGGTGCGCCGCTTCGAGCCGCCCAGCACCTTGATGCACTGGACGCGCTTGGCGCCGCTGTTGTCAGCGACATCCAAGTTGGATTGCATCTGGATCATGGATCCGGTTCCTTCTCAATTGGCTTGCCGGAACGATGTGTCCGGCAGTTCCACAAACTTGTCTAACGCCTCAGGCGCTTTCGGAGAGATCCGCCTCGACGGCCTCACCCTTGCCGGCGACGATGCGGTCGATGACGCGCCATGTCTTCAGCTTGGACATGGGCTTGGTCTCTTCGATCCGCACGACTTCGCCGGGCTTGTAGGCGTTCTCTTCGTCGTGTGCATGATATTTCTTCGAACGACGGATGATCTTCCCGTAAAGGGGATGCTTCACCTTGCGCTCGACATTGACCACGACGGTCTTGTCGGTCTTGTCGGACACCACGGTGCCGGTCAGGATACGTTTGGGCATCGGTGTTTCCTCAAGCCTGCGCTTCGGCCGAACGCGTGCGTTCGGTCTGAAGCGTCTTGATGCGGGCGATATCGCGGCGAACTTCCTTGATCCGCGCCGGACGCTCGATCTGGTTGGTCGCAGCCTGGAAACGGAGGTTGAACGCCTCGCGCTTCAGCTCAGCGAGATCGGACGAAAGCTGGTCGTCGGTCTTCCCGCGAAGATCTTCAATCTTTGCCATATTCTCGACTTCCCTACTTATTCGCCGCCAAGGTGCGAGCTGTCGCCGAGGCGGGCAACGACCTTGGTCTTGATCGGCAGCTTCATTGCGGCGCGTTCGAACGCTTCGGCCGCGAGCGGACCGGCAACGCCGTCCAGCTCGAACAGGATGCGGCCCGGCTTCACGCGAGCGGCCCAGTATTCGACCGAACCCTTGCCCTTGCCCTGACGGACTTCGGCAGGCTTCTTCGACACCGGAACGTCCGGGAACACGCGGATCCACAGACGACCCTGGCGCTTGATGTGGCGCGTGATCGCGCGGCGGGCCGCCTCGATCTGGCGCGCGGTGATCCGCTCGGGTTCCATCGCCTTCAGGCCATAGGACCCGAAGTTCAGCGTCGTGCCGCCCTTGGCCGTGCCATGGATCTTGCCCTTGAACGCCTTGCGGAACTTGGTCTTTTTCGGTTGCAGCATGTTATCTACTCAGCTCCCAAGCTCTCAGCGTGCCGGACGGACGCCGGAAGTCTGGGCTTCCATCATCAGGCGGTCCTGCGCCATCGGATCGTGGCCGAGGATCTCGCCTTTGAAGATCCAGCACTTGATACCGATGATGCCATAGGCGGTCAGCGCCTCGGCATCGGCGTAATCAACGTTCGCGCGCAGCGTGTGCAGCGGAACCCGACCTTCGCGATACCATTCGACGCGGGCGATCTCGGCACCGCCAAGACGGCCGCCGCAGGTGATCTTGATGCCCTCGGCGCCGAGACGCAGCGCGGACTGCACCGCGCGCTTCATCGCCCGGCGGAACGCAACGCGGCGAACCAGCTGATCGGCGATGCCCTGCGCGACGAGCTTGGCGTCGATTTCCGGCTTGCGGATCTCGACGATGTTCAGCTTGACCTCGCTCGACGTCATCTTCGACAGCTTCGAGCGCAGCTTCTCGATGTCAGCGCCCTTCTTGCCGATGATGACACCGGGGCGGGCGGCGTAGATCGAGATGCGGCACAGCTTGGCCGGACGCTCGATCACGACCTTCGAAATGGCCGCCTGCGGAAGCGTATCGACGATATACTTGCGGATCTCGATGTCTTCCTTGAGCAGCTGACGGTAATCGCCGCCTTCGGCGTACCACCGGCTGTCCCAGGTGCGGTTGATCTGCAGGCGCAGGCCGATCGGATTGCTTTTCTGACCCATCTTACGCCTCTTCTTCCTGCTCGCGAACCACGATGCGCAGCCGGCTGAACGGCTTCAGGATGCGGGTGCTCTTGCCCCGACCGCGCGTGTGGAAACGCTTCATGGTGATCGACTTGCCGACGCTCGCCTCGGCGACGACGAGAGCGTCGACGTCGAGATTGTGGTTGTTCTCGGCATTGGCGATGGCCGATGCGAGAACCTTCTGCGCGTCGCGCGCCATCGCCTTGTTCGAAAAGGAGAGGATGTTCAACGCATCCTCGGCCTTCTTGCCGCGGATCAGGCCGGCAACGAGGTTCAGCTTCTGCGCGGAACCACGAATGGTGGTGCCCACGGCCAGAGCCTCGTTGTCGCCTACGCGGCGGGGAGCGGATTGCTTGCCCATCAGCGCTTGCCCTTCTTGTCAGCGGCGTGGCCCGGGAAGCTGCGCGTGGGCGCGAATTCACCGAGCTTGTGCCCAACCATGTCCTCACTGACGGACACGGGAATAAACTTGTGGCCGTTATAGACGCTGAACGTCAGGCCGACGAACTGCGGCAGGATCGTCGAACGACGCGACCAGGTCTTGATCGCACCCCGGGTTGCGCCGTCCCGCGCAGCCTCGGCCTTCTTGAGAAGGTGAAGATCGACGAAGGGGCCTTTCCAGACGGAACGTGCCATGGCTTACCTCTTCTTCTTCGCGTGGCGAGAACGGATAATCATCTTGTCCGTCTGCTTGTTCTTGCGGGTACGAGCACCCTTGGTCGGCTTGCCCCACGGGGTCACCGGATGACGACCACCGGAGGTCCGGCCTTCACCACCGCCGTGCGGGTGGTCGACCGGGTTCTTGGCCACACCACGCGTCAGCGGGCGACGACCCATCCAGCGCTTGCGACCGGCCTTCGCCAGGGTCTGGTTCGAATTGTCGGGGTTCGAAACCGCCCCGACCGTGCCCATGCAATCGCCGCGCAGGTAACGCTGCTCGCCCGAGTTCAGGCGGACGATCACGAGACCGCGGTCACGACCGACGACCTGTGCGTAGGTGCCTGCCGAACGGGCGATCTGCCCGCCCTTGCCCGGCTTCATCTCCAGGTTGTGGCAGATGGTGCCGACCGGCATGGTGGACAAGAGCATGGCATTGCCGGGCTTTGTGTCCGCCTTCTCCGATGCGACAACCGTGTCGCCAACGGCGAGACGCTGCGGCGCGAGGATATAGGCCTGCTCGCCGTCCTCGTACTTCACCAGCGCGATGAACGCCGTGCGGTTCGGATCGTATTCGAGGCGTTCGACCGTGGCAGGCATGTCCCACTTGCGACGCTTGAAGTCGATATAGCGGTACTTCTGCTTGTGACCGCCGGCGATCCCGCGCGAGGTCACATGCCCCTTGTTATTACGGCCGCCGGTCTTGCGCTTGCCTTCGGTCAGACCCTTGACCGGGCGACCTTTCCAGAGCGCCGACTTGTCGACGAGGACGAGGCCGCGGCGTGCCGGGCTCGTCGGTTTATAGTTCTTGAGTGCCATGTTCCGCGCCTCAGATCCCGCTGGTGACGTCGATGGACTGGCCTTCGGCCAGCGTCACGATCGCCTTCTTCATGTCGGTGCGCTTGTAGGGCTTGCCCTTCCAGCGCTTCGTCTTGCCCTTCTGGACGACGGTGTTCACATTCGTGACCTTCACGTCGAACAAAGCCTCGACGGCCGCCTTGATCTCGGGCTTCGTCGAGCTGTCCGCGACCTTGAAGACCACGGCGTTATGCTCCGACAACAGCGTCGATTTCTCGGTAATGTGCGGCGCGACGATCACGTCGTAATGCCGCACGTCGATGTCCTGCTGCTTAGCCATTGAACCGCGCCTCCAGCTTTTCGACAGCGGACTTCGTCAGCACCAGCGTGTCGTGGTTCAGAATGTCATAGACATTGGCGCCGATCGCGGGGAGCACGTCCACCCCGATCAGGTTGCCCGATGCCTTGCGGAAGCCTTCATCGACGCTTTCGCCATCGATGACGAGCACCTTGCGGCCAAAGCCCAGCTTCTCGAAATTCGACAGCAGAACCTTCGTCTTGGCGTCCTTCATCTCGAGGCTGTCGAGAACGACGATATTGTCGTTCTGCGCCTTGGACGAAAGCGCCATCTTCAGGCCGAGCGCACGGATCTTCTTGGGAAGCGAGATATCGAAATCCCGCTTGCGAGCGCCGTGCGCCTTGCCGCCGCCGGTGAAGATCGGCGCCTTGCGATCGCCGTGACGCGCGGTACCGCCGCCCTTCTGATTGCCGTACTTCTTGCCGGTGCGCGCAACGTCCGAACGCTCACGCGTGGGACGGGCGGTGCCGCGACGGTTTTCAAGCTGCCAGGTGACGACACGGTGCAGGATGTCTGCGCGCGGCTCAACACCGAACACGGCATCCGACAGCTCGACGTCGCCATTGGCCTTGCCCTCGAGGGTCTTAACATTGACCTTCACGATCAGGACTCCTTGGCTGCACCGTCGGACGTGCCGGCGGTGGTGTCATTGCTCAGCGTATCGGCGCCGGCTTCCTGCTCGTTCAGCAGCTTTGCCTGCTGCTCGGCATCGACCTCGGGAACGACAGCGTGCTCGGCGGCCGTCTCGACCATGCCGGCATCGGCTTCCTGGTGATCGGGATGCGTGGCCTTCTTCTCCAGAAGCGCGCCGGGGAACGGAGCGCCTTCGGGAAGCGGAAGCTTCACCGCGTCCTGCACGATCAGCCAGCCATTCTTCGCGCCAGGGACCGAGCCCTTGACGAAAAGCAGCCCGCGGTCGGCGTCGGTACGCACGATTTCGAGATTTTGCTGCGTGCGCTGACGGTCGCCCATGTGGCCGGCCATCTTCTTGTTCTTGAAGACGCGGCCCGGATCCTGGCGGTTACCCGTCGAACCGTGCGAACGGTGCGAGACGGAAACGCCGTGCGTCGCGCGCAGACCTCCGAAGCCCCAGCGCTTCATCGCGCCGGCAAAGCCCTTGCCCTGCGTGTGGCCGGTGATGTCGACCTTCTGCCCGGCAATGAAATGCTCGGCAGAAATCGATGCGCCAACGGGCAGCAGGCCGTCTTCGCCGTCGAGACGGAACTCGGCGAGCTTCATCTTGAGGCCGACCTCGGCCTTCGCGAAATGCTCGCGCTGCGGCTTGGCAACGTTCTTCTGCTTCGCTTCGCCGGCACCGAGCTGCACCGCGACATAGCCGTCGCGGTCGAGGGTGCGGTGCGAAACAACCTGACAATCTTCCAACGCCAGGACCGTCACCGGAACATGCCGGCCGTCCTCTTGGAAAAGGCGGGTCATCCCCACCTTTTTGGCGATCACGCCAGTGCGCATGATCAAATCTCCTTACAGAGGCCTGCCGGACCATCCGGCAGGCTTGATCGGCCCAATCTGTCATGCGTCGCCCCGTCCGGGCCGATGTGCTTCACGAATGAAGCGAGACGGGGGACGCAGCCCGAGCGATTGCCCGGCGGTATCCCGAAGTCTTCGCCCCCGGTTATCCCGGAGACCGGAAAATCAAGCGAGCTTGATTTCCACGTTCACGCCAGCGGCCAGGTCGAGCTTCATCAAAGCATCGACGGTCGAGGCGTTCGGCTGCACGATGTCGAGCAGACGCTTGTAGGTGCGAACCTCGAACTGCTCCCGCGACTTCTTGTCGATGTGCGGACCGCGGTTCACGGTGAACTTCTCAATACGCGTCGGCAGCGGAATGGGGCCACGAATGAGGGCGCCGGTGCGACGCGCGGTTTCTGCGATTTCGCCAGTTGCCTGGTCGAGAACGCGGTGATCGAACGCCTTGAGGCGAATACGAATATTCTGAGCTTCCATTTCCAACTACCGATGCGAAAGAGCCGGGAATGACAAATGCCATTCCATAACAAAGAAAGAACCGCCCCACCTCTCCATCGCCATACCCCGAAGGTTTCTGACGTGGGAAGGGGCGGCCCTTCCGAAAATTCCGGTCGACCGAATCTGTTAAGACCCGGTCGATGGAGTGCCTATATTACTTCGTGATCGTGCTGACAACCCCCGAACCGACGGTCCGGCCACCTTCGCGGATTGCGAAGCGGAGACCCTCGTCCATGGCGATCGGTGCGATCAGCTTGACTGAGATCGTCACGTTGTCGCCCGGCATCACCATTTCGGTGCCCTCGGGAAGGATCACTTCGCCGGTGACGTCGGTGGTGCGGAAGTAGAACTGCGGACGATAGTTCGCGAAGAACGGGGTGTGACGGCCGCCCTCGTCCTTCGACAGGACGTAGACTTCGGCGCTGAACTCGGTGTGCGGCGTGATCGAGCCGGGCTTGCAGAGAACCTGCCCACGCTCCACGTCGTCACGGGCAACACCGCGAACCAGAGCACCGATGTTGTCGCCAGCTTCACCCTGGTCGAGCAGCTTGCGGAACATTTCGACGCCGGTAACGGTCGTCTTCGCGGTGTCCTTGAGGCCGACGATCTCGACTTCCTCACCAACCTTCACGATGCCGGTTTCGACGCGGCCGGTCACAACCGTACCACGACCCGAGATGGAGAACACGTCCTCGACCGGCATCAGGAATGCCTGGTCGACCGGGCGCGCCGGCTGCGGGATGTAGTCGTCGACAGCCTTCATCAGCTCAAGGATCTTTTCCTTGCCGATGTTGTCGTCACGACCTTCGAGCGCGGCAAGAGCCGAGCCGGCAACGATCGGAATATCGTCGCCCGGGAAGTCGTAGCTGGACAGCAGCTCACGGATTTCGAGTTCGACGAGCTCGAGCAGCTCTTCGTCGTCTACCTGGTCAACCTTGTTCATGAACACGACCAGAGCCGGCACGCCGACCTGACGTGCGAGCAGGATGTGCTCGCGGGTCTGCGGCATCGGGCCGTCGGCAGCGTTCACCACGAGGATCGCGCCGTCCATCTGCGCCGCACCGGTGATCATGTTCTTCACATAGTCGGCGTGGCCGGGGCAATCGACGTGCGCGTAGTGGCGTGCGTCGGTTTCATATTCGACGTGTGCGGTCGAAATGGTGATGCCGCGCTCACGCTCTTCGGGAGCCTTGTCGATGTTCGCGAAATCGACGGCGGTGCCGCCCGACGTTTCGGCGAGCACCTTGGTGATCGCAGCGGTCAGCGTGGTCTTGCCGTGGTCGACGTGACCGATGGTGCCGATGTTGCAGTGCGGCTTGTTCCGCTCAAATTTAGCTTTCGCCATGATGTAAAACCTCTGTTCGTCTGATTTAAATTGACTGCGGGAAAGACGGCACCCGCTGAATCAGGCGCCGCCCCTAGACCGAACCTGCCGCTTAGGCAAGCTTCTCCTTCACCTCGGCCGCGACATTTGCCGGAACTTCGTCGTAGTGCGAGAACTGCATCGAGTACTGCGCACGCCCCTGCGTGAAGGAACGAAGCTCGTTGACGTAGCCGAACATGTTCGCCAGCGGCACGAAGGCATCGACCGCCTGTGCGATACCGCGGGTGTCGGTACCCTGAATCTGGCCGCGACGCGAATTGAGATCGCCGATCACGTCACCAAGGTAATCCTCGGGCGTGATGACCTCGACCTTCATGATGGGCTCCAGCAGCTTGATGCCTGCCTTCTGCGCCACGTCGCGCATTGCGCCGCGACCCGCGATTTCGAACGCCACGGTGGACGAGTCGACATCGTGATACGCGCCGTCGACCAGCTTGATCGTGAAGTCGATGATCGGGAAGCCGACGAGATAGCCGCTTTCGGCCTGCTCGCGGAAACCCTTTTCAACGGACGGGATATATTCGCGCGGAATATTGCCGCCCTTGATCTCGTCGCTGAAGACGACGCCCTGGCCGCGTTCACCGGGGGTGACGACGACCTTGACGCGGCCGAACTGACCGGAGCCGCCCGACTGCTTCTTGTGGGTGTAGTCGACTTCGACTTCCTTGGCGAGCGACTCGCGATACGCCACCTGCGGCGCACCGACGTTCGCCTCGACCTTGAACTCGCGCTTCATGCGATCGACGAGGATGTCGAGGTGAAGCTCACCCATGCCCTTGATGATCGTCTGACCCGATTCGTGGTCGGTCGTCACGCGGAACGAGGGATCCTCGGCAGCCAGACGATTGAGCGCGACGCCCATCTTTTCCTGGTCGGCCTTGGTCTTGGGTTCCACCGACAGCTCGATGACGGGCTCGGGGAATTCCATACGCTCGAGGATGATCGGCGAGGACGATGCGCACAGCGTGTCGCCCGTCGTCGTTTCCTTCAGACCCGCAATCGCGACGATATCGCCGGCAAACGCCTCATCGATGTCTTCGCGGTTGTTGGAATGCATCAGCAGCATGCGGCCGATCTTTTCCTTCTTGTCCTTCACCGAGTTCAGCACCGAACCCTTGGCGAGCTGTCCGGAATAGATGCGCGTGAAGGTCAGCGTGCCGACGAACGGATCGTTCATGATCTTGAACGCGAGCGCCGAGAACGGTGCATCGTCGCTCGACGGACGGGTTTCTTCCTTGTCGCTGTCGGGGAGCACGCCGCGAATGGCGGGCACGTCGACCGGCGAGGGCATGTAATCGACGACGGCGTCGAGCAGGGGCTGCACGCCCTTGTTCTTGAACGCCGAGCCGCAGATCACGGGCACGAATGCCTGCGCCAGCGTACCCTTGCGGATCAGGCGCTTGAGCGTCGCCGCATCGGGCTCCTGCCCTTCGAGATAGGCTTCCATCACGTCATCGTCCTGCTCCACGGCAGTCTCGATGAGCTTCTCGCGATATTCGGCAGCCTTATCGGCGAGGTCGGCCGGGATGTCGACATAGTTGAACGTCGCGCCCAGACCGTCGTTTTCCCAGACGATGCCGCGATTGTTCACGAGATCGACAACACCCTGCAAGTCCGCCTCTGCTCCGATCGGGAGATACAGAACAAGCGGGGTCGCGCCGAGACGTTCGACGATAGAATTGACACAGTAATAGAAGTCGGCGCCGGTGCGGTCCAACTTATTGATGAAGCACATCCGCGGAACTTTGTACTTGTCCGCCTGGCGCCACACGGTTTCCGACTGCGGCTCAACGCCGGCAACGCCGTCGAATACTGCGACAGCGCCGTCGAGCACGCGGAGCGAACGCTCGACTTCAATCGTGAAGTCGACGTGGCCGGGCGTGTCGATGATGTTGATGCGGTGCTTGGGGCCTTCGCCGTCTTCGGCCGACCAGAAGGTCGTCGTCGCGGCGGAGGTGATCGTGATGCCGCGCTCCTGCTCCTGCTCCATCCAGTCCATCGTCGCGGCGCCGTCGTGGACTTCGCCGATCTTGTAGGACTTGCCGGTGTAGTAGAGGATGCGTTCGGTCGTCGTGGTCTTGCCGGCGTCAATATGCGCCATGATGCCGATATTGCGATAGCGTTCCAGCGGATATTCGCGGGCCATGAGAGTTTCCTCGGGTGCAATGGGTGGGCGGCCTGCGGTGGCCGGACCTGCCCCATATAGTTATGAATGTGACCGGCGGAAGACACGGCGGAGACCATCCGCCATGCCTATCCACCGTTTCGCCTTATCGGCGCGTGTTACCAGCGGTAATGGCTGAACGCGCGGTTGGCGTCGGCCATGCGGTGCGTGTCTTCGCGCTTCTTCACCGCATTGCCGCGATTGTTCGACGCGTCCATCAGCTCACCCGAAAGGCGGGCGGCCATGGTCGTTTCGGGGCGGTTGCGCGCCGCGGTGATGAGCCAGCGAATGGCCAGCGCCTGCGCACGCTCGGGACGAACCTCGACCGGGACCTGGTAGGTGGCACCGCCGACGCGGCGGCTGCGGACCTCGATCTGCGGCATGATGTTGTTCAGCGCATCGTGGAACAGCTGCACCGGGTCGGTCTTGGCGCGGGTCTCGACGGTTTCGAGCGCACCATAGACGATCGATTCGGCGGTCGACTTCTTGCCGTCGTACATGAGGTTGTTCATGAACTTCGACAGGATCTGGTCACCGAACTTGGGATCGGGCAGGATGACGCGCTTTTCGGGGCGACGACGACGTGACATGTTTCAATAACTCCTGAAAAGAGCAGCCGGGGGCACGGGCACGCGGCCCGTACCCCGCGCGGCTTACTTCGGACGCTTGGCGCCGTATTTCGAACGGGACTGCTTGCGATCCTTCACGCCCTGCGTGTCGAGAACGCCGCGCAGCACGTGGTAGCGCACGCCGGGAAGGTCGCGGACACGGCCGCCGCGGATCAGCACGACGGAGTGTTCCTGAAGGTTGTGGCCTTCGCCCGGGATGTAGGTGATGACTTCGCGGCCATTGGTCAGGCGCACCTTGGCCACCTTGCGAAGCGCGGAGTTCGGCTTCTTCGGGGTGGTGGTGTAGACACGGGTGCAAACGCCGCGCTTCTGCGGGTTTGCTTCCATGGCCGGAACCTTGGACTTCGCCTTTTGCGGCACGCGGCCCTTGCGGACCAGCTGGTTGATCGTCGGCATAATCTCTTCCTCGTTTCCGACGGGAGGTTTCCCGCCGGTTTACGCCCTCCCCCGCGCGTTTCGGCGGATGGGAAAGGGCAATTTCCTTCCTGTTGCGCGCCGCCCGCCAAGGGGGACGATGCGCCGCAATCCTTCGCCTGCATGGCAAGGCATGCGCGGTATGCGGAGATGTTGGTTTCGGTGGTTCACGTCACGCGCCAAAACGGCGGTGTATAAAATACGCCGCCCGACGCCGTTCGGTGAGCCGAAAAACACTCCACCCCGGCACAAGGCCCGCAGGGTTACTTTGACGGATATTCGCGCAGGCGCGCGCCTCACCGGCAATGTTCAGCTCTATGTGGGTTGGACGAATCCAACGCTTCGTGCGCCGCGCCTAGGGGAGAATTCGGGCGGGGTCAAGGGGTTGGCCTGTGCGACGCGGCGGCGTTTTTGTCGGATGGTCGCGCGAATGCCGCTTGCCGAACGGTGTGCTTTGGATCAATGGGCGAATCCGAAACGGGTCGAGGATGTCCATACATGCGTTCAATTGTTGCATTGGTGTCGATTGCATTGAGCGCGGCGCCTGCGATGGCCGACGAACCGATCGTGCTGACCTCCTCCACCGCCTGGCAACTCGAATATGCCGAGAACAAATGCCGGCTTAGCCGCGTTTTCGGTGAGGATGGCAACAGGTCGGTCTTTATCATCGACAAGGATTCGCCCGGCAAGCTGTTGTCATGGATAGTGGCGAGCCCTTCGCTTGTGCGTTTTCGGCAGGACCGGGAAAGCGCAAGCCAATTCGGCCCCACGTTCGAGCCTGTCGTTAAAAATGCGACGCCATTGCTTTTCAAAGGGTATGGCCAAGCCTTCATGAGCGAGGGGTACAGGCCCATGAAGGATCATGCGGATGTGACGTCGTCCGGCCTTGCGAAGACGGAAGCCCCCGAAACGCTTGGCGAGGTCGGGAAGCACATCGAATGGTTCCAGATTTCGCAGGGGAAACGAACGGTCCGGTTCGATCTCGGCGGCATGGGCGCCCCCTTTGCGGCCCTTGCCAACTGCGCCGATGATTTGATGATCAGCTGGGGGCTCGACCCCAGGGAACTGGAAGCCGTTCATACGCCGGCCGGGATGGTGAACATGGAAGAGTTCGCCCAGAAGGTTCAGCGTCGTTATCCGGCGACGGCGGGTGAGCGCGGACTGGGTGCGATTTTCAATATGAAAATCGTGGTCGACGAACAAGGCAAGATTGTGTGGTGCAAGATGTTCGCGCAAACCAAGGCCGAAGGCTTCGACGACGCCGCCTGTGCGATCGCGATGGAAGATTTGATCCTCGAACCGGCACGAGACAAGGATGGCAAGCCGGTGAAATCGCTCTTGAATAGTAAGATAACCTATTTCTCGAAGTGAGATTCCGGTCCGCCGCCCGCAGCTTTTATTTTCCTACACCCCCTCCCCCCGCCTAACCCCGCTCCCCCTCATCAACGGCGGAGCGTGTCATGGTCGATCTTTCCTTTACCCCGGCGGTGCAGAAGAAGCGGCGCAAGCTCGATGCGGAGACGCAGCGGCAATTCATCGCGGCGCTGGCCCGGTGCGGGTTCGTCGGCGATGCGGCGGCCGAGATCGGCGTGAGCGTGGCGGCGCTGCACAAGCTGCGATACCGCGACGGGGCAGAGGAATTTCGCGCGGCGTGGGACCGGGCGCGGCTGTGCGATACGGCGCGTGATGCACGGCTGGCGCGGCGGCGGGGGATCGTTCGCGTGCATGATGGCGGGGACGGCGATGGCGGGGCGGCGGGCTATCGCGTGATCGGCGGCGCGGAGAGGGACGAACCGCTGCATTGCCGGTCGGCGCGGCCTTCGCGGCGGACGAGCCATGTCGCCTTTACCACCGAGGAGCCGGAGCCGGGCGATCCGCTGCTCGATTTCGCGCCGTTCGTGCATCCCCGTCCCCGTCGCAACTCGATCACCCCGGACCGCCAGCGCCGCTTTATCGCCGTGCTTGCCGCCACGGGCAGCGTCACGCAGGCCGCGCGGCGCATCGGGGCGAGTGTCGAGGCGCTTTATACGTTACGCGCACGCAAAGGCGCGGAAGGGTTTGCCGCCGCGTGGGAGCGCGCCGTCGATTGCGGGATTGCGAGGCTGGAGGACACGGCGCTCACCCGCGCGATCGAGGGGGAGGCCCGGCCCATCGTGTCGGGCGGCGCGATCATCGGCGAGTGGCGGCGGCATAACGAGGCGCTGGTCATGTTCATGCTGCGCCATCGCCGCGCGCATCGCTATGGCGAGGCCGCGATGCCGCGGCCCGGCGACCCGGTTTACGAAACGCTCAAACAGCAATGGCGCGCGGAGGCGTTCGGCGACGAGGACGCGGTGCGCGCGCGGATCAATGCGAAGCTCGACCTCATGCGCGAGAGGATGGAGGCGGGACGGCATCTGCTGTCCCCTCCCCCGGCGCAGGGACGGTAAGGCGCACCGCGTCTATCCCGCGCGGAGGGCGAGCGCCTTTTCCTCCAGCCGGATGCGGTGGGCGAGCAGCATCGCGTTCAGCACCGACCACACCAGCGCCACCCATGGCGCGCCGAGCAGCAGCGGCAGCAGCGCGATCTCCGCCACCACCACCGCATAGTTGGGATGCGGGAAAAAGCGGTAGGGACCACGCCGCACCCGCGGGAAATGGGGCGCGGAAATAATGCGCGTCGTCCACCAGCGCCCGATGGAATGCAGGACCCAGTAGCGCGCCGCCTGGCTGAATGCGAAGAGCGAGGCGAGCGCGTAGGACGGTTCGGGTCCGGGCCGCGCGAACAGCAGGATGGCAAGCAGCCACGAGCCGTGCAGCACGATGAACAGCGGGTAGTGACCGGGGTAATGCTCGGTCCCGCCCTCGGCCAGCAAACGCTGCGTATTGCGGCGGGCATAGACGAGTTCGCCAAGGCGCGAGGCGACGACATAGGCGAGCACGGCCCCCGCCCATGCCGGCCAGTCCCACGCCGGCCAACCCCATGCCGGCGAGGCCGCCCATTGCGCCATCACGGATGCACCAGCGCGGCGGTGCCGGTAAAGCCGGGGCCGAGCGCCGTGACGAGCACCGGCTCTCCCTCCCGCGCGCGGCGGGACAGCAGGCGGTCGAGGATGAAGAGCACGGTCGGGCTGCTCATATTGCCATAATCGCGCAGCACGGCGGCGGTGGCAGGCAGGTCGCGCCCGAACATCGCGGCGAGCGCCTCCACCACGCGGCCCCCTCCGGGGTGGCAGGCCGGTTCGGCAAGGTCTTTGCGGGAAAGCGATTGCGACGCCAGAAATGCGTCGCAGAACGGGGCGAAATCCTTTTCGACAAAGCGCGGAATGTCGCGGGACAGCACGAGGTCGAAGCCGGTGTCGCCGATCTCCCACCCCATCATCGGTATCGTGTCGGGCCAGCAATGTTGCGCGAACGGGCCGAGCCGGTTGGGACCGTCGCCGGGCGCGATGACGGCGGCGGCGCATCCGTCGGAAAACAGGGCGAGCGCAACGAGATCCTTCTTCTCCATCGAGGAATGATCGTAGGCGAGGCTGCACAATTCGACGCAGACGAGGAGCAGCGCGCCCTCCCCCCGCCCCGCATCGGCCAGCGTCGCGGCGAGCGACAGGCCCAGCCCGCCGCCCGCGCAGCCCCAGCCGAACACCGGCACCGTGCGCGTGGTCGGCGCAAAGCCCATGCGTTGCAGCGCGCGGCTCGGGATGGAGGGGGTGAGCGTGCCGGTCGTGCACACGGTGACGATGGTGCCGATGTCCGCCGGCGTCAGGCCCGCACGGTCGAGCGCGTTCTGCGCGGCCTGCTCCCACAATGCGGTGGCGACCCGTTCGAAGGTCGCGGCCCGTTCGCTCGCGCGCCGGGGGCGGAAGTAATAGCCGATGTCCTCTGCGATGTGCCGCTGCGCAATGCCGGTATTGGTGAGGATGGAGGCGAGGCGCGGCGGCGGTGCGTGGCCCAGAGCATCGGTCAGTATGGGGACGACGTCGCTCTGCGGCAGGATCTGCGGCGGCACGGCGGTGCCGATCGAAAGGATATGGGCCATGGTTCTCCCGACCCGGCCGGAAGGGCGGGCATGGTGACAACGCCGCTTGCCCCTCCCGCGTTCCGGGCGCGGGGTGCCCCTACGCCGGCGCGGCGGTGAGGTAGTCGACGAGCGCCTTCATCTTGCGCTGCCGCCATTGCGGGCGCGGCGCGACGAGCCAGTAGGTCGCACGCGTCTCCTCCGGTTCGCCGACGGCGACGAGGCTGCCATCGCCAAGCGCGCTTTCGACAAGCTGCATCGGGAGCAGCGCCCGCCCCATTCCGCCCAGCGCGGCGGACAGCGCCTGTCCCGTGGCGCCGACCTGCAAGCCCGGCTCCACCCCGTCGGGCGCGGGATGGCCGGGCCAAGCGATCCACGCATCGTCGGCGCCGGGCGCGGCAACCGCGATGCGGCGCCCCGGAGAGAGCGGCACCCCTTCGAGCTCGCCCGGCCCTTCGACGAGGCGCACCGCGAAATCGAGGTTGGCCTCGGTAAAATCGGTGTTCTGCCCACCCGCCATGAGGAAGCGCGTTTCAGGATTCTCGGCGCGATAGGCGGCGAGCCGGCCGGCCAGCCACGCGCCGAAGAAATCGCGCGGCGCGGCGAAGGTGAAGAAATGGCTCGACTGACCCGATTGCATCGCCTGCACCGATTCCTCGAACCGGAGGAACCCTTCGCGCAGGGGGTCGAGCCCGGCGCGCGCCTCGTCCGTGAGTTCGAGCCCCTTGGGCGTGCGGCGGAACAGGACGACGCCGAGCAGGTCTTCCAATGCGCGAATCTGCTGTCCCACCGCGGCCGGCGTCACGGCGAGCTCGTCCGCCGCGCGGGTAAAGGACAGGTGCCGCGCCGCCGCATCCAGCACGCGCAAGCCGTTCAATGGCAGGTGGGTCCGTTTCAATATGCCCTCGTCTCGCGGCGCGTTCGTCTGCGCCGTCCTTAGGCGGCGGCGGGCCCGCGGCGCAAGGGGCGCCTGTATCCGGCCTCCCGCACCATGATCGTCAGCGGATCACCGTCGGCGCGTCGAGCGGGAAGAACGGGATCGCCGCCTCGAACAGCGTGCCGTCGTCGCGGCGGAAGGTATAATGCCCCTCCATCGTGCCATGCGGCGTTTCGAGCGGGCATCCCGACACGTAATCATGCGTCTGTCCGGGGTCGAGAAACGGCTGTTCCCCGACGACGCCATCGCCATCGACGCGCGAGACCCGCCCGTTCGCGTCGGTGATACGCCAGTGCCGGGTCAGCAATTGCGCCGGTTCGTCGCCGTGGTTTTCGATGCGCACGTGATAGGACCAGAACCAGCGGCCCGCCGTCACCCGCGATTGTTCGGCCAGGAAATTGGCCGCGACCCGCACCGTGATGCCATGCGAATGGGCGACATGATTGAAGAACCGATCCATCATATGGGTGCATGAATAGCCGAATTGTCGCCGCGACACAACGCCGGGGCACGATGCCGGGACACAACGGCGCCGCACGCCAAGGCGCGCCGCGACCCCGCCGGTGTCAGTGTGCCGCCACCGCCTCGAGCGGACAGGTCAGGCGCCAGCACGCGCCCTCCGGCGTGTAGTCGAGCACCGCTTCGCCCCCGAATGTCGCGGCGGGCACATCGCGGATCACGGCGGAACCGAAGCCGAGGAAATCCGGGGTCGTGACCGGCGGGCCGCCCGCCTCGTTCCAGCGCATGGTGAAATGGCCGTCCTTCACCTCCCACGCGACGCGCACCTCGCCCCCCGGTTCGGAGAACGCCCCGTGTTTCAGCGCGTTCGTGGCCAGTTCGTGCAAGGCAAGGCCCAGCGTTTCGGCACTGCGCGCGGTCAGCAGCACGTCCGGCCCGTCGCAGCGCAGGCGATCGCCGACCCGGCGGCGAACAAAGCCGAGCTGTGCCGCGACGAGATCGCCGACCGGAACCTCGCCCCAATGCCGGTCGATCAGCAGATCCTGATTGATGGTCAGCGCCTCGATCCGGCGGACGAAACGCTTGGCGAAATCGTCGTTGCCGGGGGCGGACCGGCGGGCAAGCACCTGGATCGTGGCCAGCGTGTTCTTGACCCTGTGGTTCACCTCGGTCAGCAGGTTTTCGATCGCGGCGCCCTGGTCCCGCTGCTTCGTGATGTCGGTATTGGTCCCGAACCAGCTCATCAGCCGGCCTTTCGCGTCATAGACCGGCTTCGCGCGCGACAGGAACCAGCGATATTCCCCGTCCGCACCGCGCAGGGGGAACGTGTCCTCCCAATAGGTGCCGGCGCCGATGCAGGCGCGAAATTCCCGCACGACCCGCTCGACATGATCGGGATGGTGCACCGCTCGCCAGCCCCAGCCGACCATCTCCTCCTCGCTCGTGCCGGTATATTCGTACCAGCGCCGGTTGTACCAGTGGATCGCGCCGTCCGGCTCCGCGATCCAGGCCAGCTGCGCGATATTGTCGGCGAGCATGTGAAAGCGCCGCTCGCTGCGCGCGAGCGCGTCCTGCGCCGCCTGCCAGGACCCGGAATCGCGGATGATCTTGCTCGCCCCGATGATCGTGCCGTTCGCATCGCGGACGGGGGAGGTAGTGAGCGACACGCACAGGGGCGCGCCATCCTTCCTCAGCCGGATCGTCTGCAGCGAGGTCAGCGTTTCGCCCGCGGCGAGGCGCGCGATGATGTCTGCCTCCTCGTCCATGCGGTCTGTGGGGATGAGCACGTCGATCGACCGCCCGATCATCTCCTCCGCGCTATAGCCGAACAGCCGTTCCGCCGCCCGGTTCCACGACAGCACCTGCCCGTCGAGCCGACGCGAGATGATCGCATCCTCCGCCCCTTCGACGATGGCGGACAGGAGCGAACCGGCGGGAAGCCCGCCATCCGCATCCCATCGTTCGCCGTCGGGGAGCGATGCGGTCACAGACCGGCCCGGTCGAACGCCCGGTCGAGATCGGCGATAAGGTCGTCTGCGTCCTCGAGCCCGACATTGAAGCGGATCATGCCCTCGTCCACGCCCATTTCGGCGCGGGTTTCCGGCGAAAGGCTGGCATGGGTGGTGGAGGCCGGGTGACACATCAGCGAGCGCGAATCGCCGATATTGTTGGAAATGTCGATCAGCTCCAGCCCGTCGAGCACGGCATGCGCCTGCTCCCGCCCGCCGTCGAGCACGAAGGAGAAGATGCAGCCGGTCATGTCCATCTGCTCCATCGCGAGCGCGTGGCGCGGATGGCTCGCAAGGCCGGGGTGCAGGATGCGGGGCACGCGGGTCTCCACGAATTCCCCGACGCGCAGGGCATTGGCGCATTGCTGCCGCGCGCGCAGTTCGAGCGTTTCGAGCCCCTTCATCACCACCCAGGCGTTGAACGGCGACAGGTTCGGGCCGGTGTTGCGCTGAAACGGGAGGAGCGTTTCGTTGATGAATTCCTCGGTCCCGCAGACCGCGCCTGCGAGGACGCGGCCCTGCCCCTCCATCAGCTTCGTCGCGCTATAGGCGACGACGTCCGCGCCCCATTCGATGGGCCGCTGCATGACGGGCGTGCAGAACGCATTGTCGACGACGGTGGTGATGCCATGCGCCTTCGCAATGGCGCACACCGCGCGCAGGTCCACGATGTCGAGCGTGGGATTGGCCGGGGTTTCGAAGAAGAACACCTTCGTATTGGGGCGGATCGCACGTTCCCATGCGTCATTGTCGGTGGAATCGATGGTCGTGCTCTCGATCCCGAAACGCGGGCACAGCGAATCGACGAGCCAGCGGCACGAGCCGAACGCCGCGCGGGCCGCGACGATGTGATCGCCCGCCGACAATTGCGAGAGCAGCGCCGCGGTCATCGCCGCCATGCCCGATGCCTGCGTGCGGCAGGCCTCGGCCCCCTCCATCACCGCGATGCGTTCCTCCAGCATGGCGACCGTCGGGTTCTGCAACCGCGAATAGGTCATGCCTGCCGCCTCGCCCGCGAAACGGGCCGCAGGGGTCGCCGCATCGTCGTAGCTGTAGCCGGAGGTCAGGTAGAGCGCCTCCGACGTTTCGCCGTGTTCGGAGCGCGATGTACCCGCGCGCACGGCACGCGTTGCGGGTTTCCAGCTTTGCGTGATCGAGCGATCGGTGCCAGTGTGACGTTTCATAAGTTCGGGCCGGTAGCGGGCAGAGAGAGGCGATGCAACAAGCGCATTGCCGCGCGCCACATGCCCCTCTACCCATTCGGGCGATGAATCGTTCCCGCCCACGGGGTGAAAATCGCGACCCCATCGGCGCGGCCATCGCGATCACCGCCGTGTTCGGCGCGCTGGCCGCGTGGCAGGTCGCGCATATCGCGGCGCCCATATTCGACGAGATCCATTACCTTCCCGCCGCGCGCGACTGGATCGCGGGCGACACGCTGCGCAATGCGGAGCATCCGCTTTTGGGCAAGCAATTGCTCGCGCTTTTCATGGCTGCGTTCGGCGACGATGCGTTCGGGTGGCGGATCGGGTCGGTGCTGTTCGGGATGATCACGCTGTTTTCCGCGATGCGCGCGGTGTGGCACGTGTCGCATCGTGCCTTCGCGACGCTGGCGACGGGCGTGCTCATCGCGACCGATTTCACCCTGCTGGTGCAGGCGCGGATCGCGATGCTCGACATCTACATGCTCGGGCTGGGCGCGGCGGGGGTGTGGGCGTGCGCGGCGGCGCTCGATGCCGGGCGCGTGGGCGCGGCGCGCGTGCGGCTCGCGGCGGGCGGGGTGTTGATGGGGCTGGCCGTGGCGGCGAAATGGAACGCGGCGCCGCTGCCTGCCTTTGCCGGGCTGGCCTTTGCATGGGCGCGGTGGCGGGCCTTGCCGCGGGACAGGCGCGGGGCTCTGCGCGTTCTGACCGCGCGCGATGCAGGGCCGGTGCGCGGCGTGTCGTTGACCGAGGCGGGCTGGTGGCTCGGCGTGGTGCCGGTGGCGGTTTACCTGCTGCATTTCATGACGATTGCGCTGCTGTCCGATCCGCCGCCGCAATGGCACGACCCGGTATCGTGGCAGGCGCATATGCTATCGCTGCAACAGGGGGTGACGACGCCGCACACCTATATGTCGCGGTGGTGGCAATGGGCGGCGAACACGCGGGCGATCTGGTATTTTTATGAGGTCTATGCAGGGGCGCAGCGCGGGATCCTGCTCGTCGGCAATCCGCTGACCATGCTCGCCGCGCTGCCGGCGCTCGCCTATGGGCTGTATTGCGGGGCGCGGCATGGGCGGCGCGACATGGCGCTGGCGAGCTGGGGATGGATCGCGGCGATGGCGATGTGGATCGCGGCGCCAAAGCCGGTGCAGTTCTATTACCATTACCTGCTGCCGTCGCTGTTCGCGATGGCGGCGCTTGCGTTCATGATCGACCGGGCGGTGTGGGAGACGCGGTTTCGCGTATGGGCGATCCCGTTCCTCGCCGCGTCGCTGTCGCTGTTCATCTGGTTCCTGCCGGTGCTGACCGGACAGGCGCTCGCCGGGCGGGACAGCTTTCTCGACTATGCCTGGATCGAGGGGTGGCGATAGCTCATTCGACCGGAATCGCGATGCGCACGACCAGCCCGTCCGCCTCCCAATCCTGTTTCATGGTGGCGTTGATATTGCTCAGCACGCCCAGCATGATGCGCGAACCCGAGCCCGACTGCCCCGGCTCGCCATCGTCGAGCGCCGGACCGCCGGTTTCGCGCCAGATCAGCACGAGCTTGCCATCCTCCTGCGTCCAGTCGACCGCGACCGCCCCGTCCGCCGTCGACAACGCCCCGTATTTCAGCGCATTGGTCGCCAGCTCGTGCAGCACGAGGCCGAGCGGCGTCACCTGTTTCTTGTCCAGCGTGACCGTGTCGCCGATCACCGCGATACGGTCACGCGCGCCATCTTCGTAGGGCAGCAGGATCGCGTCGATCAGTTCGCGCAGGTCCGCCTCGTGCACATGGCCGCCGGTGCGCGACGATACCGCGTGCGCGCGCGACAGGGCGACCACACGTTCCGATAGCTTGTCCGCGAGATCGTACTTGTCCTGCGCCGATTTGACGGAGAGGCGGATCATCGCACTGATCACGCCGAACAGGTTGCGGCTGCGATGCTCCATCTCCTGATTGAGGCGGGTCGCGATCGCCATGCGGTCGCGCTCCTCCAGCAATTCGGTCACGTCCCATTGCGAGCCGTAGAAATGGGTCAGCTCCCCGTCCCTGTCGAAGATCGGCCCGATATGGAGCGAGTTCCAGAACGGCGTTCCATCCTTGCGGTAATTGCGCAGGATGGTGACGCGCACACGTTCGTCGTCGAGCCCGTCGCGCACGCGGGCGACGGTTTCGGGATCGGTATCCGGCCCCTGGAGAAAGCGGCAGTTCCGGCCGAGGACATCCTCCCGCTCATATCCGGTGAGGTGCAGGAACGCCTGATTCGCGAAAACGATGGGCATGTCGGGCGCGCGGGCGTCCGAAATGCAGATCGCCATGCGCGTCTGTTCGGCGGCCTGCTGAAACATGCGGGCGAGATCGTTCGACATGGCATCGAAATCGGCGGCGCTGCTTCGTGCAGTCGCAGGCTCGAATTCCTGTCCGGCCTGACTGCCCCCGTCCTGGTGTCGAATGTCCGCCAAATTCCGCCGCCAGCTTCGTTAATCCATGTTGCCAAAGGCTTAATACACGAAGGCGGAATTGTTTCCAGCAGGAACAAATCAAAAACGTCCCCAGACGAAGCGACTCGACAGCGCAAAGTTCCAGACCGAGCCGACGACGATCCCCGCCAGCGCCGCGGTGAGCCAGTGGAACCCCCGCCCGGCCATCGCCTCCGCGACGGCGACATTGGCGCCGGCCCCGATCGCGCATGTCCCGGCAAAACGCGCCCACCCCGCGAGCATCGCCCGCACGCCCGAAAGCCGTTGATCCGCGTAGGTCAGCGCGTTGTTGAGCACGAAATTGAAGGTCAGCGCCCCTGTGACGGCCGCGATCTGTCCGGTGAGGAAATCCGTGCCCGCGCCTTTGTGGAACAGCCATAATATCGCCAGATGCACGGCCACCCCCACAGCGCCAATGGTCCCGAACAGGGCAAAGCGCGTCGGCAGCACCCGCCCGATCGTGCGATCGTACACGCCGATGAGGAAATCGAACGCGATGGCCCGGTCGAGCTTCGATTCGCCGGCGGTCCGCGCGGTGAAATCCATCGGGAATTCGCGCAGGCGCAACGGCGCGGGCGCGGTGGCGAGGATGTCGAGCAGGATCTTGAACCCGATGCCCGACAGGCGCGGGGCGAGCGTGCGCAGCAGGTCGGCGCGGATCATGAAGAACCCGCTCATCGGGTCGGTCGCGGCGATGCCGGTCATGGCGCGCGCGATGCGGTTGGCGATGTGGGAGCGTGCCTCCCGTTCGGGCGCGGCCCAGCCTTGCGTGCTCGCCCCCGGGGCGAACCGGCTGGCGATGCACAGGTCGAGATCGCCGCCTTCCATCGCGCGCAGCATGGGGAGGAGCAGCGCGGGGTCGTGCTGATGATCGGCATCCATCACCGCCACATACGGCGCGGCGGTCGCCAGCATCCCCTCGATCGCGGCGCTGGCGAGACCGCGGCGGCCGATCCGCTGTATTACCCGCACGCGCGTGTCCGCCCGCGCGATCCTGCGCGCGGCATCGGCGGTGCCGTCGCCGCTGTCGTCGTCGACCACGATCACCTCCCATCCCGCGGGGCCGAGCGTGTCGGCCAGCCGCGCGATGAACGAGGCGATATTCGCAGCCTCGTTCAGCGTGGGAAGGATGATCGCGAGGTCGAGCATGTTACCGGCCGGCGCCCCGCACCGCCGCCCTGCCGCCTAGCCAGCGGCACGGGGCGGCGCCATCCCGCGCCGCTACCGGAACCGGTCGAAACGGCTCTTCATCCGGTCGAAGAATGGCAGATTGCCCGATTTGCACCATGGCGAGACGGGTGGGGTCATCAACAAGCCCATGGTTACGACGGCGTAGACGATCACGACGAACGCGCGCAGCAGGACATCGGGCGCACGAATGGCCAGGTCCAACTGGAAGGCCAGCGAGCACAGGATCGCGATACAGCTGAAGCCATATAATGCGATCAGGACGAGCCGCGCGATGTTGAGCCGCAGCCGCGTCACCGCCAGAATGCCGATGCAATTCATCAGCGAATAGACCGCGATGAAGGGATAGGTCGGCGGAACGGAGACCAGCATGCAGACCAGCATGAATAGCAAAGCCCCGATTTCGAGCGCCGCGAACGCCACCGGCCGGCGGCGGTCGTACAGTCGTGGCATGCGGCGGGGCGCGGTCATCCAAGGGTCCTCTCATCGCGGCCTTTCGATTCCGTTCATCATGAATAAGCGGAACCACCCGGTCAGACACCGCATCGGCGACCAGGCCCCCTTTCAACGCAGGACGCCTTAAAAACGTTGCCATTTGTTAAATCCGCATGCGGACCCGTCGCCCCCTGCGCCCGCTTGCGCGGTCAAAGCCGCGCGATCACCGCATCGCCGATTTCCGCCGTGGTGGCCGTCCCGCCGAGATCGCGGCCCAGCACGCCATCGGACAATGTCGCGGCGACGGCGCTTTCGACCCGCTCCGCCTGCGCCGCCTGACCCAGCGAATGGCGCAGCAGATCCGCCGCCGACAGGATCGTGGCCAGCGGATTGGCGATGCCCTGCCCGGCGATGTCGGGCGCGCTGCCGTGGATGGGTTCGTAAAGGCCGAAGGTGCCATGCTGCGTCCGCCGCTCACCCAGAGAGGCGGAGGCGAGAAGCCCGATGGAGCCGACGCACATCGACGCCTGATCCGACAAGATGTCGCCGAACAGATTGCCGGTCACGATCACGTCGAACTGTCCCGGATTGCGCACCAACTGCATCGCGGCATTGTCGACATACATGTGGGTGAGTTCGACATCGGCGTAATCCTTTGCCACCTCGATCACCACGTCGCGCCACAGCTGGCTGGTTTCCAGCACGTTCGCCTTGTCCACGCTGCACAATTTGCCGCGACGCTTGCGGGCGGCCTCGAACCCAGCGCGGGCGATGCGGCGCACCTCGCCTTCGTCGTAGGACATGATGTCATACCCTTCGCGAAGGCCCGCGTCGGTCGTGCGCATGCCCTTCTCGCCAAAATACACATCGCCGTTCAATTCGCGCACGATGAGCAGGTCGATGGCCGAGGCGATCTCGGGTTTCAGCCCGCTGGCATCCTCCATGCCGGGAAACATCTTTGCCGGGCGCAGATTGGCGAACAGGCCGAGTTCGCGGCGCAGGCCCAGCACCGCCTGCTCCGGCCGCAGATGCCGGTCGAGCGTGTCGCAGGAGGGGTCGCCCACCGCGCCGAACAGCACGGCATCCGCCTCCCGCGCGGCGACGAGCGTTTCGTCCGGCAAGGGGTGGCCGTGCAGGCGGTAGGCCGCGCCGCCGACGTCGCCGGTGATGAGCGAGAGCGGCAGCGGCAGTTCCTTGAGCACGCGCACCGCCTGCTCCGTCACCTCCGGCCCGATGCCGTCGCCTGCGAAAACCGCTATCTTCATGATTCCCCCGTGATCCGTGTAAGCCGCGCCATCAACAGCGTGCGCGCCGCCATAACATCGCCGCGCCGCGCCGCAAGCAGGCGCGTGGCAATCGTGCTGCCCTGCGCCTCCAGCGCGGCGAGCGTCGCGTCCCAATCCAGCGCATCCGTGTCCCCCGCCCCGCCATAACCCATTTCGCGCAGGAGCAGCGTTTCGTAGCGCAGCAACGCCACCGCCCAGCCGCGCGCCGAGGGCGCATGGCAGATCGCGTCGAGCAGCGGGCCGAGCGCATCGTGCACCGCCGGGTAGGGATGGCGTTCGGGCAGGCAGCTCGCGGTGAGCGCCGTCGCCCATTGAATCGCGGCCGCCGGCAGCGGCTCCGTCATCCACGGCGCCCGGCTTTGCAGCAGTTCCAGCTTTATGAAAGGCAGCTGGCTCGCCGCGCGGGCCGCGATGTCGGCCGCGACCGCATTGCCGGGGATGAGCACGGGACGCAGCACCCGCCCCCGCCCCCCCGCGACATAGCCGGCGACGAGGCCATGGTCGCGCGTCAGCACGCGCGCGATGGCCGCGGTTTCGCCGTGAGGGCGCGAGGCGCAGAGGATGGCGGCGGCGCGAAGATGCATGGCCGGGGGGGATGGAACGGATCGGCGCGCGCGGCAAGTGCGGCGCGGCAAACCAACACATGTTTATATCGTCAAAGGCGATTGAACACGGGCGGAATTACCGCGCAACCTTTACCCTTGCCGACAGTTGGGTGCAGGTAAGGTTAACGCAAGCGAGAAGGCTGCACCCCATCATGAAAGATTTCGAACTGTCCGAAGGTGGCGCCAACCATCAGAAGCCCAAGGGCAAGGACGACGTCATGACGACGGCGCAGGGCGCGCCCATCGCCGATGATCAGAACTGGCTCACCGCCGGGCCGCGCGGTCCGCAATTGCTGGAGGATCAGATCGCGCGCGAGAAGATCTTTCACTTCGACCACGAACGCATTCCCGAACGCGTGGTCCATGCGCGCGGCTATGGCGTGCATGGCGAGTTCGAACTGACCGATCCGATCCCTGAATTCACCCGCGCCGGCGTGCTGTCGGGTGAAAAGGGGAAGAAGACGCCCGTATTCACGCGGTTCTCGACCGTGGCGGGGAACAAGGGTTCGCCCGATCTCGCCCGCGACGTGCGTGGTTTCGCGGTGAAATTCTACACCGACGAAGGCAACTGGGATCTGGTCGGCAACAATATCCCGGTGTTCTTCATCCAGGACGCGATCAAGTTTCCCGACCTCATCCATTCGGTGAAGCCCGCGCCCGACCGCGGCTTTCCCCAGGCGCAGAGCGCGCATGACAATTTCTGGGACTTTGCATCGCTGTCGCCCGAATCCATGCACATGGTCATGTGGCAGATGTCGGACCGCACCATCCCGCGCTCGCTCCGTTTCATGGAAGGGTTCGGCGTGCACACCTTCCGCCTCGTCAATGCGGAGGGTAAATCACACTTCGTGAAGTTCCACTGGAAGCCGAAACAGGGGATGCAGTCGGTCATCTGGAACGAGGCGCTCAAGATCAACGGCATGGATCCCGACTTTCACCGCCGCGACATGTGGAACGCGATCGACGCGGGCGATTATCCGCAATGGGATCTCGGCGTGCAGATTTTCGACGAGGAATTCGCCGAGAATTTCGAGTTCGACGTGCTGGACGCGACGAAGCTCATCCCCGAGGAGCAGGTGCCGGTCCGCATCATCGGCACGATGACGCTGAACAACAATGTCGACAATTTCTTTGCCGAAACCGAGCAGGTCGCCTTCTGCACGCAGAACATCGTGTCGGGCATCGACCATTCGGACGATCCGCTGCTCCAGGGCCGCAATTTCAGCTATCTCGACACGCAGCTGAAGCGGCTTGGCGGGCCGAACTTCACCCATATCCCGATCAACGCGCCGAAATGCCCCGTCCGCCATTTTCAACAGGACGGCCACATGGCGATGCACAACCCCAAGGGCCGCGCCAATTACGAGCCCAACAGCTGGGGCGACGGCACGGGCGAGGAACGCGGCCCGCGCGCCGATCCGACCATCGGCTTCACCAGCTACGAAGCGCCGGTGACCGGCCCCAAGGTGCGCGTGCGCAGCGAAACCTTTGCCGACCATTACAGCCAGGCGCGGCAATTCTACATCTCGCAGACGGAGATCGAGCAGGGGCACATCGCCAATGCGTTGACCTTCGAATTGTCGAAGGTGGAGCGCATGGACATTCGCAAGCGGATGATCGGGCACCTGCGCCATATCGACGCCGACCTCGCGCAGGCGGTGTGCGACGGCATCGGCCTTCCCGAATTGCCGGAGAAGGTGCCATTGGCGCGCGAGCCGATTACCGATCTTCCCGCATCCGACGCGCTCTCCATCCTCAAGAACGGGCCGAAGAGCTTCAAGGGGCGCAAGCTCGGCATCTATGTCGCCAAGGGCGGCGATGCAGCCATTGTCGAGGCGCTCAAGACCGCGGCGATGGACGCCGGCGCCATGGTCGAGATCATCGCCCCGCATATCGCCGGGGCCGAACTGTCCGACGGCCAGATGATCGAGGCGTCGGAGAAGATCGATGGCGGGCCGTCGGTCGTCTATGACGCGGTGGCTTTGGTCATGGGCGAGGACGCGGCCAAGAATTACGCCGATGACAAGCCCAGCATCGATTTCGTGAACGACGCTTTCGCCCACGCGAAATTCATCGCCTATGTTCCCGAAACCATGGCCTTGCTCAAGGGGGCAGGCGTCGCCGAAAAGATTGACGACGGTTTCGTCAAGATCACCGGCGCCGGCGATGCGAAGGGGTTTGTCGAGACATGCGGCAAGCTGCGCTACTGGGACCGGATGGCGGTCAAGCAGGACTGATCCTCATACACCGAAAACGCGAAACGGCGGACGGGAGCGATCCCGTCCGCCGTTTTCGTTTCGGACCGATTGTGCCGCGCGTCAGGCCATCACGGGCGCGGCCTTCTCCTCCGCGACCAGCGCGTTTTCCGCCCGCCCCATGGTCCAGTTGCGATCCATGCGGACCGAGGGATTGGGAGCGCACCAGATTTCGCCGGTCGCGTCGATCGCCGTGACCCAGATCAGGTTATGTTCCTGTCCATAGTCGATCATGCCGATGGCATAACCATGCCCCTTGCCGAGCACGTGGACCGGAATGGTCGGGTTAAGTTGCGTAAACATCGGGATTTTTTCCTCGCCATGGGGGCAAGGATCAACCGCCGGACGCGTGGCCCGGTTCCCGTGTCGGTCCGATGATGGATGCGATTGCGAGGGGCGTGGAGAGGCAGGCCCGTGTGCCGGATCAGCGCGCCCGATCAGCGCGCCCGAACCGGCATGCCGGCGTCAGAGCCCGGTATAATCGTCGGGCTGTTTGGGGGTGGCGTCGCTTTCCGCGGTATCGTCGCTTTGCCCGGCGTGTTTCGCCTCCAGCCTGGCGATGCGGGCGGCGAGCGCATCATTCTGCGTGCGGGCGGCGGCGGCCATCTGCTTCACCGCCTCGAACTCCTCGCGGCTGACGAAGTCGAGACCGCCCATCGCCTCTTTCAAACGTTCGCGCGCGGCCTCCGACGCTTCGCGCCCCATGCCGGCAAAGGTGCCGGCCGCGGCGGTGATCATGCGGGTGAGGTCGGAGATCCGGGGATTGTCGCTTTGCATGAAACGAATGTGGTCCTTTTCCGCGTTCAGTTCAACTGCCAGATTTGCAGGTTCAGGATTGCCGCGAACGACACCCAGGCGAGATAGGGCACGAGCAGCGCGGCGGCGAGCCGGCTGACCTTCGCGAAAATCGCCATCGTCGTGATGATCAGCACCAGCATGAGCAGGATCCAGAAGAACGCCAGCCCGATGAGATGCGCGCCGAAAAAGATCGGCGACCAGGCCAGATTCACCGCAAGCTGAATGAGGAACACCGCGACCGCGGAGCCTTTGTACGCACGCCGGTCGCTCGCCACCACCAGCGCAAGGGCAAACCCCATCAGCGCATAGAGGATCGTCCACACCACCCCGAACAGCCAGCCGGGCGGATAGATGTCCGGCTTTACCAGCGAGGCGAACCAGGGATCGCTCTCCCCCGACCCCGAAAGCTGCCCGACCACCAGCCCTGCGGCGACCACCGCCGGCACGAGCAGCAGCGCCCACCACAGAAGCGATTTCTGCCGATGGGCGGGGACATGGTCGGGTTTCGCCTCCGCCGCATCCGTCGTGGCGGGGGTCGCCGTTTCCGCGCCCTCCCCGCCATGATGAACCCCGTCGCCATCGCGCCCGTCATGGTCCCCGACGCGCGCCGATACCGGCCTCGTTGGGGCGATTTCGCGGGGGGCGTGGGGATCGTCGGGGCGTTCGTTCGGGTCTGTCATGCCATCAAAACGCAGGGGCCGCCCGCTCCGTTCCCTCAGCGCTCTGCCCAGATCAGGAATTCGACATTGCCCTCCGGCCCGGTGATCGGGCTTTGCGTCAGGCCGCGCACGCTCCAGCCGATGGCGGTGAGCCATTCGCGCACCTCCCCTGTGACGCGGTCGTGCAGGGTGGGGTCGCGCACCACTCCGCCCTTGCCGACCTCGGCGCGGCCCACCTCGAACTGCGGCTTGATCAGGGCGACGAGCGTCGCGTGCGGTGCGGCGAGCGCGAGCGGCACCTCCAGCACCTTGGCCAGTCCGATGAAGCTCGCATCGCACACGACCCAGTTGCAGCCTTGCGTGATATGGTCGGCGGTCAGGATGCGCGCGCTGGTCTGTTCCAGTACGGTGACGCGGTCGTCCTGCCGCAATTTCCACGCCAGCTGATTCGTGCCCGAATCCACCGCGAACACATGCGCCGCGCCATTCTGAAGCAGCACGTCGGTGAACCCGCCGGTGGAGCTGCCGATGTCCATGGCGACGGCGCCTGTGGGATCGAGCGCGAAGGTTTCGAGCGCGTGGGCAAGCTTGATCCCGCCGCGCGACACCCAGGGATGGTCCCGCCCGCGCACGTCGAGCGCGGCATCGGCGCGGATCTGCTGCCCCGGCTTCGCGATCTTCGTCTCGCCCGCAAACACCAGCCCCGCCATCACGAGCGCCTGCGCCCGCGTGCGGCTTTCGGCGAGGCCGCGATCGACCAGCAATTGATCGACGCGGGTTTTGGCGGGCTTTGCAGGTGCGGGCATGATGCGTGGCTATCCGAAATGTTCGACGCGCGAAATCGCGGGGGCGGACCGGTTCGACGTTTGCCGCTTGTGCCGGGCGCGTCCTCTTCGCATAAGCGCGCCATGACGCCAAGCCATGACGATACGCCCGAAATGCACACCCGCCGGAAACAGGCCGCGCGTGCCATGCGCCGATGCTGGACCATGACGGGGGCGGCGGTGCTGCTCACCGGGCTGGGGCTGGCCGCGTGCGCGCCGACGGTGCGCGAACCCGCCCCAACGGCGCCGGCGCCCGCGCCATCGCCGGTTCCCGCCCCGCTGCCGCCGGTCGCGGTGCCGGACGACTGGCGCGATGCGCCGATCTCGGCAGGCGAGTGGACCTATCGCGCCGATGCCAATGCGACCCGCGCGCTGTTCGGGTCCGACGTGGCGGATTTCGTAATGGCGTGTGAGCCGGGCAACCGGCAGATCAAGCTATGGCGCATGACACCCGATGCGCGGGCGACGACCATGACGATCACCACCACCTCGCAGACGAAGATGCTCACCGCGCAGCCTGCGGCGAATGGACAGGTGGTGGCGACGCTGGCGCCGCACGATCCGATCATCGACGCGATGATTTTTTCGCGCGGGCGTTTTGCGGTCGCGGCGCCGGGGACGCGCACGCTCTATATGCCGACATGGGCCGAAATCGCCCGCGTCGCCGAGGATTGCCGGTAAAGCGAGCGATTCGTCGGGGATAAGCATCCGGCGCGTGTCGCGGCCCGGTGGCGTTTGATGGGCGGCATGGGTCGGGGAGGCGCAAATTCGGGCCTCGCATGGTACATCGCCGCACGCGAAGGCGCCGATCATGACAGCGAAATTTTCGATTTCAAGTCTTGCCTGAATGCCGCGGCGGACGCAGATTGCGGCGCAGGAAAGGGGCGTTGCGCACCGCGCGCCCCGGACCGGCCGTCCGCAAGGCAACGCGGGACCTTGCGCCGTACGGCAACCCTGAATCCCGTCGCGAAAGGAGGTGATCCGATGTCTCATGGTCCAGCACAGAGGTCGGAAAATGTCCGGGGAGCATTATCGCCGAACGTCTGAGGCGATAAAGGCACCCAAGGGCGGCACTTCCGGCCGCTGACCATGCGAAAGCCCGAAGCGGGGATACCTGCTTCGGGCTTTCTCTGTATCCGGCACCACGAAAAAGGCCGGGATCGTAAGACCCCGGCCCCCGTGTGGCGTATCAGTAAACGCGCTTTTTCGGTTCGATATATTTGATGTCGTCGGTGAGCGTGAAATCATGCACCGGGCGGTAGTCGATCTTGACCCCGCCGCCCTTGCCGCCCCAACCGTCGAACCATGCTGCGGTGTGCTTCATCCAGTTGGCGTCGTCGCGATCGGGATAATCCTCGTGCGCGTGGGCGCCGCGGCTTTCCTTGCGATTGGCGGCGGAATGCATCGTGACGGCGGCCTGCCCGATGAGATTGTCGAGTTCCAGCGTCTCGATCAGGTCGCTGTTCCAGATGAGCGAACGGTCGGTGACGTGGATGTCCTCCATCCGGCGATAGACCTGCTCCAGCTTGGCCTTGCCTTCCTGCATGAGCTCGTCCGTGCGGAACACGGCGGCGTGGCCCGACATGGTGCGCTGCATCTCGCCGCGGATCTGCGCGGTGGGCGAGCCGCCCTTCGCATGGCGGAAATGGTCGAGCCGCGAGAGCGCGAAATCCGCGCTGTCCGACGGCAGGCCGTCGTGCGACGTGCCGGGCTTCACCAGCTCCTTCAACCGGTGGCCGGTCGCGCGGCCGAACACCACGAGATCGATCAGCGAGTTGGAGCCGAGCCGGTTCGCCCCGTGGACCGAAACGCAGGCCGCCTCGCCCACGGCGAACAGGCCGGGGACCACGGTTTCGGGGTCGCCGTCCGGCCCGATGGTCATCACCTCGCCGTGATAGTTCGTGGGAATGCCGCCCATGTTGTAATGGACGGTCGGCACCACCGGCAAAGGCTGCCGCGTGAGGTCGACGCCGGCAAAGATCTTGCCGCTCTCGGTAATGCCGGGAAGCCGTTCGGCCAGCACCTTGGGATCGATGTGATCGAGGTGCAGGAAGATATGGTCGCTTTCCGCGCCGACGCCGCGCCCTTCGCGGATTTCGAGCGCCATGGAGCGCGACACCACGTCGCGGCTGGCCAGATCCTTGGCGGACGGGGCGTAGCGTTCCATGAACCGCTCACCCTCGGAATTGGTGAGATAGCCGCCCTCGCCGCGCGCACCCTCGGTGATGAGCACGCCCGCGCCGTAGATGCCGGTCGGGTGGAACTGCACGAATTCCATGTCCTGCAGCGGGAGGCCGGCGCGCAGCACCATGGCATTGCCGTCGCCGGTGCAGGTGTGCGCCGACGTGGCGGTGAAGTAGGACCGGCCATAGCCGCCCGTCGCCAGCACGACCGCGTGGCCGCGGAACCGGTGGATCGAGCCATCGTCCATGCACATGGCGATGACGCCCTTGCACTCGCCATTGACCATGATGAGGTCGATCGCGAAATATTCGATGAAGAAGTCCGCGTCATATTTCAGCGATTGCTGATAAAGGGCGTGGAGCATCGCGTGGCCGGTGCGGTCGGCGGCGGCGCAGGTGCGCTGCACCGGGGGGCCTTCGCCCATGTTCTGCATGTGGCCGCCGAAGGGACGCTGATAGATCGTGCCTTCGGGATTGCGAGAGAACGGCACGCCGGCGTGTTCGAGTTCGTACACCGCCTGCGGTGCCTCGCGCACGAGATATTCGATCGCGTCCTGGTCGCCGAGCCAGTCGGACCCCTTCACCGTGTCGTACATGTGCCACGACCAGTGATCGGGCGTGTTGTTGCCGAGCGAGGCGGCGATGCCGCCCTGTGCCGCGACGGTGTGCGAACGGGTCGGAAACACCTTGGTGATGCAGGCGGTCTTCAGGCCCGCTTCCGCGCTGCCCATGGTGGCGCGCAGGCCGGAACCGCCCGCACCCACGACGATCGTGTCGTAGGTGTGGTCGATGATCTGATAGGCGGGCTGAGTCGAAGCGTCGGCCATCTTATGCGCCTCCCAGCGCGATGCGGATCACGGACACGATGCCGAACACACCGCCCGCGACAAAGAACAGGTTCATGGCCACGATGGCGGCGAAACGGTTCGCGCCATGCACGTAATCCTCGATCATGACCTGCATGCCGAGCCGCGCGTGCCAGAAGGTGGAAATGATGAGCAGGACCATCGCCGTCGCCGCCAGCGGGCTGGACAGCCACGAGGCCATCGTCAGATAGCCGTAATCCGGCAGCGTCAGCAGGCTGAACACCAGCCAGAGCACGAGCACGAGATTGCCGACGGCGGTGAAACGTTGCAGCAGCCAGTGGTGCGCGCCTTCGTGCGCGGAGCCGAGCCCGCGAACGCGGCCGATCCTGGTTCCGTTACCCATGGTTCGTGTTCCCTTTCGTCAGGCCAGCAGCACCACCGCCCAGAAGGCGACGGTGAGAAGAATGCCGATCAGGATGGAAATCGTGGACCAGCGATTGTTGCGATCGACTTCGTAGCCCGCACCCACGTCGAGGACGAGGTGGCGGATGCCCGAAGCCATGTGGTTGAAGAACGACCAGGAAATTCCGATGAGCACGATGATCCCGATCCAGCTTCCCATGACGGCGGCGAAATCGGCATAGGCGTCCGGCCCGGCGGCAATCGCGCCGACCATCCACAACAGGATGAGCAGGCCGACCGTCGCCATCGCATTGCCCGACACGCGGTGCAGGATGGACACGGCCATCGCCGGTCCCCATTTCCAGATCGAGAGATGCGGCGAAAGCGGACGCGGTTTCGCCAGGCGGTTTCCGCCCCTTGCATCGGCCATAGGTTCTTCCCCTGCGCTTGCCATGACCGCGCGAGGCACGCGCGGCCATATTTGGTGTTGCGACCGCGAATGGCACCATGGCGCGAAGAGGGCAAGGGCGAATTGGCATGAACTCGCCCTTTGGCGGGGGGATGGCGGGCGCGGGCCTTCTCCCCCGCCGTGCTTGCGCTGTCCCCTTGTCGTGCGCGGCATGCGCCCCTAACCAGAGGCGATGGACGATCAAGAGACGAACCCCGCCGCCCCGACCGCGCTCGTCACCGGGAGCACGCGCGGCATCGGCAAGGCCATTGCCGATAGGTTGCGGCAGCGCGGCGTGCATGTGCTCACCCACGGGAGCGGTGACGGACCCGCTGGGCGCGCGCAGCTTTCCGCCGATCTCGACGATCCTGCCGCACCGGCACAGCTGTGGTCCGATGCGCTGGCCGCCGTGCGCGCGGCGGGCGGCAAGCGCATCGACATCCTCGTGAACAATGCCGGATTGTTCGACGCCGCACCCATCGACCTGTCCGACATCGCATGGCTCGACGCATGGGACCGCACGCTGCGCATCAACCTGTCGAGCGCGGCGCAATTGTCGAGGCTCGCCGTGCGGCACTGGCAGGAGGGCGGCGCGGGCGGAAGGCTCGTCAATATCGCCAGCCGCGCGGCCTATCGCGGCGATTCGCCCGATCACTGGCACTATGCCGCGGCGAAATCCGGGCTGGTCGCCATGGGCAAGACCATTGCGCGCCATTATGCGGGCGACGGCATCCTCGCCTATACTGTGTGCCCCGGCTTCGTCGATACGGCGATGGTCGGCGATGGTGCCAACGCCAGACCCGACATCGGCGCCGCCGCCGATCTGGCCCGCGACATTCCGCTCGGCCGGGTGGCGGAGCCGGAGGAGATTGCCCGCATCGCCGCGTTCTGCGCGCTGGATGCGCCCGAAAGCATGACCGGCGCGGTGATCGACGCCAATGGCGCGAGCTTCGTGCGATGACGAGCTGGATCATCACGGCCTTTGCCCCGCGCGACGTGGTGCATGACGCGCTGCTCAGGCAGGAGGACATCGCCGACTGGGACGAGGAGATCGTCGTCACGGGGTGCGAGATCGAAGAGCAGAAACCGCTCGAATGGCGGCTCGATGCATATCTGCCGCGCCGCCCGACCAAGGCGGACCGCGCCGCCATCGCCGCCCTGTTCGACACGCCGCCGCCGCTCACGGTCGAGAAGCTGCCCGAGGAGGACTGGGTCACGTTGAGCCAGCAGGGGGTCGAGCCGATCACCGCGGGCCGTTTCCACGTCCACACCCCCGACCATCCGGCCCGCGATGCGCCCGGCATCAGGAGCTTCGTCATTCCGGCGAGCCAGGCCTTCGGCACCGGGCAGCATCGCACGACGGCGGGGTGCCTCGAAATGCTGGACGCGATGCGGGCGCAGGGCGCCGTCGTGCGCAATATCGCCGACATCGGGACGGGCACGGGGCTGCTCGCCTTTGCCGCGATGCATCTTTGGCCGCGTGCGCTCGCCACGGCGAGCGACATCGACGCGGTGTGCCACGATGTCGTGATCGACAATGCGGCCGCGAACGGCATTCCCGTCGGCAGCGGACCGGGGCAATTGGCGATGACCATCGCGGCGGGGATGGATTCGCCGATCCTGCAATCGCGCGGGCCTTACGATCTGCTGATCGCAAATATCCTCGCCGGGCCGCTGGTCGAACTGGCGCCCGATTTCGGGCGGGCGGTGGTGCCGGGCGGGCATCTGCTGCTCGCCGGATTGCTGGAGACGCAGGAGCGCGACGTGCGCCGCGCGGCCTTTCGCGCCGGGTTCCGGCTCGCGCGGCGGGCGGTGCGGGGCGACTGGTCGATCCTGTGGCTGCGCAAGCGCGCCGGGCGATAGGGCTGCGGAGCCTGGCGCGCAAAGGGGCGCGCGGGTTCGCGGTCGCGGTGGCGGCGCTGCTTGCCCTGCTCGCGCTCTATGCGGTGGCGGGGTGGATCGGCTCCTCGCTTCCCGCCCATCGCGGGTGGGAAGAGGCGCGCGGGCCGGACGCGGTCGAGATCATGATCGGCAGCAATGGCGTCCACACCGAAATCGTGATGCCGCGCGTCAATTCCGACATGGACTGGACCCGGCTGTTCCCGGCGGGCGATCTCGCCGTCAATCCGGGCGGGCGGATCGCGGCGCCCTACACCCACGTGGCCATCGGCTGGGGCGAGCGGGAGGTGTTTCTCGGCACGCCGACATGGGCGGATCTTTCCCCCGTCACCGTGGCGCGGATCGTGGCGACGGGCGGGGAGGGTCTGCTGCACGTGTCGCACTATGTCCGGCCCGCCCCGTCGACCGATTATCGCCCGCTGCGCATCAGCCGGGCGGAATATCGCGCGCTGGTGACGGAGATCTTGCAAAGCGTGCGGACAGGCGGCGGGCGCCGGGCGGTCTATCCGGGCTACCTCCCGCAGGACGTCTTCTACGACGCGGAGGGCACCTATACGGTGTTCACCACGTGCAACGAATGGACGGGCGGCGTGCTGCGCCGGGCGGGCATTGCGACGGGGGCGTGGACGCCGTTTGCCGGCGGGGTCATGAAATGGGTGCCGAAGCCGTAAAGGGCCGCGCCGTGATGGGGCGCCTCAGCGGTTCGAGAACTCCTGCTCGATCCGGGACTGCCAGTCCGGGGACAGGATGATGCGGTCGAGTGCGACGCGGAAATCGCCCTGCCCCGTGACGCGGAAGACCGGCATCACGACCGAACCGCTCGTGCGCTGCACCTCCCGGTCGCCGGCCATTTCGCGGGCCTGCTGGTACGGGGCGGCGACCGCGTCGATCTCCTCCTCGTCATAGGCGGCGAGCGCGGCGTCCATCGTGGGAAATTCGCGCAAGGCATCGGCGCCGCGCAGATCGTCGCCCGCGATCGTGCCATCGGTGACATAGCCCACCGCAAGGCCGGACACCGCCTCGGTCAGGTCGGTCCTGCCGCCCCGCGCCCCGGTCAGCGAGATGATATAGGCGGTCAGGATCGCGGTGAGCGCCATGGAAAACAGCATCCAGATCATCGCGACCACCCGGCCCCAGGTCGTTTTCGGCACCAGATCGCCATAGCCGATGGTGGTCGCCGTCACCCCGGCCCACCAGAAGCCGTGCCCGATGCCGTGCATGCGCCCGTCGTCGGCATGAAGCCCCTCGTTCGTCTTGCGCTCCACGAAATAGAAGATCGCCCCCACCACCAACAGCACCGCCGACACGATGAGCACCACGCGCAGGAAGCTGGTATTGAAAAGCCCGGCAAGCCCGTCGAGGAACCCGCCCCCCGCCGATCGCCCGATCAGCCCGACCGAATCGACATGGAACGGCAGGCTGCGGTCCGCCTCCTGCGCCAGGGACGCCGTCGCGAATACGGGGAAGGCGACGGCGGCATCGCTGTTGTCGATGGCGTCGGGCGATGTCGGGACCAGCGTGTAGTCGAGCCCGCTCTCCTCCGCCGCGGCGCGGAAGAGGTCGAGCGCCGGACCGGTCCAGCGGCCATCCGCGTTCCGGATGGCATAGGGCGGAACCTCCGCCACGGCGACCGCGACGCTGCCCGAACCGCGCGTCGTCGGCATGTATTCGGGCGAGGCCGGGCGCGGCGGCAAAGGCTGCTCGCTTGCCGCCTCATCCATGGCGGCATCGGGCGGAGAGGGGCGGGCCGCGGGCGTTTCGGGCGTGCGCTGCGAAGCCGTCGCGGCGGCGGCGGCTCCGGTGTCGTCCTGCGCATGGGCGTCCTGCGCATGGGCGGGCGGCGCGGCCGATAGCCAACAGGCGGTGGCAAATGCGGCGAGCAAGCTTTTGAAATCACGAAACATGACGCACACGTAGCGGCCACCACCGCCCTGACAACCCGGCAGGCGGGGTGCAGCCCCGGAAAATTCAGTCCGCTTGTGCGACCATTTGCGCCCACGCCGCCTCGTCGATCACCTCGATACCGAGGTCCGCCGCCTTCTTCAGCTTGGACCCCGCGCCCGGGCCGGCCACGATCAGGTCGGTCTTGGCCGATACGCTGCCCGATGCTTTCGCGCCGAGCCGCTCGGCCTGCGCCTTGGCCTCGTCCCGGCTCATCGTTTCCAGCTTGCCGGTGAACACGATCGTCTTGCCGGAAACGGGGCTGTCGCGCGTTTCGACGATATATTCGGGGGGCGAGAGTTCGGACAGGAGATCCTCGAACACCGCGCGATTGTGATCCTCGTGAAAGAAATCGCCGAGCGCCTCCACCACGACGGGACCGACGCCGTCGATGCTGGCGATTTCGGCGGCGGCGTCCGCATCACCCGCCCGTGCCCGCTCCGCCGCATCGCGAAGCGCGGGCAACGTGCCGAAATGCTTCATCAGATCGCGCGCCGTCACCGTGCCGACATGCCGGATGCCGAGTCCGAAAAGCAGGCGCGCGCCATCGGGCGCGCGCCGGTTTTCCACCGCGGCCAACAAATTGTCCACAGACTTGTCCTGCCACCCGTCCAATGCGGCGATCTCCGCCCGGCGGTCCCGCAGGCGGAAAATATCGGCCGGGCTTTCCAGCCAGCCGCGTGCGAAGAAATCGGCAATGGTGCGCGTGCCAAGGCCATCGATGTCGAGCGCGCCCCGGCTCACGAAATGTTCGAGCCGCTGCGTCCGCTGCGCCGGGCAGATCAGCCCGCCGGTGCAGCGCACGTCGACCTCGCCCTCCTCGGCGACGGCCTCGCTGCCGCAACGCGGGCAATGGTCGGGAAAGACATAGGGATCGCGCGCCGCGTCCGGCGTCAGGTTCGCGACCACCTGCGGAATGACGTCGCCGGCGCGCTGTATCTGTACCCGGTCGCCGGGCCGCACGCCGAGCCGCGCGATCTCGTCCCGGTTGTGCAGCGTGACATTGGTCACCGTCACCCCGCCGACCAGCACGGGCGCCAACCGCCCCACCGGCGTCAGCTTGCCGGTCCGGCCCACCTGTATGTCGATGGATTCGAGCGTGGTTTCCGCCTGCTCCGCCGGGAATTTATGCGCCATCGCCCAGCGCGGCGCCTTCGCCACGAAGCCCAGCCGTTGTTGCCAGTCGAGCCGGTCCACCTTGTAGACGACGCCGTCGATCTCGTAATCCATCGCGGCCCGGCCCGCGCCGATCTTCGCATAATGGGCGAGCATCGCGGGCACGTCGTCGATCCGGGTGAGCAACGGCGAGACGGGCACGCCCCATTCCTCTATCCGCTTCATCATCGCAAATTGCGTGTCGCACGGCACGTCCGATGCCGCGCCCCAGCCATGGGCATAGAATCGCAGCGGCCGCCGCGCGGTCACGCCCGCGTCCTTCTGCCGCAGGGAGCCCGCCGCCGCGTTGCGCGGATTGGCGAAAAGCTTGGCCCCCGCCTCCTCCTGCGAAGCGTTCAGCGCGGTAAAATCCGCCTTTCCCATGAACACCTCGCCGCGAATTTCGAACAATTCCGGCACGTCGCCGGTGAGGGTCTGCGGAATGTCGGCGATATGGGCCACATTAGGAGTCACATCCTCGCCCACCTGCCCGTCGCCGCGGGTGGCCGCGCGCACCAGCGTGCCGTGTTCGTAGCGCAGCGAACAGGACAGGCCGTCAATCTTGTCCTCCGCCGTGACGCACACCGGCGCGTCGGGGTCCAGCGACAGGAACCGGCGCACGCGGGCGAGAAACTCGGCAACTTCCTCGTCGGAAAACGCGTTGTCGAGGCTCATCATCCGCACGTCGTGCCGCACCTTGGCCAGCGGGGACGCGGCGATGTCGTGGCCGACCGATTGCGACGGGCTGTCGGCGCGGACGAGATGGGGGAACGCGGCCTCAAGCTCCGTATTGCGACGGATGAGCGCGTCATATTCGGCGTCGGTGATCTCCGGCGCGTCCTCGGCGTGGTAGAGCCGGTTGGCGCGCGCGATCTTTCGCGACAGCCGCATCAGCTCGTTCGCGGCCTCCACCTCGTCCGCCGCACTTGCCCCGCTCTTGCCTGCATCGCCGTCATCCGCCACGCGCCATTCCCTCGCCAATCGTCATGAGCCGCAGATAGCGCCGCCCGGCCCGGCGAGAAAGAGGGCGCGCACGAAAAGGGCGGCCCGTCCCCGGACCGCCCTATTCCCGTCGCGCGGCGCGCAAGGCGTCAGTATTGCACGCGCTTGGTATAGCCGCCGTCGACCACGATATTGGCGCCGGTCATCGCCCGGCACGCAGGCGACGCGGTGAACGCGATGGTATTGGCCAGCTCCTCGCCGGTGGTGAGGCGGCCGATCGGGATCTGCGCGAGCGTCGCGTCGTAGAAATCCTTCATATTGTCGCGAATATGCGCCCAGGGGCCATCGTCGGTCATCACCGGGCCGGGGGTGATGGTGTTCACGCGAATGCCGTCGGCGGCGAAATTCTGCGCCATGGCGCTGGCATAGTTGATGACCGCGGCCTTCAGCGCATTATACGGCTGCACGCCCATGAATTCCTCGGTCGCGCCGGTGCTCGACAGGCAGACGATGGCCGCGGCATCCGATTTTTCGAGATAGGGTTTCGCCGCCTCGACCCCGCGGCGAATCGACAGCACCTCGGTTTCGAGAATGGTTTCCCACGCCGCGTCCGTATCCTCGCCCGGATTGGCGGAGGTGAAGCTGATGAAGATGTCGCACCCGCCGAGTGCGCCCGCCGCCTCTTCGACGAAGGCCGGGACCGCGCCCTTGTCCGTCACGTCGAGCGTGTCGGCAAAGACGGTGACGCCGGTGCCGTCCAGCTCGCCCTTGATCTTGTCGACCTTGCCCTGGCTCCGGCCGCAGACCGCGACGTTGCATCCCTCGGCGGCGAGGACATGCGCGACCTTGCGCCCGATGCCGCCATTCGCGCCGATCAATATCGCCTTGCGGCCCTTCAATCCCAGATCCATGCGTCGATCTCCCGATATGTGTGTGCTTGGGTTACGGGCGCGATCTTAACGGGTGCGCGAGCCAAGGTCACTGTCACAAGGGATGGGTTGGCAGGGGGATGGAAGGGGCGGCTCCCGCGGGGTCAGCTATCCTCGAGCAGGCGTTCGGCCTGGGCGCGGGCCTCGGGCGTGACCTCCGCGCCGGATAGCATGCGGGCGATCTCCTCCTGCCGTTCCGCATCGGACAGGCTGACGACGCTGGTGCGGGTGACGGTGCCCTCGCTGCTTTTCGCGATCATGTAATGGGTGTTGCCGCGCGCCGCGACCTGCGGGCTGTGCGTGACGGCGAGCAATTGCCCCCCGCTCGCCAGCCGGGCGAGCCGGTCGCCGATCGCGCTCGCCACCGCGCCGCCGACGCCGCGGTCGATCTCGTCAAAGATGATGACCGCCGCCCCGCCCTGTTCGGCGAGCGCGACCTTCAGGGCGAGGATGAAGCGCGACAATTCGCCGCCGCTGGCGATCTTGGCGAGCGGTGCGAACGGCGCGCCGGGGTTCGTCGCGATCAGGAATTCGACCGCGTCCATCCCGTGCGGACCCCAGCGATCCTCCTCCAGCCGGGTGATGCCGGTGCGGAATTTCGCCGCGTCGAGTTTCAGCGGCGCCAGTTCGGCGGCGACCGCGGCGTCGAGCCTTTGCGCCGCCTCGATGCGGGACGCGCTCAGGCTTTCGGCGGCGGCACGATAGGCCGCGCCGGTTGCGGACGCGGTTTCGGCGAGCGCCTTGATCCGTGCCTCCCCGCCTTCGATCGCGTCGAGCCGGTCGCGCAATTCGGTCATCTTGGCGGGGAGTTCGTCGACCGTGCAATCCTGTTTGCGGGCGGCGGCGCGCAGGTCGAAAAGCCGCTTTTCCGTGGCGTCGAGCCGTTCGGGATCGTGGGACAGCGCCTCTGCCGCGCGGGCGATATGCTCCTCCGCCTCGGTCCCCTCCACGATGCAGCGGTCGAGCGCGGCGAGCGCCGAGGCCAGCAATTCATGTTCCGGCGCGATCCGGTCGAGCCGCCGCGCCGCGCTCCGCAATTGGGCCAGCGCGCTGTCCGAACCGGCCCACAAATGGCGCAATTCCTCAAGATCGCCGGAAAGCCGCTCGCCCTTCTGCATGTCGGCGCGGGCGAGCGCGAGTTCCTCCTCCTCCCCCTCCACCGGGGCGAGCGCGTTCAGCTCTTCGAGATGGGCGAGGATGAGATCCTGCTCCGCCGCGGCATTGTCCGCCTGTTCGCGCGCGGCGGCCAGCGCATCCTCCGCCCGGCGCCAGTCGCGCCACGCGGCGGCGACCGCGCCTTCGTCCGCGTCGGCATAGCGGGTGAGCAGCGCCCGGTGCCCCCGCGCGTTGACGAGACCGCGATCGTCATGCTGCCCATGCAGTTCGACGAGCGAAGGGGCCAGCGCGCGCAGCGCCGCGACGCCGACCGGCTGCCCGTTGACGAAGGCCTTGCTGCCCCCGTCGGCCTTCAATTGCCGGCGCAGGATGAGCGGTTCGCCCGGCTCCATCTCCACCCCCGCATCGTCGAGCGCGTCGGCCAGCGCAGGCGGCAGCGGTTCGAATTCGAACGTGGCGGTGACGCTGGCCTTGTCCTCGCCGGCGCGGACAAGGCCGCTATCGGCGCGATTGCCGAGCACGAGGCCCAGCGCGTCGAGCAGGATCGACTTGCCCGCGCCGGTTTCACCCGTCAGCACGCCCAGACCCCGCGCAAAAGCGAGGTCGAGCGCGTCGATCAGCACGATATTGCGGATGGCAAGAGAGGTCAGCATCGCAGCCCCACTTGTCGCGCAGCAACTCCGCTTGCGCCAGCACGCGCCGCCCGCCACGGCATCATCGGCGCGGCTTTTCCACAGCTTTGTCCGCAGGGCGCGGCGGACAGCGAGCCTCGGCAGGCGCGATCAGACGTAATCGGGCGCCTTGTCCTGCATCAGCTCGAACGCCTTTTCATACCAGTCGGAACCGGGATAGTTCGCGCCGAGCACGGCGGCGGCCTTCTTCGCCTCCTCCGGAATGCCGAGCGCGAGATAGCTTTCGGTCAGGCGATAGAGCGCCTCGGGCGTGTGGCTCGTGGTCTGGTAATCGTCGACGACTTCGCGAAAACGCAGGGTCGAGGCCAGCCATTTGCCGGTCCGCTGATAGAAGCGGCCAATGGTCATCTGCTTGCCCGCGAGGTGATCGTTGACGAGATCGAGTTTCAGCCGCGCATCATTGGCATAGGCGGTGTCGGGATAGCGGCGCACGACCTCGGTCAATGCCTGCCGCGCCTGTCCGGTGATCTGCTGATCGCGGGTGACGTCGCTGATCTGCTCGTAATAGGACAGCGCGATGAGATAGAACGCGTAAGGCGCGTCCTTGTTGCCGGGGTGAATGGCGAGGAACCGCTGCGCCGATTGAATCGCGGTGCTGTAATCGCGCGCCGCGTAATAGGAAAACGCGCTCATCAACTGCGCCCGGCGCGCCCACGGCGAATAGGGATGCTGGCGCTCCACCTCGTCGAAAAGGGCGGCGGCCTGCTTGATCTGTCCCCGGTCGAGCCTGTCCTTCGCCGCGAAATAGAGCGATTCGACATCGCGCGCGACATAGGCGGTGTCGGTCTTCGTGCCCGCGCCCGCCCCGCATGCGGAGGTCAGCGCCATGGCGGCGGTGGCCATCACGATGGATGCTGTGCGAAAACGGCGGCGGGGTGCGGCAGGTGCGGTCATGAAATCGCCTATAGCCAGCGGCCCGCTGAACGCCAAGTGAAGCTTTTGCCGATCCGTCGCCGCGCACCCGGCATTCACCACACGAGATGCAGCTCGGTCAGTGCGCCGACATTGCCCGCGCGCATTTTCGTTGGACGGTCGGGGTCGATCCGGAACGGCGGAATGCCGGCCAGCCATTCCTCGATAAAGACCATCGCCTCCATCCGGGCGAGCCCCGCCCCGACGCAGCGATGCGCCCCCACCCCCATCGTCGTGTGGCGCACGGGCGAAAGGCCGCGATCGAAATCCACCTGTTCCGGCGTGTCGAAACAGGCCGGATCGAGATTGTGCAGCACGCTGGGGAGATAGAGCAGGTCGCCCGCCTTCATCGTAACCCCGTCCATCACGATGTCGCGCACGAGATTGCGCGTGACCGAAACGGTGGGATAACGGCGCATGAGCTCGTCCGTGGCGGCGGGAATGCGGGCGGCATCCTTGCGCAGCGTGTCCTGATCCCCGGCAAAGCGGCCGAGATGCGCCGCGATATTGCCGAACATCGCCACCACGGTATCCAGCCCGCCGAACAGCAGGTTGCGGCACATGCGCTGCGCCTCCCCGAACGTCCAGGCGCGGCCTTCGATGGGCACGGAAAGAATGCGGCTGAACAGATCGTCGCCGGGATGTTTCAGCCGTTCCTCGACATAGGGGCGCAGGTAATCGTCCGCCGCGTCGCGCAGTTCGACCACGCTCATGCTGCCATCGGGGCGCGTGAGCTGTTGTCCGAGCGGGCGCAATTGTGCCCGGTCCTCCACCGGCACCCCGATGAGCGAGAGGAAGATATGCAGCGGCACCACCTCGGCAAAGGCGGTCATGAACTCGCACCCGCCGCGTGGGCGCAGATCGGCGATGAGGTCGCGCGACACGTCCCGCACCATCGGCGTCATCGCGACGACGTGATTATTGGCGAAGCCGCGCATGACCGCATTGCGGAACGGTTTGTGTTCGGGCGGATCGAGTTGCAGCGGGATGAAGTCCATCACCTCGCCAAGGCCGGGCGTCACGGCGAGCGCGGCGTTCGACAATCGCTCGCTATCGCCCCATAATTCGCGGATCAGATCCCCCTGCGTCGCGATCCAGTGCCCGTGATTGCGCCCCGTCCACACCAGCCCCGGCCCGCCCTGCAACGTTTTCCAGGCGGCGAAATAATCACGCTCCCCGCCCGGCGGCGCGAAAATGTCGAAGTCGACGACGCGGGCTTCGGGAACATGATCGGGGCGAACCGCCGGGGCAATGCTGGCCATGATGATCGGGCATCCTCTTTTTTGTTTTCGGGCGTCAGCCTATCCCCCGCACTTTGCCGGCGCACCTAGCCAAACGGCGCGGGCCGCGCCAGAACCGCGCCATTCAACCTGGCCCTGCATCGAAGGATTGCCGCTCATGACCATTCGCCGTTTCCGCGCCGCGTTCTCGCTCCTGTCCGGGGCGGCGCTCGCCTCGCTCGCCGTTCCTGCCGCTGCCGCCCCGGCGGACGATCTCACCGCCTTGATGGACGACATCTATGCCGCGCGGCTGGAGGCCAGCCCGGTCAGCGCATCGGCCGCAGGGGTGGAGGATTACGATAGCGAGCTTGGCGATTATTCGATTGCGGCGATGGACCGCTGGGCCGCGAAGGATGCGGCGTTTCTCGCCCGGCTGAACGCCATCGACGCGTCCGCCCTGCCCCCGCTACGGCAGGCGGATTATGCGATCACGCGCCGCCTGCTGGCCGAATCGATCGACGGCAACCGCTTCGGGCAAAGGCTCATCGCGTTTTCGAGCTATTCCTCGCCGTGGCAAAGCTGGGCCGGGATCGGCGATTCGATGCAATTCGCGTCGGGGCAGGATTACAGGGAATATCTCGACCGGCTGCACGCCATTCCCGCCGCCAGCGCGCAGGTCATCGCCAATACGCGCGCCGGGATCGCGGGGGGCTACGTCCTGCCTTGCGTCACATTGGGCGGATTGGAAGGATCGGTGCGCGGCGCGGTTGCGGCGGCGCCCGAAGAAACCCGGTTCTACACCCCGTTCACCCGCGCCCGCCCCGCCGATGTGAGCGAGGCGGAATGGACGGCGTTGAAGGAAAGCGCCCGCGCCATCATCGCCGATGTCGTCGCGAAGACCTATCGCGAGGCGGCTGACATGCTGCGCGACGAATATGTCCCGGCCTGCACGAAGACGGTCGGCATTTCGGCGCAGACGGACGGGCCCGCATTCTACCAGTATCGCGTCGGCGCCAGCACCACGTCCGATTACACGGCGCAGCAGATCCACGACATCGGCATGGCGGAGGTCGCGCGGATTTCGGCGGAAATGGACCGCGTGGCCGCCGACGCAGGCTACGCGAACCGCGCCGCCTTTGTCGAGAAGCTGCGCACCGATCCCGCCTATTACGCGGCCACGCCGGACGAGCTGATGGCCGCCGCCGCCGCGCAGGCGAAGGCGATCGACGGGATGATGCCCGATTATTTCCACCTGTTGCCGCGCCTTCCCTACGGCATCCGGGCGATCCCCGCCGAAACCGCGGAAGGCACGACGACCGCCTATTACCAGCCGGGCAGCCCGGCGAACGGCACGGCGGGATTTTACTACGTGAACACGTCGAAGCTGGATCAGCGCCCGCTTTGGGAATTGCCCGCACTCACCGCGCATGAGGCGGTGCCCGGCCATCATCATCAGATCGCCCTGCAACAGGAGCTGGACCTGCACCCGCTACGCCGCGAGTTCGGCTATTTCACCGCCTTTACCGAAGGGTGGGGCCTTTATGCCGAACGGCTCGGCATCGACATGGGGCTCTATGACACGCCGGAGAAGGATTACGGGCGACTGTCGTATGAGATGTGGCGGGCGTGCCGGCTGGTGGTGGATACCGGCATTCATGCGCTGGGCTGGACGAAGGGCCAGGCCGTCGATTTCATGACCGAGCATACCGCGCTTTCGGCGGCGAATATCGATGCGGAGGTCAATCGCTACATCAGCTGGCCGGGGCAGGCGCTCGGCTACAAGATGGGCGAGCTGAAGATTCGCGAATTGCGCGCGCGGGCCGAGGAACGGCTGGGCGCGAAGTTCCATCTTGCCGCGTTCAACGATGCGGTGATCGCGCAGGGGCCGGTGCCGCTGGACGTGCTCGACGCGCAGATCGAACGCTGGATGGCCGAAGTCGAAGCCGGGTAAGCCGATGCGGGAGGGGGAGCGGGCGCTACTCCTCCCCCATCTTCAACGCGGCGATGAACGCTTCCTGCGGGATCTGCACATTGCCGTATTCGCGCATCTTCGCCTTGCCCTTCTTCTGTTTCTCGAGGAGCTTCTTCTTGCGGCTGATGTCGCCGCCGTAACATTTGGCGGTGACGTCCTTGCGCATGGCGGAAATGGTTTCGCGGGCGATGACCTTGCCGCCGATCGCGGCCTGGATCGGGATCTTGAACAGGTGCCGGGGGATGAGATCCTTCAGCCGTTCGCACATGTGGCGGCCGCGTTCCTCGGCAACGCCGCGATGCACGATCATCGACAATGCATCGACCGGATCGCCGTTCACCATGATGCTCATCTTGACCAGGTCGCCTTCGCGCAGGCCGATCTGTTCATAGTCGAAGCTGGCGTAGCCGCGGCTGATCGATTTCAACCGATCGTAGAAATCGAACACCACCTCGTTCAACGGCAGCTCGTAGCTTACCTGCGCGCGCCCGCCGACATAGGTCAGGTCGCGTTGAATCCCCCGGCGATCCTGACACAGCTTCAGGATGGAGCCGAGATATTCGTCGGGGGTGTAGATCACCGCCTTAATCCACGGCTCCTCGATCGTCTCGATGCGCGAGGGATCGGGATAATCGGCGGGATTGTGGAGGTAGATTTCCTCCGCATCGTCGGTCCGCGACTTGCCGAGCTGAATGCGATAGACGACCGACGGCGCGGTGGTGATGAGGTCGAGATCATATTCGCGGGTCAGCCGCTCCTGAATGATCTCCAGATGGAGCAGGCCCAGGAAACCGGCACGAAAGCCGAAGCCCAGCGCCGCGCTCGATTCCATCTCGAAGGTAAAGCTCGCATCGTTCAGGCGCAGTTTCCCGATCGATTCGCGCAGCTTGTCGAAATCGGCGGCATCGACCGGGAACAGGCCGCAGAACACGACCGGCTGCACTTCCTTGTATCCCGGAAGCGCCTTGTCCGCGCCGTTTTTCACCGTGGTGATGGTGTCGCCGACCTTGGCCTGTTCGACTTCCTTGATCTGCGCCGTGATGAAACCGATTTCGCCGGGGCCGAGTTCGGGCAATTGCTCGATCTTGGGGCGCATGCAGCCCACGCGATCGACCAGATGCTCGGTCTCGCCCTGCATGAACTTGATATTCAGCCCTTTTTTGAGCACGCCCTGCATCACGCGCACGAGGATCACGACGCCGAGATAGGGATCGTACCAGCTATCGACGAGCATCGCCTTCAACGGCGCGTCGCGGTCGCCTGTGGGCGGCGGAATGCGGCGCACGACGGCCTCCAGCACTTCCTCGATGCCGAGGCCGGATTTCGCGCTGGTCAGCACGGCGTCCGATGCGTCGATGCCGATGATGTCCTCGATCTCGGCCTTGACCTTGTCCGGTTCGGCGGCGGGCAGGTCGATCTTGTTGATGACGGGCACGATCTCGTGGTCGTGTTCGATCGACTGGTACACGTTGGCGAGCGTCTGCGCCTCGACCCCCTGCGCCGCGTCGACGACGAGCAGCGCACCTTCGCACGCGGCGAGGCTGCGGCTGACTTCATAGGCGAAATCGACGTGGCCGGGCGTGTCCATCAGGTTGAGCTGATAGGTCTTGCCATCGCTGGCGGTGTAATCGAGGCGCACGGTCTGCGCCTTGATCGTGATGCCGCGCTCCCGCTCGATATCCATGTTGTCCAGCACCTGCTGGCTCATTTCGCGTTCGGTCAGCCCGCCGGTCAGCTGAATCAGACGGTCGGCCAGCGTCGATTTGCCGTGGTCGATATGGGCGATGATGCTGAAATTGCGGATAAGCGATAGATCGGTCATGCGCGCCCCTTAGCCCGCCTGTACGGCGCTGTCAGCAACTAGTGCTGTGCCTGTGCGCGATCGGATGATAAGGCGCGGACATGAAATTTAACAATTCCCGTATCAAGGCGGGCCGCCGCACCCTCAATGTCGCGACGAATCCGGACGGTTCGTCTGCGATGCCGCCGCTGCTGCTGCTCAATGGAATCGGGTTCAACACCGCCCTGCTCGAAGGGCTGGCGTCCGGTTTTGCCGGGCGGCGCATCGTCATCCCCGACATGCCGGGATGCGGCGGATCGCCCGATCCGGCCATGCCCTATGCCATGGCGTGCATCGCCCGCGACATCACCGCGATGATGGACACGCTTTATCCGGGCGAGGCGTTCGATTGCCTCGGCTTTTCGTGGGGCGGCGCGCTGGCGCAGCAGGTCGCGGTGCAGGCGCAGAATCACGTGCGGCGGCTCGTGCTGGTGTCGACGACGTCGGGCATGCCGCTCCCGCTCGGCGATGCGGAGATGATCGCGCGGCTGATGGATCCGCGCGAATATGCCGATCCGCGCCGGATGAGCCGGAACCTGTCCGCCATGCTGAAGGAAGGCGGCGCGGGCGCAGGGCTTCTCACCCGCCTCGCCGCGCCGACGCCCGCCGGGGTGACGGGACAGCTGTTCGCGCTCGCGGGGTGGAGCGTGCTGCCGCTGTTGCCGTTCGTGCGGGTGCCGGTGCTCATCGTGGGGACGGACGACGATATGGTCGTGCCGGTCGCGCATAATCAGTTCCTGCGCTGCGCCCTGCCCTCGGCCGAAACGTTCGAATTGAAGAGCGGCGGCCATCTGGCGCCGCCCGCCTCGCCCGAACGGGTGTTGCCGCGGCTGAAACGGTTTTTCGCCGCGGAGGGGGATGAGCGCGCGGCCCCGCGCGCGTCGGATGCCGGCTCCGCCGCGGGCGCCGGGCGGCAGGCGGCCTGAACCGCTTTTCTTTTCGCGGGGCTTCGATACCATCGCGCCGGAAAACCATCGGCCTCGCCCGCGAAGGCGCGCGGCCATGACGGGAAGGAAAGCGCCATGCGTCACATCGCCATCATCGGGTCGGGCCCGGCCGGCTACTACACCGCCGAAGCCGCGCTGAAGCAATGGGGCGACGATGTGCGCGTCGACGTGTTCGACCGGCTTCCCGTGCCCTATGGCCTTATCCGCACCGGCGTCGCGCCCGATCACCAGACGATCAAGAAGGTCGCGATGCGCTATGAAAAGACCGCGCTGACCGAGAACGTGCGCTTTGTCGGCAATATTTCCATCGGCACCGATATCGAGATCGCGCAGCTGCAATCGCTTTACGATGCGGTGGTGCTGGCGACCGGCGCGCCGCGGGACCGCGCGCTCGGCATCGCGGGCGAGGAGCTGACGGGCGTGCATGGCAGCGCCGAGTTTGTGGGCTGGTACAACGGGCATCCGCAATTCGCCGGGCTGGCGCCGGACCTTGCCGCCGAAACCGCGGTCGTCATCGGCAATGGCAATGTGGCGCTCGACATCGCGCGGATCCTCGCCAAGACCGCCCGCGAATTTGCAGGGTCGGACATCGTCGCCCATGCGCTCGACGGGTTGAACGCGTCGCGGCTGCGCCGGATCGTGGTGCTGGGGCGGCGCGGGCCGCATCAGATCGCGATGACGCCCAAGGAGCTGGGCGAGCTGGGCGAGCTGGAACGGGCGGTGCCCATTGTGGCGCCGGACGATCTTCCGCCCGAGAGCGAGGATGAGGCGCTGGACCCCGGACAGCGCAAGTCGGTCGCCCTGCTGCGCCAGTTCGCGCAGAACCGCGCCGGCGACAAGCCGCTCGCCATCGAATTCGACTTCTTCGCCTCGCCCGTGCGCATCGTGGGTGAGGATCGCGTCGCCGCCGTCACGGTGGAGCGGACGCGGCTGGACGATGGCCGCCCGGTCGGCACGGGGGAGACGTACGACATTCCCTGTGGTCTCGTGGTCAGCGCGATCGGCTATCGCAGCGTGCCGATCCCCGGCGTGCCTTTTGATGAAAAACAGGGCCGCATCGCCAATGACGACGGGCGCGTAGGTGACGGGCTGTATTGCGTGGGCTGGGCACGGCGCGGGCCGACCGGCACCATCGGCACGAACAAGCCCGACGGCTTTGCCATCATCGACAAGATCGCCGCCGACATGGCCGACCCCGCGGGCAAGCAGGGCCGCGAAGGTTTCGACGCATTGGCGGCAGAGCGCGGGCTCGACATCGTGACCTTCCGCGACTGGAAACGGATCGAGGAGGCGGAAACCGGCGCCGCGCGCGACGGCGCCCCGCGGGAGAAGTTCACCGATATCGAGGCGATGATCCGCGCGAGCGGCTGACGCCTGGACCGCAGACGGGCGCGGGCTTCGAAACCCGCGCCCCGTCGCTTACTGACAGGCGAGGCACTCGTCGTAATCGGTCGTCGGCAGCTCGTATTTCGCAGGATCGATGGTGTTGTCCGCCTCCACCCCGCCGGCGAAGCCAGCGCGCTGCACCGATTTGGAGCGCAGGTAGTAGAGCGACTTGATCCCCATCTCCCACGCCCGGAAATGCAGCATGGCGAGATCCCACTTGTCGACATCGGCCGGGATGAAGAGGTTCAGCGACTGCGCCTGGTCGATATAGGGCGTCCGGTCGCCCGCGAATTCGAGCAGCCAGCGCTGATCGATTTCGAAGCTCGTCTTGAACACCGCCTTTTCCTCGGGCGAGAGGAAGTCGAGATGCTGCACCGATCCGCCGCGTTCGAGGATCGAGTTCCACACATTGGCCGAATCCTTCGACTTCTCGCGCAGGATCTTTTCCAGATACGGGTTCTTCACGATGAAGCTGCCCGACAATGTCTTGTGCGTGTAGATATTGGCCGGGATCGGCTCGATGCACGCGCTCGTCCCGCCGCAGATGATCGAGATCGACGCGGTCGGCGCGATCGCCATCTTGCAGCTGAAGCGTTCCATCGCGCCCTGATCGGCGGCGTCGGGGCACGGGCCGCGCTCCTTGGCCAGCATCATCGACGCTTCGTTCGCGCGGGCATTGATATGCTGGAACATTTTCAGGTTCCAGGCCTTTGCCATGGCGGTTTCGAAACCGATGTTCTTCTTCTGCAGGAACGAGTGGAAGCCCATGACCCCCATGCCGACGCTGCGCTCACGCTCCGCCGAATATTTCGCGCGGGCCATTTCATCGGGCGCACGGTCGATATAATCCTGCAGCACGTTGTCGAGGAAACGCATCACGTCCTCGATGAACATCTCGTCCTTGTGCCATTCGTCCCAGGTTTCGAGATTGAGCGAGGAGAGACAGCACACCGCCGTGCGATCGTTGCCGAGATGGTCGCGACCCGTGGGCAGTGTGATCTCGCTGCACAGGTTCGACGTGCTGACCTTGAGGCCCAAATCGCGGTGATGTTTCGGCATCATGCGGTTCACCGTGTCGGAGAACACGATATAGGGCTCGCCCGTCTGCAGCCGGGTTTCGACGAGCTTCTGAAACAGGGAGCGCGCATCGACGGTCGCGCGGGCGCTGCCGTCGCGGGGGGAGCGCAGCTGAAACTCGTCGCCGTTGCGGACCGCTTCCATGAATTCGTCGGTCAGCAGGACGCCGTGATGCAGGTTCAGCGCCTTGCGGTTGAAATCGCCCGAGGGTTTACGGATTTCGAGGAATTCCTCGATCTCCGGGTGCGACACGTCGAGATAGCACGCCGCCGATCCGCGGCGCAGCGAACCCTGCGAAATGGCGAGGGTCAGGCTGTCCATCACGCGGACGAAGGGGATGATGCCGCTGGTCTTGCCGTTCAAACCCACCGGCTCGCCAATGCCGCGCACGCTGCCCCAATATGTGCCGATCCCGCCGCCGCGGCTCGCCAGCCAGACATTCTCGTTCCAGGTGTTGACGATCCCCTCGAGGCTGTCCTCCACCGAATTGAGATAGCACGAAATCGGCAGGCCGCGCCCGGTGCCGCCATTGGACAGCACCGGCGTCGCGGGCATGAACCACAGCCGCGAGATATAGTCGTAGAGCCGCTGCGCATGCGCCTCGTCATCGGCATAGGCGTCGGCGACGCGCGCGAACAGATCCTGATAGCTTTCGTTCGGCAGCAGGTACCGGTCGTTCAGCGTTTCCTTGCCGAAATCGGTGAGCAGCGCATCGCGGCTGTCATCGGTGGTGATGGCAAAGCGGCGCTCGGCAATGTCATGCGAGGACAGCGGTTTTGCAGCGGCGGCCTTGGCGACCTCGCTCACCATGTTGGCCATGGCCGACGCGGTGGCGGTCTCCACCGTTTCGGTTTCTGCGGCGGGCGTTTTTGCAGGCGCGGCGGTGCGGGCCTTCTTCGCCGGCTTTTCCTTCTGCTCCACCGTGTCGGCGAACATGTCGATATCCCCAGCTGTCGAAGTCACCTGCGCGTCGTCTCCGTCCTTGAAATCCATGGATTTGCCCACCTGCCGAACCTGCGGTCGCAGCACCGCAGCGCCCGGAAACATAGCCCCGGAACGATTGCAGCGATAACGACCAAAAAAAGCCAGAACACCGATATGTAGCGTTTTGCCGCCCAGATCGTGTCGATGGGTGGTATGTCTCTATAAAAGCAGGCCCGCTGTCAATACGCATGCCGCCACCCGTTGCGATGCCCGGACCGCCCGAACGGGCCGCGACGCGCGGGCAAAGCTGGCCCCCGCGCGATGCAAGCGAAATCTTGCGATTTTTTTTCCACGGCCGAAATTCGCATGCCGCACCTCCCCGCCGGGAGGGTTTGCATCCTGCGTTTTGCGAACCTATCCCACCCTTCGTGTTCAAGGCGTTTGCCGGAAAGGATCCTACCCCATGCTCAACATCATCGGCGCCATCGTATCGGGCGCGGTCATCGGCGTCCTGGCGCGTTTCTTCTTTCCCGGCGAGGTGGACATGGGGTTCTTCGCCACCATCGCGCTCGGCATTGGCGGTTCGCTGCTCGCCGGGCTGGTGACGAGCCGGGGGCGCTCCGATTTCCACCGGGCGGGCTGCCTCGCCTCCATCCTCGGCGGAATGGCGCTCATCCTGATCGGGCGGCTGTTCTTCTAGGCGCCGCCGCGCGCGTCACGGTACGATCACCGTGTCGCGCGCCACCTCGTCGGTCAGCGGATAGTCGGCGTTGAAATGCAGCCCGCGGCTTTCCTTGCGGCGCCGCGCGCTGCGCACGATGAGATCGGCGGTCTGCAACAGGTTGCGCAATTCGATCAGGTCCTGCGTGACGCGGAAATTGCCGTAATATTCCTTCACCTCGTCATTGAGCAGGCGAATGCGATTGGCCGCGCGCTCCATGCGTTTATCCGTGCGCACGATGCCGACGTAGTTCCACATGAAGCGGCGGATCTCGGTCCAGTTCTGCTTGATCACCACCTCCTCGTCGGCGGCGCTGACCCGGCTTTCGTCCCATGGGCGGACCGGCGGCGGCGGCGGCAGATCGTCCATCCGCGCCAGGATGTCGCGCGCCGAGGCATCGCCGAACACGAAACATTCGAGCAGCGAATTCGACGCGAGGCGATTCGCCCCGTGCAGGCCGGTGTCCGAACATTCGCCGATCGCGTATAGGCCGGGCAGGTCCGCGCGCCCCGCCATGTCGACCCGCACCCCGCCGCAGGTGTAATGCTGTGCCGGGACGACGGGGATCGGCTGCACCGTCATGTCGATGCCGAGTTTCAGCAGCCGTTCGTGGATCGTCGGGAAATGTTCGCGCACGAATTCCGGTTCGCGGTGGCTGATGTCGAGATGCACGTAATCGAGGCCGAGCCGCTTGATTTCATGGTCGATGGCGCGGGCCACTATGTCGCGCGGGGCGAGTTCGAGCCGCTGGTCGAAATCGGGCATGAAGCGGCGCCCGGCCTCGGTCCCGGCCTCGGGCGGGAGCTTCAATATGCCGCCCTCACCGCGCACGGCCTCGGTGATGAGGAAATTCTTCACGTCGAGATTGTAGAGGCAGGTCGGGTGGAACTGCATGAATTCCATGTTCGACACGCGGCACCCGGCGCGCCACGCCATCGCGATGCCGTCGCCGGTCGCCCCGCGCGGCGCCGTGCTGAACAGGTAGGTGCGCCCCGCCCCGCCGGTGGCGAGGATGGTGGCCCGCGCGGTCAATGCCTCGACCCGGCCTTTCTGCCCGGCCTCCTTCGCCGCATCGAGCGCGTAGACGCCCCAGATCTTCTGCCCGCCTTCCGGTTCCGTGCGGTGGCGGTCGCCGATGAGGTCGATCGCGACCATGTTGGGCCGCATGGTGATGTTGGGGTGCGCATCGGCGGCACGCAGCAACGCATCCTGCACCGCCCAGCCGGTCGCGTCGTCGACATGCACGATCCGGCGATGCGAATGCCCCCCTTCGCGCGTGAGGTGGAGCGATTGCCCGTCGGTATTGAACGGCACGCCGAGGTCGATCAGCCGCTGAATCGCCTTGGGCGCCTGTTCGATGACATATTCGACCGCCTCACGCCGGTTGAGCCCCGCGCCCGCCACCATCGTGTCGCGGATGTGATCCTCGAACGTATCGCCCGCATCCAGCACGGCGGCGATGCCCCCCTGCGCCCACGCGGTGGAACCGGCATCGAGTGCGCCCTTGGCCAGCACGAGGACGCGCGCCCGCTCGGCCAGCACCAGCGCCGCCGACAATCCCGCCGCCCCCGACCCGACGATGATGACGTCATAATCGCTCATCCGGGGAAACCGGGGCTGCACGGGGCGATGGTGGTCATGCGGTGGTGTCCTCGTTTACGGTCGTCGTGACGCGGCCATGCCATTCGATTCGCACCCATGGCAAGCGCGCGTTTTCGCGGGCGCTGTCCGCCCCCTGCCCTCTTCAATCGGGCAGGTCGGCGCCTACCACTGGCATTCGGGGCGAAATTTGCCTAACCCCCATGTCAAATTCACCATTGGAGAACCCGACCATGAAGGACATCTACGTTGTTTCCGCCGCACGCACCGCCATCGGCACGTTCGGCGGCGCCTTCAAGGAAGCGAAGCCCGGCAATCTTGGCGGGAAGGTCATTGCCGCCGCTCTCGAACGCGCGGGGCTTTCCCCCGAGGTGGTCGGCCACGTGGTGATGGGCAATGTCGTCCCGTGCGAGCCGAGCGACGCCTATGTCAGCCGCATCGCCGCGGTCGAGGCCGGCATCCCGCACGAGGCGCCCGCCATGACCGTCAACCGGCTGTGCGGGTCGGGACTTCAGGCGATCGTGTCGGCGGCGCAGATGATCGCGCTCGGCGATTGCGAGATCGCGGTCGGCGGCGGGTGCGAGGTGATGAGCCGGGCACCCTATTTCATGACCGGCGCGCGCTGGGGCCTGAAAATGGGTGACGCCACGGTGAAGGACGGCATGCTGGGCGCTTTGCACGATCCCTTCCACGAATATCACATGGGCATGACGGCGGAGAATGTCGCCGACAAATACGGCATCACCCGCGAGATGCAGGACGAGCTCGCCGCCGAAAGCCAGCGCCGCGCCGCCCACGCGATCGAGAAGGGCTGGTTCAAGGACGAGATCGTGCCCGTCGAGGTGCGCCAGGGCCGCAATGTCGCGACCTTCGACACCGACGAACATGTGAAGGCGGGCACGAGCGCGGACAAGCTTGCCGGCCTGCGCACCGTGTTCAAGAAGGAAGGCGGCACCGTGACCGCGGGCAATGCATCGGGCATCAACGACGGTGCATCGGCCGTGATCCTCGCCAGCGAGGCCGCGGTGAAGGAGCATAACCTCACCCCGATGATGCGGCTCGTCGCCTATGGCCACGCCGGCGTCGACCCGCAATACATGGGCATCGGCCCGGTCCCGGCGACGAAGGCCGCGCTGAAACGTGCGGGCATCGACAAGGACGCGCTCGACGTGATCGAATCGAACGAGGCTTTCGCCGCGCAGGCCTGCGCCGTTGTCAACGAGATGGCGTTCGACAATGCGAAGGTGAACCCCAACGGCAGCGGCATCTCGCTCGGCCATCCGATCGGCGCGACGGGCGCGATCCTGACGACGAAGCTCGCCTATGAAATGCGCCGTCAGAAGGCGAAGATGGGCCTCACCACCATGTGCATCGGCGGCGGTCAGGGCATCGCCGCGATCTGGGAAAACGTGAGCTAACGCCTGCGTTCACCGCGCAAGCGAAAGGGCGGCACCTGTCACCGGGTGCCGCCCTTTTTCATGCGCTTCTTTATGACGCGCCGCGATCAGGCGAAGATGTCGCTATCGGCGGATTTCTGAATCGGGTTGGGCACGGGGAGCTGGCTGTCCTTGCAGGCGCGGTCGATCTCCGGCTCCGCATCGGGGCGGTATTCGCCGCTGCCCATCATGCGCGCCATCATGGTGATCGGCCACATCCACATCTCCATCCACGCTGCCAGCATCGGCATGCCCATGTCGGTCGGCATGTGTGGAAAAGGGGTCTGCGTATCGCGTTTGTCGGCCATGTCTCGCTCCCACGGCCCCGGTTGCGTGGATCGGGTCTGGATCGATGGGGCCATCTTGGCAAAGCGTGAACGGCAAAACGGTTCCGGTCAATGCGCGCGGTTCGCCTCGTACCACAGGCAATGGTTGACGACCGGGCATCGCTCGCAAAGCGGGCTGCGCGCGCGGCAGATGCGCTTCCCGAACTGGATGAGCCAGAAATGCCCGTCCTGCATCGCCCAGTCGGGCGCGCGCTCCTCCAGCTGGGCCGCGGTGCGGTCGGCGGTCTTCGCATCGGTCAGGCCGATCCGGTTGCAGACGCGGTGCACATGGGTGTCGACCGCGATCACGGCGCGCCCGAAGGTGAAGGACAGCACGATATCGGCGCATTTCCGCCCGATGCCGGGCAATGCCATCAGCCCCGCGCGCGTGTCGGGCACCGTGCCGCCATGCCGGTCGAGCAGGGCCGCGCAAAAGGCGCGGATATTGCGCGTCTTCATGTTGTAGAGGCCGCACGGGCGGATCGCATCGGCGATGGCCGCGTCGTCGAGCCTGAGCATCGCCTCCGGCGTTTCAGCCAGCGCGAACAGCGCGCGCGCCGCAGCCGCCGTATTCCGGTCGAGCGATTGCGCCGACAACATGCAGGAGATGCAGGAGCGGAACGCGTCGGGCTGTCCCTTCGGTCCCTTCGCATCGGGGGTGCGGCCCGGCATCGCATCGGACAGCCGGCGAAATACGGTTTCGACCTCTGCTTCGGGGATCAGTGCCATCGCCGCATCAATCGACCAGCGTCGGCCCGGTTCCGCGCTTCGCTATCGCTCGCGAGTGACGCTGCCGCCATGACGCCCCGCGTCATGGCGTGTCTGGCGTTTTGCGCTTCGCTATCGCTCGCGAGTGACGCTGCCGCCATGACGCCCCGCGTCATGGCGTGTCTGGCGTCACTCCCATTCGATCGTGCCGGGGGGCTTGGAGGTATAGTCGTAGACCACCCGGTTGATGCCCTGCACCTCGTTCACGATGCGCGTGGCGGTCGCGGACAGGAACGCGCTGTCGAAGGGGTACACATCCGCCGTCATGCCGTCGGTGCTGGTCACCGCGCGAAGGGCGCACACGCTGTCATAGGTGCGGCTGTCGCCCATCACGCCGACGGTCCGCACGGGGAGCAGCACGGCGAATGCCTGCCAGATCGCATCGTACAGCCCGGCATTGCGGATTTCCTCGAGGTAGATCGTGTCCGCCTTGCGCAGGATGTCGCAACGTTCGCGCGTGACCTCGCCCGGAATGCGGATGGCGAGGCCCGGTCCAGGGAACGGATGGCGCCCGACGAACACATCGGGCAGACCGAGTTCGCGGCCAAGGTCGCGCACTTCGTCCTTGAACAATTCGCGCAAGGGTTCGACCAGTTGCATGTTCATGCGTTCGGGCAGGCCGCCGACATTGTGGTGGCTCTTGATCGTGACGCTCGGCCCGCCGGTAAACGACACGCTTTCGATGACATCGGGATAGAGCGTGCCCTGCGCGAGGAAATCGGCGCCGCCGATCTTCTTCGCCTCGTCCTCGAACACGTCGATGAAGGTCTTGCCGATGAACTTGCGCTTGGCCTCCGGGTCGGTGACGCCCTTCAACCCGTTCAGGAACAGGGCCGACACGTCGCGGTGCACCAGCGGAATGTTATACGCCCCGCGGAAGAGCGAGACGACCTGCTCCGCCTCCCCCATGCGCATCAGGCCATGGTCGACGAACACGCAGGTCAGCTGATCGCCGATCGCCTCGTGGATGAGCACGGCGGCGACGGCCGAATCGACCCCGCCCGACAAGCCGCAGATCACCTTGCCGTCGCCGACCTGTTCGCGGATTTCGGCGATCTTCGTGCGGCGGAATTCCGCCATGGTCCAGTCGCCCGCACAGCCGCAGACATGGCGCACGAAATTGGCGATCAGCCGGCCGCCATCGGGCGTGTGAATGACCTCGGGATGGAACTGCGTGCCGTAGAAACGCCGGCTTTCATCCGCGATCACGGCGAAGGGGGCGCCATCGCTGGTCGCGACGATCTCGAAACCGGGGGCGAACTCGGTCACCTTGTCGCCGTGGCTCATCCAGACCTGATGCCGTTCGCCGACCTGCCACAGGCCGTCGAACAAAGCGCATTTTTCCGTCACGGTGAGGAACGCGCGCCCGAATTCGCCGCCCTCGCCGGTTTCGTGGCCGGGCCGCACCTCGCCGCCCAGCTGCTTCGTCATGACCTGCTGCCCGTAACAGATGCCGAGGATGGGGATGCCCGCCTCGAACAGTGCCTGCGGCGCGCGGGGGCTGCCTTCGCCCGGCACGCTGGCGGGGCTGCCGGAGAGGATGATGCCCTTCGGCTTCATCCGGGCGAACGCCTCCGCAGCCTGCGTGAACGGCGCGATTTCGGAATAGACGCCCGCCTCGCGGACGCGGCGCGCGATGAGCTGCGTCACCTGGCTTCCGAAATCGACGATCAGGATGGTGTCGTCGGTGGTCGAATCTGTCAAAGTATCGGGCATGGGCGCGCGATAGAAAGCCGTCCCGCATCTGTCCAGCGCGCGGTGCGTCCGGCGATCGGGACGCAGAACGATTGCGAAAGTTGCAAGCAATAATGTTACTTTCGCATTTGCGATTGTAACCTCGCCGCAATAAATGCCTCCTTGTCGGGCGGCGGCGCCCTGTTCTCCCCAGTCCCCCACGGGGCACGCACCGGGAAGACCCCCAAGTTCCCGGTCCCGCCGCCCTTCACCTTTTTGGGAAACGGATGCGCTGAAGGCTTTCATGCCAACAGGAGACATTCCATGCGAAACATCGCACTCAACCTTGCCGGTCCGCTTTGCGGCGTGATCGTCGCGGCTTCGGCCAGCGGGCTGTTCTTTACCGCCACGCTGATCTGACCGTTTCAAAAACCTGCCGCCTCGCCCCCGGATCGCCGGGACGCAGGCGGCGGGTTTTTGCCTATCCCCCCATATTGCCCAGCACCAGCGCGAGGATAAGCCCGAGCGCGGTCGCGACCCCTGCCAGATGCTTGTCATCCTGATAGGCCTGCGGGAACACCTCGGTCGCAAGGCTGGCGACTACCGCGCCCGCCGCGAAACAGCGGATGAAGGCCAGCACCTCCTCCCCCACCGTGTCGAGCAGCAGATTGCCCGCAAGCGCGGCCAGCGACAAGATCCCCGCCGTCGCCGCCCATATGCCCAGAATGCGCAGTTTGGAGCGCCCGCCATGCGCCGCCATGTCGCGCGCGCTCCCCGCGGCCTCCGGCAGGTTGGACAGGAAGATCGACCCGGCGAGCGCCGCGACCTCTCCCGCGCCCGCACCGATCAGCGCCACGCCCAGCGCCAGGTTTTCGGGTATCCCGTCGAGCGTGATCGCGGCTAGCAGACCGCCGCCCGAATCCGGCCCCCAATGTTCGTCGATGAGGTAATCGACCGCGGCAAACACCACCGCGCCCGCGGCCACGCCGATCATCGCCATGGCAAGCGAGCTTCGCTCCACCGACGGCTCGATAAGCTCCGTCACCAGCGACAGCACCAGCGCCCCGCCCGCCAGCGCCACCAGAAACGCGCGCGTGGTATCGCCCATGCGGCCGTAAATGCCCCATGCCGCGCCCGCGATGAGCGCGGCCGATACCGCCACCACCACAAGAAGCGTCATCATCATCGCGTCTCTCCTGCGCCCGCCTGCCCTGCGAATGTCGTGCCCGGCTGTGGAAAACAAGGGGTTTTGCTTGGGGAATCGGGCGCGCGGGGCTATATGATGACGATGGCAGAAAACACCAATGAAGACACCGGCGCGCCCATCGGCGAAACGCCGGAAACCGCGCCCGAAAATTCCGGATCGGCAATTGCCGCCGACGCCGCCACCCCGCGGCAGGTGCAGCGCGGCGAATATGGCGCGGAATCGATCAAAGTGCTCAAGGGGCTCGACGCGGTGCGCAAGCGTCCGGGCATGTATATCGGCGACACCGACGATGGTTCGGGCCTCCACCACATGGTGTTCGAGGTGTCGGACAACGCCATTGACGAGGCGCTCGCCGGGCATTGCGACCGCGTGCTGATCGAGCTGCACCCCGATGGCAGCGTGTCGGTCGACGACAATGGCCGCGGGATCCCCACCGACATCCACCGCGAGGAAGGCGTGTCGGCGGCCGAGGTCATCATGACCCAGCTCCACGCCGGCGGCAAGTTCGAGAACACGACCGACGACAATGCCTACAAGGTGTCGGGCGGTCTGCACGGTGTCGGCGTCTCGGTGGTGAACGCGCTGTCCGAATGGCTGGAGCTGACCATCTGGCGCGACGGCAAGGAACACTGGATGCGGTTCGAGCATGGCAACACGGTCGAACCGTTGAAGATCGTGGGCGATGCGCCGCTCAACGACGCCGGCGAGCCGCGCAAGGGCACGCGCGTCACCTTCAAGGCCAGCGACGAGACGTTCAAGAACGTGCTCGAATATGATTTCGACCGGCTGGAGCATCGCTATCGCGAGCTGGCGTTCCTCAATTCCGGCGTGCGCATCATCCTGCGCGACCGGCGGCACGAGGACGTGGCCGAGCACGATCTGTATTACGATGGCGGCATCGGCGCCTTCGTCAAATATCTCGACCGGAACAAGGCCGCGCTCATCCCCGAACCCATCGCGATTTCCGCGGATCGCGACGGCATCGGGATCGAGGTCGCGCTCGAATGGAACGATTCCTATTACGAGAACGTGCTGTGCTTCACGAACAACATTCCGCAGCGTGACGGCGGCACCCATCTCGCCGCGTTCCGTGCCGCGCTGACCCGCACGCTGAACGGCTATGCCGACCGGTCGGGGCTGATGAAGAAGGAAAAGGTCTCCCTCACCGGCGAGGACATGCGCGAGGGGCTGACCGCGATCGTGTCGGTGAAGCTGCCCGACCCGAAATTCGGCTCGCAGACGAAGGACAAGCTCGTCTCCTCCGAGGTGCGTCAGCCGCTGGAAAGCCTGATGGCGGACAAGATGAGCGACTGGCTGGAGGAAAACCCCGCCAACGCCAAGACCATCGTGCAGAAGATCGTCGATGCCGCCGCGGCGCGCGAGGCCGCGAAAAAGGCGCGCGAGCTCACCCGCCGCAAGGGCGCGATGGACATTGCCAGCCTGCCCGGCAAGCTCGCCGATTGTCAGGAACGCGACCCCACGAAATGCGAGCTTTTCCTGGTCGAGGGCGATTCCGCAGGCGGTTCGGCGAAACAGGGCCGCGACCGCAAGATACAGGCGATCCTGCCGTTGAAGGGCAAGATCCTCAACGTGGAACGCGCGCGGTTCGACCGGATCATCTCGTCAAAGGAGGTCGGCACGCTGATCCAGGCGATGGGCACCGGCCTGCGCGACGAGTTCAACCTTGAAAAGCTGCGCTATCACAAGATCGTCATCATGACCGACGCCGATGTCGACGGCGCGCATATCCGCACGCTCCTGCTCACCTTCTTTCAGCGGCAGATGCCCGAGATCGTCAAGGAAGGCCATCTCTACATCGCGCAGCCGCCGCTGTATAAAGTCGCGAAAGGCAAGTCGGAGGTCTATCTCAAGGACAATGACGCGCTCGATCGCTATCTGATCGAGGCGGCGCTCAATGGCCGCGTGCTGGAAACGCGGGGCGGTGCGCGCAGCGGCGCCGACCTCGCCACCATCGTGGAGCAGGCGCGCCGGTTCAAGAGCACGCTGGCCTTCGCGCCCAACCGCTATGACCCGACCATCGTGGAGGCGCTCGCGCTTTCGGGTGCGTTGACGCCGGGGCTGGACCCGGCGGCGCGCGGGGCGGCGCTCGACGCGACGGCGGCCTGGATGCAGAGCCTCGATCCCGAGGCGAAATGGTCCGCCTACCAGACGGACGAAGGCTATGCCGTGGACCGCATATGGCGCGGCGTCACCGATCACCACCCGATCGACGGCAAGTTCCTCGACAGTGCGGAGGCGCGCAAGCTGGCCTCGCTCGCCACGCTTCAGAAAGAGATCTACGAGGCGGGTGCGCAATTGGTGAAGGCCGGGACCGACGGCGAGGATGACGACAGCGCCGCATCGAAGGGCGCGCATATCAACCGCCCGACGCAGCTGCTCGAACAGATCTTCGCCATCGGGCGCAAGGGCCTGTCGATCCAGCGGTACAAGGGGCTGGGCGAAATGAACGCGGATCAGCTTTGGGAAACCACGCTCGATCCCGACAATCGCGCCCTGTTGCAGGTCAAGGTGGAGGACGCCGACGTCACCGACGAGATCTTCACCCGGTTGATGGGCGACATCGTCGAACCGCGCCGCGAATTCATCCAGGACAATGCGCTGAACGTCGCGAATCTCGATATCTGATCGGTCTGCCCGTTCCGCCGCCCGCCTCGTGGCGAATGGCGGAACGGGCGGCGGTTTCCTCGGTTGTGTGGGTAAACCCCAATCGAAGGAAAACGAGTATGACGACCAACACGGCAACCGCACAGTACAAGGGCCTCGGCAAGGACGGGCTCGGCCATGTCGCCACGAAGAGCGGATCGGTCGATGCGCCCTATGGCTTCAACACGCGGTTCGAGGACAAGCCCGGCACCAACCCCGAGGAAATGATCGCCGCCGCCCATGCGTCGTGCTTTACCATGGCCACCAGCTTCGCCCTCGCGAAGGCGGGGTACGAGGATGGTCAGCTCGACACCGAATGCACCGTCACGCTGGAAAAGGATGGCGACGGGTTCAAGGTGTCGAAATCCGCGCTGTCGCTGACGGCGAAGGTCGAGGGGCTTGCGCAGGACAAGTTCGAGGAAATCACCGACGGCACCAAGGCGGGCTGCCCCATTTCCAAGCTGCTCAATTGCGAGATCACGCTGGAGCGGACGCTTCAATCTTGAGCCAGCGTCCCAAGGTTCTTTTCGTCTGCCTCGGCAACATATGTCGCTCTCCGCTCGCGGAGGCGGCATTCCGCGCCGAGGCGGAACGCGCCGGGCTCGACGCGGAGGCGGATTCGGCGGGCACCGGCAACTGGCACGTCGGCGACCCGCCCGATCCCCGCTCGATCGAGCAGGCCAAAACGCACGATATCGACATCAGCGCGTACAAGGGACGACAGGTGACGGAGGATGATTTCCGCACGTTCACCCATGTCTTCGCCCTCGACGAAGCCAATCTCGAAGTGCTGGAATCCATTCGCCCCGCCGATGGCACCGCGAAACTCGGCATGTTGATGGACGTGGTGCCGGACAAGCGCGGACAGCCGGTGGCCGATCCCTATTTCGGAGGACCCGACGGGTTCGTAACGACATGGGACGATGTGCACGAAGCGGCCCGTGCGCTGGTCGCGCAATTGCAGGGATGAGCATGCCCGAACGGGCGGTGGCGCGCCTGCTGGGTCAGACGCCTGCGGAGATGCGCCCGCTTTCGGGCGGCGATCTGTCGGCGGTATTCTGCGTGACGATGCCGGATGGCGCGTCTTTCGTGGCGAAACAGGCCGGAAATGTCGCGGCAGAAGCGGACATGCTGCGCCGCATGGGCAGGACCGGCGTGCGCGTGCCCGATGTGGTCGCGTGCGAGGGGGAATGGATGATCCTCTCGCACGAGGATGGAACGGGCCGGCTCGACGGCGGGGCGTGGGACGACCTTGCCGCGCAATTGTCGCTGCTGCACCGGCCGGTGGATGAGCGCTATGGCTGGGACCGGGACCATGCCTTTGGCGCGGTCGGTATCGCCAATGCGCGCTGCGACGACTGGCCGCAATTCTGGGCGGAGCGGCGGCTTCGGCCGCATCTCTCCCACGTGGACACCGCGCTTGGCGACAGGATCGCGGCGCTATGCGCGCGCATCGGCGACGTCCTGCCCGCGCGCCCCGATGCGGCTTTGCTGCACGGCGATCTTTGGGGCGGCAATGTCATGGTGGGCGGCGACGGGGCGTGCACGCTGATCGATCCGGCTTGCCATATCGGCCACCGCGAGGTCGACTGGGCCATGCTCACGCTGTTCAATGCGCCGCCGGACCGGTTTTTCGACGCGATGGAACCTGAGCCGGGCTGGCGCGCGCGGCTCGGCTGTTACCGGCTCTGGCCGCTGCTTGTCCATCTGCGTCTGTTCGGGGCGTCCTATCGCGTCGGGGTGGAACGGGAATTGTCCGACCTGGGCGCGTGATCGTCATTGCACGGTCAGATTGCCGCGCTAAACCCGGCGGCATGACACGCATTCTCCTCGCCACGACCGCCGCGCTTGCCCTGTCCGCCTGTGCGACGGTGCCGCAATCCTCGCCCGCCACGTCCGCCGCCGCCACGTCCGCCGCGCCGGTGACGGTGCGCATCGTCGGGCTCAACGATTTTCACGGCAATCTGGAGCCGCAGCCCCGCCCGCTCGTCGTGACGACGCCCGACGGCCAGGAACGCAGCCTGCCCGCAGGGGGCGCCGCCTATCTCGCCAGCGCGGTCAATGCTTTGCGCGCGCAAGACGAATACAGCCTCGTCATTTCGGCCGGCGACCTCATCAGCGCGAGCCCGCTTGCCTCCTCGCTCTTCCTCGACGAACCGACGATCGGCGCGATGAACCGGATCGGGCTCGACTTCAACGCGGTCGGCAATCACGAATTCGACCGGGGCGCCGACGAATTGCGCCGCATAGCGGATGGCGGATGCGCGGTGCACACGCTGCGCACGCCCTGCGCGGTGGAGCCCGATTTCGCAGGCGCCGATTTCGGTTTCCTCGCCGCGAATGTCGCGACGGCGGACGGGGGCACTCTGTTCCCGGCCTATGCCATCCGCCGGTTCGGCAGCGGCGCGGATGAAATCGCCATTGCGGTCATCGGTCTCACGCTCGAGGGGACGCCCTCGCTCGTCAGTCCGGGCGGGGTTGCGGGCCTTACCTTTCGCGACGAGGCGGAGACGATCAACGCACTCATCCCGGCCATCGAGGCCGAGGGCGCCGATGCGATCATCGTGTCCATCCACCAGGGGCTGGTCAATTCCGAAGGGTTCGACGACGGCAATTGCGGCGCCTTGTCGGGCGATCTTCGCGGCATATTGGACAGGCTCGACCCGCGCGTCGACCTCGTTCTGTCGGGGCATACGCACAATGCCTATGTCTGCGATTATGCGAAGGTCGATCCCGCGCGTCCGTTCTGGGTCACGAGCGCGGGTTCGCGCGGGACGATGCTCACCGATATTGCGCTGTCCATCGACGCGGCGAACGGCACCGCCCATGTGACCGATGCGCATAATATCGTGGTGCAGAATGCCGATGGCGACGGGCGGGATGCCGCCCTTCCCGCCTTTGCCGCCGATGCGGGGATCGCGGCCTATGTCGCGCGCTATGTCGATGCGGCGCGGTCTGCTTCGGAACGGGTGGTGGGGCGGCTTTCGGGTGCGCTCGACACGCGGATGCTGGGCCTCGTCATCGCCGATGCGCAGCTTGCAGCGACGCGCGATAGCGGGGCGGAGATCGCCTTCATGAATGCGGGCGGCGTACGCGCGCCGATCACGCCGGGGGCGGACGGCGCGGTGACCTTCGGCGATATCTACACGAGCCAGCCGTTCGGCAACACGCTCGTCACGAAGACGTTCACCGGGGCGCAATTGCTCGCCATTCTGGAGCAGCAGTTCCGCGGCGACCGGGCCGAACTGCTGTCGGTATCGCAAGGGTTCACCTATGGCTTCGACCGCGCGGCACCCGAAGGACGGCGCGTGGTCGATCCCATGCTGAACGGGCGGGCGATCGACCCCGATGCCGCCTATCGCGTGACGATGAACAGCTTCCTCGCAGGGGGCGGCGATGGATTTACCACGTTCGAGGCAGGCCGCGACACGGTGATCGGCCCGGTCGACGTCGATGCGCTGGAACGCTGGATCGGTGCGGCGGACGCGGCCATGCCCGTGCGCGAAAGAGTGCGCGACCTCACCCGGCGATAGGCGTCACGGGCCCCCTCCGCCGGACGCATTTTACGAAAATCGGAACGATAAACCTTTCTGTTCGCTTAACCTTCATGCGCAGACAGTTCTGCGCGGCAAACAGGAGGACACACCATGGCGGAAATTCCCGTCGAGAAAAAATCATCGAAATCGTGGCTTTGGATATTGCTGGCCCTGATTCTGGGTGCCCTTATCCTGTGGTGGATTCTGGCGGATGACGATGACGACGTCGAGATGCTGACGACCGATACCGAGGTTTCGGAGACGGTCGACACCGCGACGCCCACGATGGCGTCGGAGATGACCATCGCCGCCATCGCCGCCAATCCGCAAGCCTATATCGGGCAGGAATTCACCGGCGAAGTCGACGTCGGCGGTCCGCTGACCGATCGCGGTTTCTGGGTCGAGAACGATGGCGCGCGTATCTTTGCGCTCATCATCGACGAACCGCGCGAAGTCCCGCTCGACATCAATCCGGGTCAGCGTCTCAGCGTTTCGGGTGGCACCATCCGCGAAGCCGGCGAAATGACCGATGTGGAGGGCGTTCCCCTCGACGAAGACACGCGCAACGTGCTGGCCGATCAAGACGTGTTCATGATCGTCGACGAGGCGAACATCGACATCATCGATGAAGCCTGAACGCCGCATACACGCGCAATCAAAGGATAAGCACCATGCATGACAACGACCGTTTCGGAGAGCTGGAGGAATTGAGTTCCTGGCAGCTCGTCCATGACAAGCAGGACATTCGCGGCCACAATGTCGTCGACCCCGCCGGCGCAAGCTATGGCAAGATCGAGGACATGCTGGTCGACAAAACCCATGAACATGTCGCCGCCGTCCGGCTCGAGGATGGGCGCATCGTGTCCGTCGACGACCTTGAAATCACCGACAATGCGGTGATCTACCACGATGGCGGCGCGGCATCGCGCACCGATTACGCGAAGGTGCGCCGTCCGGCCTGAACCCGGACGGGCCATCGCCCATCATGAAAAAGGGCCGGGACCGCAGCCCATGCGGTCCCGGCCCTTTTTGCGTGGCGGCGGTGCGGGGCGCGGTCAGGCCGCCGTGTCGTTGTCCGCGCGGTGGAGCGAGAGCGGCTCCTTGAACGTGTTGGTGACGTAGGGGAACGGGATCTCGATCCCGGCGTCGTCCAGCGCGCGCTTGATCGCCATGACGACGTGATGCTTCACCTCGCGCATGTCGCGCGGCTTGGACTCGCTCCACCACTGCACCTGAAAATCGATGGAGCTGGAGTTGAATTCGCGCGCGAAGATCAGGATCGGCTTGTCGGCAACGACACCCTCGATCCCCTCGAACGCCTTGCGGATGACGGCCTCCGACTGTTCCAGGTCGCTGTCATAGGACACGCCCACGATGAGTTCGTCCCGGCGCATGTCCGCATCGGTCAGGATTTTCACCGCGTTCTTGAAGATCATCGAATTGGGCATGATCGTAAGCTCGTTGCTGAGCTGGCGGATATGGGTTTCGCGCAAGGTGATGTGCTCCACCCGGCCGAGCACGCCCTCGACCTCGATGATGTCGCCCATGCGCATCTTCTCGCGCAGCATGATGAGCACGCCGGCGAGGAAATTCTCGAAAATATCCTGAAACGCGAAACCCACGGCGAGCGCACCCACGCCCAGCCCCGCGACCAGCCCCGCCGGATCCAGCCCGGGCAGCATGATGGTCATCGCGATCATGAACCCGACGAGCCAGATCGCCAGCCGCACCAGCGTCTCGACCAGGTTCTGAAGACTGGGCCGCAAATGGGTCCGCCCCGTCAACCTGTCGGCGATGCGCACGGCGAACCGCGCCACGATCCACGTGATCACCAGCACGATCAGCGCCACGGCGATATTCGGCAGCGCGGCCACCACGCCGCGCACCATGCCGTTCACCTGTTCCTGCAAGGTTTGCACATAATTCATCGGCGCGCCGTCCTGTCCTGTTCACGAAATATGCGTGTCTGTTAGCCGTAGCGGTCAAACGATGGCAACCCATCAGCATCGCGGCCAGCGCCGTGGAGGACACGGCACACACGAAAGAGGGCCGGGACGCAAAGCCCCGGCCCTCCATCACTGTCCAATCGGACGCAGGGTTTACCAGGCCATCTGGAACCCGGCGCGCCCGCCGACTTCGCCGCTGTCGAAGCCGACGCCGACACCCGCCGAAACGGCCGTGTTGGAACCGACCCGCGCCGCAAACGCGGCCGAACCGGCGACGCGTTCCTGGAAATAGCCGAGGCCGCCCGACACGCCGAAATTGGTGCCCGGCATCAGGATCGGCGATTCCATGGCCAGCGCCATGGCGACACCTTCGTTCGCCTTGCGAATGTCGCGGCGGTTGACCTCGTTCAGGTCGAACAATTGCGAGGTCTGTCCCTGCAACTGCGTGATCGAGGCGGTGTTCGCGCCGATCGCCGCGGTGTTGGAGCCGATCGCCGCCATGTTCGCCTGTACGTCGGAGAAGCTGGCGAGATTGCTCATCCCCGCCGGCGAAACGCTTGTCCCCAGCGTGCCATTGGCGTCGGCGGTCACGAAGGCCAGCGGTCCGACCTGCGACGCGGTGCTATTGCCGAGCGAGGCGACGACGACCTGGCCGGCGTTGGTCGCGCTCGCGCCATTGCCGATCGCGACCGAGTTTTCGCCCGATGCGACTGCCTCATTGCCCATGGCGATGGCCCCGGCGCCGCTCGCCGTAGCGGCCTCGCCGACCGCGACGGAGCGCACGCCGCTCGCTTCGGCGAGATGGCCCAGCGCGGTGGCCCGTTCGGCACCCGCCGACGACTGCCAGCCATAGGCGGTCGCGCCCGGCCCCGTGGCCACGCTTTCCCCGCCCACCGCGGTGGTGGAGTTCCCGTTCGCCGCGGCGGTGTCGCCGATGGCCAGGGCATCCGTGCCGTTCGCGATCGCCTCGTTCCCGATCGCGGTGGCGAAGTCGGTCTGTGCATCGGCGTTTTCACCGACCGCCGTCGAACGAACGCCCTGCGCAGTGGCGAGATGGCCCAGCGCGGTGGCGCGTTCGGCGGTCGCCTCGGCGCGCCAGCCATAGGCGGTCGCGCCCGGACCTGCTGCGGTCGCCTGCCCGCCGACCGCCGTCGTGGACGGACCGGTCGCGGTCGTCGCCATGCCCGCATCGCCATCACGATTGCCGCCGATGGCAATGGCATCGCCCCCGTCGGCCACGGCCGTATTGCCGATGGCGATGCTGTTGGTGCCCGATGCGACGGCATCCTCCGCGGCGGCAAAGCTTTGCGCGCCGGATGCGGTCGTCTGATGCCCGACGGCTGTCGCCATCATGCCGGTCGCCTGCGACTGCCAGCCCAGCGCGGTTGCCCCCGGCGTCGTCGCATCGCTTTCGCCGCCGATGGCGACGGTGCTCGGCCCGGTGGCGGTGGCGGGGTTCGTGCCGGCGTCGTCGCTGCCGATGGCGACGGCATCCGCGCCGGTCGCGATGGCGCCATTGCCCACCGCAGTGGCGCCCTGTGCCGTGCCGGTGGTGGCCTGCGTTCCGCATTCGGTGCTTTGCGACCCGGCCTCGTTACACGCCGGAGTAGCATCGGCATACGCCATGGCGGAAAGCCCCATCGTGGCGCTTCCGGCCATGAATGCGACGGTCAATTTGCGGGAGACGGAAGATTTCATGATGATTCCTCAATTCGCGGCGGTTCGCCTCGCGGGCGAACACGAAGTGCATGACCTGAAGAAACCGAATATTGTCGATCCCACCACAAATACCGTCGCGTTTTGACAAACGGTCGCGGCGGCATCGAAACGCCATTCGATTTTACTTCATTTTACGCGGATCTTTTCGACCTGCTAAAGGAGTTACGATTTAATCGATGAAAAGATGATCAGGATTGAGAAATATTGTTATATCATTTGATGTTTACTGATCATAAAAAATTACAATAGCATCGGAGGGCTTGGTAAATCGTCTGGTCGGCGATTTCGGATCGGGGGAACAGTTTGCCAATCCCGCGCATTGAATTGGCGAGTCATACCTTTGACGCTCATGCAAACAGGGACACAGCCGATGAAATCAATGACACTCGCTCTTCTTGCCGGAACCGCCTTCGCCATGGGAGGCTGCGCGACATTGAACGAGGCCGCGGACGATATCGGCCTGTCCGACGAAACCGCGACCGCGACGTTGCGCACCGCCGATGGCACCGATGTCGGCACGGTCACGACCATGCCGATGGGCGGCGGCATCCATGTTATGGTGAACGCATACAACATGCCGACCGGCACCCATGGCGCGCATATTCACACCACGGGACGCTGCGACGCGCCCGATTTTTCGAGCGCGGGCGGCCATTGGAACCCCACCAACGTTCCCCACGGCACGATGAACGATGACGGCGTCGCCCATGCCGGCGACCTGCCCAATCTGGTGATCGGCGCCAATGGCAGCGGTTCGATCAACGCGATGGCGCCGGCCGGCACGTTCGATGAGATGCTCGCCGGCGACGGTTCGGCGTTTGTGATCCACGCCAATGCCGACGACGGCGTCAGCCAGCCGAGCGGTGATGCCGGGTCGCGCATCGCGTGCGGCGTGCTGCGCCGGACCGACGCGATCTGATCCGTGCGCCGGGGCGTTTGACGCACCCCATGGCCCGCTTCGCGCTATTCGGCGCGGAGCGGGCCTTTTGCATTGGCGAGCACCGATGTCGCCGCGACCCACGCGGCGACGTTCTGCCGCAGCTGTGCGGGATCGATCTTGTCCAGCGTATCGTCGGCGGTGTGGTGCAATTCGAAATAGCGCGTGCCGTCCTGCTGCAGGTCGATGACCGCCATGTCGGTCGCGGCGATGATCGCGCCGATGTCGGCACCGCCGCCCGCCTCGCCCGAACCGCGCGCCACGCCCAGCGGCGCGACCAGCCCGGCGATCCGATCGGCGAGCGCAGGATTCAGCCGCGCCGTGTCCATGCGCCAGATGCGGTCCGCGCCAAAATCGCTTTCATAGGCGACGCCGTGCGCCTCGTCGCCGTGCGCCGCGGCATAGGCCTTGCCGCCCCACACGCCGACTTCCTCCGCGCCAGCGAACAATACGCGAATGGTGCGCAGCGGCTGCCCCTGCGCGGCGACGCCCTTCGCGGCGGCGGCTGCAATGCCGCAGCCCGACGCATCGTCGATGGCCCCGGTGCCGAGGTCCCAGCTATCGAGATGACAGGCGAGCAGCACCATCGGCAAGGACGGATCACGGCCAGGAATTTCCGCGATCACATTGCCCGAACGCGTTTCGCCCAGCTGCTGCGGCGTCAATGTCATGCGCAGCACGAGGGGCGTTCCGGCGGCATCGGCGCGGCGGGCCATGCGTTCCAGGTTTTCGGCGTCGGGCACGGATAGCGCGGCAGCAGGGATCGGGTCCTGCCCTTCGGCAAAGCCGGTGTTGCCGGTGTGCGGCATGCGGTGCGTGTCGGTGCCGACCGATTTGATCACCGCTGCAATCGCCCCCTTGCGCGCGGCGAGCGCCGGCCCGGTCCAGCGTGCCGGCCCTGCGAAACCATAGCTCGACCCGTCCTGCGCAGGCCGCATCTCATGCCCGATATAGGCGATCTTGCCGGCAAGGCTGCCGTCGGGCGCGGCGGCGAGCGCGGCGTAATTCTCGAACGCGACGATCTCCGCCTCGAGTCCGTCCGCCCCGGTCGACCCACTGTTGCCAAGCGCGGTCAGGCGCAGCGGCTGTGCAAAGGGGGACACGATTTCGGCCGTTTCCGACCCGCGCACCCATGTCGGCATCATGTAGGGTTCGTCGCGCACGTTGGAAAACCCGTTCGCGCGCAGCCAGCGGACCGCCCATTCGCGCCCGCGCGCCTCCGCCGGCGTGCCGGCCTGGCGGGGGCCCACCTCGGTCGTGATGCCTTCGACGAAATCCATCGCGATGCCGTCGCCCTCCATGGCGGCGTCGCGCGCGGCGGCAATCGCCGCATCGGCGCCGTCGGGCGCGGCGGCGGGCACGAAGACCTGTGCATTGGCGGGGGCGATGCCGGCGAGGGCAAGCGGGGCGATGGCGGCGAAAGCGGCGAGCGTTGTCCTGTTCATGGTTGCAAGCGATACCGCCGCCGCCGCCGCTTGCCAAGCGGCTTGGCGCGCCATGATGCGGGCCTTGCCCTTCCCCGTGCATGGGCTTATCTGCGGCCCAGCACAATTTCCTATAAGACCGCTATTTTCTCCAAAGGACGACTGATGGCCGCCCAATACGCATTCGTCATGAAGAGCATGACCAAGACCTTTCCCGGCGCGCAGAAGCCTGTGCTGTCGGATATCAACCTGCAATTCTACCAGGGTGCGAAGATCGGCATCGTCGGCCCCAACGGCGTCGGCAAGTCGACCCTGATGAAGATCATGGCCGGCATCGACACCGATTACACGGGCGAGGCATGGCCGGGCGAGAATATCACCGTCGGCTACCTGCCGCAGGAACCGCATCTCGACGAAAGCAAGACCGTCCTTGAAAACGTGAAGGATGGCGCGCGCGAAACCGCCGACATGGTGGACCGCTTCAACGCCATTTCGGCCGAAATGGGCGACCCCACCGACGACACCGATTTCGATGCCCTGATGGAAGAGATGGGCACGTTGCAGGAAAAGATCGACGCGGTCGATGGCTGGACCCTCGACAATCAGCTCGAGATCGCGATGGAAGCGTTGCGCTGCCCGCCGGGCGACTGGTCGGTGGAAAGCCTTTCGGGCGGTGAAAAGCGCCGCGTGGCATTGACCCGCCTGCTTATTCAGAAGCCGTCGATCCTGCTGCTCGACGAGCCGACCAACCACCTCGATGCCGAAAGCGTCGAATGGCTCGAAAACCACCTCAAGGAATATGAGGGCGCCGTGCTGATGATCACGCACGATCGCTACTTCCTCGACAATGTGGTGGAATGGATCCTCGAACTCGATCGGGGCAAATATTTCCCGTACGAAGGCAATTACTCGACCTATCTGGAGAAAAAGGCCAAGCGTCTCGGTCAGGAAGAGCGCGAGGAAAGCGGGCGGCAGAAGGCCCTCTCCCGCGAACTCGAATGGATCCGGCAGACGCCCGCCGCGCGCCAGACCAAGTCCAAGGCACGTATCCGCAAGTTCGAACAGCTTCAGGAATCGCAGGGCGACCGCAAGCCCGGCAAGGCGCAGATCGTCATCCAGGTGCCCGAACGCCTCGGCTCCAAGGTGATCGAGGCGAATAACATCACCAAGGCCTATGGCGACAAGCTGCTCTTCGAAAACCTGTCCTTCACCCTGCCGCCGGGCGGGATCGTCGGCGTGATCGGCCCCAACGGTGCGGGTAAATCGACGCTGTTCAAGATCCTCACCGGCAAGGAAACCCCCGACGAAGGCACGGTCGAGATCGGCGACACGGTGCATCTGGGCTATGTCGATCAGAGCCGCGACCATCTCGACCCAAAGAAGAACGTGTGGGAGGAGATTTCCGACGGGCTCGACTACATGCAGGTCAACGGGCATGACACCTCCACCCGCGCCTATGTCGGGGCGTTCAATTTCAAGGGCGCGGATCAGCAGAAGAACGTCGGCAAGCTGTCGGGTGGTGAGCGCAATCGCGTCCACATGGCCAAGATGCTGAAGCAGGGCGGCAACGTGCTCCTGCTTGACGAGCCGACCAACGATCTCGACGTGGAAACGCTGGGTGCATTGGAAGAGGCGATCGAGAATTTCGCCGGTTGCGCCGTGGTCATCTCGCACGACCGTTTCTTCCTCGATCGGCTGGCGACGCATATCCTCGCGTTCGAGGGTGACAGCCATGTCGAATGGTTCGAGGGCAATTTCGAAAGCTACGAGGAGGACAAGCGCCGCCGTTTGGGCGATGCGGCGGACCGTCCGACCCGGCTGGCGTACAAGAAGCTCAGCCGCGACTGACGCCATTGCAGGCGATGTGAAAACGCCGCGCTTCCCATGCCCGGGGCGCGGCGTTTTTCATGCCGGGCTACTTTTATGGGGGTCTGCGCGGATCAGCCCGCCGGTTTCGCCGCGCCGTCTTTCTCCACCGGCGGCATGAAATCCTCCGCCAGCGCATGATAGAGCCGCTTGCGACACACGAGCGACCCGGCCCAGTCGGCGAACAACGCCGCAGCGAACAGCGGCAGGATCAGCCCGATATTCCCCGTCGTCTCGGTCAGGATGATCACCGCGGTCAGAGGCGCGCGCACGACGCCGGTGAAATAGGACACCATGCCCAGCATCACGATCGCGCCGATCGCGCTGTCGGGGAACAGCAGCGACAGCCATTGCCCGAAGCCCGCCCCCACCGCGAGCGAGGGCGCAAAGATGCCGCCGGGAATGCCGCTCAGGCTAGTGAACAGGGTCGCGGCGAATTTCGCAGGGCCGAGCCAGGGGCTGGCCTCCGTCCCCATGAGCAGCAGGCGCGCCGGTTCATACCCTGTGCCCCATGTCGCCCCGCCCGTCGCAATGCCGAGCGCGGCGACCACGATCCCGCAGCCAAGCGCGAAGAGGACCGGCCGCCGTCCCAGCGCACCCGCCCGCACCCGCGCCCGCAAGGATAGCAACAGCCGGGAAAACCCCCCGCCCAGCGCCCCGCCGATCAACCCCGCCAGCGGCGCCGCGATCAGCACCGTATGCAGCGGCAGCGACGCATCGAGCTCCCCGAAATAGACGTAATTACCGGCCAGCCCCTGCGCCGTGATGCCCGCGATGATGACCGCCCCCATGACGAGCGCGGCCATGCGCTGTTCATAGGCGACGGCGAGTTCCTCGATCGCGAAGGCAATCCCGGCGAGCGGCGTGTTGAACGCCGCCGACACGCCCGCCGCGCCCCCGGAAATCAGCACGCCGCGCCGCATCGCCGCCCCCGTCAGCCGGTGGGTGCCGGTCATGATCGCGGCGCCAAGCTGCACCGTCGGCCCCTCCCGCCCGACCGACGCACCGCCGAACAGGGCGAGCACGGTGAGGCCGATCTTGGCCAGCGCGGTCTTGATCGAGAACAGCTGATCGGCGCGGGCATCGTCGCGGCGGATCGCGGCCAGCACCTGCGGGATGCCCGACCCGCCCGTTTCCGGCGCGAACCGCCATGTCAGCCACGCGCACAAAGCAAAGATCGCCGGGGTCAGCGCCATCGGCGCCCAGGGCCAGCGCGCGGCCAGCGTTTCGAACCGGTGCAGCGCGAGATCGCCCGCAAATGCAAAGCCCAGCGCGACGAGACCGATCGCCACCGCGCCGGCCAGGGTGGCGATCCTGCGCCGCCAGTCGCCCGTCTCGACCGCCGAGACGCGGCGGGCAAGCGCAAGAGGGATCAGCCGGGGCAGCATCGCATCCGCCTAGCGGGCGACAGGCGCGAGGTCCAGCCGGCTTCGCGCCCCTGTTGCGCCGACCGGGGCGCGGCCCGCGATCACGCGGTCCGGCAGGCCTCCATCGCCTCGGCGGCGAGCGCGGCGAGACGGGGGAAATCCTTCGCGCGTTCCTGTGCCTGCGCGCTGGCCGCGGTGCCGCGGATGACGCGCCCCTTGATCCCGTGAAAGATCGCGGCGAGGCGAAAGAAATTGAACGCGATGTAGAAATCCCAGTTCGGTATCCGCTCGCGCCCGACCCGCTTGCAATAGGCCGCGACATAGTCCGCCTCGCTCGGGATGTTGAGCGCGGCGAGATCGGCACCTTTCAACCCCGCGACAATGTCGGGCGGCATCCGGTACATCATCGCATTATAGGCAAAATCGGCGAGCGGATGGCCCAGCGTCGACAATTCCCAGTCGAGCACGGCCAGCACGCGCGGTTCGCTGGGATGAAAGATCATGTTGTCGCAGCGCAGGTCGCCATGGACGATGGCGGTTTCGCCGCCGGGCGGGATATTGTCGGGCAGCCATTCGACCAGCCGGTCCATGTTGGCGTCCCGGCCCGCCTTTTCATCCGCCAGATATTGTTTCGACCAGCGCGCGATCTGCCGCTCGAAATAATTGCCGGGCCGGCCATAATCGCCAAGGCCCACGGCGGCGTAGTCCACCTTGTGCAGATCGGCGAGGACGCCGTTCATCGCATCGAAATAGGCGGGCCGTTCATCCTGCCCGACATCGGGGAACGTCGCGTCCCAGAATATGCGCCCCTCGACCATCCCCATGACGAAGAACGCGGTGCCCAGCACGGCATCGTCCTCGCACAGGCCATAGATATGCGGCACCGGAAAACCCGCCTTGCCGAGGCCGGTCATCACCGCGGCCTCCCGCTCCACCGCGTGCGCACCCTTGAGCAGCTTGCCCGGCGGCTTGCGGCGCAGGACGTAATCGCGCGACGGCGTGGACAGGCGGTAGGTCGGGTTCGACATCCTCGTCAACAATGCCGGCATGACGGAGGCGGCTCCCATCCTCGACCAGGATGCCGCGACATTCGACCGGGTGCTCTCGGTCAATCTCAACGGGGCGTTTGCGATGGCCCATGCCGCGGCGCGGGCGATGCGCGATCGCGGCACAGGAGGCAGCATCGTCAACACCGCCTCGATCCTGGGGCTGCGGCAGGGGCACCACCTTACCGCCTATGCCGTGTCGAAGGCCGGCGTGGTGCAGATGACGAAGAATCTCGCGCTGGAACTCGCCCCGTACGGCATCCGGGTCAACGCACTCGCGCCCGGCTATTTCGAGACCGACATCAATGCCGATTTCCTGAACAGCGAGGACGGCCGGCGTTTCGTGAAGACCATACCGCAGCGCCGGACCGGCGCGCTCCACGAGCTGAGCGGGCCATTGCTGCTGCTATGTTCGGATGCGGGAAGCTACATGACAGGGGCCGTCATCCCGGTCGATGGCGGTCATCTGGTGACGTCGCTGTAACGCGGGCGACCCTTTGGCCGCGCTCATGTTCAGCCAGACCATAATGCCAATGAACAATTGCCGATAGGGCGGTTCACAAATGCGACAGTCCGCCGTGCTATGATGGGAACGTCATCGACACCGACGCGGCGAGGGGCGCGTTTCAGCCAAGGAAGCAATTGATGAAAAAGGTCGACCGATTGAAAGCCATGGCGGCCACCGCGCTCGCCTCCGGCATGATCGCCGCCGCGCCCACCGCCTCGGCCGCGCCCGCGTTTTCGGCCGCGGACGGCGCTCCTGCCCCCGTATTCGCCCCCGCCGACAATGCCGATGCGCGAATGGCGCCGGACCGCACGATGCGCCCGGATCGCACGATCGGCCGCAATAATCAGCCGCGGGAGAGGACCGGCGCCCCCGATCGCCGCCGGGCAGATCGCGTCGGCACCACCGACAACCGTGCCGAGCGCCGCGCCGAACGTCCGCAAGCCACCCCGACACAGCGCGCCGGCGATGCCGCGGTACAGCAACGCCGCGCCATGCGCGACGCCGCCGCCGCGCAGGCCGCGCGGACGCAGCGACCCACCATCCCGCAAGCCGACGATACCAACCGTCGGGACCGCGGCCAGCGATGGGAAGGGGACGCGCGGGAGCGGATCGGCGAGCGAGGCGACGACCGCAACCGTTCCGACTGGCGCAACCGTTCCGACTGGCGCGAGCGTGACGGCCGCCGTGGCGAGCGGGACGATGATCGCGACCGCCCCGACTGGCGCGAGCGGCGCTGGGATCGCGACGGCGACAGCAACCGCTATGACGAGTGGGACCGGGACTGGCGCGGGAACGAACGCTGGCGCGACCGGGACGGCGGGCGCGATTGGCAGGACCGCCGCGACAGTCGCGACTGGCGGAACCGGGACCGCAACCGGGACGACCGCGACTGGCGCAGCAGGGACTGGCGCGACGGGCAACAGGCGCGGCACGACCGCTGGGACCGGCGCTGGCGCGAGAGCGATCGCTATGACTGGCAACGCTATCGCATGGCGAATCGCCGGCTCTACCGGATGACCCGTTACCTGCCGCCCTATCGCGATTATCGTTACAGCCGGTTCAACATCGGCATCTCGCTCGGCTCGCCATTCTATAGCCAGCGTTACTGGATCAACGATCCGTGGCGCTATCGCCTGCCGGCGGTCTATGGCGATTATCGCTGGGTCCGGTATTACGACGATGTCCTGCTCGTCGATACGTATAACGGCCGCGTCGTCGACGTGATCCACGACTTCTTCTGGTAAGCGAAACCCCCGTGCCCCGGACCGGGCGCGGGGCCGGTCCTTATCGGCGCAGGAAGGGCACCATGCGGGCCAGCGTCCCGTCGGAATCGACGAAATGATGTTTCAACGCGCCCGCCACGTGCAACACGACCAGCCCGGCCATGAAAAACGCCAGGATCTCGTGCATTTCGTGGGCGACTTCCCCGGCGGATTTGTCCGCGATGGGCAGCGTCGGCACGCCAATGCCGAGGATATTCGCCGCGATCCCGTCATTTCCGGCCGAAACCATGATCCACCCGGCCAGCGGGATCGCCACGATCAGGATGTAGAAAAGCGTGTAGGTCGTTTTCGCCAGCGCCCGCTCCCACGGGCGCAGCGTGGGCTCCAGCGGGGGGCGCGGATGCACGATGCGCCATGCGATGCGCACCACGGCGAGGAGCAGCACGGTGATGCCGATGGCCTTGTGCCACCCCATGGCGGATCGGTGAACGTCCTCTGCCGTCGCTTCGGTCAGGATGGGGATGAACCAGTTGCCGATGATCAACACGGCCATGATCCAGTGGAGGGCGATGGCAACGCTTGAATAGCGGTGCTGCGGGGTGTTGATCCTGTCCATGGTTTCATGCTTATCACCTCGGCACAGAGGAACAATGCACAATTGTCGGGCGCCATCCACCAACGAAGGATCTCATGGCCAGAGTCTCCCAGATCGATGCAGAGAACCAGCGCGAGATTGCCGCGCTGAACCGTCATGTCCTTGCCCGGCTGGAGGCGGACACCTCGGTCGAAAAGCTCGTCGATGAAAACCTGCAACTGTTCGGCGTGGCCGATTTCTTCTCCGCGGAGGAATGCGACCGGCTTTGCGGCCTGATCGACCGGGTCGCGCGCCCCTCGCCGGTGTTCGACGTGGATTACGGACGGTCTTCCCGCACCAGCTATTCCGGCGACATGGATCCGTCGGACCCGTTCATCCGCATGCTGCACCGGCGCATGGACGACCTGCTCGGCGTAGAGGAGAATTTCGGCGAAACGCTCCAGGGGCAGCGGTACGAGGTGGGGCAGCAGTTCAAGGCGCATCACGACTGGTTCGACACCGATGCGCCCTACTGGACCGAAAAGGTCGCCACGGGTGGTCAGCGGGCATGGACGCTGATGGTCTATCTCAACGATGTGGAGGAAGGCGGCACGACCGATTTTCCCCGCGTCAACGTGTCGATCCCGCCGCAGCGCGGCACGTTGATCGCGTGGAACAACGCGCTCGACGACGGGACGCCGAATGTCGATACGCTGCACGCCGGGACGCCGGTGCTCGCCGGGGTCAAATATGTCGTGACCCGCTGGTATCGCAGCCGGCGCTGGTACTGAACCCGGCGCCCTACGGTTTGCGGGCGATGGCCTCCGCGATCAGTGTCCGGCTGTTGCCGACGCCGTAGAGCGCGATGAAGCTGCCCATGCGCGGCCCCTGCGCACTGCCGAGCAGCGTTTCGTAAAGCGCCCGGAACCAGTCGCGCAGTTTCTCGAACCCGAATTCCTCGCGCTTGCCGATTTCGTAGACGAGGTTCTGCAATTCCTCGGCCGGGGTGTCCTCGGCCCGCGTGGCGAGTTCGGCATCGAGCGCGGCGAGCGCGGCGGCTTCGTTCGGCTCCGGCGCGCGGCGCTGCATCGTGGGGGCCACGAAATCGCGGTTGTAGGCCAGCGCCCGGTCCACCAGCACGGCAAGATCGGGATGCGCGTCGGGCGAGGCATCGGCGATGTAATTGCCGAGATAGGACCACACCTGTTCGGAATCGGCCTGCGCGCCGAGCACGCTGACGAGATTGAGCAACAGGCCATAGGTCACCGGCAGGCTGTCGCCCTCGCCCGGCGCGTCGGCCCCCGCCCCGCCCGTATTCGCGCGCAGCGTGTGCCAGGCAGGGTTGCCCAGCCTTTGCTCGATCGGCTGTTCGGGGAGCTTTTCGCGGAACTGCCAATATTCATCGACGGCCTTGGGAATGACGCCGATGTGGAGCTGCTTCGCGCTCTTCGGCTCGCGATAGATGTAGAAGCCGAGGCTTTCCTCGCTGCCGTAGCGCAGCCATTCGTCGATGGTGAGGCCATTGCCCTTCGACTTCGAAATCTTCTCGCCCTTCGCGTCGAGGAACAGCTCGTAGATCAGCCCCTCCGGCTTGCGCCCGCCGAGGATCTTCGCGATCTTGCCCGACTGCACGCCGCTGTCGGTGAGATCCTTGCCATACATCTCGTAATCGACGCCGAGCGCGACCCAACGCATCGCCCAGTCGACCTTCCATTGCAGCTTGGCCCGGCCGCCCAGCACGCAATGCTCGATCGTCTCGCCCTCGTCCTCGAACCGGACGAGACCTGACTCCGCATCGACGACCTCGATCGGCACCTGCAATACGCGGCCGCTCGTCGGGCTGATCGGGAGGATGGGCGAATAGGTCGCCGCCCGTTCGGCGCGCAGGGTCGGCAGCATGACGGCCATGATCTTGTCATACTGGCGCAGCACATTGCGCAGCGCATCGTCGAACGCCCCCGAATTATAGCGATCGGACGCGGCGATGAATTCATAGTCGAAACCGAACCGGTCGAGAAACGCGCGCAGCATCGCATTATTGTGCGCGGCAAAGCTGTCATGTTCGCCGAACGGATCGGTGATGCGGGACAATGGCTTGCCAAGCTGATCGCTGAGCGCGGCGCCATTGGGCACGTTGTCGGGCACCTTGCGCAGGCCGTCCATGTCGTCGCTGAATGCCACGAGCCGGGTCGGATGGCCGCCGGTCAGCGCCTCGTAAGCGCGGCGGACGAGCGTGGTGCGAAGAACTTCCTGAAACGTGCCGATATGCGGCAGCCCGCTCGGCCCGTATCCCGTTTCGAACAATACGGGCACCAGATTGCCATCCGCGTCGCGCTTGCCGTCGGGATAGCGTTTGACGATCCGGCGCGCCTCTTCGAAAGGCCAGGCCTTGGACGCGGCGGCGGCATCGCGCAGCGTGCCATTCATGTCGTTCGTGCTATCGCTCATGGCCGATGCCTTGCATCCCCGCGCCGCGAATCGCAAGTGTACGTTGGCCGGGGAAACAGGCGCGCATGGAATCAGAGGAACGGAAGAGATGAAGAATACGGGACGCATCGCGGCGGTACTGGCCGCCGGGACCATGGTGACGGGATGCACGACGATGATGGCCGGCAATGACGAGGAGCAGGTGATGGCCGTGCCGGTCTGCCCGACCGAAACGCGCAACTGGACCGCATTCGTCAATGCGATGCCGGGACCGGGCGCGCGCCCCACCCTGATCGTGCAGGGCGAGGCGCTTCTTCCCGAACGGGCGAGCGTGACATTGACGAAAGGCCCGACGAACCGGATGCAGCCGCCCGGACAGATCATGCGCCTTTCGGTGGAACCGTCGGAGGAGGCGGCCGGCTGGCATCCCGTGCGCGGCGAGGTGGAGCCGGGCCTCCCCTCCTACGCCTATGTCGACGTGGTGTGCGGCGATGCCGTCATCCAGCGGATCGAGGACATCACGGTCGCGCAGTAACGCCCGACACCGCACAAAGAAAGGGCGGCCTCCCGCGTGGGGGCCGCCCTTTTTGCGTGGTTTTGCGTGTGGCTTACGGCTGACGATCGATGGTCACTTCGCGCGGCCAGCGCACGTCGGTCGCCCAGATATAGACGCCGCGCCCGGCCGAAAGATCGTTGCGCACGCTCGGCGGAAGATCGGTATCGTCGGAGAGGCTGCGCACCTCGCCGCGCATCGAAACGGTCGCGCCGGGATTGACGTCGACGCCGCCTTCCATCGCGGTGTTCGGCGTGCGTGCCTCGTCAAAGCGGACCAGCGTTTCCGACGATCCGGTGCCGATGGTGAACGCCTCGTCCCCGATCACGCGATTGACCAGCAGGTTGCTGTACGCGATCGTGTCGCCGACCATGTCGGGCAGGGTGGCGAGCGTGGCGGGATCGGTTTCGGCGCCGGTCACGTCGATGTCGCCCGTGGCCGCACCGGCGGTCGTGTCCATGTCGCCGGTGACCGCGGGCTCGTACACCTCGGTCCCCGCATCCTCGACCCCGACCGCTTCGCCAAGATCCGGCTCGGCATCCGTGTCGCCGCCGAACGCCCCGAAAATCCAGAGCAGCGCAAGCAAGGCCAGAAGCGCCAGTATGACGATCCAGAGCCAGTTCGGACGTTTGCGGGGTGCGGGTGCGTCGGCCATGTTCTCTCCTGTTAAAGTCGTGACTGTCGACCTTTCCGGAAGATGAACGACCTTAGCGGGAGGCGGTTCCCACAGCGGTTATTCCGCCGCCTGCACCTCGCCGAAAAGACCCGGGCCATCGTCCGCCGCCTCTTCGGTATCGTTGGCCTTCGCCTTGCGATTGTCGAAGCTGGCCCAGACGTCGTTCCAGTTGCCCTTCGTCGCGGCCTTCGAATATTCGGTGGCGCGCGTTTCGAAGAAATTGGCATGCTCCACGCCATTGAGCAGCGGGGTCAGCCACGGCAGCGGGTGTTCCTCGATCATGTAGATCGCCGGCAGCCCAAGCTGCCCCAACCGCCAGTCGGCGATGTAGCGGATGTACTTCTTGATGTCCTTGGCGGTCATACCGGTGACCGGGCCCTGCTCGAACGCGAGGTCGATGAACGCATCTTCGAGCCGCACCGATTTCTGGCACGCATCCATGATGTCTTCCTTCACCGCGCGGGTCAGGCAGCCCCGCTCGGCGCAGAAGGCGTGGAACAGCTGAATGATCCCTTCGCAGTGGAGCGATTCGTCGCGCACCGACCAGGACACGATCTGCCCCATGCCCTTCATCTTGTTGAAGCGCGGGAAGTTCATCAGCATGGCAAAGCTGGCGAACAGCTGCAGCCCTTCGGTAAAGCCGCCGAACATCGCGAGCGTACGGGCGATATCCTCGTCCGTGTCGACGCCGAACTGCTGCAGATAATCGTGCTTGTCCTTCATCTCGGCATATTCCATGAACATGCCATATTCGCTTTCGGGCATGCCAATGGTGTCGAGAAGGTGGGAATAGGCCGCGATATGCACCGTTTCCATGTTCGAGAAAGCGGTCAGCATCATCTTCACTTCGGTCGGCTTGAACACCCGGCCATATTTGTCGTGGTAGCAATCCTGCACCTCGACATCGGCCTGGGTGAAGAAGCGGAAGATCTGCGTGAGCAAATTGCGTTCGTGCGCGGTCAGCTTCTGTGCCCAGTCGCGGCAATCCTCGCCCAGCGGCACTTCCTCCGGCAGCCAGTGCAATTGCTGCTGACGCTTCCAGAAATCATAGGCCCACGGATATTCGAACGGCTTGTAGGTCTTGCGGGCTTCGGTCAGCGACATGGGCAAGGCTTCTTTCGTAACGGTCAAAATGGCAGGGATGCCCGGCATACGCGCGGGCACACCATACAGCGGGTCGGATCGGCTCCGCTGCGCTTGATCTTGTGTTTAACAACAGATTTGCCGTTGCGCATCCCCTTTGCGGCGGATGGCAGTGGATTACCGGTGAAAGCCGCAATTTTTCCTCCGGTCGCACATGCATGTCGGCTCGTCGGCAAAAGGCGGGAATGCGGCGCAATCAAGGCGAAACGGCCGGAACCGAAGCCATCTCCGTGCGCTTTTTACAGCAAGTCGTCTGGCTGCGCTCCCCCCTTCGCGCGCCGGGCGACGACCAGGATAGAACAACGAGCATAGCGGAGTGCGTGACGATGGGCGAATACGAACCGACCGATTCCCGCAAGGTCACCGGCACCGCCACGAATAGCGGCGGCCGCTGGGCGCAGGAAAACGGTATCGAACCCGAACGCACCGGCGTGAAGGAAGGCGAATCGCGTGATGGCGAAAACGCCCCCACCGCGCCGGTCAGCGCGCCCGCCGACACGGGCCGCATCCGCGAGCACATGCAGGTCGTCGGCGCCGACGGGGCGCATGTCGGCACCGTGGACCGGATCGAGGGCGACCGCATCAAGCTGACCAAGGATAGCGCCAGCGCCGGTTTCGACCAGCAGAGCCATGCCGGCCACCATCATTACATCGCGATCGGCCTCGTCGCGGATGTGGAGGGCGACATCGTCCGCCTGTCCGCCACCGGCGCGAACGCGGTGCAATTCGAGGAAGAACCGGGGCGCTGACGCCGCGCGGACGACGTTTTACGAATACCGTTGGCCCTTCTGGCGGTTCGGGGCCACGGGAATGCCTCTTCCTCTTTACGAGGGAGGGGCATTTGCCATTTCCGGGGCGGAAAGTCGTCCATCAAAAAGGCCGGCATGAAAAAGGCCGGGCGGTCGATCCGCCCGGCCTTTTCGTCGTCGTGTGATCGCGAAGTATCAGTCCGGCGATGCGACATTGGTGTCGAACGGCGTCTGCTGATGCTGCACGACTTTCCATTCCTCGTGCTCGATCCGAGTCAGAGTGCTCGTGCATACGGCGTGATAGGTTTCCTCACCCCGCGACGCGCGCGCGCGATAGGCAATGACGATCAACCCTTCCTGCGGGCGTTCGACGCTCTTGTCCTCGAAGCTGACGTTTTCCCAGCTCGGCGTGTCCTCGACCGCGTTCTTCGCGGCGCGGCCATCGAACACGAACGGCATCGTCGGCAACGCCATCAGGCATTCGCTGCCCACCTTGCGTTCGTAGGCGTCCTTGCCGCCGGTCCACAGCTCTTCCTCGAATGTCCAGATACGGTCGTCGTCCATGTTCGCTCCTTTTCCTGCCACGCGGACAGTAATGCCGCGCGGCTTTTCAACCTTGGTACGTGTTCAGGGAACGGGCCGCGGGCGGATCCTATCCGGCCATCGCGGGGCCACGCCACGAAGCGAGCGTTTCACGCGGCGAAGCGTGGACCGATGCGGCGTTCCGTCCGTTTCATATACAAGCGCCGCAACGAAGCGGCACACAAGAAAGAAAGTAGGTTTTTATGTTCGAGAAGATCCGCATCAAGGAACACATGGAAGTTGCCGACATCAATGGCCAGCATGTCGGGACCGTGGACGAAGTCGAGGACAACCGCATCAAGCTGACGAAGTCCGACGCCGGTGACAACATGCACCATTTCATCTCGCTCGACGAGGTGGAGAAGATCGACGACAACCGCGTCTATTTGAAAGCAAGCGCGGTCATCCCCCAGGGCGTCAAAGGCTGATCGCCTGACCTGAACGGCTAAACAGTTTCTACGCCCCGCGAGGGACGTAGCAAAAGGACCCCGGATCTCGTTTTGGCGAGATCCGGGGTCCAGTCGTTTGTGAAGCCGGCGGCACGGCGCATCTGGAGGCGCCCTTCCTAAACTCGCTATTGCATATCTTTCTCAATAGCAGCTAACACGTCGTCGATGACTTCGACGAATCAATCCGTTCGATCGCCGCGCGTGTTCTCTGCGGCACGCGGCGCAAGCGGCGGGGCCGCGACCCGTGCGCCGTCGCCTGCCCCGCCGCGGCGGGCGGCGGCACGGGGGCGCCGCGTCTCGCCGTTCTGGTCGAAGCAACTTCACCTCTGGCACTGGGTCAGCAGCGCGATCTGTCTCGTCGGATTGCTGCTTTTCGCCTTTACCGGCATCACCTTGAACCACGCCGCCGACATTTCCGCCGATCCTGTCGTCGTCACGGTCGAGGATACGTTGCAACCCTCCCTGCTCCGCGCCTTGCAGGCGGCGCAGCGCGGCGACGATCCGCAAATGCCGGCCTCGGTCGCGCAATGGTCGCACGACACGCTGGACACCGGGCTTGCCGGACGGCCCGCCGAATGGTCGGAGCAGGAAGTCTATGTCCCCCTCCCCCGCCCCGGCGGCGACGGATGGGTGGCGTTCGATCTGCAAAGCGGCGACGTCATCATGGAGCGCACCGACCGGGGCTGGATCTCCTATCTCAACGACCTGCACAAGGCGCGCGATACCGGCACGGCATGGGGCTGGTTCATCGACATATTCTCCATCGCCTGCTTCGTCTTTGCGTTGAGCGGGCTGTTCCTGCTCTGGCTCCATGCAAAGAAACGGCGTTCCACCTGGCCGCTGGTCGGGGCGGGGCTTGTCGTGCCGGCGCTGCTCATCATCATTTTCATCCAACATTGAGGTCGACACGGCGATGCATTCTCCCACCCCCGCACCCCATGCGCGCATCGCGGCGCGCGTCACCGTCGGCCTGCTCGGCTCCACATTCGCCGTCGCGCCCGCCGCCGCACAGGACATGACCGTCGGCGTGGAAATCCCCCGCCTCTCGGTGGCGGAATATCACCGCCCCTATCTCGCCGCATGGATCGAGGACGGTTCGGGCAAGGCCGTCGCCGATGTCGCCGTATGGTACGATACCGACCTGCGCGGCGGCGAAGGGCGCAAATGGTTGAGCGACATCCGCACCTGGTGGCGAAAGTCGGGCCGCTCGCTGAACTTGCCGGTGAGCGGGCTTTCCGGGCCGACCCGCGCGCCCGGCCGCCACGCGATCAAGGTGCCCGCACGTGCCACCCGCGCGCTGTCCGCCGGAAACTACGTCCTCCGCGTCGAGGCCGCGCGCGAGGTCGGCGGGCGCGAACTGGTGTCGATCCCGTTCCGCTGGGGCGGCGGGCGCGTCGCCCGATCGGCGGAGGGGTCGAAGGAACTCGGCACCGTCACACTCACCATCAATCCATGACCCTCACAAGGAACCGCAGCATGACCACGACATCGCAAAGGACGACACCTGCACGGCGCCTGCGCCGGACACTGACCACCATGGCCCTCGCCGGGGTGATCGGCATGACGCTCGCCACCCCGGCGCAGGCGCATCGCCGCTGGTTGCTGCCGTCGGCCACCGTCCTTTCGGGGCAGAGTGAGACGGTGACGGTCGACGCCGCGATTTCCAACGCGCTGTTCAATTTCGACCACCATGCCGCCGGGCTGGACGATCTGGTCGTGACCGGTCCCGACGGCAATGTGGTCGCCCCCGCCATCATCGGCACCGGCAAATATCGCAGCGTGTTCGACGTGCCGCTCGATACCGAAGGCACCTATCGCATCGCGCTGGCGAGCGAGGGGATGTTCGGACGCTACATGCTGAACGGCGAGGCGAAACGGTGGCGCGGCACCGCGGCGGAGGCGGACACCGCCATTCCCGCAGGCGCCACCGAGGTCCAGCTCACCCCGGTATCGAGCCGGGTCGAAACCTTCGTGACGCTCGGCGCGCCCAACGAAACGGCGTTGCAGCCCACCGGCAAAGGCATCGAGATGATGCCCGTCACCCACCCCAACGACCTCATCGCGGGCGAGCCGGCCCAATTCCGCTTCCTCCTCGATGGAGAGCCTGCGGCGATGGACATCGAATTCGTGAAGGGCGACACGCGCTATCGCGACGAGGCGGGGATCGAGACGATGTCCACCGACGCGGACGGGCTGGTCACGCTCACCGCACCGGTGCCCGGCATGTATTTCATCGAGACATCCGCCAATGCGGACGGCGGACGCCGCGCGAGCTACTCCGCCGTGCTGGAATTCAATCCGGCGTGACGGCGCTGGCCGAAGCCGCCATCGATGTGGCCGTCCCGCCCATGGTGGGGCGGCCGCAATCGTTCGTGCCCTTCGCCGACGGCGTGGATTTCGCGGTGGAGGGCGAGGCGATCGGCACGCGGTGGCGCATCGTCGGCGTGGCGGATGGCGATGGCGCGTCCCATGCGCGACGCTGCATGGCACGCGCGATCGCCCTCGTCACCGCGCAGATGAGCCAGTGGAACCCCGATTCGCTGCTCAGCCGCTTCAACCGTGCCGATCCGGGCACGCGATTTGCGATGCCGCCGCAATTCGCGCTGGTGCTGGACTGCGCGCTCAATATCGCGCGGGCCACGGGCGGGGCGTTCGACCCTGCGCTCGGTCGGGTGAGCGAGGCATGGGGTTTCGGCGCCGCGCCGCCGCCCGTGACCATGCCCGCGGCCGCCGGCGATGCGTCCCGCTGGCGCGCCATCCTGTTCGACGCGCAAAGCGACACCATCGTGCAGCCCGGCGGAGTCGCGCTCGATTTCAGCGCCATTGCCAAGGGCTATGCCGTCGATCTCGCGTCCATCCTGCTATGCCGCGCAGGGGTGACGCATCACCTCGTCGAGATCGGCGGGGAATTGCGCGGCTGCGGGGTCCGCCGCGATGGGCAGCCGTGGTGGGCCGGGATCGAGGATGCCCCCGGCATTGACGCCCCACCCGCCCGCGTCGCGTTGAGCAACTGGTCGCTCGCCACCTCCGGCGACTGGCACCGGCGGCGTTCCGCAGGCGGCGGGGATTGGTCCCACACCATCGCGCCCACGACCGGGGCGCCGATGCGCGGCGGATCGCGCGCCGCCTCGGTCCTCCACCGCGATTGCATGCAGGCCGACGCGCTCGCCACCGCGATAATGGCGATGCCGCCCGATGCCGCGGTGGCGTTCGCCGACGCCCGCAACCTGCCCGCCCGCGTCACCGACGCCGGCGGCACCATCCGATACAGCGCCGCCTGGCGCGCCATGCTTTGAGACCGCGATCATGATGCTGACCATTCCCGAACTGTTGTCCCGCGAAGAGGTCCGCGATCTGCGCTCGCTGATCGACCCAGGCCCGTGGGTCGACGGGAACGAGACGTCGGGCCATCAATCCCGCCTCGCCAAGAAGAACCGGCAATTGCAGGAAGGCTCCGACACGGCCCGCAAGGCGAGCGCCATCGTCGCAGGGGCGCTCAACCGTTCGCCCTTGTTCATTTCCGCCGCGCTCCCGCTCAAGGTGTTTCCGCCCTTGTTCAACCGGTATGAAGGCGGCGAGACGTTCGGCGCCCACGTGGACAACGCGATCCGCCGGCTGGGCGGAACCGATTTCGTTATCCGCAGCGACCTGTCCTGCACCGTGTTTCTGGAGGAGCCGGACGAATATGACGGCGGCGCGCTCGTGGTGGAGGATCTGTTCGGCGAGCACAGAGTGAAGCTGCCGGCGGGCCATGCCGTGCTTTATCCCGCGTCGAGCGTGCACCGGGTCGAGCCGGTGACGCGCGGCGCGCGCATCGCCTCGTTCTTCTGGTTGCAGAGCATGGTGCGCAGCGATGCGGAGCGCGAGGAGCTGTTCCGGCTCGACCGCGCGGTACAGGATCTCACCGCCCGCCACGGCGGCGGGGATGCGACGGTGATCGCGCTCACCGCATTATATCACAACCTGCTGCGGCGGTGGGCCGATAGCTGAGACCGCACAAGCCTAAATGCTATTACGAATCTTTTGCAATAAGCTTGACGTAGTGAAAATGGTTCGCAATAGCGCCTTCATCGCGACGCCCGGCAGACCGGGCTCACCATGAAGGGGAACTCATGAACACCGACCGCTCAACCGCATTTCGCAATCGTTCGCTCGTCCTCGGTTGCATCGGCACCGCCGCGGCCTTCGCCTCGCCCGCGCTGGCGCAGGGGACCACCGCAACGGGCAATGTCGAACAGGCCGAAACCCGGCTTGAAGGGATGACCATCACCGACGACGCGGTCAGCGACGGCTATCGCGCGGAGGCGCAGCGTTCGCCCAAGGCCACCGCCCCGCTCCTCGACACGCCGCGCATCGTCAATGTCGTGACCGAGGACGTCATCGAGCACACCGCCTCCTTCACGCTGGAGGACGCCTTGCGCACGGTGCCGGGCATCACGCTGGGCGCGGGCGAAGGGGGCACCGCGGCGGCGGACATCCCGCTCATCCGCGGGGTCGATGCGACCGGCGACGTGTTCGTCGACGGGCTGCGCGACATCGGCTCGCAAACGCGCGAAACCTTCGCACTGGAGGCGATCGAGGTTGCCAAGGGACCCAGTTCCACCTTCGGCGGGCGCGGCACGGCGGCGGGCGCGATCAACCTCGTCTCCAAAATTGCGAAGGCAGGCGATGCCATCGAAGCACAGGGCACCGTCGGCACCGACGAATTCTACCGCGCGACCGCCGATGTGAATGCGCAAGTCGCCGATAAGCTCGCCTTTCGCGTCGTCGGCATGTGGCAGGATTCCGACGTTGCCGGCCGCGACGCGGTGTTCAACGACCGTTGGGGCGTGATGCCGTCCGTGACCTGGGGCGCGGGCACGCCGATCACGGCCAGCCTCGCCTATTATCATTACGAAACCGACAGCATGCCCGATTACGGCATCCCGACGACGTCGCGCGGGCAGCTTCCCGACGAGCGGCGCGAACCGGCGGATGTGGATTTCGACAATTTCTACGGCCTGCTCGCCCGCGATTTTCAGGAGACCAGCGTCGATTCGGGCAGTTTTCTGTTCAACGGCTATCTCGGCGGCGGGGTGACGCTGTCGCATGGAACGCGGTTCAGCCGGGCGCGCAACGACTATATCGTCACCAACCCGGACGACAGCGCCGGCAACGTCGCGAACGGCCAGGTGTGGCGCGCCACCAAGAGCCGCAATTCCCTCAGCGACAGCATCGCCAGCAACACCAATCTCGCCGCGGTGTTCGACACCGGCGGCATCGGCCACAGCCTCTCCGCCGGGTTCGAATACAGCTACGCCGATAGCGCGAACCGCAATTACAGCGTCGATACCGGCGACCGGAACTGTCCCGAAATATCGTTCGAAACGTATAATTGCACCGACCTTGCCAATCCCGACCCGTCGGACCCGTGGACCGGCACCATCACGCGCAGCAGCACGCCGGCCAATGCCACGGCGGAGGATTACAGCGTCTACCTGTTCGACACCGTCACGCTCCTGCCCTCGCTGCTTGTGAATGGCGGCGTGCGGTGGACCGATTTTTCGGCGACGTCGAAGGGCTGCGGCCGGGGCGGTTGTTACGATGCGGCGACCGGTGGCGATTTCTTCAGCTATCAGGCCGGCGTCATCGTCAAGCCGACTTCGAACACCAGCCTCTATGCCTCCTACGCCGATTCCAAGACGCCGCCGGGCGCCACCGTGGGCGAAGGGGCCGAAAACCTGAACGGCAATAATCAGTCCTATCGCCCGCAAGGTTTCGAAAACTGGGAAGTGGGCGCCAAAGCCGAGCTGTTCGGCGGGGACATGCTGCTATCGGGTGCGCTGTACCGGGTGAAGCGTAACAATATCGTGCAGCTCGACGATCTCGATAATGTCGTCGAAACCTTCGGCTCCGCGCGGCTTCAAGGCGTGGAACTGAGCGCGTCGGGACGGATCGGGGCGTTGACCCTGCTGGCGGGATATACGCTCGTGGACAGCGAATTGCGCGATGAGGCGGACGCCAATTTCGGCAATGCGCTGCCCAACACGCCGCGGCATAATTTCGCGCTTACCGCCAATTACCAGGTCACGCCGCGCCTTGCCGTGGGCGGCGGTGCCTATGGCGCGTCGAAGCGTTACGCGGATGGCGCCAATCTCATCAGCGCGGATGGCTATGTGCGCCTCGACGCGGATGCCGAGTTCCTGTTCACCGACCATCTGGGCCTGCGCCTCAACGTGCAGAACCTCACGGATGAACGCTATGCGGTGAAATTGCGCAACCCGCATTTCGCCATCCCCGCCGCGGGACGGCAGGCGCTCGCCACGCTCAGCGTCCGCTATTGATTTTCGGACCGCCGGAGTGCAAATAATTCGCAATATCGCTGATTAAGGGGAATCGCGTGTATCTGCACTCCGGCAATTCGAGCCTTGCCATCCAATCGGGCACAGCGATGGTGCCGGAGGACCGCCCCGCTCGTTCGGCGCCGGCGACTCCGGCATCCATGCGTGGGGATGTCCGTTCCGAAGCACCCGTTGCACCATCCGGCTATCGCGCCGCCACATTCGACTGGCGCAGCGTGGCGGCGGTGGGGGCGATCCATGCGGTCGCGTTCGCGGGCCTGCTGACCCTCGGCGTGGTGGCGGACCGCGCCGAGCCCGTGCCGATCGTGCAAAGCTTCGACATCCCGCTCGCCGCCAATGCGCCCGCTCCGACCGAACCGGTTGCCACCCCCGAACCCGATACGCCGCCGGATTCGCGGGCGCCCGCCACTCCGGCCGGCGAAACGGTCGCGCCCGTGCCGCGCATCGCCCTTGCCCGCACGGCCACGCCGGTCGCGAACGTGCCGGTCATGCCCATCGCGCTGCCCCCGATGCCCGCCGCCGCGCCCGGCCCCGCCGCGCCGACGACCGCCGAAACTGCGCCCGCCCCGATCACCCCGCCCGACGTCGCCGCGGCACAGCGCGACAATCCGGCGCCCGAATATCCGTTCATCGCCCGCCGCGCGCGGGAGGAAGGCACGGTGCTGCTGCGCGTGCTGGTCGATCCGTCGGGCCGGGTCGACACGCTGAAGATTGCAGAGGGAAGCCGCTCCTCCCGGCTTGACGAGGCGGCCCTGCGCGCGGTGCGCAAATGGAAGTTCAAGCCGGCGACGCAGACGGGCCGCGCCGTGGCTGCATGGGTCGTGGTGCCGATCACCTTTTCGCTGAACCGATAGCGCGCCGCACCCTTGCGCCCGGTCGCCGCGCCGATATGAAGGCGGCCATGACCATCGACGACCTCATCGCCGCCGCGCGCGACGCCGCGGCCCGCGCGCACGCTCCCTATTCGAACTTTCGCGTCGGGTGCGCCGTGCTCTCCGCCGACGGAACGGTGGCCACCGGCGCGAACATGGAAAACGCATGCTACCGCCTCGGCCTGTGTGCCGAGCAATCGGCGCTGAGCGCGGCGCAGCACCGCTTTGGGCTGGCGCAGATTACCCATGTGGTGGTGGCGGGCGGCGCCGCGGCGGGCGACGGTATCGCGGGGCACGACGTGGTGACCCCGTGCGGCGGTTGCCGGCAGGCGATTTACGAGGCGGCATGCCTTTCGGGCCGCGACATTGCCGTGACCTGCGTCGGGGCTACGGGCGATGCCCGGCTAGACACGACGATTGGCGCATTGCTGCCGCACGGCTTCGGGCCGGACGCGCTCACCCGCAGCTGATCCTTACCAGACCGGCCCGCCCGGTTTCGCACTCGCCGCGGCTTCCAGCACGGTTAGCGCATCGCCGATCGTTTCGGCGCACAAAAGCTGGCCGCGGCGCTGCTCGCTCATGAAGCCTTCGTTGCGCATGTGGTCGCAAAAGCCGAGAAACCGGTCCCAGTATCCGCCGGTGTTGAGCAGGCAGAACGGCTTCGCATGATAGCCGAGCGCGTTCCAGGTCCAGGCCTCGAACAATTCGTCCATCGTGCCGATCCCGCCCGGCAGGCACAGGAAACCGTCGGCAAGTTCCGTCATCTTCGCCTTGCGCTGATGCATGTCGGCGACGGTGTGCAATTCGGTCAGGCCGGTATGCGCGACCTCGTGCCGGACGAGCGCGTCGGGGATCACGCCGAAAGCCTTGCCGCCAGCGTCGAGCACCGCATCGGCCACCGCGCCCATCAGGCCGAGCCTGCCCCCGCCATAGACGAGATCGATGCCCTCCTCCGCCATCGCGCGGCCCAGCCGGCGGGCCGTTTCCATGTGTTCGGGGTCGCGACCTTGTGCCGATCCGCAATAGATTGCGAGCGCGCGTATTGCGGGCATCATCCGTTTCCTTTTTCAGTCATCAACGGGCGCGCGCCGACATGGGCGATGACCGCCGCCGCCGCTTCCGCTCCGCCATGGAGGCATTGCGCGATGTCCCCGCCCCGCGCATGCGCGGCGAGGAAGCCGGCGGCGAACTGATCACCCGCGCCGGTCGTGTCGATCACCGTGTCCACAGGCGCGGCGGCAATCTCGACACGCTCCCCCCCTGCGATGGCCAGCGCGCCCTCGGCCCCCTTCGTCACGACGAGCGTCGGCACCTGCGCGGCAAGCGCGGCGATCGCAGTTTCGGCGTCGGGCACACCCGCCATCAGGCATGCCTCGTATTCATTCGCGAACAGAATATCGACGCCCCCGTCCGCCACCAGCCGGGCGAGGCTGTCCCGGCGCCCCGGAATGACGATGGAATCGGACAGGGTGAACGCGACCGTGCGCGTCTCCCGCCGGGCAATCTCGATCGCGCGGACCATGGCGCCGCGCGGCGTGTCCGGCCCCCACAGATACCCTTCGAGGAACAGGATGCGCGCCGAACGGATCGCATCCTCGTCCAGCGCGTCGCGGGTCAGGAGATGGCTTGCCCCGGGCGCCGTCTGCATGGTGCGTTGCGCATCCGGGCTGATGAGGATGAAGCAGCGGCCCGTCGGCGCCTCGGCGACAGGCGGCGTGTCGAAATCGATTCGCAGCGCATCCATGTGCTGCGCAAACACCGTGCCCAGCCGGTCGGCGCCCGTCTGCCCGATGAAGCGCGCCCGCGCCCCCTGCGCCGCCACGCCGGCGAGCGTGTTGGCCGCGCTTCCGCCGGGAATTTCGTCGACCGTGCCGCTGTCCTGCATCGCGCGGGCAAGGGCGGCGGCATCGGCATCGGCGAGCAGGCGCATCGTGCCCTTCTCCACCCCGCACGCGGCAAGAAATGCATCGTCCCGGCGGGCCAGCACATCGACAATGGCATCGCCCAGCGCGACAATGTCATAAGGTTCGGCGGACAATCGGCTCTCCGGGCAAAACGCGAATTCAAACGGGGCAGGAAACCCGCGCGGAACTAGCCAGCGGCGGGCCGCCGGTCAATCGCCCGGATCGCGGCACGAGCATGCGGTATGGTCTTGCGGTATGGGCCAAACCGGCTATCGCCTGCAGGGATGAACGCACATTCCGCTCTTCCCGCCGATCGGCCGGTCATCGCCCCTGCCCTATTCGTGTTCGCCCTGCTTTATGGCGGGATGACGTGCATTGCGGGCGTGCTGGGGAACAAGCAGGTCGCGCTCGGCCCGTTCGCGGTGGAATCGGGGATGTTCGCGTTTCTCATCCTCGTGATCCTCGGCGGCGCGGTGACGGAGCTTTACGGGCGGCGGGTGGCGAACCGGCTGGTGCTGTGGGGCTTTGTTCCGCTGGTGGCCGCGATCTTGCTGTCGATCTTCGTGTCGGCGCTCCCCCCCTCCCCCGACATGGAGCCCGAACGGCTCACCGCGATACAGACCGTATTGTCGGGGACGTTCCGGATCTGGCTCGCCGGGCCGATCGCCTATGGCGTGTCGCAATTGCTCAACGTGACGATCATCTCCTTCGTGCGCGAACGCATGGGCGGGCCGGTGTGGGTGCGCGCCGGGATCGCCGGTGCCATTTCTCAGGCGGTCGATACGGTCATCTTCATCACGGTCGCATTTCTGGGCGTGTTCCCGATCCTGCCGCTGCTCATCGGGCAATTGCTGGCGAAGGTCACGCTTTCGCTCCTTGTCGTGCCGTGGCTGGTGTCGGCGGCGGTCGCGATTGGCACGCGGCTCGACCGGCCGGGACCGCGCCGCACCCCGGCATGACGGGCCACGACGACGCAGCCCCCTCGCCAAAGCGGGCGGCGGGCGGTATGGGCGGCGACATGTCACCCAATGGTCTGCGTGTCGCGCTCTTCAGCGGCAATTACAATTACGTGCGCGATGGCGCGAACCAGGCGCTCAACCGGCTGGTCGAATATCTGCTGCGGCAGGGGTTCGACGTGCGCACCTATTCGCCGGTGGTGGACGAACCCGCCTTTCCCGCGACGGGCCCGCTGGTCGGCGTGCCAGCCGTGCCGATTCCGGGGCGCAGCGAATATCGCCTCCCCATCGCGCTATCGGCGGCGGCGCGCCGCGACCTTGCCCGGTTCGCGCCCCATGTGGTCCACGTGGCGAGTCCCGACATCCTCGGCCACCGTGCCGTCACCTGGGCGCGGGAGCGGGATATTCCGGTGCTGGCCTCGGTGCACACGCGGTTCGAAACCTATCCGCGCTATTATCACGCGGCGTTTCTCGAACCGTTGATGGTGAAGGGGTTGCGCCGGTTCTACAATCGCTGCGACGCGCTTGTCGCGCCCTCTCCCTCAATGGTGGAGCTGTTGAAGACGCAGGGCATGAACGACGACGTGTCGCTGTGGACCCGCGGGGTCGACCGGGACATCTTCACGCCCGCGCGGCGCGACATGGGCTGGCGCCGATCGCTCGGCATCGGGGACGATGAAAAGGTGGTGGGGTTCCTCGGCCGGCTCGTCATGGAAAAAGGGCTCGACGTGTTCACCGCCGCCGTGCGCCAGCTGCGCGATGGGGGCGTTGCGCATCGCGTGCTGGTCATCGGCGAAGGGCCCGCGCGCAGCTGGTTCGAGGACAATCTCCCCCACGGCGTGTTCGTCGGCCATCAGACCGGCGAAGATCTGGGCCGCGCGGTGGCGTCGATGGATGTTTTCTTCAACCCCTCGGTGACCGAAACGTTCGGCAATGTCACGCTGGAGGCGATGGCCTGCGCCGTGCCGGTGGTCGCCGCCGCCGCCACGGGGAGCAGCAGCCTCGTCGCCGATGGCGAATCGGGCATGCTGGTCGAACCGGGCGATATTGACGCATTTGCGCGGGCGCTCACCGCCTATGTCACGGACGAAACGCTCGCCCGGCGCCATGGCGCGGCGGGGGAGGCACGGGCCGCCGATTACGCCTGGGACACGATCAACAGCGCGGTCGCCGATACCTATGTCCGCCTGCTGCGCCGGGGCCGCGCGCCGGAATAGGCAAGGCTGATCCGTTTCCGCGGTAGCGGGACGCAACATGCGCGCGCCGCGAACAGGCGCATCCGCCCGGCAGTCGCCATTCCCCGCCCACCGGAGCCCACGCTCGAACGGCATCCTTGCTGCATCCTATCGGCACGCAGGCCCGCGTTATCCGTGCGGTCCGGCAGGCGCGCATCTGGCATTCCGCGTGCCGCATCCTAGATTGTGAACAATGGCCGACCTTTTTCAATCCGACCCGCCCCCCTCGCCGTCGCCGTCCCCCGCCGCAGCGGATGCCCCGCTCGCCGACAGGTTGCGCCCGGCGACGCTGGCCGATGTTGTCGGTCAGGATCACCTGACCGGCGCGGATGGCACGATCGGGCGCATGGTGGCGGCGGGGCGGCTGACCTCGATGATCCTGTGGGGGCCTCCGGGCACGGGCAAGACCAGCATCGCGCGCCTCCTCGCCGATGCGGTGGGCATGCGGTTCATTTCGGTCAGCGCGGTCTTTTCCGGCGTCGCCGACCTCAAGAAAGCCTTTGCCGAGGCCGAGCGCGCGCGCGAAGCGGGGCAACGGACCCTGCTCTTCGTGGACGAGATCCACCGTTTCAACCGGGCGCAACAGGATGGCTTCCTCCCCTTCGTCGAACGCGGCACGGTCACGCTGGTCGGCGCGACGACCGAAAATCCGAGCTTTGCACTCAACGCCGCGCTGCTGTCGCGGGCGCAGGTGCTGATCCTCGAACGGTTGGGGTCGGACGCGCTGTCCGCGCTTTTGTCGAAGGCGGAGGATCTGATGGAGCAGCCGCTTCCGCTCGATCCCGATGCGCGCGCCGCGCTTGTCGCATCGGCGGACGGGGACGGGCGGTTCCTGCTCAATCAGGCCGAAACGCTCTATGCCGCGGGGATCGACGCACCCCTCGATCCCGCGGCGCTCGGCCGGTTCCTGCAACGGCGCGTCGCGGTCTATGACAAGGATCGCGACGGGCATTACAATTTGATTTCCGCGTTGCATAAATCGCTGCGCGGGTCGGATGCGCAGGCCGCGCTCTACTATCTCGCCCGGATGCTGACCGCGGGGGAGGAGCCGCTCTACGTATTGCGCCGGCTGGTCCGGTTCGCGTCGGAGGATATCGGCCTCGCCGATCCCAACGCGCTGGTGCAATGTCTCGCGGCGAAGGATTCCTACGAATTTCTCGGGTCGCCGGAGGGTGAGCTCGCCATCGTGCAGGCGTGCCTGTATTGCGCGACCGCGCCAAAATCGAACGCGGCGTACAAGGCCATGAAGGCCGCGTGGAAAAGCGCGAAGGAAACTGGCAGCCTGATGCCGCCGCAAAACATCCTGAACGCGCCGACAAAGCTGATGAAGGACATCGGCTACGGCAAGAATTACGCCTATGACCACGATGCGGATGACGGGTTTTCAGGCGCGGATTACTGGCCCGAGGACATGGCGGCGCAGGAATATTACCGCCCCGTCGCGCGCGGTTTTGAAAAGCGCATAGCCGAACGCATGGAATGGTGGGACGCGCGCCGCCGCGACATGCGCGGGCCGTCCGGCGAGGGATGAGCCGGTTTCGCCATTTCGCGGCGATCGACTGGTCCGGCGCGAAGGGGGAACGCCAACGCGGTATCGCCGTCGCGCAATGCACAGGCGATGGCCCGCCGACGCTCGTCCAAAGGGACAGGCCGTGGTCGCGCGGCGAGGTTCTGGAATGGTTGCGCAACGAGCTTGCGCCCGGCACGCTGGTCGGCATGGATCTCGGCATTGCGCTGCCCTTTGCCGATTGCGGGGCGTATTTCCCCGGTTGGTCGGATAGCCCCGCCAATGCCCGCGCGCTGTGGCAGATGGTCGATACGATCTGCGCCGATGACCCCAATCTGGAGGTCGGCAGCCTTGTCGATCATCCCCGGCTCAGCGCGTATTTCCGGCGGCATGGCGGGCGCGAGGGGGCGGCGTTCCACCACCCCCATGCCACCCATCGCCGGGGCCGGTTCCGGGTCACCGAATGGGCGCAGGAACAGCAGGGGTGCAAGCCCTACTCCAACTTCAACCTCGTCGGCGCGGCGCAGGTCGGCAAATCCAGCCTGACGGGCATGCGGGTCCTTGCACGGCTTGGCGGGGCGGTTCCGGTCTGGCCGATCGATCCCCTGCCCGAAGGCGGTTCGGTGATCGTGGAAATCTATACCGCGCTTGCGGCGATCGCCGCCGGACGCACCGCCGCGCGCAGCAAGATGACCGATTGCGCATCGCTGAACGCAGGCCTTCACGCCCTGGGCAGCGCCGCGGTTGCGCGCCGCGGCCCGATCGACGACCACAGCGCCGACGCGCTCCTTACCGCGGCATGGCTCCGCACCGCCGCGGATCGCCCCGAATTATGGGAGCCACAGAGCCTGAGCGCCGCGATTGCCGCGACCGAGGGGTGGACCTTCGGCGTGCCCTGACCCACGACCGGGCGGGCGCCCGAACGCTTGCATTCGCGCAAAGGCTCGCGACGCGGGCAGGTATTTCCGGTCGCGCATTACGAACCAAAGCCCTGCCCCGGCCATCCCCTTCACGGGACGGGCGCGGCCCGTTCGTCTTAGGCCCGGACCGGACCCCACCCCCGCTCCTCGCCAGAGAGCACGACAAGGCGCGCAAGCCCCGGCCCGCCGCCCGCTTCGGCCGCGTGACACCGGCGTGGCCAGGCGATAGAGAGTTGGCATGAACCCCGTCGAGATCGAAGACGCTGTCACCCAGCTCGCCGCCGCCCCGTTCGATGGTGCGGAATTCCCGTTTCAGTTCCTCGCCGCCTTCGGGAACAGGAAAACCACGATCGACCGCCTGAAAAAGGGCAACACCAATCAGTCGGACATCGCCGGCGGCGTGCTTCAACGCAGCAATATCCACATGGCGATCGCCGCACCGGGCCGCGTCGCCGCGACGCTCGATGCCCTGCGCAACAGCCCGAAAAGCGTCACCCACAAGGCCAAGTTCATCCTCGCCACCGACGGCCACGACTTTCAGGCCGAGGATATGGTCAGCGGCGAAACGGTCGTCTGCGAATACGCCGCATTCCCCGATCATTTCGGCTTCTTCCTCCCGCTCGCCGGCATCACCACGGTCGAACAGATCCGCGAAAGCTCGTTCGACATCCGCGCGACGGGGCGGCTCAACAAGCTTTACGTGACGCTGCTGCAGGACAATCCCGAATGGGCCGCGCCCGAACGCCGCACCGACATGAACCATTTCATGGCCCGGCTGATCTTCTGCTTCTTTGCCGAGGATACCGACATCTTCCACCCCGGCCACCGCTTTACCGCCACGGTGGAGAGGATGAGCGCAGGCGGCGCGGACAATACAGCGGACGTCATCGCGGAGCTTTTCCGCGCGATGAACACGCCCATCGCGGCGCGGGCGGAGGCGGGCATCCCCCGCTGGGCCGACGGCTTCCCCTATGTGAACGGCAATCTGTTCAGCGGCAGCATCGACGTCCCCCGGTTCAGCAAGATCGCCCGGTCCTATCTCATCCACATCGGCAATCTCGACTGGACCAGGATCAACCCCGATATTTTCGGCAGCATGATCCAGGCCGTCGCCGATGACGAGGAGCGCGGCGCGCTCGGCATGCATTACACGAGCGTGCCGAACATCCTCAAGGTGCTGAACCCGCTGTTCCTCGACGATCTGCGCGGGCGGCTGGAGGAGGCGGGCGACAATGCGCGCAAGCTGCGCAACCTGCGGGCGCGGATGGCCAAGATCCGGGTGTTCGACCCGGCCTGCGGGAGCGGGAATTTCCTCGTCATCGCGTATAAGGAAATGCGCGGGATCGAGGCGGAGATCAACCGCCGGCGCGGCGAGCCCGACCGCAAGACGGACATTCCGCTGACCAATTTTCGCGGCATCGAACTGCGCGATTTTCCGGCCGAGATCGCGCGGCTCGCGCTCATCATCGCGGAGTATCAGTGCGACGTCCTCTATCGCGGGCAGAAGGAGGCGCTGGCCGAGTTTCTGCCGCTGGATTCGGACAACTGGATCACCTGCGGCAATGCGCTGCGGCTCGACTGGCTGAGCATCTGCCCGCCGACCGGGACGGGGGTGAAGATGCGCGGCGACGACCTGCTCGAAACGCCGCTGGACCAGTCGGAGATCGATTTCGAGAATGCCGGGGGTGAGACGTATATCTGCGGGAATCCGCCTTATCGAGGGAGTCAGCAGCAGTCGTCCGAACAGAAAATTGATCTCGAAATTGCGTTCGAAGGCATCTCAGAATCTACTAAGGCTCTAGATTACGTTGCAGGCTGGTTTGCCAAGGCAACGAAATACATCACTGAAAACGATGGGCTGGCGGCATTCGTTGCCACAAATTCCATAAACCAAGGAAGACAGGTCGAGTTTTTGTGGTCCCCCATATTTTCTCGCGGCATCCGAATTTTTTTCGCGGCTCCTTCTTTTCTTTGGAAAAATCTTGCTTCTCATAACGCTGGTGTGACCGTTTCCATTGTTGGGCTTAGTCCACACAAAGAGAGGTCCGCCACCTTGTATTTCGATGTCGACGGCGAACACGTCATTAAGGAAGCTGAGAACATCAATGGATATTTGGTCGCGGCCCCAAACATAGAAGTTTCGGCTTCGCGCGCTTCACTATTCGACGCCCCGGAAATGTCATTTGGCAATATGCCGAACGATCGAGGTGCGTTATTGTTATCCCGTGAGGAAGCACGCTCTGCAAAGTTAGAAGCTGACGCAGATGAGCGATTTATCCGACAGTTCATTGGTTCGCAGGAGTTTATCAACGGGATTCAAAAATATTGCATTTGGGTACGGGCCGAGGATGCCTCAACCGCATCTGAAAACCCATTCTTCAACTCTCGGTTTGAGCAAGTTCGATCCGCAAGATTGGCTTCAAACCGTTCAGCGACAAATGCTTTGGCAGATACTCCTTTCGCTTTCGGAGAAGTGAGACAAAAGGGAAATGAGGCTGCAATTATAATCCCTAGGATAACTTCAGAACGCCGACCGTATTTGCCGGTAGGTCTCATTGAGGAAGGGGCCATCGTAAGCAGTCAGAATTTTGCGATATACGACCCAGACCTTTGGGTTCTTGCGTGTTTGGCCTCCCGCATACATCGCACGTGGATTGCTACCGTTTGCGGAAGAACCCGTACTGACTTTGCATACTCCAACACGCTCGGCTGGAACACCTTTCCCCTTCCCAAACTCACCGAGCAGAACAAGGCCGACCTCACCCGCTGTGCCGAGAATATCCTGCTCGCCCGCGAAGCGCATTTCCCGGCCACCATCGCCGATCTCTACGATCCCGACGCCATGCCCGACAATCTGCGCCGCGCGCATGAGGAGAATGACGAGGTGCTCGAACGCATCTATATCGGGCGCCGGTTCCGCAACGACACCGAACGCCTTGAAAAGCTCTTCGAACTCTACACGAAAATGACCGCCAGGGCCGCCGCGTAGACGACGCCCCCGCATGGCGCCCGCATGGCCCCTGCCCAAGGAACCGTATCATGACATCCGCCAAGCCGATCCCCGCCGTATCCATCGCAACGGCGCGCACGGGCGTTTCCTCCCGCGCGAACGAGATGGGCATGCGCCCGATGCAGGAGCGCGCCTATTCCCGGCGGGGCGAGCAATATCTGCTGATCAAGTCGCCGCCGGCGTCGGGCAAATCGCGCGCGCTGATGTTCATCGCGCTCGACAAGCTCCATCATCAGGGGCTGCGCCAGGCGATCATCGTGGTGCCGGAAAAATCGATCGGCGGCAGCTTCTCGGACGAGCCGCTCAGCCGGTTCGGGTTCTGGGCCGACTGGACCGTGAAGCCGCAATGGAACCTGTGCAATGCGCCCGGCGCGGACGAGGAGCGCGTCGATTCCTCAAAGGTCCGCGCGGTGGGACAGTTCCTCGACAGCGAGGACCGCGTGCTGGTGTGTACCCATGCGACGTTCCGTTTCGCGGTGGAGAAGATGGGCGTGGAGGCGTTCGACGGTCGGTTGATCGCGGTGGACGAATTTCACCACGTTTCCGCCAGCGAGGACAATCGCCTTGGCAGTCAGCTTGCCGAATTCATCCGCCGCGACAAGGTGCATGTCGTGGCGATGACCGGAAGCTATTTTCGCGGCGACGCGGTGCCCGTGCTCACCCCGGAGGACGAGGCGAAGTTCGAGACCGTCACCTACACCTATTACGAGCAGCTCAACGGGTACGAGCATCTCAAAGCGCTCGACATCGGGTATTTCTTCTACACCGGTCGCTATCTCGACGCGATCGAGGCGGTGCTCGACCCGGCGCGCAAGACGATCGTGCACATCCCGTCGGTCAACGCGCGCGAAAGCACGAAGGACAAGGTGAAGGAGGTCGAGCATATCATGGAAAGCGTCGGGGACTGGCAGATGGCCGACCCCGTCACCGGCTTTCATCATGTGCGCACGGCGGACGGGCGGATCGTGAGGATCGCGGATCTCGTCGACGACAGCGACCCGTCGCGGCGGAACAAGGTGCTCTCCGCGCTCAAGGATCCGGCGCAGCGGGGGAACCGCGATCATGTCGATATCATCATCGCGCTCGGCATGGCGAAGGAGGGCTTCGACTGGATCTGGTGCGAGCATGCGCTGACGGTGGGATACCGGTCGAGCCTGACCGAGATCATCCAGATCATCGGGCGGGCGACGCGCGATGCCCCCGGCAAGGCGCGGTCGAGCTTCACCAATCTCATCGCCGAGCCGGACGCATCCGAAGCCGCCGTCGCAGGCGCGATCAACGATACGTTGAAAGCGATCGCGGCCAGCCTGCTCATGGAGCAGGTGCTGGCCCCCCGCTTCACCTTCACGCCGAAGGATACAGGCCCGCTCGACGATTTCGACTATGGCCCGGGCGGATACAGGGACGGCGAAACGAACGTCGGCGTGCGCGAGGATACGGGGCAACTGCATCTCGAAATCAAGGGGCTGGTCGAGCCGAAGAGCGATGAGGCGCAGCGGATCTGCAAGGAAGATTTGAACGAGGTCATCACGCAATTCGTGCAGGACAAAAGCAGCCTGGAGCAGGGACTGTTTAACGAGGAAACCGTGCCGCAGGAGCTGACCCAGCTCAAGATGGGCAAGATCGTTCGCGATCGCTATCCCGATCTCAGCACGGAGGATCAGGAGGCGGTGCGGCAACACGCGATCTCCGCGCTCAACCTCACGCAAAAGGCGAAGGCGGTGGCGAGCGGCATGGCCGACGGTGATACGGAGCGGTCGAACACCGCGCTCATCGACGGGGTCCGCAGGTTTGCCATGGATGTCCGCGATCTCGACGTCGATCTCATCGACAGCATCAATCCGTTCGACGCGGCCTATGCCGTGCTCGCCAAGGCGATGAACAAAACCGTGCTGCAGCAGGTACAATCCGTCATCACCGCGAAGAAGATCAAGATCCCGCCGGAGGAAGCGCGCGAGCTTGCCGAACGCGCCTTGCGTTTCAAGAAGGAGCGCGGACGGCTCCCCGAAATCACGTCGCAGGATGCGTGGGAGAAGCGGCTGGCCGAGGGTGTCGCCGCTTTTGCCCGCCATCGCGCGCAGGCGGCCGCCCATGGCTGATCTCTCCGACGACGAACTGCTGTCCGAGCTCGGCGTCGACATCGCACCGGTCAAGGCGCGAACCTATACGCCGCGCGAGGAACGGATCATCGCAGGGTTCGAAGATATCGTCCGTTTCCGCGAACAGAACGACCGCGCGCCGCAGCATGGCGAGGATCGCGACATATTCGAGCGGATCTATGCCGTCCGGCTCGACCGCTTGCGCGCACTTGACGAGGCGCGCGAACTGCTCGCGCCGCTCGATACGCACGGGCTTCTCGCCGCGCCGGCGGTCGACGACAGTTTCGAGCCCGAAACCTTCGACGATTCCATGCTGCTGTCCGAACTGGGGGTCGAGCCTGTGGGCGGTGACGACATTCGTGTCCTGCGCCACGTGCCATCGGGCGAGGACCGGCGCGCGGCGGAGGAGGTTGCCAACCGCGAAAAATGCAAGGATTTCCGAACGTTCGAGCCGTTGTTCAAACAGGTTCAGGCCGAACTCGACAGCAAGGAACGCACCACCCGCCCCTTCGAACTCCAGGCCGAAATCAGGCCGGGCGCGTGGTTCATCGTGAGCGGCCAGATCGCCTATGTCGCCGAGATGGACGACATCTTCACGAATGCGCAGGGGCGGTCCGATGCCCGGCTCCGCGTGATTTTCGACAATGGCACGCAGAGCAGGCTCCTGATGCGCTCGCTTCAACGCGCCCTGCACAAGGACGAGGCGGGCCGCCGCATCACCGACCCGGATGCCGGCCCGCTGTTTTCGGACGAAAATGGCGAAGACGATCAGGCCAGCGGCACGATCTACGTCCTGCGCAGCAAGTCGGACCACCCCCTCATCGCCGACCACCGGGATCTCGTGCACAAGATCGGGGTCACCAATATGAGCGTCGAAAAGCGCGTGGCGGATGCGCGGCGGCAACCGACCTTCCTGATGGCGGAGGTCGAGATCGTCGCCGAATATCACCTTTTCAACATCAACCGGACAAAGCTGGAACGGCTCATCCACCGCGTCTTCGGTGCGGCGCAGATCGACATTTCGATCGCCGACCGTTTCGGCAATCCCGTGCAGCCGCGCGAATGGTTCCTGGTCCCGATCCACGTGATCGGCGAGGCTGTCGAACGCATAAGGGATGGGTCGATCACCCGGTTCGAATACGATGTCACGCAGGCTCGGCTCGTCGAAAGGGACTGAACCGATCGCTTGCGCGGCGGGCTAACGACCGGATGCGCGCGCCGCGCCGGAACGCGCCCCCGCGTTTGTATATATGCGGATCCTTTTTCGTGACAGGTATGCTGCCGCGACGAACGAAGCCACCTGAGGCCCTAGCGAACAGGCTCCTCCGCCGATGACCTCGTGTTTTCTGGCGTTGACTCATCAGCCGAAGCAGATCATCAGCGGCGTGTCCTGCCTGTCGCCACGTCGGGCCTGGGCGCGATACGGATGGAATAACAATGGAACCAGGCGCATTCGAAGGATCCTCGCGGCCCTTCCGATCTGCGCCTGAAAGTCTCAGGAACCGCAGACTTGTGCGGTATGCCGGCTTAGCTCAGTTGGTAGAGCACCTGATTTGTAATCAGGGGGCCACGGGTTCGAATCCTGTAGCCGGCACCAGCCCCCCTTCCCACAAGCGTCTGGCGAGGCATGAAGGCCGTACTTCTCGGTCGCAGCACTGCCAAAAACCAATCCCGCGCGCAGATTGGTCGGCTGAGATCGGGGACATCCGACGCAATTCAGCCGGGGCGTCAAGACCGTCCGTCTCTTGCCCAACGGCAAAAGCACGCAACCGGCGTTGGCGCGCGAGGATACGATGCGACAGCATGGAAACGTGCTCACCGGGCGGGGCCGGGCGCAAGCAGCGCCGAACGGTAGCCGTCCGGTCATCGCCGGTATCGTCGGGAGGGCGGGTACCATCCGCAGCCCCGCCCCGGCACGTCATCGCTTGCGAACGAACTCGGCGCGCAGGACCAGTCCCTTGATGCCTTCATATCGGCAATCGATTTCCTGTTCGTCGCCGGTCAGGCGGATCGACTTGATCACCGTGCCGCGTTTGAGAGTCTGCCCCGCCCCTTTCACGTTCAGATCCTTTATCAGCGTGACCTGGTCCCCATCGGTCAGGATATTGCCGACCGCATCGCGAACCTCGACCGTCGTGCGCGCCGCCGTGCGGTCCGCCAATTGCGAGGCGGGCATCCATTCGCCGCTCTCCTGGTCGTAAACATAGTCTTCGTCGCTCATGCAAAATCCCGTTCGATTGCATTGTAATCATTCGGCCCGTTTCCGCCCCGCCGGTCGCGCGTCCAACGAATTTCCCGGCAGCAGGCTCAGCCTGTCGGCCCCGATAGGCGCTTCACGCGCATGCCGTCCATCGGCATCGGTCATCGTGGCGGCCCGATTGATCGCGCACGGCGGCTGCGCTCCCCCGTGGCGAACCTGCCGCATCATGCCGCACCGGTACGCCCTCGGCACGTGCGGCACGTTCTGCGGCGCGCCCAGCCTCGCCCGGCGTGATCGACGTGGCGAAAATCGAAGGTGGCCAACCTGCCCGCGCCGGTTATCGTGAGCGGCACGAATTTTTCCGAATCGCAGCGGATCGAATCTATGCAGGACAACGACCAGCCTTTCGAGGATCCCGCGCCTGGCGCAGCAGGATGCCCGCCTCGCTCAACGAGCAGCGGCCCGGTCGCCCCGCCGACACAGGCCGAAAAACGCATGCCGGATGGGGTCACCGCGCCCGTCTGCGCAAGCGGCTGATCGAGGGGGACCATGACTCGCTGGCCGATTACGAGGTGGTCGAATTCCTCCTCTTCGCCGCGATCGAACGGCGCGATACCAAGCCGCTGGCCAAGAGGCTGCTCGAACATTTCGGGTCGATCTCCGCCCTGCTCAACGCCGATCCGAACGAATTGCGGCGGATCTACGGGGTCGGCGACATGGTGATCGGCGCGTTGAAAATCGCGCTCGTCGCGTCGAAACACCTCGCCGCGACCGAATTGCGCCAGGCGCCGGTGCTCAACAACTGGAAGACGCTGCTCGATTATCTTGCCACCGATCTCAATCATCTGAAGCGCGAGCGGGCGCGCGTGCTCTATCTCAATGGCAAGCTGGAACTTATCAAGGATGAGCACCTGAGCGACGGATCCATCAGCGAATCCAGCATGCACCCGCGCGAGGTCATTCACCGGGCCTGCAACCTCGGGGCGACCGCGCTGATCCTCGTGCACAACCATCCGAGCGGCGATCCCGAGCCGAGCCAGGCCGATATCAAGCTGACCAATCGCATTGCCGAGGCGGGACGATTGATGGACGTCAGCGTCGTCGATCACATCATCATGAGCAGCAGCGGCCACGTCTCGCTCAAGGAGCGGGGCTACGTCTGACCCGTCGGCGGCGAAAGGTCCGTAAGCGGACCCGATAGTACGGAACCGGCCACCGCATTACGCGATTGCCCCTATCCGTCTTGCAAGGCGGGCTTTCCCGATTTCCGCATAATCATCGTCATGTCAGATGCGCCGCAGTGATTTGGTCACCGGACAGGTTTTGATTTTTCCGGAGAAACGCATTCGGCGTTCTTCGGGTACAAGCGGGCGGACCCGATCCGCGCGGGGTATCAGGATGACACGCAGGATGCATCCGGGCGCCATGTCGGCGAACCGGCCTTGCCCGAAATGGCGCCGTCAGCCGAATGAACTGGATCGCTCATTCACCCCGTGTTTCCCGACGGTTCCTGGGGGCAGAACATGAAGAATTCCATTCACGATCGCGTCGCATTTTACGAGCTGGACGCTTCCGATGGCCGTTTGCAGAAGCTGGGACGCAAGCTCGACAAGTTCCTCGACAGCGCGATTTCGCGATTTTACGCCAAGATACAGGGTACGCCCCATCTGGCCTCGATGTTTTCGGGAGGTCAGCAGATCGCCCGCGCCAAGTCGGCACAGAAAACCCACTGGCAAAAGCTGTTCTCGCAAGGGCTGAACGATGCCTATCTCGAACGCTCGAAGGTCATTGGCGAGGTTCACGCCCGCATCGATCTGAAGCCGAAATGGTATATCGGCGGCTATTCGCTCATACTCGATGAAACCATCCACGCGCTCATCGCGCCGGGGGTCCAACGCTTCCTGCCCGGACGCAAAAGGCTGGCGGAGGATGTCTCGCTCCTAGTGCGCGCATCGCTGCTCGACATGGATATCGCGCTCTCCACCTATTTCGACCGGAACGAGCAGAACATCCATCTCGTCATCGAATCGATGAGCAAGTCGCTCGCCCGCCTGGCCGAAGGCGATCTCACCACCCGCATGTCCGAACTGCCCAGCGAGTTCGCGCAGGCGGAAAAGGATTTCAACACGGCGATGGAATCGTTGCAGGAAACCATGCTGGCCGTGATTTCCGGGGTGCAGTCGATGTCGACCGCCTCCGCCGAAATCCGCGCCGCATCGGACGACCTTGCCAATCGCAACGAACAGCAGGCCGCAAGCCTCGAGGAAACCGCCGCGGCCATGAACCAGGTCACCGGCATCGTGAAGGAAACCGCCGGCCGCGTCATCGAGGTGCAGCGCTCGATCAGCGCCGCGCATGAAGAGGCAACCGACGGCGGCAAGGTGGTCGAAAAGGCGACCGCCGCCATGGGCGAGATCGAAACCTCGTCGCAGGAGATTTCCCAGATCATCAGCGTGATCGACGGCATCGCGTTTCAGACCAACCTCCTCGCGCTCAACGCCGGGGTCGAGGCAGCAAGGGCCGGCGACGCGGGCAAGGGCTTTGCCGTCGTCGCGAACGAGGTCCGCGCCCTCGCACAGCGGTCGGCGGATGCGGCCAAGGACATCAAGGATCTCATCACCAACAGCTCCAAGCAGGTCACCAATGGCGTGAAGCTGGTAGGCGAAACCGGCGAGCTGCTGACCAAGATCGTCGGCCGCGTGGGCGAAGTCAGCGCGTCCGTCGACGAGATCGCGGTGTCGGCGGAAACGCAATCCACCAATCTGACGCAGGTGAACCTCGCGGTCGGCCGGATGGACACCATGACGCAGCAGAACGCCGCCATGGTCGAGGAATCCACCGCAGCGGCCCGCAGCCTCGCCAATGAATCGCAGGAGCTCACCGAACTGGTTTCCACCTTCCGGACGAGCGAGGGCGGAACGGCGACCCGCCCCTCGCTCGCCAACGACAATATGCGCGGCAATCGGACGGGGACGCACGGCTGACCGCGCGCGGACGGCACCATTTGCGCGACAAGGGGCGCGGCGGTTCGGCACCGCCGCGCCCCTTTCGCATCGCATCCTTGCAGTCGGTCGGTTCCGGTCTAGGGTGGCGATCCTTTTGATGCTTCGGGATCGTTCATGAAACTCGCAATCTGCCTTCTTACCTCCACGCTCCTTTCCACCACCGCCTTGGCGCAAGCCGCCGCCCCGCAGGAGCGGACGAACCCTGTCGAACAGACCGAAACGACGGAGGATCAAAACCGCCGCCCCGTCACCGCCCCCGACCCGCTCCCCCGGCAAACGGCCGAGGATGGCCCCACCGGTGCTTCGATCGCGGCGGATGCCGAAGCCGCGTCCTGGGACGTGAACGCCCCGCCGGGCGTTGCGCTCAAACAGGTGCCGATCCGCACTGACGAGGGCACCTGGATCGACATCGACGTGTCGCCCGATGGTCAGACCCTCGCCTTCTCCGTGCTCGGCGATATCTACACCATGCCCATCGCGGGCGGCACGCCGACGCGCATTGCCGAAGGGCTGGCCTGGGAGGTGCAGCCGCGCTTTTCGCCCGACGGGCGGCGCATTGCCTTCACCTCCGACCGGGGCGGCGGCGACAATATCTGGCTGATGAATGCGGACGGATCGGACAAGCGGCAGCTGACGAAGGAGGATTTCCGCCTTCTCAATCAGCCGACATGGTCCCCCGACGGGCAGTTCATCGCCGCGAAGAAGCATTTCACCACCGGCCGCTCGCTCGGCACGGGCGAGGTGTGGCTCTATCACGTATCCGGCGGAAGCGGCGTCGCGCTGGTCGAACGCCCGAACGAGCAGCATCAAAAGGAACTGGGCGAGCCGATCTACGCCCCCGATGGCGAGGCGATCTATTATACGCGCAATGTAACGCCGGGACCGATTTTCGAATATGCGCAGGATTCCAATACCGACCTGTTCGATATCGAACGGTACGACCTTCTCCGCGACGAGGTGACCACGGCGGTCAGCGGGCTCGGCGGCGCGGTGCGGCCCACCCCCTCCCCCGACGGGTCGAAGATTGCCTTTGTCCGGCGCGAAAACACGCGCTCGAAGCTTTACGTAAAGGATCTGAGGACCGGCGCGACGCGCAAGATCTACGACGATCTCGATCAGGATGTGCAGGAAACCTGGGCGGTCACGGGCGTCTATCCCAACATGGACTGGACCCCCGACAGCCGGTCGATCGTGTTCTGGGCCGGCGGCAAGATCCGGCGCGTGGACGCGGACGGATCGAACGCCCGCATCATCCCCTTTGCCATCGACGACACGCGCGCGATCGCCAGCGCGCCGCATCCCGCCATCCCGGTCGAGCAGGCCAATGTCGCGGTGACCATGCCGCGTTTCGCCGCGGTATCGCCCGATGGGCGCACGGTCGTGTTCGAAAGCCTGGGCCGGCTCTATACCATGCCGGCGGGCGGCGGCACGATGCGGCGGGTCACGGGGGACGACGCGCTCGAACTCTACCCCAGCTGGTCACGCGACGGATCGCGCATCGTCTATGTCCGCTGGACCGACGAGGGGTTGGGCGAAATCCGCACCATCGGCGCGAACGGGCGCGGCGGGCGCACCGTCACCGACCGGCCCGGCCATTATGCGCGGCCTGTGTTCTCTCCCGACGGCGGCACGATCGTGTTCGAACGCGGCGAAGGCGGCTATCTTACCGCCCCGGAATATAGCGACGATCCCGGCGTCTATCGCATCGCGGCGACGGGCGGGGCGCAGGTGCTGATCGGGCGGGGCATGGCGGCGCCCCATTTCGGCGCATCGAACGATCGTATCTTCATGACAGGCTCTGACGACGGGACGCAGAATCTGGTCTCGACCGACCGCAACGGCGAAGCGCAGCGCGTTCATGCCAAGGGCGAACTGGTCACCGGATATAGCGTGTCGCCATCGGGAAAATATTTCGCGTTCACAGAAAACTTCGACGCCTATGCGATGCCGCTGATGCCGGGCGGGCAGGCGGTGACGATCTCGGCCACGGCCAAGGATCTGCCGGTCGTCGAATTGTCCGACACGGCGGCGGATTACGTCCACTGGTCGAACGATGGGGAGCGTATCCACTGGTCGCTCGGTCCGACGCTCTATACCGCGCGATTGTCAGAGGTTTTTCCCGCGGCTCCTCCCGTGGAGGGGCAGGATCGCGCCGCCTTCACCCCCCCGCAGACCGGCGTGTCGATGCTCCGCACCGAACCGGCGGCGATCGCGTCGGGCATGCTGGCGATTACCGGCGCGAAGGTCGTCACCATGGCGGGCGGGGATGGCGGCATCGTCGACAATGCGGTCGTGCTGATCCGTGACGGGCGCATCGTTGCGGTCGGACCGGCGGCAACGACGACCGTTCCAGCGGGCACGCCGACCATCGACGCGGCGGGCAAGACCATCGTCCCCGGCTTCGTCGATGCGCATGCCCACGGCGCCTATGCCGATGGCGAGCTGGTTCCGCAGCAGAACTGGAGCCTTATTCAGAACCTCGCGCTCGGCACCACGACGATCCACGACCCGTCGAGCGGGACCACCTTTTTCGTGGCGGAGGACATGCAGCGCACCGGCCGCCTGCTCGGCCCGCGCATGTTTTCGACAGGGCGCATCATCTATGGCGCGCGGGCGCCGGGTGCCTATGCGCAGATCGACACGCTGAACGATGCGCTCGACCATGTGCGCCGGTTGAAGGCCGAGGGCGCGCCGAGCGTGAAGAACTACAACCAGCCCCGCCGCGACCAGCGGCAGATGGTGGTGGAGGCCGCGCGGCAGGAAAACATGCTCGTCGTGGCGGAGGGCGGCTCGCTCTACGGCATGGACATGAACCTCGTCGCCGACGGCAATTCCACGCTGGAGCACAATATCCCGGTCGGCACGATCTACGCCGACGTGCTGCAATTCTTTGGCCAGTCGAACACCAATTACACGCCGACGCTTGTCGTGGGTTATGGCGGGCTGGCCGGCGATCCCTACTGGCGCCAAGCGACCGACGTGTTCGCGCAGCCCTTGTTGCAGGCACATACCCCGCCCGCGATCCTGCGCGCCGCCAATGCCCGGCGCACCACCGCGCCGGAGGGCGATTTCATCGACGACGATGTCGCGCGCGAGGCAAAGAAGATCGCCGATACCGGCGTGCTCGTCTCCATCGGCGCCCATGGGCAGCAGGCAGGGATAGGCACGCACTGGGAAATCTGGTCCTTTGTGCGCGGCGGCATGACCGAGCTTGAGGCATTGCAGGCGGCGACCATCGTGCCCGCGCGTTCGCTGGGGATGGACCGGGAAATCGGCTCGCTGGAACCTGGAAAGCTGGCCGATCTCGTCATTCTGGATGGCGATCCGCTGGCCAATATCCGCAATACGGAGCGGGTCGACACGGTCGTTCTGGGCGGGCGCGCCTATGATGCGGCGACCATGAACGAGATCGTCACCGGCGATACGGTGCGTGCGCCCTACTGGTGGGAGTGACGGAAAGGCGCCGCCCCTTCACCGGGGTGGCGCCCATGAAAAAAGGCGCGGGAGGCATCTGCCACCCGCGCCTCTTTGCGTTCGGTTGCCGGCGTGGTCTTACGCGGGCAGTGCCTTCTTCGCCTGAGCGATGATCGCAGCGAAGGCCGCGCTTTCGTTCATGGCGAGATCGGCCATCACCTTGCGGTCGAGTTCGATGCCGGCAAGCTTCGTGCCGTGCATGAACTGCGAATAGGTCAGGCCTTCGGCGCGGACCGCGGCATTGATGCGCTGAATCCACAGGGCGCGGAAATTGCGCTTCTTAACCTTGCGATCGCGATAGGCGTACTGGCCGGCCTTTTCGACGGCCTGACGCGCGACGCGAATCGTGTTCTTGCGGCGGCCCCGGTAACCCTTGGCCTGTTCGAGAAGCCTTTTGTGCTTCTGACGCGTGGTCGTACCACGTTTGATGCGTGCCATTGTCTATGCCTCCTCAGTTCAGCCCGTAGGGCGCCCATTTCTTGATGGTCGCGGTGTCCGCATCGGACAACACCTTCGTGCCGCGCTGCTGGCGGATATACTTGGCGTTATGGCTCATCAAACGGTGGCGCTTGCCGGCCACGCCATGCTTGACCTTGCCGGTCGCGGTGAGCTTGAAGCGCTTCTTCACGCCGCTCTTCGTCTTGAGCTTGGGCATTTTCGTCTCCTTGAATAGAAACACGTCCGACCAGCCCTGGCAGCCCTTGTCGCCAGGCCGGCTTTGGAAATCACGTGTCGATGGAAGCCGCGCGCATAACCGGGCGCGACGAACATTGCAAGCCTTCGCGCACCCTATCGCAGGGAATCGAGCATGAAGGTGATCGACCAGCACAGGCCCAGCGCAATGCCCATCATCGGCCACGACCAATAGGTGCTCCAGTCGCCGATGATCACCCAGTGCACGTTAAGCACGCCGGCGCGCGTCCCCTGCATCGCCGCGACCTTCGCCACGATCCAGGTCATGAGGGCCGCCGGAAAAATCGCCTTGAACAAAGATATCACGATTCGTCCGCCCGTCATCCCCGGCCCATGCAGATGGCAGGGTTGCATGGGGATGCTTAACAACCCGTGACGGGCAGCCTAGTGATGACAGGCGAGCGCTTCAACCACCTCTTCGAGCCGCGCCGGTTCGCCCAGCGCGATCACGTGCCCGTCGCTCGTCGCATTGAGCGGATCGCCGTTCCAGTCGGCCATGGTCCCGCCTGCGCCCTCGACAATCGGGACCAGCGCGGCCCAGTCGTAAAGCTTCAGCCCGGCCTCGGCCACGATGTCGAGCTGCCCTGTCGCCAGCATGGCATAATTGTAGCAATCGCCGCCCATCACCATGCGCTTGTGATCGGTCTTTGCCGCAAGCCCCATGAAATGTTCGCCGTCGTGATCGTCGAAATAATGCGGCCCGGTGGTGGCCAGCGTCGCCTCGCTCAGCTCGCGGCACCGGCGCGTGCGCACCTCGGCCCCGTTCAGCGTCGTCTGCAGCCCCGCCGCCCCGATCCAACGCTCACCCGCGATCGGCTGATCCAGCACGCCGAGCACCGGCCAGCCATCCACCATCAGCGCGATCAGCGTGCCGAACATGGCCCGCCCCGCGAGGAAACCCGCCGTGCCGTCAATGGGATCGAGCACCCATTGCCGTTTCGCCCCGGCCCGTTCGACGCCGTATTCCTCGCCGATGATGCCGTCCTCGGGCCGCTCGGCGGTGAGAATGTCGCGCATCGCGGCCTCCGCCTCCCGGTCGGCGACGGTGACCGGGCTGGCATCGCCCTTGCGCTCTGTGTCGAGCGCGGTGCGGAAATACGGCCGGATCGCCGCCCCCGCAGCATCGGCGAGGCGCTCCGCCAGCGCGATATCGTCCGCGATCCGCATCAGTCGAACAGGCTCGACACGCTGCTTTCATCGGCGATGCGGCGAATCGCCTCCCCGATGAGCGTGGCGATGGACAGGATGCGGATCTTGTCGCTGTCGCGCGCGGCGTCGGTCGCGCGGATCGTGTCGGTAATGACCAGCTCGGTCAGCGCGCTGCCCGACACCTTGGCCACCGCGCCGCCCGAAAGCACGCCGTGGGTGATATAGGCCGCGACCGATTTCGCCCCCTGATCGAGCAGCGCCTGCGCCGCGTTGCACAGCGTGCCGCCCGAATCGATAATGTCGTCGATGAGGATGCAATGCCGCCCCTCGACCTCGCCGATGATGTTCATCACCTCCGATTCGCCGGGCCGGTCGCGCCGCTTGTCGACGATGGCGAGCGGCGCATTGTCGAGCCGCTTGGCCAGTGCCCGCGCACGCACCACGCCGCCGACGTCGGGGGATACAACCATGAGGTCCTGATCGCCGTAGCGCGCCTGAATATCCGCGGCCATCGCGGGCGCGGCGTAGAGATTGTCGGTCGGGATGTCGAAGAAACCTTGAATCTGTCCGGCGTGCAGATCGACCGACAGCACCCGGTCCGCCCCGGCGCGGGTGATGAGATCGGCAACCAGCTTGGCCGAGATCGGAGTGCGCGGGCCGGGCTTGCGGTCCTGCCTTGCATAGCCGAAATAGGGGACGACCGCCGTGATCCGCCGCGCCGACGCGCGTTTCAGCGCATCGATGCAGATCAGCAGCTCCATCAGATTGTCATTGGCGGGAAAGCTGGTCGACTGCACGACGAACACGTCCTCGCCGCGGACGTTCTCGTGGATTTCGACGAAGATTTCCTCGTCCGCGAACCGCCGCACGCTGACATCGGTCATCGGCGTTTCGAGATAGCCCGCGATGGCCCGCGCCAGCGGCAGGTTGGCATTGCCCGACATGATCTTCATTGCGCGTTCCCGCTATTGGTCGAAAGCGGCACCGGTCCGGGCCGTCCGTTGGTGATCCCTCAATGGCTTGCGTCCCTAGCGCACGGTCGCACAATTGCAACATTGGGCACGCGCCCCGCACGATAAAGGGGCCGTCACGGTCATCCCGCGCGGCCCCTCTCGTCCCATTCGGTTACAGGCGCAGGGCATCGGCCCCGTCGCCGCCTCACCCGTTGTGATGTTCGCCCCGGACCCAGCGCACGGTGCCCGACGATGCGCGCATCACGACGCTCTCGGTCGTGACCAGACCGCCCTTGCGGCGCTTCACCCCCTGAAGCAGCGAGCCGTCGGTCACGCCGGTCGCGGCAAAGATGCAGTCGCCCTTCGCCAGATCGGTGAGATCGTAGATCCGGTCGAGATCGTCGATCCCCCATTTCGCCGCACGCGCCCGTTCGTCGTCGTTTCGGAACAGCAGCCGCCCCTTGAACTGCCCCCCGACGCAGCGCAGCGCCGCGCAGGCCAGCACGCCTTCGGGTGCGCCGCCCGACCCCATGTAGATGTCGATCGTGGTGTCGGGATCGGTCGTCGCGATCACGCCGGCAACGTCGCCGTCGGGGATCATCACGATGCCGCACCCTATCGCGCGCAATTCGGCGATGATCTTTTCATGGCGCGGCCGGTCGAGCACGCAGGCGATGATCTCGTGCGGTTCCACGCCCTTCGCCTTGGCGACCGCCTTCACGTTATCGGTCGGGCTCTTGTTGAGGTCGATCACGTCCGCGGGATAGCCGGGGCCGACCGCGATCTTGTCCATGTAGACATCGGGCGCGTTAAGCAGGCACCCTTCTTCCGCCGCGGCCAGCACGGCGAGCGAATTCGGCCCCGCCTTCGCGGTGATCGTCGTCCCTTCGAGCGGGTCGAGCGCGATGTCGATCTTCGGCCCCGTCCCCGGTGCCCCGCCGACCTTCTCCCCAATATAGAGCATGGGCGCCTCGTCGCGCTCGCCCTCGCCGATGACGACGGTGCCATCCATGTACAGCTCGTCGAACGCCTTGCGCATGGCTTCGACGGCGGCGGCATCGGCGGCCTTTTCATCGCCGCGCCCGACCAGCCGGGAGGCCGCCATCGCCGCCGCCTCCGTCACGCGGACCATTTCCAGAACGAGCACGCGGTCGAGGGCATTGCTGGGGGCGGGCTTGGTCACGTTGGTCTTCCTGTCGCTATGGCCGGGATGGCGGCGTTCGGCGCCTATGCATGGGCGCCGGCCCGCGCGTTATGATACGAATGCAGACCGGGATAAAGCCCGACGCACCCTATTGCTTGAGAATATGCATGACGAGCGGCGCCTCGACGAGGCTGGGCGAGCCGGAGAGCAGCTCGACCGCCTTGTCGACGCAGGCTTCCTCGCCCTCGTGCGTGACCATCGCGACGAGCACGGGGCCGTCGCCCGCGCCCTTTTGGATGAGGCTTTCGATCGAGACGCCCGCATCGCGCATCGCGGCGGCGAGCTCGGCCAGGACGCCCGGCTTGTCGACCACCTGAAACCGCAGATAGGCCTTGCCGGTGCGGTGGCCGGTCTGTGCCGGCGCAGTGGGGTTGAGCTCGGACACGGGGATGGAGAACGGCGCGCCGATTTCGCCCCGCGCGATGTCGATGATGTCGGCAACGACAGCGCTGGCCGTCGGCCCGTCGCCGGCGCCTGCCCCCTGAAACAGCAGGCGGCCCGAAAAATTGCCCTCCGCGACGACGGCATTGGTCGCGCCGTCGACATGGGCGAGCGGGTGATCCTTGGGCACGAGAAAAGGGTGCACGCGCTGAAACAGGCGGACCGTGTCGCCGTCCGCGGCATCGGTGGCCGGTTCGACATTCGCCATGCCGAGCAGGCGAATCACGTAGCCCAGCGCATCGGCCTGCGCGATGTCGGCGGACAGGATGCGGCGGATGCCGTCGGCCCCGACATTCGCGAAATCGAGCTCGGTTCCAAAGGCGATGCTGGCCATGATCGACAGCTTGTGCCCGGCATCGATCCCGTCGATGTCAAAGCTGGGGTCCGCCTCGGCGTAGCCCATGGCCTGCGCCTCGGCGAGAACGTCGGCGAAATCGGCGCCGGTATCCTCCATCGTCGACAGGATGTAATTGCACGTCCCGTTGAGAATCCCGTAAACCCGCTCGATCGCGTTGGCCGCGGCCCCTTCGCGCAGGCCCTTGATCACCGGAATGCCGCCGGCGACCGCGGCCTCGAACTTCATGGCGACACCTGCGGCCTCCGCCTCGCGGGCGAGCGCGAGGCCGTGATGCGCGACCATGGCCTTGTTCGCGGTGACGAAGCTCTTGCCCTGCGCCACCGCGCGCCGCGCAAGCGTCAGCGCCGGCCCGTCGGACCCGCCGACCAGCTCGACCACGACATCGACATCGTCGCGCGCGGCCATCGCGGTCATGTCGTCTTCCCAGGCATAGGGCGACAGGTCCACGCCGCGATCCTTGCCGCGGTCGCGCGCGCTCACGGCGGTAATGCGGATTTCGCGCCCGGCCCGGCGGGTCAGCAGATCGGCATTGGTCTCGATCAGGCGAATGACCCCGGCACCCACGGTGCCAAGGCCGGCAAGGGCGATGCGCAGCGGCTCGGTCATTGAATAGTGTCCTCCATTTGGCCGGTGCGGGTTAGGCGAGCAAACGCCCGTTGGCCAGAGGGGAACCGCAATAGTGTTGCGCGACGGTGGTCGCGGACATCATCGGGAGCGCGAAGGAACGCGCCCCGATCGCAATTTCAGAATACCCGGGTGCGCCCGCATTCGCCCAGCTGTTCGATGACGAGCGCATAATCGGCCACAGCGGCCTCCCGTTGCGCCGGATCGCCGGAGGACAGCGCCGATTGCGGCAGGTTCGCCGGAAGCGCGCAGGCGAGCCGGTACCATGCCAGCGTGCCGCGTTCGGGCGGGCGGCTGTCGGAATTGACCAGTTCCCCGATCGACAGGCCCCATCGCGGCGCCTGCCCCGGGCGGCGGACGATGGTGATGGAGGCCGCTTCCTCGCCCGGCGTGTCGAGGAAGATCTGCGTCTCGCCCTCCCCGGCGAGATTACCGGGCGTGTGCCACGCATCGCGCACGCCCGTCACGACAGGCGGCGCCGCGGGGTCGAGCAGCTGCGCCGACAATTCGCGCAGCCGGGCCGTGCCGACCGCCTCGACCGGCAGCATCGCATCCGGCGCGACAAGCTGCAACTCGCCGGGACGTCCGGGTACGGGGCGCGCGAACAGCACGACGTCGCGATTTTTGAGCTTGGGCACCTTGCCGCGCCCATCCCGGCGCACGTCCGCGAGGAACTTGAGCTTTTGCCCCACCGGGGTCGTGCCCGCGATGAGGCGATTCGTTTCGACCTCCACATACACCCGCGCCCAGCCTGCGCGCACCGGCCCGGTGCGGTCGGCATCGAGCGTGCTGGCGCGCCGCACAGTGCCCAGCACGGTCAGCGGCGCCCCGGCCGCCAGATCGACGAGGTCGGCATAGGGAAGCTGCGATTCGACGGCGGCGTTCGCCTGCGTTGCGGCAGGCTGCGCCGTGGAAGGTTGCGCGGTGGCCGGGACGGAGAGAGCCGCCAGCGGCATCGTCCCTATCAAAAAGGAGAGGGCCAGACCGCGACCGAAGGATATTTGCATAAAGCTACACCAGGTTTGCGGATGCTCCGCCCATAGGTGGCGCGAGAGCATCGAACCGGGGCAGGCCTCCATGTCATAAACTGTTCAGGCAAAGAACAACAGACGTGCTGAATTAAGGGTTAATCGACAAAGCAATTGCGTGGCTGACGCTTCGCCGTTAAAGCTTCGAACATCAGCCGGCTTGAGACCGGTTTGCGTTTTGCGCGGGTTCAACGGTTTTCGAGGCTTCGAAGTCTCGCTGGCCGGCAGCCCTCGCCCGGTACAGCCGGCAGGGGTATACATGGGGCGTACGATCCGGTCGACAAGACTGGTTCGTTCTTTTTACACGGCCGTTCGCATCCGCGTTCTGCCCGGGGAAGTAATGGAGTGATGCATCTGAATGGCTTACGCTGACCAACAGATGAGCGGCAACAAGATTGCCGCGATCGTGATTGTCGCCTTGCTGCACATTGTGGCAATCTACGCCCTGGTCACCGGCCTGGCGTTCGAGGCGGTCGAGAAACTCAAGGAAACGGTGACCGCGGTCAATATCGAGGATCCGCCGCCACCGCCGCCGCCGCCGCCGCCGCCGGAGGAACCGCAGCCGCAGCCGGTTGCGCCGCCGCCGCCCGTCGCGCCGCCGCCGGCGGTCCGGATCGAACGGCCCGCGCCGCAGATCGACACCGTCCGCACACCGCCGCCGCCGGCTCCGCCCGTGCTGCGCATCCCGCCGCCGGCGCCCGTTCGCGCACCGGCACCGGCACCGGCACCGCCGGCTCCGCCGCCCGCCCCCTCGAAGGCACGCGGTGCGAGCCCCGACGGACAGGGCCGCTGGGCCGCCCGGATTCAGGAAAACTATCCGAGCCGTGCGATCCGTAACGAAGAAGAAGGCACCGTTGGCGTTCGCGTCACCGTGGGAACCAACGGGCGCGTGACCGCCTGCTCCGTCACCCGGTCGAGCGGTTCGTCCAGCCTCGACGAGGCGGCATGCGAAGGCATGGAGCGTTATGCACGCTACGATCCCGCACTGAACGATGCCGGAAACCCGATTTCTTCGACGGTGAACACCGCCATTACCTATCGTCTCAATTGATCGGTGGGGCGGATGGACCGACATCCGCCCGGCCATATCCGACTCATCAAATATTCGATCATAAGGAATTAACCCAATGCTCATCGAAATCCTTGCCGCGGCCGGCGAAGCCGCTCCGCAGAACAAGTTCGGTTTTGCCGAAGCGCTCGAGCAGGGCGGTTTCATCGCCTACGCCACCGTCGCCATTCTCGGCGTGATGTCCTTCGGTTCGTTCTACATCCTGTTCACGAAATGGTTCGAACAGAACAAGATCCTGAAGCAGGGCCGCGAAGTGCGCACGTCCTTCTGGCGCGCGCCCTCGCTGCGCGAAGGCGCTGGCAAGCTCGGCAAGAACACCGCCTATCGTCAGCTCGTCGATGACGGCATCGCCGCTCAGGAACAGCACACCAAGATGACCGACAGCCTCGAAGCGCACGACTGGCTGCACGGCTCGCTCGCCCGTTCGGAAGCGATGGTCAACGCCCGCCTCGCCGGCGGCCTGCCCTTCCTCGCCACCGTCGGCGCGACCGCACCGTTCATCGGTCTGTTCGGCACCGTGGTCGGCATCTACCGCGCGCTGATCAACATCGGCATCGCTGGTTCGGCCTCGATCGACAAGGTCGCCGGTCCCGTTGGTGAAGCTCTGATCATGACCGCGCTGGGTCTGCTCGTCGCCGTTCCGGCCGTGCTCGCCTACAACTACTTGCAGTCGCGCAACAAGCGCATCGCCGAGCAGCTGAACGGCTTCTCGACCGACGTGCTCGCCAACATCACCTCGGGCGGCAATGTGAAGCCCGCGGTTGCGACCGCTTCGACCAAGACCGCGACCACTTCGGCCGGTGCCACGACGAAGAAGCCGGCCACCGCGCCCGCGACCGGCACGACCACGACCACCACCACGGTCAAGAAGTAAGCGTTACCCGGCGGCATCGTGATCGGTGCCGCCGGTCTGCCCCTCGGGGCCAATTCTCCTGTCGCCCTCGCCATGCGGGACACGACAGGCGGCATGTTCCCGAACAGGGAGCGAACAAGTACGAGATAGGATGAGATAATGGCGATTTCTGCGGGATCCGGCGGCGAAGGCGCCCCGATGTCCGACATCAACACCACGCCTCTCGTCGACGTGATGCTGGTGCTCTTGATCATCTTCCTGATCGCGGTTCCCGTCGCGATCCAGACGATCGAAAATCTGGAGATACCGGTGCTGGTGTCCGAGGAATCGCAGGACAAGGTGGAAAACCTTCTCCTGTCGGTGACCTCCACGGATTCGGCCGGCCGCAGCCCGGGTGAACCCGGCTATACCGGTGCATCGCGCGACGGCCAGTGCCGCGTGTATTTCAACAATATCGTGCCGGTCAGCTCGGATGAGTTGCAGGAGCAGGCGTTCAATCGTCTCGACGCAATCATCGAACGCGAAGGCGGGCCCGAAGCGATTGCCAACGACCCGGACAAGATCCCGCAGGTCCACATTCGCGGTGACGTCGACGCACCGTGGAAATGCGTGGCCGGCGCGATCTATCAGATCCAGGCCGCAGGCTATCCCACTGTCGGGTTCATTTCGAACCCAGTCGAACCCTAAGGAGACGATACCATGGCAATGTCAGGTGGTTCCGACGATGGTTCGCCGATGATGGAAATGAACACGACGCCGTTGATCGACGTCATGCTCGTTCTCCTCATCATGTTCATCATCACCATTCCGGTCGCGACGCATGCGGTCAATATCGACCTCCCCGCGCCGAGCGACAATCCCTCCAACCCGCCGGTCAACCCGGTGAAGAACAAGGTTGTCCTGACCCAGAACGACGAGATTCTATGGAACGGCGAACAGGTTTCGGACAATCAGCTGGTCTCGCTGCTCAATGAATCGCTGGCCCTGCCGGTGGAGCCCGAGCTGCAGTTCCAGCCCGAGGAATTCGCGCGCTACGAACTGTCCGCCAATGTGCTTGAAATCATCAAGGCATCGGGCGCCACGAAATTCGGTTTTGTCGGCAACGAACAATATCGCGATTTCGGCAAGGGCGGTGTCCAGCCCGGCGTGTGATGCGCCAGATACCAACGGATGCAAAGGGCGGGCCATTCGGTCCGCCCTTTTTTTGTCAGCGTTCCCGCCGTTCCCCCGGCGTCATCGCAGCGGACGCAAGCGATTCCGCCTCCACCAGAAGGTCGTCATCCGCCGAACCGGTCGGCGTCCGTTCCCGCCCGATGCCCACCATCACCGGCACTGCCATCGGACTGACGCGGTCGAGCTCCACATGCACAAGCTGCCCGGCCGCGCGGTCGAGCAGGTCGCCGACGCGGCCCACATCGGTCATGCGCGTGCGGGCATCGGCCCATGCCGCCTCGATCAGCACATGTTCCGGTTCGTATTTTCGCAGCACGTCGTAGATCAGATCGGTGGAGAAGGTGACCTGCCGCCCGGTCTTGCGCTTGCCGGGCTGTTGCCGTTCCACGAGCCCGGAAATCACGGCCACCTCGCGAAACGCGCGGCGCAGGAGATGCGAATTCTGCACCCATTCAACGAATTCATGCGCGAGGATATCGGGCGAAAGAAGCGCAGCCGGTTCGCGAACGGGTTTCAGCCCCCACACCGCCAGCGAATAATCATTCGCAACGAAGCCCAGCGGTGACAGGCCGCGATCCTCCATCCGCCGGGTGATCAGCATGCCGAGCGACTGGTTCGCGTTCCAGCCTTCGAACGTATAGAACACGCTATATTCGCGGCCCCCGTGGGGAAAACTTTCGACCAGCAACTCGCCGGGGCCGGGCAGGTGCGAGCGCCAGTCCTGTACCTCCAGCCATTCGCGCACATCGTCGGGAAAGCGGGCCCAGCCCGGCCGGTCGATCAACATCGCCCGTACCCGGTCGGCGAGATGGGTGGTGAGCGGCATGCGCGCCCCGCCATAGCTCGGGATCATGGCCGATTTCTTCGCGGCGCGGACGATCACCTCCGATTCCTTGACCGCCTCGACCTCCAGATCCATGCCCGCAAACTGAAACGTATCCTTGGGCGAAAGCGTCGCGGCAAAGCGTTCCTCCACCTTGCCGAGCGCGCGGCCGTTGCGAAAACGCACCGTCATCATTTCGCCATCGAGAATGATCCCGGCATTCAGCCGATGGCGCGCCGCCTGGTCCGGATGGGTCAGCCGCCACCAGCCGTCCTTCTCCCGCGTGATGCGTTGAAAGCGGTCATAGGCCCGCAGCGCATAGCCGCCGTTCCCTACGAACGACAGAACACGCTGCCACACCGCATCGTCGACCCAGGCATAGGCGAGCGAGGACCGTATCTCGCGCAGCAGCGCGTCTTCCTGAAACGGGCCGGCACATGCGCAGGCCATGACATGCTGCGCGAGCACGTCGAGCCCGCCCGGACGGAAATCCTCGCCGTCGCGCTGCCCCTCGTCCACCGCGTCCAGCGCGGCCTGCGCCTCGAGGAACTCGAAACGGTTGCCGGGCACGAGGATGGCGCGGCTGCGCTGATCGAGGCGGTGATTGGCCCGGCCGATCCGCTGCAACAGGCGTGACGAGCCCTTGGGCGCGCCCATCTGCAACACGCAATCGATGTCGCCCCAGTCCACGCCGAGATCGAGGCTCGCCGTCGCAACCAGCGCGCGCAACTCGCCGCGCGCCATCGCCCCTTCGACCTTGCGCCGCGCCTCCACCGAGAGCGAGCCGTGATGCACCCCGATGGACAGCGTATCCTCGTTCACGCTCCACAATTTCTGGAAGATATATTCGGCCAGAAAGCGCGTATTGGTGAAGATCAGCGTCGTGCGATTGCGGCGTATCTCCTCGTAGATCTGCGGTATCGCCCAGGTCGCGGCATGCCCGCCCCATGGCACGCGCTCCTCCACCGGGAGCATGATCTCCACGTCGGGCGGTGCGCCGGGTTCGCCGATGACATGGCGAACCGCGTCGATATCGCCCCACGGCGTAAGCCATTCGCGATACGCATTGGGCGAGGCGACCGTCGCGGACAGGCCGATCCGCCGCATGTCCGGGGCCAGCGCCTCCAGCCGCGACAAGGCGAGCGCCAGAAGATCGCCCCGCTTGCCGGTGGCGAAGGCATGAATTTCGTCGATGATGACCCGCTTCACGCCTGCGAAAAGCGCGGCCGCATCGGGGTAGGATATCAGCAGCGACAGCGATTCCGGCGTGGTCAGCAACACGTGCGGCGGTTTGCGCCGCTGACGCTGCTTTCGGTTCGACGGCGTGTCGCCGCTGCGCGTTTCGACCGCGATCGGCAGCCCCATCTCCTCGATCGGCGCGACGAGATTGCGGCCCACATCGGTCGCCAGCGCCTTGAGCGGCGAGATATAGAGCGTATGCAGCCCCTCCGGCGGGGCGCGCCCGTCGAGGCGGTCCGTGCTGAATGCCGCCAGGGTGGGCAGGAACCCGGCCAGCGTCTTGCCCGCGCCCGTGTCGGCGGTCAGCAATGCGTGATGGCCGGCATCGTCAACCTCGAGCATGTCATGCTGATGCCGGCGGATGCGCCATCCTCGGCTGTCGAACCAGCGCGCAATCTGTTCGGGAACCGCCATGCATTCTCCCAACGCACGAACCCGCTCGATGGGTTCGGCGAATCTGATCGCAGCCTGATGGAATGGGACGAAAAAAAGGCCCGGCGGTTCGAAACCGGCCGGGCCGTGAAGTTTGGGAGAGGATGCCTAAAAGGCTCATTCTTTGTGCACCGCAGCACCCATCTTCGCAACCGCAAAATAAACAAGAGGCTTTGTAATTTGCGCAACTAACGGCAAAGCCCGGTAAATCAATGTCTTAGCGTGAGGCGCCGCTCATATTTTATATGACGTAAGCGGAAATTCGCGACACGATACGTATAGCGTGCCGCGAATCGCCCTTATCAGTGGCCGGCCTGTTCACCGCGTTCGAGACCGCTCTGCGCAAGCTGCCCGTCGATCTGCGCCATCAGCCGTTCCAGCCCCGCCTCGCTCTCGCTCTCCGCACGCGCGACGAGGACGTCCTGCGTATTGGACGCCCGCAACAGCCACCAGCCATCGTCATTGGTGACGCGCACACCATCGGTGTCGTCCACGTCGTCGGGGCTGTCGGCGAGCCGGGCCTTCACCTCGTCGATGACGGCGAACTTGCGGCTCTCGTCGACCTGGAAGCGCATTTCGGGCGTGTTGATCATGTCCGGCATCGCGCCGCGCATGGCCGTGACGGACCGGTCGAGACGCGCGCTCGCCGTGAGCAGGCGAATCCCTGCGTAGAGCGCATCGTCGAAGCCGTAATATTCATGCTTGAAAAACACGTGCCCGCTCATCTCTCCGGCGAGCGGCGCGCCAGTTTCCTTCATTTTGGACTTAATCAGCGAATGGCCCGTCTTCCACATGACCGGCGTGCCACCTTTTTCCGAAACCAGGTCGAAGAGCGCCCGGCTGGCCTTCACATCGGCTATAATGGTGGAGTTGGGGACGAGCTTCAGGAGATCCTCGGCATAGATCATGAGCAGCTGGTCACCCCAGATGACCCGCCCCTCGCCGTCGATCGCGCCGATCCTGTCGCCGTCACCGTCGAAAGCAAGTCCGAAATCGAGGTTCTTGTCGGCGACAATCGCCTTCAGATCGGCAAGGTTCTTCTCCTCGGTAGGATCTGGATGATGATTGGGGAAATTGCCATCAACGTCGGTAAACAAAAGGAAGTGCTCCCCGGGGAGCTTGGCCGTGAGCAGTTCGAGCGCGGGACCCGCCGCGCCGTTCCCGGCGTCCCACGCGACCCGAAGGGAGGCCAGCCGATCCTGGCAGACGGCGGGGAGTTGCCGGATGGGTTCGAGGAGGCGTTCGATATACTCGTCCATGATGTCCCGGGTCTCGGTCGTGCCGGATCCGTCGATCCAGTCTCCATTGAGAGCCAGCTCGCCGAGCTTGACGATATCGGACCCGAAAAACGGCCGGCCCTGAAATACCATCTTGAAGCCATTGTAATTGGCGGGATTGTGGCTGCCAGTTATCTGAATGCCGCCATCAACATCTTCGGATGACGCCTCGGCATAATACAGCATCGGCGTCGGCCCCATGCCGACGCGCACCACGTCGCAGCCGCTCGCCGTCAATCCCTCGCACAACGCATGCTCCAGCGTCGGGGAACTGACCCGACCGTCATAACCGACCGCGACCTTGCGCCCCCCCGTCTGGCGCAGCAGTGTGGCAAAGCCCCGTCCGATCGCGCGTGCATCGTCGGGACCGAGCGTTTCGCCGATGATGCCGCGAATGTCATATTCGCGAAGGACGGTGGAATCGAATGTATGAGCCATAATAACCTTTCAACAGGAGCGAAATCCGGTCGGGATTTCACGGTTTCGAAAACTGCCCGAATGGCAAGCAACCTCTGCGCCCCTGCGATACGAAACGCTGCGCGGCGTTGTTATGCCGGTCAGCGCGCTTCGCCGCCTTTATGTTCCAACAATAAATCGCGGGCCGCGTCAATTTCGTGAACCTTGCCCGCGCTGCCGCCGCGATCGGGATGCGCATCGTACATCAAACGCCGATGCGCCGCGACGATTTCCTCCCGCGTGGCCGAACGCGACACGCCGAGCAAGCTGCGCGCCTGTGCCCGTTGCTGCGAGCGTTCGCTCCTGCGCCACAATTCCCACGGCCATGCGCGGAACAGCATCCGGCAGATGACGGCGAGGGCAATGGCTATGACGACGAATTTCATCATCCCGCCATCGCCGCATCGGCGCGGGCGCCCACCTCCGGCAGGTTGAGCCCCTTGAGCAGCCCGCGCAATTCCTGCCGCGCGACGAGATGGCTCGTCGCGAGATCGCCGAGATGCCCCTTGTCGAGCAGGGTCAGCCCGCTCGGAAACAATTCGCGATAGATCACGCGTTCCGAAAGGCCCGGCGTCGTGCGAAAGCCCACGCGCTTCGACAATTCGGCGAGCGCCTCGTTGATGCGGCGCATGTTGCGCGCCTCGATATGCTGGGTGCGGTTGCGCACCACGACCCAGTCCATTTCCTTCGCCCCGTGGTGAAGCGTGCTCAACCCCCGCTTCTTCCGCGCGTCCCAGATCAATTCTGCATAAAAGGACAGGCGTTTGACCTTGAAGGTTTCGGAATCCACCTGCCCGATGAGGTCGAAATCGACGAAGCTGTCGTTGAGCGGCGTCACCAGCGTATCCGCCTTGGTCGCGACGTGGCGGGCATAGGGGTCGTCCTTGCCCGGCGTGTCGAAGATGAGGAAATCGCAGCCCTCCCCGATCTCCTCGCTCAACGCGTCGAGCTCCTCGATCGAGGGACCGTCGAACACCGCGACCGCCGCACCGGGAAGCGCGATGTCGCGCCTTTGTTCGGTGCCGACGCGGTTCTCGAAATAGCGATAGAAGGTGCGCTGCCGCGGGTCGAGGTCGATGGCGGCAACCTTTGCCCCCTGATAGGCGAGCGCCACCGCGATATGGACGGCGGTGGTGGATTTTCCGGTTCCGCCCTTCTCGTTCGCGAAGACAATACGATGCGGCTGGTTCACTGGGTCGCTCTCGCTCGATTGCTGTTGTGGTTCGTTCTTCCCACCCTGCTTGCCGGTGCGGCAGGCGGGGCGTAGGTATCGCATGAAACGGTCCTGCGACCGCATATATCGTTCCTTACGGAAGGCTTTCGACCCGTGCAAACCATCCACGCGCTCAATCCACTACGCCGCGCCATCGCGGAGTTGCGCGAAAACGCCGGTGCAGGGTGCAGACTTGCGCTCGTGCCCACGATGGGCGCGCTGCACGAAGGGCATTTGACGTTGGTAAAGGAGGCGCAACGGCGCGCCGACCTGACCGCCGTGTCCATTTTCGTGAACCCGCGTCAATTCGGCGCGAACGAGGATCTCGACGCCTACCCCCGCACGCTGCAACGCGATGCCGCCATGCTTCGCGATGCGGGCGTCGATGTGTTGTGGGCGCCCGATGCCGGTGAAATCTACCCCGATGGATATGCGACGAACGTGTCGGTCGACGGGGTGAGCGCCGGGCTTTGCGGTGCAGACCGGCCCGGCCATTTCGACGGGGTGGCGACCGTGGTGCTGAAGCTGTTCAACCAGGTCCGGCCCGATCTCGCCCTGTTCGGGGAGAAGGACTGGCAACAGCTCGCCGTCATTCGCCGCATGGCGCGCGATCTCGACCTGTCCCATCCGCATGTCGATGCCATTCACGGCGTTGCCATCGTGCGGGAGGCAGACGGCCTCGCGCTCAGCTCGCGCAATCGCTATCTCTCGCCGGCGCAACGCAGCGATGCGGCCGCCCTGCCCGCCGCCATGCGCGCCGCCATTGCGGACATGGCGCAAGGCACGCCGGCGGATGCGGCGCTCGCAACATTGCGGTCCACGTTGCGCGGGGCGGGCTTCGACACCATCGACTATGCCGAAATGCGCCACGCCGATACGCTCGCGCTCGCCCGGGCGCCCGGCCCGCATATCCGCCTGTTCGTCGCGGCGCGGATTGGCGGCACGCGGCTGATCGACAATATGCCGGTGCAATAGGTCCGGGCCTGCGCCGCGCCCGATTGGTGCTTTCGCCGCGCGGCCAGATTGCTATGGACCGGGCAAATGCGGGAACGATCGCTGCGCACCCGTGTAATAAAATAACGGGCCTTTGGAAGGCAGGAACGGAGACGATAATGGGTTCGAATGATCAGGATGAAACCGGCGGCATCGACCATGGCGCGGACAACCGCGCGGACGGGACGCACGCACCGGCGGATCCCGTCATGATCGCGGCGATCACGACCCATATCCGGCAATCGCTGCTCTCCGGCGATACGCCGCTGTCCGATGACGAGCTGTCCGACGTGGCGCAATTCCTGCTGGAGACGGCGGCGTGCCGCAAGGACGGTCCGGCGATCGGGCTGGCCTCGGCGAGCGAGGGACGCCGTTTCATCCGCATCGCGATCATCAATGACGACATGCCGTTCCTCGTCGATTCGCTGGCGCTGGCCATTGCGGAGCAGGGGCTTGTCATCGACCGGCTCATCCATCCGGTCGTGCCGGTGCGGCGCGACGGCGACGGCATGTTGCACGAGGTCGGCGCCGGCCCTGCGGAGGATGCGGCGCCCGATACCGCGAGCGAATCGATGATCTACATCGAAACCTCGCGCGTGGATGCGAAGCAGCGCCGCGCACTCGAACAGGCCGTTGCGGTCACGGTGGGCGACGTGCGCGCCGCCGTGAACGACTGGGCCGAGATGCGCGCCTTGCTGTCCGAGGATGCGGACAGCATCGCGGACGAGGAAGGCGCCGCCCTCCTGCGCTGGCTGAACGACGGGATGATGACGCATCTTGGCCATATTACCCGCCGCCGCGACGGGACCGAGGCGCAGACGATGGGCATCTGCCGCCGCAGCACGCGGCAGATTCTCGCCGATGCGTCCTATGACGCGGCGTTCGACTGGTTCGATCGGGAAACGCACGGCGGGCGCGGGCGGGCGCCGCTCGTGGTGAAGGCGAACCGGATTTCGCTCGTCCATCGGCGGGTTCCGCTCGACCTCTTCATCGTGCCGGTGATGGAGGATGGCGTGGTTGCCGCCCTGTCGATCCACGCCGGTATCTGGACCAGCGCGGCGATGAACACCCCGCCCGACCGCGTGCCCCGCATGCGCCGGCAACTTGCCAAGCTCATGGACAAGCTGGGCTTCGACCCCGGCGGACACACGGGCAAATCGCTGCTCAACGCGCTCACCAAACTGCCGCACGATCTCGTCATCGGATTTTCGGACAGCGACATCGAGCGCGTCGCGACCACCATGACGAGCCTGACCGACCGGCCGCGTCCGAAACTGACCTTGGTGGAGGCGCCGCTTGCGCGCCATCTGTTCGCGTTTGTCTGGTTGCCGCGCGACATGATCTCGACAAGCGCGCGCCAGCGGATCCAGACCCTGTTGAGCGAGGCGACGGGGGCCGAAATCCTCGACTGGAGCCTGCAGGTCGAAGGCGGCGTGCTCGCGATGATGCGCTTCGTCCTCGACATTCGCGACGCACAGACGGTGCCCGATGAAACCGCGCTCGACGACAAGCTTCAGGCGATGCTGCGCGGCTGGCCCGACGCGGTGGAGGCAGAGCTTGCCAAGGACGAGGAACCGGGCCGCGCCGCCGCGATTGCCGCGCGCTTTGCCGATGCGTTCCCCAATGGCTACCGCGCCGAATATGGCGCAGCGGAGGCCGCGCTCGACATTCGCCGCATCCGCCGGCTCGCCGCGGGCGAGCTGGAGGTGATTTCGGGCGGCACCGCGACGCGCGATGCGCGGCTGTACAGGCTCGATACCGATGCGCCCGAACGGCTGCGCCTCAAAATCTATCAGCATGAAGGCAATCTGCCGCTGTCCGACGCGGTGCCGGCGCTGGAGAATTTCGGCTTCCGCGTGCTCGGCGAGGTACCGACCATGCTGGAGGAAGGGAAGCTCGGCACGATCCACGATTTCACGCTCGCCCTGCCATCGGGCGACGATGCCGCGCCGCTGCTGAACCGCGCCGACATGATCGAGGGCGCCATCACCGCGGTGCTTAACCACGCGGCGGAAAACGACGTGTTCAACGGGCTGGTCGTGTCCGCCGCGCTGCAGGCCGAAGAGGCCGAGTGGATGCGCGCCTTCTATCGCTATTTGCGGCAGGCGGGCGCCAGCTTCACCATCTATACCGTGGTCGACGCGCTCGGCCATTCGCCCGACATTGCCCGCGCGCTGATCGACCTTTTCCGCGCGCGCCACGATCCCGCCTTTGCCGGGAACCGCGACGCCGCCGCCGACGAGGCGCGCGAAACCATCCGGGTCGCGCTTGTCAACGTGATGGCGATCAATGACGACCGGCTGCTGCGCCGCTATCTTTCGGTGATCGAGGCGATCCTGCGCACCAATGCGTTCGCCCCGGCGGCGAAGGAAGCGCTGGCGTTCAAGCTCGATTCCAGCCTCGTGCCCGGCCTTCCCAAGCCGGTGCCATGGCGCGAAATCTTCGTCTATTCCCGCCGGGTGGAGGGCATTCACCTGCGCGCCGGGCCGATCGCGCGCGGCGGATTGCGCTGGTCCGACCGGCGCGACGATTTCCGGACCGAGGTGCTCGGCCTGATGAAGGCGCAGCGGGTGAAGAACGCCGTGATCGTGCCGACAGGTGCGAAGGGCGGTTTCTATCCCAAGCAATTGCCCGATCCCGCCCGCGACCGCGCCGCCTGGGCCGCAGAAGGCCAGGCCAGTTACGAGGTGTTCATCCGCACGCTTCTGTCTATCACCGACAATATCGTCGATGACACGGTGGTGCATCCGCAGGACGTCGTCATCCACGACGGCGAGGATCCCTATTTCGTGGTCGCCGCGGACAAGGGCACGGCGCGCTTCTCCGACGTGGCCAATGGCATCGCGGAAAGCCGGGATTTCTGGCTCGACGATGCCTTCGCGAGCGGCGGGTCCAACGGGTACGACCACAAGGCGATGGGCATCACCGCGCGTGGCGCATGGATTTCGGTGCAGCGGCATTTCCGCGAAATGGGTATCGACGTACAGAGCGATACGGTCCGCGTGGTCGGCTGCGGCGACATGTCGGGCGACGTGTTCGGCAATGGCATGCTCCTGTCCAAAGCGATCAAGCTGGTCGCCGCGTTCGACCACCGCCACATCTTCATCGATCCCGACCCCGATCCGGCGCAAAGCTGGGACGAGCGCAATCGCCTCTTCGCGCTCCCCCATTCGAGCTGGGACGATTATGACAAGGCGCTGATCTCGGAGGGCGGCGGCGTATTCGCCCGCACGATGAAGCGCGTGCCGCTGTCCCCCGAAGCGCGCGCCGCGCTCGGCATCGAGGCCGAGGAGATCGAACCCGAAGCCTTGATTTCGGCGATTTTGCGCGCGCCGGCCGATCTGCTCTGGTTCGGGGGCATCGGGACTTATGTCAAATCGTCGAAGGAAAACAACGTCCAGGTCGGCGACACGGTCAACGATGCACTGCGCGTGGATGGCGAAAACCTGCGCGTGAAGGTCATCGGCGAAGGGGCGAACCTCGGCATCACGCAGGCCGGGCGTATCGAATTCGCGCTGAACGGTGGGCGGATCAATACCGATTTCATCGACAATTCGGCGGGCGTCGACTGTTCCGACAACGAGGTGAATATCAAGATCGCGCTGGCCGCCGCCCGCCGCGCGGGGGAGTTGTCGGAGGAGGAGCGCAACCGGCTTCTTGAGGACATGACCGACGAGGTCGCCCAGCTCGTGCTCGAGGACAATCGCCTGCAGGCTCTCGCCCTGTCCGTCGCGTCGCGCGGCGGCGCGCAGAGCGCGGCGTCCCACATGCGGCTGATCGAGATGCTCGAGGATAGCGGCGATCTCGACCGCAGGACCGAGGGACTTGCCGAATCGGAGACGCTGGCCCGCCGGGCGAGCGAGGGAATGGGCCTGACCCGTCCGGAGCTGGCCGTGCTGCTGTCGAGTTCCAAGCTGGTATTGCAGGACGCGGTCGAGAACAGCACCCTGCCCGACGATCCTGCGCTGGTCGACCTGCTGCTGTCCGCGTTTCCCACGCCGATGCGGGAAAAATACCGCGAATTCATCGAAGGGCACCGGCTGCGCCGCGAAATCATCGCGACGAAACTCGCCAATCGCGTCGTCAACCGGCTCGGTCTCGTGCACCCGTTCGAACTGGCCGAGGAGGAAGGCGCCGAATTGTCGCAGGTCGTGGCGGCCTTCGTCATGGCCGAATGGCTGTTCGACCTTTCGCCGGTATGGGACCGGCTCGAACATGCAGACATGTCGGAAGATGCGCGGCTCTTGATGCATGACCGGCTCGCGCTGGGCATCCGCAGCCACATGGCCGATCTGCTTCGTATTGGCGGGGGCCGGATCGAACCGTCGCAACTCTACGCCCGGCTGCGGGAGCCGGTCGCCGCGATTTCGAGCGATACCGACGAATTGCTGGGCAGCGAGGCGCGCGATCATTCGGTGAAACTGCGCGAGAGTTTCGCCGCGGCGGGCGCTCCCGACGAATATGCCCGGATCGTATCGCATGTCTTCGACCTCGACGGGGCGGTCGGCATTGCCGATCTCGCCGCCGCCGTGGGCATGGATCCGCGCCGCGTGACGCATTCGTTCACCGATCTGGGCGCACGACTGCGGCTGGACTGGGCACAGGGGACCGCGGCGATCATGAACCCGTCCGACCCGTGGGAACGGCTGCTGGTGGCGGGGCTCGCCCGCGACTTTCAACAGATGCGCCTCGATTTCCTGCGCGCCCTCGCCCGCGGCGAAGCAGCGCAGCGCGCGCCGGGCGACGCCGTGCAGCAATGGGCGGTCGAGCATGAAAGCGCGATTCGGCAGTTCCGCGCGATGGTCGGCCGTGCGCAGGCCAGCACGCCGGTGACGCCCGCCATGCTGGCGCAGATCGCGAGCCAGGCGCGGAACCTGCTCTCGCGCTAAGGGCTGACGCGTTAAGCCCTGAAACGAAAGGGGCCGTGCCTTGGGTGAAAGGCACGGCCCCGATTGTTGTCCGGACGGGTTCTTTACTGGCAGGCGACGCGAACCGGCTCCATCTCCGCCGCTTCCTGCAACTGATGGCGCAGCGCGTCGATGCCGACGTGTTCCACCGCATCGGCGGGATGTTCGGCGTCGAGCACGGTGGCGAGCTGCCGTGCGACCTGCGCGATGCGGTCCACATCCTGCAGGCTGTGGGCATGGCGGGCGGCAATCTCCGCATCGGCGCACAGCGACGCGCCGAGCGCCTCTATGTCGCGTGACATCACGTTCAAAGCCTCGACCACGCCTGTCACCAACGGCCGTGTTAAACGGGCTTGGATCATGCCGCGATGTCCATTTCTTCGTCCATCATCAGCTTCTGCAGGTCGAGCACCATGACCATGTCCTCCTCCATCGGGGCGACCCCCTTCAGGAAGTGGGAGATGCCGTCCTGCGCGGCGGCGTCGGGCTGCTGTATGGTATCCTCGTCGATCGAGACGATATCGTTCACCCCATGCACGATGAGACCGCGCGACTGCCCTTCGTGTTCGGCCACGATGATCGGATTGCGCGGCGTCGCCTCCATCGCGTCCCAGCCGAGCCGCACCGAAAGGTCGAGCACGGGCAACACCGCACCGCGCAGGTTGACCACGCCGGCCACGTATTTCGGCACGTGGGGAAGCCGGGTCACGGGCGACCAGGCCCGGATTTCGCGCACCGCCATGATGTCGATCCCGAACAGCTGTCCGGAGACCTGAAAAGTTATGAGTTCATAAGTCATTGTCTGGTCCTCGTTCAGGCCGAATGGGTCACGCGCCTGACCGCATTGGTCAGTTTTTCCGCATCGAAAGGTTTCACGATCCAGCCGGTCGCCCCGGCATCGCGGGCCCGGCGCTTCTTCTCGTCCGAGCTTTCCGTGCTCAGCACCAGGATGGGGCGGTTCGAATGGCGCGCGCTGCTGCGCAGCCTTTCGATCAGCCCGAACCCGTCGAGGCGCGGCATGTTGATATCGGTCAGCACCACATCGACCTCGTTGGAAGCAAGCCAGTCGAGCGCCTCCTGTCCGTCTTCGGCCTGTTCCACCTCGAAACCATTGGTGGTCAGCGCATTGCGGAGCAGGGCTCGCATGCTCGGACTGTCATCCACGGTCAGTATTCGTGTCGCTTGCTTCATGGCGTGTGCTCCCTCGCCCCTCAAAATAATGTCACATCGCCACTGCCGGCTTTCCGGGGCGCTAGTGGTTGTTGCGTAGGTGCCGCGGTGTTTACCGTGGTGCGGCAACGCACCTGTCCGCTGGCGGGAAGGAAATGGACGCGGCGCGCATTGCGCCCTTCCATGTCCTCGTGAACCATCTCGATTCCCTCATCCCTGAGGAATTTGCGCGCAAAGGCGGCGTTGACCGACCCGATCGCGGCCATCCCCTCGCGCAGATTGGCGCCGCCATACAGACGCGCCTTCATCCGCGCCTTGACCGCGCCGAGGCTGAACATTTCGTTCACCAGCAATTCCATGAGGAAGAGCCCATAGTGATCGTCGAAGGTCGTCCGGTCGGCATAGGATGGCGGTTCGGCGAGGAGGAAGTGATTCATGCCCCCGATTCGCGCGACGGGATCGAACATGCATGTCGCCACGCAGCTTCCCAGAACCGTACTGAATTCCACGTTCGGATCGTCACTGGCCTTGGCTTCGCCCTGCAGGATGGTGACGCGGACCCGTTCGGCGACCTCCGGAATAGCGGCGTGTTTCACAGGCAAGCTCCTTCGCTTGTAAAAATATGCTCGGCGATCCGGGTCAGCGGCCTTACCGCGCACGCCCCACCCATCTCGATCGCCGCCTTCGGCATGCCGAACACGACGCAGCTTTCCTCGTCCTGCGCCACGGTCCAGGCGCCGGCCTGCGCCATCTGGTACAGGCCTTTTGCCCCATCCTGCCCCATGCCGGTCAGGAGAACACCGATCGCGCGCGCGCCCATGTTCTGCGCGACGGATGCGAACATCACGTCAACGCTCGGCCGGTGGCCCGATACGGGCGGACCGGGGCGCAGCAGGCTGATGATGCCGCGCTGTGTCGCGGAAATGCGCAGGTGCCGGTCATTGCCCGGCGCGAGATAGACATGCCCCGGTTTCAGCACGGTATCGGTCTGCGCAAGCACGACCCGCGGCGGCGCGAGCGCATCGAGCGCATCGACGATGTCGCCGGCAAAGCGCGCCTTGACATGCTGCACGATGACGGTGGGCGGGCACATGCGCGGAAAATCGACCAGCAGCTCCCGCAACGCCTCCACCCCGCCGGTCGACGATCCAATCGCGATCAATTCGGGCAAGCCGGGCGGCCGCGTGCGGACCGGCGCGGCCCGCGCCGATGCCGCCAGACCAGCCCGCCCGGTTCGCGCCGCCTGACGCACCAGGGACACGAGCGGATCATCGCGCCCGTCGAACGGCCCGAGCGGCGCCATGTCGCGCGCGCAACACCCCACCGCACCCAGCTGTCTGGCGCGGGCCGCGGCCGGATTGCCCGGCGTGGCCATGTCGGCGACCATCACGACTGGCGTCGGGCGCAGCGTCATGATCTTTTCGAGAAAGGCCAGCCCGTCGAGACCCGGAAGCTTTGTATCCATCACGACGACATCGGGGTCGAGCGCCTTGATCATGGCGCGCCCCTCCTTCGCATCGCGGGCGTAATCCACGATTTCGAGATCGTCATGCGGCGACAGGCGCGCGGCCAGCCGCCGTTGCACGACGGTGGAATTCTCGACAATGAGGATGCGAATCGTCATCAGTCACGGCGCCGGTAGACGGTCGGCCCCACCAGTTCGAGCATGTCGGCGGCCTCTCCCGACACGCGTTCCGAATGACCGATATAGAGATAGGCCCCCGGTTGCAGTTGCTGCGCGAGGCGCAGAACGAGCTGTTCCTTCGTCGGCTGATCGAAATAGATCATGACGTTGCGACAGAATATCACGTCGAACAGCGTCTTGAACGGCCAGGCCCGCAACAGGTTGAGCCGGCGAAACCGGACCATGTTCCGTAACGCGGCGTCGACCTGCGTTTCCTTGCCCCCGTTCGTGCACCAGTTCCGGCGAAGGGCTTCGGGAACCGCCTCCATCGCCTTGCTTTCGTAGCGCGCCTCTGCCGCCGCTTTGAGGGCATGATCGGCGAGATCGGTGGCGAGCGCCACGATGTCGCGGTCCGCGATGTGCCGGCCCGCCGCCTTGTCCTCCCCCAGAAGGACCATCATCAGCGTCCAGATTTCCTCCCCGCTGGAACAGGCCGCGGACCACAGGCGTACCGGCTGCCGCGCCTCCGCCAGCTGAAGGAGGTGCGGGCGCACGACCTTGGCAAAATGCTCGTAATGATGCGATTCGCGGTTGAAATAGGTGTGGTTCGTCGTGAGCGCGGCGACCGTGCGCGTGCGCAGGGCGGCATCCTCGCCGATCTTGCGCAGATAGGCGTCGAACGTTTCGCAATGCGTTTCGCGAAGCAGCGGCGCGATCCGCGAATAGGCCAGCATCTTCTTGTTGTCGGACAGCACGATCCCGGCCTCGTCGCGCAGCAGCCGGGCGATCGCCTCGAAATCGGCGGACGAGTAGATTTGCGGGCTGACACCGGGCACGAGCGAGCGGGTATCGGCCACGGCGGCGGGAACGCCCATCGTCACGCAGCCGCCTGAAGGGTGGGATGGGCGTTTTCGCTCTGCACCAGATTGTCGACATCGATGATCAGCGCGACCCGCCCGTTGCCCAGGATCGTCGCACCCGCCACGCTTTCGACGGCGCGGAAATGGGTGTCGAGATTCTTGATCACGAACTGACGCTGATCGGTGATGGAATCGACGAGCAGCGCCGCCTGTCCGCACCGTTCCGTATCCACGATGACCAGTACGCCCTTGCACGGATCGTCGATGGCGAGTTCCTCACCCGCCAGATGGTCGAGCCGGACGATCGGCACGAAATTGCCGCGAATGTTGATGAGCTGCCGGCTCGTGCCCATGCCCTTGAGGTCGGAGGCGAGCGGGCGCAGGCTTTCGACCACATGCGCGAGCGGCAGGACCAGCGACTGCCCGCCGACCTGCACCACCATGCCGTCCGAAATCGCCAGCGTCAGCGGCAGGGCGAGCACGAAGGTCGTCCCCTTGCCGGGGCAGGATTCGATCGTGATGCGCCCGCCCAGTTCCTTCACATTCTGGCGCACGACATCCATGCCCACGCCGCGACCCGAAATATTCGATACCTGCTCCGCCGTGGAGAAGCCGGGCGCGAAGATCAGGTGGTCGATTTCCTCGTCAGGCAGATCCGCATCGGGCGAGATCAGGCCATTGGCGACCGCCTTTGCAAAGACGCGTTCGCGGTCGATTCCGGCGCCGTCGTCGGCGATGCGGATGACGACCCGGCCCGATTTCTGTTCGGCCGAGAGAGTCAGCGTGCCTTCGGGATCCTTGCCCGCGGCCTTGCGCCGTTCGGTGGATTCGATGCCGTGGTCGACGGCGTTGCGGATGAGATGGGTGAGCGGCTCGCTCAACCTGTCGACGACCGTCTTGTCGAGCTCGGTCGTTTCGCCCGTCACCTCCAGGTTGACATGTTTTCCCGTGCTCGACGCGAGTTCGCGCAGCAGGCGGGGCACGCGGCTGAAGACCGCGCTGATCGGCTGTGCGCGGAAGGCCATCGCATGTTCCTGCACATCGCGGACGAGCGCGTCGAGCACGGCCAGTTCCTCGATATGCATCAGGTTTTCATCGGCAAGCCGCTGCGCCAGCATGGCCTGCGCGATGACCAGCTCGCCCACCCCGTCGTTCATCTTGTCCAGCTTTGCGAGATCGACGCGGATCGATTGCGGTTTGGGCGAACGGGAGGCGGCCTGTGCGGCGTCGGGGCGCGCGTCCTTTGCTTCTTTGCCAGCATCGTCGCCTTGCGCCGGCACCGGACCGGCCGCGGTTTCGACGCTTGCCGTCGCGGCCTGCTCGACGGCGTCGGGATGCATCGGGGGAATGCCTTCCTCCGCCCCGAACGCGAGCGCGCAATCGTCGCCGACGAAGTCGAAGATTTCGCTCACCTGCTCCCGGCTTACCGAAGCCGGCATCGCGAAGCTCCAGCCCAGATAACCATGCTGCACGTCGAAATCGTCGAGCGGCGGGACGTTCGCGCTGTCGCATGCAACGCATTCGCCACCCATTTCCTGCAATTCGCGCAGCCAGTAAAGCGGTTCGCTGCCATTGTTCATGGAGCCGCCGTGCGGCCGCATGTGGAACAGCCACGGTTCCTTCGGCGCGGCAGGCGTTGCCGGGCCGAGCAGATCGTCGAGCATCGCATCGAGATCGTCGTCTGCCGGGACAGCCGCCGGTGCCGCTTCCCCACCGGCGCTGCTATCCGGCGCGTCGGCGGTGCCTGCCTTCTCGTGCGCCTCGTTCAACTGCGCCATCAAGGCCGCATCGTCCGGCGCAGTTCCGCCAAAGCGCGCAGCCTCAACGTGATCGCGCACGCAATCGAGCGACAGCAGCAGGAGCCCCGTCAGATCGTCGGTGATCGCAACCGTGCCCTCGCGAACATCGGCAAGCAGGGTTTCGAAGACATGGGTGAACGCCTGAAGCGGGCCATATCCGAACGCACCCGCCCCACCCTTGATCGAATGCACCGCGCGAAAGATGGCATTGATGGTTTCGCCATCGTGCGTTCCGTTCCGGCACGCCTCCAGCCCAGCTTCGGCCGCTTCGAGCGATTCCTCGCACTCGACGAAGAAGATGTTCTGAATGTCTTCGCTGTTCACGCTGTTTCCCCGCGATTGAATTTCGATGCGAGGCCCGCAATGCGCAGCGCCTCTTCAAACTGGTCGGACGGGTCGACGACGGCGACCCCCCCTGCCGTATGCGCGGCAGACACCAGCAACTGGAGCATTGCGACGCCGATGCGCTCGACCGCGGATGCGTCGACGCGGACGGGCTGCTCACCCACCGCTTCGCGCAGTTCGGGACATATCGCGATGGCCGCATCCCGGTCGCACAAGGCTGGCAATTCAATCACTGACATCTGCTTTTCCTTCCTCGCGAGTTAGAACTCGCTCCAGTCCTGATCGTCATAGGATTCCGCAACGGCCAGGTTGCCCTCGACACGGGGGACGGCGCGGGCCGGTGCGGCGGTGGCGACCCGCTTGATCGCGGGCACGGCGTTGGCGGCGGACGGCACCCGCTTCGCAGCGGTCTTTGCGCGCGTCGCACCCGGCTTGGCGGCGCCGGTGCGGAATTGCTTGACCAGCTCGCCCAGCTCGTTCGCCTCTTCGGCAAGGCTGCGGGCCGCTGCGGTCGACTGCTCGACCATGGCGGCGTTCTGCTGTGTCATGCGATCCATGTCGGCCACCGAACCATTAACCTGTTCGAGGCGCGAGGCCTGCGATGCGGCCATCTGCGCGATATTGTTGACCTGCGTGTGGACGTCGTCGACCCCGCTGACGATCTGCGAGAGCAGCCCGCCGGTTTCGCCGACCAGTTGCACGCCGGCGCCGACCTGCTTGGAACTGGCGTTGATCAGCTCCTTGATGTCGCGCGCGGCATCGGCGCTGCGCTGCGCAAGAGCGCGGACCTCGTTGGCGACCACGGCAAAGCCCTTGCCCGCGTCGCCCGCCCGGGCCGCTTCGACCCCTGCGTTGAGCGCAAGCAGATTGGTCTGAAACGCGATGCCGTCGATGACGTCGATGATCTGCGTGATTTCGTTGGCGGATTTTTCGATCGCGGCCATCGCGGACACGGCCTTCTCGACCACTTCGCCGCCATTGGTGGCCTGCTGATGCGTTTGCGACATGGCGGTCTGCGCATCGGCGGCATTTTCGGCGGCCTTCTTGACCAGGTCGGTCACCTGGCTCATCGCGGCGGCGGTTTCCTCCAGGCTCGCGGCCTGCTGTTCGTTGCGGATCGCCAGATCGTCGGACGCGGCGCGGATTTCATTGGCGCCGGTGTTTACCCCGCTGGCCGAGGCATGCACCTGCTGAATCATGTCGGACAGGCCGGAGACGGAGCGGTTGAACGCGTCGTGCAAGGCGGCATATTCGCTTTGACCCGTCTGCTCGATGCGCACGGTAAGATCGCCGTCGGCGAGGCGGTTGAGAGCGGTGGAGAAATCCTGAACGACCTGCTCGGAGCTTTTCTGCGCCCGGCGGACCTCTTCCGCGTTGTCGCGGAACGTGGTCATCGCCTTGTTCATGCGTCCGACGCAATCGGTATAGTCTTCGTAACCGATGCGCGACTGGGTATCGCCCGCCGCGAGACCCTCCATACGTTCCACCGTATCGACATAGGGATCGCACACGCGCCGTTTCGCCAGATAAATGGTCGTCATGGTGAGAAGCGCGCTCGATATGATCACGCCCTCTTCGAAGGTGGCCCCGATCACGTCCATCCGCCCCAGAAAGACAACGGCAATTTCAATAATCGAGAGAGACGCGAATACCGTGATAAGCGTATCGAATTTCTTGCGAATGGGAGCTGATTTCTCAAACCAGTCAAGCATGTCAGTAACTTTCATAATTATCGAATGTAGCGACGGCGAATCCCTCACCATTGCCGGTAAACTACATCCGAAAGTGGACCGATCGCGTGTCGTATGTCCTACGGACAAATCCATAGCATCGACGCGACCGCTTCTGTCTCCCTGCCCGCTTCTTAGGCGCCCTGGTGCTGACGGAGTCGCTATGTCCGGTTAAGGTCCATTCCCTAGGGCGGGGTAAGGCGAGGTTTGGGAGTACGCGCGGCATAGGATGACGAAAGGACAGCCGTTCGAAACGGCCGTTCCGTCCAGACCATGCAAAGGATTAGCGCCATGAGTACGGCCCGCGTTTTGATCGTCGATGATTCCACCGCGATGCGCGCATTGTTTCGCGACATTCTCGAACAGGCGAAAGGCGTGGAAGTCGTCGGCGATGCGCGCAGCGCGGAGGAAGCGCGCAAGCTCATTCCCACCCTGAAGCCCAATGTTCTCACCCTCGATGTCGAAATGCCCGGCATGAGCGGGATGGAATTCCTGGCCGAGCTGATGGAAAACGACCCTATTCCGGTCATCATGCTGTCCAGCGTGACGCAGGATGGCACGGGCACCGCGCAAAAGGCGCTGGAGCTCGGCGCGGTGGGCTGTTTTCCCAAACCGCTTCACACCACCCCGGAACAGTTCAATGCAACCGTCGCCAAGCTCGGCGCGATCGTGAACGAAGCGGCCAATACCGACCTTAAAAATCGCGAGGCACCGCAGGGCGGGGCCTCCGTCTCGCTCGCCGATTACCGGCCGGACGGGCGCATCGTCGTTCTTGCCGGCGCGACGGAAAGTATCGAGGTCATTCGCGAAACGATCGCGGGCTACCCTGCCAATTGTCCGGAAACCGTGGTCCTCATCGATGCGGACGAATCCTTTATCGACCGCATGATCGACCCCCTCCGGCCGAGCGTCGCGTGCAAGATCGAAACGGCGGGCGATGAAACCATGATGGTGCCCGGCACGGTCTATCTCGTCTATGCAAAGCACAAGCATGTCGTGTTCGAAAACGATTTCGCCCCGCTGCTGAAGCTGGTCGAGAAGGAGCCGATCGGCGGGGCGCGGCCCTCTGCGGACATGCTTTTCGCAAGCTTCGCACGGGCGGGCACACCGGTTCTGGCGGGCCTGCTTTCGGGCACCAGCAAGGATGGCGCCCGCGGGCTTCAGGCGCTTTCGAAGAGCGGTGCCGACGTGTTCGTGCAGGATTGCGTGGAAACCGGCGGCGAGAGCCGCAAGCCCGCGCTCGACGAACTCGGCGTCGCGGCCGAAGCGGTCACGGCTGCTGAGGTGGGCAACTGGATCCTCGCGAAGACGAAGGAGAAGGCCAAGGCGGCCTGACACGATCGACGACGCCGGCAATTTTCGTGGGGGCGGTGACGACGTCCGCCCTTGATGGTCGAAGTGCCGGCAGCGCCATGCGCGGCATCGAATCGCGAGGGCCATGAATGCCGCGACGTTTTCTCGAATCGGACCGACTGTCGCAGCTGTATCGTCTCGACGTTCTCGATACCGATCCCGACCCCTATCTTGATGGAATCGTCGATGAGGCGGCGGGCGTGACCGGGTGCCCCATCGCGGTCATCAGCCTCATCGATAGAACGCGGCAATGGTTCAAGGCGCGGCACGGCCTGCATCTGTGCCAGAGCCGCCGCGAATACGCATTCTGCGCCCATACCATCCGTGAGCCGCGCAGGCTGGAGGTGTTGAATGCCGCACAGGATCCGCGTTTTGCGAACAATCCGCTCGTCACCGGTCGTTTGCACGTGCGCTATTTTGCCGGCGTTCCCATCGTGAGCCGGTATGGAGCGCGTATCGGCGCGCTATGCGTCATCGACAGGACATGCCGCGCGCCGCTTCCCGAAAGCCAGTGGCGTTGGCTGCGCAGCGGATCGCGCGCGGTCACGGCCGCGGTCGAATTCGGCAAATATCGCGTGCCGCTTCCACTGCCCCCTGCGCCGTCCACACCGTCTCGCCCACACTCATAGGCGCGGCGCGTGGTCGCCCGCGCCAGGGATGGAAATTTCGTTTCATACACATTGCAGCAAGCCCATTGCGTTAAGCGCGCGGCCTTGTTCGAACGCCTTTGTGGGAGACGACCGATTTCTTCAGACCCGACCCGATTTCTTTCCAGCACATCGTGCATCCTCCTTGCCGTGGGCGCTGCGGTTTCGGTGTCGCCCGCAGCGCACGCACAGACCGGACCCACGATCGAAGCCGGCGTGACGACCGATGAACGCGTCCGGGGGCTGAGCTGGAGCGAGGGACGGACCGCCGCGCATGTTTTCGGCAGCCTGCCCGTGACCACGAATATTGCCGTCGGCGCGGAGGCCACCACGCTGCGCGGTTCGAAGCGGCATGGCGGGGCCGAGATCGGCGTCGATCTCAACGCAAGCTATGGCGGCCGGATCGGCCTTGCCAATTACTACGCAATGGCGATCGGCCATGTCTTTCCCGGCGGCGACGGGGAGCAGGATTATGCCGAGGCGCAGGCCGGCATCGGCGGCGCGCTGGGCCCGGCCTCGCTCACCCTCCTGGCGAGCTACGCCCCGCCGCAGGACGCGATCGGCGGCAGCAATTTCTACCGCCGGCTGGAGGGGCGTTTCGGTTTCTGGGGCTCCCCGCTGGCGCTCAACGCCCATGTCGGGCGGTCGAGCGGTTCCGTCGACGACCCCGCCCGCGCGGAACGTCTGCGCCCCGGCGGGGCCTATAACGACTGGGCGATCGGCGGCGAATATAATCTGGCGCCGCTATCCTTCACGCTCCGCTACAGCGACACGGATATTCGGAGCGAGGATATACGCGTCCCCGCGGCCAGCGCCGATTATGGCGCGCGTATCACGGCGGGCGCCAATATCCGGTTTTGATGCCGGACTATCGGATTTGGCATTATCGCGCGGGCAGGCGCCGGCACAACTCCAGCCGGTTGCGCCCGTTCGCGCGGGAATATTCGAGCTCGTCGATGCACAATTGCAGGATCGTCATGCCGCGCCCCGTTTCGGCGAGCGGGTTGGCGGGCTTCGTCGCGGTCGTGAACGTGCCCGCCGGCGCGGCGGCGCCATCGTCGTTCAACGTGAAGCGCACCGCCTCGGCGGTAAAATGCGCGGTGCAGGTGATTTCGCCGACCGCATCCGCGTTGCCATCGCGCGGCATGGCGTGAACCACGATATTGGTCGCCGCCTCGACAAGCGCGAGTTCGAGTTCGAGCGCAATATCGTCGGCGACTCCTGCATCGCTGCACGCGCCCTGCGCCCAGGCGGCGAGGTCGCGCACCGCCTCCAGATTGGCGGGCACGCGGATAAACGGATCAGAGCGAGAGGGCATCGCGTGCCTCCTCCTCGCTCCCGCAGATCGGCAGCAAGGTATCGAACTGGGTGAGCCGGAACAGCGTGGCGACCGCCGGGCGGGTTCCGGCAATGGCGATGGCGCCCCGGTCCCCCACATGCTTCACCAGCCATACGAGCACGCCGAGCCCTGTGGAATCCATGAACTCCACCGCCGACAGGTCGAGAAGGACGCGGGTACATTCCGGCCCCACTTTCGTGTCCAGCATTGCGCGGAAATCGGGCGCTGCTGCGGCATCCAGCCGGGCATGCGCGACATGTATGATAGCCGTATCGGTCAAGAATCGGTCCTGTCGTGAAGGGCGCCGGATGCGCAATCCGGCTCGATAGCAAGCAGCGAGACATCGTCGGCAAGCGGCATGTCGCCGTCCCTGTGCGCGAGCAGCCGCTCCACCAGGGCGCCGATGGCGGCGATGGGCCGGTCGCGGCAGGTGTCGATCCGCGCGGCCAGCGATTGGGCATCCGGCACTCCGGCGGCGTCGCAGCAATCGAGCAGCCCGTCGGAATAGATGACGAGCCGTGTGCCCGCCGCAAAAGGAAAGCGCGTCGCCCGAAATTCGGCCTGCGAGAACCAGCCGAGCGGAAAGGCGGCCGCGGTATCAAGCCGGCGGGTTTCGTCAGCCGCGCCGCCGCCCGTCTGCATGACGAGGGGTTCGGGATGCCCGGCGCGGATGATCCACCCCTCCCCGGCGGGAACATCGACGATGCCGGCAATGGCGGTCGCGTAGATCTCCTCTTTCTCGGCGAGGATTTCACGGTTCAGCCGCTGCATCGCCAGCGACAGCGCGTCCGCATCGGCGGGCGCCATCTGCTGCAGGCGGCGGTGGTAGTGAAAGCTGGCGAGGCTGGCGCGCACGCCATGGCCCTGCACATCGAGGAGGAAAAACAGCGTGCGCCCCTCCCCCACCGTGACAGCGCCGATCGTATCGCCGCCCAGCATCGTGGCCGGGCGATAGACATGCGTCATGCGCAATCCGGGCAGTTGTTCTTCCCGCGGGAGCAGACGCCGGTGCATTCCCGCCGCCGCATCGAGGTCGTCGCGCAGTTCGCACAAGAGCGTGCGCATCCGCTCATGCGTCCGCGTCAGCATCGTGTTGCGCCGTTGCAGCATGCGATGCAGTCGCACCGACCGCCGGGTGCGCGACAGGACGAGCATCAGCTTGACCGGATCGACCGGCTTGAACAGGAAATCGTCCACCCCGGCCTCGGTCGCGAGGCCGATCGTTTCCTCGTCCTTGCACGCGGTGATCATCACGACATGGAGCGGGGCCCGGTCGTGCGATCCGCGCAGCGCCCGCACGAGGTCCATGCCGTCGCGGCCCGGCATGCGCAGGTCGGTCACGACCATGTCGATGCCGACATGCATCTGACGGATCGCCTGGTCGAAATCATGGGCCAGCGATATTTCGCAACCCATGCCCGCCAGCGCATCGCCGAGGAACCGCGTCACGGCGTCGTCATCGTCCACGATCAACACGCCAAGACGATCGGACCCGACGGTCAGCGCCGGGTCATCCGCATCGAAAATGCGGGGGCGGATGTTCGGCGCCTGCACCATCTCGCCTACATGATAGGGGCAATTGGTTAAGGCTTGATCGCCACCCCCCTGGGCATTTCCCGCAGGGGCGCAGGCATGATCCGGCGCATGTCTATTTCAGGGGGAGAGGCAATCCCGCCGCGACGAAAACCACATGGTCCGCGATGGCGGCAATACGCTGATTCAGGCGGCCGGCCTCGTCGCGAAACCGGCGGGCGAGCGCATTGTCCGGCACGATCGAAAGCCCGACCTCGTTCGCGACCAGCGCGATGGGAACGTCGCACGCTGCAATCGCCTGTTCGAGCGCGCGAGTGCCCGCGTCGATATCCCGCTCCGCCAGCATGCAGTTCGACAGCCACAATGTCAGGCAATCGACGAGGATCGCATCATGGTGCACCGCCGCCTGCCCGATGGCGCCCGACAGGTCGAGTGGCGCCTCCACAGTATGCCAGCGTTCGCCGCGATCCTGGCGATGCCGGGCGATGCGGTCGGTCATTTCGGCGTCGAACGCCTGCGCCGTCGCGATATAGGCGAGGCGCCCCGGCGTGCCCTCGGCCCAAAGCTGCGCGTGGCGGCTCTTGCCCGAACGCGCCCCGCCGAGCACCAGAAGCGCGCTCATCGTGGGTCTCCGCAATAGTTCATCGACGCCCTTCCCTCATCCATCGCGCAGCGCCTCGTCGAGCCTCTCCCATTGATCCTCCCCACCCGGCAGGCCGAGGCGGAGCCAGCGCGGCGCATAATCGAACCGCCGCGTCAGCACGCCATTTTGGGCAAGCCGCTCGAACAATTCGGGCGCCGCATCCGTCTCGACCAATGTAAAAAGCGGGCAATCGCCGACCGGTGCAAACCCGTGGCCCCGGAGCAGGCGCGCAAGACGATCCGCCCGCGCATCAATATCCGCCCGCGCCGATGCGATCCATTCGCCATCGGCATAGGCCGCCGCCCCGATGGCGAGCGCAGCCGCATGAACGGGCCAGTCGCCCAGCCGCCGCCGATAGGCCGCGATCACCGCCACAGGCCCCAGCACGAAGCCGAGCCGCACCCCGCCCAGCCCGAAAAACTTGCCAAAGGACCGCAACACGATCAACCGGCGCCCGTCCGCCACCGCGGCGGCCATGCTATGTTCCGGCCGCGCATCGGCAAAGGCCTCGTCGATGATGAGCCATTCGCCCTGCTGCTCCTGCTGGTGGAGCAGAGCGTCCATCTCTGCCCGGGACCGGCAGTGCCCGTCGGGATTGTTCGGATTGGCGAGCAGCAATGTGCCGCCGCCGTCGCTCGCCGGGAAAACGGCGCCATGGCTGCGATAGGCGGGCGCGATATGGCGCCCCGGCCCCGGCACGATTCCGGAGAGCAGCCGCAGGGCGATCTCGCTGCCCGGAACGGCGCAGAGATGAGCGGGGTCGAGCCCGAAAAACCGGGCCGCCACCTGCTCCAGCCCGGCGAGCGCCGCCACCGACGGCAAGGCCGCCCAGTCCCAGTCCGGCGCGCGCGCGACCGGCCACGGCACGGGGTTGAGCCCGGTCGACAGATCGACCCATCCCTCGCGCCTGTCGCCGTAATGCGCGCGCGCCGCGTCCAGACGCCCACCGTGCCAGACGAAGGCGTCGCTCATCCCGCGACCACGAGCGCGAGCAACATAGCCGTCTCGCACAGCTCGATACCCGCGCCATGGCCGTCACCGGAAATCCCGCCAATCCGCCGTTTCAGCCACACAGCCCACAGCGCCCATACCACCGGCGCGAGGAGCAGCGGCGGCGCGAACCACGCAGCGATGATTCCCCCGACGCTCCACACCACCATCGCCGGCCCATGGCGAACCGCGGCGAACTGGCTCCCCAGCCCTGCCCCCCGCTGCGGGAGGAACCGGTTCCACATCAACGTGCCCAGCCGCGCAAGCGCCGCCACGGCGAGCAGCGGCCAGCCCGCCCCCCGTTCCAGGAGCAGGACGAGCAGCGCGAATTTGGCCAGCAGCTGAAGCGCGATGACGGTCACCGCGAAAGTCCCGGCATGCGGGTCCGCAAGAACGGCGTCGAGGCGGGCCGGATCGCGATGCGCACCACCCGCCGCATCGGCGATGTCGCCCAGCCCGTCGAGATGCAGCGCGCCCGTGACCGCCACCCACATCACCAGCGCGAGCAACCCGCCCAGCATCGGGTCCACCATGGCCCCTGCCGCCGCCGCGCCCCAGACCATCGCCCCGACGATCATACCGACAAGCGGGAACCAGCGCATCGACGCGGCGAAATCACCCGACTCCATCCGGACCCGGGGCATGGGTATGCGGGTCATGAATTGTATGGCGATGATCGCGGATCTCACGGCTGCAACGCCAATATGCGGGCGCCGCCCGGCTCGAACCGGTGCACCTCCAATGTGACCAGCACGCCATAGGGCAGGTCGATCGCCCAGGATTGCGCGTAACCGAACCCGCAAAGCCGGCATAGTGCCGCCCGGATCGATCCCGCATGCGCCACGATCAGCGTGTCCGGCCCGACCCGGCCCAACGCGCGCGTCACTCGGTCGCACAGCGCGGACCAGCGTTCGCCGCCGGGCGGCGGATCGGCATCGGGATCGGCCCAGAACCGCGCCAGCGCCGCATCGTCGAGATCGGCTGGCGATTGCCCCTCCCATTCGCCGAAATGCAGTTCGCGCCAGTCCGGGTCGCTCCGCACCGCAACGCCGTGCCATGCCGCGATCCGTTCCGCCGCGAGGCACGCCCGCATGAGATCGGACGAGATGACCGCATCGAGGTAGAGGCCCACGCTCTTCTCCATGCAGGCCGCCGTGCCCGATTCCAGCGGCGCGGGATCCGCATGGCCAATGAGTGCCCCGGCCCCAACGGTCCGGCCATGCCGGATGAAATAGAGCCGTTGCCCGGTCATGCGCGATCCGTGACCGCGGCTTCCTCGAAGGTTGCCATGGAACTATGCGCCATCACCGCCGCGCGCACGATCGGGACCGCGAGCGCAGCGCCCGTCCCCTCGCCCAGCCGCATGCCGAGATCGAGCAACGGATCCAGCCCCAGCGCCGCGAGCAGGCGGCCATGCGCCGCCTCCGCCGAACGATGCGCGGCGAGGCAATGGTCCAGCATGTCGGGATGCGAAAGCGCAAGCGGCAGCACCGCCGCCGCCGCGATGAACCCGTCGACGAGCACCGGGATACGCAGCTGCCGCGCGCGCAGGACCGCGCCCGCCATCGCCGCGATCTCCCGCCCGCCGAGCCGGCGCAGCGTTTCGAAACCATCGGTGCAATGCGCGCGGTGGAAGGCGAGCGCCCGGTCCACCGTGGCCCGTTTATGCGCCAGCGCCGCATCGTCGACGCCGGTCCCGCGCCCGACCCATTCCGCCGCCCCTTCGCCAAATCCGCAAGCACAGATCGCCGCCGCAGGCGTGGTGTTGCCGATGCCCATCTCGCCCACGAAAAGCAGCTGTGCCGCAGGATCGACCGCCATCGCACCGGCGGACAGCGCGGCAAGGCACTTCGCCTCGTTCATCGCGGGGGCTTCGCAGATGTCGGCGGTCGGTCCCTCTGCGGTCAGGTCCACGACCGAGAGTTCCGCCCCGCATGCCTGGGTGAGCGCGTTGATCGCCGCGCCGCCTGCGTTGAAATTGGCGACCATCTGCGTGGTGACTTCGGGGGGGAAGGCGCTGACCCCGCGTGCGGCGACGCCGTGATTGCCGGCGAACACCACCGCCTGCACCCGGTCGAGCCGGGGCCGGGCCTGCCCCTGCCACCCGGCGATGAAGACCGCAATCTCCTCCAGCCTGCCGAGCGATCCGGCCGGCTTGGTGAGCTGCGCCTGCCGTGCCCGTGCCGCCGCGATGGCCGCCGCATCCGGGCGGGGCATGGCGGCGAATGCGGTGTGAAACGCGTCCCGCGTCGCAAAACCGGTCATGATACGGCGCCCATCCTGATGTCGGAAACGGTCATTGCATTGTCCTCGCACGGCGTTCGCCCCGCGTGACCGTACCGTGGGAGAGCATGGCCGTGACACCTCGCACGGCCCGGCGCCCCCGGGCGGCATCGACGCACGAGGCAGGTTTCATCCGTCGCTGCGCGAGGCGAGCCCCGTTCGGCCGGGGCACCCTGCCCGGACGAAGAACGACCGCGACCGGCAGGTCTCCTGGCTTGCGGGTCGATGCCATGCGTGCCGCCTTCTCGGGACATGAAACACCGTCCCAATGGCGCCTGGCCCGATGGCTCTCCGCTTACAGTTGCAGGGGCAGCGCGGGGCTTTCACCCGACTTCCCTTTCAATCCCCGCGCGGGGAACCTGTCGCATCCGCCGGGATATGGCGCGCCCCGTCGTTGCGCAAGCGTGAAATGCCCGGCCTGCATCGGGCGGCCTTCACCGCCCATGCGGCCTCAGTCCGCGAAATGCCGCGCGATGAATTCGGCGCCCAGACGCAACCCTTCGGGATCGACCGAATGGCCGATGCCGGGCGCCGCGTGGCTGGCGACATCGAAGCCGCACGCGGCGAGCGCGGTTTCCGCATCCGCCATCGCGGCAAAGGGGACCACCGGATCGGCATCGCCATGCACGAGCAGCACCGGCGGTTTCGTCACCGCCTCGTCGCGAAGCTGCGCCGCGCCGGTCAGTATGCCCGAATACCCCACGATAGAGGCCACCTGCCGCGACCGGCGCGGCCCGATATGCAGCGCCAGCATCGTGCCCTGGCTGAACCCGACAATGGCGAGATCCGCCTCGGTCAAATCATATTGCGCGAGCTTTCGCGTGATGAAGTCATCGACGGCGCCCGCCGCATTCTGCGCCCCGCGTGCCAGCGCATCGGGCGACAGGTCGGCGAGCGGCCACCATTGATACCCCATGCCCATGTCGCAGGGATTGGGCGCATCGGGTGCCAGGAAAAGCGCGTCGGGCAGGGCATGCTGCCACATGGGCGCAATGGAGATAAGATCCGCCCCGTTCGAGCCGTAGCCGTGCAGCAAAAGCACGATCCGGCGCGGCGCCGCCCCCGACAGGGGCTGACAGCTTTTCCCATTGACGATCTTCGACATGAAAGGCCTCGCTCGCTCTTCCGCCACGAAACGGGCGGAACGGCCCCGCCCATGGCGCAGCATGCGGGCGAAGTCCACATGGGTCCGACCGCCGGCATGCTGAACCCCATCGCGAAATTGCGCGTGGCGGCACACCCCGGTGATCCCGCCCGCGATCGGTTCTGCAAGCTTTACGATGGCCGGCCGGGGCCACCCGCGTGCCTGCCCCGCGCCAAATCCTTGGCCCTCGCACAACCCACCCATCGCAGTCGCCGAGAGACGCCTCGACCCGTATCATGCCGCGCGGATGCGGTGCCATCCACCCGCCCCGCCCATGTTTCGCAATGAGCAGCAGAAATGCACACGCCCCCCGATAAGGCGCGGCTTCGCGAGCGCACCAATGGCGGATCAGGCGTTTTCAAGCCACTCCCGGTCATAGGAACGGTCCTGCATGTCGTGACGGCCCAGCACGCAGGCGGCAAGATCCGTCGCGAGAAAGCCATCGCTCGCCGCATCCTTGCGGGCCCAGTCGACAAGCTCGGTCCGGTGGGCAAAGCGCCACTCATCGCCGCGCCGCTCGTACCGGTCGAGATACCGGCCGCAGATCAGCATGTCATACGGCGCGCCTTCCTCCACGATGCGATGGAAGGCATAGTAATACACTTCCCCGAACGCGACATCGGGCCGGTCCGGATCATAGTCGATGAGATGCTGATTGATGATATGCTGATTCGCGAGATGCGCCTTGAGCAGGTCCTGCGCAAAGTCGACGAATTCAGGCCCGCTGCCCGTAAAGATACCGTAGTCGGTCGTGGAATCCGGCCAGAACGTCGAAAGTTGAAGCGATCGGTCGAGCCGGTCCTGACCCCGCATATATCGCGCCGCCAGATCGCGGATGGCATCCTTGGCAAGCAAGGTCGCAAGTTCGGTCACTGATCTCTCCGCGCTTGCGCAAGGGCACCGGACATCGGCCTTCGCGCAGGGAGGGTAGGTCGCACTTGCACGCGCGCCGGGCGACTGAAGTTTTGGAGAGGGGCAATCTGCGCCAAGATTGGCCGTGGGGGCGCCGCACCGTTCCGACAGGCAATTTCCCCGCGCGCCATGTGTGCGACACGGCATCGCAATACGCCCTCGGATCCCGAACGATCCTTTTAATTCCATCGGCCTGCCCCGCGTTTGCCTCGCCCCGTCGTATACGGGTCCGATTATGGAATAAGTTCGGACCTTTTCCCGCGACGCCCGGTTGGTCCTACGGCTTCTCGGGACAATCGGGATCGATACGTGCCGCGGTAAAACCGATTTGAAAACCGGCACATACGGCACGTTCGCTCCATCGCGATCGCCCCGCACACAGCCATTTTTGCAAGCGCTCGCATGCGCGACAGCCGTTCGCGCACGCCGATGTTCCAGGCGCGCGTATACCAAAGGGAGAATTCATGATGTCCACCGATACGCCCACGACCGCCGCCATGGCGGGCAACGCCGCGCCCGATACCGGCCCCGCGCCGCAGCAGGGCGCCGCGCCGTCCGCCAATCCCGAAACGCGTGCCGCCGAACCGGCAACGCCGCCCGTCGCGAACCCGTATTACAGCTTTGCCCCGCCCACCGCGGATCGTCAGGCCGAAACCGCGGCGCTCGCCGCCGCCGGGCTCGTCGCGCAGCCCGAGCCGGAGACGGCCGAAACGCCCGCCCCCCCGGCGCAGACTGTCCTCGCCTTCGTCGACGATGAAAAGGACGAAGACGAAGAAGGCGCCGAAGACGCAGCCGAGGATCTGCCCGCAAGCGCATCGATGGACTGGGGCTTTCAGGTGGATGCCGCCATCGCCGCCGCCGATGCCGAGGCCGTTCGTGCCGCGCCGGGCGAGGATGGCGAAGGCGCCTCCGCCCTTGCCGGGATGGGCGACGGATCGGGCACCCTGCTCGCCATCGCCGGGATCGCCGCGGTGGGTGCGGGTATCTATCTTCTTGTCGATGACGACGACAACGATGTCGACATCCCGCCGCCGCCGGTGAACGAGGCGCCGACGATCACTTCCGCCGAGACGATCGATGTCGATGAAAACACGCCGACCGACACGGTCGTCTATACCGCCACCGCGACCGATCCCGAAAACGACGACATCACCTTCACGCTTGAAGGCGACGACGCCGATGCCTTCACCATCGATGGCGATACCGGCGAAGTGCGCTTTGTCGCCTCGCCCGATTTCGAGATGATGGACAGCTTCGACATCACCGTCGTCGCCACCGACAGCGACGGCGCGACCGATTCGCAGGACGTGTCGATCACCATCAACGACATCGACGAAGGTCCGACGGAAGCGCAATATAACACGCTGCTCAACCAAGTCGCGTTCAACCTTACGGGCGACGACGCGTATCTCGATGCGGAGAATATCTTCGCGACCGAATTTACCGCGCTCAACGGTTCGGGCGTGTCGGGCGTCGGGATCGCCGGTTATGACGCGGATAGCGGCACGGTGACGGTCACGATCATGGCCGAAGGACTGGAAGCGAATCAGCTCCATCCGCAGCATATCCATGGCTTCATGGCGGGCGAGGATGGCTCGGTCATGGAATCCATGGTGCCCACGCTGGATTCCGATGCAGATGGCGACGGCTTCATCGAGCTGATGGAGGCGGCCGGCGATTACGGGCCGGTCCTGCTCAGCCTGACCGAAAACGGCGAATTCCCGACGGCGAACGCCGATGGCTCGCTGTCCTTTACGCAGACCTACACCCTGCCGGAACAGGATCTGGGCGAGAACCCGATGCTGGCCTTGCGGGAATTCGTGCTGCACGGGCTCACGCTTGAGGCAGGCGAAGGTTCGAACGGCGGCGAGGCCGATGGCACCGCGGGCTATAAAGCCACGCTGCCCGTGGCGGCGGGTGCGCTCGACGCAGTGGATGCCGATGGCGGGGACGGTATCGTCGCGCTCATCGACGCATTCGGGGCGGACGGCGATTTCGCCAGCGAATTCGGCCTGATCGCATCGGCGCTGACCGGGGAGGACGCGTATGAGGAGGCCGACCGCTTCTTCTTCACGCCCTATACCCCGCTCAACGAATCGGGCGTGTCGGGGATCGGCCTTGTTGGCTTTGACGAGGATACCGGCACCATCACCGTCACGATCCAGGCGAGCGGCCTCGAGGCAGGGCAGGTCCATGCGCAGCATATCCACGGCTTCATGCCGGGTGAGGATGGCTCGGTCATGGAATCGATGGTGCCCACGATGGACGTGGACGACGATGGCGATGGCTTCATCGAACTGATGGAAGCAGCCGGAAGCTACGGCCCCGTCCTGCTCAGCCTGATGAGCGATGGCGAGTTCCCGACGGCGGATGAAAATGGAAACCTCTCCTTCACGCAGAGCTTCCAACTGCCGGAACAGGATCTCGGTGCCGACCCGATGCTCGACCTGCGCGAAATCGTGCTCCACGGGAAATCGCTCGCCGAGGGCGAAGGCAGCAATGGCGGCGAAGCGGACGGTACCGCGGGCTACAAGGGGACTTTGCCGGTCGCCGCGGGCGCGCTGGACGAGATTACCGCGCTCGATCAGGTCGACCTTCAAATGATGATCGATGCCTTTGCGCAGGGCAATGTGCAGATGGACATGGCATCGAGCGCTTCGTTCGCCTGACCCCGCCATGACGGTGCGCCGCGGGGGCGGGTTAGCCCCGCCTCCCCGCGGATCGCATCGGCATCGACGCTAAGAAAAGGGCGCCGCGCAATGCGGCGCCCTTTTTCGTGGCCTCCATGCGCGGGCGAACCACCGCCGCAGGTTGGCGCATGCGGCATGTGGCGGCCAATCCGGTGGGGCTTACTGCCGTGAGTGGGGGCGATGGCGGGCGCGGGCCTATTCCGTGATGGAGAGGCGACGACCTGCAAGCGCGTAAGCGCGCCCGCGGATTGGGTCGCCAACACCGGCAAGGCCGCTGCGGCAGCCCTTCCGTCGGCGACGTGCGGCGCTCTATGTTGCGCCTGTCGCCTCGCCGAAGCGATGCGGAGTTCAGCGGGCCACGGCGGCGGCGTCCGGCCGGTTGCCCGCCATTGCGGGCGGACGCGTGCGTCGTTCGGGCGCGATCCGCCACACCGTGTTCGACACGTCGTCGGCGACCAGCAGCGCGCCGCGCGCCGCATCGAATGTCACGCCGACCGGTCGACCGCGCGCATGTCCATCCTTCAGAAAGCCGGTGAGCAGATCGACCGGCTTGCCGGAGGGGAGTCCGTTGCGAAACGGCACGAACACCACCTTGTATCCCGACGGATCGCTCCGGTTCCAGCTGCCGTGTTCGCCGACGAAGGCGCCCTCGGCAAAGGCCCCGCCGAGACCGCCGCCGCGCGCGAAATCCACGCCGAGCGCCGCGACATGCGAGCCCAGCGCATAATCCGGCGCGATCGCTTTTTGCACGAGATCGGGCCGCTGCGGCCGCACGCGCGGATCGACATGCTGCCCGTAATAGCTGTAGGGCCAGCCATAGAACGCCCCCCGCCGCACCGAGGTCAGGTAATCAGGCACGAGCTGCGGCCCCAACTCGTCACGTTCGTTCGCCACGGTCCAGAGCGCGTTTGTCTGCGGATGGATGGCCAGCGCGGTGGGATTGCGCACGCCCGAGGCGTAGATGCGGCTCGCCCCGCTTTCCCGGTCGATTTCCCAGATCACCGCGCGGTCCTCCTCCACGTCCATCCCGCGCTCGCCGACATTGCTGTTGGAGCCGATGCCGACATAGAGCCGCGATCCGTCCGCGCTCGCGGTCATCGCCTTGGTCCAGTGGTGATTGATCCTGGACGGAAGTTTCGTCACCTCCGTGCCGGGGCCGGGAAGGCTGGTTGCCCCCTCGGTATAGGGGAAGCTGACCAGATTGCCCTGATTGGCGACGTAGAGCGTGTTGTCGACAAAGGCGAGGCCGTAGGGCGCGTCGAGCCCGTCGATGAAAACCGTCTGCAGATCGGTGCGCCCGTCGCCGTCGCTGTCGCGCAGGAGCGTGATGCGGTCGCCCCCCTCGACCGGGCTTTTGCCGCGGCTCTTGATCAAACCGGCGATGACATCCTTGGGCCGCAGTTTCGGGGCATGGCCGCCGGACCCCTCCGCCACCAGGATATCGCCGTTGGGCAGGACGAGCGTCTGCCGCGGGATTTTGAGATCGCGGGCGATCGGCGTGACGGTAAACCCGGCGGGAACGGTCGGCAATTCATCGTCCCAACCTTCGGGCGTCGGTATCTCCATCGCGGGCACGAGCGTATCATTCTGCGTCGGGAGGTCGGGCCGCGCGCCGGTCTGGTCGAGCGAGGGATCGGACGAACGCTGACACGCCGAGAGCGAGAGCGCCGCCGCAAGGGCCAGAAGGGGAAGACGGTTCATCGGCCATACTCCACCGCGCGCCCGCTCCCATAGGCGAGCCAGCCCGCGACGAGCGCGAGCACCGAACACAGGATCGACAGGACAAGCCCCACCGTACCCACCGAATGCCAGCCATCGCGCGCATGTTGAAACGCGTTCACCACGCCCAGGACGAACATGACCGCCACGACGATCAGATAGAACACGCGCCGCCCCCTGCCCTGTCCGGACCGACCGAAAAACACGGCAAGCAGCGCCCAGGCGAGAACGAGACCGGAAAACAGATCTGCCCCCGCGATCAACCACTGGGAGAAATTGGTCCACTGGACCTCCGCGGTGTTGAGATAGGTGATGTCGGTGACGAGCGCGGCGGCGAAAAGCGCCACCGGAAACGCCAGCAAGATTCCGTGCAACGGTGCGATACCTGCACCCGGCCGCGTAGCATGCGTTCTCAAATCGTCCTCCTGTGCCCAGACGGCCACCCTCTATAATGCGCGGAACGACGGAGGTTTCCTGACCGGCGTGTGGCCAGGCGAAAAGAGACGGGCATCGATGGGCATTCCATCGCGGCAAAGGGGGATCGGTCGCGCAGATCGCTATCGAAGGCAAACCCGCGAGTCCTCGCTCCGAGCCGCCAAGGCGGCTCGCAAAATGGCGATATTTCTAGTTTTGACCAGAAGTGGTGCCAGAAGAGGCATCACATTCGAGCTATTTTTCCGCGCATTATCTGCGAGTTATGAATTTGGCCTTCTTCAAAAAGCCCTCAAAAGGCCCCCAAAAATCATCTAATGCATTGGTTCGATGCCTTTTTCAGGACTCGGAATCGTAACAGCGGCTTCGGATTGCAAGGTAAATCAACGTCCGCTTTGCGCCCATCTCGGTCATTCGAGATCGTGTCAATTCACCTCGCAAACCGCCCTTTGTTCCGATCAAACAGATGCGAACTGAGCGGTTGGGTGTCCGCTGTACAGGGCGACCTATTTGCTCCACGAGCTTCAGGGCCCACCCCTTCGCACTTGCAACATTTAGATTATAACATTACGGGCCACTAATCCATCGGACCCGGCCGCGCCGGGTGGCTCGGCCCGGCGCCTATCCCCGGGACAACCTTTCAGACCGGCATTCTGGCCGCACAAAGTGTTCGCAGCTGAGCGATGCTTCCCCGCATCGTGCCGGTCGTGTGAGTCGTGTTAGGGTTCACATGTTCGATATTTCCACGCTCAAGCGTGAATGGCTTTCCAATCCCCGGCGGGACATTCTCGCCGGCATCGTCGTTGCGCTTGCGCTCATTCCCGAAGCTATTGGCTTCTCCATCATTGCCGAGGTCGATCCCAGGGTCGGCCTTTACGCGTCGTTCTCGATAGCGGTCATCATCTCGCTCGTAGGCGGACGACCGGGCATGATCTCGGCAGCCACCGCAGCTATCGCGGTTCTCGTTCTGCCGCTGATCCAGCAATACGGCGTCGAATACCTCTTCGCAGCCACGATCCTGATGGGCATCATCCAGGTCATCGCTGGTTTCCTGCGGCTGCACTTGCTGATGCAATATGTGTCGCGCTCTGTGATTACCGGCTTCGTCAACGCGTTGGCGATCCTGATCTTCATCGCGCAGCTGCCGGAACTCACCGGCGTGTCGATGCTGACCTACTTGCTGGTCGCCGCGGGGCTGGCGGTGATTTACCTCCTTCCGCGGCTTACGAAGGCAGTTCCCTCCCCGCTGGTTGCAATCGTCATCCTGACAGCGGTCGTCTACTACATGGGCATGGATGTGCGCACCGTAGGCGATATGGGCGAACTGCCCTCGTCGCTGCCGTCGTGGCTGATCCCCGACGTTCCGTTTACCCTTGAGACGCTGCAGGTCATCCTGCCGTATTCGGCAACGATGGCGGCGGTGGGCCTGCTCGAGTCCATGATGACCGCCCAGATCGTCGACGATCTGACCGATACGGGGTCCGACAAGCAGCAGGAAATGAAGGGCCAGGGCATCGCCAACTTCTTCACCGGCTTCCTCGGAGGCATGGGTGGCTGCGCTATGATCGGCCAGTCGGTCATTAACGTGAAGTCGGGCGGCGAGACAAGGCTCTCGACCTTCGTATCGGGCGTCTTCCTGCTGTTCCTGCTGCTTGTGCTCGGCCCGCTGGTCGCCATCATTCCGATGGCGTCGCTGGTCGCGGTCATGATCATGGTATCGATCGGAACCTTCTCGTGGCGCTCGATCAAGGACATCCGAACAAATCCCTGGCAATCGTCGGTCGTGATGATCGTCACCGTCGTTGTGGTGGTGTGGACGCATGATTTGGCGCAGGGCGTGCTCGCAGGCGTGATCCTTTCGGGTCTGTTCTTCGCCAGCAAGGTGAAGCGGCTCTTCACGGTCGATACCGACCTCTCGGCCGACGGCATGACGCGGACCTACCACATTGCGGGCCAGGTCTTCTTCGCGTCTTCGGACCGCTTCGTGGAAGCTTTCGACTACAAGGAAGTGCTCGACCGAGTGGTGATCGACGTCAGCCGCGCGCACTTCTGGGACATTTCGGCGGTGGGAACGCTCGACAAGGCAATCCTCAAGTTCCGCCGCGAGGGCACGGCAGTCGAGGTGCGCGGGCTGAACGAGGAAAGCGCCGCGATGATCGAGCGCTATGCTATCCATGACAAGCCCGGCGCCGAAGCGCAGCTGGGAGGACACTGATGGGAGAGAAAGCAATGGAAAATGTCCTCGCGGCGATCGACGCGTCGGCCTACGCCACCAGCGTTTGCGGCTATGCCGGTTGGGCAGCGAGGCGGCTGTCCTTGCCGGTCGAACTGCTCCACGTCGTCCAACGGCAGGATGCCATCACGGCGCGCAAGGACCTGTCCGGCGCGATTGGCCTGGGCGTCAAGAGCGACCTAATGGAGGAGCTTGTGCGCCTTTCCGAAGAAGGCAGCCGCACCGAAATCGAGAAAGGCCGCGTGTTGCTGCAAGCAGGCGAACAACTGCTGCGCGGTGCGGGCGTCACCGAGGTATCGACATTGCACCGCCACGGCGGCGTGGTGGAGACGATCTTGGAGCGCGAGGATCACGCCCGGGTGGTGGTGATCGGCAAGCGCGGCGTCGGCCATGAATATGCCTCGGACCATATCGGCTCGATGATCGAGCGCGTGGTGAGGGCGAGCGAGAAGCCGGTGCTGGTCGCCTCGCGCGAGTATGCCGAACCAAAGCACATCGTCTTCGCCTATGATGCCAGCCCCGCCGCAGAGCGCGCGCTGGAGCGTCTGGCCAACTCGCCGCTGTTCGACGGTCTGCCGGTCACCATCGTCATGGCAGAGGCGGATGGCGAAGCGCAGCGTGAGATGCTGACCAGGGCAGAAGCGGCATTCGCTTCCGACCACCCCGTTACCGTCGTGATGGAGCGGGACAAGGCCGAAAAGGTCATTCCTGGCGTCGTTGCCGCCTCCGAGCATTCGCTGCTTTTGATGGGTGCCTATGGCCATTCGCCCATACGTCGCATGATCGTGGGCAGCACGACCACCGAAATGGTTCGCACGGTCAAGGCCCCGGTGCTGATGGTGCGCTGACGTGTCGATCGATCCTGCCACGTTCCGCAATCTCTTGCTGCAAAGGCTCGCCGAGCTAGACGAGCAGGATCGTATCTCCGCGAATGATCGCGACCCAGTCACGTTGGACCAGGAGAGCGTAGGTCGCCTGTCCCGCATCGATGCTATGCAGGTGCAGGCAATGGCGCTGGCGCAGGAACGCCGGCGCAAGGTCGAACGCGCAGGCATCGCGGCAGCTCTCCAGCGGATCGAGGAAGGTGAGTTCGGTTATTGCATCGAATGCGGCGACGAGATTGCCGAGGGCCGACTGCGGAACAATCCGACGGTGGTAAAGTGCCACGAGTGCGCTGCCGGGAATACCTGAGGCGGGGCGGTTCACGGTAGCTTTACCAGAGCCTGTCAAGTTCTTCAGCCATGACAGCCTATATCGAAAGCGACGGATTACGGCTGCGCCGCAAGGTGCGGGCCGTTGTATTGAACGAAGACGGTGAGGTGCTGCTCGTTCGCCCGCATGGATACCGCGATGGTGAATGGACACTCGCAGGCGGCGGGGTTGAGGACGGAGAGTCCCCGCTCGAGGCCATGCGTCGTGAACTGGCAGAGGAATTGGGCGTAGGTTTGGAAGCTGACCTGTCCGAATTACCGGTCACCAATCGGTTCGTCTATTCCGCAGAGCACAAGGCGAAACGGAACCTCGACCATGACGGACAGGACGCGGTTATGTTTTCGTGTCGGATCGGCAAGAAGACTCCCCTCCGATTGCAGGCTGAGGAGGTAGCGGACGCGAAGTGGTTTCCCGCGAATGACGCATGTGCTGCCTTGCCCGTTAAGCCTCAGCGTGATGTAATGGATGCGTGTATGGCCGAGATCGCAAAACGCGCCAGCGGTCGGTGAAAGCGACTTCTGCTGACCTTCGCATAATATGGTTGCAAAGGCCTAGACTGGCATCGCCAGGTGCCGACCGGCCTTGCTACGATGAACGTAATGCATTCGCCGAGATATCCTGTTCGGGATCATTGAGCTTCCCAGCTTCCTTGCGCTCCGAATAGCGGTCCACGAGTTGCTCGGCATGCGGGCGTAGTAGCACTGTGAACCGAACGAGTTCCTCCATGACATCGACAATGCGGTCGTAGAGCGAGGACGGTTTCATGCGGCCCGCCTCGTCGAACTCCTCGTATGCCTTCGGCACGCTTGACTGGTTCGGGATGGTGAACATCCGCATCCAGCGCCCGAGCAGCCGCAGCGTGTTGACGGTATTGAAGGACTGCGATCCGGCCGACACCTGCATGACTGCCAGCGTCCGCCCCTGGGTCGGTCGCATGCCCCCGATGCTGAGCGGCAGGTGATCGATCTGGGTCTTCATGATGCCGGTGATCTGGCCGTGCCGCTCCGGGCTGCACCACACCATGCCCTCGGACCAAAAGGCGTGCTCGCGCAATTCGTGGACGGCGGGGTGGTCATCCCCGCCGACCTGATCGGGCAGCGGCAGGTCGGAGGGATCGAAGATGCGCGTCTCTGCCCCGAACAGCTGGAGCAAGCGGGCAGCTTCCTCGACCGCGAGGCGCGAATACGAGCGCTCCCGCAGAGAGCCGTAAAGCAGCAGGATGCGCGGCGGTGGCTGGTCGTCACCGAGACCTTCGGCAGGGCGGGCATGGACGAAGGCCGGATCGAGCGCCGGGAAAGTGTCGGGATCGGGCAAGGGACGCAGACGGGACAAGGAAATTCTCCGAATTCGGGTCGTCAGCCACGCGGGCCGAACAGGATGATGGCAGCGCCGGCGAGCACGACCGCGCCGCCGATGAAGTCCCACCGGTCGGGCGCAGTGCCTTCGACAATCCACAGCCACAGCAGCGACGCGGCAACATAGACCCCGCCATAAGCTGCGAAGGCGCGACCTGCAGCGTCAATCGGAACGAGCGTCAGAAGCCATGCGAACAGGGCCAGCGACACCATACCTGGAAGCAGCCACAAGGGGCTCTTCTCCAGCCGCCACCAGGCCCAGAATGCGAAGCAACCGGCGATTTCGAACAGCGCCGCGAGCGGATAGACGAGGAACAGCTTCATGCGAGGCTCAACCGTAGGGCGAGCGCCGCCAGGGTCACCAGCAGGATCGGCGTCGTAAGCGTGATACCGACACGGAAGTAATAGCCCCAGCCGATCTTCACGGCCTTCTGTCCCAGAACATGCAGCCAGAGCAGGGTCGCGAGGGAACCGATCGGGGTGATCTTCGGCCCGAGGTCGCAGCCGATGACGTTGGCGTAGATCATGGCGTCGCGAACCGGGCCGGTGGCACTCGTGGCATCGATCGACAGCGCGCCGACGAGGACGGTCGGCATGTTGTTCATGCCCGAGGATAGCACCGCGGACAGAATGCCTGTTCCGAAGGCCGCGCCCCATATGCCGCCCTCGGCCGAGCGCTCCAATAGTCCGGCAATCGCGGTGGCAAGCCCCGCATTGCTCATGCCGTAGACGACCAGATACATGCCGAGCGAGAAGATCACGACCTGCCAAGGCGCTTCGCGGATGACTTGGCCTGTGGGAATGACGTGGCCGCGCGCAGCAATAGCGATGAGCGCCAGCGCGCCGACGGCAGCGACCGCGCTGATCGGCACGCCGAGCGGATCTAGCACGAAAAACCCGATCAGCAGCAGGGCCAGCACCACCCAGCCGGCGCGGAAGGTCGCCCGGTCATGGATCGCTTCTGCCGGAGCGCGGAGCTGTGCGACGTCGTAGCTGGCCGGAATGTCCTTGCGGAAGAACAGCAGAAGCGCTGCCAGCGTGGCGGCAATTGCGGCCAGGTCCACCGGCACCATGACCAGCGCATACTCGCCGAAGCCGATGTCGAAGAAATCGGCCGACACGATGTTGACGAGGTTGGATACGACCAACGGCAGGCTCGACGTATCGGCAATGAACCCTGCCGCCATGACAAAGGCCAGCGTCGCTTTGGCGTTGTATCCTAGCGCCCTGAGCATCGCGATCACGATCGGGGTCAGGATCAGCGCCGCGCCATCATTGGCGAAGATCGCGGCTACCCCTGCACCCAGCAATACCACGAGCACGAACAGCCAGCGACCATCGCCGCGCCCCCATCGCGCCACATGGAGCGCCGCCCATTCGAAGAATCCGGCACGATCTAGGATGAGGCTGATCAGGATCACCGCGACGAACGTGCCGGTCGCATTCCAGATGATGTCCCACACCACCGGGATGTCGGCGAGCGAGATGACGCCGGTGGCAAGGGCCACCAATGCTCCGCCCAGCGCGCTCCAGCCGATTCCGAGCCCGCGCGGCTGCCAGATCACCATCGTGATGGTGACCACGAAGATCGCGATCGCCAGCAGCATCAGGCGATACGCTTGCCTGCCACGTCCACGATCTGCTCGCCGTCTTCCTTGGTGAAGGCGCCCAGCTGGGGACTTGGCATAATGTCGAGCACCGCTTCGGACGGACGGCACAGGCGAACGCCCAGCGGGGAATCGACGAGTGGTCTGTTGATGAGGATCGGGTACTCCATCATCGCGTCCACCAGCGCTGTATCGCTCAGGCTCTCATCGCCGAGCCCCAGTTCCGCATAAGGTGTGCCCTTTTCGCGCAGCAGCTCCCTGGGACTGAGCCCGGCGCGCTCGATCAGGCTTTCGAGCATGGCGCGCGAAGGTGGCGTCTTCAGATACTCGATGACATGCGGCTCGATTCCGGCATTGCGGATCATCGCCAGCGTGTTGCGCGAGGTCCCGCATTCGGGGTTGTGATAAATGACGATATCGGTGGTCATTCAGGATTCCTGGGCCTTAGCGCTCGCGCCTTCTTCGCGGCCGATGGCGGCCAGTTTGCTGCGCACAGACATTTCGTCGATGCTCTGGAGCGGCAGCATCAGGAAGAGTTCGATCCGGCGTTTAAGATAGCTGAGCGCATCGACGAACGCCTGCCGCTGGCCATCGCCCTCGACTGCTGCGGGATCCTCGACGCCCCAATGCGCGGTGAGCGGCTTGCCTGGCCATACCGGGCAGCTCTCGCCCGCAGCGTTGTCGCAGACGGTGAAGATGAAATCGAACTCGGGTGCACCGGGCTTGGTGAACTCGCTCCAGTTCTTCGAGCGCAAGCCATCGGTCGGATAGCCGAAGCTATCGAGCACCTCGAGCGACATCGGATGCACTTCACCCTTAGGTTGGCTACCCGCGCTGTAGGCACGGAAGCGACCTCCGCCCATCTTGTTCATCAACGCTTCGCCCAAGATCGAGCGGGCCGAATTACCCGTGCAGAGGAACAGGACACTATAAGTCTGGTTAGGCACTGTTGGCTCCATCAGCAACAATGGGAGAGTTCGGCCACGAGCGGCTCGCAAAGCTCTGCGCGGCCCTCGCAGCAGTCCTTGGCGAGAAACAGCATCAGGTCGCGCAGGACCTCGATGTTCGCGCGCTGGATCATCTGCCGTCCCCGCTTTTCCGGCAAGACGAGGCCAGCGCCGACGAGGATCGCGAGATGGCTTGAGAAGGTGCTTTGGGTGAGACCCGAGGCGTCTACAAGCTGGCCTGTAGAAAGCCCTTCGGGCTCGCTGCGCACGAGACGACGAAACGCGTCAAGCCGCGTTGGGTGCGCGAGCGCGGAAAGTGCATCGAGTGCTGAGGCCGACTTCATTCATCGACAATTATCGATGGATTGCGAGGCCGTCAATTCCCATCGAGGTTTTTCGATGGATTGTGACGTGACCCCCAGCTTTCCCCCAGCTGGGATTAGAGCCGGGCAGTTGTTTTGCGCATAAGCGCGGTTGAAGCAATGGGCTGCGTAGCGGAGCCCGTAGGGCGTAGCGAAGCAGGCCATTGCTTATCCAGTTCAGCGGCGAACGCCGCCGGTGTTGCGTAACCGAGAGACGAGTGTGGTCGCTCCCGATTGTAGTCTTCGACCCAGGCCGCGATCTCGACACGGGCATGGGTCATGCTCAAGAACAGCGTCTCGTTGAGCAGTTCGTCGCGCATGCGGCCATTGAAGCTCTCGACGTAAGCCTTTTGCATCGGCCTTCCGGGCGCGATGTAATGCCACTCCACGCCGACCTCGCCGCACCATGCCAGCACAGCGTTGCTGGTGAGCTCGGTGCCATTGTCGCTGACGATCATGCCGGGCTTGCCGCGCTGTTCGATCAGTGCGGTCAGCTCGCGAACGACACGGCGACCAGAGATCGAGGTGTCCGGCACCGCTGCCAGGCACTCCCGGGTCACGTCATCGACCACGTTGAGCACCCGGAACCGTCTTCCCGAAGCCATCTGGTCGTGAACAAAGTCCAGGCTCCAGCGCTGGTTCGGCAGCGCCAGAACCGGAGCAGGTGCCCTTGTGCCAACAGCACGCCTGCGGCTTCGTCGTCGCCTCACTGCCAGCCCTTCTTCCTTGTAGAGCCTCTGGGTCTTCTTGCGGTTGATCATGATCCCCTCCCGGCGCAGCAGGATATGCAGACGGCGATAGCCGAACCGGCGACGCTGGTTGGCCAGCTCGCGCAGCTTCTCGCGAAGCTCGGCATCATCGTCCCGGGTGGAACGGTAACGCACGCTTTTGCGATCAGCATCGATAACACGGCACGCCCGCCGCTCGCTCATCCCGTGGCACACCTGGAGATGAGCAACAGCTTCCCGCTGCGCGGCGGGCGTCAGAACTTTTTTGCCAGAAGATCCTTCAGAGCAGCCTTGTCCAGCATCGCATCGGCCAGCAGCCGCTTGAGCTTGGCGTTCTCGCTCTCGAGCTCCTTCAGTCGGCGGGCATCGGACACTTCCATCCCGCCATACTTCGACTTCCAGTTGTAGATCGTCGCTTCAGATACACCGTGCCGCCGGGCCAGGTCAGCGGTCTTGGCTCCCGCCTCCGCTTCCTTCAGCACCCCGATAATCTGCTCTTCTGAAAACCTCGTACGCTTCATCGTCTGTCCTTCCTTCAAGGCCAGACTCTAATCGCTCGTGGAGGAAAATCAGGGGGTCACGTCAATTGTGGTCAGTTTATCGCAAATGATGATTGATTCTAGAGCGTCGATGCTCGGATCAAACCGGTTATAATACAAGACCGGACTGTCAGTCGACGGTCCAGAACCAGTCATTAGATAGTCGCCCTCACATTTTATGCGGACTTTGTAACGGGCCTCGGCATCGGGCGCGACCAGCCTTCTGGGTCCCCCTTAGAAAGTTAAGCAGCCATCGACGAAGCTTTTTCAGGAATCAGAACCAGCAATTATCTAGCTTTGGCATCGCGGATGCAAATCCGCAAAAACGGTCAGCCAACCATCTCCGCACAGCCGTCCGATCACGTTTTTATCCCGCAAATGCACATTTCCATAAATTGCGGGATAAATACGCCCGGAGCATCTATTGGCCCATCGTAACCTCGTCGCGCACCTCCGGGCTGATAGGACGCTCGACCGCCTGTTCCGCTTTCTGCAATAGCTCTGGTGTGAGATCGGTCGTCCGCGCGGGGAGTGGCGTGCCGTCGCCCATCTCACCGTTCCTTTCGATGTCTTCGATCAGCAACTTCATCTCTGCAATTTCTTTGACCTGAGCCTCAATGATCGAGTCCGCCAACTTGCGAACACGCGGATCGGTGATCTCAGCCCGCGCACTCGTCATGATTGCGATCGAATGGTGAGGGATCATAGCCGACATGTACTCTTCGTCGTTGACGGTCGCCTGGCTGCGGACCAGCCACAGCGCCACCGCAAAGACCAGCGCGCCTACGCCCAGGATGATGAAGTTCTTGGTCTTGTCCTTGTACATGCCCCACATGAAGAGGAGCATGACGATCATCATCATGCCGCCCATGACGAACGTCATCCAGAAGCGCGTCTCGCTCCAGAACACGTGATCAAGCTCGTATGTGTTTAGATACATCAGGCCGAACATGATCGCGGTCGACGTCGCCACCATCGCCATGAAGCGCCAGTAGTTGCCTCCACCACCGTTCTGCTGGTGATCCGCGCTGTGGTTGTCGGCCATTCAATCCTCCTGTTGGCTCATCGTCTTGTATACGTACTGGGCTGTGCAGCTGATCAGGATGAAACCTGTCAGCGACGCGATGCCCGCAATCACCCTGAGGTGATCGGTTGGATAGATGTCGCCCAAGCCCACTGTCGTCACGGTGATCAGGGCGAAGTAATAGTAATCCATAGCCGACATGGCCGGTTCCTTGGCGAACCCGCCAAGACCGAGCGAGGCGGCCCATGCAAAACCGGCCGCGAAAACAACGGCTACCATCATGTAGCTGATGAGAACGAGCAAAGAGCCGCCCGTTAGTCTCAGACCGGTCGGCGCAAGCCCCGGCGGTGAAAGCTTCTTCGCAAGTCTCAGCATGGCCAAGTGCAAGATCAGTGACGCAATAAAGAGTGAAATCCCGATTGCCGTTGCCGCGATCATGCCCGACCTTCGCTCAAGGTTGGAAGTTTGAGCCCACGAAGACGCAGGGCATTGGCGATGACCGACACCGACGAGAGGCTCATGGCCGCGGCAGCGATCATCGGATTGAGAAGAAGGCCAAAGGCGGGAAACAGCACGCCCGCCGCCACCGGGATGCCCAGCGCATTATAGCCGAACGCGAACACGAGGTTTTGGCGAATATTGCGCATGGTGGCGCGCGACAGCACGATAGCTTGGAGCACACCGGTCAGGTCGCCGCGGACCAGCGTGACACCCGCGCTTTCGATCGCCACGTCGGTGCCGGTTCCCATTGCAATGCCGACATCCGCAGCCGCCAGCGCTGGCGCATCGTTAATGCCGTCCCCCGCCATTGCAACGCGCTTACCGGAGGCCTTGAGCGCCTCGACTTTGCGATGCTTATCCTCGGGCGAGACGTTTGCCTCGACCTCGTCGATGCCGAGCTGGCGGGCCACGGCTTCGGCGGTGGCGCGGCTATCGCCGGTTAGCATGACCACTTCGATCCCGCGCTCGTGCAGCGCCCGAATGGCCGCAGCGCTTGTCGGCTTGATCGGATCGGCGACCGCGATCAGCCCTGCCGGTGCGCCATCGGCGGCCACGAACATCACGGTCTGGCCTTGGGAGCGTCCGGCTTCTGCGGACGCGAGCCATTCCGCATCATCGATACCGAGTCGCCGCATCAGTTTCTCGTTGCCAATGGCGACTTTCTGCGGTCCCACGCGCGCCTCGACACCCTCGCCGGTAGTCGACAACAGTTCCGACGCTGCCTCGAACGCCACGTCTCGCGCCTTGGCGCCTTCAACTATTGCGTGGGCGAGCGGATGCTCGCTCCCCGCTTCGACTGCGGCAACGGCGGAAAGGAACTCGGCCTCGTCGAGGCCCACTCGGGGAGTGACGGCTACGAGATCGGGCTTGCCCATGGTGAGAGTGCCCGTCTTGTCGACCACCAGCGTGTCGATCTTCTCAAGCGTCTCCAGCGCCTCGGCGTTGCGAATGAGGATGCCGTGCTGGGCGCCCTTGCCGGTCCCGGTCATGATCGACATCGGCGTTGCAAGGCCGAGCGCACATGGACAGGCAATTATGAGAACCGCGATCGCGTTGACCAGCGCATAGGCAAGCGCGGGGAATGGCCCCCAGATTGCCCAGACGATAAACGTCACGATCGCGATGACGACGACGGAAGGCACGAACCAGGCCGCGACCTGATCGGCCAGACGCTGGATAGGTGCCCGGCTGCGCTGTGCCTCAGCGACCATCTGGACGATCTTGGACAGCATGGTGTCCTTGCCGACGGCGCCAGCGCGCATGACGAAGCCGCCGGTCTGGTTGACCGTTCCGCCGATCACCTGGTCGCCGGCCTTCTTGGACACGGGCAACGGCTCACCGCTGATCATGGACTCGTCGATCGCGCTCGCGCCTTCGGTCACTTCGCCATCGACCGGCACCCTGTCACCCGGGCGGACGCGGAGCATGTCTCCGCTCGCCAATTGGTCGAGGGAGACTTCGCGTTCATCGCCACTGCCGAAGATCTTGAGCGCGGTCGGCGGCGCGAGTTCAAGGAGCGCGCGCAAGGCACTCGAGGTCGAGCCCCGCGCCCTGAGTTCAAGCACCTGGCCAAGTAGGACGAGCGTGGTGATGACCGCCGCCGCCTCGTAATAGACGCCGACGCGCCCCGAGTGATCGCGGAAGGCGGGCGGGAATATGTCGGGCAGGAGCGTTGCGACGACACTGAACAGGAATGCGATCGCAACGCCGAAGCCGATCAGCGTAAACATGTTGAGATTACGGGTCTTCAGCGACTGCCACGCGCGCTCGAAGAAAGTCCAGCCGCCCCACAGAACCACTGGTGTGGCGAGCGCCAGCTGCGCCCATTGCGCGCGTGCCGGTTCGATCAGCCGGTCGAAGCTGATCCCGGGCACCATGTCGCTCATCGCGTAGACGAACAACGGCAGGGTGAAGAGCGCGCTGATCCAGAACCGGCGGGTCATGTCGACGAGTTCGGGGTCGGGTCCATCTTCGAGGCTCACCGTCTCGGGCTCCAGCGCCATTCCGCAGATGGGGCAGCTTCCCGGTCCTACCTGCCGGATCTCGGGATGCATGGGACAGGTGTAAGTCGTCCCTTCGGGAACGTCCTCGACCTGCTTGAGATGCGCTCCGGACAGATAGTGTTCCGGATCGACAACGAATTTGTCCTTGCACCGCGCCGAACAGAAGTAGTGCGTCGCGCCGTCGTGCTCGGCGATATGCGTAGCACCCTCGATCGTCACGCTCATGCCGCAGACAGGGTCGATGGCGGTAGCTTCACCTTGGCCTTGGCCTGCGTGGTGGGTGTCGCAACAGCTCATGGATTGGCTCTTCTGCTTCGCAGGTGCGTATGACTGAAATCAGGGATAGGACGCGAACACCTCGCGGCGGCCGCTGCCGAACGCTATGACCTGATAGGGTTGCACTTTGCCCCCCGCTTCCATGCCGGGCGACCCGAGCGGCATACCGGCGACCGCTAGCCCTTCGACCCAGTCGGGCCTTTCCGCGAGCAGACGCTCGACGTCCGCGGCAGGCACGTGGCCCTCGATGACGTATCCATCCGCAATCATGGTATGACACGAACAAAGGTCATCGGGCACGCCGTTCTGCGCCTTTACAGACGCCATGTCGGGGTGATCGACCGTGGCGACTTCATGCCGGTCGCCCTGCCGCATGTGCGCGGCCCAGGCTTCGCAGCATCCGCAGCTGGGATCGCGATACATGGTGAAGCTGGCTGCCTGCGCCGCGCCCGTACAGGCTGCGAGCAACATCGTGCCAAGTATGGGGAGAAGCGGGCGACGGGTCAGATTTCTGCTTTGGCTCATCAGTTGTGTCCCATTGCTTTCATGTCTTCGTCGGACATGGTGGACATGTCGTGGCCGGCATGCGGATCAGCGGCGGGCGTTGCGGCTGCCGTCGGCGTGGGAGTTGCGACGGGTGCCGGCGCGACCTTGCGAGCGGAAGGCGCGGGCGCGCTGGTGGTTGCAGGCTGCGGACTCGACGCGGCGACTGGCGCATCAGATCGCGGCTCGGAGACTGGCTCGGTGACCGCCTCGGAAATCGCTTCGGAAGCGATCGGAGCCGGGGTTGCGGCAGCCGCCTCGGCTGCCGGAGTTTCCTCTTCCACCGGAGCAGCAGCTTCTCCGCACGCTGCCAGCGGAAGCAGGAGCGCGGGCGCAAGCAACGACTTACCGGCGAAGGCGAGATAATTGAGACGCATGGCAGGCTCCTTCAGAGTTTGAGGTGATTGAGGCCGTGAGCGAGTTCGCCGCCCATGTAACCCTGAGCGATCAGCAGCGCTGCAATCGGGAAAAGCGTGAGGCGAAAAGCAAGGCGAGACTGCGGATTTTGAAACGCGATCCACGCTGCCACCAAGCTGAGGGCCGCGATCAGCATCCCGTTCCAGCGGTGAAGCTGCATGACGGTATCCCCGCCGAACCACAGTCCGGTGTGTATCCATCCGAACAGGGCTGCAACGACCGCTCCCGCAGCGCCGCCGTAGATCATGATCTTCACGGCCGCTTCGCGTTCGGGAGTGCGGCGCGCCATCACGAACAGCTCGGTAAGCGCAGCCATCAGCAAGAGCGCAATCGGGAAGTGGACGGTTGCCGGATGCAAGCTCTTCAAGACACCGGCGATGCCGCCGCTCTCGACTTGCTCGGTATCATGGCCTTGGGTGGTTTCTTCGGAAACTGCTGCACCGCCCATCGCTTCCATATCGTGACCGGGCTGAGCACGGACCGCCTCGCTTGCAACTGCGCGCGTGTTCTCCTCCCCATGCTTCTCGTCGCCATGCGCGAACGCAATCGTCGCAGAGAATAAGAGAAAAATACCAGCGCCGAGGCGAAGCACGAAGTTCACCGCTTTGCCTTCTCGAAAAGGTCGACCAGCTCGCCGAACTTCTGCTTCTGCTCGTCGGCATCACCGCTCGCGATCGCTTCGGCCACGCAGCACGCCGCATGGCGCTTGAGGATTTCGCTCTCGGCACGGCCAAGGGCAGCCTTGACCGCCTGGACCTGGTTGAGGACATCGATGCAGTAACGATCGTCTTCGATCATCTGCGCCACGCCGCGCACTTGCCCTTCGATTCTCCGAAGCCGATTGACGATGCGGGAACCATCGGTTGCTGACACGTTTAACGCTCCATCTGTCAGAATACCCTGCGGGGTATCTTGCAATACTCCTGGGGGGTATATATGACAAGGGCAGAAGGAGTTGCAAGACCCATGTCTCAATTGCTGGTTTCCCGTCGAAGGCTGATTGGAGCAGGAGCGCTTGGCGCAGGTGCACTGGCCTTGCCCGCCTGGGCACGCGGTGCCGATCTGCACGGCGGTGGATCGATCCGCCCCGGCTTCGACGAAGTGTCAGGCCGCGACATCGCGCTGACCATCGGCGAAGGACCTCGCGTGGTTCAGGGTCGACGCGGACACGCAGTCGCCGTAAACGGTAGCGTGCCCGGTCCGCTGGTGCGCCTGCGCGAAGGTCAGCCGGTTCGCCTCGCGGTCACGAACACTCTTGATGAGGACAGCTCGATCCATTGGCATGGCCTGCTGCTGCCGTTCCAGTTCGACGGCGTTCCCGGTGTCAGCTTCCCCGGAATCAGGCCGGGCGAAACCTTCGTCTACGACATCCCTGCGCTGCGACAGAGCGGCACATATTGGTGGCATAGCCACTCGGGACTGCAGGAACAGGCCGGACATTACGGCCCGATCGTGGTCGAACCGTCCGGCACGGACGCCGTGCAGGCGGACCGCGACTACGTGCTGCTGCTTAGCGATTTCACCCCGCTTCACCCGCACACGATCATGGATAAGCTGAAGAAGGGTGAAGGCTACTTCAATTACCAGCAGAACACCTGGACCGACGACTATCCGCTGTCGGGCGAGGACCGGCGGATGTGGGCGCGCATGCGTATGATGGCAACCGACATTCTGGACGTGACGGGATCGACCTACACCTACCTCGCCAATGGGCGCGGCCCGGAAGAGGGTCTCGAGTTCCTGTTCAACCCCGGCGAGCGGGTGCGGCTGCGCGTCATCAACGGCAGCGCGATGACCTTCTTCAACGTCCGCATTCCGGGCGTGAAATTCTGGGTGGTCGGCGCCGATGGGCAGAGCGTGCGCCCGGTCGAGGTCGAGGAGTTTCAGATCGGCACTGCGGAGACCTATGACATCGTCGTCGAGCCGACCGGCGAAGCCCGGACGATCGTGGCCGAAAGCATGGACCGCTCGGGCATGGCTGTGGCGACCCTCGCCTCGCGTCCCGGCGCGCGGGCACCGGTCCCGCCCTTGCGCGATCCGCCACTGCTGACGATGGCGGACATGGGCATGAACCACGGCTCGGGCGGAATGGACCATGGTGGCGGCGACATGGCCGGCATGGATCATTCGGCCATGGGCCATGACATGTCATCACAAGGTGCGACCGCCGACCAGATGGCCGGAATGGATATGAGCGGCATGAACATGCGCGACACATCCCTTCTTCCGCCTGACGTGAAGGTCGGGCCCGGCATCGACATGGTGTCGATGAACCCGGTCGACCGCATGGGTGATCCGGGTCTCGGCCTGGACAACGTTCCCCACAAGGTTCTCACCTACAAGGATCTTGTTGCGCTCGAGCCGAACGACGATCTGCGCCGCCCGTCACGGAGCATGGAGATCCATCTGACCGGCAACATGGAACGCTACATGTGGTCGTTCGACGGCAGGAAGTTCACCGCCGTGAGCGACGACCCCATTCGCTTCGCTTACAACGAGCGCGTCCGCGTGAAGCTCGTCAACGACACGATGATGGCACATCCGATCCATCTGCACGGGCATTTCTTCGAGCTGGTCAACGGCGCGCCTGCCGACCGGCAGCCGCAGAAGCACACGGTGATCGTGCAGCCCGGCGGCAGCGCGACCTTCGACCTCACCGCTGACGAACAGGGCGACTGGGCCTTCCACTGCCATCTGCTCTACCACATGCATTCGGGCATGTTCCAGATTGTGACCGTCGCCAAGCCGCCTTCGGCTCCCGATGTGAAGCGGGTGGGAGAAGACTGATGCGCCTGATCGTCGCCATGCTCCTAGCGGGCACCGCCACGCCGGCCTTCGCGCAGGACCATTCGGGCCACGCAATGCCCGCCGCGCAGTCACCAGCCCAGACCGAATGCGAAAAGGAAGCCGCCCGCCATCGTTCTATGGGTCATGCGGTACCCGAAGGGGCGTGTGAGCCCACTACGCAACCGAGCGAAACAGCCTCGGCCGACTTGCACGAAAGCCACTCCGGCATGGATCATTCGCAGATGAAGCATAGCCAGATGGAGGGAATGGACCATCCAGCGATGGACCATTCCAATATGGAAAGCATGGACCACGCGGCGATGGGCCATGAAGGGATGCAATCGTCCGGCCAAGCGCCGATGGACCATCAGGTGATGGACCACGGAGCGATGGAACATGGAGCCATGGACCATGGCGCTATGGACATGCCCTCCATTCCGCAAGGACCGCCTCCGGCTGCGGCGGGATCGGGACCGCCTCGCGCCGCCGATGCGATCTGGGGTGCGGACGCAATGCGCGCCTCGCGCGATGCTCTGCGCGCTGAGAACGGTGGGATGAAGGTGTTCTGGTTCCAGGGCGACCGTGCCGAATATCGCGCACGCGAAGGTGGCGATGGTTACCTGTGGGACGTGCAGGGCTATTACGGCGGCGACCTCGACAAGTTCTGGTTCAAGAGCGAGGGCGAAGGTACCTTCGGGGAGAAGCCCGAGTCCGCCGAAATCCAAGGCCTTTGGAGTCACGCGATCGGTCCTTGGTGGGACCTGCAGGCTGGTGTCCGACAGGACCTGACCGGCCCTGAACGGACCCATGCCGTCCTCGGCGTGCAGGGTCTTGCGCCTTATATGTTCGAGGTCGACGCGGCCGCTTTCCTGTCGACCAAGGGCGATCTGACCGCACGAGTCGAAGCCGAACTTGACCAGCGCATTACTCAACGTCTCATCCTCCAGCCGCGCGCCGAGGTGAACCTGTCAGCGCAGGACATTCCCGAACTGGGTGTCGGAGCTGGTCTCGATTCCGTCGAACTGGGCCTGCGGCTGCGCTACGAATTCGCCCGTGAATTCGCGCCCTATGTCGGCGTCGAACAGGAATGGAAGGTGGGCCAAAGCGCCGACTATGCCCGCCTTGCAGGCGAAGATCCGAGCGTGACCAACTACGTCGTAGGCGTCCGGTTCTGGTTCTGAGGAGGTAAACGATGAGGTTTACAGGTTTCGCGGCTGCGGCTGCAGCGGCACTCGGTGCGTTCGTCCCTGCGGCACACGCTCAGCATGCCGATCACGCCGATCATTCGGCCCATGGTACCCAAACCGCAGCGCCGGACGCGCTCAAGCAGCAGGCGAAGTCCGTGCTCGTTGCCTACCGCGACGCACTGGTTGCCCGCGACGAGGCTGCCATGCGTATGCTGTTTGCCGCGGACTCCTTGGTGTTCGAGAACGGCAAGGCCGAGGACACGTTCGCGCAATACATGGAGCACCACCTCGGCCCGGAGCTCGGCGAAATAACCGAGTTTACATCACCAATCCGACGGTGAACGTCCGGATGGTCGGTCATGTGGCGTTTGGTCATGAAACCTACCACTACCGGATCGCCCTCACGGATGGTCGTGCAATCGAGCGCGACGGGGTTCCTACATCGGTCCTGACTCACGAGGATGACGCTTGGAAAATCCTCCAGTACCATTCCTCGTCCCGCGCGCCGCGCCCGAACTGATCGAGCGGCCGCTTCCGCAATGACAAGCCAGCGTTCGCGCAAACTGCGGCTGCACATCTTCGGCAGCAAGGTCCACAAGTGGCTCGCCGTCTTCGTCGGTGTCCAAGCGCTCCTGTGGATGGCAACCGGGACGATCATGTCGTTCCTGAAGATCGAACACGTCCGTTCCGAGCACGTGATCTCGCGCGAGCCGTTACCCCTGGGTGCTGACGCACCGCTACCCGCTTGGGCAACGAATGACGGCGACCTGGTCTCGGCAACCACGAAGACCGTCAACGGAAAACCGGTGGTCGAGTTGAAGCGCGTCAATGGCAGCGCCACGCTGCACGAAGCAATGACCGGACGGATATTGTCGCCGCTCTCCCGCGACACCGCCGAGCAAATCGCCTCGGCTGCCTGGACGGGGCCCGGCAGCGCGATCAGATCCTCGAAGTCCATCGAAGCGCCGGTCGGCACCGAATTCGGTGGGCCGTTCCCTGCCTGGCAGGTGCAGTTCGCCGATCCGGATAGCACGCGCCTCTATGTCGATGCATCAACCGGCGCGGTTCTTGCGGCGCGGAGCGACACCTGGCGCTTCTTCGATTTCGTCTGGGGGCTCCACATCATGGACTGGACCCAGCGCGACCGGATCAACAGCTGGTGGCTGCTTCTGTTTGGCATCGGTGGGACCGTCATCGCTGGTTCGGGGTTCGTTCTTCTCGCCAATCGCCTTCCCAAACTGCATAGAAGGCGAACACCAAAATGATATTCTGCAAGTCCGTGCTGGGACGTGAACAAACCTGACAACGCACTGGCTATTTCTTCAGGTCGCTCGATCAGCAATTCGAATGATCGCACTCCTTCCGGCTAAGATTTATCTTGCGCTGACCGTTCAATGCCAGGTTCGGCTGAGTTTGCTTGGCCGGGCATTGTTGAAAGGTAATCCACTATCGCGGGAATGCTCTGCTCGCCGACAGGTGCCTTGTAGACATCGCGCATTTTGATCACGATCTCGCGCCACTTGTCTTTTGACAGCGGCGGTTGTGTCAGTGCCATGCTCGCCGAATGGCACGACGTGCAATTGGCGTTGATAACATCTGCATTTGCTCCTTCGGGATATTGTTGCTCATCGAATGGCAGATCGATCGATTCAGAAGTAAGTGTGAACCCTGCCACGGAAACACTCGATGCTTGCGGCACAGTCTCGGACGTGGGTTCACGAAGCTTGGTTGGTCGCGCGCCAGGCGGTCCGATGATTATCAGAGCAATGGCCGTTACACCTACTGCACCAAATGCGAGCGTTCCGATCGGAGGGGCTTTCATGGCTCTTTCCTCTTACGACGCTACGATCGTGGTGATTTCGATATTGCCGCGCATGTAGCCACCCGAATTCCAGATTGGCTGCATCGGCTGGGAAACACCGTCGGTATTCCAGCAACGCGACATCAGTTTGACGGACCCGGGTCCGGGGAGCGGAACTCTCGCGTCCCATCGGCGGAAGCTGTACTTGCCTTCGTCGGGTCCGAGCTGTGTCTGATACCAGCTTCGCCCACCGTCGGCAGAAACCGCCACTCTCGCAACACCGCAATCTCCTCCCATGGCAATTCCGCCCAGAGGAATAGTCGGTTCATAGGCAATGGCCTGGCCATCGCCGAGGCTGGTTACCCAGGAACGTGGCACCATTTTATTGATGGGCACGGTCTTGTAGCCTGTAGCACCAGGCTTGACATCGGCACGGGGTGTGTCGGGTATCTTGTACGCCTTCGCCATCCAGTATTTGTCGTCGGGTCCCGGCAGGACCTCGATGGAACTGAGCATCTTCACCCAATAGGTCGAGTACCATCCGGGCACTATCAGACGGCAGGGAAAGCCATTGAGCAGTGGGAGTTGCTCTCCGTTCATCCCGAAGGCGATCATGACCTCTCCGTCACGGGCGTGATCGATCGCGAGCGATTTGAAATAGTCCGGACCATCGGGAACCACCGGCTGGTCGAGCCCGCCGAACCGCACCTGCGCCGCCCCGGGCCTGACCCCGGCCAGGTCGAGCACGGAACGCAGGCTGACACCGAGCCACTTGGCGTTCCCCATCGCCCCGTTGCCCCACTGGGCGCCCGGCACGCGAGGCACAAACAGGCCCCGGCTGTTTCCCGAGCACTGGTTGACCGCGGCATACTCGATCCGCGGCAAGCTCAGAAGCCGATCAAGACTGATCGAAATCGGCTTATCGACGTGCCCGGACACCTCGAGGCGAAATGAGTCGACATTGATCGACGTGGGGATATCGGCCCAGTGCCAGCGCACGTAGAACTGGTCGTTGGGCGTGAAAACAGACTTGTCGAACACCTCCATGGGCGTTTCGAGCAGCGGGGGATGGATCCGCTGAAGGATCATCCGGCCCTTACCCGGAAAGGCGTCGGTCACCGGTCTGTCCGAATTACCTCCCGGTAAGTGCAGGTCCACCAATTGTTGCGCGAGCGCAGGAGCTGCCGCGAAACCTGCTGTGCCCAGAACTGCCTGCGCGAGAAATCTTCTCCGGCTCGTTTCAGTGGCTAGCTCGCCGTCCAGTGACTTCATTTAACTCTCTCCAACCCGGCTTATTACTTGCGCTATGACATCCGTGATCTGCAAGCGATCGGTTTGACCCAACCGATCCAGAAGCCTGATCAATTGGTGGCAGCGATGCAGGGTGACACGAACAGGTTTCCGCGCCAGGCACCGGCGACGGTCTTCGCGCCGACCAGCAACCACATGGCTCCAAGTGCAATCGTGAGCACCGTTCCCGCGACGTCGAAGAAGACAAGGTTCAAGGTGGTGCCGAGGCGGAAGGTCGCTACCGTGTAAACACCGAGCGGAAACGTGTAGCCCCACCAGCCCAGATTGAACGGCACCCCGGCACGCCAGTAGCGAATGGTAATGAGCGTTGCGAGGAGCAGCCACCACAGACCGAAGCCCCAAAGTGTCAGCCCCGCGATCACGCCGATGCCCTGGGCCGTTTCACCAACCGCGCCCAGCCCGTGCTGTGCCATGATCTGCGGTGCGTCGCCGCCAAGGACGAGCATTCCGAGTGCGCCGGTGCCGATCGGGCCGAGTGCCAACCAGGATGATGCAGCCATGCCCTCATGAGGCAGCTTGTGCAGCGCCATCCGCAGGATCAGGATTGCGAGGATTCCGAAGGCGACCGGCACCGAATATGCCCACAGCACGTACGATGTGGCCAGAACGATTAGCTGCGCCTGCGGATCGGCGAGATGCGGCGCGAGCAGGCCGCCGCTCGCCCCCGCGACTTCTGCCGCCACGACCGGCAGGAGCCAGACGGCGGTCATGGCATCGAGGCTGTGCTGGTGCCGAGTGAACATAAAATACGGTATGAGCACGCCGCACGCGAGCGACATTGCGACATCGATCCACCACAGGACATGCGCCACCGGCACGATTGCGTCGCCGAAGCGTGCAATGCCGAAAGCGAGACAGCCATTGATGATGGTCGCCAGGCCCATCGGAATGGTCCCGATGAACATCGAGACGGTGTTGTGGCCGAAGATGCGCCGCGCTTCGTGCCCGAACATCAACCACCGTGCTGTATAGAGGACGGTAAACAAAGCGAACAATGCGATGTTGAAAAACCACAGTGCTTCGCCGACGGGCGTCAGAATATGTCCCATGCCGGGGATCTGCGGCAGTGCCAGCGCAAGGATGCCGGTTCCCATGGTCGCGGCGAACCAGTTCGGCGTGAACTGCCGGATCATCTCGCGGGGATGATCGAGATGTGCCAGCGGGCGCTGGCCGCGAAGAATGCCCTTGAGGTCGTTGGTCACGGGCGTTGCTCCTTGATGAGATCGGTCAGCGCGTCGGCCGCGCGAGTGCGATAACGTTCCTTGTGCCGCAGCGCATGAAAGGGCCGGTCGGGAACGTCGAAAGGCAGTTCCACAAGATCGCCGTTGCCGAGAGCTCGCCCAACGACCAGCCGCGAGAGCGCGGCAACGCCGGCGCCTGCCTCGACCGCGGTGCGGACCGCTTCGTTCGATGGCAGCGTCATGGAGATCGCCAGCTGAGCCGGATCGATATGCCGCGCCTGCAGGACCTCCTCGAACGTGGACCGCGTTCCCGATCCCTGCTCGCGCACGATCCATCGGGCTTCGCGCAGCCAGGCATCGTCGATGTTGGTCACCCGCTCTCGTCCCACCAGGACCATCGGGTCATGCCCGACCACCCAATGGGCAAGCGCGGGATCGTCGATCGTCCCCTCGACGAAGCCGAGTTCGGCCGCGCCGCTCAACACCTGCATCGCTGCTCCCTCGGTGTTGTCGATAGCAAGCTCCACGGCGATCTTCGGATACATGGCGTTGAAGGCGGCAAGCTTGCCCGGCAGCCAGTAGCTGGCGATCGTCTGGCTCGCGACCAGGCGCAAGGTCCCGCGTTCAAGGCCGCCGAACTCGGCAAGCATCATCTCGGCATGGGCGGCGCGTCCGACCACCGCACGCGCTTCTTCGAGAAATGCGCTGCCAGCCTCGGTCAGCTGGATGCCGCGACCGACACGGTGGAACAACGGCACGCCATGCCGCGCCTCGAGCGTCGCAATGGCCCCTGACGCCGCCGACTGGGTGACGTTGAGGTCCTGTGCTGCCTTGGTGACATGCTCGCGCTCGGCCACACCGATGAATATCCGTAACTGTTCAAGGGTCATGTTCGATCTCCTGCCGGTATCGATACCGTCGTTCGATCAATCACTCCAACAGTTTGATATGAACATTCCAATCGCCATTTATGATTGATTGGGTTGCGCGCTTTGCTTTCCAGCGCGCGCGATCACCTGATCGAGAGTGGCCCGGTCGATCGCTCCAGGCACGATGATGTCGCCAATTACGATGCCGGGCGTGCCTTGCAGCCTGTAAGAGCGCGCAAGCGCGTCATTCGACTGGAGGATTGCATCTATATCCGATGCTTTGGCGAACAGATCCTGATGGAGGCGGTCCAGGTCAAGGTCGGCGGTTCGGGCAGCCACTTGGAGATCGCTGCGCGACATACGCTGGGGAGCTGTCATGAGGGCCGCGTTAAAATCTGCGTGTCGATCCTGGAAATTGCTCGCGATCGCCCAGCGCGCGGCTTCAACTGACTCCCGCCCCAGAACCGGCCAGTCCCGATAGACGATCCGAACTCCCGGATTGTCGCGGCGATAGTGTTCCAATGTGGTGTGAAAGGCGCGGCAATGGCCGCACCGATAATCGGAAAAGACCGTGATGACGGTTGCAGCTTTTGCCGGGCCTGCTGCTGGTACGGGTGGGCGTGCAGTGGATACGGGATCGCGCGCGGGCTCTGCCTGGCCGCATCCTGCGGTAAACAGAAGAAGTGTCGCAAACGCCGCTGCGGATTTTCGGATCGGTATAACAAACATCGCCGATCCCTAATTGCTCAAAGATCGGTTCGTCCAAACGTGAATAGCGATCATTCCAATCTGGCAGCGGCATCTGACAGCACAGTCCGGATGCTTTGTCCGATGCGCGGCGATGTGCAAACGTTAGCTGGGCTCGGGTGTGGCATGTAAAGGATAGAAACGTCGGGGCGCTGAATGGCAATCACCTCACCGGCTTCACTTGCCACTTTCCCGGCGAGCACGACCACCTGAACTCGAGGCAGGATAGCAAGAAGACCGGGAAGCAGATCCAGACCCTCGGCGATTTCCGCCCGCCGCAAGCGGCGGTTGATGGCGCCCGGTTCGTGAACGACCCAGGGTACGCAATTCCACAGCAGCATGTGCGACCGCGCGATGCCCGCTTCGTCGAGAAAGCGCGAGAGATTGCGCTGCGTGCCGCTGGGATTGTCACGCGAAACGAAGCGGAGGGCCGAGCTTCTCTGACCTCGCATTGCCCGCGGCGTCTCCAGCAATATCAGCAGCCGGGCACACGCGCCGCCATCGAATGGGTCGAAATGGGGCATCGCCCTGCCCGATGCGACAGTTTCGCGCCATTGCTCCAAGGGTGCAACGTGAGGTTCGCTCAGTCGGCGCGCGCGCTGTTTCATATCTGCGACCATTCATCATTCTTTCGGATTGGAACAATTGGAACGATCTGTTGGACCGATCATCGGCCGTCCACCATCTTTGCCTTGTTCGGTTCGTGCATCCCGCACGAGTTGAATTGGAGACATCACGATGGCCAGCCTGCCTGATAAAGTCGAGCTCGCAGTCCAGCCACTGCAGCCCGCACCTCGCCCAATGCTGACGCTGGTTCATACCGCGGGAAACTACGATGCGATCGAGAGAACCGCTCCCGGCGTAGCTATGCGCGGAGTGCATCCCGGTGCGCTCGTGTCGCTCGTTGGATTGTATGCCGCGATGCTCTCCGGGTTCTGGATTTTCTTCGCCCGCAGTCCGGAAGCGGCGCTCGTCCTGGTCATGGTTACCGTGCTTATGCTGGTCTACTTCGCTCTCGTGATCGGTGGCATCCTGGTCGCAGACGCGGTCGATCCTGCCGAACCTCAGCGCGGGTTCGGGGCATTCCTCGAGGGCCGGGTTGAAACCCTGACCGAATTGATCACGGGGAAGCAGGCGCTCATGCAGATGCTCTTCCTGCCGGCGTGTATGGCGGTGATGGCTATGACGATCGGGATCATCGCGCGGCTCTCGCTGGCCGGGTGAAAGGCCACGCTTATATCCGAACCTCCGTCATGGTTGCGAGAGCAACCCTACGCTCCGAATGGACACCGCTGGAAGGGGAACGATCGTAAAGCCGAAAGCTTGAGATATTCGATAGGACAACAGACCATGCCCCTGAGATATACCATTGTACCGGCCGCACTTCTTCTCTCGGCAGCAGGACCGCATGCGCAACCGCCTGGTCCATTCTATTCCGAAATGGACACTGCGATGTCTCGGATGATGGCGCAAATGCACGTTGAACCAACGGGAGATGTCGATCGTGATTTCGTCCGGATGATGGTCCCGCATCACCAGGGTGCAATAGAGATGGCCGTTGCTCAGCTGAAATACGGCAAGGACCCCGTGCTCAAGCGCATCGCACAGGAAATCATTATCGAGCAACGCCAGGAAATCGACGTGATGAAAATGGCCGTGGGCGATCCGCTGCCGCCATCCAATCCCGTGCCGACGCAGCAGCGAAAATCGAACCCGTGAAACCAGTGAAGGGGTACTATCCGTGAAAACAATCATCGCCGCCATGATCGGCACAGCGTCTCTCCTTGCCTCCTCTGCAAATGCCCAGGATCGACCCCAAATTCCGTGGGGCGAGAGTGAAGCTCAGACCGGCGCGGATCGCCTCTATACTGCCGACCAGTTCTCCAATACCGTCACTGTCATCGATCCCGTCGAAGGCAAGACGCTGGGGATCATCAAACTGGGTGAATTGCAGCCCGCCAATTTCGGCGCGCTCTACAAGGGACAGCTGCTCGTCCACGGCCTTGGATTTTCCCCCGACGGAAAGACGCTGGCGGTGGTTTCTGTCGGATCGAACTCGGTGACATTCATCGATACGGCAACCAATACCGTCAAGCATACGACCTATCTTGGACGCAGTCCGCATGAAGCTTTCTATACGCGCGACGGGAAAGAAGTCTGGGTCACGGTTCGCGGCGAAAGCCACATCGCCGTCCTCGATGCCAAGACTTTCGAGGTAAAAAAACGGATCGATACACCTGAAGGTCCAGGCATGCAGATCTTCTCCATCGATGGAAAATACGGCTTCGTTTGTTCGTCCTTTACACCCGAGCTCGTCGTATATGACGTGGCTTCACATAAGGAGGTTGCGCGACTTGAGCAGCCCAGCCCTTTCTGTCCAAACCTTGCGGCGAGCCCCGATGGAAAACAGCTCTGGTACACTCTGAAAGACATCGGCAAAGTGGCCGTGATAAACGCGAAACCGCCCTTCGATACGATAAAGGTGATCGACACCGGGGCAATCAGCAATCACGTCAACTTCGCAAATACCGACCGCGGTCTAATGGCCTATGTGACGATTGGCGGATTGAACCAGGTCAAGGTGTTCCGGACGGACGATTTTCGCCAGATCGCCACAATTCCCGTGGGTCGATTGCCGCACGGCGTCTGGCCGTCCGGAGATGGTCGCCGCGTCTACGTGGGTCTAGAAAACGACAACCGCGTCGACGTCATCGATACGGCATCTCAGAGGGTTGTTGGCTCATGGCCCACTGGTCACGCTCCCCAGGCGATTGCCTACGTCCCCGGTGCCGTGAGCGGCAATGGAAAAGCGAATCTCATGCCACTAGGTGACGCCGGGAACCTGACGCGGCTCAACCTTACTGGCACAGGCATGACGTCGATCGCGCTGTTCGACCAGGGGCTCGTACAGATTCTGGAAGCGGGCGTCGCCGGATTGAAGCCCGGACAGGAATATCAGCTCATTCTTGCCAGTCATCCCGATGGTACGGGCGAAGTCGAGGCGATTGCTAAGTTCAAGGCCAATCCTGCTGGAGGTGCGATTGTCAACACCACCGGACCAATTCGTCAGATAGTTCGAGGCAACGAAACGGCAACCCGGAGGTATCTCGCGATCCGTGAAATGGCAGACGGACAGCCGGGTACTGTCGTGCAGACTCAGCAGGATTGAAGGTGTCAAAATAACAGGTCGGACCGTTAGAAAATGCCAGAAAGCCGCTAGGCTAATCTGGATTAGGAAAGAGTATCTACCAATGTTCAAACCATTTAACATCGCGGCAGTTGCAATGACTGCCCTCTCCCTCGCCGGATGCGGTTCGCAACAAGAGCAGAAGGCAGATCAGAACGACATGGTATCCCCCGGACCGGAGTTGACAAGCGCGGCGCCTGCCAACGCACTTAGCGTTCAGGACCAGCCTGCCGGTTCGTCCGTAACGGTCCAGTCGGTTTCTGCAGCCCAGAACGGTTGGGTGGTGATCCACCGCGTCCAGGACGGCAAACCTGTTGTCCCCGCTTCGATCGGACACACCTACGTCAAGCAGGGCGACAACAGCGATGTCAAAGTCGATCTTCTCGATGCTCCCGAAGGCAACGAACTAATCGCGATGCTGCATGTCGATGATGGCGAGCCGAGCGTATACCAGTTCGGGCCAGGCACAACGGACTATGACAAGCCGGTCATGAAGGACGGAAATCCCGTGGTCGCCAAGTTCTCGGTTCAATAGGACACCATCCTGAGTCGAGCCGGATCTTGACGGTCCGGCTCGACTCTGTGCGCAACGCTCTTTCACTCGTGCCGGCCTCTGGTGCTGAGTTCCGAGTGATTTATTCATCTTTCCCGAAATTGGGATGGGCATTTCTGCCGCTATGAAGTTCAGGCGAAGTCGTACAGAGACGCCGCTCTCATATTTCGCCGCTTGGATCCGGCCTTTACGCTACCGGCCCCATTGCGTTCATCCGAGTCTGTCATCGATCCAATTCTCGATCTCGTGCTCGGCCCACGCAACGGCATATCCACCGAGTTGCACTGGTCTCGGAAACTTGCCCTCGGCCATCCAGCGATAGATCGTCGATCGGCCCAGCCCGACACGATGCTGCACTTCCGGCAAACGAATGAGGCGAGTGACCCTGCGGGCTTCCGTCGCTCCTTTGTCGATCTCTTCACCCACGATGGCCTCCTTCGACACCGGCAAAGACATCGCCGAGTAGCGCATCCTTTCGTTCAAGCTCATCGATGTGGTCGGAAAGCAAGCGCGCAACCCGGTGCGCGGTGCCTTTGGCCCAACGCGGCTTCACGTCATGAACCTGGTTGCCCAAGACACGCTCGAGTGCTGAAGGCAGCTCCCCGGAAAAGTCCTCGAAGAATTGCGCGAGGTCCGATTGCAACCACGCAATCGCGTGATCGCCGCTGCTGACGAGGAAGAGGAGCAGGTGTGCGTGCGGCGCAACTCCGCTCGCGGCAAGAATGCGCAAGGCTTCGCCGAGGCTGGCCGAACGCTCGCCTGCAAGGACCCGGCGCAAGGCATCCTTATGGATCTGCGCGTCGCGCGCGATGTCGCAGCGGGCACGACCGCTGGCTTCGACGGCCGCCAAAAGCAGCCGGGCGAGGTCGGCGCGAACCTGTTGTTCGGCAAAGAGCGCCATGTTGGTCATCGACGAATCCTTATCTCTAGAAGTGAACGACTCACCGCTAACCGCGAAGGAAGCCTGTAGGAAAACGAAAAGAACATCTAGAGAACATGGAGGAAGGAACGAATCAGCTTCCTTCGACAATTCGCGCGAATTCCGGCCGCGCTCGCGCGTATCGCAGCACCCTTCGCGCTAAAGTCGGCACAGGCGGCGCTGCTGCGCGATCAGCCTGCGCGAATCCCGGCCATCGCACCTTCCGATGTCGCTTTTTGCTTGGTCGGCAGCCCCAAAATCCAGTTCCTGATTTCCTACAGCCCGGCTTCGGGGAGAGGAAAGAACATACAGCGAACACATCGCTGGCTGATGCTCAATCCCTCGAAAGGTTCCATCCATGACCACCAAGACTGCCCTTCCGGCCCAGCAGCGCACGCTCAACCGTGCCCGTGGCCGCGACTACATTCTTCCCGCCTGCGTGGCGCTGGCCTGCGCCGGTGCCGCCTTTGCCGGTGCCGACACGACCTTCGATCCCGCGCTGCAGAAGTTCACCGATTTCCTCGAAGGCTCGGGCGGCAAGATCATCACCGTGCTCAGCCTTGCGGGCGGTCTGATCGGTCTCGCCTCAGGGCGCTTTTCGCTCGGCCAGGTCGCGGTGCCGGTCGGCGTCGGGATCGGTGTCGGCACCGGCGTGCCGATCGTCACCTCGGTCGTGACCGCGGTCATCTGATCAGCGGATCCGGTCACGACAGGAGGGCGGCATCATGGCCGACAGGTACCTCGTTCCACGGCGGCTCGACGACCCGGAGCTCATCGGCTTCTGGACCATCGACGAGTTTGCAGGGATTCTCATTCCCTTCGCCTGGGGCATTCTCTCGCAGCATATCTTCATCGGTATCGGCCTGGCCGCCGGGGCCTGGCTCGCCTTGCGGAAGGCAAAGGCACGCGGCGCCGGTTCGGCACTGGTGCATGCTGCGTACTGGTACCTGCCCGGGAGCTTTCTCGGGCTGAAAGCCACGCCGCCCTCCCACTGCCGCCTGTTGGCGGGCTGAGGGAGGCGACCCATGCGAGCAGAATTCGCGCACGAACAGGCGCAGACCTACCTCCGGCAACGCAATCGCTTTGCCGTGCTGGCAGGTGTCCTTGGTCTGACTACGCTGGTCAGCCTCGGCGCCGCAGTGACCCGCGACGAACAGGTGGTGCTGGTGCCGATCACCGCCGAGCGGATCACCGTCTCGAGCGGCGGGATCGACGCGCCCTATCTCGAGCTCGTCACCCGCGACACGGCACTGATGCTCCTCAACCGGGCACCGGAAAGCCTCGATTACTGGATGGCGAACATCCTGAAGCTCGCCGATCCCGCCGCGCACGGCCGGCTCAAGGCCGAGCTCGTCAGAATCGTCGAGGAACAGCGCGGCTCGGACATCAGCCAGGCCTTCGTGATCGCGGAAATGCACGTCGACCCCAAGGCCCTGACCTCGACCGTCACCGGCACGCTCAAGACCTTTGTCGGCGCGCAGGTGATCGCGAGCCAGAGCCGCTCCTTCCGTTTCCGCTGGTCGAAGCGTGGCCTCAGCCTCGCGCTCGCCGGCTTCGAGCAACTTCCCACCGACAAGGAGGAACCCGGCCAATGAGCCTTCTCCCATCTCCCCTCGCTGCCGCAATTGCCGGAACCGGCCTTGCCTGTTTCGCGATCGGCGCGACACGGCGCCCCGATCCCGGCCTCAAGCTGACTGGCCTCGCCGTATTCGCCTTCGCGCTCGCGCCGGTCCCGGCACATGCCGACCAGTTCGTCGAAGCGGCCGACAACGCGACCATCGACTGCGAGCTCGCCCGCGGCGAACTCACCCGGATCGCGCTCATCGATGATGGCTTTGCCAATGTCTCGAAGATCGCGAGCGGCTTTCCCTACAACGACATCCAGGTGACGCACGAGCCGGTGCGTGGAGACATCTATATCTCCGTGCCCCCGCAATTTGCCGCTGCCCGGGTCAGCTTCTTTGCGACCAGCAAGGCGGGCTATGTCTACAAGTTCGCCTGCCGCCTCGGCGGAGAGGAAGCGACCCAGCTCTTCATCACCAATCCCGCGCTCGCTAAAGCCGCGGCTACCGAATGGGAGACCGAGACCGGCCTCGAGGACGCCGCGATCCGCCTGATCGAGGCGATGGCGAGCGATGCCGTCCTGCCCGGGTTCACTGCCCGCGCTGAACTGTCGGCGCCGCGCCGCACCGGCGGGATCGAGGTCCAACTGGTCGCCGAATACCAGGGCGATGAACTTACCGGACAGCGCTTCCTCGTGCGCAACCTCGGCCAGGAAAGCCTTGCGCTTGGCTCCGAGCGCGAAGGTCCCGCAGGCGCGCTCGCCTTCGCCTATGGCCGCGATGCACTCGCTCCCGGCGAAGCGACCAGTGCCTTCCTTGTCTTTGCCAAAGGAGGGCTCGACTGATGGCCGAGGCAACACAGAAGGATGCCGAAAAGAGGCCTCTGCCGGGCTCGCCGGAAGCGCGCGAAAGCGGACGGCGCAACCTCAATTCGCAGATCGCGCAGCGCCAGAAGATGCTGCTCGCCGGGATCGGGGCCATCGCGCTCATCGGCGGCGGGATGTTCATCTTCGGCGGCGACGGCGACGAGGGCGGCAGTGATGCCAGTGGTGCGGCGACGATCGACACCGGCGGCCTCGTCAATCGCAACCTCTCGCAGCGCGAATTCGTCGCGAGCTACGGTAACCGGCTCGATGCACAGGGCCGCGCGATCAAGGATCTGCAGCAATCGCAGCTACCGCGACCCGAGATCGAGCAAGAGCTCGAAGCGCTGCGCAGCGAGAACGCGCAGATGCGCTCCGACGGCCAGGCGGCGATCGACGCGATCTCGACCGAGAATGCCAATCTGCGTTCACAGCTCAGCGACGCTGCGAAGGCGCCTGCAACCGCGCCGCCGCTGCCACCACCACCGGCCTATGGTCCCGGCGTCGGCACCGGCGGATCTGTCCAGCCACCGCAAGGAGCGCCGGAAACGCAGGGCGGACAGCTCAGCCTGATGAGTTTCAGCGCTGAGCCGGGCAAGGACGGCAAGCCGCGTGCGGCAGAGACTGCGCCAGCCTTGCTGCTCGAAGCGAGCCGCGATTACCTGCCGCCCAACAGCTACGCACCGGCAACGGTCATCGTGGGTGTCGATGCCTCGACCGGCGTTGCCAGCCAGAGCGATCCGCTTCCCGTGGTGCTCCGGATCACCGGACCGGCCCGCTCGGTGATGCGCGGCAACAAGCTGCTCACCACCGATATCACCGGCTGCCTCGTCAATGGCGCGGCGCGCGGCGATCTCTCGGCGGAGAAGGTCTACGTCAAGCTGGTGCGCATGACCTGCGCGCAACCCGGTGGGCGCTTCGCGGTGAGCGAGGTCAAGGGGTTCATCTCCTTCGCCGGAAAGTCGGGCGTACGCGGCCGCGTGGTCAGCCGCGAAGGCAGCTTGGTCAGCCAGGCGCTGCTCGCCGGGATCGTTGGCGGCTTCGGGCGCGGATTTTCCGCCAACGCCAACGGCATCTTCACGCAGCCTGTCGGCGCCAACGGTCAGCGCGAGGCGCTGTCGCCGACCGACATTCTCGCCGGTGGCTTCGGCCAAGGTGCCGGCGAGGCTGCCGACACCGTCAGCCGATACCTCATCGAACGCGCCGAACAATACCAACCCGTCGTCGAGATGCCGACCGGCATCGAGGTCGAGATCGTCTTTCTCGACGGCGTCCACGTCAGGAGCCCCTCCAAATGAACTACAATGACCACCGGCCGGCCTTGAAGGCCCGCGCCGCCCACCTTGCCCTTGCCCTTTCGAGCGCCGCCGCCGTCCTGACGCTCGGAGTCTCTGCCGTCACCGCTATGCCTGCGAGCGCTGCCGGCATGGCCAGCGATGTCGCGCAAGCACTGAAGCTGCGGCTGCCCAAGACCCCGATCGATGCGATCAGCTGCGACACGCTTGGCCCCTGGTGCGAAGTCGTCTCGGGCGACACGCTGTTCTACATCGACGAGACCGCCCGCTATCTCTTCGTGGGCCGTCTCTACGACATGGAAGAGCGGCGCGACGTCACCGCCGCCCGCTTGCTCGAACTCAATCCCGACCTGCTTGCGGCCGGTGCGGCACGCGTAGCCAGCGACGCGCCGGCGGGACGCGACGAAGCGCCTGTCCAGGCGGCCGCCAGCCATGTCGACCTCTCGTCGCTTCCGGCTGCGGGCGCGATCCACTGGGGCAACCCCAAGGGCGAAAGGCTGGTCGTCTTCTCGGACTTCCAATGCGGGTATTGCCAGCGCCTGGCGGGCGAACTCGCCAAGGCCAAGGTTATGATCGAAGAGCGACCGATCTCGATCTTTGGCGCGGCGAGCCGCAAGATTTCCGAGGCGGTGCTGTGCGCCAAGGATCCGGCAAAGGCGCTGCATGCAGCCTACGCCGGGCAGGCTCCGGCGACCGGCAAGGCCTGCAAGGACGCCAAGGCGCTCGATGCCAACGAAGCCTTCGCAAAGGCCAACGGGTTTGCCGGAACCCCGGTCATCGTGCGCGCCCGCGATGGGGCGGTGCTTCATGGCTACCGCGATGCCCCGGCGATCCGCCGCTTCGTGGCCGAAGGCAAGGGAGAGGCGCAATGAGCCGGCTTCCGATCCTTCGCGCCGTGGTGCTCGCTGCGCCGCTCCTCTTCGCCAGTGGCTGCGCCAGCCTTGGCGGCAACGTCAAAGGCAGCTTTGCCTGCCGCGCTCCCGAAGGGACCTGCGCGCCGACCTCCGCGATCGATGCCGGGGCGACCGGCATCGAAAAGTCCGACACGTCTGACGCGCATCGGACGGTGACCCTGACCGGAGAAGCGGTTCGCCGCCTGCAGGTCGTGCTGACGCCCTACCGTGACGCGGCAGGCCGCGACCATGAGGCGCGCGTCGTTCACCTGACGCTGCCCGAACAGGCAGGGACAGGCTGGCGCGCGCCGCAGGGCCGCCGCGAAGTCCTGCGCTCGCTGGCATCGACCATTGCCGCGACGCGCGATGGCAACCCCGCACCCGATTTCCAACCAACAGACACATTGCCGGAACAGCTGTTCATCCCCTCGCAGCCCGTTCCGGCGATGCCCGGCGCTGACGCGCCGGGACCCGGGGGACCTGGCTCGTTTTCCCCTCCCCGCGAGCCGGTCCCCCACCCTGACATGACCGAAGGAGAGAGCCAGTGACGCTATCCCTTGCTGCCGCGCGCGACGCACTCTCGCGGGGCCTGTTTGCCGACACGGCTCGGCCTGAAAAGCCGCAGGCGCATTTCGGGCTCGACATGCTCTCGGACTGGCTGCCCTACCGGGTCTATGACGAGGGGGCGAAGCTCTACCGCAACGCCCGCTCGAAGGGCTTCGTGCTCGAGGTCACCCCGCTGATCGGGGCCGACGAACGGACCGGCGAGATCCTCGGGCAGTTCTTCTCCGAAGGCCTGCCGCAGGGCGCCTGCCTTCAGGTCCTGAACTTCGCATCCCCGCGGATCGGCAGCGTGGTCGGCCCCTGGTTCGCTCCGCGCTACGAGCAGGGCGGGATCTACGAGGCCATCGCCAGGGCGCGTACCAGGCGCCTTTACGATCTCGTCTGGAATTCGGGCTCGGCGCTTGCGCCCTTCCATGCCCGCAACGTCCGGCTGATCGTCTCGCTCGGCGTGCCGGTGCCCGGCAGTGTGACCGACGCGGAACTCTCCGAATGCCGCGAAGGGCTGATGGGCATGCTCCATTCGCTCGGACTGCATGCGCAAGAGCTGCGTCCGGGCGGGCTGCTGGCGCTGATCGACGAGCTTACTTCGCCGACCACCGCGCACGAGACCGACATACATGCGTGGAACCCGCACGATACGCTCGATGTCCAGGCGATCCGCCGCGACATCGAGCTCGAGGTCGGCGACGATCGCCTGATCCTCAGAACCGAGCGCTTTCGCGAGACCGGCCGCGACGAAGAGGGCAATCCCGAAGTCGGCGAATGCTATCCCGACCATTTCGACGTGCGGCATTATGCCGTGCGCTCTACGCCTGAGCGGTGGGCGCCGTGGGAATGTGCGCGGCTCATCGGCGACATGTTCACCGACAAGCTGCGTTTCCCCTGTCCGACGGCGACCATGCTGTGCCTCGTCTACCCCGACCAGGAAGCCGCCTCGGCGCGCGCTGGCTTCAAGTTCATGCGCACGACCAGCCTCAGCCAGACCAAGAGCGCGCGCTTTCTCCCGAAGCTCGCCGAACAGTCGGCCGAATGGCGCCACGTCCAGGCCGAACTCCAGGCCGGCAAGAAGCTCGTCAAGCTGTTCTACGGGCTCACCAGCATCTCGCCGCTCGGCCAGGGCGACGCGCACGAACGCATCATCAAGGCGATCTACAAGGCAGCGGGCTGGGATCTGGCCGACGAGCGCTTCCTCCAGCTGCAGGGCCTCGTCGCTGCCTTTCCCTTGAGCCTTGCCGATGGCCTCGCCGACGACATGGCGCGGTTGAAGCGCCTCAAGACCATGCTCTCGACGACAGCGGCGCATATCGCGCCGATGCAGGGGGAATATCTCGGCGGCGTGATCCCGCACCTCCTGCTCGTCGGTCGGCGCGGCCAGCCCTTCTGGTGGTCGCCCTTCGAAAACTCTGCCGGCAACCACAATATCGCGATCTGCGGCAAGTCGGGCTCGGGCAAGTCGGTGCTGCTGCAGGAGCTTTGCGCCGCCCTGCGCGGCGCGGGCGCCAAGGTCGTGGTGATCGATGACGGGCGCAGTTTCGAGCATTCGGTCAAACTGCAGGGCGGACGCTTCGTCGAGTTCACGCTCGCCTCGGGCTTCTCGCTCAACCCCTTCTCGATGGTCGACGATGCCCGTGCGCACGAAGACGAGGATTACCGCCTCGACTGCTTTGCCATGATCAAGGCGATCATTGGCCAGATGGCGCGACCGGGCACTGCACCGAGTGACACCGAACGCGGGCTCATCGACCGGGCCGTAACCGCGACCTGGGAGGCACTGGGAAGCGGCGCATCGGTCGATGATGTCGCGCACGCTCTCCACGGTTCGGAAAGCGAGGCGGGCCGCGATCTCGCCACCGCAATCGCGCCCTTCTGCCGCGGCGGCAGCTACGGCGGGTTCTTTGCAGGCAAGGCGAGCTTCGCGCTCGACGATGATTTCACCGTCTTCGAGATGAGCGATCTCGCGTCCCGCGAAGAACTGCGCAGCGTCGTCCTTTCGGCAATCATGTTCATGACCAGCCAGGCGATGACGCGCTCGTCGCGAGCAACCAAGAAACTGCTGCTGATCGACGAGGCCTGGGCCATGCTCAAGGGCGGGTCGATGGGCGAGTTCGTCGAGACCTACGCTCGCACCGCCCGCAAATATGGCGGCGCGCTCGCGACCGCGACCCAGTCTCTCAATGACTATTACAAGTCCGATGGCGCGCGCGCCGCGCTCGAGAACAGCGACTGGATGCTGGTTCTCCAGCAGAAGGCCGAGACGATTGCCGATTTCAGGGCGAACGCGCGGCTCGACATGGACGACCGCACCGAGACCCTGATCCGCAGCCTCAAGCGTTCGGGCACCGAATACAGCGAGGTCTTCATCAAGGGCCCCGAGACCGAGGCCGTCGGCCGGCTCGTGCTCGATCCCTTCTCGGCGACGATCTATTCCTCCGATCCCGACACTTATGCCGCGATCCAGGACTGCGAGCGGCGCGGACACAGCCTCGCCGATGCCATCCGCATCGTGGCGGGAGGTGGACAATGATGGTCTCGCATCTTGCCGACCGGACGCCTCCGGCCAACCTCCGCAGCCTGCTGCCGTTCCTGCAAGGGAGCTGTTTCGTCCTCATCGAAACCGCGCGCTTTGCCGCGACATCGCTGCTGATCGTGCTGGGATTGCCGCTTGCGCTGTTCCTGTTCGTTGCGGGCTGGGACCTTGGCGCCCTCTTCACCCAACTCGCCAATCTGTCGGATCGATATCTCGAAGCCGACGGCCTGCGCCGCAGCCTGTTCAGCCAGGACCTCAAGGGCGGCTTCCTCATCCTGACAGGTGCGGTGACGCTGTTTCGCATGCCGCGCTTCCTGAAGCGGCTCGCGGTCGATCTCGAAAACCATCCGGCCCGGGAGGCAAACCGTGACTGACACGCGCAGATTACCATCGCTCAATCGCCCGCTTTTGCTGAGAATTCTCGGTGTGCTCGCGCTCGTGGTCGCACTACTCTGGGCGGCCTGGGTCAGCCGCGAACTGTCCGAACCGCGCAAGCAGATCGTCACTGTCCGGCTTGCCGAGACCATCGCGGGTTTCGTCGATGCCGAAGCGCGCGGGGCACAGGATCCCGAAGCCAGCCAGGCGCGCGTGCTTGCCTTCCTCCAGGCGTCCGAGCGCGCCGTTGCAGAAATGGGGACCGGTGGCCGCGTGGTGTTGGTCGGCGAAGCGGTGCTCGCGGGCGATGCCCCCGATGCTACGGATGAACTGCGCGCACGGATCGCCCGCCAGCTTGAGCAGGGAGGCGGTCAGTGACGCACTTTGCCTCTCGTCTTGTCCGCACGATGAAACGGCCGCTCGTCCTGACCGGACTGGTGCTGCTGCCCCTCGGATGGGGCGCGGTCGACGCCTTCGCGAAAGACCATGCCTTCCTCATCAATGCCAGCCCGAGCCTGCCCAACTGGGCTTTCTGGCTCGACAAGCACGCGCGGATCGAGCGCGGCAGCCTGATCTTCTTCGAGCCGCCGGCAAGCAGACTCGTTGAAGTGCATTTCGGAAAAGGCGCGCAGCTCTTCGGCAAGCGGGTGCTCGGCGTGCCGGGCGATGTCGTAAGCCACCGTGGCCACGAGGTCTTCATCAACGGTCGCAAGATCGCCGCGCGGCTCGATGAGACCCGTCTCGGCATTGCGCTACACAAAGGCCCCGAAGGCCCGATCCCTGACGGCTGCTTCTACACCGGGACCAGCCATCCCCGCGGCCTCGACAGCCGCTACGCCGAGATCGGTTTCGTCTGCCGCGGCCAGATCCTCGGCAGCGGGAGGGCGATCCTGTGAGCAAGCTCATCCTCCCTGCAGCGCTACTTGCAGTCCTGCTCTGCCCTGCCGAGGTGCTGGCGCGCGACTATGGCCAGCGCGGCACGGTGTTTCCCGTGATCGAGCGCGACCTCCTCGAACAGATCCATTCGCGCCTGACGCAGATGGAACGTTCGGGCGAAACCGCGCGGCTCAATGAAGACCTGAAGCGCCGCACGATCGCGCGGGTGGGCCGGCCCGATCCTGTCGCCGGGATCGTCCGGGCCAGCGAAGCGCGGCGCTGGCACTTCGATCCGACGATTACGCTCGCTGCCGATATCCGCGGGGCAAAAGGCGAGCTGATCCATGCCGCTGGCACGAGGGTCAATCCGCTCGACAGCGTCGGCCTTCGCGCTGATCTCCTGTTCCTCGACAGCGACGATCCCGACCAGCTCGCCTGGGCGCTCAAGCAGGACGCCGATGCCAAGCTGATCCTGGTGAAGGGCGCGCCGCTCGAGCTGATGAAGGCCCGCCAGCGCCGCTTCTATTTCGACCAGGGTGGCAAGCTCACGGATAGGTTCGGGATCAGGTCGGTGCCCGCACGCGTGCGCCAGCAGGGCCGCGTGCTCGAGATTAGCGAAATCGCGCTGCCACCGAAAAGGAGGACAGCCCAATGACACGCCTACGAAAGCTGGCGCTCGTGCTGGCCGCCATTCTTGGTTTCGCCACCGCAACGCCCGCCATGGCCGATGCCGGCCCCGGTCGCTGCACCGGCAGCTTCGTCAACCCGATCACCGACATCTGCTGGTCTTGCCTGTTCCCGATCTCGATCGGCGGGCTGGACATCTGGCCGTCGAGCCGGCCCGATCCCGATAACCCCGATCTGCCAGTGTGCCTGTGCGGCCTGAGGCCCGGGATTGCGATGGGCTTCTGGGAACCGGTGCGGCTTGCCGATGTCAGCATGAAGCCGTGGTGCTTCGTGAACCTCGGCGGCATGAAACTCGATCCGGGTTTCGATATCGGCTTTCGCTCGATTTCGGGTCCATCGGCAGTGGGCGGCGCGAGCCAGTATTATTCGAGCTGGCACGTCCACTGGTATGCCTATCCGCTAATCTACTGGATGGAGATCGTCGCCGATTTCCTGTGCCTGGAATCGGGCTCGATCGACATTCTCTATATCTCCGAGATCGATCCGCTGTGGCAGGATTCCGAGCTTACGGCGATCATCAACCCCGAGGCCGTGCTCTTCGCCAACCCGCTGGCGCTCGCCGCCTGTGCGGCCGACTGCGTCGCCTCGACCGCGAAGCTGCCGATCGACGAGATGTTCTGGTGCGCGGGCTGCCAGGGGTCGATGTATCCGATGAACGGCAATGTCTCGGCCTCAATCGGGCACGTCCAGGCCTCGCGCCTCGTGCTCTCGCGCTTTGCCTACAAGCTCCACCGCGAACTCGTCTCGTGGGGGACGATGGGATCCAAGGGCCTGTGCGGCAAATATCTGATGCCGGTGATGCGCAAGCAGCAATATCGCTTCCAGGCCACCAACCCCAACCCGGCGACCTCGGGCCGTTACGCCTGCCCGCCCATCGGCGCCTCCACCACCTTTCAATCGGCCGGACAGGTCATCCCCGCCATCGGCGAAGACATGGGATACCTCGTCTGGCGCAAGCGGAACTGTTGCGCGCTATGAACAAACATCTCCTCCTTTTGCCCGTCGGCCTTGCCGTCACCCTCGGTGGCCTCGCTCTCGCCCAGAGCGCGCCCGAAGGCATCGACCTCGAAGCGATCCGCGAGCGCGCGGCCGAACACGCCGATGATGCGCAGGCGCTCAGTACCAATGTCCGCCAGCGCGCCGAGGCACTGACCGAGGATGCACAGGCTATCCAGGCGCAAGCGCAGGCCAATCGCGCAGCCTATGCGGACACCATCGAGGCAATCGAGACCGACGCCGTCCTCGACTTCGACGCGATGATCGCGGGGCAAGCCGCCGCCGAGAAGGCATCGCTCGGGGGAACTCCACGCTTCATTGCCTTTGCCAGCCTGTCTATGCCGCCCGAGGCGCTGAAGGCACTGGTCCACGACATGACCAGGGCGGGAGGCGTCACCGTGCTGCGCGGTTTCCCGCAAGGAAACAGCGAGGCGTTCAAGAAGCGGCTCGCCGCTATCTGGAGCAGCCGCGACGCGGCCGGTTCGCTGGGCATCGATCCAAGGCTGTTCCGCGCCTTCAACATCGAGGCCGCACCGAGCTTCGTCATGCTGAGCGCCGAGTTCAGTCCCTGCGACGGGTTCGATTGCACCAGCGAGGTGCCGCCGCACGACCGCATCGCCGGCAACATCAGCGTGGGCGAAGTCCTCGAGACCTTTGCATCTGGCAAGGGTCCGGGCGCCGAGCTTGCCCGCCTCCATTTACGCCAGCTCTCCAGGGAGGAACGGCCATGACCGGCAGAACCCTCGCCAATCTTCTTGCCGCACTCGTCGCCCTCACAGGCGCGGCTTCCATTCACGCTCAGACCCGCGATGCGGCAAGAGCTGACGGGAAGGACTTTGCCACCGAGCTGCTGGGCGAGGCGCGCGATGCCGCAACGACCAATCCTGACGCGGCGCGCGTTCCCAATTTCGATCCGCAGGCTACGCGCGACCTGCAGGGTCTTGCGCGTGATCCCGACCAGATCGAGGCCCGCGGACGCAGTGCCGCGACGACCAGCACGCCGATGCGGACCATTCGCGACAGCATGGATTCGCGCGCGCAGTTCGACCCGGACGAAATCGCGGATATGCTCGCGCGAAGCCGGACCATCAACGAGACCCCGCTCGATTACACCAGCGGCATGACGGTTACCGGCAACCAAGGTGCCTGCGTGCCGCTGCCGCCGGGATCGGCAAGTGCGGGCACCTATACCGCCACCTGCAACACCGGCGTTACGGCAACACGCGAGACAGGCACCTGCCAGGTCACGCTCGATACCAGGGTCGAGGCCCGTGATGTCTACGGCTACTATTGCATCGCCGGGACCGGGGTCGATCCGACGAGCCCCTATGCCTGCAATCACTACCAGGGACCGCAGTGCCGCGTAGTCCAGTCCTGGGATATCCCGTGCGGCTACGACTATTATTCGGGCTATTACTGGGGCTGCTACGGAACGCTGCGCGTCGACCTGGTCAGCTGCAGCGAGCCGGTGCCGGGTGCCACCCCCTACACCGTGACCAGCGAGAACGTCGTCACCACGACGCGCAACGAGAGCCAGTGCTCGTCCTTCCTCGACAATGGCGAATGCACGCTTGATGCCGAGACCTGCACCGACAGCACTCCACAGACCCGTATCATTGACGGTGTCGAGGTCACGCAAAGCTGCTGGGCCTGGCAGCGCAGCTACAGCTGCGCCCGCCGGACAGCCGGGAACGACTGCAGCGAACTCGAAGCGAACGGGAGCTGCCGTTTCCTGCGCGAGGATTGCCTCACCGACGACACGCCATGCTCGACCAGTGAGCGCGTTTACGAGTGCCCGCTTCCAGCCGGCGATAGCGGAGGCACGCAATATGTCTGCGACGGCGATGTCTATTGCATCGACGGCAGCTGCGAGACGATCGAGCGCACCGCGAACGACGAGTTCAAGGATGCCGTCACCGCGCTCCACGCGATGGAGGAGGCCCGCGGCCAGTTCGATCCTGAAACGCTGACGCTGTTCCGCGGCACGCGCAACACCTGCTCCTCCAAGGTTTTTGGGGTGCTCAACTGCTGCAAGGGCAAGGGCTTCCCGCTCATCCCCGGGATCAGCCTGCTGGTCGCGCTCGGCTGCAGCCGCGAGGAAGTGCTGCTCCACGAACGCGATGCGCAAGGGCTTTGCGCTTATGTGGGGACCTATTGTTCGGACAAGTTCCTCGGCGTCTGCCTGACCAAGAAGAAGGTCTACTGCTGCTTCGAGAGCAAGCTCTCGCGAATCCTGCAGGAACAGGGCCGCCGCCAGCTGCCCAAGCCGTGGGGCAAGCCCAAGGAAGAACAGTGCGAGGGTTTCACTCTCGACGAGTTCGCCCGGCTCGACCTCAGCCAGATGGATTTCAGCGAGGTCTATGCCGAGTTCACCGAGGCTGCGCGGCTCCCCGACGAGCTCGAGACCAGCATCCTCATCCAGCAGAAAATCGAAGACTATTACGCAAGGAGTGGTCAATGACGCGCCGCCAATCACTGCCGATGCTGTCCCTCACAGTATTGGCCATGTGTCTCGCTGCACTGCTTCCCGTTTGGGCAGTTGCCCAGGACGCGCGCCAGGCAGAGCCAGCCGCGTCGGCAGACAGCCTCTACTGCGAGCAGCGCAGGCTCGGCTACTGGTTCTACTGCGTCAGGCCGGAGCCGAAAGCCGACCCGCAGATGGCGCAGCCACCGGCCCAGGTAACCGCCACGCAAGAACTCGACGCGGTCACGGGGGAACTGCGCGAACTCAAGGCGCGCGCGATTCTCTATCCGACGCCGGAAAACGTCACCGCCTATATCCGCTTCCAGCGTGCCCAGCTCGACCGGGCGTCGATGTTCTCCGATGTCTGGCAGCGCGCGATCTGGCAGGATCCCGAGCTCGACTACACGCTCGAACGACCGGTCGGCGCGCTCGCCAAGAAGCAATGGCAGGACGCGCGCGCTGCCGACCGCGATGCGGTGATGGCCAGGCTCTCAGAACGCTATGGACTGTTCTACTTCTTCGCCCAGACCTGCGGCGCCTGCGAAGTGATGAGCCCGATCGTGCGCTCGGTGGCGGACCGCTGGCATATCACTGTCCGGGCGATCTCGACCGACGGCGGACCGTCCCGTCACTTCCCCGACTACAAGGTCGAAAGCGGTCAGCGGCCGCGCATGGGGCTCGAACCCGGCATCACCCCGGCGCTCGTGCTGTGGGACAGCGTGGCCAGGCGCCCGATCCCGATCGGATACGGCGTGCTCTCGGCCGACGAGCTGCAGGATCGCATCTACCTCCTCACCTCGAAGGAAGCCGGACATGATTACTAGCATCCGCAATGCGGCGCTCACCATAGCTGCCGCCAGCATGGTCGCGTCCCCCGTCGCCGCAAACGTCGGTGATAGCATGGACCGTTTCATGGACGACATGGGCGCTGCGGCCAATGTCACCGGGCCGAGCGCGTTCGAAGGACAGTCGGCGGGCTATTACAGCCTCGGAAATGTCTGGACGCGCTTCCCGCAAAAGACGACCAACATCGCCAATCTCCAGCTGCCGCGTGCCCGCGCTGGTTGCGGCGGTATCGATATCTTCGCCGGGTCTTTCTCCTTCATCAACGCGAGCGAGATGGTCGCGCTCTTGAAGGCCGTCGCGAACAATGCGGTGGGGTTCGCCTTTAGTCTGGCGATTGATACCGTCTGCCCCGAGTGCTCGAAGATCATGCAGGAGTTCAGCCAGAAGGCGCAGCTCATGAACAATCTCTCGATCAACTCCTGCGAGATGGCGCAGGGGCTGGTCGGCGGCGTCTGGCCCAAGGGCGATCTCGCCGACAAGGCAATCTGCGAAGCGATCGGCAATTCCGAAGGCATCTTCACCGACTATGCCGCTGCCAAGCATGGTTGCGGTACGCGCGGTCAGCGTGCGTCGACCAACGAGGGTGCCGGCGCCGACTATGCCGACGTCAATCCCGGTGTGCCGCGCAACTACACCTGGCATGTCCTCAAGCAGAGCGCCTTCTTCAACCCCGGTGGCACCTTCGACCGCGATCTTGCCGAGTATGCGATGACGCTCATCGGCACGGTGATCTACGTGCCGCCCCGCGACGACGAGCCCGGCAAATTCGTGCCTTTCGCGGGCGATGCCTCTTCAACGCTCGTCACCGCGCTGCTCGACGGGACGCAAGGCCAGTCGGTGCGGGTGTTCCAGTGCGACGAGCCCGACCAGTGCCTCAACCCCACCTTCCAGCAGATGAGCCTCTCGAGCGCAAAGGCCATCCGGCCGCGCGTTGCCCGGCTCATCGGCAGCATGGTCGAGGCCATCCGCAGCGACACCGCGATCGGCGACGAGGAGAAGGAATTGCTCCAGGTGGCATCGGTGCCGCTCTACAAAATCCTTACCGTGCAGGCCGCCTATGGACGTGGGATGGCCACCGACGACCGCGACACGCTGGCCGAGATCGCCAGCATCGATCTTCTCTATGCCATCCTCGAACGCATCACCGCCGAGGCCGGACGCTCGATGGCGAGTTTCATCGCGGCCGATGAAGCCAAGCTCGCTATCTGGCGCGCTCAGGTCGCCGAGGTGCGATCGAGCCTCGCCCAGAGGCAAGCGACCGGACAGGCGCGGGTCTCCGCGATCATGCAGATCATCGAGAAGACCGCGATGATCGAGAACATGCTCGCTGCCTCGATGTCGCCGTCGATGGCCGCCGCGCTCGACTGGTCGCGCGGGATGCAGTCCCGCTCCATCGTTCCATAAGGGTCAGGCAGTATGGTCGAGATTTTCACGGTCGGCGGCGGCGAGTACATCGTCAATGTCCTCAACGCCGTTGCCGCCTGGACCGGTGCCGGCGGCTACAAGAGCCTCATTCAGGTCGCGCTGGTGATGGGGATGGTGCTTGCGGTCATCGTGGTCGCGTTCAACCAGGACTGGCGCGCATGGCTCAACTGGTTCCTCGGTGCGACGCTCATTTACATGTGCCTGATGGTGCCGCGCATGGACGTCCATGTGACCGACCGGGTCAATCCCAGCCTTGCACCGGCAACGGTGGCCAATGTCCCGCTCGGACTGGCCCTGATGGCAAGCTTCACCAGCCAGGCGGGGGACTATCTGACCCGCTCGGCCGAGCTCGTCTTCGGGCTGCCGGACGACCTGAACTACTCGAAGAACGGCATGATCTATGGCGCGCGGCTGCTTGAATCGACGCGCAGCCTGCGCATTTCCGATCCGGAGTTTGCTGCGAACTTCGACGAGCATGTCCGGCAATGCGTGTTCTACGATCTGCTTCTCGGCCGCTACTCGATGAAGGAGCTGTCCGAGAGCGACGATATCTGGGCGACGATCGCACCAGGCAGCGCGGCGCGCGCGCAGAAATTCCTGACCCGGCAGGCCGACGACAGCGTGACGGCCTCGATCATCACCTGCCGCGAAGCCTACACCGCGCTGTCGGGGCAGTGGGCGAGCCTTATCGACGAGATGACGCTTGTCGCGGGACGCCAGCTCTATCCGCGACAAACCGAAGCACTCGCCAAGGCCAAGCTCATGGCCGACCTCCCGATTGCCTATCAGTATCTCACCGGCATCTCGCGCAGCGCGAGCGACATTTTCCGCCAGGTGCTGACGATCAATGCCATGAACCAGGCCATGCACGGCTTTGCAGGGGCGAGCGGCACCGGCAGCATTGACGTCTTCGCGCAGACCCGCGCCGACATTCAAACCGAGCGGACCTATTCCTCGATCGCGCACAACGCGATGAAATGGGTCCCAATCCTCAATGTCGTGCTGACAGTGGTGTTCTACGCGCTGTTCCCTGTCCTGTTTCCGCTGTTCCTGATGCCGCGGACCGGACCCATTGCATTGAGAGGTTACGTCAACGGCTTCTTCTACCTTGCAGCGTGGGGACCGCTCTTCGTCATCCTGCACATGATCCTGATGTTTAAAGGTGCAGGCGATGTCGCCGCCGCTGGCGGCAGTACGGGCCTCAGCCTCGCGACCTTTGCCGGCATGAGCGACGTCAACAGCGATATCGGCATCTTGGCGGGTTATCTTGTCGCCTCGATCCCGTTCCTTGCCGGCGGGGTGGCGCGCGGTGCGCTGGCGATCTCGGGCCAAGCAACGAGCTATCTCAACCCGAGCCAGAACGCAGCCGAGGAAGCCTCGCGCGAAGCGAGCACCGGCAATGTCTCGCTCGGCAATTCGAACATCGACAATTCGACAGTGTTTTCCCGCCAATTTGCGCAGGGCAATCTTGCCCCCAACATTGCCTATGGCGCGGCACAGACGCGTGGTTTCAGCGACAGCGGCACGCAGACCACCAGCTTCCCCGATGGAGAGTTCGCTGCTGTCCCGAATTCAAGCTATCCGTTCACGCCGACACTGGGGCAGGACTTCACCGGCCGCCTCGGAACGATGGCGAGCCAGAGCCGGACGCAGAGCGAGACCTATGCCAACCTCGCCCAGCAATCGACGAGCTCTGCGCTCACCCGGTTCAGCGAGATCCGCAACGCCTACAGCCAGGGTCAGAGCTCCGACACAGTCAGCGGCGTCGGCACGAACGACAGCATCGGCACGGCATTCAGCGAAGTCGACAATGCCTCGAGGACGCTTCAGCAGCAGTTTGGCCTTTCCCGGCGCGCGTCAGACGACATTACTATTTCTTGGTTCCTTAACGGCGAAGCAGGAGCCGGAGCAAAGGCCGAAGGCGGAGTACTAAACGCGCAGGCGGGCGTCCGCGGAGGCCGAAATCAGTCGTGGACCGACAGCGATATCGGGATCGCCTCGGAAGACCGTGGCAGGATCATGGGAACGCTGCGTCAGCTTTCCGACAGTCGCAACTGGTCGAACACGCGTGAAGGCTTCCTGCGCGAGACGAGCTCGAGTTCGGTATCACAGGTATCGACCAGCTCGTCGGGTCTCAACCGATCGCTGACCGAAGCCGAGAGCTATACGCGAGAGGCGCGTCGGGCCGAAGAGATGGCCAGCCGCCTCGAGAACCAGGCCAGCTGGTACGAGGCCAACAGTGCCGCAGGCACGCTAAACCTGAGCCAGGCTTATCGCGAATGGGGCATGGCCGAGATCGAAGCCAATCGCGACTATTACGGGCCGGTACGCTTCGACGACATCGAGTTCCAGATGAGCGCGCGCGGCCAACAACTGCAATCGCGGTTTGTCGAAAGCTATGCTGATCGCCTGCAAGACGACATCGAAGCCGACCTTTCGCTGCCTGACTTCGCTCCTGTCAGCCGCCCCGGGATAGGGAGTGTTGAGCAGGTACGCGCAAGAGGGGCAGTGGGCTCTGCGGGTGGTCCCTCTATGCCCGATGGCCCCGATCGAACAGCGATTTCAGACGAGGTCGAGCGGGTGCGCCGACAGGGTCGTGGCAGGATCGGAACCGTGCGATCTTATCTTGATCGCCAGACGGAAGGCGCCACGGGCGCGAGTGAAGAAGCTGCGGACGACGTCAAGGAATGGAGCAATAGATAGCTACAGCACGAAATCCTGCAGGATGACGAACACAGCGAATGCGATGACGACCAACGCGAGTAGCCAAAGGCCGCGTCGTTCCCAAGGATCGGCCAGGGCCTTCTTCCAGCGATATTCCATACGCCGGTTTTCGGAGATGGCACGGTCGACTTCCTTGATGCCCTCCCATTGGTGCTCGTCCTGATCGGGCCATTGCTTCGTCATTGTGAATTCCTCAGTAAGCCCGCCCCATAATGTCGCACAATTGAGACCTTATGCCCCTTTTTGCCGTTAATGTCGCGATTTCGAGACATTAGCGGATCTGCCAGATCAAAAGATCTAGCACCTTAAGATCAGTGAATTTCTTGAATTGGGGAAATTCTAGGTCGAAGCGCTGACGCAGGAGCGGAAAGCGATCGGCACGTATCAGGGCATCGAGGTGAGCCTGGATGGCTTGGTAATCATCAACAGCGTCGGCAATCTTTTCGAGCCCGGAGCCAGTGCGGGTCCGCAGTCCCAAATTGCTCCGCACGATCGAATCATAGACCGCTCTGGTCGGATCCACGGTCGCGATCAGCTTCGAGGCGAATGACGCTTCGACTCTCCCGGTGCTCTCGAAAATTGACCGAACAATCTCCCCAAACTGGATGTCCGAGTTGGACTTCTGCTGTTCAAAAATCCGGTAGAAACGGCCTCGCCAGTCGGCGTTTCTGCGGACCCCATAGAGGCCGTTGAAGGCTCGTTGGTAGGCAAGGTCCTCGTCGACATTTGTCCGATGGAGCTGGTCGACCGTATAGGCATAGCGCGAGAGGTCGGCATGGCGCTGCGCCAAGCCAGCTAGTGCGTCATCCGAACGCCTGAGCAACTCGGCAATCGTAATCACGCCTGATCATCTCCTCGATTTTGGCGCATTTATTTACACAAAAACTTTGCGCGATTGGCACATTAAATGTAGCCGTTTTGTTCCGCCCTTGCTATCAAAAATGCTCAACCGGCAGGAAAAGATCTTGGCTATCGTTATCACCACGTGCACAAACAGGAAGCGAAAGCCGGTGGCTTCCCGGCTGCACGCGGGTGATCTTAAGAAGGGTGGTATCACCCAGGTCGCGGCAGAGTGGGGCGAACGGCTAGGCGAGGCCTGTCAGACCTATCCTGCGAGTTCGCTCTATGGCGGCAGGTCCTTCAGGGACTCTATGGTTGCCGCCGAGAAGGTCGGCGCGGAACTGCTGATCGTGTCAGCGGGCGTTGGCCTGGTCGGAGCACGAACGCAGGTACCATCCTATGCTTGCACCGTACTCAGCGGGGCAGACGATAGCATCGCCGCCCCTATCACCGAGGGATTCAGTAGAGCGAATTGGTGGAAAGAACTCGGCCAAGTGTCTCCGCACACGATGAAGCTAGCCGATGTGGCAGATTGCCGCACCGGCCTGATCATGGCCGCATTGTCCGATGGATATATCGAGATGATGCTCGAGGAGTTTCTGACGCTTCCGGAAGGACGTCGAGGCAATCTGCGATTGTTCACGCGCACACCTAGAGAGCGAATTCCAGTACAATTGCAGCCTTTCCTGATGCCATATGACGACCGGCTTGACGGCCCAGACAGCCCAATCCGCGGCACCCGTAGCGATTTCGCTGCCCGCGCCCTACTGCACTTCGTCGACAGCATCCTTTCCTCTGATGATGACCGCTCAGCCAGCCAACATGCCGACGCCGTCGAAAGGGCGGCAAAGGACTGGGCTGAACCTCCAGTATTTTCCCGCCGCCGGCTTTCCGACGACGAGATCAGGCAATTGATGCGCCGCCATTGGCTCGAAACCAATGGGAGCACGACCAAGTTGCTCAGGCTCTTTCGGGATGAACTCGATATTGCCTGCGAACAGGGGCGCTTTGCATCGCTCGCAAGAGAGATACGGTCGGAGGTGAGCCATGGCTAAAGAGACATTGGCCATTCGTGCTGTTCGCAGCGAGCAAGGCGACGGAACCGCGGTTTTCGTCTTCTTCCTCGAAGGCGCGGACATCATGCGTATCGCCGATATCGCCCGCCTGCGGCGCGAAGAACAGGAACTCAAGGGCTTCCAGCGCAGCGAAATCAAGGCGCACGTTTCGGCGATCACGCAGTTTCTCGATAGCGGGAAAGTCCTCTTTCCAAACGCGATCATCCTGGCTCTTTCGGAGGAAGTGGAATTCGCGTCGGCACGCGGGCGCAAGCCCGGAAACATCTGCGAGATCGGTGACGCTGGCACACTGACCATTCCTGTTTACCCTGCAGGCCGCCGGGCGGCCTGGATCGTCGATGGCCAGCAACGATCGCTGGCCTTGGCGCAAGCAAAGGATCAATCGATCGCCGTACCAGTCGTCGGCTTCGTCTCGGATGAGATCGAGGCTCAACGAGAACAGTTCATTCTCGTCAACAAGGCGCGGCCACTGCCCAAACGTCTGATCGATGAACTGCTGCCAGAAGTGAGCGCCCTCCTTCCGAGGGATCTGGCTGCGCGCAAGCTGCCAAGCGCGCTCTGCGAATTGCTCAATCAGCATAAGGACTCGCCATTTCACAATCTGATCAAGCGGGAATCCAATGCGCGCTCCGGAACCGGTGTCGTTGCGGACTCCGCCTTGATCGAAGCGATGCGTACAAGCCTAAGGTCAGCGTCGGGGGCTCTCGGCCAATTCAAACGCAATGGCGACGGCACTGACGCAAATGCAATGTATGAAACGCTCGTTCTCTACTGGAGCGCTGTGCGCGACACATTCCCGGATGCCTGGGGCAAGCCGCCAACCCAAAGTCGCCTTATGCATAGCGCTGGCATCCGGGCGATGGGCGCCCTGATGGATCAGATCATGTTGCGGGTCGACAGCGCAGAAGACCGCGGGGCCGCGGTGCGTACCATCCTGAAGAAGTTGGCGAAGCATTGCCACTGGACCGAAGGGCGTTGGGATGCCCTCAACCTGATGTGGAATGAAGTGCAGTCAACGTCCCAACACATCTCAAAGCTCACTGACCATCTGATGCACCTGGAACGCGACCTGGCGAGGGGAACCTCATGAAGTTCATCTTCGCCGACAGTCTGGATTATGTCGATCCGGCCTTTGACTTCATTGCCGACCGCAGTCCTGCGGAACGGCAGCCCTATTGGGACGACGCCTATCCTCACGAGATACTTGGCTATGCGCCCTACGACGGGGTGCTCGTGTCGAAAGGCATCGTCGGCGACCATCGCGTCAAAGGGAAATACACGGCCAGCCAAGCCCGGCGCTTCGAGTTGGTTGGCGCGCGCAAGTTCCTGAGGCTCGACAAACCGGAATTCGCGCATCTCGACATCTTCGGCGACTGCGGCGCATTCACCTATGTCAACGAGGAGCGTCCGCCCTACTCACCTGCAGAGATCGCTGAGTTCTACGATGATTGCGGCTTCACGCATGGCTGCTCGGTCGACCACATCATCTTTGACTTCGATGTTGCCGCAAAAGGCCTCGATGGTGGATCGAACGACGCCAAGGATCGCTTCGAGATCACGCTCGAGAATGCTGATGCTTTCCGGAGGGAAGCCAAAGCCATTGACGCACTGTTCAAGCCCCTCGGCGTTGTTCAAGGCTGGTCGCCCGATAGCATGGCGGAAGCTGCGCGCAGGCTGGTGGCGATGGGGTATGATTACCTCGCGCTCGGCGGCATGGTCCCATTGAAATCACCTGAGATCAAACAGTGCCTCGCGGCGATCCGAGAAGTCGTACCTCCGGCGACACGCCTCCATATCCTTGGTTTCGCGAAGGCAGACGACATCGACAGCTTCCACAGTTACGACATCGCCAGCTTCGATACGACGTCGCCGCTCATTCGCGCGTTTAAGGACGCGAAGCAGAATTACTACCTGCCCGGCGATGGTCTGGGACTGCGTTATTTCACTTCGATCCGCGTACCCCAGGCGCTTGAAAACCCGCGCCTTCAGAGAACGGTCAAGCGCGGTGTCTTTCGAGCAGAAGATCTGGTCACCATGGAAAGCGCGGCATTGTCGAGCTTGCGCGCTTTCGATCAGGGCGAAGCCGGCATTGAGGAAACACTTCAGAACGTCCTCGTCTACAGCGCGCCACTCGTGGAAGAAAAACCGTTTGAAGACTGCAAGGACGCGACCAGCATGGTTCGCCTGGCGACGCGCTATCGCGTTACTCTCGAGAGCAAACCATGGAAGCAGTGCAGTTGCTCAATCTGCGAACATGCGGCTGTCGATGTGATCATTTTCCGGGGAAGCAATCGGAACAAGCGTCGCGGGATTCACAATCTCGCGGTCTACAAGGATCATATTGAGAGATTGGATTTGAAGCGTGCCCTCACCTAAGCCCATGCAATACCTTGCCGTGACCGCGGAACAGAGCAGCGAGCATCGGGTCCTCGTGTTTGCGGCCAAGGCATCCGACATTCTCAAGTTTGCATCGATTGACCGCATTGGCCGCGATGCACAGGGCGAACTCAGCGGCTTCCAACGGCCACAGGTTGCTGCTCACATTCGGGAGATCCAGGACTACCTGATCAAGCCAAACTCTGTCCTTCCCAATCCGATCGTCGTGGCCTTTACAGATCATGTCGGCGTTGAAGATTTGGGAGATGGATCGGCGCGCCTGACGATCGACGTCAGCAAGGGGACACCAGGACTGGTTGTCGATGGACAACAGCGGCTTTCTGCCTTGAGCACGCTGGAGCGTGATTTTCAGGTCTTCGTGTCAGTCCTGATTTGCCAGGACGAGGCAGAGCTGCGTCGACAGTTCGTGCTCATCAACAACACCAAGCCGCTGCCCAAGTCGCTGATTTATGAACTGCTGCCTACTGTCGATGACCTTCCGGCGCGGCTCAGCAGGCGCTCGACTGCCGCAGATCTGACCGCGCGGCTGAACTTCGAGAACACCTCACTCAAAGGCTACATCCGCCAGCACACCTGCCCGGAAGGGATCATTGCAGACACCGTGATGCAGAAGATCATCATGGAGTCGCTCGCCAACGGCATCATGCGCGACCTGATTGGTCGGCCCAAAGGCGAAGACAAGTGCGTGCGGCTTGTCTCGAATTTCTTTGAAGCTGTGAAACGGGTTTTCCCGGACGCTTGGCATGGTCACAAGCCAAAGACTTCCCGGTTACTCCACGGCGCCGGTATCCAGGCGATGGGCGATGTCATGGAAGTGCTGGCCCAAAGGGTTGATGCCCGATCGGTCGATGATTTCCAGGCAGGCATGGAATGCCTCAAGGACAAGACCGCGTGGACATCCGGCGACTGGGAACTCGGCGGCGAAGTTCGGCGCTGGAACTCGCTGCAAAATGTCAATCGCGACGTTGCGCTGCTCAAGCACTATCTCATTGGCATCCTCAAGGCCGATCTCAGACAAAAGCGGCGAGCAGCACCAGCCCCGCTCTTCGAAGACGCGGCTGAATAGCCATGGCTTATGCGGTCAAAGAGATATTCAAAACCTTGCAGGGTGAAGGTGCTCATGCGGGGCGCACGGCTGTTTTCTGCCGTTTCTCGGGCTGCAATCTTTGGTCGGGTCGCGAACAGGACCGCGCGAGCGCGCAATGCTCCTTTTGCGACACCGACTTCGTGGGTGTGGATGGGACCGGTGGGGGCCGTTTCGCGGACGCGGAATTGCTGGCACAAACAATCGCTGATGAATGGGCTGGCTCGAATGAGAGTCGCTATGTTGTGCTCACAGGTGGTGAACCGTTGCTGCAGGTCGATGCGCCTTTGGTAGATGCACTTCATCGACACGGTTTTGAGATCGGGGTCGAGACCAATGGTACGCGTCCTGCCCCAGAAGGCATCGATTGGATCTGCGTTAGCCCTAAAGGGGAAAACGAACTGGTCTTACGGTCGGGCAACGAACTGAAGCTCGTATTCCCGCAGGTTGGCGCGCGACCTGAACGCTTCGAAGACCTCGAGTTCGAGCACTTCTTCTTGCAGCCAATGGATTGCGCCGAGGCCGACCAATGCCTCGACGACACGATCCATTACTGCCTCGAAAATCCTCGCTGGCGCCTATCGCTCCAGTCGCACAAGCTAGTCGGAATCCGCTGATGTACGAACTCTCGAAACAATTTCGCTTTGACGCGGCTCACACACTCGATCGGGTCGTCCAAACCGAGTCCAGCCGCAGGATCCATGGTCATAGCTATCGCGGCGAGGTCACGCTACGTGGAAGGCCCGACCCTGTAAGCGGCATGATTGTCGACGTTGGTATTCTGGAGAAAGAACTCGAGAGCGTTCGGGACGCGCTCGACCATCGTTTTCTGGACGACATCAACGACCTTGGCCCGGCAACCATGGAAAATCTGTGCCGTTGGATCTGGAACAGGCTCAAGCCCGAGTTCCCGGCGCTTTCGAAGGTCAGTGTCTACCGCGACAGCAATAGTGATGCGGTCACCTACTGGGGCGAAGAAGAGCTTGCATGATTGCTGACGAGAAGGCTCTCGTCCTTTTCTCCGGCGGGCAGGATTCCGCAACTTGTCTTGCTTGGGCACTTGAGAAATTCAGCGCTGTCGAGACGGTAGGGTTCGACTACGGGCAGAGACATCGGATCGAACTGGAATGTCGTTCAGAGCTTCTCGCGCGGATTGTTGAGATCAATCCAACCTGGAAAGAGAGGCTTGGAGCCGACCATACGCTCGATCTGTCGGTTCTCGGCCAGATCAGCGAGACGGGACTGACCCGAGACGCCGAGATCGCCCTGCGCGAAGACGGATTGCCGAACACCTTTGTGCCTGGCCGCAACTTGTTGTTCTTCACTCTTGCGGCGGCGCTCGCATTCAGACGCAAGGCTCGACACATGATTGGCGGCATGTGCGAAACTGACTACTCTGGATATCCTGACTGCCGCGACGACACACTCAAAGCCCTACAGGTCACGTTGAACCTAGGGATGGGCAGTCGAAGCGTGATCCACACGCCCCTGATGTGGATCGACAAGGCTGGCACCTGGGCATTGGCGCAAGATCTGGGCGGCGACCTTCTCTTGGATCTGATCACAGAACATAGCCACACCTGCTACCTTGGCGAACGCACAGTTCGCCACGAATGGGGCTATGGCTGCGGAACGTGCCCTGCTTGTGAGCTTCGAGCACGAGGATATGAGAGTTTCCGCGAAGGCACCAGGTCTTGACTGACTCTGGCACCACTTCCGACGATGCTTCAGTCGCTTCTTCGACCAATGAAAGCGGCGGGCCCGAGATCACTCCGTCAAAGGTAAAGACCGGCGCAGGCCTCCATGCGCTTCGTGCGACGGTGTTATCGTTTTTGGATCGGCCGATAGACTTCTACCCGCGCCTTGAGGCTAAGGTTCGCAGCGTTCCCTCGGATGAAATCGTCAATCGGTTCTACAATCCTAAGCATGGAGTAATGGCCGCCTGGGCCAAGATCGACCCCAATGATTCCAATCTTGATAAAGCGGTCGACCTAGGCCGCGTTGACATAAGATTTCAGCCATAGGCGCACTGCGGCGAGGTTGAGAAAGCTCTCAAAGGAGAGGATCG